>NZ_FMAE01000096.1 GCF_900094575.1 Bradyrhizobium yuanmingense | reverse complement strand
CGACACATTGCCGATAACCAAAGGAGAGTTCAGTGACTGCACTAGATGTCCAACAGACGACAGGCAACGCTTCTCTCGATAAAAGAAGCTGGCTCGAGTCCCACGAGGAGGGCTACCACAAGGCGCTCGGCAATCGTCAGGTTCAGATGATCGCCATCGGCGGCGCGATCGGCACCGGCCTGTTTCTGGGTGCTGGCGCACGCCTGCAGATCGCCGGTCCGTCACTGGCAATCGTTTATCTGGTTTGCGGCGCCTTCTCATTCCTGATCCTTCGAGCGCTCGGCGAACTGCTGCTTCATCGGCCAAGCAGCGGAAGTTTCGTATCGTATGCCCGCGAGTTCCTCGGCGAGAAGGCGTCCTTCGTCGCCGGCTGGATGTACTTTCTCAACTGGGCAATGACTGGCATCGCCGATATCACCGCGGTCGCCCTCTACATGCACTACTGGGATCTCTTCGCGCATCTGCCACAATGGGTGTCTGCGCTCGGAGCCCTGCTTATCGTTGGTTCCATGAACTTGGTCGGCGTGAAGTGGTTCGCCGAGATGGAATTCTGGTTTGCGCTGATCAAGGTGGCGACAATCTCCTTGTTCCTTGTAGTCGGCACGATCTTTTTCGCTGGTGGCATCTCGATCGCGGGCAGCGCGCCCGGCATACACCTCATTACCGAGAAAGGCGGCTTCTTCCCGAACGGACTCTTACCGCCCCTAGTTCTCGTGCAGGGCGTCGTTTTCGCCTTTGCCGGGGTTGAACTGGTCGGCACGGCAGCTGGCGAATGTTCAGATCCCAAGAAGGTCCTGCCGCCCGCAATCAACAGCGTGCTCTGGCGCATCGCACTGTTCTACGTCGGTTCAGTGGTCCTGCTCGTCTGCCTCTTGCCCTGGACTGCCTACGAGGCGGGCCAGAGTCCGTTCGTCACCTTTTTCGGCGCTCTCGGCATTCCTGGCGTCGGCACGGTGATCAACATCGTCGTCCTGACCGCGGCGCTCTCAAGCCTGAATTCCGGCCTCTACTCGACCGGCCGGGTGCTGAGATCGCTCGCCCAGGGGGGCTCCGCGCCGGCATTTCTCGCCAAGATGAACCGCCAAGCCGTTCCCTATGCCGGCATCCTCCTGAGCCTCGCGATCTACGTGTTCGGAGTCGTGCTCAACTTTCTCGTGCCGTCTCAGGTGTTTGAGATTGTCCTCAACGTTGCTTCGCTCGGCATCCTCAGCACCTGGGGCTTTATCGTCGTCTGCCAGATGATGTTCCGCCGCGCCGTCAGCCGCGGAGAGGTCGCAGACGTCAGCTTCAAGATGCCCGGCGCGCCGGTCACGTCGTGGGCGACACTCGCTTTCCTCGTTGTCGTCCTGGTGCTGATGGCGCTTGATTATCCGAACGGTACCTTCACCGTCGCCGCCACTCCCTTGATCGCCGTACTGCTCTGGGCAGGTTGGCGGTGGACGGCGAA
>NZ_FMAE01000093.1 GCF_900094575.1 Bradyrhizobium yuanmingense | reverse complement strand
CGGTCCGGGCTGGATCCACCGCAACGAGGGGCAGTGGGCGCCGGAGAACCTCATGCGCTGGATGCACCGGCTTGGCGTGCTACCGAGCCCCGACCGGCCCCAGACCAACTTCATGATCGACGGCAGGTCCTACACAGCCCAGCTGGGACCATCGCGCAAGCAAAGCAAAATTTACGTCAGGCCAAAAGAGTAAACGCTCGGTTGGCAGAGTTCCAGGTGACGTAACGGCGTCCTGATCTGAGTAATGATGACGGTGGTTGTCCTCCGATAGATGATGAAACGGGGCACAACGTCGGAGCTATCGCCCAAAGTTGGTGACGGCGGGAATCGGGAAGGCGCATATCGTGGGGGTGCTTGACGCCTCCACTTCTCCACCGAAGGAGCGATATGCCGTGTCCAACGATAACGTCATTCAGCTGATTCAGCCAGGAATCTTCGACGATCAACTCACAGAAGTCTTGCGCAACGGGCCCGTGCCCTGCTCGCGAAGGCGCTCGAGGCCGAGGTCGAGACTTTCTCGGCCAGCATGCCGATTTGAAGAGCCGGGATGGCCACCAGCGCGTCGTCCGCCACGGTCACCTGCCGGAGCGCGAGGTGATGACCGGTATCGGTCCGGTCGCGGTCCGCCAGCCGCGTGTACGCGATCGCGAGGCCGCCGCTGCCGATCCTGGCCGCGTCCGGTTCTCGCCGTCGATCCTGCCGCCCGACATGCGCCGCTCGAAATCGATCGAGACGCTGTTGCCAGTCCTTTATCTGAAGGGGATTTCGACTGGCGACTTCTCCGAGGCGCTGGCGGCGCTGCTTGGCAAGGATGCTGCCGGGTTGTCAGCATCCGCCATCGGCCGACTGAAGGGCGGTTGGACTCGACGAGCACGCCGCGTGGCAGAAGCGCGATCTGTGGGCCAAGCGCTACGTCTATATCTGGGCTGATGGCATCCATCTCGAAGCGCGGCTCGAAGACGAAAAGCAATGCATCCTCGTGCTGATCGGCACCACGCCGGAAGGCCGCAAGGAACTGGTCGGCTTCACCGATGGCGCCCGGGAGAGCGCGCACGATTGGCGCGATCTGCTGCCCGATCTGAAGCGGCGAGAGCTCGACGTGCCCCGCAGCTCGTCATTGCCGATGGTGCACCCGGGTTCTGGAAGGCTGCCGGCGAGGTCTGGCCGAAAACGCGCGAGAAGCGCTGCTGGGTGCACAAGACCGCCAAGGTACTCGCCAAGCTGCCGAAGAGCCAGCACCCGAAAGCCAAACGCGCGTTGCAGGAGATCTGGATGGCCGAAACCAAGGCCGCAGCCGAACTGGCGTTCGACGCCTTCATCGAGAGCTACACGCCCAAATACGAGAAGGCGGCCGACTGCCTGCGTGCGGATTCCGATCGATGTCGCCCAGGATTCCGAGATGATCTCGCCCACCATTCCGATTTGAAGTCGCCCACCCGTTCCGAGATGATGTCGCCCA
>NZ_FMAE01000095.1 GCF_900094575.1 Bradyrhizobium yuanmingense | reverse complement strand
AACTCGCTACGACAAACTAGCCACGAACTTCTTGGCTGCCGTCCATCTCGCCGCCATCGTTGCCTATTGGATCAATTGAGTCCGAGCCCTAGTTCTTCACATGGCACCGCGGTCGCGGCAATCGCGTCGTGCAACTCGGCCAGCTCCTGGTGAATCCCGACGCAGCGCCTGGTCGCGTCGCGCACCTGCTGGACATCGAAGACGTTTTGACCGTGGTCGGCGCGCTCGAATTCGTCGAGATATTCAAGGTTCTTTTTCACGAGCCCGACCCGATAGGGCTGGCGCGGCTTACCCTTGAAGGCGCCTTCCCATGTCTCGCCATGGACCAGGAAATTGCGTATCGGCCGCAACTCATCCAACTCCTTGTAGAGGCGTTGCAGCGTCGCCTTGTGTTCATCGGGCACACCCCCGAAGTCACACCATTTCTTGAAGATCTTGATCTTGTCTGCGAATGTTCGCCCGGAGTATTCGTCGAACAGCGCTTCGAGCGGTGCCTCATTGATGAGGTCCATCAACAGGAGCATCCTGAACTCGACGCGGCCCATCTCGGTCAAAAACTCCCCGAGCGCCTGATGTATCGCATCGGACGGCGTTCGTACCCCAGACTTGAGGCGGCGCCGCCATTTCCGTCGGCGTTGGGCTTTTCTTGAGTTCCTCGACATAAGTATTCCCAAAGCAGGACCGAGGCCCGCCAGCCGGAGCGAGTTCTTTCGCATATTCCCGCCCGCAACTGGCCTCAGCCCGGCGATATCCTTTCAGTAGCAGGACAGTGCTGGCCCGTGTAGGGCTTTAAGCCCGCGGTGGCGAAGGTTGGTCACAATGGCTTGGCATAAAACTTCAGACGGTTCGTTCCTGGATCACACCGGCAAAGTTCTGTTCTTCAGCAAAGATCGATTTGTGAACGATATCTGTATCGGCCGTTGCTGCTTTATCTGCGGCGCAGAGCCCGCGTCAAAAGTGTTCAACGATGAGCATGTTATCCCCGAATGGGTGCTGCGGAAATTCAACCTGTTTAACAGGGCGATCACATTGCCAAATGGCGGGACCGTCAAGTACGGACGCTTCAAAGTCCCCTGCTGCCAGGACTGCAACTCGCTGATGGGACGTCAGATCGAAGATAGGATCAGCAGGGTCGTCAATGCCGGCCCGGAGGCCGTGCAGAAGCACATCGCCGAGGGCAACGGGTTGGAGTTCTTCGTCTGGCCGGGCCTGATTTTTCTCAAGGTCTATCTCAAGGACAGGGAATTTCGAATACACCACGATCTTCGCAAACCGGATGACAAGATCGCAGACCTGTATGACTGGCAGGCACTGCATCATATGCACTGCCTTGTGCGGTGCTTTGTGAACGGTGCTTCGCTGGAGAAGGAAGTGTTTGGATCGCTGGGGATCGTGTCCCTGAGCGTGGTGTAACTGGCGGTGGGACACCGCGTTCGCCGGCAAAAGCCGGACTGGTCAGCTGGCGATAGCCGGGAGGCTGACG
>NZ_FMAE01000056.1 GCF_900094575.1 Bradyrhizobium yuanmingense | reverse complement strand
GCCACCGGCACCTTGCCGGACTCTCCATCGGACTGTGCGGGCGCTGCTGCGACGCCCGGCTCAGCGCCGAAGATTTGCGCCAGCACCTGAGCCACTTCCGTCGCCCTTCGGTGCTTCAGTGGCCGCACTTGAACGTTTGCTGCTGCCTTCGACGTTCTGTCCAGCTTCTCGATTGTCTCACGCGCGAGCTGGAGCGCCGCAGGGTCGTCGGCAACTACAAGAATGCCGTTCAACCGCTCCAGTGATGCAAACCGGAGTCGCGCCCGGCCCTCAGCATTCTGATTGAATAGAAAATTGAGGTCTTTCTCGACTGCGGCGGGACTTGCCTGAGCCAGGGTATACAGTGCAAAGGACTTGTGGCGCATGCTATCGATGTCCAGCAAGGCTATGAGTTCACGCGCGGAACTGACGCCACCGGGCGGCCCGCTGATCGCGATGCCTCGTTGTCGGGGGGCAGGCGCCAAATGAACGTTTTCCTCGACGTTTGGTCGGATGACCTTGATGACCTCGACTGGATCGACATAACGAACGGGAATTACCTTAACATCGCCGCGCCCTCCGTCGGCGAGGTCAGCCAGGCGCGCCACCCTGACTCCCCGGTCGACTGCCGCCAGTCCGTAACCAGACTTTCCCAGCACTTCGTCCAGCAGCCGCGGAACGTCACTCGCCGGAACCTTGCCGGACGTCCGGAGCGTTATCTTTCCCTCTACGCCGGGATCGATCACAACGGGCATTGCCAAGATATTGCCGACCACGTCATTCACGACCCGCCGAATATCAGCATTGACGTAGTCCAGACTGACGAGCGTGCTGTTGGTGGTGACCGGTAGCCGACGCTCCGAGGTTTCGGCAGGCGGGGCGGATGGCTGGGTCAACACTTCAAAGCCCCCCGCGAGCGATGCGCCCTCGGAGTATGTATGTTCGGACACCTTCCGAACGCCGCTCGGCGGGTTCAGTAGAACGTTGCGCTCAGCGGTCGAGCCCGCGCATCCCGTGAGGAGTAGACAAAGAAACGTAAGTACCGTGGGGCGCGAAGAGGGGCACATTTGCGGAAGATGTGCATTCATTCAATGTTTCCATGTGCCAGCGCAAAGCCATTCTCTGGAGTGTTGGAGCGCGAGCGATATTGGGCCCTGGCGCTCAGCGGCGAAACTTTCCCGAGGATAAGACAAATAGCAGCTTGCTGATTCTTCCGAGTGTCAGTAGCGGAGACCCGCCCAGCCGCAAATTAGTTCATCGATATGGGGTCATACCGGGAAGTGATGGAACTGCAAGCGCTCCGTGCTTGACGGCACATTGATGGTCGCTTTTGGATATGCAGGAGGTATTCACCACGCGGCACGCCTCGATGTGTTGTTGCCAATCTTGGCTGTTACGGGTGAAGCGCGAGATCGCGGACGCAAACCGGACCAGCCAGACAAACTCTGCTGCCAGTGGTTCCAAAACAGCGCGTTGTATGTCGTCGTCGGCTGAACGACCGCGATGATCATCGATCACGTCAAGCGTAACCGGTATGAGCCCTCCACCTGGGCATCGCGCGAATAAGCTGCGATACAGCCGGGTATGAACTGTCTTTTGGAGGTGGGCGATGGCAGACGCCATGCATGAAGTCATGCTTGATGCCAGGCAGGACGGCGGCTCCTATCTTAGGATCGAGGTCGGCGGGGCACGCATCCGGGTCGAGCCCGGAGTGGAGCTGGCGACGCTTTCGACAATGCTATCGGCGCTTCGGGGCATCCGTTGATTGCATTACGGTCTGACCTCAAGATGGTGCTGGCGGCACAGCCGGTCGACTTTCGCAAGTCGGTACACACGCTGTCGGCGCTGGTGAGCGAAGCGCTGCGAGCGAACCCGTATTGCGGCGACGTCTTCGTGTTCCGCAGCAAGCGCATGACAGAGTGAAGCTTCTGGCGTGGGACGGCAGCGGCATGGTGGTGGTGACGAAGTGACTGCACCAGGGACGCTTCACCTGGCCGCCGATCCGCGACGGCGTGGCGTATCTAAGTGCGACACAATTCGCGATGCTGCTCGACGGACTTGGGTGGACGCGTGTTTAAGCCTGTGAGGCGACCGGCCGTTATCGGCTGAGAGGCGAAGATTTTGCTGGAGCCTGTGATGCGCGGGTATATCGTTCGATCATGACAATTCGCCCCGAAGCTCTTCCGACCCGACGCAGCGGCTTTGACCGAGATGGTGCTCGCGCTTGACGCCGAGAATGAGAAGCTGCGTGTGGCGATGCAGACGCTCAGGGAGATGATCTTCGGCAAGCGCTCGGAGCGGCTTGCGGTGATTGTCGCAGCCCAGCTGGCGCTTGGCTAGGCGATCTCGAGACCGACGCCACCACGCTCCCTGCGCCGACCAACAACGATACGCCCGCGACGAAGCCCTCCGTCAAGCCGCGCAAGAAGGCGCGCCGCAACATCGGGGGCGCTGCCCCATCACCTGCCGCGTTGCGAGCAGGTGCTGGGGCCAGCGGCGACCGCGTGCCCGTGCTGTCAGGGTCAGCTTCACAAAATCGGCGAGGACGTCAGCGAGGTGCTGGACGTGATCCCGGGAATCCTGCGGGTACTACGCACGGTTCGTCCCAAATACGCCTGCCGCGGTTGCACCGACGGCGCAGGCGAAGGTGCTGCCGCGTTTGGCTGAAGGCGGAATGGCATCGACCGCACTCGTGGCTCACGTGGAGGGTTCTCGACTCAGACGGGAACAGGAACCGGGCCGCCGTAGAAGAGCTTGCAGCACGGTTGGGCGCCCGCCTCAGGATAGCTGCCATGGCGCAGCAGCAGAACGGCTATGATTGTGGCGTCTTCGTGCTCGACGCCACGCGGGCGCTGGTTACACGGACACCGGCCAGAGCAGCCGCGCCTCGACAACATCGTCGCAAATCGACAGGCCTTGCGGGATCGACTAGGCGCTTTTCCCGGGTTGGGCTGACGAAGCCGACGGGAATATTAAGCGGTGCCAAGCGCCTGAGACTCCGCGCACGCGGCCGTTCATGAACCATATGGACCGGGCCTGGCCCTATCGTTGAGCTGCGCCATAGCGCGATCAGCTGGACCGATATCGAAAATGTATTTGCTTCTGAGCGGCCCTAAGCAGATCAAAGGGATGGAAGGGAGTGCCTCGTGCTGAGCGGCGCGTACCTCCTCTTGTTTTCCGGGGTACAAGGTCGTGATTGGTGACTGGAGCGATGAGCCGCGGTGCTGCAATGCGCGAAATAGGCTGTCGGCATGCCATTTCAGCCTGACTGTGGCTGCGGCGCGTTTGATGTCTGGAGAAGCTGCGATTGAGCTGCCTTGATGAAGGTCCGTGACAGCGCTTCGATGTCGGCAATCGCGCCACGTGACCGCTCGCCCCCGAACACGTTCGCGGCCCGGAAGCCTGTGCCTGGTGCGGATTACGAGCGCTTTCGACGACGGTTCGAAGAAGCCGCCCTGGATGACTGCGAGTCGCCCGCGGATGGTTCCGGCTGCAGGACGCTCGCCAACGATCCGCATGATCCGGTGGCGATGGGAAGCGTTGCGCTCTCCTGCGTGCCCGCCGTCGCGCTCGAGTCCGTCATGCTGGATTATGCACAGGATCCGGGAGTGGACGGAAAGCTTTCACGTTCCGCAGAGCTCGCTGAGCTGGCGGAGCAGATCGTCGAGCGCGTTTTGATATGTCCGGACCGCGTCGGGGGCGCAACGGCGTACATCACGTTGAATCGTGTCGTGTTTGGAAGCGCATCTGTGTCCGTCAGCTGCCGCGACGATACGCTATCTCTCCACATCGTCTCCGATCGCCTCAGGTCCATCTTGCAATTGCGAGGCCAAGCGTTTGCGCGCGACCTGTCTGACCGGCTCGGCATGCGCGTCACGATTGCAGTGGTTGGCCGAAGGTCACTTTTGCAGCAAGAGAACTGTCATCGGCACTCTTCGGGGTCGGAGGCGACCTTCCGCTACAGCGCTGAGAAGAGCTCATGATCGACCTTCCTCGCTATGAGCGACGCGACGCCGTCGCAATATCGCGAATTGCGAGTCGTCTTCCGTTTGCTTTCAGTCTCGCCGGCATCGAGGTGCAGGCGGTCATGTCCGATTCCGCGCATCGACGCATCCCGGCGCCAAGTTCCGCCGTCGTAATGAGTGTGCGCGGCCACAAAATCCGCCTCGCATTGGGGGCAATGCTCCTTCCGCAGCTGGCTGTCGAGCGATGGCCGGAGATCACCACATTGCCTCCGGGCCACGGCCTGAGCGAAATATTGTTTGATATCGTTCTCCAGGATCTGGCGATCGAGGTGGAGCGATGGTGCGGTCAGCGGCCGACCTGGTCCTGCTCCGACGTTGCGGCCCCGCGTCCCTACGCGTTCAAGTTTGTTCGGCTGGAGCAGCCGAACGATCTAGTCGGTTTGGCAGAAGTCGATGGTGAGGGGCTGCAGTGGGTCGCCGACTGCTGCTCCGACCTGCCGGTGGTGGCCGCAGCGCTCGATGAGCTTCCGCTTCTTCTGGATGTGCGCATTGCTCCCATCAGCCTTGCCCTGGCGGAACTACAGCGACTTGCGCAAGGTGACGTCATCCTGCTCGACAATCAATCGGTGCGTAATGATGGCGCGATAACTGTTGTCGCGCACCTCTCTAACAGTCCCTGGTTTCGTGCCTCGATCCGGGATTACCGACTCTCCGTCCAATCAGTAGTGGATCGTTTGATGGATAAGCCGGAGTTCCTCCCGCCTGAAAGCCTCGGCAGCCTTAATCTGACGGTCGATGTGGACGTCGGACGTTTGATCATGCCGCTGGCACAGCTTCGCGAACTCGCGGTGGGCCAAGTCATCGATCTCGGCTTTGATGCAACCACTAACGTTTCTCTGCGCGTCAATGGCCAAGTCGTCGCGACGGGTGAGCTAGTGCGCATTGCTGAGCGGACCGGGGTGCGCTTGCTGGATCTGCGCTTGCCGCGGGCTGAGCGATGAACACGTTGCCCGACCCCGCGACGCTTGTCGTCCTGATGGGAGCCATCGCGGTCCTCCCCTTTGTTGCGATTACGGTAACGTCCTACGTAAAGCTTGTCGTCGTCTTTGGGCTGCTGCGCAACGCACTCGGCGTTCAGAATATCCCACCGAACATGGCCTTGAACGCGATCGCTATCTTACTTTCGGCCTACATCATGCAGCCAGTGGCGAAGAGTGCGTATCAGGCTCTGCGTGACAGGCCAGTCGCGTACCAAACGTTCGGAGAATTAGTCGACACGATAGCCATAGGCGCCGAGCCAGTGCGTGACTTCCTCGTCAAAAACACATCCACGACAACACGTCATTTCTTCGTCAATGCCACGCACAAGTTGTGGAGTAAGGACGACTCGGCTGACGTCGTCGACAGCGCGTTTTTGATCTTGATCCCGGCCTTCATCACGTCTGAACTGGAAGAGGCATTCAAGGTCGGGTGCTTGCTGTTCCTGCCATTCATCGTTATCGATCTCGTTATCTCCAACATTCTTCTGGCGATGGGCATGATGATGGTTTCACCCATGACGATATCTCTGCCATTCAAGCTGTTCTTGTTCGTTGCCGTGAACGGGTGGCAGCGCCTCATCCACGGCCTCGTCTTGTCCTACGCAGGACCGGCGTCTTGAATTCCGCCACGCTCGTCAACGTCGCCATTGAAGCGCTTACACTGTCGGTTGTGCTGTCCTTGCCGGCAGTCCTCGTCGCTACGATAGTGGGACTGATCATCAGTCTCATCCAGGCCATGACCCAGATTCAAGAGCAGACACTTTCCTTCGCTGTGAAGCTGATAAGCGTAAATCTTGTGCTGGTCGCCACCGCGAGCTGGTTTGAGGCGCTTGGCCGGTATACCACGCGAATCTTCGACAGGATCGGCGCAGTGTAGGCGTCAGAGCTCGAGCAGGTCGTCGATTATCCATCGCGTGCGGCATCTGCAGGAAGGACCGCGGCCGCTCTTCATCATCCTGGTTGTCCTTTCATGTTGTCACTTGATCCGGCTGAGATGCGTACCGTCCTCGTTGTCCTCATGCTCGCGGTCGCGCGCATATCGGGCATGATGCTGGTCGTCCCAGTCCTCGCGCGCAACATGGTGACAGGAATGGCCCGCAACAGCGTGATTATCGCATTGTCGTTCCCTGTAATAGGCCTCGCCTGGACAACAAGGCCTGAGGACCTCGATTTTGCCGGCCTGACGCTAATCCTGGGCCTCGGACTGAAGGAACTTCTGCTCGGTCTTGTACTCGGCTTGCCAATTGCTGCCGTCATGTGGGGCGTCGAGGCGTGCGGCACGTTCATTGACAACCAAAGGGGGGCAACGATGGCCAGTCTGCTCGATCCGGCAAGCGGCAATCAAACCTCCCCGCTTGGAACATTCCTGGGTGAGCTTTACCTCACATGGCTGTTCGTCACGGGAGGCTTCTCCAAGCTCCTGGAGGCACTCTATCGCTCGCATGAAATCTGGCCTGTGTGGACCTTTCGTCCGACAATTGGTCCAGCGTTCGTCGGGGCGGTGCTGAGTCTCGCAGACCTCGTCATGCTGTTGACATTGCTCCTCGCCGGTCCAGCAATTCTCGCCATGTTCTTAAGCGAATTGGGTCTGGCGCTGATCGGTCGGTTCGCGCCACAATTGCAGGTCTTCTACGTCGCTATGCCTGTTAAAAGCGTGATTGGTTTGCTGCTGCTGATCCTGTCGCTCGCGACTGTTTTGACCCATGCCGGCGATCACGGGCTATCGCCTGTTGCATTTGTTCGCCGCATCGCCATGTGAGTATCCATGCCAGCTGGTAAGAGCGAAAAACCGACCCGTCAAAGGCTGCGCGAGCTGCGTAAGAAAGGACAGGTCGCTCAGAGCAGGGAGGTTGTCTCGGCGGTGCTGACCATTGGGTTCTTCGCCTTGTTCGTCGCCTCTTTGCCTCGCCTGGTGGACCGACTTGAGGCAGCGCTCCTGTTACCCATCGCGCATCTGAATAATGAGAACTTTATCGTTGTCGCGCTGCAACTCTTGGGATCGTACACCCGTGAGATACAGAGCCTGACAATGCCGTTTCTCGGCGTCGTCCTGATCGGCGGTGTGGGCGCCCACGTGT
>NZ_FMAE01000090.1 GCF_900094575.1 Bradyrhizobium yuanmingense | reverse complement strand
CGTATCGCTCTCCTTGAGAGGTTCTGGCAGGCTCGACACCCGCCTCGATACGCCGCCTATCTCAGTCCGTCATCACCCACTTTCCCGCATAGCTCTGGACGTCGTACCGGCGCAGTATCGCGTCATCGTCACCCGCCGCCCCAAACTGGCCTGCCGCGCCTGTCACGGCGTCGTCCTCCAGCATGCCGCTCCCGAGCGATTGATCGGGGGAGGATTGCCCACCGAGCGACTGGTCGCGCATGTGATCGATGCCAAGTATCATTGGCGTTTGCCGCTTTACCGCCAGGCGCAGATGCTGGCGACGCACGGAATAGCGCTGGACCGTTCCACGCTCGCCTTCTGGGTCGGCTATGCTGCCCAGGAATTGAAGCCTTTGTGGCATCGTCTGCGCGAACTTCTGCTGGCCTCCTCGAAGCTCTGTGTCGATGAGACCCCGGCACCGGTGCTGGATCCGGGGCGCGGCAGGACGAAAACCGGCTACTTCTGGGCGCTGTCGCGGGATAACCGGCCCTGGGCCGGACGTGACCCACCTGGAGTGGTGTACGCCTATGCACCGGGCCGTGGGGCCGTTCATGGCTTGCGCTTGCTCGAGGGCTATCGCGGCATCATCCACTGCGACGGCTATCAGCCTTACAAGACCATGACCCGAGAGACGCGTACGGACGCCTTGTCCGGGACGCTCGCCTTCTGCTGGTCGCATCTGCGGCGCCAGTTTGTGAAGATCGAGCGCGAGGCTGCTCCGGCGCCAGCTCCGGTTGCCCGCGAGGCTCTCGAGCGCATCGCCCAGCTTTACGCGGTCGAGAAAGCGCTCCGCGGCCGATCGGATGCCGAGCGCCGTGCTGGCAGGCAGGCGCATGCCCGACCTCTGGCTACAGCCTTGAGGCAGTGGTTTGAGGCCAAGCTTGATCACCTTGCACGGAAGAGCGACACAGCGAAGGCCCTGCGTTACGCGCTGCGTCATTGGGACGACCTGACGCTCTACCTTGATGACGGGCGCATCGAGATGGATACGAATGCTGTCGAGCGTGCGATGCGGCCGATCAAGCTCAACGCCAAGAACTCCCTTTTTGCCGGTTGTGATGAGGGCGCCGAGAATTGGGCAGTCCTGGCTTCGTTAATCGAGACCTGTAAGCTCAATGGCGTCAGTGCCGAGCACTGGCTCGCTGATGTTCTTGCGAAGCTCGTCAATGGTTGGCCTGCGGCGCGACTGGACGAACTGCTCCCTTGGGCGTCGATCTACACGATGCATGCACACGATCCGAGGCTGGCGGCATGAGCCTGAACACGACCGCGGTCCGGATCAAGGTGACCCTCAAGGACGTGAAACCGGAGGTGATGCGATGCCTTGTCGTGCCGCTCACGCTGCGCCTTGATCGGCTACATCTGACGCTTCAGGCGGCGTTTGGCTGGACGAATAGCCATCTCTTCGAGTTCCTGGCTGGCGAAGGACGTTGGGGTATCCCTGATCCCGATGGAGATTTTGGCCCTCAGCCCATCGATGCCCGCAAGACGCGGCTCTCCAATATCGTTCAGGAGACCGGCGCGAAGACGATCCATTATCTCTACGACTTCGGCGACAGCTGGGATCACGTGATCAAGCTCGAAAAGTGGTTCGACAACACGACAACGGAGGGACTTCCCCTCTTGCTCGAGGCCACCGGCCGTTGTCCTCCGGAAGATGTCGGCGGTGCGTCAGGCTATGCCGAATACCTCGACGCCATCAGCGACCCCACCCATCCGGAGC
>NZ_FMAE01000087.1 GCF_900094575.1 Bradyrhizobium yuanmingense | reverse complement strand
AGCAAGAACATTGGTAGTCTCGGTCATGGCGTATCGCTCTCCTCAAGAGGTTCTGGCAGGCTCGTCACCCGCCTCGATACGCCGCCTTCCTCACATCGTCATCACCCAGATTCCGCTAGCTCCGGCGACGGCCGCCATCCCCGTTTGCTGGTAGTTCCCACTGCTGTACTACATCGCAACCTCAGATCTTGTTTTATGTGACAATTGATCAGCTGCTCTTCAAGCGGAACTGGCCTCCAGAAAACGTAGCTGATAGGTTCCGTCGAACACGTCGTACGTGTGGGGAACTCGAGTGACCTCAAGCTTGCTTTAGCGCTACTCAAATAACGAATCGGTCCTTGAGCTGGAGGTCTCCGATTCCTAGTCTTGAGTGGTAATGGTTATCACGGGGGGACCCCTGATGCAGGGGCGTTGCGAACTTCGAGAAGAATTGAGACGGCGAGAAGAGCTCAAGGCCACACTCTTCCGCGCTCAATTGGATATAGCCAAGTGTAAGGCTGAGCTGGCGGAGCTCGATCAGAGGCTTCTGAAGAACCTTGTCGGTAACGCAGAGCTTATCTGCTGGTAAAGGGTTTGTTGGCGCTTTGCGATGAGGCCGTTTTGGCTTGATTTTCCGATTGTATGATCGAAAGAGAATGCAACGCAGAAGCGATGGATAGCAAACAACAATTGATGGCTGAAGCTGCGTAGCAGTTGAAGCGTCGCAAACGCTCTAATCGCGAACAGGCGGGAACACATGGTGCAAGGTTCACAAGTCACGATCATAGGCGCCGGACGCGTCGGGCTGAAGCTCGCCGAGCTTCTGAAAACGTCCGGCAGCCGCATACGCTTCGTGGATCACGGGCGGGTGGCTGACATAGATGAGGACCTGATCGTGAGCGATGCGATGAACCTGACGCAGGAGGCCGAATCCGCCATTGCGGAGTCCGATATTGTCGTTCTTGCCTTGCCGTTCACGGTAGCTGAAGTCGCATTCACATCCGTCTGTCGGCAGCTCAAGCGCGACACACTGTTGATCGAGACGCTTTCGGTCAAGACGAGACCCGCCTCCTGGGCGGCTACCTTACCTCGGGAGGTGGAGTATCTTGGCCTCAATCCACTGTTTGGCCCGGAGCTCGCTTGGGCAAATCGACCAGTCGCGGTGGTCGCGTATAGATCAGGGCCGAGGCTCGAATCCTTTCTGCAGTTTTTACGGCACACGGCTGCGAGCCTTGTCGCACTCGATGCCGCAGCTCACGACCAACTGCTTGCGCAGCGTCAGCTGGCTACACATGCGCTGCTCCTGTCGCTCGCGAGCATCCTTCGCGACGAGAACACCGCAATTCCGCTGGAGGTTGGTCCGCCCCCCTATCACCTTCTCCTGGCCGCAGTCGGACGCATGTTGACGGGCACGCCCGAGACATTTGCTGAGATCCAGACGGAGAATCCTTTTGCGCCGACAGTCCGCTTGCGCCTGATCGCGGCACTCGAGAGGCTAGGCGGGGACGGCAAGGAAGTGCTCGACTACCTTCGCAGTGAGTGGAGTGATCTCGCGCCACGTCTCAAACCGGCCGCCGCAACTTGCGAGCGCCTGTTTGCACGCCCCATTTTTCCTCTAGAGAGCACCGAATAAGATAATTACGCGACATTCCTGGCACAACGAAGAGCCAGAAAGAAGGGGCGTCTCCTTCAATAGTCGGCTCCTCCTTCCGCATGGGACGTGTTCCACGGTGCTCGTTAGTCGTCCGTGAAGAGTGGCTAAGCGATTGAGCTAGAATCGCATTTGTCGTTGTGGACTGTTTTGCGTTTGCAGGGGTTTGATGCTTCGGGCGT
>NZ_FMAE01000072.1 GCF_900094575.1 Bradyrhizobium yuanmingense | reverse complement strand
ACAATGTTGCTAGTCTCGTTCATGGCGTATCGCTCTCCTTGAGAGGTTCTGGCAGGCTCGACACCCGCCTCGATACGCCGCCTATCTCAGTCCGTCATCACCCACTTTCCCGCATAGCTCCCCTGATTGTAGAAGGCCAGATACGTGGCAATGGACGCTCGCGTCTCGGACACGCTGTTGTAGGCGCGGAGATAAACTTCTTCGTATTTGACCGTGCGCCAGAGCCGCTCGACAAACACGTTGTCGCGCAAGGCGCCCTTGCCGTCCATGCTGATGGCGATCTTCGCGTCCAGCAGCACATCGGTGAACTCGAGGCTGGTGAGCTGGCTGCCCTGGTCCGTGTTGAAAATCTCGGGCCTGCCGTGCTTCGCCAACGCCTCCTGGACCGCTTCGACGCAGAAGCGCCGCCTCCCTTGTGATCGAGACGCGATGGGCAGGACCCGTCGGCTGAGCACATCGACGACCGCCGCGAGATAGACGAAGCCACGCCGCATCGGACTGTAGGTGATGTCCATTGCCCACGCATGGTCGGGCCGCTCGATCTTCAATCCGCGCAACAGGTATGGGTAGATCTTGTGACCCGGTGCAGGCTTGCTCGTGTTCGGGCGACGATAGACCGCCTCGATCGCCATGCGCTTTATCAGCGTCGCGATGTGGCGGCGACCGGGCGTATACGCCCTCCAGCCGCAGCAACCATCGCAGCATACGCGCTCCCGCGAAGAGATAATCGAGATGCAGCTCATCGAGCCGACGCATCAAGAAGGTCCTCGGCCGAAACTGGCCGAGGTTCACAGTAGACCGTGCTGCGAGCCAGCTTCAGGACCTTCGCCTGGCGCACGTATAGCGCGACAATCAATCAGGATGAGAGCGCGTATTGCCGCACATAAAAGTGCTCCCTCAGGGTGGTCCGCTGCCTCATCTTTTTTGCTCCTGACTTAAGTGGAGGCGGCGTCTCAATGATTGCCGAAGTGGGCCTAAGATGCGCTGCTCGGGTAACCGCCATTTGGTGGCGGTTCGCCATGAGCTTTGCTGACCGGGACAGGCCTCAAGGCCTGGCCTGCCAGCAAAGCTCATGGTCGTCCGCGGCATGATCCGCGCGCAGGGGTCAAGGCTCGCGGAGCGACCCGCGTAGCGGGCTTGGCCTTGACGCCGAGGACGGATCAGGCACTCGGCCCGCACCGGATGCGATAATGGTCGCGGTTCGCAGCGCCCGGCTTTTCCTGCGCGAGCCCGCCGTTACTGAGGCGCTACGACGTCAAGGACGAGCGGCGGCACTTGGGAGGGACCAAACAGCATGGCTTGGCCTGTTCGCTGCGCCAGGTCTTTAGGCGACGCTGTAGCGTGCGCAGAAGTTTTTAGGGATAGATTCCAGGGTATTCTGCCTGCAATCGCGCCAGGAGTTCGCTGCCGGTCCGCCACGGCTCGGCTTCAAACCATTTGCGCAAATCCGGCGTCACTCGAATGAGCGGGTCGGGACGGCGACGGCCTCTTTTTGCTTTGGCGATCGGCCGATCTGTCGGCCGGGCACCGCCCTCCTTCCAAGCGGTTCTCAAGCTCGCCAGGAAAAGATCAATCGGCTGCGCGATCGGGCCGGGGTTCGCGGCAGGCTCGGCGTCAGTAAGCGCCGCCAACCGCTCCTGCGTCACTCGGATATCGCGCAACAAGGCGACGGGGTCGAGGCCGGCGAAAGTCTCTTGTAAACGGGCGCGAACTTCATCGGACGTGCGCGAGTCGGCGGCTAGCCGTTGATGCGGCGTGGCAGGCGCGCTGTAGGTCTTGTGCACCCGGGCGCCGTCGCGCTGCTTGGCGATCAGCTTGAACGACGGTTGGAAGAAGTTCACGAACAGGCGCGCCGAGCGGTAGAGCTGCGCCAGCAGCGTCGCTGCCTCCAAACCCTCGAACCGCCGGTAGCCGACCATCCTGCGCACGACAGCGTCGTTCTTTTGCTCGACAAAAGCTTGATCGTTCTTGCGGTACGGCCGGCAGCGCGTGAAAATGATATTGGCCGTGTCACAGTACGTCTTGAGCGTCTCGTTCATGAAAACGGTGTCATTGTCCGTGTTCAAGGCAAGAAGCGCGAAGGGCAATTGCTTACGCAATTCCGTCAGCACGGTGCTCAGCAGCGTCTGCTCGCGCACGATCAGCGGCGCGCATTCCGTCCAGCCGGTCGCGACGTCAGTGAGGACCAGGGTCTGTACGAAACTGCCGCGCGCCGATGGACCGCTGTGGGCGACAAGGTCCGCCTCCACGAAGCCCGGTGCGGGATCATTCCAATCCGCCGAAGTCCGTATCGGAATACTGCGTCGTAGGGCGTGTGCGGCCGGTCGCCGGCGCTGGCGACCGAGCCCTTCCCGAATCCGGCCCAACGCCCGGTCGATCGTCGCCGCGCTCATCGAAAGCAGCTTGCCGCGGATCTCGGGAGCGAGGTCAAGATGGCTGTGCCGCTCCATCGCGTCGATCAGCATCGGTATCAAGGCTTTCAGCCGCTTCCCACAAACCCGGTCCGAGGCCTCCCAGAGGAGTGCGAGCGCATTGCGCCGCGCCCGACGACCTGTTCGCGACCCATCGTGGCCCCGCAGCAGCCGCATCGCATGCTTGCGATGATATCCAGTGACATTGACGAACTCATCCAATATCCGCGCCTTCTCCACGCGATCGCTCGATCGGTAGCGTTCGCCCACAGCTGCCGTCAGTTCCTTCCTAGTCGCCATGCTCAGCCGCCTCATTGTCGCCCCCGCCCGCCCGTCTGCTCGGGAGCAACTTACATGAGGCAACAGCCTATCATTCGGGAACTTCTACGCTGACGCAATGCGCCGCATCAAGCGCGACACCATCGCAAACCGCCGCTTGCAGCATCAACTGCAGGCCGCTTAAACTCTAACCCTGATGAGCCAGAGCCTCCCTTCTCAAAAAGCCTGACCAGTCTCAAATTATCTGACGACGGACATTTTGAGCTTTCCCTGAAAGCTGATGAGTGCGGGAGTTCCCGACAGCGACATATCATCGTGGATGTGAAACGCGTGGCATTCTCCGGACGCCTCTCGTTACCGCCCCTACCTGCACCGGCCTTAAATTGCCCACATCCTAGGGGGCACGCAAAGCGATCGGAAGGCGAATCTTGCAACTTGGCCAGACCTTCTCGCCAAACGACGAGGTTCCCTCGCGGCATGATCACGAATGCGGGCAAGCAGCCGCCGGGCATGTCGATCCGCAAAAGGGAGTGATTGTTGCCCTTCAACACGACAAATTAGGTTGCTTTGATCGGAAAGCCGACTAGCGGACAATATTTTAACCTTCATAAAGGTGAAAAAGGCAGTTAACGCCATTGCTAAACTCTCCATCTCGGCCTGTGAGGAAGGTGTCGAAGGTGGCCCGCGGTCTATTTCATTCGCGCCATGGTGACTATTGCGAAGCCCGCAACTGACCTCACGAAATCAGAATCGACCACCACGAGTCTCGGTCGCAAGATCCCCGAGTGCTCGCAACACCTCTGCGATAGGTTCAATCAAGTGTGACGGGATATATTCATCCACCAGGCCATCCTCCAGGAGCGCACGGGCCAGCGGAACATTTCGCATCACCGGCACGCCGGCGGCGGTGGCGGCCGCGATCATTTGCTGTGCGACCAGATCGGTACCGATAGCGTCGATCACGGGCAGCGGAGTCTGTTGCCCATCGTAGTAAAGCGCCACTGCAATATGCGTGGGATTGGAGATCAACGCGGTCGCGCTGCGCGCTAGGGCGATAGGATTCTTGGCCATCAATTGCGAACGAAGTTGCTTGCGGCGCCTTTTGATCAGGGGATCGCCTTCGTTCTCCTTGTATTCTCGCTTCACCTCCTCCAGCGACATCATATTCCTCTTCTCGAACTGCCACCGCTGGAACGCGAAGTCCGCGATTGCCACGACAAGATGGATCGCCCCCGTCCAGACCGCGACATAGAATAAGAGGTTACCCGCCAGTAAGGCCAGGCAGGATACTCCGCAGCGCGGGATCCATACAAGCGAACTTACTGCTGCGCGAACCACAAATAGAAGAACGAGACCGAGCAGCAGCACCTTTGCGACTGATCGGCTCAGCTCGAAGAGACTCTGCGCCGAGAACATCCTCCTGATGTTCTCACTTGGGTTCAGCTTCATGAGCGATGGCGCCGCTGCTGAGGGAGAGAAAAGCACTCCGGTCTGCGACACGTGGGCGCCCACACCGCCGATCAGGACGACGCCGAGAAACGGCATTGTCAGGCTCTGTATCTCACGGGTGTACGATCCCAAGAGTTGCAGCGCGACAACGATAAAGTTCTCATTATTCAGATGCGCGATGGGTAACAGGAGCGCTGCCTCAAGTCGGTCCACCAGGCGAGGCAAAGAGGCGACGAACAAGGCGAAGAACCCAATGGTCAGCACCGCC
>NZ_FMAE01000084.1 GCF_900094575.1 Bradyrhizobium yuanmingense | reverse complement strand
AAACAGGCGGAAGTTTTGAAGATCAGCCGTGGCAGTATCTATTATCTACCACGTCCGGTGTCGCCCGCCGACCTCGCGATCATGCAGCGGCTTGACCGGCTGCACCTGGAGTTTCCTTTCGCCGGTTCGCGAATGTTGCGAGACCTGCTGGCTGCCGAGGGGTGCAAGATCGGCCGCCGGCATGTCAAAACGCTGATGCGGCGGATTGGCTACAACGCCGCCAGTGTGATTCTTGTTGCCGCCAACGTGGTGGACCGTGATCCTGGATGTGAGCAGCTAGCGGAGATTTGCCACAGCAAAATGAGCGAACCCGAGCCTTTCAGCTTGACGCTTCAAAATAGCTTGTTCTAATTTTGTTCTCAAGGGCCCAGGTCGATTCAGCGGGCTCGCAGCCAGCCGTTATTGACAACAGCACCGCCCGATCCGGCCAGGAAACATGCACGAGATCATCTGTCCCCACTGTGCGAAGGCCTTCAAGGTCGATGAGTCGGGCTATGCCGAGATTCTGAAACAGGTGCGTGACGCGGATTTCGCACAGCAACTCCATGAACGGCTGGAATTGGCCGAGCGCGACAAGCAGAGCGCTGTTGAATTGGCCAAGGCCCAGGTGAGCAACGGTTTGCAGAAGATCGCGGCCGCCAAGGACGCAGAAATCCGGCAGTTGAAGTCCAAGCTTGAGGGGAGTGAGGTCACCCAGAAGCTTGCTGTCACCGAGGCGCTCAGCGCCGTGGAAAAAGAGCGCGACAGGCTCGCGAACGCGCTGGCCGAGTCCGAGCGCGAAAAGAAGGCGGCCTCGGAACTTGCTGAAGCGCTCCTCGCCAGCGAGCAGCACAAAATCACTGCCGCCAAGGAAAAAGAAATCCATGGGCTGAAGGCCAAGCTTCAGGCCGTTGAGCTTGAGAAGAAACTCGCCGTCAGTGAAGCGGTCGGCGCGATCGAGAAAGAGCGCGATGAGCTGAAAAACGGCATCAAGCAGGTTCAGCTTGAAAAACAGCTCTCTGAGCAGTCGCTCAAGGACAAGTACGAAACGCAAATCAAGGATCGCGATGACGCGATCGAGCGACTTAGGGATATGAAGGCCCGTCTCTCGACCAAGATGGTCGGGGAGACCCTTGAACAGCACTGCGAGACCGAATTCAACCGGGTTCGGTCGATGGCATTTCCGCGGGCGTACTTCGAGAAAGACAACGACGCGCGGACCGGCAGCAAGGGCGATTACATCTTCCGGGACGCGGACGAGGCCGGCACCGAGATCATCTCGATTATGTTCGAGATGAAGAACGAAAGCGACAAAACAGCGACGAAAAGCAAGAACGAAGATTTTCTGAAGGAGCTCGACCGGGACCGGAGCGAGAAGGGCTGCGAATACGCCATCCTGGTCTCATTGCTTGAACCGGACAATGAACTTTACAATGCCGGCATCGTCGACGTCTTCCATCGTTACCCGAAAATGTATGTCATCCGGCCGCAGTTCTTCCTGCCGATGATCACGCTCTTGCGGAATGCGGCCATCAACTCGCTTAAGTACAAAGCCGAGCTTGCGCTCGTGAGAGCGCAGAATATCGACATCACGCAGTTTGAAAGCCAGCTAGAGACCTTCAAGACGGCATTCTCGAAGAACTACGATCTTGCTTCCAGGCACTTCCAGACCGCGATCGCCGAGATAGATAAGTCCATCGATCATCTCCAGAAAACAAAGGATGCATTGATCGGTGCAGACCGCAATCTCCGCCTTGCGAACGACAAGGCGCAGGACGTGACGATCAAGAAGCTGACACGGGGCAATCCGACGATGGCAGCGAAATTTTCTGAGCTGAAGAGCTCGCCCGCTGAAGCTGCGGAGTGACATGCCCGCGTCAGGCAAAACAACGCAACTTCTGGCGTTCGGATAATAGGAATATATTCCATAATCTATGTTATGCGAGCGCCGATTGTAGACGCTCATTAGAAAGGTCACCATCCTCCCCATTAGAGATGTCACGCTCGGACTTGTCT
>NZ_FMAE01000048.1 GCF_900094575.1 Bradyrhizobium yuanmingense | reverse complement strand
CTGGCGCTGCGCTAGGCCGAAAGCTCCGCCGCCAGCTCCCCTCGCTGCCACCACCCAACCGGGCAAATCCAACAGCCGGAGCGAACTCAGGATTGAATAACACTTGGGGGCAAGGTCATGGCCCCCATTGTGAGTCCGGTGCTTCCAGTCTGACGAAGAGATGCGGCAACCGGGCGCGTAGCGGGGATGGGCGACTGAAACGCCGTCCAAGAGGGGAAAATGTTCGACGCGCTTCAGAAGCTTGGAAAATCAGGAGCAATATCGCGGCTGCATTTGCGAAGTGTGCCCATCCGTCCGCCGCCCCCTGTTCAAGTACGGGAGTTCTTAGATCATGATGCTTACAGCCGTTCCGCAACAGTTGAGTGAAGTCGCCGCCCAGCTCGTCCCTATCTTGCACCTAGATATTCGGCCGCTGAAAGCACCGAGGCGAAAAGCGCGACTGGCCGATCCTTCTGACTCTCGATTCTTACAGTCATCGTCCCTTGATTATCGAAGCTGACAACTGTGGCCGCGTGTGTATCATCGAGATAGTAGGGCCAGAGTCCCCATCCGATTTGCGATAATCTCCGCTTTGTCGACCTCGCTGAACGTAGCCCCGGAGCTATAGTGAATCCGCATTTCCACAACTATTAGGAGGCTCGACAGGAACCGCGGCAATGTGCCCCCAGCGCCAAAAGTCGTATCCCAGCCGGGAGGTGGCATCCCAGGGCTTACGATTACCCACATTTTGGGGCAGAGTTTTTGGGAAAGTTTCGCTCCCGTTGCGAGATCGATGAATCGCGATAATCCGCGCCACATGATCAGAGTCCCTGGTGGCGGATCGTTGGCGCGGGCGAGATAGCCGCCGAGCCTGGCGATCTTGATGAGATAATGCGACAATGTCTTTCGTTGGTGCTGACTGGAGTCTTGTTTTCGACGAGCCGATCAAGCAATTGGATTTCAGCTTTGGTCAGCACAAATTCCGGTGAAGCATTTTGCGCTGAACGATTGAGCATCGTCATCCAAAAGATGCGCCAGCTCACAATGCAGAATACCGAGATCAAATTCGTGAATCGCTGAGCAGTCCGCAGTTGCGAGTCCTCTGCCCTACAGCCGGATTTGAGTATCTTGTGGAAGACCTCGATCTTTCATCGAAGGGAATACCAATCGAGTTTCTCGATCGCATCCCTGCTCGATTGCACCGGAAGATATGTCAGGAGTTTCCATTCAATCTTCTTTCTGTTCTTTGCGCGCTCCTCGTTCATCAGCGTGGATCACTGTCAAAGTCAAAGCTGGATACCGCGACTGCTTGCCTATGGGTGGCAAAATACGGATTTTACGATACCGGATTTCACGAACAGCCTGGTCTGGATTGCCCTTGCTATCCTGGACTTCGATCCGGTGGAGGCCTTTGACCATGACCTCGTCCATTATCGTTGCAACGGTATGATCGCCATCGCCTGCCAGGCGATTGACACAGGTCCTTACCAGAAATGCGTTCCAACCTCTTGGGCGGCACAAAACAATTCATAAATGTCGGCCTCACGATCACCGATATGGATGCACTGCGATGGCTCCTCGAAAAGGTCCGTGGATTGCTTGAGGTTCTCCAGCCACCGAATGCTCTCCTTGGTTTCAATGGGGATCCGTGTCGGGGTTGACCTCGCGCCTAAGCGCGGCGACCCCTTTGAATTTCTTTCTGGTCCACACTTCACGGCGTTGAGCCCCCGGGGAAGCCCTCGAGGGTCACCGCAAGGCTCGAATGCATCAATATTCCGCATGTCGTGTACGTTTCGGGTTTTCCGTCCAATCTTCGCGAGTTCCTTCTGGGGACACGCTTAATGATCCCGATCAGATCCGGGCGCTCCCTTTGATAGGTGAATTCGGTCGTATCATGCAGGACAAGACAGGCCCTTTCGCAGCCGCGATAAGTTCCCGCGTGGATTCAAGATGACCAGACAGGATGTCGGCCTCGCTTACTCGTTCATTGGAGAAGAAAGGATAGGCCGCCTTGGTATTCGCCCAGTCTTGGCAAACCACCGGAATGCTCTGTCCGATATCTCCACCAATCTGCTGCAGCAGCATGCGAAAGCTCTCGCCAAGTCGAGCGTCCCGGAATTCGCACAGCGCAGCTTCACGGTCAAACCAAGTCAACGCGTCAGACGCCACCCGATGCGCCTTCTCATCCCGGACGCGTGAAGTCAGTCCCATAGAGCACTTTTTCTCGAATCAGGTGCCCATCAAAGAATCGCAAGCGATTCTGGCGACTCAAGTTTCTCGGCTCAGTGCACCTCAAAAAAGTGGGTAACCGTAAGATCCCAGGGGAGCGTACCCGGATTATTATAGGCCATTCCGAGTGCGGAAGAGAGATACCAGTCTGCAGGTGTTGGCGAGAAGTTCAACAGGCCGAACGATCGAAGCTCATTCTGCACGAACCGTGCTTGGAGAATACGAATGTTGTCACAGCTACTCCATTCGGCGGCAGCTCAGGATGCCTGACGTTGACACGTCTGCCTCCAGACGACCGCATCCACGATCTCGGGCGCCAATGCAGGCGGCGCTTTGGATGAGCTTCGGCGAACGAAAATAAGCTTAGTGCGTCGCATCACGCGACTCCCAACCCGGCGCACTATGTCATTTCTTACGACCGCGAGCTTCGGCACTGAACAGCGCTTTCGTGAGGAAAGCCGACGCATCGCTCTCAGCGCCGAGATAGGTTCCGGCGGCTTCGACAAGAGCACCGATCACGATCGGTATCTTGTCGTCGCTGGTGATGATGATCGTCATCGCCCGTCCTTGTCGAAGCTTGCCGAGGGCGACGACCCGCTCGATTCGCCCTACTGTAGAAAGGCCATAGCCCGGCTTTTGAATTGTTCTGAACGTCTGCTTGCTCATCTTCGCTGTAGGTGACGAATGACTGTACGAGTACATCCATCTTATTGGCAATTAGCAGCGTCGTGGTGAATGGTTGCATGTTGCCCTCAGGCCCGAATGTGCGTTCCCAGTTGATTATTGAACCCGAATCCCATGGTGCGGCGTTCTTGTTGTGATGTGCAAGACCTAGCGCCGCCGAATACTGGGCGTGGGCTGACGGGCATCACATTCGCGAGTGACGCGTCGGGAGAAACACCGCTTGCAGCGAACTTCTCGCTAAACTTTGAGGATGAGCTGCTGCCTCCCCAAAGGCCGAAAAAGCCGCCGGACGAGCCGTTGATTCAAGATTTTGAGACATCGGTGTTCCACGTTCCTTGTGCGACATTGAACTTGCGCGACGGGGCCTTTAGCAGCAGCTCGACGATGTCGCTATAGCCGATCGAGAAGGTGATCGGCTCCGTGCCGGGTCTATACGGCATGGCGTTATTCATCGCCACGAAGATCGGATCTAGGTTGTCTCGGTTGAGCGCGATGGCGCCTTGGCGTGCTTTAGCAGAGCAGAGCTCGCAACCAAGAGGCCATACTTGGAAATCGTGCCCGGTTGGACCTGCTTCTTGCTTGTCGCGTGTCTCGGCCCAAGCCTTGTAACAGACTGGATCCACGGTATCCTGGAAGCGCTCGGAAGCAGGCTGGAGCGCGGAAAGTACGCCCTGATAATCGACTGAAAACTTGTTGCCGCCAGCTCCGAGCCGACATTCATATTGAGTGTGGCTGGCGGAATGATATCGAGATAGTCCCACAACCGGCTGTCGGCACCGGAAACTCCGATGAGGGTGGGGCGGGTTGGAGTACCTGAAATGGCGAAGTCGTCTCGTAGCCCAGCCCCGTGGCAAGTGCATTGAAGAAGCCGTTCTGCAGCTGATCGAAGTTCGTTGGGTCGGCGATTGAGAGTTCCCTCCGGATAAGTGCACGTGCTGCTGCTCGGGCCGCCGGGCGTCGGTAAGACACACTTGTCGACCCCGCTCGGGCGAGAGGCGATCCTGGCCGGTTACACGGTGCGATTCACCACGGCGACGACGCTGGTCGCTGGCCTCGCCAAGGCGCGCGAGCGGCGCCTGGACGAGAAACTGCTCGCGCTGGCGAAGCCAAAGCTGCTGATCGTCGACGAACTCGGCTACCTGCCGCTGGAGCCCGACGCGGCGCATCTGTTCTTCCAGCTGGTCAGCCGCCGCTACGAAACCGGCGCCATGCTGATCACGTCGAACCGCAGCGTTGCCGAATGGGGCACCGTGTTCGCAGATCCGGTGGTCGCCACCGCGATCCTTGACGGGCTCCTGCACCACAGCCACGTGCTGACCATCCGCGGCGACAGCTACCGCCTCCGCGTCAAGCGAAAGAGCGGCCTCATCAAGGCGCCCGCCGCTGACGGCCCGACATCATGAACCCGAGCGTGGGGGCAGTTCTTCATGACGCAAAGGGGGCAGTTCCGGATGGCGTTTGACAGGCTTCGGGCTTTAGGCCGTCAACCAGATCTCAGAAAGATCCAACTCGCTTTCAGCGGCAGAAATCCGTGCCGTATGGCTTGTCGCACCCTCTCGCATGCTTGAGCCAACTTGGCACGATCTGTGGACTTCTGATTCGCATAAGATCGAGTTCGATTCTAGAGCCGCGAGTCAGTGTCACTTATGCGTTATTTTATCTACTATACAACGAGCCGCGCTGCAAAAGGATTGCATTCGACAACGGGAAAAGATTGCTCCGAAGGACGGGTTCGAACCCGTGGTCAGTCTGATTTCCATTCAGCAGCAGAGCGGCGGACTGGTTTTTGACCGGGGACGATCGGTCAAGGCGCTTTTTATTCTCGAAACCGTAGGTTCGAACCCATTCCTCACGCAGAAAATACTCAAGATTGAAGCCAAGAAGCCGTTCATATCGGTTCGCAAACCGCCGGACTCACTCACGTTGCTGGGAATCGACGAGGACGTTCGAACTTTACAGGGTAAAGGTGCCGAGTGGGCATAAGAGATCTTACGTGACCTGCAACCGAAGATGATCAGCGCATTCTGCAAAATATCAGCGTTCTCCGGCAGCGCTTCGAACCGGAGTTGGTGGCGAAGGAGGAGACTTCTCGTGCCCGCCGGGCAAGCGGTACGAAATCAATCTTTAGCGTGCGAGAACGTTGCGCGATATCAGTCGCTTCCGCAGCGGTGCCCTCCTCTCCTGAGAGTTCTTTGTATATACTACGAAGTTCTTCGAGTCGTTCAGACTTTGTGGCTTGCGGGTAGCATACCCGATGCAATGCACTTGCGCCGCGCGTTCTTCACAGGCGTGAAATTGTGCCGTGGTGAAGGACTACGTTGCGGCGGGCGGGGTGAAGCCGTTCAGGTCGCCTGAGCGCCGAAACGGCTCGATGGCCTTGAAGGTTGGCTGCGCGAGAGGTTCATTCGGCATCGCGGCAATGCAAATGTGGTGCGCCAGGACCTGTTGACCGAGGAAGGCGTGGCAGTCAGCCGGCGAACGCTGCAACGCGCCGTGCAGCCCTATCGCCAGGCACTCAAGGCGGAAGCGCTGGCGACGACGCGGTTCGAGACGCCCCCGGGCCGGCAGCTACAGATCGACTTCGGCGAGCGTCTGGTCGAGATCGGCGGGGTGAAGGTCAAAGCATTCGTGTTCGTGGCGACGCTCGGGCATTCGCGGCGGCTGCATGTGCGTGCGTTCCGGGGCGAGAAGCAAGAGCACTGGTTCGGTGGGCTCGAGAGCGCATTTACGACTTTCGGCGGCGTGCCGGAGGAAGTGCTGATGGACAATCCACGCGCGCTCGTGGTGCGCCACGACGCGGTGAGCCGGTCGGTTCAGTTTAACGCCAAGCTCATCGCGTTCGCGAAGCATTGGGGCTTCCGTCCTAGCGCCTGCGCACCGTATCGGGCGCGCACGAAGGGCTAGACGGAGAATGGCGTCGGTTACGTGAAGAAGAATGCGATCGCGGGGCATTCCTTCGCGAGCTGGGTGGCATTCGAGGCGCATCTCGCCGAGTGGGAGCGTGAGGTGGCGAACGTGCGTATCCACGGCACGACCGGCGAGGCGCCGATCGTCCGCTTCGCGCGTGACGAGACACACAGGTTGAAGCCGTCGAGGTCGATACGAACAGCTACTCGGTGCGGTTGCGGCCGGCGAGGTGCGTATCCGCCAAGGCATGCGCGAGGTTGCGGTCCACAAGCAATCGGAAGGTCGCCGGCTGCGGATCGTCGATACCACCCACCTCGACGGTGTTGCCGGGCAGAATGGCGCGGTCTGCCGACCGGAGATTGCGGCAGCGACGGTGCCGGCATCGTCTCCACTGCCCTCGTTGTTGCGTCCTCTTGCCGAATACGAAGCAGCGATCGGAGGGAGCTTCTGATGGCGCGCATAAAGAAGGCTACCGAAGCACCAATCGATCGGCTCGACGCCATGCTGGCACGATTGCAGCTCGCCGGCATCCGGGACCAGCTCGACAACCTGCTCGACGAGGCGGCGCGCGCGAACCTGTCGGCGCGTGAGACGCTGATCCTGCTGTGCTAGCGCGAGATCGCGAAGGATCATCGCCGCATCGAGATGGCGCTGAAACTCGCACACTTCCCGGCCGTGAAGGAGCTTGCCGGCTTCGACTTCGAGGCGCAGCCGTCGATCGATCCGAAGCAGATCCGTGACCTGGCCGCGTCACGTTGGATCGCCAACGCAAATTCAAGGACAGACCAAGCATTGCGGAGTGATTGTCCGCTGATCACCGAAAAGAAAATGCCCACCGAGCAACGTGATGGAACGTTTCGGCCGCTACTGCCCCCGGACCAGAGTTACGCTAGAAGAAGCAGCTTCTGGATCAAGCAGCGCGGGCGTTCGAGAGCAACGGCGACAGCGCAGCCGGGCACGAGCGCGAGATTGAGAAGCTGCACGCCAAGATAGGCCAGTTGATCATCGAGCGGGAGTTTTTAGCGAAGGGCTACGGAAGATGAGCGCCCCGGATCGCCGCGTGCTCGTCGACCGCAATCATGGAGAGCTGTCGGTGCCCCAGCAGTGCCAGCTGCTCGGCGTCGCTCGCTCAAGCGTCTATCGGCCGCGCCCTCAACGACGATGACGATTCGGCGCTGATGCTGCGGATCGATGAACTGTTCGTGAGTTGGCCATTCCTCGGCTCGCGTCGGGTGACCGCGATGCTGCGCGCCAGGGCCATGCCGTCAATCGCAAGCGCGTGCAGCGGCTGTTGCGCAAGATCGGCCGGCAGAGCTTGGCGAGGATTCTGATAAGAGTTCGCGTGCTGTCCCCGCCCATCCGGATGGGTATCTGAACTTGCCGCCGTCACAAGCCCCGCGACGATGTAGAGCGCACCCAAAAGAGCGCATAGCAAGAACTTGCCCGAGGTCTTAACCTGGAAAGCATTGATCATTTCGGCAACGCCGGCGACGATCATCATCACGCCAACTAGCACCACACTCGCCATCGTCGCGAGCGCAACGCTACCAAGCGCCACGAAGCCAGTGATCAGATAAACTACGCCGAGGGCGAAAACCCAACCCCACTTCGTTAGCGAAGCGGTGCCCGGACCAGCTCGAAGCCGCACGATATCAGACGAACTTGTCATGGAGGTCTCCGTTGCCAAAGCTGTGCCGCAGCATGGCGCGCCTAGCCATCGCTTTGTTGCGATTAGGGTTGAGCTTGCGGGCCGTTGCGAGCAGCCGACTCAGTGTGCCCATCAATCTATATGCTCGCCTGCTGGGTGCCATCCGCATCGTGACCTCCTCTCTTCGGGCTTGGACCGCATCCCAGGACGCGGGAGGACCACATTACTAAGCCCGGCGATGCGGTGTCGTAGGCCGAGCAATTGGCGTGCCACGTTTTGCGAGCCGCGCGTCGAGAGCGAACCAGCTTCTTCGTGACGCGATCGTGAAATCGCGGCCGTTTGTGGCAGCTTGCCGCCAAACGTCTTAAGTCCGACGCGCATGAACGCGACAACATGAACATCTTGCGCGTGGCGGCGATTGGCCTAACCGCATTCTCGAGGGGGTGGTATGCGCGCCCACACGACGGAGTTGGACAAACACGAAGGCCGAAAGCTGTCATCCATCCGGTACATTATCCTCCTCGGAGCCACTGGTTACAGTACTCCCATGGCTGAGCGCTCCAGAACCGAGATGGGGAGTGACGACGCCCTCGATAGTGATTCCCTCTCCTTTGGCACGGCAAATGCAGGTCTCCTGCAATGCGCGCGGCCTGAGGAGAAATCATCCTATGATCACGCGAATGGGCCGCTCACGAAAGCTCAAGCCTACTCGGCGGCCGCAACCAACTCCTGATGAACCGGTCGAAGCAGCGTAATCCAACGAACGGCGTTGTCAGGCATCGCAATGGTCTACGGCGATGGGGTGAGCTCGGCGAAAGCCGAACATTCCTCTTTGCAATGGAGAAGCATCATGTCCAGAGTCACAGACGTTCTTGTTGCTTTTGATACGGAATCCATTCTTCAGAAGTACTCGAATCCGAGCAAAAGACCGGACAGCCCCACTCTCATTGATTTCCGCCATGTCTACATGATCACAAATCAGGACAACGTGATCAGTGGGCAAGCGGGCGGCGAGCTCGACCTGAAGGCCCAGGTCGGGGATTTGATTCGTTGGCGCGAGACCAGCCTCTCCCTTGGGTTCGAGAAGTCAGTGATCTTCTACCGCTTCATCGGAAACGTAGGGAACGAGCTGATCTCGACGCCGACCCCGCGGAAGGCGGAGGCCTCGTTCGCGCATCCCAATCCTAGCAATCCGTCCGTGCCGACATGTCAGACGATCGCCAATTACTATTGGTCCTCGGAAACTTTGGCTATCGGACGAGTTACCTACCATTTCAACTTCATGGTCGTCGATCGCAATTGCAGCGCGCTGGGATACTTCTCGTGGGATCCGTTCATCAGCATCCACAATTGATGCGGATGATCATCAAGGCGTCGAAGGAACCGCGCAGCGGGGCAACGGCCATGATCCCAACCACCCTCGACTCCGAGGGTGGCATGAAATGGCAGGTGCGGAGCTTGCGGTCCGGAGGCGTGCCGACCTCACCCGTCGTCCCTGGCAGATCGGCCTTCTCGACCAGCTGTCGCTTTTTTCGCGTCGCTCTCGAATGAGACCGATTCGCCGTCAGCACCATCCAGTTCGGCCGGCCCAAGCACTTGGCAAGCTCCGCGGTTGCCGAGCATCCCACGGTCGGGAGGAAGGGAAACAGCAATGGCCAAAGACAGACCCTCAACCAAGAGCCAACGCTCCGAGTCTCACGTTGCCGTTCTCATCATCGTCGACGCCGAGACGCTACTGTCACGGTATCCGAATGCCAGTCTCTCGCCCGAGGCGCCCGTACGCGTCGACAGTGAGCATCTCTATGTCCTGGCCGCGCGCGATGGCGGGCCACTCGGGAGCAATGACGGCCATCTCGATCTGACCGTCACGCCTGGCGTCCATCTGCGCATCCGTGGAAGTGCCCTGGCCTTGAGAGGAGAGCATATCGTCGTGTTTGATGGGATCACGCAGGAACACGCTGGTGTCCTTTCCCCCTTTGAGCTTGTCCTGCGCCGAGCCTTGACCGTCGCGACGCCCAACTTCGAGAATTTGTTGCAGCCGGGCAACCAAAGCATCGACGACCATTTCTGGCAGAGCCAAGTGCTGGCCGATGGGGTGGCGGCTTGCGATCTGAACTTCATGGTCTTGAACAAGGCCTGCTTGGTGCTGGGATACTTCCGATGGCGTCTCCAGATCAACATCTCGGGTCTAAGGGAGGTGCCGTAGTCGGCCGCTCCGAGCGCGGTCGTTCAATCCCGAACCCGGCTGGGGGTTCTGTGAGAGCTCCTGGAATAGCCAGTTCTCGCGATGTCGCTCGGCCCGTTTAGCGGCTCAAATATCATGTATCGACGAGGGTACTGGCCGTGATCGAGAAGGCCAGCCGCAGCAAGGAATTCCGGACTCTTAACTCGAGGCGGCGCCGAGCCTTATCGCCGGCAGCGACCTTGCTCGTTGATGACCGTGACCATCTCGTGCTCGTAGCCAGCGCCGACGCCTTCGGCCTCGTCTAGCTTGGCGCGCTCGGCTGGATCGAAGCTGAACAGGACTCCGATCACTGTGTTGTTGTTACCACTAGCAAATGCGTTGCACTTCCCAGACAGGTCCCTGCTGCGCTTATGGAAGCGAAGCGCATGCCCGGGCAAGGTAGCAATGCCGAGCGGCTTGCAGCTCGGCATTCGCTTGCGCAGCCGTGCGGTCGACATGTTGGACCCGTAGGGAAGATAGACGCCTGGCTCCGGTGGCCCGGTTTTTGCTTTCTTCAGCGGCTCGATCGGCGGATCGCCCGGCCTGACGATCGTGCGCAGCGGAACCGTCATGATGCTGTGCTCTTCGGACTTTTCGCCTTCGCGAGTGATAATGGGCTGTCCATCCTCCAGGTCGAGGATTGGGACGGGCCTGCCGGTCCATCCACAATCAGCGCAGCGCGGTCGTTCCCAGAGTACGCCGGGTGCGGCAGCGTTTTCAGCGTGTTCTGGTTCGAGATGCGGCGAGCCGCAGTTCGGGCATTCCTCAGGCACACCGCGCAACGCACGAATGATCGATCGGGACAGCATTCCGCTGGCAACCTGGACATCACATGCGCCATGTCGGCATCAAGCCAGGTGGCGGACTTTGAATGCGTTAGCCAGTTGGAAAACGTCCATGCGGTCTCCAGAGGGCTTTTAACGGCCCCGCGACGCTCTTTGTTGGTGTCGCCCGGCAGAAGCTCGTTGCAGATGATTTCCGTCCACGCGCGGAAGTTCGCACGCTGCGGCGGTGTGTCGGTCCACATTGCCGAGTGAGCTATGGCTGATTTTGGGTGACGCGGCCTGATCAGGCGGCGTGGCTTTCAGTGTTCGGAATGAGTTCGATTCCGTCGATGAACTTTACACCGGCGATGACTTTCGGCAACTGGTTCGTGCTCTTCAATCGCCGCCAGGTCTTCGATGCGGCGTCGATGAGCTTGAACACCATCAGCTTCGCGGTTTGTTGCGACAGCGATCCCTTGGTCCCCACCGTTCGGTGGCGCACCGTGGCGAAGACGCTCTCGATCGGGTTCGAGCTGCGTAGGTGGATCCAGTGCTCAGCAGTGAAGTCGAAGAAGGCGAGCAGCGCGTGGCGATCCTTGATCAGGCACTCCACCGCACGTTCGTATTTGA
>NZ_FMAE01000001.1 GCF_900094575.1 Bradyrhizobium yuanmingense | reverse complement strand
CTCCGGTAGCGCTCGATAATCGCCGTCTCGAAGGTTTGCCGCCGTAGCTTCGGAACCTTCAGATTGACGTCGCCCGCCTTGGTCTGCAGCGTTCGCTCGTAGCTGCCTGCCCGCGTGTCCTGCCGCGCCGGGCTGCGCTCATACCGCCCAGCACCGCACAGCTGGTCCGCTTCGGCCTCCAGCATCGCGTTCAGTGTCTCTTCCACTGTCCCGCGGACCATCTCGCCCAGGTGATCTCGAATCCGGGCCTCATCAATTTGGATCACCTGACCCATGGCATTCCCATCGTTCATTCAAAGCTCCTTCATTCTAGAAGAAGCCGTCAATCCTGAAAGTGCGAAAGACTCTGTACGTTATCCATTCGCATCCAGGTGCGCAAAGCGGGCTCAATTCGACTCGGCCCAAGTTCGTGTTCGCGAAGCGAGCAAGTGTGCACGCTGTCCTGCTTTGTTCGTCTATGCTTGGTGGATGCGCGACCTACATTCCGCCGGAGATCAGCTATGACGCTGAAGTTCCTCCGTTGCTGGCATCACCGGTGGCTCTCGACGACAAACCGAGACCGCTTCACGTTCCACCCCTCTGGAAGCCAGCTTTCGGCGGTAAGTCAGGAGGGATGGAAAACGTAGAGCCGGTGAGCCGGGTGGAGATGGCAAACAGTGCGGCCCGTGTTGAACCGCGCAAGCGGGGGTATTTCAACGCGGCGCAAATCTACGCCTACAGTCCCGGGGCGCTCTATCAAATTTACGCCGCACCGGGGCAGATCACGGATATCGCGCTCGAGGAGGGAGAACAGTTGACGGGATCAGGGCCGATCGCGGCCGGAGATACCGTACGCTGGGTCGTGGGCGATACCGAGAGCGGGAGCGGCGACACACGGCGCGTCCATATCCTGGTCAAGCCGACCCGAGCTTCGATCGAGACCAACCTCGTCGTCAATACCGATCGGCGGACGTACCTGATCGAACTACGCTCCCGCGATCGGCCATACATGCCGTCTGTTGCCTGGTACTATCCGGAAACCGTACGCGAACGATCGCGTTCGGTCGCTCTGAAGCCCGTTCTTCCGGAACCGGCGCAGCGCATTTCACGCTATGCCATCGAAGGGGACAGTCCTCCCTGGCGGCCGCTCGCCGCATATGACGATGGCCGCAAGGTCTACGTCGAGTTCCCGCAAGGCATCGCGCAGGGCGAGATGCCTCCCCTCTTCGTCATCGGTCCAGACGGCAAGACCGAACTCGTCAACTATCGCTCCTACGGCAACGTGTTGATCGTCGATCGGCTGTTTGCGGCCGCCGAACTGCGGCTTGGCGGTGAACACCAGCAGAAGGTTAGGATTGTCAGGACTGACGGGAGGCCGTCGTCATGAATACCCGGAATGAAGCCGATCACCAGCAAGCTGCTCCGCCGGCTACACCGGAGGAACAGTCCAGGAGCTTCCGCTTGAGAGCAGAGCATCCGCGCGTGACGCGGTTGTCGCGGAAGCTCTTGGCCGGCGGGAGCGCGGTCGCCCTGCTTGTCATCGGTGGGGCTGTGCTGTGGTCGCTGCAGCATAATCGCTCCCGTAATCAGGCGGCGGAGGAGATTTATAGCACAGACCACCACAATGTTGCCGACGGTATTACGACCCTGCCGAAGGATTATGCTGGCGTTCCGCGCCAGCCAATCCCGCAGCTTGGTCCGCCGCTCCCCGGGGACCTCGGTCGACCGATCCTTGCCGCTCAAGGCCAGTCGCCGGCGATTGGCGCTTATCCGGACCAGCAGCGCCGGGATCAAGAGACCGAGGCAGCCCGCATCAGTCATCTATTCGCTTCGACGAACGGACGTGAAGTACGTCCGCCCACCGCGCCGCTTGTTGGAAGCGATCGCGTCGTGCCATCGAATCCAACGGTGACCGGGGATGACGCATCTGCACAAAGCGGTCAGGACCGAAAGCTTGCCTTCGTAAACGCCTCCGTGGACCGTCGTACGGTCAGCCCTGACCGCGTCACCAGGCCCGCCGCACCATATATCGTGCAGGCCGGGACGGTGATTCCGGGAGCACTGATCACAGGGATTAGATCAGATCTTCCAGGCCAAATCACCGCGCAGGTGACGGAAAACGTATACGATACGCCCACCGGTCGATTCTTGTTAGTACCGCAGGGCGCGCGCCTGATCGGGGTATACGATAGCCAGGTCACTTTCGGCCAGTCCCGCGTCCTGCTCGTCTGGACACGGCTGATCATGCCGAATGGACGGTCGATCGTTCTTGAGCGGCAGCCTGGCGCTGACACTGCCGGATACGCAGGTCTCGAAGATCAGGTCGACAATCATTGGGGCGAGTTGTTCAAGGCTGCGGCACTATCGACCTTTCTGGCGATCGGGACCGAATTGGGCGCCGGCTCGGACACCAATAGCAACGACAGTGCAATCATCCAGGCATTGCGACACGGCGCGTCGGACTCACTAAACCAGACCGGGCAGCAGGTGGTTCGCCGCAGTCTCAGCGTCCAGCCCACTCTAACCGTGCGACCTGGCGTCCCGGTTCGTGTTCTTGTCAATCGTGACCTCATACTTACACCCTATAGAGGGTAACAAAATGCCAAAACTAAAAATAGGAGAGCTTCCAGACGACAAGCCGGTCAAAGTAAGTGCGGAGCTGCCTGCGGCGGTACATCGTGATCTCATTGCATATGCAGAAGCCCTTACGCGTCAGGGTGGTCAAGTGGTCGATCCGACTAAACTCATCGCCCCTATGTTGGCGCGCTTTATGGCCACTGATCGAGGATTTTCTAAGCTGAAACGTGAAGCCGCTGGCGAAGGACAGTGATGCTCAAGTTTCCTTGAAGCCGTCGGTCGACGCTAAATAGTTTGCGTGCATCAAGCTAGCCGCTGCCGCGTTGGCGTTAAGAGCTGAGATATCGCGTTGGAAAATGTGTTTTCGCGTTTGCCTTAAAGAAGTCCGATTGCCAGGTTTTCTCGATTTCAGACGCGAGAGCGCTGCGCGTCGTCGTGCAGTCATTCGGTCACCTTCAGGCGCGTTACACTGCTCCGGCCATCGACGCTGACAGGCACCTCACCCTCGATCGTGGCCCGACGTACGACGCGATGCTGGCCCCCGTAATCGTTGACCGCGTAATGCTGCGTTGAGCGGTTATCCCATATCGCAATATCCCCCTCTAACCAGCTCCAGCGCACAGTGTTTTCGGGCGCGGTAATGTGAGACTGAAATAGGTCGAACAGCTTTTGTCCGTCGTATTTGGGGACATCAACAAACTGCTTCACCAAGGCGCCGAGCACTAGCGTCCGCTCGCCTGTTTCGGGGTGGACGCGTACGACGGGATGCTCCGTCTCAAAGACCTCTTTGGTGAACACCTCGTCAAAGTGCTTCTTGTCGACCTCGCGGAGACGCGCGATCCCGGCGTAATCGAAAACGTTGCTGTGAACGGCCCATAGGCCCTCGGCGAGCCGTTGTAGTGGCGGCGGCAAACCAAGATAAGCGGCAGCTGTGTTAGACCACACGGTGTCGCCTCCGAACGTTGGCATTACCACGGCCCGCAGGACCAAAATCTTGGGATAGGCGTCGGAGAAGGTCCCATCCGCATGCCAAACGTCGGCGCGGCCGCCGCCGCGAGTGGAGTCCAGTTCGAGGAGCGACGCCCCCTTGGTAGCGCCGAGTATCGGATGTGGCACTAGCTTTCCCAGACGAGCGGAAAAGCGCTCCTGCTCGGCGTCATTGAGATGTCCTTGATTGCGGAAGAAGATCACCTTGTGCTCTAGCAATAAGCTGTTGATCGCAGCTATCGCGTGATCCGGTAGATCGCCTGATAGCTTGATATTTTTGACTTCGGCACCGATGCGCGCTGCACGTTTCACAATATCGGCGCTCGGAATGACGCCACCGATCAAAGTCATTGCGCTGATCTCGCTTTTCCAGGCCCTGGCAGGTCTCCCGCACCCCCTTGGAGCGAATGATCTTCAGCAAGCATCGTGCCAATCGAAAGACCAACATGTCCTCGACAATAGGCACTGAACGAATTCGTTTCAGGCAGTGACCATGCAGGGCGGCGCTGGGCAAGCCACAACGCCGAATGGGCTTTTCGAGAGTTCGCGTACTATGCCCGCTGTACGCGACCTGACACGGGATTTGGGCCTCTGTCGGAAAACCGACAACTCTCCACATAGTGTATTAAGCTCAAGCCGACTGTTCCATTGGCAAATTCGTGAGTTAATTGACGGCCCGAGTTAATCTCTCTAATGTCGCTGGAGAGCTGTGAGAGTTGCAGATGTAAGATCATTCTCTCGAGCGGCGTTCTTGGCGGCGGTCATGCACATTATCGTCTCGTCCTGAAGTAGGATAAAAGCTGCAATATACGGGTCCTGTGCCAGTTTGATCGCCGCTTAGGCCGGTGGCGAAACCAATGCGATCAGGCGCGGGCGGTGGTTCATGTCCGATCATGGTGATCGGGATGAAATCCGCGGGAGCATCGCTGACCGCCCACGGCGTCGCACGTCACGTCTCATGGAGATTCGTCAATCGCGTCACGATCTGAAGCAGGCGATTGAGATACTCGAAGAATTCAATCGCTCATGGGCGTGGACCGCGATGTAATTCCATGTCGGCAGCATATGTTCGGCTTGTGGATTGCTGGGAGACCAGGATGGCGTCTCGCAAGCCTCTGCGCCAGTAAAGATCGGCAGAGCGGTCCGACTGATGCGCGATTGCGGATTGCTAAGTGCACTTCGCCGGCGGCCTGCCCAGCGTCTTTGTCTACTGGACAACAGACTGAGCCGCCGCCATGGTGCAGAACGTCACAGCACCGGCGGTAGGGGCTGGTCCAAAGCGGCTCCTGTGGTCGTTGTTCCGCAAGGTCCGGAAGTATCCCAATTTCCAGGAAACGGATGCTTTCTCGGGTACTTAAGCGCTGTTAGCGGAACAACCGTGCAGCTCGTGAGGCTATGGGCACGGCCCCCTTGGCACATTGGTGCCTTACTTGGGCATTTCTCTTGATCTTCTTCAAGGGATGCCCCTTCTGCAGCAGTGGAGCAGGCGCGCCTGGCGCGCAGCGCTGGCAAAGGCGTCGTGGTCGACGATTCTGAGACGGATCAGCTTCGGGCAAGGCCACGAAACTGAGATCGCATCCATCTTCCAGGGATCCGGCGAGTACCATGGTTCAAGAGCCGCCCCTCCTCATTGCCTCGATACTGGCTCGGGCGAGCCCCCAATCGTCAGACCTCAGAAGGGCAACTTCCACACGAAATAGAGAAGCGCAGCGATTGCCACCCAGAAAAGTATGCCGCGGAAGATGAAAGCGAGCGCCATTTTAATCGCCATCTTGCCCGAGCCGCTGCACCATGGCGATTCCATCGATGGCGTCTGCCAGCCCTTCCAAGAAAGTCCGATACCACGCGTCATCGTCGGGAAGGTCCCACTCTTGTAGGCTGCCGACGTAACGCGTCAGAGCAATCACGCCCGCGATCGTGGTTGGGGTTGAACGAATGAGCACGTTCCCATGCTCCGCGAGAGCATGGTTCCTTTGACAGCTGATTTCGTCGGCGGCATCAAACTCGGGTCCCGAATCGAGCTTCGCCGATACGGACAGGGCCGCATCGTAATGCGCCGACAGCTCGCGATGACGCTCGATTATTACGAAGATTAGATCCCGATCGGCTGCAGCAGTCGACTGGGGGGAAATTTCCTGCGATGACAATGTTGGCCCCAAGCAAGTAGCAGGGCTACGTTAGCATGGTGGTCATGATGATAATCAGCGTAGAGGGTCCTTGATCTGCGGTATTTCTGCTCGATCGGCTTGGCATTCAGGCGAGGTCAACGGCTCCATTTTGAGTTCGAGATGTTTCGCGGAGGAGGGCGCGCGCCTTACTCGCGGGAAAACGGCCCGCGCTAGCTGTTCCCGGCGTAAAGCTGCACATTTTGCCGATGTCAGAGGTTGTTACCTCGCACCGGCTGCGCTTGGATACGCTTCCACATCGAAGGGGCGGGCGCAAAATGAAGTTGATTGCACTAGTTGCCGTTCTGTTGCTGCTCGGCGTTATCGGACAAGCAAACGCACGCGGAGGACATGGAGGGCGCGTCAGCTACGGAGGCGGACATCACACTACCAGTCATGGCGGCAGCTATTTGAGCGGATCTGGCTCATCACACCGTGGCGGGACTAATGTCAATTCAAGAACTGGCAACCGTTACGGCACTCATCGATAAGGAACGGCATATGCTTCCGAGATCAAGCCAATCGATTGTCAGTTTCGGCCATGCGATGTCCCAGCCACCGCGATCCGGATTCGCCACGCGTCCGATCGTCGCCAAGGCGGAGAAATATCCATCGGGCAGCTCGATCGTCCGCCACCGCCGTTGACGATGTTCTGACAGTCCAGGATTTTAACAACCGCGGTCGGCATCTTCTGGGGAGATAACCGGAAAGCGGCGCTTCTTGAAAAAAGGTGGCGCTCCGCGCCGGCCGGCAACAGATGCGCTCGTTCTACCGTTGACCGTCGCATCTGCTCCCGCTGACCGCTGGCAAACCTTGCACAGACCATCCGCAGACCCGTCGCTGGCGCCTATAAAGTTTCCCTCGGCCGTGTTGCAGTCTTCGCGCGGACGTTCTGACCCCGGTCGGTTCTGTCCGGCATCGCCTCGACGGAAACTTCGCCGTATCCCGCGTCGTGCAGGAATTGTTTGATCAAGAGCGCGTTGCGCAGCGTCATGCCGGCACGTCGAGTGCGGTATGACCGCCTAGACGAGGTAAGTACCAGCCGCTCTGCATGAAACCGCCAGCAAGCAGATGCGCCCGGGTCGCTAACTCCGAGCGCCTTGGGCGGCCTGAAAGCACCATTCTACGTCTTTCTTAGTTCGAGGCGGGCACCAACACATCATCCCGCTGTGATGGAGCGCGCCCGAAGTTCAATACGCAATGGGACGTCATCCAAATTGGAACCGGCGTGGTGGTGCATGCCTGAGCTCAGATAGACGAGCCGTCCCGGTCCTTCGATCAATGCCGTCATCACCTCTCTCCTTCAGACTGTTGACGCCCTTGAGCCGCATCCGCATGTTGCGAAACGTTCCATTCGTCGGCTGACAGCTGCGACCGACTTTTTGAAACAAGAGCAGACATACGGTCAGGTGCGGCATCTATGGCTTTTCAATCCCATTTGCGAGTTCGAGGAATTGGCATCGGCAAGATTCCGCGGCGAACCCATTTGTTAAACGCCGAAAGCGACTCGCAGCCAGCGTAAGCCGCAGCTCACTATTTCGAGATGCCACGCGGCTCGGTCACCCTGTGCTTCACCAGCGGCTTGACATACCTCGAGGGAGCGTCGCGTGACGGGCTGACAGTTTTGGCAGCACAAGCTGACCGACATCCGATTGTGCCCATTATTCGCGTGTTGGAAACAAGGACGTCCAATGATTTCCCAGGCGCGAGCAGATTGTAGCCCCCGCGGATGCTATCCACGCCCCGACGAAGACATACGCGTTGGCCAGCATGGCCACGTCCGCGCAGCGACAAGCTCGACGCTCAGCTCATCGGCCGCGGAGGTATAGCCATGCGGTACCTTCGAGACCAGACCAAAAGTCCCATTGGCCGCCCAGCACTCGCTTGTCGACAAGTAGTTTGGCAAAGATGCTCGGAGAAGCCAACGGTGAAGCATGCTCCAGCAAAACGCGGCAAGAGCGAAGGCGCTGGAAATCTGGACAAGCTTCCAAAATTATGAAGCACTGCTTTGCGGAGTGTTGTGCCTGCGTCTGATCAGTGCCGCGCGCGGGCGTTCTTGGTGTTGAGCTGCTTTGGTCTCGATCGCTTGTCGTGTGGTGCTGGCTCAGAACGGTCTCTCCGTTTTACTAGCTTGGCGATCGCTCGAACCAAAGCGTCAGGGGTTTCGAAGCGAGCGATTCCACGGCGAACGCGAGCCCTCTCAGTAAAGCTTGTAGTTCCTTTTACTTTCCCGTCGGTCGGCAGCAGTACGTAATCGAGCACTGACTCGTTATGCTCAGACAGCCTGATGGCAGCGATCCAGCCCTGAGGCAGGCGTGCCCTGCGCTTGATCGACCAATACAACGCTCGATTTTGGCTTCCGCAGCAGAGAGCTGATCGAATTGAGATGTTCACTGATCCACGCACGCGCAAGTAATCGGTCCTGTTGCTAGAGGTGATGCGACCACCAGCTTTCCTGATGGCCATGGCAACGTGCGAGCCGAGCTTGGCCTCTTGCTCCGCCCAGCGCGGGCGCGACTGAAGAAATGCATAGTTTCGCTTGGGAGTGTAGCCGATTAACCGATACACGTTCATCATGCTGCCGAAGTGTTTGTGATAGGTGGAAGCGCAGGGAAGGCCGACCGTGCTGTCTATGATAGCAGAGCTCAGGCGCCCTTCCTTAAGCAGCGGTTTTGCGTAGACGAGCAAGCATCTCCCCTTCAGTGAGATCGACACGCCGTTCCTCAATGATCTTGTTTGCTTTCAGGAAGACTTCGCGTTCGATGATCGGCTCGATACATCTCTCGCTGGTGATCCAGAGCTCGGGAGGATTGCAAATGCAGTTCTGCCGCAACTTGCGTGATCGGCGGTTGAAGGTTAGGTTTCCAATGTAGTTCTCGTTTCTAAGCACTTTGTTGACCGCTGCGCGCGTCCACCGAACTCCCGTGCTCGTGAGTATGGCCCGCCGGTTTAGCTCCCGGGCGATAATCTCTTCCGACTTTACCTGCAGAAAGCGCTCGAAGATCCACTTCACTACGGCTACTTCCTCGGGAATGCCGGGTCGCACTCGGACGTGATCAGTCATCAGGTACTTCTGGTCACCGTTCTTCAGCACGCCTCGCGACTTCTGACTCTGATCGACAAGTTTTCGCAAGAGAGCATAACCAGGACGACCTCCGAGCTTGAAGCCTAGTCGGGCGAACCGGCACTGCGCGGCGTGAACCTTTGCCGAAAGCTCACGACTGTACTCGGCTGCCATCACGCGCTTGAGGTTTTTGATGATGCTAGAGAGCATGCTGCCGTCATTGTCAAACTGCTCGGCACAATACACGATGTTGATGCCTGCCTGTTTGCATACGAATTCGTAATACGCGCTCTCATCGACGTTCTGAAAGCGGCCCCACCGGCTTACGTCGTAGACCAGAATATGACCGAAATCGGTCTCTCCTGTTTGGACATCCTTGATGAGCTGTACAAGGCCGGCCCTGTTTATGAGCAGGCCGCTCTCTCCTTCGTCACGATAGGTTCGTACAATGGTCAGGCTATGGGCGTGCGCGTATGCTGCAATCACAGCAGCCTGATTCTGAATCGAGTATTCCTGCCGTTGTGTCGACATGCGGACATATTGTGCCGCTCTCATGGCGAGATGCGATCGTACCGGATGAGCCTTATAGATCTCGAGCGCGTTGGTCATCGTTCTCGCTCCCGAAAGTTACACCGGAGCAAATCAGACATCTATACGACACTTGCAGCAAGGATTACATCAATTGAAGAAAATAGCCCTGCCGTCGCCGCCGAGGCCGCAGTTGGGCGACCAGCTCTCTTCGTAGTTCGCGTACCAAGGAGCTTGTTCAGGAGGCCTCTACAAGGCTCCGCGGCTGAGGGCGCGATGCGGGCAACAGTGAATCGATGCCGCGTATATTTAGCACATTAGAGGCGGTCTTATACTATGGCTGGACAAATCCTTCTCTGTCATCCGCAATAGATGGGAAGTGCGTGTCTCGATCGCCGCTCGGATAGGCTTGAAAATGCTGGAGCCAATGCCTGCTTCCTTTCAACTCTACTGGCAGATCGCAGGCTGCTCCTCTGATCAGCCTCGTCTATTCTGGATTACGCTTGCAAATAGACGCCTCACACGGCTGTTGCAGGTGCGAGTTCTCGTCTTATTCAGTCGCGCCAGCTCGGATCGAAGGGTAGATCATCGAGGGCGCGACGAAGTAAGCCAGCAGTTCGACACGCGCCTCGCTGCGGTGATACTGAGATTTAGGGCACGCCTCGACGACAAACGATGGCGTTGGTTTGGTAGCGGTGAGGAGGCGGAAACCAGACATTCCGCCGGGTCATCGCCATAGAGGCGGGCCGACCCATGACGGGATGGTCGTCAGGCAAACGACAGTTCTTTTCGGCAGAGCCTTCCGTATTGTAACGCGCTGAATTCGAGTGCCGGAACCTCGTTACGCCTTACGAGCAGCCTGCAGCCTCCTACTATGAGTGGTTGAATGGGAGAGACCCATTCGCACCGGAGCAGGTAGTCGATGCTTGGTGCGCCTACCAGGCAATGCAACTCGCGCTGATCCTATCCAGATACAAATTGCACGAATTAGCAAGCTCCGATCGTTCGATGAGCGAAGTGATGGCTTCATTTCGAGGCGGTCGTTTGCTGCGGCCGCAGAGGAAAAGCTAAGGGCTACATAACCGCCAACCACACCCTGATCGGGGTCGCGACAAACGGGATAAGTGTCGGGACCGCGGATTGCTAACGAACGGCGATGACGCAGGACGGAGGCGGAACTACAGCTGTCACGAATACTACGCGACTGGCACCCTATACGCCGGATCACTTGATCGTAGCGGCTGACCAGAGCGCAAGCGGATCGCCGTAGTTGTCGATACCAACCAGCCTGGCGTCAGGATCCAGGCGATTGGGATGGCTCCGGCCAGAGACTTACGGCGAGCGGTACAGTTCATTTCGGGATGTAGCGGTTCCCGAGGACCGCATTCTTGGTCCTGGATATGTAACGGAAGGCCGGGTCTTTGGAGCGGCCTATGTTCAGCTGGTCCTGCTTGATCCTCGCCGGAATTGCGCGGCGCGCGGGTAGCGACACGAGGGAGTTGATTAGGGCGCGAACCCGTACCTTTACTCACGTGGTTGCCGACCGGCCGCGGAACGATCCGTTGGTGCAACATTTTATCGGCAGGCTTTTCGCCGCGGCCCTTGGTGCGCGAGCAGCACTCTCGCCCATTCTGCGCTGAATCGCTGCTTGGGCCGTTCGTAAGACTGCGCTAAGTGCCGGGCGTGCTTGCATGTTGGACGGCAATTGCCGATCCCTTCATGCATTCGATGTCTCCGATCCTTTCGGCAAAGCAAGTGATCTCAGATGCCGGCGCATGCGATGAGAATGTTCCAGTCAGCCGCGGAGGCGCAGTATTTAGTGCAGGGTGGCAATGCTGATGCCGCCGAACTTGCGTGGTGATTGAATGGGCTTCTGAGCGGCGGAAATGATAAGCTCGCACCAACACAGCAAAAAACTATGCGTTCGCCGCGAAACAAAGGAAGCTGATTATCTCGGCGCCAGTTAAGATGGCGGCAGCTTTTCCGATCGGAGGTCATGCGCCATTGCCAATTGCCCTTCACAAGAGAGTAAGCGTGGGGCCGGGCCCCAATAGGTTTCATGCGCTGGATTGGATGAAAAATCGTAGGTTTGGTCGGTGTGGGGAAAGGTGGTAGCGCTCCCCCGCTACCATTCCAGCGCAAAACGTGATTTCCCAGACTTGGCCGATCAATGTTCCGGCGCGAGGGATGTCTAGTTAGATACATCCGGGAGCACGATCAATCAATCGCACCCCCCACTGCAGACCAGGGCACCCTACGCGCAAAGTCCTCCGAGTAGAGCTTCAATACACGCCTTCGATGCTGAGACGCGGGCTGCTTGCCGGTATCTACTAACGGTTGTGCGAGGGAGTAGACTAGCTATGATGAAGATTTGCCGGGGGGCACATCTTGCATATCAAGTTTGTAGAAATCGCCAATTTCAGAAAGCTATTGTCCACTCGCGTTGATCTGTCGGACACGACAACGCTCTTCGTCGGCGCAAACAACAGCGGCAAGTCCTCCGCAATGCTAGCGTTGCGGCGGTTTCTCGTTCCCCAACGTTGCCCCTTCGAGCTTCACGATCTTACGCTCTGCCATTGGCCCTCGATTGATGCCATCGGACAAAGCTGGATCAACGCCAACCAGACGAATGAAATCATTAGCCTGGATATCACGCCGTGGGAGTCCCTGCTGCCCACCTTAGACCTATGGCTCGACGTGGCCCCCGGTGAAATGCATCGGGTTCGCGACATGATTCCGACCCTCGATTGGGAGGGCGGAGCACTCGGCGTCCGCTTACGCTATGAGCCGGATGACCTTACGGCTCTATACAAGGACTTCCTTGCGGCCGTAGCCGAAGCTGACAACCTAAGGGAAACTGCGTCAGCGCAACAGGCCGCAGTGCGATCGGAGGGCAATGTCGATCCGGCTCCGCCGCCAAAGCTTACCCTCTGGCCATCGACCTTGATCGACTATCTGAGCCGTCGCCTCACTCGGCATTTCAAGCTTCGGGCTTACACCTTGGATCCATCGCAGCTCAAGTCGCCAGTTAAATCTCAAGCTCAACTCCAACCGCTGACGGCCTCATCCTTACCCATAGATGGTGATCCCCTGAAAGGACTAATCCGCGTTCACGATATTCCGGCTCAGCGCGGCTTCGGCGAGGAGACCGCAAAGGACGATGATGACGGGGCTTCGTCTGGTCCGGCGGGAAGCCGCCTATCGGATCAGCTTCGCAGCTATTACTCAAAGCATCTTGATCCAGGCAAAGGCCCAGACGCTAAAGACCTCGGTGCCCTGCAAGCGATCGAGGCGGCACAAGACGCATTTGATCAACGTTTGACCGAGAGCTTCGCTGAAGCGTTCCGGGAAGTTGAGGGCATGGGTTATCCGGGTGTCAGCGATCCACGTCCGAAAGTTTCGACCCGCTTGAAAGCGATCGACGGACTAAATCACCCGGCAGCCGTCACGTTCACGGTCGATGTCACCAGTGTCGAGGGAGAGGTCACGCCACTGCTGCGCCTTCCAGAGAACAACAACGGTCTGGGTTACCAGAACCTCATCTCGATGATCTTTCGGCTCATGAGCTTTCGCGATGCCTGGATGCGCGTGGGTAAGGCATCGAAAACGATCCAGGTCGTCGAAATTGAGCCACTTCACCTTGTCCTCATTGAAGAGCCTGAAGCCCATCTCCATGCTCAAGTGCAACAGGTGTTTGTAAAAAAGGCTTATGATGTCCTTCGCCAACATGATGAGCTAAAAAGAGGGCAGACTTTTCGAACGCAGTTGATCGTCAGCACACATTCGAGCCACGTCGCTCACGAAATCCCGTTTGCCAATCTCCGCTATTTCAGGCGCCTTCCTGCGGGTATGGCAGCGCGAATACCGGTTTCGATGGTAATCAACTTGCAAGAGGTTTTTGGGGCGAAGAACGAGACCCAGCGCTTTGTTACGCGTTATCTTCGCGCGCACCACGCCGATTTGTTTTTCGCTGATGCAGCCATTCTCGTCGAAGGACCAGCCGAACGTATGCTGTTGCCGAATCTCATCCGCAACAATTATGAGCGGTTGAATCAGAGCTACGTAACGCTGTTGGAGATCGGCGGCAGTCATGCCCACCGTCTAAAGCCGCTGATCGACTGTCTTGGTTTGTTAACACTCATCATTACTGATTTGGACTCGGTGGATGCCACTGGAAGTTCGGTGCAACCGCAAAAGGGGGCCGACCAAACGACGAACAATGACACATTGAAGACATGGGTGCCAAAGCTTCCGAATGTCGACGCGCTAATGGATGCCGATGAGAAGGCCAAGATATCGGAGAATTCCGACGATCAGCTTTTTGCCGTTCGCGCGGCCTATCAAACTCCCGTGCAAGTGCAGCTTTTCGGCGCGTTGAAGACCGAGACCGCGCAGCCGTACACTTTTGAGGATGCGCTCGCCCTCGAAAATATCGAGTTCTTCGCAAAGCTGGAAGGCGGCGGGCTTGTCCGAAAATTCCGAGAAGCGATTCTTAAGCGCGGCGATACCAGAACCGTCGGTAAAGATATGTTCGATGCCCTTCGGAACGGCAAAAAGGCGGAATTCGCACTCGAAGTAATCGATGCCAAAGACTTCGATAAGATTAAGGTGCCGTCCTACATCGCAGAAGGGCTCGAGTGGCTTCAATCGCGGCTTGAAAAGAAACAGGTCGACATCCTTCCGGAAAACGAGGGTGCGAAGGCATGACTGACGCGATCGACGACGACAAGATAGACGCGGAGGCTGACGCGACTATTCGGGCTTGCCTCAATCTATCAGCGCCCAAAAGCTTTTTGCTCTACGCGGGCGCCGGATCAGGAAAGACGCGCTCCCTGGTCGAAGCAATTCGGCACGCCTGTCGACATCAAGGTAATGCGCTTTCTAAGACGGGCCAGAAGATTGGCGTGATCACCTACACGAACGCCGCCTGCGACGAAATCAAACAAAGGCTTGAGTTTGATCCGAGAGTGGAAGTTTCCACAATCCACGCATTCGCCTGGTTTCTGATAAGTGGTTACGACAACGATATCCGTAAGTGGGTTGCAGGCAACTTGACGGAAGACATTTCTGAACTCGAGCAGCAACAGTTGAAGGGAAGGGCTAGCACGAAAGCGGCGTCAGATAGAGCTCGTTCGATCGAGAACAAACGGCGGCGCCTATCAAATCTCAATGGTATCAAGCGCTTTATTTACAGTCCAACAGGCGACAATCGGACCCGGGATTCCCTCAATCATGCCGAGGTAATCGCCATGACGTCGGAGTTTCTGACTATGAAGCCCGGCTTACGTCAATTGGTGACTACACGTTTTCCGATCCTACTCATAGATGAGAGTCAGGACACGGCTCGGCCATTCATGGAGGCTATCCTCAACGTTCAGTCCGGGTACGTGGACACGTTTTGCCTCGGTCTCTTTGGCGACACGATGCAGCGGATCTATGCGGACGGCAAAGAACGGCTGGCGGAAGCAATCCCTGCTGGATGGGCCCGTCCACGAAAGGTTATGAACCATCGCTGTCCCGTCAGGATTGTAACTCTAATAAACAAGATTCGCGAAGACGATGACGGACAGGAGCAGCGTCCGCGGAGCGACGCGAAGACGGGGGTAATCCGACTATTTCTAGCGCCCGAGACTGTTACCGATCCCTCCAAGCTCGAAGCAGACGTCGCGAAGCGGATGGCAATTATAACTGGCGACGACAATTGGGGCGCTGGGAACGACAAGATAAAAACGCTTGCCCTAGAGCATATGATGTCAGCCCGGCGTTTCGGGTTTGAGGCTTTTTTTGCACCCTTGTACGGTTTTGATCGTATGCGGACCAGCCTCCTTGAAGGCACTGGGGGCGGCATAGGGTTCTTCATCCGCGAACTGCTGCCTCTAACAAAAGCGCTGGCCGCAAATGACCGCTTCGCTATTGCGGCTTCGATTCGGAGAACTTCACCAATCCTCGATCGCGATCGGCTTCAAGCCGCGGGGCAGGATCAGCGCAAGTTGCTCGACCAGGCTAAGACTGCTTGTGATGGCTTGCGAACGTTGCTGTTCAATGGGTCTTCACCGTCTTTGCGGTCAGTTCTGAAGTATGTCGCCGAGACTGATCTTTTTTCGATCCCGGACGTTTTGCTCCCATTCTCTACCTCTGACCATGAGATGAGCGACATGCGGTCCGCCGATGACGAGGAAGGAGAGGATGCAAAAACAGAGACGGGTGCATGGCGTCTCGCTCTTGAGGCACCTTTTGACCAAGTTGAAAAATACGATCACTATGTGCGAGGCATCTCGCAATTTGACACACATCAGGGAGTAAAAGGACTTGAATTTCCACGTGTGATGGTGGTCATCAGTGACGAAGAAGCTCGTGGATTCATGTTCAGTTACGGCAAGCTTATGGGAATCAAGCCAAAGACGAAGGGCGACTTGGAAAACGAGGCCGCTGGGAGAGAAACGTCGATCGATCGTACGCGCCGTTTGTTTTACGTTACATGCAGCCGCGCTAAGGAAAGCCTTGCCATCGTATATTACTCCGACAACGCGAAGAGTGCCCGCGATCATTTGATCGCTCGTGGATGGTTTTCCGACGACGAAATTGAACTCGTCTCATAACCTCTTCCTGAGATGAGTGGGTCTTTCTGTTTCGCGCCCCGTCAACCCCTCCCCACAAAAATATTCCACTTTACCGAAGTTCGGAAATATCGTACACCTCGCCCATCCCGGCTCATCCTTGAGGGGCGATCGCGTCGTCGTCTTGATCGCGAGCCGGGCTTGCGGTGGACGCGGCAGCGTCGGGCGCGAAAGGTGCGGGCAGGGAGGGTAGTCCCCGGTGAGCTCGCGGCCACGCGCGGACGAACGGCGCTGCTAGGTCTCGTCTCGTCTTGCAAGTTTCCGGCGCTGTCGACAGTGTCAGGGAATACTGCAGCGAAATGGCGGGCCGTGCGTACGGCAAAACCGTGTGGTCCTGGCCGTCGTTGCTACGGTCAAGCTCTTGCGGAGGCGGCAGTCGCGTCAACCGGCGCGCGTGCCGGTGAATTCCGCGAGCGCGAGGGAGGCCAGAAGGAACTCGGCTCCCGGGAGAGCGCGGCATAAGCCGTCCGACCATCGCGCAGGGAAGGCCGAGTGATCGGCACCACCTGTATGCTGCTGTGCGGTTTTCTGCGTGTGCATTTTGCGCAGCGGACCGCGGGTGCGATGTCAGCACCCGGCCTTCCCTGTGCCCTCTTGGCTTTGAGAGGGTGGAGTGACCAGGCAAAGCTCGGGCGACATGCGCCGCGAGAATGCGGAGCTGCGTCCGGCATTTGGAATCGAGGCTGGGTGGCGAATGGCACGTGTGGCTGGGGTGACCGCGGCGCGGCGCCGTGGCTGCCTGATGTTGAAGCCCTGCCCCACCGGGGAACCGCCGAGCTTTGTTCGCCGTTTGCATCCGGAAGCATGGGTGAGCCGCGATGAAATGGATGCTGGTGGTTCTGGTCGGCGGCGTGACGCCTGTCAACACAGACCTGGTATTTGACAAGTTCGCCGATTGCCTTTCGGCGGAAGAGCAGATGCGCAAGCACTATTCTGACGCTTTCGACGCTTGGGACAAGTGGGCGGCGATGAACATCGAGCGGCGTCGCGACTATTCCAAAGCCCGCGATGCGCAAGCCAAGCGCTTGTTGGGCAATGTCGGAACGTGCGTGCCTCATGGCGACGGCACGGTCGTGAAGCCGGAGGCCAGCCCTTCACCGCCGCCTTCGCCCAAGCCGAGCCCATGACAAGCAAACGAAGCGACCCCAAGCATGCTCCGCGGCCGCACTCGGGAAGCAAGCGACCGGTTCTGTGATCACCATCACAGGCGCGGCCGCCTTTTCCTGTCTATACTGCGGCTCGGAGGCAGGGTGGCGACCATGCGGAATCGGATTGCACTGGTTTTCAGTTTCTTTTTCTTCACTTCTCTGGCAGCCGCTGATCTTGCGGCCGCAGACGATCGGACAATCTGCGCGCAGCGCGGCCATGACGACCGCATCGCCGCGTGCTCGCGGCTGATCGCAAAGAGCGGTGGGCGCGACGCCGTGGCGTTCGACAATCGCGGTGCCGAATATGGCGACAAGGGCGACTACGATCGCGCCATCTCCGATTTCAGCGAGGCCATCCGCATCGATCCGAAATACGCGCTTGCCTGGCAGCATCGCGGCGCCGCCCTGCTTCGCCGGAACGAGGTGGATCGGGCCATCGCCGACCTGACCCAGTCGATCCGGCTCGATGCAAACAATCTGAACGCCTTGAACGACCGCGGCATGGCCTATGCCGCAGCAGGTGATTCCGAGCGCGCGCTTTCGGACTACAACGCAGCGATCCGCATCAATCCGAGGTTCAAGTTCGCCTACTTCAATCGAGGGCGGCTCTATGCCGGCAAGGGCGATCACACAAGGGCGATCGCCGAATACTCCGAGGTCATTCGCATTGACCCGACCTACGGTTATGCGTTCAACAATCGCGGACTGTCCTATCGGGACACCGGCCAGTCCGAGCGTGCCGTGGCCGATTTCAGCGAGGCGATCCGGCTTTTGCCGAGGACGACGCTGGCCTACAACAACCGCGGCGACATTTATCTCCTTCAGGGCAGGTACGATCAAGCCCTCGCCGATTTCAATGACTCGCTGCGCAATGATCCGCAACATCAGAGCGCGCTGGTAAACCGCGGAATGGTGTTCGAGAAGCTGGGCGAGGTCGCAAAGGCCCGCGCCGACTTCAACGCAGCTCTGGCTGCCCCGCAGAAGTACGACAGCGCGAAATGGTCGATGGACAAGGCGCGCGAACGCCTCGCCGCGCTGGACGATACGTCCATCAAGACCGTTCCCGCCACCACCACGTCGGTCATCGCGCTGCCGGGACCGTCAAATAGAAATGACAGGCGCATCGCGCTCGTGGTCGGAAACTCCGCTTATGAGAATGTCGCAGCGCTCGCCAATCCGGCGCGTGATGCGGCGCTCGTCGCCGAAACGCTCAGGCTCACCGGATTCGAATCCGTCACGCTGCTGACCGATCTGCGCAAGGATGCGTTGACCGCGGCGCTGCGCGACTTTGCAAGGCAGGCGGAAATCGCCGACTGGGCGATGGTGTATTACGCCGGTCACGGCATGGAGGTCGGCGGCGTCAACTATCTGATCCCGATCGACGCGAAGATCGCCTCCGACCGCGACGTCAGCTTCGAAGCCGTGGCGCTGGACCAGGTGTTGAACGCGGCGGAACGCGCCAAGCGGCTGCGCCTCATCGTCCTCGATGCCTGCCGCGACAATCCCTTCGCCAACCAGATGAAGCGCACCATGACGCTGGCGTCGCGTTCGGTGTCGCGCGGCCTTGCGGCGATCGAGCCCGAGGCGGGCACGCTGGTGGTGTATGCCGCCAAGGACGGAGAGATGGCGCTCGACGGAGAGGGCAGGAACAGCCCGTTCGCCACGGCGTTCGTCAACAACATGCGCAAGCCCGGTCTCGAGGTGCGCCGGCTGTTCGACGTCGTGCGTGACGACGTCATGGAGGCGACCAATCGTGCACAAAAACCGTTCAGCTACGGATCGGTCTCGGGCCGGCAGGATTTTTACTTCGTTGCCGGGAAATGAGACGCAAGGCTTTGGCTGTCGCGCCGGCCAAAATTCACGGTATTGAGCCGAATTTCGGAATATCGTACACCCCGCCCATCCGGGCTCATCGTTGCGCGGACGAACGGCGCTGCTAGGTCGCCTGCAATGAGTGGCGCCTGTCGGAGGCATGTTGCCCCCTGGTCCATCGGCGCAAGCGCCCTGTCCGCGGGTCACGCATCGTGCCCGACAATCGGTCTTGCGACATGGATGACATTTTCGGCCGCTCACGCCGGCCACGCCTGTCCACCGCCGTCAATCCGCAACACCTGGCCCGAGACGAAGGCACCCATGGGTCCTGCAAAAAACTCGACCACGCGAGCGACCTCGTCGACGGTGGCGATGCGGTCGAGCGTCCCGGTCTTGACCATCCGGTTGGGGTCGACCGCTCGGGTGCCAAGAAATCGGCCGGTGCGGGTGTCACCTGGCGCGATGCAGTTGACGGCGATGTCGTAGGCACGGAGCTGGTCGGCAAGACAACGCGTGTAATGCGTCACGCCGGCCTTCGCCACCGCATAGATCGAGCCGTTGGTGCGGCCCTTGAAGGCGGCGACCGAGCCGAGCGTGACGATGCGGCCGCGCCGCCGCTCCATCATGCCCTTCGCGACCGCCTGGCAGGTCAGGATGGTCGAGAGCAGGTTCCGTTCCAGCACAGCCCGTATGTCGGCTTCCTTGATGTTCACGGCATCGTTCGGATCGGGCTTGCCACCCGCAGCCGCGATATCGCCGCCCGCATTGTGCACGAGGATGTCGATCGGACCGAGAGCAGCCTCGGTTTCGGCAATCACCCGCGAGATATCGTTGGTCCTGGTGAGATCGCCAAGCACGCGCACGGTGCTCACGCCGAATGCTCGGCTGATCTCCGCGGCAACGGCAGTGAGCGTGGTGCCCTCGCCATATTCGGCCGGTCCGTTCTCGCGCATGCCGTGTATCGCGACGCTGGCACCGAGCGCGGCGAGCTTTTCCGCAAAGGCGCGGCCGAGCCCTCGCCCTGCGCCGGTCACCAGGGCCACCTGCCCAGCCAAAATCCTCGTCCTGTCAGGCGATGCCATGATCCTCTTCCTGCTATGAAATGTCACTCCGCTGCGACATTGAAGCCGATCGCCAGCGCTTGCACCAGGCACATCGGCGCCACCCGCGTGCGGAGCACCGGCTTGGGCATGTCCTGGATCTTGAAGACGGCGCTGGCGCCCTCGATGGCACGCGTTCGCACAGAGACACTGCAGGACGGCGAATTTCATCCGGTTTGGGCATTTAGCTTACCTCTATTTGGCCGCTCCTCGAGTTGGGCGCCGGACCGGCTGGAACTCGTGGGCGTGATGGTCGTTTGCTTGGCCGGGGCAGCAGTAACGATCGGGGAGAGCACGTGAACCGACGCCAGCTTGTTCAAGGGTCGGCAGTGCTGCCGGCGTTGCTGCTTGCTTCCCGATGCAGTCTGGCCGCCCCTTCGGATGACATTTTCGGGCCGTCCACCGTGAGGGACCTGGCGCGGAGGCTGGCGGGCAAGCCGTACGAGGCGCCGGACGAGAAGCTCCCGGGCGGATTGAAGGACCTGGACTACGATCAGTATCGTTCGATCCGCTTTTTGCCCGAGCGGGCGCTCTGGCGCGGCAAGAATCTTCCGTTCGAAGCGCAGTTTTTCCACCGCGGCTTCTTCTACAAGAACAGAGTGAACATCTTCGAGGTCGCGGACGGAAAGGCATCCGAGCTCAAGTACCGCAAGGCGGACTTCTCCTTCGGCGAGAAGGTCCCGCCGTTCGAGGACAGCGATCTCGGGTTCGCGGGCTTCCGCATCCATGCGCCGATGAACCGTCCCGACTATTACGACGAGGTCTGCGTCTTCCTAGGTGCGAGCTATTTCCGCGCCGTGGCCAAGGGGCAGACCTACGGGCTTTCCGCGAGGGGGCTGTCGATCGATACGGGCGAAGCCAAGGGCGAGGAATTTCCGCTCTTCAAGACGTTCTGGCTCGAACGGCCGGCGCCGGGTGCGACCTCGTTGGTGATTCATGCTCTGCTCGACAGCAGGAGCTGCACCGCGAGCTACCGGTTCACCGTGCGCCCCGGGGAGACGACGGTCTTCGACGTCGAGATGTCGGTCTACCCGCGCGTCGAGATGCCGCGCGCCGGTCTCGCGCCCATGACCAGCATGTTCTTTTATGGTCCGAACGACCGCAACGACATCGACGATTTCCGCCCCTCCGTCCACGATTCCGATGGCCTTGCGATCTTCAACGGGAAGGGCGAAAGCCTCTGGCGGCCGCTCAGCAATCCCCGCGATCTCCAGATCAGCACCTTCCAGGATCTCAATCCGCGTGGCTTCGGGCTGATGCAGCGGGAGAGAAACTTCTTCGCCTACCAGGACATCGAATCCAGTTTCGAAAAACGTCCAAGTCTCTGGATGGAGCCGATCGGCGATTGGGGCGAGGGCGGCGTCACGCTGTTCGAGATCCCGACCAAGGAGGAGGTTCACGACAACATTGCCGCATTCTGGCGCCCGAAAAGCCCGCTCCAGGCCAAGGGCGAACACAACTACACCTATCGGCTGCATTGGGGGCCAGATAGCCCGAAGCCGCATTCGCTGGCCAGATTTACGCGAAGCGGGATAGGGGCGAGGGGCGGAGATGCGCGCCTGTTCGTGCTCGATCTGCATGGCGACAACCTCAAGGGCGTCGATCCTGCCGCTGTCAAAGGCGTGGTGTCGGCGGGGAAGTCTGAGGTGAAGAACATCGTCACGCAGCCTAATCCCTACACCGGTGGGTGGCGGCTCAGCTTCCAGTGCCAGGTGAAAAGCGAGCCGATCGAGCTGCGGGCATTTCTGGCAGAAGGCGACAAGCCCCTGTCGGAAATCTGGGTCTACCGATGGGCACCCTGAGCACTGCACCGCGGCCGATTGCCGGCGATATCGCGACCCAGCGCCTGCTGCCGACGGAGGCCCCCCTTCCGATGGCTCCTGGCGACCTCGGAAAAAGCCTGGTACCCGACCGTATTCCTGCGCCGGCTGCCCCCGCAATGGCCTGGCGGCGCGGCCTCATCCTGCTCTCGACGGCGGCGCTCACGGGGGCCGGCGGATATGAGATGTATCGCGTGCTGCAGGTCGGCGGCGTCACCGTCCTTGAAGCCATGGTGCTGGCGCTCTTCCTGGTCCTGCTCGCCTGGGTCGCCTTCTCGTTCGCCTCCGCGCTGGCCGGCTTCTTCGTGCTGTTGGCCCATCGTCCGGCCGCCTTTGCGCCGGGCGAGGAGCTGCCTGCGATCGCAAGCCGCACCGCCATGCTGCTTCCCACCTACAATGAAGATCCGCACCGATTGACGGCGCGGCTTCGCGCGATCATCGAATCCCTGGAGACGACCTCGCAAGGAAGGCTGTTCGACTGGTACGTTCTGAGCGACAGCACCGATCCCGACATCTGGGTCGCCGAGGAAAAAGCGCTCCTCGCGCTGCGACAAGCCGTCGGAACGCCAAGCCTGTACTATCGCCATCGAGCCGACAACACGGCTCGGAAAGCCGGCAACATCTCCGAGTGGATCACGCGGTTCGGCGGCGCCTACGACTTCATGATCGTGCTCGACGCCGACAGTCTCATGAGCGGGCAGACCATCGTCCGACTGGTCCATGCCATGGAGAGCAATCCGAGCGCCGGCCTCGTCCAGACGCTCCCCATGGTCGTCAACGCGCGAAGCCTGTTCAGCCGGGTCCAGCAATTCGCAGGCCGCCTCTACGGACCGATGATCGCCGCCGGCGTCGCCTGGTGGCACGGCTCGGAAGGTAATTACTGGGGCCACAACGCGATCATCCGGGTGAAGGCGTTCGCGGAATCGGCCGCGCTGCCGCAGTTGCGCGGACGCAAGCCATTCGGCGGGCACATCCTGAGCCACGATTTCGTCGAGGCTGCGTTGATGCGGCGGGCCGGGTGGGGCATCTACATGCTGCCGACGCTCGGCGGGAGCTACGAAGAGGTGCCGCCTTCGCTGCTCGATTTTGCGGCGCGCGACCGACGCTGGTGTCAGGGCAATCTTCAGCATCTGGCTGTCGTGCCAGCGCGGGGTCTCCACTGGGTATCGCGTGTGCATTTCATGGTGGGCATAGGAGCGTATCTGACGGCGCCGCTGTGGCTGCTGTTCCTGCTGCTGGGAATGCTGATCTCGCTGCAGGCTCGGTTCGTGCGGCCGGAGTATTTTCCGAAGGGGTTCTCGTTGTTTCCGACCTGGCCGGCCCAGGATCCCGTGCTCGCCATCTGGGTGTTCGTCGCCACGATGGGTCTGCTGCTGTTGCCGAAGCTGCTCAGCCTGGTCCTCGTTTGGATGCGGGGCTCGGTGAGACGCCAGTTCGGCGGCGCGTTGCGTGCTTCGGCCGGAGTTCTCGCAGAGATCATCGTGTCCGCGCTGATGGCGCCGGTGATGATGATCTTTCAGTCGATCGCCGTCGTCGAGATTCTGGCCGGCCGCGATGCCGGCTGGCAGGCCCAGAGGCGCGACGACGGCACGGTGGAGCGCCGCGAACTCTATCGGAAGTACGGCATTCCAACCCTGTGCGGCGTTGCGATGGCCGCAAGCGCGTACGCGGTTTCGGTGCCCCTTCTGCTTTGGATGTCGCCGGTCATCGTTGGACTGCTGTTCGCCGTTCCCATAGGCGCGCTGACCGCCATGCCCGCCTCCGGAAGATTGTTTGTTACTCCCGAAGAACGAGAGCCGCCTTCCGTGCTGCGGCGAGCGAACGAACTCAGCGCGTCGGCAGACGTAGGGGGCAGCCCCGCCTTGGTGGAGCTGCGCCAAGACCCCGCGCTCCTGGCCTTCCACCTCGCGCAGCTGCTGCCTCCTCGCGCCACCAGGCCCGATACGGTCGACGCCAACCTGGCGGTCGGCCGTGCCAAGGTCGATGCAAGCGAAACTTTCGAGGAGGCCGCAGAGCATCTATCCTCGCGGGAAATCTTCTCGATCTTGAACGACGGTCCGGCGCTTTCCAGCGTGTTGCAGAAGCGATGAAGCTGCGGCCTGGATCTGTCCTGCGGCCGTTTGAAGCTTTTCTCGTTGCATAGTCCGGTATTGCTCTCTCCCTTGATGGCCGGCATCCTCGAACCAAGTGCGCGGAAAAGCGCCCAAAAACGTCCAAGGAAGGAAGCACGCGATGAAGATGATCAAAGGGCCTGCGATATTCCTCGCTCAGTTCGCTGGCGATGCGGCGCCGTTCAATTCGCTCGATGCCATATGCGGATGGGCCGCCTCGCTTGGCTACAAGGGAATTCAGATTCCGAGTTGGGATGGGCGGCTCTTCGACCTGAACAAAGCCTCGGAGTCTCAGACCTATGCCGACGAGGTGAAGGGTGTTGCGGCTCGGCACGGGCTTTCCATCACCGAGCTTTCGACCCATCTGCAAGGCCAGCTCGTCGCCGTTCACCCGGCCTATGATGCGGCGTTCGACGGCTTCGCCGCGCCGGACGTGCGTGGCAATTCCAAGGCCCGCACGGAATGGGCCGTCGATCAGGTCAAGCGCGCCATCCTGGCGTCCCGGCGGCTCGGGCTGACGGCCCAGGCAACGTTTTCCGGCGCGCTTGCCTGGCCCTATGTCTATCCCTGGCCGCAGCGCCCCGCCGGCCTGATCGAGACCGCCTTCGACGAACTCGCCAGGCGCTGGCGGCCGATCCTCGCCTATGCCGACGAGCACGGTGTCGATCTCGCCTATGAGATCCATCCTGGCGAGGACCTCCACGACGGTGTCTCCTACGAAATGTTTCTCGAGCGGGTGAACAATCATCCGCGCGCGAACCTGCTCTACGATCCCTCGCACTTCGTGCTGCAACAGCTCGACTATCTCGACTACATCGACATCTACCACCAGCGCATTAAGGCGTTTCACGTCAAGGACGCCGAATTCAATCCGACCGGTCGCCAGGGCGTCTATGGCGGTTTCCAGAGCTGGGTCGACCGTGCCGGCCGCTTCCGCTCACTCGGCGACGGTCAGGTCGATTTCGGCGCCATTTTCTCCAAGCTCACGCAATACGATTACGACAGCTGGGCGGTGCTCGAGTGGGAGTGTGCCCTGAAACATCCCGAGCAAGGCGCGGCCGAAGGCGCCGAGTTCATCCAAAACCATATCATCCGGGTGACGGAGAAAGCCTTCGACGATTTCGCAGGCGGCGGCGCTGACGCGGCTGCCAACCGCAAGATGCTCGGCATCTCCTAAAACAGAGGGTGCAACATGGCGATCGAAGCAAGCAATGAAACCGGCGGCCATCGCCGTATCCGCCTCGGCATGGTCGGCGGGGGCCAAGGCGCCTTCATCGGTGCCGTCCACCGCATTGCCGCGCGCATCGACGACCAGTTCGAGCTGGTCGCCGGCGCGCTCGCGTCGGATCCGGTTCGCGCCAAGACGTCCGCAAAGGAGCTCGGTATCGCCGACGACCGGGCCTATGGCTCGTTCGAGGAGATGGCGCGGGCTGAAGCGGCGAGGGCGGATGCCATCGAGGCGGTCGCGATCGTGACGCCCAACCACATGCACCGCCCGGTCGCGAAAGCCTTCCTCGAAGCCGGCATCCACGTCATCTGCGACAAGCCGCTGACGACGACCGTTGCAGAGGCCGAGGAACTGGTGGCGCTGGTCAGGAAGACCGGCAGGATCTTCGTCGTCACGCACAATTACACCGGCTATCCCATGATCCGGCAAGCGCGCGCCATGGTCGCGAATGGCGATCTCGGCGAGATCCGTCTCGTCAAGGTCGAGTATCTGCAGGATTGGCTGACCGAGCCATTGGAAACCACCGGCCAGAAGCAGGCGGCGTGGCGCACCGACCCGTCCCGGTCCGGCGCCGGCGGGTGCATCGGCGACATCGGCACCCATGCTTACAATCTTGCCTGCTTCGTCAGCGGGCTCGAGCTCGACGAGCTGCTCGCGCAATTGTCGACCTTCGTCGAGGGACGGCGGCTCGACGATGATGTCCAGATCCTCCTGAAGTGGAAGGGCGGCGCCAAGGGCATGCTGTGGGCGAGTCAGGTTGCCGTCGGCAACGAGAACGGGCTCACGCTGCGCGTCTACGGCAGCAAAGGCGGCCTCGAATGGGCGCAGGAGAATCCGAACCATCTCTGGTTCACACCCTACGGCAAGCCCAGGCAGCTCCTGACCCGCGGCGGAGCCGGCGCAATGGGCGAGGCCGCCCGCGTTAGCCACATCCCATCAGGCCACCCTGAGGGCTACCTTGAAGGCTTCGCAACGATCTATGCCGAGGCGGCGCGCGCCATCCGCGCGGCAGCGGCCGGTGAAAAGCCGCATCCCGATGTCGTCTTCCCGACGGTCGAGGATGGCCTCGCCGGCGTGAAGTTGATCGATGCTGCGGTGAAGTCGTCCGCGGGTAATGGCGTCTGGGTTCGGATGACGTAAGGCGGTCGCGAAGCCGCGGAACCCGTTGTCGACGGATCTGCTCTATATGGATGCAATCGTGACCGATGACTTCGCTTTGTCGAGTACCGCCGAGTGAGACAACTCGCACGGCATTCGGTGCGTCACGTGATGCGACAGCTTGCGGCGTCCGGCGTCCGCACGAAAGATGCATCAAATGCGAGCAATTGTGGCGCCTGCAATTTGCATGCTGACTATGGGCTACCTCACACATCTGAAATTTCCGCTCTCACAAATTGCTGACGCGGAGCCAAGGCGAGTTCCATTGCTTTGTCTAACCTAGATTGTATGGTGCTCGTAAGAGCATTCGGTCTGATCGACGATGTGCGGCCAATCGGCGCTGTCCGTGTCCTAGTGATCATGATCATAAGAAGAATGTTCGCCCCTGGATAAGAATGAGGGACAGAAGACAATGACCGAAGGAAAAGGACAATGTCGCTGCTCCAGATCAATCTCTTCGGCGGTGTCGAGGTCGTGTGTGCGACCGGCGAGTCGGTGTTGATCCCCAGTCGCAAGGCTGCAACTCTCCTGGGTTACGTGGCGCTCAGTTCCCCTCGCGCCATTTCGCGCGGCAAGCTCGCGACGCTGTTGTGGGACGGGCATTTCGGCGATCGCGCGCGCGCCAGTCTTCGACAAGCCCTGCTCACGTTGCGGCGTGAGCTGCCGCGATATTCGGATGTGATTCTGGCCGATCGCGATGATATACGCATCTGTCCGAACAGCATCAGCACCGATGTCGGGGAATTCGAGCGGCTTTTGACGGGAGGGGATCCCGAACGTCTGGCCCGCGCGGCGGTGCTTTATCGCGGCGACCTTCTCGAGGGCATCGGCTCGACCTCATGCCAATTCGAGGCCTGGCTGTCTGCCGAGCGCCAGCGACTGCGGACCCAGGCGATGCGGGCGCTTGCGGGCCTGCTCGACTCCGGCGGGCGCGAACACATGGATATCGCGATCGCACTCGCGCTACGGATCCTCGCAATCGACCCGTTGCAGGAAGAGATCCATCGCATCTTGATGCGCTGTTACGCGCAGCAAGGCCGCCGGACCGATGCGCTCCGTCAGTACGATCTCTGCCGCTCCGTACTGTGGCGCGAGGTTCGCGCAGCGCCGGAGCGAGAGACGGAACGGCTGCAGCTCGAAATCCGGCACACGTTCCGAGCCGCTGTGAGATCTACTTCACTCAAATTGCCTCGCGATAAGAATTCTGACGCAACTTTCACGCTCGACGTGACGCCTGCATCACGATCCCTGTCGTAGCCTTCAGCCGCTCGCACAATCGTGCGCAGTGATCCCGCCTCCCTGTGGGGAGCGCGTGTCGCTCACGGCTCAAGCACTTCATCAGGAGATTTTGAACATGACTGGATTTCAGCAACAGACTGAGGACTACGGCCAATTGGACCCGCAGGGGATCTTCGGCTCGATCCTCGGCGGCGCGGCCGGACGCGTTATCGGCAATATGCTCGGCGGCAAGAAGGGGAAGCAGATCGGCGGCGCGATCGGCAACATCGGTGGTGGCTTCCTGCCGTTCTCGGCCGGTCCGGACATGCAAGGTACCGTGCAGGTCTCCGACATGGAGTTGCAGGGCTTCTGGAGCGTGCTGAAGAAGATCGGCCAGGGCGTGCAGACCGGCGTGAATGTCGGCAAGCAGCTCGGCGTGTTCAGCGCCCAGCCTGGCCTGGAGCCCGCGGCGGCGCAGGTTTCCGACATGGAGCTGCAGAGCTTCTGGAGCGTGCTGAAGAAGATCGGTCAGGGCGTGCAGACCGGCGTGAATGTCGGCAAGCAGCTTGGCGTGTTCAGCGCCCAGCCCGGCTTGGAGCCCGCCGCGGCGCAGGTTTCCGACATCGAGCTGCAGAGCTTCTGGAGCGTGCTGAAGAAGATCGGCCAGGGTGCCCAGACCGGCCTCGATATCGGTCGCCAGCTCGGCGTGTTCAGTGCCGGCCCCGGCGGTCAGCCTGCCGCGGCGCAAGTCTCCGACATGGAGCTGCAGAGCTTCTGGAGCGTGCTGAAGAAGATCGGCCAGGGCGTGCAGACCGGCTTGGACGTCGGCAAGCAGCTCGGCGTGTTCAGCGCCCAGCCCGGCCTGCAGCCCGCGGCGGCGGAGGTCTCCGACATGGAGCTGCAGGGCTTCTGGAGCGTGCTGAAGAAGATCGGGCAGGGCGTGCAGACCGGCTTGGATGTGGGCAAGCAGCTCGGCGTGTTCAGCGCCCAGCCCGGCCTGCAGCCCGCGGCGGCGCAAGTCTCCGACATGGAGCTGCAGAGCTTCTGGAGCGTGCTGAAGAAGATCGGCCAGGGCGTGCAGACCGGCTTGGATGTGGGCAAGCAGCTCGGCGTGTTCAGCGCCCAGCCCGGCCTGCAACCCGCGGCGGCGCAAGTCTCCGACATGGAGCTGCAGAGCTTCTGGAGCGTGCTGAAGAAGATCGGCCAGGGCGTGCAGACCGGCTTGGATGTGGGCAAGCAGCTCGGCGTGTTCAGCGCCCAGCCCGGCCTGCAGCCCGCGGCGGCGCAGGTCTCCGACATCGAGCTGCAGGGCTTCTGGAGCGTGCTGAAGAAGATCGGCCAGGGCGCCCAGACCGGCCTCGATATCGGCCGTCAGCTCGGAGTCTTCAACGCCGGCCAGCCCGCTGGCACGATGCACTAGACCCAACGCGTGGGGGCGGGCGCAAGCCCGCCCTCTGCGCTTAGACGTGAATGGAAACCAGATGGCCGATTCAACCGCGTCGCAGCAATTCATCGTGCAGGGAGGCCCGGTCCAATCCGGTGAGCTCAACGAACACTTGCAGCGTGAACCCGGCGTGAAGCGAGTCGCGCAAGTCGCACCCGATGTCGTCATCTTGTCGATGACGACGACACAGGCCGATCACCTGAAATCGACGTTTGCCACGCTGGTGGTCGAACCGGATTCAGCGCTGAAGCCATTCGATGCCGACTGACGTCGGTGGGCAAACATTGGACACGCAAAACATCAAGGAGGCCGCAGATGGCCACGAAAGGCAAATCAGGAACTTCCACGCAGGGCGAGCACGACGCGACCGAAGCCGCGATGAACGGCAACGGGTCCGTTCCGGACCAGGGCACCGCTCCATCATCGTCACGGGGGCAGGAGCCCGCAACGATCGCAGCGCGCCCGGCGCAATTCATGATCGCGCCGCAGCAGCAGCCCGGGCTTGCGACCTTCAGCGTCGATTTCCTGACTCAGCAGCTCAGCAACAGTCCCGACATCGAAGTGGTGAAAACGGTCTCTCCGCCGCGCCTGTTCGGATTTCAGAGCGCAGAGCTCGGACAAGTGCCGCTCAGCCCGCTGGTCCTCGCCAAGATGACTCCTGACAAGGCCAAGTTGCTGCAGACCCAGGCGGGACAGCGTTGCGCGGTGGAGCGCGACGAGCGGCTGAGCTACATGCTCGATCCGACCACGCCGCAGCTGCCCAATCCGGGGGTGCTGACACCGCTGGCCGACGGCTTCACGACCACGATCGAAGTGCTGGGCCAGGATGGTCCGCTGCCTGAAGCCGAGGTTTATGTGTTCGGCAGCATGTGGCCGGCCCAAGGCATCACCGACGCCACCGGCCGCGCCACAGTGACCCTGCAAGGCGAAAGACCCGAGACCATCCGCTCGATCCTGGTCAAACCGAAGATCGACTACTGGACCTTCTGGCTCGATCGTCCGCAGCTCGTTCCTAACAGCGTCAACCGGATCGTTGCCAGGGCGCTCGGCGCGGTGTTGCGGAATTTCCCCGGCCAGCAATTGATGGGATGGGGTGAGCGCGCGATGGGCCTTGATCGTCTGCCTCCGTCCTTCGATGGCGCCGGCATGAAGATCGCAGTCATCGATTCCGGCCTGGCGCCGACCCATCGCAATCTGCACGGCATCACGGCAGGCACCAGTATCGTCGGGACCGACAAGGCGGCCTGGACCGTCGATACGATCGGCCACGGATCGCATTGCGCTGGAATCATCGCTGGCGGACCCGTCGGCGCCGGTGGCGGCATCCGCGGCTTCGCTCCCGCGGCGGAAATCCACGTCTGCCGCATCTTCCCCGGCGGCCGGTTCAGCGATCTCGTCTCCGCGCTCGATTACTGCATGGAGCATGGCATCGATGTTGCCAATATGAGCCTGGGCGGCGGCGAGCCTTCGCGCATTATCGAGGAACGCATCATCCGGGCCAAGCAAATGGGTATGGCCTGCATCATCGCCGCGGGCAATTCCTCGGGGCCGGTGCAGTTTCCCGCGTCGACGCCGCATTGCCTGGCGGTTGCCGCGATCGGCAAGTGGGGCGAATTCCCCAACGACAGCTATCATTCGCAGCAGGCCCTCGACGGCTTCCAGAGCCGCGACGGATATTTTCCGGCAAAGTTCTCCTGCTTCGGTCCGGAGGTCGACGTCTGCGCGCCTGGTGTGGCGATCGTCTCGTCGCTTCCCGCCGATGGCTTCGGAGCATGGGACGGCACCTCGATGGCGACTCCCCATGTCACGGGCCTGGCCGCGCTGGTGCTGGCGCATCATCCGGACTTCACCAAAGGCAACTTTCAGAATCGCGACGCACGCCGTGTCGAGCGGCTGTTCCAAATTCTGAAGGAAACCGCGACGCCGCTGCAGTTTGGCGACCCAAATCGGACCGGAGCGGGATTGCCGAACGTGATGCGGGCACTCGGCCTGGAAACCGGCGTCGCCCCGGTGATCGCCGCCGCTACCGCAACCGACCCTGCGCTGGCAACGTTGCGGCGTCTGCTTGGATTGCAGTCGGTCGAAGCGCCGAGCATGGTTCCCGTGGGGTCGCCGCCGCCGTCCGCCGATCCCGTGCACGGCAGTGCGATCCACGTGGCGCGCGGTCCGGCACAAACGGCGGCCGCCATGAATCTGCAGTCCGTCGATCCGATCAAGAACGGATCGAGCTCCGTCGCTCACGGTCCCGCACAGACCGCAGGCGCGGCAGTCGCGCCCATGATGGTGGATCCGAATCCGGCGCAGATCCGGGAAATCATGCACAGGGTGGGATTGCTCTAACGCGCGTCCTTGGCATCTCAGAAAGGGGCACAGCAGCAGCTGTGCCCCGAGTGCCGACTGCCTTGAGGCAATTGCTGCGGCCGCTCGCCTTGGGAACATGGTGGATTGTTTGCCGCGTCCTGGATTTTCCTTCGCGGCGTCGTGCCGCACAGGCGCAGCTTGGAACTCTCGCGCCCGATCGAAACTTGACTCCGCGGGTCAGCATCGCCGCCGATCGCTGGCCTGCACGGCCCCGCCTCCAAGCCCCCCATACCCCCCTGGGTGGGGCCGTGCTTCCAAGCAGGAGGTGCAATTGTCCGAGCCGACCGAGCAAGAGATCAGAGAACGCGCGCACCAATTGTGGGAGCAGGCGGGCAAGCCCGAAGGGCGCGAGGAGGAATTTTGGCACGCGGCGGAGCAGGAGCTGCGCAACGAGGACAGGTCGAGCACGCTGCGGACGCCGGATACGCTGTGACCGACAAGACCTGCCCATTCTGCCAGGGTCTTGGATGGGTCTGCGAAAACCATCCGCTCCGGGTCTGGAGCGAGAAGCTCGGCGGCTGCCGCTGTGGCGAGGGCATGCCCTGCTCCTGCAACACGACTGAGGACCCTGAAATCAGGGTGGTGATCGTCGAAGCCGACACGACGTGGCACTAGCGGCGCCCAACCGATGCCTGCTCGGCTGGTCACTTCCGAAACGCTGCACCTCAGGGAACGGACCATCCCGGAAAGGAATTTAGTGTCCGCACGGCTCCGACAACAATTCTTTCCGCGGCAGTTTCGGTGGTGGACGAGCAGAAGAAGCTAGAGCACCAGATCGAACTCGCAACGCGAGCGGCCTCGCTCGTCAGGGATGAAACCACCGGACAACGCTTCAGGAGCTTCGCGGAGGAACTGAAACGAAAGCTGCTTCGCATAATGCGCCGTGGCAAGGTGCGCACACGCGCCTATGAGCTCTGGGAGCAGGCGGGACGGCCGAGCAATCGCGAGTTGGAGTTCTGGCTGGAAGCCGAACGTCAGATCGAAGATGAACGCGAGGAGCGAAAGAGCTCGGGCGCTTCATAGCGCCGGGCGGTATCTCCGTCCTCTGCGCGCGGACCGCAGGTTCCGGTCGCGCGAGCAAGGAAAAAGCCGCCGGGTTGTTCACCCTGGCGGCGTCACAAAGTCCGTAGCTGTTGATGGTCTTCCCAGCCTCGTGCGTACCGCCGTTACCTTGTTTGCGGCCATGCCTGATCCTTGTAGGCGAGGTTGCGCGATTCCGCTGTGATCTGGAGCACACAGTGGACGGGATTCGGCATCGCGATCTGAATCCCGCGCTGCGCTGCAACCATCAGCGCGCTCACGAGCCCCCTCAGGTCCGGTACCACGCCGCCAGGTTCCACGTGATGGTGTCCCAGCCGGAGATGTCGATCATCAAATTGTTGGCGCCGGCGTTGACGACGTGGCGCGACAGCAGCGGCAGGAACACGTTTGCCTCGCAGAAGATCTCGTCGACCTTCATCAGCAGCGCGGCGCGCTTGACCGGATCGAGCTCGTTCTGCGCGGCCTTGTAGGCTTTGTCGGCTTCGGGGTCGGAATAGCGCGAATTGTTGCGGCCGAGCCATTTGTTGTCTTTGGTGGCGATCTCCCAGGACACGCACTGGTTCAAGAGGCGCTCCGGATCGGGCTGCGGCTGCGTGGTGTTGTACATCTCCATGTCGGCATAGAATTTCGAGTAGGTGTCGGGATTGCCGACGTCGGATGAGAAGAACACGGAGGCGGTGACCGCCTTGATCTCGATGTCGATGCCGGCCTTCTGGCACGCCTGCTTGATGATGGCCTGCGTCTTCTGCCGCGGCGCGTTGGTCGAGGTCTGGAATACGTATTTGAGCTTCTTGCCGTCCTTCTCCCGGATGCCGTCCGCGCCCTTGGTCCAGCCGGCCTCGTCGAGGATCTTGTTGGCCTTGTCGATGTCGAACTCGTATTTCAGCTTGGGCGACTTGAACTGCTTGGGCGCGTTGACGAAGCTCGCGGTGGCGATGGCGCCGCGGCCGTAGATGAACTTCTGGATCGAATCGCGGTCGATCAGGAAGTTGATCGCGCGGCGAACGGCGGGATCGAACAGCGTCGGATGCTTGGTCTTGACGCTCGAGCGCTCGCCGTCGACCTCGGTCCAGGGGTCTGTCGTGTTGAGGATGATGAACTCGACATTGCCTGAAGGCGTGATCTCGAGCTTGCCCTTGCCGCCGGCCTCCATGCGCTTGAGGACCTCCTCCTCCACCTGCATGTTCCAGGCGAAGTCGTACTCGCCGGTCTGCAGCACGGCGCGCGCCGCGGACACCGCGTCGCCGCCACCCTTGATCTCGACCATGTCGAAATGCGGCTGGTTCTTGATGTGATAGTCGGGATTGCGCTCGGCGCGGATCATATCGCCGGGCTTGAACTCGACGAATTTGTACGGGCCGGTGCCGACCGGCCTCAGATTGCCCGGCGCTTCGCGCGACTTGGCCCCGACATACTCGCCGAAATGATGCTTCGGCAGGATCATCCCGACCGAGCCGACGAACGGATCGGCCCAGAACGGCGTCGGCGCCCGGAAGATCACCTTGACGGTGTGGTCGTCGATCTTCTCGACCTTGATGTCCTTGTAGGAGCCCGTGGTGTAGGCCGCGGTGGCGAGATCTGCGGCGTATTGCCAGGTGAAGACGACATCGTCGGCGGTGAAGGGCTTGCCGTCATGCCACGTCACGCTCCGCTTCAGCTTCCAGATCACGCTCATGCCGTCGGCCGCAAGGCCGCCGTTCGCCTTGGTCGGCGCCTCGGCGGCGAGGCAGGGGATGAGGTTGCCCTCCTTGTCCCAGCCGGCGAGCGGCTCGAAGAAGATGCGCGAGGCGATCTGGTCCTTGGTGCCGAGCGCGAAATGCGGATTGAGCAGGGTGGGCGCCTGCCAGAGCAGCATCTTGAGCGTGCCGCCGCCGCCGGCCTTGGCCGGCTTGTACGGCAACGTGGCGTCAGCCATCGCCACATCGTGCCAGACCAGGATTTGGCTGGCGATCGGCGCCGCGATTCCGACCGCGGCCATTGTCCTGATGAATGAGCGCCGCGACAGCGTGCCTTGCTTCACTTCTGCGACCAGATTGCGGATTTCGTTCTCGTTCATTGGATGATCCCCACTTCGTCGCCACCGGCTCAGTGCGCGCTAACTCAGCACGTCGGGCGTGGTGGAGTCAAAGAGAAGGACGCTGGCCCGGCTGCGGATGGAACGAAAGTGCAATCCGGGATTCTTGCCACGAGCGGCAGCAGCCCTGCTTGCGCGGCGCTTCATCCGGGTTACGCGCGCGCACTTTGTCGCACTCTGCATTCGTTTTCCGTTTGCGGCCGAATGGAGAAAGGCTGGCCCCGAGCCGCGGACAATATGGATTTCCATTTCATTGATTTCGCACCGCAGAAAAGGGAATACGGGTCCGTTGCCGCAAGACCCAAGGAGACCAAGATGCCGTTTCGCCTTCCCCTGATTCTCTCTGCCGTGCTGGCCGCATGGTCCGCCGCAGCCGCGGCCGAGACCATCAAGATCGGCGTGACGCCGGGGCCGCATGCGCAGATCCTCGAAGCGGTGAAGCCGATCGCCGCCAAGCAGGGCCTCGACATCCAGCTCCTGGAGTTCTCCGATTACGTGGTGCCGAACGCCGCGCTCGATGCCGGCGAGATCCAGGCCAATTCGTTTCAGAACCAGCCTTACCTGGACAACCAGAAGGCCGACCGCGGCTACAAGATCGAATCCGTCGGCCTGACCGTGAACTTCCCGATCGGCGTCTATTCGAAGAAGCACAAGGCCTTCGGCGATATCCCCGCGGGCGGCAAGGTCTCGATCCCGAACGATCCGACCAATGGCGGCCGCGTGCTGCTGCTGCTGCGCGACAAGGGCGTGATCAAGCTGAAGGACGGCACCGGCTTCAAGCCGACCGTGCTCGACATCACCGACAATCCCAAGAAGCTGAAGTTCATCGAGGTCGACGCGGCGCAGGCCCCGCGCGCGCTCGACGACGTCGATGCCGCCGCGATCAACACCAACTATGCAACCCAGGCGGGCCTCGATCCGGTCAAGGATCCGATCCTGCGCGAGGACCCGAAGGGGCCCTATGTCAACCTGATCGCGGTGCGCAGCGCCGACAAGGACAAGCCTTGGGTCAAGATCCTCGTGGACAGTTACCACACGCCTGAGGTCAAGGAGTTCGTCCTGACCAAGTTCAAGGGCGCGGTGCTGCCGAGCTGGTAGGCAATCTGCCCGCCCAGAGTCCACATCAAGGCGATCCGGCGGGCAGCCTTGCGATCAGCCTTGCGCAGGAATCTTGCGTATGTGCCCTGCGTAATGCCCGGTTGTCGGGAACTGCGGCAACCGACATCATCGGGGCCCATCCTCGCCCGACAGGGATCGTATGAAACGCTTTGCCAACCTGAAACGCCTGGGCTTCTTCACGCGGCTGCTCGACGAGGCGCCGGCGGCGGACCGCTATCGCTTCGCCGCCGAGCAGATCGTGCGCGCCGAGAAGGCCGGGCTCGATTCCGCGTGGATCGCGCAGCATCATTTCCATGAGCGCGAGGGCGGCCTGCCGTCGCCCTTCACGTTCCTGGGTTATGTCGCCGCGCAGACCTCGCGCATCCGCCTCGGCACCGGCATCGTCACGCTGCCGCTGGAGAACGCGGTGCGGGTGGCGGAGGATGCCGCGGTGCTCGATCTCCTCTGCAACGGCCGCTTCGAGCTCGGCGTCGGCACCGGCGGCAACCCGTCCGCCTTCGCCGCTTTCGGCCTCGACAGCGCCCAGCGCAACGAGATCTTTGCCCGCAATTTGGACATCGTCCGCAAGGCCTTGACCGGCAAGCCGCTCGAGGGCGGCGATACGCTTTATCCGCAGCGGCCGCAACTGGATAAGCGCATCTGGCAGGCGACGTTCTCCGTTGCCGGCGGCGCCCGCGCCGGCAAGGCCGGCGACGGCCTCCTGCTCTCGCGCACGCAGCCGCGGGCCAAGGACGCGCCGAACGCGACGCTCGCCGAGATCCAGAACCCGATCATCGACGCCTATCTCGCCGCGCTGCCGCCGGGCCGCGAGCCGCGCATCATGGCCTCGCGCAGCATCTTCGTTGCCGACGACCATCGCGAGGCGCTGCGCCTCGCCGATATCGGACTGCGCCGCGCGCTGCCGCAATTCATGAAGGGCGGACATCCCCCTCCAGGCGAGACGCTGGAGGAGATGATTACCGCGTTCGACACCCATGTCGGCGATGCCGACCACGTCATTGCCTCGCTCCGCACCGACGCCACGCTGGAACGGGTGACCGATCTCGTCTTCCAGGTGCATTCGGTCGATGCGCCGCATGCTGACGTCCTGCGCTCCATCGAGCTCGTCGCCGACAAGGTCGCCCCAGTGCTGGGCTGGACCCGGACGGCCGCCAAAGACATTGCCCTCGCAGGTTAGCCGGAATGAACGAAAAACGCGTTGCACGAGGCTGAATGATGGGAACGCAAGACATCATCGACACGCTCGCCGGGATCGAGCCCGGCTCCACACTCGACGCCATCCGCGCGCGCCGCCTGCAGGCGCGCGAGAATGCGCAGAAGAGCTATCTCGCTTTGTTCGAGCCGGTGGACGCCGGCGATTTTTCGCTTGCCGAGCGCGCGGTGGTCGCGGCCTTCGCGACCGGGCTCCATGGCGAGTCCCCCGTCGCCGCCTTCTATCGCGACAAGCTTGCCGCGACTGCGGATGGCGCGCCTCTGCTCGATGCGATCAACGCCGAGATCGAGCGCGGCAAGACCTCCGGCCCATACGGCGCCTATCCGGCCGGTCCGTTGTCGATCGAGAACAAGGCCGGCTTGATCTATCGCGTCAGCGCGGAGCGCAAGCCTGTCCTCGGCGCCAGGCTGGTCGCAGCATTGGAGCACGCGCATCTGCTTCTCTTCCAACCGCGCGATGCCGCGTCCGCCGACATGAAGGCGCTACTGGCTGCCGGCTGGTCATCCACCGGCATCGTCACGTTGTCCCAGCTCGTTGCGTTCCTGTCGTTCCAGGTGCGCGTCGTCAGCGGCCTGCGCACGCTCGCCGCAGCGAACGCGTAGGAGGTCCAATCATGAGCACCGTCAATCCGCCCGTCGCCTTCACCCAGGACGAGCTCGGCTGGGTCTCGTGGATCGACCCGCTGCCCGAGGCCGAGCTGACCGAGCGGCACTACGCCGGCCTCGTCGACCGCGCCCGCGCCAAGTCGGAATATTTTCGTCTCTTGGTGCGCGATCCCGAAGTGCTGGAAGCCCGCACCAAGACCGACAAGGACATCTTCTACAACGTCGCCGACGGCCTGCCGCGCGCCGAGCGCGAGCTCGCCGCTGCGGCGACCTCGCGCTACAACGGCTGCATCTATTGCGCCTCCGTGCATGCGCGCTTCGCCAGCACCTATTCCAAGCGCCGCGACGACGTGCAGCGTCTGCTTGACGAGGGCGTTGGGGCCGATCTCGGTGAGCGCTGGAATGCGGTGGTCAAGGCCTCGGTGGCGTTGGCCGCAACGCCGATCGCATTCGGGCCTGACAATATCGCCGAGCTGCGCCGCGCCGGTCTCGACGACGCCGAGATCGTCGACGTCATCAACGGCGCCGCGTTCTTCAACTGGGCGAACCGGCTGATGCTGTCGCTCGGCGAGCCCTCGAAATAGGCAATCTCACCGGCACGAGAATTGCTGCTGTATCAACATTGAATGGATGGAGCCGTGAATGAGCAACATCGATCGCCGTACCCTGGTCAAAGGTTCGCTCGCCGCCATGATGGCGGGCACAGCCTTCTCGCGCGCCGCACTGGCGCAATCCGCCGAGCCGATCCTGCTCGGGGTCAGCGGCCCCCTCACGGGACCGAACGCGCAATATGGCGCGCAGTGGAAGCAGGGCTTTGATCTCGCGCTCGACGAGATTCACGCCGCCGGCGGCATCAACGGCCGCAAGCTCGCCTACCAGTTCGAGGACAGCCAGAGCGATCCGCGCCAGTCGGTCGCGATCGCCCAGAAATTCGTCTCCGATCCCCGCATCGTCATGGAGCTCGGCGATTTCTCCAGTCCCGCCTCGATGGCGGCCTCCCCGATCTATCAGCGCGGCGGCCTGGTGCAGTTCGGCTTCACCAATTCGCACCCCGACTTCACCAAGGGCGGTGACTTCATGTGGAGCACGTCCGTGAGCCAGGCCGACGAGCAGCCGCTGCTGGCGTCCTACGCCGTCAGGCGGCTCGGCCTGAAGAAGCTTGCGGTGCTGCACCTCAACACCGATTGGGGCCGCACCAGCCGCGACCATTTCGTCAAGGCGGCCAAGGAATACGGCGCCGAGGTCGCGATCACCGAGGGCTACATCGCCGAGGAACGCGACTTCCGCTCCACTCTGGTGCGCGTGCGCGACGCCAGCCCGGACGGCCTGATCCTGATCTCCTATTATTCCGACGGCGCGCTGATCGCGCGCCAGGCCCGCCAGGTCGGCCTGAAGCAGACGATCTGCGCGGCCAGCTCGGTGTATTCGCCGAAATTCATCGAGCTCGGGGGCGAGGCGGTCGAGGACGTCCATCTCGGCACGCGCTATTTCCCGCAAGATCCGCGGCCCGAGGTGAGGAAGTTCATCGACGGCTTCAAGGCCAAGTACAACGGGCAGGAGCCCGACGCCTTCAATGCCTATTCCTATGACGCGATGAACATGGCCGCTGCCGTGGTGAAGATCGGCGGCACCGACCGCCGCGCCATCCGCGATGCCTTCGCCAAGGTGAAGGACGTCTCCAGCGTCATCTTCGGTCAGGCGACGTTCGACGTCGAGAGCCGCCGCGTCAAGGGCGCCATGAACGCCGAGCTCGTCGTGCGCAAGGGTCAGTTCGCGCTGTGGGACGGCAAGCCGACCTGATGCGATGGCCGAAGCGATCGCTCCGGCCGCTTTCTCCCTGATTAGGAATACTGCGTGTCCTCCTGGCTCGACCACACCATCAACGGGCTGATCGTCGGCAATGTCTACGCGCTCGTTGCAGTCGGGCTCGCGCTGATCTTCGGCGTCAGCCGGCTGATCAACTTCGCGCAAGGGTCGATCTATCTGGTCGGCGCCTATATCGGCTGGATCGCGGTGGTGCAGCTGCACACGCCGCTGCCTCTCACCATCATCGTGGTCGCCGTGGCGGCGGCGATCGTCGGTCTGATCATCGAGCGGTTCGGTCTGCGGCCGCTGCAAAACTCGGTGCGCATCGCGCCGCTGCTCGCGACCATCGGCATCAGCTTCGTGCTCGACCAACTGGTGATGCTGATCTTCTCGCCCAATCCGCGCGCGTTGCCGAGCCAGTTGCCCGATGTCCGCTTCCAGGTCGGTGGCGGGACGATCGGGCCGCTTGATCTGCTCATTGCCGGCGTCGGCCTCACCAGTGCGCTGCTGCTGTTCGTGTTCCTGCGTTACACCAAGCTCGGCTGGGCCGTGCGTGCCACGGCGCAGGACCGCGACGCCGCCATGCAGATGGGCGTCGACGTCAACCGGGTCAATCAGGCCGTGTTCGGTATCGCGGCGGCGCTCGGCGGCGTCTCCGGCATGCTGGTCGGCATGTACTACAACCAGATCGACACGGCGATGAGCCTTCAGGCGACGCTCAAGGGCGTCGTCGCGGAAGTCGTCGGCGGCGCCGGCAACGTGCCGGGCGCGGTGATCGGCAGCCTGCTGCTGGGCCTCGTCGAGAGCTACGGCGTCGCCGTGCTCGGCACCAGCTACCGCAATTTGTTCGCGTTCCTGCTGCTCGTCGTCGTGCTCGTGGTGCGGCCGAACGGCCTGTTCGTCAGCGCACGGCAGGCGCCGCCCGAGCCGCTCACCGGCACGTTCATCGCGCCGAGCCGCCCGGTGAATATTCCGCGCTGGGCGCTGTTGGTCGCTGTTGCCGGCTTTGCGATCCTGCCGCTGTTCCCGGTGTCCTTCTACGTGCTCCAGACCCTGATCAATGCCTGGTTGCTCGGCATGCTCGGGCTCAGCCTGACGCTGGTTGCGGGCACGATGGGGCAGGTCTCTCTCGGTCATGCCGCGCTGCTTGCGATCGGCGCCTACACCTCCGCATTGCTGTCGCTGGTGCTGGCCGTTCCGGCCGGACTTGCCGTCATCGGCGGTGGCCTGATGAGCGCCGCGCTCGGCACGCTCCTGATCTCGCCTTCCTTCCGCCTGCGCGGGCATTATGTGTCGATCGCGACGCTTGCGATCGGCGAGATCGTGGCGCTGGTGATCCTGAATTGGGAAAGCGTGACACGCGGTCCGATCGGCATCTCCGGCATCCCGCCGCTGGCTCTATTCGGCTATGACCTGATCAGCCCGACCTCGGTCTATTGGTTCAGCCTTGCGGTGATGGTCGTGCTGGCGCTGCTGCAGGGACGGCTGCTTACCTCGCATCTTGGCCGCAGCTTTCGCGCCATCCGCGACGACGACATCGCCGCGCGCGCCTATGGCCTCAGCCTGAACCGCTACAAGTCGATCGCCTTCATCTTCGGCGGCTTCGCCGCCGGCGTCAGCGGCGGCATCGCCGCGCATCTTTATTCCTACATCAACCACGAGACCTTCAACACGCAGCAATCCATCCTGGCGCTGACCGTCGTCATCCTCGGCGGCCTCGGCAACGTCGTCGGCGCGATCGTCGGGTCGGTGGCGCTGGTCGGCCTGCCCGAGGTGTTCCGGATCGCGGCCGAGTACCGCATCCTGATCTACGGCATCGTTCTCTTGCTGCTGGTGCGGTTCAGGCCGCAGGGCCTGTTGGGAACGGTCTGATGGAGAAGCAGCTTCACGCCATGCTGTCCCTGCGCGGCCTGACGCGCCGTTTCGGCGGCCTCACCGCGGTCGACGCCATCGACCTCGACCTTGCCAGGGGCGAGCTGATCAGCATCATCGGCCCGAATGGTGCCGGCAAGACGACGCTGTTCAATCTCGTCACCGGGCTTGACCGGCCCGATGCCGGCACCGTCAGCTTCGAAGGGCAGGACATCACCGGCCTGCCGCCGGAGCGGCTCGCGGCCGAAGGCATCGCGCGCACCTTCCAGCTCGGCCGCGTGTTCGGCAATCTCAGCGTCATGGACAATGTCCTGATCGGCGCGCACACGCGGCTGCGCGCCGTGAAGCCGGCCGTGCCGGTGATCGGTCCGCTGCTGGAATTGGGTCTGGCCTTGCTGCGTCCCTCGCGCGTCAGGGCCGAGGAGGAGCGGCTGCGTGAGGAGGTCAAGGCCATCCTCGCGCGTTTCGGCGAACGGCTGCTGCCGCGCATCGACCAGCCCGCCTATAGCCTCTCCTACGCCAACCGCCGCCGCGTCGAGATCGCGCGTGCGCTCGCGCTGAAGCCGCGGCTGCTGCTGCTCGACGAGCCCACCGCCGGCATGAATCCGACCGAGACCGCGGAGATGCAGGGACTCGTCGCCGAATTGAAAGCCGAAGGGCTGACGATCCTGCTGATCGAGCACAAGCTGGAGATGGTGATGCGCCTGTCCGACCGCGTCATCGTCATGGACGAGGGCAAGAAGATCGCGGAAGGGCCGGGCGAGCAGGTGCGAACCGATCCCAAGGTGATCGAGGCCTATCTCGGCCACGGACTGTCAGGGACGACGGAGCAGGAGAGCGCGGCATGACGAGCGCACCCGAAGCACTGCTGGCTTTGTCTGATGTCAACACCTTCTACGGCCAGGCCCAGGTGCATTTCGACCTGTCGATCACGGTTGCGCGCGGCCACATCGTCTGCCTGCTCGGCGGCAACGCGAGCGGCAAGTCGACCACGATGAAGATCATCTTAGGGTTGGTGAAGCCGCGCTCGGGCGAGGTGACGTTCGACGGCGCTTCGCTGATCGGGCTCTCCACGCCGCAGATCGTCCGCCGCGGCATCGGCTCCGTGCCGGAGGCGCGGCGGCTGTTCGCCGACATGAGCGTGCGCGAGAACATCCTGATGGGCGCCTTCGTGCGCAATGACCGCGACGCCATCGCGCAGGATCTCGACAGGATGCTGACGCTGTTCCCGAAGCTCGGCCAACGGCTGTCGCAGCGCGCCGGCTCGCTGTCCGGCGGCGAGCAGCAGATGGTGGCGATGGCGCGCGCGCTGATGAGCCGCCCGCGCATGATCGTGATGGACGAGCCGACCATGGGCCTGTCGCCGCTTTATGTCGATCGCGTGCTGGAACTGATCCGCAGCATCAACCAGGCGGGCGTCTCGGTTTTCATGGTCGAGCAGAACGCCAGCCTCGCGCTCGAGATCGCGCACGAGGCCTATGTGCTGCAGACAGGCAAGATCGTGCTGTCTGGCCCCGCGCGCGCACTGAAGGACGACCCCCGCATCCGCGACGCCTATCTCGGCGGCTCCGAGGCGGCCTGACGCTCAAGCCGACGCCGCGCTTGCGACCTGCTCCGCCGGCTGATCATCGCCGTTGGGATCGCCCGGCGCGGTCGCCCAGGCGAGCTCCACCAGCGTCACGATCCGGCGGCCGCCGCCGTCGAGCTGGACGACGATCAGGCCCTGCTCCTCCATGTAGCCGAGCAGGCGCTGCGCGCGGCGCAGCGAGTGCGAGCCGTAGGCGCGGGCGATTGCGGCATCGCCGGGGCAGGGCCAGCCTTCCTTCGCCGCGCGCGCGATCATCATGAACACGCCCTGCATGTCGTCGGGCAGGATCGAGGCGCGCAGCGCCACGTCCTGCCAGGCGTCGTCTTCGGTGAGATCCGTCCCGAGCCCGGCGCGCGCATGCGTCAGCATGCGACGGAATTCGCTGAGATCGGGCACCGCCGCCCCTAACCCCTCGATGCGGCAGCGAACCACGAACTCCTGATAGAGCACGCCGATGGCGCGGAAGCCGGCGTCGGGCTCGGCCATCACGGCACGCAGCGTGCGATCCACGCGATCGCGCCGCTCGGCGAGCTCTTCGGCACTGACGGGAGCCTCGACCACTTCGACCCGAATCTCCGGCACCGCGGCGGCCTTCGCCGCGCGAAGCTGCTCGAGCAGATCCGGAGCCGGCCGTCGCTGCGGCCGGCTGGCATCGGGCGGCGGTGCGGCGAGGATGACCGCGCGGGCATCTTCAAGCGTGGCTTCCGGCAGCGGCATCAGCCGCGGTGTCGAATTGCGCGGGCTGGTCTCGGTCGGGCCGATGTTGAGGCGCAGCGGCCGGCGCGACAACGCAGGTCCCAGCGCCATGAACTGACCGCGCTCGAGATCGCGGAAGGCTTCCGCCTGCCGCCGCTCCATGCCGAGCAGGTCGGCGGCGCGGGCCATGTCGATGTCGAGGAAGGTCCGCCCCATCAGGAAGTTCGAGGCTTCGGCCGCGACGTTCTTGGCGAGCTTGGCCAGGCGCTGGGTTGCGATGATGCCGGCAAGCCCGCGCTTGCGGCCGCGGCACATCAGATTGGTCATGGCGGCGAGCGAGAGCTTGCGTGCTTCGTCCGAGACTTCGCCCGCCACCGCCGGCGCAAACAACTGCGCTTCGTCGACGACGACGAGCATCGGGTACCAATGATCGCGGTCGACGTCGAACATCCCGCCAAGGAACGCAGCCGCGCGCCGCATCTGGTTCTCGGCGTCGAGACCTTCGAGATTGAGCACGGTGGAGACGCGATGCAGCCGTGCGCGCTCGCCCGCGACCTGGAGGCCGCGCTCGGTGTGATCCTCGGCCTCGATCACCAGATGGCCGAAGCGCTCGGCCAGCGTGACGAAGTCGCCCTCGGGGTCGATGATGGCCTGCTGCACCCAGGGTGCGCTCTGTTCCAGCAGCCGCCGCAGCAGATGCGACTTGCCGGAGCCCGAATTGCCCTGCACCAGGAGACGGGTCGCCAGCAGTTCCTCGAGGTCCATGGCGGCCGCGGCGCCTGCCGTGGTCTGCCCCATCTCGATCGCAACCGTCATGTCCCCGACTCAAAGTCCCGTCATTCGCGGACAGCGGCTTATCAATCCAGCCGCGGCGCGTCGAGCGCTCCAGCGCGAATCAGGTGGTGTTGCCCACGCCAAAACCGGAAAGCATGCGCCGTGAGCGGCAGGAACCCGGTGCCGAAAGGCCTCGGCTCGGGGAAGATGGTGCAGACCGCCATCGCTCGGCCAAATGACGCAGATCAAGATCGACGGGTTCGAGAGCTGCTATCCGGCCGTATGACCTTTCTGACCTTCTTCACGGCGACCTATTTCCTGCTGGCAGTGCCTGGGCCGACCAACACCCTGCTGGCGACATCGGGGGCCGGAGCGGGCATCTCGCGCTCCCTTCATCTGCTTGCGGCGGAGCTGTGCGGCTATCTGCTGGCGATCGCGGTGCTGCGGCTGGCGCTCGGTCCGGTCATCAGCGACATCCCGATTGCGGCGCTGCTGCTCCGCGTCGCCGTGACCATCTACATCCTGTGCCTCGCGGTCATGCTCTGGCGCGTCAATACGCGCGAGCTGCGCGACGGCGCTGCGGTGACGTTCGGCCAGGTGCTGCTGACGACGCTGCTCAACCCGAAAGCACTGGTCTTCGCGTTCCTGCTGCTGCCGCTTGGGGCCGGGCCGCTCGAACTGCTGCCGTGGCTCGGCGTGATCGTGCTGCAGATTCTCACCGCCGGCGCCGCGTGGATCATTCTCGGCGCAACGCTCGGCCGCGGCGCCCGTCGCCTCGGGCGCCCTGACCTCGTCACGCGCACCGGCGCGGTTACGCTGGTCGCGGTGACCGGGCTGATCTGGCTGCAATCCTTCCTGGTTGCCTGAGCGCCGGCGTTGCCAGGGCGCGCCGCGCTACTGCGCGCCGGAGCCGCCCTGCACGATCTTCTCGCTCAGCTTCTGGTCCACGGTGTCGACGGTGCGGTCGATCTCGGCGTTGGGCACGCCGAGCTGATGCGAGATCAGCTTCACCAGCAGGTCGACGCGTTCGATGAAGGGCGCACCGCTCGCGACCGCGCGCGCCGCCGATGACGGCTTGAGCAGGCTCTCCGCGGCCTTGGCGTACTTCGCGAACGGCACCTGGTCCTGCGGATCGGCGCCGAGGCGGCGGGCGATCGCATCGACATGGTCGTAGATCGTCTGCGAACGATTGAGATCGCCGTGCACGGCGTCGCGGATCGACTGCGGCTCGTTCGGCGTGATGCAGCGGTAATTGCCGGTCAGCAGCATCGACCATTTCGCCAGCGGCACGAACAGGGAATCGAAAACTTTCAGCTTCACCGGCACGTCGTGGCCGTCGAGCGTCACCGCGTCGATGTCGGCCTCCAGCTCGCGCAGCAGCTTGTTGTGCTTCTCGTCGGCGAAGACCGACGCCTTGAAGTTGGTGGGCAGGCCGACATGCAGCACGTTGGCGGCCTCTTCCGGCGGCCGGAAGGCCTGCGGGTCGGGCGAGCACAGCGTCACCAGCCCGGGCTCAAACCGCTCCCACACCTGCGCATTGGTGTAGGCCTCCTCGAGATCCATGTCGGCGAGTGCCGGAATCCGCTTCAGGTAGGGCAGGGGCGGCATGTTCATGATCGACAGGCACGGCAGCTTCGCCGCGGCAATCTTGACCATGAGGACGCGCACCGTGTGGTTGGTGTATTGCGGCTCCTGCATCGCGAGGCCGACCAGATCGTAGCGGGAGAGGTCGACATTGGCCGGCGTCACCGCGTCGAGCTTGCCAGGGAGGTTGCGGGAGAAGATCGCCCGGTGCACCGCCTCGTCGCGTAGCTTAATGCGCACCTCGGTACCGTCGCGGTTGATCAGCTCCGCAGTCTTTGCGCGGCAGACCAGGGTCACGTTATGCCCGGCCATCAGCAGCTTCGTGCCCAGCAGGGAGCCGTAAGAAGCCCCAAGAATCAATATGTTGTGCGCCATGCTCCGTCCCCTGGAAATCTGTGTGATTTTTCCGGCCCCGGCCGTTCCGCGGGGCAGTTGAGGGCATGTAAAGCGAAGCGCAGGGGAATGGCAACTGGGATAATGCATACAAGGGTGCGTCTGGTCCCCGCGGGTTCGAGGGCCAGCCTGGCGGCCTGTTTCGGTCTCGTGTCAACCCAGTGAAGCAAAGATATTCTTCCTTACCGAAATTCGGATTTGTCGTATGTGTCGGTCATCCCGGCTCAATTCGAGGGGCGATCATGAGGTCGTCATTGTCGCGAGCCGGGCTTGCGGTGGACGCGGCAGCGTCGGGCGCGAAAGGTGCGGGCAGGAAGGGTAGTCCCCGGTGAGCTCGCGGCCGCGCGCGGACGAACGGCGCTGCTAGGTTTCGTCTCGTCTGTAAGTTTCCGGCTCTGTCGACGGTGTCAGGGAATACTGCGGGCGAAATGGCGGGCCGTGCGTACGGCAAAACCGTGTGGTCCTGGCTGCAAGTGTTTTTCTGAAGTTGTTTCAATCGGCTCAAACAATTGAAAACAATAGTATTTTAGCTGCTCGCATTAACAAGCGACAAGCCGCCCCAGACTCGCTGGGCCCCAATAGGCCCTAGTTTCAAGCGAGTTCTTCTGCCAAATATGGGTCTTGCAAGGGAGCCCATCATCAAGATCGAGCACCGTATTTTTTTGGGGCAATGCGATAAGACACAAAAATGGCGATCTATGAATTTGCGCAAACCGGCATTCGCCGTCTTGATGAAATAACGTTCAATGTGGCGGGTCTGCACGAACGGCGCGATCTTCAACGACTGTTGCGTGACCACATCGAGGTGATTTCACCGGAGACGCTCGTCATTTCCGAAGAGTTTCAGGATTGGGAGGAATCCCAGCGTCGTATCGATCTACTTGCAATCGACAAAGATGCCAACCTGGTCGTCATCGAGCTAAAGCGGACGGAGGATGGCGGGCACATGGACCTTCAGGCGATCCGATACGCAGCCATGGTGTCCACTATGACTTTTGAGAAAGCGGCAGACGTCCTGAGTGAGTATCATAGGCAGCAAGGCAAAGAACTAGACGCTAAAAAAGCGATTCTGGATTTCTTGGGTTGGGACGAACGAAACGACAATGAGTTCGCGCAAGATGTTCGTATCGTTCTTGCCGCCGGTGACTTCAACAGAGAACTGACATCATCTGTCTTATGGCTCATCGACCACGGGATCGATATTCGCTGCGTTCGACTGAAGCCCTATGACATGAATGGGCGTATTCTTGTCGATGTGCAGCAAATTATTCCGCCGCCGGAGGCGACGGAGTATCAAATACAAATTCGTGAAAAGAGGGAGCAAGAACGCCAAGCGCGGACCAGCAACATTGACTTTACGCGATATGATGTCCGCATTGAAGCTGAGAAGTATGTCTCACAGTGGAAGAGAAATGCGATCTTCTTAGTCTGCAAGCATCTGTGCGACCGGGGGATCAATCCAGAAGAAATAAAATCACTATTGGATTGGCGCTCCAATCGCGTTTGGTTTGCAATTGAGGGCGACGTTGTCGACGCCTCAGAGTTTGAAAAAGGAGCGGTCGAGCGTGCGGCAAAAGACGGTCAGACTTTCAACAGCCGCCGGTGGTTTTGTGACGACGGCGAGTTAGTGCGGGCTAATGGGAGAACCTATGCATTCTCGAATCAGTGGGGGGGAGCCAGCTGGCACCGAGCAATGAATGTATTGAAGGAAAAATACTCTCAATTCCACATCGAGTTTTCCGCTACGACGGACTGAATTTCCACTGGCTATACACCAGTGCGCCGCCCCTTGCCTCTGCCACGGTTCGGATTGAACTCGTTGACCGCGTTCTGCCACGCCACGATTTCGTCCTCGAACCAAACGCGCCGGTTGGGCGAGATGTAAGTCGATTTGGGAAACCGGCCCGCCCTCTCCATGCGGTAGAGCGTGGTGCGGCTGACGGGGATGATCGCAAGAACCTGCGGCTCGTTGAGCATTCGCCGGGGCTCGGAGCCACGCGCGTGAGCGGGTCTATCGGCTTGCACTCGCTTTGCTGTTGCCATCTGGAGCACCACGCATCGGCTCGGTGTTTCGTCGTGTATTGTGTCGGAGCATCACGGGCGAGTACAGGAAAGCGCCGACTCCGCGTAGGGGTGTCACTGATCACGAAAGGGGCTGGAGGCAAACGCTGCGGTCGAGTTCGTATCTACGCGTCCAGACGGTCTGATTGCCTCGCACAATTTCCTTTTCCTCGCAGACCAGCAGGCCGAGGATATGCAGGGCTTGCAGTGTGCGGTCGATGGTGGTCCTTGGCTTCTGAAGCCGCCGGCGGATCTCCATAACTGGACTGTGAGGGTGCGTGGCCACGTCTTTCAGCACCAGCAGCCGCAGTTGCGGCATACTATCTCTGGCACAACGCTTCACCAGTCGCATCGCATCATCATGTGCCATGCCAATAGCCATCGCACCGCGCAGGATTTGCGTCAGTTGCTTGGCCAATCGGGTGGGCGCTTCGGCGTCGTGAGCATCGATGACGTCGCCGCGGTAATCGACTTCCACGCCGGTGCGCGCCAGTGTCACCAGCTCAGCTGCTTCCACGATTGTCGTCTCGTCGTCATTCGTCAGCTCATAGGGCTGACTGGTGTCAATTCCGCTCATAAGCCCAGCCACGGCTTCCGCGAGTTCATCCCGCATGGCGACCTCGCTTCCGGTGTTGCGCATAGCCTTCAGGCCGCCATTGATGCGGCCGATCCGCGAGTTTGGCCGGATGACAACGAATCTGTCGCCCATGCTGGCGACGACAGTGTGTGCTTGGTCCCAGGCGGTCGTGCAGGCGCCGATCACCACGATCCGGCCGTGCCAATCCAGCGTCTGGCCACCATCGGTGCCTACATTTCGCACCCAATGGCCGTCGTGGATCTCGCGCAGGGCTGCCAGTATTGCGCCACGGATCTCACGGCTGGTCGAGAGGATCGAGGTAAAGTCCTTGATCACGAGAATTCCGCGCTGCCCGATCTTGCGCAGCAGCCCACCGGTAGCAGTCTTGGCTTTCTGTTTCTGCGGTGATGCCGATAGCAACGCACCATCGCTTGAGATGGTCGAGACAATATGCGCATCCAAACCGCTGAGGGACTGCACTGTCTCGGTCTTGGCATTTCCACTGCCGGCAATCACCAGCAGCCATGGCGGATCACCGGCAAGTTGTTCGCAAGCGCTTGTTGCCAGCACCGCGTCCAACGTCTCTATGTCATAGTCGTCGCCCAACCAGCGGCGAAAAGTATCGTGGACCTCGTCGAGCGCGCAGGCCCGGAACGTGCTTGCACCACTGTTTCCACCGACCGACCCGCGGGATTTGTATTTTTCGCTGTGAAAATGTTGTTGCGGGCTCATGATGCGACTCGCGCCAAGTCATTGAAATCGGCCCCGATCCTGTTGGGCACTAGCACTTCGGCGTCACGACCTGCTGCGGCCCAGCGGTTAGCGCATGCACGCGCAGCGCTCTGGCCGACGCCGTTCGCGTCGGCATCAGCAAGGAGTGTCAGATATTCGACGCCGGAAAGGACTGGAAAGTCACGCATGGCGCCAGCGCAGCCAGTTGCCCATGCTGGCGCTATGCCGCGAAGTGCCTTGTTGGTGGAGGCAGAAATTGTCGTTTCAACTCCTTCGCCGATTGCCAGTCTTCCGGTCAAGTATTCATTCGGCCATAGGCGGATGATATGATTTTTGATAGGCCCGACAGACTTTGGCTTCTGGCCATTGATCGGACGACGCCATATGCCGCCCGGCGCATTCGTCACCACACCACTGTAGCGAGCGACGATGCATGGCATGACTGCGCCATCAAATGGGCATTGTGGGTGAAATCGGAGGCCGCCCTGATTCGGCACGTCGTCGAGATTGATAGAGCGTGTTTTGAAGTAGCTGATGGCTGCTTGCGGCAGCCGTTCGGTTTCTGCCCAGAGCCGATCGCAATACTGCAGGGTTGCTCGCAGCTCCGCCGCCTCGCACTGCTGGCGGGCGAGCTTTTCCTGGTCCAGTCGCTCGCGCTGCTCTTGAATACGTCGCTCACGGAGGCCACGCTCGTCATCGGTTTCCTCGCGCCGCCGTTTGGGTGGCGGCTCGCCGGTGAGTGTTTCGACAGCGGCGAGGAAGTCACAGCCATCGATGAACATCACAAGGTCGATTGGCCCGTGGCCGCCCTGAGCGCAGTGCCGGCAGAAGAAAAGTTGTCTAGCCGCGTTGATGCTGAATCGGTCTCGGCCCCCGCACACCGGGCATGGTCCCGCCTTGCGCCTGAGCCTAACATTGCGCTGTCGTAGTATCTCCTCGATCCTGGCGGCGCGGGCGCAACTAACCCAATCGTCGAATGCGCGTTTGCTGCTCATTCCCGCGTTCCTTCAAGTGAGAGTCGCTGGCGTGGTTGTGCCGCACCACTTCTACGGCCATGTTTCGTCCCTTTCGGCACGTGCCAGCAAGGCCCGGATTGTAGGCTCTGACGCAGCCGCACGATCAAAGATCGCGGCGGCCGCTGCTTCGTTCAGCTTCCAAAATTTCCTAGGACTGCGCTCGACTGCAAAGGCCGTTATAAGCCGGCAGGAACGAAGGCGCCGGATAACGGCGACCCGAGTGCAGCCGGGTGGAGCATTCGGAGGGACGCCATCTTCCGCGCACACCGGCCTAACGCGGTGATAGCGCCATGGATGGTCGTTGAACCAAATTTCGTCCTGCTCTGTCATGACGCGGTCTCCAACCTTGAGCGACGCGTCGCCGCCCAGATGACCGCGACCGGCTCGCCGCGGTCGTTATGAAACGCGATCTCTCCGCGAAAGCTGGCGTCGAAGCGGTACCAGCACGAGTTATCTTTACCGTCGTTGTCGGTGCCCTCGATCCACCGCACGCGGCCGACTACAACGATGTCGCTGCAATACTGCATCAGGGGCGCGGCATTCTGGTTGGTTGAGAAGTCGTGTGGGAGCAGAAGCCAGAACGGTTTGCCGAGTGTAAGGAAGTGGGCAATCAACTCGCGTAACAGGCGGGTGCTGCGCCTCGGATCCTCGGGATGGCGGAACGGAGGATTCGTGATGCCGACGTCGGGATTGCCTTTGTACCGCTTGACGTCAAGCGCATTATTACCAGTGGTAATATCGCTCTGATGGACGCAGCGCAGGCCGTGCGCCTCCAGGTGCCGGATCAGATCGCCGTTGCCGGCGCAAAGCTCGGCGAACGTCCTGATGCCGTCGCGACGCAGATACTTTGGCAGTGGCAGAACGGCCTTTGCTGGCGTCGCGTAGAGGTCGCGCGGAATTCGTTCGAAGTCGGAGCGCTTGCCCATCGTCTCTGCCCAATCGATTTTGTTTGGAGGAAGAGATGCCGGCCCGGAGGCCGGCACCGGCGGTTCTTTGGCTATTTGCTGCGGGAGACTTGCTCGAACGGCTCATCGTCGTCGGAGTAGAGGGCTGCAAGAATGATTCTGGCGGCGCGAACGTCCCGGTCTGCGCGGTAACGCGTGGGCTTGGCGAGTTCTGTGGCGATGAAGCGACGCAGTGCTGTGGCGAGCAGGTAGGCATCGCGTCCTTCGACTGGGTTGACGCCTGCGTCCCGAAACTCATATAGAGTCATCAAGGGTCTCCTTCTTCCTTGGCCGGGAGAGCGAGCTTCAACGGAACAGACGGTCGCGGCTCGCTCGGGACGCGGCCGTTTTTGTTGATTAGAGGGCTGCGTTTGAGCCGTGATGCCTGGCCGGCGTTCCCTTGGCGGCTTCGACAGTGCGGGCGCGATCGGCGGCGTCAAGCGTGTCGATCCACCAGTAATTTCTTCGGTTTATGATCTGATCAGGCCGTGGGATGACACCCATCGCGACCCAACGCACGATTGACCTTAGGTGGACGCCGTACCTCGTGGCGACGTCCCGAGCCGGGATCAGGCGCCGTGTCTGCGAAACTTCGCTTTTGGGGACGGGCATCTTGCTCTCCGTGTCGCTGTTTAAGCGGTGCGGAAGAGCAAACCTCAAACTGCGAGGGAAAACTGTCCGGGTATTGTCCGGGTATCGTCCGATTTACTCGGACCACCAACCTGTGCAGTGTCGCTTGAGTCCCTCGTAGATCGTGCTCTTGGACATTGGCTGTCCTAAGGTCGTCATAAGACGATCGACCACGTTAAACGCAGTGCTTTTGTTGGGAAGTTTGTCGACCTCCCGCAGCGTGTTCAGGATGGGCACGAGAAACTCCCGCCACTCCGCGCGTTCCCGCTCTGAGGTTCTTGGCAGTTCCAAAACGCTCTCGCTCGTTGACGCCTCTTTCGCCACGGCTGGTGCGGCAGGCCAAGTCGCCTCGAAGTCGGGTCCCCAGACGTAGATGGTCCCCTTTGTCAGTGAGGGCGCTTCACCCGCGCCGTGTCGTCGACGCTCTTCGAGAGTTACGCGAGGCTCTTCCGGGTTGTTGTGGAGTCCCCGCCACGTCAGCTTGAACTCGTCCAAGGTTGCCGTGGGCAACAGCGAACGTTCGCCGGTCCAGGATCGAAGCATGCAGCGGATTTTTCCCTGAGCCCATGCCTGTTCAAGGTCGCGAACGACGTCAGGGCCGGATCGAAGCCGCTCGAACAACCGCTCCGCCGCCACGCTGATCGACCGCCAGCGGACATCGTCTAGCGGAAGATCCCCGCCGTTATAAAATGGGCCGGGCATTTGTCGACGCTCCGCGCGCGTTGACGATGTTCGGGCCCCGTTTCGGTCACCACAACCGAGCGGGGCCGCCTCGATCAGGCTATCATGGCACGGTCGCCTGTGCGTACCAGATTTGGCAGTAAGTATGGTTGAGGGGTTTTAGAAAGAGGCTCCAATCCCCCTCTGACAATTCTGGACAGGGTTCCGTTTCTAAGGGGCGCTGGACCTGGGCTGCGAGGAGCGTAGGGTGAGCCAAGACCTCGCCCAACTTAGAAAAACGGACGTGGCACGCCATGACGTTTGGTCCCGACCGCCCGCTGCCCGCTGATTTCTCAGTCACGCCGATTGCAGAACCGCGCCGGCACGGGCGTGGTAACCCGCCGACGAAAACAAAAGGCGCCGTCGCAAAGATCACACGCGACCTCAAGAACGGCATCTTGGATGGAGCAATTAGCTGCGGATCCGATGGAAAGGGGGCCGGAGGACTGAAGGGCTATCTCGCGATGTGCGCCCGGAAGCATCCGAAGAGCTATTTGAACCTGCTCGGCAAGCTTGTTCCTCATGTAATTGAAGGCAGCATCGGTCCGGCCCTCGTCGCGCAAATCAACATCCAAGCCATTCCATCCGGCCAGTACGTCACCGACAAGACACTCCAGCTCGATGCCGAGCCCGTGGAGGCGTCAGTCAGGGAAGCCGCGCATGAAGCCGTCAAGAGTCCGGCAAGCGATCAGTGAGCCGTCTGAACGCGATGCTGATGCGATCTTGGAAGTCCTGGTCGAGGAGCTGATCACGCGCGACCATGACGAGGCCGTTGCCACGCTGTGCCGCATCGAGCGCGAGATCGAGCGGCCGAAGCCGAACTAGCCTGAGGCGGTTTCACGTGAAGCGCCTAGCGCTCGCGTCAAAGGCCGTCGGCACCGCGGATGTACCGGCCCGACGGCCCTATACTAAATCTCCTTTCCTTCGACGCTGCGAAAGCCTTGCAAAAACAAAGGGCCATCTTCTCGTCTTTCGCTTGTACTAAATCAAATGTTTTAGTATAGCCGGGGCAGGATGGAGTTCAAACTCGTGAAGCGTGTCGCTTTATATCTGCGTGTCAGCACCAACAATGGCCAACAGACCACCGATAACCAGCGCCGCGAGCTGGAAGCCATCGCCACCCGCGCGGGCTGGCAGATCGTCGCCACCTTCGAGGACAAGATCTCCGGCGCCAAGGGCCGCGACAAGCGACCGGGCTTGGACGCCATGATGAAGGCCGCGACAAAGCGCGAGTTCGATATGGTTGCCGCATGGTCGGTCGACCGTCTCGGCCGAAGCCTGTCGCACCTTGTGCAACTGTTTGCGGAACTCTCTGCGCTTGGCGTAGACATCTACCTGCATCAGCAGGCCGTCGACTCCTCGACGCCAGCCGGCCGTGCGCTGCTACAGATGAGCAGCGTGTTCGCGGAGTTCGAGCGGGCGATGTTGCGCGAGCGCGTCGCTACCGGCCTCGCGCGCGCCAAGGCCGAAGGCAAGAGACTCGGCCGCCCGCGCGCCAAAGGCGCAACGGATGCTGCGATCCTCCGACTGCGCGAGAAGGGCATGGGAGTGATCGCAATTGGCAGGAAGCTCGGTTGCGGCACAGGTCGCGTTCAGTCGGTGCTCAAGGGCGCCGCCTAACTGCGATCAGGGGGGAGGATGTTTACCTCCGGCCTGCCCGGCGAACGGAGCGGCTCCTTCCCTTTGACCGCGTCCAATTTCCGGTTGGTACGCGGTACGTATAACGTCACGCTTTGGGCGGATCGGCAGGAGCGGAATCCGTGCCAGGTCCGCTGTGCGACACCGAGTATCGTGCCGCGGCCAAGGTAGCGCGAGTTGCGGACGGTCGAGAGGGTCAGAGCCCTTGTCGCTCTCGATGTATATAGTCCTCCGTCTATTCGCGCCCGAGCGAGGGAACAACAAAAAAGGCTGCCGTCGCTAGCTTACTTAGCTTGCGGTCGCGCAACTTTTACGAGAGGATCGGCTGCCGGAGGGAGAAAGCATGTCGAAGACAATGATTTTCTTGATGGACGGTACCGCAAATGACGCCACTGAAATTATTTCTGAGACCGAGACGTGTTCTAACGTCTACGCTATCAATCAACTGATTGCCGATCACAAGCAAGAAGGAAATGAGATATCGACGCAGGTCACATTTTATCTTCCGGGAGTTGGAACAAAGTTCACTGTGAGCGCGGCCTCGATTTTTAGCGAAATCTTGCTTCGGAAAACGCAGTATATCTTCGGCGACAATCTCGATCAGTTGGTTTTGCGTGCGTATGTAAATCTCGTTGCGAACTACCGTGTAGGTGATGAAATCATTCTGATTGGTTTCTCGCGCGGCGCTGCGGCAGCGCGTATTTTTTCAAGACTCATTTCGGACTTTGGGATACTGAAATCGGGATTTTTGACGCACCTGGACCGAATGTGGAGAGACTTCATTGCAGTCTCAGAGAAAGAAGATGACACACAATACTACCGAGCGATTGAAGACCTTAAGAAGAACTTGGCCGAACAATGTGAGAGCGACCAGGTTTTCCACGAAGCGCCCAAGATCAAGTTCATGGGACTATTCGACACCGTAACTGGCCCCTTTGATCGTGACATAGGGGAACATCTCATCGCGCGAGATCAGAAGCCCGCTTCGAATGTTTCGTCGATTGTTCACTTGTTGAGTATGCACGAGAACCGTGCGGAATTTCCGCCGCGTCGGTTCGCTTTCAACGGCACATGTGAGCTGCGCGAGATATGGTTGCCAGGGGTCCACGCAGACGTCGGCGGGGGCTACAAAAAGGATTTCTTGTCCCGAGTTGCTTTGCTCACCATGGCGAAGTTTCTTGAGAGGATTGGCGAAGTTGCGCTTATTCCAGAGTCTGTTGATCGGCTGACGCAAACCGTGCGTAACGACATCCAAAATAAAAACTTTGTAGTTAATCGCAACGCCAAGATAAGCGGCACAAAGAAAATACGTTCAGTCGCGCGAGAGGATCATGTGCACCCCATTCATTTCGAACTTCTCAAATATCACGTCGAGTGGAAGGGCAAATCAATACTTTACGAGCCTCGAATTCCGGATGGCTGTCCTAAGGACAGCGATGTTCAACAATGGTTTGATCCTTTGTTCTCGGACGTATTTAAGAGCTTGAAAGAGATACCCATTCATAGAAACGGGTAAGGCGCATTAGCCGACCTCGGCGGACTGAGCGCCCTCCAGTTTTGCACCGAACTGCACCGAGCGTCCTCTGTTTTCCGTGGTTTCCGACGATATTGTGCGCCCGTCTGACGTAGGCTCCACCCCGCTGCCCGTTTGCGGGAAACGCATCTGCGGCCATAAGACCGCGGTTTGCAGCGGCTCCGTGAGCTTCCAGGAGGCCCTCTGTTGATCCCAACGGCCCTGCCGAGATGCAGCTCGGGCAACCGCCTTGACATCCCGCCTGATCCGGCAGGATCCTGACGCGACCGGAGTCGCAAGGCTTACCCGTCATGCAATCGCGGCGCACGCCGGATCGCGCGCCCACGGGAGGCGCCCACATGTCACCAGACAGATCCAGGATCCGCAAAGGCGCCGTTTTGACCGGGGGCGCATATCCAGCACGCGTTGGGCGCTTGTCGCCCGATATGGCGGAGATGTTCGCCGACGTCCTGAAGGAAGCCGGGCCGCCGCCGTCCGCTGCCAAGCTCGAAGCTCTGGCTGCGGAACGGGACGCGCTCGAAGCGCAGATGCTTGCAATCAAGAAGCGCATCGCTGAAATCCGCCGGAGGGCGTGCGAATGAGCGGCGAAGCAATCCGGATGCGGCTCGAACTGAAACGCCTCGCGCGCAATTATCGGATCGCGCCCGCGCATTGCTCGCCAACCGCACCTCTACCGCCCGTCGAGGGCGACTGGATCTTCGAAGGCTTTGCGGCGCCGACAGTAATCGACCACGAACGCACCAAGTTCGCCCCTCATTGCTGGCTGCCATTCAAGTCCGACATTCCACTGTTGTATCGCCACGGCCGCCCGGCTGGCGAAGTGCTGGAAATCCGCGGCACCGACGAAGGTTTGCACGTGCGCGCGCTGGTTCGCGACGAAGATGCAAAACGGTGCACCCATTTCAGTATCGCCGCGACGATCCACGGCTATCAGCTTCGGGAGGTCAATGATCGCGAGAGTTTTCACGCCCTCGTCACCTGCGCCACGCTGGACGAAATCACCCTGACCAATGTTCCGGCCAATCCCGCCGCGGTGGTCCTGTATCGTTATCGGCAGTCAGCGGCAGTCGAGTTCTATGACATCGTCAAGCGCGGAATTATTTGTGCGCAGGGCGTTGTCGCGGCCTTGCGGGTCATGAATGCCGCTCAAGTTGCGCCTCCCCAAACCGTCGCGGGTCCCGACAAACGATCCGTGTGCGACTTGGCGCGCTCTAGGCCAACACCGGTAAATGCGCCGACAAGGCCACGACCGAAAACTGAGTTCAGAACCTTGGTCGATGCGATCAATGCAACGTCAGGAGAGGTACAATGACTGAAATCACCGGCACGGAGCTTCTTCGCCAAGTCGCGGCGGCTCGCGTCGAAAAAATCGACTACGCTCGCTTGGCAAAGGACGTCGGCATTGCTCCGGACGACCTGTTCGAATTCGCACAGGACCGCAAAAACTTGCCGGCCGACACGCTCTGCCGGCTCACCACCGAGATGATGCAAGGCACCCGGTTTTATCCGGATCGCGACTTGCTGGGTCCCGTGGCCCAGGTCGAAGCGAAGCCGCTAGGGATCCGGCCGCCGCGGTGTGAGGCGAAGCCGCAAAACTGGAAGGTTGGCGAGATGCAGGGACCAGGGCCGCAGCCGCTCGTACCGCAACCGCTCAAGACGACCAAACGCGCAGGATGGTTGGGCGGCTGGGTTTAGGGTCTCTCGCTCCGATTGGTGTACAAGAGGAGCGGTAAGCCTGATCAATTCGATCGCCGGAGACTCTTATCAGCGCAGCAGCGCATAGCCTCAGAATTCCTTGAGCTAATGGTTGCGCCGTCGTGCGTACTCAGTTAGCCGCTGATATCGATAGTCGCTGCGCAAAGAAGGCTTGGCCTGTCCTATGGCATCCAAGCAATCTCTTAGATCTGTGGGTGCCCAGAACTGATCCGACAAGATTGCGGCGAGCAAGCGTAGCGCAGCCTCTGGAAAGCGCGTGCACAGCCCAGTTGTATGAAGCCGATGCACTGCATAGTGGGGATGTTCGATCGGACCCAGCCAGTCGGCGACAACTGCCAGCACGGAGGGAAAGATATCTTCCCCCGCAACACACATAATTGCGAGCGACTCGGAAATACTACCCGACGCGAGGTCGCGCGACTTGGGCCAGATTTGTTGCCAGAACGGCTGAATTCGATTTTTCCAATAATCCTCCCGCTGCGCACCAGCACCGCCGAGCGCTTGCGTGAGGGCCTGCACCACCTCTAACAAGCCCTCTGCAGGCAAAGCGCCAACTGCATCTTGGAAATCTTCGGACGTGTAGCCGTCCGCCGGGTCCAAGGCGGCGTAGGTGAGAAATGCCGCATATTGTCGGCCGTGATCGCCAAGACTTTCAAAGTGGTGTGCCGTGGACAGGAATTGTCGTTTGAAGGCAATAAGAAGTGGTCGGTACAGCCGAGGTGACCAGAGAAATCCTTCCCAGGCTGACCTTGCTTCAATCGGATTACGATCCCAGTCAAAATGTGGCAGCAGATACTTCTCGGTCCATGGGCGATCCACCCGAAATAATGCGATCAAACGTGACGCGAGTAGCACGCGTCCGTGCCGAAAGCGCACCACTCCGACCTCGCACATCGCTGTGAAAAGCGGCTCGATGTCGTGAGGTAGCCCTTCATTGTCGTTGGGTTTGCGTTCGAACCAAAGGTCAAGCAGTGCTTCTGCGACGTGACCGACCGGGTGATTGATGGCGTCCGTTACCGGCTCATTGCCTGGATCCTTGCCATCTGCATCGGAGTTTGAGGGCATTGCAAGTGAGCGTTTACAAAGGTCGAGCAGAATTCCCTCATGTGGGGCAGCGCTCTTCGAGACTGCCCTCATCCACCACGTGAGGCTATGAGAGATTTCCCGCATGGTTTCGTCAGGCATCCTTTGCACTAACGGCGCCCCATATCGCCACGACCGCGACAGTAAATTTGCGTCACTCCATGCTTGGAGCGCTTCTCGCCAACGTGCAACAGGCCAAATACCCTCATTGGCCAGGTCGCATAAGGCAAGTAGGCTATGAAAGAACCGAGTTCGGCAGACATCTAACCATGTGTCTTCATCATAAAGGGAAGACGTCTTTGGCTGTGCGTGCTTGAGCCATTGGACGAGATCTGCCCGTTTACGAGGGGCTATGTCGATCCTCCGCCTTGATTCAAAGTCGGGATCCCCCGTCCCACTCATCCAGTGCGAAAATTCGTCCCGTTCGTTGCTTGCAAGCCGGCGACGAGGCTCTGCGACCGTCAAGCTGTCGAGACGCAAGGATGCGTCTTGCCCTAGCGCACTGCCGCCCTCGCGGAGCTTGGCAAGACGTAGCCAAATTGCGTCCTCTACTATTGAGTCCCAATCCTCAGGCGCGAGGCCCTCTCGATACATTTTACGCGGCGGTCCGGCTAAAATTGCCGTTTCTAGTGTTTCTCTAGCTTCCGGCGAAAGCGTCGATCCTTGAAGCACGAGTAATCTCATCGTTTCGCGCTTCGTCCCCCCGGACCAGAGCCACCATTGATCATCTGATACTAACCACCGGACCCACGTCTCAGAATCGACAGCGTCATTATGACTGGCTGCAAACAACGCTAATCGCTTGAATGTTGGATAAGGTATGTTGAACCAGGCGGCGGCTGTAGACCGGGCGCGATCAGGTGTGGATTTGTAGGCTTCAACCCATGCATCACGCAACAATTCGATCAAGATCACCCAGTCGCGGAAGCCCCGGTTCTGCCAATGTGGCGTGACCGATGGTAGATCCCAGAACGAACGGTCATCTCGGTCGTCGGCTTCGCCCAGCTCCCGCAGTAAGTCCAGGGCGTCGCGAAGTAACTGCTGAAGATCATCCAAAAGGGTGGGCAACGCGCCTCGCCATTGATCGTCTGTCAGGTCACGAATGGACGATCTGACGTGGTCAGCAGCGAGCACAAGCTCCCAGTCCACGAGCTGCTTAATACTGGTCGGCTCCCCCGCGTCCTCTTCTGATCCCCACCGGAAAGGCTTTTTCAACTTCACTTTCGGCGACAGTAGCTCGCGCAGTTGGAGCCGCAGCGCTGTTGTCAGTCCGTCGCGTTTCAGCCGATCTTTCCAGCGGTAAAAGTCTAGGTCGCGCCATGTCGCTTTCACGTGCCCTGTAAGAAGTAGCCGCCAGACAATCTGTAAGAGCGGACCGGGAATGGCATTGGGCGACTGAGCGCGGATATCGTCTAGTTCGGCGATCCGTCCCTCACGAAGTAACTGGGCAAAATGGTTCAATTGATGTTCGATCTGCCACGCCCAGCGCTCGTGCAATTGCCCGCCGCGCTGTGCTACCCAAAGGATCAATCCGGGATCGTTCAAATGGCGGGCCAACCATCGGGCTAGATGGAACATCACATCGTCCCATTGGCTGCCGCCAGCGCCACCGGACACTAGTGTCATCAGTGGTGCGTACCGATAAGGCGCAGGGCGCTGGATCAAGCTGAAGCGGAGCTTATCATCCACATCTTGGCGCGGCGGAACCCCGAAGCGGGGTAGGTCGCGGTGCAGGTAGCGTTGATCTGAGAACGCCTCCAACCATTCGAGCGTCGGCACGGGATTGAAGTCTGCGAATCTCTTCGCTGGCATCCCCGACTCGTCCGATAGTGCCCAGAGCATTCGACCTACGAAGTCGTCTTGCCGAGTGCTACCAGAAGGACGTGCAAGAGCGTGCGCAACGACAATCTGCTCCTTGCCTAGTGTGCCACCGCGATAGGTGGCTGCCCACGATTTTAGGGTGTCGTGCAACGCCGAGTGACTGCCCGCACGGACTTCGTAAAGGATGGGCGTGACACCCTTAGCAGCCCATTCTACCGTCTTTGCGTGCTCGTGTCCGGTCTCATAATCGCCAAAAGCGTACGCTTGCGGCGTAAATTCGCCGAGCAGCCGATCAGCAGCCAGCGCGTCCATCATGTAACGCAAGACCGGATCGTTGATGCTGTATCCGACGAAGCAAACGATATAGTTTCGAAACAACTCGCCGACAAAACGAGCCGCCCATCGTTCAGTCAGGTATGCAAGGCCAAAATCGCCACTAGTTAGTACCAGTCGGTGAAGAGAGGTATCGTCCGGTTTAAGCGGTAGCAAGCCGTGCAGATAGACTAAGCCATTCCATCGGCTGTTTTTCGGTATAGGGAGCATGGGAGCGGCGTAGGGCTCAAAGGCTTTACCGGGGCGTTTTCCCACTCGCTCAAATATGCGGTCAAAATTTGTGGTCACAAGACGGAGCGAGCCATCACGGCAACGAGCTAATTCAAGAAGCGCGTCATGAGTATCGGTGGCGCCTTTGCGGCGCCAATTGGGTTTCAAAGCTTCCATCAGCTTCTGTCGAACAGCGATCCGATTTCCAGGGAGTCGGCGCTCCAACAGATCGAGAGTGGCATCGAATTGATTGCGATCGTAGGCGTCCTGTTCAATAGCCAAGCGGCTGATGCCTACACGTTTGTAGACGTCGTCTACCAAGCCTTTGAATCCCGGCAAGCCAGCAGGATAGGAAATTCCCGCTCCGCAGAAAAATACAACCCGGCCTTCTTCATGTGCTTGCAAGAGGGAGTCGGGAATATCGGGCCCGTTAGCGATAAATTGCATGAGTTTTCAATCGTGCACTATAAACAAGCAGGAAAACTCGGGATTGAGGCAGCCAGCGTGCGGGGGGCCCTTGGCAACTTCTGCTTCCCGAATCGAAGCAAAATTGACACGGCGCGCGGGTGTGATCGCCTAATATCCAAATCACCGATACTGCGTGACGCCACCCTTGAAGTCCCGAGCGCAGTTAGGACAGGTGAAATACTGTGGCCGGTGCGATTTGGTTAACCGGTGGAGTTTTCCTTCTTGCTCGCACCGCTGACAGAACGCGAAGCCGGTGGGTTTTCCGTCCGCACCCTTTTCGTACTTATAACCGCGCATTTCGATTAGCGTCCCTCTGAACTCGAAATTCTTCTTTAGCTCCGCGATCTCTGTGTCTTTTGCGCGCAAGAGTTTCTCGGCATCCGATAGCGCGGTCTTCGCTTTCGCGAGCGCTTCGTTCAAACTGGCGATGTTGAGCTTTAATTCGGCATCCTCGTAGATCTTTTTTAGACCGAGCAAATCTTTCGCGAAGTTCAATCCGGTCGTGGCGGCAGCCACGCCTTCTGCAATCGTGACCATGAAATCCCGTCCTCCGCTTGCGGCAGCCTCATGCTACGACCAGAGCGGGTGTCCGAGTCCAGCGGTAATTCTCGATTTCCACCGGCTCTTCCGAGTTAGAGGGGGGTGGACTCTGTCGGCCGGCCGCTTCCGAGCTAACGGCTCGCCACTGTTCCGAGGGCGGGCGGCGAGGTGCGCCGCCCGGTTGCAATCGTCCAAGATCGGCGGGTTGGTCAAGCCGCGAGCATCAGCCCTGCCTGCGCGGCGGGTTTTACCGGCTTGCCGATGATCCGCCGCAGCTCACTGGCAACACCATCCAACACTGCGCGCTTCTCCTTCATCCGCTTGGAGTGATTGTAGACCTTGCCGGTAACGGTCGGCACGATCTGCTCCGATTTCTTGCTGGCGGCATGATCGAGGCACTTGGCAATGGCGGAATCGTCAAAGCCCAGGTCGCCCGCGAGCGTTGCCGCCGTCCGCCTCAAATCGTGCGGCGTGAACCGCCTCAGGCCAAGCAGCTCGCAGAGGCCGGCGGTCTTGGTCTTATCCTTGTTCTTCTCGTGTTTGGTGCCGCGCAGCGCATCAGCCATAGCCTTGCGGTGGATCGGCTGGCCCTTGTACATGGGACTCTCGAAGACAAACTGCTGATCAGCCGAGGCCAGGGCCTCATTGATGATCTCGATCGCCAGATCAGAGAGTGGCTGCTGGATCACCCGCCGCTTCTTAACCCGCTTGAGCGGGACATCGAAGCGCGGATGCTCGCCGTCGAGGTCGAACAGCTCATCTCGCTGCGCGCCGAGCAACTCGCGTGAGCGGAGCATCGTGACCAACTCGAACTTGAGCGCCAACCGGGTCCGGCGGTCATAGGGGAGGTCGTCGCGATCCAGCCCATGCCAGAAGGTCCTGATCTCGTCTTCGGACAGGACGCGGGTGCGGGGATGCTCCGGGTCGAGCTTGGGCAGATTTACGCAGGGGCTGGCAGTCACGTAGTCGCGCCCTGCCTCTGCGGCCCAGTTGAACAGGCCGGAGGCTGCTTTCCGCATATGGCGGGCGTTGCTGACGGAGGGCTTGCCGAACTTGCCTGCCACAATGTCGTTCGACAACGTGGCGATGTCGTGCTTGGTGACCTCCATGGCCAGCTTCTTGCCGAGGCGGGGGCGGAGAAAGCGGTTGAGATGGCTCGCCGTGTTCTCCCAGCTTTCCAGCCGCGGCCGCATTTCGCCGTCCGGCTTCTTGACCGGCGTCTGCATCCATTTGATGCGCTCGTCGATGATCTCAGCGACGGTCTTGCCGCGCTTGGCCTTCGTGGCCTTCTGGTCCCGGAAGGTCTCGGCGAGGGCGTCGCCGCCCATGGCCTTGAGGCCGTAGACCTTGCTGCGGGCGTCCTCCACCGTGAAAGTCTCCGGATTGTAGAGGCCCAGCCAGCCGGTGCGCTGCTTGCCGGTCTGCCTGTCGGTGAACTTGAAGGAGAAGGTCGCAACCCGGGCGGTCGTGATGCTCACGTAGAGGCCGGGGCATTTGCGGTCGTAAAACTTCGTCCGCTGGGCGACTCGCCTCTCGCACAGCCGGTCGGTCAGAATGACGCTGCTATTGCGGCCCCGCTTGCCGGCGGGGGAGGGGACAGTGGTAGTATCCATCTGGTTTCGGCTCCTAAGGCTTGGGACCAAAGGGCTCGGCTTCGAGGCTTTCAGTTTGTCGTGCGGACGCTGAAAGTCTTAGGGCCGGGCCCTTGTTTTGGTGAAGCCCGCTGAAACAGCCCGCATCAGGGTAGTCGAAAAGTGCTTGTTTTAAAGCACATTCTTAGTTTCGGCGTGTTTCACCGAATGCCAAAATATAGACGTGTGGTCCTGGCCGTCGTTGCTACGGTCAAGCTCTCGCGAATGCGGCATTGGCGTCAACCGGCGCGGTGCCGGTGACTTTTGCGAGGGTGAGGGAGGCCAGAAGGAACTCGGCTCCCGGGAGAGCACGGCATAAGCCGTCCGACCATCGCGCAGGGAAGGCCGAGTGATTGGCACCACCTGTATGCTGCTGTGCGGTTTTCTGCGTGTGCGTTTTGCGCAGCGGACCGCGGGTGCGATGTCAGCACCCGGTCTTCCCTGCGCCCTCTTGCCGATGAGGGCGGCGAGACGAAGCAAAGCTCGGGCGAAATCAGTCGCGAGAATGAATATGCACGTCTGCGACCACACACTCGCTGTCATCGCCCGGCTTGACCGGGCGATCCAGTACTCCGAGACGACAGTTGTTCAATGCAGAGGCCGCGGCGTACTGGATTCCCCGCCTTCGCGGGGAATGACAGCCGTCACTCGGAGAGCGAGCTATCGCCTCATACTCCGTCATTGCTTCGCTTCGCTCGCAATGACGTTGATGGAGCGCCGCTTCTTGGCGGCCTCAGCCCTGGCTCGCCATGCGCTCGCGGTCGAGATGCTGCTCGATCTTGGGGCGGTCACGCGTGCGCTCGAAGCTGGTGCAGAGCAGCTCGGTCTCCTCGAGCGAGATCGGAGCACGATAGAGCCGGCACATGAATTCGGCGTTTCCACGCCCCTTGCCGGTGCCCGGCCCGCGCTCTGCGAGAAACATGCAGTCCCGGCAGATGCTCGCTTCGAGCCGCTGATGGGCAGCATCGAGGTGATTGAGGATCTCGCGGAGAGAGTCGCGCAGCCTGATGCACTCCTCGGTCCCGAGCGACGTCACCGCGTTGACCACGTGATTGATCGGGTCGTGCTGGCTCAGGCATTTCTCGCCCTGCGGCGTGACGTGCAGGACGACGGAACGCTTGTCCTCATGCGACGGCTTTCGCACCAGGAACGACTTGCTCTCCAGAGTCTTCACGATCTGCGACGCCGTCGCGCGTGTGGCGCCGATGAAGCCGGCCAGTGCGGACGGCGTGCGCGAAAACCTGTTGGCGCGCCCCAGAAAGCGCAGCGCCATCCATTCCCGATCGCGCAATCCATGCTGATTGCCTTCGAAATACCAAGCCCGCGCCGCCTGAACCAGCAGCTCGACGGCTTCCCGCGCCAATGGCATGAATCTACCTCGTCCCCGGAACTTCGTCTGCGGCGTCCCGAAGCCGCTTTGCGCCCTGAGTGTCAGACGAGCATGCCCTGTCGAACTCTCGCACAATGGCGCGGATCGCACCGCGCCCGACCTCGGCCGATGAGCGTCGCATCGTCCGCAGCGAGAAGCCGTATCGCTGATGGCATGCCAACGGCGTGGTCGTCGCGCGGGAGCTCGGGTTGCCGTCGCCGGCAAACGGTGGATCGGAGTAGCTCAACCGAAGCCCCCAAAGTTCAAGTCACAAGCAGACGTTTCTTATACTCAACCAAAACGATGGATGAGCTTCTCAACAAAATCAAGTAGAGACCCTCTCACAGGCTGGATGTCGTCGCAGGCGAATGTAACGTTCAAGGGCAATCTCGTTGTTCGGGACACATGATGGTGAACGCAATACATGGCGCGGCGAGTAATATGCACTCGATATTGTGAGAGTTTGATTGCACGCGCGTTGTTGTCTTGCATTGATGCAAACTGATCGAAGCTTGTGCATCACGATGACGTTTGGCGGCACGTCATCCACAACTTGTGCGTTCTGCCGCGGAATCGTCGAGGGAACTCATTGGAATTGCACGCGGCGGTTGTTCCCGTCGTGTTTGCAGAATAGACTCTTCGATTGCTTGCACAGCGCTTGCCAGCTCGTGCACACCCGAGCGGCGAATTCGCTCACGACGAAAATCGGTGAGCCTGTGTGCACGCGCATGCGCTGGAAGCGTAGCGACATGCGCAATCTCTTGTCGAAAACCACGGGCCGGGCGGACGGCAGGCGCCTCACCCTCTCCACCCGTCAGTCGCCCTTGAGCATGTCCCGAAGCTCGCGGAAAGGATCGGCGCTCGGCGGGGCCGACGCGCCCTGTCGCATCGCGTTGTAGATTCGCGGAACCATCTCGACCGCCTGGTCGAGGCCCGAATCACGTCCGGGCTGATAACCGCCCATCAGGCGAAGGTCGCGCGTGTCCTCGTATTTCGCGATCATGGCGCGCAGCTTGCTCACCAATTCGCGCTCCTCGGGGTCCCAGACGTTGTGGGCGAGGCGGGAGACCGAGGCCAGAACATCGACGGCCGGATAGCGCGCCTGGTCGGCGATGTGCCTTGAGAGCACGATGTGCCCATCGAGCGTGCCGCGGATGGTGTCGGCGATCGGCTCGTTGTGATCGTCGCCGTCGACCAGCACGGAGAAGATCCCGGTGATGGTGCCGGATCCCTCCTCGCCCGGACCGGCGCGCTCGAGCAGGCGCGGCAGATCGGTGAAGACCGTCGGCGCGTAGCCGCGCGCCACCGCGGGCTCGCCGGCGGCGAGCGCGACCTCGCGGGCGGCGTGGGCAAAACGGGTGATCGAATCCACCATCAGCAGGACCGATTCGCCGCGGTCGCGGAAATATTCGGCCACCGCCATCGCCGTCTTCGGCGCCAGTCGCCGCATCATCGGGCTTTCGTCGCCCGTCGAGACGATTGTGACAGCGCGATGACGGTCGTTGCCCAGCACGTCCTCGATGAACTCGCGCACCTCGCGGCCGCGCTCGCCGACCAGGGCCAGCACGACCGTATCGAAGCCCTGGCTGCGGGCGAGCATCGCGAGCAGCGTCGATTTGCCGACGCCCGATCCGGCAAAGATGCCGACGCGCTGGCCGGCGCAGACCGGCGCGAACAGGTCGATGACGCGTACGCCGGTGCGCAGCGGCTTGTGCACGCGCGCACGCTTCATGGCCGACGGCGCCTCCGCCTCCGTCGAGACCGCCTGCGACCCTTGCGTGAGCGGCCCCTGTCCGTCCAGCGGCGCGCCGAGGGCGTTGATGACGCGGCCCTTCCAGCTCGGATCGGGCGCGAAGGACAGCGGCGGCATCCGGTAGGCCGCCGAGCCGAGCCCGCCGCCAAATTGCCGGTCGAACGGCTTGGCGATGATGCCGTCGCTGTCGATCCGCACCACCTCGCCGATCTGGCGCTTACCGCCGCAATCGACGCCGATGAGCTCGCCGAGCCTGACGAAGCGCGACAGGCCGGAGACGCGGAAATGCGTCGGCGCGATCTCGGAGATCGCGCCACTGACGCTTGCCAGGGGAGTGCTCTGCTGAAGCTCCAGCAGCGCCCACTCGAGTTGCCGAAGAGCGTTCAAGGAAACCGTCCAACCTCATCCTGCGCGCTTGGCGCGCAATCTACTTGCCGGGTTCGCCGAGGGTCCGGATCGCGTTCTGCAGCGAGCTCTCGGTGCCCTCGATCATCGAGTTGGTGCCATCGAAAGCGCGCGAGGCCGAGATCAGCCGCGTCAGTTCGAGCATCGGATTGGCGCCGGAGCCTTCGACATAGCCCTGCTTGAAGCCGTCCCGGGAGAAGTCCGCGATGGCGGTCGCAGGCCGGTCGGGCGTCACGCCGGAATTGCCGTAGCGTTCGAGATTGGCGTCGGCCGGAATGCTGAACAGGCCGATGGTGCCGATCTCGTTGTTGTCCTGGATGATTGCGCCGCTGCGCGCGATCGAGATCGGTCCGCCGTTCGGGTCGAGCGTGATCTGCGCGCCGCCGGAATCGACGATCGGAAAGCCGCTCACGGTCTGAAGATCGCCGTTGGGGGCGATCTGGAGCCGGCCGTCGCGCGTGTAGACCGTGCCGTTCGGACCGGCGAAGGCGATCCAGCCCTGGCCGACCACGGCGACGTCGAGCGGGTTGCCGCTCTCGGTAATGTTGCCCATCTCGCGCGAGATGATGTTGTCGCCGGGCGAGGAGAACGCCACCGGCGTCGGCCCCGCCTTGGACAGCACGGTCTCGAACTTCACCACGTCGGTGCGGAACGCGGCCGTGTTGACGTTGGCGACGTTGTTGGCGATCGTCTGGAGGCGCTTTTCGAGGGCGACCTGCGCCGACAATCCCACATAGAGAGCCGATTGCATGACTTACCTGTTGAACTTGATGTTCTGAAGCGTCGTGAGCACGTTGGTATCCATGCTGACCGACGTCGCGGCGCCGGCGATCAGGACCAGCGCGGGATTGGTCGAGCTGTCGTTCCGGGCCTGGGTCGCATCCCACATCGCCGCAAAGCGCTGCACGAACTTGGTCACCTTGGCGGGATCCTGGAAGTCGGTGAGCTTGATCTTGTCCGCGATCATCTTGGCCTGGGCGTCGATGTTCGCCGCGCTGATCGTCGACGGCAGGCCGAGCGCGGTCTGCACCACCTGCGTCAGCGCCTTGTCGGCCAGGATCTGGTAGGCGGTCGTGATCGTGGAAGCCTTGCGGGTGAAATACAGCGCCAAACGCAGGCCTTCGTTCTGATCGCCGGCCTTCTCCTCCATCGTCTGCGTGACGTACTGGGTCGCGGTGCCGGTCGTGGCCGCGGCGGTCTGGGTCGCCTTGTCGCCGAGTGCGGCGAAATTGAAGGCGGTCGCGAATTGCCGGTAGCGGGTGTCGGTCAGCTTGTTGGCGAAGGCGTCCTTGCTCGCGACACCCTCGGTCAGCACCTTGCGCATGAACGCCTTGGCGTAGGTCATGTCGCTGAGGCCATAGGCCTTCATCGCATAGGAATAGAGACGATAGTCCTTCAGGAAATCGTCGATGGTCTTCACTTTGCCGATATGGCCGAGGAAATAGTCGGTGTCGCGGCTGACGTCCGGCTGCTTCGCGACCTGCGTCAGCGACTTGCCCATGTCCTTGGTCAGCCTGGTGTAGTCCGCGATGGTGGATAGCATGACACGCGCCCCTCTGGCCGCAGGTCGCGACCCCGCTTCAAGCTGCCGCCAATTGCTTGCGCGGGGCTGTCGACCTCGAAGCCAGCTTCGCGCAAGCGTCGCCGACTAGGTATTCCAGGTGGGATCGGCGATGGAGCGGCGCGTTGGGCAGTTTCGTGGGGATTTTCATCACGGTAGCGGCGCTGCTCGGCGGCTTTGCCGCCATGGGCGGGCACCTGGCCGTGCTCATGCAGCCGTGGGAGTTCGTGATCATCATGGGAACCGCGGTCGGCACCTTCATCGTGGCCAATCCATGGAAGACGGTGGTGGACACGGGCGTCGCCTGCATGCAGGCCATCACCGGCGCGGTGCCCGGCCAGCGCTACTACCTTGACTTGCTCGGCGCGCTCCACGCTCTGATGCGCGAGCTGCGGGGCAAGGGGCGCAACGAAGTCGAGGCGCATATCGACGACCCCTCGAACTCCGAGATCTTCAAGGCGTTCCCGAGCGTGCTCGGAGATCCCTCGCTGCTCCAGTTCATCTGCGACTATGTCCGTCTCATCATCATGGGCAATGCGCGCACGCACGAGATCGAGGCACTGATGGACGAGGAGATCCATACCATCGTGAAAGGCAAGCTGGCGCCCTATCATGCGCTGGTGACGGTGTCCGAGGCGCTGCCGGCGCTCGGCATCGTCGCCGCCGTGCTTGGCGTCATCAAGGCGATGGGCGCGCTCGACCAGTCTCCGAAGCTATTGGGCGGCTTTATCGGTGCAGCCCTGGTAGGCACCTTCGCAGGCATCTTCCTGTCCTATGGCGTGCTTTCGCCCTTCGCGATCAAGATCAAGATGACGCGCGAGAAGAAGTGTCGGCCCTACATCATCGTCAAGCAGACGCTGCTGGCATTCATGAACGGTGCCATGCCGCAGATCGCCGTCGAGCACGGCCGCAAGATGATCTCCAGCAGCGAGCGTCCCTCGATCGACGTCGTCGAAAACGAGACGATCGCAGGTCCCAAGCCCGTCGCTGCCGACGCTGAACCCAAGGCGGCGCGCGCATGATGATGGAAGACGCCGAAGTCGACCAGCGCAAGCAGCTGCCGAACTACCTGCTGGACGCTGCCGGCATATCGATCGAGCGTATGCCGATGCTCAATGTGATCTTCGATCGCATGGCGGCATCGTGCACCGACAGCCTGCAGCCGATGGCCGGAACGCCCTGCTATTTCTCGGTCAACGGCATCACCAACGATCCGCTCGGCGACATCATCAAGGACTACGAGGGCAACGCGGTCGCGGCCGTGCTCTATGCCGAGCAGTGGGATTCGCGCGTCATTATCATGCTCGACCGCGACTTCGTATTCACGATGGTCGAGGCGATGTTCGGCTCTGACGGAGCGGAACCGCCGCTTGACGTCGAACGGACGTTCTCGAACATTGAGATACGGCTGGTCCAGGCGCTGTTCGAGCGGTTCGCCAAGGCGCTGCAAGGCGCCTTCGCCGGAACGTCCAACGTCACCTTCCGCGTCGAGCGTGTCGAGACCGCGATGGCGTCGCTGGCGATCGGACGCGCCAGCAACATGTCGATCTGCGCGAACATGATGGTGCAGGCACTCTACCGCGGCGGTCAGATGTTCCTGATCATTCCGCACTCCGCGCTCAACCCGCTGCGTCAGAAGCTCGCTCACGTGGTCGTCAGCGACGGTCGCGCCGCCGACCCACGCTGGCGCGAACAGATGGAAAGCGAGGTGCAGCGGACCGAGGTGACCCTCAGCGCCGTCCTCGACGAGAAGATGGTGACGCTCGGCGACGTCGTGAAGTTCGAGGTCGGGCAGGTGCTCGAGCTCGAGGCCACGCCGCGCACGCTGGCCCGTCTCGAAAGCAACAATCAGGTGTTGTTCTGGTGTCAGATCGGCCAGCTCGACGGCTATTACGCCATGCAGGTGGCAGATCCCGTCGATCAGAAGCGGGAGTTCGTCGATGATATCCTATCTCGTTGATATCGTGCTGCTGGTTGCGCTCGCCTTCACCAGCCTGCGGGTGACCAGGATGCATCGCGAGCTGGCGCGGCTGCGCAGCTATCAGGGCGAATTCTCAACCATCATGCACGAGACCGCGGGTGCCTTCGACACGGTCATCACCGCGGCGCACGATTCCACGGCGAATCTCGGACGCCTCGCCAACGTGCTGAGCACGAAGATCGACCAGGCTCACGAGGCGATCGCAGCGCTCGATGCGCGCAGCGGGCTCGCACCCGCGGCGACGGCCGCGACCGCCGAGCTGAACAAGCACTGAATGCCGGCACCGGCAGAGCAATACGGCCGGAACGCCACGGCGCTCCGGCAGCGGAAGTACCAAGAGGCGATACCATATGGCGCAATCATTCGACTACGAGTCTGCACCTGCATCGGCTGAGACCGAGACGTCACCGCTGGAACGCCTGGCCGAGATCGCCCAGCGCACGGCCGAGGAGACCGGCAAGTTCGCCAATGTCGACGCCATCTTGCGCATTCCCGTCACCATGCAGGTGGTGCTGGGATCGGCGACCATTCCGGTGGCGAACCTGATGAAGCTCGGACGCGGCGCGGTGGTTCCGCTCGATCACCGGGTCGGGGAGCCCGTCGACGTCGTCGTCAACGGCCGCATCGTCGCCCGCGGCGAGGTGGTCGTCGTCGAAGAGGACAATTCCCGCTTCGGCGTCTCACTCACGGAGATCGTCGGACCGCTGGGGCAGGGTGATACCTGACCATGGCGGCACCGGTCGGCATCGCTCCCGTCAAGCAGCGAGGCGTTACCACGCTGGGCGGCACGGAAAAGGTCGCCGCGCTCCTGCTGGCCATGGGCCGGCAGGCGGCGGCGAGCGTGCTTCAGCAGTTCGAGCCGCAGGAGATCCGCATCGTCACCAAGGCGGCGGCGGAGCTGCGGCCGATCACCGCGCAGGAGCTCGAGGGGATCGTCGAGGAGTTCGCCCAGCAGTTCTCGATGGGCGCGAACATTCTCGGCACCCTCGGTGGCCTGGAAGCGGTGCTCGGCGACGTGCTTCCGGCCGATCAGGTTTCGGCGATCATGACGGACCTACTCGGCAATTCGAGCCGCTCTGTGTGGGACCGCGTCTCGTCGGTGTCGGAAAATTCGCTGGCCACCTACCTGTCCAAGGAGCATCCGCAGACCGCGGCGCTCATCCTGTCCAAAGTCAAGCCGTCCTGCGCCGCCAAGGTCATGAGCCAGCTGCCGTCGAGTCTGCGCAACGAGTTGATGCGGCGCGTGCTCAGCCTCAAGCCGATCGTTGATGACGCCATGAAGGTCCTCGAGAAGACGCTGCACGAAGATCTGACGCTGAATTTCGCCCGCAACCTCGGCGCCGACACCTACGCCCGCGTCGCCGACATCATCAACAAGATGGAGCGCGGCCACATCGAGGACATCCTGAAGAGCCTGTCGGAGAAGCGTCCGAAGTCGGCCGAGGTGCTAAAGGAGCTGTTGTTCACCTTCGACGACGTCATCAACCTGGCGCCGAAGGCGCGCACCATGATCTTCGACCAGGTTCCGACCGACCGCATCGTGGTCGCACTGAAGGGCACCGACAAGCATTTCCGCGAGGTGATCCTGTCCGCGGTCGCCTCGCGCGTCCGCCGCGTCGTCGAGGCCGAGCTCGCGATCGGCGAGCCGTCGAACCAGCGCGACGTGCTCGAGGCGCGCCGTGTGATCACCGACCTTGCACTCGACCTCGCGGAGAAGGGCGAAATCGAGCTCAACCCCGAGCAGGAGGATGGGCTGGTCTTCCGCTGACCGCTGAACGGGCATGGCAGAAACATCCGATCAGGAGAGCAAGACAGAAGAGCCGACCGAGAAGAAAGTCCGCGATGCGCTCGAACAGGGCAAGATTCCGGTCTCTCGGGAGGCCTCCATTTTCGCCTCGATGGCCGCGCTGATGGTGATCCAGGCATTCCTGATCGGCCAGGGCGTGCAGCAATTGACGCCGACGCTGAAGAGCCTGCTCGACGATCCCGAGGGCTTCCCGCTCTCGACCGGTGCGGACGCGCAGAACCTGCTCACCGTGGTCGGCCTGCAGGCGCTGCGGTTCCTGGTACCCTTGGTGGTCATCCTGGTGGTGTTCGGGCTCGCGGCCTCGCTGCTGCAGAACGCGCCGCGCCTGGTGCTCGAGCGGATCAAGCCTGACATGTCGCGAATCTCTCCAGTCAGCGGCTGGAAGCGGTTGTTCGGGACGCAGGGCCTGATCGAGTTCGCCAAGTCGTTGTTCAAGCTCGCCGCGGTGACCGCCGTGGTCGCCTTCGTGCTGCGCGCGTCCGAAGCGAGGGCGTTCGAGGCCATGTACACCGACCCGGTCGCGCTGCCGGAGATGATCCTCAACATCGCGATGCGCATCGTCTCGGCGATCTGCATCGCCACCATCGTGCTGGTGGCGATCGATCTCGCCTGGGCGCGCTTCCACTGGCGGCGCGAGCTGCGCATGACCAAGCAGGAGATCAAGGACGAGCACAAGCAGGCGGAAGGCGATCCCCTGATCAAGGCGCGCCTGCGCTCGCTGGCGCGCGACCGTTCGCGCCAGCGCATGATCGCCTCGGCCTCGCGCGCGACGCTGGTGATTGCCAATCCGACGCACTTCGCGATCGCGCTGCGCTACAAGCGCGAGGAAAACGCCGCGCCGCTGGTCGTGGCCAAGGGCATGGACGTGATCGCGCTGAAGATCCGCGAGATTGCCGAGCAGAACCGAATCCCCGTCATCGAAAACAAGGCGCTGGCGCGCGCGCTCTACGAGGCAGTCCAGGTCGATCAGGTGATTCCGGCGGAATTCTTCCGGCCCGTTGCCGAGATCATCTACTTCCTCCAATCCAAGCAGGCGCCGCGGCCCGAGAACGTTCGATAGATTTCCGAGGATGGTGCTTCGCGCAACAGCTTGACGAAAGCTTAACGCCCTAGGCTCGTCCCGAATGGATCAGAATGGGGCCGTCGTGGGACCGCTTTTTCTCTTCGAACTCGCATCGTCGCAGGCGCGCTATCTCGAGCTGCGTCAGTCGACCATCGCCACCAACGTCGCCAACGCCAACACGCCGGGCTTTCGGGCGCGCGACGTCGAGCCGTTCAACAAGGTGCTCGATGGCATGCCGGTGAGGCTTGCGACGACGTCGCCTTCGCACATGCAATTGGCCGCAGCCGAGACCGACACGCGGGCGACCGCGAAGAAGGACAGCTGGGAAGTGGTTCACTCCGGCAACTCCGTCAGCCTCGAGCAGGAAATGATCAAGGGCAGCGACGTCAATCGCGACTATTCGATGAACGCGGCGATCGTGCGGTCGTTTCACCGCATGGTGCTGTCGAGTGCAAAGGCCTGAGGTGAATTGACATGCTGGACTCATTGAGCGCCTCGCTGACGGTCGCAAGCTCCGGGCTCGAAGCGCAGTCGACGCGCATGCGCATCGTCTCGGAAAACCTCGCGAACGCCACCTCGACGGGGCGCGCCGCCGGCGCCGATCCGTATCAGCGCAAGACCATCACCTTCGATGCGGCGATGGATCGCGCCTCGGGCGCACAGCTCGCGAAGGTCAAGGAGATCGGGGTCGACACCACGCCTTACCGGGTGGAGTACGATCCGGGGCATCCCGCCGCCGACAAGGCCGGCTACGTCAAGCTGCCGAACGTGAACATGATGATCGAGATGGCCGACATGCGGGAGGTCAACCGCTCCTATGAGGCCAATCTCCAGGTCGTGAAGCAGGTGAGGTCCATGCTCGGCATGACCATCGATCTCTTGAGGAGCTGACCATGCTTGAGGCGATTTCATCCACCGCGATTTCCGCAGGGCAAGCCGCGAGCCGTGCGACCGAGACGCAGGCCGTCTCGCCGGCGGCGACCACCGCGATCCAGACCAGTGACGACGTCGGCTTCGAATCGGTGATGAAGCAGGTGACGTCGGATGCGATCGGGACGCTGAAGGCGGGCGAGGCGGCATCGATCTCTGCAATGCAGGGCAAGGAATCGACGCGCCGCGTCGTGGAAGCGCTGATGTCGGCCGAGCAGGCCCTGCAGACGGCGGTCGCGGTTCGCGACAAGGTCGTCCAGGCCTACCAGGAAGTCGTTCGGATGTCGATTTGATCTGAAGGAGTGGGACCAGTGAAATCGCTCGCCATCGCGGCCACGGGCATGAACGCCCAGCAGACCAACATCGAAGTCATCGCGAACAACATCGCCAACATCAACTCGACCTCCTACAAACGGGCGCGCGCGGAGTTCACCGATCTGTTCTACCAGATGGACCGCATGCAGGGGGTCGCGAACACCAACGGCTCGTCGCCGATTCCGGAAGGTGCCAATCTCGGCCTCGGCGTCAAGTCCGCGGCGATCCGCAAGCTGCACATCCAGGGCGCGCTGACGCAGACCGGCAATCCCTATGATCTCGCGATCAATGGACGTGGCTGGTTTCAGGTGCTCGGCCCCAACAACGAGGTGCAATACACCCGTGCGGGCTCGTTCAACGTCAACGCCAACGCTCAGCTGGTCACGATCGACGGTTACCTGCTGGATCCCGCGATCACCATCCCGCAGGGGACGGTCGAGGTCACCGTCAACCAGACCGGCCAGGTGTTTGCCAAGCTCGACACGGAAGTGAATCCGCGGCAGATCGGCCAGCTCAACCTCGCCAACTTCGCCAACGAAGCGGGTCTCGAGCCGCTGGGCAGCAATCTCTACAAGGAGACCACGGCGTCCGGCACGCCGGTCGTCGGTCTGCCGGGCGATGCCGGCTATGGCAAGATCAACCAGAAATGGCTCGAGGCCTCGAACGTCGACCCGGTCAAGGAAATCACCGAGTTGATCTCGGCACAGCGTGCCTACGAAATGAATGCCAAGGTCATCCAGGCCTCGGATGAAATGGCCCAGACGGTCTCGAAGGGCATGCGCTAGTTCCGGTGTCTCGATGTTGAACAGGGTGGGCCTGATCGTGCGCGGGTTGGCCGCCGTGCTGCTGGTTCTCGTAACGGCGCGGGTCGCCGCGGCCGAGGAGAAGCGGCTTCCCGTGCCGGCCGTCTCGATCCGCGCCGGCGAGCTGATCCGCGAGGAGATGATCACCGAGCGCGCCTTCGCGCCGAGCCTGCTCGGCGTCGCCATGTTCATCGAGGCGCGTCAGATCCTGGTCGGCCGCATGGCGCGGCGCGCGCTGTTACCGGGCCAGCCCATTCCGACGAACGCGGTGGAGGACCCCTGGACCGTCGCGCGCGGCGCCATGGTCAAGGTCGTGGTCGAGGACAGCGGCCTCTCCATCGTCACTTACGGCTCGGCCATGCAGTCGGGTGCGGCCGGCGCGCTGATCCCCGTGCGCAATACGGACACCGGCGTGATCATCAGGGGCGTCGTCCAGCCGGACGGCAGCGTCAAGGTCATGGACGGGTCATGACCAGGCTCCTGCTTGCGCTCATGCTGCTGGTGTCGGCCGCCGGCGCCCAGGCCGCCGTCCGCATCAAGGACATCGCGGACATCAAGGGTTTGCGCGAGAACCAGATCGTCGGCTACGGCCTCGTCATCGGCCTCAACGGTACCGGCGACACGCTGCGCAACGCGCCGTTCACCGAACAGTCCCTGCAGTCGATGCTCGAGAACATGGGCATCAACGTCAGGAACGAGACCACGAGCACCAACAATCCCCCGCGTCCGACCACGCTGCGCACGCGCAACGTCGCAGCGGTGATGGTGACGGCGGACCTGCCGCCTTCGATCGGGCCCGGCGAGCGCATGGACGTCACCGTGTCCTCGCTCGGCGATGCGACGTCGCTGCTCGGCGGCACATTGGTGATGACGTCGCTGCGCGCGGCGGACGGCGCCGTCTATGCGGTGGCACAGGGCGCGATCACGGTTGCCGGCTACAGCGTCGGAGGCCAGGCGCAGAACGTCAGCCAGGGCACGCCGACGGCCGGGCGCATCCCGAACGGTGCGCTGGTCGAACGCGAGGTGCAGGGAAGTCTCCACGAGATGGAGTTCCTGGTGCTACAGCTGAAGAACCCGGACTTCGTCACCGCAACGCGCATCCTCGACGCTGTCAACCGCTACGCCGGCGGTCGCTACCGCGCGCAGATCGCCTTCGAGCGCGACTACCGCACCATCGTGCTGTCGAAGCCGCGTCATGTCGGCCCTGTTCGCTTCCTCGCCGAGATTGGCGAATTGGTGGTCGAGCCGGATACGCCGGCGCGGGTCGTGATCAACGAGCGCACCGGCACGGTCGTGATCGGGCGCGACGTGCGGATATCCACCGTCGCCGTGACCCACGGCAATCTGACGGTTCGCGTCACGGAGATGCCGGTTGTGTCGCAGCCGGCGCCGTTCTCGCGGGGACAGACGGTGGTCGTCCCGCAGACCGTGGTCGAAGCCAACGAGGCCGGATCGCAGGTGGCGATCCTGAGCGGGGTCGATCTCCAGCGCTTGGTGCGCGGGCTGAACCAGATTGGCCTGAAGCCATCGGGGATCATCGCGATCCTGCAGGCGATCAAGACGGCAGGCGCGCTCCAGGCCGACGTCATCGTGCAATGATGCGCAAGCGTCGTGCAAGCTTGGTCGCTCAATGCTCAGGTCTGAAGCGAGAATCGCACGCGGCCCGATGCTGAAGCTGGATCACAAAGGCAAACTCCTCCTGCTGGCCGCGGCAGCAATGCTCGCGAGCGCCTCGCCCGCGCTCGCCTTGGACGAGGCCAAGCCGTCGAAACCGCTCAACCTGCTCTCCTTCGCCCGCGCCCGCGCTGGCGGACCGCAGAAGCCGCAGCCGTCGGCCACCGCGACACCTGTCGACAATGCGTCGGTCCGGGCCACGGCATGGGCGGCCGAAGATTCGGGCCCCGCGGTCACCGGTGCGGTGCCGGAGACACCGGCGCCTGCCCGTCCGGCCAAGCCTGGCAGCGTCACGGCGCCGCCGAAGCCTGCACCGCCGCAGGCTGCGCCGCCCCCGGACAACGAAATCGCGCTGTTCTGCAGCAACGTCGCCGATCCCGCCGTCGATGCCAGGCTGGCCTGGCAGCTCAAGGAGCTCGAGAAGGCCGAGAGCCTGCTGCGCGAGCGCATCGCCGAGGTCGAGGCCAAGCGCGCCGAATACGAGAAGTGGATGGCGCTGCGCGACGACTTCCTGAAGAAAGCCGAAGCGAGCGTCGTCGAGATCTATTCGCGCATGAAGCCCGAAGCTGCGGCGACGCAGATTGCCGGCATGGCTGACGAGACCGCCGCCGCTGTGCTCGCCAAGCTCAGCCCGCGCAGTTCGAGCGCGATCTTCAACGAGATGGACACGGCACGCGCGGCGCACCTCGCAGACCTGCTCGGCGGCATGCGTCGCGTGGACGACGGAAAGAGCAAATAGATGACCAAGCCGATCCTCATCCTCTCGCTGCTCGCGGCGTCCGTACTTCTTGCCGGTTGCTTCCATGATCCGGCCGAAGTCCTGACCGGTCCGCAGATGTCGCCCGTCGGCAGCGGCCTGCGGATGCAGGCCGATCCGATCCCGGTGACGCCGCGCATGCGCACGCCCGTCAGCTATCGCTCGACCTGGGACGACGGCACCGATCTCTACCGCGATCCGCGCGCCCGCCGCACCGGCGACGTCGTGACGGTGATCATCTCGATGCAGGACAAGGCCAAGCTCGACAACAAGACCGGCCGCTCGCGCGATTCGCAGGTCAAGTTCGGTCTCGACTGGCTGATGGACATCGCCGGATGGAACGACACGGGTTCGGCCAACGCCAATCTCAGCACCAATACCCAGATCAAGGGCAACGGCCAGATCGACCGCACCGAGGACATCAGGCTCTCGATAGCGGCCATCGTCACCGACGTGCTGCCCAACGGCAACATGATGATCAGCGGCTCGCAGGAATTTCGCGTCAACACGGAGATGCGCGTGCTCAAGGTCGGCGGCATCGTGCGTCCGCGTGACATCTCGCGGGCCAACACCATCTCCTACGACAAGATCGCCGAGGCGCGCGTGTCCTACGGCGGGCGCGGAAATCTGTCGGACGTGCAGCAGCCTGGATGGGGACACCGGATCTATGACGCCGTGGCACCATTCTGAGGCCCGAGCCGGCCGGATCGCGCCGCGATGGCGGGCGACGCCATGCGCCTGATCGCCGCCATCGTCGTGCTGACCCTGATCGCGATCGGCGCGGGCGCGATTGCCGGTTTGCATCTGATCGCGACCGCCGAACGCGTTGCCGACGCCAAGAAGAACGCCACTTCGCCGCCGATCGCGTCGAGCTACACCGGCAGTGCGCGGCTCCGGAAATTGTCCCCGATCGTGACCAATCTCGCCGCGCCGGCGAATAATTGGGCGCGCATAGAAGCCTCGATGGTGACCGACAGCATGAGCGACGAGGATGCCGGCATTCTGGCCGCCCACATCAGCGAGGACATCGTGACCTATCTGCGGTCGGCGACGGTCGCGCAGTTCGAGGGATCGCGCGGGCTCCAGCATCTGCGCGACGACCTGACCGAGCGCGCCAATATCCGCTCGTCAGGCAAGGTCCGCGAATTGATCATCGAGACGCTGGTGATCCAGTGAGGGTGAAAGTCCTGCTGCTCGCGCTGGTTCTGGTCGTGCTGCCCGAAGCGGCGCTGGCCCAAATTCCGGACCTGAATTCCCTGCTGCCGCCCGGAAACGGCTCGACCAGCGGCCGGATCATCCAGCTGATGGCGCTGATCACGGTGCTGTCGGTGGCGCCGGGGCTGCTCATCATGGTGACGAGCTTCACGCGATTTGCGGTGGCGTTGTCGTTCCTGCGCGCCGGTCTCGGCCTCCAGACCACGCCCGCCAACCTGGTGCTGATCAGCCTCGCGCTGTTCATGACCTTCTATGTCATGGCGCCGACCTTCGACCGGGCCTGGGAGAGCGGCGTCCAGCCGCTGATGAAGAACGAGATATCGGAAGAGGAAGCCTATCTGAAGATCACGGACCCGTTCCGCGAGTTCATGCTGGCCCATGTCCGCGACAAGGATCTCCAGACCTTCGAAGCGCTCGCCGCCGAAAGCTTCCGCAGGAAGTTCGACGACAAGCGGGTCGATCTGCGCGTCATCATTCCGGCCTTCATGATTTCCGAGCTCCGGCGCTCGTTCGAGATCGGATTCCTCATCATCCTGCCGTTCCTGGTGATCGACATGATCGTGGCGACGCTGACCATGTCGATGGGCATGATGATGATGCCGCCGACGATCCTCGCGCTGCCGTTCAAGATGCTGTTCTTCGTGCTGATCGACGGCTGGAATCTGCTGGCCTCCGGGCTGGTCCGCTCGTTCTCGTGAGCACTGGCCGGCCGGTTATGGTTAAGCGAAAGGTGCTGGATTTGGTTAGCGGCGCGTTATTTTAACCATATGATTCTACTGCGGAATTCAAGCTCGTCTTAATCCGGAAGCAAGATTCGGCGTGCTAGCAATGCGGCACGGCGGGTTGGACCCACACAGATCGGTCCAAAGGCATGATGCCGCCCTTCCGTACCGGTGAAAGCCCGGTATGTCCCCTCGTGAAAATGTAAACGCGTACATAAAGGGACATTCGCAATGTCAAGCCTGCTTACGAACTCGACTGCCATGACCGCACTCCAGACCCTGCGGTCTGTGGGTTCGCAACTCTCCACCACGCAGAACCGGATCTCGACCGGCCAGCGCGTGTCCACCGCGTCGGACAACGCCGCCTATTGGTCGATCGCAACGTCGATGCGCTCCGACAACGCTGCGCTCTCGGCGGTGTCCGACTCGCTCGGCCTGTCGGCCGCGACCGTCGACACCGAATATACCGCTCTGACCTCGGTGATCGGCGACAAGGACTCGGGTCTGACCAAGCTCCAGGCGCTGCTGGTCCAGTCCAAGACCGCAGGTATCGATCGCACCAAGATCCAGGCGGACATCACCCAGATCCAGCAAGACATGAAGCTGAAGGCCAACTCGGCGACCTTCAACGGCATCAACTGGCTGAGCACCACGACGGGTACCACCCCGACGAGCTTCAGCCTCGTGTCATCCTACTCGCGCGTCGGCGGCACGCCCACCATCGGCTCGATCACGGTGACGACGGCCAACTACACGCTCTACTCGACCACGCAGACCGGCATTCTGGACACCGTGGCCGGCAGTGCGTCGGTCGACACGATCAACATCGCCGCGCTGACCGACTCGGCCGCCGACCAGACCACGCTCGATGCCTACATCGCGCAGGTCACGACTGCGATCAACTCGGTGGCCTCGGCCGCCGCCAATCTCGGTGCCGTCAAGAACCGTATCTCGACCAACACGAACTTCGTGAAGTCGCTGATGGACTCGGTTGACCGCGGTGTCGGTCAGCTCGTCGACGCCGACATGAACGCGGAATCCACCCGCCTGGCCGCCCTTCAGGTCCAGCAGCAGCTCGGCGTGCAGGCGCTCTCGATCGCCAACAACAGCAGCCAGAGCATCCTGTCGCTGTTCCGCTAAGGCGGAAGTCATCTGGGGAGGGCCGCGCTTCTCGCGAAGCGCGGCCCTTTCGTTTGGGCATGGCCACGCGCCCAAGTCCGGCCGACTGTTGCGGCCGGAACACAGGGCCACAAGCCCCGCACAAGCTTCGCTCGCTAACCTCGCCGCTACGACAGATTGGGCCTTGAACCCGCGTTTGCGGCACGCCCAAAGGCATGACGCCGCCCTGTCGTACCGGTGCAAGCCCGGTATGTCCCCAACTCAAGTCAATCTTCAAAGGGACATCAAAATGGGTTCTAGTCTTCTCACCAACTCCTCCGCCATGACCGCGCTGCAGACCCTGCGGTCTGTCAGCACGCAACTCGCCACCACGCAGAACCGGATTTCCACCGGGCAGCGCGTGTCCACCGCCTCGGACAACGCTGCCTATTGGTCGATTGCGACCTCGATGCGCTCCGACAACGCCGCGCTGTCCGCGGTCTCCGACTCGCTCGGCCTGTCGGCTGCGACCGTCGACACCGAATACACCGCTCTGACCTCGGTGATCGGCGACAAGGACTCGGGTCTGACCAAGCTCCAGGCGCTGCTGGTCGAAGCCAAGACCGCCGGTATCGACCGCACCAAGATCCAGGCCGACATCACCCAGATCCAGCAGGACATGAAGCTGAAGGCCAATTCGGCCACCTTCAACGGCATCAACTGGCTGAGCACCACGACGGGCACCACCCCGACGAGCTTCAACCTCGTCTCGTCCTACTCGCGTGTCGGCGGCACGCCCACCATCGGCTCGATCACGGTGACGACCGCCAATTACACGCTCTACTCGACCACGCAGACCGGCATTCTGGACACCGTGGCCGGCAGCGCCTCGGTCGACACGATCAACATCGCCGCGCTGACCGACTCGGCGGCCGATCAGACCACGCTCGATGGCTACATCGCGCAGGTCACGGCGGCGATCAACTCGGTGGCCTCGGCCGCTGCCGATCTCGGCGCGGTCAAGAACCGCATCTCGACCAACACGGAATTCGTCAAGACCCTGATGGACTCCGTGGATCGCGGCGTCGGCCAGCTCGTCGACGCCGACATGAATGCGGAATCGACCCGCCTGCAGGCTCTGCAGACCCAGCAGCAGCTCGGCGTTCAGGCGCTCTCGATCGCCAACCAGAACAGCCAGAGCATCCTGTCGCTGTTCCGCGGCTAAGCGGCGCTTTCGAAAACGACCGTGCTCTCTCAGGGAGCACGGTCCCCGCCGTGATGGTGGGCGCCGACACGCGATATGCCGGCAATCGAACCTTCGTCATACGTCTTGCGACATGCCGCAGCCGGTCGGGCTGCCCTGCGCGCGAGCGCTTGCTCGCGCCTGCCAAACCGATTGCGTCGCCCCGTCTTGCATATTTGCAACGCCTCGCCAGCGAACCCGAACATTCGCGCCTCGCGCAACCTTCAGACAAGGTTGGCAGCTGAGTGTCGTCACCATTCGCATTGGTACGAGGTCATATGCTCAGTCGTGCGCAGGTACAGCAACTGCTCAACAATCTGCTGGAGCTTGGGCCGCGACGCCTGATGGCCTTGGGACTGATCGGTTTTGCGGTTCTCGTCACCGTCGTCGGCGGCGCCTATTATCTCAGCCGCCCCGAGTTCGAAACGCTCTACACCGGCCTCACCCGCGAAGACGTGACGCGCATCGGCGCGGCACTGCGCGAGCAGAACATCACCTTCGACGTCAATTCCGCCGGCGATGCGGTCTCGGTGCGTCCAAGCCAGACCATGCAGGCGCGGATGCTGCTGGCCGAGAAGGGGCTGCCGACCAGCGCCAATTCGGGCTACGAGCTGTTCGACAAGATCGGTTCGCTCGGGCTGACCTCGTTCATGCAGGAGGTCACCAAGCTGCGCGCGCTCGAAGGCGAGATCGCCCGCACCGTCCAGCTGATGAAGGGCGTGAAGGCGGCGCGCGTGCATATCGTGCTGCCGGTGCGCGGCTCGTTCCGCGCCACGCAGCAGCCGCCTTCGGCATCGGTCGTGCTGCGCACCGACGGCGCGATCGAGGCGCGCACGGCACAGTCGATCCGGCATCTCGTCGCCGCCGCCATTCCCGGCATGAGCCGCGACAAGGTGACGGTGCTCGATGCCGACGGCTCGATGCTGCTCGCCGAAGAGGACGAGGCCAGCGCCGCGCCAACCAAGATGGCGAGCCTGCAGAAGACGGTCAGCGGCATGGTGCAGGAGAGCATTCGCAAGGCGCTGACGCCGTATCTGGGCCTCGACAACTTCGAGGTGAGCGTCGCTCCGCAGCTGTCCACCGACAAGCGGCAGATCAACGAGACGGTCTACGATCCCGAGAACCGCGCCGAGCGCTCGGTGCGGGCCGTACGCGAGAAGGAATCCTCGCAGAACGCCGACCGCTCGTCGCCGACCACGGTGCAGCAGAATCTCCCCGACCAGCAGGTGAATGCGGGCGGCGGCAAGAACTCCAGCGAGGACAAGACCCGCCGCGAGGACGTCACCAATTTCGAGGTCTCCTCCAAGACCACAACGACGGTCAGCGACGGCTATTCGGTCAAGAAGCTGTTCATCGCCGTCCTGGTGAATCGCGCTCGGCTGGTTGCCGATCTCGGCGACAAGAGCAACCAGGCCATCATCGACAGCAAGCTCGCCGAGATCAGCCAGCTCGCGGCGACCGCGGGCGGATTGGACAAGGCGCGCGGCGATCAGATCCAGGTGACGGCCGTCGATTTCATCGAGGGCTCGCGTGAGCTGGCGCCGGTGCCGCCGATCAGCTTCGTCGAGATGATCAACAAGCAGCTCGGCAGCGTCATCAACGCGATCACGATCCTGGCCGTGGCTTCGATGCTGGTCTGGTTCGGGCTGCGGCCGGCGGTCAACGGCATCCTGACCCATCGCGCGGAGCAGGAGCAGGCCGAGGCGGCCGAGGCCGCCCAGCTCGAGGCCTCGGCGGCCCTTGCGCTGCCCGACGGCGAGGAGGCCGAGCTCAACCTCGTCGAAGACCTCGAAGGCAAGATGCAGCGAACGCCGCAGAAGCGGCTCGAGCAGATCGTCCGGCTCGATCAGACGCAGGCGGCGGCGATCCTTAAAGACTGGATGCGACGCGAGGAGGCGGCATGAACGCGGCAATCGGAAAACTCCTGACGCAGTTCGATGCGAACGGCCGGGTCAAGTCGTCGCCGCCGCCCCCGCCTCCGAAAATCCAGGACGTGCTGACCAGGCCAAAGGAGGCGAGGCGCGATCCGCAGCCTCAATCGCAGCCGCAGGCCCACACGCAGCTTCAGGCTCAGTCCCCTGCGCCCGCGACGGAAGCGCCGCCGGTCAATCTCCTGGACGATGCCTATCGGCGCGGCCATGCCGCGGGCGTCGCGGAAGGCGACGCCAAATTGGCCGAGGAGCGCGTCCGCAGTGCGATCCGGCTCGGCGAAGAGCGGGCCAAATGGTCCGACCAGCAGGCGGTCGCGATCGTCAGCGGCTTCGAGGCGGCCTGCCGCGAGATCGAGACCAACATCGCAAGCTCCGTGGCGCGGATCCTGCTGCCGTTCCTCGCCGATGCGGTGCGCGACAAGGCGATCGGATCGCTGGTCGAGCAGATCGCGGCGCTGACCGGCAGCTCGTCGGCGCCCGCCTTCAAGGTCACCGGCCCGAGCGAGCTGCTGGACCTCGTGAAGACGCAGCTCGAGGCGTCCAGGCGAACGGGCATCGCATACGTGGCCGCCGAGACGCTCGAGGTGCGCGTCGTGGCCGACCAGACCGTGATCGAGACGCAGATCTCCGCCTGGAGTGAACGCCTCAAGGAAGCGCGCCGGTAGTCCGCCATGGAGGAGGTCAAGCATGAGATCGTGATCGTCCGCCGCCGCAGCGCCTTCGCCGAGGAGGCGCATCACGGCGGCGTCTGGAAGATCGCCTATGCGGACTTCATGACCGCGATGATGGCGTTCTTCCTGGTCATGTGGCTGCTCAACGCGCTCAACCAGGACCAGAAGCAGGTCGTCGCGAGCTATTTCAATCCGATCAAGCTCGCTGAGAACTCACCTGCCCCAAAGGGCCTCAAGGATCTCTCCAACAAGGAGCCGTCGTCGTTCGAAGGCCAGGACGGCAAGCGTCAGCCGGCCGGTACGAACGAGGAAAGGCGCGGCGATTCTCCGACGGCTGAGAAGCCGGCCTCTTTCGAGGAGAAGGTCCTGTTCCGTGACCCCTATGCGACGCTCGCCGAGATCGCCAACAGCGCGAACCAGTCGACGGGCCAGCGGCGCGCCGGCGCTCTGACCTCCGCTGAAGAGGACGGCCTCAAGGGAGGCGATGCCTATCGCGATCCATTCGATCCGGGCTATTGGAAGCTGGCGCCACAGGCGTCCAAGGACGCCGATCGCTTCATCGAGAGCGAGCCGAAGCCGAATGCCTCCGCGCGAGACGGCGCAGCCGGAGCAAATCCGGGCGAGGTGCAGGCGCGCCGGAGCAGGACGGATGATGCCGGCGGCAACGTGGCTCCGGGCCCGGAGAGCTCGTCCGCAAGCCTGTCGCCGCTGATGCCGCCGGGCGCCGCACCGACGCAGTCGCCGCGCGAGGGCAGCGCCCAAGCTGGCGTCCAGGTGAGCACCGCCCCGCAGGCTCGTCCCAACGATGCGGCGAAGGAGCCGGAGGCGCGCGACGCGGCGCAAACACAGCAGCCCACCCTCAAGCAGCTTCAGTCCGCGATCGCGGAGGCGCTGTCGGACATCAAAGCAGGGGCGGGGCCGGCGGCCGAGGTGCGTCAGGTCGAGGAAGGGCTCCTGGTCAGCCTCACCGACGATGCGAGCTTCGGCATGTTCGCGGTCGGCTCGGCGGAGCCGCGGCCCGAGCTGATCCGCGTGATCGACAAGATCGGGCCGCTGCTGATGAAGCGCCAGGGCATGATCATCGTCCGCGGGCATACCGACAATCGGCCGTATCGATCGGAAACCTACGACAATTGGAGGCTGTCGACCGCGCGTGCGCAGATGGCCTATTACATGTTGGTCCGTTCCGGCGTCGATGCGCGGCGGATCGAGCATATCGAAGGTTACGCCGATCGGCGGCCGAAGCTCCCGAACGATCCGGCGGCCGCCCAGAACCGCCGGATCGAAATCCTGATCCGGGAGAAGCGACCTTGATCAGGCTGCTGCGCCGCGCCGTCTTGCTGCTGCCGTTCATCGCGGCAAATGCGCTTGCCCAGCCTGCACCCCAGGGCAGCGAACCCTATGAGCTCGTCCGCGCGCTGCAAGCGGTGCAGGACGGCATCGCCAATGGCGACACCGCCGCACATGGCAGTCATATCGCGCTGATCCGGCAAATCGGCGAGAAGTTTCTCGCGGCCGATCCCGCGGTGTGGAGCAATCCGCGGAACGGCCAGGCGGTCGTTATCTACCTGCTCAGCGGCGGTGCGCCGCAAATCGTCCGCAAACTGCCGCGCGACAAGTTGAACGTCGACGAGCGGCTGTTCAACGGTGCGCTCGCCTATGTCGAGGGTCGCCAAGAGGAAGCACGGGAGCTGCTCAAGGAGATCAAGCCGCGGACGATTCCTTCGGGACTGGGCGGACAGGTCGCGCTGGTTCAGGGCGCGCTGTTCGCGCGCGCCGAGGCCTCGCTCGCGATCGAGCGCCTGGACGATGCGCGCCTGCTGTTGCCCGGCACGCTGGTCGAGGAGGCGGCCCTGCGGCGCGAGATCCTGCTGGTGGGGCAGGCGGAGGATTTCGAGAAGTTCGAGTTCCTGACGCTGGCCTATATCCGCCATTACCGCAACTCGATCTATGCGGGCGATTTCTGGCAGCGCTTCTCCGCGGGGCTGACGCAATCGAGCCTGGCACTCGACGAGCGCCGCTTTGCGCGGATCTCAGCCTTGCTCGAGCAGATCGATCGCGCCAGCCGCCTCAAGCTCTATCTCATGATGGCGCGCGCCGCGATGGTGCGCGGACGGCTGACCGTGACCCGACTTGCGGGCGAGCGGGCATTGACCCTGAGCGCGGATGCATCGGCGGAACGCGAGCGCGCCCATTTCCTCCGCGGCGCCTCGCGCGTGCTCACCGACGAATATGACGGCGGTCTCGCCGAACTGAAGGCGCTCGACCGGTCGAAGCTGCCCGAACGCGACGTCCCCCTTCTCAATGCCACGGTGCAGCTCGCGCTCGACGTTCGCAAGCCGTTCGCGGGCGGATCCGCCGCGGCAGCGGACAAGCCTCCGGCAACGCCGGCGCGACTCGATTTGGCGTCATCGACCGCGACGCTCGCACGCGCGCAGAAGCAGCTCGGGGAGCTCGAACTCCTGACCAAGGATCGCCGGCCATGACCAAGCTCAGTGGAACCTCCGGACAGCTCTTCAACGGTCTCGCCGAGAGTCTCAACATGCGCGGGTCGCGCGCGGCAATGGGTGCCGCGACCAAACCACAGGCGAACTCGTCCTTCAACGATCTGCTCCACACCGTCTCGAACCTCGCCAAGCAGGCGCTGAGCGAAGACGGCAGCGAGGCGGCCGCGAAGACCAGAACGCTGCGCACGTGTCCGATCCATCCGGCCGAGCAGGAGCAGCCGAAGGAGGCGGCGCTGCGCGAACGCGTCGCGACCATTGCTGATCCAAAGTCCATGGACGAGACCTCCGACACCAAGTCCGACAAGCTGGCGGAGCAACCACGTCCGGTCGATCATTTCACCGGGACAGATCGCCAGGATCAATCCGGCATCGCTGTGATGGTCGGGCAGGAGATCGCTGCTGTGTCTGCCGTGAAACCGCAGATGCAAGTGCCCTCCGCAGACAAGGACGCGCCCGCGCGTGACGAGCGGTCGCCCTCGGCGAAGCACGAGGCACCGGGCGCGGTGAAGGCGGCGACCGGCGATGCCGGTCCATCCAGTCCTGCCCCGGCCGGCGCGCGCTCGCAGGCGGCGGCTTCGCAAGCGATGGCGGCGTCGCAATCTGCGCTGACGCAAGGTGCGGAAGCCTCGAGCGCAAGGCCGGCATCACCCGGCTTCGAGGCGGTTACGGCCGATGTCGAGCGCGCTGCCAAGGCTTCGGCGCGCGCCGCGCTACCCGAGACAACTAAGGTCACCGTGGTCCAGCAGGAAACCCATCTGCCACCGGCGCAGTTCAACGCCCCGCAGCAGGTTGCCAATGCAGTCGTCGCCGAGCTGAAGGAGTCCTCGGCACCGGCTGCGTCCGCGGCACCCGATCTCGCCGCATCCCAGACCAACGCACCGGATCAGCCGCTCAGGATCCTGACGGTCAATCTCGAACCGCCCGCCCTCGGCAACGTCACGGTGCGCCTGCGTCTCGTCGGCACCGAAGTGTCCGTCCAGCTCGCGGCCGAGCGCAAGGACACGAGCCAGATGCTCGACCAGCAGCGCGACCAGATCCGCGAGCTCATGCAGTCGGCCGGCTACGTCGCCGACGTCGCGCCGGTCCAGCACGGCTCGCTGGACGGATTCCAGAGCGGCTCCGGCCAGTCCCAGCCCCAGCTCTCGGGCCAGCAACAATCCTCGCCGCAGTCGCAAGGCGCGTTCGGCGGTGCCGGCACGTCGTCGGGGCAATCCGACGGCGGCGCGAAACAGGCTCGCCAGGAGCGCCAGTTCAACCAGGAGACGCGTCATGAGCAGGACGTGGCGCCGCATCACCGTCGCGGCCCTGTTTATCTGTAACGCGAGCGCTTCGGAAGCCGCCGCCGAGACTGCGCGCCCCTGCGAGCGCGAGATGACGCGCGCGGCCCGGCAGCATGGGATTCCGCTCGGCATTCTCTATGCGGTGGGCCTCACCGAGACCGGCCGGCGCGGCGCGCTCCATCCTTACGCGCTCGGGGCCGACGGCCAGACCGTGTTCGCCAAGGACATCAACGATGCAATCGCGAATTTCGAGGCCATGCGCAGCAAAGGCATCAAGCTGATCGATCTCGGCTGCATGCAGATCAACCATTATTATCACGCCGAAAAGTTCGCTTCGGTCCGGGCGATGTTCGATCCCGCGGGGAACGTCGAGTACGCCGCGCGCTTCCTCAAGGAGTTGAAGCAGCGCGAAGGCAGCTGGACCATGGCGGTCGCGCGCTACAACGCGGGCCCCAACAATCAGCCGGCGCAGAAGCGCTATGTCTGTCACATTGTTGCGCATCTCGTCTCGAGCGGTTTCGGCGCGTGGACGGACAAGGCGCGCTCGTTCTGCCAGCCCAAGACGAGCTGAAGCAGAGCTGACCGGACCACGACAAGTTGTGCATCGCGCCCAATCATCAGCCCCGCGCAAGCAAGAACCCCCATTGTAGCTGCAACCTACCAAAGGAGCCCAATTCATGAGCCTGTATGGTGTTATGCGCACCGGCGTTTCCGGGATGAACGCGCAGTCCAACAAGCTGTCGACGGTCTCGGACAACATCGCCAACGTCAACACGACGGGCTACAAGCGGGCTTCGACGGAGTTCTCCTCGCTGATCCTGAAGAGCGGCTCCGGCAATTACGATTCCGGCGCTGTCGAAACCAAGGTCCGCTATGCCATCAGCGACGGGGGCAATACGCAGTATACCACGTCGACCACGGACCTCCGCGTCCAGGGCAATGGCTTCTTCGTGGTGTCGAACGCCAACAACACGCAGCAATATCTGACGCGGGCCGGCTCGTTCGTGCCCGACAGCCAGGGCAATCTGGTCAACGGGGCCGGCTTTTATCTTCTCGGCCAGCCCGGGAACGTGACCAACTTCTCGCAGAACAGCCTGTCCGGGATGCAGATCGTCAACATCGCCCAGGTCTCGCAGGTGCCGGTGCCGTCAACGGCGGGAACGCTCACGACCGGCAATTTGGATCCGAAAGCGGCTGTCATTGCTGGCCCGCCCGGCCCGGCGTCATATTCATCGAAGAGCTCGATCGTGGCCTACAACAATATCGGCCAGGCCGTTACGCTCGACGTCTATATGTCCCACACGGCGACGGCTGCCGGCTCGGATACCTGGCAGATCGGGGTCTACGACTCCGCGACAGGCACCTCGCTCGGCGCCGCCACCACTTTCACCTTCGACACCACGGCGGCCGGCAGGGGCGCGCTCGCCGCGGCGAGCCCGACCGGTCTCGCCTTCACCGTTCCCGGAGGTGCGGCGATGACCTTTGACCTGTCGAACTTGACCCAGGTCGGCACCGACTTCAGCTTCAAGGCCACTGTCAATGGCAGCGTTCCCTCGGCGATCGACAAGGTCGATATCGACGATGCCGGCCATGTGACGGCGATCCTCAAGAACGGGCAGCAGCTGACGCTCTACACCATCATGCTCGCCGACGTCGCGAGCCCCGACAATCTGACGCCCGAGCCCGGCAACGTCTATTCGACCAACATGAATTCCGGCAACGCGCAGGTCGGAAATGCCGGCACGGGTGGGCTCGGCACGATCCAGTCCAGTGCCCTGGAGGACTCCAACGTCGACCTCGCGGACGAACTCACCGGCATGATCGAGGCCCAGCGCGGCTTCACGGCGAACTCGAAATCGTTCCAGACCGGCTCGGATCTGCTGGATGTCGTCGTCAACTTGAAGCGCTGAATTCCTAGGCGCTCGTTTCGGGCAAGAGCACGCCATGTCGCTTACCGCCGCTCTCAACTCGGCTCGCTCCTCGCTCATGGCGTCGAGCGTTCAGTCGTCGGTCATCTCGCGCAACATCGCCGGTGCCAGCGCCACCGGCTATTCGCGCAAGCTCACCGTGCTGGACAATCTGCCCGGCGCCGGCGTCTATGTCGCGGCGATCCAGCGCGCCGCCAGCTCGGGCCTCTACAACAACGTCCTGATCGCGACCTCGTCGTCCGCCAAGCAGACCGCGATCTATGACGGCCTGCAGAAGATCGCCACCGCGACGGTGGACGATCCGGAGCTCGACCAGTCGCCGACGGCGCAGCTCAACGCGCTGAAGCAGGCGTTGCAGAAATATGCCAACGCCCCTGACAACGCCACCCTGGCGCAGGCGGCCGTCGCGTCCGCCAAGGACATGGCGACCGCGCTCAACCAGGCGACCCGGACCGTGCAGTCGGTCCGCGAAAGCGCCGATGCCGACATGAAGACGTCGGTTCAGAATATCAACCAGTTGCTCTCCCGGTTCGAGACCGTGAACACCGCGATCGTGAAAGGCACGATCTCCGGCGACGACATCACCGACTATCTCGATCAGCGCGACAGCATCGTCTCGCAGCTGTCGCAGGAGGTCGGCGTCAACATGTCGATCCGCCCCAACGGCGACGCGGCGCTCTACGCCGATAGCGGCGTGGTGCTGTTCGACAAGACGGCGCGGACGGTGAGCTTTGCGCCGACGAATGCCTACAGCGCCGGCACCACGGGCAACGCCGTCTACATCGACGGGGTCCCGGTGACCGGCGCCAATTCGGTGATGCCGCTGAAGTCGGGCAAGCTCGCAGGCCTCGCCCAGCTGCGCGACCAGGACACCGTCACCTATCAGGGCCAGCTCGACGAAATCGCGCGCGGCCTGATCAATACGTTCAGGGAAAGCGATCAGACCGCCGCGGCGCTGCCCGACGTTCCCGGTCTCTTCACCTATCCGGGCGCGCCGGCGATGCCGGCGAGCGCGACCGTCTCGGTGGGCCTCGCCGGCACGATCTCGGTCGCGGCCTCGGTCGATCCGAGCCTGGGCGGCAACCCGAATTTGCTACGCGACGGCGCGATCAGCGGCAACCCCGCCTACCAATACAACACCGCCGGCAACGGCGGCTATTCGGCCCGACTGCAGCAGCTCATCGGCGGCATGGATGCCGCGCAGCCGTTCGATGCAACGACGCAAGGCAAGCCGAGCGGCAGCCTGATCGACTTCGCATCATCATCGGCGAGCTGGATCGAAAACCAGCGCAAGACCGCCGACGCCAACTCCGAGTACCAGAGCACATTGCTCAACCGCAGCATCACGGCGTTGTCAAACGTCAACGGCGTCAACATGGACGACGAAATGGCCTTGATGCTCCAGGTCGAGCGAACCTATTCGGCCTCGTCGAAGATCATTTCGACCGTCGATGAAATGCTGCAGAGCCTGCTGGCCGCCGTGGGGAACTGAGCCATGATGAGCGCGAATTACGTTTCCACCCTGATGCTGTCCTCGTCGTTGAGGTATTCGATCACGAACAACCAGGCGGCGCTGAGCAAGGCCTCGACCGAAGCGACCACCGGCCGCTTCTACGACGTTGGTCTGGAACTCGGTGCGACGACGGGAAGCGACCTCACGCTGCGGGCGGACTGGAGCTTTGCCGACCAGCTCGTCGACACCAACGGTCTCGTCTCGGGACGCCTGGACGTGACGCAGAACAGGATCACCCAGCTCAACAAGACCGCGACCGACTTCCTCAAGGATCTGATCGCGGCCCGCAGCACCGACGGCGGCGGGCGGGTCATCCTGCCGCCTGCGGCGTCCAATCTCCAAGACCTGATCGGCGCACTGAACGTCTCCTATAACGGCTCCTATCTGTTCTCGGGCATCAACACGCAGAATGCGCCCATCACGGCTTACGCCGCGGGCTCGGCCAGCAAGAACCAGGTCGATGCGGATTTTCTCGCGACCTTCGGCTTTCCGCAATCCTCACCCGCCGTAGCCACCATTACGCCGGCCCAGATGCAGACCTTCCTGGACACCACCTTCGATGCCGGGTTCGCCAGCCCGGCCTGGAACACCAACTGGTCGTCGGCGACTGACCAGACCATGCAAAGCCGCATCTCCACCACCGAGATCGCGGACACGTCCGTGAGCGCCAACCAGATCGGCTTCCGCAGGCTCGCCGAGGCCTACACCATGATGGCCGATCTCGGCAACGTGAAGCTGAGCCAGGAGACGTTCCAGGTCGTGGTGGACAAGGCCATCGGGCTGGTCGGCAACGCCATCAACGATCTCGCGGCGCTGGGCGGCAGCGTCGGCACGGTCCAGCAGCGGGTCACCACCGCAACCGCCAAGCTCAAGACGCAGCAGGACATTCTGAACAATCAGATCGTCGGAATGGAAGCGGTCGACCCGACCGAAGCCTCGGTCCGCGTCAATACGCTGCAGACACAGATCCAGACCGCGCTGGCGCTCACCTCGCAGCTCCAGAAGATCAGCCTCATCAATTATCTCTGAGCCAAGGCTGCGCTGTCAGGCTCGTAACCTTTGTCCAGTTGTTCGGTTTTCTGCGAAGAGTGGTCCTGATGACGTTTGAAGCCTATGAAGCGGTCGTTGACGATAGTGGCTATGAGGCGCGCAGCCGTGAGCGGCAGGCACTCAGCCTTGGCATCGACCGGCTCGAGCGGATCCAGAAGGGACGTTTCAGCCCCGAGGATCAGGTCGAGAGCCTGCTCTATGTGCGGCGGCTGTGGACGATCTTCATCGAGGATCTCGCGCACCCGGACAACGGCCTGCCGGACAAGCTGCGTGCCGACATCATCTCGATCGGCCTGTGGGTGGTCAAGGAAGCCGATCGTCTCCGCGAGCAGCGGTCCAGCGACGTGGTGCAGCTCATCGAAATCAACCGCCTGATCCGAGACGCGCTTTAATGAAGATTTCCTTGCGCGCGGGCGAACGGGTCTACATCAACGGCGCGGTGCTCCGCGTCGACCGCAAGGTCTCCGTCGAGCTCGTCAACGACGTGATGTTCCTGCTCGAAGGGCAGGTCATGCAGGCGTCCGACGCCACCACGGCCCTGCGGCAGCTCTATTTCATCGTCCAGCTCATGCTGATGAACCCGACGGACGTTCGCGACGCTGCGGCGCTCTACGCCCAGCATCACGCGGCCCTGTGTGCCGTTTGCGAGAACCGCGAGATGCTCGGTGGGCTCGGCGCGATCCACGAACTGGTTGGGGCGACCCGCTATTTCGAGGCGCTCAAGCGGATTCGCGCGTTGTTTCCGGTGGAGCAGGCCATCCTGGCCGGCGCCGCCGCCGTTTCCCCAGTCGAAGCTGCCTGACAGCGGAGAGACAAGATGAACGTCACCAGCGCGACCGACAGCACCAGCAGATCCAGTTCGACCGACACCAACTCGACGACGTCGAGCAACAGCGTGGACTACAACACGTTTCTCCAGCTCCTCATCGCCCAGATGAAGAACCAGGATCCGACCAATCCCATGGACACCGCGCAGTATATGAGCCAGTTCGCCCAGCTCTCGACGGTCGAGCAGGCGATGCAGACGAATGCGAAGCTGGACGCGCTGCTGTCCTCGCAGTCCTTGTCGCAGGCCAACGGGCTGATCGGGAAGACGGTCAGCTTCACCGACTCGACCGGCGCGACCTTCAGCGGCAAGGTCGTCTCGGTCTCCATCAACAGCGACGGCTCCATCGCGACGCTTCAGGACGGCACCAAGGTCGCGGTCGGACCGGGCCTCACGATCAGCCAGTCATGAACGAGCGGGACGCCCTCGATATCGTCCAGGCGGCGATCTGGACCATCATCGTCGCCTCCGGGCCTGCGGTCGGCGCAGCCATGCTGGTCGGCACCGTCATCGCGCTGATCCAGGCGCTGACCCAGATCCAGGAGGTGACGCTGACCTTTGTTCCGAAGATCATCGTCATTCTCCTGGTCGTTGCCGTCTCCGGCTCCTTCATCGGCGCGCATCTGTCGACCTTCACTGAGATGGTCTATTCCAGGATCGAGCGCGGCTTCTGATCCGGACGGCCCGGCACCATCCCCGCGTAAGCTTTGCGCGGCAGATTGCGGGCGGACCCCTCTGCCGGTGACCCAATGGCCGATACGTTAGCTGCTAGCCCGCCCAATCAGCGCCGCCTCGGAACGGATGCCTTTTTCGCCGCCGGCATCGTGACCATGCTCACGATCCTGTTCCTGCCGATTCCTCCGATCCTGATCGACCTCGGCCTCGCGTTCTCGATCGCGCTTTCGGCCCTGATCCTGATGGTGGCGCTGTGGATTCAGCGCCCGCTCGACTTCTCTGCTTTCCCGACCGTTCTGCTGATCGCGACGATCCTGCGCCTGGCGCTGAACATCGCGACGACGCGCCTGATCCTGTCACGGGGCGGGGAGGGTGAACATGCGGCGGGCCATGTCGTTGCAGGCTTCTCGAAGTTCGTCATGGGCGGCGACTTCGTGATCGGTCTCATCATCTTCGCGATCCTGGTGACGGTGAATTTCGTCGTGATCACCAAGGGCGCGACGCGTATCGCCGAAGTCGGCGCCCGTTTCACCCTGGACGCCATCCCGGGCAAGCAGATGGCGATCGATGCGGACCTGTCCGCCGGCTTGATCGACGACAAGGAAGCGCAGCGACGGCGCCGCGAGCTCGAAGAGGAGAGCGCGTTCTTCGGCGCCATGGACGGCGCCTCGAAATTCGTCCGTGGCGACGCCATTGCCGGTCTCATCATCACCGCGATCAACATCTTCGGCGGCATCGTCATCGGCGTCACCCATCACGGATTGACTCTGTCCCGCGCGGCCGACGTCTACACCAAGCTCTCCGTCGGCGATGGTCTGGTGTCGCAGATGCCGGCGCTGATCGTGTCGCTGTCGGCGGGCCTCCTGGTCTCCAAGGGCGGCACCACGGGCTCGGCGGAGCAGGCGGTGCTGCGGCAGCTCGGCGGCTATCCGCGCGCGGTGTCGGCCGCCGCGCTGATGATGTTCGTGCTCGCTTTGATGCCGGGACTGCCGATGGCGCCGTTTGTGCTGCTTGGGGGTGTCATGGCCTTCGTCGGCTATTCGTTGCCGAAGCGGCAGGCTGCGCTGAAGCAGAAGGAGGAGGCCCGCAAGGCCGACGAGCGCGCGCAGGCTGAGGCCAAGGAGTCCGTCAAGGAGCAGCTCAAGACCGCCGAGATCGAGCTGGCGCTCGGCGGCCACCTTTCAATCCATCTGTTGGGCTCGCGCACCGAGCTTGCCCACCGCGTGGCCAAGATCCGCAAGAAATTCGCCAAGCAGTACGGCTTCGTCATTCCCGAGATCAAGCTCACGGACAATCTGTCGATCGATCCTAAGAGCTACCAGATAAGGATTCACGACACGCGCGTTGCCCATGGCGAGCTCAGGCTCGGCGAGGTGCTGGTGCTGGTCGATAAGGACGGCAAGCCCGACGTGCCGGGCGACGAGGTGATCGAGCCTGCGTTCGGCATGAAGGCGCTGTGGGTGACGGAAGCCTTCACCGACGAAGTCAAGCGGCAGGGCTGCAAGCCGGTCGACAATCTGTCGGTGCTGCTCACGCATTTGAGCGAAGTGATCAGGGCGAACCTTGCCCAGCTGCTGTCCTACAAGGACATGCGTGCCCTGCTCGACCGGCTCGATCCCGAATACAAGCGCCTGGTCGAGGATCTCTGCCCGTCGCAGATCTCCTATTCGGGCCTGCTGGCGATCCTGAAGATCCTGCTTGCCGAGCGAGTCTCCATTCGCAATCTTCACCTGATCCTCGAGGCGATCGCCGAGATCGCGCCCCATGTGCGGCGCTCCGAGCAGGTGGCGGAGCACGTTCGGACCCGGCTCGCCCAGCAGATCTGCGGCGATCTCTCCGACAATGGCGTGCTCAACGTGGTTCGTCTCGGTAACCGCTGGGACCTCGCTTTCCACCAGAGCCTGAAGCGCGATGCCAAGGGGGACGTCGTCGAGTTCGACGCAGACCCGCGCCTGATCGAGCAGTTCGCGACCGAAGCCAGCGCCGCGATCCGGAAATTCACCGAGAGCGGCACCAGCGTGGTGCTGGCAGTGACGCCGGAAGCGCGCCCCTATGTCCGGATGATCCTGGAGCGGGTGTTCCCGACTTTGCCGATCCTGTCGCATGTCGAAGTCGCGCGCAGCGCCGAGATCAGGGCGCTCGGAGCCATATCGTGATCTCAGGGCTCGCCGACAGCGTGCTGGTGACGTTCATCGTGTTTTGCCGCATCGGCGCCTGCCTGATGCTGGTGCCCGGCTATTCCAGCGTCAACGTTCCGCCCCAGGTGCGCCTGTTCGTCGCACTGGTCACGACGTTTGCACTGACGCCGATCCTGATTGCCGTCCTGAAGCCGCTCACGGACAACGCGGCTCCCCTGACGCTCGCGCTCCTGATCTGCTCCGAGCTCGTGGTCGGCAGCGTCATCGGGCTCGGCGGGCGCGTGTTCTTCCTCGCCCTCCAGACCATGGCGACCATGATGGCGAGCGCGATCGGGCTGAGCAACATCCCGGGCACACCGATCGCCGACACCGATCCGGCGCCGGCCCTGGTGCCGCTGATCATGGCGGCCGTCACCACGCTGTTCTTCATGACCGACCAGCACTGGCAGGTGCTGCGCGGGCTGATGAACTCCTACGACGTCTGGAAGCCCGGCAGCAGGCTGGGCGGCAGCGTCGCGCTCGAGCTGCTCGTCGGCCGCCTTTCGGAAGCGTTCGTGCTGACGCTGCGGATCTCGAGCCCTTTCATCGTCTATTCGGTCATCGTCAACCTGGCGGTCGGTCTGATCAACAAGCTGACGCCGGCCATTCCGGTCTATTTCATCTCGGTGCCCTTCGTGCTGTTCGGCGGCTTCCTGCTGCTCTACCTCACCAGCGACGAGCTGCTGACGCAGTTCATGCTGGGCGTGTCGTCGTGGCTGGCGGAGTGACCGGGTCATGACATCGCGCGCGGACAAGCTCGGCCGGATGGTCTCGCTGGTGAAGCTGCAGCTCCGGCTCTCCGAATGGCAGCTCGCGCAATTGCGGCAGCAGGAGCGCAGCCTGCAGGACGAGCAGGAATGGCTGGTCGGAGCCTTGAACGATGGAAAGCCGCCGGCGGGATCGTCGAACGAATCGATCGCGCGGCGTCTCAACAGGGCGAGCGTCGGCGCCCGTGCGGTGCAGGCGCAGGCCGCGCAGCAGCTCGACCAGGTTCGCCGGGAGACCCGCCGCGTGAAACAGCTGGAGGAGGTCGCCAAGGCCGCACTCGCAGACAAGCTCCGCGATGCCGAGAAGCGCTCGCTCGAGGACATGACGGGAACGAGCCTTACCGTGCACGCCTGGACGCCACAGCCAGCCAACCGGAACAAGACATGATCGTGACAGCGACGCCCGACCTCGTCCTCGACGTCCTCGAAGCCGCGGACCCCGCGACGCAGCGCGCCGCGACCGCGAAGCTCGACGCGCTGAAATCGTCGGACGCCGATTTCGCCGCCACGATGGAGGCGGAAGTCGGCAAGGCCAAAGCGGCGACCGCCGATCAAGCCGCGGCGAAAGACGCGGAAGCGCAGTCGGGTGCCGTGAATGGCGCGCCGGTGCAGGTGATCAAGGCGCCGGCATCCGGCGAGATTTACCGGAAGTTCGAGGCCTTCATCCTCCAGACCTTCGTCGAGACGATGTTGCCGAAGGAGTCGGAGGAGGTCTTTGGCAAGGGCACGGCTGGCGGCGTCTGGAAGTCGATGCTTGCAGAGCAGCTCGGCAGTCAGCTGGCAAAGGGCAACGGTGTCGGCATCGCCCGGCAGCTCGCCGCCGCGCATCCGGCTGGACCGGACGCAGCGAAGGCCAAATCATGATCCGCGAACGGGTGACAGAAGTTGAGAGGTGAATTTCCAATGCAGGCACAAGAAGGCGCGGTGGCCGTGGCGATGGACCAGGCGGTCGCGGACACCGAGATGGTGACGACGGAAGCCGCAGCGAGCGATGCGCTGCTGCCCGTGCTGCTGCCGATCGGGGGTGACGAGGCAAGGGTCGACGCCGCGGACAGGGTGAGATCGGACGAGATGCGTGGCCTGCTGGCCGCAATCCGCCGGCTCGCAGGTATCGTCGAGGAGGAGACGACAGCGCTCGCGACCGGCCAAAAGATCGATTTCGACGATTTCAGCGCGCGGAAGAGCCGGAGCATGCTCGAGTTCGTCCGCCTGATGCGGGCGCGGATGCACCTCGGCGGCGAGGTCGAGATCACCGAGGAGATTCAGCGGCTGCGCGAGAAGCTCGAGCGGAATCGGTCCATTCTGGAGATGCACTACGACGCGGTCCGCGAAGTCGCGAGCATCATCGTCAAGGCGGTCAAGGACGCCGAGTCCGACGGCACCTATACCGGTCGCACGGCGCAGGACGGAAAATGATCAGGCTGGTGCTGGCCGGGCTCTGGGTATGCATCCTCACGGCGGGCACGAGCTATGCCGTCGCCTATTGGAAGGAGAAGGGCAGCCTGCTGCCGGCGAAGGACGAATATCTCGAAGGGTTGCAATATCACAAGACGCGGGCGCTGAGCGTGCCGATGGTCGAGAACGGCAATGTCCAGGGCTACATCGTCGCGCGCTTCGTCTACACCATGGAGGCGCGGACCATGCACCAGCTGAACGTCCCGCCGGAGCCGTTCGTCGTCGACGAGGCCTTCCGCAGGATCTATGCCGACGATCGTCTCGACTTCAGGAAGCTCGCCCGTTACGACCTCGCCATCCTGACGACGGCCATCAAGCAGCGCGTCAACGAACGGATGCAGGGTGACATTGTCCAGGACGTCCTGGTCGAGGACTTCAACTACGTCTCCAAGGAAGAATTCCAGCAGAAGCCGTAGCTCTTTTCTGCGGCCATCCTTCGAGAGGCCGCTACGCGGCTCCTCAGGATGAGGACGGAATGCGCGGCGCCAGTCTCAGCGCGCACCGCGGCCGATTAGCCTCATCCTGAGGAGGCGCGTCAGCGCCGTCTCGAAGGACGAGGCGTGCGCTCAGCTCGCCGCCAAAAGTGTAACGGCCTCCGCGAAGCTGCTTCGCAGAGGCCGTTGCCGGTTCGTGGCGCTGTCCTGCCGTGTCAGTTGCCGGCCGGGTATGCCGCGGGGGCGGCCTGCGTCCTGTTCAGTAGGATGCCGACGTCCTCGAGCTCCTGCACCGGCTCGTCGAGAGTTTCGCCCGCCGGGATGTTGAGGCGGTAGCCGACGTAACGCCTTGCCACGATCGCGTCGAAGCCGAGGCGGTCGCGGAGCTTCTTGCGCAGCTTGCTGACGTGGCTCTCGATCACGCTCTCGTCGAAGGTGGACTCGAAGATGCCGTAGACCGCATTGAAGATCTGCGTCTTGGTGATCCACTTGCCGTGGTTGGCCACCATATATTCGAGAATGCGCAGTTCGCGGCGGGGCAGGGTGAGGGCGTGGCCCGCGATTTCGGGATCACGGCCGTTGAAGAAGACCTGGATCCTGCTCTCGCAGGGCCTCGGCAGCTCGCCCACCCGGCGGCGCGCGATCGCGGCCGTTCGTGCCAGGATCTCGCGCAGGTGGATCGGCACGTGCACGACGTCGTCCACGCCCGATTCGAACAGCTCCAGCGTGTTCTTGAGCATCTTCTGGCCGCTCATGGCAATGATGGGAGCCGAGGAGCGCTTGCGCATCGCCCGCGGCAGGCTTCCGCGGGCATCGCAATCGCCGAGGAGAAAAGCGTCCACCGCCGCCAGATCGGACTCGCTCGCAGATTGCAGCCAGTCCCAGAATTCTCCGGAGGAGAAGCCGATCGACGATACGCCTTCGCGAACGAGCCCTCCGACATAGCTGTTCGCGACGCTCTCACGATCATCAACGATAATATACATCAGTCTTTCGCCCCTGTTTCGCACTTGTTGCGGCCGGTTGGTTGTTGTGATGCGCCGGCTCGGCAACGATGCTGTTTGACGACATTCCATCCCGCGAACCGTTGTTGTGGTTTCGATATTCGCGGGCAGCCCTACGCGTTCAGTGCCTGCGTCTCGCAGGCCTGTTACTTCAACTCGATACTGAAACGCTTACTGCGTGAGGCTCGGCGGGTGTCTTACTGATCACCTCGCGGAGCAGATTGAGAAACGACCTAGAACAGTTGCGCCAAGTTGCTCATCGCGTCCGAACACTGCTGAACCATGTCGATCTCCTCGCCAACTGGCGAGAATCACTTGAGTAGAACCGTAGCGATTGCCGATTCCCGATCAAGCGTGCGAAAGAAAGCGATTGCTACACGCACTTGATGCTGTTGATTTGTTTCTGGTTGTTTCTTGATGCATCGAAACGTATCAGTTGATTTTGATACTGAACTAGTTTTGCATTGTGATGGTTGTATAGTTCCGCATCCCCGTACAATTACAGCTATTTCGGGTGGTGCTCCGAGGCACGCACATTGATGGGTTTTCAACCCCGGATTGACTCTGGAACTCGCTTTTCCGCATGCGGAAGTTCGACTCACGTCTGCGCCGCGCCTCCAGCTTGATGAAATCTTGGCGAGTGTGTGTCTTTCGAGTCGCACTATCGCCACGTGTATGGCGCAATCGACTCATGCGACGTCGCATCACGCGCGATGAACGGCTTTCGACCCGCACGTTTCAGGCAAGCTTCGACAGATAACGTCGTCGCTCGACAGACCGAACCGAACGGAGCATTTTCATATGTTGTCCGATGGACAAGCTCGTCCCAACGCGACCGCGGACGCTTCCGCGGCGGCGAAGCCAGCGCCGGAGGCGAGCGATTCAATGGACAACGCGGCGCGGACGACCAAGCCTGCCGCGAGTGCAAAGCGCGTATCGGCGACGGCGAGCGACGAGGCTCTCGCAAAGGAGGCACTCGACGGCTTGAAGCGGATTCGTGCCAAGGCCCGCCTCGACAAGATGGCGATCCCGAAGCCGGCGCCGGTCGTGATCAAGCCGGCCGTGATCGTGGCGAAGCCGCCGCCACCCCGTCCGACCTGGGTCGCGCCGCTCGCAACTCTGGCGGTCGCTGCCATGCTGGTGGTCTGCGCCTGCACCGGCGTGATCGCCTATCTCACCACCCAGCCCGCGCCAAACAACGTTGCGGCCAATGCGGAGATCAGGATTCTGCGCGAGACCGTCGCGCAACTGCGCAAGCAAGTGTCGGGCGTGTCTGAAAACCTCGATGGCTTGCGGACCGCGGTCGATCAATCCAGCAAGGTCACGAACGATCGCTTCGGCCGGTTTGCCGAGAATCTCGACCGGATCGAGCGGGTGAGCTCGTCCTCTACGGTGAAGCTCGACAAGCTCGCTCAGGTGCAAGCCCAAGCCCAAGCTCCCGCGCCGGCGACGGTGCAGACGCAGCCGGTGTCAGCGCAAGGGCCGATGATGGCCGCGGTCGCCGCGCCCGAATTCACGGGATCGGTGCCTGCACCCGAGCGTGCATTGGCGCCGCGCAAGGCGATCAAGGGCTGGTCGGTCCGTCAGGCCTATGAGGGAATTGCGATCCTGCAGGGCCCGAACGGTGTCATCGAAGCCGTGCTGGGACAACAGGTGCCCGGTCTTGGCCGCATCGAAGAGATCAGGAACGAGAACGGGCGCCTGGTGGTGGAATCAAGCGGCGGCGTCATCTATTCGTCGCGCAAGGCAACGCCCTGAACGAGCCGCCTTTTATTGGCGGTGATGCTCGAAGCTGGTGCACAGCAGATCGACCTCCGCTTCGGCGATCGGTGCGCGAAACAGGCGGCAGCTGAACTCGGCCGTCGTCTTGCTGTCGGTATTGGCGCGATCCTCCCGCAGGAAGATGCACCGCTTGCAGACGTCGGTGTGGTGCCGCTGCTCGACGGCATCGGAGTGGTCCAGCACGTGCCGGAACGTGTCGCGGAAACGGATTTTGACTTCATCGTCGAGAACAGCAATCGCTTCGAGGAGGACGTTGACGGGATCGCGCACCAGGAACTTCTTGCCCTGCTGGGTCACGCTCAACGTCACCGAACGCTTGTCCGTGGCCGAGCGCTTCCGCTCGAGATAGCCGAGCCGCTCGAGCTCGCCGATGATGAACGAGGCGGTGCCGCGCGTGGTGCCGACGTAGCTCGCCAGCGCCGAGGGGGTTCGGGAAAATCGGTTGGCGCGGGAGAGGAAGCGCAGCGCCATCCATTCGCGGTCGCGCAAACCGTGCTTGGTGCCTTCGAACCACAGGATGCGTGCGGCCTGCTCCAACAGTTCAATCGATTCACGAGCCAAATTCATTTCAGTTCCAGGTCGCATAAACGTTTATTCAATTGGGCCTCGGGTAGCGCAATAGGGGCGGACGAGAATGAGACCCGCTCGCGCTCCGCCGTCCGTTGCGGGCGAGCATCGCGCGTCGCGGGAAGAAGCCTCTGCGTTTCCGAAGATGGAACTTCCGGCCGTGGAACTAGGGTGTCACAAAGAAAGACCGGGTAAATCGCGCGGCCAAGATCCTCCGAAAATTTCAATCAAATGAGGGCGGTTCGCACGTGATTTGGTGATGATGAGCGATGCGTAAGCAACATGATGTGTCACCATCGTCGCTGCGATTGCCATTTGTTGCGGCAGAGCCTGTCGGGTGTGCGCTCAGGCGCATTCTGTGCAGCGACAAGCGGCCTGGCCGGCAGGCAAAGAACGATTCTTTTCGGTTAATGGATGTTGCGGTGCAGTGCAGCCAGACGGTTAAGTCCCGGCACACGGCCCACGCTCCGGCGGGCAGCGGACACCGGCGCTCGCTAACGAAGGGATGAAGTGGTGAGCCGCGTGCTCGCAGGCTGGTGACTTGCGTTTATCCGGCAATTACTGGCGAATGCGGCGCCCGAGGGGCATCAGCATGGGAATCAGGAATGGAAGATCGATGAGCTTTGAAACCACCATGACATCCGACGTCGTTGGACTGACGAAAGTTGCCCCGCTCTCGCGCCGCGGATTCATGAGCGCGACCGCGGCCGTCGCCGCTGGCTACACGCTCGCGGCCGGTCCGGTCCGGGCCGACATCATCACGACGGATACCAGCGGCCTCCAGGCCGGCGATGCCAAGATCAAGGTCGGCTCTGAGGAAATGCCCGCCTATTTCGCCCGCCCGGCCGGCAACGCCAAGGCGCCGGTGGTCATCGTGGCGATGGAAATCTTTGGCCTGCACGAATACATCCGGGACGTGACGCGCCGCCTCGCCAAGCTCGGCGCGTTCGCGGTGGCGCCCGACTATTATTTCCGCAAGGGCATCGACCTGACCAAGGTGACGGATATCAAGGAGCTGCTGCCGGTGGTGAATGCGAAGCCGGACGCGGAGCTGTTGTCGGATCTGGACGCGACGGTCGCCTGGGCAGGATCGAAAGGCGGCGACACGACGAAGCTCGGCATCATCGGCTTCTGCCGGGGTGGCCGCACAGTCTGGGAATATGCCGCCCACAGCGGTGCGCTCAAGGCGGGCGTTGCCTTCTACGGGACCTTGGTCGATCCAGCCAACCCGTTGTGGCCGAAGAGCCCGCTGCAGCTCGCGCCCGAGATGAAGGCGCCGGTGCTCGGCCTCTATGGTGGCGCCGATACCGGCATTCCCGTCGCGCAGGTCGAGCAGATGAAGGCCGCGCTCGAGCAGAGCAAGAAGACGGCCGACTTCAAGATCTACCCCGAAGCGCCGCACGGCTTCCATGCCGACTATCGCGGCAGCTACCGCAAGGACGCCGCGGAAGATGCCTGGAAGCAGGCAGAGGCCTGGTTTAGGAAATACGGCGTGTTGAGCTGACGGTCAATCAAGAGGGCGGCCCAAGTGGCCGCCGTTTCTCTTTCATGTGACGGTCTCACTTCGTCATCGCGCCGTAGACGATGTCCTGGACCTGCTCGCGATAATACTTCCTGAGCTCACCCGGTGCCGCCGTTCCCACCACGACGACGAGACGCTCCTTGGGATCGCAGAAGAACTGCGTCCCGTAGGCTCCGTTCCAGGTGAACTCGCCCGGATTGCCGGGGACCGACGACAATCCTTCGCTGGTCCGGACCGCCACCGAAAGGCCGAAGCCGAAGCCGCCGCGATGCGGCTCGACATTGGCGACGTTGTTCTTGATCTCGGGGCCGAGATGGTTCGCCGTCATGTGACGGACGGTCTTCGGACCGAGAATGCGCTGCCCGTCGAGCTCGCCGCCGTTGAGCAACATCTGTCCGAAGCGGATGTAGTCGCCGACCGTCGCGAAGGAGCAGGCGCCGCCGCAGTCGAACTTGGTTGGAGTGTCCAGGAGCTTGATGGCCTGCGGCTTGCCCGTCAGCGGATCGTTCGGGAAGGGGCGGGCGAGGCGCGGGCGCTGCGCCTCGGTCGGATGGAAAGTCGCATCCTTCATGCCGAGCGGCTGCCAGACATTGGCAGCGAGATAGTCGCCAAGCTTCTGCTCGCTCACCTTCTCGACGACAGCGCCGAGCACATCGATCGAAAAGCCGTATTCGAACGCGGTCGAGGGCTGCTGCGCCAGCGGCAGCTTGGTGATGCGACCGATGAAAGCCTGGGTGTCGCCTTCGATCGCCGGCGCAATGCCATCGGGATATTGCCGCGCCACCGGGCTCGATGAGTCGGGGCGGCCGCCATATATCAGCCCCGACGTATGCCGGTAGAGATCGTGGATGAAGATCGGCGAGGCCTGCGGTTCGAGCTTGAGTGATCCATCCGCCTGAGGCACGCCGACCTTCATGTCGGCGAAGCCCGGGTAGTATTCGGACAGCTTGGCCTGGAGCGGCAGCCGTCCCTGCTCCATCAGCGTCAGGCCGGCGACCGCGGCCATCGGCTTGGTCATCGAGGCCAGCGCGAAGATCGCATCGACCGGCATCGGCGTGCCCTTGGCCGGATCGAGCAGGCCATAGGCCTTGTAGTGGACGAGCTTGCCGTCGCGCGCGATGGCGACCACTGCGCCGGGAACGCGCTTGGCCGCGATCTCGCGCGCGAAGAAATTATCGAGACGTGCAAGGCCTTGCTTCGAAAATCCGACATCGTCGGGATTGGCTTCGGGCAGCGGCGCAGCGCGCGCGGCGCCGAGCGTGACGACAGCAATCGTTGCCGCGATCATGGCGATCGTCTTGTTCATTGCATTCTCCCAAGAGGCGAGCTCGTTGTGCGGTGGCTCGCTCGATGCCTAGATCATGACCGCACAGGGACGAAGTCAAGCGCGGGGGCGGCATGTCTGGGACGCATCGAAGCGCAGGAACCCTAACGTCCTTCGCCTGCGCGCCAGAGAGCGTCGAGGCCGTGCCGATAGGTGGGGCAGGCCAGCGTGACGCCGAGCTCGCGCTTCAGTTTCTCGTTGGAGACGCGGGCGCTGCTGGCATAGAAGCTGCGCGCCATCGCCGACATTTCGGCGGTGGCGAACGCTTCTTCCGGCGGCGGCGCCACGCCCATCAGCTGCGCGGCATAGCCGATCACGTCCTGCGGCGGCGCCGGCTCGTCGTCGCAGACGTTCCAAACGCCGCCGCCCTGGTGATGAATAGCGGCGATGATCGCGCTCGCGATGTCATCGACGTGGATGCGGTTGAACACCTGTCCCGGCTTGATGATGCGCCTCGCCGTTCCCGCGCGCAGTGTCGCCAGCGCGTTGCGGCCGGGACCGTAGATGCCCGCAAGCCGCAGGATCGCGGCATCGCCGCCCGCCGCATCCGTCCAGGCTTGCTCCGCCGCGATCCGCATCCGCGTGCGGTCGAGGATGGCCTGCGGCGGCGTGCTCTCGTCGACCCAGCTGCCTGCGTGATCGCCGTACACCCCGATGGTGGAGAGATAGATGGCCTTGCGTTTCCGCCCTGTCAGCACGTCCGCGAAGGCTGCGAGCGCGGGATCGCCGCCGCTGCCGGGCGGAATCGACACCAGGAGGACGTCGGCGTCGCGAACCCGTTCAACCGTCTCGGGCGACGGAAGGCTGCCGGAAAACGGATGCACCTCGATCCCGGCGAGGTCATTCCGCTGCGCGGGATCGCGCACGGTGCCGGCGACATGCGAGAAGCTGCGGCCGTGCTTGCGGACGAAATGCCGGGCGCTGTAGCCGAGGCCGAGGATGAAGAGCCGCATGCGTCTCCCGTGCAGGTCGAAAGTTCCCGTTCGCGCCGTCGCGCACCGTTCGCTCATAAGAGATTTTTGGGTCCGGCAAAAGATATTGCGATTTGTCTCGCCCTCCGGCTCGGCCGATGATCGCTTTACGCAGCGCCGGAAGGGAGGCATCGATCATGCAGGCTGAAGCGTTGGTTCAGGCGCCAGCAGACGCCGCCGAACTGATCCGGGGCGCGGCCGCGCTGATCTTCGACGTCGACGGCACCTTGGCCGAAACCGAGGAGCTGCATCGGCAGGCCTTCAATCTGGCCTTCGCCCGCCTCGGTCTCGACTGGCAGTGGGACCGCGCCGTCTACAAGGACCTGTTGCGGGTGACGGGCGGCAAGGAGCGCATGCGCGCCTACCACGAGAGGCTAGTGACCGCTGCGCCCTTGTCGGACGGGGACATCGCAGAACTTCACCGCATCAAGACCGCGCATTATGCCGAATTGGTCGAGGCCGGCCGCTGTCCCTTGCGGCCAGGCGTGACGGATTTGCTCAGGGCCGCGAAGGCGCGCGGCCAGCGGCTTGCGATTGCGACCACCACATCGCACGGCAATATCGATGCGCTGCTGTCGCAGGCGCTGGGCAAACGCTGGGCCGCGGATTTCGATGCGATCGTCGCCGGCGACGACGTCAGGCACAAGAAGCCGGCGCCCGACGTCTATCTCGAGATTCTGGCGCGGCTGAAGCTCGAGGCGTCCGATTGCGTTGCGATTGAGGATTCCGCCAACGGTCTGATCGCGGCCTCGCGCGCCGGCGTCCCGGTTCTGATCACCCGCAGCACGTTCTTCGGGGACGACGACTTCACCGGCGCGCATGTCGTGCTCGACGATCTGTCGGAACTTTCGGCCCGCCAAACAAAAGCTGAAAAACAACCCCATGCACAGTAGATCACGGCGCCGTGATCGCCGTGCTCAGTGGACGCGGTGACTTGCTCTATCGTCCTCGGCCTGCTCGACAATCTGTGCGATCGGACTGGACTGATGATGCACCAGGCGCCAGTCGTCGCCGACGCGGCGAAAATGGTTCGCCGCAGCCAGCGCGGTGCCGTCGACGATCTCGATGCAGAGCACGCGGGCGCTGTCGCCGTCGACGATGGCCTGCGGCTCGGCGCAGACGATCTGCGGCCGCTGCGGGTTTTGCAGGATGTCGCGCCAGCTTCCGATCACGGTGGCGCGGCCGATGATGGCCGGCCAGCCGGGATGGATGCAGGAGATGCCGTCGTCATCCGCCCACATCCGTTCCATGCCGGCGAAGTCGCCGGTCGAGAATGCCGCGTAAAAGGCCGCGTTGGCGGCAATGACCTTGGTGTCGTTTCCCATCGCTCTCGGGTGGGGCAAGGACAGGCAAAAATCAAGCGCGACTTTCCGTCGACTTTGGCCGCAGTGCAGCATTCAGGATGCTGCCCGCGTCGTGGTCACGCTGAAACGTGCGTTGCCACGGCCCGCCGCGCGCCGTCGGCATAGAGGCGGCCGAGCGCCGCGGTGACAGCCTCGCGCAGGCGCGGCTCGGCGCCGAGCGGCCCGAACACCTTCGCCACCCCGAGCAGTGCCGGCGCGAGGCGCTCGGCAACGGGTCCTGCCTCGCGCGCCAGCGCGGCGAACTCGGCGGCGAATGGATCGCGCACGTCGATCGGCCGTCCCTGCTCGTCGACGCCGCTGACGTAGCGGATCCAGCCGGCCACCGCCAGCGCATGCGTTGCGATGGGCAGGCCTCTGGCAAGGCGATCCTGCATCGCGCCGAGCAGCCGCTGCGGCAGCTTTTGCGAGCCGTCCATGGCAATCTGCCAAGTGCGATGGTGCAGCGCCGGATTGGCGAAGCGCTTGAGCAGCGAGGCGCGATAAGCGGCGAGATCCGTGCCTGATGGCATGGTCAGCGTCACCGCGGCCTCTTCCATCACCTGCGCGGCGAGGCGCGCAAAATGCGGATCCTGCATCGTGTCGGCGATGGTCTCGTAGCCGGAGAGATAGCCGAGATAGGCCAGCGCGGAATGGCTGGCGTTGAGCAGCCGCAGCTTCATCAGCTCGAACGGCTTGACGTCGCCGACGAGCTCGACACCCGCTGCGGCAAGGTCCGGCCGGCCCGCGGTGAAGCGGTCCTCGACCACCCATTGCGTGAACGGCTCGGTCATGACAGGCCAGGCGTCGCGCATGCCCAGCGCGGATGCGACCGCATCGCGGTCGGCATCCGTCGTCTCCGGCACGATGCGGTCGACCATAGTCGAGGGGAACGCAACCGTGTCGGCGATCCACTTGCCGAGTTCCCTAGAACGCAGCGCGGCGAACTGCGTGACGATCCGCTGCACGGTGTGGCCGTTGGCGGCGAGGTTGTCGCAGCACAGCACGGTGAAGGGCGAAAGACCCTGCGCCCGCCGGCGTGCCAGCGCGGCGACGATGAAGCCCGGCGCCGAGCGCGGCGCGTCGAAATTATTGAGGTCGTGCACGACATCAGGATGCCGCTCGTCGAGATCGCCGGTCTGCGGCGTATGGCAATAGCCCTTCTCGGTCACCGTGAGCGAGACGATGCGGATAGCGGGATCGGCCATCCGCTCGACCAGGGCTGCCGGCTTCTCGCGCGCCACGACGCTGTCGAGCAGGGCGCCGATCACGCGGTGCTCGGTACCTTCGGCGGCGCGCACAGCGACGGTGTAGAGATGGTCCTGCGGGGCGAGGGCGTCGCGCGTCTCCGGGCTGCGCAGGCTCGCGCCGATGATGCCCCAGGACATGCTGCCCCTAGCAAGGCAATCGTCGATGACGACGGCCTGATGGGCACGATGAAACGCCCCGAGCCCGAGATGCACGATGCCGGGCGTGACGCGCGATCGGTCATAGGCCGGCCGCCGGATGGCAGGTGCCAGGCGGTCGAGATTGGCGCGACCAAGGCGCATCGAGCTCTGGCGCATGGACGTCTCCCCTTGCTTTGCCGCTGCTTGACATGGCGTCCGTATCAGGTCAATGCTCTGGTCAATTGGTAAGACCAATTTTCCAAAATTGGCGGGTCGCGGGCGCCGGAGGCGCCGCGCGAGACCTTTTCGGGAGGACCAGCGTGCCGCTGGAAGCTGTGGAGGCGAGACGGCTCTATCGCCAGGTCGCCGATCAATTGCGAAGCCTGATCGACAGCGGCGAGTACGCGGTCGGCAGCCGCTTGCCGACCGAGCGCGACCTCGCGGAACAGCTCAAGGTGTCGAGGCCCACGGTGCGCGAAGCCTTGATTGCGCTCGAGGTCGAAGGGCGCCTGCGCATCCGCGTCGGATCCGGCATCTATGTGATCGAGCCCGCCGCCGTGGCCGCGCCGACAGCTACTGCCGTCATCGAAGGCCCGTTCGAACTCTTACGCGCCCGCGAATTCCTGGAGAGCGCCATCGCCGAACAGGCCGCGCGCGTGGCGACCAAAGATGACATCGACCGCATCGACGCCGCGCTCGTCGCGATGGAGAATGTCGACCATCCTGGCGAAGCCTCGATGGTTCATGACCGCGCCTTCCATATCGCCGTGGCAGGATGTCTCGGCAATGCCGTGCTGGTGCGGGTTGTCGGCGAGTTGTTCGACCAGCGCCTCAATCCCTATTTCGCGCAGCTAGCGCATTATTTCGAGAATCCCACCACGTGGCGAACCGCGCTCGATGAGCACCGGGCCGTGCGCGACGCCATCGCTGCGCGCCGGCCGCTGACAGCCCATGACGCCATGCGCGATCACCTCGCGCATTCGCAGGAGCGCTTTGCACAGAATTTTGGTGCCGAGACATCAGCAGGGGCGCCGGCTGCACGGAGGCGGGCGGCGCCGTCCGGGGTTCAGCCGGCGAAATCAAAACGACCATCGAAGAAACAGGCCAAGAGCGGCAGCTCGCGGCGGCGATGAGATTGGGCGGCCCGCATCCATGCCGGGGCGGGCGAACAAGAAGCAGACTTGAACGATGGAGGAAAAGTCGATGTTAAAGAAGATGACGATTGCAGCAGCGATTTCCGCCGCCACGCTGTTGGCGGCGACCAGCGCCAGCATGGCGCAGACCAAGCTCAAATGGGCCCATGTTTACGAGCCCTCGGAGCCGTTCCACACGGCGTCGGTCTGGGCCGCGCAGGAGATCAATAAGCGCACCAACGGGCGCTACCAGATCGAGGTCTATCCGGCCTCGCAGCTCGGCAAGGAGACCGACATCAACCAGGGCCTCTCGCTCGGTTCGGTCGACATCATCATCTCCGGATCGAGCTTCGCGGCCAAGAGCTTCGCGCCGATCGGCGTGACCTATTATCCCTACACCTTCCGCGATGCCGATCATCTGCTCGCCTACACCAAGAGCGACATCTTCAAGGAGCTCGCCAAGGGCTATGAGGACAAGAGCGGCCACCACATCGTCGCGGTGACCTATTACGGCGTGCGCCAGACCTCGTCCAACAAGCCGATCAAGACCTGCGCGGACATGAAGGGCCTGAAGATCCGCGTGCCCGACGTTCCGGCCTATCTGGCGATGCCGCGCGCCTGCGGCGCCAACACCGCGCCGATCGCGTTCGCCGAGGTCTATCTCGCGCTCCAGAACGGCACCGTGGAGGCGCAGGAAAATCCGCTGACAACGATCGAGGCCAAGAAGTTCTACGAGGTGCAGAAGCACATCGTGCTGACCGGCCACATCGTCGACCATCTCAACACGGTGATCGCCGGCGCGCTGTGGAAGAAGCTCAGCGACGAGGACAAGAAGATCTTCACCGATGTGGCGCAGGAGGCGGCTGCCAAGGCCACCGGAGAGATCAAGCAGAACGAGGCCAAGCTGGTCGCCTTCTTCAAGGACAAGGGCCTGACCGTGACCGAGGTCGACAAGAACGAGTTCCGCGACACCGTGTTGAAGAACGTCGCGTTCGAGACGTTCGGCTACCGCAAGGCCGACTGGGAAAAGATCCAGGCGGTGAAATAAGTAAGGGGCCTCATGGTGAGGAGCGCGAAGCGCGTCTCGAACCATGAAGCCCCGACCTCGCCTGGGGCCATCCTTCGAGACGCTTGCTTCGCAAGCTCCTCAGGATGAGGAGCGGAGCAAGCGTGAGACAGTAGAACAAAGACGTCATTCCGGGTTCGACGCTGACGCGTCGCCCCGGAACGACGATTTGGAGAGAGGTAACATGTCCACCGCCGAAATCCACCGGCAGATCACCGCGGACGAGATCGCGCACACCTTCGAGGAGGAGGCGACGCCGAAGGTCGATCTCGGCGTCTACGCCTTCGAGGACTGGGTGGCGCTGGCGATTTTCTGGGTGATGGCGCTCGCCGTCTTCCTGCAGTTCTTCACCCGTTACGTGCTCAACGACAGCTACGCCTGGACCGAAGAGATCGCGACCTATTGCCTGATCGGGGTGGTCTTCATCGGCTCGTCGATGTGCGTACGGCTGTCGCGGCATATCCAGGTCGACCTCGTCTATCGCTACCTGCCGCATGCCATAGGGCGCGTGCTGTCGACCGCGATCGACCTGATCCGGATCGCCTTCTTCGGCTACGCCATCAAGCTGGTCTGGGTCTACATCCAGATCATCGGCGACGAGCAGATGACCACGATCAATCTTCCCAAGGACTACGTCTATTACGCCGTGCTGCTCGGCTTCGTGCTGATGTTCGCACGCTCCGTGCAGGTGGCAATCCAGAACTGGCGGCAGGGCTACTCGGTCCTCGAACGTCCCGGTGCCTACGACGGATCGGAAGGATAAGACCATGCTGCTGTTGCTCGGAGGCTTTCTCGTCCTCATGCTGCTCGGCGTCCCCGTGGCGATCGCCATGGCCGTGTCGTCGCTGCTCTACATCCTGGTCAGCGGGGTGACGCCCGACGTCACGCTGGCGCAGCGCATGATCGCCGGCGTCGAGAGCTTCCCGCTGCTCGCCGTGCCGTTCTTCATCCTGGCCGGCAATCTCATGAACATCGCCGGCGTGACCGGGCGCATCTACAAATTCGCCGTCGCGCTGGTGGGGTGGATGCGCGGCGGCCTCGGCCACGTCAACATCATCGGCTCGGTGATCTTCTCCGGCATGTCCGGCACCGCGATCGCGGATGCCGCCGGTCTCGGCACCATCGAGATCAAGGCGATGAAGGACCACGGCTACTCCACCGAGTTCTCGGTCGGCGTCACCGCGGCCTCGGCCACGCTCGGGCCGATCATCCCGCCGTCGCTGCCGTTCGTGATCTACGGCATGATGGCGAACGTCTCGATCGGCGCGCTGTTCCTGGGCGGCGTCATTCCCGGCGTCGTGCTGACGCTGTTCATGATGGTGACGGTCACCTATTTCGCGCACAAGAACAAATGGGGCAGCGACACGCCGTTCTCTTGGCCGCAGCTCGGCTCGGCCGGGCTCGAAATATTGATCGTGCTGTCGTTCCCGATGGCGATCTGGCTGATGGTCCTCGCCGGCCTCTCGGTCAACATGGCCGTCGTCATCGGCCTCGGCACGCTGCTCCTGATCGACTGGTATTTCGACTTCTCGGCGGTGATGGCGTTGATGGCGCCGGTGATCCTGATCGGCGGCATGACGCTGGGCTGGTTCACGCCGACGGAAGCTGCGGTCGCCGCGGTGATCTGGTCGCTGTTCCTCGGCCTCGTGCGCTACCGCACCATGACGTTCCAGACCGTCGCCAAGGCGACCTTCGACACCATCGAGACCACGGCCTCGGTGCTGTTCATTGTCACGGCGGCCTCGATCTTCGCCTGGCTGCTCACTGTGTCGCAGGCGGCGCAGATGCTCTCGGACTGGATGCTCAGCATCACCCAGAACAAATGGGTGTTCCTGGCGCTCGCCAACGTGCTGATTCTGTTTGTCGGATGCTTCATCGACACCACGGCGGCGATCACCATCCTGGTGCCGATCCTGCTCCCGATCGTGCTCAAGCTCGGCATCGACCCCATTCATTTCGGCCTGATCATGACGCTGAACCTGATGATCGGCCTGCTGCATCCGCCGCTCGGCATGGTGCTGTTCGTGCTCGCCCGCGTGGCAAAGCTCTCCGTCGAGCGCACGACGGTGGCGATCCTGCCCTGGCTGGTGCCGCTGATGCTGGCGCTGATCGCGATCACCTTCATTCCCGAACTGACCCTCTGGCTGCCAAAATACATGGGACTCTCCAAATGACCTCGACCGCTCTCGCCGCGACCCTGTTCGGCCCCGAAGACCTGCGCATGATCGAGCATCCGCTCGACAGGCTCGCTGACGGCATGGTGCGCATCCGCTTCGGCGCCGGCGGCATCTGCGGCTCGGACATGCACTATTTTCGTCATGCCCGCACCGGAGACTTCGTGGTGAAGTCGCCGCTGGTGCTGGGACACGAGATCTCGGGCGAGGTCGTGGAGATCTCCGGCGCGGCTGCGAACCTGAAGGTCGGCGACCGCGTCGCCGTCAACCCGTCGCGCTGGTGCGGCCATTGCGTCGCCTGCCGCGAGGGCCGGCCGAACCTGTGCGAGAACATCTATTTCATGGGCTCGGCTTCGAAGACGCCGCACATGCAGGGCGGCTTCGCCAATTGTTTCGATGCGATCCCGGCGCAGTGCGTGAAGATCCCGGACCACGTCTCGTACCAGGCCGCGGCGCTGGCCGAGCCGCTCGCGGTGTGCCTGCACGCGGTGGGGCGCGCCGGCAAGATCGACGGCAAGCGCGGCATCATCTTCGGTGCCGGCCCGATCGGGCTCTTGACCATGCTCGCGGCGCACCGCGCCGGCATGGCTGACATCACCGTGGCCGACATCGCTCCGGCGCCGCTGGCCTTTGCGACCAAGCTCGGCGCCTCCCATGTCGAGAATGTCTCGGCCGGCGAGGAAGGGTTGAAGGCGCAGGCTGCGTCGCGCCCCTATGACGTCGCGTTCGAGGTCTCGGGCACGGCTGCCGGCCTTGCCAGCGCGATCGGCATCGTCAGGCGCGGCGGCGTCGTGGTGCAGATCGGCAACCTGCCGGGCGGCCAGATCCCGACGCCGTCGAATGCGGTGATGGCCAAGGAGATCGACCTGCGCGGCTCGTTCCGCTTCGGCTTCGAGTTCATGAATGCGGTGGAACTGATCGGCAACGGCAGCGTCGATGTGCTGTCGCTGGTCACCGCCGAGCGGCCGCTCTCGACCGCGCCCGACGCGCTGCGGCTGGCGCTCGACCGTTCGCAGAGCGTCAAGGTCGTGTTGACCGCGAACTGACTTTTGTTTTGACGCGTTTTCTTCACGCGAACCGGTACCCACTTCGCTCGAAAATGCTTTGGGAGGCAGCACATGATGCTGGAGGGATGGCGCTGGTACGGGCCGGATGATCCGGTCTCGCTCGATGATGTCAGGCAGGCCGGGGCGAGCCAGATCGTCTCGGCGCTGCATCAGGTGCCGATCGGAGAGGCCTGGACGCGCAAGGCGGTCGAGGAGCGCAAGAACTTCATCGAGAACGGCCAGCCCGGCCGCTCGCAGCTGACCTGGTCGGTGGTGGAATCGATTCCGATCCCTGACGACGTCAAGCGCCTCGGCGGAAAAGCGACCAAGTCGATCGAGGCGTGGATCGCGAGCCTGGAGGCGGTCGCCGCGTCCGGCATCAAGATCATCTGCTATAACTTCATGCCCGTGGTGGACTGGTGCCGCACCGATCTGGAATGGGAGCTGCCGAACGGCGCCCGTGCCATGCGCTTCGACCAAGACCGCTTTGCGGCATTCGAGCTGCACATCCTGAAGCGCCCGGCGGCTGCTCAAGAGTATACCCCCGAGCAGCAGGCGCGCGCTAAAAAGCTGTTCGAGCAGTTGAGCCAGGCGGATATCGACTATCTCGTCATGGTCATTGCCAGCGCGCTGCCGGGCTCGACCACCGAGCCGATGACGATCCCGCAATTCCGCGATCGGCTGGACACATATCGCGACATCACGCCAAAGATATTGCGGCAGCATCTCGCGGAATTCCTCGCGCGCGTGACGCCGGTGGCCGAGCAACTCGATGTCTCCTTGACGCTGCATCCGGACGATCCGCCGCGGCCGCTGTTCGGCCTGCCGCGCATTGCTTCCAGCGCCGACGATTATCAGGCGCTGTTCGATGCCGTGCCGTCCAAGGCCAACGGCATCTGCTTCTGCACCGGCTCGCTCGGCGTGCGCGCGGAGAACAATCTGCCTGATATGGCCGAGCGCTTCGGCCCGCGCATCGCGTTCGCCCATCTGCGCGCGACCAAGCGCGAGGCGGACGGCCTGTCGTTCTACGAGTCCGATCATCTCGACGGTGACGTCGACATGATCGCGGTGCTCAAGGCGCTGTTGAAGGAGAACGCGCGGCGCGCACCGGACAAGAGAATCGTGTTCCGTCCCGATCACGGCCACCGCATGCTCGACGATCTCGCCGCCACCAAGCGCACCAATCCCGGCTACACCGCCATCGGCCGCCTGCGCGGCCTCGCAGAGTTGCGCGGTGCCATCAGGGCGATCGAGCATCGGTAGCGGGCAAACCTCTCTCCACACTGTCATTGCGAGGAGCTCTTGCGACGAAGCAATCCAGAATCCCTCCGCGGAAAGATTCTGGATTGCTTCGCTGCGCTCGCAATGACGTGGAGAGAGGGGGGCGACGCCTCCACAGCGTCATGGCCGGGCTTGTCCCGGCCATCCACGCCTTACCACGTGGCACGGCGAACGTGGATGCCCGGGACAAGCCCGGGCATGACGGCTTCTTGTGAAGCTCGCTCCAGGCTCAATAGCACGCCGCCATGGCGCCGAGCTTCGGATAGAGCCGGTCGATCGCGGCGATCTCGCTTTTCATCTGCGCGATGATCCAGTCGCGGATCTCGGCGGCGATCGGGCGCATCGGGCGGTTGCGCGGCGGCAGGAATTCGCAGATGCGGCGCGTGGTGGTGAGCCGGTCGGAGGCCGGCACCAGCGCGCCGGTGAGCAGCCAGTGCGAGGCGACCGTCAGCCAGCCGAGCGCAATGCCCTGGCCGAGCAGCGCGGCCTGCACCACGACGGCATAGTCGGTGAAGCTCAGCGCCTTGGCCGCGCCGCGGCGGCCGGTGAGGAGCGAAGCATAATCCGCGGCCCAGTCGCCCGGCGTCTCGGCGAGGCGAATGATGGTGTTGCCCTCGGTGGGATCGGTCTCGCCGAGATAGGTGGGGCTGCACATCGGCAGCATCACTTCCTTCATCACCAGCGTGCCGCCGGAGGGCGGCTCGTCGCGATCGCGGAAGCGCATGCCGAGATCGACATTCTCCACCGGCCCGCGCAGCGCGCCGGAAATCAACTGGAAGCGCAGATCGACTTGCGGAAACTGCTTCTGCAGCTTGTCGATGCGCGGCATCAGCCAGTGCGTGGTGAAGGCGGAGGAGACCGACAGCGTCACCGTCTCGGTGCCCTTGCGCCGCCGCTCGATCTCGACGAGCCCGCTCTCGATGCTGCGAAAGCCTTCGAGCACGCGGCGATAGAGCAGCTCGCCTTCTTCGGTGAGCACCGCGCGGCCCGCCTTGCGATCGAACAGGCGAACGCCGAGATGCTCCTCGAACTGGCCGAGCATCCGGCTCACCGCCGGCTGCGTGACGTTCAGCTCGGCGGCCGCAGCCGTGAAGCTGCCATTGCGCGCCGCCGCGTCGAAGACGAACAGGGCGTTGCTGGACGGCAGCATGCGACGGAGCTCTGGCATAACGTCATGTTATGGGCGCGGTGAGAATTTGGCAATTGCCGGATTTTGCCAAGTCTGGTGTCATCAGCATGACAGCTTAAAGACAGGCCCTTCGAGAGAGGATTTGGTGCAGCGCACGCTTTGCCGTGAGTGCTCCAAATCCCTGTCTATAAAGCAGGCTTATGGCGCGCAGTGAGGCACGCCGGCTGAGGGACATCGCGAGGTCGATCGTTGGACAAGCGCGCGGAGAGCGTCGAGATCAGGTCCGCCAGCAAGGCCTATGGCGCCGTTCGCGCCCTCGACGACGTTTCGCTCAATGTAAGCGCCGGTGAATTCGTCTCACTGCTTGGCCCGTCCGGCTCCGGCAAGACCACGCTGCTCGGCATTTTGGGCGGCTTCATCCTGCCGACCTCAGGCACGATTCTATTCGGAGGCCGTGACGTCACCTACATGCCGCCGCACAAGCGCGACATCGGCGTGGTGTTCCAGAATTACGCGCTGTTTCCGCACATGAGCGTCGGCGAGAACGTCGCCTTTCCCTTGCGCGCGCGACGCCTGCCGAAATCCATCTGGCCGGACATGGTGCGCGCAGCGCTCAGCATGGTCGGGCTTGCCGGCTATGAAGAGCGCGGCATCGCGCAGCTCTCCGGCGGTCAGCGCCAGCGCGTGGCGTTGGCGCGCGCCATGATCTTCGAGCCGCGCCTGATCCTGATGGACGAGCCGCTTTCCGCGCTCGACAAGCAGCTGCGCGAATCCATGCAGATCGAGCTGCGCGCGTTGCACAAGCGGATCGGCGCGACCATCATCTACGTCACCCATGACCAGCGCGAGGCGCTGACCATGAGCGACCGCGTCGCCGTCATGAAGGACGGCCGGCTGGTTCAGATCGACGAGCCGGCGCGGCTGCATGACCATCCCGTCGATTCCTTCGTCGCCAGCTTCATCGGCGAAGCCACGATGCTGCCGGTTCGCCGCGTCGATGCCGCCAGCGTCGCGCTCGGCAACGTCTTGCTGCGCAGCGCGCGCGCCATTCCCGATGGCGATGCCCTGATGCTGGCCGTGCACAGCGAGAAGCTGCTGATCGATGATGGCGCGCAGGATGCCGCTTGCAACCGGCTGACCGGGACCGTCACCGACATCGTCTATCAGGGCGAGAGCCTGCGCATTTTCCTCGCGCTCGCCGATGGCATCGCGCTCAGCCTGCGCCAACCGAGCTATCACCAGGCCTATCACCGCATCCCGCCGCTCGGCGGCAGCCTCACCGTTACGCTCCACCCCGAGGACACCATTGTCGTGCCCAGGGTGGACTGAATCCAGCCTTGTTCAACCGAGAGAAGAAGCGATATGTCGACCCAAGCCGCGTTCAGCAATTTCAAGGTCCTCACCTTCGACGTCGTCGGCACCCTGATCGATTTCGAGACCGGCGTACTTGAAGCGGTGCGCAAGATCGGAGGCAAGAAGGCGGCCGAGCTCAGCGACGAGCAGATCTTCGAATCCTACAAGCGAGGCCGCGACAAGCATTATGAGCGCTCCAGCGAGGTGATGTTCTACGTCTACCGCTATCTCGCCAAGGAGCTCGGGCTGCCGGCGGACGATGCCTCCTGTGACGTCTTCCAGCTTGCCGTGCTGCGCTGGGGGCCGTTCTCGGACTCGGTCGAGGCGCTGAAGCGCCTGCGCACAAAATTCCGCCTGGTCGCGATGACCAATGCCGACCGCGTGGCACTCTCATGCTACGCGCATGCGCTCGGTAATCCCTTCGATGACACCGTCTGCGCCGACGACACCGGCGTTGCAAAACCGAACCCGGAATTCTTCGCCTACAACAAGGGCCGCCAGTCCGCCTTCGGGTACAAGCAGTCCGACATCCTGCACGTCGCGCAGAGCCAATATCACGACATCGGGATCGCGCGGAAGCTCGGCTACAAGGTGTGCTGGATCGAGCGCCGCCAGGGCATCGCCGGATTCGGCGGCACGCCGGCGGTGGAGACGCTGACCAAGCCGGACTTCCATTATCCGACGTTGAAGGCGCTTGCCGACGCGGCCATCGGGCCGGCGACGTAACGGAGAGCTGTGGCATGACACGGGACTGGCGCGCGCTGCCTTCCGTCAATTCGCTGTGGGAAGCCACGGCGGAGCCGGCGCGCGCGTTTCCCGTGCTGTCGGGCGAGCAACAGGCGGATGTGGTGATCATCGGCGCAGGCTACACTGGCCTCTCCGCCGCGCACCACATTGCCAGGAGCGGGCTCAGCCCCGTCGTGCTCGAGGCCAACCGTCCCGGCTGGGGCGCGAGCGGGCGCAATGGCGGCGTGATCACCGCAAAATTCCGCCTCTCGTTCCGTGAGATCGATGCCGCACACGGCCGCGCCATGGCGCGGCGCATGTACGAGATCGCGCATGAATCGACCGACATGGTCGAGGAGCTCGTCTCCGAATTCGGCATCACCAGCGCGAACCTTGTGCGCACCGGCCAGGTCAAGGCCGCGCACAATGAGACGACGCTCAAGGCCGCGATCGACGAAGCCAACTGGATGACGCGCGAGATGGGCTCCGCCGCGGTCCGCATTCTCGACAAGGGACAGGTGCGTGAGGAGACCGGCTCCGAGATCTTTGTCGGCGGTGTGCTCAATCCCGGCTCGGGCGGGATCCATCCGCTGAACTATCTGCGCGGCCTCGCAAATGGCGTTGCAAGCCGCGGCGTTCCGATTTTCCAGGAGTCGCCGGTCGTCAAGCTCCGGCGCGAGAAGGACGGCATCGTTGCCGAGACACCGCAAGGCGCGGTGCGCGCCAGGCAGGCGATCATTGCCACCAACAGCTATTCGGATCTGACCGGTGCCACCGCGCATCTGCAGCGCACGCTGATCCCGTTCCGCAGCGCCATGGTCGCAACCGAGCGGCTTCCCGGCAATCTCGCGGGAAAACTGATGCCGACGGGGCGCACCTACACCGAGACCAAGCGCATGATGCGCTGGTTCCGCATGGTCGACAACCGCGTCATCTTCGGCGGCCGCGGCGCCTTCGGCAAGCAGGATTCGCAGGCCGCATTCGACGCCTTGCGCAAGGCGATGGTCGGCATCTTCCCCGATCTCGCCGATGTCCCGCTCGCATACAAATGGTCGGGCCTCGTCGCGATGACGCTGGACTCGGTCCCACATATCGGCCGGCTCGATGACCGCACGCTCTTCTCGGTCGGCTACAACGGCGCAGGCGTTGCGATGTCGAGCCTGATGGGCAGCTATCTCGCCGCCTTCGTGCGCGGCGAGGCGCCCGACGTCGGCCTGCTCGACGCCCGGCGCATGAAGGCGATTCCGTTCTATCCGCTGCGGGAGCCCGCCGTGCGCGTGGTCGCCGGCTGGTACCAGTTTCTCGATGCGATCGGTCAGTGAGATCATTTGGAGGAGGTGAGGATGACGATGAAGCAGAAATTTGGATTGGGCTGCGCGCTGCTGGGCGCAATCGGACTGACCAGCGCGGCTGATGCCGCCGAGCAGATCACCTTCGTCTCGCAGGGCGGCGCCTATCAGCAGGCGCAGACGGTGGCGATCCTCGATCCCTCCGCCAAGAAGCTCGGCATCACCATCAACCAGGACTCCATTCCCGATGCCTGGCCCGCGATCAAGACGCAGGTCGGCAGCGGCAAGCCGATCTGGGACGTCGTCGACACCCCGACCGGTAACTGCCTGCGCGGCGGCGAACAGGGGCTGATGGAGAAGCTCGACTTCTCGAAGATTCCAAACGGCGCGGCGATGCCGGAGGCCTATCGCAGCCCCTATTCAGTGTCCTACGAGTTCTATTCGAGCGTACTTGCCTACAGCCAGAAGAAATTCCCGAAGGACGCGCCGAACAGCTGGGCCGATTTCTGGGACGTGAAGAAATTCCCCGGCCGCCGCGCGCTGCGCAACCATCCGTTTGCAACGTTGGAGGCGGCGCTGATGGCCGACGGCGTCGCACCGGACAAGCTTTATCCGCTCGACGTCGACCGCGCCTTCAAGAAGCTGGAAGAGATCAAACCGCACATCACGGTGTGGTGGACCTCGGGCGCGCAGTCGGCGCAGTTGCTCAATGACGGCGAGGTCGACATGGAGATGGCCTGGAATGGCCGCGTCAGTGCCGTCGCCAAGGAAGGCGCGAAGGTCGCCTTCACCTACAACCAGGGCATCCTGCAGAGTACCTCGCTCTGCATCCTCAAGGGCGCGCCGAATCTCGCCACCGCGATAAAATTCCTCAACGAGGCCGTCGATCCCGTGCACCAGGCCAATCTGCCACTGCACATCGACTATGGTCCGGGCAACCCGAAGGCGTTCGAGACCAGCGTGATCAAGCCCGAGCGCGCCGCGCAATTGCCGAGCGAGCCGGCCAATGCGGCCAAGCAGGCGCTGATGTCCTACGCCTGGTGGTCCTCGCCGGCGGGCGAAGCCGCCGAGAAGCGCTGGGCGTCCTTCATGCAGAAGTGAGCGAGGCAACGTTGACGACTTCAATGCCAGATCCCTCCCAAAAACATCAGCGCCGTGAGCACGGCCTGATGCTGGCACTGGTCTCGCCGGCGCTGCTGGTGATCCTGGCTCTGATCGTGCTGCCGGTGGGCTGGCTGGCCTGGCAGTCGATCTACCATGACGGCTTCACGCTGGAGAATTATCGCCGCGTCTTCACCGAAGACGTCTACTGGCGCAGCTTTGCGCTGACCTTCGAGATCAGCCTCGCGGTCACGGCAATCGCGCTGCTGCTCGGCTATCCCGTGGCCTACCTTGCCAATTCGGTGCCGAAAGGGTGGAGCATCCTCATCCTCTCGCTGGTCGTGCTGCCGTTCTGGACCAGCGTGCTGGTCCGCGCCTATGCCTGGCTGGCGCTGCTGCAGCGCACCGGCGTGATCAACCAGTTCCTGCGCTATCTCGATGTGATCTCCGAGCCGCTCGCGCTGGTCCACAACACCTTTGGCACGGTGGTTGCGACCGTGCACATCCTGCTGCCCTTCATGGTGTTGCCGCTCTACGCCACCATGCAGAAGATTCCCAACGATCTCATGCAGGCCGGCGCCAGCCTGGGCGCGAGCCCGTCGCTCACCTTCATGCGCGTGTTCCTGCCGCTGTCGCTGCCGGGCGTGCTCGCCGGCTGCACCATGGTGTTCGTGCTCTGTCTCGGCTTCTACATCACGCCGGAGCTACTCGGCGGCGGCCGCACCGTGATGGTGTCGATGCTGGTGAGCCGCAATGTCGAGCTCTACAACCAGTTCGGGGCGGCGAGCGCGGTCGCGGTGGTGCTGCTCATCAGTGTGCTCGTGATCTTCTTCGTCGTCAGCCGCTTCATCTCGCTCGACCGCGTGTTGGGGCAGAAATGATGCGCGCCTCGCCCGCACGGATCGCCCTCTACGTGGTCAGCGCGCTGGTGCTGGTCTATCTGATCCTCCCCGTTCTGATTATCGCGCCGATCTCGTTCTCCAGCGCGCGCTTTCTCACCTTTCCGCCACCGTCCTTTTCGCTGCGCTGGTACCAGCAATATTTCTCAAATCCCGCCTGGATGCAGGCGACGCGGGTGACGCTGACGGTCGCCCTCCTCACCGTCGTGATCGCGACCCCGTTCGGGGTGGCCGCTGCCTATGCCATCAGCCAGTCGAAGCTACGCATCATGAGGCTGATCCACTTGGCGCTTCTGTTGCCGCTGGTGGTGCCGATCATCATCACCGCCGTCGGCATCTTCTTCGTCTATGCCAAAGTCGGTCTGGTCGCGACCATGCCCGGCCTCGTGCTGGCGAACGTGATGCTGGGCCTGCCCTATGTCGTCATCTCGGTGCTCGCGGGCCTGCAGAGTTTCGATCCGGCGCAGGAGATGGTGGCGCGCAGCCTCGGCATGAACCGCCTGCGCAGCTTCTTCGCGGTGACGCTGCCGCAGATCAAGTCCAGCGTGGTTGCGGGCGGAATCTTCGCCTTCATCTCGGCGATGGACGAGACCATCGTCGCGCTGTTCATTTCCGGCGGCCAGTATCAGCCGTTGACCAAGCGCATGTTCACCGCGCTGCGCGACGAGATCGATCCGACCATCGCCGCGATTTCGACCTTGATGACGGCGGCCTCATTCATGCTGGTGCTGCTGGCGAGCGCGCGACAGAAGCGGAGCGGGTGAGGACAGCCCACGTCCCCAGGGACCCCGATCCCGGACGGGCTGAAGCTGAGGAGATCAAATCACCCGATCGCGAAATCGGCGGCCGTCTCGGCGTGAATGGCGGTGGTGTCGAATGTCTCGACCGACGTGTCATCAGGGCCGACCAGCATGGTGATCTCGGTGCAGCCGAGGATGATGCACTCGGCGCCGCCGGCGACGAGCGCCGCCATCACCTCCTGGTAGCGCTGGCGCGAGGGCACGGCGACGTGCCCGAGGCACAGCTCGTCGTAGATGATGCGGTTCACCTCGGCGCGCTCGTCCGCGGGAGGGACCAGGACGTCGAGACCGTGCGCGCGCAATCGGTCGATGTAGAAATCTTCCTCCATCGTGAACTTGGTGCCGAGCAAACCGACCCGCCGATATCCTTTGGCGCGAATCCGCTCGGCCGTCGCATCGCCGATGTGGATGAACGGAACGTTGACGCTGGAGATGATCTCCGGCGCCAATTTATGCATCGTGTTGGTGCACAGCACGATCGCCCGCGCGCCGGCACTTTCGAGCAGCCGCGCGACCTCCGCCAGGCTCGCCGCCGCCTCCTGCCAGCGGCCGGCATATTGCATCTGCTTGATCTGCTCGAAATCGTAGGAATACATCAGAAGCGGGGCCGAATGCAGCTTGCCCATGCGGTCGCGGACCCGCTCGTTGACGAGCTTGTAGTACAGCGCGGTGCTCTCCCAGCTCATGCCGCCGATCAGGCCAATGGTTTGCATTCGGTGCTCCCGACGATTTGGTTCGGCCGGATCGTAGACGAAGATTTCGACCCTCGCCATCATGGTAGAGCCTGTAGTGCAAACGGCAGGGACGGGCATGACGCCTGCGCAGGCTGCTCGAAGCCTTTCGATCTTGCGCACGCTCTCGGCCTGTCCTAGGCCAGTTCCCGAACAAGTGCGCATCGCCGAAGTCCTGAGGGAGCCGACATGACCATTCGCAACACCCGCACCGGGGGCCAGATCCTGATCGATCAGCTCGTCGCCCAGGGCGTCGAGCGCGTCACCTGCGTGCCGGGCGAGAGCTATCTGGCGGCGCTCGATGCGCTGCATGACAGCCCGATCGACGTCGTGATCTGCCGCGCCGAAGGCGGCGCGGCGATGATGGCGGAAGCCTATGGCAAGCTCACGGGGCGGCCGGGCGTCTGCTTCGTCACCCGCGGCCCCGGTGCCACCAATGCCAGCCACGGCGTCCACATCGCGATGCAGGATTCGACCCCGATGATCCTGTTCGTCGGCCAGGTCGACACCGGCATGCGCGAGCGCGAGGCGTTCCAGGAGCTCGACTACAAGGCGGTGTTCGGCTCGATGGCGAAATGGGCGGTCGAGATCGATCGCCCCGACCGCATTCCGGAGCTGGTGGCGCGTGCCTTCCGCGTCGCCATGCAGGGCCGCCCCGGCCCCGTCGTGATCGCGCTGCCGGAGAATATGCTGACCGAGACCGCGGCCGTCGCCGATGCCATGCGCATCGAGCCTGCCGTGAGCTGGCCGGCGCCGGCCGATATCGAAAAGCTCGGCGCCATGCTGGCCGGCGCCAAGGCGCCGCTCGTCATTCTCGGCGGCTCGCGCTGGACCGACGAGGCGGCCAAGAGCATCGCGCGCTTCGCCGAGCGGTTCGACCTGCCGGTCGCGACCTCGTTCCGTCGGGCCTCGCTGATCGACGCCGACCATTCGCATTATGCCGGCGACCTCGGCATCGGGCCGAGCCCCGGCCTGAAGGCGCGCATCGACAATGCCGACGTGCTCCTGCTGATCGGCGGCCGCATGTCGGAGATGCCGTCCTCGTCCTACACGCTGCTCGACATTCCCAATCCGAAGCAGAAGCTGGTCCATGTCCATCCGGGCTCCGAAGAGCTCGGCCGCATCTATCAGCCTGATCTGGCGATCCAGGCGACGCCGGCCGCCTTCGCAGCCGCCGTCGAGACGCTGAAACCTTCGGGCGCGGTGGCCTGGAAGGGCGAGGCCGCCAAGGCGCACGCCGATTATCTGGCCTGGACCGGGAAGGCGCGCGAGCTGCCGGGCAGGTTCCAGTACGGCGAGGTGATGACCTGGCTGCGTGACCGCCTGCCGAAGGACGCGATAGTCTGCAACGGCGCCGGCAACTATGCCGGCTGGATCCACCGCCATCACCGCTTCCACAGCTTTGCCGCCCAGCTCGCGCCGACCTCGGGCTCGATGGGTTACGGCGTGCCGGCGGGCGTGCTGGCCAAGCGGCAATACCCGGATCGCGTCGTCGTCGCGTTTGCGGGCGACGGCTGCTTCCTGATGAACGGCCAGGAATTCGCCACCGCCGTGCAGTACGATGCGCCGCTGATCGTCATCATCATCGACAATGCGCAATACGGCACCATCCGCATGCACCAGGAGCGCGACTATCCGGGCCGCGTCGTCGGCACCCAACTCAAGAACCCGGACTTTGCGATGTATGCCAAGGCGTTCGGCGGCCATGGCGAGCGCGTCGAGCGCACCGAGGAGTTCGCCCCCGCGTTCGAGCGCGCGCTCGCCTCGGGCAAGCCGTCGATCCTCCATTGCATCATCGATCCCAGGGCGATCTCGGTCGGCAAGGATTTTGTCTCGGCGGTGAAGGCTTAGGGCGATGCCTGAAGGCCGCCACGTCGCCATCATCGGAGCCGGCGCGATCGGTGTGATCAGCGCCATCGAGGCGCTGCGCGAGGGCCATCGCGTCACGCTGATCGATCCCGGCGAGCCTGGCGGCGAACAGGCGGCGAGCTATGGCAATGCCGGCTGGCTGTCGTCGCATTCGGTGATCCCGCCGGCGGAGCCGGGCGTCTGGAAAAAGGTGCCGGGCTATCTCTTGGACCCGCTCGGCCCGCTCGCGATCCGCTGGTCGTACCTGCCGAAGGCGCTGCCCTGGTTGATCAAGTATCTGCTGTCGGGCTGGACCGCGGCGCGGGTCGAGACGACGGCGTTCGCGCTGCGCGATCTCCTGAAGGACGCGCCGCTGCTGCACAGGAAGCTCGCGGAAGAAGCCGGCGTCCCCGACCTGATCGAGCGCAACGGCGTGATGCACGTGTTCACCTCGCGCGGCAATTTCGACAATGATCTCGGCTGGCGCCTGCGCAAGAAGGTCGGCGTCGAATGGCTGGAGCTCAATGCCGACGAAATGCGCCAGCGTGAGCCGGACCTGGATCCGCGCTACACCTTTGGCGTCGTGGTGGAGGAGGCCGGACGCTGCCGCGATCCCGGCGCTTATGTTGCTGCGCTCGCCAATTATGCGATTGCCAGCGGCGCCAAGCACGTGCGCGCCAAGGCGACCGGGTTGAAGCTCAACGGCGATAAGCTCGTCGCCGTCGTCACCGAGACCGGCGAGATTGCCTGCGATGCCGCGGTAGTCGCGGCCGGTGCCCGCTCGAAGCAGCTCGCCGCGTCGGTCGGCGATCCGCTGCCGCTCGAGACCGAGCGCGGCTATCATGTCGTGATCGAGAATCCGGAAACAGGTCCGCGCAGCTCGATGATGGCCTCCGACGCCAAGCTGGTGGTGAACTGGACCAACAAGGGCCTGCGTGCCGCCGGCACGGTCGAGATCGCCGGCCTCGAGGCCGCTCCGAACTGGAAGCGCGCCGAGATCCTGCGCAACCACCTCGTCAGCATGTTTCCGAAACTGCCGAAGGACATTCCGGCCTCGCGCGTCAAGACGTGGTTCGGCCATCGCCCGAGCATGCCGGACGGACGGCCCTGCATCGGCTATTCGCGCGCCTCGCGCGATATCGTCTATGCTTTCGGCCACGGCCATGTCGGCCTGGTTGGCTCGGCCCGCACCGGCCGTCTCGTCGCCCAGCTCGTGAGCGGCAAGGCGCCGGAAATTCCGCTCGCGCCGTTCGCGCCCGATCGTTTCCTCTGAGAGCCTACCCATGACCACCTCAGCCAGCTCGTCCTCCCGCATCGCCCGTGGCGGCAAGGCCATCTACGGCGCGCCGCTCGGCATCCTGATGCTGGAGGCGCGCTTTCCCCGCATTCCCGGCGACATGGGCAACGGCACGACCTGGCCATTCCCGGTGCTCTATCGCGTGGTGAGCGGCGCCTCGCCGGAAAAGGTCGTGCTGAAGGGCGCGGCCGGCCTCTTGCCCGACTTCATCGATGCGGCCAAGGATCTGGTGCGGCTGGGAGCGGAGGCCATCACCACCAATTGCGGCTTCCTCTCGCTGTTCCAGAAGGAGATCGCGGCGGCCGTCGGCGTTCCCGTCGCGACCTCCTCGCTGATGCAGGTGCCGTGGGTGCAGGCGACCCTGCCGCCCGGCAAGCGCGTCGGCCTCGTCACGGTGTCGGGCTCGACCTTGACACCGGCCCATCTCGAAGGCGCCGGCGTGCCGCTCGACACGCCGCTGGTCGGCACCGAGAGCGGCAAGGAGTTCTTCCGCGTCCTGATCAAGGCCGAGAAGGACGACATGGATATCGCGCAAGCCGAGCGCGACGTGGTCGAGGCCGGCAAGGAGCTCGTTGCCAAGCATCCGGATGTCGGCGCCATCGTGCTCGAATGCACCAACATGCCGCCTTATGCCGCAGCACTTCAGGCCGAGGTGGGGCTGCCGGTCTACGACATCTATTCCATGATTACCTGGTTTCATGCCGGGCTGCGCCCGCGCGTCTTTGCGTGAGATTGTCTCAAGTCCAGGAGTGAACCCATGAAACTATCCGGCAAGGTCGCCGCCATCACCGGCGCGGCGCGCGGCATCGGCAAGGCCTGCGCGAAGAGATTTTTGGACGACGGCGTCAAGGTCGTCATCTCCGACGTCGATGCCGAAGGCTTGGCTGCGACGGCCGCCGAGCTCGGGCGGCCGGATGCGTTGCGTACCGTCGTGGGCAACGTCGCCAGGCGTGCCGATGTCGATCAGCTGGTCGCGACCGCGGTGAAGGAGTTCGGCCGGCTCGACATCATGGTCAACAATGCCGGGGTCGCCCGCAACCGGGATATCCTCGATATCACCGAGCAGGAATTCGACGAGATCATCGGCATCAATTTGAAGGGCGCGTTCTTCGGCGTGCAGGCGGCGGCGAGGCAAATGATCGCGCAAGGCGGCGGCGGGGTCATCATCAACATGTCCTCGGTGAACGCGCTACTGGCGATCCCGGCGCTGGCGACCTACGCCATGTCCAAGGGCGGCATGAAGCAGCTGACATCGGTCGCCGCCGTCGCGCTGGCCCCGCACAACATTCGTGTCGTCGCGGTCGGGCCGGGCACGATCCTGACCGACATGGTGGCTTCCGCGATCTACACGTCCGAGGATGCGCGCAAGACCGTGCTGTCGCGCACGCCGGCGGGCCGCGGCGGCGAGCCGAGCGAGGTGGCCTCCGTCGTGGCCTTCCTTGCCAGCGACGATGCGTCCTATATCACTGGGCAGACGATCTATCCGGACGGCGGCCGACTGGTCCTGAACTACACGGTGCCGGTGAAGGAGAAGTAGGGGCGTTGTCGCCCCACTCTCGCTGTCATCGCCCGGCTTGACCGGGCGATCCAGTATTCCGAGGCGGTCGTGATTGAATCGATGGGCCGCGGCGTACTGGATTCCCCGCCTTCGCGGGGAATGACAGTCGTCGTGAGGCGGGCAGTCTGCCCTCACTCCGCCGCGACCGTCAACCCGTAACCCAGCCGCTTCGAGATGCCCCCCGCGCAGTCGCGCAGCGCGTGCGCGATCGGGCTGTCCCAGCGGGCATCAAAAGTGCCTTCCGGGCCCATCGCGGTGATGACCAGCGCGACGTGGCCGGAATGATCGAACACCGGCGCGGAGAACGCGTTGACGCCAGGCAGGGGATCGCCGAGCGCACGGGCGAGGCCGTGCTTGCGCACCTCGGTCAGCATCTCGGCGACCTTCGTGCCTTTCACAGCGCGCTTCGGGTTGTAGCCGACACCATGGCGATCGAGGCCGCTATCGAGCGCGGCGCTGATCGTCTTTTCCGGCAGGAAGGCTGCGAACGCGCGGCCGGTCGCGGTCTCCAGCAGCGCCATCACCGAGCCGACGCGCATCACGATGTGCACCGGCTGGGCCGGCTCTTCGAGCTGCACCACGGTCGGGCCGTGCGTGCCCCAGACCGCGAGCGAGACGGCGTGGCCGATCTGGCTCGCAAGGCCTGCGATCTTGGGCCGCGCGATGCGCACGCCGGAGAGGCGGCGCAGGCTGATCAGGCCGAGCTCCAGCGCCAGCGCGCCGATCTCGTAACGGCCGGTGCTCTCGTCCTGCTCGATCAGGCCGATGCGGGAGAAGCTGGCGAGATAGGGATGCGCCTTGGCCGGTGTCATGCCGGCCTCGCGGGCGAGATCGCGCAGCATCATCGGCTCGCCGCTGCGGGCGAGCGCGCGGAGCAATTCGCCGCCGACCTCGATCGACTGAATGCCGCGGCTCTCTCTCTTCATGCGCCTCCGATGCGCCTCGGTCGTTGTTTGAGCATGGTCTCTTCGGAAAACCGCTGCACACTTTTCCGGATCATGCTCTACGCCGCGTCGCGCTTGGCGGCGCTGTCGGCAAGATGTCTGCCGGCAATGTAGCCGAAGGTCAGCGCCGGCCCAAGCGTGATGCCGGCGCCCGGATAATTGCCGCCCATGATGCTCGCCATGTCGTTGCCGGCGGCATAGAGACCGGGAATCACCCGTCCTTCGGCATCGAGCGCCCGTGCGTTCGCGTCGGTGACGATGCCGGCATAGGTGCCGAGATCGCCGATCACCATCTTGATGGCGTAGAACGGTCCGTTCTCGATCGGTGCGACGCAGGGGTTGGGGCCGTGCAACGCATCGCCCTGGTAGCGGTTATAGGCCTTCGAGCCCTTGCCGAAAGCGGCGTCGCGTCCCAGCGGCGCCGTCTCATTGAACTGCCTGACCGTCTCGGCGAACGCCTTGGAATCGATCCCGGCTTTCGCCGCCAGCGCTTCCAACGTGTCGCCGCGCATGAGATAGCCGGTCTTCAAATGATGACCCAGCGGCATCGGAAACGGCGGCACGCAGCCGAGGCCGTATTTCCGCAGCGTCTTGTGATCGCAGACGAGAAATGCGGCGATCTCCTCGCCGGGCTTGGCGGCCTTGATCATGGCCTGGACGAAGTCGTGATAGGAATTGCCCTCATTGGCGAAACGCCTGCCGTCGCGCATCACCGCGATCACGCCGGGCTTGGCGCGATCGATGAAGTGCGGCATCACTCCCTTGGAGCCGTCCTTGCGCGTGGTCAGCGATACCGGCACCCAGGCCGCCGCGTTCGGCAGGCGGTCCTCGATGCGGCCGCCGGCGCCTTCTGCAAGGCGCAAGCCGTCGCCGGTATTGCCCGTAGGCCCGGGCGAATAATGCTCAACGCCGGTCGGCGCATGCGGGAACATCTTCCTGCGCCGCCCGACGTCATGCGGAAAGCCGCCGCAGGCGAGCACAACGCCCTGTCGTGCACGAACGCGCACCTCGCGTCCCTCGCGCGAGACGATGGCGCCGGTCACGGCGCCGTTCTCGACCGTCAGCTCGCGCACCGGCGAGGACAGCCACATCGGAATCTTCAGGTCGAGCGCTGACTTTGCGAGGCGGCCTGCGAGCGCATTGCCGTTGGTGAGCGTCATGCCGCGGCCATAGCGCAGCACGTCCATGAAATGCCGCGTCAGGCGCTTCGCGACATAGACCGCCGAGGTCAGCGACTTCGTCACCCGCATGAAGTGGATGATCTCCTTGCCGCTTCCCAACATCATGCCGAACACGGTGAGCTCGGGCAGCGGCATGCCGAGCGATTTGATGAGAATGCCGAGCTCGCGGCCGTCGAACGGGCGCGTCACCATGGAGCGGCCGCCCTGGGCACCGCCGGGCGCTTCCGCGTGATAATCGGGAAACACCAGCGGCATGTCGAAGCGCAGCGCCGTCTTGGTGGTGAAGAAATCGACCGCCTCGGGGCCGGCGCTCAGAAAGGCATCGACGCGTGCTGCGTCGTAATTGTTGCCCGCCTCATGCCGCAAATACGTGCGGGCCTGCTCCGGCGTCTCCTCGATGCCATATGCCTTTGCCAGCGACGTGCCGGGAATCCACAGCCAGCCGCCGGAGCGGGCGGTGGTGCCGCCGAAGCGCTGCTCCTTCTCGACGATCAGCACGTCGAGCCCGCGATAACGCGCGGTGATCGCGGCCGATATGCCGGAGCAACCCGATCCGGCCACGAGCACGTCGCACTCGTACGTCTCCATGGTGCCATGCTCGTTGCCAGCCATATCGGGCCTCACTTCTTCAGGAGCGGACATTTGGACTCGGAGACCGGACGGAAGGCGTCATCGCCCTTCACGGTCTTGACGATGTCCAGATAATCCCACGGCTCCTTGGACTGCGCGGGGGTCTTCACCTTGGCGAGATACATGTCGCGGATGACGCGGCCGTCCTCGCGCAACTTGCCGCCATGGACGAAGATATCCTCGATCGGCAGCTCGCGCATCTTCGCCATCGCCTTGGCGGAATCGTCGGTGCTGGCCGCCTTGATCGCCTTGAGATAGTGCAGCACCGCGCCGTAGACGCCGGTCTGAATCATGGTCGGCATCACCTTGGTGCGCTCGTAGAACTTCTTCGACCAGGCGCGCGTGGCCTCGTCCATGGCCCAGTAGGACGCCGTGGTCATGTAGGTGCCCTGCGCGGCCTTCAGGCCGATCGCGTGCACGTCGGTGTCGAACATCAACAGGCCGACCAGCTTCTGTCCACCCTGGACGAGGCCGAACTCGCCGGACTGCTTGATGGCGTTGTCGGTGTCCTGGCCGGCGTTGGCGAAGGCGACCACGTCGGATTTCGAACTCTGCGCCTGGAGCGCGAAGGAGGAGAAGTCGGCGGTGTTGGTCGGATGCCTGACGCCGCCGAGCACCTTGCCGCCCATCTCGTTGACGAAGCGCGTGGCGTCCTTCTCGAGTTGATGGCCGAAGGCATAATCCGCGGTGATGAAGTACCAGGACTTGCCGCCTTCCTTGATCACGGCGGAAGCCGTCACCTTCGAGAGCGCATAGGTGTCGTAGGTGAAATGTACGGTGTTCGGGCTGCACAGCTCGTCGGTCAGCGAGCTCGCGCCGGGGCCGGAGAGCAGGGCGACTTTGCCGCGCTCGCGCACCATGTTGTGCACGGCGATCGCGATGCCGGAATTGGGGATGTCGACGACGGCGTCGACCTTGCCGTTGTCGAACCAGCCGCGGACGATCTGAACGCCGACGTCCGTCTTCATCTGGTGGTCGGCGCTGATGATCTCGATCGGCTTGCCGAGCACGGTCGGCCCGAATTCCTCCACGGCCATCTTTGCGGCCTCGACCGAGCCCGGCCCAGAGTTGTCGCGGCCCCAGCTCGACAGGTCCGTCAGCACGCCGATCCGCACCGCGTCGTCGGACACTTGCGCGCTGGCACCTGTGGTCATGGCAGCCGAAGTCATGGCCGCGAGCACGGCGCAGGCCAGAAGCCCTCTCATTATCGTTTCCTCTCTTTTTGGCCGCTTGGTGCGGCAGGGTCGTTGTGGAGGGAAATTAGATAATGGAGAATTAGTTTGTCAATGGCGAATAACGGCTGTCGGGCCGGTTCCACGATGGCCGGGTGATGCCCCTTAAGGAGCGCTCCTGCCTCAACACCCGTCATTGCGAGCGAAGCGAAGCAATCCAGAGTCTTTCCGCGGAGGCGGTCTGGATTGCTTCGTCGCAAGGGCTCCTCGCAATGACGGGTGGTGCGCGACCTGCGCACAAATCCCGCGCCGTAATCCTGTGGGAGGCAACACCTCCACAGATTGCAGCCGTCACAAGGTTTGGCCATGATGCCGTCCGGAATCCTTTTAGGGCAGGGCATGACGACAGCAACGGGGGTCTCCGCTTCCGCGGAAAGATCGACGACGGCGCATGTGGTGTGGGCGAGTGCGCTCGGCACCGCGATCGAGTGGTACGATTTCCTGATCTACGGCACGGCGGCGGCGCTGGTCTTCAACAAGCTGTTCTTCCCGAGCTTCGATCCCTTTGTCGGCACGCTGGCGGCATTCTCGACCTATGCGGTCGGTTTCGTCGCGCGGCCGATCGGCGGCGCCATCATCGGGCATTACGGCGACCGGCTCGGCCGCAAGACCATGCTGGTTGCGACCATGATCGCGATGGGGCTCGGCACCTTCCTGATCGGCTGCCTGCCGACCTACGATCAGATCGGCGTCTGGGCCCCGATCCTGCTCGTGATCCTTCGTTTCGTTCAGGGCATCGGGCTCGGGGGCGAGTGGAGCGGCGCGGTCGTGATGGTGATCGAGCACGCCGGCAATCGCCGCGGCTTCTACGGCAGCCTGGTGCAGGTCGGCTTTCCCGTCGGCGTCGCCGCCTCCACCGGCATCTTCGCCCTGATGACGAAGCTGCCCGAGGCGGACTTCCTCAGCTGGGGCTGGCGCGTGCCGTTCCTGATCAGCATTCTGCTGGTCGGCGTCGGCTTCATCGTGCGGCTCAAGCTCGCCGAGACGCCTCACTTCAAGGAGATCGTCGAGCGCAAGGAGGTGCTGGCGCAGCCGGCCCTCGAAGTGCTGCGCCGCGACTGGCGCAGCTTTCTGCTCGCGATCGGCATCACGGTATCGGAGGTCGGGCTCGCTTATCTCCTCACCGTGTTCACGGTGGTTTACGCGACGACCAAGCTCGGCCTGCCCCGGCAGGTGATCCTGGATGCGGTGGTCTATGCCGCGATCGTCGAGTTCGCGACGCTGCCGCTTGCCGGCTGGCTGTCCGACATCTTCGGACGCAAGGCGCTGTATCTGGCCGGCGGCGTGTTCTCGGTGGCGTTGGCGTTTCCGCTGTTCTGGTTCCTCGATACCAGGGAGCCGGCGCTGATCACGCTTGCGCTCGTCGTCACGATGACGCTCACCCATGCGCTGCTGTTCGGGCCGAAGGCCGCGTTCATGCCGGAGCTGTTTCGCACCCAGGTGCGCTACAGCGGTGCCTCGCTCGGCGCCAACGTCGCGGCGGCGCTCAGCGGCGGCTTCTCGCCGCTGATCGCGGCTGCGCTGCTGGCTTGGGCCGGCTCCTACTGGGCGGTGTCGGTCTACATCGTCGCGCTGTCGGTCATCACGATCGTCGCGACGCTGCTGGCGCCGGAGACGGCGCGGGGCCCGCTAAGATCCTGAGCGTCGGGACAAGCAAGCCGGACTTGCAGCGTTCGGAAACACCAGGAAGGTGATGGTCGTCGGCGCAAGCCTGACTGCTCCCGGCGGTGCTGCGCGTGCCTCGAGCCGGGGCAGCTGGCCCTCAGGGGTCAGCGTGAGCCTCTTGCCGTTCAACTGCACAATCGTACCCTGCAACTGCGCTGCGTGCAGCGTGTACCGCTCGGCGGAATCCGGCAGCGATAGCGTGCGCGATGTGCCGCGCGAGGTGTTGATTGCGAGCAGCGACACCGCGCCTGTCGTGGCTGGGTGGCAATGCGCGTAAAGATGGAGATCGCGCGCAGCAGGTTTGCCTGCGTCGAGCACGATCGTTCCCATCAGCCGGCGCCAGAGCAGCGCGGCCCAATAGCTCGGCCGCGGCCGGAACGTTGTTTCGTCGAGCAGGCCGTAATCGCTGGCAGCCAGCGTGTTGTGCATCACCACTTGGACGCCGGCCTTCGCCAGGCGTCCGAGCTGGTCGAGATAGCGGAACGTGTCCAGAAAAGTCCGGTCCCATAAGCCGCCGCCGCAGGCGGCATCAGCCGTCTCGGTCAGCCAGATCGGCTTGCCCGGCTCGAATGCGTTGCGCAGCGCCTGGTAGGTCCGGAGTGTCGTATCCGTGCGCGCCAGCCATTGCTCCGAGAGGGCCTGCGCCGGATCGTCGTGCCCGCCGCAGCGCGGTGAGATCGTGTTGTAATGGTGATAGGAGAATCGATCGACGCCGGGACCGGATGCGGCAAGCAGGTCCCGCGTGGTGAGCCCCGCTCCGGACGGCGATGGTGCATCGCCGACCGAGCCGGGACCGAGGATCAGCGTCTCCGGTGCGGCGCGCCGCATCCACTCGCGAAAGACCTTGAAGTCGCGGCCATACGCGGCCGCGTCATAGCCCGCCGGTGCACCGCCCGTCGCTGCGAGCGTCGGCTCGTTCATGAATTCGGCGGCGGCGATGCGCCCACCCAGAGCGCGCGTGGTGTCGACCAGATGCTGCGCCTGATCCGGCTTCCATATGCCGTGGTCATCGCGGCTGCCGGGACTGATCGCAAAGGAGGTGACGATCTCCGCATCGACGGCATGCGCGAACTCCACGACGCCGCGCCACTGCGCTCGGCTGAGCACCGTGTTGAATCCCGGCGGTGGCTCTCCCGGCGTCTCGGCGAAGAACGTCGCATTGGCCCAGGTGCCGCTCACGCGCAGATAGGCCGGCGACAACGCGGCGGCGAGCAGGCGCAGTCGCGCATTGGCAAGATCGATCGGCGGCCGCGCGCTGTAACGATCCCGTTCGTCGAAGCCACGTGCGGTTCGCGGATAAGGCTTCCAGAACCGTCCGCCGGTCACCTCCACCATCTCGATGTTGTAGGATTGAAAGCGCGCATCGATCGTTCCGAGCGTCTTTAGCCCGGCAGGCGAGATGGCAATGTCGTCGGCCTGCGCCGCAAAGGTGGTTGCGGCGGCCAGCAGGGCAATCGCGCCGGCCGTGCGACCGGCCGGACGCGGTCGGGTCCCTGGTCTGCGGTGTGCTGCCGCCTGGTTCGTCATGCGCGTTGCCCCGGGGCCAGACGCGCGGAGGCAACCTGGCCTTACCCTCGACCCGCCCATTTAACCCCTTTTTTACCTTGCCGTTGCCGCCGAGTGCGTCCGGGCTCGGCGGACCATCGATGGGGTCGAAAAAAAATCCGTTGGCCCCTCTTGAAACCGGTTTGCGGTTTTCTAAGTCGTTTTTCGCCGCGAGAGCGGTGTGTCGGATGCCAACCGGGTCCGGCACGGGCGCCGGGTTGGTCTTTCGGACCCGTCTGAAATCCCGCCTTGCGCTCCTTCGTATCCATCTTGCTCTCAGGAGGACTTGGTTATGAGGACCAGCTTTGACTTTGCGCCGCTGTGGCGCTCCACCATCGGCTTCGACCACCTGGCCGACCTCGTCGACAGCACGCTGCGCCAGGCGACCGAGGACAATTATCCCCCCTACAACATCGAGCGTTCCGGCGAAGACCACTACCGGATCAGCCTTGCGGTGGCAGGCTTCGGCGTCAGCGACATCACCGTGATGGCCGAACAGAACGCGCTCACCATCGAGGGCAGGAAGCCAGAGACCGCCGCGCGGGAATATTTGTACCAGGGCATCGCCGCGCGTCCGTTCCGGCGCGTGTTCAACCTCGCCGACTATGTCCAGGTGAAGCAGGCCTCGTTCCAGGACGGGCTCCTGATCATCGACCTCGTCCGCGAGGTTCCGGAAGCCATGAAGCCGCGTCGCATTCCGATCGCGGGCGGCGCTCCTGCGGCAACGCAGATCGAGCAGAAGAAAGCAGCCTGATCGCTCGATCGAACAGGTAGCGGAACGCGGCGCGCGCGTGCGCGGGCCGCGCTTTCCGATGCATGAAGGAGGGTACCATGGCTTTTCGTGATCTCATTCCCTGGTCGAAAAACCAGGAGCTTGCGCCGGCGCGCGACAATTTCGATCCGTTCCTGACGCTTCACCGCGAGATGAACCGTCTGTTCGACGATGTCTTCCGCGGCTTCGGGGCGACCAGCCTGTCGCCGCTGATGGAGGGCCGTTTCGGCTGGCCGAAGGTCGAGCTCAGCGAGACCGACAAGACGCTGACCGTCTCGGCCGAGCTTCCCGGCCTGACGGAGAAGGACGTTCAGGTCGAGATCGCCAATGGCGTGCTGACCGTCCGCGGCGAGAAGAAGGCGGAGCGCAAGGGCGAAGGCAGGTTCTTCACCGAGTGCTATTACGGCGCCTTCGAACGGCAGATTCCGCTGGAGGGTGTCGAGGAGGACAAGGCAGAGGCGTCGTTTAGGAATGGCGTCCTGACCGTGTCGCTGCCGAAATCGGAGAAGGCACGCGAAGGCGTCAAGCGCATCGCGATCAATACGCACTAACGTCAGGTGAGACGGCGGCGATGTGGCGCCGCCGTCTCATCGTCAACAAGCCGTCCCCCTGGAAAGGAGCATGTGGGAGACCCATCGATGACCAACGTGAATACCAGTTCCGGCACTCTCAATCCGCTGTTTCATCCTGCCGCCCACTACGACTCGCCTGCCGACGTCCTGAATGCCGAGGAGCTCTCGTCGCCCGAGAAGCGCGTCATCCTGTCGTCCTGGGCATCGGACATGTATGCGGTCGAATCCTGTCCCGCCTTGCGCGAGATTCCCGGCATGAGCCACACGGTCCGGCTCGCCGACATTCTGGCCGCCTTGCGCAAGCTCGACGGCGACAATGACAATGATGATCCGCCGCGGGGCGGCGGCGTGCCGATGCGGCTGCGGCGGCCATGGGCCGCCGCAGAAGGGCAGGCGGCATGATAGTCACGCCCACCGTCCTCGCTCTCGTGCTGCTCGGTCAGGCCGCGGCAGCCTGGACTGTCCCGCTTCTGGCCCTGCAAGGCTGGATCGTCGCGTCAGGCGACGAAGGCTGAAGCCACGAAGGTTTCGAAACTCCCCACAACACAAGCGGCAGGGTGACGATGATGAATGCTGTGCGTCTGCTGTTCCTGGCCTTGCTGATGCTGACGCTCACGGCGTCGCAGCCTGCCGCCGGCCAGATCCCGGATGTGAAGACCGGCGGCCCGGTGCCGACCCTGGCGCCGCTGGTGCGCCAGGTGACGCCCGCCGTGGTCAACATCTCCGTGCACGGCCGCGTGCGCGAGGACAATCCGCTCTATCGCGATCCGCTGTTTCGCGAGTTCTTCGACGTTCCCCGGCAGATCGAGAAGGAGGTCAATGCGACCGGCTCCGGGGTGATCGTCGACGCCCAGCGCGGCTATGTGCTGACCAACAATCACGTGGTCGAGGGCACATCCGCCGTTCAGATCACGACCAAGGACGGCCGGCAGTTCTCCGCCAAGGTGATCGGCCGTGATCCGCCCACGGATGTCGCGGTGCTCCAGGTTCAGAACCCGGTCGGGCTCAAGGCGCTTGCCTTCGGCGACAGCGACGGGCTCGATGTCGGCGATTTCGTCCTCGCGATCGGCAATCCCTTCGGCCTCGGCCAGACCGTGACCTCGGGGCTCGTCAGCGCGCTGGGCCGCACCGGCCTCGGCAAGCAGGGCTATGAGGATTTCATCCAGACCGACGCGGCGATCAATCCCGGCAATTCCGGCGGCGCGCTGGTCAGCCTGCGCGGCGAGCTCGTCGGTATCAACTCGGCGATCATCTCGCCCGCGGGCGGCAATGTCGGCATCGGCTTTGCCATTCCGGTCAACATGGCGCGCAAGGTGATGGAGCAGATCATCGTGAGCGGCCGGGTCGAGCGCGGCCGCATCGGCATTTCGCTGAAGGACCTGCATCCGTCGGTCAACAAGGGATTGAATCAGGGCGCCGTCATCGCCGAGATCGCGGCGGATTCGCCCGCAGAGAAGGCCGGCCTGCGCAAGGGCGATGTCGTGACCGGCGCCGACGACCGCCCGATCCGCACTGCCGCCCAGCTCCGCAACACGATCGGCCTGGCGCGGATCGGCGAGGACGTGAAGCTCACGCTGCTGCGCAACGGTGCGCCGTTCACCGCCACCGTGAGAGTGGCGCCCGCAGCCGAGCCGAGCAGCGCGCTCGCAGGCCCCAACCGCCTCGTCCGCTGAAACGAATGCACAGGGACGAACCGCGGAAGCGGTTCGTCCCTGCGACGGCAGGGCTATGGCATATGACTTGTGATGGCGGTCGTTGCGCACGCCTCGTCCTTCGAGACGGCGCTTACGCGCCTCCTCAGGATGAGGCTCATCAGCGTCAGTGCCTCTTGAAACTGCAGCCACACACTCCGTCCTCATCCTGAGGAGCCCGCCTCAAGCGGGCGTCTCGAAGGATGGCCGCAGGGGAGAGCTCTCAAATGCGATAGCCCTCCCTGCGACGGTGCCGGGGAGGCGTGATCTCCCGGCTCAGGCGGCGCGGTTGTCCCATCCGCCTTGCAGGTCGCGGATCAGCCGCCGCTCGCGTTCGATGCGCTGGCGATAGAGCTCGCGCTCATGCTCGCTCTTGGCGCTGGCAAGAAGCAGCTCGTAATGGCCGATGACCTTCTCGCTGCCGCGGATGAGCAGGTCGCGTTGGCTGTTCATTGCGCCATCCCCAACGCGTTCGCCGGCGCTTTGGCGGCGCGGAAGCTGACGGGAAAGGTGGTGGCGGTCAGGCCATCGAGCGCCGATTGCTCTTCGGCTAGGCGCCTCTCGATGAACTGGCGCTCCAGCTGCGACAACCTGGTCTTCAGCAGGCGCCGGTAGCGGTGGATGTTGTTGCGGTGCGCACGAATGCGGGCCAGATTCTCATCGAGCATCGTCGTCTCTCCAGACGGTCGCGTTAGATCCTTTGGTTGTGCGAGGATGAGAAGATCTCTCTTCTCGGCGAAAAAATAATCAGCGAGCGAGCGGTGTCAAGATGTTCGCGCGATTGCCTTTTGTTGGCCGGCAAGCGAACCTCGTATGGCCATATTTGAGCAGGAGTGATCTTCGCGAGGGAGGCGCTCCGATGACCAAGGCACTGATCATAGCTGTCGCAATGCTGGCTTGCGTGCCCGCGAGCGCGCTCGCGCAGGAGCGCGCGGGCGATGCGGCGCTTGGTGCGGTCTCGGGTGCGGTCGTGCTGGGGCCGGTCGGTGCGGTCGCCGGCGCCTTGATCGGCTACACGGCCGGACCTTCGATCGCCCGGTCCTGGGGCCTGCGAGGCTCGCAGTCGGCCAGGCACCGGCAGCCGCCGCCACGTCGCGCCGCCGCGACCGGCAGCCCGTCGCGCACGCGCGAGGCGATGGCCGCCAACGGCCAGATGAGAGCTGCCGGCAATCCGGCTCCGCCGCCGGTCCAGGCTCCGCCGGTTCAAGCCGCCCCTGCCGCGCCGGCGCATTCCCCGGCACCACCCGTTCAGGGATTCGACTGAGGCCGGCAGCTCCAAGCCGCAGCCTACGCCCGATCTAGGCCTCGCCGAGAATTTTCTTCGCGGCGCGAAGGTGCGGCTTGTCGATCATCTGGCCGTCGAGCCGCAGCGTGCCGGAATTGGGATTGCTCGCGAACGCCGCGATCACCTTCTCCGCCCAGGCGCGCTCGGCCTCCGTCGGTGCGAAGGCCGCGTTGACGATGTCGACATGCTTGGGGTGGATCAGCGCCTTGGCCGAAAAGCCGTCGCGCCGCGCCGCGCGCGTCTCCTGCTCGAGGCCGGCGAGATTGTCGATGTCGGTGTAGACAGTGTCGATCGGCGCGACCTCGGCCGCGGCCGCCGCCATCAGGCAGAGATCGCGCGCCAGGCGATAGGGGCTGTGGAACACGCCGCCGCTCGCCTTCTCGGTGGCGCCGAGCGAGGCGGAGAGATCCTCCGCGCCCCACATCAGCCCAGTGAGGCGAGGGGAGCAGCCCTTGTAGCTGCCGAGCCCGAAGATCGAGCCGGCGGTCTCCGTCGCGACGCAGACGATGCGGGTCGAACCGATCGCGATTCCGGACGCGGCTTCCAAAGCCTCGAGCCAGGTCGCGACCTGACGCACGTCGTCGCCCCCTTGCGATTTCGGCAGCACGATGCCGTCAGGCCTGCCCGGCATGATCGCGGCGAGATCGGCCAGCGTCAGTCCGGTGTCGAGCGCGTTGACACGGACATAGAGCTGATGCGCGCCGGGGCGGCTCTTCAGCATCGAGAGCGTGAGCTCACGCGCCTCCGCCTTCTTCTCGGCGACGACGGAATCCTCGAGGTCGATGATCAGCGCGTCGGCCTTGCCTTCGCTCGCCTTCTCGAATTTGCGCGGGGAATCGCCCGGCACGAACAGCATCGAACGCATCAGACCGGCCTCTTGTGCATCATCGCCATGCGGCGGCATTTGCCGACGATCTCGTCGTTCTGGTTGAGGGCATGGTGCTCGAACTCGACGATGCCGGCCTTGGGCCGCGATCTGGATTCCCGCACCGAGAGCACCTTTGTCGTGGCCCGCAACGTGTCGCCATGGAAGACCGGCTTCGGAAAGGTGACGTCGGTCATGCCGAGATTGGCGACGGTGGTGCCCAAGGTCGTATCATAGACCGTCATGCCGATCATGATGCCGAGGGTGTAAAGGCTGTTGAAAATGCGCTGGCCGAACTCGGTCTTCGCGGCGAAATGCGCGTCGATGTGTAGGGGCTGCGGGTTGAGCGTCAGCAGGCTGAATAGGGTGTTGTCCATCTCCGTGACGGTCCGGGTCAGCGGATGCCTGAACTCCTGGCCCACGGAAAAGTCCTCGAAATATAGTCCGGCCATCGCGGTTTCCTCCTCACGAAATAACGTCGCGCGCATAATGTCGCGCCGCATGACCCCATGCATGGTTGGCACACTTCGCGGGCAAATTCACGTATCTGCCTGCGGTTTTTCGAGCTAAAGAACGCGAAGGGAGGTCAAGACCATGGATTTCGCGCTCACCGATCAGCAGGAAGCCATTCGCGACGCCATCGCCAAGATCTGCGAAGGCTTTCCCGACGCCTATTGGCTGAAGAAGGACCACGACGGCGGCTTCCCGCACGACTTCCATAAGGCGCTGGCGGATGCCGGCTGGCTCGGCATCTGCGTGCCGGAAGAATATGGCGGCTCCGGGCTCGGCATCACCGAAGCTGCGATCATGATGCGCACCATCGCCGAGTCGGGCGCCGGCATGTCCGGTGCCTCGGCGGTGCACATCAACGTGTTCGGGCTCAACCCCGTCGTCGTGTTCGGCACCGAGGAGCAGCGCAGGCGCATGCTGCCGCCGATGGTCGAGGGCCGCGAAAAGGCGTGCTTCGCTGTCACCGAGCCGAACACCGGCCTCAACACGACCCAGCTCAAGACCCGCGCGGTCGCCAAGAACGACCGCTACATCGTCAATGGTCAGAAGGTGTGGATCTCGACGGCGCAGGTCGCGCACAAGATTTTGCTGCTGGCGCGCACCACGCCGCTGGAGGAGGTGCGCTCGCCGACCCACGGCCTCAGCCTGTTCTACACCGATTTCGACCGCAACAGAATCAAGGTCCACGAGATCGAGAAGATGGGCCGCAAGATCGTCGATTCCAACGAGCTGTTCTTCGAGGACTTCGAGATCCCGATGGACGATCGCATCGGCGAGGAGGGGAAAGGCTTCGAGTACATCCTCGAAGGCATGAACCCCGAGCGCATCCTGATTGCCGCGGAAGCCGTCGGCCTCGGCAAGCTCGCGCTGTCGCGCGCGACCGAATACGCCAAGACGCGAATCGTGTTCAATCGTCCGATCGGCAAGAACCAAGGCATCCAGCATCCGCTCGCGGTGAACTGGGTCGAGCTCGAGGCGGCCTGGCTGATGGTGATGTCGGCGGCCTGGCAATACGACAAGGGCATGCCGTGCGGCGCAGCGGCGAACGCGGCGAAGTATCTGGCTGGAGAAGCGGGCTTCTCGGCCTGCGAGCAGGCGGTGATGACCCATGGCGGCTTCGGCTACGCCAAGGAATTCCACGTCGAGCGCTATTTGCGCGAGGTGCTGATCCCGCGCATCGCGCCGGTCAGCCCGCAGCTCGCGCTCAGCTTCATCGCGGAAAAGGTGCTGGGGCTCGCCAAATCGTACTGAACAAGTCGTACTGAGCGAGTCTATTCCGCGGCGATCCGTTCCATCGCCATGGCGCGAAGCCTGGCGCGCTGGATCTTCACGCCGTTGGCGCTGTCGGTGACTGGGAAGGCGTCCACGACATAGATCCGCGCCGGCACCTTGTAGCCGGCAAGCCGCTCGCGCAGACGCGCGATCAGCGTCTCCTGCATGGGCGGCTCGTTTGTCGGGATCACGAAGGCGACGCAGCGCGCCTGGCCTTTGAGATCGACCGCGACGACCTGGGCGTCGGCGACGCCGGCGCAGGATTTGAGCTCGTCCTCGATCTCCCCGGGCGCGACCAGGAAGCCGCCGAGCCGCATCGCATCGCCGGCGCGGGTCTCGTAGACGAACGACCCGTCGCCGCGCAGCCGGCCGATGTCGCCGGTGCGGAAGAAGCCGTCGGGGCTGATCGCCTCGCGCGTCGCTTCGGGATTGTTGAAATAGCCGAGGAAGCGCGAGGGCGCGCTGATCTCGATCTCCCCGGAGACGCCGCTGGCCGCAAGTTCTCCGGTCTCGACATCGCGCACGCGGACTTTCGCCTTCGGCGACATCGGCGAGCCGCCGCCCTCGATCCGATCGGCAAAGGCATCACTGAGGCGCCCAATCGAGAACAGCGCCTGCACCTCGCTCGAGCCGTAGAGGCCGAACAGCTTCATGCCGCGCGCTTCGGCCTCGGCGGCCAGCTCGCGCCAGCCGGGCTGGAACGCAGCGAAGCCGCAGACTTCGAGATGCGGGAACGGGCGCGGCGCATCGGTGAGCGCAAGGATGCGCCGGAACATCTCGTCCGAGCCGAACGAATGCGTGATCCCCTGCGTGCTGAGGATCTTCAGCGCCGTCGCCGCCTCGAAGGCATCGAGCACATGAATGGTTGCGCCGGCTGCGAGGAAGCCGAGCAGGCTCGTCATGCCGAACGTGCCGCAGAACGGCAGCATCGCCAGCAGCGAATGACGGCGGTGGTCGAGCTGGAGCGCCTGGGCGACGGAGGCGGCGTGCGTCGCCAGCGTCGCTTGCGAATGCGCGACCAGCTTCGGCCCCTTGGTGGTGCCCGACGTGGTGTAGAGCAGCACGGGCAGGTCGACATCATCCTGGGGCGGCGGAGCCAGCGGGTAAGGCGTCTCGAACGCATCGAACCGCACGCAGGGCCAGCGCGCCGGGATCGCATCGGCGCCGACCACAGCAAGCCGTTGCAGCGCGGGCACCTCGGCCTCGGTGACATCGGCGAGGATGGCGGCAAAGTCGATCGCGCGGAATGCCGCCTCGACCACCATGAGCTTCGCGCCTGATAGTTTCAGCAGGTGCGCGACCTCTGCGCTGCGGTAGCGCGTATTGACGGCGGCGACGACCGCGCCGAGCCGTGCCGCGGCGAACAGCAGCGCGAGCCATTCGACCCGGTTGACCAGCCAGACCGCGACGACGTCGCCCTTGCCGATGCCTTGCGCGGCAAGCCAGGCGGCGGTCTGCTCGATCTTCGCCGAGAATTCCGCGCGAGAGACAGCCTTGCCGTCGAAGACCAGGGCAGGGTCGGCGGCGGTCTCGATCCGGAGCAGCGATTGCAGCGAAAAATCGTTGGCACTCATGGCCATCGGACTAACCTGGTCGCGAAAACCTGTCTACTTGGTGCCGAACATCCGGTCGCCGGCATCGCCCAGGCCCGGCACGATATAGCCGTGGTCGTTGAGCCGTTCATCGATGGCGGCGGTCCAGATCGGCACGTCGGGATGCTCGCTCTGGAACTTGGCGATGCCCTCGGGCGCGGCCAGCAGGCAGACGAAGCGGATGTCGCGGGCGCCGCGCGCCTTGAGCAGGGACGCACCGGCGCAGGCCGAGTTGCCGGTCGCCAGCATCGGATCCATCAGGATCACGGTGCGGTCCGACAGATCCTGCGGCGCCTTGAAGTAATATTCCACAGCCTGCAGCGTCTCGGGGTCGCGGTAGAGCCCGATATGGGCGATGCGCGCAGAGGGCATCAGCGCCAGCATGCCGTCGAGGAAGCCAACGCCGGCGCGCAGGATCGGCGCCAGCGTGAGCTTCTTGCCGGCGATCTTCGGCGCCTGCATGGCGGCGATCGGCGTCTCGATCTCGACCAGCTCCAGCGGCAGGTCGCGCGTCACCTCGTAGCCGAGCAGCATCCCGATCTCGTTGAGGATCTCGCGAAAGCTCTTGGTCGAGCGGTCCTTCTCCCGCATCAGGGAGAGCTTGTGCTGGACCAGGGGGTGGGCGACGACGTTGACGCTGCTTGTGCTCATGAAACCGCTCTACACGGTTCCGTGAAACTGCGCCAGATCGGCCAGGTAGTTTTAGGCAAGGCCTTTTTCCGCGGGATGGCGGCCTCGCCCGGGCAGTGCGACCGCGCTGCGCGCTCGGTTGCTTGCCTCATAGGCAGCCATGGTCAGCTCGCGGTCGATCGCCGCGCGCATGGCGTCCATGGCTCCCTGGCGCAGGCGCCGCTTCGCGGTGGCAAGCGACGGCTTATGGATGGCGCGCAGGCCGGTGATGATCGTCTCGATCGTGGTGTCGACCATCTCCGGCGCCACCACGCGGTCGAGGAAGCCGGCTGCCTGCGCCTCCTCGGGCTCGTACATCTCGCCCAGCGTGACAGTACGGCTGAGCCAGGCCGGATGCAGCCGGCTGCGCGCGAGCTCGATGGCAAAGCTGGGCGGCGCGATGCCGATCGCCACCTCGTTCAGCCCCAGGCGATGCGCTCCGCGCGCGCCGAGCCTGACGTCGCAGGCGAGCAGCAGGAACGTGCCCATCGGGTAAGCATGGCCCTCCATCACGCCGATGGTTGGATGCGGAAACGACATCAGCCGCAGCGCGAGCTCGGCGCCGGCCCGGACCATCTCGAGGCTCCTGGCGGCATCGCCCGAGGCGAACACTTTCAAATCGAAGCCCGCGGAAAAGATGCCCGGCCGGCCCGAGCGCAGCACCACGATCTCCGCCTCCGTCTCGGCGCGGTCGAAGGCGGCGCCAATCTCGCCCAGCATCGCGGCCGACATCACGTTGACCTTGCCGTCGTCGAGCCCGATCCGCGCCACGCCGTCGTTCAGTTCATAGGTCACTTTCGCAGGCATCTGCCTCTCCTCGTCAATTGTCATGCCTTGACTGTCGGAGGCTGATGTAGACCAATCAATATAATTTCCGCTCGAGGAGAGGCGCCATGCCGGCCGTGCCGAAGCACCGTCAGCCCATCATCAATGCCGCGGTGACGCTATTCCGCCGCCAGGGATTTGCCCGCACCGGCCTCAACGACATCGTCGACGTCAGCGGAGCGCCGAAGGGGTCGCTCTATCATTACTTTCCGGATGGAAAATCCTCGATCGCGGTGGCGGCGGTGGAGGAGGCGGGCCGCCGCGTCGCGGCGACGGTCGCCGAGCTCGCGGCAGAGTGCGGCTCGACCGGCGAGCTCTTGCGCGCGCACGCCAGACTGCTGGCAGGCTGGATGCAGGGCTCCGGCTTCCGCAACGGCTGCCCGATCACGACCGTGCTGCTCGAGCTGGCGCCGCGCGAGCGCGCCGTGTCGGAGGCCGGTCGCAAGGCCTATGCAGCGCGGCTATCGATCCTGCGCGACAAGCTGGTCGCCGACGGGTTTGCCAGGCCGCGGGCGGAGGCGCTGGCCGTGCTCTGCACGTCGGCGCTTCAGGGCGCGCTGATCCAGGCCCGCGTCGAGCGCAGCGGTCGGCCGATCGAGGTCGCCGCGTCGGAGCTGGCGCGCCTGATCGAGGCGGAGGTGAGGAGCTAGGCCCCGCAAGGTCGTGACATCTGCAATCCCGGTCAGGCGGGGAGATGCCAGATATGGATTGCGGTTCTCAGCGCGATCAGCGCGGTGAGCACGCTGCCTATCGAGAGCATGGCCAACCCATGCAGGGCGATACGCGCCAGTCGAGCTTTGCGCAGCTTCGATCTGCGCATCTGCTGTTCAGCCCTCAGGCGGGGGCGTTCAAAGTCGAGAGTCGGCGTCGGCACTTCTCGTGTCCTTTCCGATGCGTCTAGCGGGAATTGTGGCAGGCGATCGGCTCGTAAAGCGGATCCGGCATGGGGCGGACGGAAGGAACGCTCGGCCGCGATGCTTCGATGGCCAGCGTCTGGACTTCGAGGAACGCCGACAGCAGGGCGAGCGCGAGGTCGGCATGGCGCGCCTCGACCGCGGCATCGAGCCAGTCCGGCAACTCGCGCTCGCGCGACAGCGCGCAATGCCATTCGCCGTCATCGTAGGCGATGCGGCGGACCTGCCACATCGGCAGCTCGAGCTCCAGCAGCGCCAGCGCCGCATCGGCCCAGGCTTCCGCATCGACCAGGCGCATGGCGCGTGCGGTGCGCTTGTCTCCGAGCGAAGGCATGTGCCGGCAGGCGCGACCGATGATGTCGAGCATCAGCGGCCGCGTCATTGCATGTGCCTTGCGCAGCCGCTCGGCGAGCGAGGGGAGATCGCGCGGGTGGAGAGCGGACATGTCAGGCCTCCTGGAATTGGCGTCGGTCAGTCGGCCGGCCTCGCCAAGATGGCGGGAAGCCCATTTGAAAACGAGATGGGGATCGGGCGCGAGATATAGGGATTCCATAAGTGGACGGATCATCTCGGTCGGTGCGCACGCCTCGTCCTTCGAGACGGCGCTGACGCGCCTCCTCAGGATGAGGCTCATCGGCGTCAGTGCCCTTTGAAACTGCAGCCACGCATTCTGTCCTCATCCTGAGGAGCCCGCGCCAAGCGGGCGTCTCGAAGGATGGCCGCGGGAGAAGCTTTTAGATGCGATAGCCCCGCGCCGGGACGGCCGGCCTTTATGAGATTCCTATAACGTTGCCATAGGTCTCATCTCGAAAACCTATGGGCACAGTGGCACCTCAGGTCTCTCCTAAAGGAGTATCGCCATGATGGACCTTTTGATGCTGGCGCTGGGCTTCTTCTTCTTTGCCCTCGCGATCGGCTACACCTATGCCTGCGAACGGCTGTGAGGGAGCGGACCATGATCTTCGATTATGCGCTCGCCGGCGCCGTCTCGTTCGGCCTCCTGATCTATCTCACCTATGCGCTGCTGCGGCCCGAGCGGTTCTGACGCCGTGCTGCTGCTCGCAAAATTGCTGCTGGCCGACGCTGCGCTCGTCGCGGGCCTGCTCGCGCTGCTCCTGCCGCTGTTGCGCCGGACACAATGCCTGAAGGGTTATTGCCATGACTGTGATCGGTTGGTTCCAGATCATTCTCTACTGCGCGATCGTGGTCGCGCTGACCAAGCCGCTCGGCTGGTACATGACGCGCGTGTTTGGCGGCGAGCGCACCTTGCTGTCGCCCGTCCTGCGCCCGATCGAGACCGGCATCTATTGGATCTCCGGCGTCGACGAGAAGCGCGAGCAGCATTGGCTGACCTACACGGTCGCAATGCTGCTGTTCCATGTCGGCGGCTTTCTCATCATCTACGGCCTGATGCGGCTGCAGGCCGTGCTGCCGTTCAACCCGGCCGGCCAATCGGCGGTCGCCGAGGATCTGTCCTTCAACACCGCGATCTCCTTCATCACCAACACCAACTGGCAGAACTACGGCGGCGAGAGCACGCTGTCCTATCTCGTCCAGATGCTCGGCCTGACGCACCAGAATTTCCTGTCGGCCGCCACCGGCATCGCGCTGGCGGTCGCCCTGATCCGCGGCTTCTCCCGCGCCTCGATGCGAACCGTCGGCAATTTCTGGGTCGATGTCACTCGCACCACGCTCTACGTCCTGCTGCCGATCTGCGTCGTCTACACGCTCTTCCTGGTCTCCCAGGGCATCCCGCAGACGCTCGGCGACTACGTCGAGGCGACCACGCTCGAGGGCGCCAGGCAGACCATCGCGGTCGGCCCGGTCGCCTCGCAGGTCGCGATCAAGATGCTGGGTACCAATGGCGGCGGCTTCTTCAACGTCAATGCCGCCCATCCCTTCGAGAACCCGACCGCGCTGTCGAACTTCGTGCAGATGCTGTCGATCTTCGCTCTCGGCGCGGCGCTGACCAACGTGTTCGGCCGCATGGTCGGCAACCAGCGCCAGGGTTGGGCGATCCTGGCCGTGATGGGCGTGCTGTTCGTCGCAGGTGTCGCCGTCACCTATTGGGCGGAGGCGAATGGCACCTCGACGCTCCACGCTCTGGGCCTGACCGGCGGCAACATGGAGGGCAAGGAGGTCCGCTTCGGCATCGTCGCCTCCTCGCTGTTCGCCGTGATCACGACGGCCGCATCCTGCGGCGCGGTCAACGCCATGCATGACAGCTTCACCGCGCTCGGCGGAATGGTCCCGCTGATCAACATGCAGTTAGGGGAGATCATCGTCGGCGGCGTCGGCGCCGGCCTTTACGGGATGCTGCTGTTCGTCGTGCTCTCGATCTTCGTCGCAGGCCTGATGGTTGGCCGCACGCCGGAATATGTCGGCAAGAAGATCGAGGCCCGCGAGGTCAAGATGGCGATGCTCGCGATCCTGGTGCTGCCGCTGATGTATCTCGGCTGGACCGCGGTCGGCGTGGTCTATCCGGCGGCGGTCGCCTCGATGGCGAATGCCGGCCCGCACGGCTTCACCGAGGTGCTCTACGCCTTCACGTCGGCCACCGGGAATAACGGTTCGGCCTTCGCAGGCCTCACCGGCAACACGTTCTTCTACAACCTCACGCTCGCCAGCGCGATGTTCGTCGGCCGCTTCTTCATGATCGTTCCGGCGATGGCGATTGCGGGCTCGCTCGCGGCCAAGAAGTCGGTACCGCCGTCGGCGGGCACCTTCCCGACCACCGGCGGGCTGTTCGTCGGCCTCGTGGTCGGCGTGATCCTGATCATCGGTGGCCTGACCTTCTTCCCGGCGCTCGCACTCGGTCCCATCGTCGAGCATCTCGCGATGAACGCCGGGCAAGTGTTCTGAATCTGGTTGTTGGAGTGACCTCCATGGATACGATGAAACTGCAAAAGCGCCCCCCGATGTCGGCGATGCTCGATCCCAGGATCGTGGTCCCCGCGATCCGGGCCTCCTTCACCAAGCTCGACCCGCGGCTGATGGTGAAGAACCCTGTGATGTTCGTGGTTGAGATCGTGGCCGCGCTCACCACCGTGATCTTCCTCCGCGATGTCGTCACGGGCGGCGCGGGCCTCGGCTTCACCTTCCAGATTATCCTCTGGCTGTGGTTCACTGTGCTGTTCGCCAATCTCGCCGAAGCGGTGGCCGAAGGCCGCGGCAAGGCGCAGGCCGAGACGCTGCGAAAGACCCGCACCGAGAGCCAGGCCAAGCTCCTGAGCGGCGCAGGCCGGGACTACAAGCTGGTATCGGGCACGAGCCTGAAGGTCGGCGATCTCGTGCTGGTCGAGGCTGGCGACACCATTCCTTCCGACGGCGAAGTGATAGAGGGTGTCGCCTCCGTCAACGAGGCCGCCATCACCGGCGAATCCGCGCCCGTGATCCGCGAATCCGGCGGCGACCGTTCGGCGGTAACGGGCGGCACGCAGGTGCTGTCCGACTGGATCCGCGTGCGCATCACGGCAGCGCAGGGCTCGACCTTCATCGACCGCATGATCAAGCTGGTCGAGGGCGCCGAACGGCAGAAGACGCCGAACGAGATCGCGCTCAACATCCTGCTCGCCGGCCTCACCATCATCTTCGTGTTCGCCACCGTGACGATCCCGAGCTACGCCGCCTATGCCGGCGGCTCGATCTCGGTGGTCGTGCTGGTCGCTCTGTTCGTGACGCTGATCCCGACCACGATCGGCGCGCTGTTGTCGGCGATCGGCATCGCCGGCATGGACCGCCTGGTGCGTTTCAACGTGCTGGCGATGTCGGGCCGCGCGGTCGAGGCCGCCGGCGATGTCGACACGCTGCTGCTCGACAAGACCGGCACCATCACGCTCGGCAACCGGCAGGCGACCGCGTTCCGTCCCGTGCGCGGCGTCACCGAGCAGGAGCTGGCGGACGCCGCCCAGCTCGCTTCGCTTGCGGACGAGACGCCGGAAGGCCGCTCCATCGTCGTGCTGGCCAAGGAGAAGTACGGCATCCGCGGCCGCGACATGGCCGAATTGGGCGCGACCTTCGTGCCGTTCACGGCGCAGACCCGCATGAGCGGCGTCGATGCCGGCGGCTCGTCGGTGCGCAAGGGCGCGGTCGATGCCATGCTGAACTATGTCGGCGGCGGCGCGCCGACCGCGGTTGCTTCCGGCAACGCGGCGCGGTCCATGCAGCCTGCCGCACTTTCCGAGCCGGGCCGCGAGATCCAGGCCATTGCCGATGACGTGTCGAAGTCTGGCGGCACGCCGCTGGCGGTCGCCAAGGACGGCAAGCTGTTCGGCATCGTCCAGCTCAAGGACATCGTCAAGGGCGGGATCCGCGAGCGCTTCGCCGAGCTCCGCCGCATGGGTATCCGCACCATCATGATCACCGGCGACAACCCGATGACGGCGGCGGCCATCGCCGCGGAAGCCGGCGTCGACGACTTCCTGGCGCAGGCAACGCCCGAGGACAAGCTCAAGCTGATCCGCGACGAGCAGGCCAAGGGCAAGCTGGTGGCGATGTGCGGCGACGGCACCAACGACGCGCCGGCGCTCGCCCAGGCCGATGTCGGCGTCGCCATGAACACCGGCACGCAGGCCGCCCGCGAGGCCGGCAACATGGTCGACCTCGACTCCAACCCGACCAAGCTGATCGAGGTGGTCGAGATCGGCAAGCAGCTCCTGATGACGCGCGGTGCGCTGACGACATTCTCGATCGCCAACGACGTTGCCAAGTACTTTGCGATCATCCCGGCGATGTTCCTGGCGTTCTACCCCCAGCTCAACGTGCTCAACGTCATGAACCTGTCGAGCCCGCAGAGCGCCATCCTGTCGGCGATCATCTTCAACGCGCTGGTCATCATCGCGCTGATCCCGCTCGCGCTGAAGGGCGTCGCCTATCGCGCGGTCGGTGCCGGCGCGCTGCTCCGCCGCAACCTCCTGATCTACGGGCTCGGCGGCATCGTCATTCCTTTCATCGGCATCAAGGCGATCGACCTCGCGGTGACCGCCTTGCACTTGGCTTGAATTCGTCATTGCGAGGAGCAAAGCGACAAAGCAATCCAGACTGCCTCGGTGGAAAGACCCTGGATTGCTTCGCTTCGCTCGCAATGACGGAAGAAACAGGAGACCCAACATGCTCAGAGAAATCCGCCCCGCCATCGTCCTCTTGCTGGCGCTCACCGCCATCACCGGCCTTGCCTACCCGCTCGCCATGACCGGCATTGCCGGCGCGCTGTTTCCCGTGCAGGCGCAAGGCAGCCTGATCGAGAGAGACGGCAAGGTGATCGGCTCCGCCCTGATCGGACAGGCGTTCAAGGACGACAAATATTTCCACGGCCGCCCCTCGGCGACGCTGGCGCCGGACCCGAACGATTCGACCAAGACGGTGCCCGCGCCCTACAACGCCGCCAATTCGGGCGGCTCCAATCTCGGTCCGACCAGCAGGGCGCTGGCCGACCGGCTGAAGGAAGATGTGGACAAGCTCAGGCGCGAGAATCCGAACGCCTCGGTGCCGGTCGACCTGGTGACGACGTCGGCCAGCGGCCTCGACCCCGACATTTCGCCGGAAGCCGCGCAATTCCAGGTGCCGCGCGTCGCGAAGGCGCGCAATCTGCCGGACGGTCAGGTCAGGCAGCTCGTGGACGCCAACACCGAAGGCCGTCTGCTCGGCTTCCTCGGCGAGCCCAGGGTCAACGTTCTGGCGCTGAACCTCGCGCTCGATCGGATCGCCGCGAAGTAGCCGTCTAGGCTGGCAATGTACGGATGATTATACTGGCAAGATGGTCCGAGAGCGCCGCGATCCCGAACAACGTCCGTCACCGGAGGCCCTGCTGGAAGCGGCGCGCCGGGAGGAGGGTGCGAGCGGCAGGCTGAAGATCTTCGTCGGCGCCGCTCCCGGCGTCGGCAAGACCTACGAGATGCTGCAAAGCGCCCAGGCCAAGCGCAAGGCCGGCATCGATGTCGTGGTCGGTTTCGTCGAGACCCATGGCCGTGCCGAGACCGAGGCGCTGGTGCGCGGCCTCGAAGTGGTCCCGCGCAAGAGGCTGGACTACCGCGGCCAGATCGTCGAGGAGATGGATCTCGATGCGGTGATTGCGCGTCGGCCGCAGATTGCGCTGGTCGATGAACTTGCCCACACCAATGCGGCAGGCAGCCGCCATCCCAAGCGCTACATGGACGTCGAGGAGCTGCTCTCCCAGGGCATCGACGTCTACACCGCCGTCAACATCCAGCACATCGAAAGCCTGAACGACGTCGTCGCCCAGATCACCCATGTCCGCGTGCGCGAGACCGTGCCGGATTCGGTGTTCGACCGCGCCGACGCGATCGAGTTGATCGACCTCACGCCAGACGACCTGATCCAGCGCCTGAAGGAGGGCAAGGTCTATGTGCCCAAGCAGGCCGAGCGGGCGCTGGAGCATTATTTCTCGCCGGGCAACCTGACTGCGCTCCGCGAGCTCGCTTTGCGCCGCACCGCCGAGCGGGTCGACGAGCAGCTGCTCAACCACATGCAGGCCAATGCGATTCCCGGGCCCTGGGCCGCGGGTGAGCGCATCCTGGTCTGCGTCAGCGAGGACCCGCGCGCGGCCGGCCTCGTGCGCTACACCAAGCGGCTGGCCGACCGGCTGCATGCGCCGTTCACCGCGATTTCGATCGAGACGCGGCGATCGCTGCACTTGTCCGACGAGGAGCGGGATCGGCTGGCCGACACGCTGCGGCTCGCGGAAGCGCTCGGCGGCGAGGCGCTGACCATTCCCGCCGTCGGCCGCCGCATCGCCGACGACGTCATCAATTTCGCGCAAAGCAACAACGTCACCCAGATCGTGATCGGCAAGTCGACGCGCTCGCGCTGGTTCGAGATGACGCGCGGCTCGGTCGTGCACGACCTGGTACGGCGTGCGGGCAATATCAGCGTTCACGTCATTCCCGGCAACGAGCTTTCCGGAGAGGCCGCGCCCAAGATGGCGGTGCAGACCGCCGCACGATCCGAGCCGTTCGATCCTTTGCCTTTTCTCAAGGCGCTTGGGATCGTGCTTGTGGGTCTCGGCGCTGCCAAGCTGATCCAGCCCTATTTCGGCATCGAGAACGTCGATCTCGTGCTGCTGACCTCGGTCGTCGCGGTTGCCGTGCGCTACGGCCTGTGGCCCTCGCTGCTGGCCACGGTGGCGGCTTCGCTCTGCTACAATTTCTTCTTCATCCCGCCGATCTACACCTTCACGATCACCGACCCGACCAATGTCGCCGCTTTCGTGCTGTTCATGGTGGTGGCGATGATCGTCTCCAATGTCGCGGCGCGCGTGCGCATCCAGGCCGACACCGCGATCGGCCGGATCAGGATGACCGAGCAGCTCTATGCCTTCAGCCGCAAGCTCGCCGGTACTGCCACGCTGGACGACGTCTTGTGGGCCAGTGCCTACCAGACCGCATTGATGCTGAAGGTCCGCGTGGTGCTGCTGTTGCCGGATGAAGGCCTGCTGACGGTGAAATCAGGCTATCCGCCCGAGGACGAGCTTGACCAGGCCGATCTTGCCGCCGCCAACTGGGCCTGGAGCAACGATCGTCCCGCCGGTCGCGGCTCGGATACCTTGCCGGGCGCCAAGCGGCTGTTTCTGCCGATGCGCACCGGGCGGGGCCCGATCGGTGTGATCGGCATCGACAACGATCGTACCGGCCCGCTGCTGACGCCGGACCAGCGGCGGCTGCTCGATGCGCTGGTCGACCAGGGCGCGCTCGCGATCGAGCGTGTGCTGCTGGTCGAGGACATGGACCGCGTCAAGCGCACCGTCGAATCCGAGCGGCTGCGCTCGGCGCTGTTGACCTCGATCTCGCACGATCTGAAGACGCCGCTCGCCTCGGTGTTAGGGGCGGCCTCCACCATGCGCGATCTCGCCGGCGCGCTCTCGGACACCGAGAAGCGCGATTTGCTCGCCACCGTGATCGACGAATCCGAGCGGCTCAACCGCTTCATCGCCAATCTGCTCGACATGACCAAGCTCGAATCCGGCGCCATCGTGCCCAACACAGCGCTGCACGATCTCAGCGAGATCGTCGGCAGCGCGCTCCGGCGCGCCAGCAAGATCCTCAGCCGCCACAAGGTCGAGCTGGTGCTGGCCGCCGATCTGCCGATGCTCCAGCTCGACGCCGTGCTGTTCGAGCAGGTGCTGTTCAACCTGCTTGACAATGCCGCGAAATACGCGCCCCCCGAAACCACGATCTCGATCCGCGGCCGGCGCGACAGCGCTCATGTCGTGCTCGAGGTCGCCGACGAGGGCGCCGGCATTCCACCGGACGAGCTCGAGAGCGTGTTCGACAAGTTCTATCGCGTGCAGAAGGGCGATCACGTCCGTCCCGGCACCGGGCTCGGGCTTGCCATCTCGCGCGGCTTCGTCGAGGCGATGCGCGGCACGATCTCCGCCGCCAATCGCAGCGAGCGGAGCGGCGCGGTCCTCACCATTCGCCTGCCGGTTCCGGCAGAGAGCCACGCATTGGATACCGCCGCATGAGCGCTGCTCCGATCAAGGTCCTGGTCATCGACGACGAGCCGCCGATCCGCAAATTGCTGCGAATGGGGCTGACGACCCAGGGCTACGAAATCCTGGAAGCGCCGAACGGCAAGACGGCGCTGGAGAAACTTGGCGAGGAGCCGGCGCTGATCATCCTGGATCTCGGCCTGCCCGACGTTCAGGGCCATGAGCTGCTCCGCACCATCCGCGCCCGCAACGACGGCGTGCCGATCGTGGTGCTGTCGAGCCGCGGCGACGAAGCCGGCAAGGTCCAGGCGCTCGATCTCGGCGCCGACGATTATCTCACCAAGCCGTTCGGCATGGAGGAGCTGCTGGCGCGCCTGCGCGCCGCGCTGCGCCACCAGCTTCAGGTCAAGGGCGAGCGTCCGGTGTTCCGCACCGGCGATCTCTCGGTCGATCTCGTTCGTCGCATCGTCAAGGTCGGGGATCGCGAGGTGAAGCTCTCGCCGAAGGAATACGATCTGTTGCGGGTGCTGGTGCAGCACGCCGGCAAGGTGCTCACCCACCGCTTCCTGCTGAAGGAGCTGTGGGACGAATTGACCGACGCGCAATATCTGCGCGTCTATGTCCGCCAGCTTCGCCAGAAGATCGAAGCCGATCCGGAGCAGCCGCAATACGTGCTGACGGAGACGGGGATCGGGTATCGGCTGAAGGCGGGGGAATAGACCCCGGCTGTCATTCCGGGACGCGCCCGTTGGCGCGGGCCCGGAATCCATTTCTCTGCCCGTCGCGCTTGGCACGATGGATTCCGGGCTCGATGCTTCGCATCGCCCCGGAATGACGAACTAACCCGCCTTCCTGTGCCTTGCCGTCGACCGGTGCGCCTTCTTCGCGCTGCGGTGCCGTCCGGTCGCGCGCCGCGCGTGCGACTTCGCCGCCGACTTCTTCCCGCCGCGTCCCTTCAGGCTCTGCTTCAGAGCGTCCATCAGGCTGACGACGTTGCTCGGCCGTTCCTCGGGCTCGGGCAGCTCGATCTTCTTGCCGCTGGCCTTGCGCTTCACCAGGGCCTTCAACGCGTCCTCGTATTCGTCCTTGAACTTGCTGGGATCGAAATGCGCCGCCTTGGTCTGCAGGATGTGGCCGGCGAGCTCGACCATGTCCTTGGTGATCTTCGGGCTCTTGATGTCGTCGAAGAACTGGTCCTCCTCGCGCAGCTCGTAAGGGAAGCGCAGCGTGGTGCCGAGCAGGCCCTTGCCGCGCGGCTCGATCGCCATGACGTGCTCGCGATTGGTCAGAACGATCTTAGCGAGCGCCACGCGCTCCTGGTCCTTCATGGCGTCGCGGATCACCGCGAAGGCGTCGACCGCGGCCTTGCCGTCGGGGGCGATGTAGTAGGGGTGGTTGAGGAAGCGCTGGTCGATCTCCTCGCGCGGCACGAAGCTCTCGATGTCGATGGTGTGATTGCTCTCGATCTGGACTGCCTCGAGCTCCTCCGGTTCGATCTCGACGTATTTGCCCTTGCGCACTTCGTAGCCGCGGCCCTTCTGGTCGCTCTCGACGACGTCGCCGGTCTCGGAATCGATCATCTGCTGCTTGAGCCGGTTCCCGGTCTCGCGGTTGATCAGGTGAAACCGCGTCTTCTCGGCCGCGGTGGTCGCCGGATAGAGCACGACCGGGCAACTGACCAGCGACAGCTTCAACGTTCCCTTCCAGTAGGCGCGCGGGGCCATTCCATTCTCCAGCGTTTTCAAGGCGTTTTGGAACCCCAACCGTCCCATCGGGTTTTGGTTCCGGGCGGGACTTTCGCCGTGATAGGCTTCAAGTGCCGAACGAGAAGCGGGACTGGACGTGCTGCAGAAACTCTCCACCTACCGACAGAAGCGGGACTTCGAGAAGACGCCGGAGCCTTCGGGCAAGACCGCCGTGGCGCCATCGAAACAGCGGCGCTTCGTCATCCAGAAGCATGATGCGACCCGGCTGCACTACGACCTCCGGCTCGAATTCGACGGCGTGTTCAAGTCCTGGGCGGTGACGAAGGGGCCTTCGCTTGATCCCCACGACAAGCGGCTGGCCGTCGAAGTCGAGGACCATCCGCTCGATTACGGCGATTTCGAAGGCACGATTCCGGAAGGCCAGTACGGCGGCGGCACCGTGATGTTGTGGGACCGCGGCACCTGGGAATCGGACGATCCGGAAGCCGGCTTCAAGAAAGGCGACCTGAAGTTCACGCTCCATGGCGACAAGCTGCAGGGAAGCTGGGTCTTGGTGCGGATGCGCAACCGCGGCGGCGAGAAGCGGACCAACTGGCTCTTGATCAAGCATCGTGACGAGTATGTCCGCGAAGGCGCGGACAACGATATTCTCGAGCAGGACAAGTCCGTCGCCTCGGGCCGGGCGATGGAACAGATCGCGGAGGGAAAGGGCCGCGCGCCGAAGCCGTTCATGCTGGCGAAGGGGACCAAGGGCAAGGCCGACGCGGTCTGGCAGTCCAACCGCGCGGAAGAGACGAAAGGGCGGACGGTGAAGCCGTCGCCGCGCACCGCGTTGAAGGGCGGCAAAGCGGCGAAGAAAACTGCCGCGACCGCGACGAGGGCTAAGACGGTGTCTGAGATGCCGGATTTCGTTGCGCCGCAGCTCTGCACGCTGGTCGAGCGGCCGCCCGGAGACGAGGGCTGGTGCCACGAAATCAAATTCGACGGCTATCGCGTCCAGCTCCGGGTCGAGGACGGCGAGGCGGCGCTGAAGACGCGCAAGGGTCTCGACTGGACCAGCAAGTTCGCCTCCATCGCCGAGGAAGCCGCCGCGCTGCCGGACGTGATGATCGACGGCGAGATCGTCGCGCTCGACCATAACGGCGCGCCGAACTTCTCCTCGCTGCAAGCTGCGCTGTCCGATGGCAAGACCGACGACCTGATCTTCTTCGCCTTCGATCTGCTCTTCGCGGAAGGGCAGGACTACCGTCGGCTGCCGCTTGGGGAGCGCAAGGCGCAGCTCAAGAAGCTGCTGGAAGCGCGCAAGCGGAAATCGACTCAGATCCGCTATGTCGAGCATTTCGAGAGCGGCGGCGATGCGGTGCTGCAATCGGCCTGCAAGCTCGAGCTCGAAGGGGTGGTGTCGAAGAAGCTGAACGCGCCGTATCGTTCCGGGCGCACCGAGAGCTGGGTCAAGTCGAAATGCCGCGCCGGCCACGAGGTGGTGATCGGCGGCTACAAGACCACCAACGGCAAATTCCGCTCGCTGATGGCAGGCGTGCAGCGCGGCGATCATCTCGCCTTCGTCGGCATGGTCGGTACCGGCTTTGGCGCTGATAAAGTCAAGCGCATCATGCCGGCGCTGAAGGCGATTGAGAGCAAGGAAAGCCCGTTCGGCGGCAAGAACGCGCCGAAGAAGACGCGGGACGTGCATTGGCTGAAGCCGGAGCTCGTCGCCGAAATCGAGTTCGCGGGCTTCACGGCCGACGGCAATATTCGCCAGGCGGCCTTCAAGGGCTTGCGGCAGGACAAGGCGGCGGATGAGGTCGAGGCCGAGACGCCCGTCGACACCGAGCTCGCCGAGCCCCGGGCCAGGAAGACGGCGCGCACCAAGGCGGGCGGGCGCTCGAAGCAGGCCGCTCAAAATGCCGAGGTCATGGGTGTCGTCATCTCCAAGCCGGACAAGGAGCTCTGGCCGGATGACGGCGATGGTGGCGCCGTCACCAAGCTGGACCTTGCCCGCTACCTCGAAGCTGTCGGCGAATGGTTGATCGTGCATCTCAAGGGCCGGCCGTGCTCGCTGATCCGCGCGCCCGACGGCATCAAGGGCGAATGCTTCTTTCAGCGCCATGCGATGCAGGGAACGTCGAACCTTCTGGAGCTCGCGCGGGTCTCCGGCGACCGCAAGCCGTATCTTCAGATCGACCGGATCGAGGGGCTCGCCGCGGTGGCGCAGATCGGCGGCGTCGAGCTGCATCCCTGGAATTGCGCGCCCTATGCCTATGACACCCCGGGCCGCCTGGTGTTCGATCTCGATCCCGCCCCTGACGTGGACTTTCCCGACGTTGTCGAGGCGGCCAAGGAGATGCGGCAGCGGCTCGCTGATATCGGCATGGAGAGCTTCTGCAAGACCACCGGCGGCAAGGGCCTTCACGTCGTGGTGCCGCTGCTCCATGGCGCGCGCGACAAGGTGAGCTGGAAGGAGGCCAAGGCGTTTGCCCAAGGCGTCTGCCAGTGGATGGCGGACGACGATTCCGAGCGCTATCTGCTCAACATGTCGAAGAAGCTGCGCAAGGGAAAGATCTTCCTGGATTATCTGCGCAACGACCGCATGTCGACGGCGGTGGCCCCGTTGTCGCCCCGAGCGCGCGCCGGGGCCACGGTCTCGATGCCGGTGACCTGGGCGCAGGTGAAGAGCGACCTCGATCCCAAGCGCTATACGCTGCGCACCGTGCCGGCCCTGCTGGCGCGATCGAAGGCATGGGAGGGGTATGAGGATGCAGCCGTGTCGATCAAGGCCGCGATGAAGAAGCTGGCGGGGAAGGTGAAGTAGGTCTGCCGCTGTTGCGGGGAAGGCGGGTGTCGTAGGGTGGGCAAAGCGGAGCGTGCCCACCACCTTGTTTCGTTCGAGCGAAGTGGTGGGCTCGGCGCGTTGCGCCTTAGCCCACCCTACGGAGCCAGTACTAGATCCTTCCCATCAGGATCAGGATCAGCAGAATGACGATGACAAGCCCGAGGCCGCCGCCGCCGTAATAGCCGGTGCCATAGAACGGCCCGCCGCCGATGCCGCTGAAGCCGCCGAGCAGGGCGATGATCAAGATGATCAGAATGATCGTGCCGATTGACATGCGAATCTCCTCCAGCCCTTCGTAAGAAGGGTCATTGCAACCTGTCCCGTTGTGCGGGAGCAACTTGCCGCAGGTTGTAAAGTTCCGGCTTTGAAACACGGCCGGGGGATCAACTTGCATGGAACCTTTGTTGGTGGACGCGACATGACTATGTGACGTCAGTCAGAAAGGCAGGACCCATGTCAGCACCGCTCGTCGTCTCGATTCCGCATCGTCTCGGCCGTGAGGAGGCGGTGCGCCGGCTCAAGACGGGGCTTGGCCGCGCCGCGGCGAGCATTCCCGTGATGCAGGTCGAGGAGGAAAGCTGGAGCGGCGACACTCTGGCCTTCCGCGTCCGCGCGCTCGGCCAGGTCGCGACGGGGCAGGTCCATGTCGGCGACGATCAGGTCCGGGTCGAGGTGGTGCTGCCCTGGCTGTTGCAGCGCTTTGCCGAGATGGCGCAGGCGACGATCAGGAAGCGCGGCCAATTGCTGCTGACCAAAGACGGGGGAAAGTGACTTCAGGCGCGCACGCGCTGCCGCGCCGCCCTGACGGCATTCGCCGTTCGGCCTGCGACGACGAAGGCAGGACAATCGCGGAAGGCCTGCGCGAGCGGCAAGTCGTTGCCGGCAAGGCCGGGCACGACATAGCCCGTGGTGTCGATAGTGGCGTCAATAGCTTCCGGTGCGGGCCATTCCCGGCCTGCTTGGGTGAACGGCGCGAACTGACGCCCGACCACGACGATCGCGGCGGCGCGGCCATGACGACGCGCGAAGGCGATGACATGATCGGCATGGGCGCCCCGTACTTCCAGCGGCTGGTAGTCGCCCTGCGCGAAGACGTCGGCAAGCTCGTTGCGCAGCTTGAGCAGATGCCGCGTCCAGGCCAGCTTGAGGCTGCCGTCCGGCCAGCTCTTGATCAGGCCGCTCCAGTCCAGCGCTTCCAGTGATGGCAGCGCCGCGTGGCGCGCGGCGAAGTCGACCGGGCGGCGGTTGTCGGGATCGACCAGCGACAGGTCCCAGAATTCGGTGCCTTGATAGAAGTCCGGCACGCCCGGAAGCGTCGCCTTGAGCGTGAGCTGGCTCAGCGAGTTCAACGTGCCGAGCAGCGCGACGCGGCGCGCCAGCGTCTGCAAGGCCTGAAGGAATTCCGCGGACTGGTCGGGGTCGAGGATCTTCGCGATGAAATCGCGGATCCCGTTCTCATACGCTTCATGAGGGTTGAGCCAGCTCGTCTCCTCCTTGCCCTCGCGCGCGGCCTTGAGGGCATAGGCCTGGATGCGCTCGATGAAGGCGGCATCGGCCGGCGCTTGAAGCGGCCAGGCGCCGAGCAGGGTCTGGTAGAGCATGTATTCAAACGTTGCCGACGGCGCGCGGAAATTGCCGTGCAGCGTGAGGTGCGGCGCGTTCAGCACCTTCCAGCGCGCCACTGCGCTGGTCCATTCACCGGGAATCTCGCTGAGCGATGCGATGCGCGTGCGCGCATCCTCACCACGCTTGGTGTCGTGGGTGGCGGTTGCCGTCATGCCTTGCGGCCATTCCCTGGCGCGGGCCTGCATGGCCTGGTGGAAGGCGGGAATGCTGAGGCCGGTGCTGGCGGGGTCGCCGCCGACCTCGTTCAGCGCCAGCAGCCGGTGGAATTGATAGAACGCGGTGTCCTCCAGCGACTTTGCCATCATCGGGCCGGTGAATTGCTGCACCTTCAGCGCGAAGCGGCGCACGCGCGGGGCGCTGTGCGGCGGGCGGCCCGGCTTGAGCAGGTCCATGGTCAAGGCATCGCGCAGGAAGTCGAAGATGCCTTCGTCGGCGGCGAACCAGTCGCGGCGGGCGCGCGCGATGGTGTCGTCGATCAGCTTGCGGTCCGCTGCGGTCGGGCCACTATGCGTCAGGTAGGTACGATAGACCGGGAAATGCAGCACATAGAGCTCGAGCGCCTGCCGCAGGCTGTCGGCCGAGAAGTCACGCGTCGAATAATGGCCGTTGGCGATGCGCGCGAGCAGGCGCGTCAGCACGGTGAACTCGCTGGTGAGCAGCGTCTCCAGCACCCGCCGCTTGGCGTCCTTGACGTAAGGCACAAGCCGCGGCGGCCGGTTGCTGATCTGCCGCCAGGTCTCGTCCAGCGCCTCCAGTCCCCTGGGATCGACCAGCACGTGGGTGATGACATTCATCCATTCATAGCCCGTGGTGCCCTGGACGCCGGCGAAATGCGGCAGGCGCTCGTGCTCGCATAGGATCTTTTCGATCACGGTGTAGAAGGGCTTTGCGTTGCCCTGCGCGTCGCGCACCAGGCGGCGCAATCGCTGGCAATACTGGGCCGGGTCACGCAGGCCGTCGATGTGATCGAGCCGGATTCCCTGCAATTTGCCGTCGGCGATGAGCTGCTTCACCAGCCGGTGCGTAGCGGCAAACGTGCTCGCGTCCTCGACGCGCAGGCCGGCGAGGCCGTTGACGTCGAAGAAGCGGCGATAATTGATGTCGCTGGACGCAAGCCGCCAATGCCCGAGCTTGTAGTGCTGGCGCTCCAGGAGATGATGCAGCGTCAGCGTCTGTGCCGGGCGGTCCTTGCCGGCGCGATAGGCGGCAAGGCCGCGCTTGATGATGTCGGCGGCGCCTGCGATCTCCTTGAGCTCGGACTTGAAGCCGGGAGCTTCCTTGCGATTGGGGCGCCGCAGCCCCGAGTAGCGGGTCGCGAGCGACAGCAGGTGCTTGCCGGGCTCCGTTTCCGCCGTGTCCGCCTCCTTGACGACGATCCGCAGCATCTCGCCATAGCGCTCCGGCGCGATCGGTAAGCGGTGCTCGAAATACCAGGCGGAAAAAGTCCCTTCGTCCGGGTCGTAGCGCAGCTCGATATCGCCGCGCTCCAGCGCCTCGCCGTAGGACGAGCCGAGGATCGGCAGCAGCACGCCGCCGCGAGCGCGGTAGGCCAGCTGGTCCCAGTCGATGTCGAAGGACGCCGCGTGCGGCGAGGCCTGGCCCCATTCCAGCACGTCGAGCCACCACGGATTGTCGGCAAAATGCACGCCGACATGGTTGGGAACGAAATCGATGATCAGCCCGAGATCGTGGTGCTGAAGCGCCTGGCTCAGCCGCGTAAAGCCGGCCTCGCCGCCGAGCTCGGGATTGAACTGGCCGTGATCGACCGTGTCGTAGCCATGGGTCGAGCCTTTGCGGGCCTTCATCACCGGCGAGGCGTAAAGATGCGTGATGCCCAGCGCCTTGAGATACGGAACGACCGCGGCGGCCTCGTCGAAATCGAAATCCGCGGTGAGCTGGAGCCGGTAGGTCGCGAGCGGAATGGCGGGAGGCATTCTAACCTCCGAGGCGCCAGACCACCGACCAGGGCGTGAGCCGCTCGCCGGCGCCGCCGCCCCAGATCGGCGTGCCCGCGCTGACGCTGGAGGTGATCTCGTGATCCGACAGATTGGCGACAAGACGCAACGTGGTGCCGTCGCCCATGCGCCAATGTGCGGTGACGATGCCGTTGTCGGCCGCCTCGGCATCACCGAAGCTTGCGCCCTTCAGCCGCGGCACGATCTGCTTGCGACGGACGCCGAGCAACTCACGCACCAGCGCGAGCCGCGCATCCTGTTGCGGCGTGCGGCCGGTCCAGTCGAGCACGGCCGATTGCAGCGTTGCCGGATCGAGCGGATCGGGCACCTCCTCGCCGTATTTCTCGTAAGCCCAGGCATATTCGCGCTTGCGTCCCTTGCGCACGGCATCGGCGAGTTCGCCCTGGAAATCGCAAAAGAACGGGAAGGGGGCCGTCGAGGCCCATTCCTCGCCCTGAAACAGCATCGGCACCATCGGCGCGAGCAGGGTGACCGCGAGCGCGGCCTCGATCTGCTGTGGCGATGCCAGGCTTTCCAGCCGCTCGCCCAGCGGGCGATTGCCGATCTGGTCGTGGTTCTGCAGGAAATTGACGAAGGTCGCCGGCGGCAGCTGGCCGCTCGGCTCGCCGCGCGGCTTCTTGCCCCAGAATTCCGAGATCTCGCCCTGATAGACGAAGCCGGAGGCGAGCGCGCGCGCCAGATCCATGCGCGGCGTCTGGTAATCGCCATAGTAGCCGGCATGCTCGCCGGTCAGCATCACGTGCCAGACGTGATGATAGTCGTCGTTCCACTGCCCGCGATATTTGCCGTTCGGCGGATCCTGCGCGGCATCGAGCAGGCTGGCGCGGTTGTCGCCGTTCTCCAGCACGAGATGGATGTGACGTCCCGTGGCCTTGGCGAGCTCGCCGGTGGCAACGCTGAGGTCTTGCAGCATGGACTGCTCGCCCGGGACAGCCATGATGTGGTTGGCGGCGTCGAGCCTGAGGCCGTCGAAGCGGTAGTCGCCGAGCCAGGACAGCGCGTTCTCCACGGCGAAGGCTCGCACCTGCGGCACGCGATAATCGATCGCGCTGCCCCACGGCGTGTGCGCATCGGTGAAGAAGGTCGGCGCATAGCGGCCGAGGTAGTTTCCTTCCGGACCGAAATGATTGTAGACGACGTCGAGGAACACCATCAGCCCGCGCAGATGCGCCTCGTCGATCAGCGTCTTCAGGTCTTCGGGCCGGCCATAGGCGCTGTCCGGCGCGTACCACAGCACGCCGTCATAGCCCCAGCCGCGGCGGCCTGCGAAATCGGCGAGCGGCATCAATTCCAGCGCATTGATGCCGGTCGCGGCGAGGTGATCGAGCTTGTCGATCATGGCGCGGTAGGTGCCGTCCTGTGTGAAGGTGCCGACATGGGTTTCGATCAGCACCGTCTCTTCCCAGGGACGGCCGCGCCAATCGCGTGCGCGCCAGACGAAGGCATCGTGATCGATCACCTCGCTCGGGCCGAACACGTCGTCGGGCTGGAAGGCCGAAGCGGGATCCGGCACGTCGATGTCGTCGTCGATCCTGAACTTGTACTTGCTGCCAGATGACAAGCCGGCGATCTCGGCGACGAACCAGCCATCCTGCCGGCGCTGCATCGCGTGCCTGCGGTCGAGCAGGAGATCGACGCGGCGCGCGGCCGGCGCCCACAGCCGGAACGACACGCCGTCCTTGGTCGGCCTCGCCCCGAAGGATGGCCTCATAGTGCGCCTGCGAAGGCGAGCACGGAGCGCGGCGGCGCCTTGCTGTCGCTCCCGGGCAGGAAGTCGATCGTATTCAGCTTGGCATCGGTCGTGTTCAGCAGCTGCTGCCAGCTCTTGTATTCGGTCATTTTGGGCAATTTGAATGCGATCTCTTCGGGAGCGGCGTTCAGTACGATAAAGATCGCAGCGCCGCCCGGTTCCATCGGGCCCATCACATAGGAGAGAAACCGCCCATCCGGGAATGTCCAGTCACTCTCCGTCATCTCGTTGCCGGCGGGCGTCAGCCACAATGCGCCGTAGGAGACGCCGTCCTTGGGGCGGCCGTCGAGCCAGCGATGGCTGCGCAACTGTGAGAAACGGCGGCGGATGTCGGCGAGCTGGGCGACGAAGTCGATCATGTCGTCGCCGTCCTTGCCGAGATTGTCCCAGCCGACCCAGCCGACCTCGTTGTCCTGGCAATAGGCGTTGTTGTTGCCGGATTGCGAGTTGCCGACCTCGTCGCCGGCGAGGATCAGCGGAACGCCCTGGGCCAGCATCAGGCAGGCCAGCACGTTCTTGCGCAGCTGGCGGCGCAGGCTGATGATGCCAGGATCGTCGGTCGGGCCCTCGACGCCGCAATTGTTGCTGTGATTGTCGTTGGAGCCGTCGCGATTGTCCTCGCCGTTGGCCTCGTTGTGCTTCTCGTTGTAGCTGAAGAGGTCGGCGAGCGTGAAGCCGTCGTGGACGGTGATGTGATTGATGCTGGCGCGCGGCCGCCTTCCGTCGTGGTTGAACAGATCGGACGATGCGGTCATGCGGCTCGAGATGTCGCCGATCAGGCTGCCTTCACCGCTCCAGTAGCGGCGCATGGCGCTGCGATAGCGGTCGTTCCATTCCGACCATTGCGAGGGAAAGGCTCCGACCTGGTAGCCGCCGAGGCCGAGGTCCCACGGCTCGGCGACGAGCTTGACCGTCGCCAGCACCGGGTCCTGCCGTACCGCGGTCAGGAACGAGCTGCCGCGATCGAAACCGTTCGGCCCGCGCGCCAGCGTGGTGGCGAGGTCGAAGCGGAAGCCGTCGACATGGCAGACCTCGACCCAGTAGCGCAAGGAATCCATCACCATCTGCAGCACGCGGGGATGGGCGAGGTTCACCGACGAGCCGCAGCCGGTGAAGTCGTCGTAATAGCGCGGGTTCTCGCGGTTCAGCCAATAATAGGAGGCGTTGTCGATGCCGCGATAGCACAGCGTCGGACCGAGATGATTTCCCTCGGCGGTGTGGTTGTAGACGACGTCGAGCATCACCTCGATGCCGGCATCGTGCAGCCGCGCCACCGTGGTGCGGAAGGAATCGAGCGCGTTGTCCTGGGCGTAGCGTGGCTCGGGCGCAAAGAACGACAGCGTGTTGTAGCCCCAGTAATTGGCGAGCTTCTTTTCCACCAGGATGCGGTCGTCGACGAAGCTGTGCACCGGCAGAAGCTCGACCGTGGTGACGCCGAGCTTCTTCAGGTGCTCGATCATTGCCGGTGAAGACAAGCCGCCATAGGTGCCGCGCAGATTCGGCGGCACGTCCTCGCGCTTCTGGGTCAGGCCCTTGACGTGGGCCTCGTAGATGATCGTGTCTTCCCAGGGAATATTCGGCCGGATCTCGCGGCGGCCCCAGTTGAAGGTCTCGTCGACCACGACGGCCTTGGGCATGCCGCGCGCATTGTCGCGCCGGTCGAACGACAGGTCCTCGCGCGGGCTTCCGGTGCGGTAGGCGAAATGCGCATCGCTCCAGACCAGGCGCCCGGCAAGCCGCTTGGCGTAGGGGTCGAGCAGCAGCTTGTTGGCGTTGAAGCGATGGCCGTGCTCGGGCTCGTAGGGGCCGTGCACGCGAAAGCCGTAGAGCTGGCCCGGCGCGACGTCGTTGAGATAGCCGTGCCAGACATCCTCCGTCTTCTCGGGCAGCTCGATGCGCTCGAGCTCGCGGCGGCCTTGGGTGTCGAACAGGCAGAGCTCGACCTTCTGCGCGTTGGCGGAGAACAGCGCGAAATTGGTACCGCGTCCGTCCCAGCTTGCGCCGAGCCGTGCGGGCGATCCGGCAGTCAGGCGCATCGATCAGCTTTCCGGAACGAGAAAGATCGCAGCCAGCGGCGGAATGGTGAGGCGCAGCTCGCCGCCCTCGGCATGGACCTCGCCGACATTGCCGACATTGCTGCCGCCGTAATGGGCGGAATCGGAGTTGAGAACTTCCTTCCACTTGCCGCCGAAGGGCACGCGAACGCGATAGTTCTGGTAGACGTTAGGCGAGAAGTTGATGATGACGACACACCGCGCGTGCTCGTCGAATCCCTTGCGCAGCCAGGCGAAGACGTTGCGGTTGGCATCATCGGTGATCAGCCATTCGAAGCCGGCCTGCTCGCAATCCATCTGGTGCAGCGCCGGAACCGCGCGATAGAGCCGGTTGAGGTCGCGGATCAAGGCCTGGACGCCGGAATGGACCTTGTATTCGAGCAGATGCCAGTCGAGCGACTGGTCGTGATTCCATTCGCGGCTCTGCGCGATCTCGGCGCCCATGAACAAGAGCTTCTTGCCGGGATGGCCGAACATGAAGCTGTAATAGGCGCGCAAATTGGCAAAGCGCTGCCACTCGTCGCCGGGCATGCGGCCGAGGATCGAGCGCTTGCCGTGCACGACCTCATCATGCGACAGCGGCAGGATGAAGTTCTCCGAGAACGCATAATGCAGGCCGAACAGGATCTCGCCGTGGTGATGCTTGCGGTGGATCGGATCCTTGCTGATGTAGTTCAGCGTGTCGTGCATCCAGCCCATGTTCCACTTGTAGCCGAAGCCGAGCCCGCCGAACTCGACCGGGCGCGAGACTTGGGGCCAGGCGGTGGACTCCTCGGCGGCGGTGGTTGCCTGCGGGAAGCGGGCGAACACTTCCGTGTTGAAGCGGCGCAGGAAGTTGATCGCCTCGATGTTCTCCCGCCCGCCATATTGGTTCGGGATCCAGGCGTCGGGCGGCCGGCTGTAGTCGAGATAGAGCATGGACGCGACCGCATCGACGCGCAGGCCGTCGATGGCGTAACGCTCCATCCAGAACAGCGCATTCGACACCAGGAAGTTCGTCACTTCGGTGCGGCCGTAATTGTAGATCAGCGTGCCCCAGTCGAGGTGGCGGCCCTGGAGCGGGTTGGCGTGCTCATAGAGCGCGGTGCCGTCGAAATGGCCGAGCCCGTGCGGATCGTCGGGGAAGTGGCCCGGCACCCAGTCGAGCAGCACCCCGATGCCTTCGCGGTGGCAGGCATCGATCAGCGCCGCAAAATCCTCGGGGCCGCCGAAACGGCTGGTCGGCGCATAGAGGCCGGTCGGCTGATAGCCCCAGGAGCCATCGAACGGATGCTCGTTCACGGGCAGGAATTCGAGATGGGTGAAGCCCATGTCGCGGGCATAGGCCGGCAGCTGCTCGGCCAGCTCGCGATAGGTCAGCCATTCATTGTTGTCCTTGCGCCGCCACGAGCCGAGATGCACCTCGTAGATCGACATCGGCGCCGACAATGCGTTGATGCCTTCAGGCGCCGGGCGCGGTCGCGGCAGGCGCGCTTCGTCGAACACGATCGAGGCCGTCTTCGGCCGCAGCTCGCTGGCAAATGCCATCGGATCGGATTTCAGCGGCAGCAGATGACCATGCGGTCCGACGATTTCAAACTTGTAGTGATCGCCGGCCTTCGCATGCGGGATGAACAATTCCCAATAGCCGTTGCCGCGCACCCGCATCGGATGGCGTCGCCCGTCCCAGTAGTTGAAGTCGCCGACCACGGAGACGCGCCGCGCGTTCGGCGCGAGCACCACGAAGCCGATGCCGTCGACGCCCTCGAGCCGCATCGGATGCGCGCCGAGCTTGTCGTAGAGGCGCTGATGGGTGCCTTCGCCGAGCAAATAGAGGTCGAAATCGGTCAGGATCGGCGGAAAACGGTAGGCATCCTCGAACTCGACCACGTCGTTGCCGAACTTCGCGCGCAGCTGGTAGTGCTTCGAGCCGTTGGGCAGGGCGCCGATGAACAGGCCGGAATCGTGGACGCGATCGAGCGGCGCGACCTCGCCATGGTCGCCGACTGCCTCGACATTGGTGGCCTCGGGCAGAAACGCGCGGACAACGCTCTTTCCGCCCTCGGGATGCAGCCCGAGATAGTGGAAGGGGTCGGAGTGGCGGCCTTCGATGATCGCATAGGCTTCTGCAGGCAGTTTAGGCATGGGCTTCGCTCTCGGCACTTGACAGAATGCGAAGCAGTCCGGTCAGCGGCGCATGCAGCCCCTCAGGCCGGCGGGACAGCTCGTACTCTACGTCGTGGAACGCTCGATCCAGCAGGAAAAATCTCAACAGGCCTTCCGCGCAGGACCGATCGTCCGGCCACAGCCTCCGATCGGTCATGGCTTCGCGGTAGGCGGACAGGAAGGTCGCGGTGGCGCGCTCGCGCCATTCGTCGAGGGCGGCCGCGAGCCGGTCCTGCTCGTCGGAAGCACCCGTGAGCGCGCGGCTCAGCGCCACGTTCACAGAAAGGTCGATGGAATGGATCAGGCCGGCGACGTCGCGCGCGGCCGGCGCCTTGCGGCGCTTGTTGGCCAGCGGCACACGCGGATCGCCGTCGAAGTCGATGATGAAGATATCGTCCTTCACGATCAGAGTTTGCCCGAGCCGGAAGTCGCCATGATGACGGATGTTCAAGCCGCCGATCTCGGATGGCAAGAGCGCATTGAGGCGGTCGAACAGGTCCGCGCGTGCAGCGATGAGCCGGTCGATCAGGGGCCGGTCCATCTCCCGCAGCCCGTCGCGGCTGTCGGCAAGCAGCTCGAGAATCCGCTCGGCACGCGCCTTGAGGTCGGAGAGCGCAGCCTTGATCTGGGCGGAGTCGATCGGCTCCGGGGCGAGATCGGCGGGCTCTGCCGCGGTGAGAGCGACATGCAGCTCGGCGAGCCGCCGGCCGATCTGCGCGATGAAATGCAGATAGGGCGCCTGCTCCTGGGTTTCGCGCGGCATCTCATCGGCGGGCGCCACGCGCTGCTCGTCGATATAGCGGTCGAGATATCCGGTCGTCACGGTCCAGCCGTCGCCCTGGTTCTCGACATAGGCATGCAGCACGCCGAGCGCGCTGCGCTGGTTGCCGTCGACCAGCTCGACGCTGCCGAGCAGTGCCGGCGTGTTGGCAAAGCGGGCGACCTCGGTGAGATAGTAGCCGATCTCGATCTCGGGGCTGATGCCGCTCTCCAGCCGCCGATAAATCTTGGCAACGTACTTGTTGTCGACCAGCGCGGTACTGTTCGACTGTTCGATGGCGCGGATGCGTTCGGGCTCCTTGATGGTGTAGTCGGCGAAACGGCTGGTCGCCTTGAACTCGAGCCGCAGATTGTTCTCGTCCACCACCAGGTTTTGCGACAGCCCTCGTAAGAACAGACCGATGAAGATCTGCTCGGTCGCGACGTCGAGGAGCGTGCCTTCGCGTGCGCCCTGGCGGACGGCGGCGAGCGCCTTCGGGTTGAAGCGCTCGCGGTCGAAACGCACCCATTCGATCTGCATGGGCATCACGTACCGCGTCGTCACCTCGTCCCGCGTCGTCTCGAAGAACGCGATCCAGGGTCTGTTGTCGCCGATGTCGCTGAACGGTACCGCGGAGGTCAGCGTGGTCCGGATGTGCTTGGGATTGTTCTCGGGATACCAGCGCGTCCGTGACAGGAAGCCCGGCAGCACGTCGCGCTCGAACACGCCGCGCTCGCGGGCGAGCGAGACCCAGTTCGAGTTCACCGGCACGACCAGCGTCTCGAATTCCGGCACCGCGCGCGGCACCACCGGCTCGGACTTGTCGCGCTCCTGCAGCTGGAACCAGTAGAAGCCGTACGGCCCCAGCGTGATCATGTAGGGCAATTCGCCGATGGCGGGAAAGCGCGTGCGGCCGAGCATCTCCTGCGGGATGCGGTCCTTCCACGGCGACAGGTCGAGCTCGGTGGCCTGCGCGGCGCGCGACAGATTGGCGACGCAGAGGATCACCTCGTCGCGGTATTGGCGGACATAGGCGAGCACGGCGCGGTTGGCCGGGCGGATGAAGGTCATGGTGCCGCGGCCGAAGGCGAGCGTCGACTTCCGCACCGAGATCAGCCGCTTGGTGGCGCTGAGCAGCGAGGACAGGCTGCGCGACTGCGCCTCCACGTTGACGGATTCATAGCCGTAAACGGGATCCATGATCAGCGGCGCGTAGAGGCGGGCGGGGTCGCAGCGCGAGAAGCCGCCGTTGCGGTCCGGGCTCCACTGCATCGGCGTGCGGACGCCGTTGCGGTCGCCGAGATAGATGTTGTCGCCCATCCCGATCTCGTCGCCGTAATAGATGATCGGCGTGCCCGGGAAGGACAGCAGGAGCGAGTTCATCAGCTCGATCTTGCGCCGGTCGTTGTCCATCAGCGGCGCAAGGCGCCGGCGGATGCCGACATTGATGCGCGCGCGGGGATCGTTGGCGTAGGTGGTCCAGAGATAGTCGCGCTCGACGTCGGTGACCATCTCCAGCGTGAGCTCGTCGTGATTGCGCAGGAACAGCGCCCATTGGCAGCTCGCCGGGATATCCGGCGTCTGGCGCAGGATGTCGGTGATCGGGAAGCGGTCTTCCTGGGCGATCGCCATGTAGATGCGCGGCATCAGCGGGAAGTGATAGGCCATGTGGCACTCGTCGCCACGGCCGAAATATTCCTGCACGTCCTCCGGCCATTGATTGGCCTCGGCCAGCAGCAGCTTGCCCTTGGAATACGCGTCCAGCTCCTGGCGCAGGCGCTTGATGATCGCATGCGTCTCGGGCAGGTTTTCGTTCGAGGTGCCCTCGCGCTCGCACAGATAGGGAATCGCATCTAACCGGAAGCCGTCGACACCGGCATCGAGCCAGCGCTTCATCACCTGGATGATGGCACTGACCACGCGCGGATTGTCGAAATTGAGGTCCGGCTGGTGCGAGAAGAAGCGGTGCCAGTAGAACGCGCCGGCCTCCGGATCCCAGGTCCAGTTCGACTTCTCCGTGTCGGTGAAGATGATGCGCGTGCCCTGGTACTTCTGGTCCGTGTCGCTCCAGACGTACCAGTTGCGCGCGCTCGAGCCCGGATGGCTGCGGCGCGCGCGCTTGAACCATTTGTGCTGGTCCGAGGTGTGGTTGACCACGAGCTCGGTGATGACGCGCAAGCCCCGCTTCTGCGCTTCCTGGATGAACCGCTTGAAGTCCTTCATCGTCCCGAAATCGGGATTGACCGCGCCGTAATCGGCGATGTCGTAGCCGTCGTCGCGGCCGGGCGAAGGGTAGAACGGCAGCAGCCACAGCGCGGTGACGCCGAGCTCCTGCAGATAGGGCAGTCGCTCGGTCAGCCCGGCGAAGTCGCCGACGCCGTCATTGTTGCTGTCGGCGAAGGCTTTGACGTGGAGCTGGTAGATGATGGCGTCCTTATACCAGAGCTCATCTACGACCTCGGCAGCCTCAGCCTTCTTGGTATCGACGGAAGACAGAACATTCATGGCGTGACCCCTTACGCCAGGCAGCGGAACAGAAGTGCCGGATCGCGGTCGGGATCGATACGCAACTTGATGCCGCCCCATTCGATGCGGGACTGTTCGCCGGTGAGGAGGTTTTCGAGTGCCGTCACATGGTGACGCAGCCCGCCGGCGTCAACGGTGAGATCGCCGAGCGGCAGCCAGCATTCTCGCTCACGGCGCGACAGCGCGATCACGACGACGACAATGTTGGCCGGATCGGCCGCCTCCTTGGCGAAGGCGATCGTCTGGCCGTCTTCGATGGCGAGAAAGCGCAAATTCGCGGTCTGCTGGAGCGCCGCGTTCTCGTTGCGGATGCGGTTGAGCGCGGCGATGTACGATTTGATGTTGCCGGGACGATCCCAGTCCCGCTGCCTGATCTGGTACTTCTCGGAATCCAGATATTCTTCGCGGCCGGGAATGGCCTCATGCTCCAGCAGCTCGAATCCGCTGTAGATGCCGTAATTGCCCGAGAGCGTTGCAGCCAGTGCGATCCGCGACTTGAAGGCCCAGGCCTCTCCGCTCTGCAGGTGAAAGGGCAACAGGTCAGGCGTGTTGACGAACATGTTCGGACGGTAGAAATCGGGTTCGGGATAGCGCGTCAGCTCGCCGAGATATTGCTCCAGCTCCCACTTTTCCGTGCGCCAGGGAAAGTATGTGAAGGACTGCGAAAAGCCGAGCTTGGCGAGGCCCTTCATCAGCTTTGGCCGTGCATAGGTCTTGGAGAACAGGATCACGTCGGGATGACGGCGGCTTATGTCGCGGATCAGCCACTCCCAGAACGCGAGCGGCGCGGTGTCGTGATTGTCGATGGCGAAGATGGTTACACCCTTGTCGATCCAGAACAGCATGGCGTCGCGAAACGCATTCCACAGCCCGACGCGATCGACCGAATTGAAGTCGGGGATAACGATGTCGGAATAGGGGCCGTCCGCCGTCTTCACCGAGCGGTCGGGCCGCCATTTGAACCATTCCGGATGCTGCGTCAGCCAGGGATGATCCGGCGAGCACTGCACCGCGAAGTCCAGCGCAAGCTCGAGCCCATATTCAAGACATGTGGCGACCAACGCGCGGAAGTCCTCGATCGTGCCGAGCTCCGGATGCAGCGCATCGTGGCCGCCCTCGGCCGAGCCGATCGCATAGGGCGAGCCGGGATCACCTTCACGGGCCACCGGCGCATTGTTGCGGCCCTTGCGGCTGGTCTTGCCGATCGGGTGGATCGGCGTGAAGTAGAGCACGTCGAAGCCCATCGCGGCGATGTCAGGCACGCGCGCGATGCAGTCGCGCAGCGTGCCATGCCGGCCCGGCAATGCGCTCTGGCTGCGCGGCATCATCTGATACCAGGTGCTGAAGCGGGCCTTGTCGCGGTCGGCAGTCAGCGGGAAGAATGGCGAACGCGTCAGGTCCGGCCGCGACTGGCTCTCGGCCATGGCTTCGCCGAGCTCGGTCGCGAGCAGCGAGGTGATGTCGCCGTTCCTCAGGTAATCTTCGCACTGCCTGATGATGATAGCTGCGGCGTCCTGCCGCGCGCCATGCGCCTTGGTCAAAAGCCCGGCGCCCTCGATCGCATCGAGGCTGACATCGGCCCCGGTGCGCCGCTTTCGCGCGGCGGCGTGCGACCACGTGGCGAACTCGTCGGTCCAGGCTTCGATCGCGTAGACATATTGGCCGGGCTCGGGGGGCGTGAACGCGCCGGACCAGCGGTCATTGCCGTGATGGGTCATCGGCTCGCTCCGCCATTCGCGCTCCTGCTCTCCTCGCCAGATCAGCGCGGCTGAGATCACTGCCTCGCCATCGCGGTAGATGTCGGCCCAGACCTCGACCGGCTCGCCCGCGATCCGCTTCACGGCGAAACGGCCGCCGTCGATCGCGGGATAGACGTCCTCGATCAGGAAAGCGCTGCCGGCCGCGGCACTCTCGACAGTTTGAATTGTCTTGTTCACGGTGATGCCATTGACAAGAAAGCAGGAGCCCGTTTCCCTTGTCGGGAACCCACGCTTGGTACCATGATAGAAAGCCGCTTGTGTGTCATTGGTTCCCTTGGGAACGGCAAGCGCAGTTTGCGAGTTACCCCTGACTAACCTCTTCCGTGATCTCGTTAAAATCGATGCCCCTGGCCAAACCATGGCCTGCAAGCTGCGTGCCGAATGGATCTTTTAGCTCAAGCCCGGATCAAGGGCGTTCAATCCGAATTCATCGATGCCCTCGGCAAGCTGCGGGTCACCGCGCCCGAGGCCCTCAAATCCATCCTCGACGCCCTGCCGGAGAAGCGGGTCTATCGCTTCGTCAGCGGGCCGGTCGTGGTCCGTGCGCTCGGACGCCCGCGCACGGAATTGGCGTCGGTTGGCGCGCCGCCGCTGCAATGGAAAATCGCCGGCAACGGCAATGTGATCGCGGCAGGCGAGACGCGGGAGCCGGTGATCGCCTGGCCGGCGGGCCTGGCGCTCGGGTATCACCGCCTGACGCTGACCGATGCCGAAGGTGCGAGCGAAGACGTGCCGATGATCGTGGCGCCCGAGCGCTGTTTCGGCGGCGATTTCGACCGCGGCTGGCTGCTCGCCGTGCAGCTCTACAGCGTCCGCTCCGACCGCAATTGGGGCATCGGCGATTTCACCGATCTCGCGGGCCTGGTCCGGCTCGCCAAGCAGCTCGGGGCCGACGGCGTCGGGCTCAATCCGCTGCATGTCCTGTTCGACGATCACCCGGCCGATTGCAGCCCCTATTCGCCGAACAGCCGGCTTTTCCTCAACCCGCTCTATATCGACGTCGAGGCGATCCCTGAATTTTCGGCCGACCTCGTGCCCGACGCGGCCGCAACGGCCGCCCGTCTGCGCGAGGGCGACCGCGTCCCTTATACCGACATGGCGGCGCTGAAATGGCTGGGCCTGCGCGCCGCCTTTAACAGCTTCGTGACAAGCGCGAGCGAGGCGCGTCGCAGGGCGTTTGACGCCTTCCGTGCGGAGCGCGCGCCGCTGTTGTCCCGCTTTGCCTGTTTCGAGGTGCTGCGGCATCGTTTCACCGGACCTTGGTGGGAATGGCCGCAAGAATGGCAGCGGCCGGACGAGGCGAAATGCGCCGAGCTGCGCAATGGTCCCGACAAGCGCGAGGTCGAGTTCGTCGAATTCGCGCAATGGACCGCCGACAGCCAGCTGCATGCGGCCAAGGAGCTGGCCAGCCAGCTCGGCATGCGGGTCGGGCTCTATCTCGACGTCGCCGTCGGCGTGCAGTCCAACGGCTTCGATGCCTGGAACGAGCAGACGGCGATCTCGCGTCATCTCGCGGTCGGTGCGCCGCCCGACGTGCTCAACACGATCGGCCAGGATTGGGGCCTTGCCGGCTTCAATGCCGGTGGGCTGGAAGCGCAATCCTTCGTCCCGTTCGCCGACATGCTCGCGGCGTCGATGCGCCATGCCGGCGCCATCAGGCTCGATCACGTGCTCGGCCTGAAACGGCTCTATCTCGTGCCGCGCGGCTTCAAGCCCGACAACGGCGCCTATGTGCAGATGCCGTTCGAGGCACTGCTGGCCGCCGTAGCGCGCGAGAGCGCGGCCTATAAATGCATTGTGATCGGCGAGGATCTCGGCACCGTGCCGGAAGGCTTTCGCGAGATGATGCAGGATTTCGGCATCTGGTCCTATCTCGTCATGATGTTCGAGCGCGACGATGCCGGGCATTTCCGCAATGTCGACCATTACCGGCCCAATGCGCTGGTGACGCTGAACACGCATGACCTGTCGACCTATGCCGGCTGGCGCTCCTTCAGCGATCTCAAGATGAAGCGCTCGCTCGGGCTCGATCCCGGCGAGAACGACCAGGCGCGCTGGGATGCGCTGGGCAGGCTCGACGAGATCCTGCGCCAGAACGGCATCAGCGCCAATGATCTCTACTCTGTGCTGGCCTTCCTGTCGCGCACGCCGTCGCGGCTGCTCGCGGTGTCGATGGAGGATCTGCTCGGCGTGATCGACCAGCCCAACATTCCCGGCACGATCGACGAGCATCCGAACTGGCGCCAGCGCCTGCCGGTCGCGCTCGACAAGATCGCGTCCAAGATCGATCTCGCAGCTTTGAAGGCTGCGACACGGGAACGTTCATTGCCCGGCGGGAATTGAGCCGCCGGGACTTGCCAGGCTCGCACGACATTGGCTCAGAGGATCGAGGACTATGCGCTGATCGGCGATTGCGAGACCGCGGCGCTGGTCGGGCGCAACGGCTCGATCGACTGGCTGTGCTGGCCGGCCTTCGATTCCGACGCATGCTTTGCCGCCATCCTCGGTACGCACAAAAACGGCCGCTGGCTGATCGCGCCGAGCGAGGGCGCAACCTCCATCTCGCGGCGCTATCTCGGCAACACCCTCATCCTCGAAACGCGGTTCGAGACGAAGAACGGCACCGTCGCGCTGATCGATTTCATGCCGCTGCGCGGCAAGGCGTCCGACATCGTGCGGCTGGTCCGCGGCATCCGTGGCACCGTGAAGATGCGGATGGAGCTCGTCATCCGCTTCGGCTTCGGCGCGGATATTCCCTGGGTGCGGCGGATCGACCATTCCTTGATGGCCATCGCCGGCCAGGACATGACGGTGCTGCGCACGCCGGTCGAGACCCGCGGCGAGGATCTGACCACCGTCTCGGACTTCGAGGTGAAGGAAGGCGAGACCGTGCCATTCGTGCTGACTTACGGTCCCTCGCATCTCGCCCCGCCTGCGCCGATCGATGCGGAGCTGGCGCTCCAGGAGACCGAAAAATTCTGGGAGGACTGGTGCGGCCATTGCACCCGTGACGGCGACTATCAGGAGCTGGTCCTGCGCTCGCTGATCACGCTGAAGGCGCTGACCTTCGCGCCGACCGGCGGCATCGTCGCGGCACCCACCACCTCCTTGCCGGAGAAGCTCGGAGGCAGCAGGAACTGGGACTATCGCTTCTGCTGGCTGCGCGATGCCACCTTCACGCTGCTGGCGCTGATGAACTCGGGTTACACCGAGGAAGCCCTGGCCTGGCACAATTGGCTGCTGCGCGCGGCCGCCGGCTCCCCGGCGAACATGCAGATCATGTACGGCATCTGGGGCCAGCGGCGCCTCCTGGAATGGGAGGCGGGCTGGCTCGACGGTTATGAGGGTGCGCAGCCGGTGCGCGTCGGCAATGCCGCCCACGCGCAGCTCCAGCTCGATGTCTACGGCGAGTTGATCGACGCCTTCCACCAGTCGCGCATGGCGAGGCTCAAGCTCGACGACGAGACGACCTGGGCGCTGGAATGCGCCGTGCTCAATCATCTGGCCGAAGTCTGGGACCGGCCCGACCACGGCATCTGGGAGCGGCGCGGCCAGCCCAAGCACTATGTGTTTTCCAAGGTGATGACCTGGGTCGCCTTCGACCGCGGCATCAAGAGCGCCGAGACCTTCGGCTTCAAGGCGCCGCTGCTGCACTGGCGCGCGCTACGCGAGGCCATCCATCGCGATGTCTGCAACAGGGGATTCGATGCGGAGGAGAATTCGTTCGTCGAATCCTACGGCTCGAAGATGCTCGACGCCAGCGTGCTGCTGCTGCCCGCCGTCGGGTTCCTGCCGGCGGACGACCCGCGCATCCGCGGCACCATCGCCGCGGCCGAAAAATGCCTGATGCGCGACGGTTTCGTGCTGCGGCACGACCCGCGCGAGCTGCCCCCGGACCAGCCGCCGCTCGAAGGCGCCTTCCTGGCGTGCACGCTATGGCTCGCCGATGCCTACGTGCTGTCGGGCGATCTCGACAAGGCGCAAGTTCTGCTTGACCGCGTGGTCGGCATCGCCAACGACGTCGGGCTACTGGCCGAAGAATACGATTCCGTGGCCCGCCGCCAGACCGGCAATTTCCCGCAGGCGCTGACCCACATCGCGCTGATCAACACGGCGCACAATTTATCGGCGGCAAGGCAGGGCAGCGAGAAGCCGGCAGTGCAGCGGTCGAAGTAGTAGGAAGCGCCGTCAGGCGCTTTTGCCGCCACGAGCACGGTGCGCTCCCTCTCCCGCTTGCGGGAGAGGGTTGGGGAGAGGGTGTCTCCGCTGGGCGAACCCCCAAGAGGAGAGAACCCTCACCCGCCGCTACGCGCCGACCTCTCCCGCAAGGGGGAGAGGTGAACGAGCCGCGGCAATCGATTCGACCTAAAGCCACTCCGCTTTAGACCCCAAGCCACTCCAGACCGCCCGGAAGCTCGCTGACGGCAAAGTCGACTTGCAGGACGCGGCGATGCATTGGGGAGGTGGCGGCGTCAGAAGCGTGGAGAATCGGCGTTGCGTACAGCCAGATGTCGCCGGCATCAGCCAGACACGCAACCGTGCCGCAACGTCGAACGACGTCCCGCACCTCGTCTTCCGGGATCCGTCCAAGCTTGTGCGATCCGGGCGCGATCAGCAACGGCGCATTGCTAGCCGGGACCGGATCGATATGAACCCTCAGGGTCACCATGCCTGACAGCAACGCAAAGGGTGGCTCGACATGCTGCATGCCGCTCTTGATGCTCCACATGTCGAAGCCATCGACCAGAATGCGCTCCTTCACCGCGATGGTGCGGTCCTGATGCCAGCCGAGGGCCCAGTTCGTCGCGGCCGTCTTGTCGAACAGGATGGCCCTGACCGGGCGGCATGCCTTCCCAAGCACCGACGCAGCACAGCTTCCGACATGTCCGCTGGCGGCAAGGAAGGGCGCGAGACCGTCGATGCCTCTTAACCTCAGTCCGGCATGATCGGGCGGCAAATGGCGCAGAGTTGCCCTGAGTTCGTCTAATCGATCCGATGTCAGTGCCTGTCGGCACAGCTGCGCGCCGTCATCCAGAAAAGTCAGCCGTTGAATTTCCAAGGTCGCGCACCGCATGGACGATCGCTCAGCCCACCCCATTCCGCGTCAAGATCATCTCCATCGCCTCGGCAAAGCCGTCCTGCTCGTTGGTCGCAGTGACGTGCGTCGCCTCGTCCTTGACGTTGTCGGCGGCGTTGCCCATGGCGATCGAGGTGCCGCTGACGCGGAACATGGCGAGGTCGTTCTGCATGTCGCCGATGGTGGCGACCGCGTCGGTCGAGATGCCGAGGCGCCTGGCCATCGCTTGCACGAACGTGCCCTTGTTGAAGCCCGGCGGGGTGATGTCGAGATAATAGGTCTGCGAGCGCACCGCGGTCGCTGCGCTGCCGAGGGCTTCCTGCATCACCTTCTCGCACGCCTCGAGCCGGGCGGCGTCGGCGCTGGCGCCGACGATCTTACAGGCGCTGGCAAGATAGGGCGAGAAGTCAGTCACGATCGTCGGATCGGAGCGGATCGTGTGCCGCTCGTGCGCGACGTAGCTGCCGCTGGGATTGTCGATCAGCCATTTGTCGGTGGTGAACAGCCAGACGTCGGCGCCGTAGTCGCGGAGGATCTGCAAGGTGCGCTCGGCCGCGCGCGCTGGAATCAGGTGCTGCTCGACCGGCCGCATCTCGGGATCGACGATCGAGGAGCCGTTGAACGGCCCAACCGGCAGCCACAGCGCCAGCGGCTCGATCAAGAAGCGCATGCCGATCGCCGGACGGCTGGAGGTGATGGTGAAACCGATGCCAGCCTGGTGCAGCCGCTGCACGGCGTTCTTCGCGCGCTCCGTCAGCGTCTTGTCCTTGGTCAGCAGCGTGCCGTCGACGTCGGAGACCACGAGTGAGATTTGGGTCATGGCAGAACCTTGGGTGTTGCGCCGCCCAGTTTGAGCTGCCGCACGATGCCGTCTACGATCGCCTCGACGGTCTCGTCGATCGAGACGGTGATGACGTGCTCGCCCGGCTCCGGCGGCTCCAGCGTCTCGAACTGGCTGGCGAGCAGTCCGGGCGGCATGAAGTGCCCTTTGCGCTGCGCGAGCCGTTCGGCGATCAGCTCCTTGGTGCCCTTCAGGAACACGAAGCGGACGTCATCGCGTCCGCGCAGCAGCACGTCTCGATAGGCGTGCTTCAGCGCCGAGCAGGCGATGATGACGTGCTCGCCGCGGCCGCAGACCCGCGCGATTTCGTCGGCGATGGCATTCAGCCAGGGCCAGCGGTCTTCGTCGGTGAGGGGATGTCCGGCCCGCATCTTCTCGACATTGCTGGCGGGATGGAAGCTGTCGCCGTCCTCGAACCGCCAGCCGAGGCGCTCGCCGAGCGCCTTCGCGACCGTGCTCTTGCCCGAGCCCGACACGCCCATCACGATCAATGCACAGGGTGCTTCAGCGCGGCCCACGAATGTCCTCCGGAAGCGCGGCCTTGTCGACCAGCCAGACGGTCTCGCCGTTCGAGCGCGCGCGCAAGGCCGGCAGATTCTCGCCATTGCAGAGGCGCGTCAAGATCGGCCGCTTGTCGTGCCCGGCAATCTCGAACAGCATCTCGCGGCAGGAGGCCAAAGCGGGCAGGGTGAGCGAGACCCGCGGCACGAACGGCGCAACGTTCGCCTTGGGAACGCCGACGACCCAGCGTCGGGTCTCCTCGATCTCGGGGTAACCGGGAAACAGCGAGGCGGTGTGGCCGTCCGGTCCTGCGCCCATCAGGACGAGATCGAACAGCGGACGTGCGGGATCGAGCTGGTCTCCGCCATAGAAGGCCTGCAGCTCACGCGCATAGGCTTCCGCAGCGGCATCGGGATTGTCGGCTGTGGTCGGGATCGGGTGAATATGGCCGGCGGGCGCGTGGCGATCGAGAAAGGTCGCGCGGGCGACCGCCATGTTGTTGAGGGGATCGCTGTCGGGCACGAAACGCTCGTCGCCGATGAACCAGTGCACGCGCTCCCACGGAATCCTGCCGCGCCAGGCCTCGCTGCTGAGCAACTGATACAGCGTCCTCGGGCTGGAGCCGCCGGTGAGGCAGATTGCAATCCGGCCGGGATTGGCCGCGATCCGCGCCAGCACGCGTTCGGCCGCGGCGCGGGCGAGAGCTTCGGCATCGGCCTCGACGATCAGCTTCGGCTGCTCGGCCTGAGCCATCACGAGAACTTCCGCCAGCTTCGCCCGTCGCGCCGGAGCAACTCGTCGGCGCAGGCAGGGCCTTCGCTGCCGGCTTCATAGGTTTCGATGCCGTTGCTGCCCGCGCTCTTCCAGGCGTCCAGGAACGGCTGCACGGCCTGCCAGCCGGCCTCGATGCCGTCGGCGCGCTGGAACAGGATGTTGTCGCCGATCATGCAGTCGTAGATCAGCGTCTCATAGCCGGTCGAGGGATCGGCGCGGAAATAGTCGCCATAGCGGAACTTCATCTCGACGCCGTCGATGGTGATGCTCGGCCCCGGGATCTTGGCGTTGAACTGCAGCTCGATGGTCTCAGTCGGCGCGATGCCGATGGTGAGGAAGTTCTGCGACAGGCGGTCGACGTCCGTCCCTGAGAACATCGACAGCGGGGCCTGCTTGAACTTGATCGCGACTTCGGTGCGCTTGTGGCCGAGCGCCTTGCCGGTGCGCAAGTAGAACGGCACGCCTGCCCAGCGCCAATTGTCGATCATCAGCTTGAGCGCGACAAAGGTCTCGGTGGTGCTGTCGGGCTTGACGTCCGCGGTCTTGCGATAGTCCGTGATCTCGTCGTCGCCGCTGCGGCCCGCGAGATATTGCGCGCGCACCGAATTCTTCAGTGCGTCCTCCCGGCTGGGCAGCTGGATCGATGTCAGCACGTCCGCCTTCTCGGAGCGTACGGAATGTGCGTCGAAGCGGGCGGGAGGCTCCATCGCGACCAGCGACATCAGCTGGAACAGGTGGTTCGGCACCATGTCGCGCAGCGCGCCGGTGGCATCATAGAAGCCGCCGCGGTGGCCGACCCCGAGCTTCTCTTCCACGGTGATCTGGATGTGGTCGATGTGGTTGCGATTCCAGATGGGCTCGAACATGCCGTTGGCAAAGCGCAGCACCAGGATGTTCTGCACCGTTTCCTTGCCGAGATAATGATCAATCCGGTAGATCTGGTGCTCGTCCATGATCTTCAAGAGTTCGGCATTCAGCGCGCGGGCCGAGGCCAGATCGGTGCCGAACGGCTTTTCGATCACGAGCCGCCGCCAGGCGCCGTTCTCCCTCATCATGCCGGTGCGGCCGAGCTCCCGCGCGGTCGGCGCGAACGCGGCCGGCGGCGTTGCCAGATAGAACAGCCGGTTGCCGCCGGTGTCCTGCGCGCATTCCAGCGAATCCAGATGCTGGCGCAGGCGGTCGAAGGAGGGCGGATCCTTTGCGTCGGCCTCGACGAAGGTCACGCATTCCAAAAGCCTCGTCGCGATGTCGTCGTCCACCGGGCGCGTCGCGAATTGCCGCAAGCCCTTCAGCAGGCTGTCGCGAAGCTCCTCATCCGACTGGCCCCTGCGGGCGACGCCGACGACGCAGAATTTCTCCGGCAGAAGATGCTCGGCGGCCAGGTTGTAGAGCGAGGGCATCACCAGGCGATGGGTGAGATCGCCGGTGACGCCGAAGATGACGAAGGCGCAATTGTCCGGCTTGCGCTTTGGCTGCGGGTCTTTTGTCACGGTTGGTCGGCCTTCGCTTGGTTTACGCGTTACTTCGGCTTCGCCGCGCCCGGCTGCGTCGGCTCCTTGTGCCCGCCGAACCCTGCACGCATCGCCGAAAGAATTTTTTCGGCGAAGGTGTGTTCTTTGCGGGACCGGAAACGTGTGTAGAGCGCCGCGGTCAAAACCTCGGCCGGCACGGCCTCGTCGACCGCCGCATTCACGGTCCAGCGGCCTTCGCCGGAATCCTCCACGAAGCCGGAATATTCCGACAGTTGCGGACTGTCGGCGAGGGCGGTCGAGGTGAGGTCGAGCAGCCAGGACGGAATCACGCTGCCACGCCGCCACACTTCAGCGATGTCGGCGAGATCGAAATCGTAGCGATGATCTGCCGGCAAAGCCTCGATATTGGCATTCCTGAGGATGTCGAAACCTTCGGCATAGGCCTGCATCAGGCCGTACTCGATGCCGTTGTGGATCATCTTGACGAAATGGCCTGCGCCGACGGGCCCGGCGTGGATGTAGCCTTGCTCGACGCGGGGATCGCGGCCCTGGCGCCCCGGCGTGCGCGGAATGTCGCCGGCGCCCGGCGCGAGCGCCGCGAAGATCGGATCGAGCCGGTCGACCACCTGCTTCTCGCCGCCGATCATCATGCAGTAACCGCGGTCGAGCCCCCAGACGCCGCCTGACGTGCCGACATCGACATAATGGATGCCGCGCGCCTTCAGCGCCTTGCCGCGGCGGACGTCGTCCTGCCAGAAGGTGTTGCCGCCGTCGATGATGACGTCGCCTTCCTGCATCACGGCGGCGATCGTCTCGATTGTGGTCTCGGTGATGCGTCCTGCCGGCAGCATCACCCAGGCCGTGCGCGGCCGCTCGAGCTTGGCGACGAACTCTTCCAGCGTCGCCGAGCCGACCGCGCCGTCGGCGGCAAGACCGGCGACGGCCTTGGCGTCCTTGTCGTAGACCACCGTCGAATGCCCGTGGCGCATCAGGCGGCGAACGATGTTGCCGCCCATTCGGCCGAGGCCGATCATGCCGAGTTGCATCTGCATTATTCCTTTAGTTCAGCGCGTCGTTGAGCGCTGCATTGAGCGCGGCGAGGCCTTTCTTGAGCCCACCCTTCAGGTGCACCCGCAGCGCACGCCGGCCGCGTTCCGTCAGCACGTCGAAATCGCCGCGCGCCTGCGCCGCCTTGATCACGCCGAAGCTCGCCTTCTGGCCCGGCACAGGCAGGTCCTTGGCGTCATCGGCGGTGATCTGGAGGAAGACGCCGCTGTCGGGCCCGCCCTTGTAGGCCTGTCCCGTCGAGTGCAAGAAGCGCGGGCCGAACTCGGCGCAGGTCGCGACATGCCGCTTCTCGCGCACCTCGAGGCGCATGGCCTGAAGCGCGTCGATCGTGGCCTTGTCGCGCGCGATGTAGCCGAGCAGGGCGACGTAGTCTCCGTCGTTGGATCGCGACAGATGTGCCTTCAGCCAGGAGCCGAGATCGCCATTGGCGCCGGCGGCGCGTAGCGCCGTGGCGTTGGCCTCGTCGGTGTAGAGATCGGCTTCCTTGGTGCTGACCACCGGCTCTTCCGCCGGCAGCTTGCCGGCCTTCTCGAACGCGGCGGTGAGCTCGCGGGTCTTGATCTTGGCTGCTTCGACGTCCGGCTGGTCGAACGGGTTGATGCCGAGAATGCTGCCGGCCACGGCGGTTGCCATCTCGAAGCGGAAGAATTCCTGGCCGAGATGCTCGATCGACTTCATGACGATGCGCACCACGGGGTGACCCGCCGCCTCGATCGCGGCAAGCTGGGAATCGTGTGCGGCGTCCGCTTCGCCTTCAACGCGGATGTCGATGAAGAAGCGGTCGTTGCCGTAGACGGAGGGATCGCCCAGCGGCTCGCCCTCGATCGGGATCAGGCCCTTGCCCTCCTTGCCGGTCGATTCCGCGATCAGCTGCTCGGCCCAGGCGCCGAAATCGGCGATCTTCTTCGACGCCAGGATCGTCACCTTGTCGCGGCCTTCGAGCCCGGCGAGACCCATGGCAAGGCCGAGCTGCACGCCCGGGTTTTCGGACGGCGGCACATCGGGGCCACAGGAGCGGGCCATCGCCAGCGCATGCTTGACGAAGCTCTTGACGTCGATGCCCGCGGTTGCCGCCGGCACCAAGCCGAAGGGCGAGAGCACCGAATAGCGTCCGCCGATCGAGGGCTCGCCATGGAAGATGCGGGCGTAATGAAGGCTCTTCGCCGCCTTCTCCAGCGACGAGCCGGGGTCGGTCACCGCGATGAAGCGATGGCCGGTCTTCACCTTTGCACCCACCGCCTTGGCAACCTGCTTGTGGAAATAGTCCTTCATCGCGTTCGGCTCGGTGGTGCCGCCGGACTTGCTGGAGACGATGAAGACGGTGTTGGCGATGTCGATCTTCGCCTCCATCGCCCGCACTTGTGCCGGATCGGTGGAGTCGAGCACGTGCAGCTTGGGGAAGCCGGGCTTCTTGCCGAAGGTCTCCGCCAGCACCTCGGGGCCGAGGCTGGAACCGCCCATGCCGAGCACGACGGCGTCGGAGAATTTCTGGCCCTTCACGCGGCCCGCATAGTCCTCGTAATCGGCAATGTCGGCCTGGTGCGGGCTGTCGAGCCAGCCCAGCCATTTGTCCTCGTCCGCACTGGTCCAGACCGACTTGTCGCGCTGCCACAGCCTGCGGATCTTGGCCGACGCCCGCCATTCCTCAGTGGTCTTGGCCAGCGCCTTGCCGAGCCCGTCGCCCAGCGAGAGCTGCTGGCGGTCGAGTGCGGGCCCGAGCACGACGGCGCGCTTGTGGGCGACGGCGCCGTAGAGCTTGTCGGCGGCATCCGCAAACAGCTTGACGCCGTCCTTGACCAGCTCCTCGGCAATCGCATCGAGCGAGATGCCGGAGCGCTCCAGCTCCTCCAGCACGCGCTTCGCGTCCTCGACGTTCTCCTCCAGGCTGTCGCGCGGCTTGCCGTGGTCGCGGAACGCATCCAGCGTTGCCGGCGGCACGGTGTTGATGGTGTCGGGGCCGATCAGCTCCTCGACATAGAGGACGTCGCTGTAGTCCTTGTTCTTGGTGCCGGTGGAGGCCCACAGCATGCGCTGCGGCTTGGCGCCCTTGGCGGCGAGCTTCTCCCAGCGCGGGCCTGCGAACAGGCGCTTGTAGTCCTGATAGGCGAGCTTGGCGTTGGCGATCGCCACCTTGCCCTTGAGCGCGGCGAGACGTTCCTTCTCGGACGGATCGTTGGCGCGGGCGATCTTCTCGTCCAGCTGCTTGTCGACCACCGAATCGATCCGGCTGACGAAGAAGCTGGCGACGCTGGCCACATGCGACGGATCGCCGCCGCCGGCGACGTAGGTCTCCAGACCGGCGATGTAGGCCTCGGCCACCTCGAGATAGACGGCCTTGGAGAACAGCAGCGTGATATTGATGCTGATGCCCTCGCTGATCAGCTGCTCGATCGCCGGCAGGCCCTCCGGCGTCGCCGGCACCTTCACCATCAGGTTCTTGCGACCGACGTCCTTCCAGAGCCGCCGCGCCTCCGCGACCGTGCCTGATGTGTCCATTGCGAGATAGGGGGAGACCTCCAGGCTGACATAGCCGTCGCCGCCCTTGAGGCGGTCATAGACCGGGCGCAGCACGTCGGCGGCGTTCTGGATGTCCTCGATCGCGACGGCCTCGAACAGGTCGGCCACATTGCGGTCGCCGCGCTTCAGCGCCTTGCCGATCGGAGCGTCATATTCGTCCGAGCTGCCGATCGCCTTCTCGAAGATCGACGGGTTGGAGGTGACGCCCTTGACGCCGTCGGTGTCGATCAGCCGCTTCAGGTCGCCCTTGGCGATGAAACCGCGGGCCAGGAAGTCGAGCCAGACCGCCTGTCCGTGCTTTTCCAGTTCTTTGACGGGATTCATGATGCCTATTTATCTCCAAGCCTGCGGACGAGGGGTTTTCGCGAAGGTCCTGACGCGCTATCCTCTAGCCTACATGCACCCGGGAGGGAACCAATCAAGGGTGCGGGAGTCATACCCTCCAGTGTAACTCCGTCGCGATCATGGCGATCCCCGCGGTCACGCTCACTGTTGCGTAAAGGTCGTTCGCCATCCGGCCGATCTGAGCGCTTCGCTGCCCCAACGGGCATGTCGTCGTCATCCACTCCTACGCATCCGCGATCTCCGCATCGACATTGAATTTCTGCCACGGGGTTCGATGGCGGAGATCTTGCTCGAAGATTGCCGCGGTCACGAAATGATCGTGCTGAGGCCGACACCGGACATGCGAAGAGCTCCGCAGCATCCCGAGCCGGCGCTACGCGCAGAACGATCGCGTTGTCATCCGTCGGGGTGGGCCTGGCCTGGCAGCGACTGTGACACGGTGCTGCGCGTTGCCGCGACGTACAGGCTGCCAGCACACCGCATTGCAGCAGGAAGATGAACGGGGACCGCAAGGCTTCGCCGTACAAGCGTCATAAGATCGCCGCTCCCCGATCGCTATGCTGCACCGCCGGATGGGGCCATCCCCGGGAACGCCCGGATGTGGCGACCGAGTGACATTTTCTGGAAATGAGCCAGAATAGACAGAGATTCGCACAAATAACAGGCAGGTGCCTGTTCGTAACTCATGGAGTGCCTACGTTGTGCGTTGCGTCGAGTTGGCACCAGGGTGTCCAATGATTGTCATGTGCTCACGCTGATTCGAAACGGCCTGAGGAACGGTCCGGTAACTGCTTTCGTTTCAGCTTGTAGCGGAACTCACGCGGAGAGGGATCATGTACAACGATTCTCTATTCAACGCTTTCGCTCGGTCGTTCGAGGCGAGAAGCCAGCACGACATGTCGATGGCGGAATATCTGGAATCGTGTCGAAGCGATCCCATGAAATACGCGAACGCGGCTGAACGACTGCTAGCGGCGATCGGTGAGCCTCAGACGATTGACACGGCCAAGGACCCTCGCCTTGGCCGTATTTTTTTGAACCGCACCATCCGCACCTATCCAGCCTTCGCCGGCTTCTACGGCATGGAAGAAACCATCGAGCGCATCGTCGGTTTCTTCCGCCATGCGGCGCAAGGTCTCGAAGAGCGCAAGCAGATCCTCTATTTGCTCGGCCCGGTCGGCGGCGGCAAGTCCTCGCTCGCCGAGCGGCTCAAGTCGCTGATGGAAGTGCAGCCGATCTACGTGCTCAAGGCCGGCGACGAGCTCTCGCCCGTGTTCGAGAGCCCGCTCAGCCTGTTCGATCCCGATCAGCTCGGTCCGATGCTGGAGGAGAAGTACGGCATTCCGCGCCGTCGCCTCACCGGCCTGATGAGCCCGTGGTGCTACAAGCGGCTGGAAGCGTTCGGCGGCGACATTTCCCAGTTTCGGGTCGCCAAGATCCAGCCGTCGCGGCTGCGCCAGATCGCGATCGCCAAGACCGAGCCCGGTGACGAGAACAACCAGGACATCTCCTCGCTGGTCGGCAAGGTCGACATCCGCAAGCTCGAGACCTACGCCCAGAACGATCCCGACGCCTACAGCTATTCCGGCGGCCTCAACCGCGCCAATCAGGGCGTGCTCGAGTTCGTCGAGATGTTCAAGGCGCCGATCAAGATGCTGCACCCGTTGCTGACCGCAACCCAGGAAGGCAATTATATCGGCACCGAGAATATCGGCGCGATCCCGTTCACCGGCATCATCCTGGCGCACTCGAACGAAGCCGAGTGGGCGAGCTTCAAGGCCAACAAGAACAACGAAGCCTTCATCGACCGCATCTGCGTCATCAAGGTGCCCTACTGCCTCAGGGTCACCGAGGAGCAGAAGATCTACGAGAAGCTGATCCAGGGCTCCGAGCTCGCCTCGGCTCCTTGCGCGCCGTCGACGCTGGAGACGTTGGCGCGGTTCTCGGTGATGTCGCGCCTGCGCAAGCACGAGAACTCCACCCTGTTCGCCAAGATGCGGGTCTACGACGGCGAGAGCCTGAAGGAATCCGATCCGAAGGCGCGCAGCGTCCAAGAATATCGCGACGCCGCCGGTGTCGACGAGGGCATGGATGGCGCCTCGACCCGATTCGCCTTCAAGATCCTGGCTGCGACGTTCAACCACGATCCGCAGGAGGTGGCTGCCGACGCCGTGCATCTGATGTACGCGTTGGAGCAGGCGATCCGCCGCGAGCAGCTGCCTGAGGAGACCGAGAAACGCTATCTCGAGTTCATCAAGGCCGAGCTCGCGCCGCGCTACGCCGAGTTCATCGGCAACGAGATCCAGAAGGCTTATCTCGAATCCTACTCGGATTATGGGCAGAACCTGTTCGATCGCTACGTCGACTATGCCGACGCCTGGATCGAGGACCAGGACTTCAAGGATCCCGATACCGGCCAGCTGCTCGATCGCGAGCTTTTGAACCAGGAGCTGACGAAAATCGAGAAGCCGGCGGGCATCGCCAACCCCAAGGACTTCCGCAACGAGGTCGTCAAATTCTCGTTACGCTCCCGGGCCCAGAACGGCGGCAAAAACCCGACCTGGACCTCCTACGAGAAGATTCGCGATGTGATCGAAAAGCGGATATTCTCCCAGGTCGAGGACCTGCTTCCGGTCATCTCCTTCGGTTCGAAGAAGGACGGCGAGACGGAGAAGAAGCACGGCGAGTTCGTCGCACGCATGGTGGAGCGCGGCTATACCGAACGTCAGGTTCGCCGGCTCGTCGAATGGTACATGCGCGTGAAGCAGGCCGGTTGAGGCGGATGGGAGGCGAATGGTAAAGTGCCCATTCACATTATTGACAGGCGCCTGAATCCAGGCGGCAAGAGTCTTGAGAACCGCCAGCGGTTCTTGCGTCGGGCCAAATCCCTGGTGCAGGGCGCCGTCAAGAAGACCTCGCAGGAACGCGACATCAAGGACGTCCTGGAGGGGGGTGAGGTCACGATTCCACTCGACGGCATGCACGAGCCGCGTTTCCGCCGTGAAGGCGGGACGCGCGACATGGTCCTGCCCGGCAACAAGAAGTTCATCGAAGGCGACTATCTCCAGCGCTCCGGCCAGGGCAGCGCCAAGGATTCCGGTCCCGGCGAAGGCGACAGCGAGGACGCCTTCCGCTTCGTGCTGAGCCGCGATGAGTTCGTCGATCTATTCCTCGACGACCTCGAGCTTCCGGATCTCGCCAAGCGCAAGATCGCACAGACCGAGAGCGAAGGCATCCAGCGCGCCGGCTACACCATGACCGGCTCGCCCGCCAACATCTCGGTGAGCCGGACGGTGAAGCTCGCGCTCGCCCGCCGCATCGCGCTCAAGCGTCCGCGCAAGGACGAGATCGAGGAGCTGGAAGCCGCGATCGAAGCCTGCACCGACGAGGACGATCGCGCGGCTCTCGTGGCCCGGCTCGAAACGCTGAAGGCGAAGTCCAAGCGCATCCCCTTCATCGATCCGCTCGACATCCGCTACCGGCGCTTCGAGACGGTGCCCAAGCCCGTCGCGCAGGCCGTGATGTTCTGCCTGATGGACGTCTCCGGCTCGATGTCCGAGCACATGAAGGATCTCGCCAAGCGCTTCTACATGCTGCTCTACGTGTTCCTGAAGCGGCGCTACAAGCACGTCGAGATCGTGTTCATCCGCCACACCGACCGCGCCGAGGAGGTCGACGAGCAGACCTTCTTCTACGGTCCGGCCTCGGGCGGCACGCTGGTCTCCAGCGCGCTGCAGGCGATGCACGAGATCGTGCGCGAGCGCTTCAACCCGTCGGACTGGAACATCTACGCCGCGCAGGCTTCCGACGGCGACAATTCCTATTCCGACGGCGAGCTCACGGGGCTCCTCCTGACCGAGAAGATCCTGCCGGTCTGCCAGTTCTTCGCCTATCTCGAGGTCGGCGAGGCCGGCGGCAGCGCCTTCGATCTCTCCGACTCCTCGCTCTGGAGCCTCTACGAACGCCTGCGCAACAGCGGCGCCCCGCTCTCGATGCGCAAGGTCTCGGAGCGCAGCGAGATCTTCCCGGTATTCCACGATCTGTTCCAGCGCCGCGACACTGCCCAGGAGAAGGCCGCTCCATGAAGGAACGTTTGTTCGAAGGCGCCGATTGGGATTTCCACACCTTGCAGCGCATCACCGATGCCTGCGAGGAGGTGGCGCTGAAGGATCTCGGCCTCGACGTCTATCCGAACCAGATCGAGGTCATCACCGCCGAGCAGATGCTGGACGCCTATTCGTCGGTCGGCATGCCCCTGTTCTACAAGCACTGGTCGTTCGGCAAGCACTTCGCGTTCCATGAGGCGTCCTACCGCAAGGGCCTGATGGGGCTGGCCTACGAGATCGTCATCAACTCCTCGCCCTGCATATCCTATCTGATGGAGGAGAACACGGCGACGATGCAGACGCTGGTGATCGCGCACGCCGCCTTCGGCCACAACCATTTCTTCAAGAACAATTATCTGTTCAAGCAATGGACCGATGCCGACGGCATCCTGGACTATCTCGACTTCGCCAAGAACTACGTCATGCAGTGCGAGGATCGCTACGGCCGCATCGAGGTCGAGCGCACGCTCGACGCCGCGCACGCGCTGATGTCGCACGGCATCGACCGTTATCCCGGCAAGAAGAAGCTCGATCTGCGCGCCGAGGAGAAGCGGGCAGGGCGTCGCCGCCAGCACGAGGAGGAGGTCTTCAACGATCTCTGGCGCACCGTGCCGAAGGGCGCCGCCAAGAGCCGCTCCACGCTCAGCATCGAGCGCCGCCGCAAGCTGCTCGGCCTGCCGCAGGAGAATTTGCTCTATTTCCTGGAGAAGAGCGCGCCGCGGCTGGCGCCCTGGCAGCGCGAGCTGCTCCGCATCGTTCGCCACATCGCGCAATATTTCTATCCGCAGAGCCAGACCAAGGTCATGAACGAGGGGACGGCGACCTACGTCCATTATCGCATCATGACCAAGCTGCATGAGCAGGGTCGCATCAGCGACGGCAACTTCCTCGAATTTCTGGGGTCGCACACCAATGTGGTGTTCCAGCCCGAATTCGACGACCCGCGCTTCTCGGGCTTCAATCCTTACGCACTCGGTTTTGCCGTGATGCAGGACATCGAGCGCATCGTCAGCAATCCCGAAGACGAGGACCGCGAGTGGTTTCCCGACATCGCCGGCAAGGGCGACGTCATGGGCGTGCTGCGCGACGTCTGGGCCAATTACCGCGATGAGAGCTTCATCGGCCAATTCCTGAGCCCGAAATTGATGCGGCACTTCCGCATGTTCCACCTGCACGACGATCCCGAAGAGCGCGCCGGCATCCGGGTCGACGCCATCCACGACGAGCGCGGCTTCCGCCGCGTCCGCCGCGAGCTGGCGCGGCAGCACGATGTCGGCTTCATCGACGCCAATATCGAGGTGGTCGACGTCGATCTCTCCGGCGACCGCCGCCTGATCCTGCATCACCACGTCATCAAGGGCTCGCAGCTCAACGAGACCGACGCCAAGCGCGTGCTCCAGCACCTGGCCGATCTCTGGACCTACGACGTCGCACTGATCGAGGTCGATGCCAACGACAAGGTGCTGCGCGAATACGTCGTCAGCCCCCGCCCGATCGCGGCGGCGGTGGCGTGACGGGGACTGCCTACATGGGGCACCACGCGAGATGCGCATTGATGTGCCCTCGCCCCTTGCGGGAGAGGGCAGCGACGCCGGCAGACATAAGCTCACTGGGGTGAGGGGTATCTCTCCGCACTCTCCCGTGCCGATGGAGACCCCTCATCCGGCGCTTCGCGCCACCTTCTCCCGCAAGGGGAGAAGGAAGGCACTTGTGGCGGCCCATCGCGTCTACGAGGCTGATCGCTTTCCCGGCTTCTTCTTGCTCGCATTCAGCTCGACCGCCGCGCGGATCAGCGCCTTCAACGCCTTCTCGTTGATCGTTTCGCCCTCGCGAATATCGATCGCGCGGCGCACATTGCCGTCGAGGCTGGAATTGAAGAGACCTGCGGGATCCGCCAGCGCGGCGCCCTTGGCGAAGGTCAGCTTCACGACCTCCTTGTAGGTCTCGCCGGTGCAGATGATGCCGTCGTGCTCCCAGACTGGAACACCGCGCCATTTCCACTCTTCGACGACATCAGGGTCGGCCTCCTTGATCAGCGCGCGAACCCGCCCCAGCATCTCGCCGCGCCAGTCGCCGAGCTCCTTGATCCGGCCGTCGATCAGCTTGGATGGCGAGGCGGTACCTGCTTGCTTCGCGCTGCTCGTCTTCGCCGCCACGGGCTTCTTCATCATGGCCTCGTTCACGCGTTGCTGCGGCCGCGATAAGGCAGCGCGAACAGATAGAGCCCGGTCGCGAGCAGCGGAATCAGCGGCACCAGCGCCAGGAAGCCGATCCACACGGCCTCGACTTGCATCGTCATCGCCACGATGTTGGCGATGACGGCAAGCGTGAAAGCCATCGACAGCCAGCGATGAATCTGCCGAATCCACATAGGCGTGCTCATTGGGACCTCCTTTGAGAATGATCGGAATGGGTGGTGGAGCTAGCTCGCCCGCGCCAGCAAATCGTCCAGCTTGGCCAAAAACTGCTTCCAGCCGGCATGCGCGCCGCCGAACGCCTGTTTCTGCGTCGGGCGGAAGCCCGCCTGCTCGACGCGCAGATGGGTGCCGGCGCTCGTCGGCGTCAGTGTGAAGGTGACGATGCTCTTGAGATCGAACGCGGCGTCCTCGTGCGAGAAATTCCAGGTGTAGGCCAGCGTCCTCTGCGGCTCGATGGTGAGCACCTCGCAGTCCAGCACGCCGCCCCATTCGCCGCGCAGATTGAAGCGATGGCCGACGACCGGCTTGAAGTCGTTCTTCATCAGCCATTCCTCGATCAGATGCGGCTGCGTCAGCGCGCGCCAGAGCCGCTCGGCGGGATAGGCAAATTCGCGCTCGATCACGACGGAGCGCGTCTCGGCGGGGGCGTTCATTGGTCCATCCTCTTCAGGAGATCGTCGAGGGCATCTAACCTTTTCTGCCAGAACCCGGCCATCTGGCCGGTCCAGTCGATCAGCGGATTGAGCGCACCGGGCTGCGCGCTGTAATGGGTCTGCCGTCCTTCGTGCCGGTCGCGAACCAGGCCCGCCTGCTTCAGGGCGCCAAGATGTTTCGACACCGCCGGCTGCGACACGCCGGATCGTGCCGTCAGCGCCCCGACCGTCTGCTCCCCCTCACGGCACAGCCGCTCGAAGATCGCTCGCCGGGTGGGATCGGCGAGCGTCCTGAACAGAAGGTCGGGGGTGGGAGTCATGAAAAATCCATAACCGGGAGGTTATGGATAGACACATAACTGTGGAGTTATGGGTAAGTCAAGTACGACGAGGGCTGCGGCGCCGCCATACTCCCCGTCATTGCGAGCGCAGCGAAGCAATCCAGAATCTGTCCGCGGAGGCTGTCTGGATTGCTTCGTCGCAAGGGCTCCTCGCAATGACGCGGAAAGGGCTGCGCCAGCCATCGCCGTGCCCGCCTACGGCCGCAAATACAGATACCCCTGCGACTGCAGCTCGGCGAGCCGCACCACGCCGCCCTTCTCGGCGTTGATGAAACCCGGCAGCAGCTCGCTCAGCGTCACGTTCTGCGCTTTCATCGTGTTGCCGCAGGCGGCGAGCTCGATGCCGCCCTGGGAGAAGTCACCGACGCGCTTGCTGACGTCGGGGTTGGCCTGCGCCGAGTGAAACGCCTTCAGCGCCGGGCCGTGGATCACCAGCGCGATCGTCACGTGCTCGGGGCCGCCGACGCCGTCGATGTGGTTCTGGATATTGCCGAGCACGAAATGGACCTTCTCGGCGTCGCTGAGGTGATAGGCCACCTTGAGCTTGTTCGACGGCGCGGTGGCGGTGGTGGCTTTCGCGCTGGAGACGCCAAGCGCCGCACCGAGTGCCGAGACGGCGCTCCACAGGATGTTCCGACGGTTCATGGCGATCTCCTCGACGAAGTCCGAATTTACGCAGGCATATCATTTGTGGCGCAGCGCCGCGAGTTCCTTGCGGTCGGTCACCAGCGAGGCGCACTCGCGATTGTCGGCGCGGTCGAGGCGGAAAATCTTGTCGTCGGCGCCGGCGGTCAGCGAATGCTCGGCGTCATCGTCCGGCTTGTTGTTCTGCCAGACCCTGACACGTTCGAGCCGGACGATCGCGGACTTGTCGTCCTTGGAGAGCGCAACGCCGATGCCGCCGCCATCGCAGTCGACGCCGCAGCCGAGGCGGACCTCGTCGCCGCTCCTGGTGAATACGGCGTGGTTGCACGAGCCGCTGGAGTCGAAATCGCCGCTGCGGTGACGGTACCTGAAGCCAAGGCGGAAGGAATGGTGAAGCTCCTTGTCCTCCTTGTCGAATTCCGCGGAGATCAGCAGCTTCATCGCGGCGACCTTCTGCTTCGGATGCCGCGCCAGATGGTCGGCATCGTAGCGGCGGACGAAGCAGGCATAGGCCTTGTCGCCGGGAGGCTTCGCATACATCCGCGTATTGAAGGTCTCGGCCTCGGCCTTACTGGCCTCGCGGATATCGTCGACTTCCTCGGCGCGGGCAGCGCCGGTCAATGCAGCGAAGGCAAGGGGAAGAACAAGCGGAAGGACAAGGGCAAGCTTCATGGTCGCACCGAGCGCCTGATGGGCATCCGCCCGCCATCCGCGGGCCGGTCTGCCATTGGTCGCAGGCGAAGTGGAGCGCGTTCAACCGCCGCACGTCGCTCGTTGTCGGGCAGCGGCCACGGCGGGACTTAGTCACCGCTCCGATCAAGAAGGTTCAAGGGGTGTGACGACTTGATTGCCGGGAACCCGAACGTCGGTGCGTGCCGCGACATTGTCTCGGTTCGTCAATGTGGTAGCCTTCACAGACGACCGCCTTTTGGCGCTCGTAGGCTGGGGCTGCCTTGCAAGTTTGTGGAGTCCCCCGCATGGGCGAAATTCGCAACTTCAGACCCGGAAATCACGACGAGCCGCCGCCGCACAGCGGAATGCCTCGTCGCCTTGCCGCGATCATCGTCGGTGACATCGCCTCGTACAGCCGCATGATGCAGGCCGACGAGGAAGGCACGCACGCCCGCGTCAAGCGGATCGAGCGCGACATCATCCAGCCCAGCATCATCGAGCACCATGGAAGTCTGGTGAAGACGACCGGCGACGGCTTCATCGCCGTTTTCGACAGTCCCGTGGAAGCCGTTCGATGCAGCATCGTCATCCAGCAGAATCTCGTCGGCCGCAACGCCTCGATTCCCAAGCATTCCCGGCTCGAATATCGGATCGGAGTCAATCTCGGTGACGTCATCGTGGAGCCGGACGACATATATGGTGACGGCGTCAACATCGCCACGCGTATCGAGGGCATCGCGGAGCCGGGGCAGGTCTTCATATCCGGCGCGATCTACGAGCAGATCAAACACAAGATCGTGTGCGGTTATGAGTCACTCGGCGACCGCAAGGTCAAGAACATCACCGATCCGGTGCGCGTGTATCGTGTGCTGCCGGACGCTGATGCCGTCGGCAAGACAAGAAGCCGGCGCGAGAACGTCCTGCTCTTTCTTCTGATCACGGCATTGCTGGTGATTGCCGGCTACGTGCTTTGGTACGTGCTGGTGCAGCACCGCAGCCAGGTGGGGCAACAGGCTGCCGCTCCCCCGATCGCGGCGCCGTTGGCTTCGCCGACGCCGCAATCCGTTCCGTCATTACCGAGCCCGGCAGCACCGGCGCCACAAGCCGCACCCGCGGCTTCTCCGTTGCCCACAACGGTGCCACCGCCCGCAGCATCGCCTTCACCGTCTCCGGCATCCAGTCCATCGGTGACGCCGGTCCGGGAACCCGAAATGATCGCCATTCGTGGCGGCAGCTTCGCGATGGGAAGCAATGACGATCCGACCGAACGACCCGTCCATCAGGTCACGATCAAGCCGTTCTCGATCGGAAAATATCCGGTAACGGTGCAGGAGTGGAACGAATGCGCTGCCGCCAAGGCGTGCGGATTCACGGCCACTGGCAAGGACGATGCCCCGGTCAGCAATGTGAGCTGGACCGATGCGCAGCAATATGTCGCCTGGCTCGCGCAGGCGACAAAGAAGCCCTACCGGCTTCCGAGCGAAGCCGAATGGGAATATGCGGCACGCGGCGGGACACAGACCAAATATTGGTGGGGCGACAAGCTGCAGCCGGGCATGGCCGGCTGCAAGGATTGCGGTGAACTTGCGGCCGAGCAGCCGGCCAAGGTCGGCAGTTTCAAGCCCAATCCATTCGGGCTTTACGACATGGGCGGCGGCATCGATCAGTGGGTCGCAGACTGCTGGCACCGGACCTATCAGGGCGCGCCCAGCGACGGCTCGGCGTGGACTAGCCCTGACTGCGGCTCTCATGTCCTGCGCTCAGGCTCCTGGAAGAACGATTCGAGATATGTGCGGCCGTCAAACCGCGGTGGATACGACACCGGCGTCCGTTACCCCACGCATGGATTCCGGATCGCGCTCAGTCCGTAGGTACTGGAGTCAATTTGATGAAGATCGTTTCCTGTATCGCGCTCGCGGCCGCCATCGCATTGCTCCCCGGCGCGGCCTATCCGCAAGGCAAAACTGCGCCAAAGGACGCCAAGCTTTATTTCATCTCGCCGTATGACGGCCAGAAGATCCGTGGTGGGTTTTGGGTCCGGTTCGGCCTGCGCAACATGGGCGTGACGCATGCCGGTGACGACTACCACAATGCCGGCCACCATCATCTGTTGATCGATGTGAAAGACCCCATTGATGCCAAGGAGCCGATTCCGCAGGACAAGTCCCATCTGCATTTCGGAGCCGGACAAACCGAAACGTTTCTCGAGCTTCCGCCGGGCACGCACACGCTGCAACTGGTGCTTGGCGACGCCAAGCACTATCCGTTCGAACCACCCGTCGTGTCGGAGAAGATCACGATACGCGTCAGGCCGGCGGCATCAGCGCGAAGATGATCACCGCAGGCTGGCGTTGATCTTGTCCAGCACCGCCGAGCCCGGGCAGAGCGTGTCCGCCTCCAGCGCGTTGAGCGGCGTCTCGACCGTGTTGAGATGCTCGTGCAGGTCTTCGGCCTCAGGGTCGACGTACAGAAGACCGGTGACGATCTGGCCCTTGGCGGCGTGCCTTGCTAGGAAGGTCTGGGCGCCCAGGCGGTCGTGCGGATCGTAATCCGCATCGATCTTGCGCAGCGCGATCTTGCTGCCGTCGTGCTGCTCGACCACCTGCACCGTGCCGGGCGCGTAGTCCACCGCAATCGGGTCGCGGCCGACCAGCACATCCAGCCGGTTCACGGCGTCATTGTGCTCGCGGACATAGTCGAAGCTCTTGGTCGAGCCGGCATGGTTGTTGAAGGCGATGCAGGGGCTGATCACGTCGATGAAGGACGCGCCCTTGTGGCCGATCGCGGCGGCGATCAGCGGCACCAGCTGGCTCTTGTCGCCGGAGAACGAGCGCGCCACGAAGGTGGCCCCTAACTGCAGCGCGATGGCGACGAGGTCGATGGCGTTGTCGGTGTTGGTGACGCCCTTCTTGCTCTTCGAGCCGCGGTCGGCGGTGGCCGAGAACTGACCCTTGGTCAGGCCGTAAACGCCGTTGTTCTCGACGATATAGGTCATGTTGACGCCGCGGCGGATCGAGTGCGCGAACTGCCCGAAACCGATCGAGGCGGAATCGCCGTCGCCGGAGACGCCGAGATAGATCAGATCGCGGTTGGCGAGATTGGCGCCTGTCAGCACGGATGGCATGCGGCCGTGCACGGAATTGAAGCCGTGCGAATTGCCGAGGAAATAGTCCGGCGTCTTCGACGAGCAGCCGATGCCGGAGATCTTCGCCACCCGATGCGGCTCGATCGAGAGCTCGTAGCACGCCTCGATGATCGAGGCCGTGATCGAATCATGGCCGCAGCCCGCGCATAGCGTCGAGATCTTGCCCTCATAGTCGCGATGCGTGTAGCCGAGCGCGTTCTTCTTCAGACCCGGATGATGGAATTTCGGTTTTGCGATGTAAGTCATGAAACGGCCTTGCGGAGCGGGGTCACCTTGAGGTGGTCCTGGTGGTCGCCAATGGCCTTGGCGATGAAGCGAGCAGTGATCGGCGTGCCGTCGTAATGCACGATCGGCACCAGCCGGACGGGATCGATGCCGTTCTCGTTGACGATGAGCTGGCGCAGCTGGCTGTCGCGGTTCTGCTCGACGACGTATACGAAATCGTGCTCGGCGAGGAAGCTGGCCACGCTGGAATGGAACGGGAAGGCGCGGATGCGCAGACGGTCGAGCTGATGCCCGCGCGCTTCCAGCAGGCCGATCGCCTCGTCCATCGCCGGCGAGGTCGAGCCGAAATATATCACGCCATATTTGGTCGGCCGTTCCGCATTGGCCTGCAGCGGACGCGGCACCAGGTCCTGCGCGGTCTCGAACTTGCGCATCAGGCGCTGCATGTTGTCGGCGTAGACCGTGCCTTCCTCGGAGTAGCGCGCATAGCGGTCCCGCGACGTGCCGCGGGTGAAGTAGGAGCCCTTGGTCGGATGCGTGCCGGGATAGGTGCGGTAGGGAATGCCGTCGCCGTCGACGTCGAGATAGCGGCCGAAGTCGCGGCCTTCCTCCAGCATCGCCGCCGTCATCACCTTGCCGCGGTCATATTGCCTGGCATCGTCCCACTTCAGCGGGCGGCAGAGCCGGTGGTTCATGCCGATGTCGAGATCGAGCATCAGGAAGATCGTCGTCTGCAGCCGCTCGGCGAGATCGAAGGCGGCGGCCGCGAACTCGAAGGCCTCGGCCGGGTCCTCGGGGAACAGCAGCACATGCTTGGTGTCGCCATGCGAGGCATAGGCGCAGGCGATGATGTCGCATTGCTGGGTGCGGGTCGGCATGCCCGTGGAGGGCCCGGCGCGCTGGATGTTCATGATCACGGCCGGAATCTCGGCAAAGTACGAGAGGCCGATGAACTCCGTCATCAGTGAGATGCCGGGGCCGGAGGTCGCCGTGAAGGCGCGGGCGCCGTTCCAGGACGCGCCGATCACGATGCCGATCGACGCGAGCTCGTCCTCGCCCTGCACGATCGCGTATTTCGCCTTGCCCGTTTCAGGATCGTGCCGGTACTTCTTGCAATGGGCGGTGAAAGCCTCGGCCACCGACGAGGACGGCGTGATCGGATACCAGGCACACACGGTGGCGCCACCATAGACCGCGCCGAGCGCGGCGGCGCTGTTGCCCTCGATGAAGATGCGGTCGCCGACCTTGTCGGACTTCTTCACGCGCAGCCCAATCGGACATTTCAGGTTCTGCAGCGCCCAGTCGCGGCCGAGATGCAGCGCATGGACGTTGGAGGAGAGCAGCTTCTCCTTGCCTTTGTACTGATCGCCGATCAGCTGCTCGATCAGCTTGGGGTCCATGTCGAGCAACGCGCTGAGCGCGCCCAAATAGATGATGTTCTTGAACAGCTGTCGCTGACGCGGATCGGTATAGGTCGAGTTGGTGATCGCAGTCAGCGGCACGCCGATCACTGTGATGTCGTCGCGGAATTTGGTCGACGGCATCGGCTTGGTGGAATCGTAGAACAGGTAGCCGCCGGGCTCGATGCCGGCGACGTCCTTGTCCCAGGTCTGCGGATTCATCGCCACCATCATGTCGACGCCGCCGCGTGCGCCGAGATGGCCGGCTTCCGTCACGCGCACCTCGTACCAGGTCGGCAGGCCCTGGATGTTGGAGGGGAAGATGTTGCGTGGGCTGACAGGCACGCCGTGGCGCAGGATCGCGCGCGCGAACATCTCGTTGGCGCTGGCCGAGCCCGAGCCGTTGACGTTGGCGAAGCGGACGACGAAGTCGTTTACGCTGCTGATCGGCTTTTTGTCGGACATGTCGAACCTGCGTGGGTCATCTCGATGAAATATTTCTGCATGTCCCAGGCGCCGGTGGGACAGCGCTCGGCGCACAGCCCGCAATGCAGGCAGACATCCTCGTCCTTCACCATCACCCGCCCGGTCTTCAGGTCCGAGGAGACGTAGAGGTCCTGGTCCGGATGCGCGGAGGGCGCCTTCAGGCGCTGGCGCAGATCGCTTTCCTCGCCGTTGGCGGTGAAGGTGATGCAATCCATCGGGCAGATGTCGGCGCAGGCGTCGCACTCGATGCAGAGCGAGGTCGAGAACACGGTCTGCACGTCGCAGTTCAGGCAGCGATGCGCTTCGCCGAGCGCCAGCTTGACATCATAGCCGAGCTCGACCTCGGCGCGGATGTCCTTCAGCGCAACGACCTTGTCGCGATGCGGCACCTTGTAGCGCTTGTCGGGCGAGATGTCGTTGTCATAGCTCCATTCGTGGATGCCCATCTTCTGCGAGGAGATCTGCACCTCCGGCAGCGGCCGCTCGTCGACCGCTTCGCCCGAGAGCATCTTGTGGATCGACAGCGCGGCGTCATGGCCGTGCGCGACCGCCCAGATGATGTTCTTCGGGCCGAACGCGGCATCGCCGCCGAAGAACACTTTCGGGTTGGTCGAGGCGAAGGTCTTCGGATCGACCTTCGGCATGTGCCATTTGTCGAACTCGATGCCGCAATCCTGCTCGATCCAGGGGAAGGCGTTCTCCTGACCGACCGCGACCAGCACGTCGTCGCAGGGAATGGTCTGATCGGGATCGCCCGAAGGCACGAGGTTGCGGCGGCCTTTGGCGTCGTATTCGGCTTTGACGTGCTGGAAGGTGACGCCGATCAGCTTGCCGGCGACATGCTTGAAGGCCACCGGGACCATGTAGTTGAGGATCGGGATATCCTCGTGGATCGCGTCCTCCTTCTCCCAGGGCGAGGCCTTCATCTCGTCGAAGCCGGAACGCACGACCACCGTGACTTTCTCGCCGCCGAGCCGGCGTGCGGTGCGGCAGCAATCCATCGCGGTGTTGCCGCCGCCGAGCACGATGACGCGCTTGCCGATTTTGTCGACATGGCCGAACGACACGTTGGCCAGCCATTCGATGCCGATATGGATGTTGGCGGCTGCCTCTTTCCGGCCGGGAAGCTCGAGCTCGCGGCCGCGCGGCGCGCCGGAGCCGACGAAGATGGCGTCGTATTTCTCGGCGAGCAGCGCCTTCATGCTGTCGATGCGGTGACCGCCTTTGAACTCGACGCCGAGATTGAGGATGTAGCCGGTCTCCTCGTCGATCACGGAATTGGGCAGGCGGAATTTCGGGATCTGCGTGCGCATCATGCCGCCGGCTTCCGGGTCGGCATCGAACACGGTGCAGTGATAGCCGAGCGGCGCGAGATCGCGTGCCACCGTCAGCGAAGCGGGACCGCCGCCGACCAGCGCAACGCGCTTGCCGTTCTTCGGCCCGGGCTTCGGCAGCCGCTGCCTGATGTCGTCCTTGAAATCCGCTGCAACACGCTTGAGGCGGCAGATCGCGACAGGATTTTCCTCCACGCGTCCGCGCCGGCACGCCGGCTCGCAGGGACGATCGCAGGTGCGTCCCAGAATGCCGGGAAATACGTTCGATTTCCAATTGATCATGTAGGCATCGCTGTAGCGGCCTTGGGCGATCAATCGGATGTATTCGGGAACCGGGGTGTGCGCAGGACAGGCCCATTGGCAATCGACCACTTTGTGAAAGTAGTCGGGGGCCGCGATGTCGGTCGGTTTCATTCCTACCCTGTCCGCGCAGGCCCGAAGACCCCGCGGCCTTTTTTGTTTGAGCTTGGCGAGCGCTTAACGCGCTTCGATCTGGTTTCTGAATGACGTCATTGGGTTAGCTTATTAGAACCGTTCCGAAGTACAACGGCAAATTTGCGCGCGTCACCGCTTTCATGGGAGCTACGCGTGCACGGCATTAACGCGCGGCGCACGAGATGCGTGCGGTGCAATATGCTGCGATGCGGATGCCGTTCAGCCGCGCGCGACATCGCTCTTGGCGAGGTCCCACATCAGGCAGTAGGTGCCGACGGAGATGGGGAGCGGGAAGGGCGCCGCAGCCGGGCCGGTGAAGCGCTCTGCGATGACGGCGGAGACCGCATTGACATGCGTGCCGTCGATCAGCACGAACCAGTCGCGCGCGCCCTCGTTGCGCACCGCCGGAATTCCCGCCGTTGCGCCCGACAATTCCGGCTCGCTTTCGAGCAGGTGCATCGAGATGATGCCGTCGCGGTCCTGCGGCGCCAGCTTTTCTTGCAGCGCATCACGCCACGCACCGGCGTTGTCGGGCGTCGGCCGCAGCCGCACCAGGCCGAGCGACGCGCCGCGGCCAGTACCCTTGCTGATTGTGATGCGCGCGACCACGCGCAGCATGTCCCTGAAGCGCGCCATGGATCGCCGCGACCATTCGGTCTGGTCGGCGAGGCGCGCCCGGTAGGCGGGGCTGTCGAGCACGCCGAGCGTTTCGGTCGAGTACAGCGAGAGATATTTGGGGTTGGCGGCATGCGCGACATAGCGCCGCGCTTCGAGAAATCCGTCGATTGCGACACGCTCTTCCAGATGCTCGCGATCGTACCAGCGGTTGAAATCGGCCTCGTCCGCAGCGTCGATGTTCATCGACGTCAGCAGCATGCCCTTTCCGGCGAGCGGCATTCTTCTTGTCCTCTCATCGCCCGATCTTCGACGCAAGGTCCGCGATCGACTTCATGACCGCGTCCCTCACGCCGCCATCATAGAGCGAATGCCCGGCTTCTTCCACGATGCGAAGCTCGGAACCGGGCCATACTTTCGCAAGGGCCTGCGCTGTCGCGGGAGCACACAACAGATCATAGCGACCCTGCACGATCATGCCGGGAATGCCGTCGAGCCGGCCCGCGTTCCGCAGCAGCTGGTCCTCGTTCATGAAGCTGTCGTTGATGAAATAATGCGCTTCCATGAACGGCGTCGCCGGCAATGTGCGCCAGACGTTCAGCCCGGCGAGGTCGAGCCGCGTCCGTGCCGGCTTGTGCTCGGATAGAGCGCGTTCGGTGTCGTGCCAGGCCTTCGCCGCCGGGCCATGCACGGCAGGGTCGGCATCGAGGATGCGGCGCCAATAGGCGTCCACCGGCCGCTCGCGCTCCTCTGGCGGCAGCACGCTGAGGAAATCCTCGTACAGCGCCGGATGGAATTGCGATAGGCGCGAGGTGAAGGCCGTCTCGACCTCGGCCCGCGTGCCGAGAAACGTCGCGCGCAGCGCTATGCCGGAGACGTGCTCGGGATGCGCCTCTGCATAAGCCAGCGCCAGCGTCGCGCCCCAGGAGCCGCCGACCACCATCCAGCGTTCGAAGCCAAACTTTTCGCGGATCGTTTCCATGTCCGCGATCAGATGCTGTGTGGTGTTGTGCTCGCGTGATCCCTTGGGCCGGCTGCGGCCGCAGCCGCGCTGGTCGAACAGCACGGCGCAGAAGCGGTCGGGATCGAACAGCCGGCGATGGTCGGGCTGGCAGCCGCTGCCGGGCCCGCCATGCAGATAGACCGCGGGGATGCCGTCGCTGCGGCCGACGCTCTCGACATAGAGCTCATGGCCGTCGCCGACGTCGAGCATATCGGAGGTCAGCGGCGCAAAGGGATCAGTGCGTTTGGCCGCTGAGCCCGCGTCGGCGTCAGGCGTCATTCTCGGATTCCAGGGTGCCGCCGGCAAAGTTGCGATAGAGGAAGCGGCTGGTGTCGCCCTCGGCTTCGGCTTCCGCCTGCTTGAAGATGGTCTCGTGCAGCGGCGACAGCGCGCAGGCCGGGTCGGTATTGGCGGCGTCTCCGGTCAGTGCAAAGGCCTGGCAGCGGCAGCCGCCGAAATCGATCTCGCGGAACTCGCAAGACTTGCACGGCTCCTTCATCCAGCCGGTGCCGCGATAGCGGTTGAAGGCCTCCGAGTTCTGCCAGATCCAGGCGATCGAATGGTTGGAGCGCACCGATTCGAAATCGAGCCCGGTGATGCTCTCGGCGGCATGGCAGGGCAGCACCTTGCCGGCGGGCGAGATGTTGAAGAACTGCCGGCCCCAGCCGCCCATGCACTTCTTCGGCCGCAGCGCGTAATAATCCGGCACCACGTAGTCGATCGTCAGTCGGCCCTTCAGCCGCTCGCGCGCCTCCTCAACGAGGCGGGTACACTCATCGAGCTGCGCCACGGTCGGCATTAGCGCGGCGCGATTCTTCAGCGCCCAGCCGTAATATTGCACATTGGCGACCTCGAGCCGGTCGGCATCGAGATCGAGCGCCATCTGGATGATGTCGGGCAGCTGGTGCAGGTTCTGCCGGTGCATCACCGCGTTCACGGTGAGCGGCAAGTCGAGCTCGCGCGTCCATTTCGCGACTTCGAGCTTCTTGCGGTGGCCGCCTTTGTAGCCGGCAACGCGATCTGCGAGGCCGTCCTCGATGCCCTGGAACGAGATCTGCACATGGCAGAGCCCGGCATCTGCGAGATCGCTGAGCCTCTCGCGCGTCAGCAGCACGGCCGAGGTGATGAGATTGGTGTAGAGCCCGGCGTCGCTGGCATGCTTGACCAGCTCGACGAGATCTTTCCGCGCCGTCGGCTCGCCACCGGAGAAATGCACCTGGAGCACGCCGATCTCGGCGAGCTCGCTCAGCACTTTTTTCCACTCGTCCGTCGTCAGCTCCTTGCCGGAGCGGTCGAGCTCGACCGGGTTGGAGCAATAGGGACATTGCAGCGGGCAGCGATGGGTGATCTCGAGCAGCACCGCGAGCGGAATGCCGAACGTCTCCGCCGTCGAGCGCTGCTTCTCCAGCACCGCGAGGCTGTCGCTGGGCGGGATGGTCACGTCGCTCATGACGTCTTCTCCCTGATCTCGGTGAGAAAGCCCTTGTCGGCGAGATCCTGTAGCATGGCGATGACGTCGGCCAGGATCGCCTCGCGCGGCGCTGCGTACTTTGCGACGAGCTGATCGGCGACGTCGCCGACATTGCGCTCGCCGTTGCAGAGTTGCAAGACCTCGACCGCGATCTCGTCCGGCGCTAGCACCCGCTCCGGCGCCAGGATCACCCAGACCTTGCGGGTCTCGTCATATTTCAGCTTGGCATGCCGCGGCAGCACGGGGCGGCTTGCCTCGCTGACGCTGATGTTTCGCGGCCCGGCCATTGCTTTAATCCTCAGCTCGCTTTGGGCACGAACGCGCCCGGCGGAATGTGGCCCTCGACATAGGCATGCTGGAGCGCATCCAGCTGCACCCACAGCACGTTGGTCTTGAAGATCAGCGCGTTGCAGACCTGCGCGCGCTGCTCCGGCGTCGTGGCGTGCCTCTTGACATAATCGAGCGCGAAATTGGCGTCGCGCGGCGCCTGGGTCAGGCGGCGCTTGAAGTAGCTCATGATATCCGGGTTGACGAAGTCGTAGTGCTCCAACATGCCGGCGATGCGCTCCTCATGCAGGTTGGGCGCGAACAGCTCGGTCAGTGAGGAGGCGATCGCCTCCAGCGGGCTTTTTTCGCGGCAGAAGTGCACATAAGCTTCCACCGCGAAGCGCGTCGCCGGCAAGATGCCTTCGGTGGATTCGACGTAAGCGGTGTCGAGCCCGAGCCCTTCGGTCAGCTTGATCCAGCGCTCGATGCCGCCTTCGCTGCCGACGTCGCCGTCATGGTCTTCGATGCGATGGCGCCATTCCAGCCGCGTGGCGCGGTCGCGGAAGCGGGAGATCACCACCGCGTCCTTGATCGGAATGGTGCTCTGGTAATAGTAGCGGTTGAGCGCCCACGCCTGCACCTGGCCCTTGTTCAGCTTGCCGCCATGCAGCAGCTTATGGAACGGGTGCAGGCTGTGATAACGCGTGGCGCCGATGTGGCGCAGCGTTGCCTCCAGCTCCTCGGCGGAGTTGAGCTTCAAGTCCTTGCCGATCGAGAGTGCGGTCATTCCAGTCAGTGATGCGGCGTTCACAGCACGATCTCCGTTCCATCCGCGGGTATCTGCCAGCCCGCCTCCTCAGTGAGCTTGCGCTCGGGCGAGCCGGGCAGCAGCGCCGGATTCGAGTTATTGATATGCAGAAACAGCTTCCTGTCGATATTGAGATCGGCCAGCCGGGCGATGGCGCCGTCCTCGCCGGACATGGCGACATGGCCCATGCTCTTGCCGGTCTTGTGGCCGAGGCCAGCCCTGATCATCTCGTCGTCGCGCCAGACGGTGCCGTCGAAGAACACCAGTGAAGCGCCGTCGATCTCGGCCTTGAGCGCGTCGGTCACCTCGGCGCAGGCCGCGATGAAGTAGAAGAACTTGCCCGTGGCCTTGTCGGTGATCTTCAGGCCCAGCGTGTCGCCGTCGCCGCTCTCGCCGCCCGGATGCGCCTTGCCTTCGAGATACCACGCCGACTTGCCCGGCACGGCAAAGGGCAGCACCTCGAGCCCTGAGCGCGCACCGTCGGGCAGCCGCGGCTCGAACGGCTCGCGGAGAGCAATCGGCTGGCGTCGCACGTTCTTCTCGTTCAGCACGTTGAAGATGCTGTTGGAGCTGAGGATCGCCAGCACCTTCTCGTGCGCATAGATCGTGAAGGGCGAGCCTTCGCGCATCGACAGCAGGCCGGCCACCGCATCGACTTCGCTGTTGGTCAAGATCACGCCCGCGATCGGCGTGTGGCGCAGCGCGCCCACCTTTGGGTGCAGCTGCGGCGTGGCGTTCAATTGCTGGCGAAGATCGGGGGAGGCGTTGATCAGGAACCAGTGCTCGCCGTCGCCACTGAAGGCGACCGAAGCCTGGGTTCGAAACAGCTCTTGTCCCTTCGCACGAGCCGCGCGGCAGCCTTCGCAGCCGCAATTCCACTGCGGAACTCCGCCGCCGGCCCCGGCGCCCAGGACGACGACGCGAAGCATGATCCGTCTCCTGGAGGCGAATTGGCGAGGTGGATCTCAGGCCGAGACAGTTTCGGAAAAGGTTTCTCTCTGCCGGAAACGTATCGTGACCGAAAGAACCACCTGCGCAGAACGCGTTTCCACCAGCCGCTTACTTGCGGGTGGCGCTCACATACATATTGATTTCCATGCCGCAGGGCACTTCGACGATCTTAGGGGCTTTCCAGGCCATTTGGCTCTCCATTTTCGCGAATTCGGACGTATCCGCCCATTGGACAAATTAGTGCGGACGGCAAAGTTCGCCAGTGAAATTTTCCCGACCTAGGTAGTAGGCTGCGGGAATTGTTGCACTGCAAAGATGGCGTATTGCGGCCGCAAAGATGAGCGGATCAGATACGCAAAATTGCCGATAGGTCGTGATCCCTGTCGGGATAAACCAGTTGTGAGTATGGACCGGCTTCTCATCGGCGACAGACGACCCCATTGGATCAGGCATGCCCAGATATTTCTTCAACACCCGCATCGGAGACGAACTGATCGTGGATCCTGACGGCGAGGACCTGCGCAACCCCGATCGCGCCTGGGAGGTCGCGCGCCAGATGATCCTCGAGGTCGTGAAGTCGGAAGGAACCCAGCCGGCGCTGCTGGAGGCCGTCATCGAGGTCACCGACGACGACGGCGAGATCGTGCTGGAGTTTCCCTTCACCGAAGCGCTGCTCGACATGCCGGACCAGTCCGCGACGAGGCATTAGCCGGACGCGGTAGGGTAACGGGCTCACCGCTCTCTCCACGTCATTGCGAGCGTAGCGAAGCAATCCAGAATCCCTCCCCCGGAGGCAGCCTGGATTGCTTCGTCGCAAGGGCTCCTCGCAATGACGGAGAATGAGGCAACGCCCGGCGCAAAACCCGCCTTTCACCCCCGCGAAATCCGCATGGCTTTGCCGCGTTCCCGGCGCTAAAAGACGCCTGTCATACGGAGCAAGCCATGCAAGATCTCTGGCGCCTGTCGGCCGCCGACCTCGCCACCCTCGTCAGGTCCAAAAAAGTCTCCGCCAGGGAGGCCGCCAAGGCCGGTCTCGCGCGGCTCGATGCCGTCAATCCCCAGCTCAACGCGGTGATCGACCACCGGCCGGATGACGTGCTCAAGCAGGCCGATGCCGTCGATGCCGCAATTAGCCGGGGCGAGGACCCCGGCGTCCTCGCGGGCGTGCCCGTCACCATCAAGGCCAATGTCGACCAGGAAGGCTTTGCCACCACCAACGGCCTCAAGCTGCAGCGCGACCTGATCGCGCGCGAGGACAATCCGGTGGTCGCCAATTTCCGGAAATCGGGCGCCATCCTGCTCGGCCGCACCAATTGCCCGGCCTTCTCCTACCGCTGGTTCACCACCAATCTCATCCACGGCGACACCAAGAACCCCCGCGACGCTTCGCTGACGCCGGGCGGCTCGTCCGGCGGCGCCGGCTCGGCGGTCGCGGCCGGCATCGGCCACATCGCGCACGGCACCGACATCGCCGGCTCGATCCGTTATCCCGCCTATGCCTGCGGCGTGCACGGTCTGCGCCCGACGCTCGGACGCATTCCCGCCTTCAACCCGGCGCTGCCGGAGCGCCCGATCGGTCCGCAGATCATGGCGGTCTCGGGCCCGCTGGCGCGCACGGTCAACGATTTGCGCATCTCGCTTGAAGCGATGTCGGCCCGCGACATCCGCGATCCCTGGTTCGCGCCGGTGCCGCTGCAAGGACCGGCACGGGACAAGCGCGCTGCGCTGTGCCTCAATCCGGGTGGGCTTGCCACCGCACCGGAGGTGAAGGCCGCGGTGAGCGATGCCGGCAAGCGGCTGGAGCGCGCCGGCTGGACCGTCGATGTGATCGAGGACACGCCGCCGATGCGCGAAGCGGTGGAATGGCAGATCAAGCTCTGGCTCGGTGACGGCTATGAGGCGCAGCTGGAGATGGCCGAGCGCGAGGGCGATCCCGGCGCACTGGCCTGCCTGCGCGGCAACCGCGCCAGGGTCACGCCGATGGATCAGGCCAATTACGCCAAGGCGCTGACCCGGCGAGCCACGCTGACCCGCGACTGGATGCTGTTCTTCGAAAAATACGCCGTGCTGCTGACGCCGGTCTCCGGCGAATTGCCGTTCCCCGACCATCTCGATCGCAAGGACGAGGATTCCTTCAAGCGGGTCTGGGAAGCGCAGCTGCCGCAGATCGCGATTCCCTTCATGGGATTGCCGGGCCTCGTGGTCTCCACAGGTCTCGTCGGCAGGGCGCCGGTCGGCGTGCACATCGTCTCTGGCCGCTATCGCGAGGATCTGTGCCTGCTCGCGGGCGAAGCGATCGAGGCCGGCGGCGTGCCGCCATCGCCGATCGATCCCGTGGGCTAGCGATGACCGCCATCTACGACTTCAAGGCCAACTCGCTGGCCGGCGAGGAGGTCGCCCTGCGGCGTTTCGAGGGGCAGGTGCTCTTGATCGTCAACACCGCGAGCAAATGCGGTTTCACGCCGCAATATCGCGGCCTCGAGGATCTCCATCGCGACCTCTCTCCGCGCGGCTTCTCGGTGCTCGGCTTTCCCTGCAACCAGTTCGGCACGCAGGAACCGGGGCAGGCGAGCGAGATCCAGGAATTCTGCTCGACCCATTACGACGTCACCTTTCCCCTGTTCGAGAAGATCGACGTCAACGGGCCGAAGGCGCATCCTCTGTACGAGTACCTGAAACGCCAGCAATCCGGGCTTCTCGGCGCCGCCATCAAATGGAATTTCACCAAATTCCTGGTGAACCGTGAGGGCCGCGTGGTCGCGCGCTACGCGCCGACCGCCCGGCCCGAAGGATTGCGCAATCAAATCGAAACACTGTTGTGAGCGAGACAATCATGAGCGACGAATTTCCGGACCGCCTGTCGGTCGACCCGAACAGCCCCTATTACAACGCGGAGATCCTGTCGCGCGACGTCGGCATCCGCTTCAAGGGCATCGAGAAGACCAATGTCGAGGAGTACTGCATCAGCGAAGGCTGGGTCCGCGTCACCGCAGGGAACGCCAAGGACCGCCACGGCAACCCGCTGACCATCAAGGTGCACGGTCCGGTGGAGCCGTATTTCAGGGATAAGAAATAGGCTTGACCTGAGCGCGCGCCGTTCGCTCCTCGTCATTGCGAGGAGCGCGCACTCTCTCCTCGTCATTGCGAGCGCAGCGAAGCAATCCAGGATCTTTCCGCCGAGGCAGTCTGGATTGCTTCGTCGCTTCGCTCCTCGCAATGACGATAATAACCACTGAAGGCCCACCCCATGTCCGTCCGCATCGTCGACGTCCGCGAAATTACAAAGCCGATCTCTTCGCCGATCCGCAACGCCTATATCGACTTCACGAAGATGACGACCAGCCTCGTCGCCGTCGTCACCGATGTCGTCCGTGACGGCAAGCGCGTCGTCGGCTACGGCTTCAACTCCAACGGCCGTTACGGGCAGGGCGGCCTGATCCGCGAGCGCTTTGCCGCGCGCATCACGGAAGCTGATCCCAAGTCGCTGCTGGATAGCACCGGCGACAATCTCGACCCCGACAAGGTCTGGGCCGCGATGATGACCAACGAGAAGCCGGGCGGCCACGGCGAGCGCTCGGTCGCGGTCGGCACCATCGACATGGCGGTGTGGGACGCGGTGGCGAAGATCGCGGGCAAGCCGCTGTTCCGTCTGCTCGCCGAACGCCACGGCGTCAAAGCCAATCCGCGCGTCTTCGTCTACGCCGCGGGCGGCTATTATTATCCCGGCAAGGATCTCTCGATGCTGCGGGCCGAGATGCGCGGCTATCTCGATCGTGGCTACAATGTCGTCAAGATGAAGATCGGCGGCGCTGATATCGACGAGGACCGCAGGCGCATCGAGGCAGTGCTGAAGGAAATCGGCAAGGACGCGCAGCTCGCCGTCGATGCTAACGGCCGCTTCAACCTGGAGACCGCCATCGCCTACGCCAAGATGCTGCGCGACTATCCCTTGTTCTGGTACGAGGAAGCCGGCGATCCTCTCGACTACGCGCTGCAGGCCGCGCTCGCCGAATTCTATCCGGGCCCGATGGCGACGGGCGAGAACCTGTTCAGCCATCAGGACGCCCGCAATCTGATCCGCTACGGCGGCATGCGCCCCGACCGCGACTGGCTGCAATTCGATTGCGCCTTGTCCTATGGCCTGTGCGAATACCAGCGCACGCTGGAGGTGCTGAAGACCCACGGCTGGTCGCCGAGCCGCTGCATCCCGCACGGCGGCCACCAGATGTCGCTCAACATCGCCGCCGGCCTCGGCTTAGGCGGCAACGAAAGCTATCCCGACCTGTTCCAGCCCTATGGCGGCTTCCCCGACGGCGTCCGCGTCGAGAACGGCCACATCACCATGCCCGAGCTTGCAGGCATCGGCTTCGAAGGCAAGTCCGATCTCTACAAGGAGATGCAGGCGCTGGCGGAGTAGGAGTATCGTTGGAGCGCGACGTCCGCGCCACACACTCCGTCATTGCGAGCGCAGCGAAGCAATCCAGAATCTTTCCGCGGAGGCAGTCTGGATTGCTTCGTCGCAAGAGCTCCTCGCAATGACGGTGGAGGGGCCACTGCCGCTCGCGGGCGTCTGGCCCGCAGCCCAATGTGCCGAATTGCGCGAGCTGTCGCCACACACTCCGTCATTGCGAGCGCAGCGAAGCAATCCAGAATCTTTCCGCTACGGCAGTCTGGATTGCTTCGTCGCAAGAGCTCCTCGCAATGACGGTGGAGGAGCCACTGGCCGCTCGCGGGCGTCTGGCCCGCAGCCCAATGTGCCGAATTGCGCGAGCTGTCGCCACACACTCCGTCATTGCGAGCGCAGCGAAGCAATCCAGGGTCTTTCCGCTTCGGCAGTCTGGATTGCTTCGTCGCAACGGCTCCTCGCAATGACGCTGGCGAAAGCCTCATAGTCATCTCCTGGTTGTGCTATTGTAGAAGCTGTCCTCAGCCGAGTACGATTATGAAGCAACCCTGCGTGTACATGTTCGCCAATCGTCGCAACGGAACGATCTACACGGGCGTCACCTCCAATCCGCCGCGCGAGCATCGCGAAGGACTGGTAAAGGGTTTTTCATCGAAGTACGGCTGCAAGCTCCTCGTCTGGTACGAGCTGCACGCGACCATGTCCGACGCGATTGTGCGCGAGAAGCAGATCAAAGGTGGCAGCCGGGCGAAGAAGCTTGCGCTCATTGAGAGCCTCAATCCGAATTGGGACGATTTGTACGCGACGCTGATCTGACCGGCAGGAGATCTGCGGCTACTCGGCGAGCCGCTGCCACGTCCTCCGTCATTGCGAGCGTAGCGAAGCAATCCAGGATCTTTCCGCGGCAGCAGCCTGGATTGCTTCGTCGCAAGGGCTCCTCGCAATGACGGTGGAGAGAGCCGAAGTCATCCGTGGTTGTCCGAGCCTGCAGCGGGCGGTCGTTGGGTTTCGCAAGCTGTCACCACATACTCCGTCATTGCGAGCGCAGCGAAGCAATCCAGAATCTTTCCACGGCGGCATTGCTTCGCTGTGCTCGCAATGACGATGTGGTAAGTGTCCGCCCCCTACGACAGCCGCATATCCAGCAGCCTTCGCCCTTCGCCCTTCAGCAGCTTCTTCACCGCGCTCGACGCCACGACCTCGCCGTCATTGGCATAGGCCTCGTGGTTCTTCTCGATGTCGTCGAGGCGGTAGAGGTAGTTGACCATGACGCCGGCGGACTCGCGCATTCCCTTGGGCGAGAGGTCGCCCAGCCAGTTGATGCGCTCCAGCCGAGCGCCGTTGCCGAGATGGAAGCGGGCGACGGAATCGATCAGCTTGCCCTTCGGCGTGCGCGCCTTGAGGAAATAGTGCGCCGCGAGCGGCTCCAGCACGGCGCGGAGCAGCGCCGCCGTCTCCGGGCTCTCGAACCATCTGGGATCGTCGAGGCGCCTCAGCACCTCGCGGTCCTCGTCCGACAGCGGCAGATCCTTGTCCTGCTTAACCCAGGCCATGAAGCCCGGCACCGGCGACAGCGTGACGAAGGTGTCGAGCTTCGGCAACTCGCGGCGCAGCTCTTCCACCACCTGCTTGATCAGGAAGCTGCCGAAGGAGATGCCGCCCAGGCCGCGCTGGGTGTTGGAGATCGAATAGAACACGGCGGTGCGCGCGCGCTCGATCTGCAGGTGCTGGCGGTCGACTGCGAGCAGGGGCTGGATCGCGCCGGGGATCGTCTCGGTCAGCGCCACCTCGACGAAGATCAAGGGCTCGTCCACCATCGCAGGATGGAAGAAGGCGTAGCAGCGCCGGTCGACCGGATCGATGCGGCGGCGCAGATCATCCCAGTCCGAGATCTCGTGCACGGCCTCATAACGGATGATCTTTTCGAGGATGTTGGCCGGCGTCGACCAGTCGATCCTGCGCAGCACGAGAAACCCCCTATTGAACCACGAAGAAAGAAGATGCGAGACGTCGCGGTCGAGCGCGGCGAGATCGGTGTGCCCGTTCATCATGCCGAGCAGATCGGCGCGCATGTTGACGAGATCGCCGGTACCGCCGGGCGCGCGGTTGAGCCGCCGGATCAGCTCCTGCCGGCGCGGCTCGGAAGCGAAGTGCAGCGAGCTTGCGTCCTCGTCGCTGGGCGCGGCCCGCCATGTCTCGATCGCCTTGGACAGGCGCTCCCGGTCGGGACCGAAATCGCGCACCAATCCCTCGAAGAAGGCGCGGCGTCCCGCAGCGTCCAGCTCCCGGTAGATGTCGAGCACCTCGCGCGCCATCGCCGTGCCCGAGGCTTCGCCCCGGCCCGACAGCAGCGCATCGCAGAGCTCGAGCAGTCCGTCGGCATCATGCTTGGTATCGGCGGCGTCCCCCCGGCGAAGCAACGTGCGGCCGCGCTCGGAGATGGTGGCAAGCAGGTCGGAGAAGAAGGCGTTGGCCATCGGGGCTTTCGTATCAGGTCTGTGCGATGCGGCAAGCTTACACGGGATTTGGGTGCAAGCCGATCACAATCAAGCAGGCGAATGCGGCATCTTTCGCTCCGCCGTGCGTTTGGAGAATGAGGGCATGCCGGAACGGGTCGATGATATGCCGGGCAGTGCTCATTCCAACGCGCTGTCATGCCCCGGCTTGACCGGGGCATCCAGTACGCCGCAGCTTCTCGATTCTAGCCGAGCCGTCTCGGCGTACTGGGTCGCCCGGTCAAGCCGGGCGACGACACCGCGTGTGCTGCAAACTCCGTCGGCGTCCGACCCGTCACCTGGCGGAATGCGGCCGAGAACGCCGGCACGCTGGCATAGCCGAGCTGGGTCGCGAGCTGCTTCACCGACACGCTCGCATCCGTCGATATCCGCTCGATCGCCGCCGCAATCCTCGCGCGCTGGCACCAGCTCTTGAAGCTCAGCTGCGTCTCGCTCGAAAACAGCCGCGACAGCGTACGCGCGGAGGTTCCGACCGCGCGCGCCAGCGTGTCGATGTCGTGCAGGCCGGTGGGATCGTCGAGCACGATCATCGCCGCGCGGCGGCAGCGCGCTTCGCGCGGCAGCGGCACGAAGGTCGCGGAATCCTCGGCCTGGTGCAATTCCAGCATCACCAGGCGCACCAGGAGCTCGGTGCGCTCTTCGGTGTTGCGCCCGTCGAACAGCGCGAGAATCGCCTGATTGAGCAGCGGCGACACCCGCACCACGAATTCCCTGGTCAGGCCGTCATAGCGCTGCTCGCGCTTCAGCCAGGACAGGTCGAAATACAGCGTGCGCATCTCGATGTCGGCCAGCAGGTCGATGGCATGCTCGAGCCCGGCCGGCACCCAGACCGCGCGGTCCGGCGGCACCAGCCAGCGTCCGGCGGGCGTCGTCACCTGCATCGTGCCCTTTGCCGCATAGATCAGCTGCGCCTCGCGGTGCATGTGCAGATCGATCCGCATCCCCTTGGGATAGTCGCGGGCGACCAGGTGCACGCCCGCGGGCGAGCGGTGGTTGCTCCGGACCTCCCGCAGGATTGGCGTTTCCAAGACAGTCATTGGCAGCATCCCGTCATGGGGAGGACATATAACTCATTTCGGAGCAGGAGAGGATTCGGGAATGAACAGCCCCAGTCGGGTCATCGGTTTCGTCAACGCAGGTCATTTCATCGACCATTATTCGATGCTGATCTTCGCCGCCGCTGTCATCATCATGGGCCCGGCGCTCGGCATGGCCTATTCGGAACTCTTGCCCTACGCGACGCCGGGCTTCGTTGCCTTCGGCGCCGGCTCGCTGCTCACCGGCTGGCTGGGCGATCGCTGGAGCCGCCGCCACATGATGCTGATCTTCTTCGTCGGCATCGGCCTTTCGATGATCGCGGTCGGCTTCGTGCAGACCCCCGTGCAGCTCGGCGCGGCGCTGCTTGCGATCGGCATCTTTGCGTCGATCTATCATCCCGTCGGCACCGCCATGATCGTGTCCTACGCCGACCGGCTCGGCCGCGAGATGGGCATCAATGGCGTCTGGGGCAATCTCGGCGTGGCGTCGTCGGCCCTGGTCACCGGCGTGATCGGCCAATATCTCGGCTGGCGTTTTGCGTTCATCGTTCCTGGCGCGGTTACGGTCCTGATCGGCATCGCCTTCGCGCTGAGCGTCGTGCACGAGGACCGCAAGGGCTCGAAGCAAGCGGCGGCGCAGGCGCGGGTGGCCAGGCAGGACATGTGGCGCGTGATCCTGGCGCTGCTGATCGTGGTGATCGCGATCTCCACGACCTTCAACGCCGTCACCGTGGCGCTGCCAAAGCTGTTCGCCGAGCGCCTTGCGGACCTGACCAAGAGCCCGGCGCTGTTAGGTGTCATCGCCGCCGGCGTCTACGTGTTCGGCGCGATGACGCAGTACACGATCGGCCGGCTGCTCGACCGCTACTCCCTGAAGACGGTGGCGCTGCCACTTTCCTTCATGCTGGCGCCATTCCTGTATCTGGCCGCGAGCCTGTCCAACCTGCCGCTGATCGTCGTTTCGATCGGCATCGTCATGGGTGCGTTCGGGCAGGTGACGGTCAACGACGCCATGGTCGGCAAATACACCACGGAAGAGTGGCGTTCGCGCGCCTATGCCGTGCGCTATTTCGTCGGTTTCACCGCGGCCGGTGCCTCCGTCGGTCTGGTCGCCTGGCTCTATGAGCGGGGCGGCTTCGTCACCATGCTGCACGCCTTCGCCGCCCTCTGCCTGCTCGCGATCGCCGCCGCGCTGATCCTGCCGCGCGAGATCAGGACACCGCAGGTGGTGTGAGGGAGACTCTCTCCACCGTCATTGCGAGGAGCCCTTGCGACGAAGCAATCCAAATTGCCGCCGCGGAAAAATTCTGGATTGCTTCCGCCTTCGCCAAGGCTTCGGCGGACAAGTCGCTGCGCTCGGAATGACGGAGAATGAGGAGGCACCCTCGCCATGCCACCCACGATGCCATTCTGCCAGTGTTTTGCCCGACGGAGCAAGCCGTTTCGGCAAAGCCGAACTTTTTGAAAGTTTTCAACGGCATCCCTACTGTGCATGGGGTTGTTTTCGCGTTTGGCGTTTTTGCCCCCTCCGTCCCGTCGTGCGCGGCAGGAACTCCCGCCGCCTCCCGCGGGTTCTATCCCCGTGGCCCCGACAGCGGGGCCGGGTAAAGGGGAAATGACGCCTGCATGCTGTGGACCTTGCTCCGGCCGGTCGGCCTCGTCCCCGCGGCGCTCATCCTCACCACCAATGCGGCCGGCGCCGAAGCGGGCAAATCGGCCGGCCCGTCCGAATTCCTGCTGGTGGCGCAGATCGTCCTGCTAATCGCGGTGGGTCGCGGCCTCGGCGAGATCATGATGCGCGTCGGCCAACCCTCAGTGATCGGCGAGCTGCTCGCCGGCATCATCCTGGGGCCGTCATTGCTCGGCTGGATTTGGCCCGAGGCGCAAGCCGCGATCTTTCCCAACACGCCCGAGCAGAAGGCGATGATCGCCGGCATCGCCCAGTTCGGCATCCTGCTGCTTTTGCTGCTGACCGGCATGGAAACCGACCTCAAGCTGGTCCGGAAGGTGGGCAGGGCCGCGATCGCGATATCGATCGCTGGCATGGTCGTGCCGTTCGCCTGCGGCTTCGCACTCGGCGAGTTCCTGCCGGATGCGCTGCTGCCCAATCCGCAGGAGCGCCTGGTGGCGTCGCTGTTCATGGGCACGGCGCTGTCGATCTCCTCGGTGAAGATCGTCGCGGTCGTCGTGCGCGAGATGAACTTCATGCGCCGCAACGTTGGGCAGATCATCGTCGCGACCGCCGTGATCGACGACACCATCGGCTGGATCATCATCGCCGTCATTTTCAGCCTCGCTTCGCAAGGCTCGCTCGACATCGCTTCCGTGACCAAGTCGGTGCTGGGAACGCTCGCCTTCCTCGCGGTCAGCTTCACCATCGGCCGCCGCCTGGTATTCCAGCTGATCCGCTGGGCCAACGACAATCTCGTCAGCGCGGCCGCGGTCATCTCCGTGATCCTGCTGCTGATGAGCGTCATGTCGATGATCACGCATCTGATCGGCGTCCACACCGTATTAGGTGCCTTCGTCGCCGGCATCCTGGTCGGGGAATCGCCGATCCTGACGCGGCAGATCGACGAGCGCCTGCGCGGGCTGATCTCAAGCTTCTTCATGCCGGTGTTCTTCGGTCTCGCCGGGCTCAGCGCCGATCTCACGGTGCTGCGCGATCCCGACCTCCTGATGCTCACCGGCCTGCTCGTCGTGATCGCCAGCGTCGGCAAGTTCGGTGGCGCGTTCGTCGGCGGCACCGTGGGCGGGTTGAACGGGAGGGAGTCGCTGGCCCTCGCCAGCGGCATGAACGCGCGCGGCTCGACCGAGGTCATCATCGCGACCATTGGCCTGTCGATCGGCGTGCTCAGCCAGAACCTGTTCACGATGATCGTGACGATGGCGATCGTGACCACCATGGCGATGCCGCCGATGCTGCGCGCGGCGCTGGCCAGGCTGCCGATGAGCGCGGAGGAGAAGGAGCGGTTGGAGCGCGAGGAGTTCGAGAGGCGCGGCTTCGTCGCCAATCTCGAACGTCCCTTGCTCGCGGTGGACGAGAGCGTCAACGCCACCTTCGCCGCGCATGTCGCCGGACTGATCGCCGGCATGCGCGGCCTGCCGATCACGGTGCTGCATATCGGCAAGCGCGCCGAGGAACAAGAGAAGAGGCGCGGCGAGGAAGTGAGCCACGAAGCCGTGGTGAAGAAGGCGGCCGAAACCGTCTCCGCCAACAGCGACAACGATGCCGGCAGCGTCGATGTCATCAGCCGCACCAGGCGCGCGGAGCTTGGCGAGACCATTGCCGACGAGGCGCGCAAGGGCTTCGATCTCCTGGTCGTCGGCATCGCCAAGGTCGCCGCCACCAAGGACCGTTTCGATCGCAAGGTCGAGGATATTGCCGCGAAGTTCGAAGGACCGCTTGCGATCGTGGCCGCCAAGGGCAAGCACCTGAAACAGCCGATGCCCGAGGCGCTCAACATCCTCGTTCCCGTGTCCGGCAGCGCCGTCTCCAAGCGCGGTGCCGAGGTCGCCGTGGCGCTGGCGCAGGCCGGCTCAGGTTCGCTCCGGGTGGTCTATGTAGCGACGACGCGCGACAAGGGTGCGCAGCACGGTCGCTCGCGCGGGTTGAGCCAGGAGACAGGCATCCTCAAGGACACCAGCGATCTCGCCGCCCGCTACGACGTCGACATCACCACGACCCTGCGCGTGAACCGCGCGCCGGAGGCGGCGATTCTGCGCGAGATCGACACCACCGACGTCGACCTCGTCGTCATGGGCGTTGACCGGATCCAGGCCGACCATCTCTCCTTCGGCGGCGTCGCCGATGCAGTGCTGCGACAGTCGAAGGTCTCGGTGCTCCTGGTCTCGAGCGGCGAGGCGCGGCAGGCGCCGTCGGAGCAGGGTTAGGGCTTCACCTCCGCCACCGCCTGCGGCTTCTTCTTCGACGACCGCCAGTTCTCGAAATGCTGCACCACGACGAAGAAGGCCGGCACGAACAGCACCGCAAGGCAGGTCGAGGCCAGCATGCCCGAGAACACGGTGATGCCGATCGACTTGCGCGCGCTGGCGCCGGCGCCGGTGGCGAGCACCAGCGGGACGACGCCGAGGATGAAGGCGAACGAGGTCATCAGGATCGGCCGGAAGCGGGCGCGCGCCGCCTCGATCGCGGATTCGATGATCGGCTTGCCGTCGCGACCGTGCAGCTCGAGCCCGACCTCGACGATCAGGATGGCGTTCTTGGCGGACAGCGCGATGAGCAGGATCAAGCCGATCTGGCAATAGAGATTGTTGTCGATCTTGAGGGCGGAGAGGATCAGCATCGGCCCGAGCAGCGACAGCGGCACGGCGAGAATCACCGAGATCGGCGCGTACCAGCTCTCGTACTGGCCGGCGAGCACGAGATAGACCAGCAGCATGGCGAGGCCGAACACCCAGTAGATCTGGTTCGAGACCGCCTTCTCCTGATACGACATCGCGGTCCATTCATAGCCGGTGCCGGGCGGCAACGTCTTGTCCGCGATTTCCTCCATCAGCTTCAGCGATTGGCCCGACGAATAGCCCTGCGCCGGCAGGCCGATCACGGTCGAGGACGGATAGAGATTGTAGAGGCTGATCAGCGACGGGCCGGTGGCCGGCGTGATCTTTGCGACGGTGCCGAGCGGGATCATGTCGCCATTCGAGTTGCGCACCTGCATGTTGGCGATGTCGCGCTCGGTGACGCGGAAGGCGGGATCGGCTTGCGTATAGACCTGGAACACGCGGCCGAACTTGTTGAACTGGTTGACATAGGAAGAGCCGAGATAGGTAGACAGTGCCGAGAACACCTGATCCGTGGTGACATGAAGCGTCTGAGTCTTGACGCGGTCGATCTCGACGTTGAATTGCGGCACCGAGGAGCGGAACGAGGACTGCACGCGCTGCAGCGCGCTCTGGCTTTGAGCGTTGGTGACCATCGCGCCGGTGATGGCCTGCAGCTTGGCGAAATCGCTGTTGCCGTCGCGCAGCTCGACCTGCATCGAGAAGCCGGCGGCGTTGCCGATGCCCTGGATCGGCGGCGGCGGCAACACGATGGTGCGCGCCTCCATGATATCAGCGAGCTTGTCGTTCAGGCCAAAGACCAGCGAGCGCAGATCCTCACCGGGCCCTTTACGCGCGTCCCAATCCTTCAGGATGATGTAGGCGACACCGGCATTGGCGAGGCTGGCGCTGTTGTCGAGCGCGGAGATGCCGGCGATGGTGATGACCTGCGCCACGCCGGGCGTGTCCTTGATCAGCCCGCTCGCTTTGTCGAGCACGGCCTGCGTCCGCTCCAGCGCGGCGCCGTCGGGCAGCTGCACCGCGGCGATCAGATAGCCCTGGTCCTCGATCGGCAGGAAGCCGGTCGGCACCCGCGACAGGCCATAGCCGCTGGCGGCGATGATCAGCAGTGCGAACGCGACCGAGATGGTGGCGTGCTTCACGAGGAACGTGATCAGCCTTGTGTAGCCGCGCTCGACGCGGTTGTAGACCGCATTGAAGCCCCGATAGAAGAAATTGCGCTGCTCCGGCGGCACGGCCGGCCGCAGCCACAGCGCGCATTGCGTCGGCTTCAAGGTCGCGGCGTTGATGGCGGAGAGCAGGGCGGTCGCGGCGATCACCAGCGCGAATTGCGAGTAGATGCGCCCGGTCAGTCCGGCGAGGAACGAAGCGGGCAGGAACACCGAGATCAGCACCAGCGTGATGCCGACGATCGGCGCGAACAGCTGGTCCATCGCGCGGATCGCGGCGTCGTGGCCGTTCATGCCCTGTTCGATGTTGTGGGCGGCGCCCTCGACCACGACGATGGCGTCGTCGACCACGATGCCGATCGCGAGCACGATCGCAAACAGCGTCGACATGTTGATGGTGAAGCCGAGTGCCGCCATCGCGGCGAAGGCGCCGATGATGGTGACAGGCACGGTCGTCGCCGGCACTAGCATCGCGCGCCAGTCCTGCAGGAAGATGAGGATCACGACCAGCACCAGCAGGCCGGCCTCGATCAGGGTCATATAGACCTCGTGCACCGAGGCCTCGACGAACTTGGTGGTGTCGAACGGCGTGTCGTACTTGATGCCTTCGGGGAAGCGCTTGGCGAGCTCCGCCATCTTCCTCTCGACGGCCTGCTCGACCTGCAGCGCGTTGGCGCCCGGCGACTGGAACACGCCGATGCCGACCGCGGGCTGCTTGTTGAGCGAGAAGATCTGGCTGTAGGTCTGCGCGCCGAGTTCGACCCAGCCGACGTCGCGCACCCGCGTGACGTCGCCGCTCGTGCCCGTCTTGACGATGATGTTCTCGAACTGGCCGGCGTCGTCGAGCCGTCCGTTGACGTTCAGCGTGTACTGGAACGCTTGTCCCGGCGGCGTCGGCGGCGCGCCGACCTGACCGGCGGCGACCTGCTGGCTCTGCTGCTGGATCGCCTGGATCACGTCCTGCGGCACCAGGCCACGCACCTGCAGCTTGTTGGGATCGAGCCAGATCCGCATCGAGTATTGCCCGGCGCCGAATACGGTGACGTTGCCGACGCCGGGCAGGCGCGAGAGCTCGTCGCGGATGTTGATGGTGGCGTAGTTGCTCAAGTAGAGGCTGTCGTACCTCGCATCCGGCGAGGTGAGCGTCACGAACAGCAGGATCGAGGTCGACCGCTTCTGCACGGTGACGCCCTGGTTCTGCACGGCTTGCGGCAATTGCGACAATGCGCTGGAGACGCGGTTCTGCACCAGCACCTGCGCGAAGTTGAGGTCGGTGCCGATCTTGAAGGTCACGGTCAGCGTGTAGGTGCCGTCGGAGCCGCTGTAGGACTGCATGTAGAGCATGTCCTCGACGCCGTTGACCTGCTGCTCGATCGGCAGCGCCACGGTATCGATCACGGTCTTGGCGCTGGCGCCGGGATAGCGCGTGGTGACCTGCACGGTCGGTGGCACCACGTCGGGATATTGCGCGATGGCCAGATTGAACAGCGCGACGCCGCCGATCAGGATCATCAACAGCGCGATGACGTTCGAGAGGACCGGCCGCTCGATGAAGAACTTTGAGATCATGGCTGGCAGCCCCTACTTGCTCGAGGCCTGCGTCTGCTCGATCTTCGTCACCTGCGGGTCGATCTTCTGGCCCGGGATGACGCGCAAGAGCCCCGCGGTCACGACGCGATCCTCTGGCTTCAGGCCGCTCTCGATCACGCGCAGGCCGTTGTCGACCGGGCCGATCTGTACCTTGCGCTGCTCGACGACGTTGTCGCTGTTGACGACGAGGAGATAGCGGCCGCCCTGGTCGCTGCCGAGCGCGGTGTCGGGAACGAGCAGGGCGCTCTTCTCCTGGTCGAAGGGCACGCGGACCCGGACGAAATAGCCAGGCAGCAGCACCCGCTTGTCGTTGGGAACGAGGCCGCGCACGGCCAGCGTGCCGGTCGACTGGTTGAGGGTCGGCGAGACGTAGTCGAGCTTGCCCTCATGAGGGTAGCCGGTATCGGTCTGCAGCCCCACTTGAATCGGGAAGTGCTTCATGTCCGCGGGCGTCAGTCCGCGACGGGTCGCCTCGGCGCGGATGCGCAGCACGTCCTGCTCGTTGACGGTGAAGTTCACATAGATCGGGTCCATCGCCACGATGGTGGCGAGCTGGGTCGGCGAGGAGACGCCGACGAGCTCGCCGATCGAGACCATGTGCGCGCTGACGATGCCGTCGAACGGTGCCGTGACCTTGGTGTAGCCGTAATTGACTTCGGCGAGCTTGGTGTTGGCCTGGGCCTGCTGCAGATTGGCCTGGGCGTTGTCGCGGTTCGAGGTCGAGGTGTCGAGCGTGGCTTGCGAGACCGCCTGGCGCTGCACCAGCTCGGCCTGTCGCTTGTAGTCGGCCTCCGCCTGCCGGAGCGAGGCCTGCGCGCCGACTTCGGCCGCCTGCGCCTGCTCGAGCTTGAGCTTGTAGGTCTCAGGCTCGATCGTGAACAGCTGGGTGCCCTGCTTCACGAATGTGCCGTCCTGATAGTCGATCGTTTGCAGAAAGCCCTGCACGCGCGCGACGAGATCGACGCTCTTGATCGGTGCCGTGTTGCCGGTCGCCTCGATGTAGCGCGTCACCGGACGCTGCACCGGCGTCGCGACGTCGACCTTGGGCGGCGGCGGCGCCACGAACGTGTTCTTGTCCTCGCAGCCGGCGAGCACAGCCAATGCCGCGGTTGCGGCGAGTGCCCGACCGATATGTTTCCTCGCTGCTCCATTGCGTCGTGCGGGAGATGGGGGATTTGCGCGGCTCATTCGGTGGTCCCCGATTGCTGTCTGTCGGTGCGGCAGGCTACCAACAAACGGGCAGTCGTGGAACACCATAGCCATGGCGGTCACGGGTCTTGCACCGAAAACGGCAGTGTGGCCTTTGACAGATTTGTCACGACAAGGCGCTTTTCACCGGCGAACGATTGGCCCGTCCGCACCTAGAGCTGGCGCGCATGCCACGCCGCGAGCACATCCTTCTCGTCTTCGGCAGTGAGACCGACGACGGGCCCGTTGACGGCGTTGAGCCAATCAAGCGTATCGCGCGCGGTGTCTCCCGGCGGTCGCGAGGTCAATCCGGCCGCGCGTGCCGGCGAGGTATCGCGCGTCAGGAAGCCGGCGTAATCAGGCAATGGCAGCCACATCGGTAAGGACCGCGGGCCCGCCCAACGCCTGACGTCATGCGCTTCCAGAAAGGCGCGATCGATCCAAGTGAAGGTGCAGGACGCGTTCAGCGCGGATGCGCATTCGCTCAGGAATCCGCCGCGCGTGCGGATCGGCCCAATCCCGTCATAGATGCCGACGAGAGCGCTCTCTGCCGCTTGCACGATCCATTGCGCGAGATCGCGCACGTCGATGAACTGGACCGCATCCTCCGGCGATCCCGGCGCCAGCACCTCGCCGCCGCGCGCAAGCCGCGCCGGCCAATAGGCGAACCGTCCGGTCGGGTCCTCGGGGCCTGCGATCAGTCCGGCGCGGCAGATGAAGGCATCATCGCCGACCGCCTGTTCGCAGGCGACCTTGGCTGCGCCGTAGATCGCCTCGGTGCTGTGCTCGATCTCTCCCGCAACAGGCTCGCGCAGCGGCGCGGAGTCGGCGCGTTGCCCCGGGATGCGGTTGTCCGCATAAACGCTGATCGTCGAGACGAAGGTCCAATGCACGCCCGGCCGCTTCAGCGCGGCGACTGCGCGACGGACCTGGCCGGGATGACGCGAGACATCGACCACGGCGTCGAATGTCTCACCCGCGAGCGGCGCAAGTCCGTCGGCCACGTCGCGGTCGATCCGCAGGAAGCGGGCGCCGGCGGCAATCGGCCCCGCAAGGCCGCGGGCCGCGCAGGTCACGTCATGCCCGCCAGCGCAGGCATGGCTTGCGATCGCCCGGCCGAGAAACTGGCTGCCGCCGAGAACGAGAATGCGCATGGAAAGGTCCGCGTGATCGATGCCACCGCGAGACTACAACCTGCGCTGGCAGTTGCAACCCGCTTTCTCAGCGTGTCCTGATCTCGGCGAATTTCGCCATCGCTTTCTCGAACTTCCGGTTGAACAGCCACATCGCGGCGAAGATTTCGCGGTAGCTCGCCGAGGTTTTCGCCCGGTCGGCCCGTCCGAAGGCAAAGATGCTGTTGTTGCGCAGGTATCCCATGATTCTGGGGCTTGACACCCGGTAATTCAGGAGATCGCCCGATTTGAGCGCGGACCGCGTCGGGGTTGGAACGATCTGGATCAGCTGGAAAAGCTTCATCTGGTCGATCGTATCAGGCAGCGTCTTGACGATACCCGGAATCTCGCGGAACAGATCGGAGTGCGCGTTCATCAACCCGTTGCGGACGTTGGTCCAGTGGTTGAAGCGCTGATCGGTGCCGCGGGCACGCGCCTCCTCCTTGTCGTCTCGCGCGCTCAAGCCCGGGTCGATCGCAGCTACGTCGCCCTTGATCTTCTCCCATTTCCGCCGGCCGTTGCGGTCTTCGGAGGGGCCGGTCTGGAAGCTGCCCATATAGGTGTTCGAGCGTGCATTGCGGACATTCTGCTTGCCGTTGGTCTCCGCAAAGAACAGCCCGAGGCTGATCCGCCCGGCAGCTTCGGCGTGTTCGGGAGCGAGGCCCTTGGCGCGCGCAATCGCGACCGCAAGATCGACGACGTCCTCGAACGGCGTCGGCGAGCTCTGCGCGTTGGCAGGCGGCGCCTCCATGAGGTCGAACAGCCTGCCGTATTCCTCGACCAGCGGCTCGATCTCGGCATCGAAATAGGCCGGAGGAATCTCGAACTTGTTCGGCCGGCCGATCCGCGACGGCATGACGTCGGTGAGGTCCTTGTAGCTGCTGATCACAGCGACGCGCGCGAGATAGAGCGCCTGTCCCGGCAGGTTCGGCAGCGGCTCCTTCGCCTCGATCTGGCGCCGCCGCTCAGTGAGGATGGATTTGAAGTCGCCGAGCGCGCGCTCGTAAGCCGCGAGCGCCTCCGATTGCTGTGGCGTCGGCGCCGCCTTCTGCGCAACGGTGGGCACCGCGCCGAAGATGGCAACAGCCGCAATGGCCGCGGCGGCAAGTCGTCTCGATCCCATGGCCGATCCTATGGCTGGTTCCCGTCGATTCGATGGCCAGCGTAGACGTCGGAGGCGAGCCGCCGCAATTCTCCTTTCACGCCGCCCGGTAGTCCGGCGCCGTCGCCAGGAACTTGGCGTAAGCATCCGCATCCGGCGGCTGGAAGCGGCCCGCGAGTCCGCCGCGCTTCTGGTTTTTCGCGCCGATATCGGCCATCAGCTCGTCGAAATGGCGGTAGTGATAAGGGGCGACGCAGAGGCCGCCATAGACGCCCGCGGCCGGCCGCTCGACGCGCTTGAAGTGCAGCATCATCTCGATGTTGTCGCGCATCGCCTGTGCCGTCGGCTGGTTCGCGAGCTGGCCGTCGGCATAACGCACCAGCCAGTTCGCCGCGAGGTCGGCGCAGAGCACGGTGCAGAACGAGGAGTTGAAGCCGACGAAGCCGAGCTCGGGCAGATCCGGATTGGCGATCAGGCGATAGAGCCGGTACTGCCCGTCGGCATCGACCAGTTTCTGCCGGTAGGCCTCGGGCAGGAACGGCACGCCGAGCTTGTAGCCGATCGCGAGCACGGCGACGTCGGCGCCCACGCGCTCGCCACCACTCATCACGATGCTGTCGCCCTCATAATGGTCGAACGTGCCGAACACGGCCTTGATGCGGCCGTCGGCGACCATCGGGTAGAAGCCCGGCGTTGCGATGGGCACCGAGCAGTTGACGCCGTCCTCGATGCGCTCCTTCGGCACCATGTTGCAGCGGCCGAGCTTGAGCTGCGCCTTCAACAGGCTCTCCAGCCCGCGCCAATTGGCCCAGACCAGCGGCGCGGCGAGGCGGTGCGCGAGCCGTCCCATCGTGCTGATGCCCCAACCCGGAAACATCTCCTCCTGCGCGCGGATGTAGAGGATGCGCTTGAAGTTCACGAGACCGCCGATGAAATAGGGAATGCGCCAGACCGGCTCACGCATCACGATGGTGACCTCGCGCGCGCCTGACTTCACCGCATTCACGGCGATGTCAGTTGCGGACTTCGAGCCGCCGAGCACGACGACGCGGCGTTCCTTCGCCAGGGTCGGATCGCCGTATTTCGACGAGTGCAGGATCTGGCCGCCCTGCGCCAGAAAGCCGTCCTCGCCGGGGCAATGCAGCTCGCGTGGCTCGTTGAATTGCCCGGTGCAGACCGCGACGAAATCGAAATCCTCGTTCGTGGTCGTGCCGTTCCTGTCCTTCAAGGCAAGCGTCCATCCCGACCTGCCGTCGCCACGGCGCGCCATGCCGGCGACTTCGGTGTTGAGCCGCAGCATGCGCTCGAGGCCAAAACTCTTGGCATAGTCGGCGAGGTAGGCGTGGACCTGCGGCCCGGTCGGCCATTCCGGATAGGCATCCGGCATGGCGCGGTCGGTGTAGCGGTAGAGCTCCTTCGGGCTCTGGGTCTGCACCTCGGGGTAGGAGCGCGCCGGCTCCCAGACGCCGCCGAGATCTGAGCTGCGCTCGACGATCGTGACGCGGTGGCCTCGGGTGGAGAATGCTTTCGCGGCGGCAAGGCCGGAGACGCCGGCGCCGATCACGCAGACATGTTTTGGGCTGACCATGGGTTTGCTCGATGTGTTTGGCGCGCAAGCGGCCGCGTTCGGCCACAAGGCGCGGCCGGCCGGGGCTGCAAGCAGATGCAAGCGGAGGAAGCGGCGACGGCTAGTCGTTGGCCTCGGGCGGCAGGAAGTCGACCTCATGCAGCGCCGAGATGCGCACGACCTCGGCCGGGTCGGTCAGATTGTGCAGCTGGTTGAACAGCGCCTCCAGCTTCTGCATCGGTGAGACCCAGAACAGCGCGCGGCACGGCTTGTCGGACTTGTTGAAATAGCCGTGCGGGATGCCGCGTGGCATGCGCACGAGGTCGCCGGCATTGGCCTTGACCCATTGACCGTCGAGCTTGAGATCGAGCGTGCCTTCCTGCACCAGGATGAACTCGTCCTGGGTCGGATGGATATGCACCGGCACGAACTGGCCGGGATCGCTGTTGGTCTCGAACGCGAAAGTGGAGTCGGTGACGGCCTTGGGGAAATAGACCTGGCCAAGGATGTTCCAGCTCTTGCCGCCGTAGCCTTTCCCGTTCGCGGTGATGCCTTTTTCGAGTGCAGTCATGGCTTGCTCCTCATGGATTCCGGCGGGGACGGAGCATCGTCCGAGGACGGACCGCCTGTCTATCCGCTAAACGAATCCGGATGAACCTATTGCCATGCAGCACGACGAATTTGCGAGCTCCGGCCCTTTTCGCCCCCGCGGAACTATTATAGGCTTAAAGGAATTCCGGGCGCGAAGCATGGTCGACGATGTCCGCAGCCGAGCTGGAAATGAGCGCAACAGCCTCTGCAGCCGAACGGCTTGCGGCGTTCGCCCGTGTCACCACTGATGACGTCGACGAGGCGGCCGAGCAGATCGGGCGCATCTTCTGTCCGCACGATCTGAAGCCGACACAGGCGCGCGCGGCCGGCTTCTCTGCCCGGCACAATTGCGCGGCGTTCGACGGTTTCTCCATCAACTACGTCGCCTATGGCGGAGCGGTCAGCATCGATCCGGGCTGCCTCGAGCGCTTCTTCCTGGTGCAGGTCCCGCTTGCTGGCAGCGCCCGCATTCGTGCCGGTCGTCGTGAGCTCGATGCGGCCCCGGACCGGATCGCGTCGCTGCTGTCGCCGACGATTCCGACCCGGATGATGTGGAGCGATTGTGCGCAGGCGATCCTGCTGCTCGATCGCCGCATGGTCGAGCAGCGTGCCGCGGCCTTGTCGGGCAGGGCGACCGGGGTGGTCGAGTTCGATCCGGTGATCGAGCTGGATGCGCCGTCCGGGCGGGCCCTGCAGACGAGGCTCGCCGAGCTGATGACGCTCGCCGAGCGCCTCGGGCCATCAGGCCGGCTCTCGCCGGCCGCGATGGCCGATTGGCGCGAAGCGCTGCTCGATCATCTGCTCAACCGGCAGCGGCATGGCCTGTCGGATGCGATTCAGACGTTTTCGGGGCAGGCCGAGCGTTTGCCGCGCGCCTTGCGCGCCGCGCGCGATCACCTTGCCGACCATGCCGGCGAGCCGCTCGATCTTGCGCAGCTCGCCTGCGCCTCCGGCATCGGCATCCGCGCGCTGCAGCTCGGCTTCCGCCGTCACTTCGGCGTGTCGATCTCGCAGATGCTGCTCGACATTCGCCTCGCCGGCCTCAATGCGCGCCTCGCGCAAGCCGCACCCGATGTTTCCATCACCGAGATGGCCTTCGATCTCGGCTTCACCCATCTCGGCCGCATGGCCGGCGCCTACCGCGAGAAATTCGGCGAGACGCCGTCAGCCACGCTGCGGCGAAGGATGAGCTAGATCCGTCTCGCCAGACCTTGATGCCGGACTCAACCCGTCGGCGAGTCGGTCTGGCGCAGCGTCGTCACCCAGATCACGCGCGCCACCTGCTGGGTCGGGTTGTCGAACATGTGCGGCACGATGCTCGGAAAACGAAAGCTGTCGCCGGCTTCCAGCACATGGGCCTGGTTGTCGAGCCACAGCCGCAGGCTGCCCGAGAGGATGTAGCCCGCCTTCTCGCCGGTGTGCTGCAGGAAGTCGGTGCCGGAGGAGGCGCCGGGGTTGAGCGTGAGCTCGTAGAGCTCGAGCTGGCCTTTGCCTTCCGGGGTCAGCGCTTCCTTGACGACGCCGGTGGCGGTGAGCCGCAGCAGCCGCCTGGCGTTCTTGCGCACGGTGTAGCGCGGCGCTTCGGCAGGATCGCTGCTCTCGAAGAAATAGGAGATGGGAACGTCGAGCGCGATGCTGAGCAGGCGCAGCGTGCGGATCGACGGCATGGCGCGCGCACGTTCGAGCTGGCTGATCATGCCGGTCGACAGGCCGGTCTTGTTGGCGACGTCCTGGATCGACAGGCCAGCGCGCTGCCGCAGCAGCCGCACGGTTTCACCCAAGCGCTGGTCGACCGCATCGTCAGCTTCGATCGCCGAAGCGTCCTTGCTGCCGTTGGTATCGCCGCGACCATCCATGTGGCTCTCCCATGCATCATCTCAGCGTCGGGTATCGAGCCCGTGCCTTCAGTCAGAGTGAAAAGCTGGCGCATTCTAGCAATGCGATTGACAGCTGTATTTAGTCATGATGAACTTTTGGGAGAAAATTTAGAAGCACTAAAGCCCACTCCTGTCCCTTTGCCGGGGTCTCGGGGGCGCGGGAGACGGTGCCGCGTGCGGAAACGGAGAGTGGGTCATGGCGGACGACACCGGCAAGTTCGGCGTTGGGGCAGGACATCTCGGCATTCCGAATCGCCGTCAATTCTTCCAGCTCGGCGCGGGCGCGGCCGCAGGCTGGACGCTTTCAGGGAACGCTTCCGCGCAGACCGAACGTCCCACCAATCCGCCGGGCAAGCCGCGTGGCCAAGTGATTGCGGCGCTGTCGCAAGAGCCGACCGTCTTTCATCCCTTGATGCCGGGCATCGAGGTCGATCAGGGCATCTGGTGGCAGGTGTTCTCGCCGCTCTGGTACATCGAGCCCGATGGCAAGTTCGTCCCCGACCTCGCCCGCGAAGTCCCGACCATCGAGAATGGCGGCCTCTCCGCCGATGGCCTGACCTGGAAGATCAAGCTGCGCAATAACGTGAAGTGGCACGACGGCACGCCGTTCACGGCGGAGGATGTCAAATTCTCCATCGAGCTGATCAACAATCCCGCATTCCGTGCGCGCAGCCGGGTCGGCCATAGCCTCGTCAAGGACATCACCGTCGTGGCGTCCGACGAGATCCACTGGCGAATGGAAGCGCCCTATTCGCCCTATATGTCGATCCTGGCGTCGTTCACCTTCATCGTGCCCAAGCACATCCTGGAGAAGGTGTCCGATCCGAATGCCTCACCGTTCCACAGTGCGCCTGTCGGGACCGGCCCGTTTCGCTGGGGCGAGCGCGTGCCCGGCGACCATATCCAGCTGAACGCCCACACCGGCTATCATGGCAAGGGGCCGTACCTCGAACGCGTGGTCTTCAAATACATCCCTGATCTCACCGTGCTCTACACCCAGTTCCGCACCGGTCAGGTCGACTACACCGGCTTGCAAGGCATCCTGCCGAACTTCGTGCAGGAGGCAAAGACGCTGAAGGGCCGCAAGATCTTCGTCTCTTCGACCTCCTCGGTAGAGCATATCGCGCCGAACCTGGATTTTGGCCCTTTCACTGATCGTGCCGTGCGCGAGGCGCTCTATCTCGGCATCAACAAGCAGGCGATCATCGACGCGCTCTATTACGGTCTGCCGACGCAGACCGAGAGCTTCGTGCCGCAGCAGGCCTGGTCGTTCCAGCAGGGTCTGCCGCAGCACAAATACGATCCTGCCAAGGCCAACGCGCTGCTCGACGCCGCGGGCTGGGTTCGCGGCTCCGGCGGCATTCGCGAGAAGGGCGGCGTCAAGCTCGAATTCACCAACTCGACGACGGCGGGCAGTGCCGTGCGCGAACAGTGCCAGCAGCTCCTGATCCAGGACTGGCGGGCCATTGGCGCGGCGATGCGCGTCAGCAACATGCCGGCGGCCGTGATCTGGGGCGACTTCTGGCAGCAATCGAAGTTCAATTCAGTGATCGTCGGCGTGAACTTCATGCTGGGCAGCGACCCCGACGTGACGCCGCGCTTCGGCTCCGGCGCCATTCCCGCCAAGGGCGGCCGCGGCTTCAACACTTATCAATATCAAAGCGCGCAGGCCGACCGGCTGTTGTCTGAAGGCGCCAAGCAATTCGACCTGGCGCAACGCAAGGCCACCTATGGCGAGCTGCAAAAGCTGATCCGCAACGACCTCGCCATCCTGCCGCTGTTCCAGGGCTTCATCGCCGAGGGCATCAAGGAGGGGCTGCAAGGCTTCCGTCCCAACATCAACATGTCGATCAACAGCTGGAACATGCGCGAATGGTATTGGGCCTGATGTCTCGGGCTGGTCGGATCGCCTGAGATGGCCCGCTACGTCGTCAATCGCCTGGCGCAGGCGATCATGCTGCTCGTGATCGTCTCGGGGATCGGCTTCGCCATCCTGCATCTGGCGCCCGGCGGGCCGCTGTCGCAGTTTGCCGTCTCAAGCCAGATGACGCAGGAGGATCTCGACCGCGTCACCAGGCAGCTCGGCCTCGATCGTCCGCTGCCGGTCCAATATCTCGACTGGTTCGGCCGCATGGTGCGGGGTGATTGGGGCAAGTCGTATCGCGACGGCGAGGCGGTGCTGTCGGTGATCTCCTCGCATCTCGGCGCCACGCTGGAGCTGATGGCGACGGCGACCATCATCGCGGTGCTGCTCGGCTGCTGGATCGGCATCCTTGGCGCGCTACGCCGCTACTCGCTGTTCGATACGCTCGCCACCGTCGGTGCCATGATCGCGCTGTCGATCCCGACCTTCTGGTTCGGCCTCGTCACCATCTACGTCTTCTCGGTCAAGCTCGGCTGGCTGCCGGCGGGCAACCGGCATACCATTGGCGACGGCTCCTTCCTCGACCTGCTGCATCATCTGATCGCGCCGGCCATGGTGCTGGCGCTGGTCGAGACCGCGATGTGGGGCCGTTTCATGCGCTCCTCGATGCTCGAGGTCATCAACCAGGACTACATCCGCACTGCACGCGCCAAGGGCATGCCGGAATGGCGCATTCTCACGGTGCACGCGCTTCGCAACGCGCTGCTGCCGATGATCACGGTCGCCGGCCTGCAGTTTCCGACGCTGCTGGGCGGTGCGCTGGTGGCGGAGACCGTGTTCACCTGGCCGGGCATGGGCCGCCTGTTCCTGGATTCGATTGGTTACCGCGACTATCCCGTGGTGATGGGCATCCTGATGTTCTCGGCGACGATGGTGCTGATCGGCTCGCTGCTGGCAGACATCCTCTATGCCGTCGTCGATCCGCGCATCCGGGTGGGCTGAAGCGATGGCGACCGCAGCCTTCTCCACCGTTCAGCTCGCGCCCGGCCAGGCCGCGTGGCGGCGCTTTCGCCGGCATCGGTTGGCGCTCGCGGGCGCCTTGATCATCCTCGTGCTCGTGCTCGGTTCGACGTTCGGCCCCTACCTGCTGCCGTTCGACGACACCTACATCGACATCATGAAGCGGTTCGCGCCGCCGCTCTCCGGCGCGCATATTCTCGGCACCGACGAGCTCGGCCGCGACGTGCTGGCACGGTTGATGATGGGCGGGCGGGTCTCGCTCTCGATCGGCATCGTCGCGATGGTGATCGCGATGGCGGTCGGCATTGTCGTCGGCGCCTTTGCCGGGTTCTATGGCGGCGCGGTCGGCGCGGTGTTGATGCGGCTCGTCGACGCCGTGCTGTGCTTTCCGACCATCTTCCTGCTGCTGGCCCTCGCAGCGCTGACCGAGCCCGGTCTCGTCACCACCACCATATTGATCGCCGCCACGGCCTGGATGGCGGTGGCCCGCGTGGTCGAAGCCCAGGTGCGTTCGCTGCGCGAGCGTGAGTTTGCGGTCGCCGCGCTCGCGTTCGGCTCCTCGAACCTGCGCATCATGTTCCGCGAGCTCGTGCCCAACGCGATCGCGCCGATCGTCGTTGCCGCGACGCTCAACGTCGCCAAGGCGATCCTGCTCGAATCCTATGTCAGCTATCTCGGCTACGGCATCCAGCCGCCGGCGGCGAGCTGGGGCAACATGCTCAACAATGCGCAGATCTATCTCACCAGCGCGCCCTGGCTCGCGATCGCGCCGGGCGTCGCCATCACGCTCGCGGTGACCAGCTTCAACTTTCTCGGTGACGGCCTGCGCGATGCGCTCGATCCGCGAATGAACATCCCGTGACGCGCAAGACCTCTGACGCGCAAGAACTCGAACTGAACTCCAGGAGTGCCCCATGTCCCCGCCGCTCAACCGCATCAACAGCGACGAACGCCTGCCGGCGCAGGTAGATGTCGTCGTCATCGGCGGCGGCGTCATCGGCGTCTCGGCCGCCTATCATCTGGCGAAGAAGGGGCACTCCGTCGCGCTGGTCGAGAAGGGCCATGTCGGCGGCGAGCAGTCGAGCCGCAATTGGGGCTGGTGCCGCCAGCAAGGCCGCGCACGCGAGGAGATCCCGCTCGCGCGCGAGGCGCTGCTTCTGTGGGAGGACATGCAGAACGATGCCGGCGTCGATGCCGGCTTCCGGCGAACCGGGGTGTTGTTCCTGACCAAGAGCAAGGACGAACTCGCCAGCTGGGAGCGCTGGGCCGCGGTCGCGCGCGAGATGCAGGTTCACTCCACCGTGCTGACGCCGGCCGAGGTCGCCGAGCGCATGCCCGGCAACGCCGACACATGGGTCGGCGGCCTGCACACGCCGAGCGATGGCCGCGCCGAGCCGTCGATGGCCGTCCCTGCGCTCGCCACCGCCGCACGCAAGCACGGCGTCACCATCCACCAGGGCTGCGCCGCGCGCGGGCTGGAGACGACGGGCGGGAGGGTCAGCGCCGTCGTCACCGAGAAGGGCACCATCCGCACGCAATCCGTGCTGCTGGCGGGCGGCGCGTGGTCGTCGCTGTTCTGCCGCCGCCACGGCATCGAGCTGCCGATCGGACTCGTCAACGCCACCGCGTGCCGGACCACGCCGGGACCGGAGATCACCTCCGGCGCGCTCGGCACCGATTTCTACTGCATCCGCCGCCGCCTCGACGGCGGCTTCACGCTGGCGCTGCGCAACCGCGGCACGGTCGAGCTGTCGCCGGACCTGTTCCGTTACGCGCGCACGTTCTGGCCGACCTATCAGCATCGCAAGAACGGATTGAAGCTTTCGTTCGGCAAATCGTTCTTCGATCAGCTCATGCGCGGCACCAGCTGGAGTTTCGACAAGCCATCGCCGTTCGAGGCCGAGCGCGTGCGCGATCCCGCGCCCGACATGTCGCTGGTCAATGCGGCGCTGGCGGCGCTGATCAAGTCGAATCCGGAATTGAAGGACATCGAGATCGCCGAAGCCTGGGGCGGCACCATCGACTGCACGCCCGATACGATACCGGTGATCTCACCGGTCGATGCGCTGCCGGGTTTCTTCCTCGCGACCGGCTTCTCCGGCCACGGTTTCGGCATCGGTCCCGCCGCCGGCAAGCTCGCCGCCGACCTCGTGACCGGCGCGACGCCGCTTGTCGATCCGGCCGCCTACAGCCACAAGCGCATGATCGACGGCCGCCGGCTCGCGCCGGTCAGCCCGTTCTGAGGCCGGCATGACGGTTCTCTACAAGGCCAATATGGTGCGCGGCGCCGAGTGGGCGCTCTTCTTCGCGGAGCGCGCGCCTGATGTGCCGTTCCGGCTCTGGCCCGACATCGGCGATCCGGCCGCGGTGCGCTATCTCGTGGCCTGGGTGCCGCCGGATGACATCACGACGACCTTTCCCAATCTCGAGCTGGTCTTCTCGGTGGGCGCGGGCGTCGATCAGTTCGACACCACGACAGTCCCGGCGCACATCCCGCTGGTCCGCATGCTGGAGCCCGGCATTGCCGAGACCATGGTCGAATACGTCACCATGGCCGTGCTTGCCCTGCATCGCGATCTCCTCGATTTCATCAGCCAGCAGAGGCAGCAGGTCTGGCGCGAGATCCGGATCACGCCGGCCAGGCGCCGGCACGTCGGCGTGATGGGGCTCGGCCAGCTCGGCCAGGCCGTGCTGGAACGGCTCAAGACGTTCGGCTTTCCGCTTCTTGGGTGGAATCGTTCGCCGCGCGAGATCGAAGGCGTCACCTGCTATGCGGGGGCCGATGCCTTGCCAGAATTTCTGGCGCAGGCCGACATTCTCGTCTGCCTGCTGCCGCTGACGGATCAAACGCGCGGCATTCTCAATGCCGAGCTGTTCGCGCGCCTGCCGCGCGGGGCAGGGCTCGTCAATGTCGGACGCGGCCCGCATCTCGTCGAGGCCGATCTCCTCGCAGCCCTGGACAGCGGCGCGCTATCAGGTGCGGTGCTCGACGTCACCGATCCCGAGCCGCTGCCGGTAGGCCACCCGTTCTGGAGCCATCCGCGTATCCTGCTGACGCCGCACAACGCCAGCATGACCACGCCCGATACGGCCGTCGATTTCGTGCTCGACGTCATCGCGCGTCACCGCCGCGGCGAGGAGCTGCCGGGGCTGGTCGATCGCAGGCGGGGCTATTAGGGCAATCGCATGAGCATCGACAGAAGAAGATCTGATCAGGCCGTTGCCGAAGCACAGTCCTCCGTGCTTTCGGTCTCCGGCCTCACCACCTCCTTCATGCTCGAGCGGCAATGGATTCCCGTCGTTCGCAAGGTCTCGTTCGACATCGCAGCCCGCGAAACCGTCGCGATCGTCGGCGAGTCCGGCTCGGGCAAGAGCGTCACCGCGCTGTCGATCATGCGGCTCATTCCGAGCGAGATCGGCCGGGTCGAGGGCCGCGTCATGCTGGCGGGGCGCGATCTGCTCGCGCTGCCCGAGGCTGATATGAAGGATATCCGCGGCAATGACGTCGCCATGATCTTCCAGGAGCCGATGACGAGCCTCAATCCGGTGCTCACCATCGGCTTCCAGATCGCGGAGGCGCTGATCCAGCATCGCGGCCTGTCGCGCGCGGCGGCGGAGGCGGAGACCGTCCGCCTGCTCGATCGCGTCCGCATCCCTGCGGCGGCGTCGCGCTTCCACGAGCACCCGCATCGCTTCTCCGGCGGCATGCGCCAGCGCGTGATGATCGCGATGGCGCTGGCCTGCAAGCCGAAGCTTCTGATCGCGGACGAGCCGACCACCGCGCTCGACGTCACCATCCAGGCCCAGATCCTGGAACTGCTCAAAGAACTTCAGCAGGAGGAGGGCATGTCGATCCTCTTCATCACCCACGACATGGGCGTGGTCGCCGAGATCGCGGACCGCACCGTGGTGATGTATGGCGGGCAGGCGGTGGAGACGGACGCCACCGCGCGCATTTTTGCCGCGCCTGCGGATCCCTATACGCGCGCGCTGCTCGCGGCGGTGCCGCGGCTCGGCTCGATGGACGGGCGGATGCGGCCGATGCGGTTTCCGATCGTCGACAAGGTGACGGGCACGTCGGACGAACCGGCCGAGACGCCCGATACCGTCTCGCCCGCCGAGCGGCCTCTGCTGGAAGTCTCAAACCTCACGACGCGCTTTCCGATCCGCTCGGGCCTGTTCGGCAAGGTCTCGGGCCGCGTCCATGCGGTCGAGAACGTCTCCTTCACCTTGCGCGCCGGCGAGACGCTGGCGCTGGTCGGCGAATCCGGCTGCGGCAAGTCGACCACCGGCCGCTCCATCCTGAAGCTGACGCAGCCGGACAGCGGCACCGTCCTGATCGACGGCCAGGATGTGCTGGCCATGAACGGCCGGGCTTTGCGCGATGTCCGCAAGCACATGCAGATCGTGTTTCAGGATCCGTTCGCGAGCCTCAATCCGCGCATGTCGGTGGGAACGGCGATCGCTGCGCCTTTGCTTGCCAACGGACTGGCAACGGCGTCGCAGGCGCGCGACAAGGTCGCCGACCTGCTCGTCCGCGTCGGCCTCTCCGCTGACATGGCCGCGCGCTTCCCGCACGAATTCTCCGGCGGCCAGCGGCAGCGCATCTGCATCGCGCGCGCGCTCGCACTCGGCCCGAAACTGATCGTCGCGGACGAAGCCGTCTCCGCGCTCGACGTCTCGGTCAAGGCGCAGGTCGTGAACCTGATGCTCGACCTCCAGGCCAGCATGGGCCTCGCCTATCTCTTTATTTCCCACGACATCGCCGTGGTCGAGCGCATGAGCCACCGCGTCGCCGTGATGTTTCTCGGCGAGATCGTCGAGATCGGCCCGCGCGCGTCGGTGTTCGGCAACCCCCAGCACCCCTACACCAAAAAGCTGATGGCCGCCGTGCCGGTGCCCGATCCGTCACGCCGCGGCACGCCGCGTCCAACCTCCAACGACGAGATCAGAAGCCCGGTCCGCGCGCCGGATTATCAGCCCCCCGTGCGGCGTTATCGCGAAGTGTCGCCCGGTCACGTCGTGCAGATGTGGGGCGAGGAATGGTCGGCCTGAGGCTGCGAGCTTCACGAAACCAAGCGCGTATCTTTGATTTCGGCCAGACGCGGGCAGCGTGCTGACCAACCGCGCGTTGCAGATCCAGCATGTTCGCCGTCCATTATCGCGAAATGAGATGCGTCCTTCGGAAATTGTGACCGAATAGAGCGACAGGGAGGACCGTGTGTGAACCGCTTCATACGCGCTCGCTCTCTTTCTGAATTACCACTCTCGCAACGAAAATTGCCGCACCCGGATCATTTGAAACACGGGTGAGATGCAATGCCTGCGCAGCCACATGCTCGCAGCTTTGGATTGGTTCCGTCTCGCTCACGAGCAAAGCCAGTCCCATCACTCAGCAAAGATTCTTCAGAAATTGGAATGAAAGGGCATCGCGCAACTCACGCAGCTTCTGTTCGGGGTCGGCCGGTAGGCTGCTACTTACTCAGAAGGAGCTCCTATGAAGATAAGCAGCGCAATTTCCAACGCCTTCTCCGCAACAAGGCGGGTCGGCAATCTTCGGATCCCCCGTTCCAGTCTGATCAAATCGGCTCATCTTCTTGAAAGAATCGGGCTGGCCGCCGTTGGTGCATCTGGCGGCCTCTATGTTGGGGCGGCCCTGTTACGTCAGAAAGCCGGACTATTCGAAAGCGGCTGGATCGTCCTGATAACAATGCTCTACGGAGCTGTCGGCTATTACGTCGGAATTGATATGGCTGGCCATGGCGCACAGAGGTCGACATCGAGCATCTCGGAAGAATGGAACGGTTCCGAGCCGGTCGAGATTATGAGTGCGGCTGGCACGTTCGGTGCGGCAATCGCTGCGACTCTGTCCGTCAGCATTCTTGTCCTTGATCAAAATCTGCCGAACGGCCTGATCGGCTTTGTTGCCGGCTGCTGGGTGGTCGGTTCTTCGCTTCAGGTTGCGGCGGGCACGATGGCTCGCAACTATGAAGCGCCTATCGGCGAGCAATGAAGGAGCTGCGGTCGCGAAAAATATCCGCTTGGCACAAGCCTCAGTTTCTGGTTCGGAACGACTGCGACGAGACTCATCGCAACCTCTGCCGTCCAATGCTGCGTGCCGACGATGTTTAGGTGCGAAGCCGTTCGCCTCGCGCAGCTCACTGGTTCAATGCGATATCGGGATTGAGAAGCCTAGGTGGTCGCGCAACAAACATGACGTGCCATAATGGTAACGTTGGTATATTGTCCCCGCGCGCCGTGGTCCAAAATTTCTGCTAACCGCTAACCACACGATCGGTGGAGCCAATGCAGATTGCGGAGTGGCTCGAGAAGCTGGGGCTTGCGCAATACGCGGAGCGCTTTGCCCAAAATGGGATCGACATAGGCGTCCTTCCCGAACTGATGGAAGAGGACTTCGATAAGCTCGGAGTCCTGCTCGGCCATCGCCGCAAGATGCTGCGTGCTATCGCTGACCTCGATCCGGCAGCGTTGATCGCATCTCCCGCTCCTCCTCAGGACGCCGAGCGGCGTCATCTCACGGTCATGTTTTGCGATCTGGTCGGCTCGACTGCGCTCTCGGCGCGTCTCGATCCCGAGGATATGTGGGAGGTGATCCGGGCCTATCGCGCTGCCTGCGCGAGCGTGATTGCTGCTTATGATGGCAGGATAGCCAGATTCGTCGGCGATGGAATACTCGTCTATTTCGGCTATCCGCGCGCCCACGAAGATGATGCCGAGCGCGCGGTGCGCGCCGGCCTCGACATGATCTCCGCGATACGCCAGCTCAAGACAGGGACCGACGAACGAGCTGAACTGCGGATCGCAATTGCGACCGGACTTGTGGTGGTCGGCGACCTCATCAGCGGAGATGCGTCGGAGGAGCACGCAACCATCGGCGACACACCAAACCTCGCCGCCCGGCTCCAGAGTCTGGCGGAGCCGGGGGTCGTCGTCGTTGCTTCATCGACGCGCCGGCTGCTTGGCGATCTGTTCTCCCTGCGCAATCTCGGCCGTCGGGAGGTCAAGGGAATGGCAGACCCCATCGCGGTCTGGGCGGTGGAAGGCGCGACTGCATCCGAGAGTCGCTTCGAGGCAGTTCGTGCCGCGCGCTCGATCGGTTTTGTCGGCCGCAAGAACGAGATCGAGTTCATCCTCTCGCGCCAGCGGGAGGCATGGCAGGGGCGGGGCCAGTTCGTATTGATTTCCGGCGAAGCGGGCATCGGCAAGTCCCGTATTGTGGCAACGCTGTCGGAAAGCCCCTCGTTGGGGTTGCACCGTCGCGTGCGATATCAGTGTTCGCCTTACCACACCAATAGTGCGCTTCATCCCTTCGTCGCGCAGCTCGAGCGCGCCGCCGGAATTCGCTCGCACGACACGGCGGATCAAAAACTCGACAAGCTCGAGGCAATGCTCGCAATAGGAACCCAGCAGGTCGCCCGGGCAACACCGCTCATTGCGGCTCTGCTTTCGATTCCCACCGGCGACCATTGCCCGCCCCTCGGCTTGAGCCCGGCGCAGCAGCGGCGGCAGACTTTTGCCGCCCTTCTCGATCAGCTTGAGGGACTGGCGCGAGGCCAGCCGCTGCTGATCATCTGCGAGGATATGCATTGGGCCGACGCCACGACACTTGAACTGTTCGATCTCGCGGTCGATCGGATCAGGGGACTGCCGATACTTGTGCTCTTGACGTCCCGGCCGGAGTTCGAGCCCTCCTGGTCGGGCCTCGCCAACGTCAGTCTGTTGCGGCTCGACCGGCTCGATCGGCAGGACACGCGCGCGCTCGTCGAGCAGATTGTCGTCGGTCGCCAGCTGCCACGCGAGATGATGGAGCAGATCATCGACAAGACCGATGGCATTCCGCTATTCGTCGAGGAATTGACCAAGATGGTGCTGGAGTCCGGGCTGCTCGTTGAGGATGCCGGGCGCTACCGCCTGAATAATCCGCTGCCGCCGCTTGCTATCCCTGCGACGCTGCAGGATTCGCTGATGGCGCGGCTTGATCGGCTCGCTCCGGTCAAGGAGGTGGCCCAGATAGGAGCCGCCATTGGCCGCGACTTCTCGTACGCGCTGCTGAAAACCGTGGCGGGACGCGACGATCTGACGCTGGGCGCGGCGCTGGGACAACTTGAAGAGGCCGAACTGCTGCTGCGTCGTGGGACACCGCCCGAAGCAAATTACAGTTTCAAGCATGCCCTTGTTCAAGAAGCGGCCTACGAGAGCCTGCTCAAGAGCAAACGGCAGGTGCTTCACACACGGATTGGCGATGTCCTGCGCGACAAGTTTCCAATCGTCGCCGAGACCGAGCCGGAAGTTCTCGCGCACCACTTCACCGAGGCGGGGCTGAGCGAGATCGCCCTCGAATGGTGGCGCAAGGCGGGCCAGCAGGCGTTGAAACGCTCGGCCTATTCCGAGGCGATCGCGCATCTCGGCAAGGCCATCGCGATCGCCGATCAATTGCCTGGCGAGCCCCACCGGATGATGAGCAGGCTGCATCTTCAAATCGCATATGGCCGTGCCTTGCGGGGCAGCCTCGGCCACAGCGCTCCGGAAACGGTCGCCGCATGGACGCGCGCGCGACAATTCGCAGCCGGTATCGATGATCCCGTTGAACTTGCGCCGGTCCATTCCGGCCTCTTCAATGCCTGCCTGACCCATGGCGAACTTGCTCCGATGCGGGAGTTGGCGGATGCCATCAGGAGCGCCGCTGAGCGACGGCCGGACTCGCCGGTGGCCGCCGTCGTGGCCCATTGGACTGGGGGCGTGACCTGCTGGTTCGCCGGCGAGTATTTGAACGCGCGTACGCATCTTGAGCGGGCGCTGGCGATCTATCGGGCCGAACCGGATCCCGCGACCTTCAGGGCTTCGGCGCTGGATCTCCCGTTCGTGATCATGCGATTTCTCGCTTTGGTGCTCTGGCCGCTTGGCGACATCGCTCGTGCGCGCAAGCTCGCCGCGGAAGCGGTGGGTACTCCGGGAGAAAAACGGGCGCTGTCCCAGGCCAATGCGCTGGTTCATCGCGCGGTGTTCGACGGAGTATGCGGGGGCATGTTGCAGCAGACAGAGACGATCCTGGCGCTCGGTCTCGCGCGCGACCACACGATGCCGCTGTACGTGGCCGCCGGCACCTACCTGAACGGCCTCGCCAAGTGGCGTGCGGGAGACCGAATGACCGGACTGGCGGACATGCGTCACGGCTGGACCTTCCTGCACGAGAACGATTGCTACCTCTGCGAACCGTTCTGGGGGATGCATGTCGCCCTGGCGATTGCAGATTTAGGCGACGTCGAGACCGGGCTGGAAATCCTGGACGAATTGATCGCCGGGACGGGACAATCCGGCCAGCATTGGCTTGATGCCGAGCTGCATCGTGTCCGCGGTAAACTCTTATCGCGCCATAATCCTTCGGACGAATCCAGTGCCGAAGACGCCCTCAAGCGGGCGCTGGACATCGCACAACATCAGCAGACCAAGACCTTTGAGCTGCGCAGCGCTCTTGAACTTGCACGCCTGTACAAGACAAATGGCCGAGCGCGTACGCTATCCGAAGTGCTTGCGCCCGTGGTCGCTCAATTCGAGGCGGAGCATGGTCTTCCCGAATTCGCGGAAGCGAAAGAGCTGCTTAGGAATGGGCGTTAGCCGCGCCGCCATTCGATCAGTACAAGCGCCGCGCCGACTTCAAGCCAGAATAGGTCGGCATCTTGTTCTCGATTCCCGAGCCGTAGTTCTCCGGTTTTGACACGTCTTAACCTGCTGTGGTGAAAGCTAGATATGCTTCTCGTGGTTGCGAGGGGGAGTCTGCTGCGGCGGCGAATCCTGATTTCGGCAAGCAGCTGTTGTCGGATTGCTCATTGTCTCAAGGCGCAGGCTTCATGCCAACACCTGGGCCATGCGGTGATAGGCTTGCCTTCGCAAGGGCAGGCGGAGCGACCAAAGCCCATTTGGAGATCCAGTCGTGGTTCGCCTGCATGTCGAACGTTTCATTCGCAGCCGGATCGCTCGGCGGTCCCTGGCGCTCGGGATCATCGCTCTCAGCGGATGGGCCCTGTTGCCGTATGTGACCTACCGAGTCGCGCCCTCCGCCTATGTCAATGCCGAGCTCATGCGGGTGACTGCGCCGATGGCGGGTCAGCTCTCGTCAGATCTTCCCCGCAAGGGCGAATATTTCGAGCACACCCGGATGGTGCCGCTGGTCGAGGCGCGTTCGCCGGATCGCCGGCACCTCATGGACCTTGATCAGCAGCTGGCCATGTCCACCAAACGCGCCGAGCTCGCACGCCGGCAACTCGAGGAAATCGCCGAGCTCGATCGCAAGCTCCGCGAGCGAAGCGAGGACTATCGTTCGGGGATGGTAGCGCGCCTGCGCCACGAGATAGGTGAAACGGAAGTTGAAAAAGGCGGCTGTCTCGCTGAGGCGCGGCAGCGGAACGATGTCGCGGGCCGGATGGAGAGGCTCGTGAAGCTCGGCATCAGTTCGCAGATCCGCTCCGGTGAGGCCCAGGCCTCGCAGGAGGCAACCGCAACGCGGTGCCAGATGGCCGATGAACGCCTGCGGCGCCTCAAGACGGAATTGGGGGCGGCCGACAAGGGCATTTATCTTCGTGGCGATGCCAACGACGTGCCCTATTCTCAGCAGCAGCGCGAGCGGCTTGTCCTCCGCCGCCAGGAGCTCGAGACAGACCTGTTGCAGAACAGCTCACGTGCCGCGCAGTTGGCCGCGGAAATTGCAGAGGAACGCACTCGACTTGATCGTCTCGATCACTACGATCTGTCCTTGCCCGCAGCCCATGTGGTCTGGTCGGTCGCGGCCAGCCCGGGCTCGATGGTCACGGAAGGGCAGTCGGTCTTCGATTTCGCAGATTGCAAACGCCGGTTTATCGTCGTTGAACTACCCGAGCGCGATTTCGAGAAGATCAAGGCTGGAGATGCGGCTACCGTCCGTCTGATTGGGAGTCGCGAATGGAAGAGCGGCCAGATCCGGCAGGTCCGCGGATCGGCCGCGTACGGCGATGATCGGCTGCTTGCGGCTCGGGTGCCGCGGCCTGATCCGGGCAACATTACCATTGAGATATCGCTTCCGCCCAATGAGACGTCGGCCGACCGCAACGGCTCCTGCGATATCGGACGATTGGCTGAGGTGCGCTTCGAGCGCAGAGCCGACGGCCTGCTACGATTGGTCAGCTCGAAGTTGAAATGGCTGACCGCTCGCCTGGAACTCGACCAATCGCTCCTGTGAGCGAGATGTTCCATGCAAGCCATGACTCTGCCTCTCTCTCAGCTGTTCGCGCCGATGCTGGGCATCTTTGCTGCGATGTATCTGTTGGCGCCGACCTTTCCGGTCGCGCGCCCTTGGGCGCGTCTTGCGGTCTTTGTTGTGGTTTGGCTTGTGGTGGCCCACTATCTCGAATGGCGTATTTTCACCACAGTGCTGCCGGCAAGCGGGACCTGGTATCAGGTCGGCTGGATCTGGTTCTGTCTGTTCGTCGAGCTTCTGACTTTCACAGATCAGTTCATTCTCTATCTGACGTTCCTTCGCAGGACCGATCGCCGAAGCGAAGCAGATCAGCACGAGCGTCGGCTTCGCAGCCTGCCGGATGATGAGCTGCCCTCGGTCGACGTCTTTATTCCGACCTACGACGAGCCATTCGAGGTGCTGGAAAAGACGATCACCGGCGCGCTGTGCCTGGACTATCCGAACGTCCAGGTGTGGATCTTGGATGATGGTCGCAGGCCTTGGCTCAGGGCACTCTGCACGCAAAAGGGCGCCGGCTATCTCACGCGCGCCGACAATTTGAATGCCAAGGCCGGCAATATCAATCATGCCCTGACCAAGACGAGCGGCGAGTTCTTCGCGATCTTTGATGCGGATTTCGTGCCGCAGCGCAATTTCCTGATGCGCACGATGGGCTTCTTCGCTGATCCAAAGGTCGGAATCGTTCAGATCCCGCACGCCTTCTACAATGAGGACCCGATGCAGGCGAATCTCGGCCTGCACAGGGGACTGCCGGACGAGCAACGGTTCTTCTTCGATTCCATCATGCCCGCGCGCGACGGCTGGGATGGTGCCTTTTGTTGTGGGTCCAACTCCGTCACGCGTCGCGCAGCACTCCGCGCGGTAGGCGATGCCTTGCCGACCCAGTCCATTACGGAAGACATCCTGCTGACGCTCGTCCTGCTGCGCAAGGGATACGTCACCCGCTATCTCTGCGAACCGCTGGCGATTGGACTGGCGCCGGAAAGCCTTGATGCCTTTTTCGTGCAGCGGCAACGCTGGGCGCGTGGCGCGATTCAGACGCTGTACCTCGCCGCCGGTCCGCTCGGCCCCGGACTGGGCTTGATGCATCGGCTCCTCTTCTTTCCGACGCATTGGCTCTCATTGGGCTTGCGGGCGCTCATGGTCGTGGTGGTTCCGATCGTGTTCATGTGGACCGGCTTGGCGCCTGTCGTCGATGTCACCCCCGAATCGGTGTTCTACTACTTGTTCCCCGCGATCCTGGCGCTCAACGGCGGCATCTCCTGGTTCGCGCCGCACGTGCATTTTCCGCTCGCCGCTCAGGTGTCGGCGACGATCCAGAGCTTCAAGATATTGCCGACGGTGCTGGGGACTCTCGTCAAGCCGGCGGGACATGCGTTCAGGGTGACGCCGAAGGGCGCTGCCGCGCGGCGCGCAAGTTACGCTGCGGAGATATTCTGGCCGTCGGCGGTCTTGATGGCGTTGACGGTTGTCGGTGTGGTTCTGAACACGATCCCGGAATGGCGCATCATCGATCATCCGGCCGCTCTACCGATGGTCGCCTTCTGGTCGGTCGTGAACATCGTCGTGCTTTTCTTCGTCTGCATGACCTCGCTGCAGGCGCGGATGGGACGTACCGAGGAGCGTTTCGACATCGACGAAACTATCTTGATCCAGACCGCGACCGGCGAGCAGCTTTCTGGACGCGTGAGCAACATCTCCCTCTCTGGCGCCGGCGTTCTGCTTGGCTCCGGTATTGACTGTCCTCGCGCCGGAGAACCGCTGCGCGTGCACATCATGCAGGTCGGATGGGTCGATGCGGTGATTGCGCAACAAAGGGGCCGGCTCATCGGGGTGCAGTTCAAATTGCCGCAGTCGCTTGAACGAGACCTGCTGATCCGCAAGCTCTTTACCGTCGCCCGTCTGAAGCGGAAAGGTGTCGTCGCGTGCTCGGTGAATAGGGCGATGCTTAAGAACATCTGGTTGATGGCCGCACCGTTGCCCCACATTGTTGCAGGCGGCGCGAAGCCCGCGTCGATCTCGCCGACCGAGCGTCTGCCGGCAGAGAGCATGGTCATTCGGCCTCAACCGCGGACAGACGATTTTGCACTTCTTGCCGGAGCTCGAAGCCTGCATCCGACGAGTTTTACTGAACCTGGCTTTGGCCGAGTGGCCGGCACAGTAATCGAAGCCGTCGCGCCGAGTTGATTGCTGTGTTGTCCTTCTCGCCGGACCAGTCCATGCGCTATCGATCGACGGTCAAGCCGCTCATCGATGCCGTCAATCTCCTTCCGGTGTTCTCCAAAAAATCACAAGCGGAACGAGCAACCATCCTTTAGCCCAAGGCGTTTACGGGGTTGAGGGTGCAGGGAGCATCTCTTGATCGATCACCGCAGCGATCTTCGGAAGGGGCGTCTGACGCTCTGGGCCTCCGCGTTCGTGGCGGTCGCTTGCTTGGCGATTTTCGCGCTCAGCGGCTGGCGGGAGTGGTCCCAGCGACAGACGCTGCTGAAGGGCTCGGAAACAGACGTGGCCAATCTGGCCCGGTCGGTGACGCAACACGCGGACGATACGTTCGAACTCGCGGACACCGTTCTCAATGTGTTGGTCGGCCAACTCGAACTCGAGGGGACCAGCCCGGCGGCGATCGCGAAGATTCAGACCTTTCTTTCCCGGCGCAAAGCCGCGAACCGGATTCGAGCTGTGTTCGTCTATGACGAGACCGGCCGCTGGCTCGCAACCAGCGAGCCCGTGGATTTCGCCGGCCTCAACAACAGCGACCGCGAGTATTTCCAGCATCATCGCGCCGTGGCTGAGCGAGGAACCTTCATTGGGGGTCCAGTGAGGAGCAGATCGGGGGGGCAATGGATCATCACTGCGTCAAGGCGCTTCGATCATCCTGACGGCAGTTTTGCCGGAGTGGCTCTTACCACGATCGATGTCGACTATTTTTTGCAATTCTATCGCGGATTCGACGTTGGCCAGAACGGCTCAATTGCACTGGCGACCGCGAAGGGCGTTGTCCTCGCGCGTAGCCCGGACAACGGATATACGGGTCGCGATCTGTCGAATGCACCGCTTTTTAGGAATTTCCGCGAGCGGCCAAGTGCGGACGTCTACTACTTCACGTCGCCTCTCGACGGCGTTCGGCGTCTGAGCTTTTATCAACTCAGCAGTCGCTACCCTGTTGTCGTGGTTGCGACGGAATCGGAAGACGACGTCTTGGCCCCCTGGCGCAAAGCGGCGCTGACGCGCGTGGTTGCGGTGCTGGGACTGATAGGAGGGCTCGCTGTTGCGGGGGTTTGGCTGGTGCGCCAGTTGCACATGCGGCAGAAGATGGCCGCTGCTCTGATCGCCAAGGAGGCGGATTTTCGTCTCCTCGCGGAGCAGTCGGGAGACATGGTCATGCGTATAGCGGTCGATGGACGGATTCTCTATACGTCGCCGTCCAGCGCGCGAGTCCTCGGCTGGGCTCCGAACGAATTGGTGGATACGTCGGCCCTCGCCGGCATAAATCCGGCGGATCTGGCGCGGGTTGAGGAGACGATCTCCGCGTTGATGAACGGCGAAGCCGAGGAGGCGAGAATCACTTATCGCACTCGGCATCGCGAGAAAGGCGAGGTCTGGATCGAAACCGCGCTGCGCGTCGCCAGGAGTGCGCAGAGTGGAGACATCAACGGCGTGGTGGCGATCTCGCGCGACATGACCGAACGTAAGGACCTGGAAGATAAGCTGGCGGCTCTCGCCAGTTCGGATGGCCTGACGGACTTGGCAAACCGCAGACACTTCGACGAGCGGCTAGAGGCGGAATGGGACCGAGCCAGGCGCGAAGGAAGGCCTCTGTCACTGTTGCTGATGGATGTCGATCATTTCAAGAGTTTCAATGATCAGTACGGGCATCAGGCGGGCGATGCATGTCTCCGCTCGGTCGCCGGGGTCCTGGCAGAACAGGCCCGGCGGCCAGCAGACTTGGCCGCTCGGTATGGTGGTGAGGAATTCGCCTTGCTGCTACCAAATACGGACACGGGAGGGTGCGAGCAGGTCGGCGAGCGAATCCGGCAAGCGATTCAAGACCTCGGCATCCTGCACGCGCTCAACCCGCCATCCAAGCAGGTCACCCTCAGTATTGGTGGCGCCACACATATGTCGTTCGGCGATAATGCTGATTTCACGTCGTTGATAGCGGCCGCGGATAAGGCGCTCTACGCCGCCAAGGAGAGCGGGCGCAACCGCCTTGTGATGTCAGGGCAAATCATCGCGTGGCCCAGCGCGATACGAGCTTGAAGAGTAGCTCTCGTGCGCCCCGGCGTGCGCCTCACGAATTCACGTGCACGAAATCCCGCAGCAGCGGATAGATCTCGTTGTTCCAGCGCTTGCCGGAGAACACGCCGTAATGGCCGACGCCGGCCTGCATGTGGTGGACGCGGCGATAGGCGCGTACGCCGGTGCAGAGGTCCTGGGCGGCGAGCGTCTGGCCGATCGAGCAGATGTCGTCCTTCTCGCCCTCGACCGTCATCAGCCCCATGCGGCTGACCGCCCTGGTGTTCACCGGACGGCCGCGATGCATCAGCTTGCCTTGCGGCAGGAGATGCTCCTGGAACACGTCGCGCACGGTCTCGATGTAGAATTCGGCCGGCAGATCCATCACGGCGAAATATTCGTCGTAGAAGGTCTTGATGGTCGCGGCCTTCTCCTTCTCGCCCTTGGCGATGTGGTTGGCGAGGTCGAGATGCTGCTTGATGTGGCGCTCGAGATTCATCGAGACGAAGGCGGTGAGCTGCACGAAGCCGGGATACACCTTGCGCAGAGCGCCGCGGCACTGCACCGGCACGTAGTTGATCAGATTGCGCTCGAACCATTCGATCGGCTTGCTCTTGGCGAATTCGTTGACCCTGGTCGGCTGGATCCGTGTGTCGATCGGGCCGGCCATCAGCGTCAGCGTCGCCGGGCGCGAGGGATGGTTGTCCTCGCACATGATCGCGGCGGCCGCGAGCGCGGAGACGGACGGCTGGCAGATCGCCACCATGTGCGGGCGCGGCCCGAGCTGCCCGAGGAAGTCGATCAGGTGCTCGGTGTAGTCGTCGAGCCCGAAGCGGCCCTCGCTGCGCGGGATGTCGCGCGGATTGTGCCAGTCGGTGATGTAGACGTCGTGGTCCTGCAGCAGCGTCTTCACGGTGCCGCGCAGGAGCGTGGCGAAGTGTCCGGACATCGGCGCAACCAGCAGCATGCGCGGCTGCTCGGCCACGCCGTGTTTCCTGAAGTGCAGCAGCGAGCCGAACGGCGTCGCGTAGGCGATCTCCTCGCTGACCGCGACGTCGCGGTTGCCCACCATGACGCTGTCGATGCCGTAGGCGGGACGGTCATAGGTGAGGGTGGAGCGCGAGATCAGCTCCAGCGCGGCCGAAAGCCGGCCGACCACTTGGTCCGATGAGCCCTGAGGCACCAGATTGAGGAATTTGAGTGCGGACGAAGCCCCCGCGCGCCATGGCGCCGTCAGGTCCATGTGGTTCTGAAAAGCCTGATAATACATCGACATCATACTGAAGCGCCCACTTGCCTCCTGTCGTGATGCAATATCGAAGCCAGACGGGAGCCGGACCGCCCGGAAAATTGGCACGTCGCTTGCTGCGCCCCGGTCGGGTAGGCACAGATCACGGGCACGCACGCGCGGCGGTGCGTTGCCCAGGCGTGAGGGAAGGGCTCTATGGCGAAGGCGACACTGACCATCAGCAGCAAGAACTACTCGTCCTGGTCGCTGCGTGGCTGGCTGCTGACGAAATTCTCCGGGCTCGATTTCGAGGAGATCGTCACCGCGCCGGACGATCCGTCGGCGCGTGCGGAGATCCTGCTGCTGTCGTCCTCGATCCTGGTGCCGTGCCTGCGGCACGAGAGCGCCGTGGTCTGGGACACGCTGGCGATTGCCGAATATCTCAACGAGGTCATGCCGGACGCCGGCCTGTTGCCGGCCGACCGCATCCAGCGCGCCCATTGCCGCTCGATCTCGGGCGAAATCCATTCCGGCTTCACCACGCTGCGCGCCTCGCTGCCGGTCAACCTGAAGGGGCACTTTCCCGGCTTCAAGATCTGGTCGCGGGCGCAGGCCGATATCGACCGGGTCTGGTTCATCTGGCGCGACTGCCTGGAGAAATCGGGCGGTCCCTTCCTGTTTGGCGAGAAGCGCACCATGGCGGATGCGATGTACGCTCCCGTCGTAACGCGCTTCGTGACCTATGACGTCAAGCTCGCACCGCCGCTCAAGGCCTATGCCGACACCATCATGGCCATGCCCGAGATGCAGGAATGGGTCGCGGCGGCGAAGGAGGAGCCGGCCGAGATCGAGGAGCTCGAGGTCGAGTATTAGGCAGGCGTTGCACGGCCTGCCTGTTTCGAGGGCGGCGGCCGTCCGCTGCGGACCGCAGCGCTATGCCTTTGCAACAATTAACCTTTGGACCCGGTGACAGGCGCCTGCGATCCGGCCGGCTGCGCAGATATTGTGCGCCCCTGCCGGACCGCAGCGAGATCTAGCCGTGAACAGGTGCGTACAAGGCGCTTCGGCTGATTCGGACGTGATTCGTTCGGGCCGCGTTCCGAAGGTTAAAGCGCAGCGCGGCCCCGTCGCATTTTGAAACAGACACCGCCTTCAGGCGGCCCCGCGCTGCTTCAGGCGCGGCAGGCGCCAGCCGATCACGGTTGCTTCCACCGCAATCCCGGCCTCGTGGTTTTGCCAGCGTCCTTCGACATAGCGGCAGGCGAACGGCAGTTGATACGTCCCGCTGTGATCCTCGCACAGCACTTCAAGTGGCAGGCCCGGCGGTGGTTCTCCGGCGCCGTCGAATTCCGCCAAACGTCTATCGCGCGTTGCCATTCCGAAAATCTCCCCTAAACAAAGCCGCGGAGAGCGCCCACTTCTCCCGCATGCGGTTCACTGCTCCCCGTCCCAGGGGAACGGGCCCAAGCTCAACGCGAGAATGCGGTGCGAGTGTGGTAGCCTCACGCTGCAGCGCGCAAACAGCGCACATTGATGTGATCGACTGGCCGAGGAACTTTCATGCTGCTTCGAAACGCCGGAATTTGTTTCGCAATGTTGCTGCTCGCCACGCTGGCGCCTCTGCCGGTGCTCGCGCAGGACGTGCCCGGCATCGAGATCTGCACGGTCGAGAAAACCATGGAGCGCCGCACCAGCTGCCTCCAGAGCAATGTCGACTTCCTGCAGAAGACGATCACCAAGCTCAGCCTCGACCATCAGCAAAAGCTGGATGTTGCCAATCGCCAGATCGATGCGCTGAAGACAGCCATCGCCGGCCTGCAGAAGACGCTTCTCGATCTCCAGGCCGCGCAGGCGAAGACCACTGAGGATCTGAAGAAGAAGCAGGACGCGCCGCCGGCGAAGGATGCTGCGAAATAGGCGCGTCGATCACGCGACGCGATATCGCTCCATCACGCCACGATCGGGCTCGTAGCCGAGCCCGGGACCCGCCGGCACCGCGACATGGCCGCTTGCATCGACATCGGCGCGGCCGCCCCAGAGGCAGGCTTCGCGCTTTAAATAGAACATCTCGACCAGCCCGTCGTCGCGCGTCGCGAGCAGATGCAGCGTCGCCAGCAGGCCCGGGCCAAAGTAAGGCGAGTGCGGCACGATCCTGATGCCGAGCCGATCGGCCAAGCCTGCGACCTTCAGGAATTCCGTGATGCCGCCGACCTTGATGACTGACGGCTGGGCGTGGCTGACCGCGCCCGCTTCCATCATCTGGCGGAATTGATATTCGGTGCAGGCATTCTCGCCGGCGGCAATTCCGAGCCCGCTCTTGCTGCGCACCTCGGCAAGCGTGGCGAAGTCTTCCGGCGGCCAGACCGGCTCTTCCAGGAACATCGGCTGCGCGTCGCGGCATGTCGCCGCGAACGCGATCGCCTGGTCCCCGGTCAGCGGGCAGTTCATGTCGACCATCAGTGGAATCCTCGGACCGATCGCTTCGCGCGCGGCAAGCACCGCAGGCGTCGTGGTCTCGTGCAGCTTGATCGCGCCATAGCCGAGCGCGAGCGCCTTCCTGCATTCGGCGGCGATGTTGTCGGGCGAGCCGATCCGGAGCAGGCTCGCGTAAGCCGGGATCGCCGTGCGCCTGATCTCGCCCAGCAGGCGGTGCAGCGGCACGCCCGCGACCTTCGCGGCGAGGTCCCACAATGCGATATCGAGCCCGGAGATCGCGAACATGGTGATGCCGTAGCGGCCGAACAGATGCAAATTGCGCTGGATCTGCTCCATCACGGCGGGGATGCCGGCCGCATCGGGCACCTCCAGCCCGCGGGCCTGCGGTGCGATCATCTCCTCGACGGCGCTGCGCGTCGTGCGCGGGCAGACATAGGCGAAAGCATCGCCCCAGCCGGTCAGCCCGGCATCGGTCGTGACCTCGACGAGGACCATGTCGAGTGCGGTGATGGCGGACGCGCCCTGGCGGAAGCTCGCGACACCGGCATCATAGGGGATGCGGATATGGTGCGCCCGCACATCGGTGATTTCCATGACCCGGTTCCTCTTTCTCGTGAGCGGTTTCGGCGAGTGTAGCCACGAACACCGGGGCGTTGCCAGCTTCCATTGACCGGCTATCCTCATGCAAACGACAGCAATGCCGATCAAGCAAAGTGATGCCGATCGGCGCATCATCACCGCGCTTCGAACGAGAGCCTGAACCGCCATGAATCCAGCCCAGCGCGCGCTCTGGTATATCGAGAGCCATCTGGCCGAGCCGATGACGCTCGACGAGATCGCTGCGATCTCGGGCGTGTCGCGGTTCCACATTGTGCGTGCGTTTGCCGCAGCCGTCGGTCTGCCGGTGATGCGCTACGTGCGCGCGCGGCGGCTGACGGAGGCGGCGCGCAGTCTGGCAAAGGGCGCACCTGACATCCTGTCGCTGGCACTGGAGGCGGATTACGGCTCGCACGAAGCTTTCACCCGCGCGTTCCGCGACCAATTCGGCACCACGCCCGAAGCGGTGAGGGCGGCAGCGTGCGTCAACCAGCTCAGGCTACAGGAGCCGATCCTCATGGATTCCACCATGCTCGACCATCTTGCCCCACCGCGTTTCGAGACCGCAAAGGCCTTCCTCGTCGCCGGTTGCGCCGAGCGCATCTCCTGCGACAACGGTGCCATGATCCCTGGTCTGTGGCAGCGCTTCAATCAGGAGGTCGCCGACATCCCCGCGCGGGTCGGTCACGTCGCCTACGGCGTCTGCTGCAACGGCGATGATGCCGGCAATTTCGATTACATTGCCGGCGTCGAGGTCGCCGATTTCTCCGACCTGCCGCGCCGCTTCGGTCGCATCCGCATTCCGGAGCAGCGCTATGCGGTGTTCACGCACAAGGATCACGTCGCCTCGATCCGGCGCACCGTCAACACGATCTGGAATCAATGGCTGCCGGCGTCTGGCCTGAAAGCCGCGGACGCGCCCAACTTCGAGCGCTATGACGAGAAATTCGATCCCGCGACCGGCCATGGCGGCTTTGAAATCTGGATACCGGTGCGAGAGTAACACGCAACGCTGGCATACCGTCCCGCTTGCTTGGCAAGCCCCGGCGACTTTGCCATAACCGCAGGCAAATCTTGCCTGCGGGGGCCCGAGCCGGACATCCCGTGCAAGCCATAACAAGCCGCCGGGAGGGTCTCCAATGTCCAGCGTCCGCGTTCTCGCCACCGACCTCGAATTTCCCGAAGGGCCGGTCGTGATGCCGGACGGTTCGGTGGTGCTGGTGGAGATCCGGGGACAGCGCCTGACGCGCGTCTATCCCGACGGCCGCAAGGAGATCGTGGCGAAGATTCCCGGCGGCCCGAATGGCGCCGCGCTCGGACCCGACGGCAAGATCTACGTCTGCAACAATGGCGGCTTCTCCTGGATTCCGGCCGGCAAGATGATCATGCCGGGTCCGCAGCCGGACGATTATCTCGGCGGCGCGATCCAGCGCGTCGATCTGCAATCCGGCAAGGTCGAGACCGTCGTGACCAAATGTGGCGCGCACGATCTGCGCGGGCCGAACGACCTCGTCTTCGACAAGCACGGCGGCCTCTGGTTCTCCGACCTCGGCAAGCGGCGCGCGCGCGAGATGGATGTCGGCGGCATGTATTACCTCAAGCCCGGCATGAGCGAGATCGTCGAAATCGTGCATGGCGTATTGCCGGCGAACGGCATCGGCCTGTCGCCGGACGAGAATACGGTCTACATCGCGGAGACGCCGACCGGGCGGCTTTGGGCCTATGAGCTCTCGGCGCCGGGCACGCTCAAGCCGCGCGATCCGATTTATCGCGGCGAGCGCGGCCAGCCGATCTGCGGCCTTGGCGGCTACCAGATGTTCGACTCGCTCGCGGTGGAAGCGAACGGCAATGTCTGTGTCGCCACGCTCGTCTCCGGCTGCATCTCGGTGATCGCGCCCGACGGCACCCTGGTGGAACAGGTTCCGACCGGCGACCGCGTCACCACCAACATCGCCTTCGGCGGCCCCGAGCTGAAGACCGCCTATATCACGCTGTCGGGCAAGGGCGAGCTGATCGCCATGGACTGGCCGCGCGGCGGATTGCCGTTGAATTTTCTGAACAAGTGACAATCGCGTAAAACGCGATTGTCATCCCGGGGCTATGCGGAGCATAGAACCCGGGATCTCGAGATTCCGGGTTCGGCTCTTCAAGCCGCCCCGGAATGACAATCATAAGGAACGATAGAATGCCCTGGCCCGATCCCATCACCCTGCGCGGACAGCATGCCCGTCTCGAGCCGCTGTCGCATGACCATCGCGAAGGGCTGGTCGAGGCGGTCAAGGACGGCGAGCTGTCGAAGCTGTGGTACACCGCAATCCCGCTGCCGGAGGACATGGGCAAGGAGATCGACCGCCGCTTAGGCCTGCAGGCCGCGGGCTCGATGCTGCCCTTCACCGTGTTCGATGCCGGCGGCAAGATCGTCGGCATGACCACCTACATGAACATCGATGCCACCAACCGCCGCGTCGAGATCGGCTCGACCTGGTATGGCAAGAGCGCGCAGCGCGGCCCGCTCAACACGCAGTGCAAGCTGCTGCTGCTGCGCCATGCCTTCGAGACGCTGAACTGCATCGCGGTCGAGTTCCGCACGCACTTCTTCAACCACCAGAGCCGCCGCGCCATCGAGCGCCTGGGCGCCAAGCAGGACGGTATCCTGCGCAGCCACCAGATCGCGCCGAACGGCACCTTGCGCGATACTGTCGTCTACAGCATCACCGCCGCTGAATGGCCGACGGTGCAGGCGCATCTCGAATTCCAACTCAACGACAAGCCGCGCTAGGGGCGGCCGAGGGACCATGGATAGATTTGATTATGTGATCGTAGGCGCGGGCTCCGCCGGTTGCGTGCTCACCAGTCGGCTCAGCGAGGACCCCAACACCTCCGTTTGCGTGCTCGAGGCGGGCCCGTCCGACTGGCATCCCTACATCCATCTGCCGGCGGGCTTCATCAAGACCTTCCACATGAAGAGCATCAACTGGGCCTACCAGCAGGAGCCCGGTCCGTGGACCGGCGGGCGCAGCATCTACGCGCCGCGCGGCAAGACGCTCGGCGGCTCGTCCTCGATCAACGGCCACATCTACAATCGCGGCCAGCGCATGGATTTCGACACCTGGGCGCAGATGGGCAATCGCGGCTGGGGCTATGCCGACGTGCTGCCCTACTTCCGGCGGCTGGAGAAGCGGATCGGCGAGGGCGAGGACACCTATCGCGGCCGCGACGGCAGCCTCATCGTCACCACCATGAACTGGCGCGATCCGCTCTGCGAGGCCTTCATGGAAGGCGCGGTCTCGCTCGGCATTCCCCGCAACCCCGATTACAACGGCAAGACCCAGGAAGGCGTCTCCTACTGCCAGCGCACCATCAACAACGGCCTGCGCGTCTCCGGCGCGACCGCGTTCCTCAAGCCGGCGATGAAGCGGCCCAACGTGCATGTGCATACGCATGCGCACGCGACCGAGATCATCTTCGAGGGCAAGCGCGCGGTCGGCGTGCGCTACATGAAGGGCGGTCGCGGCGGCCAGCCGGTCGAGGTGCGCGCCAACAAGGAGGTGATCCTGTCCGGCGGCAGCTATAATTCGCCGCAGCTGCTGCAGCTCTCCGGTATCGGTTCGCCGGACCTATTGCAGCAGCACGGCATTGCCGTGCGTCACGCGCTACCGGTCGGCGAAGGCCTGCAGGACCATTACGCCCCGCGCACGGTGGCGCGCGTCAAGGACATCAAGACCATCAACGAGCTCCGCCGCGGCTTCTCGCTGTGGATCGAGGCGTTGAAATGGGCGACCCAGCGCAAGGGCCTGCTGTCGCTGTCGCCGACCATGGTCTATTGCTTCTGGCATTCCGGCGAGAGCGCCGAGAGCTCCGACCTGCAGCTCACCTTCACGCCGGCTTCTTACAAAGAAGGCGTGCAGGGCCAGCTCGAGGACGAGCCCGGCATGACCGTGGCGTCCTGGCAGCAGCGTCCCGAGAGCCGCGGCTATGTCCGGATCCGCTCCAGCGATCCGTTCGCGCCGCCGATCATCCAGACCAATTATCTCGACGCCGAGCTCGACCGCCGCGTCATCGTCGGCGGCATGAAGCTGGCGCGGCGCCTCTTGAAGAGTGCGCCGCTCTCGCCCTATTACGCCTACGAGGATTTCCCCGGCCCCAACGTCAACACCGACGACGAATTCCTAGCCGCCGCCACCCAACGCGGCACCACCACCTTCCACCCCGGCTGCACCTGCCGCATGGGCCCGGCGGATTCCACCTGGGCCGTCGTCGACGACCACCTCCGCGTCCACGGCCTCGAAGGCCTCCGCGTCATCGACGCCTCCGTCATGCCGCGCATGATCTCGGCGAATTTGAATGCGTCGACGATGATGATCGCCGACCGCGCCTCCGACCTCATCCGCGGTAAGCAGCCGCTGGAAGCCGCAAGGATTCCGGACGCAGCGGTGGCGTGATATCTTCGTAGGGTGGGTTAGCCAGCGGCGGCGCGAAGCGCGGCCGTAGGCGTAACCCACCGTTTCTTTCGATGTGAAAACGAGCCGTGGCGGTTACGCCTTCGGCCAATCCGCCCTACGCGCTTCACCGATAGGCAAAACGCCAAATGCCCCAATCCGGCGCTGAGCGGCAATCCGTTGGCCAGATTGCCATCTGCGGCATCGTCTTTCTCTGCACCGCTATTCCGCTCGGTCTGCTGCTCCGCGTGGGCTGGCGCGATTGGACCCTCCTTGCCGGCCTCTGGGCCATAATGTACTTCATGGGCGGAATAGGATGGTTTCCTCGGCCCACACCAGTTCAAAAGGCCTTCTCATATGGTCTGCTCGTAGGCACGGTGCTGCCGGCGCTGGAGTGGGCGGCGACGCTTCACGGCCCGTAGCCCGTCGGGCAAAACACCCCGTCACCCCGTCAACCCCTCTCCATAAAATATTCCGCTTTACCGAAATTCGGAATTGCGGCATAGATCGAACCAGCCCGGCTCACGAAAGAGGGGCGGTTCGCGAGTCGTTCGAAACGCGGGCCGGGTTGCGGTGGACGCGGCAGCGTCGGCACGATGGGTGCGGGCAGGGCGGGTAGTCCCTGTGAGCCCGAGGCCGCGTGCAGACGAACGGCGCTGAAGTCCGGCGAAGCCTCTTGGCGAAGCCGGATGAGCTGCGTACGGCAAAACCGTGTGGTCCTGGCCGTCGTTGCTACGGTCAAGCCTCTTGCGGAGATGCGCGCGAGCCCAACCGGGCGGACGGCATCGTCAATTCGCGGGGCGAGGGAGGCCAGAAGGAATTCGGCTCCCGGGAGAGCACGGCATAAGCCGTCCGACCATCGCGCAGGGAAGGCCGAGTGATCGGCGACACCTGTATGCTGCTGTGCGGTTTCTCTGCGTGTGCTTTTCGCGCAGCGGACCGCGGGTGCCCGTCGGCACCCGGTCTTCCCTGCGCCCTCTTTCTTTTGGGGCGACGGAATGAAGCAAAGCTCGGGCGAGATGAGCCGCGAGGCTGCGAAGCTGTGTCTGCAAATTGAATTGCCAGCGGAGAACGACGCCGTTGCTCCTTGCTCCGTCATTGCGAGCGCAGCGAAGCAATCCAGACTGTTTCCGCGGAGGGATTCTGGTTGCTTCGCTGCGCTCGCAATGACGGGATCGGGAGGCTGCTCGCGACACACTCGATATCGTAGGGTGGGCAAAGCGAAGCGTGCCCACGATCTGCATCCATCACGGAGGAATGGTGGGCACGGCGCTATGCGCCTTTGCCCACCCCACGGCACCATGCGACGCGTTACGGCGTGCCTACACTTCCCTTCGGCTCAAGAACGCCAGCCGCTCGAACAGATGCACGTCCTGCTCGTTCTTGAGCAGCGCGCCGTGCAGTGGTGGAATCAGCTTGCGCGGGTCGCGTTCGCGCAGCTGCTCGGCGCTCATGTCCTCGTTGAGCAGCAGCTTGAGCCAGTCGAGCAGCTCCGAGGTCGACGGCTTCTTCTTCAGGCCCGGGACCTCGCGCACCTCAAAGAAGATGCGCAGCGCTTCCTCGACCAGGCGCTTCTTGATGCCGGGGAAGTGCACGTCGATGATGCGGCCCATCGTGTCGGCGTCGGGGAACTTGATGTAGTGGAAGAAGCAGCGGCGCAGGAACGCGTCGGGCAGCTCCTTCTCGTTGTTGGAGGTGATCATCATGATCGGGCGCTGCTTCGCCTTGATCGTCTCGCCGGTCTCGTAGACATGGAATTCCATGCGGTCGAGCTCGAGCAGCAGATCGTTGGGGAATTCGATGTCGGCCTTGTCGATCTCGTCGATCAGGAGCACCGGGCGCTGCTCGCTGGTGAAGGCGTCCCACAGCTTGCCGCGCTTGATGTAGTTCCGGATGTCGGATACGCGCGCATCGCCGAGCTGGCTGTCGCGCAGGCGCGACACCGCGTCGTATTCGTAGAGGCCCTGCTGCGCCTTGGTGGTGGACTTGATGTGCCAGGTCAGAAGCGGCGCGTTCAGCGCCTTCGCCACTTCCTCCGCCAGCACCGTCTTGCCGGTGCCGGGCTCGCCCTTCACCAGGAGCGGACGCTCGAGCACGATCGACGCATTCACGGCGACCTTGAGATCGTCGGTCGCAACATAGTCCTTGGTGCCGGTAAACTTCATTGCTCGTCCTTGTTGGTCGTCGTCGCCGGGCATCGCCAATTTCATGCCCTGGTCACGACAAGCGAACGGCCGCTCGAGGCGGCCGTTCCTGGTTCGGTCAGGCTTTCAGACCCGTTTTATCAGCGAAAGGATGACGAGCACAATCACCGCGCCGATCGTGGCATCGACGATGGCGCCGATTGTGCCCGTTGCCAGCTGGATGTGCAGCTGTGGCAGAACCCAGCTCGCCACCAGCGCGCCGATGATGCCGACGACGATGTTGCCGATCAGCCCAAATCCCGCCCCATGGACAATCTTGCCCGCAAGCCAGCCGGCGATGGCACCGATGATCAGCGCTGCGAGAATTCCCATTGCAAACGTCCCCCAAACAACCCCTCATTGTCGCCAATTCTAGAGCAAAAAGCCTGCCGGTCCAGCGTCCCGCGACGGTCTGCGCCCCTTGACGTTCGCCACCCGACGGGCAATCTGTTACCCATGTTCCTGCAATTCTTCACCTCTCTGCGCGATGCGCAGGTCCCCGTGACGCTGCGCGAATACCTCACGCTGATGGAGGCGCTCGACGCTGACCTTGCGGACTATACGGTCGAGAATTTCTATTACCTGTCGCGCGCCTCGCTGGTGAAGGACGAGCGCAATCTCGACAAGTTCGACCGCGTCTTCGGCACGGTGTTCAAGGGGCTGGAAAGCCTGCTCGACGCCATGGAGAAGGCGGAGATCCCCGAGGAGTGGCTGAAGAAGCTCGCCGAGAAATACCTGACCGAAGAAGAAAAGAAGCAGATCGAGGCCATGGGCTGGGACAAGCTCATGGAGACCTTGAAGAAGCGCCTCGAGGAGCAGAAGGGCCGGCACCAGGGCGGCTCGAAATGGATCGGCACCGCCGGCACCTCGCCGTTCGGCGCGCACGGCTACAACCCCGAAGGCGTGCGCATCGGCCAGGAGAAGAACCGCAACAACCGCGCCGTGAAGGTGTGGGACAAGCGCGAGTTTCGGGATCTCGACGGCAATGTTGAGCTCGGCATCCGCAACATCAAGGTGGCGCTGCGGCGCCTGCGCAAGTTCGCGCGCACCGGCGCGCCCGATGAGCTCGATCTCGACACCACCATTCGCGAGACCGCCAATCACGGCTACCTCGACGTGCACATGCGCCCCGAGCGGCGCAACGCGGTGAAGCTCTTGGTGTTCTTCGACATTGGCGGCTCAATGGATGCGCATATCGAGCAGGTCGAGGAGCTGTTCTCGGCGGCGAAGAGCGAGTTCAAGCACATGGAGTATTTCTACTTCCACAATTGCCTCTATGAGGGCGTGTGGAAGCAGAACAAGCGCCGCTTCACCGACCGCACGCCGACCTGGGACGTGCTGCACAAATACCCGCACGACTACAAGGTCGTGTTCGTCGGCGATGCCTCGATGTCGCCTTACGAGATCATGGTGCCCGGCGGCTCGGTCGAACACGTCAACGAGGAGCCCGGCTCGGTCTGGCTCGACCGCATCATCCGCACCTATCCGCATACGGTGTGGCTGAACCCGGTGCAGCAGAAGCACTGGGACTATTCGGAATCCACCACCATCATCAAGCGCATCTTCGCCAATCGGATGTATCCGATCACGATCGAGGGGCTGGAAGCCGCGATGAAGGAATTGACGCATTGATGCCTCCCGTCGTCATTCCGGGGCGCCCGAAGGGCGAACCCGGAATCCATCGGGCCGCAGTGCATGTAGAGGAATAGATTCCGGGCTCGCGCTACGCGCGCCCCTGAATGACAACAAGAGGGAGAAGCACGTGCCCCAGACCATCACCCGCGGCATCAAGGCGCTGATCGACGAGGCCAATGCCGAGATCGAGACGCTCACCGCCAAGGACGCCATCGAGATCTCCAAGAACGGCGACGTCGTCATCGTCGACATCCGCGATCCCCGCGAGATCGAGCGCGACGGCCGCATCCCCGGCGCCTTCGCCTGCACCCGCGGCATGCTCGAATTCTGGATCGACCCGCAGAGCCCGTACGCAAAACCGATCTTCCAGGAAGACAAGAAGTTCGTGTTCCACTGCGCCGGGGGCTTACGCTCCGCGCTCGCCGCCAAGACCGCGCAGGACATGGGCCTCAAGCCCGTCGCCCACATCGCCGGCGGCTACGCCGCCTGGCGCGATGCCGGCGGGCCCACGGAGAAGTGGGAGCCGAAGAAGAAGGGGTGAGGGCCTTGCCCTCTCCACCCGTCATTCCGGGGCACGCGAAGCGTGAGCCCGGAATCCATTGATCCACAGAGTCTGAGGCACGATGGATTCCGGGCTCGTGCTTCGCACGCCCCGGAATGACCAACGGAGAATGCTTCAATGACCACCGCCACCGACCCCCTCGTCTCCACCGAATGGCTCGCCGCTCACATCGGCGATGCCAACGTCAAGATCCTCGACGCCAGCTTCAAGCTGCCGGGCGTGCTGCCGCTGCCGAAGGACGACTATCTCGCCGCGCATCTGCCGGGCGCCGTGTTCTTCGACGTCGATGCGGTGTCGGATCATTCCAACCCGCTGCCGCACATGTTTCCGAGCGCCGAGCAGTTCGGCCGCGACGTCGGCAATCTCGGCATCTCCAACGCGGACACCGTCGTGCTCTATGATGCCGGCGGCTGGGTCGCAGCGCCGCGTGCGTGGTGGATGTTCCTGTCCTATGGCCACAGCAACGTGCGCATTCTCAATGGCGGTCTGAAGAAGTGGCGCACTGAGGGACGCGCGACCGAGAGCGGCGAGGTCAAGCCGAAGCCGACGACCTTCACGGCGAGCTATGACGCAAACCGCGTGCGCAGCATGCAGCAACTGATCGCCAATGTCGAAAGCCGCAACGAGCAGGTGATCGACGCGCGCGCCGCCGATCGCTTCGAAGGCCGCGCGCCCGAGCCGCGCCCGGGCATCCGCTCCGGTCACATCCCCGGCGCCCGCAACGTGCCCTACAATCTGCTGTTCGACGCCGCGACCGGCGAGATGAAGCCGCTCGACGAGCTCCGCGCCGCCTTCACCAATGCCGGCGTCGAGCTGGATGCGCCGATCGTGACGAGCTGCGGCTCCGGCGTCTCGGCCGGCGTGCTGACGCTCGCGCTCTACCGCCTCGGCATCACCGACACCGCGCTCTATGACGGCTCGTGGTCGGAATGGGGCCAGGCCGGCGGCCCGGCCATCGCGACCGGCCCGGCTTGAGGTTGCAGCCACGATGACGGTGCGCTCCCTCGCCCCGTTCTTACGGGGAGAGGGTTGGGGTGAGGGGCCTCTCTCCACACGATGAGACTATCGACGGACCTGTACCCCCTCACCCGGAATCCGCGCGACGCGCGTATTCCGACCTCTCCCCGCAAGCGGGGAGAGGTGAAGAAGTAAGATCACCGCGTGCGTGCGGTCGTTGTTGTCGCGAAAGCCGGCTGCTGCTGACCGAACGGATCGAGCTGCTGCTGCAGCTGCTGAGGCGGCGGGCGCCGCACCACGCGCTGGCGCTTCTTGGCCTTGGCCTTGCGCTTGGTCGCCTTGCTGTCCGACTTGGTGCTCTCGGCCTTGCTGCTCTCGGCCTTGACCTTCGCCGGCGCGTCCGTCGCCGCTGTGGCGGCGTTCAGCGCAGCGAGCCTTGCGGAGGCGACATCGAGCGCCGCGGCGGCGAGGGTCGGGTCAGCTGGTTCCGGCTCGCTGGCGATTGCGGCAGGCTGGGCCTCGGGAATCCCGGCCGTGGTGTCGGCGGGGGTCAGCGTATCGATGGAAGCCGGCGCTGCGGCCGTCACGGTCGGTTCGGGCTTGGCTGCTTCGATGGCCGGCACTTCAGCCAGGGGCGCGGCGGCCTCGGGCTGGACGTCGGTCTCGGTCGTCAGTGCAGCAACCTGTTCGGGCTCGCTCAGGGGCAGAGCGATGGTCGGCACCTGGTCGCGCAGCGATGGCGTGGTCTCGGCAGGTGGCTCCGGCTCGGTCCGCAGCACCGCGAGCACCGGCTGGGCCGGCTCGGGCGCCTGCGCAAACATTTGCTCCTGCGGCCCGTTCCGCCAGCCGGGGTTGTTGACATATTGCTGATGGGTCGCCCGGAGCAGAGCGGCGGCCCCTAGGCCGAACACCAGGATGGAGGTTGACAGCAGGATCGCGGCAAACAGGAAGCGAAAGCCGGGAAGCATTGAGCGATTGCGAATTTCCGCCCCGGCGGCGGAAGTAGCCGGGGCTCAAGAGCCATCTGAACGCGGTGACGGTACTGCTTGCCGCGTTCGCCACGCGGGATCGGAGCTCAAAAAGGTGGCGAATCAGGCTGATTCGACCATATCGCAACGTCTCCGCATCGTTCCGTTAAAATCGCGGCCGACCATCGCGCCAATCGAAGGCGCGATACGATTTCAGCCCCGTGATGCAACGGGGCAACGGTAGTCTTGCGGATCACAAATCGGCAAGTCCGGCGCAAATAAGCCTGATATGTCTTGAATGTGCCGCTATCTTCCGTCATCTGGCCGTTAACGGTCCGGTCGGGCTTGGGGACTATACAAGAGCGATGATGATCAAACACTTTCTGACGATATGCGCTGCCGCAACAGTCGCTGCGGCGGGAACCTCGCTCGCTCAGGCTCAGAGCTATCCGATCCAGCAGGTGCCAAGCTATGGCGCGCCTGCCGAATATCGGCCCGGTGACCGCATGCCGAATTTCGACGCGCTCGACGAAGGCGACGAGGCGATGCCGCATGCCTCGCTGCCCCCGCCCGGTCCGGCCGACGATCCGCGCTACGGTCGTCCGATGGGCGCGCCTCCGGTCTATTCGGCCGCCCCACCCCAAGGTCCGGTGATGTCGCCGGATGATCCGCGCTATGGGCGCCCGGCTGGCGCCCCGCCGGTCTATTCGGCCGCGCCGCAGGGCCCCGTGATGTCGCCCGACGATCCCCGCTACGGCCGCCCCGCCGGTCCGCCGGCGGTGATCTACGCCGACCGTCCGCCTCAGCAATCGCCCGCCAACGATGGCCTGCGTCCGCCCGAGTCTGTGGGCGGTCCCTCCGCGACTGGGACGGTCCAGGCCGGACAGCCGCCCGTGGGCACGGATGGCCGCCCGGTGACCCTGGCCGCGCTGCCGCCCGAGGAGCAGCCCGATGCCGCGCCGGTGCAGCTGCCGCCGAACCTGCGCCGTCAGGAGGTCGCGTTCCAGACCAAGGAGCCGGCCGGCACGCTCGTGGTCGATACGCCCAACACCTACCTCTATTACGTGCTCGGAGGCGGCCGTGCGATCCGCTACGGCGTCCGAGTCGGCCGCGACGGCTTCACCTGGACGGGCGTGCAGAAGATCACCCGCAAGGCCGAGTGGCCGGATTGGCATCCGCCGACCGAGATGATCGAGCGTCAGCCCTATCTGCCGCGCTTCATGGCCGGCGGCCCGGGTAATCCGCTCGGCGCCCGCGCGATGTATCTAGGTTCGACCGTCTACCGCATCCACGGCACCAACCAGCCCTCGACGATCGGCAAGTTCGTCTCCTCCGGCTGCATCGGCATGCTGAACGAGGACGTCTCCGACCTGTTCGAGCGCGTCAAGGTCGGCACCCGCGTTGTCGTGATGCCGGGTGGTCCGCCGCCGGGAACGGCGACGGCCTCCGCTGCGCCGACGCAGAGCGCTGCCGGGCCGGCTCCGATGTCCGCCCAGGCGGGCCCGGTCCCGGGGACGCAGCCCACCGTTGTGCCGCCGCTGCCCGCGCCGGTCACCGTGCGCTGAGGGCCTCAACTCGATGAGATTGCGAAGGGCGTGCCGTCGGCACGCCCTTTTCGTTTCAGGCCAGCTTCCGCGGCAGCTCGCCGCCTTTGGTGAAGGCGTCGATCGCCTCGACCATCTGGCCGTAATGGATGCGCAGACCATCCGTGGTGGCGTAGCCCAGATGCGGCGTCAGCACGAGATTGTCGAGCTTGCGGAAGGGATGGTCGACCGGCAGCGGCTCGACCGAGAACACGTCCAGGCCGGCGCCTGCGATCTTGCGCTGCTGCAAAGCGTCCAGCAGCGCCTGCTCATCCACGATCGGCCCGCGCGCGGTGTTGACCAGGAAGGCCGTCGGTTTCATCCGCGCAAGATCCGCGCGGCTGACGAGGCCACGCGAGCGCTCGCTCAGCACCACGTGGATGGTGACGATGTCGGCCTTGGCGAACAGCTCCTCCTTGGTGGCGTAGCCGACGCCAACAGAAGCGCACTTTTCCGGCGTCAGGTTCGGGCTCCAGGCGATCACGTTCATGCCGAACGCTTTCGCAATGCCCGCCATCTTGCTGCCGAGCTTGCCGAGCCCGACGACGCCGAGCGTCAGCCCTTCGATCTCGACTCCGGCAAATGTCTGCCAGGACTCGCCCGCATGCATGCGCGCGTTCTCTCGGCCGATGCCGCGGGTCAATTCCAGGATCAGGCCCATCGTGAGCGGCGCCGTCGGATCGCGGGAATATTGCGTGCCGCCGATGGCGATGCCGCGCGCTTTCGCGGCCTCGATGTCGATCGCAGCGTTGCGCATGCCCGAGGTCAGCAGCAGCTTCAGCTTCGGCAGGCGATCGAACAGGCTCTTGGGAAACGCCGTGCGCTCGCGCATCGCGCAGATGATTTCGAAGTCGGTGAGCGCACTGGCTGCGGCCTGCTCGGAGGCGAAGGGATGGCTGAACACGGTGACGTCGACGCGATCCGACAATTTCGGCCAGTCGGCGACGTCGAGGGCGAGATTGAAATAGTCGTCGAGGATTGCGCAGCGCAGCCGGCTCATCAGCGTTCATCCATGGCGAGAGGTGAAGGCGCCAGGCGGGCGCCGTCATCGGAACCTGGCCATGGTTTGCGCGCAATCGCGCCGGCGCGCAAGCAGCCTGCGCCTTCAAAAATCCGATAGGAGATCGTCGCTCAGAGGTCGCGGGGCTTCAAGCGAAGCGGTGCATCCATGCCGTGCTTGGCGCGCCAGGCGGGGCCGGGGCCGCGCATGTAATGCAGCTCGGGCCGGTAGGGATTGAAGGCGGTGACGAAGAAGCGCTTCCAGAAGGCCTTGATCTCCGAGGCGAACCCGAAAGTGCGCCCGGCTCCTGCCGGAATGGGAAGCGAATTGGTCTCGATCAGAGCCATGATGCGGCCTCGCTGTGCTCCCCGTTCGTTCTGAGCGGGTGGCGCTGTTTCCGCGCGAAACCGAGCTTTGGCCTGATTTATTAAAAGATGGTTTCAATTGTCCGGATCGGTGGCCGGATGGTTTCCTGACCGTATTCATCCGTGGTGAACGGACGGAAAACGTTGCCCTTTGGGGGCGGGATCGCTACATCGCTGGCGAAGCAAATTTCCTCAAATCGAAGGTTTCACGGGACCGATGGCGCGCCAGTTCATCTATTTCATGCAGGGCCTGACCAAGAGCTACCCGACCCGGAAGGTGCTCGATAACATCCATCTGAGCTTCTACCCGGACGCCAAGATCGGCGTGCTCGGCGTCAACGGCTCGGGTAAGTCGACCCTGCTCAAGATCATGGCCGGTCTCGACAAGGAATACACCGGCGAGGCCTGGGTCGCCGAGGGCGCCCGCGTCGGCTATCTCGAGCAGGAGCCGCAGCTCGATTCCAAGCTGACCGTGCGCGAAAACGTCATGCAGGGCGTCGCCAAGCAGAAGGCGATCCTGGACCGTTACAACGAGCTCGCGGTCAATTATTCCGACGAGACCGCCGACGAGATGACCAAGCTGCAGGACGAGATCGAGGCCCAGGGCCTGTGGGATCTCGACAGCAAGGTCGACCAGGCCATGGACGCGCTGCGCTGTCCGCCCGATGATGCCGACGTGACGAAACTCTCGGGCGGTGAGCGCCGCCGCGTCGCGCTGTGCCGCCTGCTGCTCGACCAGCCCGAACTCTTGCTGCTGGACGAGCCGACCAACCATCTCGACGCGGAATCCGTGTCGTGGCTGGAAGGGCACCTGCGCAACTATCCCGGTGCGATCCTGATCGTCACCCACGACCGCTACTTCCTCGACAACGTCACGGGCTGGATCCTCGAGCTCGATCGCGGCCGCGGCATCCCGTACGAGGGCAATTACTCGTCCTGGCTGGTGCAGAAGCAGAAGCGTCTGGAGCAGGAGGGCCGCGAGGATGCGGCGCACCAGAAGACGCTCGCGCGCGAGCAGGAATGGGTCGCCTCGTCGCCGAAGGCCCGCCAGGCCAAGTCGAAGGCGCGCTACCAGCGCTATGAGGAGCTGCTGAAGAAGGCGAGCGAGAAGCAGACCCAGACCGCGCAAATCATCATTCCAGTGGCCGAGCGGCTCGGCGCCAACGTGGTCGATTTCGAGGGGCTCAGCAAAGGCTTTGGCGATCGTCTCCTGATCGACAACCTCACCTTCAAGCTGCCGCCCGGCGGCATCGTCGGCGTGATCGGTCCCAACGGCGCCGGCAAGACCACGTTGTTCAGGATGATCACCGCTCAGGAGAAGCCGGACTCCGGCACGATCACGGTCGGCGAGACCGTGCATCTCGGCTACGTCGACCAGTCGCGCGACGCGCTCGACGGCAAGAAGACCGTGTGGGAGGAGATCTCTGGCGGCAACGAACTGATCCTGCTCGGCAAGAAGGAAGTCAACTCGCGCGGCTATTGCTCGTCGTTCAACTTCAAGGGCGCGGACCAGCAGAAGAAGGTCGGCGCGCTCTCGGGCGGTGAACGCAACCGCGTCCATCTCGCAAAAATGCTGAAGTCCGGCGCCAACGTCCTGCTGCTCGACGAGCCGACCAACGACCTCGACGTCGACACGCTGCGCGCGCTCGAAGAGGCGCTGGAGGACTTCGCCGGCTGCGCCGTCATCATCAGCCACGATCGCTGGTTCCTCGACCGCATCGCGACGCACATCCTCGCCTTCGAGGGCGAGAGCCACGTCGAATGGTTCGAAGGCAATTTCCAGGACTACGAGAAGGACAAGATGCGCCGGCTCGGCCAGGACAGCATCATCCCGCACCGCGTGAAGTACAAGAAGCTGACGCGGTGATGGCGGCATGATGCGACGGGCGCTCATCGCTGCGGGGATCGTCATCGCCTGCAGCTGGTCGCCCGTCCGTGCTGCCGACGCCGCTTTCACCCAGTTCATCGCCTCGTTGTGGCCGGAGGCCCAACAGGCCGGCGTTTCGCGCGCAACGTTCGATGCGCAAACGCGCGGGCTGGAGCCCGACTACAAGCTGCCCGATCTGCTCTTGCCCGGGCGGCCGGCAACGGGTGCGCCGTCGCAGGCCGAGTTCGTGCAGGTGCCGGCCGACTACGTCAAGGAAGCCTCGATCGCGCGGCTTGCAGGCGAGGGGCAGCGGCTGCTCCAAAAGCATCGTACCTCGCTGGACGAGATCGAGAAGAAGTCCGGGGTGCCGGCGACCGTCATGCTCGCCATCTGGGGCCGCGAGACAGACTATGGCCGGCACACGTTGCCCTACGATCTGGTGCGCGTACTGGCGACGCAGGCCTATGTCGGACGCCGAAAGGATCAGTATCGCAACGAGTTCATTGCCGCGCTCAAGATCCTCGATGAAGGCGTCGTCACGCGCAAGGACATGCGCTCGTCCTGGGCCGGCGCGACCGGCCTCACCCAGTTCCTGCCGTCCGAATATTACAAGCATGGCGTCGATTTCGACGGCGATGGCCGCATCGACATCTGGCACTCGGTGCCGGATGCGCTGGCCTCGGCTGCGCAGCAGCTCGTCAACAAGGGCTGGCAGAGCGGCGTGCGCTGGGCTTACGAGGTGCAGGCGCCGGCGAAGGTCGATTGCACGACGGGCGTGCCGGAGGTGACGAAGCCGATCGGCCAATGGCTGCGCGAGGGTTTTGTCCCGGTACGCGGCCAAAAGCTCAGCGCCGCCGAGCAGGCGCAGCCGGCCTCGCTGCTCCAGCCCGAAGGCATCTACGGCCCGTCATTCCTGACCACGAAGAATTACTTCGTCATCAAGGAATACAATTTCTCCGATCTCTACGTGCTGTTCGTCGGCCACCTTGCCGACCGCATGACAAACCCGCTGCCGTTCGCGACGCCATGGGCGGCCTCGAAACAGCTGCGCACCAAGGACGTCGAGACCATGCAGCGCGAGCTGACGCGGATCGGGCTCTACAAGGACAAGATCGACGGCAAGGCCGGCATGCAGACGCGTGCGGCGCTTGGCGCCTATCAGAAGTCGGCGGGCCTCAAGCTCGATTGCTGGCCGAGCGAAGAGGTGCTGCGTTCGATCCAGGCGGCGCGATAGAGCATGATCCGGAAAAGTGTGAAGCGGTTTTCCGAAAAGATCATGCTCAAACAATAACCTAAAGCGCGATGACGCTTCATCCTAACCGCATCGCGCTTTAGCGTGCGCAAACAAAAAGCCCGGCCGATGCTCTCGGCCGGGCTTACCGATCGCGGCGCGCAGCGCCAGGCGATCAGATCAGTAGCAGACGCGAACCGGGCGGCTGACCCAGCCGTAGCCGTCCCAATAGCGCTCGCGGCGCCAGTAGCAGGGCGCGGGCGGCGGGGGCTCGGCGATGTAAACGGGGCCGCCATAGGCCGGACGGCTGGAGGCGATTGCGCCGCCGACGATGGCGCCGCCGATCAGGCCGGCTGCGATACCGGCGCCGACGCCGTCATGGGCCTTCGCGGACGGAGCGGCGGTCACCAGCGAACCGGCGACCGTCGCGACCGTGAGGGCGGCAACTAAAGTCTTGTTCATGCTCTTGGCTCTCCTGGGAGATGGGTTCCTCCTGCTAGAGGCGCCCGGGTTTCAAAGGTTCACGCACACTCTGATGGAATTGGCCTTGCAGCTAGGAAGCGCGCAAATGGTCAATCCACGGTAAACGCACACGGAGCTGTGACGAGAAAAAGCGGTCTTTTTCAGGCCCTGAGATGAACGGCGCATCCGTAGTGAACCGGCTTGGCGCGCCTCAGCCGCAGACTCGGACGCGACGGACGCGCCAGGCATAGCCATCCCAGAAGCGCTGCTTCTGCCAGACGCAGCCGCCGTAATAGTCGTCGGCAACATAGCCTGAACCCGGGGCGTAGTAGCGCGGCGGGTAGTAGCCCGGCCCATAGTAGCCATAGCTAGGCCCGTAATAATACGGAGAAGCCAGCGCGCCGCCGACAATGGCGCCGCCGATGATCCCGGCGGCCACGCCTGCCGCGACACCGCGCTGGGCATGGGCCGGCGTTCCGGCCGTCAGGGCCAGAATGGCGACGGCAGCGACCGCCAGGAGCGACTTCTTCATTGCTTGACCTTTCAGACGAACACGCGGGAACCTTTGGGCCGCAAGGTTCCATATTCCGCTTGAATGATCAATGAACGGCACCTTTGCCGGAGACGACCAATTGGTATGGGTCCCACCGGGAGACGATGATGGGCAACGCGATGGTTAATGCTTTGATTGCGGCCGGGATCGTTTTCGCGGTCGGCTACGGCTGGATCGCACATCTCCAGAACCGCGCACGGCGCTCCCGCGCTACCGCCGGCAGCCACGGAGGGAGTAGCGGGGAGAGCACCTATTCCGGGACGAATGACGGCTTCTCGCTGGGAAGCTGGCTTTCCGGCGGCAGTTCGGGGAGCTCTGGCGACGGCGCAAGCTGTTCCAGCAGCGATAGCAGCAGTAGCGGCGGCGACTGCGGAGGCGGTGGCGACGGCGGAGGAGGAGGCGGCGGCGGCGGCGACTAGTGGGCTACAATCTTGATCCAGCGCAAGAGCTTGATTTAGAGCCGTTCTAGGCTTTGATCAGGCCAGTTTGGAATAGCTTCAAATACCTGTTTTTCCTTTTGCATCCGGCCGGCCTGTTAAATATCGATGATGGCGCATCACCGAAGGGCCTGCCGCTTCCATGATCGTTTGTTCCTGTAACGTGCTGAGCGATGATGATATCCGCGCCGCCGTCGCCGAGTCCGACGACGCCGTGCGGCATGCCAAACAGGTCTATGGCTGTCTCGGCTGCAGCGCCGAATGCGGGCGCTGCGCCCGGACGATCAAGAGTATCATCGACGAAGCGCTCGGCCCCTGTGCGCAGTCCTGCTGCGCCGGCTGCCCGCATAGCCACACCGTGGCCGCCAACGACGAGACCGCCGAACCCGCCGAGTTCGCCCTCGCGGCCTGCTGAAAACTTCCGCAATTCCGGCTGAGCTTTTCCCCGGCTGGGTTCCCGTAGCCGGTTGCTCTCGCTCGCAAAGTGATTTAGAAGCGTTCTAAACTCGGTTTGGGACCGATTTGGACTGCAAGAGCTGGAGTGAACCATGCAGGGCGACGCAAAAGTCATCGACTATCTCAACAAGGCGCTGCGTCACGAGCTGACTGCGATCAATCAGTACTGGCTGCATTACCGCTTCCTCGACAATTGGGGCCTGCTGGACATGGCCAAGGTCTGGCGCAAGGAATCCATCGAGGAGATGGAGCACGCCGACAAGCTCACCGAGCGGATCCTGTTCTTCGACGGCTTTCCGAACATGCAGGTGCTCGATCCCCTGCGCATCGGCCAGAACGTCAAGGAGATCATCGAGTGCGATCTCGCCGCCGAGATGAGCGCGCGGGCGCTCTATCAGGAAGCGGCGACCTACTGTCACAGCGCCAAGGACTATGTCACACGCGACCTGTTCGAGAAGCTGATGAGCGACGAGGAGCACCACATCGACTTCCTCGAGACCCAGCTCGATCTGATCGGCCGCATCGGCCTCGAGCTCTACACCCAGAAGCATGTCGGCGGGCTCGAGGGCGAGGGGCACTAAGCTCGGGCCCGGCTCCCTCCATCGTCATGGCCGGGCTTGACCCCGGCCATCCACGTGTTGCCGCACGTCGTTTCGTTTTGCGGAACCGCTCTCGGCTACAGCTGCGTCTTGTAGAGCTCTTCCACGGCCTCCTGGCTCGCCGGTTCGCCGAGGCCGGTCTGCTCGTGAATGACCGTGACGATGCTCGGCATCACCGAGCGCTGCACCTTCTCCGACCCCCACAGATTCGAGCGCATCAGCGCCTTGCCGCAATGGAAATAGACCTCGCTGACCGCGACGTTCAGCACCGCGCGCGGCGGCTTGCCGAATTCCACCATCGAGGCGAGCAGATCCGGGTCGGCCGACAGCGTGCCGCGGCCGCCGACGCGCAGCGTCTCCTCGATGCCCGGCACGAAGAACAGCAAATGCACGAAGCCTGAGCCTTCGACGACGTTGCGGAAACTGTCGATGCGGTTGTTGCCGGAGCGGTCGGGCATCAGCAGCTGGTTGGGGCCGGCGACGCGGACGAAGCCGATGCCGCCGCCGCGCGGCGAAGCGTCGACGCTGCCGTCCGCTCCCGATGTCGCGAGCACGCAGAATGGCGACATCTCGATGAATTTCTTCGCATGCGCATCGATCGCGGGCCGTGCCTTCGCGATCACGCGCGGGCTCGGCTTGGCATAGATGGTGGCGAGGTCTTCGGCGCTAAGATCGGTCAACGGCGTGCCTCCGCTTCAGCTGGCTTCAAGCTACCCGATCGGGCCGTCGCCAGCCAATGGAAATTACCAAGGCGCGTTACACCGCATCCGCCGGCACGAAGCAGCTGATGATGATGGAGCCGCGGTGGTGGACGTACCACACCACGGCCTGGCCGATCGGATTGCCCTGGTCGCGGATGATGGCGCGTCCGGGCACCTCGATCCATTGTCCCTCGATCGGCACCCAATAAGCGCCATTGCGCACGTCATACTCGGTGCGATGGCCGTCGGAGATGTCGCAGCAGGGAACCCCGTTCGGCGCGATCACGCTCTTGAACCAGGCGCGGATGTCGGGCGGAACGTGGTCGTATTGGCCATTGTCGCGCGCGAACGCAACGTTTGCCAGCGCTGTCGCCGCAACCAACCAAACGCACAGTGCGAGCCTGTGCATGCGATCCTCCTCGTCGCGTATCGTGCCATGGGCGCGCGATTGTCCTGCGCGTCTTTCCCTATCGTTGGCACGGATTAAGCCTGAGCCGTCACTGCAATGCATGCTCAAATAATATGCGATGCCGGCGCCCCCGCTTATGATGCGCTGCGAGATCAGCTTGTGGCGATGCGCATCCACCAAGTTGGTCGCAGAAGCGAGAAGGCGGATGTAGGATTTCGGCTCGGACCTTCGTCTTAAGGAAAACGCCGGGAGAAAGTGCATGTGCCGCAACATCAAGACGCTGTTCAACTTCGAGCCGCCGGCGACGGAGGATGAGATCCACGCCAGCGCGCTGCAATTCGTGCGAAAGCTGTCGGGTTTCAACAAGCCGTCGCAGGCCAACGAGGCGGCGTTCGATCGTGCGGTGGCCGAGGTCTCCGAGGCGGCGCGAAAACTCCTGACCTCGCTGCATACGAACGCGCCGGCGCGCGACCGCGAGGTTGAGGCGGAGAAGGCGAAAGAGCGTTCGCGGCTGCGCTTCGGTACGTGAGGTCAGGCAGCGTGCTCCGTGATCTGGCTCACGGTATCTGCTGCCTCGGCTTGCGATGGTGGCGGCCGGGGTTTTGATCGCCCGGAGCACGATATGAGCCGCCCCCTTCTTCCTTTGAAAGCAGGTGCCATCGTCTTCACGCTGCTGTGGACCGCGTGGATGATGTGGTGGGGCGGCTCGTTCTCGAGCGCGAACGTGATCATCCTCGCCCTGTGCGGCGCGGCGGTCGGCTATTTCTGGTATCGCGCCATGCGCTGGCAATTCGAGCGCATGGGCATGCTGCCGCGGCGCGAGGATCGGCCCGACTAGACCCGTCGGCTATCCTTGCCCTGCTTCTTCTTTTTCTTTTTCTTCCTGTGATCGTCGACGTCATCGCCCTCGTCATCGACGATTGCCTCGTCGGTCTCCTGGACGGCGGCTTCGAGCGCTTCGCGCTCGGCGGCTTCGCGCTCGCGTTGGCGGCGGCGTTCGTCCCAGGCATCGAAGAGCTGGTCGAGCCAGGGCAGCACCTGCTCGATCGACGGCAATTGGCCGGGCGGACCCGGCTCGCCGCGCGGGCCTTGCGGCCCCGCCGGTCCCTGCGGCCCGGCAGGTCCCGGTGCGCCGGCTGGCCCACGCGGACCGGCTTCGCCCTGTTTGCCTTGCGGACCGGGCTTGCCGGGCGGCCCGGCCTTCCCGACCGGGCCCGGCTTGCCCTGCGGCCCGGGCTTGCCGCGTGCGCCGTCGGGGCCGCGCCGGCCCGGATGCCCCTGTGGCCCCGGCCGTCCCGGCTCGCCTTGCCGCCCGCGAGGCCCCTGAGGCCCCGGCCGTCGTCCCTGGTCGTCTGCCACGCCACCGCTCCCTTCACCTGGAGCAAGCTACTTAGCGGCGTTTGACGACAGCAGCAATTCTGCCCGCGCATCGTGCCAGGCTTGATCAACATCAATCGGCGGCGCGAGCGGCCGCCTCATCGATCGCGCGTGGCTGCGCAGCGCGCCGTCGCTGGCCGATTGATGTCGTGCGCTAATCCTGACAGGCGGGCACGTCGATGCCGGAGGCGGCATAGAGCCTGATCTTGTTGCGCAGCGTGCGTACGGAAAGGCCGAGCACGCGCGAGGCGCGCGTGCGGTTGCCGTCACAGCGCGCCAGCGTCTGGATCACGAGCTCACGCTCGACCTCGTCGACGGTGGCACCGATCAGAAGCGGAACGATCTGGTTCGGGGCAAGGAATTGTGCGTCCGGCCCGGACGCGGCGACATGAACAGTGGTCATCAAAACACCTCCCGATCAACGCCCGCTTCCATCGTCGGAAGCGGATCGAGAACCAACGACCCCCAAGCCGTGAATCTACGGTGGTCCGGTTTGGTTAATGAAAGGTTAATTGGAGGGGCTGCACCGAATTGATCTTGAGAATGCCCAGATGCCGCCGCGATTGGTGCGAGCCTCGCATCCCTCACACCGTGCGATAGCCGCCGTCCACCATCACGATGGTTCCGGTGACATAGGCCGACAGATCGGAGGCGAGGAACACCGCGGGGCCGACGATGTCCTCGGGCTTGCCGGTGCGCGCCAGCGGGGTGTGATCGATGAAAGCCTGCACCAGCGCCGGATTGGTCGCGCGCGCATTGGCGTTGAGGTTGGTCTCGATGAAGCCGGGGCCGATCGCGTTGACGCGCACGCCTTCCTTGCCGAGCTCGACCGCGAGCGCCTTGGTGAAGCCGAGCACGCCGTGTTTCGAGGTGGTGTAGGCCGCCGAGCTCGGCGTGCGCAGATGCACGAAGGACTGGATCGAGCCGATATTGACGATGCGGCCTTTGCTGGCGCGCAAGGGCGCGAGGAACGCCTGCGTCACGTTGAACACGCCGTTGAGGTTGAGCGAGATGATGTCGTTCCAGTCCTTCGCCACCGTCTCGGTCTCCGCGGTGAAGGCGTTGCGGCGGGTGATGCCGGCATTGTTGACGAGGATCGAGACCTGCCCGATCTTGTCGGCGATCTGCCTGGCGAGCGCGAAGCAATCCTCGCGCCTGACAACGTCGAGCGCAAAGCTCTCGGCCTTGCCGCCCGCTTGCCGGATCTCCTGCGCCGCCTCCGCCACCGTCTCGGCGTTGACGTCGAGCAGCACGACCTGCGCGCCCTCCCGCGCATAGCCGGTGGCGATCGCCCGGCCGATTCCGGAACCGGCGCCGGTGACGACAGCGATGTGGTTTGCGAGCAGCGCCATGGCAGTTTCCTCCCGTTTTCGTTTCGAAGTTTCACGAAACGCTAACGCGAAATTAAGGGGTCGGAAACGGCGGCCTTGGCATACTGATCCTGATTGCTAAACGTTGCGCGCATGATGGAACGGCTCGAAACCTGGAAACTCGCTCTGGAACGCCTGCGGTCGGCGCAAGCGCCTGACTGGGCCGAGGCCGGCCGGCTGGTGGCCGAGATCGCGCGGATGAGCAGCGACGTCACGCTGCGCCAGGCTGCCGAGCAGGCGCTGCCGGTGCTGCGCCAGGCCGTCGACAATGACGATCATAGCGTGACGCTGGCGGCCCAGCGCCGTCTCGGCGTGGTCCTCGAGGTCGTGCACGATCTGACCGCGCCGCGCTTCGGCCGCCGCAACGTCGCGCCGAAGAAGCTTTCCAGCGAGGATCGCGCCCGCAAGATGCTCGGCCTGCCGCTCGCGGTGCAACTCACCTGCGAGGACATCAACCAGGCCTATCGCCGCGCCGCCAAGGGCCTGCATCCCGACCAGGGCGGCAGTGCCGAAGCCTTCATCGACCTCGCCGCCGCGCGCGACATCCTGATCCATCCCGGCGCGCACAAGGACGCGTGAGCGTCTCGGGCCTTCGAAAAGCAAACCGGGCAAGGACGCCCGCGTCCTTGCCCGGTTCTTCGTCCGCCGATCGATTACCTTACCACTTGCAGCTACCGCTCTTGAGCGCGGCGTCCTTGACCATGAGTGCATCGACGAAGGTCGGCACGCTAGCGCTGGCGCGGTGATAGCCGGCCGGCCACGGCGTGGTCGGGATGCTCTCGTCCCAGATCTGGCAGAAGCCGGTGTCCTGCCAGCGGATCAGATGATAGCTGGCTTCGGCCGGGCTCGCGGCGACGAACGCGGTGACGGCAAGACCGGCGGCAGCGCACAGCATGGAAATACGACGCATGATCAGCTCCTCAAATGAATGATGTGATGCGCCTCCCGACAATGACGGGGAGGGGTGGTGCGGGACGCGCTTGGCATGCGCCCCGGACAAGATGTGAGTAGTTCCACCCGCCGCCGAGGTTCAAAGAATGTGCGCGGGACAGGTCTGATGGCGGCCGGGGAAACGCTTCAGGCCACTCAAAGCAAAAGGGCGGATCGCCCGCGCGACCCGCCCTTCAAACGCTACTCTCGCGTCCGGCTCAGAGCGTGCACTTCCGCTCGGTGCGCATCTTGATCTGCAGGTCCGAGGCCTGCTGGAAGGTCGGGAACGGCTTGCTGACGACCTTGTAGGTAGAGACCCCGAACTGGAACGGCTTGTACTGCAGGTCCTCGTTCCAGACCTGGCAGATGCCGGTGTTGTCCCAGCGGATCACGTAATAGCCGACCTTCGCGGAGGCGGGCACGGCGAACACGGAACTAGCGATGCCGGCAACGGCACTGAGCGCGAGAAGGCGACGCATGAAGTATCTCCTGGTGGGACATGGGTGGTGGGACATGGGACCGAAAAAATTCGTGCGGTAAAAGCAGGTCCTTTGCAAGCCGGGGGGCCGCCATTCACGGACATGTCAGCTGTGCCCAACGCATTTGGTTTGGACGCGTGCCCGATAGGTCACACGCAGCTGACTAGGCTCCTACTTGGCCAGCGAAGCGACCGCCTCGATCTCGATCAGCATCTTCGGATCGGGCAGCGCCTGCACCACGCAAGTCGTGCGCGCCGGGTACGGCGGCGGGCCGAAGGCGCCGGCATAGAGCGCGTTCATCGCGGCGACGTCCGTGGCGCGGGTCAGGAGCACGTTGACCTTGACGAGATCATGCATGCCGGCGCCGGCCTCGCTCAGCACGCGCTTGATGTTGACGACGACATTGGCGAACTGCGTCTCGAAGCCGTCGGGCAGCGCACCATTGGCATCGAAGCCGGGAATGCCGGAGACGAACAGGAGGTCGCCAACCCGCGTCGCAAAGGACAGCGGCGGCGCCTTGACGTGCGGCGGGGGCGCGAAATGCTGGATCGGCATGGGATCACCTCAGGACGGGGGCGGACGCAGGAGCGTAGCGGCTGGCGCGGGGATGCTCAAAACAAAAGTGCGAAAACAACCCCATGCACAGTAGGCGCCGCACGGAAATCATTGATGTTTTCCAGAATTCGCCAAACGCGAAGCATTCGGTTGCTCCGTCGGGCAAAACAGGGGCATTATGGCACGATGGCGATGGTGATCTTCGCCTCTCCCCGCGTGCGGCCTGCGCGTGGCGAGAGAGCAGGCCATTCACCCGTCATTGCGAGGAGCCCTTGCGACGAAGCAATCCAGACTGCCGCCGCGGAGCGATTCTGGATTGCTTCGCGGAGCCTGCCATCGGGCCGCGCTTCGCGCGGACCCGTTGGCTCGCAATGACGGAGCATGAGGACCTTCCGCGAGTCTCGCCGCCGCCTTGCTTGCGGAAACGCCCGCCGATCATGTTGCCGCCCCGATCGATCAGGTACATTCGCTCCGTCTGATTCGAACCCTCCTTTAAAAAACAGCCCCCGGAGACCCCCATGAAGCTCGCATCCACCCTCCGCGCCGCGTGCGTCGCCATCGTCGCCCTGGCTGGCCTCTCGACGACCGCGCAGGCCGACAGCGGCTTCGTGACGCTGACGATCTACAAGGCGGGCTGGATCATCGGCGGCTCGGGCGGCTCGGGCGTGCTCAACTTCCGCGGCCGCTCGTACGGGCTCTCCACCGGCGGCCTCGACTACGGCCTGGTGTTCGGGGGATCCAAGACCGTGCTGCGCGGCCGCGTCTCCAACATCAACCGTCCCTCCGACGTTGCCGGCGTCTACGGCGCCGCCGGTGCCGGCATCGCCGTCGGCTCCGGCGCCCGCGCCATCGTGCTGACCAACCAGAAGGGCGCAGTGCTGGAGCTGTCGGGCACGCAGGTGGGGTTGATGGCGAATGCGGATCTCAGCGGGCTTGCGATCACGATGCGGTAGAAGACGGTGCCGTAGGGTGGGTTAGCCCTGCGGATCCGCGCAGCGAATCCGCGGGGCGTAACCCACCATTTCTGCCGTCTTGGAAAGAGAGGAGGTGGGTTACGCTTCGGACAGCGCTTCGCGCCGCCCGAAGCTAACCCACCCTACGATTTCTCGACCATCGCATGCACCCGCTCGCAATGCGCGACGAGGTTTGCGTGCGCATCGACGAAGGCCTTCAGCGGCGTCGGGATCGGAAAGTAATAGATGTTGGCGATGAAGCCGTAGATGCCGGCATCAACGCTCGTCGGCGCCGCGCCGTGCACGAAGCCTTGCGCCGGCACGATGTCCGCCAGCACCTGCAAATCGGCGAGCCCCCGGGCATAGGCCTGCTCGGGCGTGTAGCGGCCGATGCCCTGGAAGTGATAGCGCTGCGCATTGTAGGCCTTGGCCTTCTCGAAGCCGGCAGCGTCGATCTGCGGATGCTGCGCAATGAACGCGTCGCGGAATGCCGGATAGAAGCGCTCGTCCTTCCAGCGCGAATAGGACATCACCCAGTAGAGATCGTCCAGCATGCGCGTGACGAGATGGTCGGTGCGGCGTGCGGCCTGCGACAGGCCGGCGTCGATCGTGAGGCGGTATTTCTTAGTCGCGTGCGCGATGATGGTCTCGCTGTCGCCGATGGTCTCGCTGTCGTCGACGATGTAAGGCAGCTGCCCGCGCGGCGCGGCAGAGGCATCGAAGACGTGCTCATGCACGAACGGCACGCCCGCGAGCTTGAGAAACGCATAGACCTTGAGGCCGTAGCCGTTGTTGTCGGCGACGCCGAAGAGTTCTGGGTAGGAGTAGAGGGTCAGCATGGGCGGGCTCCTCCGGGGTGACGGAGGCCAGCATGCTAGGGAGTGGAAACGGATGCAATCCTCGTGGCCCGCATGAGCGCAGCGACATGCGGGAATGGGGTCCCCGGATATCGCTTGCGCTCATCCGGGCTACGTCAGAGCGCCATTTGCGAATTGCCTTTTGCGCAATAGGATGACCGCGATCCTCTGGTCCGGGAGATGACGATGGCCATCAACAAGGACAAGATCGACGACGTGAGACTTCGCCCATGACCCGCGACGAATTGGTCGCTGCCTATGCGGCGCCCGGCCGCCACTATCACAATCTCGCGCATATCGAGGATTGCCTGGCGGCGCTCGCGCGGATCGATGGTCTCTCGGTCGCCGAGCGCGAGACGTTGTCGGAAGCGATCTGGTGGCACGATGCGGTCTACGATCCGACGCGGACGGACAACGAGGAGCGCAGCGCGGAGCTTGCCGAGCAGCACGTCCGCGCCGAGCTTCGCCAGGAGGTCGGCCGCCTGATCCGCCTGACGAAAACGCACGACGTTCCCGCCGACGATCGCCTCGGCGCGATCCTGATCTCGATCGACCTCAGCATTCTCGGCGCCGATCCGGCCCGCTACGACGCCTATGCCGCCGCGATCCGCCGGGAGTTCAGCCATGTCGCCGAGGGCGAGTATCGCGCAGGCCGCGCCCGCGTGCTACGCCGCTTCGCGGCACGCGAGGTCATCTTTCCCGATCCGGCCTTCGCCGCGAGTTTTGACCGCCAGGCCCGTGCTAACCTCGCTCGCGAGCTGGCCGAGCTGAGCTGAAGTGGGCTGACCCGCCTACGAACGCGACGCCGCCTGAAACACCGCCAGCTGCGCCTCGAACGCCCGCCTGAACGCCGGCCGCGCCTCGGCGCGGGCGACATAGGCGGCGATGTCGCGAAATTCGTCGAGCAGTCCTGACGTATTCAGCCGCCGCAGCACCGTCACCATCATGAGATCGCCGGCGCTGAAGGCGCCATCGAGCCAGTCGGTTTTGCCAACGCGGCGGGACAATTCGCCGAGCCTGATGCGCACGCGCTCCTGCAAGCTCGGCAGGCGCTCGGCGTACCAGCTCCTGTCGCGCTCGAACAGCATGGCCATGGTGAGCTCGACGATCGGCGGCTCCATTGTGCTCAGCGCAGCGAACATCCATGCGATCGCGCGGGCGCGCGCGTTCGCATCCTTCGGCAGCAAGCCGTCATGGCGCTCGGCGATGTGGAGCACGATCGCCCCGGACTCGAACAGCGTGAGATCGCCGTCCTCATAGGTCGGGATCTGGCCGAACGGATGCAGCGCCCGATGCGCAGGTTGTTTCATTGCGGCGAAGGAGAGGAGGCGAACGTCGTAGGGTTGGCCGACCTCTTCCAGCGCCCAGCGGACACGCATGTCGCGCGCCTGGCCCTTGCCGCGGTCGGGGGAGGATTCGAAGGCGGTGATGGTGGGCATGGGGGGCTCCATGTGCGTCGCGCTTGGTCCGGAGGACGATTGGTGGAGACGGATTCCGACACTCGTCTTGTAGGGTGGGTTAGCCGTTTCCATACGCGGTCCATCCCCACGGGACGGGGGAAGGCGTAACCCACCACGGCTGCGTCCGCGGCGACAGAAGTGGTGGGTTACGACGGGCGGACTGCGCTTCGCGCATCCGCACCGTCTAGGCCACCCTACGCAGCGATCCACTTGGCTAACTCCCGCCACGGCTCCAGCGTCCAATGCCCGGACGCAGCTCCTGATGGCGAGGGCAGCACGAATGTCTCCGGCCAGCTTCCGTCGCGCGCCTGCCGCCCCGGCGCAATCGCAGCCGACGGCCGGCCGTAAAACAAGCTCGCCGCCTTCTTGCTCGTGAAGGCAATCGTCCGCGGCCGGTACTTTTCCATCTTCGCCCTGAAGCCCGGCACGTCGAACGTCCCCGCCGCGATCTGGTGATCCATCCCGGCGCCCGTCTTGCAGAGATCGGTGAAGCCGATCCCGAGCGCGATCAGCGATGCGAACTCGCCCGGCTGATAGCGGCGCGGCGTGATCCCGGCCTCATGGAGCGCGCGCCAGAAGCGGTTGCCGGGATGGGCGTAATAGTGCCCGAGCTCGGCCGAGCGGGTCGAGGCGGCGGTGCCGACGAAAACGAGGCGGATGTTGGGGCGGAGCTGGTCGGGGAGGCGGTGGGGGGTAGGTTCGGACAATTCGGTTACCCGTTGTGTGTTCCGATGCGGAGACACGAAATGCTGGAGCGCTTGCAACGGAAGCAATGGCTCCGGGACCGCGTTCCGTTACACCTTGCCACGCCCGCCCAGCGGGCTAGGGATTGGATCTGTTGCCCTGCGGGGTGGGCATTAACTACACGCTTTCGCCCACTGCGCGCCAAGGCCTCCGTTGGCCACGAGTCGTCGCATCGCTGCTCTTGTTGGTGGCCAGTAATCGTATTGATGAGTAATTGTCCAAGCGTTATGGATCGAACGATTGTAAAAGTCGCTCCGCAAATCCCAAAGCTGAGCATCTACTGAGTTCGTTGCGCGGCATATCGGGCATCCGCATTGCCGAAGCTGTGAGATATCATCGTTGTCCAATAGCTTTCTTGGTGCCTTCTTAGTCTCGTTCCACTTAATCGTTCTCTGGCTCTTCATCGGGAGAAAGATTGAGCCGAAGCCAGCTGCTTGCCGCCAGCCGATCGAGTCCGCCGAGTCGGCACCAAAAGCGTATAGAGCCGGGAACGTGCGAGTCCCACCTGCCCCAAAAGCGTGTATTTTCGCATTGGGATTGCAATTTCGGATGATCGCCAACGCCTTCGAGATGAAGGTCTCAGCTCCCATTGAAGAAATTTCCCGTGAAACATTCCTATGCTGAAGCAAAGGGACGATGCCGCCGAGCCCAATCCATCGCAACTTAGCGTGCCGTCCGTCCAGCAAGCGGAGTGAGAGTTCTATTTCCGAGAACGTACGGCCGTGGACGACTGGCATAACCTTGCGCTGCTTCGCGGCTGCAATTGCTCGCCGGTATTCACCAAATGCGTAGCTTTCAGTCGCGATCTGATGGATCTTTGGAGAAACAAACGGTAGCTTGCGCAGCAACCAGTTTCCGATGCGGGCGCCTTCCAATGGTGTGCCTAGCGTTATGACGGCTGGCACCTTGTTTAGAAAATCGTCAGGTCCCTGAAGTAGTAAGTGTCTACAAATCTCCCTGGCGACTAAGCCCCCGAGGCTGTGACCTGCAAAGCAGATTGGGCTATGATCGGGGAAGCGCGTTCGTATCTCTGTCAGTATGCGCTGTGCACTAATTTCAACATCCGAGAGGCCGTTAATTGAGGCGCTATATGTTGGAGTCGTGACATCGAAATCGTCACTCTGAAGATATTCTGGAACAGCTCCCCAAGAATTTTCGTTACCTGTCAATCCGTGTAGGAATACAATTAGACCCGGCATAGGTTGGTTTGCCCCAAAGAATGTCGGGGGCGATCATAGGTTGTGTTGTCGTTCTGTCTAGTTGAAAAAAGGCCGAGCTCTTAGGCCCGGCCTTTTAGTCGTTTTTTCGAGAGTTGAAGCTCACAACACCCGATTACTCTCCTTCACCTTCTCCGCATCCAGATACAAGCTCTCGCCCATCTCCTTGAACTTCGCGCTCATCTTCGCCATCCCGTCCTCAGCCGCCCCGCTCATCGACATCCCCACCGAGTTCGGATCGTTCAGCGTCGCCGCGTAATCCCGCACGTCCTGGGTGATCTTCATCGAGCAGAACTTTGGGCCGCACATCGAGCAGAAATGGGCGACTTTGTGGGCTTCTTTCGGCAGGGTCTCGTCGTGGAAGTTCTTCGCGGTATCAGGATCGAGGCCGAGGTTGAACTGGTCGGTCCAGCGGAACTCGAACCGGGCGCGGGAGAGGGCGTCGTCGCGCAGTTGCGCGGCGGGGTGGCCCTTGGCGAGGTCGGCGGCGTGGGCGGCGATCTTGTAGGTGATGACGCCGGTCTTGACGTCGTTGCGGTCGGGCAGGCCGAGATGCTCCTTCGGCGTGACGTAGCAGAGCATGGCGCAGCCGAACCAGCCGATCATGGCTGCTCCAATGCCTGACGTGATGTGGTCGTAGCCCGGCGCGATGTCGGTGGTCAGCGGCCCGAGCGTGTAGAACGGCGCCTCGCCGCACTCCTTGAGCTGCTTATCCATGTTGATCTTGATCTTGTGCATCGGCACGTGGCCGGGGCCTTCGATCATGACCTGGCAGCCCTTGTCCCATGCGATCTTTGTGAGCTCACCGAGCGTCTCCAGCTCCGCAAACTGCGCGCGGTCGTTGGCGTCGGCGATCGAGCCCGGACGCAGGCCGTCGCCGAGCGAGAACGAGACGTCATACTTGCGCATGAGGTCGCAGATCTCGTCGAAATGGGTGTAGAGGAAGCTCTCCTTGTGATGCGCCAGGCACCACTTCGCCATGATCGAGCCGCCGCGGGAGACGATGCCGGTGACGCGGCTGGCGGTGAGGTGGATGTATTGCAGGCGGACGCCGGCGTGGATGGTGAAATAGTCGACGCCCTGCTCGCACTGCTCAATCAAGGTGTCCTTGTAGAGCTCCCAGGTCAGCTTGACGGGATCGCCGTTGCACTTCTCCAGCGCCTGGTAGATCGGCACGGTGCCGATCGGCACCGGCGAGTTGCGCAGGATCCATTCGCGCGTGGTGTGGATGTTGCGGCCCGTGGAGAGGTCCATCACGGTGTCGGCGCCCCAGCGGATCGCCCACACCATCTTCTCGACTTCTTCCTCGACCGACGAGGTCACCGCCGAGTTGCCGATATTGGCGTTGATCTTGGTCAGGAAGTTGCGGCCGATGATCATCGGCTCGAGCTCTGAGTGATTGATGTTGGAGGGGATGATGGCGCGGCCGCGCGCGATCTCCGAGCGCACGAACTCCGGGGTGATGAAGGCGGGCACCGAGGCGCCAAAACTTTCGCCGTCGGCGAGCGCGGCTTCGGCGCGCTCGAGTTGCTGCTTGCGCCCGAGGTTTTCGCGCTCCGCGACGTAGATCATCTCCTTGGTGATGATGCCGGCGCGGGCGAATTCGAGCTGCGTCACCTTGTGGCCGTCGAGGCCGCGCAGCGGCTTGTGATAGGCCGAGAAGGCGCGCGCGGCCTTGTCGGTGGAGACGCTACCATTGTCCTCCGGCTTGATCTGCCGGCCCTCATATTCCTCGACGCCGCCGCGCTCCAGCACCCATTGCTTGCGGTTGCGCGCCAAGCCGGCATTGACGTCGATGGTGACGGAGGGGTCGGTGTAGGGCCCCGACGTGTCATAGACCGGCAGGTTCGGCTCGCCCGCGCCTTCGGACAGGATGATCTCGCGCAAGGGCACGCGGATATCCGGCGCGGCATCGGGTGTCGCGAAGATTTTTCGCGAGGAGGGCAGGGGGCCGGTGGTGACGGCGGGAACGGTTTTATCAGGGTTGGAGCGGATGTTCATGGGATCCTCCGGTTTAATTCGTTTGCATTGGCGCCGAGACGACGCTGGTGAATTCTTGCTCCGTCATTGCGAGCGCAGCGAAGCAATCCAGAAATGCATCCGCGGAAGCAGTCTGGATTGCTTCGTCGCAAGGGCTCCTCGCAATGACGAGTGGAGGGAGCGGGGCGATCATCACGCCGCCTCCTTCGAACCGTCGAGCCATTGCCGCACGCGGGCATCGGGGTCGGGGTTTTGGGCGACGTCGGAGACAACAGCAATCGAATCCGCGCCTGCGGCAAAGATCTCGGCGGCGTGCTCGAACTTGATGCCGCCGATGGCAACCAGCGGGATGGTGCCGATGCGCTGCTTCCATTCGGTGATCTTGGGAATGCCCTGCGGCTCGAAGCGCATCGATTTCAGGGTCGTGAAGAAGATCGGGCCGAGCGCGACGTAGTCGGGCTTCGCCGCCAGCGCGGTCTCAAGCTCGGCGTCGTCATGGGTGGAGATGCCGAGCTTGAGGCCGGCCTCGCGGATAGCGCCGAGATCTGCGTCTGCAAGATCCTCCTGGCCGAGATGCAGGTATTGTGCACCCGCAACGATCGCTGCGCGCCAATAATCGTTCACCACCAGCTTGGCCTGCGTGTCCTTGGTGATGGCCAGCGCGTCGGTGACGATCTGCAGCGCGTCGGCGTCGTTCAGCTCTTTGGCGCGCAGCTGGATGGTGCCGACGCCGAGCTTGGTCAGGCGTTCGACCCAGGCCAGGCTATCAACCACGGGATAGAAGCGATCAGGATACGGCATGCCAGAACGGGGTCCCAACGACAGGGGTGGAGGGCGAGGCGAAGTCGCGGGCGTTCATCAGCCCGGCCTCGTAAGCGGTGCGGCCGGCCTCACAGCCGAGGCGGAAGGCGTTCGCCATTGCGACGGGATCGGCGGCTTTGGCGATGGCGGTGTTGAGCAGCACGGCATCATAGCCGAGCTCGAACGCCTGCGCGGCGTGAGAAGGCGCGCCGAGGCCAGCGTCGACCACCAGCGTGATGTCGGGCAGCCGCTCGCGCAACAGTTTTAGCGCATCGCGGTTGGTGATGCCCTTGGCGCTGCCAATCGGCGCGGCCCACGGCATCACCACCTTGCACCCCGTTTCGACCAGGCGGCTCGCGACCGAGAGGTCCTCGGTGCAATAGGGGAAGACTTCAAAACCGTCCTTGATCAGGATGCCGGCGGCTTCGACCAGGCCGACGACGTCGGGCTGCAGCGTGTCGTTGTCGGCGATGACCTCGAGCTTGATCCAGCTTGTGCCGAACAATTCGCGGGCGAGCTTGGCCGTCGTCACCGCCTCGCGCACGGTGCGGCAGCCGGCGGTGTTCGGCAGCACGGTGACGTCGAGCTCGCGGATCAGCTTCCAGAACGCATCGCCGGTCTTGCCGCCGGCAGATTCGCGCCGCAGCGAGACCGTGACGATGTTGGCGCCGGAGGCGCGGATCGCGCCTTGCATGATCGCAGGCGAGGGATAGAGCGCGCTGCCGATCAGCAGGCGGGAGGCGAAGGTTTTGCCGTAGAAGGTCACCATGTGGGAGGTGTCTCCTTAGAAGACGGTGTCAGCCCAGATGTAGCTGTCATCCCCGCGAAGGCGGGGATCCAGTACGCTGCGGCAGTGCGGCTGGAACCGTGAAGCCGCGGCGTACTGGATCGCCCGGTCAAGCCGGGCGATGACAGGGGAGTGTGGGGCGCGCGCCGGCACGACAAATAGACAGCCATCACCATCCTCACCCTCCCTGCCGCGGCGTGATGATCTCGATCTCGTCGCCGGCTTTCAGCAGCGTCTCCGCCCAGCGGCTCTTCGGCACGACGTCGTAATTGAGCGCGATGGCGAAATGGCTGCCTTCGTAGTCGAGCTCGGCGAGCAGCGCGTCCACGCTGGACGAAATCACCTCGCGCTGCTCCCCGTTGACGATCACGCGCATTGCACTACCTCGTTGTCGATCTGGCCGCGCTCGACATAGGCGAGCGTCAGCTCGGCGAGCGCAGGCGCGATCAGGAAGCCGTGGCGGTAGAGGCCGTTGACGCTGATCTTGCGATCGCGAATGCCGATGCGCGGCAAATTGTCGGGAAAGGCGGGACGAAGCCCCGAACCGAATTCGACGATGCGGGCTTCGCCGAACGCGGGGTGCACGGTGTAGGCGGCCCCTAATAGCTCCAGCGCGGAGCGCACGCTGACGCCGGTGTCTTCGGCCTCGATCGAGGTCGCGCCCAGCATGAACAGGCCGTTCTCGCGCGGGATCACGTAGAGCGGCCAGCGCGGATGGATCAGCCGCACCGGGCGCGCCAGCTGCACCTCGTCCGTCTCGATCAGGATCATCTCGCCCTTGACGCCGCGAAGCTCGCTCTGCTCGTCGCGGGCACCAAGGCCGCGGCAGTCGATGACGATGCCGTCAAGCTCGTTCGCGGTGACGTCGCTGCAGAACTTGATGGTGCCGCCGGCAGCCTTGATGCGCTCGTGCAGCTGCGGCAGCACGCGGCGCGGCTCGACATGGCCCTCGGCGGGGAAGAAGAGCGCGTCACGGAAGCGGCCCTCCAGCGACGGCTCGAGCGCGGCTAGGCCGGCGGCATCGAGCCGGCGGTGATGCTCGGTCATGCGCGCAAACCGCTCGAAATCGTTGCGCTCGCGCGGGTGGGCGACGACCAGCGAGCCGTTGAACGGCGTGTCGGGCAGCTCGCGCCGCCAGAGATCGAGCGAGCGCAGCCCCAGGCGGCTGATGATGGGCTCGGCGACTTCGGCCTCGCAATAGGGCGCGAGCATGCCGCCGGCCCAATGGCTGGTGGCCTCCGTCATCGCCTCGTCACCGCGCTCGTGCAAGGTGACGGCATGACCGGCCTGCGCGAACAGCAACGCCTGCCAGGCGCCCGCGATGCCTGCGCCGATGATGGATACCGGTGAATCCGGTCGCTTAATGGTCTGCAACATCCCTGTCCCTTCGCCGGCATGACCCGGATCAGGTTCAAAGGGTCACCGCGGTCCTGGGCGGTATTGCCCATTTAGCGGTATCTCAGCTCCTCCTCGGAGCACCCCTCGGAACGGTGCTAATGTATGCCAGCAGGATGGGGTGGTCAACGCGGTAACAGTCGTCATGCCCGGGCTTGTCCCGCCTGCGCGGCCAAAGCCGCTTCGGCGAGGCGAAGGCCCGGGCATCCACGTTCTTGGCGCAGATGCAAGACGTGGATGGCCGGGACAAGCCCGGCCATAACGGAGATCAATGAGCGGGAACCTGCGCCCGCGCGTTACGGACGCGCTGGGCGAGCTTCCTGTGGGTCGGAGCGGCGAACATCGGCTGCGGATTGCCGTTCGGCTCGAGCCAAGGTTGGCCCATAGTGCCCTGACCCATGGTCTCGCCGGCATTGGCGACCTGGACGGCCTCCTGCCGCTGGCGCTTTGCAGCGTAGTAATAGCCGCCCGCGAAATAACGCACGGCTCGCGCGTGATCGCCATTGGCGGCGCGGTAGGCGCCGGCGAGGTATTTCACGGCGTAGGTGAGGTTGGTGTTGGGATCGCGCAGGCCGGCGGCATCACCGGTGTAGCCGACCCCGCGGGCGGTCGCGAGCTTGATCTGCATCAGCCCGATGGTACCGCCGCGGCCGACCACATGCGGCTGATAGCGGCTCTCACGCATGATGACACGATGCACCAGTGCTTCCGGCACGCCATTGGCGCGGGCATGGGCGGCCACCATCTCGGCATATTCGGCTTGCCCGGCGCAAGCTGCCTGCGGCAACGTCAATCCGGCCGCGAGCAGCGCGACAATTCGTAAGATTTTCATCGAAGTATTCCTCGGCAGAACGGACCCGCGCCCCAGCGCGTTAGGCCGTGGGAACACGGCGATGATGTGGCGAAATGTCACCAACGGCGATTTTCGCCGGCTCGTCGCTTTTGCGACTTAAACCTGGGTTAAGCTCGGAGCTGGTGGAGCGCCTTACGTGACAGCGGGTCTGTCCATTTCGCGCATTCGCCCAACAATCGCTAGTCAAAGCCAGCACTCGGGAGACGTCCATGACCCCTGCAGACATCGACGACATTCCCAAGCAGAACCCTTGTGCACAATGTGGCACACCGATCCCGTTCCCTGACTGGATCGAGCCGGGCGAAGGCCGCGTCTCCTATCTCTGGACCTGCCACGCCTGCAATTACCGCTTCGAGGCGGTGGCGATCTTCCCGCACGAGGCGATCGAGCACCCGCCGCTCGCGGCTTGATCAGGCGGCAAGGCGCGGCGCCTGCGAGACCGGCAATCGCATCCGCACGATCAGGCCGCGCGGGGCGCGGTCATGCAGCGACAGCTCGCCGCCGTGGCCGAGCGCGATTGCGCGCGCGATCGACAGGCCGAGCCCGAAGCCGGTGGAGTAGTCCATGGTGCGCGCGTCGTCGCCGCGCACGAACGGCTCCAGCATCTCCTGCTTGCGCGCATCCGAAATGCCGGGCCCGTCGTCCTCGACGTCGATGACGAGCATGGTGTCCGAGACGTCGAGGCGGATCGTCACCTCGGCGCCGAAGCGCACCGCGTTCTCGACCAGGTTGGTGACGCCGCGATGCAGATCGTCGGGCCGCGCGGCGGCGGTCGCGGACGCCGGCCCGACATAGTGCACGACATGGCCCATGTCGCCGAACTGATCGGCGACGAGCTGGAGCGTGCTGGCGATGTCGACCAGCGTCACCGCCTCGACCTTGCGGTCGTCGCGCAAGAGCGACAGCACCGATTCCAGCATCGCGCGCATCTGGTCGAGATCCATCAGCATGCGCTTGCGGTTGCTCTCGTCCTCGATGAACTCGGCGCGCAGGCGCAGCCGCGTGATCGGCGTGCGCAAATCGTGGCTGATCGCGGCCAGCATCCGCGTGCGGTCCGACATCAGCCGCACGATCCGCTCGTGCATGCGGTTGAGCGCGCGCGCCACCGCGCGGATCTCCTCCGGGCCGCGCTCGGGCAGCGGCTCGGCGGCGCCGTCGAGGCTGAAATTCTCCGCCGCCGCGGCGAAGGACGACAGCGGCCTCGTCAGCGCGCGCGCCGCCCACAGGCCGAGCACGGTGACGCAGATGAAGGCGCTCATCAGTGCCATCAGCCAGGGCGCGCCAGAGAACAACGGCCGCGGGGCGCCATCGACATGGCCCGCGATCACGGTGCCGTCGGGCAATTGCACGCCGATACGGGGCTCGATGCTGCCTGAAGCCAGCCGTCCGGTCTTGTAGGCGCGGCCGAGATGGCGGCGCATCCAGCGCAGATGCAGGCTGTCGCTCTCCGCGAGATTGGCCGTGCCGGGCGCCAGCATCTCGATGCCGAGCCCGGGGAAGGCGCGCGCGAGATCGGTGACGAGGCGCGGACGCTCGCTCGCCTCCGCCGCCTCGAGCAGCAGCGCGGCATCGGCCAGTTGATGCGCCCGGTCCGGCGGGGCATCAGGGCGGTCCTGCCGGATAATCAGGAAGGCGGTGGTGATGACGAGATGGAGCGCCACTGTCGAGGCCAGCACCAGCGCGGCGATCTGCCCGCCGATGCCCTTGAGGTGGAAAAACGAGAACGGCTTCATCGTCGTCCCCCTCAGCTGCTCACGGGCACTGCGGTCGCTTCGGCGCTTGCTGCCTCGGTTTTCGTGACCTCGGTTCGTGGCGTGAACAGATAGCCGCCGGAGCGCACCGTCTTGATCAGGGTGGGATCGGCCGGATTGGGCTCGATCTTGCGGCGGATGCGGCTGACGAGCACGTCGATGGATCGCTCGAAGGAGCCGGCGCTGCGCCCCTGCGTGAGGTCGAGCAGGCTGTCGCGCGACAGCACGCGGCCGGGCCGCTCGCAGAACGTGCGCAGCAGGTCGAACTCGGCGCTGGTCACCGCGACGCGCGCGCCTGCGGGATTGCGGAGCTCGCGCAGGCGCAGATCGATGCGCCAGCCTTCGAAGGTGAGCGTGGAGGCACCTTCGACCGAGCTCGCCGCTTGCGCGGCCGCCTGGCGGCGCAGCACCGCGTTGATGCGGGCGAGCAGCTCGCGCGGGTTGAACGGCTTCGGCAGATAATCGTCCGCGCCCATCTCGAGGCGGACGATGCGGTCGACGTCCTCGCCGCGCGCGGTCAGCATGATGATCGGCGTCTGGTTTTCGGCGCGCACCTTACGGCACAGGCTTAGGCCGTCCTCGCCAGGCAGCATGACGTCGAGGATGATGAGATCGACGCGGTGGTCGGCCATAGCGCGCGACATCTCGCGGCCGTCGGCGACGGCGGTGACGTTGCAGGCGTTGTTGCGCAGATATTTCGCAATCAGCGTCCGGGCTTCGCGGTCGTCCTCGACGACCAGGATGTTGGGATTGGGAATGGCCATGGACCTTGTTTGTCCAAAATTCCGGCCAAAAGGCGAAGATTTTTGTTTCGAATTGTTTCTACCGGGCGGTCAGCAACGGACGGCAATCGCCCCACCGCCGAGCGGCAAGCTCTCGTTAAGGCCGTTAACCATACCGTGGCGTGGTCCGCGGCGAAACCCGCAAAACCAAGGGAGCCATCATGACCTCGATCTCGGCGGCCTCCGCCGGCAGCTATCAATCGCCACTGCAACGGCTTCAGCAGGAATTGCAGTCGCAAGTCTCCGCCGGCACGATCTCGTCGTCGGACCAGTCCGCGCTCTCGACGGCGCTGACGGATATCGACACGGCGCTCCAGCAGAGCCGATCGAGCGGCCAGTCGAGCGGCGCGCCTCCCTCCAAGGACGAGATGCAGTCGAAGATCGAGGACCTCATCTCGAGCGAAGTGTCGAACGGGACGCTGACCTCCGAACAGGCCGAGGAGCTGAAAAGCGTGTTTCAGTCCGCCTTCACGGGTGGACCAGGCGGTCCGCGGCCGGACGACGGCTCTTCGGATTTGACGACGACGGATTCGACGAGCAGCAGCTCGACGGACCAGACCACCGCCGAGATCCTCCAGCAATTCCTCCAGGCGCTGCAGCAATCGCAATCGTCGGCATCCTCCTACGGTGCCAATGGCAGCTCAACCGGCAATTCGAGCTTCGCCGCGCTCCTGATCGACTACAAGAGCTGACCTCGGCGACGCCGGGTCGGCGCGGTCTTCGCCGCGGTCCTGCCTTGCCCTAATGCGCATGATCCTCGGCGGGGAACCGTGCACCGCAAAATGTTCCTGAGTGACGCAGGAACAGTTCGCGCATGGCGCGACGAAATTGCGGCACGCACGGAACTGCGCCCGATCAGAGCGGTTTTCTCCGCACGAGTTTTCTGTGAAGGAGAGGACAACAATGTTGATGAAATCGATCGTCACCGGCCTCGCCGGTACCGCGCTACTTGCGACCGTCGCAATCGCGCAAACGCCGCCCGCCGCCACCACCGACAAGGCGGCCCCTGCGGCCACCGCAACGACCACGACGGCTTCCGGCCAGTGGCGCACCTCGAAGATGGACGGCCTGAAGGTCTACAACGAGGCCAACGAGAACATCGGCACGATCAACGACCTGCTGATGGACAAGAACGGTGACATCAAGATCGCCGTGATCGGAGTCGGCGGCTTCCTCGGCATGGGCGAGCATCTGGTCGCCGTGCCCTATGAGAAGCTGAAGTTCGTCAACGAGCCCGTCGCCTATACCGGTACCGGCGCGAACACCGGCGCCCGGCCCGCCGGCACGACGACCGGCGCTGCGACCGGTACCGACAGGCCCGCCGCGACCGCATCGACGTCGTCCGCGTCGAAATGGTACCCGGACCACGCCGTGTTCAATGCCAGCAAGGACGAGCTGAAGAACATGCCGCAGTTCAAGTACACGGAGTAATGCGGCTCGCGTAACTGCCTGAACGAAGCGCGCCTGGTTTTCACCGGGCGCGCTGTCGTGTCTTCGACCTCCTGCGTCCTCAACGCCCGCTGCCCTTCAGCCGTTCGTTGCGCCGGCGCAGGGCCTCCAGGGTGGCGAGCAAGATGACCGAGACGGTCGTCAAGATCACCGCCGCTGCCGTGATGGTCGGGCTGATGTTCTCGCGGATGCCGCTGAACATCTCGCGCGGCAGGGTGCGCTGCTCGGGGCCCGCCATGAACAGCACGATCACCACCTCGTCGAAGCTGGTTGTAACGCGAACAGCGCGCCTGATGCCAGACCCGGCAGGATCAGCGGCAGGATCACGCGACGGAACGCGTAGATTGGCGAGGCGCCGAGCGAGGCGGCGGCGCGTGCCAGGTTGGTGTCAAAGCTCTGCAGCGTCGCCCCGACCGTGATCACTACGAAGGGCGTCGCCAGCGCGGTGTGAGCCAGGATCAGGCCGAGAGAGCTGCCGGTCAGCCCGATCGGCGCGAAGAAGAAGTACAGGCCGACCGCGGTGATGACCCCGGGCACCACCACCGGCGACAGCACGAAGGCCAGCACGAGCGGCTTGAACCGGCTCTTCCACTGCGCCAGCCCGAGCGCCGCCAGCGTGCCGAGCACCATGGACAACAGCGTCGAGGCGATGCCGATGATCATGCTGTTCTTGAGCGAGTTCATCCATCGCGGCGAATTGATGAAGTCGTCGTACCAGCGCAAGGAAAGGCCCGGCAGCGGATAGGTGAGGTACGAGCCAGAACTGAACGACAGCGGCATGATCGCCAGGATCGGCGCGATCAGGAAGATGAACACGAGGGTGGAGACAACGATGGTCGCGGTCCACGCGATGCGCTGGCTGGGCGTGCGCAAGGAGTTGTCGGTCAATTCTTCATGCCTCCCGTGACCTGCTGGCTCTGCACCAGCTTGCCGTAGACGAGAGCGAGCAGAACGGTGGCCAGCAGCAGCACCGCGCCCAACGCCGACGCAAGGCCCCAATTCGCCGTCTCGGTCGTGTAGAGGGCGATGAAATAGCTGATCATCTGGTCGGCGGCGCCGCCGACCAGGGCCGGCGTGATATAGTAGCCGAGCGCCAGGATGAAGACGAGCAGGCTTCCGGCGCCGATGCCGGGCAGGGTCTGCGGAAGGTAGATCCGTAGGAAGGCGGTGAGGGGCGGTGCACCGAGCGAAGCGGCGGCACGCATGTAGGCGGGCGAGATCGCCTTCATGCTGCTGTAGAGCGGCAGGATCATGAACGGCAGCAGAACGTGGGTCATGGCAACGCAGACGCCGAAGCGGTTGTAGATCAGGCGCAAGGGTGCGTCGATGATGCCGAGCCAGAGCAGACTATCGTTCACGACGCCCTTGCTCTGCAACAGGACGATCCAGGCGCCGGTGCGAACCAGGAGCGACGTCCAGAACGGCAGCAGCACGAAGATCATCAAGAGGTTCGACCGGCCGGGCGGCAGCGTCGCCAGGAGGTAGGCGACCGGAAAGCCGAGAATCAGGCAGAGGGCCGTGACAGCGAGGCTGATGAGGAAGGTGCGGAGGAAAATGTCGCGGTAGATGGCCTGATCCGGTGGTGCGGCGACGATCGCGCCGTCGGCGTTTCGCGTCAGGTCGAGCGCGGCGAGCAGGTAGAAGCCGGTGATCGGGCCGCCGGCGTCCTTGATCGTGGTCCAGGTGGCGCGTTCGCGCCAGGCGGGGTTGATCCTGCCCAGCGTCTCCCTGGCCGTACCGGGCTCAGGCACCGCCTTCAGATTGCGTCCTGTGCTGGTCAGGATCGTGCGGAAGCCGTTCAGCGCGTAGTTGAGCCGTTTGGCCGCAATCGCAAGGGTGCCGGCGGCGCGCGCCGCCAGGATGTCGCTTGCAAGCGCCGCATAGGCGTTTTCATCCGGCAAGTCCTTGCCGTCCCAACTGGCAAGAGCAGCGACCGTTTGCGGCAGGACCTGACGCACCTCCCAGTCCTCGACCGAGCGCCACAGCATGCCGGCGATGGGACCTGCGAAGGTGAAGAGCAGAAACAGCAGAAGCGGCAGGACCAGCGCCAATGCCTTGACCTGGCGTGTCCGCTCCGCACGCCTCAATCGGCGTTTGAGCGGCACCTCAGTCTTGTTATCGGCGCCGAGCGCGGGCGCTGCTGTCATGGAGAAAGCCTCTTGGAGCAGCCTGAGCAAGCGCCTCGTCCTTCGAGACGACCGCTTCGCGGTCTCCTCAGGATGAGGCTCATTGACATTGGTGCCAGTAACGTCGCTGCCACAGACTCAGACCTCATCCTGAGGGCCCGCCGTAGGCGGGCGTCTCGAAGGATGCGCCACGGGCGAGTTGTCCGCGCGCACCTCTAGCTGCTCCCGCTATTTCGCGGCCCATTTGTTGAAGCGCTCGGTCAGGCGGTCGATGTTCTCGAGCCAGAAGGCCACGTTGATCTCGACCGCGTTCTTGATGTTATCAGGCGCCGTCGGCAGGTCCTTCAGGACGGCGGGCGCGAGCCGGCCGGCGGCATCCTTGTTCGAAGTGCCATAGGCAATGTTCTCCGACAGCTTGGACTGGTTCTCCGCCTTTCCGACGAAGTCCAGGAACTTGTAGGCCGCATCCTTGTTCGGGCTCCCCTTCAGGATGACCCAGCTGTCGAGGGTGAAGAGCGCGCCGTCCCACACCATGCCGAAGTTCTTCTTCTCGTTCTTGTTCGCGGTGTCGATGCGGCCATTGTAGACCGAGGTCATCGCCACCTCGCCGGAGGCGAGCAATTGCGGCGGCTGCGCGCCGGCCTTCCACCAGACAAGGTCGCCCTTGATAGTGTCGAGCTTCTTGAAGGCGCGCTCGATGCCTTCGTCGGTCGCCAGCACCTTGTAGACGTCCTTCGGTGCGACGCCGTCGGCCATGAGGGCGATCTCCAGCGTGGTCTTCGGGCCCTGGCGCAGCGCGCGCTTGCCCGGAATCTTCTTGGTGTCGAAGAAGTCGGCCCAGCCTTTCGGGGCCTCCTTCAGCTTGTCCTTGTCGTAGCCGAGGACGAAATCGTAGAGGATGGCGCCGACCCCGCAAGGATTGACCGACGGCGGGATGTAGGCGGCCTCTCCGCCGATCTTGGAATAGTCCAGTTTCTCGAACAGGCCTTCCTCGCAGCCGACCGCGAGCTCATCGCTCTCGACCTGGACGACGTCCCAGGTGGCGGCGCCTCCCTGCACCTTGGCGCGCAGCACGCCGACGCCGCCGTCCCAGGATTCGTCGTTCATCGCGATGCCGGATGCTTTCTTGAACGGCTCGAAATAGACCTTCTTCTGGGCCTCCTGATACGCGCCGCCCCACGAGACGACAGTGAGGTCACGCGCTTCTGCGACATTGGTCAGCGCGACACCGGCGCCCAATGCCGCGGCGAAACCCAGAGCAATCTTGCGCTTCAGCATGGTCTTCGTTCCTTCTTCATGTGAGTTGCGTTGACATTGATTGTTTCAGTTTCGTCGCCGGCAGATCAGACGGGATCGAGGGCGAGGCAGTCTTCCGGGCGGAAGGTGATGAACACGCTTTCGCCAGGTCTTAGGCCGTGATGCGCTCCCGGCTGAAGCTTGACCATGAACTCGGCGTTGCCGGCCACATCTAGCACGGCCAGCGCGTGGTCGCCGAGATAGATGGTGTTCTGCACTTTTGCCGGCAGCCGGTTCGGTCCCTCACTGGAATTGCCATTGGGAATTATTGCGACACGCTCCGGCCGCACCGACAGAGAGGTCGATGCGCCTGCGCCTGACACGTTGACCGCCCGTGCGGCGACTGTGCTGCCACCGGCCAGCGCGACGCGGCAATAATCCCTCTCCACGGTTTCCACGGTGCCGGCGAGCACATTGTTCTCACCGATGAAGTGGGCGACGAAGCTGTTCACGGGATGCTCATACAGCGCGTCGGGGCGGTCGATCTGTTGCACGATGCCGTCGTTGAATACGGCGATGCGGTCCGACATCGTGAGCGCTTCGCTCTGGTCGTGGGTGACATAGACGATCGTGATGCCCATCGTCTCGTGCAGCTGCTTGATCTCCAGCTGCATCTGCTCCCGCAGCCGCTTGTCCAGTGCGCCCAGGGGCTCGTCCATCAGCACGAGCTGCGGATTGAACACCAGCGCGCGGGCCAGCGCCACGCGTTGCTGCTGACCGCCGGACAATTGCCCGGGCCGCCGGTGCGCAAAAGTTTCCATCTTGATCATGCGCAGCGCCGCGCTGACGCGCTCTTGCGTCTCCGCCTTGCTCGACTTGCGAACCGAGAGCGGGAAGGCGATGTTTTCCGCGATCGTCAGGTGCGGAAACAGCGCGTAGTTCTGGAACACCATGCCGATGTCGCGCCTGTGCGGCGGCACGTTCTTGATCGGCCGCTCGCTGAGGTAGATCTCGCCATGGGTCGGCACCTCGAAGCCGGCCAGCATCATCAGCGTGGTCGTCTTGCCCGATCCGGACGGGCCGAGCAGGGTGATGAATTCGCCCTTCCTGATGTCGAGGTCGAGGTTCTTCACCACGAGATGCTCGCCATCATAGGTCTTTTGAATGCCGGAAAAACGCACCAGCGCCGGCGCAGGCGTGACCATGCCGGCTTCCATGTTGTCCTCGCGTTGTCCCCTACAATGCGCGTGCGAGATTAGCATCCTGCAGCGAGAATGCCAGCGGCGCAAGCGACGAGGAATTGTGCGGGTCCGGCGAGTGGCGGGACAACCGCCTCTGACGGGTGGCGGCGCCTGCACGCACGCCTCGTCCTTCGAGACGGCGCTTGCGCGCCTCCTCAGGATGAGGCTCATCGGCGTCCGTGCTCGTTGCAACAGCTGCCGCGCACTCCGCCCTCATCCTGAGGAGCCCGCCCAAGCGGGCGTCTCGAAGGATGGCCGCAGGGAAGAGCTCTCACATGCGACGGCCCTGCGATGCGCAGGGACGCGCTACATCCCCGACAGCTTCGTCACGAATACGTTCAGCGAGCCGCCGGCTTCCGCGACCACGCGCAGGGTCTTGGAATCGAAGGCGATGTCGGCGAGAGTGAGGCTGTCGATCCTGGCCTCGACCTTGAGGCCGTCCTCGCTCTTCTGGTAATCGGCGATCGCGGCGGCGATCTTCTCGCGGGCGTTGGCGGCGATCGGCTTCAGATCCAGGGTTGCCCTCTGCAGCAGCGCCTGCTGCATCTGCGGGACGACGGCGCGGGCGGCGGCACCCAATAGGCCGAACGCGGCCTCGGATTCCAGCGCGAGCTGGATGTCGGTGAGCCGCAGCGTCTGTTGCGCCTGGTCGAGCACCGGCCGGCCCCAGATGTGCACATTCGCCTCGGCGCCGAGGCCGAACCAGCTCTTCTTCTCCTTGGCGCGCACCAGAAGCGAGATCAGCAGTTGGTCGCCCGACGGGATGACGTTGGCGCTCTTGACGGTGACGTCGACCGGGCCGGAGCCGTCCTCCGGATAGGTGCGGCCGACCATCTGCGCTGCGATCAGCTTGTTGATCTCGGTGAAAGGCACGTCGATCGGCACGCCGATACTCACGCCTGTGCCGGTCGGCGGCACGATCGAGATCTTGTCGGGGAACGGACAGTCCGGCTTGGTCGGCGTCGAGGTCACGCGTGTCTCGGCTTCGAGGCCGAGCAATAAGGTCACGGCCTGCGCATCGACGCGCGGCTGCGCCGCGATCGCGCGCACCGGCTTCATCTCGAGCCAGAGCGGCGGCAGCGCCGCCGAGGCGCTGGATCCTTGCAGCGGGATCGAGCGGCAGGCCTTGATCCATTGCGCCTTGGCATTCTCGCGCAGGCTGGGATCGTTGCGGATGCGCTCGGAGACGGCGTTGATCTGCTCGCCGACGGTCTTGTCGATCAGCGGCTTGACCTGCGCGGGCACGTTGACCTTGGCGCCGGCGACGTTGAGGTTGGTGTCACCGAGATTGACCTGGGCGCCGAGATTGGGCTCCAGATACCAGGCGGCGGCGAGCTTCGGGCGCGAGGTGACGACGACGTTGCCCTTGATCTCCGCGCTCGCGTTCAGGTTCTTGATGTTGACCGCGCCGATCCGCTTCGCGGCGTCGCCGCCGAGCACGCTGCCAAGCGCATCGCCGAGCGCGCCTGTGGCCTTCGACGACAGAGAGCCGGTCACGTTGAGCTTGCCGGTGAGCGGGGTCGAGATCGTCAGCACGTCCTTGTCGCCGGCTGCCGCCATCGGGCCCCGGACGGCGGACCAGCCGATATCGGCATTCTCCAGGATCTGCGAGATCGGGTTGTCGGCCTTGCCGGCGAAATTGCGCGGCGCGGCCCTCTCGGCCTGCTCGCGGATCGCCGACAGCGCGATGGCGACCGGCGCGATCACGATGGAGCTCTTCGAAGCCGGCGGCAGCGGCGGCAGCTGTGCGACCGGCGGCGCCGAATTCGTCGCGCGCGGCGCCAGCAAGTCCATCGCCTTCAGGCTGATGAAGAACGACGCCGCGAGCACCGCGACACCGATCAGGATAGTCTTCAGATTCCACGTCAGACGCATCAATCCCCCAAGTCGCCCCGACGGGGATTCTACAGGGCGGGCGAGGAGGGCGCTAGAGCGCACCCGTTGGGTGGAATTGGGGCGAACAGGTTATGGATTGTGAACGCGCCGTCGGCGTGCCGTCACGCCAGACCCAAGGACTAAAGCGCGATGCGATTAGGATGAATCGTCATCGCGCTTTAGGTTGTTGTTTGAGCATGATCTTTTCGGAAAACCGCTTCGCACTTTTCCGGATCATGCTCTAGCTTTGCCGCGGGCGCCGGACCGCTCTCACCTTGCCGCGATTGCCTCCGCCGCAGAAGAAGCGGTCACCGCCGTCCGATTCCAGGCCTGACACGATCGTGCCGGCGGGCATGTCGATCTGCTCGATCACTTGTCCCGTTTCCGGGTCGATCCGACGCAAATCGCTCTGTTCGTTCTCCCAGGTGCCGTGCCAGAGCTCGCCGTCCACCCAGGTCACCCCGGTCACGAAGCGCTTGCTCTCGATGGTGCGGAGGATCTTCCCCGTTTCGGGATCGATCTGATGGATCTTGCGGTCGCGATATTGCCCGACCCAGAGCGAGCCCTCGGCCCAGGCGAGGCCGGAATCGCCGCCGCCGCCCGGCGCCGGAATGGTGCCGAGCACCTTGCCCGAAGCCGCATCGATCTTCTGGATGCGGTCCTCGGCGATCTGGAACAGGTGCCGTCCGTCGAACGCCGTTCCCGCATGCGCGGCGACGTCGATGGAGCGCGCGATCCTGCCGTCGGCCGGATCGAGCGCGTTCAACTTGTCGCCGGAAGCGAACCAGACGCGCGTGCCGTCATAGGTGACGCCATGCACGGCCTCGACGCCTGGAAAGGGTCCATACTCCGTGACGATCTCGGCGGCTGAACGTTTCATGTGCTCGATCCCTCATGCTTGCGCCCATCCTACGTCTTCAGGAGCGGCGTGGGGAGTAACAAGCCTGTCGGGAAACCCGGAACGGGCGGCGTCATCCAGCGGCGCGCCCGTCCGTGTCCGAACGACTGCACCTTGCCCGACCGCGCCAGCTCCTCGAGCGCGCGCTGCACGGTGCGCGGACTGATGCGAAGCGCAAGCGCGAGCGCCGAGCTCGACCATGGCTCGCCGTCGGTAAGAAAGGCGAGGACGGCGGCGTGCTTCTCCTCAACGGGCCGCGCCAGCACGAGGACGTCGCGCGTCTTCCGCGGCGCCAGCACGAAGCCCTGCTTCGTCGCGCTGATATCGGCCAGCGGCGCGAGCTTGCTGCGGAGTCGTCCGATCTCGACGCGCAGGCGCGCGCGGTGCGATTCGTCGGCGTGCCTGGCTTGAAAGGCGCCGGATATCAGCGTCTCGCGCGAGACATCCGCTGGCCATGCCTGGGCCAGGAGACGCACGAGCGCGAACAGCACGGGACGCGTTCCGAACGACACCGCGACGCCTTGCCTGCGCACGACGTGATGGAAGGTATCCACGACAAGCGCCGTCGAGGTCGCCAGACGTTCGACCTCTCCCAGCAACAGCGGATGTTCGCTGCCGCGGGCGATCAGGCGCGCTGCCGGCGTGTCGAGGATCAGGCTCGCGCTGTCGACCTCGGCCACGAGCGCCGGAATGTCTGCAAGGCGCGCTGCGTGAGCCGCGCGGCCGAGCGCTGTGCGCGCGTCGTTCGTTCTGAGCCGCCTGATGGCGATGCCGGCGAGCACGAGCTCGCGGACGACCTGCGACGCGGGCGGGAGCATGGCGGGACGGACTTCGGCGAGGGTGCGCTCGGCCTCGTCGAGGCGCCCGACCAGAAGCAGGCGGCGGGCCTCGACATGGCCTGCATGGGCGGCATTGACGAGATCGCCGTGCTGTTCGAGCGTCGCGCGTGCCGCCGCGAGCGTCTTCACCGGCCAGTTCAGATCGCGTGAGACCAGCGCGATCTCGGCTTCGGCCACCAGGCATCTTGCGCGTGCCACCGCCTCGCGCGGACCGAAGGCGCGCGCGGCGGTGCGCAGTAGCGACTTGGCCTTGGCGAGATCGCCGAGCTGCGCCATCGCGATGCCGCGCAGCGCCAGCGACGGCGCATCGTTGCGCAGCGCGACGCGGTTCAAGGCGCCGAGCGGATCGCCGGCCTCTAACGCGCGCGCAGCGGCAGTGATCAGCGATTCCATGTCAATCCCGCCACACTTGTTACTCCCGCACCGCGGCCGGTTGGTGCCAGAAATCGTTGGCAGGACGTCAAGCAAAAGCTTTGGAGAGTCATGATGACATCAGCAGAAAAAGCAGGAACCAACGGAAAGACCGCCATGCAGACACCGCCGGTGGTGTCGCCGCAGGACTGGGAGGCGGCCCGTCTGCAGCTGCTCGTGAAGGAGAAGGCGCATACCCGTGCCCGCGACGCCCTGGCCGCCGAGCGGCGCCGCATGCCGTGGATGGCTGTCGACAAAACCTATGCGTTCGAGGGGCCCGGCGGCAAGCTCAGTCTGCACGACCTGTTCCAGGGCCGGCGGCAACTGATCGTCTATCGCGCCTTCTTCGAGCCCGGCGTGTTCGGCTGGCCCGATCAGGCCTGCCGCGGCTGCTCCATGGTGGCCGACCAGGTCGCCCATGTCTCGCACTTGAATGCCCGCGACACCACGCTGGTGTTCGCCTCGCGCGCGCCGCAAGCCGACATCGTCAGGCTGAAGCAGCGGATGGGCTGGATCATGCCCTGGGTCACCATCACCGACAGCTTCGATGCCGATTTCGGCGTCGACGAATGGCACGGGACGAATGTGTTCTACCGCGACGGGACGCGCATCTTCCGCACCTATTTCGTCAAGAGCCGCGGTGACGAGCAGATGGGCGGGACCTGGAACTATCTCGACATCACCCCGCTCGGCCGCCAGGAGGTGTGGGAAGATTCGCCGGAAGGTTACCCCCAGACCCCGACCTACAAATGGTGGAATTGGCACGACAGCTACACCGAAGGCGCCGCGCCCGACAAGCGATGGGTGGAGATCTCGGACGCCGGCGAGAAAGCCTTCCGCGAGGAGGCCGCGGGAGAGCGGAAATGACCGGTCCGGTCAGCGCGGTCCCCAGCGCCAGCCCCGACGGCGTCGCGGCCGCGCGCCACCTCGCCAGATGGCTGGGGCTGGCGGCCACGCCGACCTTCGCCATCATGGCCGTGCTGACGGCTTTGCCCGGGGGTGGGCCCGCGGAGATGCTGTGCGGCGCCGGGCAGGGCTCTCTGCTCGGCGGGATGGTGCCGATGTATCTCTTGATGAGCGCGTTCCACGCCGCGGCGTGGCTGAGGCTGATGGCGGGGCGCGGTCAGCCGGTAAGCGCGCCGCCGGTGTGAACGCCTCGTCCTTCGAGACGACCGCTCCGCGGTCTCCTCAGGATGAGGCTAATCGACATCGGAGCCGCGGCTAGAGAGCTGCCCCGCACTCAGGCCTCATCCTGAGGGCCCGCCGGAGGCGGGCGTCTCGAAGGATGATGTGATCCTCGCTTTGCCAGCTCATGCAGCCTGGCGAAGTCGCCGCGCATAAACGCTTCCTTCTTCGCGCGGCTCCATTTCTTGAGCTTGCGCTCGCATTCGATTGCGTCGGTGATGCGATCGAACCATTGAGAGAAGACCAGAGTGACGGGTCGACGAGACTTTGTGTAGCCCTCGAACGTGCCGGCGTTGTGCTGCGCGACTCTGATCTCGAGCTCGGTGCGGGTCGTGCCGATCTAGTAACTGCCGTCCGCGCATTGGAGAATGTAGAGGTATGCGCCGTCTGTCATCGTGAACGCCTCGTCCTTCGAGACGACCGCTTCGCGGTCTCCTCAGGAAGAGGCTAACTGACGTTCCAGGCTTGCTGCAAGGATGAGGCCGCGCACGCAGCCCTCATCCTGAGGAGCCCGCCGGAGGCGGGCGTCTCGAAGGATGGCCGCACCTCGCAAGCCAATTGCCCCACGGTGGCGCCTTCTATTGCGTTCCGCCCGCCGCTTGCAGATACGCAACCACCTTACCCGCTTCGTCCTTCGAGATGCCACCATAGGGCTGCATCTTGTGGCCGGACACGACCTCGTCCGGCTTGACCATGAAGCGGGTGAGCTTGTCCTGGTCCCAGGCGAAGCCGGCTTCTTTCATGGACGAGGAGTAATTGTAGTCCGGCAGCGAGCCGGCCTTGCGTCCGACGATCTTGTTGAGATTGGGACCGAGGCGATTGTCGCCTTCCTTCATGGAATGGCAGGTGCGGCAGGAATTGTTGAAAGCCTGCTTGCCGGCGTCGTCAGGCGCGGGTTGCTGCGCGAGCGAGGCGGGCGCGGACACGAGCAGCGTCAGTGCTCCGGCGCCGGCGAGGGCGTGCAGCCATGGGCTTGGCGAGGGTTGCCTTCGTGGTCGCATTTGCGCCTCCATCGGGGATTGCGCCGCAACAGGCGCAACGGGATGTCAGGGCAAACGAAAACGGCCCCGGTGGGTTCCGGGGCCGTTCGCGTTACGTTGTCCTGTCGCTTCAGCGGCTCGCGGCGCCGAGGTCTGCGCGGCGCTCGGTCATCGGCAGCACGATCACCTTGGTGCCGACGTTGACGCGGGAATAGAGGTCGGTGACGTCCTCGTTGGTCATGCGGATGCAGCCGGACGAGACGCGCTTGCCGATGGTTTCGGGGGCGTTGGTGCCGTGGATACGGTAGATGGTGCCCCCGAGATACATGGCGCGCGCGCCAAGCGGATTGCCGGGGCCGCCGGCCATGTGGCGCGGCAGATAGGGCTGGCGGGCGATCATCTCCGGCGGCGGAGTCCAGGCCGGCCACTCGGCCTTGCGGCTCACCGACTGGATTCCGGACCAGGTGAAGCCGTCGCGGCCGACGCCGATGCCGTAGCGCAATGCCTGGCCGTTGCCGAGCACGTAATAGAGATAGGTGTTGGGCGTATCGATGATGATCGTGCCCGGCGCTTCGCGCGTCGCGTAAGAGACGGTCTGGCGGCGGAAGCGGGCCGGCAGCTCGACCGCGTCCTGATCCTCGGGCTCGGTCTGGTAGGTCGGCGCCTGATAGGGCTGATACGACGGCTGATACGGCTGCAGCGGCTGCGGCGCGGTCATCGGCGGCAGCGGCTGGAAGAACGGGAAGATCTGCACCGGCGCGGCCTTGGCTGCGCCAGCAAATGCGATTGCGGAAACCGCGACGGCACTGAGTGCAACGGCGCGCGAAAACGTCTTGAACGTGTCCAGATTGAACATGTGATCGCCCCTGTTTGCTCGGTGTTTTGCTCACCGCGGCACCGTTGCGGTGCTCCGTTGCCTGAATTCCTAACGGCAAAACGTTTCGGGACATTTGCGCGGAAAACCGAAAACGGTTTCACGGCGGCAAGAATTGTTTCATGACAGTTTCGTGGCCCCGCCGGCTCGTTAACGAACAAAACAGCGCGCCGACACTTCTGTGACGTCACACGCCTGAAATATCCTTCGTTGATGGTCGATGCCTGAGAATCATCAAACTCTCGGGATTTTCCCATGCGGGTATTAATCGCGACGGACGCCTGGCATCCCCAGGTCAACGGTGTGGTCCGCACCCTGACCTCCCTGGCGAATGCGGCCAAGACCCTCGACGTCGAGATCGACTTCCTCACCCCCGACGGCTTTCCGTCCTGGCCGCTGCCGACCTATCCGGGCCTGCGCTTTGCGCTGCCTTCGGCGAAGGAGATCGCGCGGCGGATCGAGAAGGCCGCGCCGGAGGCGCTGCATATCGCGACCGAAGGCCCGATCGGCTGGGCGGCGCGCGCCTATTGCCGCCGCAACCGGCTCGCCTTCACCACCTCCTACACGACCCGCTTTCCGGAATACGTCTCGGTGCGGACCGGCATCCCGGCGGGCGTCGGCTATGCGGTGCTGCGCCATTTCCACGATGCCGCCGCCATGACCATGGTGGCGACGCCCTCGCTGCGGCAGGAGCTGTCGGAGCGCGGCTTCAAGCGGCTCGGCTTCTGGACGCGCGGCGTCGACACCGGGCTGTTTCATCCCGACGCTCCGGCACAGCTCGACCTGCCGCGCCCGATCTTCCTGACGATGGGGCGCGTGGCGGTGGAGAAGAATCTCGAAGCGTTCCTCTCGCTCGACCTGCCCGGCACCAAGGTCGTGGTCGGCGACGGTCCGCAGAAGGCGGCGCTGGAGAAGAAATATCCGGACGCAGTCTTCCTCGGCGAGAAGAAGGGGGCGGATCTCACCGCGCATCTCGCCGCGGCCGACGTATTCGTGTTTCCGAGCCTGACCGACACCTTTGGCGTGGTGCAGCTCGAGGCGCTCGCCTGCGGCACGCCGGTTGCGGCGTTTCTGGTGACGGGCCCGAAGGACGTCATTGCCGATCACCCGATCGGCGCGATCGACCACGATCTGCGCACCGCCTGCCTGCGCGCGCTCACGATGTCACGCGAGACCTGCCGCAACTTCGCGCTGGAGCGCTCCTGGGAGAACAGCGCGCGCCAGTTCGTCGGCAACCTCACCTCACTGCAGCCCAGCCGCTCCTTGCGCGCCTCGCCTCGCATGGCGCGGCGGCCGGTGCGCGGCTGACCGTTTATTCGAACCACAGCGAGAACCTCATCGATGGCTAAGATCATGAACCTTGACGGCACCCAGCAGCTCGACCTCACGCGCGGCACGGTCGAGCAGGCCTATGACCGCTGGGCGCCGGTCTACGATCTCGTGTTCGGCGGCGTGTTCGCCAAGGGCCGGCAGGCGGCGATCGCGGCTACCAACAAGATCGGCGGCCGCGTGCTCGAGGTCGGCGTCGGCACCGGCATCTCGCTGCCGCTCTACGCGCCGAACCTGCGCATCTTCGGCACCGACATCTCGGAAGCGATGCTGGACAAGGCGCGGCGCCGCGTGACGGAGCAGAAGCTGAAGAACGTCGAGGGCCTCGCGGTGATGGACGCCGAGAAGCTCGAATTCCCCGATAATTCCTTCGACGTCGTGATGGCGCAATACGTCGTCACCGCCGTGCCGAACCCGGAGAAGGCGCTCGACGAATTCGCCCGCGTGCTGCGTCCGGGCGGCGAATTGATCATCCTCACCCGCGTCAGCGCCGACACCGGCATGCGCCGCTTCATCGAGCAGAAGCTGCAGCCGGTGGTGCGTCCGCTCGGCTTCCGCACCGCCGAGTTCGCCTGGTCGCGCTACGCCAAATGGCTCGCCGGCGCGCACGGCATCGAGCTTGCCGAGCGCCGCTTGATTCCGCCGCTGGGACACTTCTCGCTGGTGCGCTTCCGCAAGGTCGACGTCGCCAAGGCGGCGTGAGCTTACGCGTCTTTCGTGCGTCATCGCGCCGCTGCACATCGTCACATGACAAAATGATGATGTCACACGGCCTACATCGAATCTCTGTAAATCCTGAACCCGAAAGCATTTTGGGGATGAGCATGATCAAGAACTATCTCGAGCAGCTGCGGATCCAGCGCTGGGACGACCATCGCTACTATCACCACAGCCGCATCAATCAGAGCCTGCACTTCGTCAGCGCGCTGAGCTTCCTCTTTGCCTATGTCTGGCTGTTCATCGATCCCGTCGTCTCGGCGCTGGTCGGCTGGCTGGTGTCGATGACCTCGCGCCAGGCTGGTCACTTCTTCTTCGAGCCGCACACCTACGACCACATCAATCAGGCGACGCACGAGTACAAGGAAGAGATCAAGGTCGGCTACAATTTGCAGCGCAAGGTGGTGCTGATGGCGATCTGGGCGCTGTCGCCGCTGGTGCTGGTCGTCGATCCCACCCTGTTCGGCATCTTCACGCCCTGGCAGAGCGCGACCGACTTCATGCGGCAGGTGGCGAAGATCTGGCTCGTGGTCGGCGGCGGCGGCCTGCTGTTCCGCACCGTGCATCTGTTCTTCATCCGCGACGTCGAGACCGGCCTCGTCTGGATGACCAAGATCCTGACCGATCCCTTCCACGATTTGATGCTCTATCGCGGTGCTCCGCTCGCCCTGATGCGCGGCGAGCTGATGGATCCCGGCCTGCACCTCAATCCCGAGCACACGCTGGGCTTCATCGACGAGCCCGTGCTCGAAGAGCAGCACGCTTGAAGCGCGCGGCGCACGCGACACGCTCCGATGTCTGATGGCTACGTCATGCCCGGCCTTGTGCCGGGCATCCACGTGTTCGGGGCTGCGAACGCGGTGCTTCCTTCACCTCTCCCCGCGTGCGGGGAGAGGTCGAATTTGCGCGGAGCGCAAATTCGGGTGAGGGGGACTCTCCGCGGGGATGCTGCCAGATGGTCGTGCGTCAATGCTCACCGCACGCGCGGAGGGTCCCCCTCACCCCGACCCTCTCCCCGCAAGCGGGGCGAGGGAGAAGGGCGAGCGGTGATCGGGGCCAAGTGTCAGAAAGCCTCAGCGCCCGAAGCGCTTGGCCAGCATCTCTTTCAGGATCTGGCGCTTGATCTGCTTGTTGGTGAGCACGCCATCGTGCCACCAGAAGCCGTCGGCCTTCATCTTCTGCGCGGCGCGGACGAAGCGGTCGGCGACTTCGGTGAAGTCGGCGTCGGTGTAGTTGAGGCTGAAGATCAGCCGTCCGGTGCCGACCCAGCTCAACGCCAGGCCTTCGGTGCGCAGGTAATATTGCAGCATCCAATTGTAGCGGGACGGCGTGGTGTATTTCACCGTCCAGATCGAGGAGAAGTTGGCGAAGCGCACCGGCAGGTCGGCATCCTGCATCATCTGGTTGAGCTTCGTCACGCGCCCGTTCCAGGTCTCCTCCAGCCCATCATAGACGGCGCGGAAGTTCGGGCTGGCGAGGCGGCTCAAGAACTCGTCCATCGCCGTCATGACGTAGGGGTGCGAGTTGAAGGTGCCGCGGGCGAAGCAGATGTCGGCGGGGCGGTCGTCGCGGAAGCGGCGCATCAGTTCGCGCTTGCCGCAGACCACGCCGACCGGCAGGCCGCCGGCGAGACTCTTGCCGTAGGTCACCATGTCGGCCTTGACGCCGAAATATTCCTGGGCGCCGCCGGCGGCGAGGCGGAAGCCGACGAACACCTCGTCGAAGATCAGGACGATGCCGCGTTCGCTGCAAACTTCGCGCAGCTTCTTCAGCCATTCGGTGTAGGCCGCGCGATCGAAATGGCCTCCGCGCGAGGAATCGACGAGCGAGGAATCCCCGGGCGCGTTTGCGTTAGGATGCAGCCCCTGCAGCGGGTTGACCAGCACGCAGGCGATGTCCTTGCGCGTGCGCAGGACATGCAGCGTCTTCTCCGACATCTCGGCGAGGGTATAGGTCTCGTGCGCAGGAATGGGATTGCCGACGCCCGGCTGCACGTCGCCCCACCAGCCGTGATAGGCGCCGGCGAAACGAACCAGATGCGTGCGCTTGGTGTGGTAGCGCGCCAGCCGCACCGCCTGCATCACGGCTTCGGTGCCGGACATGTGGAACGAGACTTCGTCGAGGCCGGAGATTTGGCAGAGCCGCTGCACATTCTCGAGGATGATGGGATGGTAGGGGCCGAGCACGGGGCCGAGCGCATGCGCGCGCTTCTCGGCGCCCTCGATGCACTCCTTGTAGAAGTCGTTGCCGAAGATGTTGACGCCGTAGGAGCCCGTGAGGTCGTAAGCGGTGTTGCCGTCGACGTCGGTGACGGTGACGCCGCGCGAGGATTCCATGAAGGTCGACGTGCCCAGATGCTCGCGGACGAGACGCGAGAACTGGAACGGCACGCGGTAGCTTTCGGTGAAGTTCAGGTCGGAGATCGTCTCCGCCGCTTCCTTCGTCATCGCGCGACCCCGGGGGTAGCGCTCGGCGTAAAGCCTGGCGAGACGGAAAAAGGCGTCCTTGCGTTGCGCTGCGATGTTCGCCGGCGCGCCGTCGCAGGCGAAGTATTGATCACCCTCGAACTCGTAGAACGGCAGCAGCCGCGCCACCCGGCGCGACATCTTCGAGTGCCCGGCCAGCGAGCGGTGCTTGGCGCGGGAGAGTTCGACCCGCGCCTTGATCTTCGGGAGGACGGCGGCAGCGGACGCTGCGGCGGCCACGGACATCGAGAGAATCGGGAGTGTCGTTTCCATGACAACAAGCGCTAAACCTGCGAGCTGACAGATTCATGACAGTCAAAGCCCTCATCGCCTCTTTCACCCAGCAGGAAGATCTCAACTTCCTGTTGACCAACCGCATCCCCCGCGCGGCGCTGACCCGCTTCATGGGTTGGTTCTCCAAGATCGAGAATGCCCTGGTGCGGGATTTCTCGATCGCGCTGTGGAAGCTGTTCTCCGACCTCGATCTGTCGGAGGCGCGCAAGACGCAGTTCAAGAGTCTGCACGACTGCTTCACCCGGGAGCTGAAGCCGGGCCTGCGGCCGTTCGATCCTGATCCTGCAGTGGTGGCGAGCCCCTCGGACGGCATCGTCGGCGCTCACGGGAAAATCGCGGACACCGAGCTGTTCCAGGTCAAGGGCGCGCCCTATTCGCTGCTCGATCTCGTCGGCGATTCCGCGCTGGTCGAGCAGCACCGCAACGGCTCTTTCGTTACGCTGCGGCTGACGTCGAGCATGTATCACCGCTTCCATGCGCCTTATGACGCGCACATCGAGCGGGTCACGCTGATCCATGGCGACGTCTGGAACGTCAACCCGATCGCGCTCAAGCGCGTCGAGCGCCTGTTCTGCAAGAACGAGCGCGCGGTGATCCGCACGCATTTGTCGACCGGCGAAGCCGTGACACTGGTCCCGGTGGCGGCGATCCTGGTCGCGAGCATCCGCTTGCACTTCCTCGACATGGTGCTGAACGCGCAGACGCGCGGCTCGGTCAATTTTCCCTGCGACGTCAACGTGAGCAAAGGCGAGGAGCTCGGCTGGTTCGAGCACGGCTCGACCATCATCATCCTCGCGCCCGGCGATTTCTCCTTCTGCGACGGCATTGCCGAGGGCACACGCATTCGGGCCGGTCAAGCGCTGCTCAGGAGAAAGTAGCCTTCAATCCGCCGCCCCCGCCGCCTATATCGTCGGGCGGGGACGATTCGATCGATACGGATGTGACGATGGCGCGGGCGCCGGTCATGGCGGCGGGTGGTATTGTGTTGCGGCGCGCGCCGGTGCCGCTGGTTGCAGTCGTGCGCCAGCGCAAGCGCAACGAATGGGTCCTGCCCAAGGGCAAGCTCGATGACGGCGAGACGCCGAGGGAAGCCGCGCACCGCGAGGTGCTGGAGGAGACCGGCCACGACGTGGCCGTGCACGAATTTCTGGGCACGCTGGTCTATCAGTCCGGCGGGCGCTCCAAGGTCGTGCATTACTGGCGGATGGAGGCCGACGGCGGGCCGGTCCGCAAACTGATGAACGACATCAAGGCGGTCGACTGGCTGACGCTGGACGACGCGATCGCCCGTCTGTCGCGCGAATACGAACGCGTCTTCCTGACTCAGATCGGACCGATCGCGCTCGCGGCGGCAGGGCTGGCGCCTCTGTTCGCCCCGGAGCAGGTTTCCGAGCCGGTGTCGCCGTTGGCGAAAGACGACATCCATGCATCATTGCAGACGCTGACACAAGCGGAAGCAGCTTCCGTCGATGAATTGCGGCATGGCCTGTTGCGGAAGGTGAAGGCCTGGCTGCGCGGCGAGGCGTGAGTTATTTACGCGCAATTTCAGTGCGGCATTGAAGGTGCACCCTCTCCCCTTGTGGGAGAGGGTGGCTCGCCGCAATAGCGGCGAGACGGGTGAGGGGTCTCTATCCTCACGAGCGGGTCCGGCGAGTGGATAGAACCCCTCATCCGGCGCTTCGCGCCACCTTCTCCCACAAGGGGAGAAGGAAGACTACCGCCGCTCCTTCTCCTTCGGAGCGGGCGCGGGTCTGTGCGGCGCTGCGGGACGTTGCGCGGCGGGGAGGCGTGGCTGGAAGCCGCCGGGGCGCTGCATACCTGGTTGTTGAGCCGGAGGCTGGCCCGGTTGCAATCCTGTGCGCGGCAATGGCTGCTGCGGACCTGCTTGCTGTGTCCCGCCCGGTTGCGGCGGCACGATTCCTCCGGGCTGAATCTGTCCACCACGCTGCGGCAGGGTCTGCGGTACGCGTGGACGGCCGGCACCTTGCGGCTGGCCGGGCTGCGGCTGCATGCCTTGCTGTAGTCCCTGCCGGCTCGGCGTGCCCGGCTGCTGCTGACCCGGACGATTGTCCTGTCGCGGCTGGACGTTCGGTCGTTGCGGCTGCCGGCCTGGGGTTGTCGTCGGCCGCAATTGTTGCTGCTGCGGCGGTTGTGCCGGCCGCGGAATGCGGCTGAGCGCAGCCGGATTGGCGCGACGGAAGTCGCGCTGCTCGATGACGATCTGCCGGCCCGCAGTCTGCGCCAGATGCACCTGGCCGACGAAGCCGCGGTCGCGCGCGATCTGCTGCGCGGGAATTATGATCGGCACGGCAGCAAAGCGCATGCCGCCGGCCGTGGCTGCGCCCGCTCGGATCGCAAAGCCGCTCGCGGCTTGCGTCAGCGCGCCGAGCCGCGCGCCGCTCGCGCGTTCCTCGACATCGATGTGGCCGACCCGGCCGTCGGCGTCGGGATAGAGCTTGATGTTGACGTTGCGCGCCCGGTTCGCCGCCGCCCCTTCGGGCACGTCGACGACCCCGGTGGTGCCGCGGATGCCGAGCGTTGCCGTCGGCGTCGTGATCTTCATGTCGCCCGTCTTCGCCACCGCGGCCGCCACGAAGGCAACCGTGCCCTTGCCGACGTCGAAGATCGCCGAATTTTGCTTGCCGCCGTCGTCATAGACGTAATTGTCGATGGTGATCTTCGCGCTGGCCGAGAGGTTGAACGTGGTGGCGTCGTTGAAGGTGATGCCGAGCGCGGAGTTCGACGAGGTCTGCACGATGTCGTTGAGATAGATATCGTCGCGCACGCGCAGCGGATAGGAATTCTTGTCGCGGATCACGGTCGCGATCCCCGTCACGGTCGCGACGTTGCCGATCGGCTCGACGGCGGGGGGCTGTGCGTCTGCAGACGGTGCCGGCGTCGCCGTCGGCGAAGGCGCGGGCGTTGGCTGGGCTTGCGGTTGCGCCTGTGCGAACTCGATCGTCTCGGATGCGCACGCTACACCAGCGCCTGCCAGCGGCAAGGCCAGCAGGGCGAGCGCGAATACGAGGCGGCGCCAAGCCAGCATTGATGTCACGAAGGAGTCCCGGTGAGAGCGTGAGGCGAGATCGGGCGATGTCAACGGGGTGTGGCTGAATGGTTGATGAACGTCTGTCGTCGGGGCAGGGGCTAGCTATCCTTCCGTCATGGCCGGGCTTGTCCCGCCTGCACGGACGAAGCCGCTACGGCGCGGCGAAGGCACGGCCATCCACGTCTTGATTGCGGTACGAAGAACGTGGATGCCCGGGACAAGCCCGGGCATGACGAAGAGTTGTCTACTTTTCGCGATGCGCTCCGCGGGTCAGCTCACGCGCTTCCAGGTCTGGCCGCCGCAGAACATGCCGCCGAAGGCGCAGCCTTGCACGCGCATCGTATTCGGACCTTTCATCGAGATCGTGGAGTCGTAGTTGCGGCCGGAGTTGGGATCGCGAATGCGGCCGCTCCACTTCGATCCTTCGGGCTTCATGTTGATCAGGATGCGCTCATTGGTCTTCTCGGCATAGCCGCAGAGATTGGCGCCACACTGCTCGACGCGGACATTGCCCTTGTTCTCTTCGGTCGCCCAGATGCCGATCGGCGAGTTCGCTGCGGCCACGGGCGCGGCAGCCACCGGAGCCGGCGCGGGAGCCGCGGCGACGGGAGCGGCAACAGGGGCAGGCGCAGCAACAGGAGCAGGCTGCGAGCTGTCGAAGCCGACAGAAGGAGCGGCGGCAGCGGTCGCGGCTGGGGCAGCGGGCGCGGCTGGCGGTGCCGGCGCAGTCGCTTGCGGCACGGGCTGCTGCTGCACGGGAGCCGGCGTGGGTTGCGCCGTCGTGGGCGCCGGAGCCGGCGTGGTGTCGTCGTCATCGTCCTTGGAGCCGCCAAGACCCTTGAGGTTGATGTTGTTCAGCTTGATCGGCTTGTCCGACAGGCCCGGCGCGACGATGGTCACGCAATTGAGCGAAGCGCAGTTGCGCGGCGTCTCGATGCGGATGTGCTGGCCCTCGATCTGGAACGAGATCGAATTGCCGGCATGCGCGGCGGCGGTCGAAGCCAGGAAGAGGGCGGTGGCGGCGATGGAGAGCTTGTTCATGACAACCTCCGAAAATAGCGCGGTCCCGATATGGACTGGTGTCGCTGGTGAATGAAGCGTGGTTCGACCCTAAGCCGCGGCGGTCGGGCGTTCTGTGATGGGCGTCACAACGAGCGAACAACGCCTGGGTGATGCAGCGCACATTCAGCCGCGCCTGCGCTGCGTAACGTCGTCGCGACACCGAGGGAAACGCAGATGCAGCGGCTTGCAACCTGGCTTGCCACCTGTCTTGCCACATCGATCACGTTGCTGGCGATCGCGCCGACGGCGCAGGCCGGCGCCTACACGTTCTCGATCGGCGGCAACCGGTTCCATGTCGAGGCGCCGCGCAATTGCCGATCTGCGTCCTGTATCACGGTGGCTTCCAGGCGCAGCCTCAGGTCGACGGACGATGTCGGCATGGCACGAGCCGCGCAGCCGGCGCCCGCGCCGGTGGTCCAGGCGCCGCAGCCGGCTTGTCCGACGGCAGCGGTCAAGCCGCCCCAAGCGGCTGTGGTGGTGCCGGCACCGGCGCCTCCCGTGCTTGCCGCGGCGACGTCGCAGCCCGTTGCACCGCCGCCGGCGCCAAGCTTGGAGATTTCGAGAATGGAGGCGCTGAGCGACGGTCCGCCGCGGGTTGATCTGGAGCGCATCGATCAGCCGAAGACCGCCGCGCTCGAACCGCCGCGCATCGAGCCGCCGGTCATCGTCCCGGGCGCCGAGATCAATCAGACCGCAGCGGTGGCGCAGATCGGCGCTGACGAAGGCCATGCGCCGCTCGGCGAATGGGAGAGCGCCGGCGCCAAGGGCACGGTCCGCATAGAGCGCTGTGGAGCTACGCTGTGCGGCTACGCGCTCAGCGAAGCGACGAGCCGGGGCGAGAGCGTGCTCGTCAACATGAAGCCGAAGAAGCACAATGTCTGGACCGGCAGCATCTACAGCCGCTCCAGCGGCAACACCTACTACGCCACGATGACGCTGAAGAGCTCCGGCAAGCTGCACGTCGAAGCCTGCGCGCTCGGCCGCTTCTGGTGCTCCGGCAACGACTGGACACGGGTCGAAGCGCCGCGGGAGGAGCTGATCACGACGTCACCTCAATGGAGCGCGCGGTCGTAGCTCGCGGCGATGCGCATTGTTGTGCCCTCGCCCCTTGTGGGAGAGGGCAGCTCCGCTGGTCGACACGAATTCACTTGGGTGAGGGGTTGTCTCCACAAGCACTGTGCCGCGAGGATAGAACCCCTCATCCGTCGCGCTTTCGCGCGCCACCTTCTCCCACAAGGGGAGAAGGGAAGAGAGTCACTGTGTGCTTTGAGTCTAAATCATCCCGAGCACGATGGCGCCGACGAAGGCCATGGCGAGGTAGGCGGTGATAACGCTCAGTCTGCCGGCGAACGTCATGAGGTCGCTCCCGCGGTCGCGCGCATTGCCGCGGCCGTCATGGTTAACAGAAAGTCTCTTTTCGAAAAAGTCAGGCTCGCTGTCGCTCGTCATCGGCAGCAACCGGTGCCGCCGCGCCCGGTAGGGTTAAAGAACACTGAAATCAACACGTTGAAGAGTCTTTAAGTAAATTCACCGAACGTGCGTTCATGACGCGCGGAGTTCGTTTGTATCTCGTCGGCTCCATCGTCCTTGTTTCGCTAGCGGGTTGCGGTCGCGGCTTCTTCCAGGCCGAACGCGAACCGTGGCGGGCCGAGGCAGAAGCCGCATGCCTGAAATCGGGCGCAGTCAAGGAAAGTGCGGACATCGTCCGCATCGACCCGATCTCCGGGCCTGGCAGCTGCGGCGCCGAGTTTCCGCTCAAGGTAGCCGCCATCGGCGAAGCTTCCGGCACCTATGGCTTTGCCGACGAGGCGCTGCGCCCGCCCGGCAGCATCGGCAACCAGCCGCGTTGGCCGGTGCAGCCGCAGTCGAATTATCCGCAGAGCCGGGGATATCCCGCATCGTCCTATCCGCAGCCCTCGAACTATCCCGAGAGCGCGGTGCGCCAGCCCACCGGCTACGGCACCTCGACCGGACCGATGTCGCTCAACGCCCCCGGCGTGGCCGCGCAGGAAGACGAGATCGACCTGCCGCCCGAGGGCACCGATGCCGCGGGGGCGGCGCGCTACATGAACACACCGAGCTATCCGGCTCGTCCGGCGCCTTACTCGCAGGCGCCGGCGCAGCAGCCGCTGCCGCGTCTTGGTCCTGCGCAGGGTAATCCCGTCACGAGCGTCGGTCCCGTCGCGATCAAGCCGACCGCGACGCTCGCCTGTCCGATCGTGTCCGAGCTCGACCGCTGGCTCGCCGACACGGTGCAGCCGTCGGCGATGCGCTGGTTCGGCGTGCGCGTCGCCGAGATCAAGCAGATCTCCGCCTATTCCTGCCGCGGCATGAACGGCAATTCGCGGGCCCATATTTCGGAGCACGCCTTCGGCAACGCCCTCGACATTTCCGCCTTCGTGCTCGCCGACGGCCGCCGCATCACCATCAAGGACGGCTGGCGCGGCATGCCGGAAGAGCAGGGCTTCCTGCGCGACGTGCAGGCTGGGGCCTGCGCGCATTTCACGACCGTGCTGGCGCCGGGCTCCAACGTCTTTCACTACGATCACATCCATGTCGATCTGATGCGCCGCGCCAGCCGCCGCCTGATCTGCCAGCCGGCCGCGGTGTCGGGCGAAGAGGTCGCCTCGCGCGCGCAATCGCGCAGGCCCTATGCGAGCGGGCGCGAGCCGTCGGTGACCGGTTCGCTCGGTGCTCGCAAGAGCACGATGCACAAGCGGGAAGACGACGAGTACATCGACGAATAGCCCGATTTGCCAGTAGCCCGGATGGAGCGAAGCGCAATCCGGGAAAAACTGTCCCCGCATTCCGCTTCGCTCCATGCGGGCTACGATCGCGTCAAAGGCAATGTCTATCGTCCGCTATCTCACCCACCCGCAGGTGCAAATCGATCCCGATGTGCCGGTGCCGCAATGGGGCCTGAGCCCGGTGGGTCGCGCGCGCACCGAAGCCTTGGCGAATGCAGGCTGGCTCGCAAGCACGACGCAGATCGTCTCCAGCGGCGAGCGGAAGGCGATCGAGACCGCCGAGATCGTTGCCGCTCGGCTCGGACTCATGATCGAGATCCGCGAGGCCATGCACGAGAACGACCGTTCGGCGACCGGCTTCCTGAAGCCGGCCGAGTTCGAAGCCGTCGCCGACCAGTTCTTCGCCGCGCCTCATCTCAGCGTGCGCGGCTGGGAGCGTGCCGCGGATGCACAGGCGCGGATCGTGCGCGAGGCTGAGGCGGTGCTGGCGCGACATCGTCCCGGCGACGTGTTGTTCGTCGGCCACGGCGCGGTCGGCACGCTGCTGTTCTGCCACATTGCGGGCCATGCGATCGCCCGCATCCACGATCAGCCCGCCGGCGGCGGCAATTGCTTTGCGTTCGCGCGGGAGGGGCGGCGTGTCCTGCACGGATGGCGCGCAATGGAAAAAATCGAAATTTGATCTCAGCGGAGCCGGAGTTCACCCCGCGGCCGGCTTCCGCGGCGCGGGTGCCAGCCCCATGCAGCGCTGCACCTCACCCGGGACGTTGTAGGTGCGCATGATGTGGCGGCTGTCGCGTAAGCCGGACGCCTCGCGTTGCACCACGAACATCCAAAGCGCCTGGCCGGCTTCCAGCACCAGCTTGCGCCTAGCCGGTTGCATCGCTTCCGGCAATTCGGCCGCGGCGTGGGCGGCGTCGAACTCGCGCAAACGCGACAGGCTTTGTTCGAGGGCGCGGCCCATCCGTCCCAGAGCCGAGGCCTGTTCCTGGACGATCTCGTAGTGGAGGATGTCGACCGGCGGGCGAAGATCTCGAGACATGGCCGCAATATAGGGCGGCTCGGCTCGCACGTGCAACGCGCTGTTACTTCGCCTTGTACGCCGCCAGGAACATCCGCGTCGCGCTCTCGACCACCGCACTCATGCGCTGTTCCGACGGCGCGGGCGCCGCCTGGAACACGAAGGGCAGGAACAGCGAGGCCTTGCTGAGCTCCATGAACTGCGAGGCGGCGAGATCGCAATCGTCGATCGCGAGATCGCCCGAGGCGACACGGGCCTTGAGATAGTTGGAGAGGCGGTTGATGCTCTTGTCCAGCACGCGCGCATAGTAACGGCGGCCGACATCCGGCATGCGCTCGGCGATCGCCATCACGGTGCGGATCGCCGATCCGCCACCGGGGCGGCAGACCAGGTGAAGATAGGCGAGGCCGAACTCCTTCAGCGTGGTCTCGGCCTCGCGCTCGGGATCGAAACTGAACACGACCTGGCCATGCTGGAGCGCCTCCTGTTCGACGATGGCTTCGAACAGCGCGAATTTGTCGGCGAAATAGACGTAGAGCGTGCCCTTGGAGACCTGCGCGGCGCGGGCGATCTCGCCCATGCTGGCGCCGTCGAAGCCAAGATCCATGAACACCTTGCGGGCGCCGTCCAGAATCTGGCGGCGCTTGGAATTGTCCTCGTCCGGGACGACGTGCAATTGTTCGCCGCCAGCTACAACCATTGGTTTAGGGTCTCGGAAGCTTTTTGGTTCGGATCAGGGCCATGAAACGCCAACGAAGGATTCGCGGCATTAAGGTCTGCAGGACATAATCTCTATATTGACCGAACCGTTCGGTCAATGGTATTTGAGATGTAGCGAGGAGACCGCCCGCAACAGCGGGCGCCCTCGGTTGCGTTTGTGGGGAGGCCTGGATGGCCGCATCGAGAGACCAGACGGCTCGCGTCCTTCGCCAGGAAGCGGTGGAGGGCCAGGCGGGCGGCGATCCTGGCTCCGAGGCATCCGCACTCCCTGCCGAGCAACTGCGCCCTCATGTCGCCGAGGAGGCGAAGCGTCCGACCCGCGAGGCGCCGGAGAGTCCGGTGACCGACAAGCCGCCGGCACCCGGGGCGGAAGCGCCCGCCGCCGCTGCGCCCAAATCCGGCAAGCGCAAATTCGTCCTGACCGGCCTCGGCCTCGCGCTCGCGTTCGCCGTTGCGGGCTATGCCGGCTATTACACGCTGGTCGGCCGCTTCTACATCTCGACCGACGATGCCTATGTCCGCGCCAACAACACCATGCTCGGCGCGCGCGTTGCCGGCCATATCTCCGCGATCCTCGCCGGCGACAACACGCCCGTCCAGGCCGGCGACATCATCTTCCGCATCGACGACGGCGATTACAGGATCGCGGTCCAAGCCGCCGCGACCAAGATCGCGACCCAGCAGACCACCATCGATCGCATCGGCCGCCAGGTCGCCGCACTCGATAGCCAGGTCGCCCAGGCCAAGGCGCAGCTCGTCTCCGCGGAAGCGGGCCTCAAGCGCGCCGACCTCGATTACGAGCGCCAGCAGGCGCTGAGCAGCAAGGGCTTTGCCTCGCGCGCCACCTTCGAAAGCTCGGAGGCCGGACGCGACCAGGGCGCCGCCGCGGTCAAGGCCGCGAAGGCCGCCTATGAGGTTGCCGTCAGCAATGTCGACGTCGCCAAGGCGCAGCAAGCCGAAGCGCAGGCCCAGCTCGCCGAGCTCAAGACCACGCTGGCCAAGGCCGAGCGCGACCTCGGCTTCACCGCGGTGCGCGCGCCGGTCAACGGCACGTTCTCGAACCGCCTGGTCAACACCGGCGACTTCGTCGCGGTCGGCCAGCGCCTCGGCAACATCGTGCCGCTGGACGAGGTCTATATCGACGCGAATTTCAAGGAGACGCAGCTCAAGCGCATCCGCCCGGGACAGCCGGTGACGATCAAGGTCGATGCCTATGGCATGCGCAAGTTTTCCGGCGTGGTCGACAGCATCGCGGCCGGCGCGGGTTCGGTATTCACGCTGCTGCCGCCTGACAACGCCACCGGCAATTTCACCAAGATCGTGCAGCGCGTGCCGGTCCGCATTCGCGTGCCCAAATCGGTGGCGAAGCAGAACCTGCTCCGCGCCGGCATGTCGGTCTACGCCACCGTCGACACCAACAAGGGCGCCGCCGACGCCGACAGCGAGGTCGACCTCGACCATCCCACCGCGGTTCATCCGCAGTAGGAACGATGACATGAGCCGCGCCGCTGCCCCGAATGCAGGTGCGCTCCCTCTCCCGCTTGCGGGAGAGGTGAGATGAGTCCGAGCTGACACATGGCCACCGCCACCACCGCTTCACCTGCCATGATGGCGGATCCCGCTTCGGAGCGCATTGCGCCGAAGCGGCTGTTCGCGTTCATCATCATGGTGTTCGGGATGTTCATGTCGATCCTGGACATCCAGATCGTCTCGGCCTCGTTGAGCGAAATCCAGGCCGGGCTGTCGGCGAGCTCCAGCGAGGTGTCCTGGGTTCAGACCGCCTATCTGATCGCCGAGGTGATCGCGATCCCGCTGTCGGGTTTCCTGTCGCGCGCCTTCGGCACGCGGCTGCTGTTCGCGATCTCGGCGGCGGGCTTCACCGCCGCAAGCCTGCTTTGCGGCTTCGCCACGACGATCGAGGAGATGATCCTCTGGCGTGCGCTGCAGGGCTTTCTCGGCGCCGGCATGATCCCGACCGTGTTCGCTTCGGCCTACACCGTCTTCCCGCGCACCAAATTCCACATCGTCGGACCCATCATCGGCCTCGTCGCGACGCTGGCCCCGACCATCGGGCCGACGGTCGGCGGCTACATCACCGACCTGATGTCGTGGAACTGGCTGTTCTTCATCAACGTCGTGCCCGGCATCGGCATTACATTAGGTGTGCTGGCGCTGGTCGATTTCGACGAGCCGCATTTCGAATTGCTCGACCGCTTCGACTGGTGGGGCCTGCTGTTCATGGCGAGCTTCCTCGGCACGCTGGAATACGTGCTGGAGGAAGGATCGCAACATCAATGGATGCAGGACACGTCGGTCGCGATCTGCGCCTGGATCAGCGGTCTCTCGGCCATCGCCTTCTTCTGGCGCGTGTTCACGGCGGCCGAGCCGATCGTCAATCTGCGCACCTTCTCCGACCGCAATTTCGCCGTCGGATGCACGCTGCAATTCTGCATCGGCATCGGCCTCTACGGCCTGACCTACATCTACCCGCGCTATCTCGCCGAAGTGCGCGGCTACAGCGCGCTGATGATCGGCGAGACCATGTTCGTCTCCGGCATCACCATGTTCCTGGTCGCGCCGCTGGTCGGCCGGCTCATGGCGAAGGTCGACATGCGCTACATGATCGCATTCGGCCTCATCGTGTTCGCGATCGGCTCCTACCAGATGACCTTTATCACGCGCGAATACGATTTCTACGAGCTGCTGGTGCCGCAAATCCTGCGCGGCATCGGCATGATGTTCGCGATGGTGCCGACCAACAACATCGCGCTCGGCACGCTCGCGCCCGAGAAGGTGAAGAACGCGAGCGGACTGTTCAACCTGATGCGCAATCTCGGCGGCGCGGTCGGCCTCGCCGTCATCAACACCGTGCTCAACGAACGCACCGACCTGCACATCGTCCGCCTGCAGGAGCGGGTGACCTGGGGCAACGCGACCGCGACTGAAACCCTGACCATGTTGATGCAGAAGTTCCAGGGGCTCGGCGATTCCGCGCTGATGGCGATGAAGCAGCTCAGCCAGATCGTGCATCGTCAGGCCGTGGTGATGAGCTTCGGCGATGTCTTCCTCATGCTGGCGCTGTTCTATCTCGGTCTCAGCCTGCTGGTCGCGCTGCTGAACAAGCCGGCTTCCCCGTTCGGCGCGGCCGGCGACGCGCACTAATTTGCAACACTCGTGCGTGATCTCGCGCGAGCCCCGTTGCAATCGGCTGGCGACACATCTATAAAGCGCACCTCATTCATTCGAACCGGGGAGAGATTTGCATGATGTCGTCGCAATCGCAGATCGTACGCCCGCGCTCGATGATGACCTCGATCACGTTCTGGCTCGGTATGTACGCGGCCTGTTAGAGGCCTCTTCCGCCAGCTTCGATTGGGCCAAGGTTTTGGCCAAGCGTCCCGATCGCTTCGTTTCCCAAGTCAAAGTCAGTCTTACGTGACGCCGTCGCGGCCTTTGGGCCGACTCGCGTCCATCGATGGAGCCGGCCCGCGCGAAGCGGCCGGATGATGCCATGACCGCTCTGTCAAAGAAGCCCGCCGCCATTCGCGTGGTGCTGCCCTTCGTCTTCCGGCACTGGCTGAAGCAGCCGGTGCGCGGCCTCGTCGTGGCCGGCGGCCTGTTGGGCGCAACCGTCGCCGACCTGTTCATGCCGGTCTTCTCCGGACATCTGGTCGATGCGTTGACCCGCGGACCGTCCGATCCCGATGCGCGCCATGCCGCGCTGGTCGCGTTCGGCGCCATCGTGGCGCTGGGCGCGGCCTCGGTGGTGCTGCGGCTCGCAGGGTTGCAGGCGATCGTGCCGTTCACGCTCAAAACCATGTCGGACGTCGCACAAGAGGCATTCACCCGCGTGCAGCGCTTCTCGACCGACTGGCATGCGAACTCCTTTGCCGGCTCCACGGTGCGGAAGATCACTCGCGGCATGTGGGCGCTCGACCTGCTCAACGACACCATCCTGATGGCGCTGGCGCCCTCGCTGCTGGTGCTGGTGGGCTCGATGATCCTGATCGGGATGCACTGGGCCTCGCTTGGCGTGGTGATCGCGATCGGGGCGATCTTCTACGTCACGATCACGGTGGTGCTCTCGACCCGCTACATCGCGCCGGCGGCCCGCGTCTCCAATGCCTGGGACACCAAGGTCGGCGGCACGTTGGCGGATGCGCTGACCTGCAATGCCGTGGTGAAATCCTTCGGCGCGGAGTCGCGCGAGGACACGCGGCTCGCCGGTGTCATCAACCGCTGGCGCGTGCGCGTGCGGCGGACCTGGTACCGCTATAATTACACGGCGATGTCGCAGCTCTCGCTGCTGCTGTGCCTGCGCGCGTCCGTGATCGGCGGATCGGTGCTGCTGTGGATGTCAGGTCACGCCTCGCCCGGCGACGTCACTTATGTGCTGACCAGCTACTACATCATCCACGCCTATTTGCGCGACGTCGGCATGCACATCAACAACCTCCAGCGCTCGGTCAACGACATGGACGAGCTGGTGGCGATCCATGACGAGCCGATCGGCATTGCCGATGCGGCCGACGCGCGGCCGATCGCGATCGAGGGCGGCGAGATCGTGTTCGACGACGTCACGTTCCACTATGGCGGCCATCGCGTGCCGCTGTACGACGGCTTGTCGGTCAGGATCCGCGCCGGCGAGCGGGTCGGCCTGGTCGGCCGCTCCGGCTCCGGCAAGACCACCTTCGTCAAGCTGGTGCAGCGGCTCTACGACGTCACCGGCGGCCGCGTGCTGATCGACGGGCAGGATATCGCGCTCGCCACGCAGCAATCGCTGCGCAGCCAGATCGCGATCGTGCAGCAGGAGCCGATCCTGTTTCACCGCACGCTCGCCGAGAACATCGCCTATGGCCGGCCCGGTGCCAGCCTTGAAGCGATCGAGCAGGCGGCCCGCCTCGCCAACGCGCATGACTTCATCCTGCGCCTGCCGAAGGGCTACGGCACGCTGGTCGGCGAGCGCGGCGTCAAGCTGTCGGGCGGCGAGCGGCAGCGCGTCGCGCTGGCGCGCGCCTTCCTGGCGGATGCGCCGGTGCTGATCCTGGACGAGGCGACCTCGAGCCTCGATTCGGAATCGGAGGCGCTGATCCAGGAGGCGATGGAGCGGCTGATGAAGGGGCGCACCTCGATCGTGATCGCGCACCGGCTGTCGACGGTGAGGAGCCTCGATCGCATCCTGGTGTTCGACCGCGGCGAGATCGTCGAGCAGGGCACGCATACGGTGCTCGCAGCCAAGCAAGGGGGCATCTATCGCGGCCTGTTCGAGCGTCAGGTGGTGGAGCTCGGACAGATCGCAGCAGCGGAGTGAGGCGCGCGGCGGCGGGGCGAAGTCCCGCCGTCACGGCGTCGAGGGATGGAATGAGATGAAAGACCTGACGCGCGGCTCCATCGCTAGCCACATCCTGAGCATGGCGCCTCCGATCATGGCCGGCATGATCTCGATCATGATCTGCCAGCTGGTCGATCTCTACTTCGTGTCGGGGCTAGGTGATGCCGCAGTGGCAGGCGTGGCCGCCGCGGGAAATGCCGGCTTTCTCGTCAACGGCCTGATACAGGTGCTCGGCGTCGGGACAGTGGCGCTGATTGCGCATGCGGTGGGACGCAAGGACCGGCGGGACGCCAATCTGATCTTCAATCAGGCGGTCGCGCTGTCGGTGCTGTTCGGCCTGCTGACCCTGGTCACGGGAGCGGTGCTGTCGCGTCTTTACATGCGTTCGATCGCCGCTGACCAGGCCACGATCGAGGCGGGGACCACTTATCTGTTGTGGTTCATGCCGGCGCTCGCGCTGGAATTCGTCATGCAAGTCATTGCCTCCGCGCTCAGCGCGACCGGCATCGTGCGCCCCGCCATGTTGGTGCGGGTCCTTGCCGTCATCATCAACATTGCACTGGCGCCGGTCCTGATCTCCGGCTGGGGCACCGGTTATCCGCTCGGTGTCGCCGGCGCCGGACTGGCGAGCACGATCGCGGTGGGCGCCGGCGTCCTGATGCTGCTGGCGTATTTTCGCAAGGTCGAGCGCTACGTTGCATTCAATCCGGTGCAGTGGCGTCCGCAACCACGCCACTTCAAGCGCATCCTCAATGTCGGTCTGCCGGCCGGCGGCGAGTTCGCAATGATGTTTATCTTCATGGCGGTAGTCTACTACGTGCTGCGCGACTTCGGCGCGGCGGCACAGGCAGGCTTCGGTATCGGTCAGCGCGTCCTCGCCCTCATCCAGATGCCGGCGCTCGCGGTTGCACTGGCGGCCGGGCCAATCGCCGGCCAGAATTTCGGCGCTGGCGACGCCGCGCGGGTGCGAGAGACTTTTGTCAAATCGGTGCTGATCACCTCCATCGTGGCGGTCGGCTTCATGATCCTCGCGCAGCTGAAGCCGGAGCTGCTGCTGGCCGGATTCTCCAACGACCGGGAGACGATGGAGATCGCCTACCTATTCCTGCGGATCATCTCGCTCAACATGGTGGCGCAGGGTCTCATCTTCACCTGCTCGAGCATGTTCCAGGGCCTCGGCAACACCAAGCCTGTGCTGCTGAGCTCGATGACGCGCGTGCTCACCTATTCGCTGCCGGTGCTTTGGCTGTCGACGCGACCCGGATTCCGCAGCGAGCACGTCTGGTATCTTTCGATCGCGGCGACAACGCTGCAGGCCGGCTTGAGCCTATGGCTGCTGCGCCGCGAGTTCGGCAAGCGCTTCGCGCCGCGGGACCAGGCCGCGGAGACGGTGGAAGCCAAGCCGGTCGCGCCTTCCGCCCGTGCTCCCGCGTAGCGAAAGTGACCTCCCGCGAGTTCGCGCGCTTTAATGCGCGCCAAGGCTGTTCCAGACGAGCGTCAGGCCCGACAGAAACAAGAGGCCGAGCACGACATCGCCGAAATGCTTGTCGTTCAGCGCATGGTAGACGCGCGCGCCCGCCCATGCGCCGATCAGCGTGCCCGGAAACGCGACGGCCGCGAGCCAGACCACCTTGAGGGCGACGAGACCTGATGCCGTCTGCAACACCAGCGCGGTGGCGAGCACCGTGAAGTTAAAGAGTTGGAAGATGCCGCGCCGCTCGTGCTTGTTCCAGCCGCGGATGTTGGCCCACAGGATCGGCAGCGGGCCGGACAATCCGGCAAGTCCGCCCAGAATGCCGCCGGCAAAACCGATCGCGCCGTCGGCGATCCGCCCGCCGAATTTGATCGCTAGCGGCCTCTTGTTCAAGTAGAGCGCCGTCGAGAAAATCAGGATCAGCACGCCGACGCTCAGCCTGAACACCTCCGGGTCCGCGGAGGCGACCATCATGGTCCCGAGCGGCACGCCAATCAGTCCACCGATCAGGAACGGCCAGACCAGCGAGAGATCGAAATTCTTCCACATCGAGGGCAGCGTCGAGGTCTGCGCGATGACCGAGCAGATCAGCACCAGGGGCACCGCGAGCGAGGGCGGCAGCACGTAGAGCCAGATGCCGAGCGCCATCAGCGCCGTGCCGAAACCGGCCAGTCCCGAGACGAAGCCGCCGGCGAGCGCGCCGAGCAGCAGCAGGACGTAGGTGAGCGTTTCCAACGGATTGTCCTTGTCGCAAGGGGCGACCCTGAACGGTTGATCGCACGGCTCGCATAACATGCCTGCCGGCATCGAGGTCAATCCATGCCGCATGCAAGCGTGATCTGCGGCTTTCCAGCGCCGCGATCGTCAAAGACTAGACGATCTGCCTGGTGTCGGCAGGCTTCTGCAGCGCGCCGATCAGGATGCGCAGCGCCTCCGTCAATTCCGATCTGTTCCGGGCCGCGCCGAGCGAGACGCGTGCCGCATGCGGCGGTGCCCCGTCGACGGTGAAGGCATCGCCGGCGACGACGGCAAGTCCGTTCCGCAGCAGATGTGCGGCAAGATCGGGCCGCTCCTGCGGCAGCCGCAGCCAGAGATGATGCGCCGCGGGCCTGGCGAGGAACTGAAAGCCCTTCAGTGCGCGTTGCGCGAGCTGCTGGCGTCCGACCGCTTCGTTGCGGATGGCGCTGATGATGCGATCGGCGATGCCGTTTTCGATCCAATGCGTCACCAGCGCGACCATCAAGGGCGCCGGCATTTGCACGGTCGCCTGCAAGGAGGTGCGCATGTCCCGCTGGGCGCCGCTGTCGGGCGTCACCAGATAGGCAACACGCAGCGCCGGCGCGATGCATTTTGACAGCGTCGTTGCGAGATAAGTCCGCTCCGGAATGAGGTTCGCCATGGGCGAGGCCGAGCGGTCGAGCAGCCCGTAGGCGTCGTCCTCGATCAGGATGGTGCCGGCATCGCGGATGATCTTCGCAATAGTGCCGCGCCGCTCGGCGGAAAGCGTCGCCGTGGTCGGATTGTGCAGCGTCGGAATGAGATAGACGGCTTTCGGCGTATGCACGCGGCACGCCTTTGCCAGCGCATCCGGCAGGATGCCGTCCTCATCCATGGGGACACTGACGAGCTTGACACCGAGCAGTGCCGCGGCGGCCTTGATGCCGGGGAAGGTGAGCGCTTCGGTCAGTACGGTGTCGCCGGGTCGCGCAAGATGGGCGAGCAGGTTGAAGAGGATCGTCTGAGCGCCGGGAAAGATCACCAGCCGGTCGGCCTGTGCATGCGGAACGCGGGCGCGCATCCAGCGCGCCGCGACCTCGCGCTCATGCGCGCTGCCGCCGGGCGGCTGGTAGTTGAGATACGCCGTCAGGCCCGATTGCGCGCGGAGGGCTTCGAGCCCGGCGATGATGCGCTCGTCGAGCTGCGCCTCCAGCGGGTGCGGCGGCACGTTCATCGACAGGTCGATCGCGACCGGGTGCGGCAGGTCAACCGCGCGCCGCGCGCTGGTCTCCGAGACGAACGAGCCCTGTCCGACCCTGGCTTCCATGATGCCGCGGCGCCGCGCCTCGGTGTAGGCGCGCGTCACCGTGGTGAGGTCGATGCCGAGGGCCTTTGCCAGGGCGCGCTGCGTCGGCAGCTGCTGACCACGCACCAGCCTGCCGGCGGCAATGTCGGCCTCCATGGCGTCGACGATGCGCTGGTAGCGCGGGCCCGAAAGCTCCGAGATTGTAGGGATCCATTCCATGCAATTTGGCCCCATAACCTTTGAATGTATGGCTGCAAGATACTATTGTATGGATCATCGAAAAGGAAGAGGTGTGGTCATGTCTGTCTCTCCGGCGGCGGTCTCTCTGGCCAAGGCGATGTGGCGCGGCTTCAGCGGCAAATGCCCGAATTGCGGAGAAGGGCACATGTTCGGCCGCTTCCTGAAAGTGACGCTGGCTTGCGACCATTGCGGCGAGGAGCTGTTCCACCAGCGCGCCGACGATTTTCCCGCCTATCTCGTGATGGTGGTGGTCGGCCATCTCGTGGTGCCGGCAATCCTCGCGGTCGAGACCGCCTACGCGCCGCCGGAGTGGCTGCAGCTCGCGGTGTGGCTGCCGGTGACGCTGTTCGCCTCACTCGCGCTGCTGCAACCGACCAAGGGCGCCATCGTCGGCCTGCAATGGCAGCTCGGCATGCATGGTTTCGAGGCGGGCAAGCTGCGGCGCGAGGCGGGCGAGCTTGCGCCGGTGTTGGCCAAGGTAGACACGCGCGCCACCTGAGGCGGCGTTTACATTGCGCGGCCGGCCGCTACACTCCATCGTACCAAGCAAGAACGATGGAAACGCCATGGCCCCGCGCGCGAAGACCTTCCTGCTCTGTCATGGCGCATGGTCCGGCGGATGGGCCTGGAAGAAGATGCACCCGCTGATGGCACAGGCCGGCCATCGCCTGGTGGCGCCGACCTATACGGGCCTCGGAGAGCGCGCGCATCTGGCCAATCCTTCGGTCGATCTCGACACCCATATCCAGGACATCCTCAACGTCATCGCGTTCGAGGATCTCAGCGACATCGTGCTCCTCGGGCACAGCTATGGCGGCATGGTTGCGACCGGCGTCGCCGACCGTGCGCGCGAGCGCGTAACGGAACTGATCTATCTCGACGCCTTCGTGCCGCGTGACGGCCAGTCGCTGTTCGACCTCAACGAGGGCGGGCGCGAGCCGATGCGCAAGGCAGTCAGCTCGGGCGACGGCTATCGCATCCCGCCGAACCCGCCGCCGCCGGACACCTCGCCGGCCGATCTCGACTGGCTCAATGCGCGCCGCGTCCCGATGCCGATCAAGTGCTTCGAGACGCGCCTGAGGCTCGAACATGGCGAGCCGGCGATGCCGCGCAGCTACATCTACTGCACGCGCCTTCCGCCCGGCGATGTGTTCGGGCAGTTTGCCAGGCGCACGAAGAGCGAGAAGGGCTGGCGCTATGTCGAGCTCGACGCCAGCCACGCGCCGAATGTGACGGCGCCCGAGGCGTTGATGGCGGTGTTGGACGAGATCGTCGCATAGGTCGCAGCCGTCATTCCGGGGCGTGCGCAGCACGAGCTACGATGCGCAATTGCGCATCTGAGAATCCATTTCTCCTCCGCGCCGGCCGCCTGATGGATTCCGGGCTCTCGCTTCGCGAGCCCCGGAATGACGGCGGTTGGCTGGCGAGGTGATCGGCCAAAATGGTGAGGGGTCCGATGCGTTGGCACCGAACCCCTCGTCGCACATCAGCCGGCCTGTAAGCCGGGTTCTGTAGGGCACCGTCCGCTTGCGCGAACGATACGTGACGGCCATTCCTCTGGGGTCATGTTTGCACATGGCCTCGAGCAACCTACCCGGACGGCGGGCCTGACATCGCCCCGCGGCGTTATCGCTTTCGCGAACAGCCCGCTTAAGCCGTCCCTATTCGGTTTTGCTCCCGGTGGGGTTTGCCATGCCGGCTCCGTTGCCGGACCCGCGGTGCGCTCTTACCGCACCTTTTCACCCTTACCGCGCCGAAGCCCCGAAGGGCGAAGGCGGGCGGTTCATTCTCTGTGGCACTTTCCCTGGGGTCACCCCCGCCGGACGTTATCCGGCACCGCATGTCAAGGGAGCCCGGACTTTCCTCCCCGGCGGCCTTTCGGCACCTGCCGGAGCGGCCGTCCGGCCGACTGACTGATAACGCATGGGGCATTTGTGACGGTTTCGTCAAGCCGATATCGCCGCGCACGGCCCGCCCGAAATATTTTATCCTGAAGATGTCGTTTGGCGCGCCGCCCGTTCGACTGGTTGTCGGCAACACAGCCGAACACAGGAGTGAAGCAATGCAATATCTGCTGATGATCTACCAGAACGAGGTCGAGTACGCGAAGATCGACGCGGCGACCAGCCAGAAGATCCTGGCCGAGTATCAATCCTTCACGCAAGACATCATCCAGAACGGCAATTTCAAGGCCGGCGACCGCTTGCAGCCGACCACGACCGCGACAACGGTGCGCGTGCGCGACGGAAAGACGCTGACGACCGATGGTCCGTTCGCGGAAACGCGCGAGCAGCTCGGCGGCTATTACCTGATCGAAGCCAAGGATCTCAACGCCGCCATCGAGATCGCGGCGCGGATTCCGAGCGCACGCATCGGCTCGATCGAGGTGCGGCCGATCTGGGTCTATGAGAAGTGACGGCTCTCTCACCTTCGTCATTCCGGGATGCGCCGCAAGGCGCAGGCCCGGAATCCATATCCCCGAATCGTGGTTATGGATTCCGGGCTCGCGGCTTTGCCGCGCCCCGGAATGACGAGAGGGGGTGATCGCGTGACATGACCCCTGGCGAGATCGACAAAATCTTCCGCGACGAGGCGGGGCGGGCGCTAGCCACGCTGATCCGTCTCGTCGGCGATTTCGATCTCGCCGAGGACGCGCTGCAGGATGCGTTCGCGGTCGCGCTGGAACGCTGGGCGTGTGAGGTCCCCGACAATCCGCGCGCCTGGTTCGTCAACGTCGCCAAGCACAAGGCGATCGATCGCATCCGCCGTCAGGCTGTCTTCCGCGGCAAGCAGCAGGCGCTGGTGCACGAGCTCGAGCTCAACGCGCTGGGCCCGGACGAGCCGACAGCAACGCTCGACGATGACATGCTGCGGCTGATCTTCACCTGCTGCCATCCCGCGTTCGCGCCCGAGGTGCAGGTCGCGCTGACGCTGCGCACCGTGTGCGGACTGTCGACAATGCAGGTGGCGCGCGCCTTCCTCGTCGGCGAGGAGGCGATGGCGCAACGGCTCGTCCGCGCCAAGCAGAAGATCAGGCTTGCCGGAATCCCCTATGAGGTGCCGGAACGCGAGATGCTGGCGCCGCGGCTCGATGGCGTGCTCGCCGTGATCTATCTCGTCTTCACCGAAGGCTATGTCGCAACCGAGGGCGCGGACTTGATGCGGCCTGATCTGGCGAGCGAAGCCATCCGGCTTGGCCGCCTGCTGAACCGGCTGATGCCCGACCGCGCCGGCATCAAGGGCCTGCTGGCCCTGATGCTGCTGCACGACGCGCGCCGCGCCGGGCGACAGACGCCGGCCGGCGACATCGTCCTGCTCGAAGAGCAGGACCGCTCGCTGTGGCACCGCGCGCAGATCGACGAGGGGCTGCGGCTGGTGGAGCACGCGCTGCGCGTGCCGGGCCGGCCACAACCCTATGCGGTGCAGGCCGCGATCGCGGCGCTGCATGCGCGTGCGCCGAGCTTCGAGGAGACCGACTGGCCGCAGATTGCGGGGCTGTACGAGGTGCTGCTGCGCATCAATCCGTCGCCCGTGATCGAGCTCAATCACGCCGCGGCGCTATCGATGGTCGATGGGCCGGCACGAGCGCTCGATCTCGTCGATGCGATCGCCGCGCGCGGCGGGCTTCGCGGCTATGAGCTGTTGCCCGCCGTGCGCGCGGATCTGTTGCGGCGGCTCGGCAGGACGGAGGAGGCGCGCGAGGCCTATCGTGCGGCGACGGTGGCGACGCAGCTCGAGCCGTTGCGAAGGCTCTATGCGCGAAGGATGAGGGAGATGGGGTAGGAGCCTCACACGCCGTCATTGCGAGCCAACGGGTCCGCGCGAAGCGCGGCCCGATGACAGGCTCCGCGAAGCAATCCAGACTGTCATCGTAGAGACAGTCTGGATTGCTTCGTCGCAAGAGCTCCTCGCAATGACGGCGTGTACGGCTACTCCGTCACTTCGACGCCACCGGCGTTCCTTCCGCCGGCAGGCTCGACAGCAGCGCCTGTAAGGTCGACAGCGTCGAGTGATCGGCGACGCCGTCCAGCCGCGCCGGGCGGAAATGGCGCTGGAAGGCGGTGACGACTTCCATTGTCGCAGCGTCGTACTTGCCGTTCAGGGGCACGCCATAGCCGTACCTTGCGAGCGCCTGCTGCATGCTCAGCACCGCGTCGCTGATGGTGCCGAGCATGAGAGTCTCGCCGCGGACGATCGGCGCGGGCGTCACCCAGTGGCCGACGCCGGAATTGGCCAGCGAATGCCACGGAAATTTCTCGCCGGGATCCTTCTTGCGGGCGGGCGCGACGTCGGAATGGCCGAGCACCCGGTGCGCCGGCACCTTGCGGCGGAGCATGATGCCGCGGCACAGCGCGATCACGGCGGCAATCTGGCGCAGCGGATACTCCGGATAGCCCCAGTCATGGCCGCGATTGATGATCTCGATTCCGATCGAGCAGGAGTTGACGTCGTCCTCGCCGGCCCAAGAGGAGACGCCGGCGTGCCAGGCACGCTTGGCCTCAGGCACGCATTGCACGATGCGGCCGTCCTCCAGCACGACATAATGCGCCGACACTTCGGTGCCGGCGGTGCAGAGGCGCGCCAGTGCGCCTTCGACATCGGGCATGCCGGTGTAGTGCAGCACGATCATGTCCGGCTGCCGTCCCTTGTTGCGCTCGCCATGGTTCGGGGAGGGGATGATGTCGGAGACGATCGAGGAATCGGGCTCGAAGGTGCGCAGGCCCGCCACGGTCTTGGGAACCGGGAGAACGCGGTGACGCTTCGAATCAGATCCAGGCGTGGACGAACCCGAGGGCATGAGCAGCTCAAATGGACGGAGAGTGGGGCAAGCCCTTCTCTTTACTATTCCTTTACCCTTCATCGCGCGCAATCGCGCGGCGCGGTTAACGGATTCATTTTGGCAATGTGTGTGGATGACGCATCACTCCCCTCGTCACCTTTTCCACTTGTCACGAACCGAGCAACGCTTTCTTAACGCTAAGGGCCGTTACTGAGAGATGAAGAGCCGACCCGCGTCCGGAGGCGGCCAAAGCGTATTTTGGCTCGAAATCCCATGGCTGCCCGACAAATTCCGCTGGGAACACTGGGTTTGTGGCCCGGGACGATCGGGCTCGGTAACCATGCTGGACGAGGGCTTTGTCGTGGAACCGCCGCGACGCGCAATGATTCGAGGCGTTATGGGCTTGTTCGGCCTCGATTCCGCTTGGGTATCTCGGCCGGCGGCCGGCAGGCGTCGCGCATGAGTTCGGTTCCGCACATCCCCGTTCTTGGCCGTGAGGCCATCGCGCATCTCGCCCCGCGCGAGGGCGGCGTCTATGTCGATGCCACGTTTGGCGCCGGCGGCTATAGCCGCGCGATCCTGGACGTGCCGGGAACCCGAGTGATTGCCATCGATCGCGACCGCACCGCGATTGCCGGCGGTGCCGAACTGGTCGAACGCGCCGCGGGCCGGCTGACGCTGGTCGAGGACCGCTTCTCCAACCTCGCCGAAGTCTGCGCGGCGCAAGGCGTCGATGGCGTCGACGGCGTCGTAATGGATGTCGGCGTGTCCTCGATGCAGCTCGACCAGGCCGGCCGCGGCTTCTCCTTCCGCCTCGACGGTCCGCTCGACATGCGGATGGGACAGACAGGTCCGACCGCGGCCGAAATCGTCGCGCGCGCCTCGGAAGGCGATCTCGCCGACATCATCTATCTCTTCGGCGAGGAGCGGCATTCGCGTCGCATCGCCCGCGCCATCGTGGCGGACCGGCAGGAAACTCCGTTCACGACCACGCGCGCGCTCGCCGATCTCGTCGGCAGGGTGGTGCGATCGAAGCCCGGCGACATTCACCCGGCGACACGGACGTTCCAGGCGCTGCGCATCTTCGTCAACGAAGAGCTCGAGGAGCTCCAGACCGCGCTCGCTGCGGCCGAGCGCGTGCTCAAGCCCGGCGGCCGCCTCGTCGTCGTCTCGTTCCATTCGCTGGAAGACCGCATCGTCAAGAATTTCCTCTCCGAGCGTTCGAAGACCGGCGGTGGCTCGCGGCATCTGCCGGAAGTCGCGCAAATTGCGCCGAGCTTCCAGCTGCTGACGCGGCGACCGGTCGTCGCCGGCGAGGACGAAGTTGCGCACAATCCGCGCGCGCGCTCGGCAAAGCTGCGCGCGGCCGAGCGCAGCTCGGCGCCGGCGCATGAGACCAATGAGGCATCGTCCTGGCCGAAGCTCGCCGACGTGATGAGGGGCGGCTAGCGCATGCGCATCATTCACCTCCTCGTCATCGGGGCGCTGATCTTCGCAGCCGCTCATGTCTACCGGATCAAGATGGACTCCACGGCGCGTACCGAGAAGGTGCTGCGGCTGCGTGCGGAAATCCGCGAGCAGCGCGATGCGATCGCAGGGCTGCGGGCCGAATGGGCCAAGCTCGATGCGCCGCATCGGCTGCAGGGCCTGTCCGACCGGCATCTGCACCTCAAGCCGGTCAACGGCACGCAATATGATTCGCTGAAGAGCCTGCCGGAGCGTCCGCCCCGGATGTTCAGGCCGGGCGAGCCCGATCCGATCGGGGCCATGCTCAAGACCATCGAAGCCGCGAGCGACCCTGATGCGGTGACGGGCTCCGTGCCTCAGCGCGAGGACAAGCAATGAGCCCGGCAACGCCTGCAAAACTTACCGAAAAGTCGACCGAGCGGTCAGGTGAACCTTGGCGGCGGCGGCTGATCCGAAGCCTGCTCTACGGGCGCAACGTCGATCGCGCCGCGAAGGCGCGCGCGCGTGTCGGCCTCGCCATGCTCGCCTTCGCTTCGGTCTATGCCCTGATCGGCGGGCGGCTCGTGATGTTCGCGATCGGCGCCGACGCCCACAGCGCGCGCCGCGCCGCAGCGCAAGAGGTGGTTGCGACCGCGCGGCCCGACATCGTCGATCGCAACGGCGCCATCCTTGCGACCGACGTCAAGGCGGCGAGCCTGTTCGGCGAGCCGCGCCGCATCATCGACAAGGACGAGGCGATCGAGCTCCTCACCGCGACCATTCCCGACCTCGACGAGGCCGAGGTGCGCGAGCGCCTGAGGACACGCAAGGGCTTCGTCTGGCTCAAGCGCGAGGTCACGCCGGCGCAGCAGCAGGCCGTCCACAAGCTCGGCATTCCCGGTATCGGATTCCTGCGCGAGAACAAGCGCGTCTATCCGACCGGCAACGAGGTCGCTCACCTCATCGGTCTCGTCAATATCGACAACCAGGGCATCGCCGGCCTCGAGAAGTGGCTCGACAATCAAGGGCTCGCCGACCTCCACCGCGCCGGCTTTGCCACCGACCGGTTGCAGAAGCCGATCGAGCTCGCGGTCGATCTGCGCGTCGAGCACGCGCTGCGCGACGAGCTGTTGAAGGCCAAGGACAAGTTCCGCGCCAAGGCCGCGTCAGGCATCGTCTCAAACGTCAAGACCGGCGAGATCGTGGCGATGGTCTCGCTGCCGGACTTCGATCCCAACAATCCGAAGGAAGCGCACGACCCCGACCGCATCAACCGCCTCACCACCGGCGTCTACGAGATGGGCTCGACCTTCAAGGCGTTCACGCTGGCGATGGGGCTCGATTCCGGCAAGATCAATCTGAACTCGATGTGGGACGCGCGCGGAAACCTGCATTACGGCAAGTTCACGATCCACGACAGCCATCCGGTCGGGCGCTTCATCAACACCAAGGAAGTGTTCACCTACTCGTCCAACATCGGGGCGGCACGGATTGCGCTCAACCAGGGTGTCGAGGCGCACAAGGCGTTCCTCGCCAAGCTGGGCCAGACGACGCGGCTGCGCACCGAATTGCCGGAGAGTGCGGCGCCGCTGCTGCCGCGGCGCTGGAGCGAGCTGAACACGGTCACCGCCGCGTTCGGCCAGGGCCTGTCGGTGGCACCGCTGCAGGCGGTGATGGGCATCAACGCGCTGGTGAACGGCGGCTATCTGATTCCGCCGACGTTCCTGAAGCGCAGCGAATCCGAAGCCCAGGCGATGGCCAAGCGCGTCATCAAGCCGGAGACCAGCGACAAGATGCGGTTCCTGATGCGGCTCAATGCCGAAGTCGGTTCGGCGAGAAAGGCGGACGTCAAGGGCTATTACGTCGGCGGCAAGACCGGCACGTCCGAGAAGGTCGTCAACGGCCGCTACGCCAAGAAGCGCGTGCTCAATTCCTTCACCGCCATCCTGCCCTGCGATGATCCCAAATATCACGTCCTGATCATGCTGGACGAGCCGCAGGCACTGCCGGAAACGCATGGTTTCATCACCTCGGGCTGGAACGCGGTGCCGACCGGCGGCAAGGTGATCGAGCGGATCGCGCCGCTTCTGGGGGTCGAGCCGCGGTTCGAGCTGCCGCCTGCGGAGCGCCTTATTCTTGCAGCATCCAGGACAACCCAGTAATCAACCGGGTGGGCCATCGCCGCTGCTGAGTCGGGATTTTCCCCGGAGGATTCGGCTTTCCGGCACGGCATGTCGACTGGAACACCATGAAGCTGCGCGACCTCTTAGGTCAGGATGTCAAGGGCAATGATGCCGCGATCGAGCCCGCCGCTGCGGCGCTCGAGGTGAGCGGCGTTGCGCTCGACAGCCGCGTGGTCCAGCCGGGCAATCTCTTCTTCGCGCTCGCAGGCAGCAAGACTGACGGCGCCCGTTTCATCGATGCTGCGATTGCGGCGGGCGCGGTGGCGGTCGTCGGCGACCATGCGCCGGCCGCCTGCAAGGTGCCGTTCATCACGAGCGCCAATCCGCGCCGGGCGCTGGCGCTGGCCGCAGCGAGGTTTTTCCCGGCGCAGCCTGCGACGATCGCCGCGGTGACCGGAACCAGCGGCAAGACCTCGGTCGCCGCGTTCACACGCCAGATCTGGGAGCGGCTCGGGCACGCCTCCGCCAGCATCGGCACCATCGGTCTCGTGTCGCAGAAGCGCACCGTCTATGGCTCGCTGACTACGCCGGATCCGATCGTGCTGCACCGGCAGTTGGACGAGATCGCGCGCGAGGGCGTCACGCATCTCGCGTTCGAGGCGTCCTCGCACGGGCTCGACCAATATCGCCTCGACGGTGTGCGGATCTCGGCCGGCGGCTTCACCAATCTCTCGCGCGACCACATGGATTACCATCCGACCGTTGCGCATTACCTCGCGGCCAAGCTCCGCCTGTTCCGCGAGCTGGTGCCGCCTGATGGCGCGGCGGTGATCTCGGCCGATCATGATTGCTCGGCGGAGGCGATCGATGCGGCAACATCGCGCGGCCTGCGCGTCATGGCGGTCGGCCGCAACGGCGATGGCGCCGGCGAGGGCATTCGCCTCACGGAGGCCGTAGTCGAAGGCTTCTCGCAAAAGCTTACGGTCGAACATCGCGGCAGGGCTCACGCGATCCGGCTGCCGCTGGTCGGCGAATTCCAGATCGAGAATGCGCTGGTGTCGGCCGGCCTCGCCATCGGCACGGGCAGCGATGCTGAAAACGTGTTTGCGAGCCTCGAACATCTCGAAGGCGCCAAGGGCCGGCTCGAGCGCGTCGGCGAGCGCAACGGCGCGCCGATCTTCGTCGATTATGCGCACAAGCCCGATGCGCTCGCGAAGGCGCTGCAGGCGCTGCGGCCTTATGCGAAGCGCAAGCTGGTCGTCGTGTTCGGCGCCGGCGGCGACCGCGATGCCGGCAAGCGTCCGATCATGGGCGAGATCGCGGCGGCGAACGCCGACGCCGTCATCGTCACCGACGACAATCCGCGCAGCGAGAAGCCGGAAGCCATCCGCGCCGCGATCCTCGCCGCCGCCATGGGCGCCCGCGAGATCGGCGACCGCGCCGAGGCGATCCGCGCCGCGATCGAGGACTTGCAGGAGGGCGATGCGCTGCTCATCGCCGGCAAGGGCCACGAGACCGGGCAGATCGTCGGCGGCGAGGTGCTGCCTTTCAGTGATCACGAGGCGGTCGCCGCCGCACTAGCGTCGAGGGTTGCATGAGCGGGCCAATATGGACGGTTGCCGAGGTCGCGCGCGCGCTTGGTGTTACGGGATCTTTCCCGGACACGGCAATAGACTTCGTCACCCAGGACAGTCGGCTGGTGAAGCCGGGCAGCCTGTTCGTTGCGCTGAGCGGCACGCCGAGCGGCGGCTTCATCTCGGCTTTCGCCAGCGCGCGCGACGGCTGGGAGTTCGCCGACAAGGCGGAAGCCGCAGGCGCAGTGGCGATGATCGTGCCGCACGAGATCGCGGGCATCCGCATCCCCCAGATCGTGGTCAAGGACACGCTGATCGACGGCCTCTGGGGCCTCGCGCGCGCCGCACGCGCGCGCTTCAACGGCCCGGTGATCGGGCTCACCGGCAGCGCCGGCAAGACCAGCACCAAGGAATTCATCGCCGCCTATCCGAACGCCTATGCGAGCCCCTCGAGCTTCAACAATTTCTGGGGCGTGCCGCTGACGCTGTGCAATGCCAGGCGGGACGCCAGCCTCTGGGTCGTCGAGATGGGCATGAACCAGAAGGGCGAGATCGCCCGTCTCAGCGAGCTCACGCAGCCGACCGTCGCGCTCGTCGTCAACGTCCAGCCGGTGCATCTGGAAAAGCTCGGCTCGCTCGAAGCCATCCGGCGCGAGAAGGTATCGATCGCGCTCGGACTGCCCGAGAACGGCGTGCTGGTGCTGCCCGCCGGAATCAAGGCTTCCGAGTGGAAGGGCAAGGTCGTGCGCTTCGGCGGCGAGCATGCCGAGGTGCACGAGGTCGCGCACGCGCCGCACGGCGAGAGCTGGCAGGTCGTGGCCGCGATCGGCAGGAAGGAGATCGCCTTCAGCCTCACCCCTGGCGCGCCGCACCGGGTGCACAATGCGCTGGCAGCGCTCGCCTCGGTTCATGCCGCGCATCTCGACGTCGCGACGCTCGCGGTCAAGCTCGACCGCGTCGGCATCATGACCGGCCGCGGCGTCGAGCAGGCGGTCGGCGACATCACCGTGATCGACGACAGCTTCAACGGCAATCCGGCCAGCGTGGCCGCGGCGCTGCAAAGTCTGCAGGCGCGCAACATGAGCGGCGGCCGCCGCATCGCGATTCTCGGCGACATGCTCGAGCTCGGTGCGGACGCAACGAGCTATCACACCGGCCTTGCCAGCCACCTCGACGGCATCGACGGCGTCTATTGCGTCGGGCCGCTGATGCGCCACCTGTTCGACGCATTGCCCTCGGGCAAGGGTCTTGGCTGGCACGACGATCCCGCCACGCTGAAGCCGGACGAGGTCGCAAATCTGCTGAAGGCAGGCGACGTCGTGGTTGTCAAGGGCAGCAAGAAGATGTTCTGGGTCAACAAGTTTGTGCCGGGGCTGGTGGCCGCCTTGCAGGCAAAGGCGTAAACTGCTTGGAAGACGCCGTTCCCGAATCCCACCCTTTGCGGCGGAAGCCGTCCGTTTCCCGAAACGCGCGGCCCATGACGAAGACCAGCGAATGCGCGTGAAGCACCTGGACGTGCAAAGGCGCCATAGGACCGTCTGAATGTTTTACTGGCTGATCGAGCTTTCCAACACATTTCCGGGCTTCGGTGCCTTTCGCACCTTCCTGAACGTCTTCCGCTACATCACCTTCCGCACCGGTGGCGCCATCGTGACCGGCGCGCTGTTCGTGTTCCTGTTCGGCCCCTGGATCATCGATCACTTGCGCATCCGTCAGGGCAAGGGCCAGCCGATCCGCACCGACGGTCCGCAATCGCATCTTTCCAAGAAGGGCACGCCCACCATGGGCGGGCTGATGATCCTGTCCGGGCTCACGGTCGGCACCGTGCTGTGGGCCAATCCGCTCAACCCCTATGTCTGGATCGTGCTGGCGGTGACGCTCGGCTTCGGCTTCGTCGGCTTCTATGACGATTACCTCAAGGTGACCAAGCAGACCACGACCGGGTTCGGCGGCAAGCTGCGCCTCTTGATCGAAGCCGTGATCGCGCTGGTCGCCTGCTATGCGCTGGTGCGGCTCAACCGCGATCCCGCCTCCACCGCGCTGACGATTCCCTTCCTGAAGGATACCGTGCTGCATTTCGGCTGGTTCTTCGTCGTCTTCGGCGCCTTCGTCATCGTCGGCGCCGGCAATGCGGTGAACCTCACCGACGGCCTCGACGGCCTCGCCATCGTGCCGGTGATGATCGCCACCGCGAGCTTCGCGATGATCGCCTATCTCACCGGCAACTTGGTGTTCGCCGATTACCTCCAGATCAAATATGTCGCCGGCACCGGCGAGCTCGCGGTGCTCTGCGGCGCGTTGCTCGGCGCCGGGCTCGGCTTCCTCTGGTTCAACGCGCCGCCGGCCTCGATCTTCATGGGCGACACCGGCTCGCTCGCGCTCGGCGGCATGCTCGGCGCGATCGCGGTCGCGGTGAAGCACGAGATCGTGCTCGCGGTGATCGGCGGATTGTTCGTGCTCGAGGCGGTTTCGGTCATCGTGCAGGTCGTGTCCTTCAAGCTCACGGGCAAGCGCGTGTTCGCGATGGCGCCGATCCACCATCACTTCGAGCAGAAGGGCTGGACCGAGCCGCAGATCGTGATCCGATTCTGGATCATCTCGGTGATGCTGGCGCTCGCCGGCCTCTCGACGCTGAAGCTGCGGTGACCGATCGATGATCCCCGTCACGTCCTTCGCCGGCAAGACGGTCGCGGTGTTCGGCCTCGGCGGCTCGGGGCTCGCCTCCTGCCATGCGTTGAAGGCCGGCGGCGCCGACGTGATAGCCGCCGACGACAATGCCGAGAACGTCGCCAAGGCCGCGCAGGCCGGCTTCATCACCGCGGACTTGCGCAACGTCTCCTGGGCGCAGTTCGCCGCGTTGGTGCTCGCGCCCGGCGTGCCGCTGACCCATCCGGTGCCGCATTGGAGCGTGTTGAAGGCGCGCGAGGCAAGCGTCGAGGTGATCGGCGACATCGAGCTGTTCTGCCGTGAGCGGCGCCGCCATGCGCCGGACGCGCCGTTCGTCGCCATCACCGGCACCAACGGCAAGTCGACCACGACGGCGCTGATTGCGCATCTGACCAAGGTCGCCGGCTACGACACCCAGATGGGCGGCAATATCGGCACCGCAATCCTGTCGCTGGAGCCGCCGCGCACGGGCCGCGTCCACGTCATCGAGATGTCGTCCTACCAGATCGACCTCACGCCCTCGCTCGATCCCTCCGTCGGCATCCTGCTCAATGTCAGTGAGGACCATATCGATCGCCACGGCACGATCGAGCATTACGCCGCGGTGAAGGAGCGCCTTGTGGCCGGCGTGCAAGGCGGCGGCACCTCGATTGTCGGTGTCGATGACGGCTTTTGCCGCGACATCGCCGACCGGCTCGACCGCGCTGGCAAGAACCTGGTGCGCATCTCGGTCAAGAACCCGCTCGCGTCGGGCATTTACGTCGAGCACGGCACCATCGTGCGCGCCGCGGGCGGCGCCCGCAGCGAGATCGCCGCGCTCGGCGGCATCGGCTCGCTGCGCGGCCAGCACAACGCGCAGAACGCGGCCTGCGCGGCCGCCGTCGCGCTCGCCATGGGCATCAGCCAGGACGTGCTGCAGAACGGCCTGCGCAGCTTTCCGGGCCTGGCGCATCGCATGGAGCAAGTCGGGCGCCGCGGCAACGTGCTGTTCGTCAATGATTCCAAGGGCACCAACGCGGACGCCACCGCGCATGCGCTGTCGTCGTTTTCGGAGATCTTCTGGATCGCCGGCGGCAAGCCGAAGGCGGGCGGCATCACTGGCCTGACCGGCTTCTTCCCGCGCATCCGCAAGGCCTATCTGATCGGCGAAGCTGCGCAGGAGTTTTCGGGCACGCTGGGCACACAGGTCGGGCATGAGATCAGCCAGACCCTGGACGTTGCGGTCGAACACGCGGCCCGCGATGCGGAAGCGTCGGGCCTCACCGACGCCGTCGTGCTGCTGTCCCCGGCCTGCGCATCGTTCGACCAGTACCGCAATTTCGAGATCCGCGGCACCAAGTTCCGCGAGCTGGTGCAGGCGCTGCCGGGTGTGCAGCCGGTGGTGTGAGGACACCGACACCAACGATTGAATGACATAATGACTCTGGTAGGCGCCTGGCTTGTAGACGAGACCGATGAACTGGCGCTAGCCCGCCTGGGAAATGTCCTGCTCGAGTTCGATGAGAGCGGTGGGTTGCGCTACACAATTCGTGAGCACGACAAGCGACAAATCATCAATCTTCGATATCGGGTGGAGGGCTCGACGATTGTCACCGACCAGCCCTCAGCTCCACAAGTTGAACGAACCCAGTTCTCATTCGCCGAGGATGGCGTTCTCACTCTGGCGTTTGGCGGCATACCCTATCGATTCGTCAGGGCTCCCGGTTCGTAGCCCGGCACCAACGCTTCGCTCAAAAGTTACCCGTCCCTTTAACCTCCCGGTAACCAACCTCGGCGACCAATGAACGGACCTCTGTCCGAAAGCGGCCGCCCATGCTCTCCCGTGAAGAACGCACCCCCTTTTCCGAGTGGTGGTGGACCGTCGACAAGCCGCTGATGGGCGCCATCCTGGGGCTGATGCTGACCGGGGTGATCCTGTCGCTGGCGGCGAGCCCGCCGGTTGCGACCCGCATCGGGCTCGATGCCTTCCATTTCTTCAGCCGCCACGTGCTGTTCCTGGTGCCGTCCTGCATCGTGCTGCTCGGGGTGTCCTTCCTGTCGCCGCGCGCGATCCGCCGCTCGGCGCTGATCATCTTCGCGGCGAGCATCGTCCTGATCGTGCTCACGCTCGCCTTCGGCCCGGAGGTGAAGGGCTCGCGCCGCTGGATCACGCTGCTCGGCGTCAACATCCAGGCCTCCGAGATCGCAAAGCCGTCCTTCGTCGTGATCGCGGCCTGGCTGTTCGCGGAATCGACGAGGCGCCCGGAGATGCCGGCGACCTCGATGGCGGTGGTGCTGCTGCTGATGCTGGTCGCGCTATTGGTGATGGAGCCGGATTTCGGCCAGACCATGCTGGTCCTGATGGTGTGGGGCTCGCTGTTCTTCATCGCGGGCATGCGGATGATCTGGGTGTTCGGCCTCGCAGGTCTCGGCGCGGCCGGCCTGTTCAGCGCCTATCTGTTCGTTCCGCACGTCGCGGGGCGCATCAAGCGCTTCATGAACCCGGCCTCCGGCGACACCTTCCAGGTCGATACCGCCATGGAGGCTTTCTACAACGGCGGCTGGTTCGGGCTCGGACCGGGCGAGGGCATCGCCAAGCGCAGCCTGCCGGACAGCCACACCGACTTCGTCTTCGCGGTCGCGGGCGAAGAGTTCGGCATCATCCTGTGCCTTGCGATGCTGGCGCTGTTCGCCTTCGTCGTCATGCGCACGCTGTCGCGCGCCTATGCCAACGAGGACATGTTCTCGCGCTTTGCGGCCTCCGGGCTCGCGATCCTGTTCGGCGTGCAGGCAGCGATCAACATGTCGGTGAACCTGCAGCTCATCCCCGCCAAGGGCATGACGCTGCCCTTCATCTCCTATGGCGGCTCCTCGATGGTCTCGCTCGCCTATGGCATAGGCATGATGCTGGCGCTGACGCGGCTGCGCCCGCGCACCGAGGTCGAGGCGAGCGGCCACGCCGAGGCGATGCGCAGTTACGCGTGAGCCGTCATTTGCGAGGAGCGAAGCGACGAAGCGATCCAGGCTGTCTCCGCGGAGGTGGTCTGGATTACTTCGCTTCGCTCGCAATGACGAGAAAGACCCTGTAAAACGCCCTCATTATGGACACGTCCCCCCTGATTCTTCTCGCCGCGGGCGGCACCGGCGGCCATCTGTTCCCGGCCGAGGCGCTCGGCGTCGAATTGATCCGGCGCGGCTATCGCGTCCGCCTCGTCACCGACGAGCGCGCGCTGCGCTATAGCGGGCTATTCAGCAAGGACATGATCGACGTCGTCAGAAGCGAGACCGCGCGCGGCCGCAATCCGCTTCAGCTGGCCTATGCCGGCCTCACGCTTGCCGCCGGCACGCTGTCCGCCTACGCGCTGATCAAGCGGCTGAAGCCCGTCGCCGTCGTCGGCTTCGGGGGCTATCCGACGCTGCCGCCGCTGGTCGCGGCGAAATTCGCCGGCGTGCCCGGCATCATCCACGACGCCAACGCCGTGCTCGGCCGCGCCAACCGGTTCCTGTCGAGCCGCGTGCGCGCCATCGCGACGTCCTTGCCCGGTGTGCTCGATCGCGATCCGGCGCTGGCAGGCAAGACGACGACCGTCGGCACGCCGATGCGTCCGGCGATCCTCGCGGCCGCCGCGGTGAAGTATGCCGCGCCCGAGCCGAACGGTCCGCTGCGTCTGCTCGTCGTCGGCGGCAGCCAGGGCGCGCGCATCATGGCCGACATCGTGCCTAGCGCGATCGAGCGGCTCGAGCCTGCGCTGTGGAGCCGTCTCGTCCTCACCCAGCAGGTGCGCGAAGAGGACATGAGCCGCGTGCGCGCCGTCTACGACAAGCTCAAGATCAAGGCCGAGCTCGCGCCGTTCTTCACGGATCTGCCGGCGCGGCTTGCCTCCAATCATCTCGTGGTATCGCGCTCCGGTGCGGGGACCGTGGCCGAGCTCGCCGCGATCGGTCGCCCCTCCATCCTGGTGCCGTTGCCGGGCTCGATCGACCAGGACCAGTTCGCCAATGCCGGCGTGCTGGCCAAGGTCGACGGCGCGATCCGCATCCCGCAGACCGAGTTCAGCTCCGACCGGCTGGCATCCGAAATTTCTGGCTTCGCCGCCGAGCCGGCACGGCTTGCCGCCATGGCGGCGGCGGCGAAGGGGGCGGGGCGGCTCGATGCGGCCGAGCGGCTGGCGGATCTCGTGGTGAAGACCGCGGGAATCTGACGCCTGTTCCGGCCCGAATGGCCAAAAAAGCCACTTGTCATGCCCCGCGAAAGCGGGGCATCCAGTATCCGACGCAGTTGATTTGAATCTCTGGCGTCGCGGAGTACTGGATCGTCCGCCTTCGCGGACGATGACCCCAAGGAAACCACATGAGACTGCCGCGCGAGATCGGACCCATCCACTTCGTCGGGATCGGCGGGATCGGCATGAGCGGCATCGCCGAGGTGCTGGCCAATCTCGGCTATGCCGTGCAGGGCTCGGACGCCGCCGACAATTACAATCTCGACCGTCTGCGCAAGAAGGGCGCGAAAGTCTCGGTCGGCCACAAGGCCGAGAATATCGACGGCGCCGAGGTCGTGGTCGTGTCTTCCGCGATCAAGCGCGACAATCCGGAACTGATGGCGGCGCGCGAGAGGCGCATTCCCGTGGTGCGCCGCGCCGAGATGCTGGCCGAGCTGATGCGGTTGAAGAGCTGCGTCGCCATCGCCGGCACCCACGGCAAGACCACCACGACGACGATGGTCGCCACGCTGCTCGACGCCGGCGGGCTCGATCCGACCGTGATCAACGGCGGCATCATCAACGCCTACGGCTCCAACGCGCGGCTTGGCGCCGGCGACTGGATGGTGGTCGAGGCCGACGAGAGCGACGGCACGTTCCTGAAGCTGCCGACCGATGTCGCGATCGTCACCAATGTCGACCCCGAGCATCTCGATCACTTCAAGACCTTCGAGGCGGTGCAGGACGCGTTTCGTCACTTCGTCGAGAACCTGCCGTTCTACGGCTTTGCCGTGATGTGCATCGATCATCCCGTGGTGCAGAGCCTCGTCGGCAAGATCGAGGACCGCCGCATCATCACTTATGGCGAGAATCCGCAGGCCGATGCGCGGCTGGTCGATCTCACCGCCGGCGGCGGCGGCTCGAAGTTCAAGGTCGTGATCCGCGACCGCAAGAACGGCACCACGCACGAGATCGCCGATCTCGCGCTGCCGATGCCGGGCCGGCACAATGCCTCGAATGCGACGGCGGCGATCGCGGTCGCGCACGAGTTCGGCGTGTCGGACGAGGCGATCCGCAAGGCGCTGGCCGGCTTCGGCGGCGTCAAGCGCCGCTTCACCAAGACCGGCGAGTGGAACGGCGTCACCGTGATCGATGATTACGGCCATCACCCCGTGGAGATCGCAGCCGTGCTGAAGGCCGCGCGCGATTCTTACACCGGCAAGGTGATCGCGGTGGTGCAGCCGCATCGCTACACCCGCCTGCAATCGCTGTTCGAGGAGTTCTGCACCTGCTTCAACGATGCCGATGCGGTCGTCGTCGCCGACGTCTATGCTGCCGGCGAGGCGCCGATCGAAGGCATCGACCGCGACCATTTCGTCGCCGGCCTGCGCGCCCACGGCCATCGCGAGGTGATCCCGCTGCCCAATGCCGGCGAACTAGCCAAAATCGTTCATGGCATCGCCAAGAGCGGCGATCTCGTTGTGTGTCTCGGCGCCGGCAACATCACGCAATGGGCGTATGCGCTGCCGGACCAGTTGAAGGCGCTGGGGTAGCGCGGTGGGATTTCCCGACCTCACCCCTTCACTCAAAGCCGCGATGCCCGAGCTTCGCGGGCGGCTGCTGGCGAACCAGTCGCTGGCCGAGCTCACCTGGTTTCGCGTCGGCGGTCCCGCGCAGGTGCTGTTCACGCCGGCGGACGAGGACGATCTCGCTTACTTCCTGGCGCATCTCGCCTCCGCCATTCCCGTCTACGTCATCGGGGTCGGCTCCAATCTGATCGTGCGCGACGGCGGCATTGCCGGCGTCGTCATTCGTCTCGCGCCGCGCGCCTTCGGCGAGGCGACTGCGAGCGGCGACATCGTCACCGCCGGCACGGCTGCGCTCGACAAGCGCGTGGCCGAAGTTGCGGCCTCCGCCAATATCAGTGGGCTCGAATTCTATTTCGGCATTCCCGGCACGATCGGTGGTGCGTTGCGCATGAATGCCGGCGCCAATGGCGACGAGACCAAGGACGTGCTGGTCGAGGCGAGGGGCGTCGGGCGCGACGGCACCAAGCACGTCTTCTCCAACGTCGAGATGAAGTTCGTCTACCGCAGCAGCGGCGTCGATCCCTCCATCATCTTCACCTCCGCGCGCTTTCGCGGCGAGATCAGGGACGCGGAGGCGATCCGCGCGCGCATGGCGGAGGTGCAGAGCCATCGCGAGACCGCGCAGCCGATCCGCGAGAAAACCGGCGGCTCGACCTTCAAGAATCCGCCCGGCCATTCCGCCTGGAAGCTGATCGACGCCGCCGGCTGCCGTGGCCTGCGCGTCGGCGGCGCGCAGGTCTCGGAGATGCATTGCAACTTCCTGATCAACACCGGCGAGGCCACCGCGCACGACATCGAGACGCTGGGCGAGACGGTACGTGCACGCGTGAAGGCGAATTCCGGAATCGAGCTACACTGGGAAATCAAGCGGATCGGGGTTTCATGATTTCCGTCATTCCGGGGCTCGCGAAGCGAGAGCCCGGAATCCATAGGGCGGCGGAGTTCGTGGATGAATGGATTCTCAGGTGCGCAATTGCGCACCGTAGTTCGCGACTACGTCGCGCCCCGGAATGACGGAACGAGAGAGACTATGAACATGCGCATCACCATCCTCTTCGGCGGCTCCAACCGCGAGCGTCTCGTCTCGGTTGCCACAGCCCAGGCGCTGCATCAGGCGCTGCCCGAGGCTGACCTCTGGTGGTGGGACGTCGAGGACAAGGTGCACGTCGTGCAGTCGAAGCAGCTGCTCGAGCATGCCCGCCCGTTCGAGGACGAATTCAAGCCGGGCACGCGCGGCGTCCCGCTCGCGCAGGCGCTCGACCGGGCCAAGGCTGAGGATCGCGTGCTGGTGCTCGGCCTGCACGGCGGGCGTGCCGAGAACGGCGAATTGCAGGTGATGTGCGAGGCGCGCGGCGTGCCCTTCACCGGCTCGGGCTCGGCGTCGTCGCATCTGGCCTTCGACAAGATCGCAGCCAAGCGCTTCGCCGCGCTCGGCGGCGTGACGCCGCCGGAAAATCTTGCGCTCGATGATATCGACGAGGCTTTCGCCGAGTATGGAAGGCTGATCGCAAAGCCCGCGCGCGACGGGTCGAGCTACGGCCTGATCTTCGTCAATGCCAAGCAGGACCTCGTCGCTGTCCGCAACGCAGCGAAGCATGAAGAGTACGTCATCGAGCCCTACATCGCCGGCGTGGAGGCGACCTGTGGCGTGCTGGAGCGCACCGACGGCTCGATCATCTCGCTGCCGCCGATCGAGATCATTCCGGGCGAGGGCAATTTCGACTACGCGGCGAAATATCTTCTGAAGTCGACCCAGGAGATCTGCCCCGGCCGCTTCGCACCCGAGATCACCGCCGCGCTCCAGGCGCAGGCGATGCTGGCCCATCGCGCAATGTCCTGCACCGGCTATTCCCGCTCTGACTTCATCGTCTCGGACAAGGGCCTCGTCTATCTCGAGACCAACACGCTGCCCGGGCTGACCAAGTCCTCGCTCTACCCCAAGGCGCTGAAAGCCGAAGGCATCGAGTTCGTCGACTTCCTGCGCGGCCTGGTCGAGCTCGCCTGCCAGCGCGTGCGGAAATAGTCAGGACTGGTTAACGGCCGGACCGGCGAAACGGGCCGGTTTGGTGGCCAAAACCGGTAAAATGCCGGACATGGCGGCGCAAATGCCAGATATCGCGAGGCAAAATGCGCAGGTCGTTAACGAATTTTACCTTTTGTTTACCAGGACGTCCGAAGGTTAACGCTGGCGGCGCATATGGCGCTTTGGCTGCCGGCGCGTGAGCTGTCGCGGGTGATGTCACCTCCAGCGAACGCTTTGAAGGGGAGAGGTTTTCTTCTGCTGAAGACCAGCACCCGGCCCGGCAAGTCCGAGACGTCATGTTCGCCAGGATCCGCGCGATGTCGCGGGCAAACTGTTGACGAGCTCGTGCAATGGATGGTGCAGGACGCCTCACCCGATCGCTTTTCGGATCGCTGAGGCCCCAAGCTGACCTGAAGGCGGCCGCTATCGGAGCGGTCGTGCTTCTGCGCGAGTGGGCGCAGGTCAAGCGCGAAGAGGCGCGCGCTGCCGCCAGGGACAAGGCCAAAGCCAAAGCCCAGGCCAAGGCCGCCGTCGAGCGCGAGCCGCCGCCGCGCCTGGTCGCGCTGGTCGAGCGCTATCTGCCGCGCCGGGTCGGCCTCAGCATGACCGTGCTGCTGTTGATCGGCAGCTGCGGCTTCGGCATTGTCAAGGGCGGCCACCTCCAGGATTTCGTCACCGCGGTCAGCGATGCCCGCAATGCGCTGGCCAATTCCGCCGGCTTCCGCATCACCTCCGTCGTCATCAACGGCCGCAAGCAGCTGACCCAGGACGAGATCCTCGCGATCGGCGGCGTCAGCGGCCGCTCCTCGCTGCTGTTCCTCGATGCCGAGGCGGTGCGCGACAAGCTCAAGGCCAATCCCTGGATCGCGGATGCGACCGTGCTGAAGCTCTATCCGGGCCAGCTCATGATCGAGCTCACCGAGCGCAAGGCGTTCGCGCTGTGGCAGGAGGCCGGCCGGCTCTCCGTCATCGCCGACGACGGCGCCGTGCTCGAGCCCTATGTCTCGCGCCGCTTCCTGTCGCTGCCGCTCGTGGTCGGCAAGGGCGCCGAGACCCAGGCCCGCGATTTCCTGGCGCTGCTGGCGCGCTACCCGCAGGTCCATTCGGTGACCAAGGCCGCGATCTACGTCGGCGAGCGGCGCTGGAACCTGCGGCTCAAGGACGGTCTCGACATTCGCCTGCCCGAGCAGGACGTCGGCAACGCGCTTGCGATGCTGTCGAAGCTCGACAAGGAGGACAGGCTGTTCTCGCGCGATATCGTCGCCGTCGACATGCGCCTGCCGGACCGGCTGGTGGTGCAGCTCTCCGAGGACGCCGCCAAGGCGCGCGAGGAGCTGTTCAAGGACAAGAAGAAAAAGAAGGCCGGGGATTCCGCATGACCGGTCTCGATCGCACCCAGACGCCGAAGACGCGCCCGATGCCGCACAAGCGCGGCGGCATCGTCGCCTGCCTCGACATCGGCACCAGCAAGATCGCCTGCATGATCGCGCGGCTGAAGCCGTCGCCGCCGAGCGATGCGCTGCGCGGCCGCACACATGCGGTGGAATTGATCGGCTACAGCCAGATCCAGGCGCGCGGCATGAAGGCCGGCGCGGTGATCGATCTCGGCGAATGCGAGCAGGCGGTGCGCCAGGCCGTCGGGCTCGCGGAGAAGATGGCCAAGGTGCGGGTCGAGTCCGTGCTGTTGTCGGTCTCCGGCGGCCGGCTCGCCGGCCAGCTGGTCGAGGCTGCCGCCGACATTCGTGGCGGCGCCGTGACGCCGGCCGACGTCAGTCGCGTCACCTCCACCGGCATGCGCCACGCCACCGGCGAAGGCCGGACCGTGCTGCACGCCCTGCCGGTCGGCTACACGCTCGATGGTGTCAAAGGAATCCGCGATCCCCGCGGCATGGTCGCGCACCAGTTCGGCGTCGACATGAACGTCGTCACCTGCGACGCCACCGTGGCGCGGAACCTGATGCTGGCCGTGGAGCGCTGCCACATCAATGTCGAAGCCATGGCAGCCAGCCCCTATGTGGCCGGACTGTCGGTGCTGACCGACGACGAGGCCGATCTCGGCGCCGCTGTCGTCGAGATGGGCGCCGGCACCACCACGATTGCCGTTTATTCGGGCGGCCGCTTCGTGCATGCGGCGGGTTTTGCGGTCGGCGGGCAACACATCACGATGGATCTTGCGCGCGGACTCTCGGCGACCATTGCCGATGCCGAGCGAATCAAGACCTTATACGGTACCGTCATCACCGGCGGATCGGACTCGCGTGAGCTGATGTCTGTGCCGACAGCCGGTGACGAGCAGGATCTGCCGCAGATCGTCTCCCGCGCCACCATCGCGAACATCGTCAAGCACCGTGCCGAGGAAGTCTTCGAAATGGTTCGGGACAAGCTGAAGGATTCGCCCTTCGCCGCAGAGCCGAACGGCCGCGTCGTGCTCTCGGGCGGGGCCTCCCAGCTGACCGGCCTCGTCGATCTTGGCACCCGGATTCTCGGCCGGCCCGTGCGGGTCGGTCGTCCGCTCGGTTTCGGCCGGCTTCCCAACGAGGCGAAGAACGCCGCGTTCGCGGTGCCGGCCGGACTTCTGGTCTACCCGCAATATGTTCACCTCGAACATGTCGAACCGCGGCATACGCGGCAGCAGATCAAGACAGGGACCGGCGGATATTTCGGAAAGGTCGGACGATGGCTACGCGAGGGCTTCTGATGACCGCTTTCCGCAATCTTCGATTTTCACCAACTCCCGCGGCCACCGGCCGGGGCGAACCCACGCGCGCGTGATCGAGAGGCAACCATGACCATCAGCATCAATGTTCCTGATATTCACGAACTGAAGCCCCGGATCACCGTGTTCGGCGTCGGCGGCGCCGGCGGCAACGCCGTCAACAACATGATCACGGCGGGCCTGCAGGGCGTCGACTTCGTGGTCGCCAACACCGACGCGCAGGCGCTGACGATGTCGAAAGCGCAGCGCATCGTGCAGATGGGCACGGCCGTCACGCAAGGCCTCGGCGCCGGCTCGCAGCCGAACGTCGGCGCCGCGGCAGCGGAAGAGGTGATCGACGAGCTGCGCGACCATCTCTCGGGCGCCAACATGGTGTTCGTCACCGCAGGCATGGGCGGCGGCACCGGCACGGGTGCAGCTCCCGTCATCGCCAAGACCGCGCGCGACATGGGCATCCTCACCGTCGGCGTGGTGACCAAGCCGTTCCACTTCGAGGGCCAGCGCCGCATGCGCACGGCCGAAGCCGGCATCTCCGAGCTGCACAAGGTCGTGGATACGCTCCTGATCATCCCGAACCAGAACCTGTTCCGGGTCGCCAACGAGAAGACCACCTTCGCTGACGCCTTCGCGATGGCCGACCAGGTGCTCTATTCGGGCGTCGCCTGCATCACCGACCTGATGGTCAAGGAAGGCCTGATCAACCTCGACTTCGCCGACGTCCGCGCCGTCATGCGCGAGATGGGCAAGGCGATGATGGGCACCGGCGAAGCCTCCGGCGACAAGCGCGCGCTGACCGCCGCGGAAGCCGCGATCGCCAACCCGCTGATTGACGACTCGTCGATGAAGGGCGCCAAGGGCCTCCTCATCTCCATCACCGGCGGCAAGGACCTCACTTTGTTCGAGGTCGACGAAGCCGCGACCCGCATCCGCGAGGAAGTCGACCAGGACGCCAACATCATCGTCGGCGCCACCTTCGACGAAGCGCTCGACGGTCTGATCCGCGTCTCGGTGGTCGCCACCGGCATCGAGCAGGCCGCGATCGCCCGCAACAGCCAGGCCACCTCTGCGCCCGTCGCCAACCCGGCACCGCAGATGCAGCAGGCTGCCGCCCCGGCCGCCGCCGCCGAGAGCCGTCTCGCCGACCTGACCGCCCGGCTGCGTGCCGACAATCAGCGTCTGGCCGAGCGCGCTCAGAAGCTGGAAGCCCAGACCCCGGCCGCCGCGCCGGCTCCGGCTGCCGCCGCGCCCCGTCCGAACGTCGAGCGTGCTGCGCTCGCCGCGATCGCCGCTGCCGTTTCCGAGGTGCCGCAGCCGCCCGCGCCACAGACTTATGGCGACGTCACCGTGCGCCCGATCGCGCAGAAGCCGACCCTGTTCCCGGAGGCCGACATGGCCCCGGTCGCGGTGCAGGAGCCGATGACGCCTGATACCTTCATCCCGCCGCAGGCCGAGCGTCCGGCCCGCGCGCCGCGCATGCCGCGAATCGAGGAGCTGCCGATGCCGGCGCAAGCCGAGATTCGGCAGGCCCGCGGCGAGGCTGAGGAGGAGACCCCGCAGAAGACCCGCCTGTCGCTGCTGCAGCGCCTCGCCAATGTCGGCCTCGGCCGTCGCGACGAGGAAAGCGAGCCACCGGTCGCGGCCCGCACCGCCGGTCCCGCCATGCCGCCGCTGCCCGAGCGCAGGCCGCAGAAGACCGTGGCGCAGCAGATCGCGTCCAACGAGCCGGTATCGGAGTATGCCCGCCGTCCCGCGCCGCAGGGTCTGGACGTCCATGGCCGCCCCGCGCCTGTTGCGCCGGCGCCACAGGGTGACGACCATCTTGATATCCCGGCCTTCCTGCGGCGGCAGGCGACCTGAGGATTGTTACAATAAGGCAGACAAAAAAAGGTCCCGGCGAGGAGCTCGCCGGGACCTTTCCTTTTGTCCCGGGCATGTCCGGATTGAGCAGCCAAACAACTGATTTTAAATGATTAATTACGGCTTCGGTGGTTCAGTAGAACTGCCGATAGCGGTCCCGAAACCCGGCGCAATTTGGTTAAGCCTTGGCGCGAATACGGCAGGTTTGGGGTAACAATCGGTAAAAAAGCGTGAGTTGGCGCTGTTTGAGGCTGCAACTATGGTTTGCCGTGACTTGGGGATACGGAGATTCGGTAGCGTCGGCTCTGGCCGGCCAAGCGGGTCTCGTATAAGTCGCAGTGGGTCTTAGTGGGGCGGGTTCCTGATGAAATTTAGCCGGCAAACAACGCTTCGTGCGCAAGCCTCTGTGGCAGGCGTGGGCGTTCATTCCGGTCTTCCTGTCACTCTCACGCTTGGGCCTGCGCCTGTCGACGCGGGTTTTATTTTTGTCCGGACCGGACTTGAGGGAAGTGACCGCGAAGTTCAGGCCACCGCCGAGCAGGTGATTGCGACTGACTTTGCCACCGTCCTCGGCGACCGCAACGGTCCGCTGGTGTCCACCGCCGAGCATGTCCTTGCTGCACTGCGGGGAATGGGTGTCGACAACGCTACCATCGAGATCGACGGTCCCGAAGTCCCGATCATGGACGGCAGCGCCGCCGCCTTCATCGCGGCAATCGACCAGGCCGGCATCGTCACCCAGCCGGCGCAGCGCCGCTTCATCCAGGTTCTGAAGCCGATCTCGGTCAAGATCGGCGACTCCTTCGGCGAGATCAGGCCCCACACCAACGGGTTCCGCGTCGAGGTCGAGATCGATTTCACCAATCCCGTCATCGGCCAGCAGGCTTACGCCTTCGACCTCAATCCGGAAGGTTTCCGCCGCGAAGTCGGCCGGGCTCGGACCTTCGGCCTGATGAACGATGTCGCGCGGCTGTGGAGCGCGGGCTATGCCCTCGGCGCCTCCTTCGACAACACCGTCGTGTTCGATGACGAGCGGCTGCTCAATACCGAAGGCCTGCGCTACGCCGATGAATGCGCCCGTCACAAGGTGCTGGACGTGATCGGCGACCTCTCGCTGGCCGGCCTGCCGCTGCTTGGCGCCTACCGCTCGGTGCGTGGCGGCCACAAGCTCAACCACGCCGTCCTGACGGCGCTGCTCGCCGACCGGACCGCCTGGCGGGTGGTCGAGGGCGAGGCTGCCCGCCGCACCACGCGTGCCGTGGGCGAGGTCGGTCGCGGCATCGTCGGCGGCCGGGTCGCTGCGGCCTTCGGACCGGATGTGTCCTGACGCGGCCTGCCGCCTTCAGAACGCGGTTGGCGGCCCCCCGGGAAACTCCTGGTAACCATGATCGGCTAGCATTGCGGCAGGTTCGCCTTAATCCGGGCGAAATGCCTCCCTATCCGGTTCGTTAACGATCGTTTTCGGATACATCGGCGTGGTCGCATGGCAGGCACCACGGTTACATTTCGCGCCCATGAGGGGTTCGTGGGCTGGCGGACACCGCATCACAGGGCGTCAGGGCTTAAACTCATGTCGGCACAGCGTATGACGCGCGGATATTTCTCGGTCTCGTCGCGAGCCCGCGGGCTGATTCAGGCCGTCACCTTCATCGTTCTTGCGCTGCCGCTCGCCGGATGCGGCACGGGCGCGCTCTGGGACAAGTTCACCGCCAAGGATGACACCTTCGTCGAGGAGCCCGCCGACAAGATCTACAATGAGGGCCTGTACCTCATGAACGAGAAGAAGGACATGAAGGCGGCGAACAAGAAGTTCGAAGAGGTCGACCGCCAGCATCCTTATTCCGACTGGGCCCGCAAGTCGCTGCTGATGTCGGCCTATGCGTCCTATCAGGGCGGCGATTATGACGGTTGCATCGGTGCCGCCACCCGCTACGTCACGCTGCATCCCGGCAGCCCGGATGCGGCCTATGCGCAATACCTGATCGCCGCCTCCCATTACGACCAGATCCCGGACATCAGCCGCGACCAGACCCGCACCGAAAAGGCGATCGCTGCGCTGGAAGAGGTGGTGCGCAAATATCCGAACTCGGAATATGCGACCTCGGCCAAGGCCAAGATCGAGGGCGCGCGCGACCAGCTCGCCGGCAAGGAAATGAATGTCGGCCGCTACTACGCCCAGAAGCGCGACTACACGGCCGCCATCAATCGTTACAAGACCGTCGTGACCCAGTACCAGACCACTCGCCATGTCGAGGAGGCGCTGTTCCGGCTCACCGAGGCCTATATGGCGATCGGCATCGTTGGCGAAGCGCAGACCGCGGCGGCGGTGCTTGGGCACAATTTTCCTGACAGCCGCTGGTACAAGGACGCCTATAATCTTGTAAAATCCGGCGGTCTCGAGCCGAGCGAGAATCAGGGGTCCTGGATCAGCCGGACCTTCAAGAAGATGGGTCTCGGCTAGGAAATTTGGTTCCATGCTGGCGCGTCTGTCGATCCGTGACATCGTCCTGATCGAACGGCTCGATATCGAATTCGCCTCCGGCCTCGCGGTTTTGACCGGCGAGACCGGTGCGGGCAAATCCATCCTGCTCGATGCCTTTGCGCTGGCGCTCGGCGGCCGCGGCGACGCCGGCCTCGTGCGTCACGGCGCGGAGCAGGGGCAGGTCACGGCCGTGTTCGATGTCCCGAAGAATCACCCTGCGACGAAGATACTGGCCGAGAATGGCCTCGACGACACCGGCGAGATGATTCTCCGGCGCGTGCAGCTCGCCGACGGCCGCACCCGCGCCTTCATCAACGACCAATCGATCAGCGTGCAGACGCTGAAGGCGGTCGGCACCGCCCTGGTCGAGATCCACGGCCAGCACGACGAGCGCGCGCTGGTCGATGCCGCCACCCACCGCCGCCTGCTCGACGCTTTTGCCGGCCTCGAGAAGGACGTCGCGGCCGTCGAAGCGCTCTGGGATGCGCGCCGCACCGCCAACACCGCGCTGGAGGAGCATCGCGCCGCCATGGAGCGCGCGGCGCGCGAGGCCGATTATCTGCGCCACGCCTCCGACGAGCTGAAGCAGCTCGCGCCCAAGGACGGCGAGGAAACCGCATTGGCTTCCCGCCGCACCACCATGATGCAGGGCGAGAAGATCGCCTCCGACCTGCGCGAGGCGCAGGAGGCGGTCGGCGGCAATCATTCGCCGGTTGCCGCGCTCTCGGCGGCGGTGCGCCGGCTGGAGCGCCGCGGCGTCAACTCGCCGGCGCTGGTCGAGCCCGCGGTAAAGGCAATCGACGCGGCGATCAACGCGCTGGAGGAGGCCGATCAGCATCTCCAGGCGGCGCTGGCCGCAACTGATTTCGATCCGGCCGAGCTCGAGCGCATCGAGGAACGGCTTTTTGCTTTGCGTGCGGCGTCTCGCAAATATTCGACCCCGGTTGACGGCCTCGCCGCGCTGGCCGCCAAATACGCCGCCGACGTCGTCCTGATCGATGCCGGCGCCTCGCGCTTGAAGAAGCTGGAGCAGGCCGCGATCGAGGCGGACAGCCGCTATGCGGCGGCCGCCAAGAAGCTGTCGCTGGCGCGGCAGAAGTCGGCCGAGAAGCTCAACAAGGCGGTCAATGCCGAGCTTGCCCCGCTCAAGCTCGAACGCGCGAGGTTCATGACCCAGGTCGAGACCGACGAGGCTGCGCCCGGGCCGCAAGGTTTCGATCGCGTCGAGTTCTGGGTGCAGACCAATCCGGGCACCAGACCGGGGCCCTTGATGAAGGTCGCTTCCGGCGGCGAGCTGTCGCGCTTCCTGCTCGCGCTCAAGGTCGTCCTGTCCGACCGCGGCTCGGCGCCGACGCTCGTCTTCGACGAGATCGACACCGGCGTCGGCGGTGCGGTTGCGGACGCCATCGGCGGGCGCCTGGCGCGGCTGGCCGGCAAGGTCCAGGTCATGGCTGTGACCCACGCCCCGCAGGTCGCCGCCCGCGCCGACCAGCACCTGCTCATCTCCAAGGACGCCCTCGACAAGGGCAAGCGCGTCGCCACCCGCGTCAATGCGCTCGCCGCCGACCACCGCCGCGAGGAGATCGCCCGCATGCTCGCGGGCGCCGAGATCACGGCCGAGGCGAGGGCTGCGGCGGAACGGCTGCTCAAGGCGGCGACGGCTTAGGCTTGTGTCCCGGACGCGCGTAGCGCGAGCCGGGACCCAGAATGCCTGCCGCGACATGGGCCCCGGCTCTGCAGCGCACCGCTGAAGGAGCGCTGCGCTGCGTCCGGGGCACGAGATTTCCACAAGCCTTTACCCTCCCGCCCGCTCCGTCGTATCCAAGCGCCATGGCCAGAGCAGCAAAATCCAAAGCAACACCGCTACGCGACGTCGTCGAGCTCACCAAGGCGCAGGCCAAGGTCGAGCATAAGCGGCTCGCCCTCGAGATCGAGGGGCACAACGAGCGCTACTATCAGGAGGACGCGCCCACCGTCACCGACGCCGAATATGACGCGCTGCGCCAGCGCCTCAACGCGATCGAGGCGCGTTTTCCCGAGTTCGTCACCGCGGACTCGCCCTCGCAGAAGGTCGGCGCCGCGCCGTCAGGGCGCTTCAAGAAAGTCCCGCATGCCGTGCCCATGCTGTCGCTCGACAACGCCTTTGCGGAGGAGGACGTGCGCGACTTCGTCGGCCGCATCGTGCGCTTCCTGAAGCTCGACGACGACAAGATCGGCTTCTCCGCCGAGCCGAAGATCGACGGCCTCTCGATGTCGCTGCGCTATGAGGGCGGCGAGCTCGTCACCGCCGCGACGCGCGGCGACGGTGCGGTTGGCGAGGACGTCACCGCCAACATCCGCACGCTCGAAGACGTGCCGCAGAAGCTGAAGGGCCGCAACATCCCCGACATCTGCGAGGTGCGCGGCGAAGTCTACATGACCAAGAAGGCGTTCCTGGCGCTCAACGAACGGCAGAAGGCGGCAGGCGACACCATCTTCGCCAATCCGCGCAATTCGGCCGCGGGCTCGCTCCGCCAGAAGGACCCGACCATCACCGCCTCCCGTCCCCTCGGCTTCTTCGCCTATGCCTGGGGGCAGATGAGCGCGATGCCGGAAGACACGCAGAACGGCATGATCGGCTGGTTCGAGCGCTGCGGTTTCAAGACCAATCCGCTCACCAAGCTCTGTCACTCGGTCGAGGAACTGCTCGCCTTTCATCATGCGATCGAGGAGCAGCGCGCGCGGCTCGACTACGACATCGACGGCGTCGTCTACAAGATCGACCGCATCGACTGGCAGGAGCGGCTCGGCTTCGTCTCGCGCACGCCGCGCTGGGGTATCGCGCACAAATTCCCGGCCGAGCGCGCCATGACGGTGCTGCGGGACATCGAGATCCAGGTCGGCCGCACCGGCTCGTTCACGCCGGTCGGCAAGCTCGAGCCGGTCGGCGTTGGCGGCGTCATCGTGCAGAACGTCACGCTGCACAACGAGGACTACATCAGGGGCATCGGCAACAAGGGCGAGGTGCTGCGCGAGGGGCGCGACATCAGGATCGGTGACACCGTGGTGATTCAGCGCGCCGGCGACGTCATCCCGCAGGTGGTCGACGTCGTCTTCGACAAGCGGCCGAAGAGCGCCAGGGAATTCCACTTCCCGAAGAAGTGCCCGTGTCCGCTGCACACCGACGTCGTGCGCGAGGAGACGGCGACGGGCGAGGAGGGCTCGCGCGCCCGCTGCACCGGCGAGTTCGCCTGTCCCTACCAGAAGATCGAGCATCTGAAGCTGTTCGTGTCGCGGCGGGCCTTCGACATCGACGGCCTCGGCGAGAAGCAGCTCCAGTACTTCTTCGACGAGGGCTGGGTGAAGGAGCCCGCCGACATCTTCACGCTGGAGAAGCGCAACGCAAAACTCAAGCTCGAGGAGATCGAAGGCTACGGCGCGACCTCCGTGCGCAACCTGTTCGGCGCCATCGAGAGCCGGCGCAGAATCGCGCTGGAGCGCTTCATCTTCGCGCTCGGCATGCGCCATGTCGGCGAGACCACGGCGCTGGCGCTGGCGCGCGGCTACGGCTCGTGGGACGCCTTCCATGATGCCTGCCTCAAGGTTGGCAAGGGCGACGAGGAGGCGATCGCGGACATGGACGCGCTCGACCAGATCGGCGACACCGTGATCAAGAGCATCGCCGATTATTTCGGCGAGAGTCACAATCGCGGCATTGTCGAACGCCTGACCAAGGAGGTCGAGATCGTCGACGCCGAGAAGCCGAAGAGCAATTCGGCCGTCGCCGGCAAGACCGTGGTGTTCACGGGCTCGCTGGAGAAGATGACACGGGATGAAGCCAAGGCGACGGCCGAGCGGCTCGGGGCCAAGGTGTCGGGCTCGGTTTCGAAAAAGACCGATCTCGTCGTCGCGGGCCCCGGCGCCGGCTCGAAGCTCGCGGACGCCAACAAGCACGGCGTCAAGGTGCTGACCGAAGACGAGTGGTTGAAGCTGATCGCCGAGTGAGGGGCGCGTTGGCCCCTCGCAACCGTCGTCATCGCACAGGCGCTCCCCCAACAGCTTCCCGTGATGGTACGCCGGGGCGCAAGAGTTCCTTCACCATTCGCGTTGACCCGATGTTTACCGCTTCACGTGAGGCCGCATTTACCAATGCGCGACGTCGCCCCGTGAAAACACCTGCATTCGCTTGAGTGTGCCGCCTGCGCAACGCCGATTAACGCCCCGGCAACCTAAATTGGATACTCACAATAAAGATCGAATTGCACGGATGTACTGAGTTCGATCGAACCAGCGTAAGCGTAGCGTGAGCGTATCGATGTCTGTGTTGCGTAACCATCCGAAGGGCGCGCGGTTCGCGTCCTTCGGCATCGGTCTCTGCATCTTCGCATTGATGCCGAGAGAGACCGGCTATCAGGACATTGCCTCGTTGCTGGCGCGCCAACCCGGCGTCGCCGAGCGGTGGCAGAAGCAGGTGTTCTCCGCTGCGTCCTCGATACAGCTTGCCACCTACAGTTTTTCCCGCCCCATCGGCACCTCGGTTCCGCAGAGCGCGATGGTTCGGCTCGCGAGCCTCGACGGCGGCGACGTCACCGGCGCAATCCGCCGCAATCCGGCGCTTCAGGCACCGCCGCGCTACCACGCATCCGACTTTCCCAAGGTCGATCGCGCCCTGAAGGGCGATCGCCTCGCAATCGTCCCGCCGACTCAGTCGCCTGAGACGGCCGCGCCGGCTGCAGCACCGGCCAAGGAAGATCCCGCGACCTCGAACAGCTCGGTGTTCGGCGCCAAGACCGCCGCATTGCCGCCGGCGATGTCGCCGGAATCCGCGGCCCCGCTCGATCCCGAGCTGCAGGAGGCGATGCGCGCGCCGCCGCTGCCGCAATATTCCAATCCGCCGCAGGCGAGCGAGGCTGCGCGCGCGTTCGCGGTGCAGCCGCTAGAAGCGCTGAAGCGCGCCACGGCGCCGGCTGTTCCCGCGCGCGATCCTTTCAGCGTCAAGACATCGAGCCTGTTCTTCGGCAGCTCCTCGCTGGGCGGCAATCTCGAGACCATCGAGAGCTGGCAGCCCGGCGCCGAGCCGCTGATCGTGATGCCCGACCCCGACATGAAGGTGACGGCCTCGCTGACCCCGCCGACGGCGGAGATCGCCAAGGACATCGAGAGCGGCGAGAGCGTCGCGCCGAAGGGCGAGGTCAACGCCGACAACCAGCGCGGCAAGTCGCCGGCGGAGCGACTCGCGCTCGACGACAAGTCGCGCGCCAAGTCCGAGAAGTGTCTTGCCGAAGCCGTCTATTTCGAGGCCCGCGGCGAAGCCGTGCGCGGCCAGATTGCGGTGGCGCAAGTGGTGATGAACCGCGTCTTCTCCGGCAAATATCCCGACACCGTGTGCGGCGCGGTCTACCAGAACAAGCACCGTCACCTGGCCTGCCAGTTCACCTTCGCCTGCGACAACAATGCCGACGTGATCCGCGAGCCCGAAATGTGGGAGCGCGCCAAGAAGATCTCCAAGGCGATGCTCGACGGACAGATCTGGCTGCCCGAGGTCGGCAAGTCCACGCATTACCATGCCTATTGGGTCCGCCCGTCCTGGGTCGCCGAGATGAAGAAGCTGTACAAGACCGGCGTGCACACCTTCTATCGGCCGCGCAATTGGGGCGACGGCAGCGAGTTGCCGAGCTGGGGCACGCCGGCGCAAACCGCCGCGCTCTCCGCCGCGCTCGCGCAGGAAGCCAAGAGCTCCGCGGAGTTGGGCGAGCGGCGGTAGCGCCTACAAGTGATCGTCATGCCCGGGCTTGTCCCGGGCATCCACGTTCTTCGTAACGCATGACGTTGATGGCCGGGACAAGCCCGGCCATGACGCGAGAGGTGCCATCACGCCTCGATGTCCAGCGCACAATCGAAATTCGGCGCAGAATGCGTCAGGGCGCCGGCCGACGCATAGTCGACGCCGGTGGCCGCGATGGCGGCGATCGTGTCCAGCGTGACGCCGCCGGACGCCTCCAGCGCGACGCGGCCCGCGTTGAGCCTCACCGCCTCGCGCAGCGTCGCAAGGTCCATATTATCGAGCAGCACCGCATCGGCCATCCCGCTCTCGAGCACCTCGCGCAGCTGCGCCAGCGTGTCGACCTCGATCTCGATCTTGACGAGATGGCCGGCATGGGCGCGGGCGCGCTCCAGCACCGGGCGGATGCCGCCGGCCACCGCAATGTGGTTGTCCTTGATCAGGATCGCATCGTCGAGCCCGAAGCGGTGGTTGAAGCCGCCGCCGCAGCGCACCGCGTATTTCTCCAGCGCCCGCAATCCCGGCGTGGTCTTGCGCGTGCAGCAGATGCGCATCCTGGTGCCTTCGGTGCGGGCGACATAGTCCGCGGCGAGCGTGGCGATGCCCGACAGCCGGCCGACGAAGTTCAGCGCGGTGCGCTCCGCCGTGAGAATGGCGCGCGCCGGGCCCGAGATCGTCAGCACGTGCTGGCCGCGCGCAACCCGCGCGGCATCGCGGACATGTGCGCGCACCTCGATCTCGGGCGAAAGCTTCTGCAAGGTCGCGAGCGCCAGCGGCAATCCGGCGATCACGCCGGACTGGCGCGCGACCAGGATGGTTTGCGCGCGCGTCGCCTCCGGGATCGTCGCCAGCGAGGTGATGTCGCCGGCGCGGCCGAGATCCTCGTCGAGCGCGCGCTCAACGGCCGCCTCGATCGCGAGCGGCGAGAGGAAGGCATCGGGATAGAGCAGTGAGGTCGGGGTGATCATGGGGCCTCCTTCAGGCGATCATGGATTGCGCAAGGCGTGGCCGCGGGCGCTCGTCGAGGCTCTCCGCGACCTCGCGCGCCGCGGCGAGTGTGGTCATCGTTCTCTGCGCCAGCGCTGGGTTCTCGGCCGGATGATCGGAACGGCAATGCGCACCGCGGCTTTCGCGCCGCGTCCAGGCCGCAGCGGCGACGAGCAGGGCCGAAATCGCCATGTTGCCGAGGACGCTGCGTCCGGCCTCGCGCTCGAGCCTGACGAAATGGCGCACGGCTTGCGCAAGCCCATCACCGTCGCGGATCACGCCGACATGCGCGCTCATCATTGCGCGCAGCCGCTTCACCTCCGCAGCATCCGGCGTGCCGGCGCGTGGTGTCACCAAAGACTCGGGAAGGCGTGCCGGCGGGGGCACGGTGCGGCCGGCGATGTCGTCGGCAATGCGGGCGGCATAGACGACGGCTTCGAGCAGGGAATTCGAGGCAAGCCGGTTGGCGCCATGCGCGCCCGTGGAGGAGACTTCTCCGGCGGCCCAGAGACCGTCGATCGAGCTGCGACCGCGCGCGTCCACCGCGATGCCGCCCATGTGGTAATGCGCGGCCGTCGCGATCGGAATCGGCTGCGCCGCGGGATCGATGCCGGCAGCGATGCAGCTCGCATGCACGGTCGGAAAACTCGTCGCGAAACGCGCGCCCAGCGCCTGTCGCGCATCGAGGAAGGCGCCGCGCCCGGCCGCGATCTCGGCGAACACGCCGCGGGCCACGATATCGCGGGGCGCGAGCTCCGCGAGCGGGTGGCGGGCGCTCATGAAGCGCTCGCCGTTGCCATTGATCAGCGTTGCACCTTCGCCGCGCAGGGCTTCGGTGGCGAGCGGTGCCGGGTCGCGGCCGACCATGATGGCGGTCGGGTGGAACTGCACGAATTCAGGATCGGCAATCACGGCGCCGGCGCGGGCGGCGATCGCAAGGCCCGAGCCGCTCGCTTCCGACGGGTTGGTGGTGACGGCGTAGAGATGGCCGAGCCCACCTGTCGCAAGCACGACCGCGCGTGAGGCGAGCACGAGCGGCCGTGCCGCAGGATTGCCGGCCTCGCGCAATTGAAGCCCAGTGACCGCGCCGTCCTCGGTCAGCAGTGCTTCGGCGACGAACCCTTCCATCAGGCGGATTGAGGGCGTGCGGCGCACGGCCTCGCTCAAGGCCGCGATGATCGCGGCGCCGGCGCCATCGCCGCGCACATGCACGATGCGACTCGCGGAATGCGCAGCTTCGCGTCCGACCGCAAGCCTGCCGTCGAGATCGCGGTCGAACGGCACGCCATAGGCGAGAAGATCGTGGATGCGCGGCGCAGCCTCCCGCGCAATGCCGAGCGCAACGGCTTCGTCGACGAGGCCGCCGCCGACCGCGACGGTGTCGGCAGCGTGTGCCTCCGGCGTATCGCCTTCGGCGACGGCCGCCGCGATGCCGCCTTGCGCCCATGCCGAGGAAGCACCGTGCCCGAGCGGGGCCGCAGAGATCAAGGTCACTGGCCGCGGCGCGAGCTTGAGCGCGCAGAACAGTCCGGCAAGGCCGCCGCCAACGATGACGACGTTGTCGGTGCTGGCGAGGTCGTGGATGTCGTGTTGCATGTTGCTCGCCCTCAATTTCTCAGATTGATCATGCGCTCGACCGAGTGCCGCGCGCGTTCCGCGAGCGCGGGGTCGATCGTCACCTCCTCGCCAAGCGTCAGCAGGCTTTCCAGGATGTTGGCGAGCGTGATGCGCTTCATGTGCGGGCAGAGATTGCAGGGGCGAAGCATCTCCACGTCGGGCAGCTCGGCCCGGACATTGTCGGCCATCGAGCATTCCGTGATCATGACGAGCCGCCGCGGCCGCTTCGCGCGTACCCAGTTGATCATGTGCGCGGTCGAACCGGTGAAGTCGGCTTCCGCCAGCACGTCCGGCGGGCATTCCGGATGCGCGATGATCTGCACGGACGGATCGGCTTCGCGAAAGCTCCGCAGCTCCTCGCCCGTGAAGCGCTCGTGCACCTCGCAGGCGCCCTTCCAGGCGATGATCTTCACGTAGGTCTTCGACGCCACGTAAGTGGCGAGGTATCGGTCGGGCAGGAAGATCACGGTCGGGGCGTTCAGGCTCTCGACCACCTGCACCGCGTTCGAGGACGTGCAGCAGATGTCGACCTCGGCCTTCACCTCCGCCGAGGTGTTGACGTAGGCGACAACAGGCACGCCGGGGAACTTCTCCCGCAGCAGCCGCACGTCCGCACCGGTGATGCTGGCGGCGAGCGAGCAGCCCGCACGCGAATCCGGGATCAAGACGGTCTTGTCCGGATTGAGCAGCTTCGAGGTCTCCGCCATGAAGTGCACGCCGCATTGGACGATGATGCCGGCCTTCACCTTGGTGGCTTCGACCGCGAGCTGGAGCGAGTCGCCGCCGATATCGGCGACGCAGTGGAAGATCTCCGGGGTCTGGTAGTTGTGGGCGAGGATGACCGCGCCCCGCGCGCGCTTGAGCTCGTTGATCGCGTGAATCGTCGGCGCCATCAGCGGCCATTCGATCGACGGGATCACGTGCTTGACGCGGTTATAGAGCGGCGCAGTGGCGCGTTCGACCGCCGGCGTCCATTCTAGGGAGGGCATCGGCCATGTCGGTCCCGGAGGCACCGGGACGGGGCGCGGGGAGACGGTGGGTTGGCCTTGCGGCCGGTTGGCAAAGTCGTCGCGACCGTAAATTGCAGTGATCGGCATTGAAGCCTCCCAAGTGTGGCCAATTATGCGTGGCGTTATGCTCAGTTTGAGAATATATGGGACCCGAGAAATCCGGCCTAGGAGGCCGGGCGAACGTCGCTGCGGTCGGCATATGCTCAACCTGAGTAGATCGAACATAGCACGCGTCGCTGCTTGCCGCTAGGGCCTGCCCCACACATTCCCGTCACTGCGCGCCTGCCAGGCGAGGTCAGATTGAAACGCAATGCTCCCGCGTCAGCTCTTCGTGGAATGCAATCGTTTTGGCCTTGGGATTTTCATGCATATGCATTAAACGGGCTGTCCCGCGGCTGCTGATTTGCGGCTCCGCCAAGGACAAGACGAGGACAACCATGTCGACACAGATCGGCGAGCTCGCTCCGGCCTCGCGTTCCTCCAACTGGCGTACCCCGGCCGTCATCATCCTCTGTGGTTGTGCCATCGGCATGCTCGGTTTCGGTCCGCGCTCGGCGCTCGGCTTCTTCGTGCAGCCGATGAGTCACGAATTCAGCTGGGGCCGTGACGTGTTCGGCCTCGCCATCGCCGTGCAGAATCTGTTGTGGGGACTGGGCCAGCCGTTCGCCGGTGCGGTCGCGGATCGCTTCGGCCTGTTCCGGGTGATGTGCGTCGGCGCGCTGCTCTATGCCGGCGGGCTGCTGTTGATGCGCTATTCCTCGACGCCACTGTCGCTCAACATCGGCGCCGGGGTGATGATCGGCTTTGGCCTCGCCGGCTGTTCGTTCAATCTGGTTCTGTCGGCCTTCACCAAGCTCTTGCCCGCGGAGAAGCGCGGCATCGCGCTCGGCGCCGGCACGGCCGCGGGCTCATTCGGGCAGTTCCTGTTCGCACCGATCGGCGTTGCCTTGATCGACAATTTCGGCTGGCAGCAGGCGCTCTCCGTATTCGGCTTCCTGATGCTGCTGATCATCCCGCTGTCGCTGGCGCTCTCGACGCCGCCGGTGACAAGCGTGAACAGCGCAACGCCCGCGGATGACCAGACCATCACCAAGGCGCTTGCCGAAGCTTTCGGTCATCGCTCCTACGTGCTCCTGGTGCTCGGCTTCTTCACCTGCGGCTTCCAGCTCGCCTTCATCACCGTGCATCTGCCGGCGTTCCTGGTCGATCGCGGCATCACCGCACAAACCGGCGGCTGGGTGATCGCGGCGATCGGCCTGTTCAACATCATCGGATCGCTGAGCGTGGGGTATCTCCAGAACTACCTTCCCAAGCGCTACATCCTCTCGGCCATCTACTTCACGCGCGCGCTGGCGATCCTCGCTTTCATCTCGTTCCCGATCACGCCGTTCTCGGCGATCGCGTTCGGTGCAATCTCCGGCCTGACCTGGCTGTCGACGGTGCCGCCGACCTCGGCGCTGGTGGCGCTGATGTTCGGAACGCGCTGGCTCGCGACGCTCTACGGCTTTGCCTTCGTCAGCCATCAGGTAGGTGGCTTCCTGGGCGTCTGGCTCGGCGGCATCGTGTTCGAGAAGTTCGGGTCCTACACGCCGATCTGGTGGCTCTCGATCCTGTTCGGCGTGCTCTCGGCGCTGATCAATCTTCCGATCGTGGAAAAACCCGTTCAGCGGGCGGTTGCGCAGCCCGCCTGATCGGCTAAACATCCCCGACAAACAAAGTCAGGGAGTTCAGTCGTGGCCACATTCAAGGCTGTCAGGATCGACAAGGCGGACAAGGGCACCACCGCGCAGCTCGCGCAGTTCGACGAAACCGAGCTGATGGAGGGCGACGTCACCGTTCGAGTCGAATGGTCGACGCTGAACTACAAGGACGGCCTTGCGCTCACCGGCAAGGCGCCGGTGGTGCGCCGCTTCCCGATGATCGCCGGCATCGATTTTGCCGGCACGGTCGAAGCCTCCTCGCATCCGCAGTGGAAGGCGGGCGACAAGGTCGTCTGCACCGGCTGGGGCATGGGCGAGACCCATCTCGGCGCCTATGCGGAGAAGGCGCGGGTGAAGGGCGACTGGCTGGTCGCTCTTCCGCAAGGGCTATCGGCGCGCGATGCCATGGCGATCGGCACCGCCGGCTTCACGGCGATGCTCTCGGTGCTGGCGCTGGAGAAGCATGGCATCTCGCCGAAGAGCGGCCCGGTCGTGGTGACGGGCGCTGCCGGCGGCGTCGGCTCGGTCGCGATCGCCGTGCTCTCGAAGCTCGGCTACCACGTCATCGCTTCGACCGGGCGGGCCTCCGAGGCCGACTACCTGAAGCAGCTGGGGGCTGCCGAGATCATCGATCGCAATGAATTGTCGGCCCCGGCAAAACCCCTCGCCAAGGAGCGCTGGGCCGGCGGCGTCGACAGCGTCGGCTCGACCACCCTCGCCAACCTGCTCTCGATGACGAAATATGGCGGCGCGATCGCGGCCTGCGGCCTGGCCGCCGGCATGGACCTGCCGTCCTCGGTGGCGCCGTTTATTTTGCGCGGAGTGTGCCTTCTCGGCATCGATTCGGTGATGTGCCCGATCGAGCCAAGGAAGGCCGCCTGGCAGCGGTTGGCCTCCGATCTGGATCGGACCAAACTGACTGAAATCACAGAGGAAATTTCGCTCGGCGAGGTTCAGGGCTGGGGCGCGAAAATCCTCGCCGGCCAGGTTCGCGGCCGCGTCGTGGTAAAAATTGTCTGACGGCGTTCAGACTTTACCAACCAAGCTGCTTCAATCTCGCCATGGTTCGTATGGTAAGCAGCGGGTAAAGAGATAAAGGCATCGCCCGCTGCGGGGGTTGGTTCGGAGTTGAGCATGCTTGCGCGTATTGTGTTGGGGGCTGTCACGGCGGCAGCGACGTTTGCGCCGGCCATCGCTGGAAGCATGAACGCCGACGAGGCGCGCCGCTTCGTGGCCGGCAAGGTGTTCGCCTTCACCTGTTTCGACGGCACCCGCGGTGCAGGCCGCATCCTCGACGATCTCGGCGCCGCCGGTGCGGTGCAATTCTCGGGCTCGGGCCCGGTCAAGCACCTCCGACTTCCCGGCAATACGCTCCAGATCCGCGGCCAGAACGTCTGCGCCTCGATCAAGGGCATTCCGTTCGAGCCCTGTTTCAACCTCGAAAAGACCGACGATCGCAGCTTCCGCGGCTCGGTGTCGGGCATGGGCTTCGCCTATTGCGACTTCCGTCACCAGGGCGGCAACCAAATGCTGATGGCGCGCGCTGCGGCGCGGCCGCGCTCGCTGCACAAGCCGGAGCACACCGGCACGGTCGCCGCCTCGACCACCGAGGTAGCCGCGCGCGTCGAGACGCCGCGTGTCGAGGGCAGCCGGCTCGAGCCGGTGAAGTCCGAGCCGGCGAAGAACGAGGGACCGCTGGAGCTGCGCCGCTCCACGCAGTGAGTTCGTCTGCGCGAGACAACCCGCGCCATTGATCGTCGAAGGCATCATCGAACATCAAGCCGCCTGCGCCGTAGTCATACGGACGGCGGCTTTCATGCCTTGGTAGCTGTTCGGGCCGCAGTTTGCGCGCGCCGGGGGGCGGTCCCACGCAAGGGTTCAACCATGTCGCTCTATTTCTTCCGCATCAGCACCGGCCGTTATTCCGGCGCCGCCGACCTGCCGTACGAGTTCGAGGATCGCGCAGCCGCCTGGACCGAGATGACCGAGGTGTGCGCCAATCTGCTCAGCGGCATCGCGCGCGGCCTGAAGCCGAACGCCGAGTGGTGCATGGAGTTGCTCGATGAGGACAAGCAGCCGGTCTTTCGAATCAGCCTCGTCGGCGAGGCCATCGGATGTAAAGCGTCCTAGCTCCGACTTGAAGCTGCAATTTACAACTATGACGGGATCGTTTCCTTTCGCGCTCAATCATTTAGCGTGCAAAGTCCGTATTTCTGCGAGGGATTTCGTTAACCAAATCGGAATGTGAGAAGCTCATTTTTTGGGCAATGGCGCAGTCAGGGGAAGCCGACAATGACTCGGCTGCGCGTTCCTTCGGGGGAAGCATGCCCATGTTGAGCCTAGTTCAGAATCTGAGGATCGGGACCAAGCTGGCGATTGCGTCGGCGCTCGGTGTGCTCCTGGTTGGGGCCATGATTGCAAGCCAGATGCTCGGCAATGCGGGAATTCGCGAGAGCAGCCAGAGCGCGCTTGCGCAGCAGCAGATCGCGCGCGACGCAGTCAAGGCCGAGGCTGCGGTTCGCGGCATGCAGCTCGCGGTACGAGACCTTCGTCTTGCCAATAGCCCGGCTGACATTCAGAAGGCCGTCCAGAATCTGGGCGACCGGCAAAAATCGACGAATGCGCTGGTCGATGAAATGCTGAAGCTTTCTCACGAGGCGGAGAACCGCGCTCGGATGGAGAAACTGAGATCGCTGGCTGCGAATTACGAAAAGGCCGCGCAGCAGATCGCCGGCGTGCGCGGCGAAGCCCTGGCCGCCAGCGGTGCAGACGGAGCGGCCCGCGCTGCGAAGCTCAATGAAGACGTCGTTCGCATCGCACGCGAGGTGACCCTGCCGATTGCCGGCGAGCTCGACGTGCTGATCGGCCAGATCGCCGACTACGCAAGGCACAAATCCGAGGAGAAGAATTCCGCGGCCGCGGCCCAAATGAGATCGAGCGAGCAGCTCGCGATCCTGGTCGGCGCACTCGCCATGCTCGTCCTCGTCGGCTCCTGGCTGATGTCGTTCCTGACCATCGCGCGGCCGATCCGTGCGCTCACGGTCGCCATGGACAAGCTCGCCGGCGGCGATTTCTCCGTGGTTCTGCCCGGTCTCGGCCGCAAGGACGAGGTCGGCGGCGTCGCGGCGGCCGTTGAAAAGTTCAAGGTCGTGTCGGAGCAGAAGGCGCGCGAGGACGCCGAAGCCAAGATCAGGCAGGACCAGATTGCGGCCGCGCAGCGCAAGGCCGAGATGCACAAGCTGGCTGACAGCTTCGAAGCCGCGATCGGTGAGATCGTCGATACCGTGTCCTCGGCCGCGACCGAGCTGGAAGCTTCCGCCTCGACGCTGACCGCGACCGCGGCGCGCGGCCAGGAGCTCACGACCATGGTTGCTGCCGCTTCCGAGGAAGCGTCCACCAACGTGCAGTCGGTCGCGTCGGCGACCGAAGAGCTGTCGTCGTCGATCACCGAGATCAGCCGGCAGGTGCAGGAATCCGCCCGCGTCGCCGGCGATGCGGTGAACCAGGCTCGCACCACGACCGATCGCGTCGGGGAGCTCTCCGCTGCTGCGGCGCGGATCGGCGACGTGGTCGAGCTGATCAACACCATCGCCGGCCAGACCAACCTCCTGGCGCTCAATGCAACCATCGAGGCCGCGCGCGCCGGCGAGGCAGGCCGCGGCTTTGCCGTCGTCGCTTCGGAGGTCAAGGCGCTTGCCGAGCAGACGGCGAAGGCGACCGGCGAGATCGGCCAGCAGATCGCCAGCATCCAGACCGCCACCGAGCATTCGGTCGGCGCGATCAAGGACATCAGCCACACCATCGAGAAGCTGTCGGAGATCTCCTCGACCATCGCAGCCGCGGTGGAAGAGCAGGGGGCCGCAACGCAGGAGATCTCCCGCAACGTGCAGCAGGCGGCGACGGGCACCCATCAGGTGTCGTCCAACATCACCGACGTGCAGCGCGGCGCGAGTGAGACCGGTTCGGCATCCTCGCAGGTGTTGGGCGCCGCGCAATCGCTGTCCGGCGACAGCAACCGGCTGAAGCTCGAAGTCGGAAAGTTCCTCGATACCGTCCGCGCGGCCTGACACGTGCCTTTGCGTCCGCATCGTAACGGGAGATGCCGGTGCGGCTGCAACAGAGAGTTGCAGCGAACCACGATCGCTGCGCACGAGCCGTATTTTTACGTAGCCTCCTGTTAACGCCTGTTTGCGATTATGCGCGCAATCCTTCGGGAAAAGAACCAGCCAGCATTGTTGAACTGACCTTCGCCCGGGTCGTCCGTCGTGACGTCTGCGGCGCAGATGATGTGCGCGTTGCCGGGTAATCATCGGGATTGTCGTGATGTCGAAATTGTCGATCGTCTTCAAGCTGCTGACCGTGCTGTCGGTCCTCGTGCTCTCGCTCGCCGGCGTCGGCGTGATGGCGATCGGCACGATGCAGAACATCAACGCCCATACGGTCGAGATCGCGCAGGGCTGGTTGCCGAGCGTGCGTGCGCTCGGCTCGATGCGTGCTGACATCAACGAGCTCCGCGTCGCGCTGCGTCTGCACCTGATGCAGGATACTGCCGAAGGCAAGGAGGCCGCCGAGAAGCGCCTGGCAGGCTTGCGCGAACGGATCGAGAAGACCCGCAAGATCTACGAGCCGCTGATCACGCGCGCAGAGGAGCGCTCGCTCTACGAGCAATGGACCAAGGCCTGGGCCGAGTACCTGAACGGCGTGCAGGATGTAATGGCGCTGTCGCGCAAGAGTGTCGGCCGCTTCCCGACCGATGCCAACGAGATGTTGCAGACCAAGGTCGCGAAGATGGCTCAGGCCGCCGATCCGCTGCTCCAGAAGGGCATCGAAATGAACAATCAGGGCGCCGAGCTGGAGACGAAGCAGGCCGCCGACAGCTACGCTACGATCTTCCGTGTGCTGGTCGGGATCATCGTGGCCTCCGTCGTGATCGCGATCGGCGCCGCCTACTATCTCGTGCGCGACGTCTCGCGTGGCATCGCTTCGATCATCCGCCCGATGCAGTCGCTCGGCGAGGGCGACCTTGCGGTGGAGGTGCCGCATCGCGGCGAGAAGACCGAGATCGGCTCGATGGCGGATGCGCTCCAGATCTTCAAGGAGGCGCTGATCGCCAAGAAGGCGGCCGACGCTGCGGCGGCGCGCGACGCCGAGGCCAAGATCGAACGCGGCCGACGTGTCGATGCCATCACCCGCAATTTCGAGGTCATGATTGGGGAGGTCGTCGAGACCGTGTCGTCGGCCTCGACCGAGCTCGAGGCCTCCGCGGCGACGCTGAGCGGCACCGCGCAGCGCGGCCAGGAGCTCGCAACCGTCGTTGCGGCGGCGTCGGAAGAAGCTTCCACCAACGTCCAGGCGGTGGCCTCGGCCTCCGAGGAGCTGTCGTCCTCTATCACCGAGATCAGCCGCCGCGTGCAGGATTCGGCGCGGATGGCAGCGGAAGCGGTCGAGCAGGCGGCGCGGACCAACGAGCGCGTCAACGCGCTGTCGCAGGCGGCCGCCCGCATCGGCGACGTCGTCGAGCTCATCAACACCATCGCGGGCCAGACCAATCTGCTCGCGCTGAACGCGACCATCGAGGCGGCGCGCGCGGGCGAAGCCGGCCGCGGCTTTGCCGTCGTCGCCTCCGAGGTCAAGGCACTGGCCGAGCAGACCGCGAAAGCGACCGGCGAAATTGGGGCGCAGGTCTCGGGCATCCAGGCGGCGACGCAAGAATCCGTCAACGCCATCCAGGAGATCGGCGGCACCATCGAGCGGCTGTCCGAGGTGTCGGCCGCGATCGCCGCCGCCGTCGAGGAGCAGGGCGCGGCCACGCAGGAGATTTCGCGCAACGTTCAGCAGGCCTCGCTCGGCACGCAGGAAGTGTCGTCCAACATCACCAACGTGCAGCGCGGTGCGATCGAGACCGGCTCGGCCTCGAGTGAAGTGCTGTCGGCGGCGAAGTCGCTGGCGACCGACAGCACCCGCCTGAAGGTCGAGGTCGCGCAGTTCCTGGAATCGGTCCGCGCGGCGTAGAGGCACCCCGCTCGATCGTTGTTGACCTCTCCCCGCTGGGGAGAGGTGGAGTGCCCGCCCGACGATCCAGTCTAGCTGCCCGTCTGCGGCGCAGCCGGCGGCGGTGCGATCTGCCGCCGGAACAGGATGCGCTGGTAGAGCCAGCCGATCGCGACCAGCACGACGCCAAGGCACATGAACGAGAGCGCCCGATAGACGCCGGTCAGCGTCCACACGTCGACGGCAAAGGCCTTGAAGATCGTCAGCGCGATGACGGCGGCGGACGCCAGCCGCGCACGCTCCGAATTGACCAGGATGCCGACGCCGAGCAGCGCCACGCCAAAAGCGAGCCAGCCGATCGAATAGGTATATTGCTCGGCGCTCGTGGTGCCACCGTAGAGCAGGACCGGGCCGTGATAGAAGCGGCGGATCTCCAGCGTCACATAGGTGAGCGCGAACACCAGGGCACCACCCGCAATCGTGTTTGCATATGCGACACTGCGGTGTCCTGCCACTGCGTAGGAGAGCAGCAGCATCAGCACCGCCGGCAGCGCATAGCCGAGCAGCAGCAGATTGAACACGAGGCCGCCGACATTGACGCTGGAGAGCAGCAGCGGGTTCTCCAGGATCAGGAGGCCAAACACGCTGATGAGGCCGGCGATCGCCGTCAGCACGACCGCGCCGACATTGTGCACGATGCTGTGGCTGCGCAGCCGCAGGCGCTCCAGGCCGATTGCCATGGCTAGCATGACACAGACTTGCAGCGCGAACTCGAGCAGCGAGGGCGGCGAGGTCATGCGGCCGCCGGTCGCAAAGTGCCGGATCTCCATGAAGGCGAGCAGCGCGGTGAACAGGATCGCCGCGGTCTCGACCACGCGCAGCGGCGGATCGTCGGCGCGGCGGCGCAGGAAGATGCTCGCGCCCCAGAACGAGGCGGCCGGCAGGCCATAGCCCCACAACAGCCAGTTGAAGATCGGCGTGGTGCCGACGGCATCGCCGACGATGCACGGATCATAGACGATACGCGCGGTGACGATCGCAGCGAAGGCCGCAGCCAGCCGGCGCAGCACCGGAATCGGCCGCTGCAACGAGATCCAGGCGGTGCCGAGCGACATCAGCGCGAGCGCGATGGTAAGCCAGCCCTTCTCCAGGGCGAAGGTCAGCGCCAGCGCCAGCGCGCCGAGCGTACCGGTCGCGAACAGCGCGACCGAGGTTGCAACGCCGGGCCGCTCTTCGCGGCGCATCAGCGCTTCGGTCGCGGCGCCAAAGGCCGCAGCGAGCAGCACGGCGAGGATCGCAAACGGGATCGAGCGGTCGAGATGGGCAATGCGCGCATAGAGCGCAACCAGGATGGCGATCGGCGTCGCGACGCCCGCTGCCGACCACACCACGGGAATGATCACCGAGTTCGAGCGGCCTTGCGCGAAAAAGCCCGTGACGCCGAAACCGGCGGCGAAGATCGCGGCCGTCACCAGATGCAGCGTCACCGCGCTATCAATCGCGACCGGGCCGACGCCGGGCATTGGGCCGCCCGGCAGCACCAGCATATCAGGGTTGGCGCGCACCGCCCATTCGGCGAACACGATGAACACGGCCGCCGCGGCCGCGCCCAGCGCGCCGGTCGCCGCCGGTGCGCGCCAGGCGACGAACAGCGTGCCCCCAACCAGGAGCGTGAAGGCGATCAGCGCGAGATCCGCATGCGCGCTCGACAGCACGACCAGCATCGCGCCGAACAAATAGGCGCCGAGCGCGCCCGATGAGACCGGCTCGATCTCGCCGTCCTCCATGCTGGGTCCGAACATGAAACCGCAGACGACGAGCAGTGCTGCGAGCACGAAGCCGGCGATGGCATGGAAGGCGTGCGGCGCGACCTGCACCTGTTCGGTATCGAGACCCGGGAAGATCCAGAGCACCGCGAATGCAATGGTCGTGACCGCAAGCCAGCGCCATAGCCTGATGCGGGCGAGCCCGAAACTCGCGGCCGTCACGACCGCAAGATAGATGTAGAGCGCCCAATAATCCGGCTTGCCGGAGGAGACGAGGATCGGCGTCACGAAGGCGCCGACGACGCCGAGCCCGGCGAGCGCAGGGCCGTGCAGGAGCGCTGCGGCCAGCGTGCCCATCGCAACGATGCCGAGCAGCACGAAGGCTGTCGCAGGCACGAGGAAGTCGTAGAGTGCGTACGCCGCGTAGATGGTCGCGAACGCCACCGCCGTGCCGGCCGCGGTGAGGATCGCGGGAATGTTGGCGATCGGCAGCGCGGCGATGCTCGAAATGCTCTCCTTGCGCCGCGTCCATTCGCTGGCGCCAAGCAGCGCAGCGGCGAATAGGCCGCCGAGGAACACGCGCACGCCGGGGCCGAGCAGACCGGCCTCGATCGAATAGCGCACCATGAAGAAGCCGCCGAGCGCGAGCGCAAGCCCGCCGATCCACACCACCCAGCGGGTGCCGAGCCGCTCCTCGAAGCCGGGTGCTGCCTCCGGCACCGGAGGGGGCGCGGTGGCGCCCGTGCTCGGCTCAAGCGGGGGCGGCGAAATCTCTTCCGTGACGAGCGGAGGCGGCGTCGTTTCGGTTTCCGGCGCCAGCGGCGGCGGCTCGGCGGCTGCAGTCGTGGCGGGGGCTTCGGCCTGCGCCGGCATCAGCGGGGGCGGCTGCACCGTCCGCTGCGCGTAAAGCATCTCTTCGAGCGAACTGATCCGGCGGCGCAACTCGGTCGCCTGGCTGGACGCCTTGATCGCGATCAGGAAGGCGATGATCGCAATGATCAGCGCAAAGACGTCAAACGGGCCGTCGAGCATGAAGCCTCCAGGCAATCGGCGGGCAGGGGCCGATACCACTGATATCAGGATCTTAATTTCTTGAGCATGATCTTACCGGAAAACCGCAACGCACTTTTCCGGATCATGCTCTAGCGCCGGGAGCGAACGCGCAAGCCCGGCGCGGGCCGCTCCTGGAGCACCTCGCGGCGGAAGCGGTAGAGCGCTGCCGGCCGTCCGCCCGTCTGTGTCGACATCACCCCGGTCGGTTCGACCAGGGCTTCCATCTCGACCAGGCGGCGGAAATTCTGCTTGTGCAGGTGCCGGCCGGAGATCGCCTCCACCGTGTGCTGCAGTTCAGTGAGTGTGAATTCGGTCGGCAAAAGTTCAAAGACCACAGGACGATACTTCAGCTTTGCGCGCAGCCGCGCGATTGCCGTGGCGAGAATCCGGCGGTGGTCGAACCGCATCGAGGTCCCGAGCGGGGGAAGCGTCTTGCGCGCCAATGCCGCAGGACGGCCATCGCGGCGGGCCTCCTCGATCAGCCCGGCCTCGTAGAGCAACTCGTAGCGGTCGAGCACGCGCTCCTCGTCCCAGGGTGCGCCGTCGAGACCGAAATAGAACCGCACGCGATCCTTCCGCGGCAGTGCGCGAATCGTCTCCGCCGTCTCCTCCTCGGCCCATTCGGTCAGCGCAGGGATGATGTCGCGGGCGATGATCGCCGGCGGCTGGTCCCGCCAGTCTTCCCAGGGGAAGAAGCGATACCAGGGCGCGAAGCTCGCCGCGTTTGTCGCGAGCTCGCCGCCCGCCGGGCGCGTCAGCGCGAGATAGCCGATCGAAACGATGTGGGCGCCGGTGTCGCCGGCCTCGGCATGACGGCCGCGATCGCCGAACGTGTAAAGTTGCTCGACGTAGCCGAGCCGCAGCCCCGCCTGTTGCTCGACCCAAGCGCGCAGGCCGATCTCGAACGTGCGATGGCTCACCGCGTCGAACGGGCCGAACGGCAGGCCGGCAAGCCCGTCGCTGCTATGCGCAGTGAGGATCAACGGCTCGTGGTTCTCGATCGCGACGATAGCGGCGGTGAGGCCGATTTCGATTGGCGTCAGCAGCGTCTCGCTCATGCGGCTGCCGTGTCGTTGAATTGAACAGAATGCCGCTTGGTTAAGACGGCCCATCCGCGGACTCGGTGCACCTCTCCCGCTTGCGGGAGAGGTCGCGTCGCATCGACAGATGCGAGGCGGGAGGGGGCTCTATCCTCTGGGGGAGTCTTCGTCGCCGAGATACCCTCTCCCCAACCCTCTCCCGCAGGCGGGAGAGGGGGCGCACCTCCATCGTGACAACCAGCTGTCATTCGAGCTCGATCGCGAAGGGGCGGCCTTCCACCATCATCGCGCCGGGGCCCATCTCGTCGAGCGCGCGCAGCATGCGGCCGTTGCGTCCGAGTGCACGATCGGCGAGGCCGACGATGCGCCGATTGGGCGAGGCGATCGGCGAGGCCGCGCGAATCTTCCTGGCGATCTCGATCTCGTCGCGATTTGGATTAAGCGCGCAAACGGCCGCGAACGCGCTGGCGGTGGAGCGGCTGATCCCGGCGTAGCAATGCACCACCAGCGGGGCGCTGCGGTCCCAGCCGCGCACGAAGTTGAGCACCTGCTCGATATGCGTCTCCGACGGCGCGACGAAGCCGTCCATTTCCTCGGTGATGTCGTCCATCGACACCTTGAGGTGGTTGGCCGGGAGCACCGAGACCGGACGCGCCACCTGCTCGACATTGGCCATCACGGTTAGCACGTGACTGGCCTTGGTGAGGCGGACGGTCTCGGGAAGCGCGGCGAGGGAACAGACGTGGATCATGGCGAACCTTTTTGCGCCCGATTATAGCGAGCGCTCGTAGGTGGGCAAAGGCGCATCGCGCCGTGCCCACCATTTCGCAATTGCGCGCATGTCGCTTGGTTCGGTGGGCACGCTTCGCTTTGCCCACCCTACGAAGGAATAATGCTACGCAAACACGGCGCCAAACCGCTCCAGAAACTGCTTCTCGGCCCGCGCCGCGGTCCAGGGCGTCAGATAGTCGCGTCGGACGCTGTCGGAGAGACCCGGATCCTTGCCGAACAGGCGCCGCGCTTCGCTTGCGCTGAAGCCGGCGAGCTCGGTCGCCTCGAGATAGGCCGCGCCGCGATCGGCGGCCTTGATGGCCTGCGTGATGTCATCTGGCAATACCGGCGGCAAACCGAAGCGGATATGGATGGCACCGAGCAGCCGCTTCTCGACGGCCTTGTAATGACCGTCGAGCACGGCCTTGAACGGCGAGATCATGTCGCCGATCACATATTCCGGCGCATCATGCAGCAGGGCCGCGAGCCGCACGCGCTGGTCGACGCGGGGTATCTCATGCCGCAGCACGGTCTCTACCAGCAGCGTATGCTGCGCGACCGAAAAGATGTGCGCGCCGAGGGTCTGTCCGTTCCAGCGCGCCACCCGCGCCAGCCCGTGCGCGATGTCGCCGATTTCGATGTCGAGCGGGGAAGGATCGAGCAGGTCGAGCCGCCGGCCCGACAGCATGCGCTGCCAGGCGCGGACCTCTTCGTTGCGCGCTGCCTTCTTCGCCGTCATTTGGCCTTGAGGCGCAGCTTGCGCTGGGTCTTGCTGCAAGTCGCATGACAGTGGCAGTCGACCAGGTGGTCGTTGACCATGCCGGTCGCCTGCATGAAGGCATAGACGATGGTCGGGCCGACGAATTTGAAGCCGCGCGAGGACAGCTCCTTGGAGATCTGCACCGAGAGCGGCGTCGAGGCCGGCACGCTTGCCGTGGTCTTGAACTGGTTGACCTTGGGCCGTCCGTCCATGAAGTCCCACAGCAGCTTCGAGAAGCCCGGGCCCTTCTCCATGATGTCGAGATATGACTTTGCACTCAGGATCGCGCCTTCGATCTTGGCCTTGTTGCGCACGATACCCGCATCGTTCATCAGCGCGTGAACCTTCTTGGGCGTGTAACGCGCGATCTTCTCCGGCTGGAAATCGTCGAAGGCTTTGCGGAAATTGTCGCGCTTGCGCAGGATCGTGATCCAGGACAGGCCGGCCTGGAAGCCGTCCAGCATCAGCTTCTCGTACAGCGCGCGGTCGTCGTATTCCGGCACGCCCCATTCGGTGTCGTGATAGGCGACGTAAAGCGGATCTTCGCCCGGCCAGGGGCAGCGGGTCAGACCATCGGGATGCAAGCGGGCAGCGCGGCTCATGCGATCGGCTGCTTGGCTGGAATGCGAACGACGTCTGGTTCAGCGAGTGTCAAAGCCAGCCCCCCAGCGGTGAGCGGCTGGCCTGCATCGAGTGCATCGGCGACACGATCGATGCGCACCAGCGCGATGCCCTTGCCGCCGGCCGTCGAGCCGATGGTGCCGACCGGCTTGTCGCCGGCGAGAATGGTTGTGCCAGGCTCGGGCGAGGCGTCCTCGAGCAGCACCTTCACGCTGCGCGTGCGCGCGGTGCCGCGATGCTGCATGCGCGAGACGACCTCCTGGCCGACATAGCAGCCCTTGTCGAAATCGACGCCGGCGAGGCGGTCCATGTTGGTCTCATGCGGGAACGCATCGCTGTACATGAAATCGAGCCCGCCGCGCGGCACGCCGAGCGCAATGCGATGCGCCTCGTACTCGGCTGCATCGACCAGCTCGGCGCCAATGAGATCGGACAGTTTCTGCTTGAGATCTTCCTGGACCAGGATGCGGGTGCCGAGCCCCTCAGCCCGCGGATCGGCAAAGGCAAGGTCGGGCTGCGCCGTCGGCTCGCCGTCCCAGGCCGCGAGCACGCCGAGGTCGAGCTTGTCCACGGTGACCTTGGCGCGCAGCTTGTAGAATTTCAGCTTGGTGGCGAGGGTGTCCGCCAGCGCCTTGGGGCAGTCGATCAGGAACCCGCCGCCGTGGCCCGCGGACGCTTCCGTGATCAGGAAATCCACGATGATCTTGCCCTGCGGCGTCAGCAATGCGCCGAATCGCCCCAGACCAGGTTTCAGCCTGTCCAGGTCGGTGGTGACGAGGCCATTGAGGAAGTTGCGCGCATCCTCACCCGCGACTTTGATCACGCCCCGGTCGGGAAGAAACGCCGATTTCATGCGAAAATCTCTTGCGACATGTTGCTCCGGAACGTAAGCCCGCAACGCATAAACGACAAGACCTCGAGCCCTGCGCCCTGAGGATGAGAGAGGCCCAATGACCCAGCGTTTCGATGTGATCCTGAAGGGTGGCACCGTCTTCAACCAGGACGGCGAGGGCGTGCGGGATATCGGCATCACGGGCGGCCGCATCGCCGAGCTCGGTCCGCTGTCGCAAGGCTCGGCCGCCGAGGTGATCGACTGCAAGGGTCTGCACATCCTGCCCGGCGTGATGGACACGCAGGTGCATTTCCGCGAGCCCGGGCTGACGCACAAGGAAGACCTCGAGACCGGCTCGCGCAGCGCCGTGATGGGCGGCGTCACCGCCGTGTTCGAGATGCCGAACACCTCGCCGCTGACCGTGACGGAGGCGGAATTCACCGACAAGGTGAAGCGCGCCCATCACCGCATGCATTGCGATTTCGCCTTCTTCATCGGCGGCACCCGCGAGAACGTGCAGGACCTGCCTGTGCTGGAGCGCGCACCCGGCTGCGCCGGCGTCAAGGTGTTTATCGGCTCGTCCACCGGCGCGCTTTTGGTGGAGGACGACGAGAGCCTGCGCCGCATTTTCCAGGTGATCCGCCGCCGCGCCGCCTTCCACGCCGAGGACGAATACCGCCTCAACGAGCGCAAATCGCTGCGCATCGAGGGCGATGCGCGCTCGCATCCGGTCTGGCGCGACGAGACCGCGGCGCTGATGGCGACGCAGCGCCTCGTCAAGCTCGCGCACGAGACCGGCAAGCGTATTCACGTGCTGCACATCTCGACCAAGGAGGAGATCGAGTTCCTGCGCGACCACAAGGATGTCGCCTCCTGCGAGGCGACGCCGCACCATCTCACCCTGGTCGCGCCGGAATGCTACGAGCGGCTCGGCACGCTGGCGCAGATGAACCCGCCGGTGCGCGGCGCCGATCATCGTGCCGGCATTTGGCGCGGCATCGAACAGGGCATCATCGACGTGCTCGGCTCCGACCACGCCCCGCATACGCTGGAGGAGAAGCAGAAGACCTATCCCGCTTCGCCTTCCGGCATGACCGGCGTGCAGACGCTGGTGCCTGTGATGCTCGATCACGTCAATGCGGGCCGGCTCTCGCTGGCACGTTTCGTCGACCTCACTAGTGCCGGTCCCGCGCGCCTCTACAACATGGCCTGCAAGGGCCGGATCGCCGCCGGCTACGATGCCGACTTCACCATCGTGGATTTGAAGCGCAGCGAGACCATCACCAACAAATGGGTGGCGTCCAAGGCCGGCTGGACGCCCTATGATGGCGTTCGCGTCACCGGCTGGCCGGTCGGCACCTTTATCCGCGGCCGTCGCGTGATGTGGCAGGGCGAGCTGGTGGCGGCCGCGCAGGGCGAGCCGGTGCGGTTCCTGGAGACGCTGAAGCAGTAGGGTGACGTGTGGGGATGCACACTGCTTCCCCACACGTCATTGCGAGCGCAGCGAAGCAATCCAGTCTGTCGCCGCGGAAAGACTCTGGATTGCTTCGCTGCGCTCGCAATGACGAGAGGAGCGGTCTACACTTCCTCTCGAACGGGAGTGTAGTCGGATGTCACAGCCAACCGCCCTCATCACCACCGAGCAACTCGCTGCCATGCTCGGCGATCCCAAACTTCGCCTCTACGACTGCACGACGTACAACGAACCAGTCCCGCCGGGCAGCGACGTGCCGTATCGCGCGGTGCCCGGTGACAAGACGTTCGCCGCCGGCCATATCCCCGGCGCCGATTTCCTCGACCTGCAAGGCGAGTTTTCTGACGCCTCGTCGCAACACTTCTTCATGATGCCCGATGTCGCCCAGCTGGAGGCCGCCTTCGGCCGCCACGGCCTCGATGCGGGCAAAACAATCGTGCTCTACAGCATCGGGACGATGATGTGGGCAACACGGTTCTGGTGGATGCTGCGCGCGCTCGGCGTCGATGCCCACGTGCTCGACGGCGGCTTCGACAAATGGCAGCAGGAGGGACGGCCGACCGAGACGGGCGCACCGAAAGGCTATCCGGTGACGGCCTTCAAGGCGGCGCCGCGCCCAGGCTGCTTCGTCGACAAGGAAGCCGTGCTGGCGAAGATCGGCGATCCCGCAACCATCATCGTCAACGCGCTCGGGCCGCAGTTTCACCGCGGCCTCGAGCCGAGCCGCTATGGCCGGCCGGGCCGCGTTCCCGGCAGCGTCAACGTTCCCGCAGCCACACTCGTGAATGCCGACAAGACGCTGGCGGATCTTGCGGATGCGCAAGCGAAGTTCGCCGCCCAGGGCGTCACGCGCGAAAAGAACGTGATTCTTTATTGCGGCGGCGGCATCTCGGCGACGATCGACCTCCTGCTGCTGACGCAGCTCGGCTACGACAAGCTGACGCTCTACGACGCTTCGATCGGCGAATGGGCGAGGGATCCGGCGCTGCCGATCGAGACGGACTGAGGCGCGCGTTCCCGGGTCTGTCGGGAACATCTCCCGGTCATCGCGAGACTAATGCTTGTCCGCCGGCAACGGCTTCCGTGCGATAAGAGCGGCAGACTTCGCGACGCCTTTCGCCAAGTCATTCATCCGTCAACTGGCCCCGCCCGCGTGGCGGGGTCATTTTCAGGACGGCTTACTGCCTGCAGATGCCGACCGAGAATTCGCCGTTGCGAATGCGGCCGGGAAAGCCCTCGACGAACTTTGCCACTGCGTCCTCGCCATAGGTGCCGACGAGCTCGGCGAGGGCCGCGAACAGGCTCGCCTGCGCCAGGCAGTCGCCGTCGACGCCGTCATGACGCGCCTCGGCCCAGGCCTCGTTGAGATAGCTCAGTGCGGCCTGTTTCTGCTCGTGATCGGGCAGCGGCGCGCGGGCGGGGGCGTAGGAAATCGGCTGGCTCATGAAACTCGGTCAGGCTGGGGCGCGATCCACGGCGATGCGCTGTGCGAGAGGTGTAGCACGGGCGTTAACGACCGCTAGGCCACATCTTTAAGAACGGTTAACGGCGGTGAACAAAGTCGATGACAGGGTTCCAGGCCCGCACATGCGTCGACCGCGCCGTCATTCCGGGGCGCGCCTCGCGCGAGCCCGGAATCCATCGGGCATCAGAGACGGTGGATGAATGGATTCCGGGCTCTCGCGCGCGAGCCCCGGAATGACGGGGTAGCTAGTTCGCGTAGCGCGCCGTGAGATCGCGCGAGATCTTCGAGCCTTCCTCGATGTAGCGGCGGATCGCCACCATCGCGGCCGGCGTGCAGCTGCGATAGGTCTGCTGAAAACCGTTATAGCCGCGGTTGAAGCCGGCGATCATGCGGGTGCGGCGCTCGCCGGAGGGGGTCTCGGCATCGATCAGCGCCTGCATCTCGTTGCGCCATTTGTTACCCTCGTTGGCCCCGCAGATGCCGCGCAGATAGTGCAGGCCGCCGAGGATCTCGGCCAGCCGCTGCAGTTCGCCGTCAAACGGCGCCGCCACGTCCTGGGCCCTCGCAGGCACGGAGGCGCAGGCGAGAATCAGGACAAAAATGGCCAGAAATCGCGACGACATCGGCGGCTGTATGCCCCCTCGGGACGGCTGGCGCAAGGCGGGCGGTCAGGCTCCAAGCAGCCGGTGAGCGGACAGGATGACCTCCTCCAGCCCCCCGGTCAGCTTGAGGTCGCCGAGGCTTGCCAGGGCGCCAGGGGCGATCCAGCGGTGATCGTCGAGCTCGTCGTTCAGCGCCGGCTCCCGGGCCGTCCAGCGCGCGGCAAAGGACATGATCAGGTAATGGCCGGCGCCGGCCGCGGCCGGCAGCACCTCGCGCCAGCCGGCGAGGCCAATGATCTCGATGCAAAGGCCGGTTTCCTCGTCGACCTCGCGGCTCAGGGCCTGATGCAGCGATTCGCCGAACTCGACCCGGCCACCCGGCAGCGAATAGAAGCCCTTGGCCGGCGAGCGGGCGCGGCGGACCAGTAGCACCTTGCCGTCGCGGAAGATCGCCGCGCTGACCGCAAGCTGGGGATGGGCAGGATGGACGATTGCGGCCAATCGCGTCACCTATCCGGATGAGTCGCCATGATGGTGTCGACGTCGGCTTCCGCCCCGCCATTGATGATGCCGCCGCAGGCTGCGATCAGGGGCTTGACCCAAAGCGTGGCCTGCTCGGCGAGGCGGACCCGCGTCGTGTCCTTCTCGACCTCGCGCATGGCCGAGCCGACCGCGGTCAGGATCGAGGTCATGGTATCCGTCAAGTGGTCGAACTGGGCACGCACGTTGGGATCGGCTTTCTCATAGGCTTCGATCGCCAAATCCCGCGCCTTGAAATTCGACGCCGTGAAATGCTCGGCATAAGACAGCGGCGTCCAGGTCAGGAAGTCTTCGGCGCATTCCGGCATATCCGGCACCATTTCGAGCAGCATCACGGCTTCATTGAAATGGTTGAGATAGTCGGTGGCAAGCCCGGTCCGCGGATTGATGTTGGCCACGCGCAGCCGTTCGGCCCAGGCGGTCGCCTCAGGGCCCGTCTGTACATGCGTCCGCGCGGGTTGGGAGGCCGTTGAGCTCATCTGCCGCAGTGTTAACGTTCGGGGTTAAAAGGACCTGAACGGACCCTATATAGGCCTCCAAGGATGTGTGGACGCTTCGTCATAACTTCGGCCCCCGCGGCTTTGCGGCAACTGTTCGGCTATGTCGAGCAGCCGAATTTCCCGCCCCGGTACAATGTCGCCCCGACGCAACCGATTCCGGTGGTGCTGCTCGAGAACGGCGCGCGCCATTTCCGCCTGATGCGCTGGGGTCTTCTGCCCGGCTGGGTCAAGGACCCCCGCGGGTTCACGCTCCTGATCAACGCCCGTTCCGAGACGGTGCTGGAGAAGCCTGCGTTCAAGAACGCGATTCGCCGCCGGCGCGGCCTGATTCCGGCCGATGGTTATTACGAGTGGAAGACGCAAACCGGCCGCAAGCAGCCCTTTTTCATCCACCGTGCCGACGGTGAGCCGCTCGGCTTTGCCGCTGTGTTCGAGACCTGGGTCGGTCCGAACGGCGAGGAACTCGACACGGTCGCGATCGTCACCGCCGCGGCGGGCGAGGATCTCGCCGCGCTGCATGACCGCGTGCCCGTCACCATCAGCCCGCACGACTTCGAGCGCTGGCTCGACAGCAAGGGCGACGAGATCGACGCGATCCTGCCCTTGATGAGGCCCCCGCGCGCCGGCGAATTCGCCTGGCACCCGGTCTCCACCCGCGTCAACCGCGTCGCCAATGATGACGAGCAGCTCGTGCTGCCGATCAGCGCGGATGAGATCGAGGCTGAGGCCGAGGCGGCGAAGCCGAAGAAGGCGGTGCGGAAGACTGCGGCAGCGTCATCAGATGACGGGCAGGGGTCGTTGTTCTAGGTGCGGTGCCGCCACTCACTCCGCTGTCGTCCCGGACAAGCGCGCCCAAAGCGCGCGCCGATCCGGGACCCATAGCCACAGGATGAGGTTATGGCGCAAACTGTTCACCACGAGTCTTCGTCAAACGCGATCCTGTGGTTATGGGTCCCGGGTTCGCGCTACGCGCGCCCCGGGACGACGACTGAGTGTGAGGCGCTGCCGTCACACAATCTCCCGCGCTCTCAGCCCCGCGATCTCTCCCGCATCGAATCCCAGCTCGCCCAGCACCGCGTCCGTATCCGCGCCCAGCTCCGGCGCCATGCGATCCAGCCTGCCGCCGCCATGGGCCAGCTTGAAGCCGCTGCCGGCAAAGCGCAGGCGGCCGTATTCCGTGTCCAGCTCCTGGATCGCGCCGCGCGCCTTGATTTGGGGATGGTCGATGACCTCCTCGACCTTCCAGATGCTGGCGCAGGGCGCGCCGGCGTCCTCAAGAATTGTCTCCCATTCGCGTGCCGGCCGTTTTGCCAGCGCCTGCTCGATGATGGCGCGCAGCGCGCCCTCGTTCTCGTTGCGCGAGAACCAGTCGGCAAAGCGCGGATCTGACAGCGTATCCTCGCGGCCGAGCGCAGCCATCAGCGCGCGGTACTGCTTCTCGTTGTTGACGGCGAGTAGGATATGGCCGTCGCCGCACTTGAACAAATTCGCCGTGGTCCGGCGGCTCACCGCCTGATTGCCCGATAGCTGCTGTCGATGTCCGGCGACCGACCAGTCGGCGATCTGGCCCGAGAGAAACGCCAGCGTCGCCTCCAGCATGGAGACGTCGATCAGCTGCCCCTTGCCGGTGCGGTCGCGCTGGTACAGCGCGCTGGACACGCCGAACGCAGCGGTGGCGCCCGAGAGCACGTCGCACACGGCAAAGCCCGCGCGCGTCGGCCCCGTCTCGGGGTGGCCGGTGATCGCCATGATCCCCGACAGCGCCTGCATCTTGCCGTCATAGCCGGGCCGCAGGCGATCCGGCCCGGTCTGGCCGAAACCCGACACCGCGCAATAGATCAGCTTTGGGTTGATCGCGGACAGCGCCTCATAGCCGATGCCGAGCTTGTCCATCACGCCGGGGCGGAAATTCTCCATGACCACGTCGACGCGGCCTGCGAGCTTCTTCACGATCGCGATCGCCTCCGGCTTCTGCAGATCGAGCGTCAGGCTGCGCTTGTTGCCGTTGACCGCTTGGAATGCCGGCGCCAGAGCGCGCTCGGCCCATTCGCGGCTGAGCGGCGTGCGGCGCATGTCCTCGCCCTCGCGCCGCTCGACCTTGATGACGTCGGCGCCTAGCAGTGCGAGCTGGTAGCTCGCGTAGGGGCCGGCCAGCACTTGCGTGAAATCCAGGATCTTCACGCCCTCGAACGGTCGCGTCACCTCGCTCTCCCTCGGCTTGTGGTTGGAGGACGTCAGGCGGCGCGGTTGCCGCGCGCGATCTCCTTCTGCTTGTCGAATTCGGCGCGGCGCCGCGCCAGCTCTTCAGGCGAGAGCTGCGCAACGTTGTTGTAGTCGAGCTTCCAGGAGGCGTCCTCGTTCCAGCGCAGCGGCGATTGCATCGTGGTCTGGGGACCGCTCGCGGTCTCCAGCAGTCGGAGTGCCAGCTCGAGCGTCTGGGCCTGCGACGCGATGTCGTGCGGCTTGCCGGCGGAATTGCCGAGCGGGAAGTCGGAGAACAGGAAGCGCGGCACGGCCGCGTGCTCGACGATGTCCTTGGCGCAGCCCATGACCACGGTGGCAATGCCGTTGCGCTCCAGGTGCCGCGCCACCAGCGCCGTGGTCTGGTGGCAGACCGGGCAGTTTGGCACCAGCACCGCGACGTCGACCTTGTCCGCGAGGCAGCGCGCCAGGATCTCCGGCGCGTCGGTGTCGAGCGTCACGCGATGGCTGCGGTTGGTCGGCGCGCCGAAGAAGCGCTGGCTCACTTCGCCGATGCGGCCGGCGGCGCTCGCCTTCAACAGCTGCGGCAGCGGAAACCAAGTGCCGCTGTCGGTGGCTGAGGTGTGCTTACGGTCGTAGCCGATGTGCGAGATGCGCAGATCGTGCTTTTTCGACGTGTCGCCGTCATAGACCTGATAAAACTTCGCGCTGCCATTATACGCCGCGCCCGGCCCCTGGTCGCCCTTGGCCGGATCGTAGGGCGCCGCGGTGGTGATGATGGTGACGCGCGATTGCGACAACGGCTTCTTCAGCGGCTGGAACGGCGCCTCGGTGTAATGCGCCCAGCGGTACGGCGTGGTGTAGCCGATCGCCGCGTAATAATCCCGGGTGCGCTGCATGTAGGGGACGGGGGAATCGTAGTCGGGCGCAAAGCCGAATTCATCGTCGCGCGGAGCGGACATGGCGCGTCTCCTGGTTGTTGGTTGACGACAGACTAGAGATAGTTTTGCGGTTGCTCAACCGGGGGGGAGCGGCGGCGCAGGTCTGAATTGCAGGCTTGATAGAGCGAGCTGCGCTCCTCCCCTCTCCCCTTGTGGGAGAGGGTGGATCGCCGCATAGCGGCGAGACGGGTGAGGGGTATCCATCCTCACGAACGATCTCACAAGTGGAGAGAACCCCTCATCCGGCGCTTCGCGCCACCTTCTCCCACAAGGGGAGAAGGAAGAACAGCCGCAAGGTCACCTGAACACATGCAGCGCCACATACTGCAGCAGCATGATCGCCTTGGCGTCGATGATGCGGCCGTCGGCGATCATCGCCAGGGCCTCGTCGATGGACAGCTCCAGCACCTCGATGTCCTCGCCCTCGTGCTCCAGGCCGCCGCCGTCGCTCACCCGCATCTCGGGCTCGTATTCGGCGACGAAGAAATGCAGCTTCTCGGTGATGGCGCCGGGGCTCATGAAGGCCTCGAACACCTTGTGGACATGGTGCAGGCGATAGCCGGTCTCTTCCTCCGCCTCGGCGCGGATGCGCTCCTCGGGCTCGGCGTTGTCGAGCACGCCGGCGGCGGCCTCGATCAAGAGGTCGTCGTAACCGCGGATGAAGGCCGGAAGGCGGAACTGGCGCACCAGGATCACGGTCCGTCGCGCGAGATTATATGGCAGCACGGCGGCAGCGTTGTCGCGCTCATAGGTCTCGCGATGCTGGGTCTGCCACTCGCCACTTGCGCGCCGGTATTCGAAGGTCGTGGTCTTCAGCGTGGTCCAACCGTCCGAGAGCACGCGGACGTCCTTGATGCGGACGCGGTCGGAAAGGGTCATGCCTCGATCTCAATTGCTTGGCGTGGTCGCACGGCCGTCGAGCCACTTCTGGAACATCAGGGATGTCGACAGCTCGAAGCCGAGCGAGCCATAGAACGCGTTGGCCTGCGCGTTCTCGCGACGGACCAGGAGCTGCAGCTTCAAAATCCCGGCGCTTCGCAGCCAGTCCTCGGCCGCCGCCATGATGATGCGGCCGAAGCCGTGCTTCTGACAGCTGGGATCGACGGCGACGTAATAGACCCAGCCGCGATGGCCGTCATGGCCGACCATCACGGTGGCGACGATCGCGCCATTGTCGCGGCCGACCAGCACGGTGGAATTGTCGCGCCGCCGCGCTAGTGCGATGTCGGCATGCGGGTCGTTCCAGGGGCGCGTCAGGCCGCAGCGCTGCCACAGCGCGACCACGCCCTCGACGTCGGCATCGGTGATCGCATCGATCGCAAGGGAAGCGCTCACAGCACCTTCCCCGGATTCATGATGCCGAGCGGATCGAGCATCGTCTTGATGGAGCGCATCAGCTCGATCGCGGTTTTGTCCTTCACCTCGGGGAGCTCGTCGCGCTTGAGCACGCCGATGCCGTGCTCGGCCGAGATCGAGCCGCCCATGCGCAGCACGATCTCGAACACCACCGCGTTCACATCATGCCAGCGCGCGAGGAAATCGGCGGTGTCGGCGCCGATCGGCTGGCTGACGTTGTAATGCAGATTGCCGTCGCCGAGATGGCCGAACGGCACCGGCCGGGCGCCGGGGATCAGCTTCACCACGGCCGCATCGGCTTCCGCGATGAATTCGGGCACGGCCGCAACCGGGACGGAGATGTCGTGCTTGATCGAGCCGCCTTCCGGCTTCTGCGCCGCCGACATCTCGTCGCGCAGCTTCCAGAACGCGCCGCGCTGGGCGAGGCTCGCCGCGACCACGGCGTCGTCGACGATCTCTTCCTCCATGGCACGGCCGAGGATCGTCTCCAGCGGCGTGCGGGCATCCTCGCTCGGCGATGACAATTCCATCAGCACGTACCAGGAATGCTTCTCTGCGAGCGGATCGCGCACGTCGATGCCGTGGCGGACGGAGAAATCCACCGCCAGCTCCGACAGCAGCTCGAAGCTCGTCAGCGCATTGGCGGCTTCGCCTTGCGCGATGGTGAGCAGCTTCAGCGCCGCCGCCGGCGATTTCAGCCCGACGAAGGCGGTCTCGATCGCCCGCGGCTTCGGAAACAGTTTCAGCGTCGCCGCGGTGATGATGCCGAGCGTGCCTTCGGCGCCGATGAAGAGGTTGTGCAGATTGTAGCCGGTGTTGTCCTTCTTCAGCTTCGACAGCGAATTGAGCACGCGCCCATCGGCGAGCACCACTTCGAGGCCCAGCGCCATCTCGCGCGCGACGCCATAGGCGAGCGCCGCGGTGCCGCCGGCATTGGTCGAGAGGTTGCCGCCGATGGTGCAGCTGCCTTCCGCGCCGAGCGACAGCGGAAACAGCCGGTCGACCTCGGAGGCCTTGGCTTGCGCGATCTGCAGCACCACGCCGGCTTCCACCGTCATGGTGTTGGACGCGGTGTCGACCTCGCGGATCTTGTCGAGCCGGCGCAGCGACACCACCACCTCGCCATTGTGCGGCGTCTGGCCGCCGACGAGCCCGGTGTTGCCGCCCTGCGGCACCAGCGCGATGTTGTGCGCGGAGGCGAGCTTGCAGATCGCGGAAACCTCCGCCGTCGAGCCCGGGCGCAGCACCAGCGGCGAGCGGCCGTGGAACAGATTGCGCTCCTCGGTGACGTAAGGCTCGATATCGGTCGGGTCGGTGATGGCGTGGCGGTCGCCGACGATCTTGCGGAATTGCTTGATCAATTCGGGCGCAAGCGGCGGGGTGGCAGGCTTGTTGATGTTCATGTCCTCGTCTCTTGCTTCAACGCGCCACCGCGGCGCGGCGCAGCCGGTCGTTGATCGCCTCGCCCAGACCATCTTCGGGAATCGGCATCACTGCAATCGCCCGCGGCGCTTTCGCATCGAGGCTGCGAAGATAGCCGAACAGATTGGCCGCGGCTTCATCGAGATCGGCGGTGGGCGACAAATTCATGACGGCCGAGGCGGCGTCAAGACCGGGCAGGCGCTCCGGGCCGAACGCCAGCAGCGCTTCGCCCGGCGCGACCTCACGTGCGTTGAGCCGCACAAGGGCGCGCGGCGCATAATGCGAGGCCAGCATGCCCGGGGCCAGTGGCTGGCTGTCGTCGCTGCCAGCCTCCACCGGCGGCCGCGCCAGCGGCGCGCCCAGCACAGCCTCGATCCGCTCGCGCGAGAGCCCACCGGGACGAAGCAGCATCGGCGCGTCGAAGCAGCCGACAATCGTGGATTCAACGCCGACCGTAACAGGCCCGCCGTCGATGATCAGGTCGATCCGCCCGGCAAGGTCGCTCTCGACATGCGCGGCCAGCGTCGGCGAGACGTGGCCGGAGATGTTGGCCGAGGGCGCCACCACGGCGCCGCCGAAGGCGCGCAGGATCGCCTGCGCGACGGGATGGGCGGGGATGCGGATCGCCACCGTGTCGAGGCCAGCCGTGGCGAGATCCGCCACCGGGCAGTCCTCGGTCATGGGCACCACCAGCGTCAGCGGCCCCGGCCAGAACGCCTCCGCAAGCGCCAGCGCGCGCGTATCGAACCGCCCGATCCGCCGCGCGGCTTTGAGATCCGCAACATGCGCGATCAGCGGATTGAACGCCGGCCGGCCCTTGGCGGCGTAGAGATGGGCGATCGCGACCGCATTGGCAGCATCCGCCCCGAGCCCGTAGACCGTCTCGGTCGGAAACGCGACCAGCCCGCCGGCCGCAAGTCGCCGGGCGGCGGCTTCCGCGTCGGCTTCGCCGGCCGGCAATATCAGCGTTTCGACACCCGTCTTCACAGGGATAAAATTCCTCATCTCGGCCGCTTGCAGTGCGTCAAGCCCGACGCTATAAGCCGCCTTCTTGTCGGAGTGTGGCTCAGCCCGGTAGAGCACTGCGTTCGGGACGCAGGGGTCGCAGGTTCGAATCCTGCCACTCCGACCATTCTTCCAAAAGTCGACGTTTTCCAGAGTCTTGGCAGACCGGCTGCCGGCGCGTCAGGACGCCTTTTTGCAACGATTTCGGGATTGGGTCCACGGCCGATTTGGCGGGGCAGGGTGGCCTGTCGCGGTAGCATGGCTTGCCAGAAGGGAGCGCCGGCGGTTCCGACTTGCGGAGCTAGGTCAGGGGCCTACCGCCGCGCCATCAGCACACCCACCAAAAACGCCACCATCAGCGCCGGGCCGTGGTGCCTCGCCGGTTGCCCTCCAGTCATCCCGACGGCTAGATGAGTCCCAAGCTGATCGCGCGCCTGAGGCGCGATCGGCCAATAACAAAAACAGGGCTGGAAATCATGAACAATAAAATCATCGCGCTCGCTACGGCTTTTGGCTTCGCGGCCTGCGGGTCGGCATGGGCCGCGTGGCCCGACGACAAGCCGATCGAAGTCGTCGTCGGCTTTGCGCCCGGCGGCGGCACCGATGTCATGGCGCGCAAGCTCCTTCCCTTTGTCGAGCGTGTGCTGGGCGGCAAGGCGAAGTTCGTCGTCCTGAACAAGCCCGGCGCCGGCGGAGAGATCGCGTTTGCGTCGATCGCGCGCGCGGCGCCCGAGGGCTATTCGATCGGTGTCGTCAACGTGCCAGGCTACAACTTCCTGCCAATGACCCGCAAAACCCAATACACCACGGATGAAATCCGGCTGGTCGCTCGCGTCGTCGAAGATCCGAATGTCATGGTGGTGCCTGCCGATAGCAGATTCAGCAATCTGCCGGATGTCGTTGCCGCACTGCGCAGCAAGCCGGGCTCGGTGACCTTCGGTCACAATGGTGCCGGCACGAACGGTCATCTGGCCATTCGCATGCTTGCGGCAGCCGCGAAAGTCGAGCCCAACGAGATCTCCTACAGAGGAACGGCCGCACAGCGGACCGATCTCCTGGGCGGGCATCTGGACGTCGGCATGGTCACCCTCAGCGAGATCCCCGAATTGCATGGCACCAACAAGGGGCCACTTCGTGTCATCGCGATCCTGTCGAAGAAGCGCTTTCCATCGCTGCCGGGCGTTCCGACGGCAGAGGAGGCGGGCTTTCCGGTCATGACGACGGCGGAACGCGGCTTCGCGGTCCCCAAGGGCGTTCCGGACGACATCGTCAAGAAGCTGGAAGCCGGGATCGCCGAGGGCCTGCGTAGTCCAGAGTACCTGACGGGTTCGCCCGGCGACGAGCCGGTGATCGCCTTCCTGCCTGGCGCGGAGTGGCAGAAACGCCTCGACGACATGTCCGAAGCCCTGCGTCCTTTTGCCGAGCAGATGCGGGCAAGCGAACAGTAGTGATTGATCCTGCTCTGGCAGGCGGTTGCTAAGACTATTCGTCATGCTTCGGGCCGCTGCAAATCAAGGTCTCGATGGCCGCGCCGCCTCATGTTTGCCACCCTCCAACGCAAACGGCGCGGCCGTGATCGACCGCGCCGCTGTGATCTTCTGATGTGAAGGGCCTAGTCTTCGTAGGGTGCGTAGGCTGATGCGCCCCAGCGAGGCCCGTCATAGCCGTATCCCGGGCCCCAATAACCGTAGGTGTTGGCAGGGTGCCAACTGCCGATGCGCTGGCATTGGCCGATGCCGGCCATCAACTGGCCGCCGCTCATGGCGGGCCCGGCGGCGCCGACTGCTTCTCCAGCCGGTGGGGTGCACGGGCCGGGACCGCGGCCCGCAGCGAGGCTGGGGCTTACAGTTGCGAGCGGCAAAATCGCGGCCAGAGTTGCGGCGACGCTCACGAGTTTCGTACGTGTCATGGTTGTCTCCATGTTCGAGGCTTAACGGGGGACCAATCCCTCCTGCCGCGAGACGTTCCGCGCGGAACGGTCGCGTTTTCGCGAGCAAAAAGGGTTTCCTCGGGTTTCACGGAACGCCGCGATTTCCATTGACGTGAGCGCGTCATCGCGAGCGCGCATCATCTGCGAGCGACCAGCACACCGACCAGAAAGGCCACCAGCAGCGACGGCAGCGGGGCGTCGCGCACCATGCCGCGGACGACGTCTTGCCAGTGCTGCTCCGGCACCAGTCTCGGCGATCGCACGTTGGGCGCGGGCTGGATACCCCAGTGTGATGCGAGCTCGGCGACCTCGCTTTGCGCGAGGCGCACGCCGTCGCGGACGCGATAGATCGCGGCCTCGGACCGCTCACGCGGTGCGAGCAGCATCAAGGTCTCGACCGCGGTGCGCAGCGTCATCTCGCCGTAGCCTTGCAGCCTGACCTGCTCCTCGGGATCGGACGTCATGCAAAATCCCTCACAGCGTCAAATTCTTCACAATGAGAAATGGCGCGCGATGGTGAAGGCCGCCGCCGTGCACAGACCCAGCGTAGGCCCGGCCACGTCGCGCGCGAGATCGGCGCGCGTCAGCTGCCTGCTCATGGTCTTGCTCCATGCTTTGCATGGAAATGGCCGCCGCCGCGCTTGGTTCCCTGCGCCGGCGCGAATCGGCAGGCCGACTATTTCCGCAGCAGCTCGCTCAAGGCCGCCGTCGCTTCGGCGCAGCGGATGTCGTCGATCTCCCGCGACAGGCTGAGCGCGCTCGATCTCAGCTCCTCGAGCTTCCAGCTGTCCGGATGCTGGTTTTCGAGCTGACCGAGACGCTTGTTCAGATCGTCTAATCTCGATTGAAGCTGCCCGATGCTGGCGGCCCCATTCACTTTCCAAACGCGTTGTGCGCGCATCGTCGTTCCCCTGATAGTCTCACGGCCTTGTGAGAGCGGTTCATGGCCGGAATGGGAGTTTGTTTTGTCCGGCTTCAGACGGCGGGGAACCGTTGCAGATCGGCAACGAAGTTCCTGTTTGGTGCTCACCCAGCGCCGCACGATGATACCCGCAGGCCCGGAATTTGATTGTGCCCTCAGTACGGGGCGCCGAGGCGGCCTGTGCGCGCGGGTGATAGGCTCTGGCCGGGCGCACTCGAAAAAGATGAGGAACGACGCGTGACGAGAACTGTGACCATTGCAGCCGGCCAGCTCGGACCGATTGCGAGGAGCGAGTCGAGGTCCGCGGTGGTGGCGCGACTGATGGCGTTGATGCGCGAGGCGCGGGCCTGCGGGTGCGACCTGATCGTCTATCCCGAGCTGGCGCTGACCACGTTCTTTCCGCGCTGGTACTTCGAGGACCAGGCCGAGATCGACAGCTTCTTCGAGCGCGAGATGCCGGGTGCCGAGACACAGGCGCTGTTCGATCTCGCCCGCCAGCTCGGCATCGGCTTCTGCCTCGGCTATGCCGAACTGACGCTCGAGGTCGGGATTGTCAGGCGCTACAACACGTCCATCCTCGTCGACAAGAGCGGCGCGATCGTCCTGAAATATCGCAAGGTGCATCTGCCCGGCCATGCCGAGCACGAACCGTGGCGCGAATTCCAGCATCTGGAGAAGCGCTATTTCGAGCCCGGCAGCGGCTTCGGCGTGGTCGATGCCTTCGGCGGCGTGATCGGCATGGCGATCTGCAACGACCGCCGCTGGAGCGAGACCTATCGCGTGATGGGCCTGCAGGGCGTCGAGATGGTGCTGATCGGCTACAACACGCCCGTGCACAATCCGCCCGCGCCGGAGCATGACGATCTCTCGCTGTTCCACAATCATCTGGTGATGCAGGCCGGCGCCTATCAGAACGGCACATTCGTGGTCGGGGTCGCCAAGGCCGGTGTGGAGGAGGGCGTCGACCACATCGGCGGCAGCTGCATCATCGCGCCCTCGGGCGAGATCATTGCGGCCTGCACGACAAAGGGCGACGAGATCGCGCTGGCGCGCTGCGATCTCGATCTCTGCAGTTCCTACAAGCGCACCACCTTCAATTTCGACGTGCACCGCCAGCCGCGCGCCTACGGCATGATCGTCGAGCGGAAGGGCGTGACGATCATGGCGGATGGGACGCCGGTGCCGCGGAGGGGGTGACGCTCTCTCCTTCGTCATTGATTCTCTTCACGACCACGTGTGTTTATTCGGAAACGTTCATTCCCTATTATCCCGCAATGCAAAAGACCGCCCGCCGCTCCCGGCCTGCCGCCCGTCTGCCCGGCCGTCCCCGGGAGTTCGACATGGACACCGCGCTCGACCGCGCCGTGCGCGTGTTTCGTGAGCGCGGCTATCATGCCACCTCGATCGGGGACCTCACTGCGGCGATGCGGCTCGCGACGGGAAGCATCTACAAGGCGTTTCGCGACAAGCATGCGGTGTTTCTCGCCGCCTTCGAGCGCTACACGGCCCTGCGCCAGCAGCAGACCCGCAGCGCGGCGGCGCGTGGTGCAAACGGCCGCGAGCAAATCCGCAACGTGCTGCTGTCCTATGTCGAGCACTCCCGGGGAATCGAGGGGCGGCGCGGCTGCCTCGTGGTCGGCAGCGCGGTCGAGCTGTCCGCGCTCGATCCGGTCGTGGGTGCCCGCGTCAGCACACAGCTCGCGAGCAACGAGAGCTTCATCGCCGGCCTCATCCGCGCCGGACAGGCCGATGGCTCGATCCCCCGCCATGTCGTAGCCGACGACACCGCGCGGCTAATGCTCTGCATCACGCAGGGAATGCGCGTCGTCGGCAAGGCGCGTCTGCCGCTCGACGCAGAGCGTCTCGTCGGCGCCGCAATGAAGCTGCTCGCCTGAATTTTTTGTCAGAATAGGGAATGACTATTCCCTATACCTTACCTAATGGCCATTCCCTGCGCCTTACCTGGAGACCATGCGAATGACGATGAATGCCACGATCGAGACCGCGCCCGGGCCGGATGCGGTGTCGCAGCGCCTGACCTTCGTGCTTGCCGCGGCCTGTGGCATGGTCGCCGCCAACATCTATTATGCGCAGCCGCTGATCGCCCCAATCAGCGCCGCGCTCGGCCTGTCGCATGCAGCTAGCGGGCTGATCGTGACGATGACGCAGATCGGCTACGGCACCGGGCTGCTGCTGATCGTGCCGCTCGGCGATCTCGTCGAGAACCGCGCGCTGATCTGCTCGGTGATCATGCTCGGCGCCGCGGCGCTGCTCGCCGCGGCGTTCGCAACCCATGCGTTGCCGTTCCTGCTCGCCGCACTGTTCATCGGCCTCGGCTCCGTCGCGGTGCAGATCATCATTCCCTATGCGGCGCATCTGGCGCCTGAAGCCATCCGCGGCCGCGTCGTCGGCAACGTCTCGACCGGCCTGATGCTCGGCATCATGCTGGCGCGTCCGGTGTCGAGCTTCGTCACCGCCTTGCTGTCGTGGCACGCAGTGTTCTTCGCCTCCGCTGCGCTGATGATCGTGCTCGCAGCCGTGCTCTGGATGACGCTGCCGAAGCGCAAGCCGGTCACGCGGATGCATTACGGCCAATTGCTGCTGTCGATGCCGGATCTGGTGCGGGCCACGCCGCTGCTGCGGCGCCGCGCGCTGTACCAGGCGAGCCTGTTCGGCGCCTTCACCCTGTTCTGGACGGTGGCGCCGCTCCAGCTCGCCGGCGAGTTCGGCTTCTCCCAGCGCGGCATCGCGCTGTTCGCGCTGGCCGGCGTCGCCGGCGTGTTCGCAGCACCGATCGCCGGGCGCCTCGCGGACCGCGGCCATAGCCGGATCGCGACGCTGGTCGCGATGCTGCTCACGGCCGCCGGCTTCCTCGTGACCTCCATCGGCGCGTCCGGCTCGATGCTGAACCTCGCCTGTCTGGTGGTGGCCGCGATTGCGATCGATATCGGCGTCCAGGGCAATGTGGTGCTGGGGTTCCGCGCCATCTTCGCGCTCGGGCACGAGCACCGCAGTCGCCTCAATGGTCTCTACATGGCGACGTTCTTCGCCGCCGGCGCGGTCGGCTCGGCGGTCGGAGCATGGGCGTTCGCACAGGGAGGCTGGACGCTCGCATCGGCCATTGGCCTTGCTTTGCCCGTCGCGGGGTTGCTCTACGCGCTGACCGAGTAGCGGCCGTCGCCCGAACGGTGCGACCGACCTCGCGATGACGCAATTTGCATCTCGCGGATTGGTTGCGGTTGTAGTACTTTCGTCGCAACGCACCTGGTTAACGGGCGGCAGGGGGATGCTGATGAAACGTGCGGGGCTGTTTGGCGCACGGCGGGTACGGCCATGGTCGTGGGGGGCGTTTCTGCTCGGGCTCGCCGTCGTCGCGGTTTCGGCCGTGGTTCAGGGCATCTGCGTCCTGCTCGGCGCAAAGTTCTATTTCGCAGCGTTCCTGCCCGGCCTGTTCGTGCTTGCGCTGATGGCGGGTGCACCGGCGGCGGCATTCGCCGCGCTGCTCACCGTGCCGCTGGTGTGGTGGGCATTCATCCCGCCGTTCTTCGAGCTCAATGCGCTGACCAGCGCGCATGCCGATTCCATCAACCTGTTCTGTCTTCTTGCCGTCCTCCTGATCGGCCTTGCCGATCTCTGCCGCGCGACGATGACAATCGTCAGAAGCGGCGGGCTGAAGCCTTCGGGCGAGAGCGCGGCAACGAATCCGCAATAGATCGCGCCGCGCGCGTTGCGCCCGAGCAACAGTCCGGCAACCATCCGCGAACTTGCCGCGCGCCGCTAACTTTTCGAAAAAGATTTGGCCGCAGTTTCTCCCGCGGGAATGACGAGGGAGTTTTCGGACATGAACGGTCACGCCATCCTGGAGAACGTGCGCCGCTACCGCGGCATCGCATCGCTCTATCGCCAGACCGCAGCGTTCCGCCCGGGCCAGAGCTGGTCGCTGCTGGAGCAGGCGAGCGAGTGGGAGGCGCGGGCGCTGTCGGAGCTGGAAGCCTATTTCGCCTCGCGCACGGACCACACCGCCCCGCTCGCGGCCTGATCGCCGGCCATCGGCGCGCCCTGAACCGGCTCGCCGAAGGCGCGACCGCCACGGGCAACTACGGAGTTGTCTCCGCATCCTTCTGTGCTAGCAACGGGCGAGAGATTCTTCTTCACGTCGGCCGGGGCACGCGATGACCACCTTCAACCGCATCTTCACGACGGAGCGCCTGCTCCAGATCATCGTGGTGCTGGCGGCGACGCTCGCCATGAAGCTGATGAGCTGAGCGAAGGCCGGCTATCGTCCGCCTAGCTCGGGCAAATCAGGCAGATAATTCGAGCCTTCCGAGCCGAGGAAATCGAACATCGCCTGCGCGGGCGGCAGCAGCACCTTGTCGCTGCGGCGGATCACGTACCATTGCCGCACGATCGGCAGGCCCGCGACGTCGAGCACGACGAGCCGGCCCTCGGCGAGCTCATGCGCCACGGTGTGAGCCGAGATGAAGGCGATGCCGAGCCCGGCGATGACCGCCTGCTTGATGGTCTCGTTGCTGCTCATCTCCATGCCGATGATCGGCTCGAGATCCGATTTCTGGAACATGCCCTCCATCAGCGTCCGCGTGCCCGAGCCGGGCTCGCGGGTGAGGAAGGTCTCGTGCACGAGATCGGTCAGGCTGAGGCCGGAATCCTTCTCCAGCCAATGGCCCTTGCGCGCGACGATGATGTGCGGGTTGCGCCCGAGCTGGCGGACGTCGACGGTGACGTCGGCCGGTGGCCGACCCATTACGGCGAAGTCGAGGTCGTAGCCGTGCATGGCCTCGCGGATTTCCTCGCGATTGCCGATGGTCAGCTTGATCTCGATCTTGGGGTAGCGCTTGGAGAACGCCGCGATCGCGTGCGGCACGAAATATTTCGCGGTCGAGACCGCGCCGAGATGCACGGTGCCGCCGGTCCGCCCCGCGAGCAGGTCGAGCGCGCCCTGGCAATCGGTGATCGCGGCTTCGACCCGTTCGGCCAGCGCCAGCACCTCCCTGCCGGCTTCCGTCAGCAGCATGCCGTCGCCGGTTCGCTGCACCAGGGGCAGGCCGGCCAGGTCCTGCAGCTGCCGCAGCTGCTGGGTCACGGCCGGCTGGGTCAGCCCGAGATGGCTCGACGCCGCCGTCACGCTGCCTTTGGCCGAGAGCGCCGCAAGCGAGCGCAGCTGCCGGATCGTCAGATGCCGGAGCTGGGCCGCTGCATGGCCGGTGCCATTATAAGAAAATTCTTTGAGGCTCATTATAATTAGAAATTTTCCTTATTAAGCCGCTCCTGTCAATCTCCTGATGCCGGCACTGAACGCGACCTGCCTCCACCAGGAGGGAATGGGTGCGGCACCGGCAAGGGGATGGACGCAGATGACCGGGCAACTCAGGTTGGACGACCACCTTCAACGGTACTCTGAGACCGCGCCGCATGCGTTGGCCGTGGCAGCCGCGGTCGATGCCATCGCGGCCGCAGCGATCGAGATTGCCGATCTCATCGCCAGCGGCGATCTCGCCGACGCCTCGGGCCTGACCACCGGGCGCAACAGCGACGGCGATCTCCAACGCGACCTCGACGTCCAGGCGGACGCGATCCTGCGCCGCTGCCTCGGCCGGCTGCCGATCGCGGCGCTGGCGTCGGAGGAGATGCGTGAGGCCCAGATCGTCGATCGTCAGGGGCGAATCTGCATCGCGATCGATCCGCTCGACGGCTCCTCCAACATCGACATCAACATGACCGTCGGCACGATCTTCTCGATCCTGCCGGCCCCCAATGATCTCTCACTCGCCTTTCAGCAGCGGGGCTCGGCGCAGCTCGCGGCGGGCTTCGTCACCTACGGCCCGCAGACCTCGCTGGTGCTGACGCTCGGCGACGGCGTCGACATTTTCACGCTCGATCGCAAGGCGGGCTGCTTCCGCTTCGCGCGCAGCGGCGTGCAGATCGCCGAAGCCTGCGAGGAGTTCGCGATCAACGCCTCGAACCGCCGGCATTGGGATCCGCCGGTGCGCGCCTTCATCGACGAATGCCTCGCCGGCGTCGACGGGCCCGCCAACCACGATTTCAACATGCGCTGGATCGGGTCGCTGGTCGCGGAGGCCTATCGCATCCTCACCCGTGGCGGCGTGTTTCTCTACCCTTCCGATGCGCGGCCCGGCTACGGCGACGGCCGCCTACGCCTGACCTACGAAGCACACCCGATGGCGATGATCATCGAGCAGGCCGGCGGCTCGGCCTCGACCGGGCGCGAGCGCATCCTCGATCTATCGGCGCAGAGCCTGCACCAGCGCGTGCCGCTGATCATGGGCTCGAGCAACGAGGTGCGGCGCGTCGAGGAGCTGCATTGCGATCCGCTGCTGGTTGCCAGCGTCTCGGCGCCGCTGTTCGCGCGGCGCGGATTCTTCCGGCTCTGAGCGAGGCGTCCGATGTCCAGGAAGCATCCGATCATCTCCATCACCGGCTCCTCCGGCGCCGGCACCACCTCCGTCAAGAAGACCTTCGAGCAGATCTTTTTCCGCGAGAAGGTCAACGCCGTCTACATCGAGGGCGACGCCTTCCACCGCTACGACCGTGCCGAGATGCGTGCGCAGATGGCGAAGGAGGCCGAGCGCGGCAACAAGCACTTCAGCCATTTCAGCCCCGAGACCAATTTGTTCGAGGAGCTGGAACGCGCCTTCCGCGACTACGGCGAGACCGGCACCGCGGTGACGCGGCACTACGTCCACGACGCCGAGGAATCGGCGCTGCATGGTGCGGCACCAGGCACCTTCACCGACTGGAAGCAGCTGCCGGAGGATTCGGACCTTCTGTTCTACGAGGGCCTGCACGGCGCCGTAGTCACCGATAAGGTGAACGTCGCGCGCTATGCCGACCTCAAGATCGGCGTCGTGCCCGTCATCAACCTCGAATGGATCCAGAAGCTGCACCGCGACCGCAGCGCACGCGGCTATTCGACCGAGGCGGTCACCGACACCATCCTGCGGCGGATGCCCGACTACATCCACTACATCTGCCCGCAATTCACCGAGACCGACATCAACTTCCAGCGCGTCCCGACCGTGGACACCTCCAATCCATTCATCGCGCGCTGGATCCCGACGCCGGACGAATCGATGGTGGTGATCCGCTTCAAGAATCCGCGCGGTATCGACTTCCCCTATCTGCTCTCGATGCTGCCGCAGAGCTGGATGTCGCGCGCCAATTCGATCGTGTGCCCGGGCGCGAAGCTGGACCTGGCCATGCAGCTGATCCTGACGCCGCTGATCATGCAGCTGATCGAGCGCAAGCGCAGCCTGAAGTGAACAGGGAGAGACTCCGATGAACATCTCCGTCCATGCCGAAGCCGACCTCAATGCGGTCACGCACAACGATCTCGCCAATGCCGTCCGCTTCCTCGCGGTCGACGCCATCGAGGCAGCGCAGTCAGGCCATCCCGGGCTGCCCATGGGCATGGCCGACGTCGCGACTGTGCTGTTCTCGCGCTTCCTGAAGTTCGACTCGGCGCATCCGAACTGGCCGGACCGCGACCGCTTCGTGCTGTCGGCGGGGCACGGCTCGATGCTGCTCTATGCGCTGCTGCATCTCACCGGCGGCGATATCAGCCTCGACGACATCAAGGCCTTTCGCCAGTGGGGCTCGAAGACGCCGGGCCACCCCGAATATGGCCACACGGCTGGTGTCGAGACCACGACGGGACCGCTGGGCCAGGGCATTGCGACCGCGGTCGGCATGGCGCTCGCCGAGCGGATGGCGAATGCGCGGCATGGCGATGGGCTCGTCGATCACTTCACCTATGTTATCGCGGGCGATGGCTGCCTGATGGAAGGCCTCAGCCATGAGGCGATCTCGCTGGCCGGTCATCTCGGGCTCGGCCGGCTGATCGTGCTGTTCGACGACAACGGCATCTCCATCGACGGTCCGACCTCGCTGGCGACATCGGACGACCAGCTCGCGCGCTTCGCTGCCTCCGGCTGGTCGGTGCGCCGCGTCGACGGACATGATCCCGAAGCGGTGGCGCAGGCGATAGCGGAGGAGCGGGAGACCGCGAAGCCGTCGCTGATCGCCTGTCGCACAATCATCGGCTATGGCGCGCCTGATAGACAGGGCACCGAGAAAGTGCATGGCGCGCCGCTCGGCACCGAGCAGACGGCAGCGGCGCGGCGGACGCTGGGTTGGGACTATCAGCCTTTCGTGGTGCCGATCCCGGTGCTCAAGGCTTGGCGGATGATCGGGCAGCGCGGGCAGGTCGACCGCCTCGCTTGGCTCGATCGTTACGAAGGTGCGACGCCGGAGCAGCGCGACCTGTTCGTCGAGGGCAAAGCCGCGGCTCTGCCCGCCGCCTATGCGCTGGCCGCGGCGAAATTGCGTGAGCACTTTGCATCCGAGCGGCCGAAGCTGGCGACGCGGCAGGCCTCGCAACAGGTGCTCGAGGGAATCGCAGGAACAATTCCCGGCCTGGTCGGCGGCTCCGCGGACCTCACCCATTCGAACCTGACGCATGCCAAGGCGCAGGCGCCGGTCAAGAGTGGTGCGTTCGCCGGCGACTACATCCACTATGGCATCCGCGAGCACGGCATGGCCGCAGCGATGAACGGCCTGGCGCTGCATGGCGGCTTCATTCCCTATGGCGGCACGTTTCTGGCGTTCTCCGACTACAGCCGGCCGGCGATCCGACTTGCGGCCTTGATGCGGCTGCGCGTCATCCACGTGATGACGCACGACTCCATCGGTCTTGGCGAGGATGGTCCGACGCATCAGCCGGTCGAGCATCTGACCGCGCTGCGCGTGATTCCGAGCCTGCTGGTGTTCCGCCCCGCCGATGCCGTCGAGACGCTGGAGGCCTGGGATTGCGCGCTCGCGGCGGAGCATCGCCCCTCAGTGCTATGCCTGTCGCGGCAGGCCTTGCCGACATTCCGCAGCGATGGGCGCGGCAGAAACCGCGTCGCGAATGGTGCCTATCTCGTCGTCTCGCCGGATGGCGGTCGCGACGTGACGCTCATTGCAACCGGCTCGGAAGTCTCGATCGCGCTGGAAGCGGCCCGCCTGCTCGCGACCGAGCACGTTCGCGCCGCCGTGGTCTCGGCGCCGTGTTTCGCACTGTTCGAGGAGCAGCCGGATGATTACCGCGCCTCGGTGCTCGGCACCGCGCCGCGCGTCGGCATCGAGGCAGCTGTCGCCGGCGACTGGCATCGCTGGATCGGCGCTGACGGCGAATTCGTCGGCATGCGCGGCTTCGGCGCCTCGGCCCCCGCCCCGGTGTTGTACCGCGAATTCGGCATCACACCGCAAAGCATTGCGGAAGCGGCTCGCCGGGCGATGGCCCGCAAGAGCCAATAAGGAGGACGAATCTTGGCCCGTATCACCCTTCGCCAATTGCTCGATCACGCTGCCAGCCACGGCTACGCCGTGCCGGCGTTCAACATCAACAACATGGAGCAGGGCATCGCGATCATGCAGGCGGCGGCCGCGGTCGATGCGCCGGTCATCATCCAGGCCTCGCGCGGCGCGCGCAGCTATGCCGGCGATCTCATGCTTTCGCACATGATCGACGCGCTGGAGCGGACCTATCCCGACATTCCGCTCTGCATGCACCAGGACCACGGCAATGACGAAGCGACCTGCGCCTCGGCCATCGCCCATGGCTTCACCTCCGTCATGATGGATGGCTCGCTCAAAGCCGACGCCAAGACCGCGGCCGACTATGACTATAACGTCGCGATCACGCGCCGCGTGGTCGATCTCGCTCATTGGGTCGGCGCGTCCGTCGAAGGCGAGCTCGGCGTGCTCGGTTCGCTCGAGCACGGCGGCGGCGAGCAGGAGGATGGTCACGGCGTCGAGGGCAAGGTCGGCCACGATCAGCTCTTGACCGATCCGGACCAGGCCGTCGACTTCGTCCGTGCAACCAAGGTCGATGCGCTCGCGATCGCGATGGGCACCTCGCACGGCGCCTACAAGTTCAGCCGCAAGCCCGACGGCGATATCCTGGCGATGCGGGTGGTCGAGGAGATCCACCGCCGGCTGCCGAACACGCATCTGGTCATGCACGGCTCGTCCTCGGTGCCGCAGCCGCTCCAGGACATGTTCAACCAGTTCGGCGGCGAGATGCCGCAGACCTGGGGCGTGCCGGTCGAGGAGATCGTTCGCGGCATCCGAAGCGGCGTGCGCAAGGTCAATATCGACACCGATTGCCGGCTGGCGATGACCGCGGTGTTCCGGAAGGTGGCGGCGGAAGCGCGCTCCGAATTCGATCCGCGCAAGTTCCTGAAGCCGGCGATGGACGCAATGCGCGAATTGTGCCGCGAGCGGTTCGAGCAGTTCGGTACCGCAGGCCACGCCAGCAAGATCAAGGTCATTCCAATGAGCGAGATGGCGCGGCGCTATCGCGCCGGCGAGCTCGATCCGCGCATCGACGCCCGCGAGCCGGTTGCCGCTTAGCCAATCAGAAAGAGCAGAGAAAAGAGCAGGAGAGAGACATGAACGCACATGCAGGCACGGTCCGCGGCAAAGAGCGCTATCGCTCCGGCGTGATGGAATACAAGCGCATGGGCTATTGGGAGCCCGATTACACGCCGAAGGACACCGACGTCATCGCGCTGTTCCGCGTGACGCCGCAGGAGGGCGTCGACCCGATCGAGGCCTCTGCTGCGGTTGCCGGCGAATCCTCGACCGCGACCTGGACGGTGGTGTGGACCGATCGCCTGACGGCGGCCGAGAAGTATCGCGCCAAGTGCTATCGCGTCGATCCCGTTCCGGGCTCACCCGGCTCGTATTTCGCCTACATCGCCTATGATCTCGACCTGTTCGAGCCGGGCTCGATCGCCAACCTCTCGGCCTCGATCATCGGCAACGTGTTCGGCTTCAAGCCGCTGAAGGCGCTGCGCCTCGAGGACATGCGCTTTCCCGTCGCCTATGTGAAGACGTTCCAGGGACCGGCGACCGGCATCGTGGTGGAGCGCGAGCGGCTCGACAAGTTCGGCCGGCCGCTGCTCGGCGCGACGGTGAAGCCGAAGCTCGGTCTGTCCGGCCGCAATTACGGCCGTGTGGTCTATGAGGCGCTGAAGGGCGGGCTCGACTTCACCAAGGACGACGAGAACATCAACTCGCAGCCCTTCATGCATTGGCGTGATCGCTTCCTTTATTGCATGGAGGCGGTGAACCGCGCGCAGGCCGCCTCCGGCGAGGTGAAAGGGACCTACCTGAACGTCACCGCGGCCACCATGGAGGACATGTACGAGCGTGCGGAGTTCGCCAAGGAGCTCGGCTCGGTGATCGTGATGATCGACCTCGTGATCGGCTACACTGCGATCCAGTCCATGGCCAAGTGGGCGCGGCGCAACGACATGATCCTGCATCTGCATCGCGCCGGCCACTCCACCTATACGCGGCAGAAGAGCCATGGCGTGTCGTTCCGCGTCATCGCCAAATGGATGCGGCTTGCCGGCGTCGACCACATCCACGCCGGCACGGTGGTCGGCAAGCTCGAAGGCGATCCCAACACCACACGCGGCTACTACGATGTCTGCCGCGAAGACTTCAACCCGACCAAGCTCGAGCATGGCCTGTTCTTCGACCAGTCCTGGGCGAGCCTCAACAAGATGATGCCGGTAGCCTCCGGCGGCATCCATGCCGGGCAGATGCACCAGCTGCTCGACCTGTTAGGCGAGGACGTCGTGCTGCAGTTCGGCGGCGGCACCATCGGCCATCCCATGGGCATTGCGGCCGGCGCGACCGCCAACCGCGTGGCGCTGGAAGCGATGATCCTCGCCCGCAACGAGGGCCGCGACTATGTCCACGAGGGCCCGGAAATCTTGGCCAAGGCGGCCCAGACCTGCACGCCGCTGAAGGCCGCGCTCGAGGTCTGGAAGGACGTCACTTTCAACTATCAATCCACCGACACGCCGGACTTCGTGCCGACGGCGCTAGAAACCGTCTGAGGAGATTTGAGATGAAGATCACCCAGGGCTGCTTCTCGTACCTGCCGGATCTGACCGACGAGCAGATCACCAGCCAGGTGCAGTATTGCCTCGCCAATGGCTGGGCGGTGAACATCGAGTTCACCGACGATCCGCATCCCCGAAACACCTATTGGGAGATGTGGGGCCTGCCGATGTTCGATCTCCAGGACGCTGCCGGCGTGATGATGGAGCTCGCCGAGTGCCGCAGGGTCTATGGTAACAGCTACATCCGCATCAGCGGCTTCGATGCCAGCCACGGCTGGGAATCGGTGCGGATCTCCTTCCTGGTCAACCGGCCGAAGCAAGAAACGGAGTTCGAGCTGGTGCGGCAGGAGGTTGGCGGCCGTGCGGTCCGCTACACCACGGTTCGAAAGCCGGCCGCGCACGCGCCAGCTTGAGTCATCCGCTTCCGCGCGGAGCTCTCCCTGCTCCGCATCCTGGCGGACCACTGCTTCGCCGCCTCGCTCGCGGCGAAGCTCTTTTCTTCGAGGGTAGCCATGCTCGATGTCCCCCACGCAACCACGACCGAACACAGCGAGACCCATTTCGATCTCCGCAAGGAGGCTGAAGCCGCCGGAATCACCGAGACGCTGCTACAGCTCGATCAGGAGCTGATCGGACTCAAGCCGGTCAAGAATCGCGTGCGCCAGATCGCCTCGCTGTTGCTGATCGAGCGCATCCGGCAGCGTGCGGGGCTGGCCTCCGCGCCGCCAACCCTGCACATGTCGTTCACCGGCAATCCTGGAACAGGCAAGACCACCGTGGCGCTGCGCATGGCCAGGATCCTGCACAGGCTCGGCTTCGTGCGGCGCGGGCAGGTGATCTCGGTGACGCGCGACGATCTCGTCGGCCAGTATATCGGCCACACCGCGCCGAAGACCAAGGAGATACTGAAAAAGGCGATGGGCGGCGTGCTGTTCATCGACGAGGCCTATTATCTGCATCGTCCCGACAACGAGCGCGACTATGGTCAGGAATCGATCGAGATCCTGCTCCAGGTGATGGAGAACCAGCGCGAGGACCTCGTCGTGATCCTCGCCGGCTATGGCGAGCGGATGACGAAATTCTTCGCCTCCAATCCCGGCTTCCGCTCGCGCATCGCCCACCACATCGAATTCCCTGACTATGCAGAGGCCGAGCTGCTCGTCATAGCCGAGCTGATGCTGAAGGAGCGCGGCTATCGCTTGTCGGCCGCGGCGCGCGAGGCGTTCGAGAAATACATCGCGCTGCGTCGGACCCAGCCGTTCTTCTCCAACGCGCGCTCGATCCGCAACGCCGTCGACCGCATCCGCCTGCGGCAGGCCGATCGGCTGGTGTCCGATCTCGATCGCATGCTCGATGTCGCCGACCTCGAAACCATCGATGCCATGGACGTCTTGGCGAGCCGAGTCTTCAGCGGCGGTGCGGATGCGCGGAGTGCAGTGCCATGACGAAGGAGATCATGATCGCTCCATCGATCCTCGCCGCGGATTTCGCGCGTCTCGGCGAGGAGGTCGCCGCGATCGACGCCGCTGGGGCCGACTGGATCCATTGGGACGTCATGGACGGACACTTCGTGCCGAACATCAGTTTCGGTGCCGACGTCATCAAGGCGGTCCGTCCCTATTCGAAGAAGCCGTTCGACGTGCATTTGATGATCGCGCCGACAGATCCCTATCTCGAGGCGTTCGCAAAGGCCGGAGCGGACATCATCACGGTGCACGCCGAAGCGGGGGCGCATCTCGACCGCTCGCTCCAGGCGATCCGCTCGCTCGGCAGCAAGGCTGGCGTCAGCCTTTGTCCGTCGACCCCGGAAGCGGTGATCGAGTATGTGCTCGATCGTATCGATCTCGTGCTGGTGATGACGGTCAATCCGGGCTTTGGCGGCCAATCCTTCATCGCATCGCAGATCGACAAGATCAGGCGGATCAGGACCATGATCGGCGGGCGGCCGATCCGGCTCGAGGTCGACGGCGGTGTCACGTGCGACAATGCCGCGGCCGTGGCTGCAGCGGGTGCCGACACGCTGGTCGCGGGCTCCGCCGTGTTTCGCGGCAAGAGCGCTGGCGAATATGCCGCCAATATCGCGGCTATTCGCATCGCCGCGGAGACCGGCCGGGTTCCGAAGCTGCAAGATAGTTCCGCGCCCGCGAAGCGGGCCGAAGAAAGTGCGCTCATCCGGTAGATTACGGATCAGCCCACCGCCGTGGCTCCGGTGTGTCAAGGCGCGCCACTTTCTCCGGATCTCTACGGAGCATGCCTTCCAAATCGATCGGCTCATTCAGGCCGGGGTAACCAACGCACCGGAGAAGGACAATCGATTAACGACCGCGCAATGCCAAGCGTCTCAATCTGTGGTTTAGGAACGGTATGAGAGCGCGGATGCGTAACGACGGAAACTGCGGCATGAAGCCCGCACGCGGCGCAAAGTGATGGCATGAGCATGCATCGCCTGTTCGCCGAGCAGCTCCGCTGCGCCACCGATGCCACCGGACAGGTCGATCTCGTCAAGCTGGGCAAGTTCGTCAGCGCGGCTTACGAGGCCGGTGATCGCGAGCGTCAGCGGATGATCGAAGTACGCGCGCAAACGCGCGACGAGGTCGAGCAGGATCTGCTGCGGACCCGCGAGTTAACATTCCGATCGCCGTCTTCGCGAAATGTGCGGAGAGTTCGCGCTACATCCTGCTCAACCGCGCCGGAGAAGACTATTACGGCATGCCGCGCGAACAGATGCTGGGCCGAACGCCCGAGCAGATCTTCCCGGCTGACGTGGCCCGCGTGGTCAACGAGCAGGATAGACGCGTCGCGGCCAGCGGCATGCCGATGGTTCTGGAGGAGCATCTGCTCGAAGTCGGCGTCAAGGGCCGCGACCGGATCGTCAATTCACGCAAGATGCTGATCACGGATGGCAACGGGGATCCGCAATATCTGGTCGGCGTAATCGAGGATGTCACGGAGCGTGTCACCACCCGGCAGCGGATCAGCCATCTTGCGCATCATGATGCGCTCACGGACCTGCCGAACCGCAGCGCCTTCAACGCGGCGCTCGACGAACGGCTGGAGCGGGCGCAGGAGGCATCGACCAGTTTCGCTGTGCTGAGCCTCGATCTCGACCGCTTCAAGGAGGTCAACGACGTGTTCGGTCACCCCGTCGGCGACATGCTGATGCGGGCGGCCGCCGACCGGCTTGCCGCGGAAGCCGAAGGCGCCTTCGTCGCCCGCATCGGCGGCGACGAGTTCATGATCCTGATGCCCGACAACGCCAGCCGTGAGGACGTTCTGGCGCTGGCCGAACGCCTGGTCGAGACGATCGGCAAGGAGCTCGAGGTCGACGACTATCTCTCCCACGTGGGCCTCAGCGTCGGCATCGCGTTCTATCCCGACGATGGCGTGAACGCGGCGACGCTGCTCGCCAACGCCGACTCGGCTCTCTACCGCGCCAAGCGGGAGGGCAGGAGCCGGGTCCGCTGCTTCGAATCCGAGATGGACCAGGAGCTGCGCGATCGCAGGCTGTTGCAGCACGACCTGCGGCAGGCGCTGGAGCAGAACCAGCTCCTCGTCTATTTCCAGCCGCAGGCGCGGGTGGATGGCGAGGTCATCGGCTTCGAGGCGCTGCTGCGATGGAATCACCCGACGCGGGGCTTCGTGCCGCCGGACCAGTTCATTCCGCTCGCCGAGGAGAACGGGCTGATCGTCGAGATCGGTGAATGGGTGCTGCGCGAGGCGTGCCGTGAGGCGGCATCCTGGCCGCGGCCGTTGCAGGTCGCGGTCAATCTGTCGCCGGTCCAGTTTCAGGCGGGCGATCTCGAGCGCTCGATCCATCAGATCCTGTTGGAGACGGGATTGACGCCGACGCGGCTCGAGGTCGAGATCACCGAGGGCGTGCTGATCGGCGATTTCACCCGCGCGCTCAATCTGCTGCGGCGGCTGAAGGCGCTCGGCATCCGCATCGCCATGGACGATTTCGGTACCGGCTATTCCTCGCTGTCGTATCTGCAGTCGTTCCCGTTCGACAAGATCAAGATCGACCGCAGTTTCATCTCCAACCTGGAGGCGACGCCGCAATCGGCCGAGATTGTCCGCGCCGTCCTGAGCCTGGCGCACGCGCTGAAGATCCCGGTCATTGCCGAGGGGGTGGAGACGGAAGCCAACGTGCCTTCTTGGCCCGCGAGGCCTGCGAGGAGATGCAAGGCTATCTCGTCGGCCGTCCCGACTTGATCGCGCGCTATCTCGACCTGGTGGGCGTCGCCGTGGAGCGCCGCCTCTACGCCTAGCACTTGGCACAGAGTTCCGAGCGGACGTTTGGAACTAAAATCCTTACCGGCACTTCTCGAAAATCAACTTGGTTCAGGCGCGTTGAGCGCGCAGCAAATGCTTTGCATAAACGCCATCGGCCTGACGCAAATCAGGGCAATAAGCCGGTGAACGCGAGGGAGGGTCTCATGGAGAACGTACGTCGCTACCGGGCGCTGGCGTCCCTCTGCCGTCAGCAGGCGGCCTACCGGCCGCTCCAGAACTGGGAACTCCTCGGCCAGGCCGAACATTTCGAACATCTTGCCGAAATCGAGCTCAAGGCGCACTTCGACGCGTGCAATGTGCATCGCGACAAGGACGCCGCCGCGCCCACGACATGGGAAGCTCCCGTCGCGGCGTGACGGCGCCAAGCCGGCTCATCAATGCGACATCAGCGTCGGGACCGTCATGGCTTCCAGCATGGCGCGGGTGACGCCCCCGAGAAAGCGTTCCTGCAACCGCGAATGGCCGTAGCCGCCCATCACCAGAAGATCGAGACTCTCGTCGGCCGCCAGCGACAGGATCGTCGGCTGAATGTCGGCGCGCGTGGCGGTCAGGCTGACTGTGCGGGTCGATAATCCGCGCCGGCCCAGATGTCTGGCCAGACCGCTCGCTGAGGCTTCGCCGGAGACCGCCTCGGTCTCGTTCACCGTGATGATCACGATCTCGGCGGCGCGCGCCAGGAACGTCGTTGCGTCGCGCACGGCGCGGGCAGCGAGGCGGCTACCATCCCAGCAGATGCCGATCCGGTTCGCCTTGAAGGCTCCGAGGAAAGTGTAGGGCAGGAACAGCACCGGGCCGCCCGCGCGGAACAGGATCTCGCTCGGCATGTCGTTGTCGAACGAGCCTTGCGCCGGATCGGGCTGGAGCACGACGCTGAGGTCGTGCAGCCGTGCCATCTCGCCGAGCGAGCCGGCGGCATCTGCCGGGATCGCGCCGAGTGCGTGGCAGGTATAGGCGATGCCGGCGTTCGCCGCCTCGCTCTTGAATACCGCGAGCGCCGCCTCGGCCCGCTCCACGGCGCGCTCGCGCTCCAGCTCGAACACGGCCGCCACCGCCGCGCCGCCTTCCATGACGTAAGCCGTACTGGTGGCGACATAGCCGACCGCGACCGCGTCGAGATGCGCGTTGAGCTTCGCCGCGAGCGAGACCGAGCCCTCGATCGCGGGACGCATGGGACGTTCGGTGGGAATGTGGACGAGAATGTCTTTGTACATGGCGCGCCTCCGCTGAGCATCATCCGATGGTCGCAGTTTTTCACTGCGCGAAGGCGGCGCGTTGAGCTGTATCAAACGTCCGGATTGCCTGCTGCGCCCGCTCATCCATTCTTTGCCGAGATTTAATCGGGCGGACGGGACGCCGTAAGGTGGCAGCGACCATGTTGCGGGCAAGGCGACACCTGCTCAACATGGACATTTCGACATGAACGATCGCGTCAATTCCGACATCACCACGTCTCGCAAGATCTTGCGGCCGCGGCGGCTCGCGCTGCTCGGCACCGTGGCCGCGCTGGGCGTGGCCGCCCTGGCAGTTGCGCCAGGCGCCTCGCCGTACGGCATCAACTCCTTGATTGCGCCGGCTCAGGCGGCCGAAGCCGCCGCGACGCCGCCCGGCTTCGGCGATCTCGTTAGCAGGGTCAAACCCGCTGTGATCTCGGTGCGGGTCAAAATCGATCAGGACAACGACAAGAGCGCGATGCTGCAGCAGAACCGGATGGATTCGGACGAGGACACGCCGTTCGACCAGTTCTCGCGACAGTTCGGTTTCCGCTTTCCGGGCGGCGCGAACGGCATGCCGCGCCAGCGCCACCAGATGATCACGGGCGAAGGCTCCGGCTTTTTCATCTCCGCCGACGGCTACGCCGTGACCAACAATCACGTCGTCGATCGCGCCGAGTCCGTGCAGGTGACGATGGACGACGGCACGACCTACACCGCGAAAGTGGTCGGCACCGATCCGAAGACCGATCTCGCGCTGATCAAGGTCGACGGCAAGAAGGACTTTCCGTTCGTCAGGTTCTCCGACCAGAAGCCGCGCATTGGCGACTGGGTGGTCGCGGTCGGCAATCCCTTCGGTCTTGGCGGCACCGTGACCGCCGGCATCGTCTCGGCCAGCGGCCGCGACATCGGCAACGGTCCCTATGACGACTTCATCCAGATCGACGCGCCGATCAACAAGGGTAATTCCGGCGGCCCGGCCTTCGACATGAACGGCAACGTGATCGGCGTGAACACTGCGATCTTCTCGCCCTCGGGCGGCTCGGTCGGCATCGGCTTCGATATCCCGGCTTCGACCGCCAAGCTCGTCGTCGCGCAATTGAAGGACAAGGGCGCGGTCACCCGGGGCTGGCTCGGCGTGCAGGTGCAGCCGGTGACGTCGGATATCGCCGACAGCCTCGGGCTCAAGGAGGCGCGCGGCGCGATCGTCGACAATCCGCAGGATGGCAGCCCGGCGGCGAAGGCCGGCATCCAGGCGGGCGATGTCATCACCGCCGTCAACGGCACCACGATCAAGGACTCTCGCGACCTCGCCCGCACCATCGCCGGCTTGACGCCGGGCACGTCCGTGAAGCTCGATGTCTTCCGCAAGGGCGACAGCAAGACGGTGACGCTGGCGCTCGGCGAGTTGCCGAACGAGCGGCAGGCCAAGGGCAATGGCAGTGGCAATGCCGACGAGGGCAGCGGACAGCCGGGTGCCGGCACGCCGCGCCTCGGCCTCAGCCTGGCGCCCGCCGGTGACGTCCAGGGCGCAGGCCAGAACGGCGTCGTCGTCACCGAGGTTGATCCGCAAGGCCCGGCCGCGCAACGCGGCATCCGGACCGGCGACGTCATCCTCAATGTCGGCGGCAAGGCTGTCAGCAATGTCGGCGAGGTGCGCTCCGAGCTGGCGCAGGCCAAATCGTCGGGCAAGCGCAGCGTGCTGCTTCAGGTCAGAAGCGCGGAGGCCACCCGCTTCGTTGCGGTGCCACTCGCATAACGTCAACTCGACCCTTACCAATCCAGGAAGGCGGCCTTCGGGCCGCCTTTTGCACACACGTCACGTCCGCACCAGGCCGGTCACATTCTCGTTAACGGCAGGGATGATGACCTGGTGCGTCCGAAAAAGCCGTGTTCGCTGATCACACTCGCAGGGCGCCTCGGTGCTCTGCGCCAACGTCGCCGCTGAGAGGGGTTGCAAGCGTGGAACTTCGAGCCTCCCGGCGCTTTGTGGAACTCGCCGGTGGTTCACAAGTGATCGGTGCCGACATGGATCGATTGAAGCTCTCGCTCAGGAGTGCGCTGCTCGTGGCGCCATTGGTGCTCTCGGGGGGAAACGCGCTCGGGCGCGACGACGGCCGCTACGCGAATTCTCCTCTGAAGCCATGGTTCGACAGTTTGCGCAGCCATCTCGGTCCGTGCTGCTCGGACGCGGACGGTTTCGCCCTTGCCGATCTCGACTGGGAGTCGCACAACGGGCGCTACCGTGTCCGCATCGACGGACAGTGGATCGATGTGCCGGATGAGGCCGTCATCACCGAGCCCAACCGGGCCGGCCGCACGATGGTGTGGCCGGTCAAGACTGCGTTCGGGATTTCGATCCGCTGCTTCATGCCGGGGAGCATGATCTGAGGCGGGTCAGCGCGACCGCTTGGATTTGCGCTTCGATGATTTCTTGTTCGACGATTTCTTGGACGACGTCCCGGACGTTTTCTTGGATGCTTTCTTGGACGTCTTCTTGGCGCTCTTGCGCTTCGAAGCCTTCTTCGGGACCTTCTTGCCCTTCTTGCGTGCCTTCGACAGTCCGATCGCGATGGCCTGCTTGCGGTTCTTGACGCGGCCGCCGCGCCCGCCACGGCCGCTCTTCGCGGTGCCCTTCTTGTAACGCCGCATCTCGGTGGCGACATCGCTTCCCGAGCTGCGTGAGTAGCGGCGCTTTTTTGCCTTGCGTGCCATGCATATTCTCCCTCGGCGGGGAGAACCATTCTGCACAGCCATGGTTCCGGGAGCGTGGAACGGCGCAGGCCTAAAGCGCGATGCGATGCTCTAGAAGGAGTTTGCCAGCTCGATCTCCGCTTCCAGCACCTGGATGCGCCGGGCGGCCTCGGTGAAGGACAGATCCCGCGCATATTGGCCGGGCTGATAGGCCTCTTCGCTGAGCCGCTTCAGCTTGAGGCCCTGCGCCCGCGTCATCTGCTCGCCCAGGAAAAATCTGGCGTCGTATTTACCTTGAACCTGCATCTGGCGTCTCCGTCCTGAAATCGTGACTTGACTATATGTTCTTATTTTGTTCTAACAAGGCATGGACAACAGAATTAATGAAATTCGACGTAAAATCAGAGCCTTGAGGCTTGAGATGGCCGACGTCGAGGCGTCGGTGCGCGACCTCGTCGAGCGCGATCACGACTGCACGGAAAGGGCCCTGGCGCAGATGGACCTGCGCCGGAAGATCAATCTCTTGATCGCCGAATGGAAGGCTGCCGGCGGCAGCGACGTACTGCCGAACGTCCGCGACCGGGTGCGGCTTCGTGCCGTGAAGACAGGCGGCAACTCCGCGCGCGCAGCCGAGCGCCGCTGAGATCCTTGGCGCCGGGTACTGAAGGCCGAGTGCCGAACCCGCCGAGTGCCGAACCCAAAGATAGAAGACAAAGGGCTCCGCAATGCGGAGCCCTTCATGATTCCTGGGAGCGCCTATTTGGTGTTGGTCAGGCCGCCCGTGTTGGTCATGGTGCCGCCCTGATCGGAGCCGGGACCGGCGCCGCCTTGGCCGGAAGGATCAGCGCCCTTGGAGGACTTGGTGTTGGCGCCGGTGGTCTGTGCCGACGACATCGAGGATTCATGCTTGGCCTTGTGCGATTTGGCCTGGGCGGCAAACGGCGCGGCGGCAAGGCCGGTTGCCAATATTACGGCGAGAGCGAGCTTGGTCGTCTTCATGCGGGGGAACTCCCTGAGTTAAATTGACGCAGGCAGCAAAACCGCGCGTCGCGGCAGGAGTTCCCGGCGAAGTATCTTCCGTGCGTCACGCACGCTTCAAGTTTGCTTGTCCTCGGCCAGGATGAACACGGCGCCGGTGAGCGTCGCGCCGATCGCAAAGGTCGTCACCAAGGTGAGAGCGAAGACCATCGCGGCCTGGCTTCCGCCATTGTTCAGCAGGTTGGCGACGGCTGGATTGGACAGGACGAGCGTGAGGCTGAAAATGAGGCCGAGCGCTGCGCCCATCATTGCATGCGTCATCAGCTTGATAAGGCCGCTGGCAGAGATCAGCTCAGACGACTTCTTGGTGCGCATGGGACGGCATCCCGAACTGCCACGCCAACGCGCATGTGATCGCCGGGTTCCGTTCCGCTGAAGGAATTGTTACCGCCCGTTTCATCCGGCGTTCATGCCGGGCTTGCCAAGATGGGCGCCAGCAAAACGGGAACATCGATATGGGTAAGGTCGTCTTTCTTTACCGCTCGCTGGCCTATCGCAACGCGGCCGCGGACATCCTGCGCAAGGCGCGCAAGCTTCCGCTTGGCGCGGAGCGGAGCGCGGCCCGCCGCTACGCGAGGGCGCTGCGCGATCTCGCCCGAACGGAAGCCTGGCTCGAAGGGCGCGTCGCGCGCGAACCGCGCACGGCGCAGCGCATGAGCAGCGCAGCGTCAGGTTAACCGGATGCGCGTTGCAATTCGGCAGCGCCGGCGGTGTCGAACTTGCTTGGTGCAGCCGCCGCGGTCTTGCGTGTCAACGGCACCTCAAGACGGCACAGCAGGCCCTCGGCGCGCCAATCGAACTGCGCCTGTCCGCCAAGCTGGGACTCGATGCTCGCAAGCAGGCTTCGCGTGCCGAAGCCGCGCGATTTCGGGGTCTTGACCAGGGGACCGCCGGATTCCTCCCAGCTCAGCGTGAGCAGCTCCTCGTCGACCTGCCAATCGATCGCGAGCCGCCCCGCTCGCGTGGATAGCGCGCCGTACTTTGCCGAGTTGGTGAAGAGCTCGTGCAGTGCGAGCGCCAGCGTCTGGGCCGTCGCCGGCAGCAACTGAACTTCGGGCCCTGCCAATTTGATCTGGTCGCCCAGCGAGTAGGGCGCAAGCTCCTCGTCGATCAGCCTGGAGAGCTCGGCGCCTTGCCAGCTCGACAGCGACAGGATGGTGTGCACGCGCGCCAGCGCATTGATGCGCCCCTCGACGGCGTTGACATAGGCCTTGACCTCGTCGGCCCGGGTGAGGCGCACGATCGACTGCGCCAGCGCCAGCGCGTTCTTCGCGCGATGATCGACTTCCCGCGCCAGCAGGTTCTGCCGCTCCTCGGCGCGCTTGCGCTCGGTGATGTCGACGGTCACGCCGCTGACGCGCACCACGCGCCCGCTCTCGTCCGTGGTTGCGGCCGCCGTGCCGACGCACCAGCGCACCTCGCCGTCGGGCCGGATGATGCGGAACTCCGTCTCATAGGCGCGTGTGCCCTTGTTGAACTCGGCGATCGCCTTGCGCAACTGGTCGACGTCGTCGGGGTGCAGCAGGGCCTGAACGTTGGCCGGATTGATCTCGAAATTGTCGGGGCTGACGCCGAAGATATTGTATTGCCCCTCGTCCCACATCCAATCGCCGCTGATCCAGTCCCAGTCCCAGGACCCCATCTTGCCTGCCGCGATCGCCATGCTGCGCCGCTGCTCGCTCTCGCGCAGCTTCGCGGTGGAAGCCTCCAGTTCCGCGGTGCGGGCGCGGACGCGATCCTCGAGCTCGTGGTTCAGCCGTTCGAGCTCGCGCGTCTTGCGGTAGAGCTCGGCAAACACCTTGATCTTGGCGCGCAGTACCTCCGGCACGACCGGAACCGGCACGTAATCGACCGCGCCCATCTCGTAGCCGCGCAGCCGGTCGATGTCGCTGACCTGGATCGCCGAGATGAAGATCATGGCGGTCTTCTGGAAACGCGGATGCTCGCGGATCATCGCGGCGAGCTCGAAGCCGTCGAGCTCGGGCATGCAGACGTCGACCAGGATCACCGCGATCTCGGTCTTGAGCAGCACCTCCAACGCCTCGCGGCCCGAGGAGGCGATGACGAGGTTCTCGCCGAGATCCTTCAGGATCACCTCATAGGCGAGCAGCTTGGCCGGCTGGTCGTCGACGAGCAGGATGTTGACCTTTTCCTGGTCCATACGCATGTCCAACTCAGCGATGCAGCCACATGCGGATTGCAAGCAGCAATTGGTCGGTGTTGACCGGTTTGGCGAGGTAGTCGGACGCGCCGGCTTCGAGGCATTTCTCCCGGTCGCCCTTCATCGCCTTGGCGGTCAACGCGATGATCGGCAGACGGGCGAAGGCCGGGTTCTCGCGGATCACGCCGATGGTCTGGTAGCCATCCATCTGCGGCATCATGATGTCCATCAGCACGATCGCGATCTCCGGATTGGATTCGACCAAGGTCACCGCCTCGCTGCCGGTCGTGGCCGTCAGCACCTTCATGCCGCGTCGTTCCAGCACGCTCGAGAGCGCGAAGATATTGCGGGCATCGTCGTCGACGAGCAGGGCGGTCTTGCCGATCAGGTCCTCGTCGGAACTGTTCAGCTTCTCCAGCATGCGCTGCTTCTCGAGCGGCAACTCCGTGATCACGCGGTGCAGGAACAACGCGGTCTCGTCGAGCAGGCGCTCGGGCGATTCCACGCCCTTGACCACGATGCTGCGTGCCATGGTGTGGAGTTCCGCATCCTCCTCGGCCGAGAGCTCGCGGCCGGTGAACACCACGACGGGGATGTTCGACAGCGCCTCGTCGTTGCGGATCTGATCGAGCACCTCGAAGCCGCTCATGTCGGGCAGCCTGAGGTCGAGCACCACGCAATCGCAGGGTTGCTCGCGCAACGTCGTGAGCGCGCCTGCCCCGGTATCCGTGGCCAGGATCTCGATGTCGTCGTGGTGCAGCAGCTCGCGGATCGAGAGCCGCTCGGCCTCGTTGTCCTCGACGATCAAGAGCCGCTTGCGCCGCGGCCGCGCATATTCCTTGATCTGCGTCAGCGCGGCCGAGACGCCCTCGGTCGTCGTCGGCTTGTTGACGAAGGAGAAGGCGCCGCGCGCCAGCGCATGCTGGCGGTCCTCGTCGAGCGTGATGATCTGGACCGGGATGTGGCGGGTGAGCGGATTGTGCTTGAGCTGGCTCAGCACGGTCCAGCCGAGCATGTCGGGCAGGAACACGTCGAGCGAGACGGCCGTCGGCTGGTATTGCTTGGCGAGCTCGAGGGCCTCGGCGCCGCGCGCGGCGACCAGGACCTTGAAGCCCTTGTCGCGGGCCAGATCGACCAGCACGCGGGCATAATGCGGGTCGTCCTCGACGATCAGGAGAATGGTGTCGCCGGGCTCGAGGTTGAGGCGGTCGTCGGGCAGCTGCTCGATAACGCGCTGCTGGTCAGGCGCGGCAGGCTGCAGCGCCGGCGGCTGGCCGTATTGCTGTGACGCCGGCGCCCGCGGCGCGAGGGTCGGGCCGGAATATTTCAAGGGCAGATAGAGCGTGAAGGTCGAGCCCTTGCCCGGCGCGCTGCGCAGGTGGATCTCGCCGCCGAGCAGGCTGGCAAGCTCGCGGCTGATCGCAAGGCCGAGGCCGGTGCCGCCATATTTGCGGCTGGTGCCGGCATCGGCCTGCTGGAACGCCTCGAAGATCAGCTTCTGCTTCTCCAGGGGAATGCCGATGCCGGTGTCGGACACTTCGAAGGCGATCACGGCCGGCGCCGAGTTCAGCACCGGATGATCCGACCCCCAGCCGCCGATTGCGCCGGCGACTTTCAGGCGCACTTCGCCGTCGGCGGTGAACTTGAAGGCGTTGGAGAGCAGATTCTTCAGAACCTGTTGCAGCCGCTTGGAGTCGGTCACGATGCTGCGCGGCAGGTTCGGATCGACGTCGATCTTGAACGACAGGTTGCGGTTGTCCGCCTCGTGCCGGAACGGCCGGCCGACGGTCTCGAGCAGGTTCGCCGTCAGGATTTCCTCGGCGTCGACCGTCACGGTGCCGGACTCGATCTTGGAGAGATCGAGAATGTCGCTGATGAGGTTGAGCAGGTCGGTGCCGGCACCATGGATGGTGCGGGCGAACTCGACCTGCTTGGCCGAGAGGTTGCCATCGGGATTGTCGCTAAGCTGCTGTCCGAGGATCAGGATCGAGTTCAGCGGCGTACGCAGCTCGTGGCTCATATTGGCGAGGAATTCGGACTTGTACTTCGACGTCAGCGCGAGCTCGGTCGCCTTCTCCTCGAGCGCGCGGCGGGCCTGCTCGATTTCCTGGTTCTTGCGTTCGACCTCGACGTTGCGCTCGGCGAGCTGCTGCGCCTTCTGCTCGAGCTGGTCGTTGGTCTGCTGCAATTCGCGCTGCTGGGTCTGCAGCTCGCCGGCGAGCTGCTGCGACTGCTTGAGCAGGCCTTCGGTCTGCATCGTGGCCTCGATCGAATTGAGCACGATGCCGATGGAGTCGGTGAGCTGCTCCAGGAACGTCATCTGCGAGGTCGTGAAGGAGACCAGCGAGGCGAGCTCGATCACGGCCTTGACCTGGCCTTCGAACAGCACCGGAAGCACGACGAGGTTCTTCGGGGCGACGCGGAACAGCGCCGAGTTGATCGGCACCACGTCCGAGGGAATGTCGGAGACGACGCGCGGCCGCTTGTCGAAGGCGCATTGGCCGATCAGGCCTTCGCCGAACTGCAGCACCGGCTGATAGGGGTAGACGCCGTCGCTGGCGTAGGAGGCGAGCAGCAGGAGCTGGGGATCGTTCTCGTTCTCGACCTGGTAGATCACGCCCGTATGGGCGTTCACCAGCGGCGACAATTCGGTGAGCAGCAATCGGCCGACCGTGGTGAGATCGCGCTGTCCCTGGAGCATGTTGGTGAACTTGGCGAGGTTGGTCTTGAGCCAGTCCTGCTCGGTATTCACGTCCGTCGTGAGACGGAGGTTGGTGATCATCGTGTTGATGTTGTCCTTCAGCTCCGCCACTTCGCCGCGGGCGTCGACCTGGATTGACCGCGTCAGGTCGCCCTTGGTCACCGCAGTTGCGACTTCCGCGATCGCGCGCACCTGCGAGGTCAGGTTGGCCGCGAGCAGGTTGACGTTGCCGGTGAGATCCTTCCAGGTGCCGGCAGCGCCGGGCACGTTGGCCTGGCCGCCGAGCCGGCCTTCGACGCCGACCTCGCGCGCCACCGACGTCACCTGATCGGCAAAGGTCGCGAGCGTCTCGGTCATGTTGTTGATGGTGTCGGCGAGCGCCGCGACCTCGCCCTTCGACTTCACCGTGAGGTTCTGCTTCAGATCGCCGTTGGCGACTGCGGTCACCACCTTGACGATGCCGCGCACCTGCTCGGTCAGGTTCGCCGCCATGAAGTTGACGGTGTCGGTGAGATCCTTCCAGGTGCCGGCGACGCCGGGCACTTGCGCCTGGCCGCCCAGCTTTCCTTCCGTGCCCACCTCGCGCGCGACGCGCGTCACTTCGCCGGCGAAGGCGTTGAGCTGGTCCACCATGGTGTTGATGGTGTTCTTCAGCTCCAGGATTTCGCCCTTCACGTCGACGGTGATCTTGCGCGAGAGGTCGCCGCGCGCGACCGCCGTGGTGACTTCGGCGATGTTGCGGACCTGGGTGGTGAGGTTCGCAGCCAAGAGGTTGACGTTGTCCGTGAGATCCTTCCAGGTGCCGCCGACGCCGGGCACCACGGCCTGACCGCCGAGCCGGCCCTCGGTGCCGACCTCGCGCGCCACGCGCGTGACTTCGGCGGCGAAGGAGCGGAGCTGCTCGACCATGGTGTTCAGCGTGTCCTTCAGGAGAAGGATCTCGCCGCGTACGTCCACCGTGATCTTCTTCGACAGGTCGCCGCCGGCGATGGCGGTTGCGACCTCGGCGATGTTGCGGACCTGCGCCGTCAGGTTGGAGGCCATGAAGTTGACGTTGTCGGTGAGGTCCTTCCAGGTGCCGGCGACGCCGGGCACCTCGGCCTGGCCGCCGAGCTTGCCTTCGGTGCCGACCTCGCGCGCCACGCGCGTCACTTCGCCGGCAAAGCCGTTGAGCTGGTCCACCATGGTGTTGATGGTGTTCTTCAGCTCGAGGATTTCGCCCTTCACGTCGACGGTGATCTTGCGCGAGAGGTCGCCGCGCGCCACCGCGGTCGTCACCTCGGCGATGTTGCGGACCTGGGCGGTGAGGTTACCCGCCATCGAGTTGACGCTGTCGGTGAGATCCTTCCAGGTGCCGGCGACGCCGGGCACGTTGGCCTGACCGCCGAGGCGGCCTTCGGTGCCGACCTCGCGCGCCACGCGCGTCACCTCGCCCGCGAAGCGGTTGAGCTGGTCGACCATGGTGTTCAGCGTGTCCTTGAGCTGAAGGATCTCGCCGCGCACGTCCACGGTGATCTTGCGCGACAGGTCGCCGCCGGCGATGGCGGTGGCAACTTCCGCGATGTTGCGGACCTGCGCCGTGAGGTTGCCCGCCATCGAGTTCACGGAGTCGGTCAGGTCCTTCCAGGTGCCGGCGACGCCGGGCACGTCGGCCTGGCCGCCGAGCTTGCCGTCGGTGCCGACCTCGCGCGCCACGCGCGTGACTTCGCCGGCGAAGGCGTTGAGCTGGTCGACCATGGTGTTGAGCGTTTCCTTCAGCTGAAGGATTTCGCCCGAGACGTTCACCGTGATCTTCTTGGACAAGTCGCCCTTCGCCACCGCGGTTGCGACCTCGGCGATGTTGCGGACCTGGCCCGTGAGGTTCGAGGCCATCGAGTTGACGCTGTCGGTGAGGTCCTTCCACGTGCCGCCGACGCCGCGCACCACCGCCTGACCGCCGAGCTTGCCTTCGGTGCCGACCTCGCGCGCCACGCGCGTGACTTCGCCGGCGAAGGCGTTGAGCTGGTCCACCATCGTGTTGATGGTGTCCTTCAGCTCGAGGATCTCGCCGCGCACGTCCACGGTGATCTTCTTCGAGAGATCGCCGCCGGCGACCGCGGTGGTCACCTCGGCGATGTTGCGGACCTGCGCGGTCAGGTTCGAGGCCATCGAGTTGACGCTCTCGGTGAGGTCCTTCCAGGTGCCGGCGACGCCGAGCACGTTGGCCTGGCCGCCGAGCCGGCCCTCGGTGCCGACCTCGCGGGCGACGCGCGTGACTTCGCCGGCGAAGGCGTTGAGCTGGTCGACCATGGTGTTGAGCGTTTCCTTCAGCTGAAGGATCTCGCCCGAGACGTTCACCGTGATCTTCTTCGACAAGTCGCCGCTCGCGATGGCGGTCGCGACGTCGGCGATGTTGCGGACCTGCGCGGTCAGGTTGGAGGCCATGAAGTTGACGTTGTCGGTGAGGTCTTTCCAGGTGCCGGCCACGCCGGGCACCTGGGCCTGACCGCCGAGCTTGCCCTCGGTGCCAACCTCGCGCGCGACGCGCGTGACCTCCGAGGCGAACGAGTTGAGCTGGTCCACCATGGTGTTGATGGTGTCCTTCAGCTCCAGGATCTCGCCGCGCACGTCCACGGTGATCTTGCGCGAGAGGTCGCCGCGCGCCACGGCGGTGGTGACGTTGGCGATGTTGCGGACCTGTGCGGTCAGGTTGCCGCACATCGCGTTGACGGAGTCGGTCAGGTCCTTCCAGGTGCCGGCGACGCCGGGCACGATGGCCTGGCCGCCGAGCTTGCCGTCGGTGCCGACCTCGCGCGCCACGCGCGTCACTTCGGAGGCGAAGGAGCGCAGCTGGTCCACCATCGTATTGATGGCTTCCTTGAGCTGGAGGATCTCGCCGCGGACGTCGACCGTGATCTTCTTGGAGAGGTCGCCGTTGGCGACCGCGATCGTCACCTCGGCGATGTTGCGAACCTGGTTGGTCAGGTTGTTCGCCATCGAGTTGACGCTCTCGGTGAGGTCCTTCCAGACGCCGGTCACCTCCGGCACCTGGGCCTGGCCGCCGAGCTTGCCTTCGGTGCCGACCTCGCGCGCCACGCGCGTCACCTCCGAGGTGAACACGCCGAGCTGCTTGATCATGGTGTTGACGATCGTCGCCGACTGCAAGAACTCGCCGCGGAGCGGACGGCCGTCGACGTCGAGCTTGACGGTCTGCAGCAGGTCGCCCTGGGCGACAGCGGCAACCGCGCGTGTCACCTCGCGCGTCGGCCACAACAAGTCGTCGATCAGCGTGTTGACCGAACCTTCCATGTCGGCCCAGGAGCCCGACGCAAGGCCGAATTTCACGCGCTGGCGGGTCTTGCCTTCGCGTCCCACCACCTGGCCCACCAGCTCGAGCTGCTGTGCCATGCGCTGGTTCGCGGCGATAATTTCGTTAAAAGTGTCGGCGATCTTGCCGTCGATACCGAGATAGTCGCCGCTCATGCGCACCGAAAAGTCACCGCTGCGCATCGCTTGGAGGGCGAGCAGCAGTTCCGCTCGGGAATCTGACTCGGACGTACCGTTGATTTTTGGCTTTGGGACGCGACGACCGGAGCGTGATGCAGTTCCGGAATCGAGGTCGCTCATACTGTTTCCCCCGCAGGCGTCGGCCGAATCTGAGGCAAGACGCGTTCGACGAAATAAGAGCGTCAGCCAAATTCGAAATCAAGCGCCAACGTACGGCGCAAGGAAATGGAACCCGCTTTGCTCAGCCCGACCGAGTTAACAACGGACCGACCGGTTTGTTCCATACCCCTCGAAAGGAAAAAGGCCGCAGGGGCGGGTCGTCAACGCCTCCGACGTCCGCAGCCCTGCTTCGGAACGGAGCGCCGAGCCTGACGGTTAGCCAGTGCAGACAGGGAGAACGGACATGAAGGCAGCAATTTTCGCCATCGCCATCACGGCGCTTGCCGCGGGGTCGGCTCTGGCGCAGGGCGGTGCGCCAAGCGGGCGCGGCTCCGTGACGGGCGACCCCGCCGCAAGCTCCGCCAACCCGCAGGCGGACACGCCGACCACCGGAGCGGCCACCCGCTCGAATCCAAGCGGAAGCGGCACGTCCTCGTCCGGCGGCAAGGACGACAACGGCGATGCGGGTCGCGACAAGATGCCGGAGAGCGACCGCACCGTGCGGCCGCAGAGCCAGCAACATCCGAACGCCAAGTAGAGTTATTTGTCCGCCATGGTGCGCTCGGCGTCCCTGACCTGCGCGCGCAGCAGCGGAAGCTGTTCGCGCGCGAACGCTGCGAGCGCTGCATTGTCGGGCGCCGTCAGATAGCGTTCGAGCAGGCTGATGATCGATTCATACTCGGGAATCTGCGCGGCATAGAAACTTCTGACGTAGGCCGGACCATCCGACATTTCGGGCTCGACGAGGCTCGCGCTCGAGGATGTCGCCCTGCCAACATGCAATTCCGCGCCGATGGCCTCCTGGACCTCTTTCAGCCTCTTGTCGCGCTTAGCCGCTTCCTCGGCGCGCAGGGCGGCGAGGTTCTTGACCTCGGCGTTGCCCTTGAGGTCGGTGTTCTCGAGCAGCCCCTGTTGAAACCGGCTGAAATTGTAGGCACCGCTGATCACCTCGATCGCGGAGGGCGCCCGTGCGCCGGGCTTTCGTTCGTCAAGGCTGTCGGCAAGCGCCGAGGCGCTGATCAATGCCAGAATGATTGCGGCGACAACTCGCATCGATCTTCAATGACGAACCGCATGCGAAAGTTCCCCGACCATTACGATCCGGTAAGCGGGTTGCGGCGCAAGAGTTCCGTCCCCACGTCCTCTAGATGAAACAGTCTGACGTCTTCAGAGACAACGCCGACAATTGTCTTCAGCTTGCCGAGCGCGCTGACGGACAGCCCGCCCATAAGCGCTATTCGCGCATGGCCGACGCCTGGACGGCACTCGCCAACGAGCAGGATTGGCTCGACGGCGAAATTTCGCCCGTTCCCGTCCATGCAGCTCCAAAGCGGAACGGGTGAGCTCGTCTTCAAAAATCTGCATGTGAGACCGCTCACGGAAGGCGCACAACTGATTTGGGATCATCCGGGAACGTCGATCGCGGAGATTTCCAATTGCAGAAGGAGGTTTGGCGATGGCTCCACGTCTGGCTCTTCTCTCCCTCATTCTCGCCTTTGACGTCTCCGTCGCGTTCGCGACGGTGACGACGGTGCGACAGGTGCATCTCGAGAGCGCATCTGCCGTCCATGCTGTGCGCAGCTGATTGCGGCAGCGGAACATTCGACGCCGCAATGCGTAAGCGCTCCGACACATCAGCAGAAGCGAGAGCGCATCATGGCCCATTCCGACCAAGGCATCGTCAAGGACAAGCGTGGGGAGGTGCAGCCCCGCGACAAGGAACGTGCGCAATCCGTGCACAAGGCGGATCCGAAAGGCTCCCCCTCGCGTGAAGCGACGCGCGATCCCAAGCTGAACGACAACATCAAGACGCCGGGGTCCGGCGCCATGCCGGACGGCTCGAGCGACGCCACGGGCTAGCTCTCACCAGGAACGAATTTCCGTGGGAAGTGTCGACGGATTGCTTCCGGCAGTCATGCCCCCGGTGCGCCGGAAGCAATCTCCAAGGACGGCCCTGGCACCCACCGTGCCGGGGTCGTTTGCTTTTGGTGGGGGCTTTCCGTGCGTCATTCGGCGCCGCTCTCCGGATCCCCCTGAGTATGTCCTTCAGGCCCGCGGCCGAATACGCCGAAGCTGCTTGACTTCACGCCGGCAGCGGCATCGACGCCCACAGCGGCCAGTCCGAACTTCAGGAGTTCGCGGACTGCTGCCGCCCGCGTCGGCATGCGGTGCTTGAACCGGAAATCGTCAATGGCGGCCAACTCTTCCGGCGAGAGCATGACCTGAAGGCGCTCGGCGCGAAGGTCGTTCATGGCGATCACGCAAATTGAGTAGGTTGAGTAGCTTACTCAACGAACCAACTTGATGAGAGTTCCGCGAAAGCCGACGAAGTCCGCAAGTGAGTAGGAAATCAAATGAAATCAATAATTTATTGAAACGCATGCCGCCGTAAGGCATTGTTCCCGGAAGGGAGAGAAACCATGACGGACGAAGTCAGGTTACCTCGCAAGCTTTCCGAAGAACCCGCAGCGCCCGAGCCGGTGCGGCCAAGCCAGCAGAAGATCATTGATGAGGTCGAGCGCTGGGCCAACAGCCCGGGCCTTCAGCCGCCGCAATCGCAGCCTTCGACGGGAGCGAAAGCGAGCTAGGGCATGATCCGGAAAAGTGTGAAGCGGTTTTCCGCAAAGATCATGCGTAAACAACAATCTAAAGCGCGATGACGTCCAAATCTCATCGCGCTTTAAGGCTTTGCGAAGCGAGAGCCCGTTGCCGACGGCGAATGGCCTGATCGGCGCGATTTGTGGGAGACACTGCGAAGCTTGCGCCTGAGCCACCAGGCCGACACGGACACGATGGCCCAGACCGTCATCGCGGCGAAAAAAGCGAGCGCGACGCTTGCCCCGACGATCAAATGGAAGATAGCGGCGAACGCGGCGAGGCCGATGCTACCGAGCGCGGCGCCGGCAGCATCGAGCGCCGCGGCCTTCTGTCCGCGACGCCGCCCGCTCAGGCCGGCCTTCTCCTTGGCGTGACGCTCGTGGCTTTCGATCAGCGTCGCGCTGGCGCAGAAGATGGCCGGAAGAGCAAGAAAGAGCCCGCCGACGGACGGGCCGAACTTCGAGCCGATAACGCCCGCGAGCACCGTCGCACCGCCGCCGAGCACGAAGCGAATGGCGTATTCGTACCACCGCGTCTGTTTCAGCGCCGATGTCGATAGCTTCACCAGCATCAGGCGGCACCTCCCAGACCGGCGAGCAGGCCGAAGGCGACAACGAGCCATGCGGCAAAGGCGAGGATCGTGGCTGGAAGCGCGCCGAAACGGAACCTCATCAGGAGGTGGCAGACGACGACGCTGTAGCAGGCGAGCGCGACGGCGCCATAGATCATCGTCCAGCTCTGGGCCGCAGCATATTGCGGGCCGTGCTGGACCACTGCGATGGCGAGGGTGGCAAGCGCCACCGACGGTGCGGCGCCGAGCAGCCCGGCAAAGCTCTTCGGCCGCAGCATGTCACCGAGGATCGCGAAGACGGATACGATCAGGCCGCCGGCGACGAAGCGCACGAGATATTCAGTCATGGCTGTCCCCCCGAGCCCTTGCGCTGCCGCTGCCGTGACTTCGCCATCGTGAACGGCCGGAACAGGCGCTCGACAACGATGCCCAGCATGAAACCTGCCACTACATCGCTGACCCAGTGCGCGAGCAGCGCGACACGCGTCAGGGACAGCGCTACCGCAAAGGAGCGCGCCAGGTTGCGCGGGGCCGGCGGCAACAGGCCCGCGGCCGAGGCAAGGGCGCCCATATGCACGGCGTGACCTGAGGGAAATGCATCGCGCGCGCGTCCCGAAAAGGGAACACCGCGCCCATGGCCGCTCACCGTCAGCCGGTCGGGCCTCGTCTGATCGAACACGGATTTCAAGACATGTGGTAACACGGCCGTCGCCAGCGACACGATCAGGACGTGATCGGCAACGGGGCGCTGCTGCGGGTGCCGGAAGCGGGTGTAGAGCCATCCTGCTGCCGCGAGCGCAACCAGGACATGCTCGTCGGCGGCCCACGTCATGGCCTGGGCGGCATGCTCGAGCCCCGATTTGGTATTGTGCGCGATCTCGTTGGCGATCGCCGTATCGATCCGGGTGGGTTTGACTGTTACAAGGGCCATCGGTCCGTCGGCGACTGTTCCTCCATGACAGTTTTGTAAAGCCTGGAAACAAAGAAGGTTCCTGGCTCAACCGGCAGGCACCGCCCAGCGGCAGCGCGATGACGTTCTCATCGCGCGTCAGGAAGGACGCCGGAGGGCCGGCGTCCTTTCAGCAATGCGTTACTTGCTGGATTGGCCGACGCTCGGCGCCCTGCCGAGGTTCTTGGCCATCTCGAGGTGGTGCTTCAACGCCGGGAGCGTCTTGCCGGCCCAATCCTTGAGCTCGGCATTGTCGCCGCCCTTGGCGTAGCGCTCGAACAGCGACACGGCATCTTCATGCGCGCTGACCTGATAGGAATTGTAGTCCGAGCTGAAATCCTTGCCGCTCGCATTCTTGAGCTTGTCGATCTTGCTCTGATGCGAGCTGTCGAGCGCCGTCGGCAGCTTGGCCTGCACCTTGCCATTGCCGACCAGTCCCTTGAGCTCGTTGCTCGTCTTGGTGTGATCGGTGATCATCTGCTGCGCGAAGGCTTTCTCTTCCGCGTTGCCCTTCTGCTGGGCGAGCTTGCTCGATTCGATCTCAAACATGTCGCTGATCGCGACCTGCGTCACGAAGTCCGCGGTCGCAGGCGCAACGCCGAGCGCCGAATTCACGCCGGTCTTTTCGCCCAGCGACTGGGCGAGGGCAGGGCCTGCGAGAATCATGCAGGCAAGAGCGATGATTGTGCGTTTCATGGTCAAATCCTTCCGAAAAGGTCGCGTGGCCGCTTGCCGGCGACGTGCGGCGACCAACACGCCGCCGGGGCCGAGGTTCCTAACGGCTAATCCGCGCGATTCCGTCCGGTGCGCGGATTGATGGGATCTGTCGGCTTGCGTCGAAGCCGTTCGGGCAGGAACGGTTCGGCCGCCGTGGCGGTCGCGTCAGCCCGTACGTCCGCGTGGTGCTGCGCCTGCTCGTGGGAGGTGGGGTTGTCACTGATCCGGCGCTTGACGTCGAGACCGTCGACCGGATCGTTGACGCCGTGCCGGATGTCGCGGAAATCACTCATGGCTCGCCTCATTGCTTTCCTGGCAGGATCGATTCCAGCACCTGCCGCGCTGCTCCCTTGATCATCCCGCTCTCGTTCGGGTCGCCCTTCATCAGGGCGAGCGAGAAGTTCTTCGCCTGCTGCAAGGTGATGTGCGGCGGCAGCGGCGGCACCTCGGGATCGGTTTTCACTTCCAGCACGACGGGCATCTCGCTTGTTAGCGCCTGTTCCCAGGCCGAGCCGAGCAGCTGTGGGCTGTCGACGAAGATGCCGCGCAGGCCGATCAATTCGGCGAAGCGCGAATAGGAGACGTCGGGAATGCGCTGTGACGCCTCGAACTTGGGATCACCGTTGATGATGCGTTGCTCCCAGGTGACTTGGTTGAGGTCCTCGTTGTTGAAGACGCAGACGATGAAGCGCGGGTCGTTCCAGTCGCGCCAATACTTCGCCGCGGTGATCAGCTCGGCCATGTTGTTCATCTGCATGGCGCCATCGCCGACGAGTGCAATCACGGGGCGGTCGGGCTGGGCGTATTTGGCCGCGAGCGCGTAAGGCACCGCAGCGCCCATCGAGGCGAGCCCGCCGGAGAGCGAGGCCGTCATGCCGCGCCGCATCTTCAGGTCGCGGGCGAACCAGTTGGCGCATGAGCCGGAATCGCTGGTGATGATGGCGCGGTCGGGCAGGCGCGGCGACAATTCCCAGGCGACGAGCTGCGGATTGACTGGCGCGGCGGGCTGATGCGCGCGGCCATCCAAAGTCTTCCACCAGGTCGCAAGGTCGTCCTGAATGCCCTGGCGCCAGGCGCCGTCGCTCTTGGGCTTCAGCCGCGGCAGCAATGCGCGCAGCGTCTCGGCGGCATCTCCGATGAGGCCGACCTCCATGGGAAAGCGGATCGACATCATGCCGGCGTCGATGTCGATCTGGACGCCGCGCGCGCTGCCTTCCTTCGGCAGGAATTCGGCGTAAGGAAAGGCCGAGCCCACCATCAGCAGCGTGTCGCATTCCATCATCATGTTGTAGCTGGGCTCGGTGCCGAGCAGGCCGATCGAGCCGGTGACCCATGGCAGGTCGTCGGGTAGCGCCGCCTTGCCCAGCAGCGCCTTGGCGCAGCCGGCCGACAGCCGGTCGGCGACCGCGATGACTTCGTCGGTTGCACCGAGCGCTCCGGCGCCGACGAGCATCGCGACCTTCTTGCCGGCATTGAGGATCTCCGCGGCGCGGTCGAGATCGGCATCACGAGGGACGACTTTAGGTGGGCTGTACCCGACGCCGGAATGCAGCGTGCCGTGCGCACGGGGCGGGTCCTCGTAATTCTCCTCCTGCAAGTCGTTGGGCAAGATGATGACGGTGGGAGTCCGCCGCGCCAGTGCGATCCGCACCGACCGATCAATCAGGTGCCGCACCTGCGCAGGCGAGGAGGCCTGCATGACATAGGCGCCGGCGACGTCCTTGAACATCGAGAGGAGGTCGAGTTCCTGCTGATATTGACCGCCGAGGGCGTTGCGCGACTGCTGGCCGACGATCCCCAGCACCGGCTGGTGATCGAGCAGCGCATCGTACAACCCGGTGACGAGATGCGAGGCGCCGGGACCGGAGGTCGCAATGCAGACGCCGAGCTGACCTGAGAATTTTGCGTAGGCGGTTGCCATGAATGCCGCCATTTCCTCGTGCCGCGCCTGCACGAAGCCGATCTTGCCGTCGGCCCGGTTCATCGCACCGAACACGCCGTTGATGCCGTCGCCCGGATAGCCAAAGATGTGGCGCACGCCCCATAGGTGCAGGCGCTGAATGATGAAGTCGGAGACGGTCTGGGACATTGCGGGCGGCTTTCTCTGTTGCGGCCTCGATAGCCTCAGAGAACCGGTTCTTTGTGGCGATGTTCCCAAGCATTTCCGGAACACGCGCCGGAACGATCGCGCACCCCTTTCGGTTGATTCACAAATGGCCGAGTGGAGAATAACGATGCTCAATCAGAGCGAACTGGACCGTAACGAGATGGGCCGGCTGATCGGAAGCGACAAGGTCGAGGGAACCGCGGTCTACGGTGCCGATCGCAACAAGATCGGTTCAATCGAACGGGTCATGATCGACAAGATCAGCGGCAAGGTCTCATATGCGGTGCTTGGTTTCGGCGGCTTTCTCGGCCTCGGCAATGATCACTATCCGTTGCCCTGGCAGTCGCTGAAGTACGACACCGAGCTCGGCGGTTACGTGACTGCGATCACCGCCAAGGATCTGGAAGGCGCGCCGAAATACGGTGAGAAGACCGACTGGAACTGGAGCGACGACGCCGCCGTGCGCGGCATCAACTCCTATTACGGTGTTCCCTTCGCTTGAGCTTTGAGAGGCGCGGCGCCTCACTCACTCCGCCGCTTCTCTCCGCCCCGGGCCCGCATGCACATGCACCTGCTTGGCATGCAGCACCTCGCCGCATTCCGAGCACACCATTACGGGATCGAACAGCTTGCCGCAGCTCTTGTGCTCGTGCAGCAGCGGGCGGCCGCGCTCGTCGCCCATATGGGCGTCGCCCCAATGCACCATCGCCATGATGATCGGGTAGAGGTCGAGCCCCTTCTGGGTGAGAATGTATTCGTAACGCTTCGGTGCTTCGGAATAGGGGACGCGGCGCAGGATGCCGAAGCGGACCAGCTTCTTCAGCCGCTCCGAGAGCAGATGGCGTGTGATCTGCAGCGAGGACTGAAACGCCTCGAACCGCCGTACCCGCAGGAAGCACTCGCGCAGGATCAGCAGCGTCCAGCGGTCGCCAATCGCGGCGACGGTGCGCGCGAGCGAGCAGGGCTCTTCCTCCAGCGTGTCCCATTTCATGATGCGGTTCCTGCAAGTCGTCAGTCTGAAAAAGGAACTAAGTTGATCGATCAGAGAGATTTTCACTAGAAGCTAACATTCAGCCGCTCAGTTTGACAGTTCTATTTTTGAACTATAGCCTCCGGCACATAAATGCCGCGCGCTCGCAGCGCGGCCCATGGGAGGAGGCGGTCTTGTCCAAGCGAAACGCCACTGCGGCCGTCATCGGAGCCGGCGATTTCATCGGCGCCGAGATCGCCAAGAAGTTTGCCGCCGAAGGGTTCTCGATTTTCGCCGGCCGCCGCAATGGCGATAAGCTGGCGCCGCTGGTGCAAGAGATCGAAGCTGCCGGTGGTGACATCCACGCGCGCTCGCTCGACGCGCGGAAGGAAGATGAGGTCATCGCCTTCCTGAACGACGCCGACAAGCATGCACCGCTCGAAGTCTGCATCTTCAACGTCGGCGCCAACGTCAATTTTCCGATCCTCGACACCACCGAGCGCGTGTTTCGGAAAGTGTGGGAGATGGCCTGCTATTCCGGCTTCCTCGCGGGCCGTGAGGCGGCGCGGCTGATGCTGCCGCGCGGCGGCGGCAACATCTTTTTCACGGGTGCGACTGCAAGCCTGCGCGGCGGCAGCGGGTATGCCGCCTTCGCCAGCGCCAAGTTCGGCCTGCGCGCGGTTGCGCAGGCGATGGCGCGCGAGCTCGGGCCGAAGAACATCCACGTCGCCCACCTCATCATCGATTCCGGCGTCGACACCGAATGGGTGCGCCAGCGCCGGCTCGAGGCGCTCGGGCCGAATGCGCTCGATAATCCCGATCTCCTGATGCCGCCGTCATCGGTCGCGAGCGCCTATTGGCAGCTCTACCAGCAGCCGAAGAGCGCCTGGACCTTCGAGATGGAGATCCGCCCCTTCGGAGAGAAATGGTGACCGCCGCGAGAAAGTCCGGCTAGACTGAGCTCAACATCAAGCAAAACCGGGAGGATTTTCAGTGAAGACCGCGATCACCGAACTGTTCGGCATCGAGCACCCGATCATCCAAGGCGGCATGCATTTCGTCGGCTTCGCCGAGCTGGCCGCTGCCGTCTCCAATGCCGGCGGGCTCGGCATCATCACCGGTCTCACGCAGAAGACGCCCGAGCTGCTCGCCAAGGAGATCGCGCGCTGCCGCGACATGACGGACAAGCCGTTCGGCGTCAACCTCACCTTCCTGCCGGCCTTCTCGGCGCCGCCTTATCCGGAATATATCGCAGCCATCGTCGAGGGCGGCATCAAGGCGGTGGAGACCGCGGGCCGCAGCCCGGAAGCCTACATGCCGGCGCTGAAGGCCGCCGGCATCAAGGTCATCCACAAATGCACATCGGTGCGTCACTCGCTGAAGGCCGAGCGCATCGGCTGCGACGCCGTCAGCGTCGACGGCTTTGAGTGCGGCGGCCATCCCGGCGAGGACGACATTCCCAACATGATCCTGCTGCCGCGTGCGGCGGAAGAGCTGAAGATCCCGTTCGTCGCCTCCGGCGGCATGGCCGATGGTCGCAGCCTGGTCGCGGCGCTCTCGCTGGGCGCGGCGGGCATGAACATGGGCACGCGCTTCATCGCCACCAAGGAAGCGCCGGTGCACCAGAACGTCAAGAATGCTCTCGTCGCAGCCACCGAGCTCGATACCCGCCTGATCATGCGGGCGTTGCGCAATACCGAGCGCGTCCTGAAGAACGCCAATGTCGACCGCCTGCTCGAGATCGAGCGCGAAAAGGGCGCCAAGCTCACGATCGACGACATCCACGACCAGGTCGCGGGCGTCTATCCCAAGATCATGCTGGACGGCCAGATGGATGCCGGCGCCTGGAGCTGCGGCATGGTCGCGGGCCTGATCCACGACATCCCGTCCTGCAAGGAGCTGATCGATCGCATCATGGGCGAGGCTGAAACCATCATCCGCAGCCGCCTGCTGGGGTTCCTGGACGGGACGGACGCTGCGCGAAAGGTCGCCTGACACCGTCAAACTTCTTAACCACGGCGGCATCTGACCGCTGGAATTACGCGCGGCGCCTCCTAGATAGGGGTAAATTGCCCCTTTCATAAATCGATTTCAGGAGGCGTCCATGGTCCTGAAAAGCGTTCCCTTCGCAATTGCCTTCGCCCTCGTGGTCGCAGGGGCCGGTGTTGCGCGCGCCGACGACTACAAGCCCGGCGAATATCTTGGTCTCGATCTCTCCAAGGCGGTGCTGTCGCCGAAACGTCTCGGGCCGGAGACGCACTTCGCGCCGGTCCCGCTCGAAGCGCGTGGCGCGAACGAAGCGCAGGCGCGTGCTGAGCCGGTCGATGTGCCGAAGAAGGTTGCCGCCGAACGTGTTCGTGTGGCCGAGCCGAAGAGCGCGCATGCCAGAAGCGCACCGTCGCGCGGGGCGGCCCGCGCCAAGCTAGCACGCCGCGGCAACCCGCTCGATGCGCAGGCGATGGACACCCGCATCCAGACCTGGCCATGCCGCTCTGGCGGCATTTGCAACTGGAAGCGGTGATCACAGCCGTCATCCCCGCGTCGCAAAACCGTAGGCGCGGAGTCAAGAAACCGTAAGCTGGCAGTCAAGGAGCGCAGGCACCTTCCGTCGCGATTCGACGAAGGTCTCCTGAATGGCAACGCTCCGCGCCTCGCGCGCCTGGACCCGGCGGCAGTTCCTGGTCCGCTCCGCTTCCAGTCTCGCCATCGCCGCGCTCGCGAAGCCTCATTTGAGCCGCGCCGCCGATCGGCCGCCGATCGCAGGCGGCATCCAGTCCGGCGATGTCTCCGGCGGCTCCGCGGTGATCTGGGCGCGCGCCGACCGTCCCGCGCGGATGCAGGTGGAATGCTCCACGGTCGAGAGCTTCAAGACCATCATCGCCTCGGCCTCGGGCGATGCGCTGCCCGCTGCCGATCTCACTGCAAAACTCCTGCTGGCGGATCTGCCGCCCGGGCAGGACATCTTCTACCGCGTCCGCTTCGACGACATCGCCACCGGACTCGTCGGCGAAAGCCGCGTCGGCCATTTCCGCACCGCGCCGGCAGCGCGCCAGTCGATCTCGTTTCTGTGGTCCGGTGACACCGCGGGCCAGGGCTGGGGCATCGACGTCTCCCGCGGCGGCTATCGCAGCTATCGCACCATGCTCGATAACAATCCGGATTTCTTCATCCACTGTGGCGATCACATCTACGCGGACTGCACGATCCCTTCCGAACAGAAGCTGCCGAACGGCGAGACCTGGCGCAACCTCGTCACCGAAGAGAAGTCGGAGGTGGCGCACACCCTGGCGCAGTTCCGCGGCAACTACAAATACAACCACCTCGACGAACACTTTCGCGCCTTCCATGCGCAGGTGCCGATGTTCGCGCAATGGGACGATCACGAGGTGACCAACGACTGGTCGCCGATCGGGACCTATGACGAGTCCGGACACGAGGACGACGGCACCCCGCGCCTGGTCGCGCGAGCCCGCCGGGCCTTCTTCGACTTCATGCCAATCCGCGACATCGGCGCGCGGCACGGCCGCGTCTATCGCAAGATCGCCTATGGCCCGCTGCTCGACGTCTTCATGATCGACATGCGCAGCTACCGCGACGAGAGCTGGAACAAGGGCGATGATCACCGCGGCTGGATCCTGGGCGCCGAGCAGCTCGCCTGGCTCAAGCGCGAGCTCGCCGCTTCGCGCGCGACCTGGAAGGTGATCGCGGCCGACTTGCCGATTGGCCTGATCAGCCTGGATGCCGTTGCGCTCGGCGATGGGCCGCCCGACCGGCGTGAGCACGAGATCGCCGATCTGCTCGCATTCATCACGCGCGCCGGTATCCGCAACATCGTCTGGCTCACCGCCGACATGCATTACACCGCCGCGCACTACTACGATCCGAAGAAGGCGCAATTTAAGGATTTCGAGCCGTTCTGGGAGTTCGTCTCCGGCCCGCTGCATGCCGGCAGCTGGGGACCGGGCGAGCTCGACGACACCTTCGGCCCGGTCGCGATGTACCAGCATGGCTGCAGCGCTGCGCAAGGCGAGAATCTCGCGCCCTGCTTCGGCTTGCAGTTCTTCGGGCGGGTCGACATCGATGGCCACAGCGGCGTGATGACGGTGACCCTGAAGGACGTCGACAATCGCGACCTCTGGTCGGTCGACATCGTGCCGCAGCCGCAGGTGCAACCCGCGGTCGTGGCGCAGCATTGGTGAGGTTGCGGCGCGCCAGTCGTCATGCCCGGGCTTGTCCGGGGCATCCACGTTCTTCGTGCCGCGTGGCAATGCGTGGATGACCGGGACAAGCCGGCCATGACGATGGAGAGGCATTGCTAACCCGATCTTGATTGGCCGCTGTGCTCCTCCCGCGCTAGGGTGAGGGGTCCCGCCACTTCTTTTCCATCACCGAAAAGTCTGCTCACGCGGCATCGCCGCGCGATCCGGTGGGCTGAATTGCTCAGGAGCCTGTTGCATGGATCATCTGAAAACACAGGGCATCAGCATGCCCAAGCTCGGCCTCGGCACCTTCCGCATGCAGGGCGATGCCTGCCGTGCCGCGGTCGAGAGCGCGCTTTCGATCGGCTATCGCCACATCGATACCGCCGAGATGTACGCCAACGAGGAGGCGATCGGCGCGGCCATCGCCGCGTCCGGCGTGTCGCGTGGCGAGTTGCACGTCACCACGAAAGTCTGGCACGAGAACCTCAGCTCCGATGCGATCCGCCGCGCTTTCGAAGCCAGCCTCAAGAAGCTCCGGCTCGACCATGTCGACCTCTATCTCGTGCATTGGCCGTCGAAGGCCGCGAACTGGGGGGCGGTGTTCGAAACGCTGATGACGCTCAAGGAGGAGGGGCGCACGCGCGCCATCGGCGTTGCCAATTTCACCACCGCGCTGCTCAAGGTCGCGGTCGAGGAGATCAAGGCGCCAATCGCCTGCAACCAGGTCGAATATCACGCCATGCTCGATCAATCGAAGGTGCTTGCCTATCTCCAGCCGAGGTCGATCCCGCTGGTTGCCTATTGTCCGCTGGCGCAAGGGCGTTTCGCGAGCGATCCGGTGCTGGCCGACATCGGCGCCCGGCACAATGCCACCGCCGCGCAGGTCGCGTTGAAATGGCTGCTCGACCAGGACGGCGTCGCCGCGATCCCCAAGGCCTCGCGGCGCGAGAGCCAGCAGGCCAATCTCGACGCGCTGAAGATCACGCTCGACGATGCCGATCGCGAGAAGATCGCCGCGCTGGCGAAGGACAGACGCTGCGTCAATCCAGGCTTCGCGCCAGCATGGGATTAGGCGCTCTGTACCCTCTCCCCCTGTGGGAGAGGGTGGCTCGCCGCAAAGCGGCGAGACGGGTGAGGGGTCTCTCTCCGCGCATGAGTCTTTCACTTTCGCACTTGCTGACGCAACCCCGCATCCGGCGCAATAGCCGATGCGCATTATCGGCGTTCTCAAGAACGGCGGCCGAAGGCCGCCTATGCCACCTTCTCCCACAAGGGGAGAAGGAAAAGAACACAATAGAAATAGCCCCGTGAGGGGCCATTTCCTTGTCGCGTTGCGCATTAGTCCCAGTGGTGATGGCGATGGCTGCGCTTGATCACGACGACCTTGTCGCCGCGATGGTGGCGATGCCAGCCATGATGACGATGTCCGCGGAATTCGGCGCGGGCGCCGTACGGGCCGTGGTGATGATGATGATGATAACCGCCGCTGCGCTTGATCACCACCGTCTCCGCACTTGCGAGCGTTGGCGCCGCGATCACGAGCGCACCGAGAGCCGCAACCACATAACCAAGCTTCTTCATGATGTCCTCCTCCAAACGAATGCACATCTAAACCGCAGATTTGCGCGAACGTTCCGGAGGAGCGGGAAGAGAATTCTGAACGGATGTTCAGACGAAGGCGTGCTAATCGCAGCGCTGCTGCGCGGGCGTCGGCGCACCGCTGGCGACGTATTTGCCGTTCCTGATCGTGTACTCGCCGCGCTCGCTGCGATTGTAGATCGCGCGCAGGCTGCCGTCCTTCTGCAACAGCAACCCGAACTCGCGGGCCTGATGCAGCGAGGGGAAGTACACCATGACATTGAGCAGGCCCTCGGCATTGACCGTGGCGGACACCACCTCGTTCTCGTCCCTGGCCTCGCCGAAATCGCGCCGGTACATCACACGGCCGTCTTTCCGGATTTCGTAAGTCAAGCGCGCGCCCTGGTCGCGGTCGGGCCTACCCGAGCAATCGACCGCCCAGGAGCCGAGCAGGCCCCATTGCTCCACGGTCACGGCCAGCGTCTCGGCACCAGCCGTGGGGGTGAACGCGACCCACAGCACCGCAGCCGCGATCCAGCGGCCCGAACAACGCATCATGTCCTGAAAAACCCCGCCTCGAACAATTCCAAAGTTTAGCATCCCGCGCGCGGCCCTGCCACGGCGGCTGCCGATCGCCCGCGAATTTGATCCGCGTCAATGAGGCGGGGCGGTTCGAAGATAAGATGGCGTTTCCCGAAGGCGAACGTGGATAGAGCAATGCTGAATCAAGTCATGGATTTTGCGGGCGAAGTACTGCCGGGGAGCTGTGCCGTACCGCCTTATTCCGAGGCCGCGTTTCTGAGCGAGCTGGGCGATCGGTTACGGTCCTCACGCATGCGCTGCGATCTGTCGCGCCGGGAGCTCGCCCGGCGCTCGGGGATTTCCGAGCGCTACATCGCCCAGATCGAGGCCGGCAAAGGCAACGTCTCCATCGTCCTGTTGCTGCGGCTGGCTTCCGCGATTCACGGCAGTCAGCCACAGGCGGCGTGAGGAGACGTCCGGACTGGGCCTCAGGCTCGCTTCTCCACATTGGCGCTGCGGGCGGGCACGCCAAACTCCTTGCGGCAGACTTCGGCTAGCACGGCGACGCCATCGCGGATCTGCTGGTGCGTGGGGCTGGCAAAGCACAGCCGCAGCCGCGAAGCGGAATGGCCCTTGCTGGTCGACCATTCCGGCCCCGGATTGATCGAGACGCCGGCGGCGAGCGCGGCCTGATACAGCTTCAGCGTATCGACCTGGTCGGGCAGCTTCACCCAAAGGAAGATGCCGCCCTTGGGCTCCTCGAACTCAGCGGCGGTCCCGAACTGCTCGTTGAGCGCTTCCATGAGCGTGTCGAGCTTGGTGCGCAGCGCCTTGGTCAGGGCCGGCACGTGAGTTGAAAAATGCGGCTTGCAATAGGTGGCGAGCACCATCTGCTCCAGCGCACCGGAGCCAGCATCCGTCTTCAGCGCCAGCATCCGCGACATCACCTCCCAGGGCGCCACGACGAAGCCGACGCGCAGCGCCGGCGCGATCGACTTGGAGAACGAGCCGATATGAATCACGCCGCCGCTCTCGCTCATCGCGTAGATCGCGGGCGGCCGCTGCCCCGACCAGATGAGGTCGGCATAGCAATCGTCCTCGAAGATGGGCACGCCATACTCGGTCGCGAGCCGCACCAGCTCGGTGCGGCGGCTCTCGGGCATGATGCTGCCGGTCGGGTTCTGCACCGTCGGAATGGTGTAGATGTATTTCGGTCGGATGCCGCGGCGCTTCAGGTCGGCCAGCGCGGAGGCCAGCAGATCCATGCGCATGCCGTCCTGGTCGAGGGGAATGCCGACGACGTTGACGCCGAGCCGCGCCAGCCGTGTCAGGGAGCCCTGATAGCTCTCCTGCTCGAAAATCACGGTGTCGCCGCGCGTCAATAGGGTGGCGTTGACGAGGTCGAGCGCCTGCAGCGAGCCGGAGACGATCAGGAGGTCGTCGACCGTGCAGCTGATGCCGGCGTCGCGCTTGAGTTTCGTCACCAGGAATTCGCGCAACGGCAGGTAGCCCTGCGGACCATGCGCCAGACCGTAGGTGGCGAGCGAGCGGCCCTCGCGCCGCAGCACCGTGTCGGCCGCTTCGATCAGCTCGTCGAGCGGCACCTGTTCGGAATCGTTGTTGCCGCCGACGAAGCTGTATTTGGCAAGGCCCGTCCAGCGCGCAGACGGGGCCGGCAGCCCTGCTGGAAACAGGGGCGCGAAATCGAAGCTGGACGTCATGGGAGCGTTCCTCGTTTTGTTCTTGTTGAGCTCGGCTTTGCACCGGCCGCCTTACTTCTTGCCGGCCGTCCTGGTCGGACGGCCCTGACTGATGAAAGCGTAATGCGTGTTGGCGATGCCGCCAACCATTAAGGCTTCGACCACGGGTTCTGCGATCTCGCCCGTGGCGGCCCAGTCGACCAGAAAATTGGCGCCGGTCCCGCCGCGCACGTCGTCGGTCGGAATGAAGATCGAGACGGTGGCGAGCGGCCTCAACGCCACCGGCGTCTTCAGATAGCTCTCGACCTGCTTGCCTGCGGTGTCGAAATAGGCGATGCGTTTGATGACCAGCGGCTGGGTCTCGGAGGCGTTGTGTACGCTCAGCGTCACCGAGAAGTCGACACGCAGCTTGCCCTGGCTCATCGCGACGCTGGAATAGGCGGGCACGTAGAAACCGCCGGATACGGCGAGGTCCTCCTTCAGCGGCGTGGTGAGCGAATCGGCAAAGTTTTGTTCGATACTGACCTTGGATTGCGCGGCGGCGGGCACGGCAAAGGCGAGGGGAGCGAGCAGCATGGCTGCGAAGAGCCCATTCCGCATGTGACGAATTGCTCGCTTGCCGCACCGCAACCCACCTCTAGGGTGCGGCAAAACGGACCAATTTGGCATGCATGAGCTCATTCGCGATATCACACTCTCTATTCTGTTCGCCTGGATGCTGGGGCTTCTCGCCCATTTCTCCCGGCAACCGCTGATCCTGGCCTACCTTATCGCCGGCTTCTGCATAGGTCCATTCGGCGCCGGCTGGGTCCATTCGCAGGAATCGATCAGCGTCATCTCCGAGCTTGGCCTGATCTTCATGCTGTTCATGATCGGGCTCGAGATCGACCTGAAGAAGATCGTTCGGGCCGGGCGGGTGATCCTGTTCGCGGCGGGCAGCCAGCTGCTGGGCGGCTGTCTGCTCGGGCTTCTGTTCTTCGTCGGCATCGGCCTGTCGCTCGGCGGTGGGCATTTCGATGCGGTCTATCTCTGCGTCGCCTGCGCGCTGTCGAGCACGGTCATCATCGTCAAGGTGCTCTACGAGAAGCGCGAGCTCGATACGCTGCCGGGCCGCATCACGCTCGGCGTGCTGGTGCTCCAGGACATCTTTGCCATCCTGTTCCTGGCGGTGCAGCCGAGTCTCGCCAATCTGCAGGTCAGCGTCATCCTGCTCTCGATCGGCCGCGTCGCGGTGCTGGTCACGGCCGCGCTTCTGGTCAGCCGCTACGTGCTGCCGCGCGTGTTCCACCAGATCGCCCGGCGGCCCGAGCTGATCCTGCTCGGTGCGCTCGCCTGGTGCTTTCTCGTCGCCGAGACCGCCTATCAACTGTCGCTGTCGCGCGAGATGGGTGCGCTGATCGCCGGCGTCTCGCTCTCGACCTTCCCCTATGCGCTCGATGTCACCGCCAAGGTCACCACGCTGCGCGACTTCTTCATCACGCTGTTCTTCGTCGCGCTCGGCATGACCATTCCCGTGCCCGGCCTCTCGGTGATCAGCCTCGCCTTGATGATCGCGGCGTTCACGGTGGTGAGCCGCCTCGTCACCACCTTCACCCCGCTCTATCTGATGAAGCAGGGCCTGCGCGCCAGCCTGTTGCCGGCGCTCAACCTCGCGCAAATCTCCGAGTTCTCGCTGGTCGTGATCCAGACCGGCGTCGCGGACCGCCACATCGCAGCCGAGACGGCGAATGCGGCTTCGTTCGCCTTCGTGGTGCTGGCGGTGCTCTCGACCTTCGTGATGACCCGCAGCGACGAGATCACCCGTTGGGCGATCGGCCCCTTGAAGCGGATCGGCCTGCGCGATCTCGACCATGGCAACGGCCATGCCGAGGAGGGCCACGGGGGCGGCCATGGCGAGGCCCGCCGCATCGTCATCCTCGGCTTTTTCCGTGCGGCGAGTGCGCTGCTGGCCGAGATCGAACGGCAGGCACCGGTGCTGCTGGAGCAGATCACCGTGGTCGATTTCAACCCCAATGTGTACCAGACCCTGCTTTCACGTGGTCTGCACGTGATCTATGGCGACATCAGCAGCGCCGACACGCTGCTCCATGCCGGCGTCGGCAAGTCCGAGATGATCATCCTCAGCGTGCCGGATTCGCTGCTGAAGGGCGCCACCAACGAGAAGCTGGTCCGTCACGTCCGCGCGCTCAATCCGACCGCCCTGATCGTCGCCACGGCCGACCTGTTGGCCGACGTCGGCGCGCTCTACGAGGCCGGCGCCAGCTATGTCACCGTGACCCGGCTCAGCGATGCACATGAGCTGTTTACCGTGATCGAAGCCGCCCAGGCCGGCCTGCTCGCGGACAAGCGCGCCGAGCTCGATCAGCGCCTCGGCGAGCGCCGCGAGGTGCTGCCCTGACGGCGTTGGGCCGCCTACCTTGCCGCCTTCCTTGCGGGCAATCTGCGCCTATATCGCTGGTATGCCCGGTGCAAGCCTGAAACCCATCGGCAGGCCCGCCCTCGGACATATGTGGTTGCGCTGGGGAGACTAGCGCCCCGACCCAAGTCCGGCTAAGCCTCCCGGCCATAACCGATAGAGATTGGGAAATGCCCGATAGCGTTCAGGAAGTCTTGCAGGCCTTTGCTCGGGGTGAGCTCGTGGTCGTCACCGACGACGAGGACCGCGAGGGCGAGGGCGATCTGATCGTCGCCGCCTCGCTGTGCACCGCCGAGAAGATGGCCTTCATCATCCGCCATACCTCCGGCATCGTCTGTGCGCCCGTGACGACCGAGGACGCGCGCCGGCTGCGGCTCGATCCGATGGTCGCCCACAACGATTCCGCGCACACCACCGCGTTCACGGTCTCGATCGACTACAAGCCCGACGGCGGCACCGGCATCTCCGCCGAGGAGCGCGCCTCGTGCTGCCGCGCGCTCGCCAATCCCAATGTCGGCGCCAACGACTTCGCCCGGCCCGGCCACATCTTCCCGCTGATCGCCAAGGACGGCGGCGTGCTGCTTCGCTCCGGCCACACCGAGGCCGCGGTCGACCTCTGCAAGCTTTCCGGCCTGCCGCCGGTCGGCGTCATCAGCGAGCTCATGAACGACGACGGCAGCGTGATGAAGGGCGAGCAGGTCGCGCAATTCGCGGTCAGGCACAAGCTCAAGCACGTCACCATCGCGGACATGATCGCCTACCGCCAGGCGCGCGAGAAGCTGATCGAGCGGGTCTCGACCTTCGTCACCGACAGCCCGATCGGTCCCTTGCAGGGCTATGCCTACCGCTCGCCGTTCGATTCCATCGCCCACGTCGCCTTCGTCTATAACGGGGTCGGCGACGGCAAGAACGTGCTGACGCGCTTTCACAAGCCGAACATCGTCAAGGACACCTTCACCGGCCACAAGCGCATGGCCGCCGTGCTCGAGCATTTCAAGAAGACCGGCCGCGGCGTGCTGGTCTACCTGCGCGACGGCGCGGCCGGCGTGCCCGTTTCGCCGCTGCCGGACGAGACGTCGACGGAGGCCGACCGCAACCGCCAGTGGCGCGAGGTCGGCGTCGGCGCGCAGATCCTGCGCGACCTCGGCGTGACTTCGATCCGGCATCTCACCTCGTCGGTGCACGACTACAAGGGCCTATCGGGCTTCGGCATCGAGATCGTCGCCAACGAGCAGCTCGAAAGCTGACACGCATTGTCTTTCTCCCGGTCGCGCTGAAAGCGCCACCCCGAACGACCAAGCCAGGATGCAATTGAACTTGTTGCCGCGGCGCTTTACTTTGTCGGGCAATTATCGACGGAACCAGACGCGAAAGGACGTTTCATGAGCGTGCGCCCTCAGGCCAAGGACAAGCCGGCTGCGGCTTCTTTCCAGTGGGACGATCCGTTCCTGCTCGACGAGCAGCTCACCGAAGACGAGCGCATGGTTCGCGACACCGCCCGCGCCTATGCGCAGGACAAGCTGCTGCCGCGCGTCTCCAAGGCCTATCTCGAGGAGAAGACCGACCGCGAGATCTTCAACGAGATGGGCGAGCTCGGCCTGATCGGCATCACGCTGCCGGAAGAATATGGCTGCGCCAATGCGAGCTACGTCGCCTATGGCCTCGTCGCGCGCGAGATCGAGCGGGTCGATTCCGGCTATCGCTCGATGAACTCGGTGCAGTCCTCGCTGGTGATGTACCCGATCTACGCCTATGGCGACGAGAACCAGCGCAAGAAGTACCTGCCCAAGCTCGCCAGCGGCGAGTGGGTCGGCTGCTTCGGCCTGACCGAGCCCGATGCCGGCTCCGATCCGGCCGGCATGAAGACCCGCGCCGAGAAGGTGTCGGACGGCTATCGCCTCACCGGCAGCAAGATGTGGATCTCGAACGCGCCGATCGCCGACGTCTTCGTGGTCTGGGCCAAGTCGGCCGCGCACGACAACCAGATCCGCGGCTTCGTGCTGGAGAAGGGCATGAAGGGCCTGTCCGCGCCGAAGATCGGCGGCAAGCTCTCGCTGCGCGCCTCCATAACCGGTGAGGTCGTGATGGACGGCGTCGTGGTCCCGGAGGACGCCCTGCTGCCCAACGTCTCCGGCCTCAAGGGCCCGTTCGGCTGCCTCAACCGCGCCCGCTACGGCATCTCCTGGGGTGCGCTTGGCGCCGCCGAGGACTGCATGCACCGCGCCCGTCAATACACGCTCGATCGCAAGCAGTTCGGCAAGCCGCTCGCCGCGACCCAGCTGGTGCAGAAGAAGCTCGCCGACATGGAGACCGAGATCGCCCTCGGCCTGCAGGGCTCGCTTCGCGTCGGCCGCCTGATGGACGAGGGCAAGTTCGCGCCCGAGATGATCTCGATCATGAAGCGCAACAATTGCGGCAAGGCCCTCGACATCGCCCGCACCGCCCGCGACATGCACGGCGGCAACGGCATCTCTATCGAGTATCACGTGATGCGCCACGTCCATAACCTCGAGACGGTCAACACCTACGAGGGCACCCACGACGTCCACGCCCTGATCCTGGGCCGCGCGATCACGGGCATTCAGGCGTTTTTCTAGTCACTGTGTTTTTCCGCCGCGGCTAGCTTGCTCAACTGTCATCGCCCGCGCAGGCGGGCGATCCAGTATCCCAGAGACTTCGCTTTTGTCACTGGCGCTGCGGCGTACTGGATACCCCGCCTTCGCGGGGTATGACGGCAGAGAGTGTGGCACAGGAAGTCCCATGTCCGACAACGACGACATCCCGTTCAACCGCAACTTTCCGCTGAAGCCCGGCATCGTCGAGGAGGTCCGCCCCGGCGTGCGGCGCGTGCTCTGCAACAATCCGAGCCCGTTCACCTTCACGGGCACGGTCAGCTACATCGTCGGCAAGGGCAATGTCGCGATCATCGATCCCGGTCCAGACGATGCGGCGCATGCGGCGGCGCTGCTCGATGCCGTGCGCGGCGAGACCGTGACGCACATCTTCGTCACCCACACCCATCGCGACCATTCGCCGAACACCGCGCGGATCAAGCAGGCGACGGCGGCGCCGGTCTATGCCGAAGGCCCGCATCGCGCCTCGCGGCCGCGATTCGAGAGCGAGAAGCACAATCCGGAATCCGGCGCCGACCGCGATTTTGCCCCGGACGTCAATCTCGCGCACGGCGACGTCGTGGAAGGTGACGGCTGGCGGCTCGAAGCCGTCGCGACGCCCGGCCACACGGCCAACCATCTGGCATTCGCCTGGCCGGAGCGGAAGTTCAACTTCGTCGGCGATCACGTGATGGGCTGGTCGACCTCGATCGTGGCGCCGCCGGACGGCTCGATGATCGACTACATGGATTCGCTCGACCGGCTCGCCACCCGCGAGGAGGATCTCTATTTCTCGGGCCATGGCCCCGAGATTCCCGAGGGCCAGCGCTTCGTGCGCTTCCTGATCCGCCACCGCAAGGCACGCGAGGCCTCGATCCTGCACCGCCTCGCCAAGGGCGAGACCGACATCCCGACCATGGTCCGCGCGATCTATATCGGTATCGATCCGCGCCTGACGACAGCTGCCGGCTATTCCGTGCTGGCGCATTTGGAAGATCTGGTCGCCCGCGGCGTGGTGGCGACGGATGGCGATCCCGTGATCGGCGGGACCTATCGGATGGCCTAGGGGGCGAATAGCGAATGGGGAATAGCGAATGGGCGGCTCCATTCGCTATTCGCTACTCCCCATTCGCCAAGTCACTTCTTCACCGTCTTCGCCGGCGCCTTGGGCGGCGTCACCGGCGTCTTCTTCACCGGCTTGAGTGCATCGGCATCGGCGGCGGTGTTGAGGTCGTCGATGAACGTCTTGACGCGTGCGGCATTGCTGCCGAGATCGCTGTCGAAATTGCGCGACGCAGAGCGGATATCGACGCGGGAATCATCGCCATCCGGCACGACCCTGATCGAAACGTCCTCGCGGAAACCCATGATCGGCGTGCGCGCCACCGCCTCGATGCGGCCGATGCGGCGCGGCGGCTGCGGTGCGCGCTCGTCGATCACGATCCATTTGCGCTTGTGGACGAGCTGAAGCGCGATCGCATAGGCGCGGTCGGCCGAGATCTCGAGCTCGACGGGCTCGATCTCGGGATAGAAATGGCGCTGCTGCTCCGCCGAATAGAGGCCGGCATAGACCGCGGTGTTGGTGCCCTCGCCGGTGCGCAGGCGCGCCAGCGCATCGAAGCGCGGCGGATCAATCGGATTGGTGGTGATGTCGTAGATCGACGGCAGCTTGCGATATTGAAAGGCCAGATAGGCGGGATAGGCGAGGATCGCCCCGTCGATCAGGAAGGCGAGCAGGATGCGCGCCATGCCGCGCGAGCCGTTCTGCCAGATTGCGGCAAAGCCGGCGAGCCCGAACAGGATCGAGAGGCCGGCGATCGCGAGCCCGCCGATGAACGTCGCCAGCGCCGGCTTGGGCTCCAGGAAATCGAAACGGACGACGATGATCGACACCACCACCGCCAAAACCGCGAACACGGCCAGATTGCGCGCCCAGCTCGCGAGGCTGGACACGGGCTCCGACTGGTAGGGAGCGGAAAACCTGCGGGCCATCGGGTGAGCTCTGCCGGGGTTGGCGATGCCGGCCGATTTGGCGCGACGATGCGCCGTTGAGACCACGGCGCGGGAGCAAATTCAAGGGTTCCGGCTACGCCCAAGCCGTCATGCCCGGGCTTGTCCCGGCCATCCACGTTCACTGCACCGTGGGGCAAGGCGTGGATGGCCGGGACAAGCCCGGCCATGACGTCGTGGAGGCTTCAACAAGTCGGACGCGGACGCCCCTCCAAGGACGAGCGCACCCAGCCCGTCACGCCGCCGCGTTCGGGAACCGGTAATCCTTAAACTGGTCGCGCAGCGCCGTCTTCAGGATCTTGCCGGTGGCGGTGTGCGGAATGCCGTCGACGAAAGCGACGTCGTCGGGCATCCACCATTTGGCGATCTTGCCCTCCATGAACTTCAGGATGTCCTCGCGCGTGGCCTGCTGGCCCTGCTTGAGCTGCACGATCAGCAGCGGCCGCTCGTCCCATTTGGGGTGGAACACGCCGATCACGGCGGCTTCCGCCACGGCGGGGTGGCCCACCGCGAGGTTTTCGAGGTCGATCGAGGAGATCCACTCGCCGCCGGACTTGATCACATCCTTGGAGCGGTCGGTGATCCGCATATAGCCGTCCTCGTCGATGGTCGAGACGTCGCCGGTGTCGAAGAAGCCGTCCTCGTCGAGGATGTTGCTATCGACGCGGTAATAGGCCTTGGCGACGGCGGGCCCGGAGACCTTGAGGCGGCCAAAGGTCTTGCCGTCCCAGGGCAGCTCCTTGCCGGCATCGTCGGTGATCTTCATCTGCACGGCGAACGGCGCATAACCCTGCATCTGCAGCACGTCGAGCCTGGCATCGCCGGTCGCATTCTGGAACGGCGGCTTCAGCGCCGCGACGGTGCCGATCGGGCTCATCTCGGTCATGCCCCAGGCGTGGCGGACGTTCGAGCCCATGTCGAGGAAGGCCTTGATCATCGAGCGCGGCATTGCCGAGCCGCCGCAGATCACCATCTTCAGATCCGGCAGCTTGAGATTGTTGGCGGTCATGTGCTGGAGCAGCATCAGCCACACCGTCGGCACGCCGGCGGTGTGCGTCACCTTCTCGGTCGAGAGCAGTTCGTAGACCGAGGCGCCGTCGAGCTTGGCGCCCGGCATCACCAGCTTGGTGCCCTGCGAGGGCGCGGAGAAGGCGATGCCCCAGCTGTTGGCATGGAACAGCGGAACCACCGGCAGCATTGTCTCGGACGCACTGGTGCCGAGCGCGTCGACGTTGTTGGCCATCAGCGCGTGCAGCACGTTGGAGCGATGCGAATACAGCACACCTTTGGGATCGCCGGTCGTGCCGGAGGTGTAGCACATCGCCGCCGCCGTGTTCTCGTCAAAGTCCTTCCATTTGAATTTGCCGTCGGCCTGCGCAATCCAGTCCTCGTAGGCGACCGCGTTCTTCAGCGTGGTCTCCGGCATGTGAGCCTTGTCGGTGAGCACGATGTAGCGCTCCACGCTGGGCAGCTTGTCCGCGATCTTCTCCAGGATCGGAATGAAGGTGAGATCGGTCATCACGACGCGATCCTGCGCATGATTGATGATCCAGGCGATCTGTTCGGGGAAAAGGCGCGGATTGACGGTATGGCAGATGGCGCCGATCCCCATGATGCCGTACCAGACCTCCAGATGGCGCCAGGTGTTCCAGGCGATCGTTGCGACGCGATCGCCGAGCTTGATGCCGTCGCGCTCCAGCATCTGCGAGACCTTGAGCGCGCGCTTGTGGATCTCGGCGTAGTTGGTGCGATGGATCGGTCCCTCGACCGAGCGTGTGACCACCTCCTGCTTGCCATGAATCCTGGCGGCGTGTTCGATGATCCGGTGGCAGAGCAGGGGCCAATCTTGCATCAAACCAAGCATTCCGACGTTCCTCCGAGAAGTCGCTGGGCGCGTTATCGCTCTCAGCGTTGGGCCAAAGAATTGCCATGAGTTTTAGCCTGCCGGACTTTCGTCGCAAATGGTCTTGTCGCGGCTATATGTCCGCCGGGGCGGCAATGGTTACCGCTGCGGCGGGGCTGTTGCTGATCGCCGAAAGGGCAGAGGCGCGGAAATATCCTGCGCCGCTCGATATCTTCAACCTTGGAGCACCGAAGCCCCGCGCAACCGTTCGCGCCGCCAGGATTCCGCTGCCGAAGCCGCGTCCCGAGGAGGCCCCCAAAGCGTCGGATGAGGGGGCGGCGCAGGCAGACGGCAAGCCGTCCCCCGACAAGCCAAGTGCGGACAAGCCCGCCGAGGCCGCGCCGCCGCCCGAGAAGCAGGCCTCGGCCTGTCGGCTGGCGCTGACCGAGGAGATCGCGATCGCGCCGTCCATTCCGGATATCCGCGGTCCGGGTGCCTGCGGCGGCGAGGATCTGGTGCGGCTGGAGGCCATCGTGCTGCCGGACAAGCGCAAGGTGACGGTCAAGCCGGCGGCGATCCTCCGCTGCACCATGGCGTCCGCGCTCGCCGATTGGGTGCGCAAGGACATGACGCCGCTGGCGACCAGCCTCGGCTCCGCCGTCAGCGAGCTCGACAATTTCGACAGCTTCGAGTGCCGCGGCCGCAACCGCGTGGCCGGCGCGATGCTGTCCGAGCACGGCAAGGCCAATGCCATCGACATCCGCGCCGTCAAGCTCGCCAATGGGCAGTCGATCGGCCTGACCGACCGCACCACCTCGCGCGAGGTGCGCGAGCGCGTGCTGCACTCGGTCTGCACTCGCTTTTCCACCGTGCTAGGCCCGGGTTCGGACTGGTACCACGAGGACCACATCCATCTCGATCTCGCGCAGCGACGCAACGACTACCGGATTTGCCAATGGAACGTGTGGGATCCGCTGCCTCAGGTCGCACCGCTGCTGCCGGCGGAGCGTCCCGAGGAGGCACCGCCGCGCGAGGTCGCGGCCAAGCCCGAGGCAAAGGAGGGCGCCGACGGCGGTGAGACGGAAAAGCCTGCTGCACCTACGGACAAGCCGGCGGCGGATGGCAACAAAGCCCGATCGCACCAGCCGGCAACAAAAAAGCGCCGGTGAAACCGGCGCTTTTGAAAAGCCTCGGGCAAGGCCTGCTTAGTAGGGTGAGCTGGAACCACCCTGGAGCGCGAGGCGCGGCTTGTAGGGCGAATCGCCGTGCTTCGGCTCGAGCACCACGACGAGGGTGCCGAGTTTGACGCGATCATAGAGATCGATCGCGTCCTCGTTGGTCAGGCGGATGCAGCCTGACGAGATCGAGGCGCCGATATATTCCGGCTGGTTGGTGCCGTGGATGCGGAACAGCGTGTCCTTGCCCCCAGAATGGAGGTACAGCGCGCGGGAGCCCATCGGATTGTCCGGTCCGGGTGCGACATAGGTCGGCACGCCCAAGCGCGAGATTTCGCCGGGGGTGGGGTGCCAGGCTGGCCACTCGGTCTTGCTGGCCACCTTGGCGATGCCCGACCAGGCCATGGCCTCTTCGCCGACAGTGATGCCATAGCGGATCGCTTTGCCGCCCTCCAGCACGTAATAGAGGTAATGGTTGTCGGAATCGACCACGATCGAGCCCGGCGCTTCCTTGCGGTGGAATTCGACAATGGCGCGGCGGAACGGTTCTGCGACCGCGGTATTCTCGTATTTCACCTTGGCAAGGAGTTCTTTGTCCTTGGGCTTGAACGCCTTGGTGTCCGTCGCCTCGTAACGCGTCGTGGCCTGCATGCAGCCCGACAGCATCAGGCCAGCGGCCAAAATCCCAAACATAATTTTCAGCGACGACATGGTTTGGTTCCAATCAAAACAATACCGTGCGGAAGTGACCTGAGCGTAGCGCCCAAGTTCCTCGACTCCGTTAAGCCCATTATGGTTGAAATCTGCCACAATTCCAGCGCTGAAGCCGTTTTCCAGGGCTGTAAGACCCCAGCTGTGGCTTTTCTGCCGCAAATTTGGGGGTGTCGTGCGGGTTTTTTTGGTAAGACGCGCCAGACTGTTCCTCCGGCGCCACAGTTGAGCCCTAGGGCCGCCGCAGATGCAAACGCTCCGTTAATGTTGTTGTCATCGTGAACCTGTCAGAATCGCGCTAAGGGCTGTCGTTCTGTCGCAGGATCTCTGGAGCTTTTGATGTTTTCGGTGTTCGTTCTCTCCGAGACCTCCCTCAAGAAGGCGGTTGTCGAGGATCTCACAGCGCTGCCGGAGAACGCAGTCTGGATCGACCTCGTCAACCCCTCGGCTGCCGAGGACAAGGCGGTCGAGCGGCTGGCGGGCATCGCCATCCCGACCCGGGAAGACATGCAGGAGATCGAGATCTCCAGTCGCCTCTATATGGAGAACGGCGCGCGCTACATGACCGCGACGCTGATGTGCCACTCCGATACCGACATGCCCCGGACCACCGCGGTGACCTTCATCCTTGGCGACCACCGCCTGGTGACGGTCCGCTACGACCTGCCCAAGCCCTTTGCGCTGGTCGAGGCCAAGCTCGCCCGCTCCTGCACGCCCTCGATCACCGGCGAGATGGTGCTGATGGAGCTCCTGGACGCCGTGATCGACCGCTGCGCCGACATTCTGGAGCGCTGCGGCGCGGAGATCGACCAGGTCTCCCACGAGATCTTCGAGCCGGAGAGCGAGCGCCACGGCCACGCAAAGCGATATTCCCAGATTCTGATCTCGATCGGCCGCAAGGGCGACTTGACCTCGAAGGTTCGCGAGAGCCTGGTGTCGATCGGCCGCGTCGTGACGTTCCTGTCCGCCGTGGTCGAGGGCGTGAAGTGGTCGAAGGACATGCGCGAGCAGCTCAAGACCATGCAGCGCGACGTCGCCTCGCTGACCGATCACGCCTCCTATCTCTCCAGCAAGATCACCTTCGTGCTCGACGCCATGCTCGGCGTCGTCAATCTCGAGCAGAACAACATCATCAAGCTGTTTTCGGTCATGGCCGTTGTCCTGATGCCGCCGACCCTGATCGCCTCGATCTACGGCATGAACTTCAAGGTGATGCCGGAACTCGAATGGGTGCACGGTTACCCGATGGCGCTGGTGATGATGCTGATCGCCGCCATCGTTCCCTACTGGATCTTCAAGTGGAAGAAGTGGCTGTAGGATCGTGCGCGAGCAAAGATACCTACCGAGACCTTACGCCGCTCGCATAGACACGATGAATCGTGTCGCAGAATCGATCGGGATTGCGGCGACGCGGTGACGCGTGTGTCATGCCGCAATTCCTCCGGTAAAATTTGAGCGGTGGGCTGAACGTTTGCGCGAAACTTGTCTGCGATAAGCAGGGCGTAGCCGCGAGGAACAGCCATGGTTGAGAAACACATAACGTCGCCCCGCAACGTCATCGATCTGGCGAACTACCGTCAGGTTCTGGCGAGCGGCAAGGCGCCGTCGATGTCGGCACGCATGTGCCGGCACTGTGGTGCTCCGCTGCTCGATGGTGAGAACGACGACGACTGCTCGACTGCATTCAGCACGGCCGCTCCGCGGCCGCGCGAGCGCTCACGTCGGATTCGACTCGATTGAGGAACGGAAGGTAAGGGCGATCCAGGTCTTGCGGCGGCGTTGTCTGGATCGCCTTGCTTCCCTGAGCGGCCATTTCCACTTCCGTCATTGCGAGGAGCCACCCGGTCCCGCCTCCGGCGGGCCGGATGACAGGCTCCGCGACGAAGCAATCCAGACTGTCTTTGCGGAGGCAGTCTGGATTGCTTCGCTTTCGCTCGCAATGACAGTGCCCGCCTACACGTGCTGGCCGCCGTTGATGTGGATCTCGGCGCCGTTGACGTAGGAGCTGGTGTCCGTGCACAGCACGTAGATGATCTTTGCCACTTCGTCGGGCGTGCCGAGGCGGTGCATCGGGATCTGCTGCTCGACGATCTTCTCGGTGCCCGGCGACAGGATCGAGGTGTCGATCTCGCCCGGGGCGATCGCGTTGACGCGGACGCCGATGCGGCCGAAGTCGGAGGCCATCTCGCGCGTCAGCGCTGCGAGCGCGGCCTTCGAGGTGGCGTAGGCCGCGCCTGCGAAGGGGTGCACGCGCGAGCCCGCGATCGAGGTGACGTTCACGACCGACCCCTTGGCGGCCTTCAATTCCTCGATCAGCCCCCGCGCCATCATAATCGGCGCGAAAAAGTTGACATGGAAAACGTGGGTCCAGGTATCGAGGTCGGTGTCGACCGAGCCCAACCGCGAGCCGCCGGCGCCCTTCGGCGAGATCGCGGCGTTGTTGACCAGCGCATGCAGCGTGCCGCCCTCGAGCCGGTTGCGGATCTCCGAGATCGCGCGCGCGGTGTCCTTGGGATCGCCGAGGTCGACCTGGATGTGGTCCTCCGGCCCTGCGTCCCAGGGGCAGTCCTCCGGGAAAGGATGCCGCGAGCAGGTGATGACGCGCCAGCCCGCCGAGGAGAAACGGATCACGGTGGCGTGGCCGATGCCGCGGCTGGCTCCGGTCAGGAGCAGCGTACGGCGCGGCGCATTGGACGAATGCGGCATGGACATCTTTCAGGTCGGCCCAAAGCTTACGGATACATTCGCGTCTTGGACCACGGTTGGCCGGCCGCGTCACGGCGAAATTCAATGCGGTCGTGCAGGCGGAACGGGCGGTCGTGCCAGAACTCGATCCGCACCGGCGTGATGCGCCAGCCGCTCCAGCCCGGCGGCCGCGGCACTTCGCCGATGACGTATTTGGCCGCGACCTTGGCGATGGCCTGCTCGAACGCGAAGCGGCTCTCCAGCTCTTGCGATTGCTTGCTCGCCCAGGCGCCGATCTGGGCCTGCTTCGGTCGCGTCGCGAAATAGGCGTCGGCCTCCGCGTCGGTCACCGGCGTCACGTTGCCGCGGATGCGCACCTGACGGCGCAACGACTTCCAGTGAAAAAGTAACGCTGCCTTAGGATTTGCGGCGAGTTCGCGGCCCTTCTGGCTGGCGATGTGGCTGTAGAAGACGAAACCCTCGGTATCGAAGCCCTTCATCAGCACCATGCGCACATCAGGCAGCCCGTCGGGATCGACCGTTGCGAGCGCCATGGCGTTCGGATCGTTCGGCTCGCTCTTGACCGCTTCGTTCAGCCAGGCCTCGAACAACGCAAATGGCTCGTCGGCAGCGGTGAAATCACCGGATGTTAAGGGTGTCTGGTGTTTCATCGAGGTCGTGTCGGTCATGTCCGGAGTCCGAGTTGCGTCCCGCGGCCCAAAACGCGTTGTTGTCCGCTACCGCCCTATATAGGGCATGGGGACGCGTTGGCCTATCGGCGATCCGGCCGTCCGGCTTCGTCATGACGATGATTCTGATCGGGCTTGGTGCCGGCGGCTGCAGCTTTTCCCGCAACGACGGCAGCGCCTATGCCAAGGCCGAGGACAGCGACCTCACCGGCTCGATCGCGCGGCCGGCGAAGGACGCTCCCCCGACCGAGACCGATCTCGCCTTCACCCGCAACGCCGCCTCTGACGTCCTCAGCAAGGGCGACAAGGATTCCAGCCAGCATTGGGAGAATCCGGAGACAGGGGCGCGCGGCTCGGTGACGCCCATCGCCCAGTCCTATGCCGCCGAGGACGGGCGCAAATGCCGCGACTTCCTTGCGAGCTACGTCAACGGCAATACCGAAAGCTGGCTCCAGGGCGCCGGCTGCCAAAGCGGTCGTGGCCGTTGGGAGATTCATACGCTAAAGCCGTGGCGGAGCTGAGCATGATCCGGAAACGTGGGAACCGGTTTTCCGATCAGACCATGCTCCAAAGATAGAGCTTCAGCTCGCGTTCCTAGTTGCAAAAATGCCACTCTCTTCCCACATCACCCGCAGGTGGGGCGGGGAGCCCTTTGAACAATTCGATTTCTTGAAGGAGACGTGACGAATGCGCGACCCCTATGAGGTCTTGGGGGTGCCGCGGAGCGCCAGCGCTGCCGCGATCAAAAGCGCCTATCGCAAGCTGGCCAAGAAGCACCATCCTGACAGCAACAAGGGTGATCCGAAGGCTGCCGAACGCTTCGCCGAGATCAACTCGGCCAACGAGATCCTCGGCGACGAGGACAAGCGCAAGCAGTTTGACCGGGGCGAGATCGACGCCGAGGGCAAGCCGCGCTTCCAGGGTTTTCCGGGCGGCGGCGGTCCTCGCGGCCGCGCGGGCCCTGGCGGGTTCGAAAGCTATACGTTCCGAAGCGGCGGTGCGGGCGGCCCGGGCGGCGGTGCGTTCGAGGACATCCTCAACAGCATGTTCGGCGGCGGGATGCGCGGCGCACGGCCCGGAGCAGGCGGCGGCGCCCAGTTCGAGTTCGACACTGGCGGCATCGGGCTCGATCTCGACGTCAACGTCGCCATGAGCGTCTCGCTGGAAGAGGCGGTCAAGGGCGGCGAGAAGCGTGTGCGGCTGCCGACTGGCAAGGAGCTCAACGTCAAGATTCCGGCCGGGGTCACCGAGGGCCAGCAGATCAGGCTGCGGGGGCAGGGAGAAAGTGCGCAGGGCCATCCGCCCGGCGATCTCCTGATCACCATCAACATTGCACCGCACCCGTTCTTCAAGGTCGAGGGCGCAGACCTCAGGATCGACCTGCCGGTCACGCTCTACGAGGCGGTGCTCGGCGGCAAGGTCCGCGTGCCGACCCTCGGCAATGCCGTGGAGCTCTCGGTCCCCAAGAACACGTCCAGCGGCCGGACCTTCCGCCTCAAGGGCAAGGGCCTGCCGAAAGCCGGCGGAACCGGAGATCTCTTCGTCATCATCAGGATTATGCTACCGGACGGGAACGACGCCGAGCTTGAAGCATTGATGGAGAAGTGGCGGGACCAACACCCCTACAATCCACGTGGCGGTGTCGGCTAAAGCATGTCCGGAAAAGTGTGGAGCGGTTTTCCGGAAAGATCATGCGCAAACAAAGAGCTAAAGCGCGAGCCATCGCGCTTTAGGGCGAGAGCGAACTGAAGGGGTTCTCCTAAAGGACCACGGCATCGTCCTGGAGATGATGCCCATCATACGCCTGAGGCGTGGTAGCGCTTCATGGTCTCGACGTGTCGGCTGTCCGGCGGGGCAGCCGATAAAAAGGTGCGGCCTCGAGAGGGGGACCAGCGCGGTACCAAAAACCCCAATCGAGGCCGCCCGCGTCGATCGGCGGATCGAACGCCACTCATAATCGCGTGAGCACCCGGTGCGATAATGAGACGTGTCGATGTCCTGATTCCAAATTTTCGATGACGGAATCTGGGCACTGGCCTTGCGCGGTTGTCTAGGTGCCGTTTTTCTCTGCTTGGTCGTAGACGGCCTGCGCCACCTTGGTCAGCCGCTCGCGATCGCTGCTGCCGCTGACGACGTAGCCGACGCCGCGCTCGGACCAGAACAACGCGCCGTCCTTGTCCGTCTTGGCGTAGCGCATTTGCGTTGCACCATTCTCGGTCTTGGCGCTGTAGATGGTGTACCGTTCGCCCGAAGCGCCCTCGTACATCAGGAACGACGCCGGACCGTTCGGTCCCGGCAGAAGCCGGCCGCCGACCAGCTTCAGCCCGCTCGCCTCCAGGTTCGGCGCGAACACGGTCCAGCCGCAGCGCCGGGTCAGCCAGGCCTGCAAGTGATCGCGCTCGTTGCCGCCGACCTCAACGGGGTGGCGGACCTCGACGACATAGAGGCGGTGGGCGTCGAGTGCGTCCGCCGTAAAGCTCCGGAAGGTCGAAGGCGCGTTGGCGGCGCCATGCGCCACCCAACCGGCGGTGCCGCCGGCGACGAAGGCGACCAGCACGGCCGCGGCGGCGCCATAAAACCATTGCCGCGGGCGGCGCTCCAGCCTCTCGAGCTCGAGCCGTGCGGGCACCCGTTCATGGGCAATCGCATCGTAACGGGCGTGCAGCATCTCGGCCATCGTCCGCCAGGATTGCACCCGCTCGGCGTCCTCGGGGTGGGCGGCAAGAAAGGCCTCGACGTCGGCGCGTCGCTCGGCCGGCAACTCGCCGTCGACATAGGCGTGCAGTTCGTCCTCGGTTACTGGAATCTTGCGGTCGTTCATATCGGTCGTCTCTGGCTCTGCGGCCCAAAATGTCTTCTGCGAGTTAGCTTCGCGCAGCTCACTATCCGGCTGCGGGCGGAGATCGTTCGATGCATCGACCCGGCCATCATTTCACCCGCCTGAGCGCCGTACGCTCGCCCTCCAGCGAGGCTTTGACGTGGGCTCTTGCGCGCGCCAGGCGCGACATCACGGTGCCGATCGGCACGCCCTGGATGTCGGCAACCTCGCGGTAGCTCATGCCTTCCAGCATCACCAGCAGCAGCACCGAACGCTGCTCCTCGACGAGAGTAGCCAGTGCCTTCTCGATGTCGCGTCCTTCGGCCTCGGTCCCGCTGGCATCGGGGTTGTTGTCCGTCAGCGGCATGAATTGCGGCCGCCTTGCCAGCGAGCGCCGCCGGTTCTTGTTGAGGTTGGTCAGGATCGTATAGAGCCAGCTCCTGACGTCGCCTCCGAGAAACAGCCGCTCCGAACGCAGCGCGCGTACCAACGTATCCTGGACCAGATCGTCGGCCGCATCCGCATCGCGTGTGAGCGCGCGGGCGTAGCGGCGCAACGCCGGGATCATGGCTTCCACACTCTGGCGAAACGCACTCATTGCGGTCCTGACATCCCTGGCGTTCGACGCGCGCCTATAGCGATCATAACACCCAAGCGGAACGGCTATTCCGGCACTCGAAACAGCGTTAATGCTGCGGATTAGGGCTGTACCGCGAGGGAGGGCTGGTGTACCTCCAGACCTCAACGAGAGTTCGACGGGACGTGCAAAAATGGCGCAGAATTCGGGTCTGATGCAAGGAAAGCGCGGGGTCATCCTCGGCGTCGCCAACAACCGCTCGATCGCCTGGGGAATCGCCAAGGCATGCCACGCCGCTGGCGCCGAGCTCGCCTTCACCTATCAGGGCGATGCGCTGAAGAAGCGCGTCGAGCCGCTCGCCGCCGAGATCGGCGGCCTCGTGCTCGGCCATTGCGACGTCACCGATGCCGCGACCATCGATGCCGTCTTCGCTGTGCTGAAGGAGAAATGGGGCAAGATCGACTTCCTCGTGCATGCGATCGCCTATGGCGAGCAGCTCGACGGCCGCTACGTCGACACCACGCAGGAGAATTTTTCGAAGTCGATGCTGATCTCCTGCTATTCGTTCACGGCGGTGGCGCAGCGCGCCGAGAAGCTGATGACGGATGGCGGCTCGCTGATCACGCTCTCCTATTACGGCGCCGAGAAGTGGATGCCGCACTACAACGTCATGGGCGTGGCCAAGGCGGCGCTGGAAGCCAGCGTGCGCTATCTCGCCGCCGATCTCGGCGAGAAGAACATTCGCGTCAACGCGATCTCGGCAGGTCCCATCAAGACGCTGGCGGCGTCCGGCATCGGCGACTTCCGCTATATCCTGAAGTGGAACGAGACCAATGCGCCGATGCGGCGCAACGTCTCCACCGAAGACGTCGGCGGCAGCGCGCTGTATTTCCTCTCCGACCTCTCGCGCGGCGTCACCGGCGAGGTGCACCACGTCGATTCCGGCTATCACGTGCTCGGCATGAAGCGGCCGGATGCGCCTGATATCTCGCTTGGCGGGAAGGACTAGCCTCTAACTGAAATGCCCAGGCCTACGATCTACTATCTTCGCCACGGCGAGACCGAGTGGAATGCGCTCGGCAGGCTTCAGGGCACCAGGGACATTCCGTTGAACGCGCGCGGCCGCAGCCAGGCCGTGCAGGCCGGCGGCATTCTCGCCGACCTGTTCAAGCGCGACGGGCGCGACAAGGCCGCGCTGGCTTACGTGTCGAGCCCGCTCGGCCGTGCGCGCCAGACCATGGAGCTCGCGCGCGGCAAGCTCGAACTGCCGCCTGCCGATTACGCGCTCGACGATCGTCTGCGCGAGATCGGCTACGGCACCTGGGAGGGGCTGACGCTGGCCGAGAGCGAGGCGAAGGATCCGGACATCTATGCGAGGCGCCTCGCCGACAAATGGACCGTGGGGCCTGCGGGTGGGGAGACCTACGCCGACGTGCAGGTCCGCGTGCGCGCCTGGTACGACGAGCTCCGGACCGACACCGTCGCGGTCGCCCATGGCGGGACCTGCCGGGCCCTGATGGTGTCCCTGGGGCTAGAGACCCCCGCCGGCGCCGCCGAGCTCTATATCGAGCAGGGCGCCGTCTACGTGTTCCGCGACGGGCGGCTGGAGAAGTTCAGTTAAGGGCGGCGCGTTGCCCCACCCTCGCCGTCATGCCCGGGCTCGTCCCGGGCATCCACGGACTTTTGCGCTCGCGGCGGACGAGAACGTGGATGGCCGGGACAAGCGCGGCCATGACGACTGTGGCGGGCATTTGACCCTCATTTCAGGGCGCGTTACGACAGTTACGACACAAGTCAGAACTGACTTACGAGCCAGATACGGATGTCCTTCAACACTTTCGGCCACATGTTCCGCGTCACAACCTTCGGCGAGAGTCATGGGGTGGCGATCGGCTGCGTGGTTGACGGCTGCCCGCCGATGATCCCGCTCACCGAGGCCGACATCCAGCGGGATCTCGACCGGCGCCGTCCCGGCCAGTCGCGCTTCACCACCCAGCGCCAGGAGCCGGACCAGGTGAAGATCCTGTCCGGCGTGATGGCCCATCCCGAGACCGGCGCTCAGGTGACGACGGGCACGCCAATCGGCCTTCTGATCGAGAACACCGACCAGCGCTCGAAGGATTATTCCGAGATCAAGGACAAGTTTCGTCCCGGTCATGCCGACTTCACCTATGAGGCGAAGTACGGCCTGCGCGATTATCGCGGCGGCGGGCGCTCCTCGGCGCGCGAGACCGCGATGCGCGTTGCCGCAGGCGCCATCGCGCGGAAAGTGCTGCCGGATGTGAAGGTGCGAGGCGCCCTGGTGCAGATCGGCCCGCACAAGATCGACCGCGACAAGTGGGACTGGGACGAGGTCGCCAAGAATCCCTTCTTCTGTCCCGACAAGGACAAGGCCGCGTTCTTCGAGACCTATCTCGATGGCATCCGCAAAAGCGGCTCCTCGATCGGCGCCGTGATCGAGGTCGTCGCCGAGGGCGTGCCGGCAGGTCTCGGCGCGCCGATCTACGCCAAGCTCGATTCCGATCTGGCGGGCGCGATGATGACCATCAACGCGGTGAAGGGCGTCGAGATCGGCGCCGGTTTTGGTGCGGCAGAACTGACGGGCGAACAGAACGCCGACGAGATGCGCTCCGGCAATGACGGCACGCGCTTCCTCTCCAACCACGCCGGCGGCGTGCTGGGCGGTATCTCCACCGGGCAGCCCGTGGTGGTACGTTTCGCGGTGAAGCCGACCTCGTCGATCCTGCAGCCGCGTCTCACCGTCGATCGGCAAGGCACCGAGACCGAGATATTCACCAAGGGCCGCCACGATCCCTGCGTCGGCATTCGCGCCGTCCCCGTCGGCGAGGCCATGATGGCCTGCGTGCTGGCCGATCACTTCCTGCGCGATCGCGGACAGGTCGGGCGTTGAACTCGCGGTACTAGTCCACCGCGCAGCTTGACGGCCCCGCAACTTCGTCCGCAAATGCGGCCATGAACAGCTCCGAGCTTCAGCGCATCACCAACTGGCTGATCGACGGCACTTGGGCGGCTCAGGAGCCGGCCGTAGGGATTGCCGATTTCTGCGAACGTCTGATCGCGGCGGGCCTGCCGCTGTGGCGGTTCGGCATCTTCATCCGCACGCTGCATCCCGAAGTCTTCGGCCGCAACTTCATCTGGCGGCAGGGCGAGGGAGTTGAAATCGGCAGCGTCGATTTTGAGATCCTGGACACGCCCCAATTCGCCCACAGCCCGCTTCGCGTGGTTTTCGAGCAGGGCATCGAGGTCAGGGGCCGCGCAGGCGACCCCGACAGCAAGCGATTTCCGTTCCTCGAGGACATGCACGCCGAAGGCGCGACCGATTATATCGCGGTGCCGGTGCCTTTTCTCGACGGCTCCATTCACGCGACGAGCTGGATCACGCGGCAGCCCGGCGGCTTCAGCGACGACGACATCGCAGCCATCCGAGCTCTCATAGCGCCTCTCGCACGCATCAGCGAGATCATCACTATGCGCCGCACCGCCGAGATGCTGCTCGACACCTATGTCGGTAATCGCGCCGGCGCGCGCATCCTCGGCGGCCAGATCCGCCGCGGTCACAACGACACCATGCAGGCGGCGATCTGGCTGTCGGACCTGCGCGGCTTCACCGCGCTGTCGGACCGGCTGCCGCCCGAGACGGTTGTCCAGATCCTCAATCATTATTTCGACTGCCAAGTCACGGCGATCCGAGACCATGGCGGCGAGGTGCTGAAGTTCATGGGCGACGGCCTGCTCGCCGTGTTCCCGATCGACGAATATGTCGGCGATGCCGCTCATGTCTGCGCGCAGGTGCTGGAGGCGGCGCGCGACTCGCGCGCCAGCGTCGAGGCGCTCGCCTTTCCGGTGGGCGAGGCCGTCGAGCGCTTCCGCTTCGGCGTCGCGCTGCATGTCGGCAACATCCTTTACGGCAATATCGGCGGCGGCAACCGCCTCGACTTCACCTGCATCGGCCCGGCGGTCAATCTCGCGGCAAGGCTGGAGAAGATCGCGGGGCGCCTGGGGCGGACCGTCGTCGCCTCGGAAGGTTTTGCCAATGTCTGCCGCCATGATTGGCACCAGCTCGGCGAGTTTCCGATCGCAGGATTTTCCAAGGCGCAGCGCGTCTACGGGCTGGCGGAGGAGACGCCGGTGGTGATGGCGCGATGTGCACTGAGCTGAAGGCCATTCATCGTCGCAGGATGAAGCCTATTCCTCCGGCTCCGTCGTGAACAATAGCGGATAGCCCTTGGCGCGGCCGGCGTCGGTGGCGCGCGTTGCCTTGGTTTCGGCGACGTCCTTGGTGAATACGGCCACCACGCAGGCGCCCAGCTTGTGCGCGGTGATCATCACCTTGTAGGCCTGATCCTCGGTCATGCGGAATTCGGCCTTCAGCACCATGGTGACGAATTCACGCGGCGTGTAGTCGTCGTTGATCAGGATGACCTTGTGGAGCTTCGGCCGCTCGACCTTGGTCCTGGTCCTGGTTTTCGGTTTGGTGACGGTGTCGTTCATCGTGTCCCGAAACGCCCTGGCTCGAATGAGCCACCAGCCATCATACCGCAGGAGCGGGGAGCGCTCCAAGATATGCGGCCGCTCGCCACTATGCCGTCGCGGCTGGGCAGGAATGCACGACTTGCGCCTGCGCGAGTTACGGAAGTGCGCGAACGAGCTGTAATGCGGCGATCAGAGCGCCCACCGACAGCACGACCGACGCAATCATGTAGGCGGCAGATGCCCATGTCTGGCCGCGCTCGATCAGATACCAGGCATCCAGCGAGAACGTCGAGAACGTCGTGTATCCGCCACAAACTCCGACCGTCAGAAACATCCGCGCGGCCTGCGGCAGGTTCCATTTGGTCGCGAACAGCGCGGTAAAAATGCCGATCAGGAACGATCCGGTGACGTTGACGATCAGCGTGCCCCACGGAAAATCCGTACCGAACGCGCGGCCCGACCCGATCGCAACGAGATAGCGTATGACCGCGCCGAGCGCTCCGCCGCCGGCAACGGCGAGGATGTATTGAATGTTCAATGTCTCGTTCCCCACTTCGCCATTTGCTTCACTTGCCCTCGGTGGCCAGACCTTTGCCGACGGCGAGCAGCCCCACCAGCGAAACCAGCGCGAATCCAAGCCCGGCAAGAAACGTTCCCGCCGGTCCATAGGCGTCCCACAGCGCACCCGCGATCACGCTCGCAGCCAGCAAGGCAAGCCCGGTGAACAGGTTGAAATAGCCGAAGGCGGTGCCGCGCAGGCTTGGCGGGGCGGCATCGGCGACCATGGCCGAGAGCAGGCCCTGCGTCAGTCCCATATGGAGTCCCCACAGCACGACTCCGAGCGCGAGGCCCGCAAGGCTCGGGAGCAGCGCCAGCGCGAGGTCGGCCGCGGCGAGGAAGACCAGGCCGAGCGCGAGCAGGCCGGTCCGGTTGATCCGGTCCGACAGCACGCCGGCCGGATAGGCCGACAGTGCATAGGCGACGTTCATCAGCACCAGTACAGCCGGCACCCACATCACGTCGAGCCCGATGTTCTGTGCGCGCAAGATTAGGAAGGCCTCGCTGAAGCGCGCGAGCGTGAACACGACGCCCACGGCGACGACGCGCCAATAGACCGCTCCGAGCTGGCGCATTGCGGCGAGATTGAGCGGATTTTCCGCACGTTTCCGGCTCGGATCGGGCTCCGGCTCCTTCACCGCGAACGCGATCAGCCCGAAGGACAGGAAGGCCGGCAGCACCGCCACCCAGAACACGAGGGTAAAATTGTCGGCCGTCCACCACATCAGGCCGATGGCCACGAGCGGCCCGACGAAGGCGCCGATCGTGTCGAGCGATTGCCGCAGGCCAAAGCTCGCGCCGCGCAGGCCGACCGGGGCGATATCGGCGATCAGCGCATCGCGCGGCGCGCCGCGAATGCCCTTGCCGACTCGATCGATGAAGCGCGCCGCTACCAGCCATCCGACGCTGGGCGCGAGCGGGAACAGCGGCTTGGTGAAGGCGGCCAGCCCATAGCCGAGCGCGGCGAGCAGCTTGCGGCGGCCGAGCCAGTCCGACAGCGCACCGGAGAAGATCTTGGTGATCGAGGCGGTCGCCTCGGCAATGCCCTCGATGAAGCCGACGGTGAGGGTGGAGGCGCCGAGCACGGTGACGAGATAGACCGGCAGCAGCGCGTGGATCATCTCGGAGGAGATGTCCATGAACATCGAGACAAAGCCGAGCACCCAGATCCCTCTGGGCAGTGTGGTACGTACGGCATTCGGTGTCGTCATCGTCACGTCTTCGTGGTCCCCTCGCATTCGCCTGCCGGCCGCCAGCAGGCAACAAAAAACCCGCCATCGGCGGGTGTGTCCATGCTCCCGCCAAAGGCAGAGGCCCAAGATTGCCTCTCCTCGAGCAGGAGTCATCAGCCCATGAGGTCATCGATCGCCGGGCGGTTGTCGGGGGACTCCATCCCCATCTGCGACCAACCTAGCATGGAAATCGTGCCGGACAAGTGGGCGGGGTCGCGTGCCTCCGCCGGGAGCTGGATTCCGGGCCCTCGCTTCGCGAGTCCCGGAACGACGGCTCTTGAGATCGCCCCTGTTCCCGACGCAAGCGCGGCAACATGGCGGCAGACTTGCGTAACGTGTGAATTCCTAACTCGAATGTGAAGCACAAGCGATCTTCGGCCTTTGCGGCAAGCCGATTGCATGTCACCATCGCGTCATACGACGGGAGACTGCGATGCGTTTGCTGTTCTCGATCGGGGCTGTGCTGGTGGCCGGCATGTTCGCCGGAGGGGACGTCGCGGGCATCGCGGCACCAGGACCCAAATTCGAATCGCCCAGAACTCAACCGCAGCGGCTTGCGGCCGACAAGGACGCGCAGAGCGTCGATGTCGAGCTGATCCTCGCGGTCGACGTGTCCTACTCGATGGACATGGACGAGCTCGCGATCCAGCGCGAGGGCTATGCACAGGCGATCCAGTCGAAGGAGTTCCTGCAGGCGCTGAAGCTCGGCCCGAACGGCCGCATCGCAGTGACCTATTTCGAGTGGGCCGCCTCCAGCGACCAGAAGATCATCATTCCCTGGCGGCTGATCGATGGTCCGGAGACGGCGGACGCGGTTGCCGCCGAGATCATGAAGACGCCGATCCGGCGCGCTTCGCGCACCTCGATATCAGGCGCGATCAACTTCGCGATGCCGCTGTTCGACGAGGATCCCTATCGCGGCCTGCGCCGCGTCATCGACATTTCCGGCGACGGTCCGAACAACAATGGCGGCCCGGTCACGATGGCGCGTGACGCCGCGCTGGAGAAAGGCATCGTCATCAACGGCCTGCCGATCATGGTCAAGGAGCCGTCCTATTCGACCATGGATATCGACAATCTCGATCTTTATTACGAGGACTGCGTCATCGGAGGGCCGGGGTCCTTCGTCATCACGATCAAGGAGCGCGACAAGTTCAAGGAAGCGATCCGCACCAAGCTGCTGATGGAAATCGCCGGCCGCACCCCGGAGCGGCCCGTGATGCCGGTTGCCGACAAGGAGCCGCGCGTCAATTGCCTCATCGGCGAGAAGATCTGGTCCGATCGCTGGGGGCGGTGAGGGGGCGGTTTTCTCCGGTGGCATCACGCCAGTTCCGGCTGAGATCTTTTGCCCGCCCGGCCGACGCGCGCGCTTAACGGCTCGTTAACGGGTGCGTGGCCCTAATCGCATCGTTACTGTTCGTTCCCGCCGGCATCCTGACCTGCCCAAGCCAGCGAAAGCGGGTTTGTCAGGCCCGTCCGAGCAATCCAATGGCCATCGTCACATCGAGCACCAGCCAGATTTCGCCCGCCAACGAGCGGCTGTATCGCCAGAGCGCTCTGCTCGGTGACTGGAAGGGCAATTGGGTGGGCAACAACCAGCCCGTCGGCTTCAAGGTCGTCAACATCCGCGGCGCCCGGGCGCAGGTCGAGTACACCCACAACGGACGCACCGAGCGCGGCTTCGGCGAGGTTCAGGGCACGCTCATCACCTTCGGCGGGGTCACGGTCGGCACCAAGGACGGCAAGAACATGGTGATGCTGTTCTCGTTCGGGGGCGTCGGCAAGCAGACTGCAAATCTGCAAAAGCAGGACCCGCCCGCGTCCGACAGCCGCCTGATGGGAAGCTGGGGCGGCTATTCCAGCGAGAACGGCAAGAGCGCGAGCTTCAAGGTGCTGTCCGTCAATGGCAAGGAGGCCGAGGTCAGCGTCACCACCGACGGCGTCACCCGCAAGGGCACCGGCTTCGTCTACAAGAACGTCATCATGTTCGGACAGACGCAGATCGCAAGCGACGACGGGCAGAACGGCAAGATCATCTACCAGGTCGGCACCAAATCCTTCATGGTGCCGGTGACGAAATATCCGCCGGCGGATTCGTCGTCTTCGGTCGACAAGACCGCATAACCCTTTACAGCGCTGTTCCGCCGGGGTGAGCCAGCGCCTTCAATTCTCGGTCGACCTGCCGCAGGATTGCGCAGGCCTGCGCGAAACCGCCATCAGCGACGAGTTGCCAGATCCGGTCGGACTGCTCCACCAGGTGCGGAATCGTCAGCGGCAAGCTGGCTGCCTCCTGCAGCGCCCCCTTCTCGTTGATCAGATAGCGCTCGTTCAGTGCGAACAGCACCTGCGCGACGCAGGCGAGCGATCTGTAGAGGCAGCCCGCGACATGGGTCCTTTCGTTGCGTGCGGCCGCGAGCTCGGCATTTTCGATACTGAACAGGACTTCCCATTGGAAGCGCCGGATCAGGGCGCTGCGCAGTGGCTCCGGATAGGGAAGCGCGATCGACTTGAGCCGGGCAATCAGGCCGGTCGGATCGTGCAGCGGCTGACAATATGCGATCTCGCCCATCCAGATCGCCGAGCAGAAGCCATGCGGATGGCCGGGCTGGTAGTCCATGGTGACCGCGCCGGCGCCGCAGGATTTCATGACGGCCTCGACCGCGTCGGCGTCGCGGTAGAGCAGGTCGACCTTGCGGCCTTCCACCGAAAGCCAGGCGCCACCGACGATCCTGGGCCCCCATTCTCCGACGGGCGTCACCGTCGTGGCGGCGGGATCGTCCGCGATCGTCTTCGCGGCGGCCAGCAACCGTCCGGTGTCCAGCGCTGACTTGAAATAGAGTCCGATATCGTAGTCCGAGGCCGCGTGCGCGCGGCCCCGCGCGCGAGAGCCGCCGAGCACAACAGCTTGAACGCCAGGTACATCGGCAACAACGGATGCTAGGCGGGTGAGCAGCGGATCGTCCGGCATCAGGTGCGGTTCCCCGAAAGACTTGCGGCCGCGAGGGCCGGCGCGGTCGCTCCGCTGGCATTGAGGATGGTCGAGGAGTATAGTTTTGCAGTGTTTCAGACGGTAGCCAGAATGTTCGACCTTGCACGCTCATGCGCTCTTGCAGCTCTCGCCGTGTTCTGCCTCGACGGAGCGCCGGTTCACGCGCAAGTGGCGCCGCTGCGATATTGGATTCCCGGCGGGCCTTTCGGCCTTGGCGGCGCTGCCGGCCTGAGCTCCGACAGCTATGGCAACTTTGCGGGCTTCAACGCCGGAGAGGCCGATTGGCGTACGAGCTCTGCGAACGGCTTCTTCATCGGTCGCGAACGCGGCAATCTCGGATTGAGCGGCTTCAACCAGGCGGGCTCGCTCGGCAATTTCAGCGCGCTTTCTTATGACAGCACGCAATTCGGCTATCAGATGAAGACCGGCGGCGGCATGCCCGTCACCTTTTTCGCCGGCTTCGACACGCTGAAATACGGCAACGGCATCGGCAGCTCGCTGGCGCCGCTCACCTCCACCGCCGCGCCCGGCTATGGCGGGTTTGCGGGTGTCGAATTCAAGCCGACCTCAAATGTCAGCCTGTCGTTCGGCGTCGGCTACACCCAGCAGGATTCGGGCCGCATGGACAGCGATATCAGATCGAACATGCTGCCCGGCGAATCGCCGGCGCTGAGCGGCCTGCGACGCTAAGATCGCATCACCAGCTCCGGTGGACGCCGCAGCGATTTCGGCAGGCTTGGGCCGGTGCCGAAGCGCATTACGATGTCGGGGCGTCGTTCGCCGAGGCCGAGCCGGGTCGCGAATTGCTGCCTCAGTGCTGCGACCTCGACCGGCTGGTTGACGAAGGAATATTTCAGTCCCAGTGCGGTCGCCTGCAAGCCGAAGCGCTGGCAGGCGCGGCCGACCGCGATCCAGTGCGAGGTGTCGCTGCGATCGGCAGCAAGCACGACGACACCGGCCGAGCTGTCGAGCTGCTCGCGGTATTTCTTGTTTTCTCCGCTTTCGGTGAAGAACAGCTTCAGAAGCGGCCGGGCTATCCAGGACGGCAGCGCAGGATTTCCCGATGCGGGCGCGAACAACCCGTCCATGGTCGCGACCGCCTCTGCCTCGTTGAAGCGGATCCAGTCGACGAGCTCGCGCATGAAGGCCTTGTCGCGCATCTGCGCCGAATTGCCTTCGAGCACATAGTCGGCGACCTCAGCCATCCCGGCACGCTCGGTGATCAGGATCGCAGCGACGCCGGGTTGCCGGCAGGCGTTCTCGAGCTGGCGCAGCATCTCGGGCGCGGCAGGCTTGCCGGCGAAGGCCGCGCGGGTGCATTGCCTGACGGGAATTGCATCGGCCAGGGCCGATGCGGCAGGAGCGGCCTCGTCGAGCGTGATCACGATGCGATCGCCGTCGACGACCGGATCGGCGCGCCAGCCCAGCGTGGCCGCGGCGAGGATGAGGTTTTCGGCGGCACAGCCGAGACTGACGAAGAGATGATGATCGTCGGGATCGACGGCCGGACAGCGCCGCGCGACGTCAGGCGCAATCGTGATGACATTGCCGCGGACGGCGAAGATCCACGGCTGGGTGTTGTGGCTGTTGGCCGCAAGCGTCGCAAACCGGACCAGCTCGCGATCCCTGGGGGCTGGTCGCAGCGAAGCCCGTGACGAGCTGACGGCCTCGTCATAGGTCATCGCCGCCAGCGCGGCGGAAGGGCTGCCGATCGCTGCCGCAGAAAGCCCGAGCGCGGTCGTGATGAATTGTCGCCGGTTGGCCACGGACTTCCGCTCCACACCCCATGATGAGGCATTCTTAGCGCCAGGCGGCGCCGAGAAGATTGACCGGAATCAAGGTCGGCAGGATCACGATACGCCGGCGACCAGCGGACGCTGCAGGTGGCGGGCCATCAGGTCGGCGGCTTCGCTGTAGCGCCGCGCTTCCAGAACGTCGAGCAGGCGCAGATGCTCGCGCACGTGCCGCCTCATGCCGTCACGATCGGCGAAGCTGCGATAGGCGAACAGGCGCCTGATCGAGTTCACACGCTTGAGCGCTTCGAGGAAGAATGGATTGCCTGTTCCGCGGATGATCTCCTCGTGGAATTCGCAGCCGGAGTGAAAGATCTCGCCAATCGTCATCTTCTCGATTTCGCCGTCGAAGACCCGCTGTTGGCGCTCACGCAGGCGTGTGATCACCTCCTGGGGCAGCGCAAAGCCGGGCTGTGCGATCGCCGCCGGCTCGATCACCGCGCGAAACGCCTTGGCCTGCGCCTGCGCTTCGGGGCTCGAGACCGTCTCCGCGAAACGCCAGCCATAGCCGGGCAGGCGTGCGATCCAGCCCTCGGCGGCGATACGGTCCAGCAGCCGCTGCAACTCCGCGCGGCTCAGATCATAGCGGCGCAAGAGCTCCGCCTCCGTGACGTCGGCTGGGAGTCGGCTCGCGAGCACGTCCCCTGCGATGGCCGTATAAACCTGCTCGCCGCGCCTGACGGCCGCGAGCGCCGGTTGGGCGGCGCCGCTGGTCGGATTCTTCGCCAGCACGAAGCCGCGATGCGGCTCGCCGCGCGCCAGCCCCGCCGCTTCCAGGGCCTTCAGGCCGAGCCGGATCGGCGCGCGTGAAAGATCCAGCGCATCCGCAAGCCTTTGTTCGACCAAGCGGTCTCCGGCCTTCATGCCTTCGCGGCGGGCTAGCGCCATGATCAGGCCGGCGAGCTGCTCGGCCCGCTCGGAACCGTTCTTGTCGCTGCGCGGTCGGGAACTGTCGGTGGCGCTCATTGCAGTGCACGCAAGTTTTAGGGCTTGACAGACTGTCTCATGGATTGTTCTTTTATGCAACGATATACAATCGTCCCCAGGGAGACCCACATGGCCCGCGAGCCCGATGTCCACATTTGCGAGGTCGCGCCCCGCGATGGTCTTCAGAACCTGGACATCTTCGTTCCGACCGAGGCCAAATGCGCGTTGATCGACATGATCGCCGCCGCGGGCATACGCGAGATCGATGCCGGGTCGTTCGTCCCGCCGAAGGTCGTGCCGCAATTCGCCGACGTTGATGCGGTGATGGCGCATGCGCTCATGCACAAATCGACTCTCATCGGTGCGCTGGTGCCGAACCCGAAGGGCGCCGAGCGCGCCATCGGCGCCGGCGTCGACGCCGTCTATTTCGTCATCTCGGCCAGCGAGACGCACAACCGCGCAAACGTGCGCCGCTCGGTCGACGAGCAGGTCGAGGGGTTTCGCGCAGTCCGCGCTGCGATCGACGCCCAGCCGTTGGGGCAGCGGCCGCGCTTGATGGGGGCGATCTCCACCTCCTTCGGCTGCTCGCTGGAAGGGGAGGTGAGCGAAGCGGCGGTGTGCCGGGTTGCGCGCGCTTTTGCCGAAGCGCGTGCCGACGAGATCGGGCTTGCCGACACCGTCGGTTATGCGACGCCGAAATCGATCCGGCAGATCGTCGGGGCGGTGCAGCGCGAGCTCGGGTCGCAAATGACGCTGCGGCTGCATCTGCACGATACGCTCGGCGCCGGCCTGGCCAATGCCGTCGCCGGCCTTGAAGCGGGCATTCGCCGTTTCGATGCCGCCGTATCCGGCCTCGGCGGATGTCCCTTCGCTCCGGGCGCACGCGGTAACATCGTCACCGAGGATCTGGTGTTCATGCTGGAGCGCATGGGGCTCTCCACCGGCATCGACCTCGACCGCCTGATGCAGACCCGCGAGATTCTCGCCCGCCACATCCCCGCAGACCATCTGACCGGGCATCTGCACGAGGCCGGAATTCCCAAGCTCCTGCGGAGCGCGGCATGACCATGGCTGTGCGTGAGACGGGATCTGAGCTTCGTCCTTTGGCAGGCCTTCGGGTCATCGAGTTCAGTCAGATGGTGATGGGGCCGAGCTGCGGCTTGATCCTGGCCGATCTCGGTGCCGACGTGATCAAGGTCGAGCCGCCCAAGGGTGACCGTACCCGCGCCTTCAAGGGACCTGCCGCCGGCTTCTTTGCGACCTACAGCCGCAACAAGCGCAGCATCGCTCTGGACACGTCGACAGCGCAGGGCCAGGACATCGCACGCAGACTGCTCGAGCACAGCGACGTGCTGATCGAGAACTTCCGGCCGGGCCTGTTGAAGCGGATTGGTCTCGACTACGAGAGCGTCGCGGCTTTCGCACCGCGCCTGATCTATTGCTCGCTCAAGGGCTATCTGCCTGGTCCTTACGAGAACCGCCTGGCGCTCGACGAAGTCGTGCAGATGATGGGCGGCCTCGCCTACATGACCGGCTTGCCCGACAGGCCGATGCGCGCTGGCGCCTCGGTCAATGACGTCATGGGCGGCATGTTCGGTGTGATCGCGATCCAGGCCGCGCTCGCCGAGCGGCAGCGTACCGGCCGGGGCCGCTACATCCAGAGTGCGCTGTATGAGAACAACGTGTTCCTGATGGCCCAGGCGATGATGTGCGAGGTGGTCAGCGGGCAGCCATCGATCCCCTATTCGATCAAGGACAGCCCGTGGCCCGTCTACGACCTCTTCGACACCAGGGATGGCTCAAAACTGTTCGTCACCATCGTCGGTGAAGAGCAATGGGAAGCGTTCTGTCGCGCCTTCGATCGCGAAGCCTGGCTCTCCGATCCACGCTTTGCGACCAGCAATGGCCGGGTCGATCATCGCGGCTGGTTGATCCCGGAAATCGCGAATATCTTCAAGCAATGGGACAAGGCCGATCTCGCCGCGCGGCTCGAGCAGCTCGATCTGCCCTACGCACCGGTGAACAAGCCCGGCGATCTCTTCGATGATCCGCATCTCAACCAATCCGGCGGCCTGACCGACATCCGTTTGCCTGACGGTAATGAGGTCAAGACACCGCTGTTGCCGATTGCCATGGACGGAAAGCGGCTGTCCAACCGCTACGATCCACCCGGTATCGGCGAGCACAGCGGCGACATCCTGCGCGAGATCGGGATGTCGCCGGATGAGATCGAACAGCTGCGACAAGCAGGGACAATCAAGGTCCCGCCGTCCTGACGGACCGCGCGATTGAACAAGAACCAAGGGAGGAGGATCACATGAGCATTTCGAGACGCCAGGCGCTGTTCGCGGGGTCTGCATGGGCCGGCGCGTCACTGCTGCCGGGGCCATTGCGTGCGGAGGCCAAGCAGGTCTCGCTCGCTTTCGGGCCGGTGTCGCCGGTTTACGCCATCGGCATGATCGCGGAGCTGAAGGGGTACTTCAAGGACGAAGGACTCGATTCCAAGCTCGTTACCGGCAATGCCGGTACGTTCGGCCGGCAGACATTGGCGGCGGGGCAGGCGCTGTTCGCGCATGGCGATGCCAGCCATCCGCTCCAGCTCGGTGCGCGCGGCAAGCCCTGCAAGATGCTGCTCGCGACCGAGATGGTATGCTCCTACGCGAACATCGTGGTCCGGCAGGACCTCTACGAGAGCGGCATCAATTCGGTCGAGAAGCTCGCGGATTACAAGCGCCCCGACGACGCCAAGCCGATCGTTGCCGCGACCGCCATCGGGTCAGGCACCTGGGTGTACGGCACCTATGTGTTCGAAGCGCGTGGGCTCGGCAACAAGGTGAACTGGGTTGCGGGCGGCGGGCCCAACACGATGTTCCCATCGCTGCAGACCAAGCAGTTCGACGCCATCGTGGCGCCGCCGAGCTGGATCGTCGAGGTCGAGAAGAAGGGTTTTGGCCGGACGATCTACGACACGTCGAAGCCTGGCGTGTTCGAGAAGGATTTCGGCGGGACGTTGCCCGTGCTGGTGATCTACACGCTCCAGGGCACGGTCCAGCAGGACAAGGCGATGGTGCAGGCCTACATCAACGCGATCTACCGGGCGATGGCTTTTGTGAAGGCGGCGCCGCTCGCGGAGGTGCAGGCGCTGGTCACGCCGAAGTATTTTTCAGGGATAGATCCCGATGCCGTCAGCGCCGAGCTCGGCTTCGACAAGTCGACCTGGGCCTATGACGGCGTCATCGACAAGGCGTCGTTCGAGCGCGGCGCCAAGCCCTGGTACCGCAAGGGCACGGACATTCCCGAGACCAGGTACGAGGATGCGGTCGACATGAGCTTCCTTCAGGCGGCCAGGGCGAAATACAAATGATCGCCGCGCCAAGCCAGAGCCTCGCGCTCGCGCGCGACGAGGGTCGAGCAGCGGCTGCGCGCACGCGCATCGCCGTACAGGGTCTTGCCAAGCGCTTCAACGCGTCCGGACGCGAGTTCGTGGCGGTGGATGACGTTTCCTTCGAGGTCAAGCAGGGCGAGTTCGTCGCGCTGCTCGGTCCATCCGGCTGCGGCAAAAGCACCATTCTCAATATGGTCGCGGGGCTGTTGCCGCGCTCCGGCGGACGCATCCTGATTGACGGGGACACGGTCGAGACCGGCGAGGTCAACCCCAGGGTCGGCTACGTCTTCCAGCGCGATACGCTGTTTCCGTGGCGGACCGTGGAGCAGAACATCGGCTATGGGCTGGAGATCGCGGGAGTGCCAAAGAGCGAGCGCACCGGGCGCGTTGCCACGGCCGTCGAGAAGGCCGGCCTTGCAGGCTTTGCGCAGAGCTTCCCGCGCATGCTGTCCGGCGGCATGCGCCAGCGTGTCGCCTTGATGCGCACGCTGATCCTGGAGCCGGAGATCCTGCTGATGGACGAGCCGTTCGGTGCGCTCGACACCCACACCAAGCTCGAGATGCACAAGACGCTGCTGGAGATCTGGGAACGCGAGCGGCAGACCGTTCTGTTCGTGACGCACGATCTCGGCGAAGCCTTGACGCTGGCGAGCCGCATCATCCTGCTCTCGGCGCGCCCCGGGCGTCTCAAGGAAGACTTCGACGTCGCCATTCCGCGTCCGCGCGATCCCGTGGCCGTGCGCGAGACGGCCGAGTTCGCCCGGCTCTATTCCCACATCTGGCATTCCCTCGGCGAAGAATTCCGCCGCACCAGGGCCGACTGATCATGTCCAACAGCCGCACCGTCATCCTGTTCTGGCAATTGGCCATTCTCGCAGTGGTTCTCGTCGTCTGGCAATGGGGCTTCGAATGGAGCAAGACGCTGCTGCCGAAGGCCTACGTGCCGAAAATCCTCGATCCCTATTTCGTCGCCAAGCCGTCGCTGATCTGGCAGAGTTTCTTGCGGCTTGGCTGCTTCGCAGACGCGACCGGCTTTACCGCCTGTATCAAGGGCAGCGACAACAATCTATGGCTTGCCACACTCGTCACGTTGAAGAACACCTGGTGGGGCTTTCTGTTCGGCTCGGCGAGCGGGATCGCGGCCGGCCTGGTGCTCGGCCGTTCCGATTTCCTCTCTCGCGTGTTCAGCCCCTACATCGTGGCGCTCAACTCCATACCGCGCATTGCGCTGGTCCCGCTCGTCATCCTGATCTTTGGCCTCGGTGACCTCTCCAAGATCGCAACCGCCTGGCTCGTCGTGTTCTTCGTGGTGTTCTTCAATACCTTCGAAGGAACGCGTGCGGTCGACCGTGACCAGATCGCTGCCGCCCGCCTGCTCGGCGCCAGCGAATTCACGGTGCTGCGCACGGTCGTGATCCCGTCCGCGCTCGCCTGGGTGTTTGCCTCGCTCCTGCCGGCCGTTTCTTTCGCGCTGATCGGCGTCATTGTCGGCGAGTTCATCGGTGCCGAACGCGGTCTCGGCAAGCTCATCATCGAAGCCGAGGCGCGGGCCAATGCCAGCGAGATGATGGTGGCCATCTTCGTCATGATGTTCGTCGGCATCCTGCTGGCGATCGCGGTGCGTTCGCTGCAGTCCTACCTCTTGCGATGGCAGCCGCAATTCGAGGCTTCGGCGTAGCCCGCGTCAGCGGCTGAACCGCGCCACCAGCTCGACATGCGGCGTGTGGCGGAACTGGTCGACCGGTACCACGGACTCCAGCCGATAGCCGCCGTCGATCAAGAGCCGTGCGTCGCGGGCAAAGGTCGCGGCGTTGCAGGACACGGCGATCACGACCGGCACCTTGCTCGCCGCAAGCTTCAGAGCCTGCGCCTGCGCGCCCTGGCGCGGCGGGTCGAATACCACGGCGTCGAAGTCCCGCAGCTCCTGCGGCACCAGCGGGCGGCGGAACAGATCGCGCGGCTCGCACTTGATCGGCTTCAGGCCAGGCGTGCGCGCAGCTTTCGCCAGCGCCGCGATGGCGCCGGCGTCGCTGTCATAGGCTGCAACGCGCGCCTTCTCCGCGAGCCTGAGCGCAAACGGACCGACGCCGCAGAAGAGGTCGAGCACCTCCTTGGCCTTGCCGATGCGCTCTGCGACGAGTGCCGCAAGCGTCTCCTCGCCCGCCACCGTCGCCTGCAGGAACGAGCCCGGCGGCAGCGTCACCTCGGCGCGGCCCATCCTCACCGTCGGCGGCAGGCGTTGCAGCACCAGCTCGCCATGCCGTGTCAGCCGCGCCAGACGGTGCTGCTCGGCGACGCGCGACAGTGCGGTGACCAGCGCCGTCGGCAGCGGGCCCGAGCCGCGCACGTCGACATCGAGCCCGTTGGCGGTCGCGGTGACCTGGATGTCCAATGGCTTGGTCACCGGCATCTTGGACGTCAGCGGCTCGGCGAGTGCCCAGGCGGCATCGAGTGCGCCCTCGAGCGCGGGATCGAGGATCGGACAACGATGGATCGGGATGACGTCGTGCGAGCTCGCAGCCGAAAAGCCGACCTTGAGGATATCGTGCGTGCCGAACCGGCCGTGCAGCGTGATGCGTCGACGCCCGGCGCCGTGGGCGTCGACCAGCGGCGCCACCTCGCAATCGATGCCGGCCTGAGTCAGTGTTTCGATCACGATGTTGCGCTTCCAGGCCCGATACGGCTCGTTCGCCCAATGCTGGATGGCGCAGCCGCCACACACGCCGAAATGCGGACAGAACGGCTCGACGCGTTCCGGGCTGGCGACTTCAACTGCCAGCAGCTTGCGGCGGTCGGGATGATGGCCTGCGACGTGATCGACCTCGACGGTCTCGCCGCCGAGCGTGTAAGGCACGTAGATTGCTTCGCCGGCGTCGAGGCAGACGCCGTCGCCGCGATGGCCGACATGATCGATCGTGATGCGCTCAACCACGGCGCGCGCCCAGGAAGAATTCGATGTTGCCGTCGCCGCCCGTGATCGGCGAGGGGAATATCTCGATCTCGGTGCAGCCGAGCGAAGCCGCGAAGGCTGCGATGTCGTCGCAGATCTCCCGGTGCACGGCGGCATCGCGGATGATGCCCTTCTTGTTGTGCTTCCGCTCCGCCTCGAATTGCGGCTTGATCAGCGCCAGCAGGCTCATCGGCGCGGCTGCCAGCGACAGAGCTACCGGCAGCACTGATTTCAGCGAGATGAAGCTGACGTCGATGACGACGACATCGGGCCGCGCCGGCAGGCGCTTGCCCTCATAGCTGCGGATGTCGGTCTCCTCCATCGACACGATCTTGGGATGATCGCGCAGCGAGGGATGCAGCTGGCTGGTTCCGACATCGATGGCGAACACCAGGCTCGCGCCGTTCGCCAGCAGCACCTCGGTGAAGCCGCCGGTGGATGCGCCGACGTCGAGGCAGACATGGTCCTCGATCTCGATTCTGTACCGCTCCAGCGCCCCGGCGAGCTTGACGCCGCCGCGGGAGACGTAAGGGTGCGCCGGCTCGGCCTGGATCACCGCGTCCTCGGCAATCGTCTCCGACGGCTTTGCGACCTGCTTGTCGTCGGCCGTGACGAGGCCGGCCTCGATCGCCGCGCGGGCCCGCGCCCGGCTCTCGAACAGGCCGCGCTCGACCAGCAATACATCCGCGCGCTTGCGGGCAGGGGGCATCGGATCTCCGACGGACGACTAAAAAGCTTATGTAGCGATCAATCGCGCGGCCGCCATCCGGACGCAAGTCTCGAACGCGGTGAGATCGTGCCAGACGTCGGTCGGCATAGTGGCCGGCGTTACCAGCGGGCAGCCGTGCAGCTCCAGCGCATGGATCATCATGAGGTTGTCGACGAGGCCGAAATCTTCGACCGCCAGCCCCTGGGCATCGACCAGCCGACCATCCTCGGACACGACGTCCATGAAGCGACTGAGGCGGTCGGCATAGACGGCGCCATCGTTGGAATAAGCCAGGCAGAATTTGCGGCGGCCGGCCATGTAGCCGAGCTCGTAGACGGTGCCGGGATCGGCGCCGGCGCCCCGGAACGGGGTGAGGTTGGCGATGATCGCGTCGGCATCGTCCATCATCGCCTCGTTGCCGCAGAAAATCTGCCGCGAAGCGTCGCGCGCGGTGAGGTCGATCGCATTGTCGAGGGGGTAAAGGCCGGCGAGGCCATGAGCGGCGCAGATATCGACCTTGCGCCGGCCGATCTCGACGGCATCCGGCAGGAACACGTCGGGGCCTGCCAGATAGATTTTCATCGCACGACCGATTGAGAAGGCATCGGAGTTGCCGCGACGTTGGCGGTGCAAAACCTCTCCCAAGGGGAGAAGTCGCGCCGAAGGCGCGGGTGAGGGGTTACGTTCTCACGTGGGATCTGAGCCCCTCACCCGGATTGCACTGGACGATGCTTCGCATCGCCAGGAGCAATCCGACCTCTCCCTACGGGAGAGGTGGGGTTCAGCGTCTGCCGCGACAATCAAGCCAGCTTGACCGTCTCGGTCTTCACATCCTTGCCGAGCGCCTCGAACACCTTGGCGACGATGCCCTTGGCGTCGAGGCCGGCGCGGGCGTACATGGCGGCCGGGGTGTCGTGATCCTGGAACACGTCGGGCAGCACCATCGAGCGGAACTTGACCATGCCGGTGTCGAGCACGCCCTGATCGGTCAGGTATTGCGCGACATGCGAGCCGAAGCCGCCGATCGAGCCTTCCTCGATCGTGATCAGGATCTCGTGGTCGCGCGCGAGCTTGAGGACCAGCTCGGTGTCGAGCGGCTTCATGAAGCGCGCATCGGCGATCGTGGTCGACAGGCCGTGGGCGGCGAGCTCGTCGGCGGCCTTCTCGCATTCGGCGAGACGGGTGCCGAAGGAGAGCAGCGCGATCTTGCTGCCCTGGCGGATCACGCGGCCCTTGCCGATCTCGAGCGGAATGCCGACCTCGGGCATCTCGATGCCGCGGCCTTCGCCGCGCGGATAGCGCAGCGAGCTCGGACGGTCGTCGATCGCAACCTGGGTCGCCACCATGTGCACCAGCTCGGCTTCATCCGCCGCCGCCATGATCACCATGTTGGGCAGGCAGCCGAGATAGGCGTTGTCGAACGAGCCGGCATGGGTCGCACCGTCGGCGCCGACGAGGCCGGCGCGATCGATGGCGAAGCGGACGGGCAGGCTCTGGATCGCGACGTCGTGGACGATCTGGTCGTAGCCGCGCTGCAGGAAGGTCGAGTAGATCGCGCAGAACGGCTTGTAGCCTTCGGTCGCAAGGCCCGCGGCAAAGGTCACCGCGTGCTGCTCGGCGATGCCGACGTCGAAGGTGCGGTCGGGGAAGGCCTTGTTGAAGATGTCGACACCGGTGCCGGACGGCATCGCCGCGGTGATGGCGACGATCTTGTCGTCCTTCTGCGCTTCCTTGACGAGGCTCTGGCCGAACACGTTCTGATAGGCCGGCGCGTTCGGCTTGGCCTTGGCCTGCGTACCGGTCGCGACGTCGAACTTGACGACGGCGTGATACTTGTCGGCGGAGGCTTCCGCCGGGCCGTAGCCCTTGCCCTTCTGCGTCACGACGTGGACCAGGATCGGACCGGTCTCCATGTCGCGGACGTTCTTCAGCACGGGCAGGAGATGGTCGAGGTTGTGGCCGTCGATCGGGCCGACATAGTAGAAGCCGAGCTCCTCGAACAGCGTGCCGCCGTCCATCATGAAGCCGCGGGAATATTCCTCGACGCGATTGGCGCGGTTGGCGAGGATCTTGGGCAGGCGCTTGTTGATCTGCTTGGCCGCATCGCGCAGCGTGCGATAGGTCTTGCCGGAATAGAGGCGCGACAGATAAGCGCTCATGGCGCCGACCGGCGGCGCGATCGACATGTCGTTGTCGTTGAGAATGACGATCAGGCGCGAGTTCATCGCCCCCGCATTGTTCATGGCCTCATAGGCCATGCCGGCCGACATCGCGCCGTCACCGATCACGGCGATAACGTTGTTCTTGCCGCCGGAGAGGTCGCGCGCCACGGCCATGCCGAGGCCGGCGGAGATCGAGGTCGAGGAATGCGCCGCGCCGAACGGATCGTAGTCGCTCTCGCTGCGCTTGGTGAAGCCGGACAGGCCGCCGCCGGTGCGCAGCGTGCGGATGCGGTCGCGCCGGCCGGTGAGGATCTTGTGCGGATAGGCCTGGTGGCCGACGTCCCAGATCAGCCGGTCGCGCGGCGTATCGAAGACGTAATGGATCGCGGTGGTGAGCTCGACCACGCCGAGGCCCGCGCCGAAGTGACCGCCGGTCACCGAGACGGCATCGATGGTCTCCTGCCGCAGCTCGTCGGCAACCTGGCGAACCTGCTCGACCTTGAGCTTGCGCAGATCTTCCGGCGTCCGGATGGTGTCGAGAAGCGGCGTCTTACTGTATGCGTTCACGGCGATTTCCAATTTGTCAGCACCGGAAGGTCATTCCGGTGCGCGATGGGTTTGCACAATATCGGCGCAGCGCGAGTCCTATAACCGTCGGAGCCACCTGCACGGGGCAAGGCCCCGCCTTCAAGCTTAGGTAAGCTTAAGTGTGCTCCGGTTCAGTCTCTGTGATCCCTGTCACTTAGTTCGGCTTCGTCCGTCCCAAGCCAATTTCATCAGCAGTTTGAAGCACTTGTCGTCGGTAATCGGTGCCCACGCAAGGCTTACAAAAAGCCACACTCCGCGCAGCTTTACACCAAAGCTTAGGCCGAAGCCAACCCGCTGGGCCGATTAGGGGTATGCAGGTGCAACTCGCGGACCAGAAGTGGTTAACCTCGGGGCGGGGTAAGGGGTTCCGGCCTTGCTCGGTTCTTGGCAGGCTTTTTGGCCCGAGTATGGGCTTTTCTAGCTCTCAACGACCCGATTCGAAGGCAGGGACGTATCCACCGCCAGGGAACCGCATGCCGGCCGGGAGCTGCGCACTGCGATAAGGGACGCAGCGGCCACGCTTACCGCGAAGACATTCTACGCGGACCTGCGTCGCGGTCTTGCGCGGCCCTGCGGGGGCAGAAGACTGAGCGGGAGAGCACTCTTATTACTGGACGTCGAGCGGCGCAGTGCCGGTGGCCTGGCCGCTGGCATCGGTGGTGATCTTGTCGACGCGCGCCTCGGCCTGGCGCAACAATTCCTCGCAGCGCCGCTTCAGGGCCTCGCCGCGCTCGTAGATCGTCACGGATTCCTCGAGCGGCACCTTGCCGTCCTCGAGCCGCTTCACGATCGTTTCGAGTTCCTCGATCGCGCGCTCGAAGGTGAGCCTGGAGACGTCGACTTGAGTGTTTTCGGCCATATCCGTTTCCGATTGCCCGATTCGCTTCACCTTTGAGAAAGCAGAGTTTTACGGGCGTAATGTGGCGGGTGGGTCAAGCGCCCATCAGGGCGCCGACATGCGCCGTAACAGATTCTTTCAGTCCCTGCAGGTCATAGCCGCCCTCGAGCACCGAAACAATGCGGCCGCCGGCGGTCTTGTCGGCGAGATCCATCAGCTTGCGCGTCACCCAGGCATAGTCCTCCGCGCGCAGGTTGAGCGAAGCCAGGGGATCGCGATAATGCGCGTCGAAGCCGGCCGAGATGATCAAGAGCTCCGGGCTGAATTTCTCGAGCTGCGGCAGGATCAGATTCTCGAACGCGACGCGGAATTCCGGGCCGCCGTCCTCGGAGGCGAGCGGCGCATTGACGATGGTGTCGTGATCGCCGCGCTCGCTTTTGGCGCCGGTGCCCGGAAACAGCGGCATCTGGTGCGTCGAGCAGTACATCACGGTCGGGTCCGACCAGAAGATGTCCTGCGTGCCGTTGCCGTGATGCACGTCGAAGTCGACGATGGCCGCGCGCTTGATGCCGTATTTGCGCTGGGCGTGGCGCGCGGCGATCGCGACGTTGTCGAAGAAGCAGAAGCCCATCGGCTTGCCGATCTCGGCGTGATGTCCGGGCGGGCGGACCGCGACGAAGGCGTTGCGATGCTCGCCGGCCATCACCGCTTCGGTCGCCGCAACCGCGCCGCCGACGCCGCGCATCACCGCCTCCCACGTGCCGGGGGACATCGAGGTGTCGCCGTCGATGTAGACCTGACCGCTGGTGGGCGCGATGTGGCGCAGCTCGGTGACGTAATGCTCGTTGTGGCAGAGCGTGACGAGATCGAGATCGCCCTCAGGCGCCTCCTCGCGCGCCAGGAACTGGAAGCGCTCATGCGACAACGCTTCCTCCACCGCGCGCAGGCGATCCGGCCTCTCAGGGTGTCCCGGCGGCGTGACATGGTCGAGGCAGGCCTTGTGGGAAAGGAGAAGCGTGCTCATCAGGTCGGCCTCACGGAAAACGGGCTTTTGCCGTCGTTGGCGCATCCGGCGCCAAAACGCAATGCAAAATCCAATCTAAGCGCTTGGCCGGGAATGGCAAAGGGCTGCCCGCTTGATCCGGATCAATTCACCCGCAGGATGCGCCGGGGCGGCAGCGGACCGACCGGCCCGTGCGCCCGGAAGAACGCGAACAGCGCGTCCGCATCGTAACCGCCGTATTGTGGCGCGGTGCCCTGTTTGGCGACGGTAAACCCGTCTCCGCCGACGGCGAGGTAATCGTTGAGCGTGACGCGGTAGCCGCTTCCTGGCTCGATCGGCCTGCCGTTGAGTGTCATCTTCTCCAGGCTGACGCGCTCGCCGAACGGTTTTGAAGCATCCCAGGTATAGCTGAAGCCGTTCGACACCTGGAGAATCCGCGGCCGCTTCGGGTCCAGCCATTGCTGCTCGAGCAAGTCCTTGAGCTGGCTGCCCGTCAGCGTCATGGTGACAAGACGATTGCGGAACGGCTGGCTGGCGAAGACGTCGCCGAACGTGATCGCGCCATTCTCCTTCGGAACGATGTCGGTGCGGATGCCGCCGGGATTGGTGAGCGCGATGACAGCGCTGCCATCCTTCGCATCGCGCGTTGCGAGCAATTGCGCGTCGGCGATGATATCGCCGAGCGCGCTTTCGCCGGCCTCGTTCGGCACGCGCGACAATGTCTGCGTCACTGAGCCGGCGGGCCGGTTGGCGATCGGCGCGGAGAGCTTGTCGTAGGCGTCGATCAACGCGGTCTGCTCGGGATCCCTGGCCAGCGAAGCATTGGCGACGATGACGTTCTCGGCCTTGGCGGCGACGATATCGCGAGTCACAGGATCGAGCTTGAGGTCGATCGCGGTGACGAGTGTGCCGTATTTGTCGCCGCTAGTGACGAGCCGCCCGTCGATATTGCAGATGTAGGCGCGATGGGTGTGGCCGCTGACGACGACGTCGACGGCAGGATTGAACTTCCTGACTATGTCGACGATCGGTCCCGTGATGGCAGGGCATTCATTGTAGTCGCCGGCGGGCTCGCCGCCCTGGTGGATCAGCACCACTATCGCTTCGACGCCGCGCGACTTCAGCTGCGGCACCAGCGCGTTCACCGTCTCGGCCTCGTCGCGGAATTCGAGCCCGGCGATGCCCGCTGGCGAGACGATGCCGGCGGTCTCCTTCAACGTCAGGCCGATGAAGCCGACGGGGATGCCGTCGAACTCCCTGATCTCGTAGGGCGGCAGCACGCTCTTGCCGGTCGCGGTCTCGACGGTGGAGGCCGCGAGATAACGGAATTCGGCGCCCGTGAAGGGATGCGGCCCCTGGCAGCCGTCGACGGGATGACAGCCGCCGTTCTGCATGCGCAGAAGCTCGGTGTTGCCCTCGTCGAATTCGTGATTGCCGACCGAGCTGATCGCAAGGCCCATCATCGAGAGCGCCTCGATCGAGGGCTCGTCGTGAAACATCGCCGACAGAAACGGGCTCGCGCCGATCAGGTCGCCTGCGGCGACGAAGATGGCGTTCTTGTGTCCTTCGCGCAGCTGCTTCAGCAGCGTCGCCATGTACTCGGCGCCGCCGGCCGCCACCGTCACCTTCTTGGACTTGTCCTCGGGGTCGTTGATGCGGATGCCGCCCGGCGGCGGCCGCAGATGGCCATGGAAATCGTTGATCGCGAGAATGCGCAGCTCGACGGGGGCTGCGCTCTGGGCCGCAGCGGGGAGGGTGCCGGTGAGAGCGAGGACGAAGCAAGCCAGGCGGAGAAGATGTCGCATGGAGTTAGACTATTCGTTCGGCGCGAAGATTTCACGAAGGTTGTTGTCGTCATTTTTGAGGCACGCGCAGCGTCGTTCCCCCGACAATCCCATCATCGCACGAGCCATGCCGCTCGATGAATGCCAGGTCCGCTACGTGCCGCAACAATTAGCTACAATGTTTCATTTGAAAAACCGCTGGTTGTGGGGCACGATCCGGCCCCGTTCGCTTCAGACAGACCGTCAGATTCATGATTGCCGCCCCCCGGATCGACGAATCCTCACCGTATTATCGCGGCTGGCGGGTCGTGCTGGCGTGCTTCCTGATGGCCTTCTTCATGTTCGGCTTCGGCCTCTACGGCCAAGGCGTCTATCTCGCCGAGTTGCAGCGCGCTCACGGCTGGCCGGGCACGCTGATCTCCGCGGCCAGCACCTTCTCGTTTCTCCTGACCTCCGTGCTCGTCATCTTCACCGATGACCTGCTCGAGCGCATCGGGCTGCGCGCGCTGATCCTGTGCGGCGTGTCGGCGCTCGGCGCTTCGACCGTGCTGCTGGCGCTGGTGCAGACGCCCTGGCAGCTTTATCTCGCCTATGCGCTGATGTCGGTCGGCTGGACCGGCATGGGCACGGTGGTGATCGCGACCGTGCTGAATTCCTGGTTCGAGCAGCGGCGCGGGCTTGCGCTCAGCCTTGCCTTCAACGGCGCGACTTGCGGCGGCATCATTCTCGTCCCGCTGCTGCTGTCGCTGACCGGCAGCATCGGCTTCCGTTCCGCGATGCTGGCGGCGACCCTCGCGATGATGGTGCTGGTGCTGCCGGCGGTCGTGACCTTCATCGGCTGGCCCGCAGGCATGGCGCCTGCAGCGGGCGGACGTTCCTCCGGCTCCTCAGCGCCGGTTCGCTCGCGCAAGGCGGTGCTCGCCAACGCGGCGTTCTGGACCATGGTGCTGCCGATCGCGTTCGCGCTGCTGGCGCAGATGGGTTTCATCGTCCACCAGGTGACGTTTCTCGAGCCGCTGATCGGCCGCTCCGCCGCAGGGCTTGCCGTCACGATCATGGCGGCGATGGCGATCGTCGGGCGCCTCTCGCTCGGCCTGTTCGTCGACCGGCTCGATGCCCGGCTCGCCTGTGCGGTTTCGATGACGAGCCAGGCGGCTGCGCTGTTCGTGGCTCTGCAAAGCACGAGCCCGACCGTGCTGCTGGCCTGCTGCGCCGTCTACGGCTTCTCGATGGGGAACATGATCACGTTCCCGCCCTTGATCATCCAGCGCGAGATCGGTGCTTCGGCCTTCGCGACCGCGGTGGGCTTGGGCACCTCGATCAGCGGCATCGTCAGCGCCTTCGGCCCCGGTGTCGTCGGTCTCGTGCGGAGCGTTACGGGCAATTACACGACGGCGTTTGCGATCTGCGTGGTGCTCGATCTCGCCGCGGCGGGCGTGGTGCTGTGGCGGCCGGGGAGAAGGGCTCAGGTCGCAGCTTTGTAGCCCGGATGGAGCGCAGCGCAATCCGGGACCGCTGTATCCGCGGTGAGACTTTCCCGGATTTCGCTACGCTCCATCCGGGCTACGATGTCGCGTTTGCGGCGCTCACCTTACCCCAGCAGCGCCGCATCCGCCGCTGCGACCGATTCTGCGCTCTCGGTCACGGTGCGCTCGAGCGCGCCCGCCTGCACCGCGATGTTCTCGGCGAAGAAGCGCGCCAGCGCGACGTAGCGTGGCGCGTCGCCAAGGCCTTCGGCCTTGGCGGCGAGCGCCTCGGAGGCGAGCAGGCAGCCGCCGAGCGTGGAGCCGAATTGCTGCAGATAGGGCGTCGCCCCCGCAAGCGCGTCGTTCGGCGCGGAGGCAACGCGCTCCAGCAGCCATTTGCTGGTGCGCGTGAGCGCCTCCAGCGCCTCGCGCAGCTTGGTGCCGGTGGTGCCGAAAGCGGGATCGTTGGAGGCCTCCACCTGCTTGACCGTTGCCGAGAGCTCGTCGAGCAGCGCCCACACCGATGCGCCGCCATTGGCAGCTAACTTGCGCGTGACGAGATCGATCGCCTGGATGCCGTTGGTGCCCTCGTAGATCGCGGTGATGCGGGCATCGCGGTAGTGCTGGGCCGCGCCGGTCTCCTCGATGAAGCCCATGCCGCCATGCACCTGCACGCCGAGATAGGCGACCTCGTTGCCGATATCGGTGGAATAGGCCTTGGCCATCGGCGTTAGCAGCGCCGCGCGTGCGGCGGCTTCAGCGCGCACCGTCGGATACTTGGCGCGGGTCGAGACGTCGATCGCAACAGCCGTCGCATAGCAGATGGTGCGGGCGGCCGCGGTCTGGGCCCGCATCCGCATCAGCATGCGCTTGACGTCGGGATGCACGAAGATCGGATCCGAGCCGTCGCCTTTCTTGCCTACCGCGCGGCCTTGGCGGCGCTCCTGCGCATACGACAGGGCCTGCTGGTAGGCGCGGTCGGCGACGCCGACGCCCTCCAGGCCGACGCCGAGGCGGGCCTGGTTCATCATCGTGAACATGCAGCGCATGCCCTGGTTCTCTTCGCCGATCAAAAAGCCGATCGCGCCGCCATGATCGCCCATGGTCATGGTGCAGGTCGGCGAAGCATGCATGCCGAGCTTGTGCTCGACGCCGCTCGCATAGATGTCGTTGCGCGGCCCCAGCGAGCCGTCCGCGTTGACCATGAACTTGGGAACGAGGAACAGCGAAATGCCTTTGGTGCCGGCGGGCGCATCGGGCAGACGCGCGAGCACGAAATGCACGATGTTGTCGGTCATGTCGTGCTCGCCATACGTGATGAAGATCTTCGTCCCCTTGATGCGATAGGTGCCGTCCGCCTGCTTTTCGGCGCGGGTGCGCAGCGCGCCGACGTCTGAGCCGGCCTGCGGCTCGGTCAGCTGCATCGTTCCGGTCCATTCGCCGGAGACGAGCTTTTCGAGATAGATTGTCTTCAGCTCGTCGCTACCATGCGCGTCCAGCGCCTCGATCGCCGATGCCGTCAGCAGCGGGCAGAGGCCGAAGGCGACGTTGGCCGCGCTCCAGATCTCTGTGCAGGCGGCATTGATCGCGAGCGGCAGGCCCTGGCCGCCGAAATCTTCCGGGCCGGACACCGCATTCCAGCCGCCCTCGGTCCAGCGCTTGTAGGCGTCAGGCCAGCCCGGCGCGGTCGTGACCTTGCCATCCTCGAGCTTGATGCCGTGCTCGTCGCCGATCTTGTTGAGCGGCGCCAGCACGTCGGATGCGAACTTGCCGGCTTCCTCCAGCACGGCGGCCGCGAGGTCGGCATCGAAATCGCCGTAATGGCCGGCCTCCAGGGCGGCCTTGAGGCCCGCGCCATGGTTGAGCGACAGCAGCATGTCAGAAATCGGCGCGCGGTAGGTCATGGCTCACTCCCCGAGAACAGATATTGGCGCCGTATTCCCATGAAACGGGAGCGGTCTCAACTGCCGGGACGCCGGATGGCCTGGCCGGAACGGGCAGGCCGTCGGGGCCCAGCATAGAGTGTCGGCCGCCGGGCCCTTTTTGCCCCTCCAGGCGGTTGAAATGCCGCGCCGCTCCCTATAGACCGGCTGCGACCGACGGGAATCTGCGGGTGCCGGTTCTGCCCGTTCCGTTCGTCGTCTGTTGGGGCGTAGCCAAGCGGTAAGGCAGCGGATTTTGATTCCGCCATTCGGAGGTTCGATCCCTCCCGCCCCAGCCAGATCTCCCGCCCCGCCTGAAATCACCCACGAAACCGGCCTGGCTGGGGAGCTGCTGCGCAGCTCTGCGCTGCACAGGGTGTTTCTCGGCAAAGATTCCGCCGACCGGGCCTTCCCCATGCGAACCATGACCCGCCGCGACAAAGATGGCGACGTTGAGGGGCGAACGGTCTACGACGGTGAGGTCATCTCATGAACGCCACCTAAAAACGAGAACAACGTCATGCCGCACTTGGTGATCGAATATTCGGAAGGGGCGCTCGCTCGCGACGACGTAGCAGGCTTGATGGAAGCGCTCTTTGAAGCCGCTTGGCGAACGGGCATCATGAAGGCGGAGGACGTCAAGGTGCGGGCGTGCGTCTACAACGATTTCCTGGTTGCCGGGAAGCGTGACAGCTTCGTGCATCTGTCTGTCTATTTGCTCGAAGGTCGATCGCCCGACCAGAAGGTTGAGCTGAGTACGAGCCTTCGACGGACGATGACAGAGCGATGCCCGGATGTGGCCAGCATAAGCGTGGATGTCCGTGACATGGACCCGGTCGCCTACAAGAAACGGCTAAAATGACGGGTGCTCGCCAAAAGGCGGCAGCTTCTCAGACGAGCAGGGGCTGCGCGGCGAGGGACATCTCCTTGAGGAGAGGCAGGAAACGATCGATCATCTCACCGGTCGTGATGCGATCGACATGAGCGCCGATATTTGCGGCCGCGATGACGGCGCCATCGTAGCGGCGAATTGGCACCGATATCGACCGAAAGCCCTCTTCGGCTTCCTGATCGACAAGGCTATACCCTTTGGTGCGGTCGGCAATGATCGTCGCAATCACTGCCGATTTGTCGACCAGCGTCGACTGGGTCAGAGCCGCCAGCTTCATGCCGTCGACCGTTCTCGTCAGCTCGTCGTTTGCCAATCTGCCCAGCAGAACGCGTCCCACCGACGTGCAGAAAGCCGGCAGCCGATATCCTATGTCCAGTCCGGTCGAAAATACCCGCGCCGGACTCGAGCGGGCGATGAAAACGACCTCTTCGCCATCCAGGACCGCAAGGGAGCAGACCTCCCTGGCCTTGCCGGCGACCTCGTCCATCAACGGCTGCATCACGGTGCTGATTTGGTTCGACGTCAAATAGGCCGAAGCCAAAAGCAGCACTCTGGGCGTTAGCGAAAACAACCGCTCGTTGCCCGCGACGAATCCGGATTTTACGAGGGTCATCAGAATCCGGCGCACCGTCGCCCGCGGAAGATTCGCGCTCTTGGAGAGGTCGCTGAGGGTCATTGGACGGCGATCGATACCGAACGACTGTATCACGCGAAGACCCCGATCCAGGGTCTCGATGAACTCGCTGCCCTCCCGCGCCTTTTCCTCTTCTTCCGTACGCTTCAGCCTCGGCATTCTATTGGGCGGTCCCTCTCAGTGGCCTCTCGAAAGCGAGAACCATCACAAATCCGCGCGCTAGGCGCCAGCCTTGTCTCCGGCTGTCACCAGGGATTTGAGGTCAAAGGAAGGGTCTGCGGCTTGCTCCGGTGCAGGGGAGATTCCCGCCGCAATCAGGCGTCGGGCTGCCATTTGCTCGCCTGGCCGGTGGACGCTGTCCACCGCGACCAATCGGCCCTGGCGATAGTAGAAGACCGAGAATCTTCCGTCGTCGACCGAACCTCGGACCGCCTGCCGATCATATCGTCCGGCCAGCCCGACGATCTGCAGCTTGACGTCATATTGGTCGGACCAGAACCTCGGCACATTCTCATAGGGCGCTCGAGCGCCGGCGATCGCCAGTCCAGCGGCCTTCGCTTGATCCTGGGCGTTTTGCACCGATTCCAATCTCACCCAGCTTTCGCAAAAGCGGTTGAAGTGGTTGGTGCAGTCACCGGCCGCGAAAATGTCCGATGTTTCGCATTGTCCGTGCGCGTCAACGACAATTCCATTCGTGCATCTAAGCCCCGCCGAGCGCGCGATCTCGTCATTGGCGACACCACCAATCCCCACCAGCACCAGGTCGGCGTGGACAACGGCACCGTTGCCCAGCACGACAGCGGAAACTTTTCGATTGTTTCCTTTGAAGGAAGCAACCGTTTCGTCGAGCATCACGTCGACGCCAGCCCGCAAATGCGTATCAAGAAGAAAGGTCGACAAGACCGGCGAGACGGCACGTTCAAGCAGGCGGCTGCTCGCTTCCACGACGGTGACCTTCTTGCCCAGCTTTGCCGCGGAGGCCGCAACTTCCAGCCCTATGAAGCCGCCGCCGACGATGACAATCTCCGCAGCATTGGCCAGACCTGCCTTCAGGTCGATCGCATCGGTCACCGAACGCAGATAGAAAATTCCATCGAAGTCCGCGCCCTCAACCGCGATGCGCCGCGCGCGCGAGCCCGTGGCGAAGAGGAGTTTTTCAAACTTCAAAGCGTTGCCGCCGGCCAGAGTGACCTGTCGCGCGTGCAAATCGAGCAGCGTGGCGCGCTGCCCAAGAACGAGATTGATCTGCTTGCCTTCGAAGAAAGTCTCGTCGCGCAAGATCAGATTTTGCTCGCTGATGCGCCCGAGAAGGAAGTCCTTGGATAGCGGCGGCCTCTGATAGGGCAGCCACTCTTCGTCGCACACAATGGTGATGGGCTGAGAATAGCCGGCGTCACGAGCCGTGAGAGCGGCTTGAACCCCGGCATATGATGCGCCGATGACGACCAGCCCTGTCATGATTGCCTCGCCGGCACATGGACCACCAGCTCGTCGAGAGGGGCGGGCACCTTCAACTGGCAACTCAGCCGACTGTTCGGCTTTCGCTCTCCCGAGACGGCGGACAGCAACTCGAGCTCTTCTTCGCTCGGCTGAGGGAGAGAGCTTGCTTGTTCTTCATCGACGTAGACGTGACAGGTCGCGCAATCGAGGCATTCGCCGTCGATGCCGTGAATACCGTTGCGGACGGCCGCGAGCATCACGCTCACGTCGCGTCCGACCTCGATGGATTTTCCGCTGCCGTCCTGCTGGACAAATCTCACTCGCGGCATCCGACCTCCGTTTCCTAAGTTTGTTCGATATGAGAACAAAAGTTCGTTAAACGGTTACAGCAGTTCTGGCGGACCCTCAATCCCGACCTGTTGGCCGCCGCTGCGGTTCCATTAGGCAAGTTATGCGGAAATATTTTGCTTGCTTGCGCGTCACATTGGAGTCATTCTGAACGATATCGAACTAATGTTCGACTACCGAACGAAAGGGCAGGATGCAATGAAGCTGACGACAGCGATCGTGGGAGTGGTGCTGACATCAGGCGCGGCGTTTGCCCAGCAGCAGGAGGCCAATGCTCCCTCGCTTGCCTTGATCAACGGCAAGATTCTCACCATGGACGGTCAGTCAAAGGTTGCGGAAGCGCTTGCCGTTCGCGACGGAAGAATCTTGGCCGTAGCAGACGCGGCGACGATCAAGGCGTTGGCCGGAAATCGCACCCGCACGATCGACTTGCAGGGCAAGACTGTCGTTCCCGGGCTGATCGACACGCACGCGCATTTCAAGGCTGCCGGTCTGTCCGACTACGTCGTCAACATGAGCGGCGCCAAGACTGTTGCGGATGCCCTCGCAAGCATCAAGCAGTTCGTGGCGAAGAAAAAGCCCGGCGAGTGGATCATCGGAAGCGCCTGGCATCCCCCGTCACAGCTCGCGGAAAAGCGTTACCTGACACGCCAGGAAATCGACGGCGTCGCGCCGAACAATCCGGTCTATCTCCGGACCGTTGGCCACTTCTCGATGGCCAATTCGATGGCGCTCGAGAAGGCCGGCGTAACCAAGGCCACGCCAAACCCAAGCGGCGGATCGTTTGAGCGCGACAGTGCCGGTGACCTGACCGGCGTTCTGGTCGAGACGGCGATCGATCAGGTCGAAAAGACCGTTCCGGAGTGGACGGCGGACGACGAGTTTCGCCAATTCAAGCTCGCGGAAGGTGTGCTGAACTCGTTCGGGATCACCAGCGCCGTAGAAGGGGCCACCTCGCCCAGGGACATCGCGGCCCTGCAGCGCGTGGCGCAGGCCGGTGAAGCAACGCTACGGGTCGGTCTCATGTGGCGCCCGGAACCCCCCGCCGAGAACGCGGCCTGGGAGGCCATCATGCGAGGCAACGGCGCCTCCTCCGGCTTTGGCGATGACTGGCTGAAGTTCGCCGGAATCAAGATCCTTTACGATGGCGGCATGACGCTCAAGACGGCGCTCATGCGCGAGGCCTATCCAGACTCGCATGATGGCTACCACGGCATTGCCCAGCAATCGCCGCAACGCCTCAAGGATCTGGTGTCCATTTGCAATCGCCACAATTGGCGCGTGGGTGTCCATGCCGTCGGCGACAAGGGCATCGACCACGTCCTTGATGCATTCGAAGCGGCCGACAAGGAGAAATCGATCAAGGATCGGCGTTTCGTCCTGATCCATGGAAGCTTGATAGTGCCCGAGCAAATGGAGCGCGCGAAACGCCTCGGTGTCAGAGTCGACCTCCAGAACGTTTTCATGTGGGACAAGGCGGCCACCGTCGAGCGCTTCCTGGGTGCGGCGGTCGCCAATCGGGCCGTGCCCACGAAAACTCTCATCGAGAAGGTGGGGCTGAACAGCCTCGGCGCAGGCACCGACTTTCCGGTGAACACGATCAATCCCTTCATCAACATCTACGTCATGGTAACCCGCAAGGATCTCGCCGGACGCGTTTATGGAGCGAACGAAGCCGTCAGCCGCGAGCAGGCGCTGCGCCTCTACACCAGCGCGGCATCGCACTATATGTTCGAAGAGAACGAGAAGGGGACGATCGAGGCCGGAAAACTCGCGGACCTGACCGTGTTGTCGGCGGACCTCATGACGGTCCCCGAGGAGCAGATCAAAGACATCAAAGCCGACCTGACGATCGTCGGCGGCAAGATCGTGTTTCAGCGTTAGTCTGCGTCCCGATAGCATGAGGACGCATCTCGAAGCCGAGAGAGGAGATCCAAGTCATGATGAGCCAAGAGCAGAACGACCTCATTACCCGCGTCGGACCGAAGGCGCCTGCGGGAAAGCTGATGCGGATGTATTGGCAGCCTGCTGCGCTCGTCGACGAACTCGCGGAGGGGCGCCCCATCAAGGCCGTCAAGCTTCTCGGCGAGAACTTCGTTCTGTTCAAGGACGAAACGGGGCGCTATGGCCTGCTCGATCGCGACTGCCCGCATCGGGGCGCCGACCTTGCCTTCGGCCGGCTCGAGAACGGTGGCCTGCGCTGCGCCTTCCACGGGTGGCTGTTCGACGTCACGGGACAGTGTCTCGAGACGCCCGCCGAGCCTGCAAACTCCTCGCTCTGCAAAAATATCAAGCAGCGGTCCTACCCCGTCGTGGAGAAGGGTGGAATCCTGTGGGCGTATTTGGGTGAAGGCGAGCCGCCCGCGTTTCCGGAGATCGACTGCTTCGCGGCGCCGGACGAATACACCTTCGCCTTCAAGGGCCTGATCGAATGCAATTGGCTGCAGGCGCTGGAAGTCGGCATCGACCCGGCTCACGCATCGTTCCTTCACCGGTTCTTCGAGGATGAGGATACATCGGCGGCCTATGGCAAGCAGTTTCGCGGTGCGTCGGCCGACTCGGAAATGCCCATGACGAAGGTCCTGCGCGAGTACGACCGGCCGATCATCAACGTCGAGCACACCGAATACGGCCTGCGGCTCATCGCCTTGCGAGAAATCGACGAGCAGCGCACCCACGTTCGCGTCACCAACCAGCTATTCCCGCATGCGTTCGTCATTCCGATGAGCACGGAGATGACGATTACCCAGTGGCACGTGCCCGTCGACGACGTGAATTGCTATTGGTATGCGATTTTCACCAGCTACGCCGCGCCCGTCGACAAGGCGAAAATGCGCGCGCAGCGCCTCGAGCTTTACGAATTGCCGGAATACCGCTCGCGGAAGAACAAGTCGAACGACTACGGCTTCGACCCGCACGAGCAGGCGACCGAGACTTACACCGGCATGGGCGCGGACATCAACGTCCACGACCAGTGGGCCGTCGAGTCGATGGGCGCTATTCAGGACCGGACGCGTGAGCATCTCGGGCAATCCGACAAGGCGATCATTCAGTACCGCCGGCTGCTTCGCCAGGAGATCGAGAAGGTGGCCTCCGGGGGCAAGCCGCTGTTGTTCCTCGACGCTGCCAGCGCGCGCAGCATCCAGGGGCCGGCCACAATGGACGGCATCGGTCCGACGAAGGGCTGGGAAACCTACTGGATGGAAGTGGACGTCAAGCGTCGTCGGGGCGCTCCCTGGGCCGCGCCGGTGCCCGCCGAGCTCGCCAAGAAGGTGCCTCACCTGACCGCCGCCGAATAAGCCAGGCCGCCCAGCTCAGCAAAGGAGATGTCGTTGAGTTTCGTCGAAAAGCACGGTCTCTGGTCGGCCGAACAGAAGGAGGCTGCCATCCGCATGCGGCGGATGGCGGAGGAGCAGGAGTTGCATACGATCCGGCTCTCCTTTCCGGACCAGCACGGCATCTTGCGCGGCAAGGCGCTGGTCGCTTCCGAGGCGCTCTCGTCGATCGAGAGTGGCTGCTCGATAACGACGACATTGCTCGCGAAAGATACCTCTCACCGCACGGTGTTTCCCGTCTTCACCGCCGGCGGCGGGTTCGGGATGCACGAGATGCAGGGGGGAGGCGACATCTTGATGGTCGCTGATCCCACCACCTTCAAGCTTCTCCCCTGGGCATCAAAAACCGGGTGGGTGCTTTGCGACCTCTACTTCTCCGATGGACGACCCGTGCCCTTCGCCTCCAGGGGCCTGTATCAATCCGTGCTGGGGCAGCTCAAAGACCGGGGCTATGATTTCAAAGCGGGCCTCGAGGTCGAATGCCACATCTTCAGAGTCGAGAATCCCCGACTGGCGCCTTGGGACGCCGGCAGTCCCGGCCAACCGGGTGAGCCTCCGGAGGTCAGCCTGCTTTCGCAGGGCTATCAGCACCTGACGGAGCAACGTTACGACCAGATGGAGCCTGCGCTCGAGCTGATCAGGCAAAACATCGTGGCGCTGGGCTTGCCGCTTCGGTCGATCGAGTTGGAATACGGCCCGAGCCAGTGCGAGTTCGTGTTCCAGCCCACCGTCGGCATTGAGCCGGCGGACACCATGGTGCTGTTTCGTACGGCAGTGAAGCAGATCTGCAACCGCCACGGCTATCACGCGACCTTCATGTGCCGGCCGCGGATACCGAACGTGATGTCATCGGGGTGGCACCTTCACCAATCGCTGGTCTCCCGAACAGACGGCGTCAACGCGTTCATGACCAGCGAACCGGCCGGCCTGTCGAACCTTGGCAAGCACTATATGGCCGGGCTGCTGGAGCATGCCAGGGCATCCGCGGTCTTCTCGACGCCGACGATCAATGGCTACAAACGCTACCGTTCCTATTCGCTGGCTCCGGATCGGGCGATCTGGGGACGCGACAACAGGGGCGTCATGATCCGCGTGCTGGGCGGTCCCGACGATAAAGCCACCCGGCTCGAAAACAGGATCGGCGAGCCGGCCGCAAACCCCTATCTTTACATGGCGTCGCAGATTCTGGCCGGCCTCAACGGCATTGATCGCCAGCTCGATCCCGGTCCGTCGGCGGACACTCCCTACGAGACCAAGGCGAACCTCCTGCCGACGTCCTTGCGCGAGGCGGTGTTCGCGTTGCGCGATGACCCCTTCTTCCGCGAGGCTCTGGGAGAGAAATTCGTCGACTACTACGTTTTCATCAAGAACGCGGAAATCGAGCGCTTCCAATCGACGGTCACCGAGTGGGAGCAGCGAGAATATTTCGAAATGTTCTGAAACAGCATCACCGAAGCGGGAGAAGAGAGATATGAGCTTGAGGTTTGGACTTGTTGGGGCCGTCGCGATTGCCACTGCCTGGATGTCGCCGGCGCAGTGCGACACCATCAAGGTGGGGATCATCGGCACCATGTCCGGTCCGTATGCCTTGTTCGGCCAGAACTTCAAGTACGGCATTGACGCCTGGGTGGCCAAGCATGGATCGAAAGTGGGCGATCATCAGATCGAGTTTGTCTATCGCGACGAAGAATCGCCGAACCCCGCCAAGTCGAAATCATTGGCTCAGGAGTTGATCGTCAAGGAGAAGGTTCAGTACATCGCGGGACTGTACTTCACTCCGGACGCCCTGGCCGTCGCTCCGCTTCTCGAGGAAGCGAAGGTGCCTATGATCGTCATGAACGCCGCGACGTCCGCGATCGTCGAGAAGAGCCCCTACATCGTGCGGACGTCCTTTACGATGTGGCAGAACACGGTCCCCGCGGCGAAGGTGGCGAAGGCCAGAGCGGCCAAGAAGGTGGCGATCGCCGTCAGCGATTACGGCCCCGGCATCGATGCCGAATCGGCCTTCAAAAAGACGTTCGAGGCAGATGGAGGCACCATCGTCCAATCGATCAGGATGCCGCTCAATACGACCGACTTCGGCCCGATCATGCAAAGGATCAAGGATTCCGGCGCAGACATGATCTTCACATTCTTGCCGGCCGGTCCACCAACCCTGGGGTTCGTCAAGGCCTATATCGACAACGGGCTGAAAGCGTCTGGCGTGAAGTTGTTGTCCACGGGTGATGTCGTGACCGAGCCCGATCTTCCGACTATCGGTGACAGCGGCGTAGGCATCCTGTCGACTTACCACTACGCGGTCTCGCATGAGTCTTCAGAGAACAAAGCCTTCCTGGCCGATCTGATCAAGGCTGGCGCCAAGGCTGACGACATCACCATGGCGTCGGTCGCGGCCTATGACGGTGCTCGGCTCATCTACAAGATGGTTGAGGCCACCAACGGCCAAAAGGACCCGGACAAAGCCCTTGCGGCCGTGAAGGGCATGAAATGGGTCAGTCCGCGTGGCCCCGTGTCGATCGACCCGGATACCCGGCATATTCGTCAGAACGTTTATCTGCGCGAAGTCGTGAAGCAGGACGGCAAGCTCCTCAACAAGGAACTGCAAACGTTCGATGCGCAGCCGGACTGGGGCCTGGCGAAGAATTAGAGCGGATCGCTCGCGATGTAGATCTCGCGAGCGATCTCTTCATCGTGTCGGAGAAGGGCCCGGAATGAGTGGTCGGTCGCAGTCTATTCGCTTCGTCAACGGTCGCATCTATCGCGATGCCAGCGACCGGATGATACCCGGCTTGACGGACGCGCACATCCACCTGTTCGGGCTGGCTGCCGAGCGGCTCCAGATCCGAAAAGCCGCGGAAGCATTCAACTAATGGCGTGGACGGGTCTCAGCATCGGGCTAGATGCCCTCTCGTACGGCATGGTGCTTTTCATCATCTCCATCGGCCTATCCATTATGATGGGCCTGATGAGGGTAGTGAACCTCGCTCATGGCGCATTTGCGATGATCGGGGGATATCTCGCGTCTTTTGCGCTCAAGAACGCGGGATATCCACTCGCGATTGTCCTGGCGGTCCTCGGCACCATCGCGATCGCCTTTCCGCTCGAGTTTCTTCTCTACCGCCGGATTTATCGCAAGTCCGATGAGCTGACCCAGATATTGCTCACGATCGGCATCGCGTTCGTCATCATTGGCGTTGCCAACTACATTCTTGGCCCGACAACCAAATCCATTCCGCTGCCTCCGCTGCTGAGCGGTCCCGTCGATCTCGGCTTCCGAATGATCCCGGCTCATCGGATTTTCGTGACGATTTGCGGAGTGTGCACCGCGGGCTTGCTCTGGCTACTGATCGACCGCACCGAGTTTGGGATCCGGCTGCGTGCCGCGGTCGACAACGGTGACATGGCCGAGTCGCTCGGAATCAAGACGCAGATCCTTTTTTCCGCGACCTTCGCGCTTGCGGTCGGCCTGGCGGCGTTCGGGGGCGTGGTGGGCGCCGAACTGTTGCCCGTCGAACCTTTTTACGCGCTCAGATATATGGTGACGTTCCTTGTCGTCGTCTCGGTCGGCGGGGCAGGATCGATCCCGGGCGCCGTGGCGGCATCGATATTGCTTGGCCTCGCGGACACGACCGGCAAGTATCTTGCACCCGAATATGGTGAGTTCTTCTTCTATCTTGCGGTCATTCTGGTCGTGTTTCTGTTCCCGAACGGCCTTTTGGGCAGGAGGCACTGACGTGACCGATCGAGCCATGGTCGATGGCGTGAGCCCGCCGCGTTTTTCCGTGCCGCTTGAGCTGCGCGCTGTCGCAATCACGCTGGCGCTCGGAGTGCTCGGTTACACGCTTTTTCCGGATGACCTCGCGTTTCTGACGCGACTGATCAGCATCACGCTTCTGGTGCTGTCGCTCGATCTGGTCACGGGGTATTGCGGTGTCGCCACCCTTGGACATGCTGCGATCTACGGTGTGAGCGCCTACGTCGTGGGTAACGCATGCCTTGCCGGACATTCCGACCCCCTGCTGTTGTTGCTCGTGGGGGCGGTGGCCGGTGCCGTGATGGGGCTGGTCTCAGGCGTCCTTGTCACGAGGTTCAAGGGTCTCCCCCAGCTCGTGCTATCCATTGCCGTCGGACAGCTCGTCGCGGCGCTGGCCAACAAACTGTCCAGCCTGACGGGCGGAAGCGACGGATTGTCCGGCATTTCGCCTGGACGAGTCTTCGGGGTCTATGCGTTCGACATGTATGGTCGCACCGGCTATGTGTTCTCCGTTGCGGTGCTTATGGTCGTGTTCGTGGTGCTGCTTCGAATCGTGCACTCTCCGTTCGGCCTGCTTTGTCAGGCAATCAAGGATGACAGCCTGCGAGCTCGGATGATCGGTGCCCGCGTGTATCCCCGGCTCGTGCTGATGTATGGCGTGTCGGGGGTTGTTGGCGGAATTGGTGGTGCTCTCAATGCCATCAATACGGGCGTCGTGGGACTGGATAGCATCGGATTTGAGCGGTCGGCTGAAGCTCTCGTCATGCTGGTCCTGGGTGGCGCAGGCAGTCTCTGGGGCGCGCTGATCGGATCCATCGTCTTTCAAGTGTTCGAGCACTACGTCTCGGCTGCGAATCCATTCCATTGGATGACCATGGTCGGTGCGTTGCTGATCGCGGTCGTTTTGTTCGCCCCGAAAGGCCTGGTGTCCCTTGGAGGCTTGCTTGCTGGTCGCACCGCCTCGGTGATGAGGAGGCGCCCGTGAGCCGGCCGCTGCTCGAACTGCGAAACGTTTCGATGTCCTTCGGCGGGATGCGGGTCAACGATGATATTTCCTTCAGTATCGGGAAGGGAGAAAGGGTCGCGTTGATTGGCCCGAACGGCGCGGGCAAAACCACGCTCGTCAACGTCATCTCCGGTGACTTGACCCCTTCACAGGGTGCCGTCCACCTCGCTGGTGTTGATGTCACCGCGCTACCGATTTCCGATCGCGTCGACGCCGGCTTGATCCGGACATTTCAGATCACGAGGCTCTTCAAGAGCCTGACGGTCGCACAAAACGTCGCGCTCGCCGTGATGCAACGAAAGGGGCTCACGAGAAGCATGTTTTCCTGCCCGATGGATCGGCCGGACGTTCGTCGGGAGTGGGAGCGGGCCCTTGGAACGCTCGGTATCGCCCATCTGGCCGACAGGCAGGTCTCGCAACTGGCGTACGGTCAGCAGCGCCTTCTTGACCTGGCAATCGGGCTTGCTCTCGAGCCGAAGGTCCTGCTCCTGGACGAGCCCGCGGCAGGGGTTCCGTCGGAGGAGTCCTCCAAGATCATCGAGGCGATCGACAGATTGCCATCTGATATCGCGGTCTTGATGATCGAGCATGACATGGACCTGGTGTTCAAATTTGCCCGCCGTGTGCTCGTTCTCGCCAACGGAAAGCTGATCTTCCAGGGCGATCCGGCAGAAGTCACGCACCATCAGGAAGTCCGTCGAGCTTATCTAGGTAGCTACGCAGATGCCCGCCACGCGTCTTGAAGTCAAAGGTCTCAGTGCCGGGTATGGTCCCACCCGTATCATCGATCAGATGTCTTTCGAGGTGTTGCCCGGAGGTCGTCTCAGCATCCTTGGTCGAAACGGAGTCGGCAAGACGACTTTGCTCGCATCGCTGATGGGTCTGACGACCCATCATGGGGGAAAAGTATTCCTGGGCGAGGCTGATCTCACGGATACCAAGGCATCGATACGCGCTCAACGAGGTCTCGGTTACGTACCGCAGACACGCGACATATTTCGGTCGCTGACGGTGGAGGAAAACCTGGTCGCGGGTCTCAAGGATCGAGGTCGAGAGGCACTTGAAGAGGTCTACGTGATGTTTCCGAGGTTGGCCGAACGTCGACGCCATTTCGGAACGCAATTATCGGGCGGCGAGCAGCAGATGCTCTCGCTCGCCAGGACGCTGCTGGGAAGGCCTTCAGTTCTCCTCTTGGATGAGCCGCTCGAGGGGCTCGCGCCGGTGATCTGCGATCAGATCATGGAAATCATCACCGCGCTGGCGAGTTCTGGTGAGATGACCATCGTTTTGGTCGAGCAGCAGATCGAACGAGCGCTGCGCTTTGCCGATCATGTCATGGTGGTTGAACGCGGCAAAGCGGTCTGGAGTGGTGAATGCTCGCACTTGCGCGACGACCCCAAAATGGTCGAGCGCCTGCTCGGTGTTGGGGTGCACTGAGGCATGCGGCTTCCTTGTCATCGAGACAATGGGCAAGCTCGTATCACCCTTGCCCCGTCGGGGCGGCGGGGTTTGGCCGTAGCGCTCGCCCGGAAAGGCGAACCGGCAGCACGATCGCACGCCAAAGGGCCGGACAAGTTGATCCCTTGCCGCAAAGCGCTCAAGGACGACCGCAAGCGCTGTCAGTTCAGCCTTCCAAGCAGTCTTCGGATGATCTTGCGCAAGTTTTCGGCGTACTCATCGACGACCTGACGCCTCTCGGCCGATGGCGGCAGCTGACATTCGTCGTTCCCGTCCGGCGACGGAGGATCCGTCTTGGAACTCCCGCGCATGATCGAGGCGATCGGCTTTGTCACTTTCACGGGAAGTCTGACCTCTGATGCACGACGCGCGTCGTTCAGGCTAGGTGCCAATTCCATCTGCGGCCTTCACACAAGTTAAGTCGCCGGAGCGGGTCGATCTGCATGGCTCGTCGCCGACGCGTGGCGCCGCAACATTTTGCAAATCGCGGCGCGCTAGGTGCACGAGGCGGTCGGATCGCACTTCGGGCAGCGGCCGTCGGCGGCTGCGCCGAGCTGGCGGCCGAGCTCGGCCCTGAGAGCCTCCTTGTTCCATTCGGCGCCGTCGCATCTGACGATTCGCTTGGCGCGCTCGAAGGCGTGACTCTCGGCGGCGTCATCGCCGATGCGGACGATCACGTCCCGATGGAACGGGCAGGCCGTCGTCGCGCGGGTCGTCTCCAGGGCGTAGCGCACGACCTCGGTGAGATCGTCGGTGTCAATGTCGGCAAGCATGTCGGTTCTCCTGATCGGCATCCTCCCTTGTCCAGACCATGCACTGGCTTCGACGAAAATCGGCCTCGGGCTCGATGGGAGCGCCGAGGCCGATTGTTCGCGTGGCTCTTCCATCCAGGGTCTGAACTCGTCCAGCAAACCCGCGCTGCCGATCTTCGTTCCATCGAACTCTCCGGCGGAGCCGCTCTCCGGCCGACTCCATGTTCGCGGTCTTCTGCACTCTCCGTGAAAGCGGCGCCGGGAAGGCCTCGAAATCCAAACGTCGCTCGCTCCGGCAAAGGGGACCTAGAAAAAGCGTTCCCGATGCCGACACAAGACTATCGCCGGCGTCGCAAACATGTCTTGATCCAGCTCAAAGGAGGCGGCGGTATTCGACCGAACGCTTCTCAATCGGCAACCTGCTTACAAGCGCTGCGCGATGTCTTCACCGCTGCTCGCGTCAATCCGTTCAGGACATCTGCGTAAGTATTGGCCCGCAATTTCCAGGTCGCCGCGACGGGCGCATATCTCCAGCATGGAGCGCAACGTCATCTTCAAATGCCCCCGCACGGGCGTGAACGTGCAGCACTGGATTTCCGGCACAGGCTCCGACGCCGCGGACACGCACGTCCCGGTCCGGTGTCCCGCTTGCGCCTCGCTGCACTTCGTCAATGTCGCCAGCGGCAAGACCTTGAGCGAGGGCATCGGTCGGCCACGCGCGACCACGGCGCCAGCCGGTCACAACCAGCCTGATCCATTGCGTCCTTGACTTCGTGAGCTTCGCGCAGCCGCGCCCGGGTCAGATTTTCCGACTGGATCCTCAAGGCATCTCAGACCCAGCCACCATCGACGATATAGTGCTGGGCGGTGCAGGCGGACGCCTCGTCGGAGGCGAGGAAGACGGTGAACTTCGCAACCTCGTCCGGCATGAGTCGGCGCTTCAGGCATTGTCGCTGCTGCAACTCGATCTCGCCGGCCGGCGTCATCCATTTCTCGAGCTGCCGCTCGGTCATGATCCAGCCTGGCGCGATCGCATTGACTCGGATGTTGTAGGGGCCGTAGTCGCGCGCCAGCGAGCGCGTCAGCCCGATCACGCCTGACTTGCTGGCGGTGTAGGCGGCCATGCCGCCTTGTCCTGCGATCCACGATACCGAGCCGAAATTGATGATGGCGCCGGCATTGGCCGCCTTCATGTCCGGCAACACGGCCTGAGATGCGAAGAACTGGTGCTTCAGGTTCACCGCGATGCGGTCGTCCCAATAGTCCGGCGTCATCTCCTCGGTGTTGTGCCGCTCGTCATGCGCGGCATTGTTGATCAGGATGTTGATCGGGCCATGAGCCTTGCGTGCCGCGACGACGCCGGCACGCAGCGCAGGGATGTCGGTGAGATCGACATGCTGGAAATGCGCGGCCAATCCCTGCTCGGATAGCTCGCGCGCCAGGCGCTGTCCCTCCTCGACCTTGATGTCGAAGAACACCACCTTGGATTTCTGCTCCGCAAAGCGCCGCACGATCGCCGCGCCGATTCCGGCTGCGCCACCGGTGACGAGCACGACCTTGCCGGCGAGGTCGGAATAGATCGCAGCCATGGGCACCTCGTTTGTTGCGGCCGGCGCGGCAGGCCGCGTCGACTCTTTCGCGAACCATAGCCATTCCATTGGTGAGGTGCATAGATCAGAAATTGTGTTGCGCACCTCAAAAATTGAGGGCAGGATTGCGTCAAAGAATAAAAGACGGTCGGGAGGATGTGATGAGATTGCTCGGGAAACTGGGACTCGCCGCTGCCGCATGCCTGCTTTGGGCCAGTTCCGCGTCAGCCGACACCACGGTCAAATGGCTGCACATCGAGGTCAATCCGGCCCAGGTGAAGATCTGGGAGGAGGTCGCACGCAGCTATGAGGCGTCGCACCCAGGTGTGAAGGTCGAGATGCAGTTCCTCGAGAACGAGGCCTACAAGGCCAAGCTGCCGACCATCCTGCAATCGAAGGATCGGCCGCACATCATCTATAGCTGGGCCGGCGGAGTGCTGAAGACCCAGATCGAGGCCGACGTCCTGGCAGACATCACCGATTCCGTGAAAAGCGGCGGCTACAGCGACACGATCGCACCGGCAGCGCTCGCGGCTTTCACCAGCAACGGCAAGGTCTATGGCCTGCCGACCGCGCTCTCGCAGGTCGGCTTCCTCTACAACAAGGACTTGATGGCCAAGGGTAATGTCGACGCGAGCAAGATCAAGACATGGGACGATCTGCTCGGCGCAGTGAAAACGCTGAGGGCCGCGGGCGTGACGCCGATTGTGGTTGGCGGTGCCGATAAATGGCCGCTGCATTTTTACTGGACGCATCTCGCAGTGCGCATCGGCGGCAAGCCGGGCTTCGATGCAGCACTGAAGGGCGAGAATGGCGGGTTCGCCGGCGAGACCTTCCAGAAATCAGGTGAGCTGTTCAAGCAGCTGGTCGATCTGCAGCCCTTCCAGAACGGCTTCCTCGGCTTCAAGAATCCGCAGGCCGTCGGCTATTTCGGCGACGGCAAGGCCGCGATGATCCTGGCCATCTCGTCCTTCTATCACACCCAGCGCGCGCTTGCCGCCGACAAGGTTGGTCTCAGCGACGACAAGCTTGGCTGGTTCGATTTTCCGGTCGTACCCGGCGGCAAGGGTGAGCCGTCAGACACGCTCGGTGGCATCACCGGCTGGTTGATCACCAAGGGGGCGCCCAAGGAAGCCACCGACTTCCTGAAATTCTTTATCTCCAAGGACGTGCAGGCGCGGCTTGCCGCCGGCAACTTCATCGTTCCCGTCGTCAAGGGCGGCGAGGCCGGCCTCAACAGCGCCTTCATGAAGCAGATCGCGGCCAATCTGGCCAAGTCCAACTATCACCAGAACTTCTATGACCAGAGCCTCGGCCCGTCGGTCGGTCGCGTCGTCAACGACGTCACCGCGGAGATCGCCGGCGGCAGCATGAGCCCGCAGAACGCTGCGAAAGCCATCGAAGCGGCGTACAAGCAGGGTAACTGACCGGTGGCGCGACGGATCGCGATGTCGTCGCCGATCGGCGTTGCCGGTGAGGCGGCCCCCCAGGTCGGGACTCGTGGCGCGGTTCGTGGCCCAGGCTGGGATGGCCGCTTCACTGTCCTGATTCTGTTCCTGCCGCCCGCGCTGCTGCTGTTCACGCTGTTCGTGGTGCTGCCGATCGGCGAGGCCGCCTGGTACTCGGGCTTCAACTGGAACGGGTTCGGCAGGCCGACGAACTGGATCGGCTTCGACAATTACCGCTTCGTGCTGGAGACGCGGGCCTTCTGGCTCGCGCTGCGCAACAACGGGCTGATCATCGCCGTTTCGCTCGCCATCCAGCTGCCGCTTGCGCTGACGCTCGCCCTCATGCTGGCCGAAAAGTTTCGTGGCGCCGTGGCGCTGCGCATGCTGTTCTTCATGCCCTATATCCTCGCCGAGATCGCAACCGGGCTGATCTTCAGCTTCGTCTATGACGGCGATTACGGCCTCGTCGCCTCGATCTGGCGCACGTTCGGCGCCGAGCCTCCGCATCTCCTGGCCTCGACCGACACGGCGATGCTGGCGGTGCTGATCGTGGTGGTTTGGAAATATTTCGGCTTCCACATGATGCTGTTCATCGCCGCGCTCCAGAGCCTCGACAAAAACCTGGTCGAGGCCGCCCGTATCGACGGCGCGACGCGGACGCAGACGCTGCGCCACGTCGTGATCCCCTTGCTTTATCCGACGATCCGCCTGTCGGTGTTCTTCGCCATCATCGGATCGCTGCAGCTGTTCGATCTCGTCATGCCGCTGACGCGCGGCGGACCGGCCGATTCCTCCAACACGTTGGTGAGCTTTCTCTACAACAATGGCATCTCGCGCATGCGCGTCGGCTATGGCAGCGCCATCGGCGTCATCCTGTTCGCGATCTGCGTGACTTTTGCCTTCACCTACAAGCGATGGTTCATGCGCGATGAATAGTGCCGGGGCCAGAAACGCGTTCGATCCCGCAGCGCTGTTCAAGGCGCTGTTCCTCGGCCTGGTCGCGATCTTCGTCCTGGTGCCGTTGCTCGCGACCCTGCTCGGCGGCTTCAAGTCGCTCGGCGAGCTCCGTGTCAATCCGTTCGGCCTGCCCGCACAATGGGAATGGCAGAACTACGCCGACATCCTGTTCTCGGCGCGCTACTGGCAGCTCCTGCGCAATTCGCTTGTCATCTCGACGCTGGCGGTGGCGCTGACCCTGATCACGGCTTCGATGGCCGCGTTCACCTTCGCCCATGTCAGGTTCTTCGGCTCATCGATGCTACTCAGCTATCTGACGCTGGGCCTGCTGTTTCCCGCCGCGACCGCCGTGCTGCCTCTGTTCATCAAGGTGCGCGATCTCGGCCTGCTCGATACCTATTTCGGCGTCGCGCTGCCGCAGGTGGCGTTCAGCCTCGCCATGAGCGTGCTGCTGCTACGCCGTTTCTTCAAGGACATTCCGTACGAGCTGCTCGAGGCGGCGCTGGTCGACGGCTGCAGCTACATCAAATTCTTCCGCTATGTGACGCTGCCCTTGTCGCGTCCGATCCTGGCGACCGTCGGCACCATCACCTTCGTCAACAGCTGGAACGCCTACCTGCTGCCGCTGGTGATGCTGAACACCGACGCGCTGTATCCCTGGCCGCTCGGCATCATGGTCTATCAGGGCGAATACTCGTCCGAATGGCACCTGATCCTGGCCTTCATCACGCTCACCATCCTGCCCACGATCATTCTGTTCCTGCTGGCGCAGAAGCACATCGTGGCCGGCCTCACCGCGGGCGCGGTCAAGGGATGAGCCGTATTCTGAGGAGATAACATGAGAAAAGTCGGCATCGGAATCATCGGCTGCGGGGTGATCAGCACCGCCTATCTCAAGGCGGCCCAGCGCTTTCCGGTCATGGAGGTCAGGGCGCTCGCCGACATGCGCAGCGAGATTGCGGAACGCCAGGGCGCGGCCTTCGGCTTGCCGGGAATGCGGGTCGACCAATTGTTGAAGCGCGACGACGTCGAAATAATCGTCAATCTCACGGTGCCGCTCGCCCACACCGATGTCAGCCTCGCGGTGCTGAATGCCGGCAAGCACGTCCACTCGGAGAAGCCGCTCGGCATCAATGTCGCTGAGGCGCGCAAGGTCATGGAGCTCGCCGCGCAGAAGAACCTGCGCGTCGGCTGCGCGCCCGACACGTTCCTTGGCGGCGGCCATCAGACCGCGCGCAAGCTGATCGACGACGGCGCGATCGGCACGCCCGTCGCGGGCAGCGTTTTCTTCGGCTGCCCCGGCCACGAGCGCTGGCACCCGGCGCCCGGCTTCTATTACCTGCGCGGCGGCGGGCCGATGCTCGACATGGGGCCGTACTACATCACCGATCTCGTGCAATTGCTCGGCCCGGTCGCCGGCGTGATGGGCTCGACCGCGCGCCCCAAAACCGAGCGCCTCGTTACCAGCCAGCCGATGAACGGCGCGCTGATTCCGGTCGAGGTCGCGACCCATGTCGCGGGGACGCTGGAGTTCGAAAGCGGGGCGGTCGTGTCGATCACGATGAGCTTCGACGTGCCGAAACATCGGCATGCGCCGATCGAGATCTACGGCGACAAGGGCAGCATGCTGGTGCCGGATCCAAATCGCTTCGGCGGCGAGGTTCAGGTGGCCAAAACCGGCGGCGAATGGGAGGTGATGCCGCTGACGCACGGCCACGTCGAGGGCGAGTTCCGCTCGATCGGCGTCGCCGACATGGCTGGCGCGATCCTGAACGACCGACCGCATCGCGCCAGCGGCGCGCTCGCCCTCCACGTGCTGGAGGTGATGGAGGCGTTCCAGACTTCCGCCGACGAGGGCCGCCGCGTCGGGATCGAGAGCCGCGTCGAGCGCCCGGCGATGCTGCCGGCGGGACGCGAAACCGGACAGATCGATTGAGGGAATGACCATGCGCAAGGCAATGATTGTATGGGGTGGGTGGCCGGGGCACGATCCCGATCTCTGCGCGTCGATGATCCGTGGCTGGCTGAAGGCCGAAGGCTTCGAGGTGCGGATCGAAACCACGACGGCAGCCTTTGCCGATCCCGCGATCCACGATCTGTCGCTCATCATACCGATCTACACGATGTCCAAGATCGAGAAGGCGGAAGCGCTCAACCTCTGCGATGCGGTGCGCAGCGGCGTCGGGCTTGCCGGCCATCATGGCGGCATGTGCGATGCCTTCCGCGAATCGGTCGATTACCAGTTCCTGTGCGGCGGGCAATGGGTCGCCCATCCCGGCAACATCATCGACTACAAGGTCGACTTGACGAAACCGGACGATCCGATCATGACGGGTCTGAAGAGCTTCGAGCATCGGTCCGAGCAATATTACATGCATGTCGATCCCGCCATCGAGGTCCTGGCAACGACGACCTTCACCGGTGAGCACGCGCCCTGGATCGAGGGCGTGGTGATGCCGGTGGTGTGGAAGAAGCGCTATGGCGCGGGGAGGGTATTCTATTCCTCGCTGGGCCACCGCGCCTACGAGCTCGACGTGCCGGAGATCCGGACGTTGATGACCCGCGGCATGCTGTGGGCCGCGCGCGAATGACTGAAGGCGCGACCCAGCCGGTGCTTCGGGCCACGCTCGAGGACGTTGCGCGCGCGGCGGGCGTTTCGCTCGCCACCGTCGATCGCGTCGTCAACCGGCGCGAGGGTGTCCGCGCCAAGACCGTCGCGCGTGTCGAGGCCGCGGTGGCAAAGCTCGGCTATCGCGCCGATGTTGCCGCGGCGCGGCTCGCCCGCGGGCAGACCTTCCGCTTCGCTTTCGTGCTGCCGACCGGCAGCAACAGCTTCATGACCAACCTCGGCGAGCAGGTCGCGCGCACCGCGGACTGGCTCGCCGGCCATCGCGGCTTCATCGACATCCACCATGTCGACGTGTTCGACCCCGATGTCCTTGCCCGAGCGCTGGAGAACCTCTCGCCGGCCTATCGGGGCGTCGCCGTCATCGCGCTCGATCATCCCCGGGTGCGCGCCGCGATCGACGAGCTCGTCGCGCGCGGGGTTGCCGTGGTCACCCTGGTGTCGGACGCGCCGAGTTCGTCCCGGGTGCATTATGTCGGGATCGACAATCCGGCCGCGGGCCGCACCGCCGCCACCCTGATGGGACGCTTCCTTGCCGGACGCGAGGGCACCGTCGCCGTGATTGCGGGATCGTTGTCGCTGCGCGATCACACCGAACGGCAGTTCGGCTTCCACCAGATCCTGTCGAGCGAGTATGCGAGCCTGTCCGCACTGCCTGTCATCGAGGGGCGCGACGACAGCGACCGCACCCGGGACCTCACGGCCGCGCTGCTCGCCCGCCATGCCGACCTCCGCGGCATCTATTGCTGCGGCGCCGGAAACCGCGGCATCGCCGATGCGCTCGAGGCCTCGGGCCGCGCGCGCGAGGTGGTCTGGATCACCCATGAGCTGACCGAGCACACCAGGCGGTTCCTGGTGCGCGGCACGCTCGACGCCGTCATCAACCAGGATGCCGGCCATGAGGCGCGGTCTGCGGCGCGAGTCCTGCTCGCGCATTGTTCGGGCGAGCCGATCAGCCCCGACCAGGAGCGCATCCGCATCGACATTTTCCTGCGGGACAATCTGCCGTAGCGTGAAGCGCACGGAAGCGCCGCGCGAGGACTACCCCTCGTACTGATCCGGCCCCATCGCCCAGGACGACTCGTCGTGGCCGACCGCGTAATTGCGGTTGTTGAGCGCCGGATTGCGATTGACCATCGGACGCATGAACATCGGATGGGTCGCTGAGCGCACCTCGTGCTCGACCGTGAACAGCTTCTTGCCGCTGTCGAGGTCGACGATGTCGCAGAACCGGTACTGGTATTGATTGTCCTCGCGCGAGATCAGCTTGCGCGCAAGCAGCTTGCGGTAGGGGCCGGAGAAGTCCGTGATGTACATCTGCACGTGGTGACCGTCATAGTCGGCTTGCGGCCGGTCGGTCTCGCGAAACAGCAGATGCTGGTTGCGGCCCGTCTTCACGGCGGCCACAGTGCCATCGCCGTTCCGCAAGCTCGCGGGCATGCCCATGACTTCAGGGTAGAAGGCGCAGATGCCGGCTGCCGATCCCATCGGCACGTCGAGCTCGACATAGGGAATGCCGAGCGCGATCCGGCCGAACCGCGCCGCGTCGGGCTCGTAGCAGCGCACGCGGTTGCCCCAGGGGCAAACCGCCTCGACATGGTCGTTGTGCTCCCTGAACGCGAACGCGGTGCCCTCGAGTTTCTTCGCGACCGTTGCAAGCCGCGCCAGCAGCGCCTCGCGGCCTTCGATGACGAGGCCAATATGTCCGCGCAGCACCTGCGGCCGGCCGCTCGGCAGATGAAACTGGCTCCGCCCGGCATTGATCCACATGTTGGTGTCGGACACCATCAGATAGGGATCGCGGGTGAGCCCGAGCCCGGCGACGTAGAACAGCGTGGCGAGGCGCTGGTCCGGGACCTGGATGTTGACGTGCTCGAAATGGATGGCGTTGCCGAGATCTTCTGCGGACCGATCGAATTGCTGCGGCATGGGTGTGCACTTCTCGCTGGGGGACGAACCGGTGCATCTTAGAGCATAGTTTCCGGCCGTCGAGTTTCCGTCGGTGACCGCGCCGCTTCCTCCGCACGGGGCGGGGTGAAAAACCTGGCCCACCAGCCGCCTTTTTGACTTGGCTCAAGATAATTCCGATGACGTTCGGCAAGCTCGTCGGACCGACATCAAGGCCGGAGGAAGCGTCATGCTAGGTCGAACCGTTGCTGCAGCGTTGCTGCTCGCCATCCTGGGCCAGCCAGCTCTGGCTCAATCGCCAGCGGACCATCAAGGTCATCATCCCGGACAGGAGCAGACGCCGGCATCCCCGCAGTCGAGTTCTCCTGCCAACCCATCCGCCGAGCGGCAGAGCCCGATGCGCGGTGGAGACATGATGGGAATGATGGGGCGCGGGATGATGGGACAAGGAATGATGGGACAAGGAATGAAAGGGCATGGCGCGATGGGCGGTGCCGCCATGGAGCCGCCGGTCGTCTTCCGCATCGTCTACGCGCTGATGGATGCTGATGGAGACGGGAACGTCTCGCTGCCCGAGTTTCAGGTCGCCCATGAACGCATTTTCAAGGCAATGGATCGCGACAAGGACGGCAAGCTCACTTTCGAGGAGATGATGGCGTTCATGCACAGGAGCAAGGGCTCCGCCCCGCAGCAATAGCGAGCGGGAACCTCAAGGCGGGTACACGAACTGCGGCTTCATCGGGGCGTTCGCGATGTGACGATGAAAATCGCATGCGCGCTTCCCAACTTGCCCTGGCGGCCAGTCCCTGTAATCTGCAAAAAAAACAGGGAAGGGTGCGATGGGAGGAGTCTTGGAGGGCGTGCGCGTGCTCGATTTCGGGCGCTATATCGCCGGGCCCTATTGCGCGACATTGCTGGCCGAGTTCGGGGCCGAGGTCATCCGCGTCGAGAAGCGCGACGGCAGCGAGGATCGGTTCGTCGCGCCGGTGGGTGAAGGCGGCGAGGGCGCGCTGTTCCTCCAGATCAACCGCAACAAGAAGGGCATCACGCTCGATCCGATGAAGGCGGAAGGCCAGGAGGTGATGCGCCGCCTGATCGCGACCGCGGACGTCGTGGTCGCCAACCTGCCGCCGCAGACCCTGCGCGCGATGAAGCTCGACTACGACTCGCTGAAGGCGATCAAGCCGGACATCATCCTGACCACGGCGACTGCGTTCGGCGGGCCGGGCCCGTGGTCCGACCGCGTCGGCTTCGACGGCGTCGGCCAGGTGATGTCGGGCTCGGTGTACATGACCGGCAGCGGAGATCCGCCGTACCGCGCCGCGGTGAACTGGGTCGATTTCGGCACTGCGCTGCACTGCGCGTTCGGCACGCTCGCCGCCCTGATCGAGCGCGGCAAGTCCGGCCGCGGCCAGATCGTCGAGGGCGCGCTGCTCGCAACAGCTTTGTCCTTTACCAATGCCACGCTGATCGAGCAGGCCGTCATCGACGTCAACCGCGTGCCGACGGGCAATCTCGGCCAGACCGCGGCGCCCGCCGACATCTACCGCACCAAGGACGGCTGGGTGCTGTGCCAGGTCACCGGTCATCCGCTGTTCAAGCGCTGGGCGAGGCTGATGGGCGAGGAGGAGGTGTGGCTGAACGATCCGCGCTTTGCCGACGACATCAGCCGCGGCAATAATGGCCGCATCATCAGCGAGCGGATGGCGCGCTGGTGTGCCGAGCGCACCACGCAGGAGGCCGTCGACACGCTAGGCGACGCGATGATTCCGACCGGCCCCGTGCTCTCGCCGCAACAGGCGCTGGATCATCCGCACATCCGCGCCGCCGGCTTCATGCAGGACGTCGACTATCCGGGCTTGCCGAAGCAGGCGCCGGTCGCCCGCGCCGCGGTGCGACTGTCGGAAACGCCGGGCGAGATCGCGCACCGTCCGCCGACGCTCGGCGAGCACACCGACCGCGTCCTCGCCGATCTCGGCTACGGTGCAAACGAGATCGCGGCGCTTCGGCGAGAGGGCATCATCTAGATCACAGCAGCTGCTTCAACGCCTTGGCATCGGCCGGTGCGGCGCTCTTCTGGTCGTTGTCGAAATAGACGTAGACGTCGCAGCCCTGCCGCTTCCACGACTTGATGCGCTTGGCCCATTGCGCCAGCGTGGCCTTGGTATAGTGCCCGTGATAGCGCCCGCTTGGCCCGTGTCCGCGCACATAGACGAAATCCGCCGTGCGCTTCCACGGCGCCGGCGCGTCGTGATGATCGGACAGGCACAGCGAGATGTTCTCCTCAGCCAGCATCCGCAGGATGCGCGGCTGATACCAGCTCGGATGGCGGAATTCGAAACTGTAACGCCGCTTTCGCGACAGCAGCTTGAAGAACGAGGCGAGCCGGTCCGCATTCGCCTCGAATTGCGGCGGCAGCTGGAACAGGATCGGGCCGGCCTTGCCGCCGAGCCTGGAGATGCGGTCCTCCAGCAGCTCGAGGCTGTTGACGGAGCGCTCCGACAGGCGCTTCCAATGCGTGATGAATTTCGACGCCTTCCAGGCGAACACGAAATCGCGGCCGGTCTGCTCCCGCCATCCCGTCACCGCCTCCGGCGTTGGCGTGCGGTAGAACACCCCGTTCAGCTCCGTGGTGTCGAACTGCCCGGCATAGTAGCTGAGCTGCTGCTTCAGCGTCACGCCCTCGGGGAAGAACGGGCCGCGCCAGGAAGCGTAGTGCCAGCCCGAAGTTCCGATCAGAACGCGCGCCATGTTTTACGTACCATCCGTTGCCATTTGCCGGAGGGAACGTCCGTGCGGCCGATACGTTTCTCGTGAGCGTGAACGCGAGGACCGGAACCGATGTACGCGCTGTTCGAAGGCAACAAGCAGATCGGCAATCCCTTTCCGACCGAGAAGGAAGTGTGGGAAGCTGCCTTGATCGAGGGCCTCGTCACGGACGTCCCCATTGCGGACGAGGAGGGCGGCCACATTCTGCCGGCCGGCTATCACGTCGAGCGCATCGAAGAGACGGAGGAGACGTTCGCGCCGCGGCCGGACTGGAAGCTGCCGCGCGAGATCTCCTAAGTCAGTTCGTCGCCAGCGCCGCCTTGGCCACTTCCGCCATCCAGCGTGAAGCCACGGGCAGGATCGCGTCGTTGAAATCGTAGCGCGGGCCGTGCAGCTCGGCGCCGTCGCGCAACTCGCCATTGCCGATCCAGACGAAGGCGCCGGGCCGCTGCTGCAGATAATGGGCGAAATCCTCGCCGGCCATGCTGGGCGCGAGATCGCGCCGTACCGGTGCCTGCACCTTCTCCGCGGCGATGCGCGCGAGGTCGGCCTCATCAGGCGTGTTGATCACCACGCCAACGCCCCAGACGATCTCGGGCGTGACCTTGACGCCGAAGCTGGTCGCGATCCCGGCGCAGGTACGCGTGATGCCATCGAGGATGACGTCCTTGACCACTTCGCGGTGGTAGCGCAGCGTGCCGCGGATGGTGACGCGTCCGGCGATCTGGTTCGGCGCGGTGCCGCCTTCGATCGTACACAGCGACAGCACGGCGGTGTCGAGCGGATCGACGCCGCGCGAGGTGACCGATTGCAGCGCGACGATGAGGTGCCCGGCCGCCACCACGGGATCACGCGTCAGATGCGGCATGCCGGCGTGCCCGGGGTGGCCCTCGATCGTGATGGTGATGCGCCCGCCGGAGGCCATGACCACGCCGTCGTGCACGGCGATGGTGCCGGCGGCAAGGCCCGGCCAGTTGTGGAAGCCGAATATCCGCTCCATCGGAAACCGGTCGAACAGCCCGGCCGCGACCATCGCGCGCGAGCCGCCAAAGCCTTCCTCGGCCGGCTGGAAGATGAAGTCGACCGTGCCGCTCCAATCGGTATCAGTGGCGAGCAGCGCTGCGGCGCCCAGCAGCGCGGCGGTATGGCCGTCATGGCCGCACGCATGCATCACGCCCGATGTCTTCGAAGCATAGGGCAGGCCGGTATCCTCGGTGATCGGCAGCGCATCCATGTCGGCACGCAGGCCGACCCGCCTCTGCGCGTGGCCGCGCCTCAAGGTCGCGACGATGCCGTGGCCGCCGATGCCAGCCTCGAAGGGAATGCCGAGCTCTGTGAGCTTGTCCTGCACGAAGGCAGAGGTCTCTTTCTCCTGGAGCGACAGCTCCGGGTGGGCATGCAGATGCCGGCGCCACACGGTCAGTTTCTGGTGCAGTTCGGGGGACAAGGCAGGGGTCTTTCGCAAGGTGTCGGTTGCCGTCAGCATAAAGGATTATCACCGCCATGCACCCTGCGCCTTGGAATGCCTCGCGTGCAGCAATGTGCGCTTTTTCCGTCATTCCGGGGCGCGCCTCTTGGCGCGAACCCGGAATCAATCGTGCAGCGAGCTCCGCGGCCCAATAGATTCCGGGTTCGCGACTTCGTCGCGCCCCGGAATGACGAGCAATGGGTGTTACGCCAGCTTCGCCAGCCCCTTCCAGTCAAACCCGATCCCATGACCCGGCCGATCGGGCGCCAGCGCCAGCCCGTCCTTCAGCACCAGCGGATGCTCGATATACTTGTCGAGCCCGAAGCCGTGCGCCTCCAGATAGGATCGGTTCGGGCAGGCCGCGAGCAGGTGCACGGTGATGTCATGCGCGCCATGGCTGGTGACGGGCAGGTTGAACGCCTCCGCCAGCCGCGCGATCTTCATGAAGGCGGAAACGCCGCCGCAATTGGTGACGTCGGGCTCGGGATAGGACACCGCGCCACTGGCGATGTAGTTCTTGAACTCCCACAGCGAGCGCAGATTCTCGCCCGCCGCGATCGGCACGCCGCCCGCCTGCATGATACGCAGATGGCCGGCGACGTCGTCGGGGATGATCGGCTCCTCCAGCCAGGTCAGGTCATACGGCACGAAGGCGCGCGCGGCGCGGATCGCCTCCTCGACCGTCCATTTCATGTTGGCATCCGCCATTAGCGGAAAGCCGTCGCCGAGATGCTGCCGCATCGCGGAGATGCGCGCGACATCGGACTTGAGGTCGGGCCGGCCGACCTTCATCTTGATGGCGCGAAAACCCTTGGCGAGGTTGCCATCGGTCTGCTTGAGCAGCGCATCGACGGAGAGATCGAGGTCGATGCCGCCGGCGTAGCACGGCACGTGCGCATCGAAGCCGCCGAGCAGGCGGTACAGCGGCAGCTTGGCGCGCCGCGCCTTCAGATCCCACAGCGCGATGTCGAGTGCCGAGAGCGCCAGCACCGCCGGCCCGCCGCGCCCGCCATAATGCAGCCCCCACCAGACATGATGCCAGATCGCCTCGGTATCGTCGGCCTCGCGTCCTTCGACCAGCGGCGGGATCTCGCGCTTGAGAATGTCGGCCACAGCCCCGCCGTTGCGCCCGACCGTATAGGTGTAGCCGACGCCCTCGGCGCCATCGGCATCGCGGATGCGGCAGGTGATCAGCTCGAACGCCGTCATGTCGCCATGCGTGGAGTCCGACAGCGTGATGGGGAGGGGGATCCGGTAGAGCCCGGTCTCGATGTTTGCGATGCGTGGCATGGTGCCTCCCTGTCTTTGGTTCTTCTTCTTCGTAGGGTGCGTTAGCTAGCGGATGCGCGAAGCGCAGTCCGCTGGCGTAACCCACCTCTTCTGTCTCTGCGGATACGAACAGTGGTGGGTTACGCCTAGCGGTTTGCGCTTCGCGCAATCCGCGGGGCTAACCCACCTTACGCTAGACTATGAAGTCAGTCGCCTCCAGCGAGGCCGCATGCACTCCGCTCAGGGTGATGGTATCATTGGCAGTGAGCTGAATCACCGCATTGCCCGAGCTGTCATCGCTGATGAGGCCGGACAGGGTCGCCCAGTCGGCAAAACCGTAGTCGTGCAGGTTGATCACGTCGAGTTCCCCCGCGGTGCTGCCGACCGCGATGTTGCCTTGATTGAAGTCGTTGATGACGTCGTTGCCGGAGCCGGCCGTGAAGACGAAAACATCGTTGTTCGGTCCGCCCCACAGCTGATCATTACCCGCGCCGCCGTTCAGCGTGTCCGTGCCGCCGGTGATAGAGCCAGGGGTAGATGGCGCATAAGTCCGCGCATCGCCGTAGAGATGATCAGTGAACTCTCCGCCATTGAGGATGTCATTGCCGCCACGCGCACTGCCGGACATGTTCATGGCGTCGCCAATCAGCTGGGAGCCGTAGACGGCCGGCGGCGGCTCGCCGCCATTCGTCACGAAGGTTAGGGTATCGTTGCCACCCTGGGCATTGTCGGTCAATGACGTGAGCGAATCGCCGGCCAGCGTTCCACCTCCGATCGCCATGCCGCTGCTGATGCCGAGCGTGAGGTCGTCGTTGCCACCGATTGTATTGCCGGTCATGGCACCGATGGCATCCCCACTGAGGGTCGCCGTGCTTTCGTATGCATATTCGAATACGTTCAGCGTGTCGTTGCCGCCATGCGCGTTGTCGCTCATGGATCCCCCGGCATCGCCGCTGAACACGTTCTCGAAGGCGCGCCCACCGGTCACGCCTGTCAGCGTGTCATTGCCGCCTTGCGTGTTGCCCGACATGTCGCCTCCGGCATCTCCGTAAATGGAGATGTTGGAGCGGAAATTGCCGCCGGCGTCGGCGGTGAGCGTGTCGCTGCCGCCTGCAGCATTGCCCAACATGGTCTCGGCGTCGCCCATAATGGTGGCGCCGCTGAAGGGATAATCCACGTTCGCCGTGAGCGTGTCGTTGCCGCCGTGGGAATTGCCCTGCATGACCGTGTCTTCGCCGATCAGCGTAACGAACACGTCCGCGTTGAGGATGGTTGCCGTCACCGTGTCGTTCCCGCCCCAGCCGTCGATCGGGAAGTTGGGATCTCCGACGATGGTCGCGGTTTGGCTGAAGTCCGGAAAGGTGAGGATCAGGGTGTCGTTCGGCATCGTGCGCATGGCGCATCACTCCCATTTCATGTCAGTCGCGTGACTCTGAAAACAGCGGAGGTCTCGGCGAGACGCACTGCGGTCACGCTTGGATCTGAATCTACTTGGAGTTGATGGCGGAGGTTTGCTCCTGACTCGGTTTGATTGCGGCCGAGGAACCGCGTGACGGTGCTCGCCATCGATGGCAGCACGGGACAGGTGCGGACTTCACGGAAACCGCGATCGACCCGTTAGATCAGAGCCGTGTTAAAGCGCTATGACGTGCCGTTTGCCATCTCACCGCATCGTCGCGAGCTGCACCGCCAGCGCGCAGGCGCGGTCGTATTCGTCGAGATTGATCCATTCGTCGACCGTGTGCGCCTCGTTCTGGCCGGCACCGAAGGTCACGGTCGGAACGCCGTGGCGGACCATCCAGTTGGCGTCCAGGCCGCCATTGGCGGCGCGCACGTTCGCCGTTCCGCCCACGGCAGACACCGCCTCGATCGCGCGTTTGACCACCGGCAGGTTCTCCTTCATGCGGAACGGATAATAGTCGGTCTCGGCCTTGAATTTGACCTTGCCGGACTTGCCTTGCGCGTTGGTGACCTTCTTGGCCGCCTTCTCGAACGCGGCCTTGTAGGCCTTGGTGATCTCCTTGAAGAATTTTCCGTCGTGGCTGCGGCTCTCGCCGCGCACATGCACGTAGTCGGTGACGACATTGGTTGCATCGCCCGCGGGGCGGCCTTCGCCGCCGGTGACCGGGCCGACATTGCTGGTGCCTTGCCTCTTGCCCTTCACGACCTTGCCGAACCAGCCGCCGGCCTTCACGTCCGCAAGCGCCAGCGCCATGATCATGGTCGAGGAGATGCCGCGCTCGGGTGCGACGCCGGCATGCGAGGCGCGGCCGAAGATCTCGACGGTCCAGCGGTCGGCGCCGACGGCCCCGATCACGACGTTAGAGGCCGAGCCGCCGTCATAGTTGAACGCCATCACGGGCTTGCCGAGCTCGTCGAGCTTGACGTGCCGCGCGCCATAGAGCCCGCTCTCCTCGCGCACGCAGAACAACAGCGTGATCGGCGGATGATCGAGCTTCTGCTTTTGGAGCTCGGCGGCCAGCGTCACCAGCACGCCGCAGCCGCAGCGATTGTCGCCGCCGAGCGCGGTCCTGGCGTCGTTGACGATCTTGCGCCCGGACAGCTTTGGCTTCGCACCGGCGCACAGCGGCACCGTGTCCATGTGGGTCATGAACATGATGCGTGGATGGTTGTGCAGCGCGCCGCGGCCGGGCAGGTCGACGATGAGGTTGCCGGTCTCGGTCGGCACCGGAATGCGCGTGTTGGCGTCATCGAGCCGGATCGCCTTCGCCGGCACACCGCTCTCCTTCAGCGCAGCCGTGAGCTCCCGCCCGATCGCCGCCTCCTGCCCGGTGACGCCCTCGACAGTGAGGAAGCGCATGAGACGATCGGTGGCGGCTTTGGTGTCGACAGGCATGGACTCGAATTCCCCTGATGCGGATGGCGACGCAGCATCTCCTGCGCTTCCGCATTTCGCAAGGGGCTCAGACGCGCTGCGTGTAGATCAAGAAAATCAGCACGCCGACCGCCAGTGCCGCCGCCATGAACAGCAGCACCGCCGGCAGCCCCGCGAGTGCGGCCACCGCGCCGGTGACGGATTGCATCAGCGCAGTGCCGAGAAAGAAGGCGAGATTGACGGCCGCAAGCGCCTTGCCGGCGACCTGCGCATCGACGAGTTGCCTGGACATGCCGAACAGCAGCGGCTGCGCCGAGGTGAAGAGCCCGATGAGCACGAACAATGCCAGATCGTAGGAGGGCGGCATGACGTTCACGCCGAACAGCCATGCAACGGCAAAGTGCGGCGCTCCCAGCGCCATCAGCGCGAGCAGTAGCGCCGCGATCGCATGCGTGCCGGCGACCAGCTCGCGGCGGCGGCCGAGCCTGCGGTCGATCATGCCGACGAGCAGCGGGCCTGCGATCATCGCCAGCGTGAACGCGCCGAGCTGGTTGCCGGCCTCGATCCGCGTCAGGCCCTTGATCTCCATCAGCCAGGGTCCTCCCCACAGGCCGCGCAGCACCAGCGTGCTCGCCAGCGACACCATCGCCAGCGCGATCACGCCGCGCAGCGGCCGTGACAGGCCGAGCCTGACCACATCGATCATCTGCGACAGCGGCGAGGACTCGTCCTTGTGCTCGGCCGGCTGGTGCGGCACCAGTACGAACACCGCCAGCGCGACGAGGATGCCGCCGATTGCGGAGATCCAGAACCCGGCGCGCCAGCCGTAAGTATCGATCACGAAAGCGAGCGGGCTCGCCGACAGCAGCATGCCGATATTGCCGATCGAGAGGATGGCGCCCGACCACAATCCGAATCGCGCCGCCGACAATTGCTTGGCTGCGAGCGTCATCGGGCACATCAGCATGCCCGAGGTGGCGACGCCGAGCAGCAGTTGCCCGACGGCGAAGCTCTCGGGCCCCGTCGCAAACCCCGAGGCCATCGCGCCGAACACGGTTCCCGCCAGCAGGGCGAGCGACACCGGCCGCACGCCGAACCGGTCCATCGCCGCGCCGACCGGGATCTGCGAGGCTGCAAAGGCAAAGTGGTAGACCGACGTGAGGCTCGCCAGCGCCTGCGGCTCGATGTGGAAATCCGCCGCCATCAGGTCGAGGCTCACCGCCGGTATGGTGCGCAGCAAGGTCGACAGCATGTGGCCGCAGGCGAGCGCGACCAGCGCGAAGATCAGCGCGCGGGTGGCGGTGCCCGCGTCGTCGTCGGCATTGGTCATGAGCGTCCCGTCCCGAGAAGGTTTTAGGGTGGGTTACAGGATTGAGGGGGCGGGTGCCAATGGCGGCAGCGCGCCCCCCTCATGCCGGAATGTGACCTCGGGCTGGTACTCGACCTCTCGAGCAATGCCATTGCCGAGAGGCTAGCCGCATTGCAACGCACCACCTTCGAGACGGCACTCAGCCTGGTAGGGAGTCATGGCGTTGCGCCGCGGGGATAAAGTGTTGTGGGCGTCTCCGCGGTGCGCGCGACGGTTGCATCATCTTCGCTCTTGGGAGCTTCCGTTGGCGAACGTAGGAACAAAGGAGACATCGTCTCTCTTACCTAGGTTAGGGAGACCTGATCATGCTGTCCTCAAGACCGCCACGGCCCATTCGCACGACGCTCGATCTTGCGAACGCTGAGCAGGTCAAGTCGGTCCGCAGGCGGCTTCGCATCTCCAATGCCGATCTGGTCAGGATCGTCGACAAGATCGGCAACTCTCTGGCGGCCATCGAGAAGGAAGTGGAGCTCGAAAAGCTGGCCGTTCAGCAAGGTAGTGCCAGGGACGCAGCGACGACCCTCGAATGAATCCAACCCATCACGTGGGAAAGGAGAATTGCGATGAACAGTCTGATCTACCTCATAGGGCTCATCGTTGTGATCGCCGTCATTCTTTCGTTCTTCGGCTTGCGATGACCCGCCACGGCCCGGCAGGCGACCGCCGCGCCGGTGAAGTCATTCTTAATGTCGCGTGCAGCAAATGGTTGATGCGCACCAGGTCAGTACCATCATAGCGACGACGCTTTGTGCGTTCTTCGAGCGGCTTCCCGACGCTCAAATCGGCACTGAGGAAGCCAAGCTGCTGGCCAAGCAAATCACTGAAGCGCTGAACGCAGCTGGGCTGCAGATTGTCCCTGTGGCTCCGGCGAGCACACGGCCCTAGTTCTATGGCTGCGGCACCGAGCTTTCTGGCTTAAGGCTCCATCAGAGCTTCGTTTTCTTGAGGTCATGTCTCGCGCCGGAATGGCGTCATCCGCGTCGCTCCTGGGCCGCAATCTATTTCAACTCGATCAGCAGCTTCCAAGCGTCCTCCAGCAAGGCCTTCATCCGGTGTCGCTCGGCGCGGGCGTCCGGTGTGCACATTCCATGTTGATATGCATTCCGGTTGCCCTTCGGAGCGCCCGATCTTGGCGCGCCGCCATGCATGCGGCAGCGGCGCTTGCCGTGCACGGCTGGCGCGCGGCACGCGAGACCGCGGCGCGTCTGCGCCCCGCAGCGCGGGCTCGACTGCATTGCATCGGTATGACGGATGTGATCGCCGGTCATACGCAGGCGCCACTCGTATGGACCTCGCGGCCTGCGCCCGTTTCTGCATTCGAAGTCGTCTCCATTGCGCCAGCCTCCGCAATGATCATGCTGGCATGCTGCGTGACGTTGCCCACGATCGCCCGTCCGCCGTCCTGCACCGACAAATTCTGCACCGTGATCGCGCGCTCGTCGCTGTTGCGGTGGCGGTTCAGCGCTTCGACCTGGGCGGCGAAGGTGCGGGAGAGCCGGGTCAAGGCGCGGGCGATGCCCTCCTGCTGCGTCAGATCGTCGGTGCAGGCGAGACGGCAGGCACAGCGCATCGCCGCCATGTGCACCGACACCATCTGGGAGACCAGCAAGGCCTCGATGGAATCCTTCGGCGCGATGCTCCTGATGGTCGAGATCATGAAGGCGAGATTGGCCTCATCCGGCTTCTGCCCGACCACGCTGGCCTTGACCAATTGCCTCAATATGCCGTGCATCGCGTCGCGGTCGGCAGCGCCGAGCGCCTCGGCCAGCAGCCGCTCGCCGGTGTGCGGGTCGGGATGGCGGATCGCAATGCGCCGCTTGTAGAGTTTTACGCGCGGGGTCGCGGCGGGGACGCTGCGATCGGATGCCGCGAGCGGCGAGGGGATGTGGCGTTCGAGAGCTGTCGTCATGGGCATGTGTCCTTTGAGCGCGCAAGCGCGAACGGCCGTTCGCCGCTGCGCGCGAATGCGGATTTCGGAATGTCGATGAAGGGTTTAGACGCAACCGCGTCGGCACGGGTCCGGACCGGCAGGCCGTGACGCTCGCGACTGTTGCGATGATGGCATTATGGCACTGTTTTGCCCGACGCGACAGAATTTATTTCGTAAATCCGAAAAATTTCCTCGGCCCTGCGCAAGCCTTTGTTCTGAAAGGGGGGGGTCTACTGTGCATGGGGTTGTTTTCGCACTTTTGTATTGGAATCGGCGCGCACGTGCCGCGCGGCGGAATGCTGGCGCTCAAACGCGATTGCGAAATCCGGCACGGCCGCTATTCATGACCTCTACGGCGCAGTACCAACAAGCATGCACAAGCGGCGCCAAGAGGGTCTGGGAGAGAACGAATGCAACGAACCGCCCGCCTGCTGGCAGTCATCGCAGGTCTATGCGCCCTGGCGCCGGCGACAGAGGCTCTCGCGCAGAAATATCCGTCGCGGCCGGTCAAGATCATGGTCGGCTTCAGTGCGGGCGGCCCGGTCGACGTCGTCGCGCGCATCATTGGCGACCGCTTGAGCAACAAGCTCGGCCAGCCCTTCGTCGTCGAGAACCGCGCCGGCGCCAACGGCATGATCGCGGCCGAAGGCGTCGCGCGCGCCGATGCGGACGGCTACACCATGCTCGCCTGCAACTCGTCGACGATCACGCTGAACAAGACGCTGTTCAAGGACATCCGCTACGATCCGCAAGTCGATTTTGCGCCGCTCACCACAGTGGTCTCGGCGCCGCTCGTCCTCGTCGTCAATCCCGAGAATCCCAAGACGGCGAACGTCAAGTCGGTGGCCGATCTCGTCGCTGCGGCGAAGGCCGCGCCCGGCGCGCTCGCCTACGGCTCGGGCGGCAACGGCAATCTCGCCCATCTCGCCATGGAGCTGCTCAGCCAGAAGGCCGGCATCAAGCTGATCCATGTGCCCTATCGCGGCGGCTCGGCCGCCGAGGTCGGCATTCTCGCGCAGGAGGTGCTGGCAGTGTTCGATCCGCTCTCCGCCGTGCCGCTGGTCAAGGCCGGCAAGCTGCGCGCGCTGGCGGTGTCCTCGGCCGAGCGGCTGCCGGCGCTGCCCGACGTGCCGACCGTGGCGGAAGCCGGCTATCCCGGATTCGACATCTCGTTCTGGGTCGGCTTCTTCATGCCGAAGGCAACGCCCGCGCCGATCCTGGAAACGCTGCACCGGGAAATCGTCGCCGCCGCCAAGGATCCCGCGGCCGAGGAGAAGCTCGGCTCGCAGGGCGTCGTCAGTGTGCTCAGCCCGGCCGACTACGCCGCGAAGATCGCCAAGGAGACCAAGGAGCTCGCGGAGGTGGTCGCGGCCGCGAACATCAAGGCGGAATAGGGCGCGACGCGCTATCCGCCGATCAGCAGCGTAAGCCGGCCGAGCAGCGGACGCTGTCCTGCATTGATTTTCTCCTGCGCCGCGTCGAGCGTGAACCATTCGGCGCGGTCGACTTCCGGAAAGGCCTGCCGCTTGCCGCTGCGCGGCGGCCATTCCATCTCGAACGTGTTGCTGCAAATGCTGCGCACGTCGAGATCGAGCTCGGCCGCGAACGCGGTGACGAGCTTGCCCCCGCGCTGCCTGACCTGGCCGAGCGGGGTCAGCGGCAGGGAAAGCTTCAGTCCCAGCTCCTCGGCGAACTCACGTCGCGCCGCGATCTCTGCGTCGTCTCCGTCCGCGTACTCCCCCTTCGGAATCGACCATGCGCCGAGATCCTTGTTGCGCCAGAACGGCCCTCCGGGATGGACCAGGAGCACCTCGATGTTCCCACGCTTGCGATAGGCGATGATCCCGGCACTCTTCGATGGCATTGCAGGTTCCGCAGAAAAAGAGCCGCGGCCTTCCCTCGGGAAAAAGTGGAACTGCGCGTCCTAGCGCAGGTTAGTAGCCAATGTTCATTTGATGAAAGGGAGTGAACCATGATCCGCCTGTTGGCAACCACCGCATTGGGGGTGGTGCTGGCGAGCGCCGCGTTTGCGCAATCGCCCAGCACGAATCCGCCGTCTCAGCAGACGCCGCAGTCCCAGTCGAACTCCACCGCGCCATCCACGAGCTCGCCGTCGAGCGCGACCGACAAGCAGCAGACCACATCGCAACCGCAGCAATCCCCGTCGTCGGGAACGCCGGCCCAGACCACGCAGGCCAACCCACCATCGTCCGGCTCCGGCACCGCCAATACGGGCTCGACTGCGCAGTCGCAGAGCGGTGCGACAAATTCCAATGCAGCCGGCAACCAGCCTGCAACGCAGCAGAGCGCCAACCCGCCAGCTGCGAACACCAACCAGGCACAGGACCGGTCCAATCCGCCGCCGGCCAGCAATCAAGCCCAGCAGGCACCGGCCGCATCTGGAACCAACCAGGCCCAGCAGGCACCGACTGCGCCGACGAGCAACCAGGCGGCCGCCCAGGCCGACGTCAACCTCAACAAGCAGCAGGAGACCAAGATCAGCGCGTCGATCTCGCACCTCAACGTGCGGCCGCTGACCAACGTCAATTTCGCGCTGAACGTCGGCACGGTGGTGCCGCGCGACGTGCACCTCTCGACGCTGCCGCCCGACGTGGTCGAGATCGTGCCGCAATATCGCGGCTACAGCTTTGCGCTGGTGAAAGATCAGATCGTCGTGGTCGATCCGGCGACCTACAAGATCGTGACGGTGCTGCCGTACTCAGGCCAGTCCACGGCGACAACGACGACGACGCGCGAGCGCAGCGCCAGCAAGTTCTCGGATCGCGATCGCGAGGTGATCCGCAAGCATGCGAAAACCCGTACCGAGGGGCGCAAGGAAGTGCGGACCACCGGCAGCACGGCGCGCAGTGAGGTCCGCGTCGGTGACCGTCTTCCCGAGAGCGTCGAGGTCGAGGAGTTCCCGACCACGGTCTACCGCGATGCGCCGGGCTTGCGTGAATATCGCTACATCCACCGCGACACCCGGACCTATGTCATCGAGCCGCGCGAGCGGCGGGTGATCGAGGAGATCGACTAGGTCGATTTAGGTCGGAGCCGCCGCAAGCGAGCGGCTCCGATCGTTAGCCTGACGTCCGTTCGCGCGATGCGAGACGAACGGCGCGAGCCTTCGCGCTCTTTCCGGCCGCGCGTGCCGCGATCATGCTGCGGGCCTTGCCGGGAGCCGTGACATTCTTCCGCAACAGTGTGGCGAGCCGCTTGCGGGCGCCCTTCGTCGTCACGCGCGCCGCGACTTGCTCCGCCTTGCGAATGATGTTCGCAACCGAAGGCGTCAGGTTCACCGGAACCCAGGCGACGTCCTTGGCCTTCGAAAGACTGCCAATGCCTTCGCATGGCGCTTCGCGCGGCAGGTCGATGCGGATCGCGAGTGCCTCCGACCGTTCGGTCCAGTCTTCGGCCTTGGTGCCGGTGATGATCCGGACATAGTCACGCGTTTCGCGCGGCAGCTCGCTCTGCCTGGCAAGCCATTTCTGGATGCGGCCGGGACCGGCATTGTAGGCGGCGGCAGCAAGGCCGAGATTGCCGAAATCGTCGCGCAGCTTGCGCAGGAATTTTGCCGACGCCGGCAGCGCCTTCATCGGATCGAAGGGATCGTCGAGCCCGACCTCGGCGGCCGTCCCCGGCATGAACTGCGCGACGCCCTGCGCGCCAGCATGGCTGACCTCGTTGGACTTGAAGCGGCTCTCCTGCCAGATCAGACGCGCGAAGAACGGCACCGGAATGCCGCTGGATTCGGCGGCCTCGCGCAGCGCGTGACAAAATCGTTCGGTTGGCGAGGGCTCCGCCTGCACCAACGGCTCGACCGCGCGCGGTGGCTCGATCACCTGCTCGTAAGCCGCGTGCGCGTTGGCAAGCTCGATCGCTTGCACGCTGGCGACGAAGAGCTCGACCACCGGAACAAGTGACGAGGCATGATTGTTCTTGAGAACAGTGGTGTCGAAACGTGATGCTTGGCGGGATGCCGACGGATCGAGATCGCACATCAGAAGCAGAAACGCGGCGCAAGCCGCGACGACAAATCGCATTTGCTGGGAGAACCTCGAACTGTGGGATGAACGGCCAGCGATGCGCCGGCGATAGGAAGTTCTTAACCGTCCGATTGCGGCAAAGCTGCGATCTCGTCGGTTCCTTCGGTGTTACTACGGTGTTCCCGAAGCGAAACCATCTGCGGTTTTTGCGGGCCGTTTGCGAGTGGGATGCGCGATGACGATGCGATGGATACTAGGCGCGGTGATGTCGCTGTGGCTCGTCGCTCCGGCGCTCGCAGGCAATCTCGAGCCTGCTGCGGTGAATGACGCTGCGCGTCCTGCGAAGCCACCGGCCACCGACAAGCTGAATGCAGCCGTGGTGAAGCTTCAGGTGCTGCTCGATCGCGCGCATTATTCGCCCGGCGAGATTGACGGCAAGCTCGGCGAGAACGCGCAGAAGGCGCTCAAGGCGTTCGCGGAGCAGAACGGCATCGCATCCGACAAGGTTGTGGCGCCGGAGCTCTGGGACAAGCTGACCGCGGCGAGCGAGGGCCCGATCCTCGTCGACTACAAGATCACCGACGCCGACGTGAAGGGACCGTTCTTAAAGAAGCTGCCGGCCAAGCTCGATGACATGAAGTCGCTGGACGCGCTGAGCTACACCAGCCCGCTCGAAGGACTTGCCGAGAAATTCCACATGAGCGCGGATCTGCTCAAGGCGCTCAATCCGGGCAAGGCGTTCGACAAGGCCGGAGAGACGATCGTGGTTGCCAATGTTCCGGCGCGGCGCGAGCTGCCGCGCATTGCCCGGCTCGAAGTCGATAAGACCAACGGGACCTTGAAAGCGTTCGACGCAAGCGGCGCTCTGCTGGCGTTCTATCCGGCGTCAGTCGGCAGTCCGGATCGCCCGACGCCAACGGGAACGCTGAAGGTCACCGCCGGCCACGAGCTGCCGACCTACCGCTACAATCCCGACTACAAGTTCAAGAGCGTCAAGTCCAAGAGACCGTTCGATATCAAGCCGGGTCCGAACAATCCGGTGGGCGCATACTGGATCGGCCTGTCGGCGCAGGGCTACGGCATCCACGGAACGGCAGAGCCCGACAAGGTCAGCAAGTCGGCGTCGCACGGCTGCGTTCGGCTCACCAATTGGGACGCGCGTGTGCTCGGCGAGAACGTGAAGCGCGGCATGCCCGTCGTCTTCCTCGATGCGCCGACGGAATCCTCATCGAAGCGGCAGGGCACGCCCGCTGCGAAGCGTGCCGCGAACTAGTCCTTCGGAAAATCCTTGCGCATCGCGATCTCCGCGGCGTCGCCGGGCGACAGCACGTTTTGATCGAAGGCGGCCTGCGGCGTCGTCATGATGTCGTAGAGCGAGATGCCCTTGATCGGCTTGCCCATGAGCTCGCGGACGCATTCGGCGAGCGTGCCGTTGTAGACGAGATAGGGCGGCCCGCGATCCTTCTGCCGCTCGCCCTTCAGCGACGGCCATTTCTTCAGCTCGGCCGGCGCGTCATAGGCGATCGGCGATCCCTCTTTGAACATGCGTTTGGCCCCGGTGGCTTGATGGCCGGGAAGTCTACAGCCGCCGGGTAAACGCCCGTTAAAGAATTGGCTCAAATCAGCCGGCAATGAAGGCGAGCAGGGTGCCGTTGGCCTTGGCCGGCGGCACGCAGATCGCAGCTCCGCTCCGCACCGCGGCTGGCCCCAACGCCTTCTCGGTCGCCGCGAGATCACCGCTGACCAGCACCAGCGCGGCGCCACCGCGCTCTGAGAGGCCATTCAGCGACACGCCGGGATAGCGCTTGGCGAGTTGGTCCAGCGTCAAATAGACGAAGTCGGCGCGATCGCCGCCGGAAGGCACGATGACGGCGCCGTCCGCGTCGGCCTTCGCCTCGCGGTCGATCAGGCGGGCGAGATGCGCGGCCTCCTTGGCGGGCTCTGGCGTTGCGATCAGCGTCTGCTTGATCCGCTTGGCCGCATTGGCGTGGGTCATCAGCTCGGGGATCCACACGGTCTCGCGGGTCTTGTGCTGGCAGGCGAAGATGCGCACGCCGCCCGGCGCTTCAGCCGTCGGCCACATGAACGTGCGGAATTTCGCCGCCGAGATCGTGCCGTCTGGCAGCGTGACGGGGCGTTCGAAATCGGTCGGGCCGATCGGCTCCAGGCCCCGTGCACGGATCTCCTCGGCGCCGGCAGCGCTATCGACTGCGGTGAAAGCGATGCGCTCGATGCCTTCGCCATGCCGCTCGACGAAGGCGCGGGCCGGCGCATTGTGCTCGGTTGCCACGAGCACGCCGAGCAGCTCCATGTAGTCGGGGTCGAACATGATGGTGTAATTGCCGGTGCCCATATGCGCGCTGTGGGTGCCGCGCGGCGAGACCGTGAAGCCGAGTTGTCTGTAGTTCTCGGCGGCCTTGTCGAGGTCCTTCACCATGACGACGGCGTGGTCGATACCGATGACGTTCTTGAGGGCCACTGTTGCTATTCCCCGATTGCAAGCTGATTTTGCGCCGCGCCGGCGGCTGTCGGCCATGTCTACGCCGGATGGGCCGTCAAGTCATTTTCAGTTCGGCGAGAGATGCGGAATTTCATTCCGCGCGATGCATCCTCCGACGCGCTTCAGCGCGCCTGCTCGAGGTAAGCCGCGAGGACGGCGCGCTCCTCGCCGGTCATCTCGGTGATGTTGCCGGGCGGCATGGAATTGGACCAGGCTGCAACCCGCCCGATCAGGCGAATGTTGCGATGGATGTGCTCGGGCGTGTCGAGCACAATGCCCTTCGGTGCGGTGACGATGCCGGCCCAGACCGGCTCGGCCGCGTGGCACATGCTGCAGCGGGACATCACGATCTCCTCGACATTGGCGGCCGTGACCGGCGCCGACAATGCGCCCGTCTTCACCTCGCGCGGTCCGGCGGCGGAGAGGAGGAGAATCGCAATCACGCCGGCCGCGGCCACGCCCCACACCCACCAGGGCGATTGGCGCCCGGCATGACGCTCGTTGAAGAAGTGGCGGATCACCGGCCCGAGCGCCAGGACGATCGCGACGATGATCCAGTTGAAGCGCGTGGCGTAGAGCAGGGGATAGTGGTTGCTGATCATCAGCACGACGACGGGAAGCGTCAGGTAATTGTTGTGGACCGAGCGTTCCTTGCTGGCCTTGCCGAGCTTGGGGTCAGGCGCCTGTCCGGCGATCAGGCTGGCCACGATCTTCTTCTGGTTCGGGATGATCAGCGTGAAGACGTTGGCCACCATGATGGTGCCGATGATCGCGCCGATCTGGTTGAAGGCGCCGCGTCCGCTCAGCACATGGGTGAAGGCGTAAGTGAGTGCGACCAGGAACAGATAGCCGCCGATGGCGAAGGGCAGTTCGCGCTGGGCGAGCCCGGTGCGGCAGGCGGCCTCATAGAGCAGCCACGCCAGCGCCAGGCTGCAGAAGCTGAACAGTCCGGCCTGGAATGATGTGAGGTCGAGGATCGACTTGTCGACCAGGAACAGGTCGGCCTCGAGATAATACACCACCACCATCAGCGCGAAGCCGGACAGCCAGGTGGTGTAGGCCTCCCATTTGAACCAGGTCAGCTCGTCCGGCATCTGGCTGGGCGCGACCAGGTACTTCATGATCCTGTAGAAGCCGCCGCCATGGACCTGCCAGGCCTCGCCCTGCACGCCGCCCGGCAGGTCGGCCTTCGGCTTCAGGCTGAGATCGAGGGCGATGAAATAGAAGGAACTGCCGATCCAGGCGATTGCGGCCACCACGTGCAGCCAGCGCAGCAGCAGGCTCGCCCATTCTGATATGACGGATCCCCACATGATCTCCTCATCCGGCGCGACCTGGATGCCGCAGCCTCCATGACCGTAACCGGCGATCGCCGCCCTCACAATGTGTCGCACCGTTCAACCGCATTTTCCAGTATGATGGACTGCGGCTGATGCACATCGTGCGGGCATGAACTGACGTGGGATTCGGCAGGCGCCAAACTCGCCGAGAGACCTTTTGCGGGTGATCGGCGTTGACGCACGACACGCCCAAGGCGGAGGACGACGAATTGAGCGACAGGATAACGTTCGTGGCGATGCTCGCAGCGCTGCTGGCTGCTGCTGCGGCGGCCGGCGCACACGCCGAGCCCGTGTTGCAGGGCAAGGACGCCTATGGCGATTGGCGCGCCGACAAGCCCGGCACGGTCAGGCTGATCCGGCCGCAGGATCTGGTCAGGCCCGGCGCCACGCGATCGGTTGCGAGCTCGTCGCGCGTGGTGCCGCGTCCGCCGGAAGCCCAGCTCCAGGTGCCGGCCGGCTTCAAGATCGAGCTGTTCGCCGAAGGCCTGCGTGCGCCGCGCATCATCCGCGCGGCGCCGAATGGCGATGTGTTCGTCGCGGAAACACGCGCCGGCACCGTTCGGGTGCTGCGCGCGGGCGAGGGCGGCAAGGTCGCGACCAACGAGATCTTCGCCAGCGGCCTGCGGCAGCCGTTCGGCATCGCTTTCTTTCCGAACGGCGACAATCCGCAATGGGTCTATGTCGCCAACACCGACAGCGTCGTTCGCTTTCCCTACAAGGCCGGCGATGTGAAGGCGCGCGGCAAAGCGGAGACGGTTGTCGCAAGCCTGCCGGATGGGGGCCATTCCACCCGCGATATCGTCTTCACGCCCGACAACAAGCGTATGCTGGTGTCGGTGGGTTCGCTCAGCAACGTCGCCGAAGGCATGGGCACGCCGCCCGGCGGGATGGAGGCGTGGGCGAAGACGCAGCCGCTCGGCGCCACATGGGCCAGCGAGCTCGAGCGCGGCGCGGTGCTGGCCTTCAACCCTGACGGCAGGGAGCGAAAGATCCATGCCACCGGTATCCGCAACTGCGTCGGCCTCGCGATCCAGCCGCAGACCGGTCTGCCCTGGTGCTCGACCAATGAGCGCGACGGTCTCGGCGACGACCTCGTGCCCGATTACGTCACGAGCGTGAAGGAAGGCGCGTTCTACGGCTGGCCGTGGTTCTATATCGGTGGCAATGAAGACCCGCGCCATGCCGGCGCGCGGCCGGATCTCAAGGACAAGGTGACGGTGCCCGATGTGCTGATCCAGCCGCACTCGGCCTCACTCGGCATGACCTTCTACCAGGGCGCGCAGTTTCCGCCCGAATACCAGGGCGACGCCTTCGCCGCCCAGCACGGCTCCTGGAATAGGTCGAAACGCACCGGCTACAAGGTGATCCGCATCCGCATGAAGGACGGCAAGCCGACCGGCGAGTACGAGGATTTCGTGACGGGGTTCGTCGTGAACGATACGGAAGTGTGGGGCAGGCCGGTGGGAGTGGCGGTGGCGAAGGATGGATCGCTGCTGATCTCGGAAGATGGCAACGGCACGATCTGGCGGGTGACAAGCGCGCCGCGGTGACGCTGCACCCTCTCCCCTTGTGGGAGAGGGTGGCTTCGCGAACGCGAAGCCGGGTGAGGGGTATCTATCGTCACGAGCAGTCTCAGGTGTAGAGAGAACCCCTCATCCGGCGCTTTGCGCCACCTTCTCCCACAAGGGGAGAAGGAAGAAGAGCACCTCATCCTCGCCTCACGCTCGCACCGCCATCCACCGGCAGCGTCACGCCCGTGATGAAATTCGCCTCGTCGCTCGCCAGGAACAGCGCGGCGTTGGCGACGTCCCAGCCCGTACCCATCTTTCTGCGCAGCGGCACCTTGCTGTCGCGTTCGGCTTCGACCTCGGCGCGGGTCTTGTGCCATTCGCGGGCGCGGGTGTCGACGGCCATCGGCGTGTTCATCAGGCCGGGCAGGATGACGTTGGCGCGGATGCCGTATTCGGCGTTCTGGTAGGCGAGCTGTTCGGTGAAGGCGATCATCGCCGACTTCGTCGCCTTGTAGGCGACGTAAGGATAGGTGGTGATCGCGGCCATCGACGAGATGTTGATGATGGCGCCGCTTCTCTGCGCGCGCATGATCGGGATCACTTCCTTCGCGGCGAGGATGCAGCTCTTCAGATTGATGGCGACGATGCGATCGAATGCCTCCTCGGTTATTTGCAGCAGCTCGGCATCGCCACCAGCGAGGCTGACGCCGACATTGTTGTGCAGCACGTCGATACGTTCCCAGCGCGATTGCGCGTCCGCAACCATCGCCTTGATGTCCGCAGCCTTGGTCACGTCCGCCTTGAAGGCCGCCGCCGTGCCGCCTTTCGCGGTGATCATCGTGACCGTCTCCTGCGCCGATTCCAGATGGTGGTCGACACACAAGACCTTGGCGCCCTCGCGCGCGAAGGTGAGCGCGGTGGCGCGGCCGTTGCCCATGCCTTCGCCGGGGCTTTGCCCGGCTCCGACGACGATCGCGACCTTGTCCTTCAAGCGCATCTCGGTTCACTCCCGTCCTTGTCATTATTTTCGTGCAGACTAGCAATCGCGCTCCTGGGAGAGAAGAGCGCGCTTTCCGCGTTCATGTCATTGACATCGCACGGAATTGCATGTGGCAGCCGGTCCATCGCGCATGGCTGGACGTTGCGGTCCAGGAACCGTTCCGGCCTCGCAGCGTTTGTCGCGGAGCCTTTCCCGCGCTAGGCTCAGTCTCGGGGCGTCCCAACCACCAGTGGCTTGCCGATGAATCTGCTCGATCCGCAAGGGCCCGTGGCTGCGGCCAATAGAACTATTTTGGTCGATTCGGTCTTCATCATGCTCGTGATCGTGGTGCCGACCATTTTCGCGATTCTGGCTTTCGCGTTCTGGTTTCGCGCCTCGAATCCGAGAGCACGCTACCAGCCGGAGTTCGTCTATTCCGGCCGCGTCGAGATGGTGGTGTGGTCGATTCCGGCGCTCACCGTGATCCTGCTCGGCGGCGTCGCCTGGATCGGCTCGCACCAGCTCGATCCCGCCGCGCCCGTGCCGGGCACCGGCAGCCCAGTGCGGATCCAGGCGGTCTCGCTCGACTGGAAATGGCTGTTCATCTATCCGGACCAGCGCATCGCCACCGTCAACACGCTGACGGTGCCGGCCGGCGCCGAGCTGAATTTCCAGCTGACGTCATCGAGCGTGATGAACACGTTCTTCATCCCGCAGCTCGGCAGCATGATCTACACCATGAACGGCATGGTGACGAAGCTGAACCTGCGCGCCGACAACGAAGGCAAGCTTCAGGGCCTGTCCGCGCATTTCTCCGGCGACGGTTTCCCGGACATGATGTTCGACGTCAACGTGATCTCGCCGCTCGCCTTCCCGGACTGGGTGGCGAATACGGCGAAGACGGACGCGGTGCTGAACGAGGACAGCTACAAGAAGCTGATGCAGCAGGGCATTGAGAAGGGCAGGCCGGTCTACCGCCTCGACGATCCGCGCCTGTTCGATTTGATCGCGACCCAGCACATTCCGCCGGGGCCCGGGCCGGCCCTCGCGTCCGAAGCAGGCCGATCGCACAGTGGAGGCCATGATGCTCGGTAAGCTCGATTGGTCGGCCATCCCGCTCGACCAGCCGATTCCGCTCGTGGCCGGCGCGGTGGTGCTGGTCGCGATCCTCGGCGTGCTGGGCTGGGTCGTGGTGAAGGGACATCTGCCCTATCTCTGGCACGAATGGATCACCAGCGTCGACCACAAGCGCATCGGTGTCATGTACATCCTGCTCGCCTCGGTCATGCTGCTGCGCGGCGGCAGCGACGCCATCATGATGCGGATCCAGCAGGCTGTGGCGTATCAATCGCAGGGCTATCTGCCGCCGGAGCACTACAATCAGATATTCTCCGCGCACGGCACCATCATGATCTTCTTCGTGGCGATGCCGTTCGTGATCGGGCTGATGAACCTCATCGTACCGCTCCAGCTCGGCGTGCGCGACGTCGCCTTCCCGACGCTCAATTCGGTCGGCTTCTGGCTGACGGCGACCGGCGCGCTCTTGGTCAATATCTCGCTCGTGGTCGGCGAATTCGCGCGCACCGGATGGCTCGCCTTTCCGCCGCTGTCGGAACTGTCCTATTCGCCCGGCGTCGGCGTCGACTATTACGCATGGTCGCTGCAGATCTCCGGCGTCGGCACGCTGGTGGCCGGCATCAATCTGGTCACCACCGTGCTGAAGCTGCGCACCAAGGGCATGAACTACCTGCGCATGCCGATGTTCTGCTGGACCACGCTGGCCTCGAACCTCCTCATCGTCGCGGCGTTCCCGATCCTCACCGCGACGCTCGCGATGCTGCTGCTTGACCGCTATCTCGGCTTTCACTTCTTCACCAACGAGGCCGGCGGCAACGTCATGATGTTCATGAACCTGATCTGGGCCTGGGGCCATCCCGAGGTCTACATCCTGGTGCTGCCGGCCTTCGGCATCTTCTCCGAGGTGGTCTCGACCTTCTCCGGCAAGGCGCTGTTCGGCTACCGCTCCATGGTGCTCGCGACCATGGCGATCTGTGTCGTCTCCTTCATGGTCTGGCTGCACCACTTCTTCACGATGGGCGCAGGTCCCAACGTCAATGCCATCTTCGGCATCGCCAGCATGATCATTGCGATACCGACCGGCGTGAAGATCTACAATTGGCTGTTCACGATGTATGGCGGCCGCATCCGTTTTGCGACACCAATGTTGTGGTCGGTCGGCTTCATGGTGACGTTCCTCATCGGCGGACTGACCGGCGTGCTGCTCGCGGTGCCGCCGGCCGACTTCATCCTCCACAACAGCATGTTCCTGGTGGCGCACTTCCACAACGTGATCATCGGCGGCGTGCTGTTCGGCGTTTTTGCCGGCTTCGAGTACTGGTTCCCGAAGGCGTTCGGCTTCCGTCTCGACGAACGCTGGGGCAAGGCCGCGTTCTGGTTCACCTTCATCGGTTTCTTCATAACCTTCATGCCGCTCTACATTGCCGGCATGCTCGGCATGACCCGGCGCATGCAGCACTACGACGTCGCGGCCTGGCGGCCCTGGATGATCGTTGCGGCGGTCGGCGTGGCGGTGCTGACGATCGGGGTGATCTGTCAGATCGTGCAGCTCGTCGTCAGCATCCGCAATCGCGAGGCGTTGCGCGACCGCACCGGCGATCCCTGGGACGGGCGCTCGCTGGAATGGGCAACCTCGTCGCCGCCGCCGGTGTTCAACTTCGCCTTCAATCCCGATGTGCGCGGCGAGGACGCCTATTGGGATATGAAGGCGCGCGCGAGGCAGCAATCGCTCGCGCATGAGACGCCGGATTATCAGGACATCGAGATGCCCCGGAATTCCCCGACCGGATTCGTCTGTGCCTTCTTCGCCACCATCATGGGATTCGCGCTGATCTGGCACATCTGGTGGATGGTGATCCTGGGCGGCTTGGGCGCTTGGGCGACCTTCGTCGTGTTCGCCTGGCGCGACCATGACGAATACGTCATCCCGGCCGAGGAGGTCGCCCGCATCGACCGCAGCAACATCGAGGAACGGCGCAACCTCGTCAGCATGGCGGGAGCAGTCTGATGGCGATGACCGCGACCGCAGGCCACGCGCATGCCGATCCCCATCATATCGGCCTCGTCATCGAGCATCCCGGCCCCGCGCCGAAGCGGATCGTGACCGCCTACGGCTTCTGGATCTTCCTGCTCTCCGACATCGTGATGTTCTCCTGCTTCTTCGCGGCCTATGCGGTGCTGTCAGGCCAGACCGCCGGCGGCCCCAAGGGCGCGGAGATCTTCGAGCAGAGGAACGTGGCGATCGAGACGGTCTGCCTGCTGTTGTCGAGCTTCACCTGCGGCATGGCCAGCATCGCCGCCGACGTGCGCAACCGGTTCTGGTTTTATCTTAGCATGACCGTGACCTGCGTGCTCGGGCTGATATTCCTCGTTCTCGAGTTTCGCGAATTTGCCGACCTCATCGCGCGCGGCTATGGCCCGTCACGCAGTGCGTTCCTGACCGCGTTCTTCTCGCTGGTCGGCTGCCATGGCCTTCACGTCTCCGCCGGCGTGCTGTGGCTTCTCACCATGATGGCCCAGGTGTTCGCCAAGGGCTTTCGCGCAGACATCTTGCGCCGGATGACGTGCTTTGCGCTGTTCTGGCACGCGCTCGACATCGTCTGGGTCGCAGTGTTCTCCGTCGTGTACCTGCTCGGGAGCGCGCCATGAGTGAGCAGACGCATGGGATGGTCAAACGCGACCTCGCGCCGGGCGAGGAAGAAGAGCATAGCGTCGGCGCAAGGATCCTCGGTTACGTCGTCGGGCTCGTGCTCGCGCTGCTGCTCACGGCGACGTCGTTCTTCATCGCCGGCACGGACCTGGTCTGGCAGCCCTCGATTCCCGTCGCGCTGATCGTGCTCGCGATCGCACAGATGGGCGTGCATCTGGTGTTCTTCCTGCACATCACCACCGGCCCCGATAACACCAACAACGTGCTGGCGCTCGCCTTCGGGCTGCTGGTGGTGTTCCTGGTGGTCGGCGGCACGGTCTGGATCATGGCGAATCTCAACGCCAACATGCCGCCGATGGACCAGATCATGCGGATGCAGTGACAGCCGCGCAAAAAGAGAGAGCCGCTTGCTTGTGACAAGCGGCCCAAGTCTAGGGAGGAAACGCCCAAGCAAAGACAATCGGCCGGAGCCGGATTGCTGCCAAGGAAACGCTCGCGCAAGGGCGCTTGCGTTGGCATACAAATGCAGCAACCGCCGACGAAGTTCAATTCCGGATCAATACGGTCTCGGATTACCACTCACGGGTGCGTGAGGGAGCTTGCTCACCTTGGCCGGCGGCAATTGTAGGCCTTGCGGAAGCCGGCCGCCTGGGCGTCGTCCTCCGAGCAGAACCAGCGATCCGGTGTCGTGGTCGCGGGATAGCTCGGGCATCCCCGCAGATGGTAGATGCCGATATTGCCGGTGACGCGGGCGCGCACCGCGAGCTTGCCCTTGATGCTGCAGTTGGGGGGCATGGTCAGCTCCTCCGGAAACAGCACGGCGCGGATTTCCTTGTCGCGGTCCGGGCGGCAGGCGGTGCCCAGCAGCGCGCCGTCCTTCTTGCCGCTGCGGAAATCTTGCGGTGCAACAAAACAGCCCTTCCAGATCCCCGCCGCCGTCGTCTTGGCCTCGGTGGCTGCCGGCTTGACGTTGGCCTTCATCGGCTCGCGTGCGAGGGCAAAGCCGAGCTTGATCAGCTGCTCGTTCAGGCTGGCCTTGTCGCCTTCGGCCGTGCAGATGGCGCGGTGCCGCTTGCCAAAGCTCTTCTCGGGCCCGACATCGTCGCAGCGCACCGTTCGTTTGTTGATGAGCTTCGCGAGCTGGTCGCGGGCCTCGATGCCGCAGGTCCAGGCATCGGCTTTATTGTCGATGCAGACCTGGTCGAGCTCCGGCGCGTCGACGCCGTCGAGCCGGTAGGTGACGTCGCCGAGCTGGACCGAGTTGCCGTCACGGGCCGTCGCGGCGCCGGTCAGCGCGGAAACTGGTCCGGACGAGGCCAGAAATCCGGACAAGGCGAGAAACGAAACGAGCGCAAAAGCGCGGGCGGCTGCAAAGATTTTCTGGAAGGACATACGGTCTCGCTATCGATGGCTCGTGCGCCCCGTTCCTAGCATCCGGATGTGGCGAGACCAATGGTCTGCGCCTCGCGAAGTGCGACATTCCGGCCCCGCCGCTTTACTCCGCCGGCGCTCTGCCCGTATCGTTTCGCCGGCCTCGCTGACCGCGCAAGGCCGAATCGCCCGGTAAGCGGCGAGGGGGAGGACAAGGTTGCGATGAAAGACCCGGTGGATGTCCTGATCATCGGCGCCGGCGCTTCGGGCGCGGCGGTGGCGTGGTCGCTGGCCGAGACCAAGATGCACATCCTCTGCCTGGAGCAGGGCGGCTGGATGAACCCGGCGGAATATCCCAGCACGGGCCGCGACTGGGAGGCCAAGTTCTACGGCGAATGGTCGTCGAGCCCGAACGTGCGCGGCCGGCCCGAGGACTACCCGATCAACGACGACAACTCTCCGATCAAGGTCGTGAACTACAACGCGGTCGGCGGCTCGACCGTGATGTACACCGCGCACTGGCCGCGGCTGCATCCCTCCGATTTCAAGGTGAAGACGCTCGACGGCGTCGCCGACGACTGGCCGATCGACTACGAGGCATTGACTCCGTTCTTCGAAGAGAACGACCGCATGATGGGCACGTCGGGCCTGTCAGGCGATCCGCTGTCGCCGCTGACGCATCCGCCGATGCCGCAGCAGCCGATGGGCCTGTCCGGCGCCATCATCTCCAAGGCCATGAACAAGCTCGGCTGGCACTGGTGGCCGTCGGACACCACGGTCGCGACGATGGACTACGAGGGCCGGGCGCGCTGCATTAATCTCGGCCATTGCACGCCGGCCTGCGCGCAAGGCGCAAAATCCTCCACCGACATCACCTATTGGCCGCATGCGATCCGTGCCGGCGTCGAGCTGCGCACGCATTGCCGGGTGCGCGAGATCACCACCGATGAGAACGGCATGGCCTCGGGCGTGGTCTATTACGACAAAGACGGCATCGAGCAGTTTCAGCCCGCGCATGTCGTCGTCATCGCCTGCAACGGCGTCGGCACGCCGCGGCTGCTGCTCAACTCGGCATCGGGCCGCTTCCCCAACGGTCTCGCCAATTCGTCGGGCCTCGTCGGCAAGAACCTGATGTTCCATCCCTATGCGCAGATCTACGGCTATGTGAAGGAGCCGACTGACTCCAACCGCGCGCCGCCGACCTGCCTGTGGAGCAAGCAATGGTATGACACCGACCTGTCGCGCGGTTTCGTGCGCGGCTATGGCGTTCAGTTCGTGCGCGGGGCCGGGCCGGTGTTCGAAGCGGTCGTGAGCGAGCAAAAGGGCATCTTGCCGTGGGGCGAGGATCACCACCGCGTGTTCCGCAAGCTCAACGGCCATCGCTTAGGTTTCTCCGCGATTTGTGAGGATCTGCCGGAGGAGCACAATCGTGTCACGCTCGATCCGGTGCTGAAGGACAGTCACGGCATTCCCGCGCCGAAGGTCGACTACACCATCAGCGAGAACAGCCGGAAGATGATGGAGCACGCGCTGGCGCGCGGCCGCGAGTTTCTCGAGACGGCCGGCGCGAGCGACATCTGCGTCAACTCGCCGATTCCCTGGGGCGGCTGGCACCTGCTCGGCACCGCGCGCATGGGCACCGACCCCGAGCGTTCCGTCGTCAACGAATGGGGCCGCGCGCACGACGTGAAGAACCTCTTCATCGTCGACGGCAGCATCTTCGTCACCTCGGGCGGCGTGAACCCGACCTCCACCATCCAGGCCCTCGCGCTCTACATCGCCGACCAGATGAAGCAGCGCCTCGCCAATTTGTTCGATTGAGGCTGTGATGTCCGCAGACAACCAACTGACACGCAGGCAACGCGACGATCTCCGCGCCATCGCCGCGATGATCATTCCGGCCAGCGACGAGTACAAGGTGCCGGGCGCCGACGATCCCGCGATCCAGGCCGACATGCTGGCAACGCTCGGTCGCGATACCAAATTGGTGGCGGCGGCGCTGGATCACCTGGCGCGGCTCGCCCGGGGCCCGCTTGCCGAGCTCGATGCCGCCAGACGCGACGCGGTGGTGCACGAGTTTCGGAAGAACGGCGGCGTTGCCGCCGCAACCCTCGTCCGTGTCGTGCTGCAATGCTATTACCGCAATGACCGCGTACTGAGCTCGCTGGGGCTCGAGCTGCGCGCGCCTTTCCCCAAGGGCCATGTGCTCCCAGAGGGGGACTGGTCGCTGCTCGATCCGGTTAAGGCAAGAGGTGGCTCGCTGAGGCGCCCGCCCTAGCCATCTGGGCAGCCCGGCGCTGCGCTCCAGGCGGGCCACTTGCGCCTCCGGGAGCAGGCCACCATCTGTGTGAGCCTTCGAGGACTCTTGCCATGTTGGACTTCACCTCAGATATCGCCGATGACGCACCGTCATCGCGGACGACGGCGCCTGGCCCGGCCGATGACCGGGCGCTGCTGGACGCCTATTCCAATGCTGTGATCGACGTCACCGATCGCGTCGGCCCTGCGGTCGTGCGCGTCGAGACCGGCCCCAAGGTGTCGAACGGTCGCGAGCGCGGCGGGCTCGGCTCCGGCATCGTGATCTCGCCGGATGGGCTCGTGCTCACCAACAGTCATGTGGTCGGCACGTCGAAGGAGATCCGGCTGCGCGACGTCGAAGGCCATGTCGGCGACGCCCAGGTGCTCGGCGTTGATCCCGATACGGATCTGGCGCTGCTGCGTGCCAATGGCGTGCGGCACTTGCCCTATGCCGCGCTCGGCAATTCCAAGAGCCTGCGGCGCGGCCAGCTCGTGATCGCGATCGGCAATCCGCTCGGCTTCGAATCGACCGTGACGGCCGGCGTGGTCTCGGCGCTCGGCCGCTCGATCCGCTCGGTGAGCGGGCGCACCATCGAGGACGTGATCCAGACCGATGCCGCCCTCAATCCCGGCAATTCCGGCGGGCCGCTGGTGTCGTCGCATGCCGAGGTGATCGGCATCAACACCGCGATCATCAATGGCGCGCAAGGAATCTGTTTTGCGGTCGCCAGCAACACCGCGCAATTCGTGCTGTCGGAGATCATCCGCCACGGCTATGTCCGCCGCGCCTATATCGGTGTCGCCGGGCAGACCGCGCCGGTCCCGCGGCGGCACGCGGTGCTGGCCGGCGTCGAGAACAAGATGGGCGCGCTTCTGATGCAGATCGAGCCGGATGGACCAGCGGCGAAGGCAGGCCTGTTGCCCGGCGACGTCGTGATCAGGCTCGACGGCGTCGAGATCAATGGCGTCGACGATCTGATCCGCGTGCTCGACCGCGACCGGATCGGCCGCCGGCTCGCCATGGACGTGCTGCGCCTCGGCCGCCTCCGGGCGATCGATATCGACCCGATCGAGCGCAAGCCGGCGCGCTGAACCTGGCGATGACAGCGTGTATGTGCCTGACGCGGAGAGAGGCTGGCGCCTAGCCTCTACTCCGCCGCGGCGGCAAAGCGGCTGTTCTCCAGCTCCGCTTCCAGCCGCGCCGTCTCGGCCGCCGCCAGCCTGATGTTGGCCTCCTTGACGTGGCCGAAGCCGCGGATGGTCTCCGGCACGCGCGCAAGCCTTGCCAGCAGCGGGATTTGATCCGGCTTCAGCCCTGTGATCCGCTGGTCGATCATCGCCAGATAATCCGCGATCAATTTCCGCTCAGTCCGGCGCTCCTCGGTGCGGCCGAACGGATCGAACACGCTGCCGCGCAGGAACTTGAGCCTGGCGAGCAGGCGGAAGGCGTGGAACATCCAGCTCCCGAACTCCTGCTTCTGCAGGTGTCCGGTCGTCTTGTCGCGCTTGGCGAAGATCGGCGGCGCCAAATGGTACTTCAGCGTGAAATCGCCGTCGAACTTCTCAGACACTTTCTTGGCGAAGCTGCCGTCGGTGTAGAGCCGGGCGACCTCATATTCGTCCTTGTAGGACATCAGCTTGAACAGGTTCTTTGCGACCGCTTCGGTGAGCTCGGTTGACCCGGGCAAAGCCGCGCTCTCCGCCTTGCGCACCTTCGCGACGGCTGCGAGGTAGCGGTCGGCATAGGCCTTGTCCTGATAGAAGGTCAGGAATTCGGCGCGCGTCGCGATGATATCGTCGAGCGATTTCGCAGGCGCGGACGCTATTGCCTTGAACTGGAGCACGCTGCGCACGCGCGACATGTCGTGGGCAGCGAGCCGGCCCCAGGTGAAGGCGAGCTTGTTCATCTCGATCGCGGCGCCGTTGATCTCGATGGCGCGAAGCAGGGCTTCCAGCGACAGCGGGATCGCGCCCTTCTGGAACGCAAAGCCGAGCATGAAGGGGTTGGTCGCGATGGAATCGCCCATCAGTGCCGCGGCAATGCCTGTCGCGTCGATGATGTCGAGGTTGTTGTCGCCGATAGCGTCGCGGAGCACGGTCTGCATTGCGCCCATCTCGAAATCGAGATCGGGGTTTTGCACGAAGCTCGCGGTCGGCTGCAGATCGGCGTTGATGTAGGCCTTGGTCACGCCGCGCTCGGCGCGGCTCAGCGCCGTCGGGCCCGCGGAGACGATCATGTCGCAGCCGAGGATGACGTCGGCGCCGCCCGTGGTGATGCGAACCGCGGAGATGTCTTCCGGCGTCCGTGCGATGCGGACATGGCTCATCACCGCGCCGTTCTTCTGCGACAGGCCGGTGAAGTCGAGCGCCGAGCAGCCGCGGCCGTCGACATGGGCAGCCATGCCGAGCAGGGCTCCGATGGTGATGACGCCGGTGCCGCCGATGCCGGTGACGAGGATGTTGTAGGGCCCGTCCAGCTCACGCGCCGGCGGCAGCGGCAGATCCGCGAACAGCTGGCCGGAATCCACAGCCGAGGTCTTCATCCGCTTCAGCGAGCCGCCATGGACGGTGACGAAGCTCGGGCAAAAGCCCTCGACGCAGGAAAAGTCCTTGTTGCAGTTCGACTGGTCGATCTGGCGCTTGCGGCCGAATTCGGTCTCCAGCGGCTGCACCGAGACGCAGTTCGAGGCCTGCGAGCAATCGCCGCAACCTTCGCAAACGAGCTCGTTGATGAAGGCGCGCTTGGCGGGATCGGGATAGAGCCCGCGCTTACGGCGGCGGCGCTTCTCGGCGGCGCAGGTCTGGTCGTAGATGATGACCGTTAGGCCCTTGATATCGCGCAGCTCGCGCTGCACGGCATCGAGCTCGCGGCGGTGGTGGATGGTCGCGCCTTGCGGGAAGTATCCGCCTTGCGGATACTTTGTGGGATCGTCGGAGACGATCGCAAGCCGCTTGACGCCTTCGGCCCAGACTTGATGGGCGATCTGCGCGACGTTGAAGGCGCCTTCGGCGGGCTGGCCGCCGGTCATCGCCACGGCGTCGTTGTAGAGGATCTTGTAGGTGATGTTGATGCCGGCGGCCGAAGCCGCACGAAGGGCGAGCAGGCCGGAATGCGTGTAGGTGCCGTCGCCGAGATTCTGGAAGATGTGATTCTCGTTCGTGAAGGGCGACTGGCCGATCCAGTTCACGCCCTCGGCGCCCATATGCGAGATCAGATCCGTGCGGCGGGTCGGCATGCTCAGCGCCATGCCGTGGCAGCCGATGCCGGCCATGGCGCGGCTGCCCTCGGGCACCCGCGTCGAGGTGTTGTGCGGGCAGCCCGAGCAGAAGAACGGCGTGCGTGCGAGCTTGATCGGCGTGCTGGTCGTCACCGGGTTGTCGAAAGCCTCGAGCCTGGCGAGGCGCTGCTCCAGCACGGGACTGTGATGGCCGAGCTTGCGCAAGCGCGCCACCAGCGCGCCAGCGACGATGGTCGGCGTCAGCTCGCCCTCGCTCGGCAACAGCGGTGCGCCGCGCTCATCGCGCTTGCCGGTGACGGTCGGGCGCTTTGAGGCATCGACGTTGTAGAGGATCCGCATCAGCTGGTCTTCGATGAAGCCGCGCTTCTCCTCGACCACCAGCACGTCCTGAAGACCTTCAGCGAAACGTTTCGCGCCGCTTTCCTCCAGCGGCCAGGTCAAGGCAACCTTGTAGATGCGAAGGCCCAGGTCCTGCGCGTCCTTGTCGGTGATGCCGAGGTCGGCGAGCGCTTGGCGCAGATCGAGATAGGCCTTGCCGGTCGCGACGATGCCGAGCCGCGCGGGCTTGGAATCGAGCACGATGCGGTCGAGCTGATTGGCGCGGGCGAAGGCCTGCACCGCCGCCATCTTCGGTCCGAACAGGCGCTTCTCCGCCTCCAGCGGCGGATCGGGCCAGCGGATGTTGAGGCCGCCGGGCGGCATCTCGAAATCGTCGGGCACCACGATCTTGATGCGTTCGGGGTCGCTATAGATCGAGGCCGAGCTCTCCACCGTCTCGCTGATCGCCTTGAAGCCGACCCAGCAGCCGGAGAAGCGCGACAGCGCAAAGCCGTAGAGGCCGAGATCGAGATAGTCCTGCAGCGTGGCGGGATTGATCACGGGAATCAGCGCCGCCGCGAACACCTGCTCGCTCTGATGCGCCAGCGTCGAGGATTGGCAGCCGTGGTCGTCCCCGGCGAGCGCCAGCACGCCGCCATTGAGCGAGGTGCCGGCGGCATTGGCATGCTTGAGCGCATCGACCGAGCGGTCGACGCCCGGGCCCTTGCCGTACCAGATGCCGAACACGCCATCGACCTTGGCGCCGGGAAACAGGCCGACCTGCTGGCTGCCCCAGACCGCAGTTGCGGCGAGGTCCTCGTTCAAACCAGGGACGAAAGCGATGTCGTGCTGCTGAAGGTGCGACTTCGCCCGCCACAACGCGTGGTCGTACATGCCGAGCGGGGAACCGCGATAGCCCGAGATGAAGCCGCCGGTGTTGAGGCCCTGAAGCCGGTCGCGTTCGCGCTGCAACATGGGCAGGCGGACCAGGGCCTGCGTGCCGGAGAGGAAGATCCGCTTCGATTCGAGCCGGTATTTGTCGTCCAGCTCGACCTGCAACAGCGTCATTCGGAAGTCCTCGTCTTTCGTCCGGCGGGAGGTTTGCGCTGCGGGAGGAATCGCGGCTGCGCGATGCGAATTGTGACAGTCAAAAGGATGGGCCAGCGAAGTCAATATCGCTGGCCGCATCCGTGGCGCTCCTGCTAGTCATGGCTTGCACGCGGAGAGCGCCATGACTGCAAACGCATTCGACACCGAGATCACGGAGACGGCCGAGGCCCTGATCGGGCCGTGGCGTCAGCCACGCCAGATGCTGCAGGCGCAGACCTATGACGCGCACGCCTCGATCCATGACGACGCCACCGCGCAGAAGCTCGGCTTCAAGGGCGGCACGATCGAGGGCCCGACGCATTTCAGCCAGTTCGCTCCGCTCGGCGAGCGGCTGTGGGGGCAGGCTTGGTTCGAGATAGGCTGCCTTTCAGCACATTACCGCAGCGTCTGCTATGAGGGCGAAGAGGTGCAGGCGATCCTGGCGAAGCCATTGCCCGGCACCCGCCAGTGCCAGATCCAGATGGTCAAGCGCGACGGCACTGAGGTGCTGCGCGGCACGGCATCAGTCGGCGATTTGCCGGTTGCAACGGCGCTCGAGGCGCGCCTTGGCGAGCTCAAGCCGCTCACTGATCCCGTGATCTTGCGCGATGTGAAGGTGGCGCAGACCAGCAAGCGGCAGTCGGTGCGCATGGCGTTCGACCAGAACATGGGCGACCTCTATCCGTTCTCGCTGAGGCAGAAGCTCGCCGTCATCACCGAAAGCTCGCCGTACTATTCGGGCGCGGATAATCCGTGGGGCAAGCCCATCATCCCCATGGAGATGCTGAGCGTGCTGTTCCAGTACCGCTCCAAGGACGATCCGCTGCCGGCCAAGGGCCCGGCCGTCGGCCTGTTCGCCGACCAGGAGATCCGCCTGCTGAAGGGTCCGCTCCTCGAGGGCGAGGAATACGAGGTCGAGCGCGAAGTCGTCGCGCTCTCCGGCAGCCGCCGCACCGAAAGCGCCTGGGTCAAGACGCGCGTGTTCGACAAGGCGGGCGCGATGGTGGCGGCCATGCTGCTGAACATGGCGACGCTGAAGGAGTCTTACGCCCCGTATGAGGAAGAGCATCGGCAGTTGTATGGGGCGGGGCGGTAGCCTCTGCTCGTCATTCCGGGGCGCGCGTAGCGCGAACCCGGAATCCATTTCACCTCGCGTACCGCGGCCCGATGGATTCCGGGCTCGACGCTGGCGCGTCGCCCCGGAATGACGGAGGAAGCCGCTTATCTCTTAGGCAAATGCACGGCGCGAAGCCGTCGCACAGGGAATAAGCAGACGCCGATCGCCGGCGTAACCTTCTGACCAGACGACAAATTCCCTCGCTACCCGCGCTCAACCGCAATTGTACACAATGGCACGGCGCTTGCAGAACTCCCGGCCAGGAGAGTTCTCGCGGGGCCGTCATGTTGAACTCAGCCAAGCCGACCAAGGGCGTCGTCAGCGCCGAGCCCGAGCCGATCACGCTCGACTGGTCCGCCACCGCGCTTCTCATCATCGACATGCAGCGCGACTTCATGGAGCCCGGCGGTTTCGGCGAGACCCTGGGCAACGACGTCAGCCAGCTCGGGCGTGCGGTGAAGCCGATCGGCGCGGTGCTGACGGCCGCGCGCGACAGCGGCATGCTGGTCATTCACACGCGCGAGGGGCATCTGCCCGATCTCTCCGACGCGCCGCCGGCCAAGGTCGAGCGCGGCGCGCCGAGCCTTCGCATCGGCGATCCCGGTCCGATGGGGCGCATCCTCATTCGCGGCGAGGCCGGCCACGACATCATTCCCGAGCTCTATCCGCTCGACAGCGAAATCGTCATCGACAAGCCCGGCAAGGGGGCGTTCTACGCGACCGAGCTCGGCGAGGTCTTGGAGAAATACGGCATCGAGAATTTGCTCGTGTGCGGCGTCACCACGGAAGTGTGCGTCAACACCACGGTGCGCGAGGCCAACGACCGCGGCTATCGCTGCGTCGTCATCGCCGACGGCTGCGCGTCCTACTTCCCCGAGTTTCACGAGATGGGCCTGAAGATGATCAAGGCCCAGGGCGGCATCTTCGGCTGGGTCGCGGATTCAGCCGCAGTTCTGGAGGCAATGACGGTTTCGACCACATAGGGGTACTATCATGAGCACATTGACGGGGGCGGCCGGCAGTTCTGATCTGAACAAGTCCGACTTCAAGCCGGCGCTATGGACGTCGGGCGATTGGAACGCGTTGTTCGGCTTCGGCACCAACATCCTCGTCAACATCTTGGTGCTCACGGGCCTGTTGCGCTTCGTGCTGAAGATGCCCGACAGCCTCGTGTTCGGCCGCATCCTGCCCGCGCTCGGGCTGATGATGTGTCTCTCCACCTTCTATTACGCCTATCTCGCCTATCGCCTGGCCCAGAAGACCGGCCGCAACGACGTCTGCGCGCTGCCGTCGGGCGTCAGCGTGCCGCACATGTTCATCGTGACCTTCGTGATCATGCTGCCGATCACGCTCAAGACCGGCGATCCGCTCAAGGGGTGGTCGGCGGGCCTCGTCTGGGTATTCTTCCAGAGCTTCATCCTGATGATCGGCGGCTTCATCGCGCCGTTCATCCGCAAGATCACGCCGCGCGCGGCGCTGCTCGGCACGCTCGCAGGGGTCTCCGTCACCTTCATCTCGATGCGGCCAGCGTTAGAGATGTACATGACGCCGCAGATCGGTCTCGTCTGCTTCGCCATCATCCTGGTGAGCTGGTTCGGCGGCGTGAAGTATTGGCGCGGCATTCCCGCGGGCCTCGTCGCAATCGCGGCCGGCATGATCATCGCCTGGGGCTCGAACCTGTTCGGGCTCGGCCTCGGCGGCCTGAGCATCGCGGGCGTCGGTGCGGCCTTCGCCAATTTCGGCTTCTCGGTGCCGATCCCGGCGCTTGGCTACGTCTTCTCCGGCTTCGAATTCCTCGGCATCATCTTGGTCACCGCCATTCCGTTCGGCATCTACGACCTCGTCGAGGCCATGGACAATGTCGAGAGCGCGGAAGCGGCCGGCGACGACTATCCGACCACGCGCGTGCTCACCGCCGACGGCGTCGTCAGCCTGATCGGCTGCCTGATGGGCAATCCTTTCATCAACGCGGTCTATATCGGCCATCCCGGCTGGAAGGCGATGGGCGGCCGAATCGGCTATTCGGCTGCGACCGGCATCATGGTGGTGGTGCTGTCCTGGTTCGGCATCATCTCGGTGCTGCTGGCGCTGGTGCCCGTGGTCGCGATCTCTCCGATCCTGCTCTACATCGGCATGCTGATCGGCGCGCAGGCGTTCCAGACCACGCCGGTCAAGCACGCGCCTGCGATCGTGCTGGCACTGACCCCGCACCTTGCCGCCTGGGCCAAGCTCCAGATCGATACGATGCTGGCCTCGACCATGACTGCGGCAGCAACTGTCGGCGGGATGGCGGCCGACAAGGCCGACGCGGTCAAGACCGCAGCGGTGGCGGCGCTGCCGCAGCAGGGCGTGTTCTATCACGGCCTCGAAGTCATGGGCGGCGGCTCCATCCTCGGCGGCCTCATCCTCGGCGCTATCGGTGTCTTCATCATCGAGCGCGATTTCGAGAAGGCCTCCGCCTTTGCGCTGGTCGGGGCGATCCTGACCTATTTCGGCTTCATGCATGGCGAGGCCGTCGGCATCGGCGGCGGCTTTGGCGTGACCCCCGCGGTCGCGCTGGCCTACGCCGTGATGGCCGCCGGCCTGTTCGCGGCCAGCAAGCTCGGCGCCAGCGAACACTATGCCGCGCATCCGGAGATGTCGGCCGCACCGGCGGAGTAGGCCCGGCTTCATTGTTGCGGAACGGCCGGGCGGATGGTCCGGCCGTTGCTGTTTCAGGGCCGTACCGCCGGCGTTTCCATCGGCAGGCCGCGCGCCCGCGACATCAGGTACAGTTCGAGTGCGACCAACTCGGGTGAGCCGTAATCATAGGCCTGGGCGCGGACACCGCTCATGCAGCTGCGCAGCCGTCGCTCCAGCGAGCCCAGCGTCTGCCATTCCAGTCGATACAGCGGATAGCCGGTCGGCTGTCCTTGCGTGATCGGAGCGCCCGCGAGGCGCTTGTCGAAATTGTCGTCATGGCAGTTGGTGCAGGCAAGGTTGAGCTGGCCTTCGCGCTGCATGAAGAGGTCGCGGCCCTGGTCGACAAACGGCTTGAGTTGCGGATCGTCGCCGGCCGTGATCGGATTGCCACGCGACTGGTGGGCGACGAAGGCGGACAATGCGAGCAGGTCGCGGGTCTCGTAAGGTAGCGGCGTCGCCTGCTGATGAATGGCCCGGCAGAGATTGATGCGCTGGTCGAGCGTGACGGGACGGCCGAGGGCCTTGTCGAAGGCAGGATAACGCGCCGCGACGCCCTTCATGCTGGTGCGCGCATCGCCATGACAATCGGCGCATGCCCTGTCGGCGCTGCCGGTCTTCTTCTTCCACAGCTGCTCGCCGTCGAGCACGAACAGCATGCCGGGATTGGCGGTGTCGTCGTCCTGCATCGCCCGGGTGTCCGGGCCCATGAAGGCATAGCCGGAGCGGCGCGCATCGGGCGGGATCTCTGCGGCGAGCAGGGCTGGGCCCGTGACGAGGAATATCGCCGCCGCTATCGCGCGCCAAACAATCATTCGACCGTGATCGATGCCGATGCGGTGGACGAATAGCCGTTGTCGCCGATCCACTCGAACTCGAACTTGCCGCTCTCCTTGGCCACCGTGAAGAACGATAAATATGGGTTCGCCGCGATCGCCGGAAACAGGTCGGCGCGAAAGACCTCGGCCCCGTTGTAGCGGCAGATGAAGCTCGTGATGATGTCGCGCGGCACGAGCTTGCCGTCCGCGGTGTGGCGGAATCCCGTTTCCATGATGTGCGAGGTCAGCGTGCGGATCTCGATGATCTCGCCGCGTTTGGCTTTCGAGGGAACGTTGATGAGGGCAGCCATCAGTTCATCTCCTCGGTGCAGGCCGCCAGCGTCACGACGACATCGGCGGCAACCTGCCAGAACGTGTCGTCGGACAGGCGCGCGATCGCGACCACCTTCTGGGTGTCGGCGAGCCGGATCCGGGTCGAGACCTGGGCGCGGCCGGAGGAAGGACCAAGATAGAAATTGCCGATGTTCGGCTGCGGGTTCTTCTCGTTGAAGACGTGGATGCTCTTGACGTAATCGTCCGCCGTCATCGGGTTTGCAACGCTGACCGTCATCGGCACCGTATTGCCGTTCTCGACCAGCGGCGGAATGTCGAGCCTGATCCTGCCGTTGCGAAGCTGGGCTTCGCCGACGAGGTTACGGATCGCAGCGTTGAGCATCGCGGGCGTCGCTTGAAGCGGCCGCAGCGTCACGATCGGGACCGTGCCGGCGACTGTCACGCCTCCGGCGAGGTTCAAGAATTGTCGTCGCGTGGTTGGCATGAAACCTAGTCCCGAAGCGTTGCAAGAAAAGCCACGATGTCCTCGATCTCCGCAGCCGACAGGATCGGCTTGCCGGCGAAGTTGCGTCCGACGCGGACGAGGCCGTCGTTGCGATAATAGGACGGCATGATGGTGTCCGGATTGAAGCGCGAGGCATCAACCAGTCGAAGCCGCAACTGGCTCGCGGACCACCGGTTCCCGGCACCGGCAAGATCAGGCGCGAGGTCGCCCTGGAACCGCGTTTCCGGAAATGGGCCGGAATGGCAGAGCATACAGGTCGTCGTGCGTGCGAGCACCAGCGCGCGCCCACGCGTGGCATCGCTGGTCGAGCCGGTGAGCGAGGCGGGAATGCCGTCGCCGACGATTGTGTAGGGCACGAGCTCGTCCGCGCTCGCGCTGCAGGCGAGGCTGGCAGAGATCAGCGCTGCGATATGGATCGGTGCTCTAGCCAAAGGTGTCCGCCGTGATGGTTTCAAACCAGCGCTCGGCCTCGTCCGCCTCGCGGGCGCGCAATTCGCGCGGCGCGTCGACCGGGCTGGTGGCGCCGCCCTCGACCTCGGCGAAGATGTCGCCCCTGGGCTCGTAATTGCCGGCCAGCGAAAAGCCGTAACCGGGCGCGACGACGTTGTAGCAGACGCCTGTCAGGCGTGGCGTCTCCGGCGCGCGGCCAGCAAAGAGATTCACGATCGCGCCAGCACAGGCCCTGCCTTGCGCGCTCGCAGCGGATGCTGATTTGGGAATGCCGCCGCCGAGGCAGGCGTCGCCGACGACGTGGACGTTCGGAACGAGCTTGGACTCGAACGTGACGGGATCGATCGGGCACCAGCCCGTCGCGTCCGCAGCGCCCGCGATGGCGGCGATGCGCCCCGCGCGCTGCGGCGGGATGACGTTGGCGACGTCAGGGGTGTAGTTGCCGAACTCCGTGACGATGGTTCGCATCGTCGGATCGACCGAGGTGACGCGGCCGCCTTGCGACAGTGCGACGCGCTCGATCATGTCGCCATAGAGCTCCTTCCACGCTTTCTCGAACAGCCGCTGCTGAGAGAACGCGTCCTTGGCATCGAGGATCAGAACTTTCGACCGCGGCTTTCTCGACTTCAGGTAATGCGCGATCAGGCTCGCGCGCTCGTAGGGCGCTGGCGGGCACCGGGAAGGATTGGCCGGGATTGCAATGGCGATCGTGCCGCCGTCCGCCATCGCTTCCAATTGCCGGCGCAGCAAAAGCGTTTGCGCGCCGGCCTTCCAGCCGTGCGGCATCGTCTCCGATGCGGCGTCGTCGTAGCCGGGCAGGGCTTCGAAATGGAAGTCGATGCCGGGCGAGAGCACGAGGCGGTCATAGCCGAACGTGGTGCCATCGCCCGTCGTCACACGACGTGTTTGCGTGTCGATGTTCGTCGCAGCCTGTGTGACGATGCTGATGCCCCCGGCGGCAAGCTTGTCATAGGCGAACTGCTGCGCCTCGATCTCGCGCAGGCCCGCGATCACCTCGTTGCTGAAGGGACAGGAGATGTAAGTCTTGTTCGGCTCAATCAGGGTGACCTGCAATTTAGCATCGGCGCGCTTGAGCGCGCGGGCGCAAGCGGCGCCGCCAAAGCCGCCGCCGACCACGACGACGCGGCCCGCCGATTGTGCGCGCAGGATCGAAGGGGCGGCGAGCGATGTGGCTGCGACGGCGATGCCGAGGACGGCATTCCGCCGCGTCACCGGCGCATTCATGAGACCTGTCCGGAAAATGCTGCGGCGGCCGATACGGCCGCCGCGATTTGTCCTTTGAGCATGATCTTTTCGGAAACCCGCTCCACACTTCTCCGGATCATGCTTTACGCGAACGTGATGTTCTGGTCGCGCAGCGGCACATGGCGAATGCGCTTGCCGGTCGCGGCGAAGTACGCATTCAGCACGGCCGGCGCCGCCACGCCGATGGTCGGCTCGCCGACGCCGCCCCAGAACCCGCCGCTCGGCACCATCACCGCCTCCACCTTCGGCATCTCGTTGATGCGCATCGAATTGTAGGTGTCGAAGTTGGTCTCCTCGATCTTGCCTCCCTTGACCGTGCAGCCGCCGTAGAACAGCGCGGAGAGGCCATAGACGAAGGAGCCGGCGACCTGCCGTTCCACTTGCGCCGGATTGACGACGTAGCCCGGATCGGTGGAGGCGACGATGCGATGCACCTTTATCTTGCTGCCCTCTGTCACCGAGATCTCGGCGGCGCCGGCGACATAGCTGCCATAGCCCATCACCTGCGCGATGCCGCGATAGACGCCTTGCGGCGCCGGCGTGGTCCAGCCGATCTTCTCGGCCACCGCATTGAGCACCGCGAGGTGCTTGGGGTGGTTGCCCATCAGCTTGCGACGGAATTCGAGGGGGTCCTGGCCTGCGGCATGGGCGAGCTCGTCCATGAAGCATTCCATGTAGATCGCGTTGTGGTTGACGTTGACGCCGCGCCAGAAGCCGGGCGGGACGTGCGGGTTGCGCATCGCATGCTCGACCAGAAGGTTCGGCACCGAATAGCCGAATGCGGCTTCGCCGGATTGGGCGACGCCCTGGAATGCCGCGGGATCCATGCCGTTCTGCAACGCTTCGGGGCGGAGCGAGAACAGGATCGATTGCCCGGACAGGCGGTAGTGCAGCGCGATCAGGTTGTTGTTGGCATCGAACGCGCCGGTCATCTTGCACTGGGTGATCGGGTGATACCTGCCGTGCGCCATGTCCTCTTCGCGCGACCACAGCAGCTTGATCGGCGTGCCCGGCATCTGCTTGGCGATCATGACGGCCTGGCGGACATAGTCGGTCTGGCCGCGCCGGCCGAAGCCGCCCCCTAACATCACCTTGTGCACGTCGCACTTCTCGGCCGGCAGGCCGGACGCTTCCAGCACCGCTGCAAACGCCGCCTCGCCGTTCTGCGTCCCGCACCAGACCTCGCATCTGTCGGCCGTGTAGAGCGCGGTGGCATTCATCGGCTCCATCGTGGCGTGGTTCTGGTAGGGATAGGAGTAGACGGCCTCGACCTTCTTGGCGGCGCCGGCAATCGCGGCCTTCGCGTCGCCGTTCTTGTTGCCGACATAGGCCGGCTGCGCATTGTCGAGGCCCTCGGCCAGCCATTTCGCAATCGACTCGCTGGAGACTTTTGCGTTGTCGCCTTCGTCCCAGACGATCGGCAGTGCTTCCAGCGCGGTCTTGGCGTGCCACCAGGTGTCGGCGACGACCGCGACGGCGGTGTCGCCGACCCTGACGACCTTCTTGACGCCTTTCATGTTGGCGATCTTGGCTTCGTCAAAGCTCTTCAGCTTGCCGCCGAACACCGGGCAGTCCTTGATCGCAGCGTTCAGCATGCCCGGCAGCTTGACGTCGACGCCGTAGATCATCGCGCCGGTGGTCTTGTCGACCGTGTCGAGCCGATTGACGCCCTTGCCGATCAGCTTCCAGTCCTTCGGATCCTTCAGCTTGACGTCCGCCGGCGGCGTCAGCTTCGCCGCAGCTTCGGCGACCTTGCCATAGGTCGTGGTCCGGCCCGAGGGCGTATGGGTGATGACGCTGTTCTGGGCCCTGCATTCGGAGGCCGGCACTTTCCATGCGTCGGCTGCGGCCTGGATCAACATCACGCGCGCGGTGGCGCCGCCCTTGCGCACATAGTCCTGCGAGGAGCGGATGCCGCGGCTGCCGCCGGTCGAGAAATCGCCCCAGACACGCTTGCGGGCGACGCTCTGGCCGGGGGTCGGATATTCGGTCGTGACCTTGGTCCAGTCGCATTCGAGCTCCTCGGCAACGAGCTGGGCGAGGCCGGTCAGCGAGCCCTGACCCATCTCCGAGCGGGCGATGCGGATCACCACGGTGTCGTCGGGCCTGACCACGACCCAGGCGCCGATCTCCGGCGAGCCGTCGGCGGCGCGGACCACGGCGGGGCCGCCGAAGGGCAGGTCGAGGCCGATGGCAAGGCCGGCACCGACCGCAGCGGTGCCGATGACGAAGGCGCGGCGGTTGAGCCGCGGCGATATATGCTTGTTCATGTGGGGATTTCCTTACGCGCTCGCGATCGTGTGGATCGCCTCGCGCACCTGCTGGAAGGTGCCGCAGCGGCAGATATTCGTGATGGCCTCGTCGATGTCGGCGTCGGTCGGCTTCGGCTTCTCGTTCAAGAGCGCGGCCACCGCCATGATCATGCCGCTCTGGCAATAGCCGCATTGCGGCACGTCCTGGGCGATCCAGGCCTCCTGCACCTTGTGCAGCGTATTGCCCGAGGCGAGCCCCTCGATGGTGGTGATCTGCTTGCCCTCGGCCTCGCTGACCGAGATGCCGCAGGAGCGCATCGCAACGCCATCGAGGTGAACCGTGCAGGCACCGCATTGTGCAATGCCGCAACCGTATTTGGTGCCGGTCAGGCCGGCATTCTCGCGGATTGCCCAAAGCAGCGGCGTATCCGGCTCGACGTCGAGCGTGAAGGGTTTTCCGTTGATTGTTAGGTTTGCCATCGCAAGTCCCCTGATTGGCCCAATCCACCGATTGAACTCAGGGGCGCAATGTGTGCGGCAAACTGGAACGGTTCAAATCAACAGTCCGAGGTTCAAATCAACAAACCGAGCGCGACCAGGGCGCTTGGCCCCCGCTCTGGGTATGGACCGGGACGCCGTTTTGGCTCATCCCTTCGCAATCGATTCGGGTTGAGGCCTTGTTCCGAGGGCGCCAATCCGCGGCTTGAGGCGACGTCCGGCTGTGAATGCCGGTTCCAGGGCCCCGCGCGGCTTGCGCTGCGGCGACAGTTTGTCCCTATTGCCGGGGTGCAAGTCGCGGGCGCTTTGGTACACTGCGCCGACGCAAAAGGAGTTCCATGAACGTGCCGAGTCCCTGCAACGTACTGATGCTCTACCCGCTGTTCTCGGCAGAGTCCTTCTGGACCTTCGGCGAATCCTGCAAAGTGCTGGGCGTCAAGCGCCCGGCCGCCCCCCTGGGCCTGATCACCGTCGCCGCGATGCTGCCCGAGAGCTGGACCGTCCGGCTGATCGATTGCAACACCGCGCCGTTCGGGGAGGAGGATCTCGCCTGGGCCGACGTCGTGTTCACCGGCGGAATGTTGCCCCAGCAGGCCGACACCTTGCGTCTGATCGAGCTCTGCCGCGCTGCCGGCAAGCCGGTCGTGGTCGGCGGACCCGACCCCACCTCGAGCCCCCATATCTATGAACGGGCCGATTTCCGGGTGCTCGGCGAGGCCGAGAGCGTCATGAACGAATTCATCGCGGCCTGGGAGAGCGGCGCGCGATCCGGCCTCTTCACCGCACCGAAGTTCCAGGCCGACGTCACCAAGACGCCGGTGCCGCGTTTCGACCTGCTCAAGTTCGAGGACTATCTCTATCTCGGTGTGCAATATTCGCGCGGCTGTCCCTTCACCTGCGAGTTCTGCGACATCATCGAGCTCTACGGGCGCGTGCCGCGGACCAAGACGATCGAGCAGATGTTCGTCGAGCTCGAGACGCTCTACAAGATGGGCTATCGCGGTCATCTCGACTTCGTCGACGACAATTTCATCGGCAACAAGAAGTCGCTACGGCAGTTCCTGCCGAAGCTCGCCGAATGGCAGCGCACGCACGGCTATCCGTTCGAATTCTCCACGGAAGCCTCGGTCAATCTCGCCGACGACCCGGAGCTGTTGGAGCTGATGGGTGCGGCCAATTTCTTCGGCATCTTCGTCGGCATCGAAAGTCCGGACCCGGCGACGCTGGTCGCGATGCGCAAGAAGCAGAACACGCGGCGCAACATCGCCGAGAGCATCCACAAGATCTACGCCGCCGGCATGCTCGTCACCGCGGGCTTCATCGTTGGCTTCGACAACGAGAAGGTCTCGATGGCGGAGGCGATGATCGACTTCATCGAGGAGGCGGCAATCCCCGTCGCCATGGTCGGCCTGCTCTATGCCTTGCCCAACACGCAGCTCACGCGCCGGCTGGAGCGCGAAGGCCGGCTGCATTCCGGGCACGACGTGGCGCCGACGATTGGCGCCGATCAGTGCACGGCGGGCATCAATTTCGATCCGGTCCGCCCGTTGCGCGACATTCTGACGGACTACAAGCGGGTGCTGGAACACATCTACAGCCCGGCGGCCTATGCAGCACGTGTCGACCGCCTGATGACGCTGCTCGACCGGTCGAGGCAGCGTTCCGAGCTTGCCGAAGGCGATATCCGCTCCAAGCTCGGAGCCATGGAGACTGTGCACAAGGTGGTGTCCACGCTTCCTGAGGCGCGGGGGCCGCTCTGGCAGACCTTCCTGAACTGCGCCAAGCGCGACACGTCATCGGCGCGCATCGCCGTGCAGATGATCGCGGCCTACGCACATCTCGGCCCGTACTCCCGCAAGGTCATCGCGGCGATCGACGAGCGCCTGGCCGCGCTGGACAACGAGACCGTCGCTCCGGTGGCTGTCGGCGTGACGGCGGCCTGACAGCTTACTTCACGGCGAGCCGCAGGAAGCTCATCACGCTGCCGAGCGCGGCAAAGCCCGCGCCGAGCGCCAGCGCCAGCGTCGCGCCCTCGTGGCCAGCGAGTGCGAAGCAGGCGGCGGCGAGCGCCGCGCCAGTGGTCTGCCCAGTTAGGCGCGCGGTCGCGACGATGCCGGAGGCGCTGCCGCTGCGGTGCGGCGGCGCGCTTGCCATCACCGCCTTCATGTTCGGCGCCTGGAAGAAGCCGAAGCCCATGCCGCAGATCACCATCCGCCAGATGATGTCGGCAATGGCGGGATTGGGCGGCAGTGTCGCGAGCAGCGCCATGCCGAGACCCAGCAGGACGAGGCCGATGCCGCCGAGCAGCCCGACGGCATGGCGGTCGGAGAGGCGGCCTGCGATCGGCGCCATGATGCCGACCACCAGCGGCCAGGGCGTCATGAAGAAGCCGGTCTCGACCTGCGAGCGGCCGAGCACATCCTCGAAATAGAACGGCAGCGAGACGAAGGCGAGGCCCTGGACGGCGAAGGAGCACACCGCCGTTGCCGCCGACAGCGCGAACATCGGCCTGGCGAACAGGTCGATCGGCAGCATCGGCGCGGGATGATCGGCGTGGCGGCGGGTCAGGATCACGCCGAGCACGAGGGCTGTGACCAGCTCGATGCCGACCACGAATGGCGACAGATTGTGCGCGGCGCTGCCGATGCCGGTGATGAACAGGCCGAGGCAGGCGGTGGCCAGGATCGCGCCGAGCAAGTCGAAGCCGTGATCGGCGCGCGGGGTCTTCGGCAGCATGGCAAAGCCGATGCCGATGGCGATGAGGCCGAAGGGGATGTTGACGGCGAACAGCCACGGCCACGGGCCGAAGGCGAGGATGGCGGAGGCGATCGAGGGCCCGACGGTGAAGGCGGTCGCGACCACCAGCGCGTTGTGACCGAAGCCGCGGCCGAGCATGCGGCCGGGATAGGCGAAGCGCACCAGCGCCGTGTTGACGCTCATGATGCCGCTCGCCCCCAGCCCTTGCAGCGTGCGCGCCAGCAACAGGCTGTCGAGCGACCATGCCACCGCGCAGAACATCGAGGCAATGGTGAACAGGATCAGTCCGCCGAGATAGATGCGCTGGTGCCCGACGATCTCGCCGAGCGCTCCCAGCGGCAAGAGCGTCGCCACCAGCGCGATCTGGTAGACGTTGACGACCCAGACCGACTGCTCCGGCGTGACGTGCAGGTCGGCGGCGATGGCCGGCAGGGCGATGTTGGCAATGGCAGTGTCGAGCGAGGCCATCGCGAGCGCAGTGAAGATCGCGGCAACCGCCCAGCGCCGCTGCGTCGACGGAAGACCGTCGGCGGTGGGATGGTCGGGCTCGCGCGCGGCGGCAGGTAACGTGATCGTCATTTTTGTTGGCGCGCTGCTCCGGCGGCGTAGCCATGGGGGACGTTCGGCATGTACTACGGAGGCGCCGGCTTCCACAGGCGCAAGCTTGCATGCTGTGTATGCGCGAAGGTCGGGCGACGCGCTTGCGCTGCGGGCGCAAGGGCGAGGCCAAAAGAAAAGTCGAAAAACAACCCCATGCACAGTAGGAGGCCCTTTGATCGACAAGGCATTTTCCCGCCGTGTCGCAAACGGCGGTCGCAGCCGTGATCAAGTTGACCCGTCGGGCAAAACACTGGCAGGATGCCAGCGTGGCAGCGATCAGGCCGGGAGCAGGCCGCATGCGCGTCCTGCGCGCGCCGCCTCCACCACGCCGACGTTGAGACAGATCAACACTCGACCTGCGCGGCCGCCCGACCTTCCCATCAGCGCATCGATGGAAGGGCGGCCACATGCAGACTTTGCTCAGGGAAATCCGGAATACCCCTTTGCTCTGGATGCTGGCCTTCGTGCCCATCGTGCTGGTGGCCGAGGCGGTGGCGCCACATTCCCATACGCTGCTGTTCGTGCTCGCGGTGCTGGCCATCGTTCCGCTGGCGGCGCTGCTCAGCCACGCCACCGAGGCGGTCGCCGCCAAGACTGGCGATGCCGTGGGCGGGTTGCTCAATGCAACGCTCGGCAATCTGACCGAGCTGATCATCGCCATCACGGCGCTGCGCGCCGGCCAGTACATGCTGGTGAAGGCCTCGATTGCGGGCGCGATCGTCACCAACGCGGTGTTCATGCTGGGCGCCTGCCTGTTGCTGGGCGGCCTGCGCTATCATGTGCAGGAATATAACCGCGCCGGTGCGCGGCTCTCGTCCGGCCTGTTGCTGATGGCGACCGTCGCGCTGCTTGCGCCTTCGGCGGTCGCCGATCTCGACCACCTGCCGCAGGGCGGGGGCATCCTCAACAAGCTCAGCCTCGGCATTTCGGTCCTGCTCATCGCAGCTTACGGGCTCGGCCTGTTGTTCTCGCTTCGAACGCACAAGGAATTGTTCGCAAGCGCCGGTCACGGCGATGACGACAAGGAGGCGCACTGGCCGATCGGAACGGCCGTCGGCACGCTGCTGGTCGTCACCGTGCTGGTCGCGCTGGTCAGCGAGATCTTCGTGGAATCGGTGCAGAAGGCGGCGGAAACCTTCGGAATGAGCCCGGCCTTCGTCGGCTTCATCGTCGTCTCGCTGGTCGGCGCCGCCGCGGAATTCGCGGTGGCCTTCGCCGCGGCACGCAAGGACCGGCTCGACATGGCCGTCAGCATTGCGCTCGGCAGCGCCTCGCAGATCGCGTTGTTCGTCGCACCCGCTTTGGTGCTGCTCAGCTATGTCGTGGGGCCGAAGCCGATGGACCTGCAGTTCTGGCCGGGCGCGGTCACCATGATGATGATCGCGACGGTGACGTCGGCCTTCATCACGGCCAGCGGGCGCTCGGCCTGGTTCGTCGGCGCCCTGCTGATCTTCATCTATGCCGTGTTCGCGCTGACGCTGTACGTGGTCCCGCCGGCGGGGCAGGGGTGAAGTTCGGTGCCCCTCGATCTCGCTCCGGCAGGCTATTGGTCGTACGAGAAAATGTCGGCTCCAGGCCGCGATCGTCGGCGTCAGCCCGGGTGCATGGCGGCGCGATGCGCAGGGATCAGCAAACCACGAAGGTTAGGCGTGCTTCGTCGAACCCACCTTACGGCACAAACGTGCTGAGCTCGTAGACGACGACCGCAGCGCCGAGACAGCGCCGCCAAGGATTCACGCCGCGGATGATCTCGTCGGCGCCCCAAATCATCAGTCCGCCTTTCAAGACGATTGTCAGGGCGACGCTGGCTCTTCCCGCGGAAGGCCAGATCCAAAGCAGAAGGCCCGCGACGATCACGATCCATAGGATGAGGTTGGGCCATTGCGCGATGGTGATGGCACCGGTTTCGCGGCTCCTGAAGAACCAATCGAGGAATCGGCGCACGATCACCGCGTCGGTCAGATCACGACCTCACCCTCTTCGCGGCCCGTCCAATAAGTGATGCGCTTGGCTTTGACCTTGATCAGGACGATGCCCGGCGTATCGATTCCGTTGTCGAACCACTTGTCGAGGTCGCTGGTCCAATGCTGTTGGAAGGCGGCCTTGTCGCGGATCAGCTCGGCAGTCCCTTCGACCGCGAGGTAGATTCCCTTCGAGAATAGGCCCGCCTCCGATGAGAATCCGAGCGCTACCTTGGGATTTCGTTGGATGTCCGACACCGTTCGCGCCTGTTCGTAGGTGAAGTAGTACGAGGTGCCGTCGTAGGCGACGTCGCCGTTGTTGCTCATCGGACGGTTGGCAATCTCGCCGTTCTCGGTGTGCGTCGAGAGAATGGCGATGTCGATGCCGGCCATTTCCTTTGAGATTTCGGCGAGCGATTTCTTGGGCATGAACTTTCCTCCAGTGGAGCGGAGGCAACGATTGGATTGGGCCCATGTTCCCCGAAGCCGGGCACGAAGTGCGCGCCCGCGGTTCAGCAATGACTCGCTTATTGCCGGCGGCGGTCTGGCGGTTGGCCGCCATGCTCGCCGAAAATGGCCGCAGGTGCGGCCCTGCGCTGGTTGTCGCGCTGGCCGGCTCGTCACGACCCGACGTGACGACCGACCTCGACCTGATCCTCCCAGTCCTCCCATTCGACATTGTTGATGTGGAGGTAGCTCGAGACGGCCGAGCCGATGGTCGGAAAGAACTGCGCTTCGCCGACCTGCGCATACAACCCGAACCGCTTCAGCTTGTCCTTCACGGGATCCTTCAGCTCGGCAAAGCAAAGTTCGATGCCCCTGACGTGGAGCGCCTCGTCCAGTTCGGCAATTGTGTCGCAGGCGGTGACGTCGACGCTCGTGACCGGTTCGGCGGCGACGACCAGCCAGCGCACGGGTGTCGGCGATTGCTCGACCGCGGCCAGAATACGTTCCTTGAAGAACTCGGCATTGGCGAAGAACAGCGGCGCGTCCCAGCGGAACAGCACCAGTCCGGGTATCAGGCGGGCATCGGGATATCTCGTGATGTCGTGATAGCCCTTGACGCCCTGCGCCCGCCCGAGAATTGCGGAGTGCGGACGCCAGCCGTCCCACAGAAACTCGGCAATGGCGACCGCGATGGCGAGGCCGATTCCGGGAATTGCGCCGAGCACGGCTACGCCCACGAAGCACAGCACGGTCAACCAGAATTCCCAGCGCTGGATCCGGTAGATTCGTTTGAGATCACTGATCTCGATCAGGCCGATTGCGGCTGCGATCACCACGGCGGCCAATGCGGCATTCGGTAGGTGCTGCAACAGGTTTGGCGCAGCCAACAGAAGGAACGCGATCGCAAACGCGCCGACGACACATGTGAGCTGGGTGCGGGCGCCGGCGGCTTCGGCAACGGGCGTGCGCGAGGAACTGCTGCTGATCGGGAAGCCCTGGAAAAAGCCGGTCGCCAAATTGGCCGCGCCGAGGCCCACCATCTCCTGGTTCGGATCGACCTTGTCGCCCAGACGAGCAGCATAGGTTCGCGACAACACGCTGGTATCGGCGAACGAGACCAGAGCGATGGCGCAGCCGCCGGCCAGCACGGGGATCAGATCGCCATAGCCGATCCTGGGAATGGAGAAGGCCGGCAGACCTTGTGGAAGTGGCCCCAAGACTTTCACACCATAACCAGTTCCCAGATCAAGGAGTGAGACGACAAGGGTCGCTCCGACGACGGCAATCAGGATTCCCGGCAGTCGCTTGCTGTCCTTGAGCAGCAGGATGACGATCAACGTACCAAGTCCGACTGCGAATGCGGCCCAATTGATCTTGCCATCACCGATCCCAACGGCGATCGCCCATAGGTCTCTCAGCGGTCCTTCGCTTTCGATCGAGAAGCCGAGCAGCTTTGGCAACTGGCTGATCAAAACGGTCAGCGCGATCCCGTTCATGTAGCCGTACCGTATCGGCTTGGACAGCAGCTCCGTCACGAACCCTAACCGTGCGATGCCGGCCACAATGAGCACCGTTCCCGAAACGAGCGCCATCATGGCGGCAAGCATTGCGGCGCGGACCGGATCGCCGCCGGACAGGGGGACGATGACGCCGAGGATGACAGCTGCCAGCGCCGAGTCCGGTCCGAGCACGATGATGCGGCTCGGACCGAACATCGCGTAGGCCAGAAGCGGGACGATGGTCGCGTAGAGGCCGTGGATGCCCGGCAGACCGGACGCCACGGCATAGGCAATTCCGACCGGGACAAGCATGGTCGCCAGCACGAGACCTGCGAAGACATCATGCCGAAGCCAGGCCGCTTCGTAGGACCGAAGCGTATCGATCCCGGGCACCCAACGCGTCCAAACGTTCACCGCGCGCACTCCAAAGGCCGGTCGCCATGCGAAGCGATCGCCGGTCAACAGACGATCAACACGGATATCTGCAGTCACGTGTCGGCTCGCCGATAGCGCGCGACGATCTGGCAACGACTCGACCACTCGCTTGACGCAAATCAACGTTGCCGTAACCTCGACTATTCCGCGGCGCAGCAATCCTTGGGACGAGAGCCATCGCTCCTGGACCTGATACCGCAACCCGCCATCCACCGAAGGGCCGATAGCCTTTTCCTGTGGTCATCCTTCGCGACGCCCGCTTAGGCGGGCTCCTGAGCAGGGAGTGTGTGGCTGCAGTCTCGGGAGACACTGACGCCGATTAGCCTCATCCTGAGAGCTCTGAGGAGGCGCGTAAGCGCCGTCTCGAAGGACGAGGCGTGCGCACCGGCCAAGTCATGTGCGATAACCCTGGCCATCCCTCACGTTCGTCCTCACCGCACGATCATCGACTCCGGCCAGTTCGGTGCTTGCCACACGGTCGACCACGGCTGGTTACCCCCACAGCCGCGCGCCGTGACATCCACGCGGACGAGCACGAAGCTGCTGGTGCCACTGGTAACGCCTTCGGTCCTTCCAAGGCGGTAGACGTGACGAAGGCGAGAGCTCGGACACATGTCTGTTCCGGTCTCAGCCTCGAACTCACCGGCCTCCTTTCGCCAGGTGATGAGGCCCGGCCGCGGCGTGGTGCCGAACCCGGTGTTCTGTGCGAGGAATGGAAACACGACGAGCTTCGGGTGGCGCGCGTCCTTGAGGTCGAAGACGAGATGACTTCCCAAGATCCACTGACAATAAACGAGGACGAGACGGCGCTCTCTCTCGACCAAGAAGCGAAGCGGAATCTGTTTCATGCCTTTTTCGACGTCGCAGTTTTCGCGTTGTGCCGCGCGCGCCACCTGCCGCGGGACTTCGGCGAGGGCTGAGACCTGGAAATCCGTTCTGCCTCCAAACCGAATGGGATCGAACGCGGCGGCGTCATCTCGACTGCCGGCGCTCTGCTTGTCCTCGCCGAACGCGGCGGAGGTCAAGTGAACTGCGGCAACGAGCATCAAGAGGCCGACCCCAACCCTCACGCTCTTCAATGTCGAACGCATCGCATGAATTCCTAGAACTGATACCGCCGCAAGCCCCCCATCCACCGGGATCACCGCTCCCGTGATGTATCGCACCCGCGAGGCCCAAAACACTACGAGCGCACGCACTCATGCGGTCAAGCCGGGCCGTTTCGGCGATCTCGAGCCAGCTGTGGTGGCACGAGAACAACTGAAGGGACACGCCTGGGTGTGTAACGGGCATGGGCGCGATGAGGCAAGTGAAGGACCCGCATCCGGGAGTTACGATCCTCGAAATTTGAGGCGCTCCCAACGCGGGCTTGGGCTGTCGACTCGCCTACTGCCAAGATCGGCGTCGCATCGCCAAGCTACCAGTAACTTTTGAACGTTTGCGCATTCGTCGTTCCTCAGCCTTTTCCAGGCGGGTACGAAGGTTCTGAAGCTCCGTCAGTTGAGAGCTGAGCGACAAAACACGTTGACGCAGAATCGCAATACGGTCGCACTGACCACGAGTACTCATGACGCGCCCTAAACTATGACTGTCAGGAAATGAACAGCTGGGCCAAGAAACAGAATGGACTTAAACCTATGGGTGTTGATGACCATAGCAAAGGTTCATGAAATTTAATTGACACGCGCGGCAGGGACGTCGCCGACCGCGATCGGAACATGCCAAAGATCAAAGCGCCGTTGGATCGGTGATTTTGCGCGACCACCCCAGTTCGATTCCGAGTTCTTACGGAAAACCGCTGCTAGAGCACAAGCCCGAGCACCAACCAGCTGGCAACAGACAAACAGACGCCAATTCCCAAATACGGCAATGCAATGCGCATGGTCATTCCTCCATGCCTAGACGCGACGAGAACATGGTCAGATACGCAGATTCGGGGCGCCAGCCCTATATTCCATGCGATGTATGAGGTATCCGACGAGCATATTTAATTTGACTTTTGAATATGGTCAAAATTATATGTATTTGAGTTAATTGCTATATTTAATTTGGGCGTGTCGCCGCGCCGCAACACATTATATCTACGCGTGTTCTGATCGGGTGCCGAAACCATGCGAACAGGCTGGGCGATCGCTCCATTGGAGTTGCTCTTGAGAGAGGCGTGATGCATGCGCCAATCAATCGATACTGCACCCAGGGACCGAGAAAGCACCCGAATAGAAGATGCGGCGGAGGAGCTCGGTCACGGGTCGCCCGAGACGGGCAGATGGGGCGCAAAGGACGGCTCAGCGCTCCGCTCTTCACGGACCCATGGGTGGGGTGAGACCGAGGATATCGATCCGGAGGAGACGGGTAGTTCGCTCATTGCAGCTGTCGTTCTGGTCGCCCTTATTTTCGCTGGGGTGACCCTGCTCGGTGCTTTCGACCCGTTCAACGCACAACCGACTGCCGAAACAACTCGAATAGACGGCGGGAGCGCCGCCGGCCTCGACCAGCGGCCTGACTTCGCGACCGGATCGCCAGCACTCCTTCAGAGCGAAATGTCCGAGGCCCCGATTCAGGCGGTCTCCGCAAGCGCGGCGGGCCCGCCACCACGGCTCGACGCCGACGGGCGCAGTGACGCGCTCTCCGGTGAACTGGCCGGCGCGCGCAGGGAGCTCGAAGAGGCGGTCCAGCGCACGCATGCAGCGGAAACTGCCACGGAGGAGCTGCGGCAGTCTCTTCAAAATGAGCGAGCCCGCAGCGCCGCCTTCGCGGACGAACTTGCCGGAACCCGCCGCGAAGTAGAGGCTCGTATCGCGCAGGCGCGCGAGGCGGACGAGGTGGCCGCACAGCAGAGGGATGCGGCGGCGTGGGAGATCGCTGAACTGCGGCAGTCCCTGCAGCAGGAGCGGGAAAAGAGCGCCGTCCTGGCGAAGCGAGTGAGCGCCGCGCAGGCGATAGCGGCAAGCGCTGAGCAAGAACGCTACGAGGCGCAGTCACGCGCCGCCGCCCTCGCGAGCGAGCTTGCCGGCATGACTGGCGGATCGGCTACGGCCGACGGTGCGACGGCGGAGCAAAGCGAGGCGGTGGGCGGGGAGATCGCGGAATTGCGGCAGTCCTTGCAGCAGGAGCGCGAAAGGAACGCAGCCCTCGCGCAACAAGAGGACGCCGCGCGGTCGGCAACGGCGAACGCCGAGCAACAACGCCGTGCCCTCGAAGAGGCCCAGGCTCATGCTGCCGCGCTGGAGAGCAAGCTTGCGCAAACGCGCGGCGTCATCGAATCGCTGAACGGGCATCTGCGCGAGGCGAACGATGCAGCCTCGCAGCAGAGACAGGCAGCGAACCGGGAGATCGCCGAACTGCGACAGTCGCTGGAGCGGGAGCGGAGCAGGACTGAAGCCAGGGAGAGCGAGATCGCCTCGGTATCGCGCCTTATCGATCAGCACGCCCCGGCGGCGCAAAGAAACGGCGGCCCGACCTTGTCGACGGCGCAGAACGTGACCGCAACGGAGCCGCCGACGAATCCAGGCCAGGACGAGGTGGAGGCCCGATTGATCCCGCGTGCCAGAGCGTTGCTCGATCAGGGCCATATCGGTGCAGCGCGGATTGTGCTCGAGCTTGCGGCTGAGAAGAACAGTGCGCAGGCGACCTTCATGCTCGCGGAGACATATGATCCGGCGGTTCTGTCGGCTTGGGGTGCCTATGGAACGCGCGGCGAGGCGGCCAAGGCGCGCGAGCTCTACGCGAAGGCACACAGGAGCGGCATCCGCGGAGCCAAGGAACGACTGGATGCATTGCATCACTGAGAGTGGGCTTTGCATTCATGCCGGGAAGAGTGGTGACGGTGGGCAATCCGGAAAGGAACGACATGAACAAGCTGCCAAGGTCGCTCTCGTCGCTCGTGCTCGCCGCGCTGGTGCCGATTGCCGTGCTGCTTCAAACGACTTGCCTGGAAGCACAAACCGCAAGATCCGCCAAGGCCGATGCACAAATGCTCCGACGGCCGCTCCCTCAGGAGAGCGAAAAGGGCCGGATGAACGCCTGGACCGTCGGGCTCGCGGGCGGCCTGCTCGAGGGCGCGCCGATCCGCCTCGCGGCAGAAATGGCCCGTGTCGTCGACGACGGAGCAGAGCTGCATCTCCTGCCGATCGTCACCCGGGGCGCCACCGACAATCTGAATGCGCTGCTCTATCTGCGTGGTGTCGATACCGCGATCATCAATTCCGACGCGCTCGAGGAGTACAAGCTTCAGGTTCCGCAGATCCAAAGCCGCATCACTTATCTGCTCAATCTGTTTCCGTCCGAGTTGCACATCTTCGTGCGGCCGGAGATCACGAGCCTGCAGGACCTTGCCGGCAAGAAGGTGAACTTCAATACCCAGGGCACCGCAGCCGCCTATTCCGGACCGCTGATCTTCAGCCGCCTCGGCATCGACGTCGACAAGACGTTCATTCCGCATCAGCTTGCCCTGGAACAGATGCGCAAGGGGGAGATGTCGGCCGTCGTGTTCATCACGTCGAAACCCGTGGACGCCTTCGTGCGAGGCCGCTGGGAAGCTGGATTCAAGTTCCTGCCGGTCCATTACGACAGGAAGTTCGAGGACTATTATCTGCCGGCGACCTTGAACGCCAACGAGTATCCCAATCTGATCAAACAGGGTGAGCGGGTTTCGACTCTTGCCGTGCCGACGGCTCTCGTTGCATTCAACTGGCCGCCACGCTCAAACCGCTATCAACGCGTGGCGCGCCTCGTCGAGTACCTGTTCTCGCGGATTGACCGCCTGCAGGCACCAGGCTTCGATCCGAAATGGCAGTCCATCAATCTCGCGGCGTCCGTCCCCGGGCTCACCCGCTTCCCGGCTGCGCAGGAATGGCTGGATCGCAAGGCACGCAGCGTACAGGCGAGGCCATGAAGAGTGCCGTTCCTCCGTTCGCCGTCGCCTTGAACGTAGCCTGCGGAATCGCTTACGCGCAAGACACGGGCGATGCCGTCGAATCACTTCGGGCTTGTTCGGCGATGGAAGGGCGGGGCCGGCTGGAATGCCTGCAAGAACTGTCACGTAAGATTCCGCCGCCCGGGCGGCGGGCGTCAGACGGCGGCTGGCTGATCAGCGAGACCACCTCGCCGGTCGACTATTCACCCGTCGTCACCGCCACCACCTTTTCGGTTGGCGGCTCGGATGGAGCCACGATGCAACTCGCAATCCACTGCCGCAAAGGCCGAACGGAAGTCACGGTCGCCGGACCGGCGCTGTCACGGAGCGCCAACGAATACGTCATCTCCTTTCGGCTGAATGCGGACACGCCGATGCAACTCGCGGCGGCGTCGCCGTCATTCGGCTCCGGCGTCGCTTTCGGGGGCGACGTCGTAAAGTTGCTGAACGCGCTACCCGACGAGGGTCACATCGTCGTGCGCCTTTTCGCCCGCACTGGTCAGGTGCAAGACGGACAGTTCCTGCTCAGCGGATTCGAGAACGTGCGCAAGAGAATGGCGGCTGCATGCAAATGGCCACATAGCGTCGCCAGACCGGGAAGGTGATGGTCAAGGAACGGGAGACACGAGATGATCAATCCGAAGTTGACGATAGCAATCATCGGCGGCCTGGCGATGGTGCTTCTGGTCGAACCAAGCGCGCAGGCGCAACAGGACAACCAGTTGATCCCGCAGATGAGCGAGAAGAATCAGGCACGCGATCCGAAGCAACCGACTAGACGGATGCACGTGAGCAAGCCGGGGCAGACTCACACGAGCAAGCAAACCGCTGCGACACGGGCGGCGATGGCTCAGGCGACAAAACCCGATATCGTCAAAAAGCCGCACCAGCTAATATTGCAGGTCAATTCCAACGAACCTGCGATGATGAACCTCACGCTCAACAATGCCACCAATGTCGCGCAATATTACCGCGATCTCGGTGAACCAGTCTCAATCGAGATTGTCACCTTTGGTCCCGGTCTTCATATGCTGCGCGATGATACCTCGCCGGTAAAGCCACGCATCGAGGTGCTCGCGATGAGCAATCCCGAAATCTCCTTCAAAGCCTGCGGCAACACCCAGGAAAATATGCGGAAGGCGGAGAACAAGGACATCAATCTGATTCCGCAGGCGACGGTGGTCAAATCGGGTGTCGTCCGCGTCATGGAGCTGCAGGAACAGGGCTGGAGCTACGTCAAACCGTGAGGTCCGGCGACAATGAGGCTGTCGGATGCGCAGTTAGAGCGGAATGGCTTTAGGTTGAATCGATTGCCACGGGCTCGGTGCAACCTCTCCCGCTCTTGTCAGCCGAAGCCTTGGCGAAGGCGGATGCGGGAGAGGTCACGCCACCGGCTCGCGCCCACGGCGCGCCCGACGACAGGCTCCGGCGCGGGTCAGGGCTTTCTCCTCTCGGGGCTATCCCATTGCGGAAACATTCCCCAGCCCTCTCTCACAAGCGGGAGAGGGAGTGCACTTGCCTTGTAGCAATCTCCTTCACCAGCTCGGCGAGGAGATCGGTACGGCGCGCCACGCCGATGACGCGCACGCCTTCGGCGGCGAGGCCCCTGGCGATGGCGCGGCCGATGCCGATGCTCGCGCCGGTGATGACAGCGGTTTTCGATTTGAGCCCGAGGTCCATGGTCGCACGCTCCCTTGGTCCTGCCTGCTTTTTGTTGTTCGTTTGCCGCTCTGTCCCGCGGGCTTGCGAATTGCCCGACCGGGACGAGCAGTGGTAACCAAGAGGCTTGCCGAAGGACAAGAGCCTTGTTTAAGGACAAAAGCCTTGGCGAAGGAAATACGAAAAACAAAAGGCGTCGAAGGATGGTCTGGGATCCGCAGCAATATCTGAAGTTCTCCGGCCATCGGCTCCGGCCCGCCGTCGACCTGTTGATGCGGATTCCCGATTTTGCCCCACGCGCGATCGCCGATCTCGGCGCCGGCGCCGGCAACGTCACCAAATTGATCAGGGAGCGCTGGCCGGAGGCACGCGTGACCGGGGTCGAGGGCTCGACGGAGATGGTCGCGGCAGGACGCAAGGCCGCGCCTGACGTGGAATGGTCACATGAGGATCTCGGCCATTGGAGTCCCGCTGGGCAGTACGACTTGATCTATTCCAATGCCGCACTGCATTGGCTGCCCAATCATGCGGCACTGTTTCCGTCGTTGATGGAGAAGGTGACGCCCGGGGGCGTGCTCGCGGTGCAGATGCCGCGCAATTTCCTCGCGCCTTCGCATGTGCTGATCGGCGAGACTGCGCTCGACGGCCCATGGCGCTCCAAGGTGGAGCATCTCGTCACCCCGCCGCCGGTGGAAGGGCCGGGCTTCTATCACGATCTGCTCGCGCCGATGTCGGCCAACATCGACATCTGGGAGACCGAATATCTGCAGGTGCTCGAAGGCGACAATCCCGTGAAGGAATGGACCAAGGGCACCTGGCTGACGCGCTATCTCGACGTGCTCCAAGGCGAGGAGAAGGCCGCGTTCGAAGCCGCCTACGGGATGCGCGTCGCGAGCGCCTATCCGAAGAATGCGGCGGGGCAGACGCTGTTCCCGTTCCGGCGCCTCTTCATGGTCGCGCAACGGAAAGGCTGATGGCGCTGCCGCAATGCGGCATAGCACGCGTTGCCTTGGACTCGCGCGGATGCCGGCTTGCGCATCCGGCGGTCATCACGTTAGCTTGGCAGCGCTTAGCTCTCGTTGTTACCGACGGCTGCGGCCCAATAACAACAATACCAACGGTCGGGGGCAATTGCGCTCCCGGCCGTTGCGCTTGAATGATCCAATCCGGGGGGACCAAGTTGCTGCGTGTGCTGAATCGTTTTCTCGATCATCTCGAGGAATGGCTGATCGCGACGATGATCGCGGCTGCGACGTCGCTCATCTTCGTCGCGGTGGTGCACCGTTACGGCGCCGGGCTGTCGATCGACCTCGCCAAATGGGCGGAAGCCCGCAACCTCACCGTCCTCGCCGTGCCCGCGCGCGCGACGTTCGCCTGGCTTGCCGCCCTCGATTTGTCATGGGCGCAGGAGCTCTGCATCTACATGTTCATCTGGATGGCGAAGTTCGGCGCCGCCTATGGCGTGCGGACCGGCATCCATGTCGGCGTCGACGTGCTGGTCAACATCCTGCCGGGCGGCTCGCGCCGCCGCATCATCACCTTCGGCCTCCTGTGCGGCGCGCTGTTCACCGCCATCGTGGGCTATTTCGGAGCCGCCTTCGTTAGCCACATGTGGCACAGCGGCCAACAGTCCAACGACCTCGAGGCGCCGATGTGGGTGGTGTATCTCACCATTCCGATCGGCTCCGGCCTGATGTGCTTCCGCTTCCTGCAGGTCGCCTGGTCGTTCTACCGCACCGGCGAGCTGCCGCATCACGATATGGCGGGCGTCGAGGGCGTCGAGGCGGATCCGGTGCATCCGGCGCCGGTCACGCCCACCCAGGTGGTCCGGGACGAGCGCAGCCCGCTCGGCTGGATCCTGATGCTGCTGCCGGTCCTGATCGTCGCGCTGTGCTTCGCGCATGCGGCCCATGTCATCACCTTGCCGCAGGGCCTGCGCGTCTTCATCGTGTTCGCGCTGCTGCTCTCGCTGATGCTGACGGGCATGCCGATCTCGATCGCGCTGGGTCTGACCGTGCTCAGCTTCATGTTCACGCTGACCGACGTGCGAACCGAATCGGTGGCGCTGAAGCTGTTCACCGGCATCGAGAATTTCGAGATCATGGCGATCCCGTTCTTTATCCTCGCCGGCAACTTCCTGACCCATGGCGGTGTGGCGCGGCGGATGATCACCTTCGCAACCTCGCTGGTCGGCCATTGGTACGGCGGGCTCGCGCTGTCGGGCGTGGTCGCCTGCGCGCTGTTCGCCGCGATCTCCGGCTCCTCGCCGGCGACCGTGGTGGCGATCGGCTCAGTGATCCTGCCCGCGATGGTCGCGCAAGGCTTTCCGAAGCGGTTCGGCGCCGGCGTGATCACGACGTCGGGCTCGCTCGGCATTCTGATTCCGCCATCGATCCCGATGGTGCTCTACGCCGTCTCCACTAACAGCTCGGTGGGCAAGCTCTTCATCGCCGGCATCGTGCCGGGGCTAGCGCTCGCCACGCTGCTCGGCATGACGACGTTCTATCGCGCCTGGCGCAACGACTACCCGCGGATGCCGAAGGCGACCTTCATGGAGCGTCTCGATGCGTTCCGCAAGTCGATCTGGGGCATCCTCCTGATCGTGATCGTGATCGGCGGCATCTACAGCGGCCTGTTCACGCCGACTGAAGCTGCGGCCGTCAGCGCGGTCTACGCCTTCATCGTCGCCGTGTTCATCTACAAGGATCTGAAGCTGCGCGACGTGCCGCGCGTGCTGCTGTCGTCGGCCAACCTCTCGGCGATGCTGCTCTACATCATCACCAACGCCGTGCTGTTCTCGTTCCTGATGACCTACGAGAACGTGCCGCAGGCGCTGGCGCAATGGATGATCGACCAGGGCCTGGGCTGGATCGGTTTCCTGCTGCTCGTCAACATCCTGCTGCTGCTCGCAGGCAATGTGATGGAGCCGTCCTCGATCATCCTGATCATGGCGCCGATCCTGTTTCCGGTCGCGGTCAAGCTCGGCATCGACCCGATCCATTTCGGCATCCTGATGACGGTCAACATGGAGGTCGGCCTTTGCCATCCGCCGGTCGGCCTCAATCTCTACGTCGCCTCGGGCATCGCCAAGATGGGGATCACCGAGCTCACGGTCGCAGTGTGGCCGTGGCTGCTGACGATGCTGGGCTTCCTCGTGGTGGTGACCTATTGGCCGGGCCTGTCGCTGTGGCTGCCGCGGCTATTGGGGATGTAGCGGTGCGACAGGTGTACCCTCTCCCCTTGTGGGAGAGGGTGGCTTCGCGAAGCGAAGCCGGGTGAGGGGTTTCTCTCCTCACGAACAGTTCTGCGAGCGGAGACATACCCCTCATCCGGCGCTTCGCGCCACCTTCTCCCACAAGGAGAGAAGGGAAGAGACCGGCAGCGATGTAGAAAGTCTACTCTGCGCTGCTCACCAGCTTGATCCGCGGTGCTTGCGCCTCGGTCAGGCTGCGATATGCGGCGAGGTAGTCCAGGGCCATGCGCCGCGCGGTGAAGCGCGTTTCGAACTGCTTGCGGATCGCGGCGCGGTCGAGTTGCGGAAGCCGGTTCACCACGCCCGCGGCGCTGATGACGTCCTCGACGATGAAGCCGGTGAGGCCCTCGTCGATGATCTCCGGCACCGAGCCGCGGTTGAAGGCGACGACCGGCGTTCCGCACGCCATGGCCTCAATCATGACGAGGCCGAACGGCTCCGGCCAGTCGATCGGCAGCAAGAGGCCGAGCGCGCCGCTGAGGAAATCCGATTTCTCGTGATCGCTGATCTCGCCGATGAAATCGACCAACGGATTGTTCTCGATCATCGGCCGGATCAACTCGTCGTAATAATCCTGATCGGCACGGTCGACCTTGGCCGCGATCTTGAGCGGAATGCCGCAATGGGTCGCGATCTTGATGGCGCGATCGACGCCCTTCTCGGGCGCGATGCGGCCGAGCACGGCGAGGTATTCCTGTTTCGCCGGCTTCGGCGTGAGCAGCTTCTCCGGCAGGCCGTGGTGGATCGTCGTCACCCAGTTCGCCTGCGGCACCGGCCGCCGCTGCGCATTGGAGATCGAGATGACCGGCATCTTGGTGAAGGTGTTGAAGACCGGCTGATGCTCCGGAAGATCGAGCCGGCCGTGCAACGTCGTCACGAACGGGGTCGGCTGGCGGTGGAACAACGACCAGGGATAATAGTCGAGATGGAAGTGGAGGAAATCGAACTCCTCGTCGTCACATTTTTGCCGCACCCGCTCCAGTAGCACCATGTGCAGCGCGTTGGGATCGCGCACGGAACCGTCGAGCCGAAGCGCCCGCGGCCATAATGCATCGAGCTTGGCCGATGTCCGCGAGTCGCCGCTGGCGAAAAGCGTCACGTCATGGCCCAGGGCCACCAGCTCTTCCGTCAACCAATGCACCACCCGCTCGGTGCCGCCATACAGCTTGGGTGGAACAGCCTCCGTCAACGGAGCTACCTGCGCGATGCGCATCTCACCATCTCCTCTGCGATCATGAAGTTGAAACCCCCGCCTTAACGGCACCGGCAATGCCAGACGAGGGAACGTTCCCGCACCTGCGAAGTTCCTTCCCCCGAACGTTACATATTCGACACGTCGGCGGAGCGTCGCGATGCTGCCACTACATCTTCGCACATCGTCCGCATCCGCATGTCGTGATGGGATTGCCCGGGAACCGAGGCGAAGCGGTCGATGTTCACTCGACCAGTAACGAAACGAAAAATCAGCATAACGGGGCGACAGCCATATGGATCAGCTTTCTGGGTACGCGCGTAGGCCATTTGCCTTTGTCCTGCGCTATCTCCGGCGTCGTCTCGCGTCGCATTTGGTGATCCTGACCGCGGTCGTGGGGGCCGTTGCCTGCTCCGTAGGCACCCAGTATGGCGTCAAAGCTCTGGTTGACGCCTTGTCGGCCGGTCCCTCGTATGGCGGTGGCGTATGGCTGGCATTCATTCTGCTCATGTCACTGATTGCCGCCGACAACTTCCTGTGGCGGATCGCAAGCTGGACGGCGAGCTTCACCTTCGTCCGGGTCACGGGCGATTTACGGCGTGACATATTTCGTCATCTGACCGGGCACGCCCCGAGCTACTTCTCGGACCGGATGCCCGGCATGCTGACGAGCCGCATCACCGCGACCTCGAACGCGGTGTTCACCGTCGAGAACATGTTCGTCTGGAATGTGTTGCCGCCGTGCATTGCCACAATTGCGGCAATCATCCTGATTGGAACCGTCAGTCCCTACATGGCACTCGGCCTGATCGCGATCGCGGGCGGCATGGTGGTTGCGATGTTTCGTCTGGCCGCGGCCGGCAAGCCGCTGCATGACGATTTCGCCGACAAGGCCGCATTGGTCGACGGCGAGATGATCGACGTCATCAGCAACATGCCGCTGGTGCGCGCCTTCTGCGGCATCAGCCACGAGCATGAGCGGTTCGACGCGACCGTGAACCAGGAGCTGACCGCGCGCAGCCGCAGCCTGCGTTATCTGGAGAAGCTGCGGCTGTTGCATGCCGTCATCACCGTGCTTCTGACCATTGCGCTGATGGCCTGGGCGATCTCGCTCTGGCAGAAGGGCCAAGCGACGACCGGCGACGTCGTGCTGGTCTGTACGCTCGGCATCTCGATCCTGAGCGCGACGCGCGATCTCGCGGTGGCGCTGGTCGACGTCACCCAGCACGTCGCGCGTCTGACAGAGGCGATCGCCACGCTGCTGGTGCCGCACGAGCTCCGCGATCATCCCGAGGCCGAGCCCCTGGTCAAGAGCGGTGCGGCCATCGCGTACAACAACGTCACCTTCGGCTATCCCGGCAGCGACAAGATCTTCGAGCGCTTCAGCCTGCGCCTCCAGCCCGGCCAGCGCGTCGGACTGGTCGGCCAGTCCGGCGGCGGCAAGTCGACGCTGTTCACGCTGCTGCAGCGCTTCTACGACGTCGACGAGGGCAATATCACCATTGACGGCCAGGACATCTCGAAGGTGACGCAGCTGAGCCTGCGCGAGGCGATTTCCGTCGTGCCGCAGGACATTTCCTTGTTTCATCGCTCCATTCGCGAGAACATCCGCTATGGCCGGCCGAACGCGACCGACGACGAGGTGCTGCGCGCGGCGATCGCAGCGCGCTGCGACTTCGTCGAGACCCTGCCCGAGGGCCTCGACACCATGGTCGGCGACCGCGGCGTCAAGATGTCGGGCGGCCAGCGCCAGCGCATCGCGATCGCGCGCGCCTTCCTGAAGGACGCGCCGATCCTGCTGCTGGACGAGGCGACCGCCGCGCTCGACAGCGAATCCGAGGAGGCGATCCGCGAGGCGCTGTCCCGCCTGATGCGCGGCCGCACCGTGATCGCGATCGCTCATCGCCTTGCGACGCTGCGCAATTTCGATCGTGTCGTGGTGTTGAGGAATGGTAAGATCATCGAGGACGGCTCGCCCGAGCGCCTGATGCAGGGTCACGGGCCGTATCGTGAGCTGGTCACGCAGGAAATGAGCCGGCTCGCGCAAGCCGCCGCGTAAACCAACAGTCGCGTTCTCGAGTCGGTCGCGTTTCGAATCAAGCGCAGGGGAGCAGCTCATGTCGGCAGAAGCCGTAACCCAGTTCGTCTCCGTGACGCGGACCCCGGAACAGGTCGCGGAACAGCCCTTCTACATTCCGATGACCGGGCCCTCGGCCCGGCCGCGGCGTTCGCTCAAGCACGACGACACCTTCATCGTGCTCGACAGCCACGGCGACATCGGCGCGTCCGCTGGCGGGCCGGACGGGCTGTTCCATCACGACACGCGCTATCTTGCGCGGCTGGAGCTCGTGCTCGACGATCTCCAGCCGCTGCTGCTCGGCTCGAATCTGCGCGACGACAATTCGGCGTTGACCGTCGATCTCACCAATCCGGACATCTACCGGCAGGGCAACCTCGTTCTGCAAAAGGACCTGTTGCACGTCGTGCGCACCATCTTCCTGTGGCGCGGCACCGCCTACCAGCGCATCGGCGTGCAGAACCATGGCGACCGGCGCACCAGCTTCGAGCTGACGCTGCTGTTCGGCAACGACTTCGCCGATCTGTTCGAGGTCCGCGGCGAGCGGCGGCCGCGCCGCGGCGTCGGAACCGGCCGGCTGCTCGGGCCGACCGACGTCCTGTTCGAGTATCGCGGCCTTGACGACGCCGAGCGGACCACCGGCCTGCATTTCGATCCGCGTCCGACGCGGCTCTCGGTCAACGCTGCGACCTGGGAGCTCGACCTGGAGCCGCACCAGGCCAAATCGCTGTTCGTGGCCGTGTCCTGCAACCGGCCGCTGACGGAGAAGCCGGTGCGGTTCTTCCCGGGTCTGCTGGCGCACCGCCGCGAGATGCGGCAGTCGACCATGGGCGCGGCCAGCATCGAGACCTCCAACAACATCTTCAACGAGGTGCTGTGCCAGGCCATGGCCGACCTCAACATGCTGATGACCGAGACGCCGCAGGGACGCTATCCCTATGCCGGCATTCCCTGGTACTCGACGACGTTCGGGCGCGACGGCCTCATCACCGCGCTGCAGATGCTCTGGGTCGATCCGCGCATTGCCAAGGGCGTCCTGCGCCGGCTCGCGCATTTCCAGGCCGCGGCGGTCGATCCGCTCGCGGACGCCGCGCCCGGCAAGATCCTGCACGAGATGCGCGGCGGCGAGATGGCGGCGCTCGGGGAAGTCCCGTTCGCGCATTACTACGGCAGCGTCGATTCGACCGCGCTGTTCGTGCTGCTCGCAGGCAGCTATTTCGAGCGCACCGGCGACGAGGCCACGTTGATCGAGCTGTGGCCCGCGATCGAGGCGGGGCTCGCCTGGATCGACGGTCCGGGCGATCCCGATCAGGACGGCTTCGTCGAATACCAGCGCGCGACCGAGAAAGGGCTGGCGAACCAGGGCTGGAAGGATTCCTATGACGCGATCTTCCATGCCGACGGCCGACTTGCCGAGGGCAATATCGCGCTCGCGGAGGTCCAGGGCTACGTCTTTGCCGCTAAGCAGCTCGCGGCGCGTTGCGCGCTGCGGCTCGGCAAGCCGGACCGCGTGCGCAAGCTCGAGGCCGAAGCCAGGGCGCTCGCCGAGCGCTTCGAGCAGGCGTTCTGGTGCGAGGAGCTCGGCACCTATGCGCTCGCGCTCGACGGCAAGAAGCGGCCCTGCAAGGTCAGGACCTCGAATGCCGGGCAGATCCTGTTCAGCGGCATGGTCCGCGAGGACCGCGCGCGTCTCATCGCCGCCGATCTGATGCGGCCGCATTTCTTCTCGGGCTGGGGCATCCGCACCGTCGCGCAAGGCGAGGTGCGCTACAACCCGATGTCCTACCATGACGGATCGATCTGGCCGCACGACAACGCGCTGATCGCGCTGGGGCTGGCGCGCTACGGCCTCAAGCATTCGGTGGCGCATGTCTTCAAGGGGCTGTTCGACGCCGCGACCTACATGGATTTGCGCCGGCTGCCCGAATTGTTCTGCGGCTTCCGGCGCGAGAAGCGGCGCGGGCCGACGCTGTACCCGGTCGCCTGCGCGCCGCAGGCCTGGGCCAGCGCGACGCCGTTCACGTTGCTGGAGGCGGCGCTCGGCCTCGAGTTCGACGTCGCGCGCGGCGAGATTCGCCTGCGCAACCCGCATCTGCCGGCGTTCCTCAACGAGGTGATCCTGCGCGATCTGCGCCTTGGCGAATCCAGCGTCGATCTTCGCGTCAGCCGTCACGGCGACGACGTGGCGCTGGAAGTGTTGCGCACGCGCGGTCAGATCCAGGTCTCGATCGTGCTGGCGCGCTAGAGGCGCGAGGAGGAGGTCATGCGTGCGATCGGAAGGTTGGTCTTGGGCGTGGCGATCGTCGCGGGCTTGACGGTCGCCGAATCGCGCGCGGCCGAGGAGCCGCCTGCATCCCCGAGCGAGGCAAAGGCACCGGCAAATGTGCAACCGCCGGCTTCCACGGTGCCCGTCACGCCCAAGGACGCCGCGCCGCCGCCATCGGTGACCATCATCGGCGCGAGCGAGGCCCACGGCGTTCTCGGCCGCGACGTTCGCAGCGCCGCCGGCGAGGACATGGGTCGCATCGTCGACGTCATCGTCGATCGCACCGGCCATGTCCGCGCTGCGGCGATCGATTTCGGCGGCTTCCTCGGCGTCGGCAGCCGCAAGATCGTCGTCGACTGGAACGCGCTGCGCTTCGGCAAGATCGCCAACAAGAAGGACAGCATCACGCTGGAATTGACCAAGGCGCAGGTCGCGGCCGCACCGGAATACAAGGAGGACACGCCGATCGTCGTGCTCGGCGCGTCCGGCAGCCTTCAGCCGCTGCAAGCGATTCAGTGAGGTGCAGGGAGGGCTGACCGCCCGTGCTGTTGTCGAGGAAGCCGAATCATGCAGATCGCGGCGGCGTCGTCGAGCAGGACAACGTCGCGGAGCCGGCGGCTGCGGGCATTCCGGCGCCGTCGCGCCAGAGCCTGCGCGGCCTCGACTGGTTCATCTTCTTCCTCGCCGACGTGCAGACCGGATTCGGTCCCTTCATCGCGGTCTATCTGACGACGCAGAAATGGACCCAGGTCGAGATCGGGTTCGTGCTGTCGATCGGCGGCATCGTCGCCCTGATCGGCCAGATGCCGGGCGGCGCGATCATCGATGCCGCGAAATCGGAGCGCCTCGTCGCTGCCCTCGCGATCGCGACCATCGGCGCCTGCGCGCTGGCCTATGCGGCGATGCCGATCTTCGCCGTCGTGGTGACCGCCGCCACGCTGCATGCGATGGCGAGCTGCGTGCTCGGGCCGGCGATCGCCGCGATCAGCCTCGGCCTCGTCGGTCCGCTCGCGATCGGCGAGCGGCTCGGGCGCAACGCGCGCTTCGCCTCGCTCGGCAACGGCGTCGCGGCGGCGGTGATGGGCACCGCGGGCTACCTGTTATCGAGCCGCTCGGTCTTCCTGGTCACCTTCCTGCTCGTGATTCCAACCCTGATCGCTCTGTCGCGCATCCGCGAGAACGAGGTCGACATCAGGCGCTGTCACGGCGAGCTGCCGCCTGAAGCCGCCGACCGCGGCGATCCCAATATCTGGCACCTGATCCGGCAGCGCCCGCTCATCGTGTTCGCGCTCAGCGTGCTGCTGCTGCAGCTCGCGAACGCCGCGATGATGCCGCTGATGGCGAGCGCGGTGACGGCGCGATCGAGCCAATGGGCGACCGTGCTCGTCGCCTTTTGCATCGTCGTTCCGCAAGCGATCGTGGCGCTGCTGTCGCCGACGGTGGGGCGCAAGGCGCAAGCGTGGGGCCGGCGCCCGCTGCTGCTGATCGGATTCGGTGCTCTGGCGATTCGCGGCCTGTTGTTTGCGACCGTGCGCGATCCGTATCTGTTGGTGCTGGTGCAGGTGTTCGACGGCATCACCGCGGCGGTCTTCGCGGTGATGATCCCGCTGATCGTCGCCGACGTCGCGTTCGGCAGCGGGCATTTCAACCTGGCGCAGGGGATCGTCGGCACCGCAACGGGCGTCGGCGCGTCGCTGAGCACGGTGCTTGGCGGCTATGTCAGCGACAAGTTCGGCAATGCCACCGCATTCATCGGGCTGTCCGGCGTTGCCGCAGCGGGGCTCCTGCTGATCTTCTTTGTGATGCCGGAGACGCGGCGCACGGGTCTGACCGCCACCAAAGAAGTGGCCGACTGAAACGAATTCAGCCGGCCAAAGTGGGGGGAGGAAGAAGCATCAGGCGTCGAGATTGTGCAGGCGCTGGCGGTTGCGCAGCACGATCTGGCGGGCACCGGAGAAACCGAGGATGCCCTGAGCGTGAAGCTGCGACAGCGCGCGCGACACGGTCTCCAGCGTGAGGCCGAGATAGTCGCCGATGTCGCGGCGGCACATCGGCAGCGCCATCATGCCGGCGACGGCGAGGCGGCGGTCCATTTCGAGCAGGAAGGTCGCGACGCGCTCCATCGCAGTCTTGCGGCCCAGCAGCAGCATGTGGTCCTCAGCGTGGCGCAGCTCGCCGGCGGTCATGGCCCAGAGCTTGCGGGCGACCTGCACGTCGGTGCCGGCGGCCTTTTCCAGGCTGGCGCGCTTCACGAGGCGAACGCTGGTGTCGATGATGGCTTCAGCGGCGAGGCGGTGAGCGGGACCGGATTCGAGGCCGAAGACGTCGCCGGGAAGATGGAAGGCGCCGATCTGGCGGCGGCCGTCGGAGAGAAGCTTGTAGCTGCGTACTGCGCCGGTGACGACCTGATAGACATATTCGGCCGCCTCCTCCTCGCCATAGATCTCCTCGTCCTTGCCGTAGGAGAACTCGGTGGCGACCAGACCGACATGGCCCACGATCGCGCCGAACTGGTCGGTAACAGGGTGGGCAGGGGCAATCTTGCCACCGATTTGGGTGTTGATCGCCGGGGTGTTGAGCGTCTGGGTCAGCATCTGCGCCATCTCCGTTGTGATGACGCTTTCCTACGTGGTATCGGGTGCCTCGAAAATTTAGCGAGATATCTTAAGGGGGGTGCCTTACGTAGAATCCCGTAGGTCAGGCGCGGGGGCGGTCCTTGATCGCGTGGCGGATGCACTTGACGAGGTTTTCATCCAGAAGCGGCTTCAAAACCACGTCCTTGATGCCCGCCATCGCGGCCCGGGCCGAGATGTTCTCGTCGGGATAGCCGGTGATCAGGATCACGGGCGCGTCGCGGTGGGATTTGCGAAGCCGGCCGGTCAAATCGATGCCGTTGATGTCGGGCATCTTGTAGTCGATGACGTAGCAGTCCGGCCCGGGGGCGGCGCCAAGATTGAGCAGCGCCGTGCCGCTCCTGAAGGTCCGCACGGCGAAGCCGTCGGTTTCCAACAGAAAACGCAGGGATCCGAGGACTGCGGCATCATCATCGACCACAAAGACGGTGGGTTGTGGGGAGGACGATGGCCGCGCACCATGTGGGCTGACATCAACCATGCTGTCTGGCTAGCATGGCCCCGTGAAGCCGCCTTGACCTGCCTCAATCGTTGAGCATGCCGGCGCGCATCGCGAGGCGAACCAGTTCCGAAAGGCTGCTCGCCTGCATCTTGGTCATGACGTTGGCCCGGTAGACTTCGATGGTCCGCGGGCTGATGTCGTATTCGCGGGCGATCAGCTTATTGGAGAGGCCCGCGACCAGCCCCTCCATGACCTGGCGCTCCCGCGGGCTCAAGGATGCGACGCGGGCAGCGATGTCCTGCGCGACGGCTTCGTTCCTGGCGGCGGGCTCGGCCTGGCGGAGCGCCGACTCGATCATGGCAGTGAGACGGTCGTCATCGAATGGTTTTTCCAGGAAGTCGACCGCCCCGAGCTTCATCGCCTCGACCGCCAGCGGCACGTCGCCGTGACCGGTCATGATCACGATCGGAAACGGGCTTTGCTGCGCCTTCATCCGCTTCAAGAGCTCGATGCCGTCGAGGCCGGGCATGCGCACGTCGGAGACGATGCAGCCGAAACCGAGGCCGGGCAGGGCTTCGAGAAAGGCGAGCGCGTCGTCGAACAAAGTGACGGCGAAGCCGGCGGAATCCAGCAGGAAGTTCAGCGAGTCCCGCATCGCCGCGTCGTCGTCGATGACGTAAACATTTCCCTTGGTCGTCATGGATCAGCTCTCGTCGGTTGCCGGCAGGGTGAAGCGGAACGTCGCTCCGCCCGCTGCGTTGCTCTCGGCCCACATGCGGCCGCCATGGGCCTCGATGATCGAGCGGCTGATGGAGAGTCCCACGCCCATGCCGGTGTCCTTGGTGGTGAAGAAGGTCTGGAACAGGTTTGGAATGATGTCTTCCCGGAAGCCGATGCCGGTGTCGGAGACCTCCACCTCGATCATGCCGTCGGCGACACGGGTGTTGGCGACAACGAGCTCGCGCCGCTGCGACTGCGCCATCGCCTCGAGCGCGTTGCGAAACAGGTTGACCAGCACCTGCTGAATCTGCACCCGGTCGGCGAGAACGAGGTCGGCGTCGGGATCGAGGCTGAAGCGGAGCTGCACGTTCTGCTCGCGCGCGCCGGCGAGCCCGAGCGCGCCGGCTTCCTCGATAAGCTTGGACAGGCTCTCGACCCGCTTCTCGGATTCGCCGCGGGAGACGAAGTCGCGCAGGCGGCGGATGATCTGGCCGGCGCGCAATGCCTGTTCCGCCGCGCGGTCCAGCGCGCTTTCGACCTTCGGCATGTTGGGATCGGTGCTGCCGGCGAGGAGGCGCCGCGATCCCTTCATGTAATTGCTGATCGCCGCCAGCGGCTGGTTGAGCTCGTGGGCGAGCGCGGAAGCCATCTCGCCCATCGCGGTCAGCCGCGACACGTGCACGAGCTCGGATTGCAGCTCCTGGAGCCGCGCCTGGGTCTGCTGGTGCTCGGTGAGGTCGCGGACGAAGCCGGTGAAATGGGGCTCGCCCGCGCGTTGCGTCTTCCCGACGGACAGGTGCATCGGGAAGGTCGTGCCGTCGCGGCGTTTGCCCGTCACGATCCGGCCGATGCCGATGATGTGCGGATCATTGGTCCTGAGATAGCGCGTGAGATAGCTGTCGTGACGCGACTGATCGGGCTCCGGCATGAGAATGCTCACGTTCCGGCCGATCGCTTCCTGCTTGCTGTAGCCGAACAGCCGCTCCGCCGCGCTGCTGAAGAGCTGCATGATGCCGCGTGAATCGATGACGATCATGGCATCGGGCACCGTTTCGAGAATCGAGCGAAGATGATTCTCCTGGGACCGCAGGGCCTCTTCGAGCTGCTTCTCCTCGTTGATGTCCAGGAATATCCCGCTGAGATGACGCGGCATGCCCGCATCGTCCCGGATCACGCCGGCCCTGGCCCGGATCCATTGGCCGTTTCCGGACGCGCCGCTGACCTTGAAGGACAAGTCGAGGCCCCCGCCACCTTCCGATGTGCGCCCGATCGCCTTCAGGAGGTGGTCCCGATCGCCCGGCTCCAACAGGGAAAGAAAGAGATCGTAGCTGACGGCCCGGTCCGGCTGCAGGCCGAACAGTCGCCTGGCCGTGTCCGACCAGTCGAGCTCGCGAGTCTGCAGGTCGAGGTCCCAGGTGCCGACCCCGAATCCCTCGATGCGGACTCGGAAATGCTCGCCCCGACCATCGTCTGCCGGATGGTTCCCGCGGGTCGGCGCCAAGGTTCTGCTCCTATTCTCGGCGGACCGGCAGGATGCCGTTACCGCTTCGGCAATGTCGCCCAAGGCTCGGCCGGAGGCAAGCGTGGACGTTGAATCCACTGCCGGACTCCCCATTCCGGGAGAGTGGGCAGCCAGAGACCTCGATTTGATCTAGCTCAGCCTGTTGCGCGGCAGCAGGTCTAGGATTCAAAAAATTCTGTAATGCTGGAGATCCCCGATGACATACGCCACCGTCATGGTCAGCCTGGCGCTCGATCAGCCCAACGAAGCGCGTCTTCAGGTCGCAGGCGAGCTCGCCGAACGATTCGAGGCGGCCATCGTCGGGGTCGCTGCGGCGCAGTTCGTCCCGCCGCTCTATTTCACCGACGGCGCAGAGGCGCAAGCGCTGATCGACGAGGGCGAAGCTTCGATCAAGCGGCGGCTGGCCGGGCTCGAAGCGCAATTCCGCGCCGCCGTGAAGAATCGCGGTGGGCATGCGGAGTGGCGCAGCGCGATGGATTATCCGGCCCGCTTCGTCACGGCGCAGGCGCGTTGCGCCGACATCGTCGTCAGCGGCGGGCAGAGCCCGGCCTTCTCCGATGCTTTCTCGCTGGCGAGTCCCAAGGACCTGGTGATGCAGACCGGCCGCCCGCTGCTCGTCGTTCCCGACCGGGCCAACTGGCTCGACCTGCGCAGCGTGCTGGTGGCGTGGAAGGACACGCCGGAAGCGCGGCGGGCGGTGGCGGGCGCGCTGCCGATGCTGCACAAGGCGAAGGACGTCACCATCGTGGAAATCCCGGAGCGGGGCGACGAACGTTCGGCCGTGATGGCCGGTGTCAGCGACGTTGCCGCCTGGCTCGGCCGCCACGGCATCACCGCGACTGCGCGGGTTCTCGAGGCCGCAGGAAACGAAACCCCTGCTGCGCGGTTGGAGAAAGTCGCCGGCGACACCGGCGCGGGCCTGATCGTCGCGGGCGCCTATGGTCATTCGAGATTTCGCGAACTGATCCTCGGAGGCGTCACCCAATATCTGGTGACGCAAACCGTCCGCAGCGTGCTGCTGTCGCACTGACCATCGGCTGGCCAGTTGGAGGAATCGAGGAGGACGCGCCGTGTACCAATTTCTTGAACAGACCGTCGACGGCTACATGACGCGCAACGTCAAGACGGTGCAGCGCGGCCTCGATTTGTTCCAGCTCAGCGAGATGTTCGAGACCGACGATTTCAATTCCTATCCGGTCGAAGACGACGGGCAGGTGGTCGGCATCGTGACCAAGTTCGACATCCTGAAGTGCTTCGCCTTTACGCCGAGCCAGATGTTGCCGCGCTACGACGACCTGATGAGCCGCAAGATCGGCGACGTCATGACGCCCGAGTTCATCTATGTCAGCCCCGACACGCGGCTGACGCGCGTGCTCCAGATCATGGTCGAGCACCGCATCAGGAGCATCATCGTGCTCGACGGCGCGCAGAAGCTCGCCGGCATCATCGCGCGCGAGGACGTCATTGCGGCGCTCAAGGCGACGGCGCGGGAGTGACGTCTGGATCCTTCTGTTCCAACCTCCGTGATTTCACGGAGGTTATCTATCTTTCTTCCCCTTGCGGGAGAAGGTGGCGCGAAGCGCCGAATGAGGGGTCCGCTTCAACGAAAAAACTTTTCGTGCGGAACCAACCCCTCACCCAAGTGAGTTTGCCGCACCTTTCTCGCTGCCCTCTCCCACAAGGGGAGAGGGCATTTCAACTGGCACTGCATCGGCTCACATTAACAGAAATCCATCTATCTTGATTTCAATCAATTCGCCGCGAGGGTGGATGTGGTTTCTGGCAGCGTGTTCTTTCAGAGAGAATCCGCATGAGCCAGCCCTCCATCTCAAAATCCATGACCTTCGGTGAAAGCGGCTTGGCTGTCGTATTCGCAGTCACCGCTTTCCTCTGCGTGATCGCCTCGGCCAAGGCGCTCGATGCGCCCTTCGCGTTCCACGCTGCGCTCAGCGCGGCGGCGAGCCTCGCTGCGGTGTTCTTCATCGTCAACCGCTACTTCGAGCGGCCGGCGGCGCTGCCGGCCCAGGAGATCAACGGCCGCCCGAACTACAGCATGGGGCCGATCAAGTTCTCGGCCTTCATGGCGATGTTCTGGGGCATTGCCGGATTCCTCGTCGGCCTCATCATCGCCTCGCAGCTGGCCTGGCCCGCGCTGAACTTCGATCTGCCCTGGATCAGCTTCGGCCGCCTGCGTCCGCTGCACACCTCCGCCGTGATCTTCGCCTTCGGCGGCAACGTCTTGATCGCAACCTCGTTCTATGTCGTGCAGAAGTCCTGCCGCGCGCGCCTTGCCGGTGACCTCGCGCCGTGGTTCGTCGTGCTCGGCTACAACTTCTTCATCCTGATCGCCGGCACCGGCTATCTGCTCGGCGTCACCCAGTCGAAGGAATATGCCGAGCCGGAATGGTACGCCGATCTGTGGCTGACGATCGTCTGGGTCGTCTATCTGCTCGTCTTCCTTGCCACCATCTTCAAGCGCAAGGAGCCGCACATCTTCGTTGCGAACTGGTTCTATCTCGCCTTCATCGTGACGATCGCGGTGCTGCATCTCGGCAACAACCCGGCGCTGCCCGTTTCGGTGTTCGGTTCGAAGTCCTACGTCGCCTGGGGCGGCATCCAGGACGCCATGTTCCAGTGGTGGTACGGCCACAACGCGGTCGGCTTCTTCCTGACCGCCGGCTTCCTCGCCATCATGTACTACTTCATCCCGAAGCGTGCCGAGCGGCCGATCTATTCCTACCGGCTCTCGATCATCCACTTCTGGGCGCTGATCTTCCTCTACATCTGGGCAGGTCCCCACCATCTGCACTACACGGCGCTGCCGGACTGGACGCAGACGCTCGGCATGACCTTCTCGATCATGCTGTGGATGCCCTCCTGGGGCGGCATGATCAACGGCCTGATGACGCTGTCGGGCGCCTGGGACAAGCTGCGCACCGATCCCGTGCTGCGCATGCTCGTGGTCTCCGTCGCCTTCTACGGCATGTCAACCTTCGAAGGCCCGATGATGTCGATCAAGGTGGTCAATTCGCTCAGCCACTACACCGACTGGACCATCGGCCACGTGCATTCCGGCGCGCTCGGCTGGGTCGGCTTCGTCTCCTTCGGCGCGCTGTACTGCCTGGTGCCGTGGGCCTGGAATCGCAAGGGCCTCTACAGCCTCAAGCTCGTCAACTGGCACTTCTGGGTCGCCACCCTTGGCATCGTCCTCTACATCTCGGCGATGTGGGTCTCCGGCATCCTGCAAGGCCTGATGTGGCGCGCCTACACCTCGCTCGGCTTCCTCGAATATTCCTTCATCGAGACCGTCGAGGCGATGCATCCCTTCTACATCATCCGCGCCGCAGGCGGCGGCCTGTTCCTGATCGGCTCGCTGATCATGGCCTACAATCTCTGGATGACGGTTCGCGTCGGCGAACAGGAAGTCCAGATGCCCGTCGCTCTTCAGCCGGCGGAATGAGGAGCTCAAGCAATGTCGTTCTGGACACGTCACCAAATCTTCGAAAAGAACTCGATCATCCTGATTGTCGGCATCCTGCTGGTGGTCGCGGTCGGTGGTCTCGTTGAGATCACTCCGCTGTTCTACCTCAAGAGCACGATCGAGAAGGTCGATGGGGTCAGGCCCTACACGCCGCTGGAGCTGGCGGGGCGCAATGTCTATGTCCGCGAGGGCTGCTATCTCTGCCATTCGCAGATGGTCCGGCCCTTGCGCGACGAGGTCGAGCGCTACGGCCATTTCTCGCTCGCCGCCGAGAGCATGTACGATCACCCGTTCCAGTGGGGCTCCAAGCGCACAGGCCCGGATCTCGCCCGTGTCGGCGCCAAATATTCCGACGAGTGGCACGTCACCCATCTGGCCAACCCGCGCGCGATCGTGCCGCAGTCCGTGATGCCCGGCTATCCGTTTCTCAGCAAGGCCGAGATCGACCCGGATGCGATCGCCGGCGACATGCGCACCCTCAGGACCGTCGGCGTCCCCTATAGCGACGAGCAACTCGCCAATGCCGCCGCCGACCTGAAGGCCCAGGCCGATCCGGACAATGCCGGCACCGACGCCTTCACCAAGCGCTACGCCAAGGCCGTCGTACGCAATTTCGACGGAAAGACCGGCACGCCGACCGAGATGGACGCGCTGGTCGCGTACCTGCAGATGCTCGGTACGCTGGTCGACTTCAAGATCTACAACGAGAAAGCCAATCTTCGCTGAGAAGGCATGAACGATGAAAGCCATCCTGACCGTCCATAATCTTGCGTCCGATCTCGTGACGACGATCTGGACACCGGTGTTCGTCGCGATCTTTCTCGCGATCATCGCCTACGCATTTTGGCCCCGTAACAAGGCTGCGTTCGACAAGGCAGCGCACCTGCCCTTGCGGGAGGAGTGAGAAACCATGACCGATCATTCTAGCGACATCGATTCCGTCTCCGGCAAGTCCACGACCGGACACGAGTGGGACGGCATCAAGGAGCTCAACACGCCGCTGCCGCGGTGGTGGGTGATCACCTTCTATCTCACCATCGTCTGGTCGATCGGCTACTGGATCGTCTATCCGGCCTGGCCGCTGATCCAAAGCAACACCACCGGCCTGTTCGGCTATTCCTCGCGCGCCGACGTCGCGGTCGAGCTCGCCAACCTCGAAAAGATCCGGGGTGACAAGATGGCGGCGCTGGGCACGGCCTCGCTCGCCGACATCCAGAAGGATCCGGCTCTGCTCGCGCTTGCGCGCGCCAAGGGCAAGACGGTGTTCGGCGACAATTGCGCGCCGTGCCACGGCACGGGTGCGACGGGGTCCAAGGGCTATCCCAACCTGAACGACGACGAATGGCTGTGGGGCGGCTCGCTCGACCAGATCATGCAGACCATCCAGTTCGGCGTGCGGTCGGGCCATGCCAAGACCCATGAGGGGCAGATGCTCGCCTTCGGCAAGGATGGCGTGCTGAAGGGCGACGAGATCGTCACCGCCGCCAATTACGTGCGGTCGCTGTCGGGCCTGTCGACCCGCAACGGCTATGACGCCGCCAAGGGCCAGAAGATCTTCGCGGAGAATTGCGCCGCCTGCCACGGCGACGCCGGCAAGGGCAACCAGGAGATGGGCGCACCTGATCTGACCGACAAGATCTGGCTCTACGGCTCCGACGAGGCGAGCCTGATCGAGACCATCGGCCAGGGCCGCGCCGGCGTGATGCCGGCCTGGGAAGGCCGGCTCGATCCCGCCACCATCAAGGCGATGGCGGTCTACGTCCACTCGCTCGGCGGCGGCAAATAGGCCGATCCGCGACCGACGACTTCCGGCGGGGGTGAAGAAAAGCGCCCCCGTTTGCGTTGGATCAACCTGCGCGGCGGTGCCGGGTCTAGGTTCAATCGCACCTTTGAAGAAGCTCGAGGCGATGAACAAGACCGTCAATCCGAACGAACTGAAGCCCGCGGACGACGTCGGGCCGCTCTATGCGGCCCGCAAAAAGGTCTATCCCCAGAGCGTCTCCGGTACTTTCCGCCGGATCAAATGGGGCCTGATGGCATTCTGCCTCGGCGTCTACTACTTCCTGCCCTTCGTGCGCTGGAATCGCGGTCTCGGTGCGCCGAGCCAGGCGGTGCTGATCGATCTTCCCAACAGCCGCTTCTATTTCTTCTTCATCGAGCTGTGGCCGCAGGAGGTCTATTACTTCACGGGCCTGTTGATCGTCGCCGCGGTGGCGCTGTTCCTGATGAACTCCATCGGCGGGCGGATCTGGTGCGGCTATCTCTGTCCGCAGACGGTGTGGACCGACCTGTTCTACGCGGTCGAACGCCTGATCGAGGGCGACCGGCGCGAGCGGATGAAGAAGGACAAATCGTCCGATCCGATGAAGCTGGAGCGCATCTCCGAGATCGTGCTCAAGCATTCGATCTGGCTCATGATCGCCTGGTGGACCGGCGGCGCCTGGGTGCTCTATTTCAACGACGCGCCGACCCTGGTGAAGGAGCTCGTCACCTTCCAGGGGCCGATGCTCGCCTATATCTGGATCGGCATCCTCACCGCGACGACCTATCTGCTCGCCGGCTTCATGCGCGAGCAGGTCTGCACCTATATGTGTCCGTGGCCGCGCATTCAGGCCGCACTCACCGACGAATGGGCGCTCAACGTCACCTATCGCTATGACCGCGGCGAGAAGCGCACCTCGGTGAAAAAGGCCGCCGAGCTGCGCGCCCTCGGCCAGCAGGTCGGCGATTGCGTCGACTGCTACCAATGCGTCGCGGTCTGCCCGACCGGCATCGACATCCGCAACGGGCCGCAGATGGAATGCATCCAGTGCGGCCTCTGCATCGACGCATGCGACAACGTGATGACAAAGATCGGCCGGCCGAAGCGGCTGATCGGCTACGACAACGACATCAACATCCATCGCCGCCAGGCAGGCAAGGCGCCGATCTACCGGATCGTTCGGCCTCGCACCGTCGTCTATAGTGCCATTATCGCGGCCGTCGGCGGCTTCATGATCTATACGCTGGCGACCCGCAGCCTGCTCGACGTCAACGTGCTGCACGACCGCAACCCGGTCGCGGTCAAGCTGAGCGACGGCTCGATCCGCAACGCCTATACGGTGCGGCTGCTGAACAAGAGCGGCTACGACCGCGTCATCGCGATCGACGTCGAGGGGCCCGTGAACCCCACGATGCACGTCGTCGGCATCGATTCGGTCACGCCGGACCGTCCGATCATCGTGATCCCGCGCGATGCGACCAGCGAGCTGCGGCTGCTGGTCACCGCGCCGGCCGAAAACAATCCGGAGAAATCGATTCCGGTCCGCTTCCACGTCATGGACATCGGGCTCGGCGTCGCCGCGAGCGCCACCGACAATTTTGTCGCGCCGTAAGATCAGGAGACCACCATGTCATCCAAGCCGCTGACCGGAACCAAGGTTTTCCTGATGCTGGTCGCTTTCTTCGGCCTCGTGATCGGCGTCAATGCCACCATGATGAAGCTCGCCATCGCAACGCTGCCCGGCACCGACGTCGACAGCCCCTATGCCGCGGGCCTCGTCTACGATCGCGAGATCTCGGCGGCGCAGGACCAGGCCGCGCGGAAGTGGAAGGTCAACGCCCATGTCGAGCGCCGCAACGATGGCGGCGCCTCGGTCCAGGTCGAGGCCCGCGACGCCGGCGGCCAGCCGATCTCCGGGCTGAAGTTCGGCGGCCGGCTGGAGCGGCCGACCGACAAGCGCGCCGACCTCGCCGTCGAGCTCAGCGAATCCGGCATCGGCCTCTATCGCGGCAATGCGGTGTCCGTCGCGCCGGGCCAATGGGACCTGGTGATCGAGGGTGAGGCGCGGGGGACGCGCGTGTTCATGTCGCGCAACCGCGTGATCCTGAACTGAAGGATTCCGTCATGCAGGTCACGCGCGATTTCTCTCACTACGTCCGCGATGCGGGCGAGGGCCTCCGTCACATCGATCTCGCCGTCGAGGGCGTCCACTGCGCCGGCTGCATGGCCAAGATCGAGCGCGGGCTCTCGGCCATCCCCGACGTCACCCTGGCGCGCGTCAACCTCACCGACCGCCGCGTCGCGCTGGAATGGAAGGCGGGCACGCTCGACCCCGGCCGTTTCATCGACCGGCTCGAAGAGCTCGGCTACAAGGCCTATCCGTTCGAGACCGAGAGTGCGGAAGTGGCCGAGGTCGCCGAATCCCGCTTCCTGCTGCGCTGCCTCGGGGTCGCCGCGTTCGCCACCATGAACGTGATGATGCTGTCGATCCCAGTGTGGTCCGGCAACGTCTCGGACATGCTGCCGGAGCAGCGCGATTTCTTCCACTGGCTGTCGGCGCTGATCGCGCTGCCGGCGGCGGCCTATGCCGGCCAGCCGTTCTTTCGCTCGGCCTGGCGCGCTCTGTCGGCCAAGACCACCAACATGGATGTGCCGATTTCGATCGGCGTGATCCTGGCGCTCGGCATGTCCGTGGTCGAGACCATCCACCACGCCGAGCATGCCTATTTCGACGCCGCGATCATGCTGCTGACCTTCCTCCTGGTCGGCCGCTTCCTCGACCAGAACATGCGGCGGCGGACCCGCGCGGTCGCCGGCAATCTCGCCGCGCTGAAGGCGGAGACGGCGGCGAAGTTCATCGGGCCCGACGAGATCTCGCAGGTGCCGGTTGCGGCGATCAACCCGGGCGACATCGTGCTGCTCCGGCCCGGCGAGCGCTGCGCGGTCGACGGCACCGTGATCGAAGGGCGTTCCGAGATCGACCAGAGCCTGATCACCGGCGAGACGCTCTATGTCACGGCCGAGCAGGGCACGCCGGTTTATGCGGGATCGATGAACATCTCCGGCAGCTTGCGGGTGCGGGTCTCGGCGGCCTCCGAGGCGACGCTACTCGCCGAGATCACGCGGCTGCTCGACAACGCGCTCCAGGCGCGCTCGCGCTACATGCGCCTCGCCGATCGGGCCTCGCGGCTCTATGCGCCGGTGGTGCATGCGACCGCGCTCCTGACCATTCTCGGATGGGTCCTCGCCGGTGCGAGCTGGCACGATGCGATCGTGACCGGCGTCGCCGTGCTGATCATCACCTGTCCCTGCGCCCTAGGGCTTGCGATCCCGACGGTGCAGACGGTGGCCTCGGGCGCGATGTTCAAGGCCGGTGTGCTGCTCAATGCGGGCGATGCGATCGAGCGGCTGGCTGAAGCCGACCATGTGATCTTTGACAAGACCGGCACGCTGACGCTGCCCGAGCTCGAAGTGATGAATGCCGCCGACATTCCCGCCGATGTCTTCGAACTCGCCGGCCGGCTCGCACTGTCGAGCCATCACCCGGTGGCTGCCGCCGTCGCGCAAGCTGCCGGTGCGAAGTCTCCGATCCTCAGTGCGGTGGAGGAGGCCGGGCAGGGTGTCCGTGCGACCGTCGACGGCCTCGAGCTTCGCCTCGGCCGTCCCTCCTTCTGCGGTGCCGAGGCGCTGGTCGCCAGCGCCTTGGTCGATCCCGAAGCTTCCATCGTCGCGTTCAGCAAGGGCAGCGAAAAATTCATCCTCTCGGTTCGCCAGGGCCTGCGACCCGATGCCAAGGCGGTGATCGCGGCTCTGAAGGCGCGCAACATCGGCATCGAGATCCTGTCCGGCGATCGCGAGCCGGCCGTGAAGGCCGCGGCCCAATCGCTCGACATCCCCGAGTGGCGCGCCGGCGTCACCCCGGCCGACAAGATCGCGCGGATCGAGGAGCTGAAACGGCGCGGTGCGAAAGTGCTGATGGTCGGCGACGGCATGAACGATGCGCCATCGCTCGCGGCGGCCCATGTCTCGATGTCGCCGATCTCGGCCGCGCATCTCAGCCAGGCCACCGCCGATCTCGTCTTCCTCGGCCGGCCGCTGGCGCCGGTGGTTGCCGCCATCGACGCCTCGCGCAAGGCGCTGCATTTGATGCGGCAGAACCTCTGGCTTGCGATCGGCTACAATGTGCTCGCGGTGCCGGTTGCGATCAGCGGCGTCGTGACGCCCCTGATCGCCGCTGCCGCCATGAGCGGATCGTCGATCCTGGTGATGCTGAACTCGCTGCGCGCCCGCAGCGCCTCGCGGGAGATCGTGTAATGGAGATACTGGTCATCCTGGTCCCGCTAGCATTGATGCTCGGAGGTGCCGGTCTCGTCGCTTTCCTGTGGTCGCTCAGGAGCGGCCAGTACGACGATCTCGACGGCGCCGCCTGGCGCGCGATCGCCGACGACGAGCCGCCGCAGGAAGCGCCGGCCAAGCGCTAGCGTTTCAGGGCGAATGTAAGCAGGGCTGCGGCAGCGAGCGCCGCGCCCACGCCGAATACGCACGCCTGCCATCCGAAAGCGTCGAACAGGCGCCCAAGCACGGCGGTGCCGACCAGTCCGCCGCAGAAGTAACACGTAAGATAGGTCCCGCTGGCGATGCCGCGATTGTCGGCTGCGGCCTGTCCGACGAAACCCGTCGCGGCGGCCTGTGCGAAGAATGTGCCGACCCCGACCAGGACCATGCCGGCGAGCACTTCGCCCAGACGCGGCGACAGCATCAAGGGCAGGCCGAGCCCGGCAACAGCGAGCGCGCCCCAGATCGTGGGCCGCGTTCCCAGCCGCGCCGCCACCCTGCCGGCCAGAAGCGTCGTGACGATCGACGGCAGGAAGACGAAATAGACGAGGCCGAGATCCATCATGCCGAGCGACAGCGGCGGCCGCACCAGCACGAAATTGACGTAGGTGAAGGTACCGATGAAGGCGAACAGGATGCAGAAGCCGATGCCGAAAGAGGCGCGCAGCTGCGGATTGCGCCAATGCGCGATGGTGGCGGCGAGCGGCGCAGCCGCCGGCATCATCGCATGCATCGGCCGCACGCGGTTGACGGTGAAATAGACCAGCGCTGCGCCGGTAAGATTGAGCGCCGCGAAGAAGTAGAAGTTCCAGGCGAGGCCGAGGCCATCGGCCAATGCGGCCGAGATCAGCCGGCCGACGAGGTTGCTGGCGACATTGCCGGTGATGTAGGCGGCAAAGGCGCCGCCGGCGTCCATGGCGCTGCATTGCTCGCCGAGATAGGCGAGGGTGAGCGCGAAGGCGGACGCCATGCTCAGGCCCTGCGCGACCCGCAACGCGGTGAAGACGGCAAGATTGGGCGCGACAGCAAGCAGGCTGGTGGGGACCGCAAGCAGGGCCAGGCTGAGCAGGATGCCCGTTCGCCGGTCGATGCGCGGGCTGAAGAAGCCGACGACGAGGCTGGCTGCGGCCATGCCGAAGGTGCTGGCATTGACGGCAAAGCCCATTGCCGCGGGTGTGACGCCGTAGTGCCGTGTCAGCGAGGGCAGGATCGCCTGCGTCGCGAAGAGATCGACGACCGTCAGGAATGCGGTGAGGCCGATCACGAGCGAGCGAAACGCGAAGCCAGGGGAATGCGCATTCATCGTCGTCGCGATCGGTTTGATCGATGCGGAAAGATCGGTCATGTCGTTGCGCTCCCTCATGCCCCGAGCGCGCGCCTCGTCCTTCGAGACGACCGCGGAGCCTGTCATCGGGCCGCGCTCTGCGCGGACCCGGTGGCGGTCTCCTCAGGATGAGGCTAAGCGACATCGTGGCCGCCGAGGCTGCTGCCGCACACTCCGTCCTCATCCTGAGGAGCCCGCCTGAAGCGGGCGTCTCGAAGGATGGCCGCACGGAATTACATATGGCGGTCGTTGGGATCCTTGCGGACGTCGCCGACATAGAGAATGACGGTCTCCTTGCCGATGTTCTTCCACCAGTGCGAGGTGCCGTGGACTTCGGGGCGGATGTCGCCGGCCTTGTGCACGATCGGGTCGACGCAGTTGGAGGCGTATTCGACGATCTCGCCCTGCTGCACGAAGATCAGGGCCGGACGGTCGTCATGGCTGTGCCAGGGCACGATGCCGCCGGGCTCGATGGTCAGCTTGCGGAAGCGCAGCTCGCGGCCCTCAATACGGGCGGGCTGCTTGCCGAGATCGATCGCGCCGAGCGTCACGTCGGTAACGCCGACAGGCTTGTAGTCGACCATCGGCTGCGCATTCGGCTTGGTCTTGCCGGCCGGACATTCGCCGGCGAAAACCGGCGTCGCAAATGTCAGCGCGCCGAGAACGGCAACGCCTGTCCAAACCACGCGCGACATTGTGAGATGGCTAGACATGGAAAGTCTCCTCTGTTGGCCGCGAGCCCTGATGGCCGCGGGCTATGGCAGGAGCTTCGTCGAGACCTTTTCCATGTTGAAATGCCGGCTTGCTTTCGATGCGATAGCCCCGCGCTATGCCGATAGGCGGCAGCTATCGAACCGATTGGGCATCGGCATTTCCGCTTTCGCAGCATCCGGCGTCCGATGCCAGCACGCCCGATTGCGGTCGCCCCTTGCGGGCGGGCGAACCGGGAAACTAATATTCGCCCGCAAGGAAGCCGGAGCAGGAAGATGACGTCTCTCTCGCCAGCCGATGCCGAACAGCTCAGGCTCGCGTTCCAGCGCTGCCGCGACATGGACACCACGCTGAACGAACAGCTCCGCGCCTATGCCGATGCCAGCCGCGAGGTCTTTCCGGCCTATGGCGAGGCGGTCGATCGCCTGGTCGCGCGATTGAGCGACAACGGCGGCGGCGAGACCGCGCCGCGGCCGGGCGACCCGATGCCGCCGTTCATGCTGCCCGACGAGGGTGGCCGTCTCGTGTCGCTGCCCTCGCTGCTGGAGGGAGGCCCCGTCGCGGTGATGTTCTTCCGCGGCCATTGGTGTCCCTATTGCCGGCTCAATGTCCGCGCCGTGGTCCAGGCGCTGGACCGCATCAAGGCGATGGGGGCGCAGGTCGTCGCGATCGTGCCGGAGACGCAGGAATATACCGGGCAGCTCAAGGCCGAATCCGGCGCGCCGTTTCCGATCCTGACGGATCTCGACAACGGCTATGCGCTGTCGCTCGACCTCGCGATCTGGTTAGGTGCCGAGATCCAGCAATTGTTGTCCTATCAGGACATGGCGAAATTCCACGGCAATGACGGCTGGATGCTGCCGATCCCGGCCGTGTTCCTGGTCGGACGCGACGGCATCGTGAAAGCCCGCTTTGTCGATCCGGATTTCCGCAAGCGCATGGAGATTGACGATCTGATCGAAGCGCTGGAGCGCGCGAGCCAGGAGAATTGAGCTACGCTTTCTTCCTTCCCCCCTTGTGGGAGAAGGTGGCGCGAAGCGCCGGATGAGGGGGGTACCTCCGCAATCACAAATGAGGATTGGAGTCGCGGAGAGATACCCCTCACCCGTCTCGCCGCTATGCGGCGAGCCACCCTCTCCCTCAGGGGGAGAGGGGAAGGGCGGTCGACACTGTAAAGACTACCCCGCGATCTCGCGCCAGTCGGCGCCGCGCAGCATGCGCATCACGGCGTTGCCCACGGCGGTGCGTTGCCGGCCGGCGACCCCATAGAGATTGACGGTGCGGCGGGCGTCCAGCCCCGTGACTGCGGCGCGGGTCAGCCGCTCCGGCACTGGCGAGGTGTGCGGCACCATGGCGATGCCCATCTCGGCCTCGACCAGCTCGATCAAGTCGCGCTCGTTCGAGACCTCATGGCCCTGTTCGATGTCGATGCCGTGCTCGCGCAGGCTCGCGGAGATGCGGCGCGCGTGCTCGCAAAAGGTTCGGCTCAGCAGCTGCTCTGATCGCAGATCGTCCAGTTCGACCGAGCTGCGGCCGGCCAGCCGATGCCCGTCGCCGACGACGAGCTCGAAGCTCTCGGTGAACAGCGGCCAGACATCCAGCCGGTCCCAGGCCTCGTCGATCTCGGCAGCAATGCCGAGCTCGGCTTCGCCCTTCTTCAGGAAGTCGCCGACCTCCCGGCCCGAGCCGCGGAGAAAGCGGAATTCGAGCCGGTTGAACTGCCGCTTGATCTCGTTGAGATGCGGAATCAGCAAAGCGAGGTCGATCGAATGCGTCAGCGCAATGCGGAGCGCACCGATCTCTCCGCTCCTGAACGAGGAGGCGAGCGAGCGCGCGCCGATGGCCGCGTCATAGCACTGCTTCAGGAGTGGATGCATGCGCTGGCCGAGCTCAGTCAATTGCGCGGCGGGGCGTTCGCGGCGGAACAGGTCGCCGCCCAGCTCGGCCTCGAGCTGCTTGATCGCTCGCGTCAGCGAGGGCTGCGTGACGTTGCATTCCTCGGCCGCGCGCGTGAAGTTCAAGAGCTGCGCCACCGCGAGGAAATAGCGGACCTGGTGCATTTCCATGGATCGGCTCCCAGCAAAAATCGACCGGAAATCTAGCCGATCAGGGCGAAAAATGACATCCCGCCTGCGATAGCGCGGACGTATCGACTCGGAAGCCAACCGGCATTTCCGCAGATCCCGGAGATCCCGCACATTTCGCTCCAGGCTGGCGCGGTGTCGCGCCGAGAAGAGGTCTGGATCATGAATATTCCCATCAAGACGCAGACGTCCGCTTCATCACGCGTGCTTGCCGGCAAGGTGGCGCTTGTCACCGGGTCGACCAGCGGCATCGGTCTCGGTATCGCGCGGGCCCTCGCCGCCTCGGGCGCCGACATCGTGCTCAATGGCCTTGGTGTCGCCAGCGAGATCGGCCGGACGCGCGAGCAGATCGCCGCCGAGTTCGGCGTCAAGGCCAGCTATTCGCCGGCGGACATGACGAGGCCGAAATCGATCGCCGAGATGATCGCGGCGACGGTGGCCCAATCCGGCCGGCTGGACATCCTGGTCAACAACGCCGGCATCCAGCATGTCGCGCCGCTCGACCAGTTTCCGGTCGAGAAGTGGGACCAGATCCTCGCAATCAACCTGTCCTCGGCCTTCCACACCACGCGGTTGGCCTTGCCGGCAATGCGGCAGCACGGTTTCGGTCGGATCATCAACATTGCCTCCACGCACGGCCTGGTCGGTTCGCCGTTCAAGGCAGCCTATGTCACCGCCAAGCATGGCATCGTCGGCCTCACCAAGGTGACGGCGCTGGAGACGGCGGAGCAGGGCATCACCTGCAACGCAATCTGCCCTGGTTATGTCCATACGCCGCTGGTCGAGGCGCAGATCGACGGCCAGGCCAAGGCCCATGGCATCTCCCGCGATCAGGTGATCCGCGACGTGCTGCTGGCGCAACAGCCGAACAAGCGCTTTGTTGCGGTCGAGGAGCTCGGCGCACTCGCGGTGTTCCTGTCGACGGACGCGGCGGCCTCGATCACCGGCGTTGCGCTGCCGGTCGACGGCGGTTGGACCGCGCATTGACATGGGCCGGCGCAGCAAGTCGAATACTCGAACAGTGCAAGCTCACCAGGAGCGAGACATGGGCACGCAGGACAATTCTCAGCATAAGCAGCACGACCTGCCGGGTCAGGTCGTGCTCGTGCTTCAGGGCGGCGGCGCGCTCGGCTCGTACCAGGCCGGGGTCTACCAGGCCTTGCACGAAGCCGGCATCGAGCCGGACTGGATCATCGGCACCTCGATCGGCGCCATCAATGCAAGCCTCATCGCCGGCAACGCGCCCGAGCACCGGCTCGCGCGCTTGCGGGAGTTCTGGAAGCGGATGGAGCAGAAGCCGGTCTGGGACTGGCGAGCCGCGTTTCCCGGCTTCAACGAGAAGCTGGCCTATTGGTCGACCGTGACCCACGGCATTGCCGGTTTCTTCCGGCCCAATCCGCTGGCCCATGCCGGCGATTCCTATCCGCTGGGCGCCGATTACGCCGGCTATTATTCGACCGCGCCGCTGGAGAAGACGCTGAGCGAGCTCGTCGATTTTGATCTCGCCAACCGCTGCGCGCCGCGTCTGACGGTCGGTGCGGCTCATGTCGGCACCAGCGAAATGCGCTATTTCGACAGCCGCGACGGCGAGCTGACGGTGAAGCATGTGATGGCTTCGGGCGCGCTGCCGCCGGCTTTCCCCGCCGTGCGCATCGACGGCGAGCTCTATTGGGACGGCGGCATCCTGTCGAACACGCCGACCGAAGCCGTGTTCGACGACAATCCACGCAGGAACTCGCTGATCTTCTCCGTGCATCTGTGGAATCCGGTCGGGCCGGAGCCGACCACGATGGCGGAGGTGCTGAACCGGCACAAGGACGTGCAATATTCCAGCCGCATCGCCAGCCAGATCGTGCGACAGCAGCAGGCCCATCGTCTGCGCCACGTCATTAACCAGCTCGCGGCGCGGCTGCCCGAGAGCGAGCGCAACGATCCCGCGGTGAGGGAACTGACGAGCTACGGCTGCCCGACCCGCATGCATGTGGTGCGTCTGCTGGCGCCGCAGCTCGAGCACGAGACCCATACCAAGGATATCGACTTCAGTCCGTCCGGGATCACGCGGCGCTGGCACGCCGGCTATGCGCACACGAAATCGGTGCTGGCGCGCAAGCCCTGGATCGGCGAATTCGATCCGCTCGCCGGCGTCGTGCTGCACGAGCATATGGACGAGATGCCGATGGCGGCGGAGTGAGGGCTCTGTCCGTCATAGCCTCGCACGACGACGATTTTGCAGGCGCGCGGTCCGGAGTATGGTCGCCGTATCTTCGTCGCGAGGCTTGCAATTGGTCGCTGAGAAAGATCTGGAGGAGTCGCTCGATACGCTGCGTGCCAACGCGGCGGGACCGGTCGCGGGCGTATTCGGTCCGGCCTCACTGACCTGGCAGATCGACCGGGAGGCCGTGCTCTTTCTCGGCGCCGGCCGTGCGCTGCTGCTGCAACTGGCCCATCCCTGGGTGGCGGCGGCGATCGCCGAGCATTCGCGTACCCTCGCTGATCCGATCGGCCGCTTCCATCGCACCTTCGACATCGTCTTTACGATGGTGTTCGGCTCGCTGGACCGGGCGCTGCTGTCGTCCCGGCAGCTGCATCGGCGTCACAGCATGATCGTCGGCGAGATGCCCGAGACCGTGGGGCCGTTCGCGGCCGGCTCGCGCTACTGCGCCAACGACATCCCCGCGCTGCGCTGGGTCCACGCCACGCTGGTCGAGACCGCGCTCATGGCACATGATCTGGTGCTGCCGCCACTCTCGGCGGAGGAGCGCGATCGCTATTGGAGCGAGGCCAGGCTGTACGGCGCCCTCTTCGGATTAAAGGGGGATGATTTGCCGGCGGACTGGTCCGACTTCGTCGCCTACACCAAGGCAATGGCGCAGTCGGAGACGCTAACCGTTGGCCCTGCGGCCCGCGAGATCGCCGCGCAGATATTCAGCGGCGCGCGCCCGTGGCTGCGGCCGCCGCGCTGGTATTGCGCGCTCACCGCGAGCATGCTGCCCGAGCGCTTGCGCGCAGGCTTCGGCTTCGAGCTCGACGCGCGTGCGATCCGATCCGCCGATCACGCGCTGCGGTGGATCCGGCGCGTCTATCCGAAATTGCCTGGCCGGCTGCGCTATGTCGGTCCCTACCAGGAAGCGCAGGCGCGGCTGCGGGGCGAAGCGCGGCCCGACTGGATGACGCGGTGTCTTAATCGCGCCTGGATCGGCCGTCCGCAGATGGATGTGCGCGGGAAATAGGGACTCGAGGCAAGCTCGTTGCAGCTTGTCATTCCGGGGCGCGCGGAGCGCGAGCCCGGAATCCATTTCTCCGAGCGTTCCGGCCGCACGATGGATTCCGGGCTCGCGCCAAACGGCGCGCCCCGGAATGACAGCGGTGCCTCACACCGACGCCAGCTTGCGGTACAGCGCGCTGTAGCTGCCGGCCGAGATGCTCCAGGAGAACGAGCGCCCCATGGCGCTGCGGCGCATCGTATCGAGCTGGTCGTGGGCCATGAAGGCCGAGAAGGCGCGCCGCACGCCGCCGAGGAAGGACTCGCGCGACGGCCTCGAGAACAGGAAGCCGGTCTCGCCGTCGCTGATGGTCTCGGCGAGGCCGCCGGTCTGGTGACCGATCGGCAGCGAGCCGAAGCGCTGGGCGTACATCTGGCTGAGCCCGCACGGCTCGAACCGCGACGGCATCAAGGTGAAGTCGCTGCCGGCGAAGATCCGCCGCGCCTGGGCGTCGTTGAAGCCGATCGCAACTCCGATGGAGTCGGGGCGGCGGCGGTGCGCGTCGATCAAGGCCTGCTCAAGCGCCGGCTCGCCGGAGCCGGTGACCACGATCTGCCCGCCGGCATCGACGATCTCGTCCGCCGCCGACAGCACGAGGTCGATCCCCTTCTGGTGCACGAGCCGCGCGACGATGCCGAACATCGGCCCGCGCGAGACCGCCAGCCCGAACTGCTTGCGGACGTAGTCCGCGTTGGCCTTCTTGCCGACCCAGTCGCCGGCGCCGAATTGCTGGGCGAGCTGGGCGCAGGAGCGCGGGTCCCAGCTCTCGTCGATGCCGTTGAGGATGCCGGTGAGCTCGGCGGCGTCCGAGCGCAGGCGGAGCAGGCCCTCGAGGCCACAGCCGAATTCGGCCGTGGTGATCTCCCGCGCATAGGTGCCGCTGACCGTGGTGAGGTGCGAGGCGTAGACGAGGCCCGCCTTGAGGAAGGAGACCTGATCGTAGAACTCGACGCCGTCGATGTGGAAGGAGCTCTCCGGTGCGCCGATCCGCCGCAACGAGTCCTTCGGGAAGAGGCCCTGATAGGCGAGGTTATGGATGGTCAGGATGGACGGCAGCTTGGCGCCCTGCCAGGCGAGATAGGCCGGCACCAGCGAGGCCTGCCAATCGTTGGCATGGATCAGGTCTGCTGCCCAATTCTTGTCCAGCTTGCCCATGGCGAGCTCAGCCGCGGCCGAGGCCAAGCGCGCGAAGCGGATGTCGTTGTCGGGCCAATCGCGCCCGAGCTCGTCGCCATAGGGGTTGCCCGGTCGGTCGTAGAGCTGCGAGCACAACAGCACATAGACCGGCAGGCCGTCCTTGGTCGCGGCACGGCCGAGCGAGCAGGCCGGCATCTCCGCGAATGCGGGACAGCGGCCAACGACCTGAATATGCGTGAGTTGCTCGATGATGTCGCGATAGCCGGGCAGCATGATCCGGATATCGGCGAAGGAGCGAAGTGCGCGGGGGAGGGCGGCGGAAACGGCGCCCAGTCCGCCGACGCGGACGAAGTCGTCCATCTCCGTGGTGACGAACAAGACCCTCAAGAACAACCGCCCTCTTTCGACCCCGCTTGCTGCTATGCAAGAACGGGTCCAGTTGTGCTGGAAATCCAAAGCCCGCCCACGCGGCACGTCTGTTCGGTAAACACTTTCCTACTCAGCCGCCGCCCTCTAGGGTCGCCGCATCAACAACAAAGATCTTCGATGGTTCCACGAGTTCAAGGGCGCAGGCAGGCATGCAGCTAGCAGATAAGCATGAGGGGACGACGACAAAGGCCTTCGCGGGCCTGCGGGTGCTGGATTTTTCGACCACCATCGCCGGGCCCCATTGCACGCGGATGCTCGCCGACATGGGTGCCGAGGTCATCAAGATCGAGACCGATGGCGGCGAGACGATGCGGACCCGGCCTCCCCTCCGCAACGGCTGCAGCACCGCGTTCGGCCAGCTCAATGTCGGCAAGAAGAGCGTGGTACTCGACCTCAAGTCCGAGGACGGCAAGGAGGCGGTGCGCCGGCTGGCCGCGACGTCGGATATTCTGGTCGAGAACTTCCGTCCCGGCGTGATGCGCCGCCTTCGGCTCGACTATGACAGCCTGCGTCAGGTCAACCCGAGGCTGATCTACTGCTCGATCTCGGGCTATGGCCAGACCGGCCCTTCGGCCGAGCTGCCGGCCTACGCCCCGGTGATCCACGCGGCCTCGGGCTATGACATGGCCCATCTCGCCTACCAGCCGGGCCGCAACCGTCCCGATTATTGCGGTATCTACCACGCCGACGTCGTCACCGGGACATATGGTTTTGGCGCGATCGCGTCGGCGCTCTATCAACGCAGCGTGACGGGCGCCGGCCAGCACATCGACGTCTCCATGCTGGAAACCATGCTGTCGCTGACGCTGACCGAGCTGCAGAGCTCGCAATTCGCGGTGCCGCCGCCGCCACGCCCGATGTTCGGACCGACCGAGACGGCAAGCGGCTACGTCATGATCACGATCGCCAGCGAGAAGACGTTCCAGGCCCTGATGGGGGTGATCGGCCGCCCGGACTGGGTCTCCGATCCACGCTTCGCCACCTATGCCGCGCGCCGCGCGAACTGGGCCGAGCTGATGGACGGCGTCGAAATCTGGTCGCGGCAGCTTTCGACCGATGCGTGCTTGCGCGTGCTTGGCGCTGCCGGCGTGCCGGCCTCGGCCTATCGCAGCGTGTCCGAGGCCTTGGCCGATCCGCAGCTTGCGCACCGCCAGGCACTCTCCGAGGTGCGGGACGAGGGCGGCTCGTTCCAGGTGCTCAACCTGCCGTTTCGGATGTCGGGGGCTGACACGGCGCCGGCCAAGACCGTGTCCGTGCTCGGGGAGCACACCGACGCGTTGCGCCAGGAGATCGGCCTTGCGGACGGTACGGCAATTCCGCCAGGCAAAACGGCCGCGACATCCTGAGTCTCATCGCCGCCACATGCGGCGTTCGAACTCTCGTTCGTTCCTCTTGCCGAGGCGGGCATTTGTCGCCAAGCTCGCCTCCGAGTCATTCACGATCCGAAACATCGGACGAGGGATCCCGGGAGGAACCATGACGAACGCGGCGGCCTTGGCACGCAGGCGCGTGCCTATTTTCCTCGTTGCGGCATTTGCACTGGCTACGCCAGCGCAGGCGCAGAAATCGGGCGGCAGCATCACCGTCGGTCAGGAGCTGGAGATCGCAGGCTTCGATCCGCTCAAGGTCGGCGTCTACGACACCTCGACCTTCACCGCTGCCGCCGCGATCTTCGACACGCTGACGACGCTGAATGACAAGGGCGAGGCCGCGCCGAAGCTCGCGGTGTCCTGGAGCCATTCCGAGGACTACAAGACCTGGACCTTCAAGCTCCGCGAAGGCGTCAAATTCCACGACGGCACGCCGTTCAATGCGCAGGCCTTCAAGGAGAATTTCGACCGGCAGAAGGACCCCGCCAACAAGTGCCGCTGCGCCTTCTACATCACCAACGTCAAGGAGGTGCTGGCGCCGGACGAATACACAATCGTCTATAATCTCACCGATCCTTCCGTGAACCTGCCGGCGACGATCACCATCCAGAGCCAGAACAACGTCATCCATTCGCCGACCGCCTGGAAGACCAAGGGCGACGATTACAACCGCAATCCCGTCGGCACCGGCCCGTACATCCTGAAATCATGGACCGCCGGCGACCGCATGGTGCTGGAGAAGAACCCGAACTACTGGGACAAGGGTCGCCCGTATCTCGACCGCATCGTCCTGAAGCCGCTGCCCGACGCGCAGTCGCGCTTTGCCTCGCTGCAATCGGGCGAGGCCGACATCATCTGGGATGACGAGAACGACGCCGACAACATCATGAGGGCGCAGAAGGACCCCAAGCTCACCGTGCACACCTACAAGGGCTCGGGCGCGCAGGTCTACGCCTTCAACACCAAGGTGGCGCCGTTCGATGACGTGAGGGTGCGGCAGGCCCTGGTGATGGCGATCGACCGTCCCAAGATGTCGCAAGCGATCAGCAACGGCCTGAGCCGGCCCGCGAGCAATCCTTACGGCGACGGCTCCTGGGTCAAGTGCAAGGACGACGGGGCGCTGCCGTTCGACGTTGAGAAGGCCAAGGCGCTGATCAAGGAGTACGGCAAGGCGGTCGAGTTCAAGATGCTGGTGACGGCGACGCCGCGCGGCCGCATGGTCGGCCAAGTGCTGCAGCAATTCTGGAAGCGCGTCGGCGCCAACATGGAGATCGAGCAGGTCGACCAGGCCACGATTCCGACGCGCGCCTTCACCCGGCAGTTCCAGCTGACGCCGTGGCGCATCGTCGATCTCGCCGATCCCGATCCGCAGATGTACGCGAATTTCCGCAGCGGCAGCCCGCTGGCGCTCGCCGGATACGCGAACCCCGAGCTCGACAAGCTTCTGGACCATGCGCGCGTCACCGCCGACATCGGCCAGCGCACCGAGGATTATTGCGCCATCAGCCGTCTGATCAACAAGGAGGCGATCTGGTTCTGGACCTTCCAGAATACCTATTACGCGCTGTCCAGCGCCAAGCTGAAGGGCTTTCCGAAGATCTACAACGGCGTGATCGACGTCTCGACCACCTGGCTGGAATGACCGCGCGATGCTGAACTTCGTCGCGCGGCGGCTGCTTGCCATGCTGCCGGTCCTGCTCGCCGTCTCGTTGCTGACGTTCCTGATCGCCTCGCTGCTGCCGGGCGATCTCGCGCTCGTCATCCTGGGCGATCAGGCAACGCCGGAGAACGTCGCGGCGCTGCGCCGCGACATGGGACTCGACCAGCCGCTGTGGTGGCGTTACCTGAGCTGGCTCGGCCACGTGGTGCAGGGCGATCTCGGCCGCTCGTTTCGCACCGGGCAGACGGTGCTGCAGGCGGTGGCCGAGCGCATCCCGGTCTCGCTGCAGCTGATGCTGATGGCCGAGTTCATCGGGCTCCTGATCGGTGTTCCCGTTGCGATCGCCTGTGCCGCGCGCGCCGGCGGTGCGTTCGACCGCTTCATGACCGGCAGCGCTTTCGCGATGCTGTCGATGCCGTCGTTCCTGACTGCGATCCTGCTGATCTATCTGTTCGCGGTCGAGCTGCGCTGGCTGCCGGCGACCGGCTATGTGCCGTTCACCGAGGCGCCGCTGGCCAATTTGCGCTTCTTCGTGCTGCCGGCGCTGACGCTGGCGCTGGCGGAATGGCCGGGCATCATGCGGGTGCTGCGCTCCGACATGATCGCGACGTTGCAGGAGGACTATATCGCGCTGGCGAAAGCAAAGGGTCTCAAGCCATCGCGCATCCTGTTGGTGCATGCGCTAAAGCCTTCTTCGCTGACCCTGGTGACGGTGACGGGCATCAATATCGGTCGCCTGCTCGGCGGCACGCTGATCGTGGAAACGATCTTCGCGCTGCCCGGCATCGGCCGGCTGCTGGTCGGGGCGATCTACACCCGGGACCTCGTCATTCTCCAGGGCGTGGTGCTGCTGGTCGCCTGCGGCTTCGTCATCGTCAACTTCATCGTCGACATGCTCTATGCCGTGCTCGACCCCAGGATCCGCCATGGCCACGCTTGAGCTGTCGATCCAGGACGAGGAGGTAGCTGCGCCGGTCGGCCGCAAGCCCAAGCTCGGCCTGTTGTTCTGGATCGCAAGCGCCTGGGTTGCGATCATCCTTTCGCTAGCGATCCTGGCGCCGGTGCTGCCGCTGCAGAACCCGACCGATATGGACATGCTGGAACGGCGCGCCGCCTTCTCCGGGGAACATTGGCTCGGCACCGACGGGCTCGGCCGCGACGAGCTCGCCCGGCTGATCTTTGGTGCGCGGGTGTCGCTAACGGTCGGGCTGATCGCGCCCATGATCGGCCTCGTCATCGGCGGCGCGCTCGGCCTGCTGGCCGGCTATTTCCGCGGCCGGTTCGAGACGCTGGTGGTCGGCAGCATGGATGTGTTGCTCGCCTTTCCGCCGCTGATCTTCGCGCTCGCGGTGGTCGCCTATCTCGGGCAGTCGGTCCCCAACCTCACTATTGTCCTCGGCGTGCTCGGCATTCCCGCTTTCATGCGCGTGGCGCGCGCGGCGACGCTGACGCTGGCGCGGCGCGAGTTCGTGATCGCTGCCGAGGCGTTAGGGGCTAGCCATGCGCGCATCCTGCTGCGCGAGCTGCTGCCGAACGTCATCCTGCCGCTGCTCGCCTTCTTCCTGCTCGGCGTCGCGGTCACCATCGTGGTCGAGGGCGCGCTGTCCTTCCTCGGCCTCGGCGTGCCGCCGCCGATGCCGAGCTGGGGCAGCATGATCGGGGAGGGACGTGACAGTCTGGACGTCGCGCCGCGCCTCGCCTTTCTGCCGGCGGCAGCACTGTTTGCGACGGTGCTGGCGTTCAACCTCGTCGGCGACACCTTGCGGGCTCTCACCGACCCACGTCAGGGGGCACTGTGACCGCGCCGCTCCTGGCCATCGAGGATGTCGCGGTCGAGCTGCCGACCCCGCGCGGAAACCTGCGCGCGGTCGATCACGTCGACCTTTCGCTGCAGGCCGGCCGCACGCTCGGAATCGTCGGTGAATCCGGTTGCGGCAAGACCATGCTCTCGCGCGCCGTGCTGCAGCTGCTGCCGAAGAAGGCGAAGCTGACGGGCCGGGTGATGTTCGACGGCGAGGATCTGGTGCGGCTCGAGCCTGAAAGCCTGCGGCGGCTGCGCGGGCGCGACCTCGCGGTCGTATTCCAGGACCCCATGACCTCGCTCAACCCTGTGCTCACCATCGGCACGCAGCTGATGGAGACGATCCAGGAGCACCTCGAGCTTGACGCTCCCGCCGCGAAGGCCCGCAGCATCGAGCTGCTCGCCGCCGTCGGCATTCCCGCCCCGGAGCAGCGGCTCGCGCAATATCCGCATCAATGCTCCGGCGGCATGCGCCAGCGCATCGCGATTGCGATCGCACTGTCCTGCGAGCCGAAGCTCCTGATCGCGGACGAGCCGACCACCGCGCTCGACGTCACCATCCAGGCGCAGATCCTCGATCTGCTCGCGCGCGAGCAGCGCCGCCGCCACATGGCGATGATCATCATCACCCACGATCTCGGCGTCGTCGCCGGCCGGGCCGACGAGGTCGCGGTGATGTATGCCGGCCGGGTGGTGGAGCGCGCGCCGACGCAAGCCTTGTTCAAGCGCATGCACATGCCCTACACCGAGGCACTGCTGGCGGCGATCCCGAAGCTCGATACCGCGCCGCATACGCCGCTGCCGGCGATCTCGGGCCGTCCACCCGATCCGACGCGCCCGCTGAAGGGCTGCTCCTTCGCGCCGCGCTGCAGTTATGCCGGCGGGCGCTGTCAGGAGGCCAAACCGGTCCTGACCAGCGCAGAGGTGTCGGGACATCTCTATGCCTGCTTCCATCCGATCCGGATGACGGAGGGGATCGAGGCATGATGCAGCTTGCCGCGCGCCCCGCGCCGCTTCTCAACGTCGACAATCTCGTGGTCGAATACGGCCTCGGCAACAAGATTGTTCATGCCGTTTCCGGTGTCAGCCTCCAGGTCGCGCGCGGCGAGACGCTTGGGCTGGTCGGCGAATCCGGCTGCGGCAAGTCGACGCTCGGGCGCGCGGTGCTGCAACTGCGCCGCGCCAAGTCCGGCCGCGTGATGTTCGACGGCGAGGACCTCACCGCGATGGAGGGCGAGGCGCTGCGCCGGATGCGCCGCCGCGTGCAGCTGATCTTCCAGGATCCGATTGCTTCGCTCAATCCGCGCCGGCGCATCGGCGACATCGTCGCCGAGCCGCTGATCATCGCCGGGATCAAGGATGCCGCCGAGCGCAAACGGCGCGTTCACGAGGTGCTCTCCGCGGTCGGGCTCGACCCCGATCTCGTGGCGACCCGCCTGCCGCACGAATTCTCCGGCGGCCAGTGCCAGCGCATCTGTATCGCGCGCTCGCTGGTGCTCAACCCGGAGTTCATCGTCTGCGACGAGCCGGTGTCGGCCCTCGACGTCTCCATTCGCGCGCAGATCCTCAACCTGCTGGAGGAGATGAAGGCGCGCTTCGGTCTGACGCTGCTGTTCATCGCGCACGACCTCGCGGTGGTCAAAGCGGTCAGCGACCGCGTCGCGGTGATGTATCTCGGCCGGCTCTGCGAGGTCGCCCCCTCCGAGCAATTGTTCGCGCGGCCTGCGCATCCCTACACCGCGCTGCTGTTGCAGGCGATCCCGGTGCCGGATCCGGACGTGCGACCCGCCGAAAGTGTGGCGGCCGGCGAGCCGCCATCGCCGATTGCGCCGCCGTCCGGTTGCCGCTTCCGCACCCGCTGCCCGCGCGCGGATCAGCGTTGCAGCGCGGAGATACCGGAGTTGCGCCAGGTCGCACCCGGCCAGTTCGCGGCTTGCCATCATCCGCTGGCCTGAACTAAGACCGGTTTGTCTGGTCGCGCCGACCATGGCATGGTGGCGCGACAACAAGAAGCATGCGGGAGGACGCCGATGAAGAGTTTCAAGGTTGCCGATTTCAAGGCGCCGCTGCAGGAGGTCGACGAGGCGACGCCGCAGCCCTCGGGCACGCAGGTGCTGATCAAGGTGAAGGCCGCCGGCGTCTGCCACAGCGACCTCCACATCTGGGAAGGCGGCTACGATCTCGGCCATGGCCGCAAGCCGCTCTCGTTGAAGGACCGCGGCATCAACCTGCCGCTGACCATGGGCCACGAGACGGTCGGCGAAGTCCTCGCCTTCGGCCCCGACGTGAAGCCGACCGACCAGGGCGACCTGAAGGTCGGCGATGTCGGGCTGGTCTATCCCTGGATCGGCTGCGGCAAATGTGCAACGTGCCTCGCCGGTGACGAGAACATGTGCCTGACGCCGCGCTCGCTCGGGGTCTATTGCGACGGCGGCTATTCCGATCACATGCTGGTGCCGCATCCGCGCTACCTGCTCAATCTGAAGGGCCTCGATCCCGCGACGACCGCGCCCTATGCCTGCTCGGGCGTCACCACCTACAGCGCGCTGAAGAAGGTCGAGCAGCATTTCGACACGCCGATCGTGATGTTCGGCGCCGGCGGCCTCGGCCTGATGGCGTTGTCGCTGCTCAAGGCGATGGGCGGCAAGGGCGCGATCATGGTCGATATCGACGCGAGGAAGCGCGAGGCGGCGGAGAAGGCCGGTGCGCTTGCGACCGTCGATCCCAAGGCCCCTGACGCGCTGGAGCAGCTTGCCAAGAAGGCGGGCGGCCCTATCCGCGCCGTGATCGACCTCGTCGGCAACGCTGCTACGACGCAGCTCGGCTTCGACTGCCTGACCAAGGGCGGTAAGCTCGTCCTTGTCGGCCTGTTCGGCGGCGGCGCGACCTGGGCGTTGCCGCTGATTCCGATCAAGGCGGTGACGATCCAGGGCAGCTATGTCGGAAACTTGCGCGAGACGCAGGAGCTGCTCGACCTGGTGCGGTCGAAGAAGGTGCCGCCGATCCCGGTGACGCCGCAACCGCTCGCCAAGGCCAACGACGCGCTGCTGCAATTGCAGCAGGGCGCGGTGGTCGGGCGTACGGTGCTGACGCCGTAACGAATGCTCTCTCCCTCGTCATTGCGAGGAGCGAAGCGACGAAGCAATCCAGAATGTCTCCGTGGATGCAGTTCTGGATTGCTTCGCTTCGCTCGCAATGACGACCTGGTTGACACCTCCCTTGAGGCCTTAAATGTCCGCAAACAACGCCTTCCACATTGCCGTGCTCGCCGGTGACGGCATCGGCCCTGAAGTCATGGCGCCGGCGCTGGAGGTGCTGCGCAAGGTCGGCGAGAAGTCCGGCCTCGGCTTCCGCTTCACCGAGGCGCCGGCCGGCGCCAACCATTATCTCGCGACCGGCAAGTCGATGCCGGATAGCACCATCAAGCTCTGCGAGGAGGCGGACGCGATCCTGCTCGGAGCCTGCGGCCTGCCGTCGGTGCGCTATCCCGACAACACCGAGATCGCGCCGCAGATCGAGCTGCGCTTCATCTTCGATCTCTATGCCGGCGTGCGCCCGGCGCGCCTCATTCCGGGCGTGCCGAGCCCGATCGTCGGCGCGGACCAGCGCGGCATCGATCTCGTCGTGATCCGCGAGTCCACCGAAGGCCTGTTCGCCTCGATGGGCAAGGGCATCGTCACCCACGAGGACGCGCGCGAGACCATGGTGATCACGCGCAAAACCTCCGAGCGTTTGTTCGAGTTCTCGTTTCGCCTTGCCGAGCGGCGCAAGGCGCGCGGCAAGCCGGGCGCGCTCACCTGCGTCGATAAGGCGAACGTATTCAAGGCGTTCGCGTTCTTCCGCGGCATCTTCGACGAGATCGAGAAGAAGCATCCTGACGTGAAGACCGACCGGCTCTATGTCGATGCCTGCTCGGCGATGCTGGTCAAGCGTCCCTGGGATTTCGACGTGATGGTGATGGAGAACATGTTCGGCGACATCGTCTCCGACATCACCGCGAGCCTGATCGGCGGCCTCGGCATGGCGCCGTCCGCCGACATCGGTGACAAATACGCGGTGTTCCAGCCGTGCCACGGCACGGCGCCTGACATCATGGGGCAGGGCAAGGCCAACCCCACCGGCATGATCCTGTCCGCCGCGATGATGCTGGATTGGCTCGCCGACAAGCACGGCATCGAGAGCGCTGCGGAAGCCGGCGAGACGATCGAGCGTGCGGTGGACCAGGTCTATGCCGGCGGCATCAAGCCGATGGAATTCGGCGGCGGCAATGGCACGGCTGACATCACGAAAGCGGTGCTGGGAGCGCTGTAGGGGCTGTGCTCCTGGCCTCTCTCCACGACGAAATTACTTCCCCCTAAACTGCGGCTTCCGCTTTTCCATGAAGGCCTGCCGGCCCTCGCGGAAATCCACGCTGTCCATGCAGGCATTGCCGATCACCTTGATCGCCTCCATGTCGCGCCGGCTCTCGTCCTTCAGCACCTGCGCGATTGTGATCTTGGCCGCCTTGATCGCGAGCGGGGCGTTCTGCGCGATCGTCTCGGCCATCGCCATGGTCTCGCCCCAGAGCTCGCCTTGCGGAAACACGCGCTCGACGAGGCCGATGCGCAGCGCCTCGGCGGAATCGATGCGCATGCCCGTATACATCAGCAGCCGCGCCCAGGACGGCCCGACCAGCGACACCAGATGCCGCAGGCCGTCATAGCCATAGGCGATGCCGAGCTTGGCGGCGGGAATGCCGAACTGGCTTTCATGCGAGGCGAGGCGGATGTCGGCGAGCATGGCGACCTGCATGCCGCCGCCGAGGCAATAGCCGTCGATGCAGGCGATGGTCGGCTTGGGATAATCGGCGAGCAGCGCGCGCTGGGCGGCGCTGCGCTTGGCGTATTGCTCGGATGCCGCCGCATTGTGCCTCACCTTCTCGAACTGGCTGATGTCGGCACCCGAGACGAACGCCTTGCCGCCGGCGCCGCGCAGGATCACGACGCGCACCGTGTCGTCGTCGCGCAAGGCCGTCAACGCCTCGCCAAATCCCTCCCACATCTCCAGCGACATCGCGTTGCGCTTGTCGGGATTGTTGAAGGTGATCACGCCGACGCCATCGGCCGTGTGCGTCAGAATCTTGCCGTCGGCGTAAGGTGTTCCGGTCGTGCTGATAACGTCTGGCATCGCGCGCTCGCTGCTCGGTGGCGAGGCGCAATGTGCGGCGCAGGCGCCGCCGCGGTCAACCGGCGCGGGAGAGCAGAGCCTGCATCCGCCTGTGCTGCGATTGCATGGCGCGCGGCGTTCGACGGAGGCGGAAAGGTCGGGGGAAGACCGCCAACAAAAAGGGGCGGCCATGCCGCCCCGAGACCGGCCGCGCGCGGTTGCGCGCAGACATCTTTCGGCCGATCTCGTGCAATCCGGCCGCGCCCCCGTGACGCGGCGGATTGAACGTCGGCCGTGAAGGCCGGACCGTCGACCGGCCTCAGCTCTCGTTCGCCGCGATCGATTCCATCAGCGAGACGAGCTGACGCTGCACCGTCTGATCCTTGATCTTGCTGTAGGCGCGCAGCAGGCGGAGGCTGAAGGCCGAATCGAGAAAGAGCAGGCTCTCGACTTCGCGGGCCTTGTTGTCGCCGTCGTAGAAGAAGGTCACGGGCACATCGAGGGCGGAGGCGATCTGCTGAAGCCGGGCCGCGCCGACGCGATTGACGCCCTTCTCGTATTTCTGCACCTGCTGGAAGCTGACGCCGAGCTTCTCGCCGAGCTCGGCCTGCGAGATCTTCATCTCGACGCGCCGCAGACGGATCCGCTTGCCAAGCTCGATGTCCGGCTTGCCCGCGCTGCGCTGCTTCATTCTTTTGGCCGCTGCTTTCATCTCTGTTTTCACCTTTGTTCTTCGGTTGAAAATCCCCCGAAGAGCTGGGTCAGGGGTTCGCCCATATACGAGTCCTTGAATTCATGCGGGTGCACGAACTCTTCCTTAAACCACGGGAAGCGGGCCGGATTGAAAGCCTCGATCAGCCAGTCAATCATGTGCCGCACGCGCGGGATACGGCCGCTACCAGGGTGGTAGGACAGCCAGATATCCAGCGGTCGGTTCAGCTCGACCTCCAGTGGAATTAATTTCCCGCCGAGCGCAATGGCGTAGCTCGGGAAGACGCCGATGCCGGCGCCATTCGCGACCGCCCAATAGTTGGCGCTCGAGACGTTGGTCTTCATGACCAGAAGGTCACGTTCGGACACGCCCGGGAAGAAGCTTTCGAAGGATTCCTTGGCGGCGAGCTGGTCGGCGAATTGCAGCACCAGACGATGCTTGATCAATTCCGCCGCCGAGCGCGGCGCGCCATGCTTTGCGATGTATTTCTCCGAGGCCCAGAACATCAGATGCATGCGGCCGAGCCGCACCAGCTTGATGTCCAGCGCCGAGGGACGGGACAGATGAATGGCGACGTCGGCCTCGTGGCGCGAGACGTCGGCCGAGCGCATCGCGCAATGCAGGTCCACCAGGATCTTCGGATAGGCCTGCTGGAATTCGACCAGGCGGGGGGCAAGCCAGAATGTGCCGAGCCCCTCGGTGACGGCGACGCGGACCTCGCCCGACAGCGCGTTGGCCATCGAATCGCTGGCGCGCAGCACGTCGAAGGTGGCTGCCTCCATGCGCTCGACGGCGGAGACCACCAGGGCGCCCTCATCGGTCAGATGGGTGCCGTGGACGTCGCGCGTGAATAACGTGGTGCCGGTCTGGCGTTCGAAATCGTCGATGCGGCGCCGCACGGCGTTGATCGACAGAGACAGGCGCTCGGCCGCCGAGCGAAAGCTTCCGCATCGGACGACTTCCAAGAATATGCGGGCGGCGTCCCAGTCGGAGAGGCCGCTGATATTTGTCTTTGGGCGTTCCTCCAGAGGAACGCCCCTTTCCGCCAAGGAGTGCATACAATTCCCTTTGGAACGCTAAACTGGCAGAATCTGGCGCAAACCACAACCACGACGGGTTGGGGAACGACGAGTTTTGAACGTCATCCTTACTACCTTAGGGCGGTATTTGGATGCTCCCATGGGCTGGGAATTCGGGCGAGGCTAATCGGCTCGAGTGAGGGGTATGACGTGAGTTCCGTTGCGAGCCGCGAGATGGCTGCGGGAGTGCCGGCGCTGACTGCAATGAACGGTCTTGCGCAGGAGTCGGTGCTCTTCGCCGTTGCTGGATCAATCGCACCGCGTCAGGCGTTCGCTCCCGGAGCATTGCTGCGGTCGCCAAAGGCGCCGCATGGCGATGCGAGCGGGAACCCGGTTCCACAGCAGAAACACACTGAAATCAGGTTCGAAGGCGCAGTCGCCTCGTGCTATCTATCGTCTTCCATGGGGGCCGAAGGGGGCGTGACAGATACGTCTCGCAGGCCGAATTAACGGAAAGAACGCCGGTGTCGCATTCAGACGAACAGTTGCAGTCGGTGCTGGAAACGCTCGAGGAGTGCCGCAGGGTTCTCAATGCCTGCAACAGCCGCGAGTCGGCCGAGATGCTGTCCATCGTCATCCTCGACGTCAGGATGAAACTGAAAGGAATCGACAGTGCCGATCTCAAGGCGCTGTGCGACGAAATGCTGCGGAGCGCTGCCAGCGAGCCGCCGCCCCCTTCCAAGCAGACGCAGGACCAGCCCCGGCGTCCGCTGCTCCGCGTGGTGAAGTAGCCGCGCCGCCCAATCTCGCTTTCCGGCGAGGTTTGTGCGCGTCCCGATGCCGCATCTGTGATCACGGAGGGCATCGGGCGGAGCCCTGGCTTTGTGCGCCTCTGTTGCGCATTCTCCGGCATGGGCTACACCAGAGCCGGTTCGGCTCCGGGCCGGGCGCGTTCCCTGCGCGCCCTGACGGGGCCTGAGATGGCTCCGATTGCATCATGCAAAATGTTTCGATTCCGGCCGCACTGATTGCCGGCCTCGTCAGCTTCCTCTCGCCTTGCGTCCTGCCTCTGGTTCCGCCCTATCTGGTTTACCTCACGGGCGCCACGATCGAGCATGTCGAGAGCGACGAGCCGGTCGCGGCCTCCAAGCGCGCGATCATGATGTCGGCGCTCCTGTTCGTGCTCGGCTTCTCCACCATCTTCGTGGCGCTCGGCGCCAGCGCTTCGCTGATCGGCGGGCTGATCCGTGCCTGGTCGGCGGAGCTGTCGATCCTCGCCGGCATCGTCATCATCATCATGGGCCTGCACTTTCTCGGCCTGACGCGGATCGGCTTTCTGATGCGGGAAGGACGCCTGCCGATCCCCAAACCGGTCGGCCTGTGGGGCGCCTATATCATGGGCCTCGCATTCGCGTTCGGCTGGACACCCTGCATCGGCCCGATCCTCGCCGCGATCCTCTCGGTCGCCGCGGCGGAAGCCACGGTGACGAGGGGCGCCGGCCTGCTCGCGGTCTATTCCGCGGGCCTCGGCATCCCATTCCTGATCGCCGCGCTGATGATCGAACAGTTCTCCGCACTGTTCGCGCGCATGAAGGGCCACCTCGTCAACGTCGAGCGCGCCATGGGCGTCCTGATGGTGCTCACCGGCATCGGCTTTCTCACCGGCGCGGTCTCGAATGTGAGCATCTGGCTGCTGGAGACGTTTCCGGTGCTGCAGACGATCGGTTAGGGCGCGCGGGGACCGGGTTTTCACGGACGAAAAAGTAGAGGAACCGTTGAAAACGGTCAGGCATGCTGCCACGGAACGACGATTCCAAACCTTTCCGGTCCCGAGGCGTTGCATCGGGGGACAATTCGCATGGTGGAGATCACGTGACCAAGACACTGCGCTTAGAACCCCTGTCGGACAACGCGGCGTTGGTTGCCTGGCAATTTTTGGGGCAGCCGTTGCAGGAGTGGCCGAGCTGGGTTCAGTCGAATTGCTCGCTGCAGAAGGATGCCGACGGAAAATTCGAGCTTCGGCACGAGCGGCGCAGCGGCACCCAGATCGTCTATCTCGGCGAGTGGCTGGTGAGAGATCTCGATGGCGGCGTGGACTTCTACACGGACGCTGAGATCTGGTCGCGGTTCGCTGCCAAGCGCTGACGCGCTGAGAGATTCAGCCGACGCGTCGATCGCGCCTTAGTCTTTCCTGCTCGAGCTTCGGACGATCAAAAGCCTGTGTGGCTGGTGGGGCAAAAAGCCTCGCGGTAGGAGCCGCCCAGAGAATGCAATCTGTAGTAATATTTCATCGTACTACACCCTGAGGGGCAATTCTTCTGAACGTATACTGAAACGAGAATTTTGGAAGCGACATCTTCGGCGCCCCTCTCCCCTAAAGCATTTGAGCAGGAGCAAGCGATGGGAACCGACGTGAATGTTCATCCCGGTCACGGCAAGGCCGGACGTCAACCGACGCGACAATTTCTGGATACGCTTTCCGGACACGACGATCCGGGCATGTTTGGCCGGATGTTTCCAACCCTGGAGCCGCTGGCTGTCGACGACGGTCCGCTGCGCGAGCTCGCCGACGCGATGAAGGATCCCGCCCCCGGCGACGCCGCGGGCAACAACCTCAACGTCCCGGCGGGTTTCACCTATCTCGGCCAATTCGTGGATCACGACATCACGCTCGATCTGACCTCCTTCGGCGAGAAGGAAGCCGATCCGACGGCGGTCACGAATTTCCGCACGCCCGCACTCGATCTCGACAGCGTCTATGGTCTCGGCCCCGACGGCAGCCGTCATCTCTACGCGCGCAATTCGGCCAGCGACAGCGGCAAGACACCGGGCCCCAAGCTGCTGATCGGCAAGACCGTCAACGTCGATGACATCACCGGCGATCATCGCAACGACCTGCCGCGCAATCCCGAGGGGTTTGCCCTGATCGGCGATCACCGCAACGACGAGAACCTGGTCGTCGCGCAAACCCACCTTGCGATGCTGAAGTTTCACAACAAGGTCTGCGATCAGCTCGCGGCGTCCGGCAAGCCGGCGGGCGAGATCTTCGAGGAAGCGCGCCGGATCGTGACCTGGCACTACCAATGGATGGTCCTGCACGATTTCGTGGAGCGGATCACCGAGAAGGGGCTCGTCGCCAAGATCCTCGAGCAGGGGCGGCGCTTCTACCGCTTCAAGAAGATCCCCTACATGCCCGTCGAGTTTTCGGGCGCCGTCTATCGTCTCGGCCACAGCATGGTGCGCCAGGTCTATAGCCACAACCGGATCTTCACGCCCGGCCCGGGCGGGATTCCTGCAACTCTCGATTTGCTGTTCAGGTTCACGGGACTTTCGGGAGGAATCATCGGAGATCTCGCGCCCAATCCGATTCAGCCGCCGCTCCCGCTTCCGGTGCTTTCGAGCAACTGGATCATCGACTGGCGGCGCTACTTTCAGGTGCTGCCGAGCAACCCTGCGGGCGTGACGCTCAATCCCTCCCGCAAGATCGACCCGTTCATCGTGCCGCAACTCCATACCCTGCCTGGTGACGGCGGCAGCCTGCCGTTCCGCAACCTCAAGCGCGGCGTGTTGCTCGGATTGCCGTCCGGGCAGGACGTCGCCAAGGCCATGAAGATCAAGAATCCGCTGACGCCGGAAGAAATCTCGAAGGGGAGCGACGGCGCCGTGGCGAAGAAGCATGGCCTGCACCAAAACACCCCGCTCTGGTACTACATCCTCAAGGAGGCGGAGCAGCGGGGCAGCGGCGAAAGGCTCGGCCCGGTCGGCGCGACCCTGCTTGCCGAGGTCTTCGTCGGCCTCGTCCATGGCGACCACCAGTCGTATCTCTGGCTCAAGGGCAAGACCTGGAAGCCGACGCTGCCGTCGCAAGTGCCGGGCGAATTCACGATGGCCGACCTGCTGCGTTTCGTCGGGGATATCAGCCCGATCGACGGCATCTCGACCGTCTAGACCAGACGCCCGCCAGCGTTGCAGACGATGGGCCGGACCGGCGCGCATGGCGCGCCGGTCTGGACGTTTGCAACAATGCTCAGGGCTTGAACACGTAGCCCGGCGTGATCGCCGCCGTCTCCGGGATCGGCGGCAGGTCGGCGAACAGCTGAGGCCGGTCTTTCATGACCTTGAGAATGTGCTTCGGCTCAATATGCGCATTGACGTCGAAGGTCGATTTGAGGATGCCGAGCCGGGTGAGCCGGTCCTGGGCGCTCCACAGCGCGCGGTAGTTGTTCGCCGACAGCCGGCGGTCCGCCTGCTGGATGTTGAACTGCATCGCGGCCTCCGCGACCTCCTGCTTCAGGCCTGGAATCCAGCGCGTCGCGACTTGTGCCGCCAGCTTCGGGTTCTTGCGCATCCATTGGTCGGCCTCGGAGACGGCGGCGAGGAATTTCTCGATGGTCTCGCCGTTGGCCTGCACCCATGGGCGTAGCGCGACGTTGAAGCCGATATAGGAGATCACGTCGCCGCCCCGAATGATCTCGACGGCGCCCGGCACGTCCTTGCCCGCGACGATCGGCCAGGGGTCCCAGCCCGAGAACGCGTCGATGCCCTTGGCGAGCAGGGCGACGGTCATGTCCGGGGGCGGGGTGTTGACCAATGTTACGTCGTCGGGTTTCAGTCCGGCCTTCTCCAGCGTCGCTAGGACGTAGAGATGGTTGATCGTGCCGAACGACGCCGCGATCTTCTTGCCCTTCAACGTCGACAGGTCGCCCTTGACGATGCCCGAGCCTTCGCGCGCGATGATCGCCATCGTGGCATCGGAGCCGGCCTTGGTGGCGTTGCCGCTGTAATTGCCCAGCGCGACGAGGTCCATGCCGCGCAGCACCGCGCCGATCATGGGTACGCCGACCTGCACGATCTCGCTCTCGCCGGCCTGCAACGCGTTCAGCGCGTCGACACCGGTGGCGTAGGGGCGTGCGATCGTGACGTCGAGCCCGTACTTCTCGAAGAAGCCGCGCTCGAGCGCGATGGGCAGGCCAATCTGGTCGATGCCAGTGACCATGCCGGCCTTGAGTTTCGTCAGGGTTTGGGCGCTTGCCGGCACCATGCCGGCCAGAAGCGCCAATCCAAGCAGCAAGAGTCGTTTCATAGTCTCAGCCTCCCTCTTTTATCGGCCCCACCGCCGTCACCCAATAGGGCCGGGCCACGGCATTGAGGTCCGTTCTTTTGACACCGCGCAGCTCGATCGAATGCTCGTCCGTGCCCGAGACGCGTCCGTATTGCTGGAAGGCGAGCACGTGGAAACGCTCCGGCGTGAACGGCAGCTCGATCTGCACGTTCACCTTTTCCGACGTGCCCGTGAGCTGCGGCGAGATCTTTCCGGGCGCCGCGATGGTCAGCCAGAGCTGAAACAGCGCCCATGCCGCAATTGCGCCGAGCGCGATGCGCAGCTTGGGTGATCGCAAGGCTTCGGAGGCGATGCTCATGCTGCGCGCACCATCTGCAGCACGCGCGCCGAGAGCTGCTTGAACTCATCATCCCTGACGAGATCGTCCCAGATGCGAGGACGCGGCAGGTCGACCGCGATCTCGTCGAGCACGCGTCCCTTCGAGAGCACGACCACGCGATTGGCGAGAAACACCGCTTCCGACACGTCATGGGTGATGAAGATCACCGTCGGCTTGCGCTCCTGCCAGATGCGCGTCAGCTCCTCCTGGAGCGTCATGCGCGTCTGCGCGTCGACGCTGGCAAACGGCTCGTCCATCAAGAGGACGTCAGGGTTGTTGGCGAGTGCGCGCACCACGCCGACGCGCTGCTGCATGCCCCCGGAAAGCTCGTTGGGATAGCGGTGCGCCGCATGCGAGAGCCCGGCAAGCGCGAGATATTCATGCGCGATGCGGTCGCGCTCGGCCTTCGGAACGCCGCGCATCTTCGGCCCGAAGCCGACATTGTCGAGCACGGTCTTCCAGGGAAACAGCGCGAACGACTGGAACACGACGCCCCGCTCGGGGCCGGGCCCGTGCACCGGCTTGCCGTCGAGCAGGATGTCCCCCTTCGAATAGGGAATGAAGCCGGCGATCATGTTCAGGATCGTCGTCTTGCCGCAGCCGGAGGGGCCGACCACCGAGATGAACTCGCCGGGCTCGACGTCGAGTGAGACGTCGTGGACGGCGGTGACATGCGCGCCTGCATAAGGGTCGAAATAGGTCTTGCCGAGATTGCGCAGCGAGAGCGTCTTCATGATGTCACTAATCCCCAACGCTGGCCGGTCGCACGCTCGAGCGGGGCGAGAATCCAGGCGTCCACGATGTACCAGAGCAGTCCGAGAATGATCATGCCGAGGATGATCTCGACGGTCGACCCGGCGCGGCGCGCATCGAACATCATGAAGCCGATGCCCGACGTGCCGACGATCATCTCGACCGCGATCAGCGCGCGCCAGCCGTAGCCGAGTCCGTTGCGCAGGCCGGTGATGATGTTGGGCAGGGCGCCCGGCAGCGTCACCTCCCACAGCACGCGCGCCCGCGAAGCCCCGAGGCTCAAGGCGGCGCGTGACAGATCGCGCGGTACCGATTCGACGCCGAGCACGGTGTTGAGCACGACGGGGAACAGCACGGTGTAGACGATGACGAAGGTCATCGTCGTCAGACCGAAGCCGAACCAGATCAGAAGGATCGGCAGCCAGGCGATGTCGCCGATGGCCTGGAAGAACAGCAGCACCGGCCAGCAGATGCGATGCGCCCAGCGGCTGGTGCCGATCAGGATGCCCAAGGGTATGCCGAGCGCCATGCCGACCGCGGCGCCGGTCGCGAGCCGGATCAGGCTGTCCTGGAGATAGTCGGGCAGGATGCCCTTGTAGGTCAGCGTGAAGAATGCGCGGATGACGTCGGCCGGGCCGGGGAAGAACGCGCGTGGAAACAGCCCGGCCTCGCTGACCGCGGTCCACAGCGCCAGCACCGGGATGAAGGGAATGATCGCGGCGATGCCCGGCCAGCGCCGGGTCAGGCGGGCATAGCCGGCCCAGATTTGCAGCAGGACGTTCATGCGCGCCTCACCATGCCCCAGCGCTCGATGGTCGCGCGTTCCAGCGGGACCAGCAGCAAACGGTCGATCAGAAGCCAGAGCACGCCGATCACGATCATGCCGAACACGATCACCTCGGTGCGGTAGAAATCGCGCGCGACGAACAGCATGTAGCCGAGCCCGACATTGGTCGCGATCATCTCCGCGGCGATCAGGCCGCGCCAGGCAAAGCCCAGGCCGGTGCGAATGCCGGTGACGATATTGGGCAGCGCGCCCGGCAGCAGTACTTCGGTCAGCAGCGCCCAGCGGCCGGCGCCGAGCGAGGCGGCAGCGTTGCGCAGCGTGTGCGGGATGGTCCTGACGCCGAGAAGCGTGTTGTAGGCGACGACGAAGAATACGGCGTTGAAGATCACGAAGACGATCGCGCCGAAACCGTAACCGAACCACAGCGTCGCGATCGGGATCCAGGCAATGCCGGCGAGCACCGAGAAGAACCGGAACAGCGGCGTGAGAAAGGCCGCGACCGTCGGGCTGACGCCCATGGCGATACCGAGCGGCACCGCGGTGGCGATGCCGATCAGTGTGCCCAGGCCGACGCGCAAAAGACTGGCGCCGACATGCGCGAACAACGTGCCGTCCCGGATCGAGTCAAGCGCGGCGGTGCCGACCGCGCCGACCGAGGGAAACACGCGGGGATTGACGTTGAACAGCGGGACCACGGCGGCCCAGACCGCGACCAGCGCAAGCAGCGGCGCGACGAACATTGCAGCGCCGGCCAGAGAGTTGACGCTGCGCATCAGCCGCGACGATCGGCCTTTCAGACTGCCCGTCAGCTGCATTCGACCTCCCTGACGCTCAGCTATGCCTGTACCGGCATTTCCCACTGATCATTGCTGGTATCGTAGCCGCGTCTCGCGCAATCGCATATCTGTATCGGTTGCGACCCTCCTCGCGATCCGCGCGGAGCGGGGATCCGGGCCGAGCCCCCTCATGTCACGGTGCATGGCGCTTTCTCTTGCGGTTGAGGCTCGGCTTCCTGACGGCGCGCAGGGTCGATCCATCCGCCTTGCGAGCCGCCGCGGCGATAATGGTCTTTCGGTTCGACAGCTTCGATCGGGTGTAGCCCAGCAGCCGTTCCATCGCGGCGCGCGCCTTCTCCGGGTTGCCGCTCTCGATGGCCCGCGCCGCTATGACGTGGTTCGGCAGATTGTCCTTGAACCAGCCGCCGGGGCCGCCGACGGCAACGGTGAAGACGGTGCCCAGAATGGTATCGATCGCCCCGCGAAAGCCCTGGAGGACCGGATTGTGGGTCGCGTCCAGGATGGCGAGATGGAAAGCCTTGTCGGCAGCGAGGGCGCTGGCCTGGTCCTTTGCAGTCTGCATCGCCGCCAGGGCCGTGTCGATCCGCCAGCGGTCGTTCTTTGTTGCACGCTCGGCCGCAAGCGCTGCGGCAGCGGGCTCGATGATCGAGCGCACCTCCTGGATTGCCAGCAGAAGGTCCCGATCCGGCTCGTCCTGACCGACCAGCCAGCTTAGCACGTCGCGGTCGAGCAGGCTCCATTCGTGGCGCGGCAGCACGTGCGTGCCGTGGCGCGGCCGCACGCTGACCAGACCTTTAGCGGCGAGCGTCTTGATGGCTTCGCGCACCACGCCGCGCCCGACTCCGAAGCGGGCTTCGAGCTCAGGTTCCGGCGGCAGGGCTGTCCCGACCGGAATGAGATCCTGCGCGATCTCCCGGCCGAGCGTCGTCAGCACGGCGCGAATGCGGCCGGGCTTGATCGGCTTGTCGACGGGGCTCGGGCGCGCTCTTGCCACTCGTACGTTTCTCCCGTCCGGCCTGTCGCGGCTGGTTCGTTTGTATTTGGCTGCCACGCCCCGGCAGCTGCAATCATCGGATGTTTAACATCGGATGAATGGATGAGGGCAAGCGCAATTGTCGCAGCACACCCCGTGTTGCGTTGCGATATGCGCGTGGACCGCGGATCAAAGCGTCTCCTCAAGCGTGCAGGTCACAGTGCAGACGACGCCGCGCGGCAGGGGCAAGCCCCCGTGATCCGCTGCACCTCGGCATCGAGCACCATGCGCATGCTACGCACCGTTTCCAGCAAACGGCGCGCAGCCTCGCTGCGATCCTGATGGTAGTTGTAATAGGCAAGGCCCACCGCGAAAACGATCAGCGGTAGCGTCGTTCCGGCGACAAGGAGGCGAGCCGAACGGGCAAGGTAAGCTTTGGCGAACGCAGGCGTCCCGGTTCCAGCGCGGCAGCACCGGACAATGATTTTGAAGAGACCATAGGCGCAGGAATTGTGCTGCGCCACGAATTTTCGCCGTCCGTCCAGCGCGCTCCTGATCGCCGGAGACCTCGCGCCTCCGCCGCATACCGAAGCGGCGAGTTGCAGTGCAGCAGGCGTTTACGTGCAGTCCTGCGACGAAGGGGTAGCTCCAGCCCACGCGAAATGACTTCCGTCCCGCCGAGGTTTTTCATACGCTTGCCTCTCGCAAGCCGCATAACGGCTGCGCTCACGGCCCGGCGACAGGGCCGGAGCATCAAAGGGAGGGGAGACGATGAAGCGAAGGTCATTTCTCGCTGGGATCGGTGCAACCACTGCGGCAGCTGCCATCGGCATGCCGTCGATCCTGAGGGCGCAAGCCCCGATCACACTGAACGGTGCCGTGCAGTTCAATGACGACCATGCCTTCAATCGGGCCCTGCTGCGGTTCGAGGAGCTGGTGAAGAAATATTACGGCAAGCCCGTCAACTTCACCCTGCACAGGAACTCCTCGCTCGGCCTCGAGAAGCAGTATTTCGAGTACATGTCGCAAGGCAAGGCAGTCGATTACGGCATCGTCTCGCCGGCTCACATGTCGACCTTCGCCAAGGCCGCCCCGTTCATCGATGCGCCCTTCGTGTTCAAGGGCATCGAGCACATGAACAAGGTGGTCGAAGCCAATATCCTGGCGCCAGTCGCCGACGAGGTCGCGGCCAAGGCGGACGTGGTTCTGATCGGTTATGCCGGCGGCGGCATCCGCAACATCTTCGCCAACAAGCCGCTCAAGAACCTCGCCGACCTCAAGGGCCTCAAGGTGCGCGTGCAGGGCGCGCCGATCTGGTCGAAGACCTTTGCGGCCGTTGGCATGAGCCCCACGGTGATCGCCTATAACGAAGTCTACAACGCGATCCAGAACGGGGTGATATCAGCCGGCGAGAACGAAGCGGCCGGCGTCGAGGCGATGAAGTTCTATGAAGTGGCGCCGCATCTCAACCTGACCCAGCACGCCGTGTCGATCCGGCCGATCTGCTTTTCCGTCAAGACGCTGAAGACCCTGCCGAAGGATCTGCAGGACGCGATCATGAAAGCGGGCAAGGAGGCCGGCGATTACGGCCGCCAGCTCGAGTCGAGCGAAGAGGTCGTCAAGCTCGACACGCTGGAGAAGGCCGGCAAGCTCAAGCGCGTTCCGTTCGAGGAGCGGGACGCCATGAAGAAGCTCGCCGACCCCGTGATGGCCACCTACGCCAAGGAGATCGGCGCGGAGGGCATTTTCGAGAAGATCAACGTCGTCTGAGGCCGCCCTGTCCGCCGACAGCATTCCGGGCAGGCCCCGCTTCCTGCCCGGACATGGCGGATGAGCGCCGTACGGAGCTCCAATGTCCGAAATGCACGTCCCGTCCACACCGTCGCTGTGGCGTCGCGTCACCGCGGCCTATGCGAAATTGTTGGAATTCCTGCTTGCCGCCTGCGTCGGCATCCTGGTCATCCCCGTCACATTGCAGATCGTCTCGCGCTACACGCCGTTCATTCCCTCCTACATCTGGACCGAGGAGATGGCGCGATTCCTGTTCATCTGGACGATCATGATCGGCGCCATGGTCGGCATCCGCGAGGCTCAGCATTTCGAGGTCGACGTGTGGCCCGATTTGTCGCGGCGGTCGGAGGCCGCAGTGCGGATCATCGCGCGGATCGGCGTGCTGGCACTGGCCCTCGTGTTCGTGTCGGCCGGCATCGAATTCACACGCTTCGCCTGGAACAGGACGTCGGAGCTGGCCGATCTGCCGCTCTGGCTGATCCACGTTGCCTGGCCGGTGGCCGGCGTGACCTGGATCGTGTTTGCGGGCGAACAGATACTCGATGAACTGCGCGTTCTGGTCGGGGCACAGCAATGAACGGCACTGTACTTTCTGCCGGACAGGCCGCCATGGTGCTGTTCGGGGTCTTCGTCGGCCTGCTGATCGTGCGCGTGCCGGTCGCCTTCGCGCTGGGCCTTGCCTGCGTGCCGATCCTTCTGATCGAGCCGCGCCTGTCGCTGATGACGCTCGCGCAGGAGACTTTCAACGCGTACAACTCGTTCATCCTGCTCGCGGTGCCGTTCTTTCTGTTGACGGCGAACCTGATGAGTATCGGCGGTATCACGGATCGCCTGGTGGCGCTGTCGCGCTCGATGGTCGGGCACTGGCCGGGGTCGCTGGCGCAGATCAACGTCGTGCTGTCGGTGTTCTTTGCCGGCATCTCCGGCTCCTCCACTGCGGATGCGGCGAGCCAATCGAAGATCTTCATCGATGCGCAGACCAAGGAGGGCTACGATCTCTCGTTCTCCATTGCCATCACGGCGGCCTCCGCGGTTCTTGCGGTCGTCATTCCGCCCTCGATCCTGATGATCGTGTGGGGCGGTCTGATCTCGACCTCGATAGCGGCGATGTATCTGGCCGGTATCGTGCCCGGGCTGCTGATCGCGGGCGCGCAGATGGCGACGGTGCACGTCTATGCGGTGCGCCGCGGCTACCCGACCTATCCGAAGTCGACCTGGGTCGACATGCGATGCGCCATCTGGCGGTCGATACCCGCGTTAATAACGCCGTTCATCATCGTCGGCGGCATTCTGCTCGGCTGGTTCACCGCGACCGAGTCCGCCTGCGTTGCCGTGCTCTATTCCGTCGTGCTCTCGGCGTTCTTCTACCGCGAGACGGGAATCCGTGAATTGTACAGAGCCTTGCTCGACACTGGGCGTCTCGCCGGCGTAGCGCTGTTCTGCGTCGGCACCGCCAGTGCGTTCGGCTGGCTGCTGGCCTATTACAAGATCCCGCAAGAACTGCTGGCGAACGTTTCGACATGGGGCATGGGTCCCGTCGCGGCCGGCTTCTTCATCGCCTTCTGCTTTCTGGTGGTGGGCTGCTTTCTCGACGCCATCCCCGCGATCATCATCGTCGGCACCGTGCTGGAGCCGCTCGCCAGGTCCGTCGATCTGCATCCGGTCCAGTTCGCGATCATCTCCATCGTCTCGCTGGCCTTCGGATTGGTGACGCCGCCCTACGGCCTCTGTCTGATGATCGCCTGTTCGATCGCGGGCGTGCGGCTGCGCTATGCCCTGAAGGACACGGTCATCATGCTGATCCCGATGCTACTCGTGCTGGCGGCGGTGATCATTTGGCCCAGCGTGTCGCTGTTCCTGCCGCGCCTGATCGTGCCGGAGATGCTCAAGTGACCGCCTGATAGGAGGACCCCGCAGCCGGGCAGGGCTATCGCATCTGAGGGATTTTCCCCGTGGCCATCCTTCGAGACGCCCGCTTTAGGCGGGCTCCTCAGGATGAGGACGGAGTGTGCGGCAGCAGTCGAAACGGGCACTGACGCCGATTAGCCTCATCCTGAGGAGGCGCGTAAGCGCCGTCTCGAAGGACGAGGCGTGCTCGCAGGCCGCCGCAGCGAGTCATATGCGATCGTGCTGCCGCGGCCGACGGCCGCGGGGTCGTCGCGGTGGGCTACAGATTGCTTTCAGTGATTGCGGCGTAGACCATGCTGCGCAGCTCGCGGCGGATCGGATAGGCGCTCGACGGCAGCACTTGCGTCATGAAGATCGCGATCAGGTCCTCGGCCGGATCGATCCAGAACGAGGTCGTGGCGGCGCCGCCCCAATTGTATTCGCCGGGGCTGCCGGCGATCAATGTCTCGGCCGGGCGCATGGTCACGGCGAAGCCGAGACCGAAGCCGATGCCGTTATAGGTCGCTTCCGAGAACAGCGAGCGCGAGACGTCCGGCAGCGCACGGCCGCCCGGAATGTGGTTGGTGGTCATCAGCGCCAGCGTCTTCGGCCCGATCAGCCTGACGCCGCCGAGCTCGCCGCCATTGAGCAGCGCACGGCAGAAGGTCAGATAGTCGGCAACGGTCGAGCACAGCCCGCCGCCGCCGGAGATGAACGAGGGCGGCGACAGGAACGAGCTCGTTGCCGGGTCGTCCTGGAGCGTCAACCCCTCGCGGCGCTGGCCCGCATGGAAGGTCATGCCGCCGCCGGGATCGGCGGAATAGCAGGCGGCGAAGCGATGCGCCTTCGAGGCCGGGACGTGGAAGTCGGTGTCGGTCATGCCGAGCGGGTCGAGGATGCGCTGTTTCAGGAACTGCTCGAACGGCATGCCGGAGATCTTGCCGACGAGATAGCCGATCACGTCGGTCGCAACGGAGTAATTCCAGGACTCGCCCGGCGAAAACTCCAGCGGGATCTTGGCCAGGCCCTCGACCATGGTCTGGAGTGTGCCTGATTTTTCGACCTCGCCGATCTTTTCACTGCGGTAGGCGGCATCGACGTTGGAGCGTTGCTGGAAGCCATAGGTTAGGCCGGAGGTGTGGCGCAAGAGGTCGACGATCAGCATCGGCCGCGACGGCGGCCGGGTCAGGAACGCCGGATAGGTGCCGGCGACGAACACGCCGAGGTCCTTCCACTCCGGAATATATTTCGCGACGGGCTCGTCGATGGCGACGAGGCCTTCCTCGACCAGCATCATGAAGGCGACGCTGGTGAGCGGCTTGGTCATGGAATAGATGCGATAGATCGTATCGTCCTTCACCGGCACCTTGCGCTCGACATCGGCAAAGCCCTGCACTGAGCTGTGCGCGACCTTGCCGCGGCGGTAGACCAGAAGATGCGTGCCCGGGAAACGCCCGGCATCGATGTACCGGCGCTTGAGATGCGCATCGATGCGGTCGAGCGCGGCCTTGGACATGCCGACGGATTCGGGCGAAGCGGGGGTGGGGGCGAGCATCAGTTCCTCCGGGGCGTTTTGTCGGAAAGTTGATACCGAAATGACGGCCGCATTCCAAGCCGGTTGCGCTTAACGAGGCCGGGCCGGCTGGTGTAGACTCGGGCTCGGAACGCAAGGAGCCCGCCAGGGCCAACGAGAAGAACGCGAGGGCAAACGCACCATGACTCAGTTCACCGAGACCGAACTCACCGAAGCCGTCGTCAGGAGCTTCGACCACACGCCCGATGCGCGCGCGAAATTTCTGCTGCAGGAATTGGTGAGCTCGCTGCACGATTACGTGAGCAAGACCGGTCTCACCTTCGCGGAATGGGAATATGCCATCGATTTCCTGACCCGGACCGGGCAGAAATGCACCGACACCCGCCAGGAATTCATCCTCTTGTCCGACGTGCTCGGCGTCTCCATGCTCGTCGACGCCGTCAATCACAGGGATCGCGACGGTGCCACGGAGACCACGGTGCTCGGCCCGTTCTATGTCGGCGAGCACAAGGTGACTGCGCACGGCACCGACATCTCGCCGAACAACCAGACCGGCGAGCGGATGTTCGTGCAGAGCCGCGTCACCGATCTCGAGGGCAAGCCGCTCGCCGGCGTTCCCGTCGACGTCTGGCACGCCGATGACGACGGCTTCTACGATTCCCAGAAGCCGAACTACGATGAGGTCGGCGCCTCGGCGCGGGCGCGCTTCATCACCGATGACGATGGCCGCTTCTTCTTCCGCACCATCCTGCCGTGCAGCTATCCGATCCCGACCGATGGTCCGGTCGGCGAAATGATCGTGCAGACCGGCCGCCACCCGATGCGCCCGGCGCATGTGCACTTCCTGGTCAATGCCAGAGGCTATGAGCCGCTGATCACGCACGTCTTTATGGACGGTGACAAATATCTCGACTCCGACGTGGTGTTCGGCGTGAAGGACGACCTCGTCGCCAAGGTCGAGCCGCGCAACGACCTTGAGATGCCCGACGGCACCACGGCGAACGGGCGGTGGCATTTGATGACTTACGAATTCCACCTCAAGCCGGGCGGCGGCATGGCGCCGAAGCCGCTCGGGATGAAGGCGACCGAGCCGGCGTGAGGATGCGAAATCTCAGTCATCCCCCGATATAGGCTGCCAACTCGTCGGGCGTACCCTTTGGAAAGGCGTCTTTCAGATGATCGAGGAAAGCGGAGACGCGCGCACTGAGCAATCGCCGCGAGGGATAGAGCGTCCATAGGGCGATGTCGGCTCCCTCGACGTCGCCCCAGCGAACGAGCGTGCCGGCGGCAAGATCGTGGCTGACGAGCGACAGCGGCAGCCTCGCGGCGCCGATACCGGCTCTCACGGCATCGCGAACCATCATCAGGGATGACAGTCGAAGCACGGGATCGATCGCGATGCGCGATGGGCCGCTTGGCCGTCTGATGTCCCAAACCGCAGCTTTGTCATCGCCGCGCACGATGGCCGGAACGGCGAGGTTTCCTCTCGGGTGCTTCAGAGCGGGGCTGGCGACGACCAGCATTCGGTCGCGCAAGAAGATGCGGCCGACCAGGCTTTCATCCGGATCGGGATTGACCCGGATCACGAGATCAAAGCCTTCCTCGATCATGTCGACGTAGCGGTCATCGGTCGTGACTTCGAGCCGGACTTGCGGATGCCGAAGGGCGAAGCCGGCCGCGAGACGGCCCATCGCGGTTTGCGAGAAGAGCAGGGGTGCGCTGATCCGCAACCTGCCCTTTGGCTTGTCCCCGCCCGAGGCGATCGCGGCCGCGGTCTCGTCGAGCTCGGTGAGGAGTGCGCCCGTCCGCTCATAGAGCGCGCGCCCTTCCTGGGTGAGCTTGAGCGTGCGCCCGCCGCGCTCGAACAGACGCAGATCAAGACTGCTCTCCAGTTCGGACACACGTCGAGACAAGGTCGCTTTCGGACGCCCCGCTGCTCGCGCGGCCTTTCCGAACCCTCCGTGACGGGCGACGAGATTGAAATCGGCGAGCGCAAGCAAATCCATCTGTTCCACCAATGAGACGGTCTGTCCAAATATAACGCCTATCGGCTCGCATGTGGATCATTAGTTTCCGGGTGTCTTCCAATACCCAACCGGAGTGATCCCATGACCATCCTCGTTACCGGCGCCACCGGCACCATCGGCCGCAACGTCGTCGAGCAACTCGTCAAGCGCGGCGCCGATGTGCGCGCACTCGTCCGAAATCCCGAGAAGGCCAACCTTCCGGCAGGTGTTGCCGTCGCCCAGGGCGACTTGCTGGACGTCGATTCCGTGCGCACTGCGTTTTCGGGCGTCTCGACGCTGTTCCTGCTCAACGCCGTGGTGCCCGACGAATTCACTCAGGCGCTGACTGCGCTCAACCTTGCCCGCGAAGCCGGCATCGAGCGGTTCGTCTATCTGTCGGTCATTCACAGCGACCTCTACGTGAATGTGCCGCACTTCGCCGGCAAGTTCGGGGTCGAGCGCATGATCGAGCAGATGGGCTTCAAGGCGACCATCCTGCGGCCCGCCTATTTCATGAACAACGAACTCATGATCAAGGATGCCGTGACCGGATATGGCGTCTACCCGATGCCGATCGGCAGCAAGGGCCTTGCGATGATCGACGCGCGCGACATCGGCGAGATTGCTGCGATCGAACTGATCCGCCGCGAGACATCCGCAGCGCCGCTTCCGCTCGAACGCATCAATCTTGTTGGCCCTGAGACACTCACTGGCGCGAAGGCCGCCGAGATCTGGTCGGAGGTGCTCGGCCGCGCGATCGCCTACGGCGGAGACGACACCGCGGGGTTCGAGAAGAACCTCAGGCAGTTCATGCCGCCCTGGATGGCTTTCGACATGCGGGTGATGGGCGAGCGTTTCCTCACCGAGGGAATGATCCCTGAGCCCGGCGACGTCGAGCGTCTGACCGGCATGCTGGGCCGTCCCTTGCGCTCCTATCGCGACTTCGTCGCCGAGATCGCGGCCCCCGTTTGAGGCTTGCCAGAGCAGAAGCGCAGGCGGGCTGGCTGCGCCGCTCGCTATTAATCATGTGGCGAGCGGCAATCTCGATCAGCGCGCATGCAGCAAGGCCAGCAGCACGACGACGGCGCAGGCGAGCGCCGCCGTTGTCAGCTTCCAGAACATCAGCGGGCTGCGCTCCAGGAGCGGTGTGATGCGCGTGTCGAGATAGGCCGGGTTGGGCGTGCGAAGCTCGAAGATGAATTCCGAGAGATCCTCGTGCCGCTTGTAGGGATCGGGATGGAGCGCGCGCCGGAGCGCGCCGTCGACCCAGGCGGGAACGTTGCGGTCACCGTCGGGGGCGCGATATTTAAGCTTTCGCACATCCGCCTTGCGCCGGATTTTGGCGATTTGGGTGCCGTAGGGCAGCTTTCCCGTCAGCATCTGGTAGCAGATCACGGCCAGAGAAAACATGTCGGAGCGCGGCGAGCCCCCTTGCCCCAGGAAATATTCCGGCGCCGTGTACTGGACGGTGCCCAGGATTTCGTCGGCCTCCCCTGGCGGCGCCGCCTCGGCCACGCCGGCGACCCTGACCGATCCGAAGTCGATGATCTTGGCGGTGCCGGTCTTGTCGATCAGGATGTTGTCGGGCCTGAGGTCTTGATGCAGCATCTCCATGCGATGGAAGGCGCGCAGGCCTGCGGCGATCTGCTCGATGAGGCCGCGCACGGTTTCGAGATCGGGCCGCGGATTGTCGGTCATCCACTGCTTCAAGGTCTGCCCCTCGACGAACTCGGTCGCGACGTAGAGATAGCCGCGTCGCCGCGACTGCGACAGCGGCTTGAGCACATGCGGGCTGTCGATCCGGCGTGCGATCCATTCTTCCATCAAGAAGCGCTTGAGATAGGCGGCGTTGTCGCGTAGGTCGACCGACGGCAGCTTGAGCGCGACCGGCTGCTCGGTCTCGGTGTCGACGGCGAGGTAGATATGGCTGCGGCTGCTGCCGTGGATCTCGCGGACGATCCGGTAGCCGTCGAAGATCGCCCGCGGCTCCGGCAGCGTCGGCAGCGGCAATTCGGAGCTCTGATTGAAGATGCCGGCCGGATCGCGCTGCGGCACCGCATCGATCCGCAGGATCTGCACGGTGATGTTGTCGTCGCTGCCGCGCCGATAGGCTTCCTCCACGATCGCCTTCGCCGCCCCGTCCAGCTCGGCTGCGTGCTCGTCGATTGCACTCGTGACGAAACGCGCATCGACGAACTCGTACGCACCGTCGGTTGCCAGCAGGAAGGTGTCGCCGGCCTCGATTTCGATCGCCTGATAGTCGATCTCGAGCTGCGGATTGATGCCGAGCGCGCGGCCGAGATAGGTCTGCTCAGACGAGACGATGATGCGGTGATCGTCGGTCAGTTGCTCCAGCGCCTTGCCGGCGACGCGATAGACGCGGCAATCGCCGACATGGAAGATGTGCGCGGTGGTTGCCTTGATGACCATGGCGCTGAGCGTGCAGACATAGCCCTTGTCGCGGTCATAGGCATATTGGCTCTTGCGCGTCTGCGCATGCAGCCAGGAATTGGTCGCCTCCAGCACACGGCGGGCGGAGGTCTTCACCGTCCACGACTCCGATGTGCAGTAATAGTCCATCAGGAAGCTCTTGACCGCCGACTCGCTGGCGATCTGGCTTACCGTGCTCGAGGAAATTCCGTCGGCGAGAACGGCCGCGATGCCCTTCAGGCTGAGCAGCGGCTCTTCCGGAATCAGGACGCCGTGAAAGTCCTGGTTGATGGGCTTGCGACCCTTGTCGGAATGCTGGCCGACCGAAATCTGGAGTCCGCGGGGCATCGTCATCACCGGGAGAGGGGAGCCTCACCGTGCTTGGGCGAGGCTCCCCTGTCGATACCTATTCGATCAGGCCGCGACGCGGGGCCTTGCAGCCTTCTCCGCCTGGCGCTTCGGCAGGGTCATGACGTGGGTGGCATAGAGGGTCATGCCGGTGAAGGCGAGGCCGCCGACGAGGTTGCCGAGCACGGTCGGGATCTCGTTCCAGATCAGATAATCCATGATCGAGAACTTCGCGCCGAGCAGCAGGCCCGACGGGAACAGGAACATGTTCACGACGGAATGCTCGAACACCATGTAGAAGAACACCAGGATCGGCATCCACATCGCGATGACCTTGCCGGGGACGGAAGTCGAGATCATGGCGCCGACGACGCCGGTCGAGACCATCCAGTTGCAGAGCATGCCGCGCAGGAACAGCGTCGCCATGCCGGCCGCGCCGTGCGCGGCATAGCCAAGGGTTCGGCCCTCGCCAATATTGCCGATGGCGGCGCCGACCTTGTCGGGCGCCTGCGTGAAGCCGAAGGTCGTGACGAAGGCCATCATGAAGGCGACGGTGAAGGCGCCGGCGAAATTGCCGACGAAGACGAGACCCCAATTGCGCAGCACGCCGTTGAGCGTAACGCCCGGGCGCTTGTCGATCAGCGCGAGCGGCGAGAGCACGAACACGCCGGTCAGGAGGTCGAAGCCCAGGAGATAGAGCATGACGAAGCCGACCGGGAACAAGAGCGCGCCGACCAGCGGCTGGCCGGTGTTCACGGTGATCGTGACGGCAAACCAGGCTGCGAGGGCCAGGATCGCGCCGGCCATGTAGGCGCGGATGATGGTATCCCGGGTGGACATGAAGATCTTGGACTCGCCCGCATCCACCATCTTGGTGACGAATTCCGAAGGCGCGAGATACGACATCAATGGTTCCTTTTGCTTGGTAAGTGAGATCGACACGCCCCCGACGAGGGCGCGGCTGAACGTCATCGGCCGTGCGGGCAGCCTGCCGCGCACGAGGGCTATGGAAAGTCTGGAAGCCTTGGGAATCGCGTCACGAGGACTCTGAAGCCGGAGACCGCGAAGCAGGTGAGCTTCCGGGATGCAGCCGCCAGAGGCTGCATCAATGCGGCCAAGCCGCAGTCGTCGTTGACGCAACCTTAGAAGCAATTTGTGTGCCGTGGTGCGTCGATCGAAAAAGCGAGCAAATTCAGCTGGATGTCAGCTGCAGGGGGATGATTGGCAGAACTGCGCCGCCTCTTGCTTGAGCGACTGCACAACGTTTGTGCGGCGCACAAGGATTGAGCAGATCGCAAACTTCGCGTGCGGAACAGGGCTGCGTTAGTCAGACGCGGAATTACCAAGCATCTGATTATCCATCATTTTTGGCGGTGGCAGGCTTGGCATGAAGCTTGAATAGTTCCAGGCCGACGCCATTGAAGCCGTCCCGCGAGACTTCTCATCCGAATTGCTGACGCACCCAAACGGGGTCTCCCCGTCGCGCGTTCGCATGCGCCTTTTTCTGGCGTCACGGACGGACGGGCTGCTCGTGCGCACTGACGCAATCATTCCGCAACGACGCAAAAGGACGACACGACCTATGACCAAGCGCATTCGCCGGCCCTCCGAGACTGGCCTCAGCCGCCGTCAATTGTTGAAAGCCACCGGCTCGACCGCCGCACTGCTCGCCGCCGCCAAGCTGAATTTCCCCGCCGGCGCCTTCGCGCAGGACGCAGGCCCCGAGGTCAAGGGAGCCAAGCTCGGTTTCATTGCGCTCTCCGATGCCGGCCCGCTGTTCGTCGCCAAGGACAAGGGCCTGTTCGCCAAGCACGGCGTGCCCGACACCGACGTGCAGAAGCAGGCGTCCTGGGGCACCACGCGCGACAACCTCGTGCTCGGCTCCGAAGGCAACGGCATCGACGGCGCGCACATCCTCACCCCGATGCCGTACCTGATCTCGGCCGGCAAGGTGACGCAGAACAACCAGCCGACGCCGATGTACATCCTGGCGCGACTCAATCTCGATGCGCAGTGCATCTCGGTCGCCAAGGAATATGCCGACCTCAAGCTCGGCACCGATGCGGCGCCGTTCAAGGCGGCGCTTGAGAAGAAGAAGGCGTCCGGCAAGGCCGTGAAGGCTGCGATGACCTTCCCCGGCGGTACCCACGATCTGTGGATCCGCTACTGGCTCGCCGCCGGCGGCATCGATCCCGACAAGGACATCGAGACCATCGTGGTGCCGCCGCCGCAGATGGTGGCGAACATGAAGGTCGGCACCATGGACTGCTTCTGCGTCGGCGAGCCCTGGAATCTCCAGCTCATCCACCAGGGCATCGGCTACACCGCCGTCAACACCGGCGAGATCTGGAATAAGCATCCGGAGAAGTCCTTCGGCATGCGCGCGGCCTTCGTCGACAAATACCCGAAGGCCAGCAAGGCGATCCTAATGGCCGTGCTGGAAGCCCAGCAATGGGCCGACAAGGCGGAAAACAAGCAGGAGCTGGCCGCCATCATGGCCAAGCGGCAGTGGATCAACTGCCCGGTCGAGGACGTCTACGATCGCACCGCCGGCAAGTTCGACTATGGCATCCCCGGCAAGGTGGTCGAGAACTCGCCGCACGTCATGAAGTACTGGCGCGATCATGCCTCCTATCCGTTCCAGAGCCACGATCTCTGGTTCCTCACCGAGGACATCCGCTGGGGCAAGTATGAGCCGAACTTCGATACCAAGGCGCTGATTGCCAAGGTCAACCGCGAGGACATGTGGCGCGATGCGGCCAAGACCCTCGGCGTCGCCGCCGCCGACATTCCGGCCTCCGCCTCGCGCGGCAAGGAGACCTTCTTCGACGGCAAGGTGTTCGATCCTGAAAATCCGGCCGCCTATCTGAAGTCGCTCGCGATCAAGCGCGTCGAAGTCTGATGGAGCCCTGCGGCCGCCTTTAGGGGCGGCCGCATCGTCCCTGCCACGCCGGAGAGAGATAGCGATGAACATGACTGCCACGAAGATCGAGGTTGAGACCGCGACGCCTGCTGCAACGATTGCGCCGGTCGTCACGCTGACGCCGAAGCGTCCCCCGCGTACTGAGGCTTACGCACGCATGGCACGCGAGACCGCCGTGCGCGTGATCCCGCCGCTGGTCGTGATCGCTCTGCTGACGCTGGTGTGGGAGCTGGTCTGCCGCAGAGCCGGCTCGGCGCTGCCGCCGCCCTCAAAAGTGTTTGCGGATACCAAGGAGCTGATCTTCGATCCGTTCTTCGACCGTGGCGGCATCGACAAGGGCCTGTTCTGGCATCTGTCCGCCAGTCTCCAGCGCGTCGCCTTCGGCTATTCGCTCTCGGCCATCGCCGGCATCGCGCTCGGCGTGCTGGTCGGGCAGTCGGTCTGGGCGATGCGCGGGCTCGATCCGCTGTTCCAGGTGCTGCGCACGATTCCGCCGCTGGCTTGGCTGCCGCTCTCGCTCGCGGCCTTCCGCGACGGCCAGCCTAGCGCGATCTTCGTCATCTTCATCACCTCGATCTGGCCGATCATCATCAACACCGCGGTCGGCATCCGCAACATCCCGCAGGACTATCGCAACGTCGCCGCGGTGGTGCAGCTCAATCCGCTGGAATTCTTCGCCAAGATCATGATCCCGGCGGCGGCGCCCTACATCTTCACGGGCCTGCGCATCGGCATCGGCCTGTCGTGGCTCGCGATCGTCGCCGCCGAAATGCTGATCGGCGGCGTCGGCATCGGCTTCTTCATCTGGGACGCCTGGAACTCCTCGCATATCAGCGAGATCATCCTGGCGCTGTTCTATGTCGGCATCATCGGCTTCGTGCTTGACCGCCTGATCGCGGGGCTCGGCAAGGTCGTCACCCGCGGCACGGCGCAGAACTGAGGAGAGGGGACATGACCGCCTACCTGAAACTCGACCACATCGACAAGGTCTTCACCCGCGGCACCGCCACCACGGAGGTGCTCAAGGACATCAATCTGACGATCGAGAAAGGCGAATACGTCTCGATCATCGGCCATTCCGGCTGCGGCAAGTCGACCCTGCTCAACATCATCGCAGGGCTGACCGGCGCCACGATGGGGGGCGTGCTGCTGGAAAACCGCGAGGTGAACTCGCCAGGGCCCGATCGTGCCGTGGTGTTCCAGAACCACAGCCTGCTGCCGTGGCTGACCGTCTACGAAAACGTCAGGCTTGGCGTCGACAAGGTCTTCGCCAAGACCAAGTCCCGTGCCGAGCGCGACGCCTGGGTGATGCACAATCTCAACCTCGTGCAGATGGCCCATGCCAGGGACAAGCGTCCATCGGAGATCTCCGGCGGCATGAAGCAGCGCGTCGGCATCGCGCGGGCGCTGGCCATGGAGCCGAAGGTGCTGCTGCTCGACGAGCCGTTCGGCGCGCTCGACGCGCTGACCCGCGCCCACTTGCAGGACTCGGTGATGGCGCTGCATCAGAAGCTCGGCAACACCATCCTGATGATCACCCACGACGTCGATGAGGCCGTGCTGTTGTCCGACCGCATCGTGATGATGACCAACGGACCGAGCGCGCGCATCGGCGAGGTGCTGGAAGTGCCGCTGGCGCGGCCGCGCAAGCGGCTCGACCTCGCGACCAACGCCACATATCTGAAGTGTCGCCAGCGCGTGCTCGAATTCCTCTACGAGCGTCATCGCTTCGTCGAAGCCGCGTAAGTCACGCGTTCACGCGAGATCTGCCCGCGCCCAATTAATCGACATCAAGCTCAATCCTTGTGCGTCGCACAGGGATTGAGCGAAACGCAAATTTTGCGTGCGGAAAAGCCCTGCAAACAATTCGGGCAATACGAATAACATCCTGAAATCCCTGTGTTTCCCGTATGCGCGCAACTGGCACGGAAATTGAAACGTCTTTGCGCGACGCCAACGACGACGTCCCTCAACATCATCAATCAGCATCGTGATCTCGCCACCGGGGTGAAGCCTCGGAGCGCGCCTCCGTGACCGGAGGCAGAGCCTGCAACGACGCAGCGGTGAGCCTGGAAGGGATACGCAATGACGAAGAATCCGACCCTGAACTCCAGCTGGATTTCAGACTGGCGCCCCGAGGATGAGGCGTTCTGGAACAATACCGGCAAGTCGATCGCGCGGCGCAATCTGATCTGGTCCATCGTCGCCGAACATATCGGCTTCTCGGTCTGGTTGATCTGGAGCATCGTCACCACCAAGCTGCCGCAGGCCGGCTTCCACTACACCACCGACCAGCTGTTCCAGCTCGTCGCCGTGCCGGGCCTGATCGGCGCCTTCATGCGCTTTCCCTACACTTTCGCGGTGACGACGTTCGGCGGCCGCAACTGGACCATCTTCAGCGCGGCGATCCTGTTCATCCCGACCTTGTCGCTCGCCTATTTCGTCAGCCAGCCCGACACGCCGTTCTGGCTCATGCTGCTGGTCGCCTCGACCGCGGGTCTCGGCGGCGGCAATTTCGCCTCCAGCATGACCAACATCTCCTTCTTCTTTCCCGACCGGATGAAGGGATGGGCGCTCGGCCTCAACGCGGCCGGCGGCAATATCGGTGTCTCCAGCGTGCAGCTCCTGACCCCGATCCTGATGACGCTCGCCGTCTTCAACCTGTATCAGGCGACGCCCGTCGACGGCATCTTCCTGCAGAATGCCGGCCTAATGTGGGTGCTGCCGATCGCAATCGCGGTGTTCGGCGCGGTGTTCTTCATGAACAACCTCACCACGGCGAAATCGTCGGTGAAGAACCAGCTCGCGATCGTCAAGCGCAAGCACACCTGGATCATGGCGTATCTTTATATCGGCACGTTCGGGTCCTTCATCGGCTATTCGGCGGCGTTTCCGCTGCTGCTCAAGACGCAGTTCCCCACCGTGACGATCTCGATCGCCTTCCTCGGCCCCCTGGTCGGCTCGCTGTCGCGTCCGCTCGGCGGTTGGCTCGCAGACCGGGTCGGCGGCTCCATCATCACGTTCTGGAATTTCATCGTGATGGCGGGCGCCACGGTCGGCGCGCTCTACTTCGTGGGGCACAAGGATTTCATCGGCTTCCTGTCGATGTTCCTGATCCTGTTCGTGACGACGGGCATCGGCAACGGCTCGACCTACCGCATGATCCCCTCGATCTTCCGCGAGGAGAACCTGTTCAAGGTGCGCGGCAAGGGCGATGCGGCACGCAGCGCTGCCCTGAAGACCGCGAGCATCGAGAGCGGCGCGGCGGTCGGCTTCATCGGCGCGGTCGGTGCCGTCGGCGGCTATCTGATCCCGAGCGGCTTCGGCAAGTCGATCGCCATGACCGGCGGGCCGCAGCTCGCGCTCGTGGTCTATCTCGCCTTCTACGCCTCCTGCCTCGCTCTGACCTGGTGGTTCTACCTGCGTCGCAGCCCGCAGGGCGAAGGCGCGCCAAGCCTCGCCGAGGCGCGTGTGTGAGCACGACAAACTGGCACGAATGTCGCTTCTCCCCGTACGCGGGGAGAAGTCTCTCTGATGACGTTTGATCCATGAACTTTGTCCGCAATGGCGCGGACGAAGGCAGACCGAAACAGACAGGAGAACATCATGACGCCCGAGCAGATTACTCTCATTCAGCAGAGCTTCGCCAAGGTCGCCCCGATTTCGGAAGCCGCCGCGGTGCTGTTCTACGACCGACTGTTCGAGGTGGCGCCGTCCGTGCGCGCGATGTTTCCCGAGGACATGACCGAGCAGCGCAAGAAGCTGATGGGCATGCTCGCCGCCGTGGTCGGCGGCCTGTCGAACCTGGAATCGATTCTTCCCGCGGCCTCCGCGCTCGCCAAGCGTCACGTCGACTATGGCGCCAAGGCCGAGCACTACCCCGTGGTCGGCGCGACCTTGCTGTGGACCCTCGAGAAGGGCCTTGGCGAAGCCTGGACGCCCGAACTCGCCGCAGCCTGGACCGACGCCTATGGCGTGCTGTCCGGCTACATGATGTCCGAGGCCTACGGCGCGCAAGCGCAGGCCGCCGAATAGGAGATGCGTTGTGAGTGAACCGCTGGTCATCGTCGGCAACGGTATGGCGGCCGCGCGTCTGGTCGACGAGCTCGCCAAGACCGCGCTCGGCCGCTATGCGGTCGCCGTGATCGGCGAAGAGCCGCGGCTCGCTTACAATCGCGTGCTCCTCTCCTCCGTGCTGGCGGGCGAGACCGGCTCGCACGAGATCGAGCTGCGGCCGGCCGGTTGGTGGCGAGACCGCGGCGTCACGGTGCGCTACGGCTATCGCGTCAGCGAGATCGATGTCGGCCGCCGTGAGCTCAAGATCGCGGGCGAGGAGAGCATGGAATATTCCAAGCTCGTGCTCGCCACGGGATCGACGCCGCTGCGGCTCAACGTGCCAGGCGCCGATCTTGCCGGCGTGCACACGTTTCGCGACACCCGCGACGTCGACCTGCTGCTGACACTGGCCGCGGCTAGGAAGCGCGTCGTCGTGGTCGGCGGCGGCCTGCTCGGGCTGGAAGCGGCCTACGGTCTCGCCAAGGCCGGCGCGCCCGTGACGCTGCTGCATCTGATGGATCGGCTGATGGAGCGTCAGCTCGACGCGCCCGCGGCCGACCTGCTCAAGACGCTGGTCGAGCGCAAGGGTATCCGCGTCATGCTCAATGCCGCGACGGCCCGCATCCACGGCGAGGGCCACGTCCAGGCCGTCGAGCTCGCCGATGGCAGCCGCATCGAGGCCGATGCGGTGATCTTCGCCGCCGGCATCAAGCCGAACGTCGCGCTGGCGAAAGAGGCGGGGATCGCGGTCAACCGCGGCGTCGTCGTCAACGACGTGATGCAGACCTCCGCGTCCGACATCTTTGCGCTCGGCGAATGCGCCGAGCATCGCGGCACCTGCTATGGCTTGGTCGAGCCCGCCTACGAGCAGGCGCGCGTGCTGGCGCGGCATCTGGCCGGCCGGCCCGCCGCCTATCAGGGCAGCGTGGTCTCGACCAATCTGAAGGTCTCCGGCGTCAGCGTGTTCTCCGCTGGCGACTTCATGGGCGGGGAGGGCAGCGAGAGCCTCGTGCTGTCGGATCGCAGGCGCGGCACTTACAAGAAGCTCGTCATCGCCGACGGTCGGCTCACCGGGGCGGTGCTGATCGGCGATACGATCGATGCGCTCTGGTACCTCGAGCTGATCCGCAATCGCGACAAGGTCGCTTCGATCCGCACCGACATGATGTTCGGCCGCGCGCTGGCGCAGCCTTCGAAAGCGGCGTGATATGACGGCGATCGATCCAAATCTCCGCACCACCAAGACCACCTGTCCCTATTGCGGCGTCGGCTGCGGCGTCCTGGCGACGCCCGACGGCAAGGGCGGCGCGGCGATCGCGGGCGACCCCGATCATCCCGCCAATTTTGGCCGCCTGTGCTCAAAGGGCTCCGCGCTCGGCGAGACCGTCGGGCTGGAAGGGCGGCTGCTCTATCCGATGATCCGCTGCAAGGGCGTGCTCGAGCGGGTCGCCTGGAGCGATGCGCTGGACCACGTCGCCCACCGCATGCAGCACATCGTGGCGCGCGATGGCGCCAACGCGGTCGCGTTCTATCTCTCCGGCCAGCTCCTCACCGAAGACTATTACGTCGCCAACAAGCTGATGAAGGGGTTTGTCGGCACCGCCAATGTCGACACTAATTCCCGGCTCTGCATGTCGTCCTCGGTTGCGGGCCATCGCCGCGCTTTTGGCGCCGACACGGTGCCCGGCTGTTATAAGGATCTCGACCAGGCCGATCTGCTCGTCTTCGTCGGCTCGAACGCGGCCTGGTGCCATCCGGTGCTGTTCCAGCGCATGCTGAAGAACAGGCAGGAGCGCGGCGCCCGCATGATCGTGATCGATCCGCGCCGCACCGATACCGCCAGCGATGTCGACCTGTTCCTCGGCCTCAAGCCCGGCACCGACACCGCGCTGTTCTCCGGCCTGTTCGTGCATCTCGCCGACAATGGCGTGCTGGACCAGGATTACATCGCGCAGAACACGTCTGGCTTCGATGATGCGCTGGCGCGCGCGCGCAGCATCGCCGGCAGCGTCACCGCGACCGCGCTCGCCACGGGCCTCTCCGAACAGGACGTTGCCGCCTTCTTCCGGATGTTCCGCGACACCGAGAAGGTCGTCACGCTCTATTCGCAAGGGGTCAACCAGTCGGCGCAGGGCACCGACAAGGTCAACGCCATCCTGAACTGCCATCTCGCCACGGGGCGCATCGGCAAGCCGGGCGCCTCGCCGTTCTCGCTGACCGGCCAGCCCAACGCGATGGGCGGCCGCGAGGTCGGCGGCCTCGCCAACATGCTCGCCGCCCATATGGGCTTCACGCCGCCCGACATCGATCGCGTCAGACGGTTCTGGAAGGCGCCGCGCATCGCCACCCATGAGGGGCTGAAAGCGGTGCAGCTGTTCGAGGCGATCAACCGCGGCGAGGTCAAGGCGCTCTGGGTGATGGGCACCAACCCCGCGGTGTCGCTGCCCGATGCCGACATGGTGCGCGATGCCCTGAAGAAGCTCGAGCTGTTCGTGGTGTCCGAGAACGTGCTCTCCAACGACACCGTCGCGGCCGGCCCGCACGTGCTCCTGCCGGCGCTGGCCTGGGGCGAGAAGTCGGGCACGGTGACCAATTCGGAGCGGCGCATCTCGCGCCAGCGCGCGTTCCTGCCGGCGCCGGGGGAAGCGCGTCCCGACTGGTGGATCCTGAGTGAGACCGCAAAGCGCCTCGGCTTCGGCGACAGCTTCAACTACAAATCGGCCGCCGATATCTTCCGAGAGCATGCCGCGCTCTCGGCATTCGAGAACAATGGCAGCCGCGATTTCGACATCGGCGCGCTGACCTCGCTGTCGGACGAAGCCTTCGATGGTTTGAAGCCGGTGCAATGGCCGGCGCGCGAAGGCGGGGTGCCCGGCGAGCGCTTCTTCGCTGCTGGCGGCTTCTTCACCAATGACGGCAAGGGCCGCTTCGTTGCGCCGGAGGTGCCGGCGCTGCGCGGCGAGACCGGTCCGTCGCGCCCCTTAAGGCTGAACACCGGGCGCATCCGCGACCAGTGGCACACCATGACGCGCACCGGCCTGAGCCAGCGCCTGGGCGCGCATCTGCCCGAGCCTTTCGTCGAGATCCATCCCGACGACGCCGGCAAATACGGCATCGTCCATGACGGCTATGCCCGCATCACCACCGATTACGGCCAGTGCATCCTGAAAGTCGTCGTCAGCGAGTGGCAGCAGCGCGGCACGCTGTTCGTGCCGATCCACTGGAGCGCGATGAACGCCTCGCACGGCCGCGTCGGGGCGATGGTCGCACCGTTCACCGATCCGTTCTCGGGGCAGCCGGAAGCCAAGGCGACGCCGGCCGCGATCGCGCCTTACGAATTTGTCTTCCGCGGCTTTGCATTGTCGCGCAAGCCGCTCGATCTGCCGCAGAACCTGTTGTGGACGCGCGTGACCGTCAGCGGCGGCTTCGGCTATCTTTTCGCCGACAACGCGGATCTCGCCCGCTGGCCCGCCTGGCTCGAGAGCGTCGCCGGCGAGGACGTTGCCGAATATCGCGATTTCGGCGGCGGGGTTTTTCGCGCAGCTTCGTTCGTAGGCGATCGCATCGAGACCTGCCTGTTCGTCGGCCCCGCGCATGATGCCGGCGACTGGGAGGTGGTGAAGAGTCTGTTCGCGGCCGATCAGGTCAGCGACGAGCAGCGCCGCATGCTGCTGTCGGGCAGGTCAAGCGAAGGCGCGGCCTCGACCGGCCCCATCGTCTGCGCCTGCTTCGGCGTCGGCCGCGGCACCATCTGCGACAGCATCGCCAGCGGCGCGCGCACCGCCGCCGACATCGGCGCCAAGCTCAAGGCCGGCACCAATTGCGGCTCCTGCATCCCCGAGCTGAAACGCCTGATTGCGATGACGGAAGTGCCTGCACAGCAGGCGAAGGTCGCGAGCGCGGCGGGATAGGTCTCGTAGGGTGGGTTAGCGCAGCGTAACCCACCACTCTTCGTCAATGCGGAAGCGAAAGAGGTGGGTTACGCCAAGGGACTGCGCTTCGCGCAGCCCCCGGGGCTAACCCACCCTACGCAGCGCCCGCACCATTGCAATGTGGACCACCCCAATCGACGCGCCGGCTAATGTGCCGTATGGTGCCGCGCTCCTTTCAACATCCACAACAACCATGATGTACCTGGAAACGCCGCCGCGCCTGATCGAGACCAGGCTGTTCACCGCCATGCCCGACAAGTTTCGCCGCAAGGGCGTGCGAACCGATTGGGCCGACGCCAACCGGCCGAACATACCGACCGAGAGCTTCATCGAGGGGCCGTCATTCGACAAGGACGGTAATCTCTATATCGTCGACATTCCGTTCGGCCGCATCTTCCGGATTGCGCCCGACGGCGAATGGTCGCTCGTGATCGAATATGAGGGCTGGCCGAACGGGCTGAAGATCGCAGCCGACGGACGCATCCTGGTCGCCGACTACAGGCATGGCATCATGGAGCTCGATGCCGCAGCCGGCCGCGTCAAGCCGGTCCTGACCGGGCGCAATTCGGAATCGTTCCGCGGCTGCAACGATCTGCATCTCGCCTCCAACGGCGATATCTACTTCACCGATCAGGGCCAGACCGGGCTGCATGATCCGAGCGGGCGGGTTTATCGGCTGGCATCGAACGGCCGGCTCGACTGCCTGCTCGACACCGGCATCAGTCCGAACGGCCTGGTGCTCGACCCAACCGAAACCGTGCTGTTCGTTGCGATGACGCGCGACAACGCGGTGTGGCGGCTGCCGTTCATGAAGGACGGCAGCGTGTCCAAGGTCGGCCGCTTCTGCTCGCTGTTCGGCACCAGCGGCCCCGACGGCTTGACCATGGATGCCAAGGGCCGCCTGTTCGTCGGCCACCCCTCGCTCGGCCACGTCTTCGTGTTCGCGCCGAACGGGGAACTGATCGCGCGCATCAAATCGTGCGCGGGACCGAACTGCACCAATGTCGCGATCGGTGGCGAAAACAAGGATCGGCTCTATATCACGGAGTCCGCGACCGGCAGCGTGCTGGTGGCGGATATCGGGGGATTGTAGCGCGGACTCTTCGCCTCTCCCCGCTTGCGGGGAGAGGCCGACGCGCAAAGCGCGGCGGGTGAGGGGGGCCTCCGCGAGTCTCTTTGCTGTCGAGTTTGCGGAAGCAGCCCCTCACCCCGACCCTCTCAGCGCGAGCGAAGCTCGTCGCGGCCCCGTAAGAACGGGGAGAGGGAAAAATAACAGCGGAGATCGGAGCGACCATGAACAAGAAACCCTTCGGCAAGATCGGCGCCAGCGTCTCCGTCATCGGGCAGGGCACCTGGTATCTCGACCACGGCGACCGCAAGCGCGCGATCGCGGCGCTGCAGCGCGGGCTCGATCTTGGCATGACCCACATCGACACCGCCGAGATGTACGGCGATGCCGAGCTCGTCATTGCGGATGCGATCGCAGGCCGGCGCGATGAAGTGTTCCTCGTTTCGAAAGTGCTGCCCAGCAACGCCTCGCGCCGCGGCACCATCACCGCCTGCGAGCGCTCGCTGAAGCGGCTGAAGACCGACCGGCTCGACTGTTATCTGTTGCACTGGCGCGGCTCCTATCCGCTGCAGGACACCGTCGCTGCGTTCGAGGAGCTGGTGCAATCAGGCAAGATCAAGTCCTGGGGCGTCTCCAATTTCGATGCCGACGATCTCGATGAGATTCTCGACGTCTCCGGCGAGGGGCGGATCGCCTGCAACCAGGTGCTCTACCACCTGAAAGAACGCGCGATCGAGCATGCGGTGATCCCGTGGTGTGAACGGCATAATGTTGCCGTCGTTGCCTACTCCCCTTTCGGCCACGACGATTTCCCCGCAGGCAGCAGCAAGGGCGGCGCCGTGCTGGCGCGCATCGCGGAGGCGCGACGTGCGACGCCGCGCCAAGTTGCGCTGAGCTTTCTCACCCGTGCGACTACGGTGTTCGCCATTCCGAAGGCCTCGTCTGCGGAACATGCCGGCGAGAATGCGGCAGCAGGCGACCTCGTGCTGACGAAGGACGAGATTGCGGCGCTCGACGCGGTGTTTCCGCGCGGGCCGAAGCCGCGCGGCCTGCCCATGCTGTAGTGCACAACGGGCAAGATTAACGGAGCATTGACGCGCGCGGCGGCTCGCGCATATCGGCATCCTGTTTTCGGAAGTTGTGAATGCGGAGCAGATGTCGTTTTTTACGGCTGTTCTCGATTCGCATTTTGCCCGGGTTCCAGCCGTGACACCGCCGCCCGCCGCAGCCGCAAGGCTCGACAGTATTCCCATGCCCGTTCCGGAGAAGAAGCAGCAGGCTCGCCGCGCGCCTGCGCGCGTCGATCATCCCTTCAAGGGCATTGCGCTGGTGTTGCTCTCGACGATCTTCCTCGGCTGCTCCGACGTCACCGCGAAATATCTGTCGACCAGCCTGCCTTCGATCGAGATCACCTGGATCCGCTTCGTCACGTTCGCGCTGCTATTCACGCCCGTGATGCTGCCGGGCTCGCCACTGCATGCGATGCGCACCGAGCGGCTCGGTCTGCAATTGATGCGCGGCGCCGCACTGCTCGGCTCGTCGCTGTTCTTCATCACCGGCCTTGCATTTCTGCCCATCGCCGAAGCCTCCGCCACCGGCTTCGTCTCGCCGCTATTCGTCACCGCACTGTCGATCATCTTCCTGAGCGAGAAGGTCGGCATGCGGCGCTGGATCGCGACCGCGATCGGCTTGACGGGCGTTCTGATCATCCTGAGGCCCGGCACGAGCGCGTTCCATGCCGCCGCATTCTTCCCGATCATCTCGGCGTTCTGCTGGGCCGCCGCGCTGATCCTGACGCGGATGATGAGCGGTCGCGAAGCGGTGCTCACCACCATGGCCTATTCCGCGCTGACCGGCGTTGCGATCCTCAGCGTCATGGTGCCGTTCGTCTGGGTCACGCCGAGCTGGACCGCGATCGGGCTGGGCATCGTGATCGGCGTCGCCTCGACCGTGGGCCAGTGGATCATCGTGCTGGCCTATCGCTACGGCGATGCCTCGGTGCTGGCGCCGTTCTCCTATACGCAGTTGCTCTGGGTCAGCATTCTGGGCTTCTTCATCTTCGGCGAGGTCCCGGATATCTGGACGGTCGTCGGCGCTGCCTTCATCGTCGCCAGCGGTCTTTATATCGCCCATCGCGAGCGGGTGCGCCGCGCCCAGCTGCTGGTGCTGGAAGAGCGGTCCCCGAACCCCTGACGCAAGTTTGCACGTCCTGCTTCGTGCTATCACTCGCTCCAAAGGGGAGGAGCCGGATGCGCGCCGCGATTTTCAGGAACGGTGAGATTGTCGTTGGCCGGATGGCCGAGCCGACGCCGGGCCCCGGCCAGGTTCTGGTCAAGACGCTCGCCTGCGGCATCTGCGGCTCCGACCTGCACGCGCGCCAGCACGCCCATCGCATGGTGGAGATGGCGCGGAAGACCGGGCGCAAGCCGATGGACCTCAGCCGCGACGTCGTGTTCGGCCACGAATTCTGCTGCGAGATCGTCGATTACGGCCCCGGCACATCGCGCAAGCTGAAGCCGGGAACCCAGGTCTGCTCGCTTCCCGCGCTGGTGACGCCGCAGGGCATCGAAGGGATCGGCTACTCCAACGACAATGTCGGCGGCTATGCCGAGGCGATGCTGCTGAGCGAAGCGCTGCTGCTCGAAGTACCCAATGGCCTCGCGCCGGAGCATGCCGCGCTCACCGAGCCGCTCGCCGTCGGGGTTCATGCGGTCGCCAAAGCCAATATCCGTGGCGGCGAGGTGCCGCTCGTGATCGGCTGCGGCCCGGTCGGACTCGCGGTGATCGCCGCGCTGAAGCTCAAACGGCTGCATCCGATCGTCGCGGCCGACTATTCGCCGGCGCGGCGTGCGCTCGCCGCAAAACTCGGTGCCGACATCGTCGTCGATCCCCGCACGTCGCAGCCTTACGCGACCTGGGCCGAGCACGCGCAGATGTCGGAGGCCGAGAAGGCGGCGCGGCCGCCGTTCCAGGCCATGCTGCCCGCGCTAAAGCCCGCGATCATCTTCGAATGCGTCGGCGTGCCCGGCCTGTTGCAACAGGTGTTCGAGGGTGCCCCGCGCGATGCGCGCATCGTCGTGGTCGGCGTCTGCATGGAGAGCGACAGAAGCGAGCCCATGCTCGGCATCATGAAGGAGCTCAACGTCCAATACGTGCTCGGCTACACCCCGGAGGAGTTTGCTGCGTCGCTGCGCCTGATCGCCGAAGGGCAGGTGGACGCGGCCGCGATGGTCACCGCCGAAGTCGGCCTCGACGGCGTCGCCAAGGCCTTTGCCGATCTCGCCAACCCCGAAGCCCACACCAAGATCATCGTGCAGCCGTGGCGGTAGGAGTGTCAGTATTTCGCCGGCACGTACATCTCTGGCGGGACCGGGCCTCGCTGATAGTCGGGATGTCGCACGCGCGGCGGCAGCGTTACCGGAGCCCGCACGACCTCCTGGTACGGGATCTGAGTCAATAGGTGTGCGATGCAGTTGAGCCGGGCGCGCTTCTTGTCCACGGCATCGACGATCCACCACGGGCTATCCGGCAGATGCGTGTGCTCCAGCATCGTCTCCTTGGCCTTGGTGTACGCCTCCCAGCGACTGCGGGACTCGACGTCCATCGGGCTCAGCTTCCACTGCTTCAGGGGATCCTTGATGCGCATGGTGAAGCGGAATTGCTGCTCGTCGTCGGTAATCGAAAACCAGTACTTGACCAGGATGATGCCGGATCGGATCAGCATGCGCTCGAATTCCGGCACGGTCTTGAAGAACTCCTGGTACTCCGCCTCCGAGCAGAAGCCCATCACGCGCTCGACGCCGGCGCGGTTGTACCAGCTTCGGTCGAATAGCACGATCTCGCCGCCGGCCGGCAGGTGCGCGACGTAGCGCTGGAAATACCATTGCGTACGCTCGCGCTCGTTCGGCGCGGGGAGCGCCGCGACGCGGCAGATACGCGGATTGAGCCGTTGCGTGATGCGCTTGATCACGCCGCCCTTGCCGGCGGCGTCGCGGCCCTCGAACAGCACCACGACCTTCTTCCTCTCGCTCTGCACCCAGTCCTGGAGCTTGATCAACTCGCCCTGGAGGCGAAGCAGTTCCCGGAAATAGAGCCTGCGATCGACCATCGGCCTCAGGGTTCCGGTCTCGTCGAGGAGCTCGTCGAGACGGGTATCATCCATCTCCATCTCGAGTTCCTCGTCGAGATCGTCGGCCATTTCCTGGATGATGCGCTCGCGCTTGGAGATCTCGGATTTGCGATCGGCTGCGGTCATGGGCTCTTCTCTCGGCTCGGATACCAGCACAACGACCATCGGCGGGGTTTGTTGCGCCCATGTGACAACATGCAATCCGGCGGACGCTTGGTTACACCGGCAGCGCGATCGAATATTTCACTTGGCTCAGCGCAAAGCTCGATTCGATCGAGGCAATGCCGTCGAGCCGGGTCAGCTTGGTCTTCAGGAACGTCTCGTAGGAGGCGAGGTCGGCGGCGACGACGCGGAGCAGATAATCGCGGTTCCCGGTCATCAGATAGCATTCCAGCACCTCGTCCCATTTCGAGATGGCGCGGGCAAAGCGGTTGAGATCCTCCTCCTTCTGCCGTGCCAGCTTGATCGAGATGAACACGCTGACATGCAGTCCCAGCGCCTTCTGGTCGACGGTCGCGACATAGCGCGAGATGACGCCGCGCTCCTCCAGGAGCTTGACCCGGCGATGGCAGGGAGAGACCGAGAGCCCGACCTTGTCGGCGAGCTCCTGCATGGTCAGGCGGCTGTCGTTCTGAAGGTGGCTGAGGATCTTGCGGTCGATGGCGTCGAGCTCGGGCATTGGGATGAAACCTGCATTTTGTCCGCTACGTTGGTAAAGTATCCCAATATCGGCGGGGATGGCGCGAAAAATTGAGAAGTTTGACGCACCGCGCAGGCGTATGATCGGTGCATATTTCCCGGAGCATCGCCATGCCCGTTGACCCCGCCCGTCTTGACATCCTGACCGCCCTCAGCCGCAAGGCGCTGTGGCTGTCGTCCTGGACCATCCACCACGCCAATCACATCCGCTCCAATGCGGATGGCCTCAAGGTCGGCGGCCACCAGGCCTCGTCCGCCTCGCTCGCCACCATCATGTCGGCGCTGTACTTCCACGTGCTGAGGCCGGAAGATCGCGTCGCGGTGAAGCCGCATGCGAGCCCGGTGTTCCACGCCATCCAGTATTTGTTTGGCCGGCAGAGCCGCGAGAAGCTGGAGAACTTTCGCGGCTTCAAGGGCGCGCAGTCCTATCCCTCGCGCACCAAGGACGTCGACGACGTCGACTTCTCCACCGGCTCGGTCGGCCTCGGCGTCGCGCAGACGCTGTTCTCTTCGCTGGTGCAGGATTACGTCAAGGCGCATGGCTGGATGAAGGATCGCCGCGAGGGGCGGATGATCGCGCTCGTCGGCGACGCCGAGATGGACGAAGGCAACATCTTCGAGGCGCTCGCGGAGGGCTGGAAGCACGGCCTGCGCAACACCTGGTGGGTGGTCGACTATAACAGGCAGTCGCTCGATGCCGTTGTGCGCGAAGGTCTTTGGGAAAAGTTCGAGACCATGTTCCGCAATTTCGGCTGGGACGTCGTCATCGTGAAATACGGCCGCCTGATGCGCGAGGCCTTCGCCGAGCCCGGCGGCGAGGCGCTGAAGACGTGGATCGACAATTGCCCGAATGCGCTCTACGCGGCGCTGTGCTTCCAGGGCGGCGCGGCCTTCCGAAAACACCTCCATGACGAGATCGGCGACCAGGGCCCGATTACAAAGCTGATCGACAAGCGCAGCGACGAGGAGCTGCTGGCGCTGATGTCGAACCTTGGCGGCCTCGACATGGCGAGCGTGCTGGAGGCGTTCGATTCCATCGACCACGACCGCCCCGTCTGCTTCATCGCCTACACGATCAAGGGCGTCGGCTTGCCTTTCCAGGGCCACAAGGACAATCACGCCGGCCTGATGACGGTCGCGCAGATGGAGAAATATCGCGACAGCCAGAACATCCGGCCGGGCCACGAATGGGACAAGTTCGAAGGGCTGCCGCAGGATGCGGCCGAGCTCGAGGCCTTCCTCGCGCGGGTGCCGTTCAATCAGGATGGCCGCCGGCTCACGGCGCCCGTCGTCGAGGTGCCGCAACAGCTCGCCTTCAAGCCGTCGCCGCAGATGTCGACCCAGCAGGGCTTTGGCCTCGTGCTGAACGAGATCGCGCGCAGCGACAGCGAGCTCGCCAGGCGCATCGTCACGACCTCGCCGGACGTCACCGTCTCCACCAATCTCGGCCCCTGGGTCAACCGCCGCGGCCTGTTCGCGCGGGCCGAGAAGGCGGACTTGTTCCGCAGCGAGAAAATTCCCTCGACCTACAATTGGGACGCTTCGCCAAAGGGCCAGCATCTGGAGCTCGGCATCGCCGAGATGAACCTGTTCATCATGCTCTCGGCGCTCGGCCTGTCGCACCAGATCAACGGCGAGCGGCTCTTGCCGGTCGGCACGCTCTACGATCCTTTCATCGAGCGCGGCCTCGATGCGCTGAACTACGCCTGCTACCAGGACGCGCGCTTCATGGTGGCGGCGACGCCGTCCGGCATCACGCTCGCGCCCGAAGGCGGCGCGCATCAGTCGATCGCAACGCCCTTGATCGGCATGGCGCAGGACGGCCTGGCCTCGTTCGAGCCGGCCTTCGTCGACGAGCTCGCCGTGATCATGGCTTTCGGCTTCGAGCACATGCAGCGCGAACCGGGCGAGGGCGGTTCGGTCTATTTGCGCCTCTCCACACGCGCCATCGAGCAGGCGCAGCGGATCATGACACCGGAGCTGCGACAGGGCATCACCGACGGCGCCTATTGGCTGCGCAAGCCGGGCCCGAATGCCGAGGTCGTGATCGCCTATACCGGCGCGGTCGCGCCCGAAGCGATCGAGGCGACCGGCTTCATCGGCGAGAGCCGCCGTGACGTCGGCCTGCTCGCGATCACTTCGGCCGACCGTCTGCATTCGGGGTGGACCGCCGCGCGGAAATTGCGGCGCGACCGCCGCGGCGTGCAGCATCTCAGCCACATCGAAAAGCTGCTCGCGCCGCTGCCGCGCGACTGCGGCATCGTGACCGTGATTGACGGCCATCCGTCTGCGCTCGGCTGGCTCGGCAGCGTCCGTGGCCATCGCGCCGAGGCGCTCGGTGTCGAGCAGTTCGGCCAGACCGGCAGCATCGCGGACCTTTATCGGCACTATGGCATCGACGCCAACGCCATCATCGATGCGGCCGAAAGCCTCACCACCGGCGCGCCGGTGCTGCATCGGAAGATGGCGGTGTAGCGGAGGTAACTGCCTCGTCATTCCGGGGCGACGCGAAGCATCGAACCCAGAATCTGGAGATTCCGGGTTCGCGCTAATGCGCGCCCCGGAATGACGCCGTCGTCCACCTTGCCTCGTTCCCGCCATCGGCTCATATAACCTCCGCTCGCCGCAACGCTGGCCCCGCATATGGCGGGTTCAATTGCCGGCGCTTTCGTGCAAGGATGCCTGCCGAAACGCCCCCTCCAAGCCCCCAAGAAGAGGTTAACGATGGTCAATCGCATGCAATTCTACATCGACGGCGCCTGGGTCGACCCCGCCGTCAAGAAGTCCACCGCCGTGATCAATCCGGCGACGGAAGAGGCGATGTACGAGGTTGCGCTCGGCTCCAAGGCCGACGTCGACAAGGCGGTTGCCGCCGCCAAGCGCGCTTTCGCGACCTTCTCCCAGACCAGCCGCGAGGAGCGCGTCGCGCTGCTCAGCAAGGTCATCGAGGTCTATAAGGGCCGCCTCAAGGAGATCGGCGCCGCCGTCTCCGACGAGATGGGCGCACCGCTGCCGATGGCGGAGAAGCTGCAGGCCGGCGCCGGCCTCGGCCATCTCATGACCACGCTCGACGTGCTCAAGAACTATCATTTCGAGGAGCCGGTCGGCACCGCCATGGTGCTGCGCGAGCCGATCGGCGTGGTCGGCATGATCACGCCCTGGAACTGGCCGCTGAACCAGATCGCCTGCAAAGTCGCGCCCGCGCTCGCCGCCGGCTGCACCATGATCCTGAAGCCCAGCGAGTTCACGCCGACCTCGGCGCTGATCTTCGCGGAAATCCTCCATGAAGCCGGCGTGCCCAAGGGCGTGTTCAACCTCGTCAACGGCCTCGGCCCCGAGGTCGGCGCCGCCATGAGCGAGCACCCCGACATCGACATGATCTCCTTCACCGGCTCGACCCGCGCCGGCATCGACGTCGCGAAGCGCGCCGCGCCCACGGTGAAGCGCGTCAGCCAGGAACTCGGCGGCAAGTCGCCGAACGTCATCCTCGAAGGCGCCGACCTCACGAAGGCGGTGACCGGCGGCGTGATGCACATGTTCAACAATTCCGGCCAGTCCTGCAACGCGCCCTCGCGCATGATCGTGCCGCTGTCGAAGATGAAGGAAGTCGCCGCGATCGCGAAGGCCGTCGCCGACAAGACCAAGGCGGGCGATCCCCGCGCCGAAGGCACCACCATCGGCCCGGTCGTCAATCGCGGCCAGTGGGACAAGATCCAGGGCCTGATCAAGAAGGGCATCGACGAGGGCGCAACGCTCGTCGCCGGCGGTCCTGGCCTGCCCGAAGGCGTCAACAAGGGCTTCTATGTCCGTCCGACCATCTTCGCCGACGTCACGCCTGACATGACGATCGCGCGCGAAGAGATCTTCGGGCCGGTGCTGACCATCATCGGCGCCAAGGACGAGGCCGACGCGGTCAAGATCGCCAACGATACGCCGTATGGCCTCGCCGGCTACGTCACGGGTGCGACGGTCGAGGACGCCAAGCGCGTCGGCCGCCAGATCCGCGCCGGCAACGTCAACCTGCAGGGCGTGCCCAACGACCGCACCGCGCCGTTCGGCGGCTACAAGCAGTCCGGTAACGGCCGCGAGTGGGGCAAGTTCGGCCTCGAGGACTTCCTCGAAGTGAAGGCGGTCGCCGGCTTCAACGCGGCGTAAGTTCTTCCGTCTGAACAAACGAAGCGCCGGAGCGGGCAACCCCTCCGGCGTTTTTTAGCGCTGTCCTGTCATTCCGGGGCGTCGCGAAGCGACGAGCCCGGAATCCATTCCTCCACAAACTCCGTCGCACAATGGATTCCGGGTTCGCGCCGAACAGGCGCGCCCCGGAATGCGCCAGAGAGTTTCGCATTCCGAGGAAAGATCTCGTAGGGTGGGCAAAGGCGCGCTCTTTGCGCGACGTGCCCACCATCGCGCGACGAACGAGAGATGGTGAGCACGCTTCGCTTTGCCCACCCTACGAGACCGTGCTCGCGGCGCGTCTATCCCCCCACAGCACCTTGCGTGTTCACGTAAAGCGCGTAGATCGACTGGCTCGCGGCCATGAACAGGCGGTTGCGCTTGACGCCGCCGAAGCAGACGTTGGCGCAGCGCTCGGGCAGGGCGATGCGGCCGATCAGGACGCCGTCGGGCGCAAACACCACGACGCCGTCGAGCTCGGGATCGCCCATGCCCCAGCCGCACCAGAGATTGCCGTCGATGTCGCAGCGCATGCCGTCGGGCGTGCCCGGCCCGGCATCGATATGGATACGCTTGTTCGAGATCGTGGTGCCCTCGGGCGAGACGTCATAGGCGAGGATCTTTCGGTTCGGAACGCCCCGCGATTCCACGACATAGAGGATCTTCTCGTCCGGCGAGAAGCACAGCCCGTTCGGCCCGAGCACACCCTCGGCGACGATCGTCGCCTTGCCGGTCGCGGGATCGAGTCGATAGACGTTCGGATCGATCTCGGGCTCGGCCTTGTAGCCCTCGTAATTGCCGAGCAGGCCGAAGGTCGGATCGGTGAACCAGATCGAGCCGTCCGATTTAACGACGACATCGTTCGGCGAGTTCAACCGCTTGCCGTTGAATTGATCGATCAGCACGGTGATGCTGCCGTCATACTCGGTGCGCACCACGCGCCGGCCGCCGTGCTCGCAGGTGATCAGCCGGCCCTGCCGGTCTCGCGTGTTGCCGTTGGCAAAATTCGAGGGCTTGCGGAACACGCTGACCGCACCGGTCTCTTCCTCCCACTTGAGGATGCGCTGGTTCGGGATGTCGCTGCACAGCAGATAACGTCCGTCGCCGAACCACACCGGCCCCTCGGCCCAGCGCAGGCCGGTCGCCAGCCGCTCCACCGCCGACAGTTTCAGCCAGTATTTTTCGAAGCGGGGATCGAGCGCTTTGATCGCGGGATCGGGATAATAGGTCGCCGGCCGCCAACCAGGCCGTTCCTCCGTGTGGGACGATGCCTCATTCATGCCGGTTCTCTCGTTTCGTTCCCTCTGGACAATCCTGCTATCATTAGAGACACGTGATCGCAAATTCGGTCACCAACGGCGAGGGACGACATGCCGCGTATTTTGATGACGGGAGCTTCGGGCGGAATCGGCACGAGCCTGCGGAAGCTGTTGCCGCCGATCTACCCGGATCTCCTACTGTCCGATATCAAGCCACCGGCTGATCTCGGCCCCGATGAAAAATTTAAGGCCGCGGACCTTGCCGATCTCGCGCAATGCGAGGCGATCTGTGAGGGCGTCGACGGCATCCTGCATTTCGGCGGCTATTCGGTCGAAGGCACCTGGGATCAGATCCTCCAGGCCAACATCATCGGCGGCTACAATCTGTTCGAGGCCGCCTACCGCAAGGGCGTCAAGCGCGTGGTGTTCGCCTCGTCGAACCACGCCGTCGGCTTCTATCCGCGCCATCACAAGATCGGCACCGACGTCACCCCGCGCCCCGACGGCCGCTATGGCGTCAGCAAGGTGTTCGGCGAGGCCGTCGGCGCGCTCTACGCCGACAAGCACGGGATGAAGGTGACTTGCCTTCGCATCGGCAATTTCGGCGACATGCCGCTCGACAAGCGCCGGCTCTCGATCTGGCTCAAGCCGGACGATCTCGTGCAGCTCTGCCGCATCGGGCTCGAGCATCCCGACATCCATTTCGAGATCTTCTACGGCGCCTCCTTCAACGAGCGCGCCTGGTGGGACAACCACCGCGCCTACGAATTCGGCTATCGCCCCACCGGCCGCGCCGAAGAGTTCCGCGACCACGCCATGGCCGAGCAGGCCAAGCTGAAGCCGGATCCGGTCGGCGATTATTTCCAGGGCGGCACGTTCTGCAGCATGGAGTTCGACGCTGATCCGGATCGTGTGATCGACTGGAATAAGCGGTAGAGATCGTTCACCGGCCGAGCGTCAACAGCGGCTTGCCGGTCTCGACAATGTAGGTCGCAAGCTCCGCGGCGTTGCCGCTGCCGACATTCTTCACGGCGTGATGCACTCCGTGAGGAATGAGCAGCACGTCCCCGGCTTTCAGGATGACGGGCGGCCTGCCGTCGAGCCGATATTCCAGCTCGCCTTCGATCAGATAGACGAGCTCTTCGCCCGGGTGACTGTGCCTGACGGCAACGACGCCCGGAGGAAAGTCGACGCGAACCTGGATGACCTCGCGCCCGGGCGCACTCAGCGCTTCCTTCATGAGATGTGTGCGCTTGATGTCGCCCAGTCGTGGCTCTTCGGATCGTGCCGAGAGTGAAGCCAGGCTGATTGCGGCGATCAGCGCCGCCGCAACCACGGTTCCACGTTTCGTCATGTGAATGTCCTTTCGGATTGTGCAGGATGTTGTCGGTGAGCGCATCAGCCGGCGGCAGCCGCCGGCATTGCGCGAAAGCTGATGGCCATGCGGTTGTAGGCGTTCATCAGGCTGATCGCGATCGTGAGGTCCACGAGCTCACGTTCTTCGAACACAGCGCGTGCGGCCTGGTATGCCTCGTCGGGCACGCCGGTCTCGGCGACCCGCGTCACCGTTTCCGCCCAGGCCAGGGCAGCCCGTTCGCGTTCGTCGAAGAGATTTCCGGCCTCGCGCCATGCCTGCAGCAGCGCGATCTTCTCGACCTTTTCTCCCTTGTTGAGCAGGTCGCGGGTGTGCATGTCCAGGCAGTAGGCGCAATTGTTGATCTGAGAGATCCGCAGATAAACCAGCTCGATCAGCGTGGCGGAAAGCCGGCTCTGCAGGACGTACCCGTAGACGCCGCCGAGCGCCTTGATGCCTGCCGGCGCGATCTGGTTGTAGTCGAGACGCTTACTCATGTTTCTCTCCTTGACGGTGATTCTGCCGGACGGCAGTGGTCAGATCCTTCTCGCTGCTGTCGACGACGAACACTGCGAGCAGCGCGAGCCCCGCGAGGTTGAATCGTATTTTCAGGGCGGGACTCTTTTTCGATTTCGGTTATTGCGCTGTGGTGTGAGCTCTCACCTGCGGATGACGGCCTTCAGCGAGTCCGTGAACACCCAGAAGGAAGCGGCGAGCAGGCCGACGTCCTTCAGCAGGAACTGTCCCGGAGCGACCGTGATCGCGGGGGCCCCGAGCTCCGGCACGACGACGCCGGGCGTCGAGATCATGAAGCTCAGCGTGGTGACGAACAGCCCGGCCGACAACAGGCCGCCGGCCGCGGAGTAGATCGGACTGGACAGGCGGAGCGCGATCAGAACCCCGATGCTGAGTTCGACGAAGCCGAGAAAGTTCGAGAAGCCGCGCACCGAGAACAGCGTGTAGAACCACCGCAGCAGCGGGCTGTTCTCGACCAGGGGCACCAGTCCCTGTGCTTCGTAGTCGGTGAATTTCATCCCGCCGAACCAGGCGTAAATGATTGCGAGCGAGGCGTAGAGACCGATCCGGCTGATCGGTTCGGCGTAAGCGAGCAGGCGTTCAGACTGTTCGCGCCAACTGATCGTGCGGCGCAGGGCGACGGATAAGGTGGACGATTGGCTGATGATGCGTGACATGGTGATCTCCGTTTGATGCCGGTTGTTCGCTCACGCATTCACGTGCGTGTGCAGGTTGTAGCGGGGGGCGGGAATGGTGCTCGAGAGCTTGTTCGTCATGGCAAGCCGCGCGCTCTCGTGGCGATCCCACTCCGACTTGTCGGCCAGCGCCGGGATCGTCACGATTTCGCCGAGATCGAGACCGGCGAGAGCGGCGTCGACCAGGTCGTCGGCCGACATGACGATCTCTGCCGGAAGCTGGTGAACCGGCGTGCCCGCGATGTCCCAAAACTCCGTCGCAGTGGCGCCCGGCAGCACGGCCTGAATGCGGATGCCCTTCCCGGCGAGCTCGTGAACGAGTGACTGGGTGAATGCGAGCACGAAAGCTTTCGAGCCGCCGTAGACGCCGTTGAGCAGCTCCGGCGCGATCGCGACGATGGAAGCGATGTTGATGATCGTGCCGTGGCCGCGGGCGATGAATCCGGGCACCGCTGCGTAGGTCAGGCGCGTCAGTGCACCGACGTTGAGACGGATCATGTCTTCCATCTTGTCGATGTCGGAATCGATCAGCGGGGCCGAGGCGCCGACGCCGGCGTTGTTGACCAGCACCGAAATGTCGCCGTTGGTTCTGATGAGTTGCTCGACGCGGCGGAGGTCGGCAGGGGATGTGAGATCGGCTTCCACCGTTTCCACCTTGCGGCCAGTTTCGTTGCCGAGCCTGCGCGCGAGCGATGCGAGCCGCTGCCTGTTGCGCGCAACGAGGATGAGGTCGTGGCCGCGCTTCGCCAGGCGATCGGCGTAGATCGCGCCGATTCCGGTCGAAGCTCCGGTGATGAGGGCAGTGCCTGTTCTGGTCTGGGTCATTTTCGTCTCTCCTTCGGATTGGGTGCGGAGAGGAATAGGCACTTCCGGAAATGGTGGGTATCTGGCAAAATCGGGATCTTTCCTTCCAGAATATGGAAGTGTCCCATGGATCGTCTCGAAAGCATGTCGGTGGTCCTGGCGGTGGCGGAGGCGGGCAGCCTGTCTGCCGCCGCGCGCCGTCAAAAAATGCCGTTGGCAACGGTGAGCCGGAAGGTTTCGGAGCTCGAGGAGCACCTCCAGACCAAGCTGTTTCATCGCTCGAGCCGCGCGCTCGTCCCAACGGACGCCGGTCGCTCCTACATCGCCGCGGCCAAGCGAATTCTCGCCGACCTCACCGAAGCCGAGCGCGTTGCCTCCGGCGAATACACCACGCCGCGTGGCGATCTCAGCATCACGACGCTGGTCGCGCTCGGTCGGCTATGCTTGCAGCCGATCCTTGCCGAGTTTCTTGCGGCATTTCCGGAGGTGGATGTTCAGCTCATCTTGCAGGACCGGACGCTTAACCTTCTGGACGAGAACATTGACGTCGCGCTTCGTGTCGGCGATCTCGCCGACAGCGGCCTGATCGCCGTGCGCGTGGGGGAAATTCACCGCGTCGCCTGCGCCAGCCCGTCCTATCTGAAGCTGCGGGGAACGCCGAAGGCTCCCGATGATGTCTCCGCCCACGACTGCATCAGCTATCCTCCGCTTCAATCGCCGGGCACGTGGAGATTCAAACGAGGGCAGACCGAGTATGCAGTGCCGGTGCGGTCGCGCTTCATTGCAAGCAATCTGGAATCGGCCATCGATGCCGCGCGCGCAGGCATCGGGATCACCGTCGTGTTCTCCTATCTGGCGTCGGATGCGCTGAGGTCTGGAGAGCTCGTTGCGGTCCTGCAGGACTTTCAACCGCCGCCGCAGCCGGTCAGCTTCGTCTACTCGCCCAACCGCTTCATGCCGGCGAAGCTGCGAGCGTTTCTCGACTTCGCAGGGCCGCGCCTGAGGGCGCGCTTGGCCGACAGTCCCGGAAAGGTTGCGCCGCGGAGGCCGCGGGCGTAACTGCGGGCCCGCACATCAGAAATGCAGGTTGAGCCGCAACAGCGCTTGGTGCCGCTCGAACTGATCGAGGTTGAGGCTGCGAACGTCGCCGATCGCCTGGCCGGCAACCTGCATCTGCCAGGTGCCGGAGATGCCGACCTCCTTCGAGATGTTGTAGGAGAAGGTTGGGCCAGCAAAGACTGCGTCTCCCAAAAAGCGGTCGAGGCCGCCGCCGTCATAGGCCCGCGCGTAGCGTACGCCGAGGCCGAGCACGAGGTCGGGATGCACTGCGTACGAGATCGCGGCCTGGAGCTGCATCTCGGAATCGTGTCGCCAAAGATTGGTTAGGGTCTCGCGGGTTCCGCCGGTCCCGTACCAGACGTTGAAGGCGGCGAACAGCCTGTCCTTGACCAGCTCGCGATCGAACAGGGCGGCAAATTCTGCGCCATATTGCGCGATGTGCATGCCGCTGCCGTCGTCGATCCGGCTCCAGCCGGGCTGCGCATGGAGAGTCAGCCCAAAGGGCGCGACGGCACGATCGAGCAGCTTGTAGCGCAGTTCGAGCGCCACCCCGCCGAAAGCGAGGTCGCGATGATCGGCAAGTCCCGGAACGCCATTGATGTGATGTCCGGTCAGTGCGAATCCGGGTGCTATCCGGAAGTTGTCCGAGACCGTGTATTTGACCTGATTGAGATTGGCCCAGGCTGCGTAAGTGCCGGAGCGCTTGCCGAATGCGCCGACATTCTCGAACTCGATCTCCATTTCGCCGGGCTTGCCGATGTCGGAGCCCATGCTGAAACCGAAGATGTGCTCGGTGTCGATGTCCGAATGAGCCGACGACAGGTTCTGCGCGGGGGCGGGAGGCGTACCAGATGTGCGTCCCCGCTTGTCGTCGGCGATGGCCAAGGTGCAGCTCGCCAGCTGACTGGCCACGATCGTTGCCGCCGCTAGGGCGCGCGGGAAGCTCAATATTCCAGACACGAACAAGTCACCTCTAAGCCGAGACCCGCTGATTGGCGGAAGGTCTCGGGCACATACGCCGACCCCTGCAAATGCAAGTCATTCGCAAAAGATTTCACGCAATCGCCGTCGATGCAATTCTTGCGACTCATTCTTAGTTGCGTTCAAATGTCGCAGCTGGACTGAGCTCCAAGGCTGTTGCTGGGTGGGAGGCGGGCCTGGCCGGCATTCGAGGGGGCCAGGACCCAATTGATACCAGACCAGCTGGCGGCACCGACCATGCGAGACCAGTCGGGATCGCGTGCGGTTGACGATGGAGCGGTGCTCGCGCTTGGCGACCGCACGTACCCGCCAGAGCTGTCGACCGCGCTGGCTGCAAGAGGCTGCGAAAAGGACGACCGCCGGGCCGGTCAAGCCGTCGAATCAACCTCTGGCGATGTCCCGGCTCATTTTCTGCAATCGTGCAAAGGCAGCCCACGCGTTTGGATATTGGGCGTCTTTTGAATCGATCGTGAGCAGCGCGCGGCAGGCCTCGTCGATGTCGTCCGCTGAAGGACGCAGGGAGATGTCGCCCGATGATTCCGCCCGCTTCCAGCGATCCTCGACCTGTTTCGCCAGGGCCAGTGCTTCCGAGGCGGTTCGCTTCCGGGTTGGCTTCGCCAGTGCGTGGTCCGGCGGGAATGCGGGCCAGGCGGTGGGAGGCCGATCGGCGCGCCAGTCGCCTTCCTTGGCGGCCTCTCGCCTCGCGGGCGCATTTGCCTGTCCAGGTGCGGCATCAGGCGGAACGGTCCGGCCGGCCAGCTCGCGGATCTGCTGCTCCATTGTCCCGCCGGACGACGATCCCCCCGCCGAGGCCGCAGGCGCTGTCAGGACCGGCGCAATCGACGTCTGCACGTCGGGAGCAATCTTCTGGACGGTCTTGACGACCGCCGACGCGCCGGGCGACAGACCCGGCCGCCGTTGCGCGACCTTGTCGTCCTCAGTGGGGCAGGGCCGGTATCCCGAACGCAGATGCGTCATGCGTCCGTCGTCATCGATGCGGGCAAAATCGATGGCCACGCTGTAGACGAAGGGGGCGTCGATGAACTGTCCGGACTTGTCCCTTGCCTTGACGCCGCCGCAAACATACCTCGCAGCGCCGGCCTCGACTGAACGCAAGGCGCCGAATGTGGCCGTGCCTGGATCGATCAGCGCATGTCGAACGGCTGCGCGAGCTTTCATGTGTTCAGTGGAGAGCGCGCTGATCAGGGCGTCAGGGTTGATGAAATCAGGCTGGTAGTACCACACATACTCGGCGGCAAAAAAAGCTGCGCCGAAAGCCGCTGCGATCAAGACACCGGGTACGTTCATGCTATTTCTCCGGGCAACGGACCCGGCATGGTTGTTATTTTTTTCGAGAACCATTTGCGCTAGAGACTTCTAATAAGTCGTTAATCGGTTGTGCGATCGAGGGGGATCTACCAGACGATGGTCCTCGGGGACGGATGAGCCTCGCCGGGTTCATTTGCGCGCCTTGTTGACAATACGGGGCGAGGCGGTACCACCACGACAAAAGCTGAAGGGAGCGCCTGATGACGAGTGGCTTGCGCAAGGGTCTGACGAGCTATGGCGATGCCGGTTTCTCGCTGTTCCTGCGCAAGGCGTTCATCAAGGCCATGGGCTATTCTGACGACGCGCTGGAGCGCCCGATCGTCGGCATCACCAACACCTATAGCGACTACAATCCCTGCCACGGCAACGTCCCTGACATCATCGAAGCCGCCAAGCGCGGCGTGATGCTGTCGGGCGCGATGCCCTTCGTGTTCCCGACCATCTCGATCGCGGAGAGCTTTGCGCATCCGACCTCGATGTACCTGCGCAATCTGATGGCGATGGACACCGAGGAGATGATCCGCGCCCAGCCGATGGATGCGGTGATCGTGATCGGCGGCTGCGACAAGACGCTGCCGGCGCAGGTGATGGCCGCGATCAGCGCCGACCTGCCGACCGTGGTCATCCCCGTCGGGCCGATGGTGGTCGGTCATCACAAGGGCGAGGTGCTGGGGGCCTGCACCGATTGCCGCCGCCTCTGGGCGAAATATCGCGCCGGCGACATGGACGATGCCGAGATCGAGGCGGTGAACGGCCGGCTGGCGCCATCGGTCGGCACCTGCATGGTGATGGGCACGGCCTCGACCATGGCCTGCATGATCGAGGCGATGGGCCTGTCGCTGCCGATGAGCGCGACGATTCCCGCGCCGCATGCCGAGCGTTTCCGTCTCGCCGAGGCCAGCGGCAAGGTTGCCGCGGAGATGGCCAAGACCAAGGGTCCGAAGCCGAGCGACGTGTTGACGCCGGCCTCGTTCAGGAACGCGCAAGTCGTGCTGCAGGCGATCGGCGGCTCGACCAACGGCTTGATCCATCTGACCGCGATGGCGCATCGCTCGCCGCACCGGCTCGATCTCGCAGCGTTCGACCAGATCGGTCGCGAGGTGCCGGTGCTGGTCGATCTCAAGCCGTCCGGCGAGCATTATATGGAGCACTTCCACCACGCTGGTGGCGTGCCGAAGCTGCTGGCGCAGCTCGGCGATCTCGTCGACCTCGATGCCAAGACCATCAGCGGCCAGACGTTGCGGGAGATCGCGGCGAATGCGGAGGACGTGCCGGGCCAGGATGCGATTCGTCCGCGTGATAATCCGATCAAGAAGGAGGGCGGCCTCGCCATCCTGCACGGCAATCTCGCCCCGCGCGGCGCGGTCATCAAGCAATCCGCCGCCAGCCCGAAGCTGCTGCAGCACACCGGGCGCGCCGTCGTGTTCGAATCCGTCGAGGACATGACCTTGCGGGTCGACGATCCCGATCTCGACGTCAACGCCGACGACGTGCTGGTGCTGCGCAACGCCGGCCCGAAGGGCGCGCCGGGCATGCCGGAAGCCGGTTATCTGCCGATCCCGAAGAAGCTCGCGCGCGGCGGCATCAAGGACATGGTGCGCATCTCGGATGCGCGCATGAGCGGCACCGCGTTCGGCACCATCGTGCTGCACATCACCCCGGAATCCGCCGTCGGCGGGCCGCTGGCGCTGGTTGAGAACGGCGACATGATCCGCCTTGATGTGGCCAAGCGCAGCATCGAACTCTTGGTTGACGCCGCCGAGCTGGAGCGGCGCCGCGCTGCGTTGAAGCCGGTGGCCGCGCCGGAAGAGGCGCGGCGCGGCTACGCCTGGCTGTTCAACGAGACCATCCTGCAGGCCGACGAGGGCTGCGATTTCGACTTCATGCAGAGAACGGGCCCCGCGAAGGGCTGAGCCACCGCCTCGCTACTTCCCCTTGCTCGTGAACTTCTTCACGGCGGTGCGGAACGCTTCCGTGTTCATCGCCATGATGATCTTGTGCTCCTCGGCATCGAGCTGCTGCTTCACCGGCGTGGTCGCCGCCTGATAGACCAGCTGCTTGGTGCCGGCGATCGAAGCCGGCGGGTTCTGCGCGAGACGCTCGGCAAGTTTTCGCGTCGCGGTCTTCAACTCGGCCGCGGGGACGGTCTTGGCAACCAAGCCCCATTCATAGGCCTGCTGCGCGGTAAAATTATCCTCGGCGAGAAAGATCTGCAGCGCCCGGCGGGAGCCGACCGTGCCGACGATGCCGACCGTCGAGCCGCCGTCCGGCGACACCCCGATCTTGGCATAGGCCGGCGTGAACTTGGCATCGTCAGCGGCGATGCAGAGATCGGTGACGAAGGCGAGGCCCATGCCGGCGCCGGCGGCCGAGCCGTGCACGCTCGACAGCGAGATCTTCGGCATGCGCCTGATGATCTCGATGAAGGCGTGATAGTGCTTCAATAGCTCGCCGACGACTGAAGTCACCGTGCCGGCTTCGGCGGCGGCCCCGATCGTCTGCAGGTCGCCGCCGGCGCAGAACGCGCGGCCTTCGCCTTCGAGCACCACGACGCGGATGTCGTCGGCGCCTTCGAGATAGGCCGCGAGCTGCTCGAGCTTCTGCGCAATCGCAAAGTCGATTGCGTTGAATGCGGCAGGGCGGTTCAGCGTGATGGTCGCGATCGGGCCGTCGACCTTGAGCAGGGCGGGATCGTCGGGCTTTGAGACGGGAGCGGTCATCTGGATTCTCCGGCAGGAGGTCGAGGCTCGAACTAAATCGCAGAAGGGCAGGGGTGACAATCCCCGAACCACCGCTCTTGCGCCGGGCGGAACGATAGGCTCAAATGGAGCCGCTTTCGCCAAGGGACGGACACGAGCGCCGGCTCCTCGCAAGGCCAGCAAGCAAAATCAGCGAGAGAGGAGGCGGCATGGGTCACGCTCGTGTCTTCCGGAAATGGGCTGTCCGATGACTGGCCCGGTGATCATCGTCGGTGCCGGCCATGGCGGCTACCAGATCGCGGCATCGCTGCGCCAGGCCGGCTTTGCCGAGCGCATCTGCCTGATCAATGACGAGCCGCATCTGCCCTATCAGCGGCCGCCGCTGTCCAAGGCCTACATCAAGGGCTCCGCGGGCCCGGAGAGCCTGATGTTCAGGCCTGAGAAGTTTTACCAGGACCAGAGCATCGAGCTGATCGCCGGCCGCGCCGCCTCGATCGACCGCGCCGCGCGTAAGGTGCATCTCGCATCCGGCGAGACGCTGGACTATTGGCACCTCGTGCTGGCGACCGGCGCGCGCAATCGCCTGCTCGATCTGCCCAATGCCAATCTGCCCGACGTGAAATATCTGCGCATTCTCGATGACAGCGAGGCGCTGCGCGCGATCATGCCGTCGAAGACGCGCGCCGTGATCATCGGCGCCGGCTTCATCGGCCTCGAATTTGCCGCGACCGCCCGCATCAAGGGCCTCGAGGTCGACGTGCTCGAGCTCGCCCCGCGTGTGATGGCGCGGGCGGTGACGGCGGAGGTCTCCGAATATTTTCAGGCGCGCCACCGCGAGGCCGGCATCCGTATCCATCTCGGTGTGCAGGCGACCTCGATCGAAGCCGAGGCCGGCAAGGTCACCGGCGTGTCCTTGAGCGACGGGCGGCATCTGCCGGCCGACCTCGTCGTGGTCGGCGTCGGCGTGCTGCCGAACATCGAACTCGCGGCCGAGGCAGGGCTGCCGGTCGCCGCCGGCATCATCGTCGATGAATATCTGTCGACGGCTGATCCCAACATTTCGGCGATCGGCGATTGCGCGCTGTTCGCAAGCCCGCGCTTCGGCGGCTCGCTGCGGCTGGAATCGGTGCAGAACGCCACCGACCAGGCCCGCTGCCTCGCGGCAAAGCTGACCGGCGATAAGAAACCGTACGACAGCCATCCCTGGTTCTGGAGCGACCAAGGCGACGACAAGCTTCAGATCGCGGGACTGACGACCGGCTACGACCGCGTCGTGCTGCGCGGCGATCCCGCCAAGAAGGCATTCTCGGCGTTCTGCTATCACGGCGACAAGCTGCTCGGAATCGAATCCATCAACCGCGCCGGCGATCACATGTTCGGCCGGAGATTGCAGGCTATGGACCGCTCCATCACGCCGGAGCAGGCCGCGGACGAGAGCTTCGACCTCAAGAGCGCGCTGGCATGAAGTTCTTCTCCCTCTCCCCGTTCTTACGGGGAGAGGGCTGGGGTGAGGGGCTTTCTCCGCGCATAGGATGGCAGTCGGACTCGCGGAGAGTCCCCCTCACCCGGAATTTGCTCTCGCAAATTCCGACCTCTCCCCGCAAGCGGGGAGAGGCGAAGAGGCCTCTACAGTATCGCCGCCACTTCCGCCCCCGTCGGCATCGACGGGCCGGCGCCCATGCGCTGCACGCTGATCGAGGCCGCGGCGTTAGCGAAGACGAGGGCCGTGCGCAAGGCTGCGCCCTCGGCCAGTTGCGCGGCGAGCGTGCCGACGAAGCAGTCGCCGGCGCCGGTGGTGTCGAGTGCCTTCACCACACGGCCGGCCACCGAGATCTCCTCGTGCCCGGCGAACGCGAGCACGCCGCGCTTGCCGAGCGTGACGCAGATGGTCTGGTCCTCGCGCGCCTGAAGTTTTCGCGCGACATCGATGATGCGGTCGGCCGCGTCGCTCTCGGAGAGCTCAACGCCGGCGAGGAAGCCGAGCTCGGTTTCGTTCAGCACGAGGATGTCGACCAGCGCCAGCAGCTCGCCCGGCATCTTCTGCGCCGGCGCCGGGTTCAGCACGGTCACTGCCCCCGCCGCGCGGGCGCGGTGGAAGAAGGCAGCGATCGTCGGCAGCGGAATCTCGAACTGGCTGACGGCGACGTCGCCCTTCAGCAGCGGCACGACCTTGACGTCATCAGCGCCGACCAGCCCGTTCGCTCCGGGAACGACGACGATGGTGTTGTCGGCCTCGGCCACCGTGATGATGGCCGTCCCGGTGTGCGCCTCGGCCGTCTCCACGACATAGCCGAGGTCGATGCCCTGGTCGCCGAGAAAGGCCTTCAGCTCAGCGCCCAACGAATCCCTGCCCAGCCGCCCGATCAGCGTGGTCCGCGCCCCTAACCGCGAGGCCGCGACCGCCTGGTTCGCGCCCTTGCCGCCTGGGAAATACAGGACCTGGCGGCCGGCGACGGTCTCGCCGACGCGCGGATGGCGATCGGCCGTGGCCACCACATCCATGTTGATGCTGCCGGCAACGAAGACCCGCCCCATCTCTTTCTAGACCCTGACCTCGAACTCGTGCCTGACCTTGGCGATATCGACCAGCGTCGGCAAGCCGGCCTCGTTGCCGAGGCGCTGGATCTTGTAGGTCGAGGCGGCGCGGGCAAAGTCGAAATGCTCGCGCCAGCTTTTGCCGGGATGGGCGAGGTAGGAATAGACATAGGCGCCGTGGAAGACGTCGCCAGCGCCGTTGGTGTCGATCACGCGCTCGCGCGGGATCGGCATCGCCGGCATCACTTGCACCGTCCCGGTTTCGTCGTACCAGAACAGGCCCTTCTCGCCCATGGTGACGCCGCCGATCTTGCAGCCGCGGCTCTTGAGATAGTCGAGCATCTTCTCCGGCGTCAGATCCATCTGCTCGCACAGGCGCTCGGCGACGATGGCGACGTCGATGAATTCCAGCAGCTCATGGGTGTTGGTGCGCAGGCCGCCGCCGTCGAGCGAGGTCAGGATGCCGGCCTCGCGGCACACCTTGGCGTAGTGGATGGCGGCATCCGGCTGGTGGCCGTCGATATGCAGCGCGCGGCAGCCGCCGAGATTGAGCATCGGAAAGGGGTGGATGTGCTCGTCGTCGCGGCAGCGGACGATGGCGCGCTTGCCGTCCTTGGGCATGATGAAGGAGAGCGAGGACTGGTTGACCTTGCGCCCATGCAGCGAGATGCCGTACTTCGCGCACATGTCCTGGAACATGCGCCCCAGCCAGTCATTGGCTGCGGTCGCGATCAGGTCCGGCACGATGCCGAGCTTGGCGCAGCAGAACGCCGCCGTCACCGCATTGCCGCCGAAGGAGACCGCGTAGTCACGCGCCACGTGCTTCTCGTCGCCGGTCGGCATGTGGTCGGTGATGAAGACGACGTCGATATAGGTCTGTCCGATGAAGAGAGCCTGCATTGCTTGTCCGTGATGCGCTTGTGGTCCCGGCCGGCGAGATTACTCTAGCACCGGTTCCGCTCCGGAGGGACGCTGAAATTATTCGCAAAACTGCCGCCCGAAGCGCTTGAGGTCAGCATGGTCCGGGAATACGACCATCACTGGCCCATGCCAAGCCCGGACAAACGCCGTCTTTCGCTCCCGGGGTTCCCGGTCCACAAAAAGGGTGCAGAATGATCACCGGCCTCGATCACATCGTCGTTCTCGTAGGCGATATCGGCGCGGCCAAGGCGGCCTATCAGACGCTGCTCGCCCACGCGCCGGCCTGGCAGAACTCGGGCGAGGGCGCCGACCGGGTGCTGTTCACCCTCGACAACGTGACCGTCGAGCTGATGGCCCCTCACGGCTTCAGCGTCACCGCCGACCGTATGCGCGCACTGCTCGGCGACCAGGAAGGCATCCTCGCCAGCCTGTGCTTTCGTGTCGCCGACATCGGCAAGATGCACCGCCGGCTGGAGCGGGTGGCCCTGAGGCCCGATCCGGTCGCGGACGTCGAAAGCAACGACGCCGTCACGGGTGCCGTGCTGCACTGGAAGCGCACGCGGGCCGCGACGGAGCTGACGCGCGGCGTGCGCATGTTCTTCCTGGAGCTGGCCGACGAGCGTCCGAAGTCGGCCGCGACCGACATCGCGCCGATCGAGGGGCTCGACCACGTCGTCGTCACCACGGAGGATTCCGAGCGCGCCGCGGCGCTCTACGGCGCCCGGCTTGGCCTTGATCTCGCGCTCGACCGCTCGCACCAGGACTGGGGCCAGCTGATGTTCTTCCGCTGCGGCGATCTCATCGTCGAGGTGGTGCGCCGCCCGGTCGCGGGTGGCGATGCCGCGCATGACCGGCTCTGGGGCCTGAGCTGGCGGGTCGGCGACATCGACGCCACCCGCGCCCGCCTGATCGCGAGCGGACTCGACGTCAGCGAGGTGCGCACCGGCCGCAAGCCGGGGACGCGCATCATGACCGTGCGCAACGGCACCTGCGGAATCCAGACCGTGCTGCTGGAGCGTTCGCCGAAGCCGGTGGAGTGATTCTGTCATTCCGGGGCGATGCGTAGCATCGAACCCGGAATCCATTTCGCGGCTGACTCTGCCGCCCAATGGATTCCAGGCTCGCGCCAAGAGGCGCGCCCCGGAATGACGAACATTCTCAAACTCACGCTCGCGTGCTACACGCGTCTTGTCGGCACCCAGCGAGCACCCGGTTTGGCGAAGGCAAAGCGAACTCTGAAATGGCAGCGCGACCCCGAGGGGATGCGGCTGCGCATTCTCGAAGCCGCCAAGCAGGAGTTTTCCGCCCATGGCCTTGCCGGCGCGCGCGTCGACCGCATCGCCGCCAAGGCCGGCGCCAACAAGCGCATGCTGTACTATCACGTCGGCAACAAGGACGAGCTCTATCTCGCCGTGCTCGAAGGCGCCTATGACAAGATCCGCAGCGAGGAGCGCGGGCTGGACCTCGAACATCTCGATCCGCCCGAGGCGATCCGCCGCCTGATCGAGTTCACCTGGAACTACTTCCTGCGCAATCCCGAATTCCTCTCGCTGCTGCAGACCGAGAACCTCGCGCGCGCCAAGCACCTGAAGAAATCGACCAAGGTCAAGTCGATGCACTCGCCCTTCGTCGAGATGATCCGCACCGTGGTGCGCCGCGGCGTCGACAGCGGCGACTTCCAGGTCGCGGTCGACCCCGTGCAGCTCTACATCTCGATCGCAGCGCTCAGCTTCTTCTATCTCTCCAATTCGGCAACGCTGAGCGTGATCTTCGGCCGCGATCTCCTGGACAAGAAGGCCAAGGAGGAGCGGTTGGCGCATATGGTGGGCCTGGTGCTGGCCGCGCTGACGGGGCAATCCGCGGCGCTGTTCGAGATCGCGAAGACGCCGAAGTCGCGCGCCGCGGTCGTGCAGGCGGTGTAGCCCGTAGCCATGATGGGGCGCCTTGCTCCGTTATTGCGAGCGCAGCGAAGCAATCCAGACTGTCTCCGCGGAAAGATTCTGGATTGCTTCGCTGCGCTCGCAATGACCACGTGGAGGCGCGTGCACCTCACTCCGCCCCCGTGCCCCGACGCAGCGCAGCAACGCTTACATTGCAGCGCGTCCGGGACACGGAAGGCGATAGTCCCGTCCCCAAAAGCTCCCGGAACCCCGAGCACAAAACGTCACAGGGAAAGCTCTGGACAGTATTTATCCAACGGGTTAATTTCTCCCCATAATGAAGAAGACTGCCGGGAGTGAAAATTGGCCGAGCCGAAGCCGCAAAACGCTGTTTCCAAGCTGCTGAATGCAGCCTGGGTTCGGCCGTTCTTGTTCCTGGTCTTCATCGTCGTCGCCTGGGATCTCGCGATCCGGCTGTTCAGAATCCCGGCCTACCAGATACCGGCGCCGCTCGACGTCGTCGCCGTGCTGCGCACCGAATGGCCGGAGCTGCTGCGCCAGTCCTGGCCGACCACCTATGCGACCGTCTGCGGCTTCCTGCTGTCGGCGCTGTTCGGCATTCCCGTCGCGATGTTGATCGCGGGCTCGAAGACGGTGGAGAGCTACGTCTATCCACTGCTGGTGTTCTCGCAATCGGTGCCGAAGATCGCGATCGCCCCGCTGTTTGTGGTGTGGTTCGGCTTCGGCATCATTCCCAAGGTGATCTCGGCGTTCCTGCTCGGCTTCTTCCCGGTCGTGGTCTCCGCGGTGCAAGGCTTCAAATCGGTCGATCCCGATATGGTCGATCTCGCCCGTGCCATGCAGGGCAGCCGCCTGCAGGTGTTCCGCGCGGTGAACCTGCCGCATGCGCTGCCGGCGATCTTCTCCGGCCTCAAAGTGTCGGTGACGCTAGCCGTGGTCGGCGCGGTGGTCGGCGAGTTCGTCGGCTCCAATTCCGGCATCGGCTACGTGATGCAGCGCTCGATCGGAACTTTCGACCTGCCGACGATGTTCGCGGCGCTGGTGATCCTGGCGCTGCTCGGCGTGGTCCTGTTCTGGATCGTCGACCGGATCGAGAAGCTGGTCATTCCCTGGCATGTCAGCCAGCGCGAGGACGTGATCTTTGCATCCTGACTAAAGCAACGAGCGGCCACCAACGGCCGACGCAACCAACGGCAAGGGAGAGAAACGATGAAGCGGTTGATTGGAGCTGCATCCGTAGCACTGATGGCGTTCGCAGCCATGCCGGCGCAGGCAGCCGACAAGGTCGTGCTGATGCTGAACTGGTACGTCTATGGCGAGCACGCGCCGTTCTATTACGGCAAGGCCAAGGGCATCTACGCCGCCGAAGGCATCGAGCTCGAGATCCAGGAAGGCCGCGGCTCGGCTGCGACCACGCAGGCGGTTGCCGCCAAGACCGCGGACTTCGGCTATGTCGACGTCCCCACCATGATGCGCGCCGCGATCAAGGGCGCGCCCGTGGTCGCAACCGGCGTGCTGCTGCAAACGAGCCCGATGTCCGCCATGGGCTTCGCCGACAAGAACATCAGGAAGCCTGAAGACATCAAGGGCAAGACGGTGGCGATCACGCCGGCCGATTCCATGACGCAGATCTGGCCGCTGTTCCTGAAGAAGACCGGCCTGAAGGAAAGCGACTTCAAGACCGTCGCCGGCGACGGCCAGACCAAGCTCAACGCCGTCATCAACGGCCAGGCGGATCTGTTGCTCGGCTACGTCATGGACCAGTCGATGAAGATCAAGGACGCCACCGGCAAGGATGTCTATCCGATCAAGTTCGCCGACTACGGCATCAACATGGTCTCCTCGGGCGTCATCGCCAACACCGACTACGTGAAGGCCAATGCGGACCTCGTCCGCCGCTTCATGTCGGCGACGACCAAGGCGGTCGAAGCTGCCGAGAAGGAGCCGAAGGCGGCGGCGCAATCGATCCTCGATGCCAACCCCAAGGGCGGCAAGATCGACACGCTGACGCAGGGTTTTGAGCTGACCATCCCGCTCTACCGGACCGCGGAGACCAAGGGCAAGCGGCCGTTCCAGGTCACCGACCAGAACATGACCGAGACCGTCAACCTGCTGGTCGAATATGGCGGCCTCGACGCCAAGGCCAAGGAGAACCCGAAGGCTTTCTACACCAGCGATTACCTGCCGAAGAGCGGCTCGTGAAACCTGCGACTGTCATGAGTGAAACCGCGCAGTCGGCCGCTCATCTGAGACTGGTGAGCGACCGGGCTGCCGGCGATGCGTCGGGCATCAAGCTGTCGGGCGTGTCGAAGACCTACCGGACGCGCGACGGCGATGTGCCGTCGCTGCGGCCGCTCGACTTCCACATCAATGACGGCGAGTTCTTCGTCGTGGTCGGCCCTTCCGGCTGCGGCAAGTCCACGTTGCTCAAATTGATCTCGGGCCTGCTGGCGCCGACCACGGGCGAGATCCTGGTCGAGGGCCAGAAGGTGACGACGCCGCACGGCAATGTCGGCATCGTGTTCCAGAACGCGCTGCTCTTGCCCTGGCGCAACATCCTCTCCAACGTGATGCTGCCGATAGACATGAAGCGCCTGCCGCGCCAGGAATATCTCGACCGCGCCAAGTCGCTGCTGAAGCTGGTCGGCCTCGAAGGCTTCGAGAAGAAGCTGCCCTGGCAGCTCTCCGGCGGCATGCAGCAGCGCGCCTCGATCTGCCGCGCGCTGGTGCACGATCCGAAGATCATGCTGATGGACGAGCCGTTCGGCGCGCTCGACGCGCTGACACGCGAGCGCATGAATGTCGAATTGATGCGGATCCAGCGCGAGACGAAGAAGACCGTGCTCCTGATCACGCATTCGATTCCGGAGGCCGTGTTCCTCGCCGACCGCGTGCTGGTCATGACCGAGCGCCCCGGCGCGATCGCCGCGATCTACGACGTGCCGCTGCCGCGCCCGCGCTCGCTCGACGCGATGGCCGACCCGGTGTTTACGGAGCTGGTGCAGCGCATCCGCACGCATTTCTTCTCGCAAGGGGCGTTGGACTGAAACCATGTCCCCCCGCCTGAAGCTGCGAGACATCGCCTTCTTCGAACGTCCCGTGCAGTTCGCGCGGCCGTTCCGCTTCGGTGCGATCACGATCAACGCGACGCCGCAGCTGTTCGTGCGGGCCGAGATCGAGGTCGAGGGCCGGGGCACCGCCGTCGGTGCCAGCGCCGAGCTGCTGGTGCCAAAGTGGTTCGACAAGCGGCCGGAGCTGTCGCCAGCGCAGACGGTGGACGAGTTGCGTCGCTCGCTGGAGATCGCGCGCGGACTCTATCTGGCACGGACCGGCTTCCAGACGGCGTTCGATCTGCATGCCTCCTGCATCGGTGCCCAGATCACGACCTGCGCGAAGAAGAATATTCCGGCGCTGGCTGCTGCCTACGGCCCCGCGGAGATCGACAAGGCCATTCTCGATGCGCTGCTCCGCGCCGTCGAGACCAGCTTCTTCGACGGAATAGCCGGCAACATCGCCGGCATCGATGCGCGGCTTTCTCCTGACGTGAGCGAGAAAGACATCAGGACGTTCCTCGCCGGCCGGGTGCCGCTCGAGCGTGTTGCGATCAGGCATACCGTCGGCCTTGATGATGTCGTGGAAGGCGAGGGCGGCGTTGCCGATCCACGCGAGAATACCGGAGCACGCTACTTCAAGCTCAAGCTGTCCGGCGATCCGGCTGCCGATGCGGCGCGGCTCACCCGGATCGGCAAGGAGCTCGACGCGCTCGGGCGCGACTACAAGGTGACGCTCGATGCCAACGAGCAATACGCGGATCTCGCCGCGTTACAGGCCCTGATGGACCGGCTCGATCATGACGCCACGCTGCGCCCGATCTCAACGCGCCTGCTCTATGTCGAACAGCCGATGCCGCGCGACATCACGCGGCAATCGCCGCTCGGCTCGCTCGCCGCGCGCGGCTTCATCATCGACGAAGCCGACGATTCCTACGACGCGTTCCCGGCAGCACGGGCGCTCGGCTATCGCGGCATCTCCTCGAAATCTTGCAAGGGACTTTACAAGTCCATCATCAACGCCACGCGTGCGGCGAAATGGAGCGCGCAAGGCGAAGCCTTCTTCATCACTGGTGAGGACCTCACCTGCCAGGCCGGCCTTGCCGTGCAGCAGGATCTTGCGCTCGGTGCCTTCATCGGCGTCACCCACGCCGAGCGCAACGGCCACCACTACGTCGATGGCTTTGGTGAAACGCCCATAGCAGAAGCTCAGGCCTTCGCCGCCGCGCATCCCGATCTCTATGCCGATGCCGGGCGGGGTATCCGCCTCTCCATTCACGACGGCGATCTCCTGACGGGATCGCTTCATTGCGTGGGCTTCGCCTCGTCGGTCCATCCGGACTGGTCGGCATTGCGCCCGCTCGCCCAGCCAAGATCTCAGGAGCAATTGGCATGACCACCCAACGCCTCGGCCTCATCATGAACGGCGTCACCGGCCGGATGGGGCTCAACCAGCATCTGATCCGCTCGATCGTCGCGATCCGCGACCAGGGCGGCGTGCGCCTGAAGAACGGTGACCGTGTCATGCCCGACCCGATCCTGGTCGGCCGCAGCGCCGACAAGGTCGAGGCGCTGGCCAAACGCTACAACATCACGCGCTGGACCACCGATCTCGATGCCGCGCTCGCCGACAAGAACGACACCATGTTCTTCGACGCCGCGACGACGCAGGCCCGTCCCGGCCTGCTGACCCAGGCCATCAACGCCGGCAAGCACGTCTATTGCGAGAAGCCGATTGCGACGAATTTCGAGGAAGCGATCGAGGTCGTGAAGCTCGCCAATGCCAAGGGCGTCAAGCACGGCACGGTGCAGGATAAGCTGTTTCTGCCGGGGCTGAAGAAGATCGCTTTCCTGCGCGATTCCGGCTTCTTCGGCCGCATCCTCTCGGTGCGCGGCGAGTTCGGCTATTGGGTGTTCGAAGGCGGCTGGCAGGAGGCGCAGCGGCCCTCCTGGAACTATCGCGACGAGGATGGCGGCGGCATCATCCTCGACATGGTCTGCCACTGGCGCTACGTGCTCGACAACCTCTTCGGCAACGTCCAGAGCGTGAGCTGCATCGGCAACACCGACATCCCCGAGCGTTTCGACGAGCAGGGCAAGAAGTACAAGGCGACTGCTGACGATTCCGCCTACGCCACGTTCCAGCTCGAAGGCGGCATCATCGCCCACATCAACATGTCCTGGGTGACGCGGGTCTATCGCGACGACCTCGTCACCTTCCAGGTCGACGGCACGCTCGGCTCGGCGGTCGCGGGCCTCACCGATTGCATGATCCAGGCGCGGCAGGCGACACCGCGCCCGGTGTGGAATCCCGACGAGAAGCGGCTGCACGACTTCTACGGCGACTGGCAGAAGCTCCCGGATAACGTCACCTACGACAACGGCTTCAAAGAGCAGTGGGAAATGTTCATCCGCCACGTCTACGAGGATGCGCCCTACAAGTTCACGCTGCTCGAAGGCGCCAAGGGCGTTCAGCTCGCCGAATGCGCGCTGAAGAGCTGGAAGGAGCGCCGCTGGATCGACGTCGCGCCCATCAAAGTGTGACATTCCGATGCTCATGATTTCGTCATTGGGAGCGAAGCGAAGCAATCCAGACTGCCTCCGCGGAAAGACCCTGGATTGCTTCGTCGCTTCGCTCCTCGCAATGACGGAGAGAGGACCAAAATGAACAAGCCCGTCCAACCAATGTCATCCCTGTCGCTGAAGCTGCCCAAAGCCGATCGCTCGATCGAGACCTATCGGCTCGCGGCCTCGCGCACGTTCCCCGCAAAGCTCGAGGGGCCGCTGAACCGCATCGCCTTCTCGGCCGTGCACACGGTCGCCGATCCCTTTGCCGACAACGATCCCTGGCTGTCGGCCGCCGTCGACTGGGACAAGACCATCGCCTTCCGCGAGCACGTCTGGGACCTCGGCCTCGGCGTTGCCGAAGCCATGGACACCGCGCAGCGCGGCATGGGGCTGGACTGGCCGACCTCGCTGGAGCTGATCACGCGCTCGGTCGCCGCCGCCAAGCGGCGCAATGCGCTGGTGTTCTCCGGTGCAGGCACCGATCATCTCGCGGTCGAGGACGCTGGGAGCCTCGACGACGTGATCCGCGCCTATGAAGAGCAGATCTCGGCGGTGGAGAAAGTCGGCGGCCGCATCATCCTGATGGCCTCGCGGGCCCTGACAAAACTCGGTCGCAATGCCGACGATTACGCCAAAGTCTATGACCGCGTGCTCTCGCAAGTCCGCGAGCCCGTTATCATCCACTGGCTCGGCGACATGTTCGATCCGGCGCTGGCGGGCTATTGGGGCACGAGGGATCTCGACAAGGCCATGGACATTGCCGTCGCCATCATCAACGGCAATGCCGCCAAGGTCGACGGCGTCAAGGTCTCGCTGCTCGACAAGCAGCGCGAGATCGACATGCGCCGGCGTCTGGACAAGCGGATCAAGATGTATACCGGCGACGATTTCAACTACGCGGAGCTGATCGCCGGCGATAGCGAAGGTTTTTCACACGCGTTGCTCGGCATCTTCGATGCCATCGCGCCGGCGGCGTCCTACGCGCTGTCGCGGCTGGCGGCAGGCGACGAGGCCGGCTTCCACGACGTGCTTGGCCCGACGGTCCCGCTGTCGCGTCACATCTTCAAGGCGCCGACGCGGTTCTACAAGACCGGCGTCGTGTTCATGGCCTATCTCAACGGACACCAGGATCACTTCACCATGGTCGGCGGACAGGAGAGCACGCGGTCCACGCTGCATTTGGCCGAACTGTTCCGTCTCGCTGACAAGGCCGGCCTGCTCGCCAACCCTGAACTCGCGACGCAACGGATGAAAACCGTGCTCGCCACCCACGGTATCGAATCCTGATGCGCGATTTTTCGTCCGACCACCGCTGGCTGTCGCTGAACACGGCGACCGTCCGCAAGCAGGGTGACCTCGTCGCCATCATCGAGGCCTGCGCGAAGCACGGCATCCGAGCCATCGATCCCTGGCGCGACCAGGTCGCGAACGTCGGTCTCGACCGCGTCGCGCGCGCGGTGCGCGAGGCTGGCCTTGATCTCTCAGGCTATTGCCGCGGCGGCATGTTCACCTCGGACGCCTCGCGCCGGGGCGAGGTGCGCGACGACAACCGCCGCTGCGTCGACGAAGCCAAGGCGCTGGGCGCGCCCTGCATCGTCCTCGTCGTCGGGGGCCTGCCGCAATATTCGCGGCCGGGAAGCGAGGCCTCGAAGGACATCGCGGCGGCCCGTGGACAGGTCGAGGAAGCGCTTGCCGAGATGCTCGACTACGCCAAACAGGCAAAGCTGCCGCTGGCGATCGAGCCGCTGCATCCGGCCTATGCGGCCGACCGCGCCTGCGTGAACACGACCAAACAGGCGCTCGACATCTGCGACCGGCTCGACCCCGGCCGCACCGGCATGCTCGGCGTCGCGCTCGACGTCTATCACATCTGGTGGGACCCGGAGCTGATGGACCAGATCGCACGCGCCGGCCGGGACCGCCTGCTGGCGTTCCATGTCTGCGACTGGCTGGTGCCGACCAGGGACATCCTCAACGACCGCGGCATGATGGGCGACGGCGTCATCGACATCAAATCGGTGCGTGCAGCGGTCGAAGCGCAGGGCTTTGCCGGCTATTCCGAGATCGAGATCTTCTCCAACGAATGGTGGGGCAAGCCGATGGACGAGGTGCTGAAGACCTGCATCCAGCGACATCGGACGGTGGTGTAGTTGCCTCGAGTGTCTCGTGAAAAGTCAGACGATTGCGCTATCATCGATTTTACCGTCGAATCCCGGACTATCACTCGTCAATTCGATCTGCGAAGCTCTGCCGACACAAATGCGCTTGCGACCAAGCAGGCGCGGAGGGAGGTTCGCGGTGGAGAAAGTGCGACGCTTGCGTGCGATGAGCTCACTGTGCCGTCAACAGGCCGCGTACAACAGCATGAACAAATGGAAGCTGCTCGCAGAAGCAGAATACTGGGATCATCTGGCTGACCTCGAGCTATCTTCCCATTTTCAACAATGCAACGCCATCGTCTTGAATGAGGTAGAGCAGCCTCAAGCGATCGCAGATGCGAAGTGCTGAGCGGAAGACGATTTCCGCCGCGTGAGGACAGAAAGGCCTGTACTCATAAAAGGAAGGGTCGGGCTGATCGTCCAGAGCAGCACTGCTTGTGACCCACAGCGGAATTGCCTCGTGTTCAGATCCAATAACGCAAGTAGAGGGTTGCCGTATCACCCGTGCGCTCGCTGTACGGCAACGTCTGAAGCTTGAAAAGCGCGCGATCATGAGCGGGAAAGCTCCACCATGAGCGCCTTGGCGGAACGAAGGTCCGGCGTTTCGAAGCCTTCCGTAAACCAGCCGTAAACCGAGCCAAGAAGGCACCGCGCGTCGGCTATCCTACCCTGGTCGCGCCAAAGCCGAGCCAAACTCATTGCGGCACGTAATTCAAAGGACTTTGCGCTCTGGCTTTGGGCGACCTTGAGTGCAGTTTGCAAATACCCCTCGACCTCGTCAGCTGGAGCACCACGAATCCGGTGCAGCTCGCCATCGATGCATGCAAGTTCTGCCTCCCACATATGCTCGTCGCTGCGCGCGGAAAGGACCTTTGCTTCGGCAAGGGCAGCGACGCCGTTGTCGTGGTCACCTGAGTGGAGGTAGGTGGCCGCGAGCATCCATAAGTACCGAACCTGGTACCAACTGGCTCCGAGCCTGTTCCGCTCGTTCAGACTGAGGCGCATGAGCGCCAGGCCGCCCTCCACGTTGCCCTCTTGGGCCATGGCCCAGCCCCGCAGGATGAGGCCGCTCTCGCGCCAATAGTTCAAGCTGTTCTGATCGGCGAGATCGATGATGGACTCGGCGTGCGCTTTGACGGCCGCCACGTTTCCCATGAGCTCCGCAAGAGCCGCCCCGCCATAGACCTGCACATGCGCGGTAAGGTTCGTCTGATTCAACTCCATGGCGTATTGGGATGCGGCACGGCTAGTCCGCTGAGCCTGTTCGGGGTAACCCAGAACCCAAAGCACAATCGCCAAGTAGGGTAGCGCCGAGGCCTTTGGGTCATGTACGTAGTGCACAGGTGGCGGCCGATGCGCCTCCGGCTGATAGCGACTCAAGATCGTTTCGAACTCCGAGCGTGCGGTCAGAAACTCACCGGCATGCATTGCGGTGAGCGCGGCCAGACGATGCACAGCTAGTTCCAGCGCTGTGTCACTGGTGCGCTCGGCGGCGCGCTGCGCCTCGGCAACGAGGCTCTGCATGGCAGCAAAGTCGCCGCGCACGAAGTGGAAAATGAATTTGCCGCTAAGGGTGGAAAACAAGGCGCCCGTGTCGTCGAGTTCATAGCAGAGCGCATGAGCCCTGCTGAAGGCTGTGCCAAGCTGCGGAGCCGTGTATCCGTGAATGGCAATCAGTGGACCTCCGATTGCTGTTTGCAGAGCGAGCTCCTGGCGATCGCGCTCCGGCCCTTGTGGATTGGACCTGAGTGCCTCCAGCCCCCTTGTGAGATGAGTGATCGCTTCGAGATTTGCGGAACGCCCAGCCGCAATGCGGCCGGCCCGCAGCCAATAATCCACCGCCTTTCCTGCCAGTCCACCCTCGGTGAGATGCAGAGCGATCGTCTCCGGCTCCGCCTCCGCACGGGCAGGGTAATGTTGTTCGAGAGCTGCAGCTATGCGGGCATGGATCTGCTGCCGCTTGCTCTTTAGAAGACTCTCGTGCGCGATGTCCTGCACCAGCGCATGTTTGAAGCTGTAGCCAACATTCGGAGGTACGCCACGACGGAATATCAGTTCCGCGGCCAATAGGTCATTGAGAGCATGCTGGAGCGCGTGCTCGTCGAGCGCCGTTACAAGGCGCAGAAGATCGTGTCCGAATTCGCGTCCGATGCAAGCTGCAATCTGGGCAACTTCCTTGACCGGCGCCAATCGATCAAGCCGGGCCATCAAGGAGTCCTGCAGCGTCGTCGGGATCGCCAGCGGCGGTAATGGGCCGATCAGCTCATAACGGCTGCCGTGGTCTTTGAGCAGCCCGGATTCGACGACGGCTTTGGTGAGCTCCTCGACGAACAACGGCACGCCGTCGGTCTTGGCCAGAATCTGCTCAAGCACCTCCTGAGGGAGTGTTTTGCCGCCCGTGATCCGGTCAACGACTGCCGCCCCTTGCCTACGTCCCAGCCGGCTTAGAAAGAGCGCTGTCACATGTCCATGACCCGTCCAGCGCGGAATGAACTCGGGCCGGAAGGTAACGATCATCAAAATTGGAAGTCGCTGCACCTCGTCGACGAGCCGATCGAGAAATTCGAGCATGGTAGGGTCCGCCCAATGGACGTCCTCGTAGACGGCAAGCACTGGCTGTCTTGCCGCTAAGCCTTGTATCTGTTCCAGAAGGGCCTGGAAGGTTCGCTCCTTCTTCTGGTGCGGACTGAGTGCAAGAGGCGGGTATCTCTCCCCGGTCGGGATTGCCAAGAGATCCGCGAGAACCGGCGCGCTCTCATGCACATCGTCCGCACCAAGCGCGAGCATGGCCTCGAGTTTATCGAGCTGTTCGTCGGAAGCGTCCTCCCGCCGTATTGCCGCTGCCCGTTCAAGGAGGCCAACGACGGGATATAGAGCGGTGTTGGTATGAAATGGTGAACAGAAATGACTCAGCGGCGTGTGCGGCACACGGGCGACCTGGTCGCGTAAGGCTCGCACGAGCCGCGACTTGCCAATGCCGGCTTCGCCGCCGAGCAGGACGATCTGTCCTTCCCGCTCTTTCGCCCGCTCCCAGCGATCCAGGAGCAATGCAAGTTCTTCATTCCGTCCGACCAGTGCGGTCGTTGCCAAGCCATGCCGAGCCTCGAACCTGCTCTCTGCCGCGCCTTCACCAATGACAAGCCACGCCTGCACCAGTTCCGGGAAACCTTTGAGAGGCACCGTGCCGAGGTCGCGGTACGTGAAAGCTTCGCCGAGTAGGCGGCGGGTCGATTCCGCAATCACCACATCACTTGGCTTGGCCAGATCTTGCAGTCGGGCGGCTAGGTTTGGTGTTTCGCCGATGACTGCGCGCTCGCGAGCCTCTCCCTCGCCAATCAGCTCGCCGACCACGACCAGACCGGTTGCGATGCCGACGCGAGCGGCGAGCGCTGCACCACCCGGTTCGGTAAGGGATGCGACCGCCTTGGTCACTCGAAGCCCGGCGCGAACGGCGCGCTCCGCCTCATCTTCGTGCGCCCGCGGCCAGCCAAAATAAGCGAGAACGCCATCGCCGAGGAATTTGGCTATGTGGCCTTCGAATCGGTCGATCTCGCCCACCACGGTGTTATGGTAGGCCTGCAAGAGGTCACGCAACTCCTCGGGATCCCGCCCTGAAGCAAGTGCCGTCGAGCCGACCAGGTCGACGAACATGACCGTGAGCTGTCGACGCTCCGCGTCCGAAGGGATCGATGGCTTCGCGTAGTCGGCAGGTCCATTGGCGTTGACAGCCACCGGGGTGATCGGCGCAGCGAGTGCATGGATTGCCTTTAGCACAGCCTTGCGTGGGCCGAGTGGCAAGCCAAGCTCCCGCAGGTCGGCTTCGGTCAGTTCTGGCAAAATTTCGGACGTGATTTCAGCGTCACAAAAGGTCTTTATGTAGCGCTCCAGCCCGAGACCGCGAAGCCATTGCGCGATATCCACGAGAAGCCTCCTCGTGCCGGATCAGGCGACGGTCAGCTCAATTGAAAGTATGCAACTTCAGCTTCAGCGAACCATCTTCCTGTCGCTCAAACACGTGGGTTGCGATGCCGCCTGCAGGTTGGCGGGTGCCATCCGGTGTCTTACCGTTGGCGCTCCAATGGGCCGTGCCGTAGACGATCTTCTCATCTCCACCGGTGTCAATGACGACCAACCTGTGATCGGTGAATCCGCTTGAAAACAGCCCAGCAAAGAAGCTCTCGATCTCTGTCGGACCGGATATCACTTGATGCGTCGGCGGCAACAATTTGGCGTCTGGCACGTAAGTCGCCGCGATCGCCCTGGCATCTGCTTTGTTGAATGCTGAATCCCACGCGGCGTACGCCGCAGCAATGTCGTGTTTTATGGAGGAAGCTAATGCTGTCATGATCCCTCCCTCAATCGCGGGCTTGCTTTCGTTGGAGAACGATTACGTCACCTGACGTCGTTCGACCGCTGCAAATTGCAACGAGGGAACGCGACGCCCTCATTGGGCTGCGAACTGTTGCAGCCTGTTGAAGCGCGCCTTCTGCTCGCTGCTCAGCGTGGCATAGAACTCGTCCAGGGCGGGTTCGACCAGCTTGGCGGCCGTCAGCATGGCCTCGAGCCGATGCTGCATCGTCTCCAGCCGTCCGACAGGTGTCAGCGGCGCATCGTTCGGACAGGCCGCCTGTAGGCCCTCAACGCCCTTCGCCGTCGCTTCGCTGAGGCGGTCGAGCGCCTCCTTCTGCTTGCCGGCTGGGTGGAGCACAGCCTCGATCCTCTGGATCGGCAACTGCGTCAGCCCGGACTTCGGATCGCCACAGCCCTCGCTACTCGCCTCCTGCTGCTGCGGCGAGCGCTCGCCGACATTGGGGCCAAGCGCGTTGAAGCGGGCCTGCTGCTCGTCACTGAGCGAGTTGTAGAAATTCTCCAGTGCCGGTCGAACGATCTTGACGGCTTCAAGCGTCGCGCTGATGCGGTTCATCATCGCGCGCAAGCGGCCAGGGGGAGTCAGTGCATAAGTCTCCGCGCAGGAATCCTTGAACACACCGGCAGCGTTGGCCGCCGCGGTCTTGAGCTCGTCCAGCAATGCGCGTTGCTCCGGCGTCGGCCGCACCGCCTGTGCGATATCGGCAAGCGGCCAGGCGGTCACGCCCTTGTCCGGCGTGGCACACAATTGCTGAAGCGTCTGCGGGCTCACGCTGGCACGCTGGCGCGCGCGGTAGCCGCCGCCGGCTTGAGGGTAGTCATACGAGTTGGTGCTGGCATAAGCGGAGTAGGGGCCGTCACCGCCCCAGAACACGGTGTCGACGAAGTCGTCATAGGCGTACGCCCAATATCCGGGCTCGTAGCCATACGACCAGAATGTGTAGTTGAAGATGTCGGAATAGGCGTAAGGCCAGAACACGGGCCCAAGCCAAGCCACGAACACCGCGGGATGACGGTGACGCCAGGCCTGCCGGGGTGCCCAGCCGCTTTGGCGCGTGACGAGAGCCGCTTGGGTCAGCGCAGTGGACTGCTCGCGGAAGCGTTCCGCAAACCGTCCGCGCTCGGCGGCCTGCGCAGCGGCTGCAAGTGCCGGAGCGCGCTCCGCCGGAGCCTGCAGCCCAAGCCGCTGCTGGCGCGCCAGGTCAATTTGCTGCGCGCGCTGCTCTCGGCCAAGCAAGCGGCTTTGCGCCTGGAGCATTCGCTGCTGCGCCCGTTGCGCTTGCACGCCTTCCGGCTTTTGCGACTGCAATTGCTGCACCCGCTGCTGCAGACGTTCGATACGGGCCTGGCGCTCCGTTGTTTGGCGCGACAGCATGTCGCGCTGCCGTTGCTCCACCTGCTGCGAACGCTGTTGCACGCGTTGCTCGCGCTCCAGAAGTCGGCTCTGCGACTGCAGCAACCGTTGCTGCTGTTGCTGCGCCCTTGCGCCTTCCGGCTTCTGCGATTGCAATTGCTGCACGCGCTGCTGCAAGCGGTCGATGCGGTCTTGGCGTTCCGCGGATTGGCGCGAAAGCATCTCACGCGGCGGTCCCGAACGCTCGCTCACGGCCGGGGGTGCACTTGGGCGCGAAGGGGCGGCGATCTGCGGCGTCGGCCGCGGCGCCATGGCCGGACGTTGCGGCGCTGCCGGCGGGCGATGGATTTCGCGCCGGGGCGCTGCCACCTGCGGGGCGGCTCGGGGGGCACTGATTTGTGGGGTCGGACGCGGTGGCGGTGAGGCGATGTGGGGCGCCGGACGTGGCGCCATCGCCGGTCGCTGCGGCATGGCTGGCGGCGCGGCGGGACGCCCCATGGCTGGCGGAGCCGCCGGACGTGCCATGGCTGGCGGAGCGGCCGGACGTGCCATGGCTGGCGGTGCTGCTGGCGGTGCGGCTGGACGAGCCATAGCCGGTGGTGGTGCTGCCGGGCGTGCCATGGCCGGTGGTGCTGATGGCGGCGCTGCGGCTGGTCCTGGTGGTCCTCCACCCCGTCCGTGTCCGTGAGGTCCCTGAGCCGACGCGCTCGTCGTCAGCATCGAGACGCTAACCAAAACAGCCGTCAGGCAAACGCCACGCGGAAGCATGATCCTAGCTCTCAACTCGTAATCGCCCACGACTTTCAACGCACAGACTGTGGAATCGTTCGTCCTTGGTCACAGCCGGAATTGCGATCTTCCGACGCAGCCAGTCTCAAGAGAAATCCTGCGTCAGGATCGCGGCGAACCGCTCCAGCGCCCAGTCGACCTGGTCGCTTGTGATCACCAGCGGCGGGGCGATGCGGATCGTATGCTCATGGGTATCCTTGGCGAGGATGCCCTTGGCCTGGAGCGCCTCGCAATAGCGGCGTGCGCGCCCGGCCTCGGGATGCAGCTCGACCGCCAGCATCAGGCCGCGCCCGCGCACCTCGCGGATCGTATTGGCGCGAATGTCCTTCAAGCCCTCCAGAAAGCGCGCGCCTTGCCTCGCCGCGTTCTCGATCATGCCTTCCTCGACCAGCACGCGCATCGCCGCGCGGGCCACGGCGCAGGCAAGCGGGTTGCCGCCGAAGGTGGAGCCATGCTGCCCGGGTCGCAATGTCCCGAGCACGTCGTTGTTCGAGAGCACGGCCGAGACCGGATAGAAGCCGCCGGACAGGGCCTTGCCGAGCAGCGTCACGTCCGCCTCAATTCCCTCGTGCTGTTCGGCGAGCAGCTTGCCGGTGCGACCGAGCCCGGTCTGGATCTCGTCGAGCACCAGCATCACGTTGTTGGCGGTGCAGAGCTCCCGGACCTCAGTGAAATAGCCGGCCGGAGGAATGACGACACCGGCTTCGCCCTGGATCGGCTCGACCAGAAAGGCGACCGTGTTTGGGGTGATTGCTTCCGCAAGCGCCGGGGCGTCGCCGAACGGGATGACCTTGAAGCCCGGCGCGAACGGCCCGAAGTGTCCGCGTGTCTCGGGGTCGGTTGAAAAGCCGACGACGCCCAGCGTGCGTCCGTGGAAATTGTTGGCACAGACGATGATCTCGGCCTGGCCGTCCGGCACGCCTTTCACCTCGTAGCCCCATTTGCGGACCGACTTGATCGCGCTTTCGACCGCCTCGGCGCCGCTGTTCATCGGCAGTACCTTGTGGGAACCGGTGAGCGCGGCGATCTCCTCGTAGAACAAGGCGAGCTGGTCGTTGTGGAAGGCCCTCGAGGTGAGCGTCAGCCTGTGCGCCTGTTCGACCATCGCCGCCAGGATCTTGGGGTGGCAGTGGCCCTGGCTGACCGCCGAATAGGCGGACAGACAATCAAGGTACCGGTTGCCTTCGGTGTCCCAGACCCAGACACCTTCGCCGCGCGACAGGACGACCCCGATCGGCTCGTAATTACGGGCCCCGAAGCGCGCTTCTGTTGCGATGAAATCAATGACCGACGAGCTCATCTGCCGTCACTCCATTGCTGCGCGCGGGGGCGTCAATCGACTGCACCAGCGGGTCGCGCCCAAATGAATGTGGGTATCGGTTTGTCAGCTCGGAAGCCTTGATGCGCCGATGGCGCGGCGCGGCCTGATAGTCCCGAAATGTCAGGTGGTTCTGCCGGGCCACAGGGCACCGTTCCGCGACCCAGGCTCTACTGTGCATGGGGTTGTTTTCGCAGTTTGGTTGCCGGCCCCTCAGCCAAGCGCGCAGGGCACGCTCAAAAAGCCGCGGAACCGCACCCGTCCGCCGCGCACCGGCTGACCGCTGACGGCATAGTTCGGAAAGCGCGCCAGGAAGCGCGAGATCGCAATCGCCCCCTCCAGCCGCGCCAGGGCCATGCCTGCGCATTGATGCGCGCCTGTGGCGAAGGCGAGGTGCCGGTTCGGCGTGCGCGCGATATCGAAACGTTCGGGGTCGGGAAACTGCGCGGGGTCGCGATTGGCAGCCCCGATGCACAGCGTCACCGACGTGCCGGCATCGAGCATGACGCCGCCGAGCTCGACCTTCTCGGTGGTCATGCGGTTGCCGAGCTGGTTGGAGCTCTCGTAGCGCAACATCTCCTCGACCGCAGTCTTGATCATGTCCGGGTTCTCGATCAGGCGCTGCTTCTGGTCGGGATGGCGGTCGAGCGCCACGAGGCCGTTGCCGATCAGGTTGGTGGTGGTCTCGTGGCCGGCATTGAGCAGGAAGATGCAATTGTGCAGCAGCTCCTTCTCGGTCAGCCGCTCGCCGTTCTCTTCCCCCTGGATCAAACGCGTCAGCACGTCGCGCTCGGGATTGCCCGGCTTCGCGCGCCGCCGCGACACCAGCGTCTGCAGATAAGCGAGGAAGTCCGCCACCGCCTTGTTGCCGCGCGCAGCTACTTCGGGCGACACTACGGGTTCGAGAGCACCCAGGATCGCCAGCGACCGGTCGCGCAGCGGCCCGCGCTCCTCGTGAGGCACGTCGAGCAGGTTGCCGATCACCTCGATGGGAATCGAAGCGGCAAAATCCTCGATCAGTTCGCAAGCGCCCTTGGTTTCGATGGCATTGAGCAGGCCGTCGACCAGCTTGATCAGGTCCCCCTCCATGCTGGCGATCGCGCGCGGCGACAGCGCGCCCATGATCAGGCGGCGGACGCGGGTATGGGACGGCGGATCGTTGAACACGAGGCTCGTGGTGTGGTGCTCGTAGAGCAGGGTGTCGCCGTATTTCGGCGCGAACTCGCGCTTCTTGTCCGAGCTGAACGACTTGGTGTTCTTGTAGGTGGTGACGAGATCATCGTAGCGGGTCAGGAACACGGTGCCGCTCCGCAGGCGCTTGACCGGCTCGTTCTCCCGCAGTGCACGATAGGTCGGATAGGGGTTGTCGTAGAACTCCGGCGTCAGCTTCTCGAGGTCGAAGCTTGCCGCCAGCGCCTTCGCATCTGCGGTCATCCCGTTATACTCGCCGGTTAAAGCCGATATGCCGTTTTTGTTGTTCTGGTCGGCGCATGCATGCGTCTACAGTCTTCGCACACTGCTAGCCGACCGGACAGGAAAATGCACGCACGCGCTGACGCTGCCGACACGGCGCCGAACTGGCCCGACGATATTTTCGCGACCTTGCAGCGCTTCGACGTTCGGCAGGTGCCTTATGTTCCGGACGCCGGTCACTCCAAGCTGATCCAGCGCGTGCTGGACTCCTCCACCATGCGCGGCATTGCGCTGACGACGGAGGAGGAGGGCGTGGCGCTGCTCGCCGGCGCCTGGGCCGGCGGACAGCGCGGCGTGCTGCTGATGCAGTCGAGCGGCGTCGGCAATTGCATCAACATGCTGTCGCTGATCCCGATCCTGCGCTTTCCGTTCCTCACGCTCGTGACGATGCGCGGCGAGTGGGGCGAGTTCAATCCGTGGCAGGTGCCGATGGGCTCGACCACGCAAGGCGTGTTCGAGCTCTCCGGCGTCAAGGTGCTGCGCGCCTCGCACGCTGCCGAGGTGCCTGCCGTCTTGGAAGCGGCCGCGGCGCAGGCCTACAACGCGCTGACGCCAACCGCCGTCCTTCTGTCGCAGCGCCTGATCGGCGCCAAGGTTTTCACCAAATGAGCAAGGCCAATCTCCTCGACCGCCGGCAGGTGGTGTCCACGTTGCTGGCGAACCGCAAGAACGTCGTCGCGATCGGCGGCCTTGGCGCTTCCACCAACGACATGTGCGCCGCCGGCGACCACGCCCGCAACTTCTACCTCTGGGGCGGCATGGGCGGCGCCGCGATGATCGGGCTGGGTCTGGCGCTGGCGCAGCCGAAGCTGCCGGTATTGGTCATCACCGGCGACGGCGAGATGCTGATGGGCATGGGCAGCCTTGCCACCATCGGCCTGCAGAAGCCGGCCAACCTCTCGATCGCAGTGCTCGACAACGAGGCCTATGGCGAGACCGGCGGCCAGACCAGCCACACCTCCGCCGCCGCCGACCTCGTCGGCATCGCCAGGGCTTGCGGCATTATCGACAGCCGGGCCGCCACGACCATGGCCGAAGTCGAAGCCTTCGCCAAAGCCGTCCACGACCTCTCCGCGGGTCCGCGCTTTGCCAATGTGAAGATCGACAGCGCCGGCCTTGAGCGGATTCTGCCGACGCGGGACGGGACCTACATCGTCAACCGGATCCGTGCTGACCTCGGCTTCCAGCCGATCTAGGCGGTCCGTCCATCCCCGAACGCCTGCACGCGGGCCGTGCAGGCTCGACCAATTTCCATTGATTCCAGGTCGCACGCAGGTTGCGATGCAACATAGTGCTTGACTCCTGCGTGGGTGAGTGCTTACTCACCCAGCATGAGCTCATTGCGTATGACGAGCGACCTGAGGCGTCAATTGATCCTCGGCGCCGCAAAGCGCTGCTTTGCCCGACACGGCTATAACGGCACCACGACCAAGAGCGTGGCGGCCGCCGCTGCCATTTCTGAAGCGCTGCTGTTCAAGCATTTCCCGTCCAAGGCGGCGCTCTACGCCGAGATCCTCAGCGACGAATGCGAGGCGGATCCCGCTCTGATGGAGCTGCTCGAGCGCGAGCCGTCGACGGCTACGCTGGTCGAGGTGATCCGCGGCATGGTCGAACACTTCCTCCAGATCGCCGACGGTCCCGATCAGGAAGAGGCCCAGCGCCTGCGGCTAATGGCCACGAGCCATTTGGATGACGGCGAATTCGCCCGATTGCTGTATGCCAAGATCGAGACGCTGATCGGCGCTGTCTTCGTCGCCTCGCTCGAGCGTGCGGTTGCGAGCGGTGACGCGCGGCCCTGCGCTGGCGATCCGCTCAACCTGTTCTGGTTCGCGCATCATGCGGTGATGACCGCGGCGCTGACCAGGCTGCCGGCCACGCCCTGTCTTGCTTACGGCAGGGCGACCGACCTGGAGCGGCAGCTCTGTGAGTTTCTCCTGAGGGGTATCGGACTTAACGACGCCGCAATTGCTTCGCATCTGGGCCGCAATCAGGCCGCGGATGCGAACCGGGCGGCGATTGCAGAAAGTGCATGACATGAACATCGTGGCCGAAAACAAGATTTCGGGGCAACCGATCGACAACAAGGCTCCCAAGCGTCCGGTCCGGCCAGTGCGCTGGTTCATCATCGTTGGCACGCTTCTGGCCGTGCTCGTCGGAGGGCTCGTCTGGTTCAATTACTTCCGCGGCCAGATGATCAAGCAATTCTTCGCCAACAACAAGCCGCCGCCGACCGCTGTCAGCGCGGCCGAGGCGAAGTCCGAGGTGGTGCCGAACCTGCTCACCGCGGTCGGCAGCCTCGTCGCCGTGCATCAGGTCGACGTCAGCGCCGACGTCAACGGCCGTGTCACCGCGATCAAGTTCGAGCCGGGCACGCGCGTCGAGGCCGGCACGCCGCTGGTGCAACTGTTCGACGCGCCCGAGCAGGGCGATCTCGCCAATTACAAGGCGCAAGCGACCGTCGCGCAGCTGTCGCTTGAACGCGCCAAGCAGCTGGCCTCGCGCCAGTTCGGTCCGCAGGCGACCGTCGATACCGCGCAGGCTGCCTATGACCAGGCCCAGGCGGGCATCGCCAAGACCGAGGCGTTGATCTCGCAGAAGCTGGTGCGCGCGCCGTTCGCCGGCGATCTCGGCATGCGCAAGGTCGAGGTCGGCCAGTATCTGACCGCCGGCACGGCGATCGTGTCGCTGACCGATCTGTCCGAGCTGTGGGCCAACTTCACGGTGACGGAAAAGGATTCCGGCAGCCTCAAGGTCGGCCAGGTCGTGCGGTTGAAGGTCGACGCCTATCCGGGCCGCACCTTCGAGGGCAAGATCACCACGATCGAGCCCCAGATCTCGACCGATACTCGCAACATCCGCGTGCAGGCCACGATTGCCAATCCGGAGAAGATCCTGAAGCCCGGCATGTTTGTCACCACGACCGTGGTGCTGCCGGAAAAGCCGGCCGTGATCACGGTGCCTGAAACGGCAGTCGATTACACGCTGTACGGCGACTCGGTGTTCGTGATCACCGAGAAGAAGGAAGAAGACGGCAAGACCAGCCTGTCGGCGGTGCGCACCTTCGTGCAGACCGGCAACCGGGTCGAGGGTCGCGTCGAAATCGTCAAGGGCCTGAAGGTAGGCGACAAGGTCGTCGCTCTCGGCCAGCTCAAGCTGCAATCAGGCGCGCCGGTATCGATCTCGACCGATCCGGCCCCGCAGATCCCGGCGCAGCCGCCGCGCTACTGACAATATCCTCGCGTGATCCGGCCCGGCCGGATCACGCGTCTTGAAAAAAAGAAATCGAGATCGCCCGCGATGGCCTTTACCGACATTTTCATCAAACGACCGGTCCTGTCGGTCGTCGTCAGCCTGCTGATCCTGCTGATCGGCCTGCGCGCGGCAATGGTGCTGCCGATCCGGCAATATCCGAAGCTGTCGAACACGGTCATCAACATCACGACCGTCTATCCCGGCGCGTCCGCAGACCTGATCCAGGGCTTCATCACCACGCCGATCGAGCAGGCGGTCGCGTCCGCCGAAGGCGTCGACTACATCACCTCGTCCTCGGTGCTCGGCACCTCGACGATCCAGGTCTACATCAAGCTGAATTTCGATCCGAACCAGGCGCTCACCGAGGTGTTGGCGAAGACCAATTCAGTGAAGTACCTGATTCCGAAGGAATCCAACGACCCGATCGTCACCAAGACCACGGGCCAAACCACGGCCGTGATGTATCTCGGCTTCTCCTCGGACGAGCTGTCCGGCTCGGCCATCTCCGACTATCTGACGCGTGTGGTCCAGCCGGTGCTGTCGACCGTCGACGGCGTCGCCTCGGCCGACATTTTGGGCGGCCAGACCTTTGCGATGCGGCTGTGGCTCGATCCCGTGAAGATGGCGGGCCGCAACGTATCGCCGGCTGACGTTGCGGCGGCGATCCAGGCCAACAACTTCCAGTCCGCGGCCGGCCAGACCAAGGGCTATCTGATCGTCTCGAACGTCTCGACCAACACGGGCCTGACCAACGTCGATCAGTTCAAGAAGATGATCGTCAAGGCCAAGGACGGCGGCTTCGTGCGGATGGAGGACATCGCCACCGTCGAGCTTGCAGCCCAGAGCACGGATGCCAGCGTCGCCTTTAACGGCGAGCGCGCGATCTTCATTGGCGTGCAGGCGACGCCACAGGGTAATCCGCTGACGCTGGTCAAGGGTGTGCGCGCGCTGTTCCCCGAGCTCGAACGCAACCTCCCGCCCTCGATGAAGATGAAGGTCGCCTACGACTCGACCAAGTTCATCCAATCTTCGATCGACGAGGTGCGGAATACATTGGGCGAAGCCGTCATCATCGTGATCGTGGTCATTTTCCTGTTCCTGGCCTCGCTGCGCTCCGTCATCATTCCCGTCGTCACCATTCCGTTGTCGATGATCGGCGTCTGCACGATGATGCTGGCGCTGGGCTTCAGCTTCAACCTGCTGACCCTGCTCGCGATGGTCCTGGCGATCGGCCTCGTCGTCGACGATGCCATCGTCGTGGTGGAGAACATCCATCGCCATCTGGAGGAGGGCAAGACGCCGGTCCAGGCCTCGCTACAAGGCGCGCGCGAAATCGTCGGGCCGGTCATCTCCATGACCATCACGCTCGCCGCCGTGTACGCGCCGATCGGGTTCCTCGGTGGCCTCACCGGGTCGCTGTTCCGCGAATTTGCGTTTACCCTCGCAGGCTCGGTCATTGTATCAGGCGTGATCGCGCTGACGCTGTCGCCCATGATGTGCTCGGTGCTGCTGAAGAACACCGAAGAGGGCCGCTTCGCCAAGTTGGTGAACCGGGTGTTCGGCGCCATGACGCGGTGGTATGGCCGCAAGCTCGACCGCTCGCTCGACTACAAGGCCATCACCGGCCTGTTCGCCGTGACGATCCTGGGACTCGTCGGCTTCCTCTACATGAACACTTCGAAGGAGCTGGCGCCCGAGGAAGATCAGGGCATCGTGTTCGCGGTGACCAAGGCGCCGAAATACGCCAACATCGACTATGTCGATTTCTACGGCGAGAAGCTCGACAAGGAATTCCAGAAATTCCCCGAGACCGATCTGCGTTTCGTGCTGAACGGCATCAACGGCCCGCAAGGCGGCATTGCCGGCATGCTCTTGAAGCCCTGGGACGAGCGCACACGCTCGTCGATCGCCTTGAAGCCGCTGGTGCAGGCCGAGCTCTCCAAGATCGAGGGCGTGCAGGCGTTCGCGTTCAACCTGCCGCCATTGCCGGGCGGACCCGGCGGTCTGCCGATCCAGATGGTGATCAATTCCACGGCCAGCTTCCAGACCGTCTATGAGCAGATGGAGAAGCTGAAGGAGGCTGCACGCAAGAGCGGCATGTTCATCGTCTCCGATAGCGACCTCGCCTACAACCAGCCGAACGTCGAGGTGACGATCGACCGCACCAAGGCTCAGGACCTCGGCGTCAACATGCAGAACCTCGGCTCGACGCTCGCGGTGCTGCTCGGCGGCAATTACATCAACCGGTTCAACCTCGAGGGCCGCTCCTATCAGGTGATTCCGCAGGTGCCGCGCGGCAAGCGGCTGTCCCCGGAATCGCTCGGTGGCTACTATGTGACGACCAACACCGGGCAGCAGCTTCCGTTGTCGACCGTGGTCTCGATCAGGACCAAGACCGATCCGAATTCGCTGACGCACTACAACCAGCTCAATTCGGCGACGTTCTCCGCCGTGCCGATGCCCGGCGTGACCGTCGGCGCTGCGGTCGACTTCCTCGAAGGCGAGGCCAAGAAGCTGCCGCAAGGCTTCAGCCACGACTATCTGGCTGACTCCCGGCAATACGTGCAGGAAGGCAATCAGCTTGCCATCACCTTCGGCTTCGCGCTGATCATCATCTTCCTGGTGCTGGCGGCCCAGTTCGAGAGCTTGCGCGACCCGCTGGTCATCATGATCTCGGTGCCGATGGCAATCGTCGGTGCGCTGATCCCGCTGTTCTTCGGCATGGCGACCATAAACATCTACACCCAGGTCGGTCTGCTCACCCTGGTCGGCCTGATCACCAAGCACGGCATCCTGATGGTGGAGTTCGCCAACGAGCTCCAGGTTAACGAGCGGCTCGACCGCCGCTCGGCCATCGAGATGTCGGCCCGCATCCGTCTGCGGCCGATCCTGATGACCACGGCCGCGATGGTGACCGGCCTGATCCCGCTCCTGACCGCGACCGGCGCGGGCGCGGCCAGCCGCTTCTCGATCGGTCTCGTTGTCGTCGCCGGCATGTCGATCGGCACGCTGTTCACGCTGTTCGTGCTGCCGGCAGTCTATGTGGTGCTGGCGACCGACCATCGCGCGGCGGCCGATTCGGAGCGGAACAAGCAGATCGGCGAGCTGGACCTCGATTCAAAGGCGCTACGGCCGACCTGAGGCCGCCGGCAGGCTAGTCCCGAAAGGGCGGCAGCGGTGATCCGCTGCCGCCCTTTTCGTTGGGTCTCGGGCGAGCTCCTTGCCGCGCTTGCGAGAGACAAGGTCCGGTCTTCTTGCTAGGTTCCGTGGAATGAGCCTGTCCCTCCACCCCGATACACCTCGAGCCGGGACATTGCCGAGCGCGGCCCCAGGCGAGGTCGCCTCCGGCGACACTGCGGGGCGCGGAATCCGGACCCGGCTCTTCGCCAAATACGTCGCGCTTTTCGTGGCGGTCGTCGCCATTGCGCTGCTCGCCAATGGCCTGTTCGAGGTCTACTTCTACTATCGCGAGCACAAGGCCTCTCTGATCCGGGTCCAGCACGAGCAGGCCGAGGCGGCCGCTGCCAAGATCGGCCGGTTCGTCAAGGAGATCGAGAGCCAGCTCGGCTGGACCACGCAGCTGCCCTGGTCGGGCGGCTCGATCGAGCAGCGCCGGTTCGACGCGCTGCGCCTGTTGCGCCAGGTCCCTGCGATCACCGAGCTGGCCCAGGTGGATTCGACTGGCAAGGAGCGGCTGCGGGTCTCGCGGCTGGCGATGGACGTGCTCGACAGCGGGATCGACCTGTCGAGCGATCCGAAGTTCACCGAAGCGGTCGCGCGCAAGGTCTATTACGGGCCGGTCTATTTTCGCCGGGAGTCCGAGCCCTACATGACGCTGGCGCTGGCGGGCGCACGCAAGGATGCCGGCGTCAGCATCGCCGAGGTCAATCTCAAGCTGATCTGGGACGTCGTGTCCCAGATCAAGGTCGGCGAGCACGGCAACGCCTACGTGGTCGGCCCGGAGGGCCGCTTGATCGCGCATCCCGACATCAGTCTCGTGCTGCGCAACACCGACATGTCCGGCCTTGCGCAGGTACGCGCCGTGCAAGCCGGCGGCGCCATGCCAGACGTGCTTTCCGAGGCCCACAACATCCAGGGGCAGAAGGTGCTGACCGCATCGGCCCCGATCGAGCCGCTGCGCTGGACCATGTTCGTCGAGCTGCCGGTCGAGGAAGCCTATGCCGCGCTTTATGCTTCGCTGCAGCGCCTTGCAATCGTGCTGCTCGCGGCATCCATCTTCGCGGTGCTGGCCGGGATCTTCCTGGCGCGCCGCATGGTCGGGCCGATCCAGGCGCTGCGGAGCGGCGCGGAACGAATGGGCGGTGGTGATTTCTCCCAGCGCATCTCGATCAAGACCGGCGACGAGCTCGAAGGACTCGCCGACCAGTTCAACGACATGGGCGCGCGCCTGCAGGAATCCTATGCCGACCTCGAAAAGAAGGTGGAGCAGCGCACGGCCGAGTTGCGGGAGGCGCTCGAACAGCAGACCGCGACGTCGGAAGTGCTGGAAGTCATCAGCTCCTCCCCCGGCGAATTGGAGCCGGTGTTCCGCAAGATGCTGGAGAATGCTACGCGGGTTTGCGGGGCTCAATTCGGTACGATGAATCTGTGGGACGGCAGTAAATTCAATATCGCCACGGACTACAACATTCCGCCCGAATTCTCCGCCTACCGCAAGCGGACGCCGATCCTTCCACACCCAGGATCGATTCTGGCTGCAGTCGTTTCGACGCATCAGCCGGCGCAGATCCGTGATTTGAGAGAGAGTCCGACCTACAAGGCCGGCGTTCCCAATGTCGTTGGAATGGCAGATATTGCCGGGGCCCGGACGCTCCTCGTCGTTCCAATGCTGAAAGAGGACGATCTGATTGGCGCGATCACCATTTTCCGACAAGAGATTCGCAGCTTCACGGATAAGCAGGTCGCTCTCGTCCAGAACTTTACCAAGCAGGCCGTCATCGCAATTGAGAATACGCGTCTGCTGAAGCAGCTTCGGGAGCGCACCACTGAGCTGTCGCAGTCGCTCGATGAGTTGCGCACCGCGCAGGACCGCCTGATCCAGACCGAAAAGCTCGCTTCCCTCGGCCAGCTCACCGCCGGCATCGCCCACGAGATCAAGAATCCGCTCAACTTCGTCAACAACTTCTCCGCGGTCTCGACCGAGCTGATCGACGAGCTCAACGAGATCCTGCAATCGGCCGCGCTCGACGGCAAGACGAAGAAGGAGGTCGACGAGCTGACCGGCATGCTCAGGGCCAATCTCGAGAAGGTGGTGCAGCACGGCAAGCGCGCCGATTCCATCGTCAGGAACATGCTGCTGCATTCGCGTCAGGGTTCCGGCGAGCATCGCGCCGTCGACATCAATGCGGTGGTCGAGGAGAGCCTCAATCTCGCCTATCACGGCGCGCGCGCCGAAAGGCCCGCCTTCAACGTCACGCTCCAGCGCGATTTCGACCCGGATGCCGGCATGATCGAGGTGTATCCGCAGGAGATCACGCGCGTCTTGCTGAACCTGATCTCGAACGGCTTCTATGCCGCGGCCAAGCGCAAGGAGAGCGAGGGCGATGCATTCGAGCCCACTTTGCGCGCGGCAACGAAGAATCTCGGCGACAGGGTCCAGATCCGGATTCGCGACAACGGCACCGGGATTCCAGCCGAGGTGAAGGAAAAGATGTTCAATCCCTTCTTCACCACCAAGCCGGCCGGCGAGGGCACGGGACTCGGCCTTTCAATGAGCCACGACATCGTGGTGAAACAACACGGCGGCACGATCGACGTGGACACCACACAAGGTGTATTCACCGAGTTCATCATCACGCTGCCGCGGACGATGGCAGCGGGCGACACTTCCGGAGGAAAGTCTTGAACGTTTACATCCTGGTCGTCGATGACGAGCCCGACGTCGAGGCACTGTTTCGGCAGCAGTTCCGGCGCGACCTGCGCGCCGGCCGGTTTCAGATGGAGTTTGCCCTCTCGGCCCCCGAGGCGCTCGAGCGCGCCGCCGAAGTCCGTGATCCCTCGCTGATCCTGATCCTGTCGGACATCAACATGCCCGGCATGAGCGGGCTCGACATGCTGCCGAAGGTGCGTGCCGCGCATCCCGATGTTCCCGTCATCATGATCACGGCCTATGGCGATGCGGAGACGCGCCGCAAGGCGATCGAACGGGGCGCCGTCGGGCTCCTCACCAAGCCGATCGACTTTGCGCTGCTGCGGCAGGAGATCGACACGAGGCTCGAGCAAGCCGCATGACTGCGACCATCCTCTTCGTCGACGACGAGCCGGATCTCGAGGCGCTGATCCTGCAGAAATTCCGCAGGCAGATCCGCGATGGGCAGCTCGCGCTGATCTTCGCGCGCGACGGCCTGGAGGCGCTGGAAGCGCTGGAGCAGAATCCGCATGTCGACATGGTGGTCTCCGATATCAACATGCCGCGAATGGACGGCCTGTCGCTACTCGCGAAGCTCCAGGAGGCCCAGGAGAAGAAGTCGACCATCATCGTCTCGGCCTACGGCGACATGAGCAACATCCGCACCGCCATGAACCGCGGTGCGTTCGACTTCCTGACCAAGCCGATCGACTTCGCCGACCTCGAAGCTACGATCGAGAAGACCGTCCGCCATGTGGAGATGCTGCGCGAGGTGCGGCGGCGCCAGATGGAAGCCGAGCGCGCCCATGCCTCGCTGTCGCGCTTCTTCTCGCCGGAGATTGCAAGGCGGCTGGCCGCGAACGTCGATGGCGACGGCATTGAGGTGCAGTGGCGCGATGTCGCCACCCTGTTCACCGATATTACAGGCTTCACCTCGCTGGTCGAGACCGCGCCTCCGCAGACCCTGGGCGAGCTCCTCAACGAATATGTCGGCGGCATGACCGAGATCGTCTTCGCCCATGAGGGGACGGTCGCCAAGATCATCGGCGATGCGATCCAGGTGCTGTTCAACGCCCCCGGCGACCAGCCGGACTATGCAACGCGCGCGGTCGCCTGTGCCCATGCTCTCGACGCCTGGGCGGAGGACTTTTCGGCGCGCTGGAAGGCAAGAGGCGTGAATTTCGGAGCTACCCGCATCGGCGCTCATGCCGGTCCGGCGCTGGTTGGCAATTTCGGCGGCAACCGCTTCTTCGACTACACGGCCTATGGCGACACCATCAATATTGCGGCCCGGCTTGAGGCGGCGAACAAGCACCTGGGAACGCGCATTTGCGTTAGTGCCAGCGTTGCGAATGGGGCCGAAAACTTTCGTGGCCGTCCCGTGGGCGACCTGATGCTGCGCGGACGCAGCGAGCCGCTGCGCGCATTCGAGCCGCTGCCGCAGGCGAGGTTCGAGGCGCCAGCGACGGCGCAATATGCCGAAGCGTTTGCCAAAATGGAGGCCGGCGATGCCGCGGCCATGCCGTCCTTCGCCGCGCTGGTCGGCATGCACGCCGACGATCCGCTGGCCGGATTTCACCTGAAGCGCCTGCTCAACGGCGCCAAGGGCACTCGCATGCAACTGGAATAGGAGTCCGTCATGACGCGCGAATTCTCGGCCGGCAACTATCGTTTCATCCCGTCCGTCTTCCAATATTCCGCCGGTGCTGCCGCGGATGAGGGCTACGAGATCGAGCGGGTCCGGTTCGACCGCCTGGTGCCGCTCGCCGAAGGATTTGCGCTGGCGGCAAAGTTCATCCAGGAGGCGGGCCGCCCGCTGACGGCGTTCTGCGCCTGCGAGCTGCGCTCGCCAGCGGCCTTCAGCGAAGAAGGCTTTCGCGCGTTCAATCTGCACTATGTGAAGACGCTGTCCGAATGGGGCATCTTCGACGGCAGCACCAATCCGGTGGCGCGCAGCAATGTCTGCCCCGAGATCGATCCGCCGTCCGAACCCTCGTTCTATGCGTTCTCCTTCACGCGTCCGACGCGGTCAAATTTGCCGAGCTTCGTCATCGCCGGCGGCGCCGAGGCGCGCGAGGGCAGCGGCACCTATGTCGAGCGCACGGTGCGCTACCGCGACCTCAGCCCGGAGGGGCTGCGCGAGAAGGTGCGCTTCACCACCACGTCGCAGATGGAAAACCGGATGGCAGCCTTCGGCTTCGGCTGGAAGGATACAACCGGGGTGCAGGCCTATTCCGTGCACGACTTTCACCATGCGCTGGTGGACGAGTTGGTCCGCCGTGGCGCGCTCCGCTCCGGGCTGACCTGGCATTTCGCCCGTCCGCCGGTGGTCGATCTGGAATTCGAGATGGATTGCCGCCGCGTGCTGCGGGAAGTGGTGATTTGAGGTCCTCACCAAGAGGAATAATCAGCGCTGCCTTGGGTCGAGTGCGTCGCGCAGCCCGTCGCCGAGCAGGTTCAGCGACAGCACGACGAGGAAGATCGCAAGGCCTGGCCAGATTGCCATCCAGGGCGCCTGGGTCAGGAAGCGTTGTGCCGCGTTGAGCATGCTGCCCCAGGACGGCGCCGGCGGCTGCTGGCCGAGGCCGAGGAAGGAGAGGGCGGCCTCGGCGATGATGGCCGCAGCGATCGAGAGCGTCGCCTGCACCAGAAGCGAGGGGAGGATGTTCGGCAGGATGTGCGAGAGCGCGATCCGCCACGGCGGACTGCCGAGTGCGCGTGCGGCCTCGACATAGTCTTCGGCTTTGACGACGAGCACCTGGCCGCGGGTCAGGCGGATGAAGATCGGCGTCGCCGAGATGCCGATCGCAATCATGGCATTGCCGAGGCTCGGGCCGAGGAACGCGGCGAGCGCGATCGCCAGGATCAGGAACGGGCAGGCCAGCATCGCATCGGTGATGCGGCTGATCAGCGCGTCGGTGAAGCCGCCGCGGTAGCCGGCGAGGAGACCGAGCGGCACGCCGATGCCGAGCGCGATCGCGACCGAGATTAGGCCTGCGAGCAGCGAGGCGCGCGCGCCGTAGACGACGCGGCTGAGGATGTCGCGGCCGAGCTCGTCGGTGCCGAACCAGTGGGCCGAGGTCGGCGGTTTGCGCACAAGGCTCCAGCTCGTCGCGATGGGATCATAGGGCACGATGAGCGGAGCGAGCACGGCAAGGGTGATGAATATCGTGAGCACGACGAGCCCGAACACCGCTGCCTTGCGCTTGAACAGCCGCCGACGCGCGCGGCGAGCCGGGCTATCCAGCTCGTCGGCTCGCGTGAGAGGACTCGGCAGTGCGGCGTCGGTCATGATCAGCCCCGAAGCCGCGGATTGACGAGGATGTAGGCGATGTCGGCCACCAGATTCAGCGTGATGTAGACCGTGGCCGTGACCAGGACGACGCCCTGAACCACGGCATAATCGCGGTTGAATACGGCATCCACGATCAGCTTGCCGAAGCCGGGAATGGAGAAGATCTGCTCGGTCAGGACCGCGCCTGAGAGCAGCGTACCGAGCTCGAGCGCGCCGAGCGTGATGACGGGGGTCAGCGCATTGCGCATGGCATGCTTGAGGATCACCGTGCGCTCCAACAGCCCTTTGGCGCGCGCGGTGCGCACGTAGTCGCTTTCCAGCACCTGAAGCATGGCGCTTCGCGTATGCCGCATCAGGATCGCGGCGATCGCATTGCCGAGCACGAAGGCCGGCATGATGGTGACGGCCAGGCTCGCGCGCCAGTTCTCGGTGAGCGGCACGTAGCCGGAAGCCGGCAGCCATCCAAGCTCGATCGAAAACAGGAAGATCAGCATGATCCCGAGCCAGAAGTTCGGCGTCGAGATGCCCCACAGCGCAAACAGGTTCGCGCCGTAGTCCCACGCGGAACCCTTCTTCACGGCCGCGACGATGCCGGCGGGAATGCCGATCAGCAGCGCGATCAGGATCGCCATCGAGCCGAGCTGCAGCGTCACCGGCAGCTTCTGCGCGATCAACTCGCGCACCGGCATCTTGTTGCGCAGCGACTCGCCGAAATCGCCAGAGAGCACGCCCTTGATCCAGTAGGCGTACTGCACCGGGACGGGCTGATCGAGCCGGTACTGGCGGCGGATCTGCTCGATCACGGCGGGATCGCGCTCCTCGCCCGCCATCACCAGCGCGGGGTCACCCGGCAGCAATTGCTGCAGCGAGAAGATCAGCACCGAGACGAAGAACAGCGTCGGCACGATCTGCACAAGTCGGCGGGCGAGGAAGTTCAGCATCCTCGCAGCGTCACTTCAGCTTGAGGCCGACAACGCGGACGAGGCCGTCCGGCATTTGCCTATAGCCTTCGAGCTTGGTCGTGTGCGCGATGATGATGCGGCGGTGATAGAGGTAGAGCAGCGGCTCTTCCTCCTGGACCAGCTTGGCCAGGACCTCGTAGCTCGCCTTGCGCTTGGCGGGATCGGTGACGAGCCGCGCCTCCTCCAGCGCCTTGTCGGCCTGTGGATTGTTCCACCCGCCATAGTTCTGGGGTGCGCCGTTGTGCAGGAACACGAAAGTGTTGCCGTCGGGATCGACGCGGCCGCTCCAGGCGAGCATGTAGGCCTGATAGTCGCCCGTCTCCGCCTGCTTCAACCCGGTTGCGAATTCGGTGAGGCGTATCTTCATGTCGAACCCAGCTTCCGCTGCCATCGACTGGATCACCTGCGCCGGTGTTTCGGTTTCCGCGCCCTTGGGCACCAGGAAGTCGACGCTGACCGGCGGCGTCACGCCGGCCTCCTTCAGCAGCGCCTTGGCCTTCTCGACGTTGCGGGGACGGATCGGAAGCGATTTCTGATAATAGGGATGATTCGGATTGACCCATTGATTGCCGACCTGAAACTCGCCGTTGAACACGACCTGGTTGATCGCCTCGCGGTCGATGGCAAGATCGAGTGCCTGCCGCACCTTGGCGGATTGGCTGAGCGGGCCCTTGGCCTTGTCCTTGCCGATGTTCAGCGTGATGCCCTGATAGCCGAGTTCGATGGCGGTCGCGACCTTCAGCCGCGAGTCGGCGCGCACCTCCTTGAGATCGGTGGCGAGCACGCGCTCGATCAGGTCGAGGCCGCCGGATTTCAGGTTTGCGAGCCGCACGGTCGCATCGACGATCGGCTGGAACACGATCTTGTCGATGAAGACGTTGTCCTTGTTCCAGTAGTCGGCGAATTTCTCGAACACGATGCGGTCCTGCTGCACGCGCTCGACGAACTTGTAGGGGCCGGCGCAGACCGGGCGAAGGCCGAACTTGTCGCCGGCCTCCTTGGCGGCCTTCGGCGACATCATCATTCCGGCGCGGTCGGTGAGCTGAGCGAGCAGGGGCGAGAACGGCGACTTCAACACCAGCTTGACCGTGAGGGGATCGACGATTTCGACGTGATCGACCGAGGCGAGCTCCGGCTTGCGGAACGAGCCGGGGAACGTCAGATGCCGCTCCAGCGAGAATTTTGCGGCCTCGGCATCGAACGGCTCACCGTCGTGGAATTTCACGCCGGGCCGCAGCTTGATGACCAGCGCCTTGCCGTCGTCGGCGGTTTCGCTCGAGAGCGCCAGCTGCGGCACGATGTTGAGCTTCTCGTCGATGTCGAACAGCTTGTCGCAGAAGGAGGAGAACACGATGCGGCCGACATAGGTGCGCGCCATCGTGGGGTCGAGGATATCGGGGTCTTCCGCGAGGCCGATGCGCAACGTGGTCTGGGCCTGCGCGGCCCCGATCGACACCAGCACAGCGGCGGCTGTTGCGGCCAAGCGAAACATCTTCATCGGTCAATCCCCATTGCTTCGGCTATTTCGTTGCGGACGCGGCGTACTGTATACCAACCCCGGCGGGGCTGCTGCCTTCCGTCTTTTGGCTGAAGGCCGCGACCAGTTTTGCAAGCACCGGCGAAAACCCACCGGCCGCGGGCAGAATGGCGTCGGCAGACGGCAGCTCCGCGGTGCGGTGACAGGCGGTGGCATGGCCCGTGTGGTCGGCCAGAAGCGCAGGCGCCTCATTGCGGCAGCGCTCGATCACGAACGGGCAGCGGGTGTGAAAGCGGCAGCCGGCGGGCGGATTGAGGGCGCTCGGGATTTCGCCCTCCAGCAGCACCGTCGTCCGTTTCGCCTTCGGCTGTGGCAGCGGGATCGCCGACAGCAGTGCGCGGCTGTAGGGGTGGCGCGGCGCGGCGAACAGCGCGTCGGCTTCCGCCGTCTCGACGATCTGGCCGAGATTCATCACCGCGACGTGGTCGGCGATGTGCTTGACCACGGCGAGGTCGTGCGAGACGAAGATGTAGGCGAGGCCGAGCCGGTCCTGGAGCTCGCGCAGCAGGTTCAGGATCTGGGAGCGGATCGAGACGTCGAGCGCCGAGACCGGCTCGTCGCAGATGATGAGCTTCGGCTCGACCGCGAGCGCGCGGGCGATCGCGATGCGTTGGCGCTGGCCGCCGGAGAATTCATGCGGATAGCGGCGGGCGAGGCGCGGCTCCAGCCCGACCAGCCGCAGCAGTTCGGCAACGCGCTCGGCCCGCCGCACCGGCGGCACCAGATCGTGCAACGCCAGCGGCTCGGTCAGAATCTGGCCGACCGTCATGCGCGGATTGAGCGAGGCGTAGGGATCCTGGAAGATGATTTGCGCCTCGCGGCGGAAGGCGCGCAAGGTCCCGGCGTCGAGCGCGAGCAGGTTGCGGCCGTCGAAGCGGATCATACCAGCGTCCGGCTCGATCAGCCGCAGCACCAGGCGGCTGACGGTGGACTTGCCGCAACCGGATTCGCCGACCAAGGCCAGCGTCTTGCCGGCCTCCAGCGAGAAGGACACGCCATCGACCGCCTTGACGTGCGCCAGCGCGCGGCCGAGCAGCGAGCGCTGGGCGACAAAATGCTTGACCAGGCCTTCAACCTCGAGCAGCGCCATCACGACACCAGCAATTCGAGCGGGGCGCGGATGCAGCGCGAGAGGTGGCCGACGCTGACTTCGACCAGCGGCGGCGGCACCCTGGTGCAGGCGTCGAGCACGAAGGGGCAACGCGCGGCGAAGCGGCAACCGCCGGGCGGCTGCGCCATGTTCGGCACCATGCCTTCGATCGTCGCAAGCTGCTCGGCGCGGTGGTCGAGCCGCGGGATAGAGCCGAGCAGGCCGACCGTGTAGGGATGCTGCGGCGCGGAGAACAACTCGTCGACCGGCGCCCGCTCGACGATCTCGCCGGCGTACATCACCGCGACCTCGTCGCAGACCTCGGCGACGACGCCGAGATCGTGGGTGATCAAGATGATCGCGGCGCCGCTCGCGGCCTTCAGCTCGCGCATCAGCTCCAGGATCTGGGCCTGCAGGGTGACGTCGAGCGCGGTGGTCGGCTCGTCCGCGATCAGCAGCCGCGGGTCGCAGGCGAGTGCCATCGCGATCATCACGCGCTGGCGCATGCCGCCGGAGAGCTTGTGTGGGTAGTCGTCGATGCGACGCTCGGGCGAAGGGATATGGACGCGGCGCAGCAGCTCGATCGCGCGGTCGCGCGCGCTCCTCCGCGAGCCGCCCCGGTGACGCAGGATCGTCTCGATGATCTGGTCGCCGATCGTAAAGCTCGGATTGAGCGAGGTCATCGGCTCCTGGAAGATCATCGCCAACCGATTGCCGCGCAGATCGCGCAGGGTCTGGTCCGGCGTCGTCAGCAGGTCGAAGCCGTCGAAGCGGATCGCGCCACTTATTTCCGCGCTCTGCTTCGGCAGCAGGCCCATGATCGCCAGCGACGTCACGCTCTTGCCGCAGCCGGATTCCCCGACGAGACCGAGCGTCGCGCCATTGGCGACGCTGAGATCGACGCTGTCGACCGCGTGGGTGATACGGCCGTCGTCGCCATGAAAGCGGATACGCAGATCCTTGATCTCGATGAGGGGGCTGGCGCTCATGATCGTCTCGCGCGCGCCGCTTCGATGCTGGCGTCGATGACGCTGCGATCGGTGTTGCCGGCCGGGTTCTGCCGCGTCGGCATGGAGGCGCGGAAATGCACCCAGAGCTCGTGGCTGACGCGCTCGAGCCGTTCGAGCTCACCGAGCGGATCGGAATGGTCGTCGGCGCGAATGTCGAGGGCCGGCCATTCCTCCTCGCCGTGGATCACGAGCGCGGCCGATTGCTTGCCGCGCTTGTCGCCGCCGGCGGCTTCGCCGGCGCGCATGGCCGCGAGCAGGCGGCGCGGGAAGGGCAGGCTGTCGCTGGCGATATAGGTCTTCGCCGTCTCGTCGAGCACGTCGGCCTCGGTGAGCATGTTGCCGGCGATCGAGAAGCCGCTGCCCGCGACGTGGCCGCACCAATCGACACAGTCGCGCCCGGTATGCGCGGCGATGGCGCCGCTGGCATCCATGACGTGGACCTGTCGGCTCTCGCGGCCGTCATCAGTTGCCAGCAGCGCGGCGAGCACGTCGTGCGCATTGAGGCCCTCGCGCAACAGCTTGACGCCGTCGATGCCGTAATAGGGATTGACGAAGGCCTGCGTTGCGATGGCGCCAAGGCCGGCGGCGATGTAGGGCACGCGCGCACCGACTGCGAAGAAGCGGGTCGCGACCGCGATGCCGAACTGGCCGGTAGCAGGATCGCGCGCGATGATCGACCAGGTCATGTGCTGCCTTCAGCGCCCCGCCGCGTAGCCCTGCATGCCGCGCGGATTGGCCGCGGCACGGCGGCGGCGACCGACGCGTGAGGCGGCCGTGAGGCGGCCTTCGGACCAGTCGGGACCGATCTCGACGATATGCCCGCGCTCGCGCAGGTTCTCGATGGTCGCCTTCGGCACGCGGTTCTCGACCACGAGCACGCCGGGACGCGCGGTGCGCGGCCAGAACGAGATCGGGAAATGCTCGGAATGCCAGGCCGGCGCGTCGATGGCTTCCTGGAGATTGAGGTTGCAATGGACATGGCGCAAGAAGAATTGCGTGATCCACTGGTCCTGCTGATCGCCGCCGGGCGATCCCCAGGCGAGGTAAGGCTCGCCATCGCGTAGCGCCATGGTCGGAGAGAGGGTGGTGCGCGGCCGCTTCCCCGGCGCGAGCGCGGCGGGATGGCCTTCCTCCAGCCAGAACATCTGAGCGCGGCTGCCGAGGCAAAAGCCGAGCTCGGGAATGATCGGCGAGGATTGCAGCCAGCCGCCCGACGGCGTCGACGACACCATATTGCCGTCCCTATCGATGATGTCGAAATGCACGGTGTCGCCGCGCACCTCGCCGAAGCGGCCCACGGTCGGCTCGCCGGCGCCGAGCGCGCCGACCGCCTCGCGCTGGCCCTCCGCGCGGCGCAGCTTGACGACACCGCCGAAGCCCTCAACCGAGCCCGGAATGAAATCGAGCGAAGCCTTGTCGGTGACGAGCTTGCGGCGCTCGTCGTTGTAGGTATCCGACAGCAGCGTTGCGATCGGGATCTCGTTGAACTTGGGATCGCCGTAAAATTTTTCACGGTCGGCGAAGGCGAGCTTGGCGCATTCGATCTGGAGATGGATGAACTCCGGCCCGGTCGGATCGAGTCCGTCGAGTGCAAAGCCCTTCAGCAGCGCGAGCTGCTGCAAGGTGACCGGACCCTGACTCCAGACGCCGGCCTTGCAGACGGTGTAGCGGCCATAGTCGTAGGTGAGTGGCGCCTCGACTGTCGGCTGCCAGCGCGCCATGTCGTCGGCGGAGAGCACGCCGCGATGTGGCGAGCCGCTGACGTCCATCACCTCCTGGGTTCGGCAGAACTTGTCGACGGCTTCCGCGACGAAGCCTTGCGACCAGGCTTTGCGCGCGCGCTCGATCTCCGCATCGCGGCCACCGCCGCCGCTTTCCGCCTCGCTCAGGATCCGGGCGTAGGTCGCAGCCAGTGTCTTGTTGGTGAACAGCGTGCCTGGCTTCGGCACTTCACTGTTCGGGAGGTAGACCGCGGCGGACGTCGGCCAGTGCTTGCGGAACAGCTGCTCGACGGTCTGGATCGTGGCGCAGGCGCGCTCGACCAGCGGATAGCCGTCGCGGGCGTAGGAGATCGCCGGCTCCAGCACGTCGCGCACGCGCATCGTTCCGTAGTCGCGCAGCAGCATCATCCAGGATTCGAAGGTGCCGGGAACGCAGGCGGCGAGCAGACCCGTGCCCGGCACCATGTCGAGGCCTTCGCTTCTGTAATGCGCGATGGTGGCCCGCGCCGGCGCCGGGCCCTGGCCGCAGATTACCTCGGTGCGGCCGCGCTTGACGTCATGCACGATGATGGGCACGTCGCCGCCGGGACCGTTCAGATGCGGCTCGACCACCTGGAGCGTGAAGGCGGTGGCAACGCCGGCATCGAAGGCATTGCCGCCCTTTTCCAGGATGGCCATGCCCACGGCAGTCGCAATCCAGTGCGTCGAGGCGACGACCCCGAACGTGCCCTCGATCTCGGGCCTCGTCGTGAACGGATCGGGATTGATATTACTGCCCATGGGACTTCACCACCTTATTTCCGGCGCGCGCAATTGATCACAGGGCCACCCCGCTTCCAAATGCGCAGGCTGCATGGCACGCGCGCGTCACGCCGGGACCGGCGCGGTGTTGACCGCATGGCAGGCGACGCCGTCGATTAGTTCCGGGGTTTCCTTGCGGCAGAGATCGAACGCCAGCGGACAGCGCGGATTGAAGGCGCAGCCGGAGGGCGGATTGATCGGGTTCGGAATCTCGCCCTTGACCGGAATGCGCTGGCGGCCGCTCATGGCAAGATCAGGCACGGCGCCCAGCAGCATCTTGGTGTAAGGCATGCGCGGATTGGCGAACAGCTCGCGTCCGTCCGCAATCTCGACGATACGGCCGAGATACATCACGCCGACGCGGCTCGCCATGTGGCGCACCACGGCGAGGTTGTGGCTGATGAACATGTAGGTCAGGCCGAACTTGTCCTGGAGGTCGCGCATCAGGTTCAGGATCTGCGCCTGCACGGAGACGTCGAGCGCCGAGGTCGGCTCGTCGCAGACGATGAATTCGGCGTCGGACGCGAGCGCGCGCGCGATCGCGATGCGTTGGCGTTGGCCGCCGGAGAATTCGTGCGGATATTTCAGCCGGTCGTCCGGATGCAGGCCGACGAGGCTGAGCAGCTCGCCGACGCGAGCCTGGATGTCGCGCTCGCCCTGGATCAGGTCGAAGGCACGGATCGGCTCGGAGATGATGGCATCGACCCGGAAGCGCGGGTTCAGGCTCGCATAGGGATCCTGGAAGATCATCTGGATGCGCCGGCGCAGCTTCCGCCGCGCTGGCGCCTGCCGCGGGTCGGTCATGGAGACGCCGTCGATCAGCACGTCGCCGGCGCTTGGCGGCAGCAGGCCGACGACCATGCGTGCCACCGTGGTCTTGCCGGAGCCGGACTCGCCGACCAGGGCAAACGTCTCGCCCTTCCTGATGTCGAAGGTAACGTGATCGACTGCCTTGAGATATTCGAGATGTCCGCCTTCAAGCACGCGGTTGAGCCAGGGTTTCGAGACGTCGAAGACGCGGCGCAGGTTTGTGGCCTGGACGAAGGGAGCACTCATGCCACGCTCTCCGCCGGCACGTCGTCATAGAGGTGGCAGGCCACCGATTGCGCGCCGCGCGGCAGCGGCTCCGGCCGATCGACACGGCAACGATCGAAGGCGAAGGCGCAGCGCGGATTGAACGAGCAGCCGCGCGGGATCGCCGACAGGCGCGGCATCGAGCCCGGGATCTGCACCAGGCGCTTGTCCTCGCCCGCAAGCGTCGGGATCGCGCCCATCAGGCCCTTGGCATAAGGATGCAGCGGATTCTTCACGAGGTCCTGCACCGGGCCGATCTCGGCGACGCGGCCGGCATACATCACCGCGACGCGGTCGGAGGTTTCGGCGATCACGCCCATGTCGTGCGTCACCAGCATCACCGCGGTGCCGTGGTCGCGTCCGAGCCGCTTGATCAGCGAGATGATCTGGGCCTGCACGGAGACATCGAGCGCGGTGGTCGGCTCGTCCGCGATGATCAGCTCGGGCTCGGCACAGATCGCGAGCGCGATCACGACGCGCTGGCGCATGCCACCGGAAAACTCGTGGGGATAGCCGTCGATACGCTTTTCCGGCGCGGGAATGCCGACTTCGGCCAGGAGGTCGATGGCGCGGCGGCGGGCGGCCGACTCGGACAGATTGAGGTGGGTGCGGATCGTCTCCACGATCTGGTCGCCGACCTTGTACAGCGGATTGAGCGATGTCAGCGGATCCTGGAAGATCATGCCGATGCGCTTGCCCCTGATACGGCGCATCTCCTCCGGCGGCAGATTGTCGATGCGCAGGCCCGCGAGATGAATCTCGCCGCCGGCAATGCGGCCGGGCGGATCGATCAGGCCGATCACCGCGAGGCCGGTGACGGACTTGCCGGCTCCGGACTCGCCGACGACGCCGAGCACCTCGCCCTTGGCAATGTCGAAGGAGACGCCGTCGATGGCGCGCAGCGTGCCGCGGCGGGAGGCAAACTCCACGTGAAGATCGCGCACGGAAAGGACGGGTTCGGTCATGGACGAGGCGTATTCATCGAAGCTTCGGATTGAGCGCGTCGCGCAGCCAGTCGCCGAGCAGATTGATCGATAGGATCAGCGTTGCGAGCGCGAGCCCCGGGAAGGCGACGATCCACCATTCGCCGGCGAACAGATAATTGTTGCCGATGCGGATCAGCGTGCCGAGCGAGGGCATGGTATCGGGCAGGCCGACGCCGAGGAAGGACAGCGTCGCCTCGGTGATGATGGCGAGCGCAAGGTTGATGGTGGCGATGACCAGAATCGGGCCCATCGTGTTCGGCAGCACGTGCCGCAGCATGATCTTCGGCGCCGGCAGGCCGATCAGCTGTGCGGCGGCGACGTAGTCCTTGTTCTTCTCGACCATCACGGAGCTGCGCACCGTCCGGGCATAGCCGACCCAGAAGCTCAGGCCGATCGAGATCACCAGCACCACCAGCATGCTGGTGGCGTCCAGCCGGTTGCCGAGGATTGATTTCGCGATGCCGTTGACCAGCAGCGCGATCAGGATTGCAGGGAATGTCAGCTGCACGTCGGCGATCCGCATGATCACGCCGTCCACTGCGCCGCCGAAATAGCCGGCGATCAGGCCGAGGGCGATGCCGAGCGCGCCGGCGAAGATCACGCCGGCGACACCCACGGCGAGCGAGATGCGCATGCCATAGAGAATCGCGGAGAACACGTCGCGGCCCTGCTCGTCGGTGCCAAGCAGGAACGGGCTCTGGCCGTCCGCAGTCCACAGCGGTGAAATCCGCGAATTGATCAATTGCAGCTGTGCCGGATCGAACGGGTTCTGCACCGCGAGCACGGATGCAAAGATCGCAAGCAGGAAGAACAGGACCGTGATAGCCGCAGCCACCATGGTGAGCTTGGAGCGGCGGAACGAATAGAACAAGTCGCTGTCGAGCGTGCGGCTGAACCAGCCATGGGCGGCCTGCACCGGCTGCGCGCTCTGCTTGTCGGAATTGGAGACGACTGCGTCGGACATTGCAGGCTGCCCTATGCGGCGCGACCGACGGTCGAGCGCAGGCGCGGATCGACCACCGTGTAGAGAATGTCGACCACCAGATTGATGGTGACGAAGATCAGTGAAACCATCAGCAGGTAGGCGGCCATGATCGGAATGTCGACGTTTTGCACGGCCTGGACGAACAGAAGCCCCATGCCCGGCCATTGGAACACGGTTTCGGTGATGATCGAAAATGCAATAACCGAGCCAAACTGAAGCCCGGCCACGGTGATCACCGGAATCAGCGTGTTCTTCAGCGCGTGGCCGAAATGGATCGCACGCGTGGTCAGCCCCCTCGCGCGGGCGAAGCGGATATAGTCGGTCCGCAACACTTCCAGCATCTCCGCGCGCACCAGCCGCATGATCAGGGTCATCTGGAACAGGCCGAGCGTGATCGAAGGCATGATCAGTGCCTTCAGTCCCGACACCGTGAGCAGGCCGGTCGTCCACCAGCCGAGCTTGACCACCTCGCCGCGGCCGAACGAGGGCAACCAGCCCAATGTCACAGCGAACAGGTAGATCAGGAGAATGCCGATCAGGAAGGTCGGCAGCGAGATGCCGATCAGCGAGACCGCCTGGAATAGTTTGGCCAGCACGGTATCGCGCTTGAGCGCCGAATAGACGCCCATCAGGATGCCGAACACCATTGCAAACACGGTCGCACAGATCGCAAGTTCCAGCGTCGCGGGCATGCGCTCCATCAACAGCGTCGCGACCGGCTGGCGGAACTGGTAGGAGACGCCGAACTTGAACTGCGCCGCATCGGCGAAATAGCGCACGAACTGCACCGGCACGGGGTCATCGAGGCCGAGCGACTTGCGCACGATCGCGCGTTCGGCGGCCGAGGTGTCGATCGAGACGATCTGGTTGACGGGGTCGCCGGCGAAGCGGAACATCGAGAACGCGATGATGCCGACGGCGAACATGACGCCGATGGCCTGAACGGCGCGGCGAAGCGTGAAAGCGAGCATGCCTTCCACTGTCCTTGGGTGAGCGTACGGCCGACGTCCTTGGCGGCCGGAAAAGAAAAGGTCCCGGAAGGCGGATGCCGCCGGGACCTCGTGTTCAACCGATCCTATTCCTTCTTGGTTGCCCAGTGGAACATGACGAGATTGTCGGCGCGCTGCGGCAGGTTCACCTTCTTCGAAACGCCCCAGGCCAGCGCCTGCTGGTGTAGCGGGATGTAGGACCAGTCCTTCATGCCGATTTCGTAGGCCTGCTTGATCAACTGGTTGCGCTTGGTGGTGTCGGCTTCGACCAGCACCTTGTCGGTGATGGCGTCGAACTCCTTGTTGCAATAGCCGCCGAGATTGGCCTCGCCGCGCGAGGATTTCGCATCGTCGCGGCAGCCCATGATGTCGTAGAGCACGTTGTGGGAATCCATCGTGCTCGGAGTCCAGCCCAGCAGGTAGAACGAGGTCTGGTAGCCGCCCTGCTTCAGCACCTTGGCGAAGTACTGCGCCTTCGGTTGCGCCAGGAGATTGATCTTGACGCCGATGCGGGCGAGCATGCCGACCACGGCCTGGCAGATCGCGGCGTCGTTGACGTAGCGATCGTTCGGGCAGTCCATGGTGACCTCGAAGCCGTCGGGGTAACCGGCTTCGGTCAGGAGCTTCTTGGCGCCGTCGGGATCGAATTTCGGCCGCGTGAACTCCTTGGACAGCACGAACAGTTCCGGTGCGATCATCAGCGCCGACGGCGTCGACAGCCCGCGCATCACGCGCGTCTTGATCAGCTCGATATCGATCGCCTTGTAGAAGGCCTCGCGGACGCGGACGTCCTTGAACGGGTTCTTGCCCTTGATGTTGGAGTAGAGCAGCTCGTCACGCATCTGGTCAAAGCCGAGGAAGATGGTACGCAGCTCCGGTCCCTTCAGCACCTGGGCGTTCGGGCTGGAATCGACGCGGGAGATGTCCTGGATCGGAACCGGCTCGATGACGTCGACTTCGCCCGAGAGCAGGGCGGCGACGCGGGTGGCGTCGGAAGCGATCGGGGTGAAGATGATCTCCTTGAGATTGCCCTCGACCTTGCCCCAATAATTGGGATTGGCCTTGAACACCGTCTTCACGCCGGGCTGATGGCTTTCAATGATGAAGGGACCGGTGCCGTTCTCGTTCAGTGAGGCATAGCTCGGCGTGGTCGCCGCCACCGGCGTCGGATCGACGACGTTGTTCTCCTCGGCCCATTTCTTGTTCATGATGTACCAGACATCCCACGCGTTATGCAGAATGGGATTTGGCGAGGGCAGGACGAAGTCGACGGTATAGTCATCGACCTTGACCACCTTGACGTCCGGCGCAAGGCGAGTCTGCATGTTCGACCCCTTCTTGCGGACGCGATCGGCCGAGAACACCACGTCGTCGGCGGTGAAGGGGTTGCCGTTGTGGAATTTCACGCCCTTGCGCAAATGGAAGCGCCAGCGCGTCGGCTCTGGGGTTTCCCAGCTTTCCGCCAGCGCCGGAATGATCTTGAGGTCCTTGTCGCGCGCCGTGAGGCCCTGATAGACGTGGCCGAGATGAGCGTGGGTGGTGCTCTCGTTCAGGGTATAGGGATCGAGCGACTTCAGGTCACCCTGGTTGGCATAACGTAGCGTCTGGCTCGATGCTGGCGAGACCGCCAACGCGAGCGTACCGGCGAGTGTCGCCGCAAACAGACTTTGACCGACTGACATTCTTGACCCTCTCCACACTGCCGCGCCGGTGATTTTTGATTGTTCGGCGAGGCTGACTGATCCATGTTGCCCAGAGTTCTCGACCCGTGCAAGCGTCATTCCAGCAAGGAACGCGCCAAGTTGCGCCGCTGTGCAGCAATGCTGCCCGGCAATCCCCGGCAGGCCGGCGAGCTTCTGCGCGGGGGCGCGGGCCGACAATTTGATTGACCATACCCGTCGATTGGGGAAGCTGGTCCTAGCGGCTTCCCCTCAGGTCGCTTGCCTTGCAGACCTTCTCGCGGTGATACTCCGACAGGCCGCTCGAATCTCATCCGGAGGGGACATGAAGGTTAACATCGAAATCGACTGTACCCCCCTCGAAGCCCGTCAGTTCTTCGGTCTGCCTGACGTGGCGCCGATGCAGACCGCCGTCATGGACAAGCTGCAGCAGCAGGTGCTCAGCAATATTGAGAAGATCTCGCCGGAATCGCTGATCCAGAGCTGGTTCACCTTCGATCCCAAGATCGCCGAGCGGTTTCAGGACATGTTCGTCGCGATGGCCGGCCTCGGCGGCACCCGCAGCGGCGACAAGAAAAAATAGTGTCGCCCGAGCCGGACGGGGCGCTGCAAGAAGGCCGGCTTCGTCCGCCGGGTCTCGGCCTGCTGCTCGCCGAGGCCCGTGGGCTATTCGAGTTGAATGCGAGCCTCTTGCTGTCGCCGCTCCTGATGCGGGCGCCGCGGGGCGATGGCCATCCGGTGCTGGCGCTGCCGGGCTTTCTCGCCAGCGACCTCTCCATGGTGCCGATACGGCGCTATCTCAGCGAGCTCGGTTATGCGGCGCATGCCTGGCGGATGGGCCGCAATCTCGGCGGGCTCGGGCGAATGCGGGATTCGCTGCGCATGCGCTTGGCCGAAATCCATGCCGCCACGGGACGCAAGGTCAGCCTGGTCGGTTGGAGTCTCGGCGGCGTCTATGCCCGCGATCTCGCGCTTTGGGCGCCGGACAAGGTCCGCTACGTCGTCACACTCGGCAGCCCTTTCGCCAACGATGTGCGGGCGACCCACGCGACGCGGCTCTATGAGACGTTATCCGGCGAGAAGGTGGAGGACTATGCGGAAGCACGCGAGGCGATTGCCGGCGATCTGCCGGTGCCGGCAACGTCGATCTATTCGCGCGCCGACGGCGTCGTGAACTGGCGGACCTGTCTGCTGCGCCCCTCCGACCGTGCCGAGAACATCGAGGTGCACCTGGCGAGCCATATTGGGCTTGGCGTGAACCCGGCGGTGCTGTGGGCCGTGGCGGATCGCCTGGCGCAACCGGAGGGAGACTTCCGGCCATTTGACCGGGCGGGGCCGTTTGCCATTGCATATGCCCCGCCGGACCGGGCAGTATCGGCCTGACGAGAAGCGCCGCCAAGGCGCCCGTCGAATACTCGGGAGGGAACCATGGCTGACGGTAAGAAGCTGTCGTCGCTTGACGCGTCGTTTCTCTATCTGGAAACACCGGAGATGCCGATGCATGTCGGCAGCATGGCGATCTTCCGCCTGCCTGACGACTACAAGGGCGATTTCTTCGAAGAGTTCAAGGCGATGATCGTCTCGCGCCTGCACATCGCGCCGATTCTCAAGGCGCGGCTGGAGAAGGCGCCGCTCGACATCGATCATCCCTCCTGGGTCGAGGACGACCAGTTCGACATCGACCGCCACATCTTCCGGGCAAGCCTGCCGCAGCCGCGCGACCGCGCCACGCTCGAGCGCATCGTCGGCTGGATGCATGCCAAGCTGCTCAACCGCGCCCGTCCGCTCTGGGAGTTCTACGTGTTCGAGGGCATGAAGGACAACGAGGTCGGGCTCTATTCCAAGATGCACCATGCCGCGATCGATGGCGGCGCCGGTGCGGCGCTGACCAACATGATCTACGACATCTCGCCGATCCCGCGGAAGGTCGATCCGCCGACCGCGGGCAGCAAGCCCGGGCAGGAGCCGCGCGACATCGCCGCCAACCTGCTCGACTCCTATCAGCAGCTGTTCAGCCAGCCGCTGGAGGCTTCGCAAGCGGCGAAGAACCTGCAGCTGCCCCGCACCGGCAAGAGCGATATCGGCTCGATCCTGTTCGACAACGCTATGTACCAGATCGAGAGCGCGGTGCGCTTCGCCGGCAACATCCCGACCGTGCTCAAGAGCGTCTCCGACGTGCTCGGCAAGATCGCCGATCCGAAGTCGCGCGAGAGCCTTGCCAGCATGGTGTCGCCGCCGACCATGCTCAACAAGACGATCTCCTCGGAGCGGAGCTTTGCCGGCGTATCGATCCCGCTGTCGCGGGCGAAGGCGCTGGCCAAGCAGGCCGGCGGCAAGCTCAACGACGTGGTGCTGGCGCTCGCCTCCGGCGTCGTCCGCCGCTATCTCCTGCGATACGGCACGCTGCCGGCGAAATCCCTGACCGCAGCGGTGCCGATCTCGCTGCGGGAGGAGGGCAACACCGAGGCCAACAACCAGGTGTTCGGCATGATCTGCTCGATCGCCACCAACATCGAGGATCCCAAGGCGCGGCTGGAAGCGATCATCGCGCAATCAACCAAGTCCAAGGAGATGTCGCATCCTTTGCGGGCTTTGATGCCGCAGGTCTCCAACATCTCGATGCTGGGCGCGCCGATCATGGTGCAGATTCTGGCGCTGCTCTACAGCCGCTCGAACCTCTCCGACGTGCTGCCGCCCGCGGCCAACATCACCGTGTCCAACGTGCCCGGGCCGCGGCAGACGCTCTATGCCGCCGGTGCCGAGCTCTTGCACATCTTCCCGGTGTCTATCTCGACCCACGGGCAGGCACTCAACATCACCGTGCAGAGCTATCGCGACCAGCTCGATTTCGGCTTTATCGTCGGTGCCAACATCATTCCGCATGTGCAGGTGATGTGCGACATGCTGCCTGAGGAATTCGCCGCGCTGGAGGCGGCGTACACGCCGCCGGCCGCTGATATCAAGGGCGCCGCCGAGTAAGGACTTTGCAATGATTGAAATGCCGCCGCTCAAGTTCGCGACGACGAACGGAATCCGCATGGGCTATTACGAGGCGGGCCCGTCCGATGACAAACCGCCGGTCGTGCTGTGCCACGGCTGGCCGGAGCTCGCATTCTCCTGGCGTCACCAGATCAAGGCACTAAGCGAGGCCGGCATCCGCGTAGTCGCGCCCGACCAGCGTGGCTACGGCGCGACCGACCGGCCCGAGCCGGTCGAAGCCTATGACATGGAGCACCTGACCGGCGATCTCGTCGGTCTGCTCGATCATCTCGGGATCGACAAGGCGATCTTCGTCGGCCACGACTGGGGCGGCTTCGTCGTCTGGCAGATGCCGCTGCGGCATCCCACGCGCGTCGCCGGAGTCGTCGGCGTCAACACCCCGCATTGGGACCGCATGCCGATCGACCCGATCGCGCTGTTCCGCCAGCGTTACGGCGACCAGATGTACATCGTCCAGTTCCAGGATCCCGCGCGCGAGCCGGACAAGATCTTCGGCAGCCGCGTCGAGCAGACCTTCGACGCCTTCATGCGCAAGCCGCTGGCAAAGCCGGCAGCGAAACCGGACGAGCCGCCGATCGCGGGTGTCGGCGCCTCGTCGAAGACCAACCTGGCTTTCCCGCAGATGATTGCGGCGTACGACGCCAAGGTCGATCCGCGCACGCCGATCCTGTCGGCTGATGAGAAGAAGGTGTTCGTCGACACCTTCACGAAGACCGGCTTCACCGGCGGCATCAACTGGTACCGCAACTTCACCCGCAACTGGGAGCGCGCCGAGGGGCTGGACCACCACATCCACGTGCCCTCGTTGATGATCATGGCGGAGAATGATGCCGTGCTGCCGCCCTCGGCGGCCGACGGCATGGAGAAACTGATCGATGATCTCGAGAAGTATCTGGTGAAGGACAGCGGCCATTGGACGCAACAGGAGAAGCCGGAGGAGGTCAGCGCCAAGCTGATCGAGTGGCGGAGAAGGCGGTTTGGCTAGCGGTCGTCATTGGGAACGCGTCATTGCGAGGAGCGAGGCGACGAAGCAATCCAGACTGCCTCCACGGATACATTTCTGGATTGCTTCGCTTCGCTCGCAACGACGACATTGAGGCAGGGGGACTACATTTCGATGTCATCCAAGAACCGTCTGGACCCGATTCCGCAGCCGCCGACCAAGCCAGTGGTCGGCAATATGCTGTCGCTGGACGCGGCCGCTCCCGTGCAGCACCTGACGCGGCTTGCCAAGGAGCTCGGTCCGATCTTCTGGCTTGACATGATGGGCTCGCCGATCGTCGTCGTCTCCGGCCACGATCTCGTCGACGAGCTCTCCGACGAGAAGCGGTTCGACAAGACGGTGCGCGGCGCGCTGCGGCGCGTGCGTGCGGTCGGCGGCGACGGCCTCTTCACCGCCGACACCCGTGAGCCGAACTGGAGCAAGGCGCACAACATCCTGCTGCAGCCTTTCGGCAACCGCGCCATGCAGTCCTATCACCCGAGCATGGTCGACATCGCCGAGCAGCTCGTCCAGAAATGGGAGCGGCTCAACGCCGACGACGAGATCGACGTGGTCCACGACATGACCGCGCTGACGCTGGATACGATCGGCCTGTGCGGCTTCGAGTACCGCTTCAACTCGTTCTACCGGCGCGACTACCATCCTTTCGTCGAGTCACTGGTACGATCGCTCGAAACCATCATGATGACGCGCGGCCTGCCGTTCGAGCAGCTCTGGATGCAGAAGCGGCGGAAGACGCTGGCCCAAGACGTCGCTTTCATGAACAAGATGGTCGACGAGATCATCGCCGAACGCCGCAAGAGCGCGGAAGGCATCGACGACAAGAAGGACATGCTGGCCGCGATGATGACCGGCGTCGACCGTTCCACCGGCGAGCAGCTCGACGACGTCAATATCCGCTACCAGATCAACACCTTCCTGATCGCAGGGCACGAGACCACCAGCGGCCTGTTGTCCTACACGCTCTATGCGCTGCTCAAGCACCCGGAGATTCTCAAGAAGGCCTATGACGAGGTCGACCGCGTCTTCGGCCCCGACGTCAACGCCAAGCCGACCTATCAGCAGGTGACGCAGCTCACCTACATCACGCAGATCCTGAAGGAGTCGCTGCGGCTGTGGCCGCCGGCGCCGGCCTACGGCATCTCGCCGCTGAACGACGAGACCATCGGCGGCGGGCAGTACAAGCTCAGGAAGGGAACGTTCGTCACCATCCTGGTGACGGCGCTGCATCGTGATCCCAGCGTGTGGGGTCCCAACCCCGACGCCTTCGACCCCGAGAATTTCAGCCGCGAGGCGGAGGCAAGACGGCCGATCAATGCCTGGAAGCCGTTCGGCAACGGCCAGCGCGCCTGCATCGGCCGCGGCTTCGCCATGCATGAAGCAGCGCTCGCACTCGGCATGATCCTGCAGCGCTTCAAGCTGATCGACCACCAGCGCTACCAGATGCATCTGAAGGAGACGCTGACGATCAAGCCGGAAGGCTTCAAGATCAAGGTGCGGCCGCGTGCCGACCGCGAGCGCGGCGCCTATGGCGGGCCAGTTGCGGCTGCGTCCTCGGCACCAAAGGCGCAGCGTCAGCCCACCACGCGGCCCGGCCACAACACGCCGATGCTGGTGCTCTACGGCTCCAATCTCGGCACCGCCGAGGAGCTCGCAACGCGCATGGCCGATCTTGCCGAGATCAACGGTTTTGCCGTGCATCTCGGCCCGCTCGACGACTATGTCGGCAAGCTGCCGCAGGAGGGCGGCGTGCTGATCATCTGCGCCTCCTATAACGGCGCGCCGCCCGACAATGCGACGCAGTTCGTCAAATGGCTCGGCGAGGATCTGCCGAAGGATGCCTTTGCCGGTGTGCGCTACGCCGTGTTCGGCTGCGGCAACAGCGACTGGGCCGCGACCTATCAATCGGTGCCGCGCTTCATCGACGAGCAATTGTCGAAGCATGGTGCGCGCGCGGTCTATCCGCGCGGCGAGGGCGATGCCCGCAGCGATCTCGACAGCCAGTTCCAGAAATGGTTCCCCGCCGCCGCGCAAGTCGCGACCAAGGAGTTCGGCATCGACTGGAATTTCACCCGCACCGCCGAGGACGATCCGCTCTATGCAATCGAGCCGGTCGCGGTGACCGCCGTCAACACCATCGTCGCCCAGGGCGGCGCAGTGGCGATGAAGGTGCTGGTCAATGACGAGCTCCAGAACAAGTCCGGCGCGAATGCTTCCGAGCGCTCGACGCGCCACATCGAGGTGCAGCTGCCGGCCAACCTCAGCTACCGCGTCGGCGATCACCTCAGCGTCGTTCCGCGCAACGATCCTACGCTGGTTGATTCAGTTGCCCGCCGCTTCGGCTTTTTGCCGGCCGATCAGATCAGGCTCCAGGTGGCCGAAGGCCGGCGCGCGCAATTGCCGGTCGGCGCGGCCGTGTCGGTTGGCCGCCTGCTCAGCGAGTTCGTCGAGCTGCAGCAGGTCGCGACGCGCAAGCAGATCCAGATCATGGCCGAGCACACCCGCTGTCCCGTCACCAAGCCGAAGCTGCTGGCCTTCGTCGGCGAGGAGGCGGAGCCGCTCGAGCGCTATCGCAGTGAGATCCTCGCCAAGCGCAAATCGGTGTTCGACCTGCTGCTCGAATATCCGGCTTGCGAACTGCCGTTCCACGTCTATCTCGAAATGCTCTCGCTGCTGGCGCCGCGCTATTACTCGATTTCGTCTTCGCCGTCGGTCGACCCGGCGCGTTGCAGCGTCACGGTCGGCGTGGTCGAAGGTCCGGCTGCCTCGGGCCGCGGCACCTACAAGGGCATCTGCTCGAACTATCTCGCCAATCGGCGGGAGGGCGATACGATCTATGCCACCGTGCGCGAGACCAAGGCGGGCTTCTGCCTGCCGGACGATCCTTCCGTGCCTGTTATCATGATCGGTCCGGGCACGGGACTTGCGCCGTTCCGCGGCTTCCTCCAGGAGCGCGCCGCGCGCAAGGCGAAAGGGGCCGCGCTCGGCCCGGCCATGTTGTTCTTCGGCTGCCGCCATCCCGACCAGGATTTTCTTTACGCGGAGGAGCTGAAGGCGCTGGCGGCGAGCGGCATCACCGAGCTGTTCACGGCATTCTCGCGCGCGGACGGGCCGAAGACCTATGTGCAGCACGTGATCGCGGCGCAGAAGGACAAGGTCTGGCCGCTGATCGAGCGGGGCGCGATCATCTATGTGTGCGGCGATGGCGGCAAGATGGAGCCCGACGTGAAGGCGGCGCTCGTCGCGATCCACCGCGACAAGAGCGGCAGTGATGCCGCGGCAGGCGCGCGCTGGATCGAGGAGATGGGCGCGAACAACCGCTATGTGCTGGACGTCTGGGCGGGCGGGTAGCCGCAGATCGTGGGGTGGGTTAGCCCCGCGGATTGCGCGAAGCGCAAACCGCTAGGCGTAACCCACCAATTCTGTCCGAGCGGCGGGTTACGCCTTCGGCTAACCCACCCTACGATCCTGTTCGTGCTAAAGCATTCCCATGATTCCCTGGGAAAAGATTGACACCGCCAAAATTCCCGGTTCCGACGAGGAGCTTCGCCTGATGCGCCGGGGCAAGGAGTTCTCCATCAAGCTCGGCACCAACGAGCTGATGAACAGCCGCCTGTCGGGGTCGGAAGCAGCGCTGGCAACCCTTGCCGCGAAGCAGATCGAGAAAGTCGCAAAGCCCGTCGTTCTCATCGGCGGTCTCGGCATGGGTTTTACGCTACGCGCGGCGCTGGCCGTGCTCGGAGCCCAGGCGAAGATCGTGGTCTCCGAGTTGGTGCCGTCGGTGGTCGCCTGGGCACGAGGCCCGATGGCGGAGGTCTTCGGAGATAGCCTCGATGATGCCAGGGTGAGCATTCGCGAGATCGATGTTGGCGAAGTCATCCGGGCGAAGCGTTCGGCCTTCGACGCCATCCTGCTCGACGTCGACAACGGTCCCGAGGGGCTGACCCGGAAAGGCAATGACGCGCTCTACGATGCGCGCGGGCTGCAGGTTGCGAAGACGGCGCTGCGGGCGGGAGGCGTGCTGGCCGTCTGGTCGTCTGGACCCAATGCGGCATTCACAGGGCGCCTCAAGCGCGCCGGCTTCGACGTCAACGAAGTCAACGTTCGCGCCACCGGCAGAGGCGGCGGCGCGCGCCACGTGATCTGGATCGCGCGGAAGGGCTAGGCCGCCTGCGCCGCCGCGCCATGCGCATGCTTGTCGATCGCGTCGATGATCTCCGGCCAGAAGCGCATGGGCAGCGCGTGGCCCATGCCCTCGATCATCAGCAGCTTTGCGTTCGGGATCGACGCGGCCGTGTCCTTGCCGCCTTCGGGGCGAACCAGGGGATCGACGGTGCCGTGGATCACGAGCGTCGGAGCCTTCACGGCGTGCAGCCGTTCCTTGCGGCTGCCGGAGGCAAGCACGGCGCGGAGCTGGCGGCCGACGCCGGCCGGATTGAGCCCGCGTGCAAACACCCGCTCGGCGCGGCCAGGGTCGAGCGCTTCCTCTTCCGGGAAATGCCCGGCGCGCAGCACCTTCCAGGTCTGGCCATAGCGGACGATGAACTCCTCCTTGCTGCGCGGCGGCGGTGCCATCAGCACCGCGGCGGCCTCGCGCGTCGGCGGCGGCACGCGCGGATTGCCCGTCGTCGACATGATCGAGGTCAGCGAGCGCACGCGGTGCGGAAACGACAGCGTCACCTCCTGCGCGATCATGCCGCCCATGGACGCCCCGACGAGATGCGCCGACTTGATGCCGAGCGCATCCATCAGCCCGACCGTGTCCTTTGCCATGTCGATCAGCTTGTAGGTCGCGGCCACCGGGATGCGCAAGAAGCGCAGCTTCAGCAGCTCGAACGGCGTCAGCCGCTTGCCGCCGGTGAGATGGCTCGACTTGCCGATGTCGCGATTGTCGAAGCGGATCACGCGGAAGCCGCGTGCGGCGAGCTGCTCGCAGAATGCATCGTCCCAATGGATCATCTGCGCCCCGAGGCCCATGATCAGCAGCAGCGGCTCGGCATTGTCGTTGCCGAAGATCTCGTAGCAGATGTCGATGCCGTTGGCGCGGACGGTCTGGGGTGGTTGATGGGCGGTCACGGGTTCCTCCTGCTGACCGATGCTGTATCGCACGGTTTCATTTCACGAAGAAGCCGCGTCTCCGACGTTGCGTCGGTTGCTTGCCGGTTGACCGGCACCGCGCAACGGTGTGGTATGGCGGGACAAGAAGGGTGCAAAGCCCTCCGCATTGGGAGGACGCCGATGACCGACAAGATCACCGATCCGGTCGCCTTGTGGCAGAAGATGGTTGGCGAAATGGAGAAGGGTTTCAACTCCTTCGCGACCAAGGCGATGGAGACGCCCGAATTCTCGCAGGCCATGAACCGCGCCGGCGGCGTTGCTGCAGGTGCTCAGAAGCAATTCGGCGATCTCATGGAGAGGTACCTGATCTCGATGAACCTGCCGAGCCGCGAGCAGATGACCGGCATCGCGGAACGGCTCCAGTCGATCGAAGGCCAGCTCGGCGAGATCAAGTCGATGCTGAGCCAGATGTCGGCCACGTCGGGCGCGCCGCAACCCGGCGCCGCGCCGCGGCCACCGCGAACCAAGCGTCCGCCGTCCGAAGGCGGAGACCAAAAATGAACGCGCCGGCGGGACTTGATCTTGCCTCGATCCCGGAGCGCATCCAGTCCGAGGTGCAGCGCGCGATTCAGCGCAGCATCAAGGGCGTCGAATATTTCTCGACCTCGGGCCCCTCGCTCGGCTCGACGCCAAAGGACGTGCTGCACTCGCGCGGCACCATGAGCCTCTATCACTACCGGCCGATGTCGGACGAGATCTACCGCGTGCCGGTGCTGATCGTAATGGCAACCACCAATCGCGGCTACATCCTCGACCTCGTGCCCGGCCAGAGCTTCATCGAGTTCCTGCTGAAACGCGGCTACGACGTCTACATGCTGGACTGGAGCGCGCCGAGGCCGGAGGAGAAGAGCCTGCGCATGGAGGACTATGTCCTCGACTTCATTCCGGACTGCGTCCGCCGCGTGCAAGCCGATTCCGGCGAGCAGGACGTCTCCGTCATCGGCTATTGCTTTGGCGGCGTGCTGTCGCTGCTCTACGGCTCGATCCACAAGGGCGGGCCAATGAAGAACCTGATCTGCTTCACCACGCCGATCGACTTCCGGGAGATGAAGCTGTTCTCGAACTTCTCCGACCGCCGCTATTTCGACGTCGACCACCTCGTCGACAGCGTCGGCAACGTGCCGCCGGAGATGATCCTGTCCTCGTTCGAGATGCTGCGGCCGGCCTCGCGCACGGTGAGCCAGATCCAGCTCTGGGAAAACATCTGGAACGACGAGTTCGTGAAGTCGTACCGCATGTTCGACCGCTGGGCGACCCACACGCTGCCGCTCGCCGGCGAATATTTCCGCACCATCACCAAGGACCTGATGTGGGATAACAAGCTGTTCAACGGCACCATGTCGGTCGGCGGCCGTGCGGCCAGGCTCGAGAACATCACGGTGCCGATCCTGCATGCGGTCGCCGAGCACGATCACATCGTGCCCTATGAGGCCGCCAAGCACCTGATCGCCAAGATCGGCTCGACCGACAAGGAAGAGGTGATCCTGAAGGGCGGTCACGTCTCGCTCGTCGCCGGCGCCAACGCGGTGAAGCGGCTGTGGCCGAAACTGGATTCCTGGCTGGGAAAGAGATCGACATGAGCGAGCAGCGTTCCTATCCGCGCGACGTCAAGACCGACGCCGGCGCTATCGAGATCCGCCTGATGTCGCCCGCAGACGAGGCCGCGGTGCTGGCTTTTGGCAAGGGCCTGCCGACCCATGACCTGTTGTTCCTGCCACGCAACATCAGCGAGCCGAAGGTGCTGTCGGCCTGGGTCAAGGAAATCGAGCGCGGAGCTATTCAGAGCCTGCTCGCGGTGAGAGAGGGCAGGGTCGTTGGTTGCGGCACGCTGGTGCGCGATCCCCATTCCTGGTCGCCTCATGTCGGTGAGATCCGGATGGTGGTTTCGCCCCAGGTCCGCGGCAAGGGCGTGGGCAAAGCGCTGTCGCAGGAGACTTTTGCGCTGGCGCTCGGAGCGGGCCTGGAAAAGCTCTCGGTCCAGATGACGGTGGATCAGCAGGCGGCGATCGCCCTGTTCGAGAGCCTCGGCTTCAAGGCCGAGGCCCTGCTGCGGGACCATGTCCGGGACGTCGACGGCAAGACCCACGACATCGTCGTGCTCGGCCATAACATCGCGCAGGTCCAGGCTCAGATGGAGGCCTACGGCCTGCCTGGCGCCGTGCAGCACTAAGCAGGAGGCGTCCGACATTGGGTCCGGATCGGAACCCATTCACGTGCCCCCATGGCTACGGAAGCATCACGATGTCTCTCGTGAGAGTTGTTCACGATTTCGTGATATCGCACTGCAATATCAATATTGCGATGCACAATTAACCGTGCCATATAGGTCGTGCCCCGGGCCAATGCGGACGGGGTGAGCCCATAGCTCAAACCATTGAGGATGGAGAGAACCCCATGACCACTGAAACCAACACCGCTTTCGAGGGCTTCAAGGACGCTTTCAAGAACATCCAGAACCTGGAAGTTCCCGAGGCCGCCCGCGAATTCGTCAAGAAGACTGCCAATACCGCCAAGGACCGTGCTGCCGAGGTGTTTGCTGGCTCCGAGCGCGTGACCGCCGCCGTCGAGAACGCGGTGACCGAGTCCATCACCGAGGCCGGCAAGATCAGCCGCAACATCCAGCAGGCGATCTACGAGGACGCCGAGGCGTTCTTCTCGGGCATCGACAAGCTCGCGTCCGCCAAGTCGGTCAGCGAAGCCGTCGAGATCCAGTCGAGCCTGCTCCGCTCCCGCGGCGAAGTGTTCGTCTCGCGCGCCAAGGCGACCGCCGACTATCTCGGCAAGCTCGCCGCCAACGGTGCGAAGTCCGCTCAGGACAATTTCGCCAAGGTCTACAGCAAGACCGCCTGATCTGGCGCCTGAGCACAAACTGAATTTGAGGCCCGCTTCGGCGGGCCTTTGTTTTGCGCCGCCGTCATTGCGAGGAGCTCGCGACAAAATTGCGTAGTAATTTTGCGCTGATGCGACGAAGCAATCCAGAGTCTTTCCTCTGAAAGATTCCGGATTGCTTCGCTTCGCTCGCAATGACGAGTACTGTGATGCAGTCATGGACTCATCTGTCACCTTTTCCTTCGACGCCCCCGGCGATGCCGCACGCGCGGCCGAGCTGCGCCGCGTCAAGACGCTGGCGACTTTGGTGCTGGCCGCGACGCTGGCACTGTTCGTCGTCGCGAAATGGCTTCTGCCCGTGCATCCCGTGTTCGGCTTCATTGCCGCCTTCGCCGAGGCCGCGACTATCGGCGGGCTCGCCGACTGGTATGCCGTGGTGGCGCTGTTCAAGCGGCCGCTCGGCCTGCCGATCCCGCACACCGCGATCATCCAGAGCAACCAGGCCCGCATCGCCGACAAGCTCGGCGAATTCATCCAGGTGCATTTCCTCGAGGCGGGTCCCGTCGAAGCCAAGCTGAAGGAGATCGATTTCGGCTCCTTCGTCGCCGACTGGTTGCGCGACCGCAAGCGCAGCGACGACCTCGCGCGCTTTGCCCTGCGTCTCTTGCCGGAGGCCGTGTCCGCAACCGAAAGCTCCGGCCTGATGACCTTTATCATCCGCCGCATGTCCTCGCAGCTCCAGGCGATCGACCTCGCGCCGCTCGCGGCCGGCACGCTGCGCGGCTTCGTCGCGGAGGGACGGCACCAGATCCTGTTCGACGATCTCCTGCGCGTGATGCACGAGACCTTGAACCAGACGGAGACGATGGCGATGATCCGCGAGAAGGTGCGCGCGGAATTGCCGACCCTGCTCAAGCTCTATCGCGCCGACAAGTTTCTGGTGAACAAGATCGTGGCCTCCGCCACCGCCTTCTTCAACGAAGTGCGCAGCGACCCCAAGCATCCGTTCCGCGACGAGTTCGACCGCATGGTGCTGAACTTCGTCGATAGGCTCGGCACCGATCAGGCCTATATCGACCGCATCGACGGCCTGAAACGCGATCTCCTGGCGCGGCCGGAGCTCGCCGATCTCGCCCGCACCGTCTGGGCCAACACGCGCTCCTTCATCGAGCGCAGCGCGAGCGGCGAGACGCAGGTGCTGCAACATCATCTCGCCGGGATGTTCGTCTCGGCCGGCGAGGCGCTCGCCAGCGATGCCGAGTTGCGCGGCGAGATCAACAAGGGTCTCGTCACCGTGCTGCGCAGCTTCGTCGCGGACCAGAAGAGCGGCGTCTCGACCTTCATCTCCGATCAGGTCAAAGCGTGGAATATGACCCAGCTGATTTCGCTGATCGAGATCAACATCGGCCGCGACCTGCAATACATCCGCTTCAACGGCTCGTTGATCGGCGGGCTCGCCGGGCTCGCGCTCTACACCGTAGAATTCCTGCTCCGATTGTTGTGACTTTTGCGTCACGGCCGTTAGCATTAACGCGCGGACCTATTGTCGCCCCGCGTCTCTCCCGCTTGAATACCAGGAACCGGCCGCCTAGCTGATTCATGTTGCGCTGCGGAACGATCCAGAAGCCGGCGAGTTGGAAATCTGTCTACGCATTTGCCGGCCTCGCCGGCCTCCTTTTCAGCGATTCTTCCCAGGGGACCATTGATGACCGCTACTGCCCAAACGCTGCGTCCGCCGTCCCGTACCTTGATGTTTCTGGAAGGACGCGCGATCCACGAGTTCGGCGCATTCCTCGGCGCGCTGCCGCTGCTGAGCCTTGCGCCGCGCGGCGATGGGCATCCGGTGCTGGTGCTGCCGGGCCTCGTGGCCTCCGACACCTCCACTGGCGCGCTGCGCACGTTTCTGAGCAGCAAGGGCTATGCAGTGGCTGGTTGGCGCCAAGGCCGCAACTACGGCCTGCGGCCCGGCGTGCAGGATGCGATGCTCGGTCAGATCCGAGAGCTCAACGACACCCACGGCCGCAAGATCAGCTTGGTCGGTTGGAGCCTCGGTGGCATCTATGCGCGCCAGCTTGCCAAGATGGTGCCGGACAGCGTGCGCCAAGTGATCACGCTTGGTAGCCCCTTTGCCGGCGATCCACGCTCGACCAACGCCTGGCGCGTCTATGAATGGGCGAGCGGCCGCAAGGCCGACGAGGTTGATCCGCGTTTCGGCGGCGAGCTTGCCGCTCCGCCGCCGGTGCCGACCACCGCCATCTTCAGCCGTACCGACGGCGTCTGCGCCTGGCAAGGCTGCATGGAGAAGACGGGCGCACAGACCGAGAGCATCGAGGTCGAGAGCAGCCATTGCGGCATGGGCCATCATCCGGCCGCCGTCTATGCCGTAGCCGATCGCCTCGCGCAGAAGGAAGGCCAGTGGCGCCCGTTCGATCGCAGCGGCTGGCGCAGCGTGGTGTATCCCGATCCGCATCGGTAGCGCTCCTCTTCACCTCTCCCTGCAAGCTGGGCGAGGTCGGATTGCATCGGAGATGCGATAGCGGGGAGAAGGAGAAGAGCCGTCGTCCCGCTCCACTGTCGCGCCTGCACCAAACGCGCTAAGGCTGCTGCATGGCGCATCCGCTCTCTCGTATCATCGACCAGCTCAAGCGCGAGCCCTCGCGCACCGGCTCCATCGTCATCACAGTGTTTGGTGATGCCATCGTGCCGCGTGGTGGCTCGGTGTGGCTCGGCACGCTTCTGGAATTCTTCGAAAGCCTCGACATCGTCAGCGGCGTGGTGCGCACCGCAATGTCGCGGCTTGCCGCCGACGGCTGGCTGACGCGCGAGAAGGTCGGTCGCAACAGTTTCTATCGCCTGGCCGACAAGGGCCGCCAGACGTTCGAGGCCGCGACGCGCCACATCTACGATCCGCCGCCGTCCGACTGGACCGGACGTTTCGAGCTGCTGCTGATCGGCAATGGCGAGGATCGCGACGCATCGCGCGAAGCGCTGCGCAATGCCGGCTTCGGCAGCCCGCTGCCGGGCGTATGGGTCGCGCCATCGGGCGTTCCGGTGCCGGATGAGGCCGCGGGCGCGATCCGCCTCGAAGTCTCGGCGGAAGACGACAGCGGCCGCCGTCTGCTCAGCGCGAGCTGGCCGCTCGATCGGACCGCCGATGCCTATCTGAAATTCATGAAGACGTTCGAGCCGCTGCGCGCCGCGATCGCGCGCGGCACGGATCTGTCCGAGGCCGACGCCTTCACCGCGCGGATCCTCTTGATCCACCATTACCGCCGCGTCGTGCTGCGCGATCCATTGCTGCCCGAGAGCCTGCTGCCGCCGGATTGGCCGGGCAGGGCGGCCCGCGAACTCTGCGGCGAGATCTATCGCGCGCTGCTTGCTCCGTCCGAACAATGGCTCGACAGCCATGGAACCAATGAAAAAGGGCCGTTGCCGGCCGCGCGAAAGCTGCTGGAACGAAGGTTCGGCGCCTGATCATTATGTTACAGAAATATCTTGCATGATGTAAATCTTGTTATATATTCTCTCCCAATAAACGGGAGGATGCGCATGTACACCCAGGCGCTGAACACGGCCGAGACCGCTGATCGCGATCTCGAGGACGCAGGCAAAGCTGCGCAATTCCAGGCCCGCATCGATGCCGAGGAGCGCATCGAGCCGAACGATTGGATGCCGGCGGCCTATCGCAAGACGCTCACCCGCCAGATCTCCCAGCACGCGCATTCCGAAATCGTCGGCATGCTGCCCGAAGGCAACTGGATCACGCGCGCGCCGACCTTGCGCCGCAAGGCCGCGCTGCTCGCCAAGGTGCAGGATGAATGCGGCCACGGGCTCTATCTCTATGCCGCCGCCGAGACGCTCGGCTCCTCGCGCGAGGAGCTGGTCGACGCCATGCTCGCCGGCAAGGCCAAATATTCATCGATCTTCAACTATCCGACGCTGACCTGGGCGGACATCGGCACGATCGGCTGGCTGGTCGACGGCGCCGCGATCATGAACCAGATCCCGCTGTGCCGCTGCTCCTACGGGCCTTATGCGCGCGCGATGATTCGCGTCTGTAAGGAGGAGTCCTTCCACCAGCGCCAGGGTTACGAGATCATGGTGACGCTGTGCCGCGGCTCGGAGGAGCAGAAGGCGATGGCGCAGGACGCGCTGAACCGCTGGTGGTGGCCGGTGCTGATGATGTTCGGTCCGCCCGACGCGACGAGCCAGCACAGCGACACCTCGACGAAGTGGAAGATCAAGCGCTTCTCCAATGACGAGCTGCGCCAGAAGTTCGTCGATGCCACCGTGCCGCAGGCGCAATATCTCGGCCTCACCATTCCCGATCCCGGCATGACGCAGGACGCTGACGGCCACTGGCGCCACAGCGAGATCGACTGGACCGAATTCAAGCAGGTGCTGACCGGCAACGGCCCCTGCAATCGCGACCGCATGGCCGCGCGCCGCAAGGCGCACGAGGAGGGCGCCTGGGTGCGCGAGGCGGCAGCTAGCTATGCCGCCAAGCGCGCCCAGCGTCAGACCGCCCAGGCTGCCGAATAGGAGACCGATATGGCCACGCCGAACACGCCGCTGTGGGAAGTCTTCATTCGCAGCCGCAACGGGCTCGCACACAAGCATGTCGGCTCGCTGCATGCGAGCGATGCGATCATGGCGCTGCAGGCCGCCCGCGACATCTACACCCGGCGCGGCGAGGGCCTGTCGATCTGGGTCGTGCCCTCGAGCGCGATCACCGCGAGCGATCCCGCCGAGAAGGGCATGATGTTCGAGCCGGCGGAATCCAAGATCTACCGGCACCCGACGTTCTACGAGGTGCCGGATGAAGTGGGGCACATGTGATGGTGGTCGCCAACATCCAGGTCTCCGAAACCCCGCTGGTGATCTACGCGCTGCGCCGCGCCGACGATGCGCTGATCCTCGGTCATAGGCTGTCGGAATGGTGCGGGCACGCGCCGATGCTGGAAGAGGACATGGCACTCTCCAACATCGCGCTCGACCTGATCGGCCAGGCGCGGGAGCTCTACACCTTTGCCGCCAAGGTCGAAGGCAGGGACAACGACGAGGACAAGCTCGCTTACTTGCGTGACGTGCGGCAGTACCGCAATCTTCTCCTAGTCGAGCAGCCCAACGGCGATTTTGCCCAGACCTTGGTGCGGCAATTCTTCTATTCCGCCTTCGCCGATCTCTACTGGCGCGCGATGATGAATTCGCGCGATGCGACGCTGGCGGCGATTGCTGCGAAATCGGAGAAGGAGAGCGCCTACCATCTGCGCCATGCCTCGGAATGGATCATCCGGCTCGGCGACGGCACGGAGGAGAGTCATCGCCGGGCGCAGGCTGCGATCGACAATCTCTGGGCCTTTACCGGCGAGATGTTTGCCGTCGACGACGGCGAACGCGCGCTGATCCATCGTGGCATTGCCGTCGATCCCGCAAGCTTGCGCGGGCGCTGGCTGGCGACTCTCTCGGAGGTCACGCGTGAAGCAACGCTCGCGCTGCCGCAGAACGACTGGATGCAGCAGGGCGGTCGCTCCGGTCGTCACAGCGAGCATCTCGGCCACCTCCTGTCGGAGCTGCAATCGATGCAGCGAACTTTCCCGGGGCTGATATGGTGACGGTGACCGATGACGCCGCGCTGCGCCAGCGCGCCTGGGACGCCGCCGCAAGCGTGGTCGATCCGGAAATTCCGGTGCTGAGCATTGCCGATCTCGGCGTGCTGCGCGACGTCGTTCTCGACGGCGATCATGTCGAGGTCGCGATCACACCGACCTATTCGGGTTGCCCGGCCATGAACATGATCGCGCTCGAAATCGAGGTTGCGCTGGAGCGCGCCGGTTTTCAACATGCAAAGGTACGGACCGTGCTGTCGCCGGCCTGGACCACGGACTGGTTGACCGAGGACGGACGCAAGAAGCTGCGCGCCTACGGCATCGCGCCGCCGCAAGCTTCAAACTCGCGCCGCGCGCTGTTCGGCGATCAGACGGTGGCGTGCCCGCAATGCGGCTCGGACAAGACAGAGCTGCTGTCCGAATTCGGCTCGACCTCCTGCAAGGCGCTCTGGCGCTGCAAGGCCTGCCGCGAACCCTTCGACTATTTCAAGTGCCATTGACCATGTCCGCAGCCGCACCGCGCTTCCATCGCCTCGCCGTCAGGGACCTCCGTCGCGAGGCTACGGACGCCGTCTCGATGACCTTTGCCATCCCCAACGAACTCGCCGGCGATTACGCCTTCACACCCGGCCAGTATCTGACGTTGCGCGCCACGCTCGACGGCGAAGAGGTGCGCCGCTCCTATTCGATCTGTTCCGGCCCTGACGACGGCGAGATCCGTATCGCCGTCAAGAAGGTCGACGGCGGCGCGTTCTCGAGCTGGGCCGCCGAAGATCTCAAATGCGGCGACGAACTCGACGTGATGACGCCGACCGGCCGCTTCGGTCTGGTCCCGCCGGCAGATCGTGCGCGCGTTCATGTCGGCTTCGCCGCCGGGTCCGGCATCACGCCGATCCTGTCGATCGTGAAGGGCGTGCTCGCGCGCGAGCCGGACAGCCGCTTCTTCCTATTCTATGGCAACCGCACCACCGACAACATCATGTTCCTCGAAGCGCTCGAGGAGCTCAAGGACCGCTTCATCGATCGTCTCTCGATCTTTTACGTGCTCTCCGGCGAGGAGCAGGACATTCCGATCCTGCATGGCCGGCTCGACGGCGACAAGGTGAGGGTGCTGCTCCGCGCGCTGGTGCCGGCGGCCAGCGTCGATCACGTCTTCATCTGCGGTCCTCTTGGCATGAGCGAGGACATCGAGGCGACCTGCCGCGATCTCGGCATCGCCGACGAGCGCATCCATGTCGAGCGCTTCGTCTCCGAGTTCGGCGGCAAGCCGCGGCCGAAAAAGGCGGTTGCGCCCGACGCGCCGCCGAAGGCGATCGCCTCGCTGATCATCGACGGCAAGCGCCGCGACGTGCCCGTCGCCCAGGACGAGGCCATCCTCGATGCCGCGCTGCGCGCCGGCGTCGATCTGCCCTTTGCCTGCAAGGGCGGCATGTGTTCGACCTGCCGCGCCAAGCTGGTCGAAGGCAAGGCGCCGATGGACATCAACTATTCGCTGGAACCGTGGGAGCTCGAGGCCGGTTTTGTTCTCACCTGCCAGGCCAAGCCGTCCACCGAGCGCGTCGTGGTCGATTATGATCATGTCTGATCAGGCGTTCTGCGGCTCCGCAATGCAAATGCGTCGCAATATTTGACAGTGTGAGCCAACCAGAACAACATCATGAGCAAACGTCTGGCCGGGAGAAGCGCGTGAACGTGAAAGCCGCCCTGTCGCCTGAGGATATTGCCCGTGCCTGCGCCGAGGCGATGTGGGCTGAGGACGATGCCTCCAAAGGTCTCGGCATGGAGATCGTCGAGATCGGCCCGGGCTTCGCGACGCTCGCCATGACGGTGCGGCCTGATATGGTCAACGGCCAGCGTATTGCTCATGGCGGCTTCATCTTCACGCTCGCCGATTCCGCCTTCGCGTTCGCCTGCAACTCGCACAATGAGCGCGTCGTCGCGGCGCAGGGCCAGATCACTTTCATCAAGCCGGGCAAGCTTGGCGATCGTCTCATCGCAAGAGCGCGGGAGATCACCCGCGGCGGCCGCTCCGGCATCTACGACGTGCGTGTCACGGCGGGCGAGGTCGTCATCGCGGAATTCCGCGGACATTCCCGCGTCATTCCCGGCAAATGGCTGCCGGCGCAAGATCAATAAAACCAAACAAAAAAGAACAGGCAATGTGGGGAAACGAGGATGGCTCTGACGAGGCTCAAGGAAGGTGGCAACGCCTATAGCGCCGAGATGGATGCGCATGAGCGCGCCTCGCGCGGCGAGATCATGGCGCTGCAGAAGCAGCGGTTGGCGTGGTCGCTGAAGCACGCCTACGACAACGTCGCGCATTACCGCAAGGCGTTCGACAAAGCGGGCGTGCATCCGTCCGACTTTCGCGAGCTCTCTGATCTCGCCAAATTCCCGTTCACGGTCAAGACGGACCTGCGCGACAATTATCCCTTCGACATGTTCGCCGTGCCGCGCGAAAAGCTGGTGCGGGTGCATGCCTCATCCGGCACGACCGGAAAGCCGATCGTGGTCGGCTATACGCAGCGCGACATCGACACCTGGTCCGAGGTGATGGCGCGCTCGATCCGGGCCGCCGGCGGCCGCACCGGCATGATCATCCACAATGCGTATGGCTATGGACTCTTCACCGGCGGTCTCGGCGTGCACTACGGCGCCGAGAAGCTTGGCTGCACGGTTGTCCCCATTTCCGGGGGCATGACCGAGCGGCAGGTGCAGCTCATCAATGATTTCCGGCCCGACATCATCACGGTGACGCCGAGCTACATGCTGGCGATCCTCGACGAGTTCAAGCGCCAGAAGCTTGATCCGCGCCAGTGTTCGCTCAAGATCGGCATCTTCGGCGCGGAACCCTGGACCAACGCGATGCGCGCCGAGATCGAGGACGCCTTCGACATGGACGCGACCGACATCTATGGCCTGTCCGAGGTGATCGGCCCGGGCGTCGCTCAGGAATGCATCGAGACCAAGGATGGCCTGCACATCTGGGAGGATCATTTCTACCCGGAAGTGATCGACCCCGAGACCGGCGCGGTGCTGCCCGACGGCGAGAAGGGCGAGCTGGTCTTCACGTCGCTCACCAAGGAAGCCTTTCCGGTGATCCGCTATCGAACCCGCGACCTGACGCGGCTGCTGCCGGGAACGGCACGGCCGGGCATGCGGCGGATGGAGAAGGTGACCGGGCGCTCGGACGACATGATCATCCTGCGCGGCGTCAATCTGTTCCCGACCCAGATCGAGGAGGTGCTGCTCGCGACCGACTGGTGCGGCGGCCATTTCATCCTCGAGCTCACCCGGGAAGGCCGCATGGACGAGCTCACCATCATCGCCGAGGCGCGGCCCGAGAGCTGGGACGGCCGCGGCCTCGTCGACCATGCGGATCGAATTTCGACCCACATCAAGAATACGATCGGCGTCAGCTCCAGGGTGCAGGTAGTTGCGCCGGCCACGCTGGAGCGCTCGCTCGGCAAGGCCAAGCGGCTCTTCGACAAGCGGCCAAAGGACTGACCGGACGGATTGACTCGACCGGCGCCAGAGGCGACAAGGCCCGCGAGAAATCGCGGGTCTTTTCATGTCAGCCGATGCCAAAACCGTCGAAGCGCGCTGTGTGCGCCTCAGCGCCAAAGCTGAAAATGCCGCTGCGCTTGCGCCGACAATTGAGCGGCAGATGCTTGCGCGCGGGCCGAACGATCTTCTGATCGAGGTGAAGGCTGCCGCGGTCAATCCCTCCGACGTCAAGGCTGCGACCGGGCTGATGCCCTATGCCGTGTTCCCCCGGACCCCCGGCCGCGACTATGCCGGCGTGGTGATTGACGGGCCCGCCGGCACCATTGGGAACGAAGTGTTCGGCTCGTCCGGGGACCTCGGCATTCGTCGTGACGGCACTCATGCGAGCCATCTCGTGGTCGAAGCCGATGCGGTCGTGGAGAAGCCGAAGACTGTGTCCTGGGAGGAGGCCGCCGGCATCGGCGTGCCCTTCGTGACCGCGATGGAAGGCTTTCGCAGGGCGGGCGTGCCGAAGCGCGGCGAGACCGTTCTGGTTTTCGGGGTGAATGGCAAGGTCGGTCAGGCCGCGGTGCAGATCGCGACCTGGCAGGGCGCGCGCGTGATCGGTGTGGTGCGCAGGGCGGAAGCCTATGAAGGCCACACCAACGCGCCCATCGAGGTGATCGACGCCTCCGCCACCGAAATCGCCGCGCGCGTGCACGAATTGACCGGCGGCAAGGGCGCCGACGTCGTCTTCAACACGGTCGGCGATCCCTATTTCCAGGCCGCGCACAAATCGCTCGCGCTTCGCGGCCGCCAAATCCTGATCGCCGCGATCGACCGCATCGTGCAGTTCAACATCCTCGAATTCTATCGGGGCCAGCACACTTATGTCGGCATCGACACGCTGGGTCTATCCTCGGCCGCGACGGGTGCGGTGCTGCGCGACATCGGGCCGGGTTTTGCGAGCGGCCATCTGAAGCCGTTTCCGATCAGGGCGAATGCGATCTATCCGCTGGAGCGCGCGAAGGAAGCGTATGTTGCGGTCGCCGGCTCCTCGCGTGACCGGGTGATCCTGAAGCCGTAACCATGGAATCCACGCAACTCGTTATCCTCGCCGGCCTGGCCATCGGTCTCGTCTACGGTGCCGTTGGCCTGCTCAGCGGTTTCTGCCTGATGAGCAGCATGCGCGGGTTACTGGCTGAGGGCGACGGGCGGCTGGTGCGGACCTACGCGCTCGCAATCGCTGTTGCGATCGCCGCGAGCCAGTTCCTCGCCGGCAGCGGCACGGTCGATCTCGGCAAGTCGATCTATCTGCAGCAATCGTTTTCCCCGGCGGTGCTGTTCCTCGGCGGCCTGCTGTTCGGCTACGGCATGGTGCTTTCGAACGGCTGCGGCTCGCGGGCGCTGGTGCTGCTCGGCCGCGGCAATCTCCGCTCCTTCGTGGTCGTGATCGTGCTCGCGATTGCCGCGCAGATGACGCTGAAGGGCCTCATCGCACCGGCGCGCATTGCGCTGGTCCAGGCAACGCAAGCCACGGCTCCTGCCAATTCGCTGCCGTCGTTGCTGGCGACGCTCGGCTTCACGGAATCGCTTTCACGCGCGCTCGCCGCGGCCGCGACAACCGTCGCGCTGAGCCTGTTCGCTTTCGCGCATCCTGCGTTCCGTCGCTCGCCCGGTCAGGTCGTAGCGGGCATCATTGTGGGCCTCCTCGTCGCCGGCGGCTGGCTGGCCACCGGCTATCTCGGTGCCGACGACTTCAATCCGGTCCCCGTGACCTCCCTTACGTTCGTCGCGCCGATCGCCGATAGCCTGCAATATGCCATGCTCTCGACTGGACTGACGCTCAACTTCGGCATCGCGACGGTGGCCGGCGTCTTCGCCGGCAGTCTGGTGACGGCACTCGCAACTGGCCGCTTCAAGCTCGAAGGCTATTCCTCGCCGCGCCACATGCTCCGCTCAGGGACCGGTGCCGCGCTGATGGGGATCGGCGGCGTGATGGCGTTCGGCTGCTCGATCGGGCAGGGGCTCACCGGCGTGTCTACGCTCGCGCTGGGATCGTTCGTCGCGGCTGCCGGCATCCTGCTCGGCACCGCGGCGGGCCTGCGCGGGGTTCTGCGGGTTCAGCCTCTCGCGGTGGCCTGACTGCGCAACAACCGATCGCCCAGCGTCGCAAGGCCGATGCCGGAGACGATCAGCGCGGCCGCGACGGCAAGGCTCGCGTCGATGGGTTCACCCAGAAGGATCGCAGCGCTGGCGATGCCGACCAGCGGTGTCCCGGTGGTGCCGAGCGACGTCGTCAGGGCTGAGATGCTCTTGTTGACCATCGACATCGCCCAATAAGCCAGGACTGTTCCGACCAGGCCCGAATAGAGAAACAACAATACGAGCCTCCACGACCACTCCACATGCGGGAGGCCATCCACAGCCGTCGCGCCGACCGACAGCACGATCGTTGCCACGAGCACCTGCCAAAGCAAAAGCTGAAGCGGAGATCCGATCCAGCGATGCGCGCGGATATAGATGATGTTCGCAGCCCAAGAGATCGCGGCCAGGATGACCATGCCGGCGCCGAGCAGCACGTTTGGGTTGGTCCAGTCGATCGAGGATGGATTCAGGATGACGGCAAGGCCGATCAGCCCGAGCAGAGCGCCGGCGAGCTTCGGCGCCGTCAGCGTGTCCTTGCCGAAAAGGGGCGCGGCGAGTGCGACCCAGAGCGGCGTGGTGTAGCCGAGCACGATGCCCTTGCTTGCGGGCAGGAAGCGAAGGCCGCTGGCAACCAGGATCGAGAACAGCGTCATATGCAGCAGCGCCACGCTCAGGATCACGGGAAAGTCGCGTCGCTCCGGGATCACGAGATTGTTGCTCAGTCCGAGCAGCACGAACAATCCAGCCAGCGCGATCCAACTCCGGATTGCCGCGCTCCACAACGGCGGGACGAACTGCACGAGCTGCTTGGTCACCGACCAATTCACGCCCCAGGCCAGCACCACGATGAAGAACAGGCCGATGGCCGCACGGGGTGACAGGGTGTTCATGTCGCAGGTCCTTGAAGCAGTCCGAGCCGCCGGATAGCATCCCGACTGGCATTTGAAAAAGTGCCAGATTGGAGAAGAAGAGAGTGCCAGTATCCGACACGACGATCTCCGCGTTGATCGAGCTGAAGCGGACCGATGGCGAGGGGCTGGTGGCGCAACTGACGAACCAGCTGCGAGGCCTGATCGCGACCGGCCGCCTCGGCAAAGGCCGCGTGCTGCCGTCGAGCCGACGGCTTGCGAGCGATCTCGGCGTCTCGCGCAACACCGTCACATACGCGTTCGAGCAGCTCGCGGCCGAGGGATATGTCGCAGCGTCTCATGGCCGCCGTCCCGTGGTCATGATCGACGGCCACGAACGCATCGAACGGGGCGCCGTCGCAGCGGGCGAATGCGTCGGCAAACTGCGGCTCTCGCCTTGGGCTACGAAGCTCCAGCAGGCCGACTGGCCGATGTCTTATCGGGGGGAGCTCAAACCGCTGCGCCCGGGGCTGGGCGATTTCAGGGAGTTTCCGAACGAGGTCTGGGCACGCTGCCTGCGCCGCAGTGCCGTGCATGCAGGCAGGCGCGAGCTGGGACCGGTCAACCGGCTGCGCCTGCGGGAGGCGCTGACGAATTATCTGGCGACGAACCGGGACGTCCGCGCCACGGCGGAGCAGATCATGATCCTGCCGAGCGCGCAGGCCGCGCTGACCTTGATTGCTGCCACACTCATTTCACCGGGCGATCATGTATGGGTTGAAGACCCCGGCTATCCTGGCGCGGCGGCTGCCTTTCACGCATCCGGCGCGCGCCTGACCGGCATCAGGCTGGATGAACAGGGCATGCAGCGAATGCCAGGCCTTGGAGCTCCCAGGCTGATCTTCATGACGCCGTCGCATCAGCACCCAACCGGCCGGTTGATGTCGCTAGCCCGTCGAACCGAGTTTCTCGCGGCAAGCCGGCCCGGCAGGACCTGGATCGTCGAGGACGATTACGACGGCGAATTCCACTACGACAGCCGGCCGGTGCCGGCCTTGCAGGGGTTAGATGCCCATGGCCGTGTGTTCTATGTCGGCACATTCTCGAAGGCGATGAGGTCGGACATCCGGCTCGGCTATCTGGTCGCGCCGGCGGCGCTGGTCAGCACCTTGGAGATCGCGCAGCAGCACATGGGACTGATCGCCGCCAGCCACATCCAGGAGGCGCTGGCCGAATTCATCGCCGATGGGCACTTCCTCGCACATCTGCGCCGCATGCGCCGGCTCTATCACGCGCGCCGCGATCATCTTGTCGAGGAGCTGCAGCGGCATCTCGGTGGCATGCTCTTGGTCGAAGTGCCCCCCGGCGGTATCCAGCTCGTCGCCCGTCTCGAGCGCGGCCGCACTGATCGGGCGGCGGTGAAGCGGCTGGTCGAGGCGGGCGTCGAAACGCGCGCCTTGTCCAGCCTGGCGCTCGGCAAGCCGCGCGATCACGGCCTGCTGCTCGGCTTTGCGGCGTGGCGCGAAAACGAGATCAGCGCGGCCGTGCGCACGATGGCGTCGTGCTTCTAGTGGGGCATCGCTACTCCACCGCTTTCGTCACGATCCGGATCTCCGACGTCAGCGTCCGGTGCACCGGGCACTTGTCGGCGATCTCCATCAGCTTCTTGCGCTGCTCGGCATCGAGGGCGCCGTCGATCGCGATGTCGCGCTCGATCTGGTCGAGCATGCCCTCGCGGGTCTCGCACTCCGCACAATCCTTGGCGTAGATCTTGGAATGCTTCAGCGTCACCGTGACGCGGTCGAGCGGCAGCGACTTGCGGTCGGCATAGAGACGCATGGTCATCGAGGTGCAGGCACCTAAGCCGGCGAGCAGGAAATCGTACGGGCCGGGCCCGGCATCCGCGCCGCCGGCTGCAATGGGCTCGTCCGCCACCAGATGATGCGGGCCGACGATGATGGTCTGGTTGAACTTGCTCTTGCGGGTCTCCTGCACCACGACCTTCCGCGGCTCCTCCGGCAGATCCATCGCCTTTGCGGGCGTCGCTGCATCGACGTAACGGCTGGCCCAAGCCACGATCACGTCGGCGGCGTAGAGCGCGTCGGCAGGCTTGGTCAGAAGATGATCGGCATGGTCGAGCGAGACGAAGCTCTTGGGGTGTCTTGCTGCAACGAAGAGCTTCGTTGCGTTGTCGATGCCGACGGTATCGTCAACGGGCGAATGCATCACCAGCAGCGCCTTGTGCAGGCCGGTGACGTCCTTCATCAGCTCGTGCTCGGCGATGTCGTCGAGGAATTCGCGCTTGATCCGGAACGGGCGTCCCGCGAGCGAGACTTCGACCTCGCCTTGCGCGCGGATGTTGTCGAGATGCTCCCTGAACAGGCCGGTGACGTGGGCGGGATCCGAGGGCGCTGCGATGGTGGCCACCGCTCGTGCCTCGGGAATTTGTCCGGCAGCGGCGAGGATCGCGGTGCCACCCAGGCTATGGCCGATCAGGATCGAGGGTGCCTTGCGGGTCTCGCGCAGATGATCGGCCGCGCGCACGAGATCGGCAACGTTGGAGGAGAACGTCGAATTGGCGAAATCACCGCCGCTGGAGCCGAGCCCGGTGAAGTCGAAGCGCAGCACCGCGATGCCCTTGGCGGCGAGCGCGACCGAGATGCGCTTGGCCGCCAGCGTGTCCTTGCCGCAGGTGAAGCAATGCGCCAACAGCGCGAAAGCCGCGGGCTCGCCGTCAGGCAGCTCCAGCGCGGCCGCGAGCTGATGGCCGCCTTCGCCGGTGAATTGAAAGCGTTCCGTCGGCATGGGCTTCCCCCCGTCTTGCTCGAACCTAATCGCCCGAATAGCGCTGCTCGGCCCAGGGATCACCGCGGTTATGATAGCCGCGGACTTCCCAGAAGCCCGGCGCGTCCTCGGTCAGGAATTCGATGGCCTGGAGCCATTTCGCGCTCTTCCAGAAATAGAGGTGCGGCACGACCAGCCGCACCGGGCCGCCATGCTCCTCCGTCAGCGGCTGGCCGGACCAGCTGTGGGCGAGCAGCGCGTCCTCGGCGGCAAAATCCTCCAGCGCGAGGTTGGTGGTGTAACCGTCATAGGAATGCAGCACGACGAAGCGGGCATCCTCGCGCGGCTGGCAGGCCACCAGCAGCTCGCGCGTGGCGAGCCCTTCCCACTCGTTGTCATAGCGCGACCAGGTCGTGACGCAATGGATGTCCGAGGTGAACCGGGACTGCTTCTGCGCGGCGAATTCGGCAAAGGTCCAGAACGCGGGGGTCTCGACCGCGCCATAGACGTCGAGCCGCCAGCGCTCGCGCGAGACCGGCGGCGTGACCCCGAGATCGAGTACCGGCCAGTCCTTGGTGAGGTGCTGCCCGGGCGGAAGCCTTTGATCCTCCGGGCGTGTCATCTTGCCGGTGAGAAAGCGGCCCTCGCGCGCCCACTTCTCCTTGGTGCGCGTCAGCTTGCTGTCGGATGGCGTCTCGTCGGTCATGGCCTGTGCTCGTGGCGATGCATGGCGGAGGCGTGCTTGGTGTCGCGCCGCCATGAAAGGCCTGTCCGCTTCCTTTGGGAAGGCCTTACATCGCCTTTCCGAGCAAAAATGGCAACTGGCGGGGGCCGCGCACCGTTCCTTGCGACCAAGTCACAGTGCCTGCCGGATCGAGCCGGAAGTCGGGAATCCGCTTCAGCCATTCCTCCAGCGCCACCTGCATTTCCATGCGCGCGAGGTTGGAACCGACGCAGCGGTGGATGCCGAGGCCGAAGGCCGCGTGACGATTCTCGCGCCGGTCGATCACGACTTTGTCAGCGTCCGGAAACATCGTGGGGTCGCGGTTGGCTGCCGGGAACGACAGCAGCACCATGTTGCCCGGCTTGACCGGACAGCCGGACACCGTGGTCTCCTTGACCACCTCGCGCGCCATCGTCACCGGCGAATAGGCGCGCAGCAGCTCCTCCACGGCGGTTGGAATCAGTCCGGGCTCGGCGATTAGCCGCTCGCGGTCGGCCGGCGTCTTCGCAAGATGCCAGAGCGAGGAGCCGATCGCGCTCCAGGTGGTGTCGATGCCGGCGATCAGCAGCAGGCGCAGCGAGCCCATCACATGGGTGTCCTCGAGCGGATTGCCGTTCTTGTCCCTGGCGTTCATCAGGTAGGAGATCAGGTCGTCGGTGGGCTTGCTCTTGCGCGCTTCGATGTGGCCGCCGAAATAGGCCGTCATCTCCTGCACGGCCTGGAGCAGCTTGCTCTCGTCCTTGATGCCGAGCTCAAGGATCATGTGGATCCAATTGATGAAAAGGTCGCTGTCGCTCTCGGGAATACCGAGCATGTGCGCGATCGCCCGAACCGGGATGTGCTTGGTGTAGCGCGCCGCAGCGTCCACCCTCTGCTCGGCGATGAAGTCGTCGATCAGCTCGTTGCAGATGGCGCGGACGCGCGGCTCGAGCTTCTTCATCGCGTCCGGGGTGAACGGCGGCAGCAGCAATTGCTTGGCCGGCTTGTGCTCGGGCGGATCGGAGGTGATCGGCGGGGCTGCGTTCCTGCTGGTGATTTCCGGCCGTACGTCGCGGACGATGATGCGGCGGGAGGAGAAGTGCTCGGTGTCGTTGGCGATCTCGCGCACGGCCTCATAGGTCGTCGGCAAATAGCAGCCGAGGAAGCGTTTCGTGTGCACCACGGGGCTTACGGCTCGCAGCTCGTCCCAGATCGGGAACGGGTCCTCGGTCCATTGCGGATCGGTGTGGTCGAAATCATGAACCCAGTCGGTGACGGGCGGATGGGCGACAGGCTGGTCGACGTCGGACATGGCAGGGAATCCCTTGGCTCGTGTTCGCTGAACGCAGCGGGGCGGCAACGGCCGCACTATTCCTCGATCACATCGATTGCGATTTCCGGGCAGTTGGATTTCGCAAGCCAGGCCTTGTCCTCGAGTCCCGGAGGGACGGTGCCGTCACCAGCTTCGTGCGCGTTGCCGTATTCGTCGAGCTCGAAAAGCTCCGGCGCGAGCGCCTTGCAGCGGGCATGGCCCTGGCATTTGTCGGGATCGACGTGAACCTTCAGTCGCTCTGCCATTCTCGGCTTCCTTGGTCGTGTGCGCGCGAGGGCGAAGGCGGCGCGTTTCCTCATCTCGGTTCTATTTAAGTTATATACTATTACATTCGCGGCGGGCTTCCCTTGTCAAGCGGGAACTTGTAGGCTTCGCCCCGACATGCGTTCACGACCAGCCCGCAAGCCCGCGAAGACCTACCACCATGGCGATCTCCGCGATGCGTTGATCGAGGCCGCACTGCAAGAGGCAGAGCGGGGCGGCGCGGAGGCGATCAGCATCAAGGCGCTTGCCAAGAAGCTCGGGGTCTCGCAGCCGGCGCCATACCGGCATTTTGCCGACCGCGAGGCGCTGCTCGCCGCCGTTACCGCGCAAGCATTCCGGCAGCTCTCGGCGCTCTTGCGTGATGCGATGGCAAAGCCGTCGCAGCAATCGAAGCTCTCGCGGCTCGCACAGGCGACGCTCGATTTCGGCTTGCGCCGGAATGGCATCTACCGCCTGATGTTCGCCTCGCGCACGGTGTCCTGCGCGGCCAAGGGCAGCGAGCTGCACGAGGCGACGCGGGAGACCTTTGCGCTCGTCATCGAAGCTCTGGAAGCGCCCGCCGTGGGCTATTTGCGCGAACGGCAGGCGCTCAAGATCTGGGCGGCGCTGCACGGCGTGGTGATGCTGGCCGAGCAGGGCCTGTTCACGGGCGAGGCGGCGCATGCCACGCGCGAGGAGCTGGTCGAGGATTTCGTCAACGAGACGAAGGCTGCGCTTGCGGTCGCGATCAAGGATGCGCGACGTCGGACCAAGGCCGGCGCTTAGAGCATGATCCGGAAAAGTGCATGGCGGTTTTCCGAAAAGATCATGCTCAAACAATAACCTAAAGCGCGATGACGATCCATCCTAATCGCATCGCGCTTTAACCCTTCGCCTTCAGCAGCTTCATCAGCTTTTCGACCGCGCTGTCCGGCGTGGTCACGACGGGGCGGCCGGCGGCCTCCGCGACCAGCGGCGCCGTCGCGGCGATGCTGAATTGCGCCAGCGCGATGACGTCGCAATCGCGCAAGCTCCGTGAGGCCTCCGCGATCAGCCGGTCATGCGTGGCGCGGTCGCCGCGGTCGAGCGCGGCCAGCGCGCCGTCGGCGAGCTTCGGCACCACCTCGACGGAGGCGGGAAACTCGGGCGGCATCGACGCCAGCGTCGGCGGAAAGGTCGAGAGCAGGCCGATGCGCCGGCCCATGGTCACCGCCCTGTCGATCATGGCCTCGTTCGGCTTCAGCACCGGCATCGACGCATGCGCGCGCGCGACGGCCTCGATGCACGGGCCGAAGGCGGAGCAGGTGAACAGGATTCCATCCGCTCCCGTCGCCGCTGCATAGTCGCCGAGCGCGAGGAACCGTTCCGTCATGGCATCGTTGAGTTGCCCGTCGCGGGCGAGATCCGCCGAGAGACTGTCGTCAAGCAGGTTCATCAGCCGCGCCTCGGGCCACGCCTGCGCAAACGCTGCCTCGATCGGGGCGATGGAATGCTTGAGGGCGTGGATAAGGGCGATGCGCATGGGGGGCTCGATGCTTCTTCTCCCTCTCCCCGTTCGTACGGGGAGAGGGTCGGGGGTGAGGGGCTCTCTCGGCACAAAAAGGTGAGAGTTGGACGCGCGGAAACTCCCCCTCACCCGGATTGCTGCGCAATCCGACCTCTCCCCGCAAGCGGGGAGAGGTGAACTCCCTTACTTGAACGGAATGGCGTACATCAAGCCGCCTTTGCTCCAGAGGCCGTTGAGGCCGCGATCGAGCTTGAGCGGGCTGGCCTTGCCGACATTGCGCTCGAAAATCTCGCCGTAATTGCCGCCGGCCTTGATCGCCTTGACCAGCCATTTGTTGTCGAGCCCGAGCCGCGAGCCGAGGTCGCCGCTGGCCCCCAGCAGCCGCTGGATCGCAGGCGTTTGCGACTTCGTCATCTCCTCGACATTGGCTTGCGTGACGCCGAGCTCCTCGGCCTCGATCAGGCCGTAATGCAGCCAGGCGATGATGTCGCTCCAGACCTCGTCGCCGTTGCGGGTGAAGGGTCCGAGCGGCTCCTTACTGATGGTCTGCGGCAGCACAATGTAGTCGGCTGCGTTCGGCGCGGCCGTGGTCACCGCGCCGGCGAGGGCCGAAGCGTCCTGGGTCATCGCATCGCAGCGGCCGCCGAAGAAGGTCTGGTACATTGTGTCGACGCGGTCGAACACCAGGGGCTTCCAGTCGATGCCGTTGGCGCGGCCGTAATCGCCGAGCGTGACCTCGTGCGTGGTGCCCTGCGCGACGCAGACGGTGGCGCCCTTGAGGTCCTTCAGCTCCTTGACGCCGAGGTCCTTCTTCACGACAAAACCCTGGCCGTCGTAGAAGTTGATCGGACCCTGCCGCAGGCCCAGCGTCGCGCCGCGCAAATAGGTCTGCGTCGAGTTGCGATAGAGCACGTCGATCTCGCCCGATTGCAGAGCGGTGAAGCGGTTCTGAGCCGTCAGCGAGACGTAGCGCACCTTGGTAGGATCGCCGAGCACGCCGGCCGCCAGCGCGCGGCAATAATCGACGTCGAGACCCCTGTAATTGCCTTGCGAGTCCGGCGCCGAGAAGCCGGCAAAACCGGCACTGACGCCACACACCAGCGTGCCGCGGCTCTTCACCGTATCGAGCGTCGCCGCCGCTGCGATCACCGTCGATGCCGCGAGCAGGCCCGCTGCGATAACCACTTTCCTCATACTACTCTCCCCTCACTGATTGACACTACGCAACACGCTGTCGACGGCCGTGCCCAGCTTGTCGACGATCAGGTCGATTTCGTCCGCCGAGGCGATATAGGGCGGTGCCAGCAGCACGTGGTCGCCGCGCACGCCATCGACGGTACCACCGGTGGGATAGCAGCCGAGGCCACCGGCAAAGGCCTCCGCCTTGATCTTCTGGTGCAGCTTGAGGGCCGGATCGAACGAGGTGCGGGTAGCGCGATCGGCGACCAGCTCGATCGCCCAGAACAGGCCGCGGCCCCTGATGTCGCCGACATGGCGATGATTGCCGAAGCGTTCGGTCAGGCGCTGCTCGAGCTGCTTGCCGCGCTCCTTCACGCGGTCGAGCAGGCCATCCTCGCGGATCACATCCTGCACCGCGAGCGCCGCAGCGCAGGCGAGGGGATGCGCCAGATAAGTGTGGCCGTGCTGGAACGCGCCCGAGCCTGCGCGGATGGTGTCGATGATCTTGCCGCTTGCCAGCATCGCACCGATCGGCTGATAGCCGCCGCCGAGCCCCTTTGCGATCGCCTGGATGTCGGGGGCGAGACCTTCTTGCTCCCACGCATGCATCGTGCCGGTGCGGCCCATGCCGCACATGACCTCGTCGAGAATGAGCAGCGCACCGTGACGGTCGCAGATCTCGCGCATCGCTTTGAAGTAGCCGTCCGGGGCGGTCACGGCGCCGGCGGTGGCGCCGACGACGGGCTCGGCGAGGAAGGCGGCGACGGTGTCGGGGCCGAGCCGCTGGAACTCGGCTTCGAGGTCGGCGGCGAGGCGCGCGACGAACCGCGCGTCCGACTCGCCCTCGCGCTTCTCGCGATAGGCGAACGCCGGCGTGACGTGGCTGAAAGCGGTCGAGAGCAGCGGCGCATAGGGAGCGCGACGCCAGGCATTGCCGCCGGCGGCGAGCGCGCCGAGCGTGTTGCCGTGATAGCTCTGCCGCCGCGCGATGAAGTGCTGCCGCTGCGGTTCGCCGCGCTCGATGAAATATTGCCGCGCCAGCTTGATGCTGGCTTCGATCGCCTCCGATCCGCCGCTGACGAAATAGGCGTAGGCGAGCCCGCCGGGCTCGTGTCCGACCAGTGTTTCAGCAAGTGCTTCCGCCGGCTCGGAGGAGAAGAAAGCCGTATGCGCATAGGCGAGGGTGGACGCCTGCTTGGCCATCGCCGCGATCACGCGCGGATGCTGGTGGCCGAGGCAGGAGACCGCCGCCCCGCCGGAGGCATCGATGATGCGACGTCCGTCCTCGGCGAAGAGATAAACGCCCTCGCCGCCGATCGCCTTTGGCGGGGTTTCGCGCAGCGAGCGATGCAGCACGCGGCTGGTGCGAGTGCTCATGGGTCAACCTTTCTCCGGGACGTAGGTGGAGGCAGCAGTGAGCCGCGCCTCGGTGTTTTCCAGCCGCTTCTTCGCGGCGGCGCCGCCGAGCGAGAATGTGACCGCCGCGAGCGACTGCGCGATCGCGATCGCGCCCGTGAGACTGGGGAAAAAGCCGGGCGAGGAGGCTGCCTCGAACAGCAGCACATGGTCGGCGCCTTCGGCCATCGGTGCCGACAGGCTGTCCGCAATCGCGATCAGCGTCGCGCCGCTGCGATGCGCGGCCTGCGAGACGCGGACGCTCGCATGCGTGTAAGGCAGGAAGCCGATGACGATGACGGCTTCGCTGGGCCGGAACGCGCCGAGATCGAGGTCGTCGGGCCCGGACGTGCCGACGAGCTGCACCTGTTCGGGCCGGAACAGGCGCAGCTCGTAGTTCAGGAGTTCCGCGACGCTGCGGCAGCTGCGATAGCCCGCGATCCAGATCCGCTTGGACTCGTGCAGCGCGCGCGCCGCTTCCGCGATCGGCTGTGCCGGGATGCGCGGAAGGCCGGCGGCCTCGGCCTCGAGCTTGTCGAGGATGAGCGTAACATCGGCGTTCGGCCCGTGACGGCGGCCTCTTGTGCGGCCGGAGAAGGGCGCGGTCTGGGACGGCCGCCGCGCCTCGGTCAGCGCCGCACGCAGCTCGTCCCATCCGGAATAGCCGATCGCTTTCGCAAGCCGCGTGAACGCGGCGGGATCGGCACCGGCTTCCGCTGCGAGATCGCGCATCGAGCGGGTGGTGGCATCGTAGTCGTTGGCGGCGACGAAACGGCCGACCTCCTGTAAGCGCAGGGGGAGCGACGGCAATGCGATGCGCAGTTCGCTCAAGGGCGAGGATTTCGCGGGCTCGGCCATGAAACATTTGTTGCATGAATCTGAGTTCGATGCAACAGTTGACGTGCGTCGCCGGAAACCGCTGCATTCGACGAAGGATTTTTGTGCTGTGACCGCCGATCATCCCAGGCCGCCGCCGCGCCGCCGCTTCGTGCTCGGCCGCAACCAATTGAAGGGCCTGTTCTGGCAGGTCCTGGTGGTCGGCATCGCGATCGCAGTGATCGCCTTCCTCTGGTCCAATACCGTCACCAATCTGTCGGCCCGCCGCATTACGACCGGCTTCGCTTTTCTCGGCCGTGAGGCCGGTATGCCGATTGCCGACAACCTGCTCGCCTACAATCCTGGGGATACCTACCTCTGGGCCTTCGTCGTCGGCGTCGCCAACACCTTGCGCGTCGCCGTGATCGGTATCGTGCTCGCGACGATCCTCGGCACCCTGATCGGGATCTCGCGGCTGTCGGCCAATTGGTTGCTGTCGCGGCTTGCCGCGGTCTATGTTGAAACGCTCCGCGACATCCCGCTGCTGCTCCAGCTGCTGTTCTGGTACGTGCTGATGCAGGCGCTGCCGGCTGCACGTGCCGCCTGGCGGCCCGTCGAGGGCATATTCCTGTCCAATCGCGGCCTGATCCTGCCTGCGATCCCGTTCGGTCCGCCGCAACTCACGGTGCTCGGCACCGCGGTGCTGGGCTGTGCGGTGTTCTTCCTCTTCCGTCGCTGGTTGGTCGCACAGCAGATGCGCGACGGCAAGCCGCGGCCGGCCTGGCCGTCTGCGCTCGGCCTCATCGTCGTGGTGCCGGCGGCGGTCTCGCTGGTGCTCGGCGCGTCCTGGACGGTCGAGTGGCCGCAGCTGCGCGGCTTCAATTTCGTCGGCGGGCTGACGCTCGCGCCGGAATACTTCGCGCTGCTGATCGCACTGGTGACCTACACCTCCGCCTTCATCGCCGAGATCGTGCGCAGCGGCATCCAGTCGGTGCCACGCGGGCAATGGGATGCCGCCAACGCACTCGGCCTGCGTCGCAGCTTCATGCTGCGGCAGATCATCTTGCCGCAGGCGCTGCGCGTCATCGTGCCGCCGATGACGAGCCAGTATCTCAACCTGACCAAGAACTCCTCGCTCGCGGTCGCGATCGGCTACCAGGACGTGGTCTCGATCGCCAACACAACGCTGAATCAGACCGGACAGGCCATCGAAGCTATCGCGCTGATCATGGCGGTGTTCCTGACCATCAGCCTTTCGATCAGCTTCTTCATGAACTGGTACAATGCGCGCATCGCGCTGGTGGAGCGCTGATCATGACCGCGATCACGGACATCCCCGATGCACCCCGGACCGCCCGCCGACCGCAGCTGGGCAATCCGGTGCTGCACTGGCTGCGCAAGAACCTGTTCTCCTCGATCCCGAATGGGATCATCACCGTTCTGCTAATGGTGCTGCTCGCCAAGGGCATTTTCAGCTTCGTGCAATGGGGCATCGCCAATGCGGTCTGGCTGACGCCCACCAACGATTCCAGCGCCTGTCGCGCCGCGCGTGGCCTCGGCGCCTGCTGGGCCATCGTCCCCGAGAAGTATCGCTTCATCCTGTTCGGCACCTATCCGTTCGACGAGCAGTGGCGGCCGGCACTGTCGGTCGTGCTGTTCATCGCACTGTACTACCTCTCGACCCGCCGCGCGCTGTGGCGGCGCGAGCTGGTCTATCTCTGGATCGGTGCACTGGCGGTGATCAGCGTGCTGATGTGGGGCGGCGTGCTCGGCCTGTCCTTCGTCTCGCAGGACCGCTGGGGCGGCTTGCCCGTGACGCTGATCCTGGCGACGTTCGGCCTCGCTGTCGGCTTTCCGCTCGGTATCCTGGTCGCGCTCGGGCGGCGCTCGAAGCTGCCGGCGATCCGCTCGCTCAGCGTGCTCTATGTCGAGCTGATCCGCGGCGTGCCGCTGGTGAGCCTGCTGTTCATGGCGAGCGTGATGTTTCCGCTATTCATGCCGGCCGGATTCAACATCGACAAGCTGCTGCGCGCACAGATCGCGATCATCCTGTTCGCCGGTGCTTACCTCGCCGAAGTGATCCGCGGCGGGCTTCAGGCCGTGCCGCGCGGGCAATATGAAGCCGCCGACGCGCTCGGCCTGTCCTACTGGCGCAAGCACCGGCTGATCATCCTGCCGCAGGCTATCCGCCACGTCATCCCGCCGCTGGTCAACACCTTCATCGCCTTCTTCAAGGACACCAGCCTGGTGCTGATCATCGGCATCTTCGACCTGCTGACGACGGCGAAGACCGCGATCATCGATCCCGCCTGGCAGCAGTTTTCGGTCGAGGTCTACATCTTCGTGGCCGCGATCTACTTCGTCTTCTGTTTCGCGATGTCGCGCTACAGCCGGACCTGGAGGCGCCGACAACGCCGAAGTGACGGTTTCTCGTTTGGTGCCGCTTGTTTGCGCTTGCGCCGATTTCCGATCTTGATCTCTAATACCAGAGGTTGCTCCTGCGGTCGACTTGGCGAGGCTGTCATGCGCGTGGCCGTTTTGCGGCAATTCACCGCCGCCCAGATTTGCGTCCTGATCTTCACAACCGCTCTCGGCGTGTCATCGTGCGCCGCGGAGGGGTTGCGGCGCTATCGCGCGCCGATCGGTGAGAGTTCGATTTCGGGAATTTCGTCGGGCGCGTTCATGGCCGTTCAGTTCGGCACGGCATGGTCGTCGGTGATCAAGGGCGTCGGTGTGGTCGCGGGCGGCCCTTACTGGTGCGCAAAGGCGGACGCGTTCGACGCCGTCACCTGGTACTGGGGGCCGATCCGGCGGGCCACGGGTGCATGCATGAAAGGGCCGGCGTCGGATCTGAATCCGAAGGATTTTACGGCAAAGGCCGACGCGAAGGCCGCAGCGGGCGAGATCGACCCTCTCAGCAATGTAGGCAGGCAGAAGATCTATCTCTTTCACGGCTACAATGACGCGATCGTCGACAAGGCCGCGACCGATGCGGCCGCCGATTTCTATCGCCATTATCTGGGGGATGCTAATCGCGGCAACTTGTTCTATCAGGCCACGCTCGGCGCGGGCCACTCGTTCGTCGTGGCGAAACAGGGCGCACCCGGGCTCAACGACTGCAAGGCCAACACGGCGCCCTATATCGACCAATGCGGCTATGACCAGGCCGGCGTCATCCTGCAGCATATTTACGGCCGCCTGAATCCGCCCAATGCCGCGCAGCTTGCAGGTTCGGTGAAGAGCTTTGATCAATCGATCTATACCACGCCGCATCTGCCCGATGCGCTGAGCATGGGCGATACCGGCTATGTGTTCGTACCTAGGGATTGCGAGCAGGGCAGTCCGTGTCGAGTCCACGTCGCGCTCCACGGATGCAAGCAGGACGTCGCCGATATCGGACGCAGATTCGTGGATGAGGCCGGCTACAATGAGTGGGCGGACACGAACCGAATGATCATTCTCTATCCGCAGACCAAGACCAGCCCATACTGGCCAAGCAATCCGCAGGCCTGTTGGGATTGGTGGAGTTACGTCAACCATCAGGATAGCTACGTGACGAAGTCCGGATCGCAAATCAAGGCGATCAAGGCGATGCTGGATGCGCTCACGGCCGCTGCCGCGGCGCCCGCCGGCGCGACCGCGCCCTCGCTATCGGCGCCGCAGTCGCTCACGGTGATCGATACGTCGGATAGCGGCGCTGACCTGGCCTGGTCTCCAGGAGACGACGGAACGACCTACCGGGTTTCGCGTGCGGGACCCGATGGTGCGTTCCAAGCGGTTGGCGACGTGACAGGCGCGAGCTTTGGGGATTCCGGTCTGACGCCGAAAACAACATATCGATGGCGTGTCTCGGTCATTCTGAACGGGGCGGTGGGGCCGAGCTCCGAGGAGGCGACCGGCACCACGCGATCGACGCCTCCTCGCTGCGCCAATCCCGGCTCCTGCCCGATCGCCAAATAGCGAACCGAGCAACCGTCCCAGCCTGGAGGCGGCCAGCGGGAGGTGAGGTCTCGTGTCCCGGCTCTGCGACGCAGCGCTGGCGCGCTGCCCCTTGTCCGGGACACGAGAGTGAGGCTAGTCCTTCACCTTCGGATCGATCGGCGTCGTACCGCGCAGGCCCAGAATATCCTCCAGCACCTTCGCTCCGGCAATCACCTGCGCATCGGCGCGCGGCGCGCCGACCACCTGCACGCCGACCGGCAGGCCCGAGGCCGTGAAGCCGCAGGGCAGGGAGAGAGACGGGCAGCAGGCCAGCGTGATGGCGTAGACGATGCCGAGCCACTCGACGTAGTTTTCGAACCTCTTGCCGGCGCATTCGGCGACATAGCGATGCTCGATCGGGAAGGGCGGAACGATCGTGGTCGGCGTCAGCAACAGATCGTAGCTCTTGAAGAACTCGACTGCCCGCGCCGTCATGCCGACGCGCTGCGCCTCGGCGCGCGCGAGCTGCTCGACTGTGAGCTTCAGACCCTCCTCGATGTTCCAGATCACCTCGGGCTTGAGCAGGTCGCGCTTGGTGCGCAACAGATTGGCCTTGGTGATCGCAAAGTCGAAGGCGCGCAGCACGTGGAAGCATTCATGCGCCTCGCGCCAGTCCGGATGCGCCTCCTCGACGATGGCGCCGGCTTCGGCGAAACGTTCGGCGGCCTTTCGTGTGATCGCCTTCACTTCGGGATCGACCGGGGTGATGCCGAGATCGGGCGAATAGGCGATGCGCCTCGGCCGCTTGCCCGCCTGGGCCGCCGACAGGAATGAGGTTGCGGGAGCCGGCAGCGACAGCGGATCGTCGGCATAGTCGCCGCTCATGGCATCCAGCAGCAGCGCGAGATCCTCGACGTTGCGCGCCATCGGGCCGACCACGCCGAGATTGCGATCGATGCCGGACTTAGGGGTATGCGCGACGCGGCCGATGCTCGGCCGCATGCCGACGACGCCGCAGAAGGCCGCGGGGCTGCGCAAGGATCCGCCCATGTCGGAGCCTTGGGCGAGCCAGGCCATGCCGGTCGCCAGCGCCACCGCCGCGCCGCCGGAGGAGCCCGCGGCCGATTTCGTCGTGTCCCAGGGATTGAGCGTCGCGCCGAACACCTCGTTGAACGTGTTGGCACCGGCCCCGAACTCCGGCGTGTTCGACTTGGCGTAGACGACCGCGCCGTTTGCCTCGAGGTTCTCGACCATGAGGTCAGACTTCGCGGGAATGTTGTCCTTGAAGATCGGCGAGCCCTGCGTATTCAACACACCCGCAACGTCGGTCAGATCCTTGATCGGCACCGGCAGCCCGGCGAGCAGCCCGCGCGCACCGGCCGGCTTCTGCATCAGTGTCTTCGCACTCTCCCGCGCGCGATCGAAGCACAGCGTCGGCAGCGCGTTGACCTTGCCGTCGACCTCCTGGATGCGCGTCTCCACCACGTCCAGGAGCTCGAGCGGCGAGACGTCGCCGGAGCGCAGCTTGTCGACGACGGTGCAGGCGGTTTCGCGGATCAGATCCTGGGACACTTAGTTTGCTCCTGTCCTTATTCGAGGGCTCGTCATTGCGACGAGCGAGGCGACTAAGCAATCCAGACCGGTTGCCACAGAGGCATTCCTGGATTGCTTCGCTGCGCTCGCAATGACGAGAATAGAGTTAACCCCACCCGGCGCTGATGCCGCCGTCGACGGTGTAGATCACGCCCGACGTATAGCCGGCGCGATCCGACGCCAGGAACGCCATGAGGTCGCCGATCTCGCGCGCATGCGCGGGACGGCCGAGCGGCAGGCTCTTCTGGAATTCCTTGTAGCGGCTCTCGTCGCCGAACTGGTGCTTGGCCCGCGTCTTGAGCAGGGTGACGTGGCGGTCGGTGCCGACGGGGCCGGGATTGATGCCGACCACGCGGATGTTGTCGCCCAGGCTCTTGCCGCCGAGCGCCCGTGTGAACGCCATCAGCGCGGCATTGCCGGCGCTGCCGCAGATGTAGTTGGCGTCGAACTTCTCGCCGGCCGCGCCGATGTCGTTGACGATGACGCCGCCGCCCCTGGCTTTCATCTGGGCGTAGATGTAGCGAGTCAGGTTGATATAGCCGAACACCTTCAGTTCCCAGGCGTGCCGCCAGGTCGCCTCGTCGATCTTGCCGATCGAGCCGCCCGGGATGTCGCCGGCATTGTTGACGAGCACGTCGATGTCGGCGGCTTCCTTCGCCAGCCGGGCCACGTCCTCCTCCTTGCGCAGATCGACGATGCTCGTTGTGGCGTCGATCTGGTGCGCGGCGCGCAAACGGTCGGCCAGCGCCTTGAGCTGATCGCCGCTACGCGCCGCGAGGAGGAGATGCGCGCCTTCCTCGGCGAAGGCCTCGGCGGCGGCTGCGCCAATGCCCTTGGACGCGCCGGTGATCAGGACGCGCTTGCCGCGCAGATGCAGATCCATGGGGATACTCGTTCGTGGGAACAGGATCAAATCAGTAGGCGCTTGGCCGCGCCATGGTCAACATTGCAGTGCAGCGTTGCACTGCCGCCGCGTTTGGTCCATTGCAGTGCAGTCAGAAGGCGGCGACTGCCGGACCAACCAAGGACGTTCTCGATGAGCAAGAAACAATACCGGATCGCGGTCATTCCCGGCGACGGCATCGGCAAGGAGGTGATGCCCGAGGGCCTGCGCGTTTTGGAGGCGGCGGCGAAGAAGCACAACGTCTCGCTGCAATTCGACCATTTCGACTTCTCGTCTTACGACTATTACGAGAAGCACGGCCAGATGATGCCCGACGACTGGAAGGAGAAGATCGGCAAGCACGATGCGATCTATTTCGGTGCGGTCGGCTGGCCGGCCAAGATCCCGGACCACGTCTCGCTGTGGGGCTCGCTGATCAAGTTCCGCCGCGAGTTCGACCAGTACGTCAACCTGCGCCCGGTGCGGTTGATGCCCGGCGTGCCGTCGCCGCTGGCGGGGCGCAAGCCCGGCGATATCGATTTCTGGGTGGTGCGCGAGAACACCGAAGGCGAATATTCCTCGGTCGGCGGCCGCATGTTCCCGGACACCGACCGCGAGTTCGTGACGCAGCAGACGGTGATGACCCGTACCGGCGTCGACCGCATCCTGAAATTCGCCTTCGAGCTCGCGCAGTCGCGGCCCAAGAAGCACCTGACCTCGGCGACCAAGTCCAACGGCATCTCGATCACCATGCCCTATTGGGACGAGCGCGTGGAGGCGATGGCCAAGAAGTTTCCAGGCGTGAAGTGGGACAAGTACCACATCGACATTCTCACCGCGAACTTCGTGCTGCATCCGGACTGGTTCGACGTCGTGGTCGGCTCCAACCTGTTCGGCGACATCCTCTCCGATCTCGGCCCGGCCTGCACCGGCACCATCGGCATCGCTCCGTCCGGCAACATCAACCCGGAGGGCGATTTCCCATCCGTGTTCGAACCGGTGCACGGCTCGGCGCCCGACATCGCAGGCCAGGGCATCGCCAACCCGATCGGCATGATCTGGTCCGGCGCGATGATGTTCGAGCATCTCGGGGAGAAGGAAGCCGGCAAGTCGATCGTCGAGGCGATCGAGCGCACGCTCGCCGAACGCACGCTGCGCACCAAGGATCTCGGCGGCAATGCCGACACGACGGCGTGCGGCAAGGCGGTTGCGGATATGGTGGATTAGTTCGCCGCTTCACCCTCTCCCCTTGTGGGAGAGGGTGGCTTCGATGCGAAGCATCGAAGACGGGTGAGGGGTCTGTTTCCGCAGAGGCAGACCTATCAGCCGTAAAATTGTTCGCCGAGAGAACCCCTCATCCGGCGCTTCGCGCCACCTTCTCCCACAAGGGGAGAAGGGAACGGCAGCAGTGCTTTGGCCTACGACTACACATACGACTTCCGCGACGGATCGAATATCGGCGGATAGTCGTTCTCGTCGAGCAGATCGAGAAACGGATCGAGCCCCCTGGACTTGATCAGCCCGAGCTCCTGATGCGAGATCAGGTTCACGGTCAGGATCTCCACCGGATCGCCCGCAATCTCCAGCGCCTCGGCGATCTCCTTGTCGGGGCCGATGATCGGTGTGAGCAACAGGAACGTCTGGAAGTCCGTTCCTGCAACCGGCGGCTACGGAAGCGCGACGCGATGGCCGAAGCCGAACCAGGTCGTGTCGATGAACGGCAGATTGGCCAGCCAGCGCAGATTGGCGCAAACGTCCTGCGTCGGCTCGCGGACGTACCACATCAGCTCGGCCCGGGGCTTCGCGTCGCCGGGGACGCCGTGCATCCGTTGCTCGCTCATCCCGTTGGTGAGAAGGACATAGCCTTCGTCGGAGCCCTCCTGGCAGACCGGGACGAAATCGCGGCCGAAGGCGTGGATGTCGATGCGGCGCTCTGCGTTATCAGTGAATGTGCGCTCGGGCTCGCCAAGCTCGCTCTCGTAGATGGCGAGCCGTTGCCGGTAGAGATCGGATCCGGGCGACGGAAGGTTTGAGCCGGACACGAATTTTGCGAGACGGGAGAGCATGCGAACCTCGGGCGGATGCAATCGGATATCCGCATTGTCGCAAGGTCATGCGGGGCGGTTCAAACCCGTGCCGCGAGCACGTCGACATTTCGCCGCCGTCCAGTCTCTCTTGCGCGATTGGTCATGAGGCGCGAGGCGACGCCGAGGAGCGCGCCTCGCTCCGATCAGCTCGCGATCTTCTCGATCGCCGTCTGTTCCAGCCCGAACTTCTTCCCGGCATCCAGGATCTCCTGCCAGGTGGTTGGGTCGACCGGGATGCCCTCGGCGAGACGTTTCTTCTTGATCTCGCGCTCCGGCTCGCCCGCGATTCTGACCTTGTCGACGCCGGGGGCAGGCGGCGAGCCGGTGTGCCAGCTCACGAAGCTCTCAACTTCGCGTGCAAGGTTCTCGCCGGTGCCGAGCTTGCCCGGATCGATGACGATCGAGAGCATGCCGTTAAGGACGTTGTACTTGCCGTCGGACGAGCCCTTGACCACCTGGCCGCCGGAGAGCGCGCCGCCGAGGATCTCGCACACCAGCGCAAGGCCCGAGCCCTTGTGCTCGCCGAACGGGAGGATGGCACCGTAGGGCGGAATCACGGTGTAGCGCGGATTGATCGTGGGCTTGCCCTCGTGATCAATGATGGTGCCGACCTCGAGCTCGACGCCCTTGTTATGGGCAACACGGGTCTTGCCCTGCGCGATCCTGCTGGTGGCGAAGTCGAGCACGATCGGATCCTTGCCGGCGCGCGGGATGCCGACGCAGAACGGATTGGTGCCGTGGCGTGCGTCGCTGCCGCCCCAGGGCGCCACGATCGGGCGCGAGATCACGTTGACGAAGTGGATCGAGACCAGCCCGTGGTCGATGCACTGCTCGGCCCAGTGGCCGATGCGGCCGATGTGATGCGAATTTGAGAGGCCGACAAGGCAAACACCGTTCTTCTTTGCGCGCTCGGCCGCGAGCTCCATCGCTTCATGGCCGATCACCTGGCCGTAGCCGGTGAGGCCGTCGAGGGTGAGAAGCGGGCCGGTGTCGAGCACGATCTTGACGTGCGAATTCACGGCGAGGCCGCCATTGGTGACGCTCTGGACGTAGCGCGGAATCATGCCGACGCCGTGCGAGTCGTGTCCCTTCAGATTGGCTTCGACGAGATTGGTGGCCACGAGCTCGGCCTCGCGGTCCGAGGAGCCGCCGGCCCTGACGATGGCATGGATGGCCTTGGTGAGCGACTCTGCCTTGATGATGCGATAGTCGGCCATTGTTGTTGCTCTTATCCCTTCACGATCCGGCGGCAATGGACCAACGCCGCTTCAATCAGGTTCTCGCTCGCCTCCGGTGTGCGGAAGGCCGAATGCGCCGACAACGTCACGTTCGGCAGCTTCGTCAGCGGATGATCGCCGGGCAGCGGCTCGATGTTGAAGACATCAAGGCCGGCGTGGCGGATATGGCCGGACTTCAGCGCCTCGATCATGGCGGCCTCGTCGACAACAGCGGCGCGGGCGGTGTTGATGAGAATGACGCCGCGTTTCATAGCAAGGATCTTCTCGCGCGTGATCATGCCGCGCGTCTCGTCGTTGAGCAGCAGGTGCAGCGACACCACGTCGCTTCTCGCCAGCACGCTGTCGAGATCGGTAAATTCGACCCCCGGATAGCTCTTCGGCGAACGGTTCCAGGCGATCACCTTCATGCCGCTGCCGGACGCGATGCGCGCGACCTCCGCGGCGATGCCGCCGAAGCCGATCAGGCCGAGCGTCTTGCCGGTGAGCTGCATGCCGTCCTCGCGCAGCCAGTTCCCGGCCCGCATCTCGCGGTCCATCATCGCGATGACGCGGGCCGACGCCCACATCAGCGCGATCGCGGATTCCGCAACCGCCGTGTCGCCGTAGCCCTTGATCAGATGCACGGAGATGCCGAGCTCGGCGAGCTCTTCCGGATTCATGTAGCTGCGCGCGCCGGTGCCGAGGAACACGACGTGCTTCAGCCCGGTGCATTTCTTCGCGACCTCGGTCGGCAGCGCGGTGTGGTCGACGATCGCGATCTCGGCGCCGTCGAGGACTTCCGGATATTGCTCGGGCGTGATGTCGGGATTCCTGTTGATCCGCACCTTGGGATCGCCAGGCTTCTCCAGCCGCTCCATGATCACGGCCAGCGATTCATTGGCGTCGACGAAAACTCCGCGCATGGTTCTCTCCGCTCAGGATGCGACGCCGGCGACTGCCAGCACGGTATGCATGAGGACGTTGGTGCCCGCGGCGCAGTCGCCCTGCGTCGCATCCTCCAGCTCGTTGTGGCTGATGCCGTCCTTGCAGGGCACGAACACCATCGCCGCCGGCATGATCGTGTTGAGGTTGCAGGCGTCGTGGCCAGCGCCGGAGGTGATGCGGCGCGAGGAATAGCCGAGCGTCTTCGCGGCGTTCTCGACGGCAGCAATCAGCTTCGGATCGAAATGCGTCGGCGGCTTGCGCCATACCAGATCGATCTTGACCTCGACCTTGCGGCGCGCGGCGATCTCGGCGATTGCCGCTCGCAAATCGCCGTCGAGCGCGTCCATGATGGCACCGTCGGCACTGCGGCAGTCCATGGTGAAGGCGATCTCGCCGGGAATGACGTTGCGCGAGGGATTGGCGATGACGGCCTCGCCGATCGTGCCGACGGCGTTCGGCCCGTGCTTCCTCGCAATCGACTCCATCGCCAGCACGATCTCCGACAAGGTCGCCAGCGCATCGCGCCGCAGCGGCATCGGCGTGGAGCCCGCATGGCTCTCGAAGCCGGAGATCTTGCCGTCGTACCAGAGCACGCCCTGGCCGGAATCGACCACGCCGATGGTCTTGCCTTCGGCTTCCAGGATCGGCCCCTGCTCGATGTGCAGCTCGACGAAGCAGCCGAGCTTCTGGAAGCCGACCGGCTTGTCGCCGCGATAGCCGATGCCGTCGAGCGCCTGGCCGACGGTGGTGCCCTCGGCGTCCTTGCGCGACAAAATGTCGTCGGTGGTGAAGTCGCCGACATAGGCGGCGGAAGCCATCATCGCAGGTGCGAAGCGCGAGCCTTCCTCGTTGGTCCAGTTCACGATGCAGATCGGCGCCTCGGTCTCGATGCCGGCATCGTTCAGCGTGCGGATCACCTCCAGCGCGCCGAGCGTTCCCAGGATGCCGTCATACTTGCCGCCGGTCGGCTGGGTGTCGAGGTGCGAGCCGATGCCGACGGGCAGCTTCGACATGTCGCGGCCCTTGCGCAGGCCGAACTGTGATCCGAGCGCGTCGACGTGGACTTCCAGTCCGGCATCCTCGCAGGCCTTGCGGAACCAATCGCGCACCTGCTTGTCTTCACGGCTCAACGTCAGCCGCCGCACGCCGCCTTTGGCCGTCGCGCCGAATTGCGCGGTCTCGTGGATGGAGCCCCACAGGCGGGCGGAATCGATTTGCAGGTTGGTCGCGGCTCGGCTCATGCGGTCGTTCTCTCTTTTGTCCGGCGCCTTTTTCAATGACGCGCCTGTGCGGGCGCGTCAACCGCGAGGCTGCTCTGCGCAATTTGCCGTGCAAGCTCGGCGACGCGCTCCACGGCGACGACATCGGGCGAGGCCAGCCAGCTCGCGGTGAAGGTCAGCGGCGCGATGGAAAGATCGGTGTCGAGCAGCTGCAGCCGTCCGTCGGCGAGTTCGTTCTCGACGATGGCGTCGGGGATCACGGCGATGCCAAGGCCCTCGACCGCCATGTGGATGACGGTCGCCAGCGAAGCGGACGCATGCAGGCGGATCGGCGGCAGCTCCGGCCGGTCGAACACCTCGCGCACGACCTCGTAGGGCTTGGTCTTGCGCGGGAAGGTGATGATCGGAAACCGCGCGAGGTCCGCCGGCGTCACCGGGCCCTTGCCGAGCCCGAGCGAGGGACTCGCGAGGAAGCCGATCGGATAATCGGCGAGCACGCGGTTGTGCACGCCGGAGGCGGACAGCGGTCCGACCACGAAGGCGAGCTCGATCTCCTGTGCGAGCAGGCGCGCGGTGAGGTTCGGCGTGATGTCGACCTCGATCTCCAGCGACAGGTTCGGATAGACCTCGTTGACGCTCTTGACGAGCCGCGGCAGCCAGGTGTGCACGATGGTCTCGGCGACGCCGAGCCGCATCACGCCGCGCATCGCGGAAGCATCGCCGATCTCCGCCATCATCGCAGCGCGCAGGCCGATCAGCTTCTCCGCGTAGACCATCATCTGTCGGCCGCTCGGGGTCGGGGAGGCGATGCGATGATCGCGGTTCAGGAGCTTCACGCCCATCTCGCGCTCGAGCTGGGCGATGCGCTGGGAGATCGCCGGCTGGGTGGTGTTGAGGCGTTGCGCGGCGCCACGAAAGCTGCCGAGCTTCACGACCCATAGGAACGTCTCGATCGACCTGAAGTCCAGCATTGGAAGGATTTTCCCAATCGATAAATCAGATTTATCGAGATTGATTAGAAACGAAGATTAGACTTTATAGCACGCTTGGTGTTGGCTTGTCTTTGTCGAGTTTATAGGCAGGTCGATCACATGACTGTTTTGGTGGCAGCGCAGCAAACTGAAACACCAGACGCCCTCCCGAGCCGCAAGGCCCGGCTCGCCTACCGCGAGGGGCTGGTCGCATCCACCGCCGGCGCCGCCCCCGGATATGTCCAGGGCAATCTGGCGATCCTGCCGGCGGTATATGCCGGTGCGTTCCACCGCTTCTGCCAGCTCAATCCCAAGCCGTGCCCGATCATCGGCATGTCCGATGTCGGCAGCCCTTACATCCCCTCGCTCGGCGCCGATCTCGACATCCGCACCGACGTTCCGCGCTACCGCGTCTGGCGCGACGGCGAGGTCGTGGACGAGCCCACCGACGTGAAGAGCTACTGGCGCGACGATCTCGTCACCTTCGTGCTCGGCTGCTCGTTCTCGTTCGAGGAGGCGTTGCTCGAGGAGGGCATGCCGATCCGCCACATCGAGAAGAACGTGCGCGTGCCGATGTACCGCACCAACATCGCCTGCGGTGTATCAGGTCCGTTCGCCGGTCCCATGGTGGTGTCGATGCGTCCGTTCAAGCCGGCCGATGCGATCCGCGCGGTGCAGATCACCTCGCGCTATCCGGCCGTGCACGGCGCGCCCGTGCATCTCGGCCATCCGCATCTGATCGGCATCAAGGATATCGCCAAGCCCGACTACGGCGATCCGGTGCCGGTCGCCGACGACGAGATCCCGGTGTTCTGGGCCTGCGGGGTGACGCCGCAATCGGTCATCAACGCCGCGAAACTGCCGTTCGCGATCACGCATTCGCCCGGCCTGATGCTGGTGACCGATCTCAAGAACAGAAACATGGCCGTGATTTAGTGGGCAGCGTCTGCTGCTTCTTCGGGCTTTACCGCATCCACCAATCGCTTCATTCGATCAGCCGAAATTCAGTAACAGGGGACTTTGCCATGACGATCACTCGCCGCGACGTGTTGTTGGGGGCCACCGCCACTGCCGTCCTAGTGCCGCTGGCAGCGCGCGCACAGAGCTCGGAAGTCGTGATCGGCGTGATCTATCCCTTCTCCGGCGGCAGCGCGCAGCAGGGCGTCGACGCGCAGAAGGCCTATGAGACCGCGCTCGAAGTCATCAACAAGGACAGCGATTTCGACCTGCCGCTGGCGAAGGGCGAAGGCCTGCCGGGCCTCGGTGGCGCCAAGATCCGACTCGTGTTCGCCGACCATCAGGCCGATCCGCAGAAGGGCCGCGCCGAGGCCGAGCGCCTGATCACGCAGGAGAAGGTCTGCGCCGTCATCGGCACTTACCAGAGCGCGGTGGCCGTCACCGTCAGCCAGATCTGCGAGCGCTATCAGGTCCCGTTCCTGTCCGCCGACAATTCCTCGCCGAGCCTGCACCGCCGCGGCCTGAAATATTACTTCCGCGCCTCGCCGCACGACGAGATGTACTCGGCTGCGATGTTCGACTTCTTCGACGCCATGAAGAAGAAGGGCACCAAGATCGAGACGCTGTCGCTGTTCCACGAGGACACCATCTTCGGCACAGATTCCGGCAATGCCCAGACCAAGATCGCCGGCGAGCGCGCCTATAAGATCGTCACCGACATCAAGTATCGCGCCAACTCGCCCTCGCTCTCTGCCGAGGTGCAGCAGCTCAAGACCGCCAATGCCGACGTGCTGATGCCGTCGAGCTACACCACCGACGGCATCCTCCTGGTCAAGACCATGGCCGAGCTCGGCTACAAGCCGAATGCGATCGTGGCGCAGGACGCCGGCTTCTCCGAGAAGGCGCTCTACGATGCCGTCGGCGACAAGCTCGAAGGCGTGATCTCGCGCGGCACCTTCTCGCTCGACCTCGCGCAGAAGCGGCCGATGGTCGGCAAGATCAACGAGATGTTCAAGGCCAGGTCCGGCAAGGATTTCAACGACCTCACCTCGCGGCAGTTCATGGGCCTGATCATCCTCGCCGACGCCATCAGCCGCGCCAAGTCGACCGACGGCGAGAAGATCCGCGACGCGCTGGCCGCGACCGACATCCCGGGCGAGAAGACCATCATGCCCTGGAAGCGCGTCAAGTTCGACGAGATGGGCCAGAACAACGACGCCGATCCGGTGCTGCTGCAATATGTCGGCGGCAAGTTCGTCACCATCTTCCCGCCGCAGGCCGCGATCGCCGAGGCGATCTGGCCGATGAAGTAAGCGCTGCGGGGGCAGCGGAGCAGGCGCTGTGGGAAGCAAGCTGCTCCCACACCGTCATTGCGAGGAGCGAAGCGACGAAGCAATCCAGACTGCTTTCCTTCGAAACATTTCTGGATTGCTTCGCTTCGCTCGCAATGACGAAGCCTGTCGTGACGTTTCGAACGGGGGACCAGAGTTGACAGCCCAAGCCATTATCCAGAGTCTCGCGAGCGGCCTTCTGATGGGCCTGCTCTACGGATTGATCGCGGTCGGCCTCGCGCTGATCTTCGGCCTGATGGACGTCACGAACTTCGCCCATGGCGAGTTCCTGATGGTCGCGATGTATCTGTCTTTCTTCCTGTTCGCGTTCTTCGCCATCGATCCGCTGTTGTCGGCGCCGTTGGTCGCCGCGGCACTCTTCATATTCGGAGCGGTCGTCTACCTGCTCCTTGTACGTTTCGCCATGCGGGCCAAGGCCAACGCCGGCATGGTGCAGATCTTCACCACCTTCGGCCTCGCCATCGTCATGCGCGGCCTTGCGCAGTATTTCTTCACGCCGGACTATCGCAGCATCCCACAATCCTGGCTCGGCGGCAAAACCATCTCGGTCGGCGGAATCTTTCTGCCGGAGCCGCAACTGGTCGGCGCGCTGGTCTCGATCGCCGCTTTTGCAGGTCTCTACTTCTTCATCCACCGAACCGATTTCGGCCGCGCGATCGAAGCGACCCGCGAGGATCCCGGTGCAGTCGCGCTTGTCGGCATCGACAAGAACCGCGTCTTCGCGTTCGGCTGGGGGCTCGGCGCCGCGCTGGTCGGTCTCGCAGGCGCGATCATGGCGGTGTTCTTCTACATCTATCCCGACGTCGGCGCCTCCTTTGCGCTGATCGCCTATGTCACGGTGGCGCTCGGCGGCTTCGGCAGCGTGTTCGGCGCCTTCGCCGGTGGCATCATCGTCGGTCTCGTCGAAGCGGTCACCGCGCTGGTGCTGCCGCCGTCGCTGAAATCGGTCGGCATCTACTCGGTCTATCTGCTGGTCGTCTTCATCCGGCCGCGCGGCCTGTTTGGATCGATGTGATGGACAAGGATTTTGCAGCGCGGCGCCGCCGCGACCTCATCATCGCCGCAGCGCTCGCTACCATTGCCGCGCTGACGCCGTTGTTCGTGAAGGACGTCGTCGTCCAGAACATCCTGATCCTGACACTGATGTATGCGGGATTGTCGCAGAGCTGGAATATCCTGTCCGGCTATTGCGGGCAGATCTCGCTCGGCCACGCGCTGTATTTCGGTCTCGGGGCCTACACCACCGAGCTGCTGTTCACGAAGTTCGGCGTGCTGCCTTGGTTCGGCATGCTGGCGGGCGGAGTGGTGTCGGCGCTGATCGCGATGGGGCTCGGCTATCCCTTCTTCCGCCTGCGCGGCCATTACTTCGTGATTGCCACCATCGTCATCGCCGAGATCGGCTTGCTTTTGTTCCACAACTGGGAATGGGCCGGTGCCGCGATGGGTATCACCATTCCGATCCGCGGCGACAGCTGGCTGAAATTCCAGTTTCTGCGCACCAAGCTGCCCTACTTCTATTTCGCGCTGGCGCTGTGCTGCCTCGCCTGGTTCGTGACATGGTGGCTGGAAAACTCCAAGTGGGGATTTTGGTGGCGTGCCGTCAAGGACAACCCGGAGGCGGCCGAGAGCCTCGGTGTCGACGTGTTCAATTCCAAGATGGGTGCGGCCGCGGTCTCCGCCTTCCTTGTCGCGGTGGGCGGCAGCTTCTACGCCCAGTTCGTCTCCTACATCGATCCGGAAAGCGTCATGGGCTTTCAGTTTTCGCTGCTGATGGCGCTGCCGGCCGTGCTCGGCGGTATCGGCACCCTGTGGGGGCCGGTGTTAGGGGCGGCCATCCTGATCCCGCTGACTGAGCTGACGCGCTTCAAGTTCGGCGGCTCGGGGCGGGGTGTCGACCTCATCGTCTACGGCACGCTGATCGTTCTGATCTCGCTGGCCCTGCCGCGCGGCCTGCTGAGCCTGTTTTCACGCCCGAAGAAGACGGGAGCTGCCCGATGAGCGCGCTGCTCGAAACCCGCGGCGTCTGGCAGCGCTTCGGCGGCCTCGTCGCCAACAGCGACGTCTCGATCTCGGTCGGCCGCGGCGAGATCGTCGGCCTGATCGGCCCGAACGGCGCCGGCAAGTCGACGCTGTTCAATCTGATCGCCGGCGTGCTGCCGCCGACGCAAGGCTCGATTTGGTTCGACGGCGAGGACGTCACCCGCATGCCGGCGGCGATGCGCTGCCGGCGGGGCATCGGCCGCACCTTTCAGGTCGTGAAGAGCTTCGAGACCATGACGGTCATAGACAACGTCATCGTCGGTGCCCTCGTGCGTACCACCGTGATGCGCGAGGCGCGCCGCAAGGCGCATGAAGTGCTGGAGTTCACCGGCCTTGCCGCGCGCGCCGACGTGCTCGCGAGCGACCTCGTGCCGGCCGAGAAGCGCCGGCTCGAAGTCGCCCGTGCGCTCGCGACCGAGCCGAAACTGCTGCTGCTCGACGAAGTCCTCACCGGTCTCACGCCGACCGAAGCGCAGACCGGCGTGGCGCTGGTGCGCAAGGTGCGCGATGCCGGCATCACCGTGCTGATGGTTGAGCATGTCATGGAGATTGTGATGCCGCTGGTCGATCGCGCCATCGTGCTCGACCTCGGCAAGGTGCTGGTCGAGGGCAAGCCCGCCGACGTCGTGCGCGATCCCAAGGTGATCAAGGCATATCTGGGAGATCGTCATGCTGTCGGTGCGTGAAGTCACCACCGCCTATCAGGGGTTGGTCGCGATCTCCGCGGTCTCGATCGAGGTCCAGAAGGGCGAGATCGTCTGCGTCGCCGGCGCCAACGGCGCAGGCAAGTCGACGCTGCTGAAATCCATCGCCGGCGCCGAGCGTCCGCGTTCCGGCACGGTGACGTTCGACGGCAAGCGCCTCGACGGCATGGCGCAGCATCACATCACGGCCACCGGCATCGCCTATGTGCCGGAAAACCGCCGCCTATTTCCGCGTCTGTCGGTGCGCGACAACCTTCGCCTCGGCAGCTATCTCTACAGGGGCGAAGCGAACCGCGAAGAGCCGCTCGATCTCGTCTTCAAGCTGTTTCCGCGCCTTCAGGAGCGCCTGGAGCAGCGCGCCGAGACGCTCTCCGGCGGCGAGCAGCAGATGCTCGCCATCGGCCGCGCGCTGATGACGCGTCCGCGGCTGTTGATGCTGGACGAGCCCTCGCAGGGCATCATGCCGAAGCTGGTCGACGAAATTTTCCAGGCGGTGAAGCTCATCCGTGACTCCGGCATGACCGTCCTCATCGTCGAGCAGCGCATGGCCGAATGCCTGGAGATCGCCGACCGCGCCTACATCCTGCAGACCGGCCGTGTGCTGATGCAGGGCTCGGCGGCGGAGATCAAAGGCAATCCGGATGTGCGGAAGGCGTATCTGGGGCTGTAGCTCCGAGCGTGCTACCGTAGCCCGGATGAGCGCAGCGATATCCGGGGCAGGTGGTCACGCATGTCGCTTCGCTCATGCGGGCTACGCTTTCTTCGCCGCGGAAGCGGCCTTCAACATTTGCTCGACGATTCCATCAAATTCGCTTTTGGCAATCGGGTCTGCCTTGCCGATCTCGTCATATGCCGGGCTTGTCTCTGGCCACCAACGATAGTGACGCCCGGCCCGATCAAGGACCCGGGCCGCTGCTTCAACCTCTGCGTCCGTCGGGCTCGTTGCCTGCATCGCTACATGCTCGTGCCCATGCTCCGGCAGTGTCACCCCGAACACCTTCACCAGATCTGTCACCTGCTCCGGCGATAGGTACCGCGGGTTCATCCCGCGCAGCAGCAGGTACAGCCTCGCCGTCTCCTCCAGCTCTTCCGTCGCGAACACCGCCGCTTCCAGCGTGTCGCCGGCGACGACCGGGCCGTGATTGGCGAGCAGCACGGATGAGTACTTCCCAGCCAGCCCCTTGATCGCATCTGCGACCGCGGGATCGCCAGGGCGGTAATAGGGCACGAGCGCGGTGGCGCCGCATTTCATCAAATAATAGGCCGTCATCGGCGGCAGCGCGGCGCGCGGATCGATCTCGGGCAGCATCGACAGCGCCACCGAATGCGTGGAGTGCAGATGCACGATGGCCCGCGCGCTGCCGCGCGTGTCGTAGAGCGCATTGTGCAGCGGAACTTCCTTGGTCGGCGCATCGCCCGAAACCAGCCGGCCCTGCTGGTCCAGCCGTGATAGTCTTGCGGGATCGAGGAAGCCGAGCGAGGCGTTGGTCGGCGTCACCAGCCAGCCGCCATCGTCCAGCTTGACGCTGATATTGCCGGAGGAGCCCGGCGTCAGCCCGCGCTCGAACAGGGACCGTCCGAAGCGGCAGATGTCCTCGCGCAGCAATGTCTCATTGCTCATGGCCGTCATGCCTGCTTGTCTCACGCTTTGGCAGCGCGGCCAAGCCGTGTTATTCGGTTGCCAAGCTGCCGCAAAGGGCGGCCATCCGGGAAACGCTCGCAAGGGTCAGTTGCATATGTCCGCCTCCACCTCACAAAATCAGCGTATTGCCGTCGTCGGGCTCGGCTCGATGGGATTTGGCATGGCGACCTCGCTCAAGAGCGCCGGCCATGCCGTGACCGGCTGCGACGTCTCGGCGGATGCCGTCGCGCGCTTCGTGAAGGACGGCGGCGCGGGGGCCAAGACGCCGGCCGAAGCGGCCAAGGACGCAGACATCGTCGTCAGCGTGGTGGTCAATGCCGCGCAGACCGAAACCATCCTGTTCGGCAAGGATGGCGCCGCCGAGACCATGCCCAAGGACAGCGTGTTCGTCTCCTCGGCGACGATGGATCCCGACGTGGCGCGCCGTCTTGCCAAGCAGCTGGAGGCGACCGGCCGGCACTATCTGGATGCGCCGATCTCCGGCGGGGCGCAGCGCGCCGCGCAAGGCGAATTGACGATTCTTGCCTCCGGCAGCTCGGCCGCCTTTGCCAAGGCGCGGCCGGCGCTCGATGCCATGGCTGCAAAGCTCTACGAGCTCGGCGATGCCGCCGGGCAGGGCGCTGCGTTCAAGATGATCAATCAGCTGCTCGCCGGCGTTCACATCGCCGCCGCCAGCGAAGCCATGGCGTTCGCAGCCAAGCAGGGCCTCGACATCCGCAAGGTCTACGAGGTGATCACGGCCTCGGCCGGTAATTCCTGGATGTTCGAGAACCGCATGCCGCATGTGCTCGACGGCGACTACACGCCGCGAAGCGCGGTGGAGATCTTCGTCAAGGACCTCGGCATCATCCAGGACATGGCGCGCACGGCCCGATTCCCCGTGCCGGTCTCCGCCGCCGCGCTCCAGATGTTCCTGATGACATCGGCCGCCGGCATGGGCCGCGACGACGACGCATCGGTCGCGCGCATGTATGCGCAGGTCACCGGCGTCAAGCTGCCCGGCGACAAGTAACAGAGGATCTCCAATGCCCCGTTTCGCCGCCAATCTCTCGATGATGTTCACCGAGGTGCCGTTCCTCGACCGCTTCGACGCCGCCGCGCAAGCGGGCTTCACCGCGGTGGAATTCCTGTTTCCGTACGAGCATGCCGCCGAGGCCGTCGGCGAACGGCTCAAGCGCAACGGCCTGACCCAGGCGCTGTTCAACCTGCCGCCGGGCGACTGGAACGCCGGCGAGAAGGGCTTTGCGGCGCTGCCATCGCGCTTTTCCGATCTCAAGGCGAGCCTGGAGACGGCGCTGCCTTATGCCAAGGCGACGGGCGTCAAGCGCCTGCACCTGATGGCCGGCATCGCCAATCGCGGCGAGCGCGTCGCGATCGAGGCCTTCTACAAATCGGTGGCCTGGGCCGCCGAGTTCTTCGCGCCGCACGGCATCGACATCGTGATCGAGCCGATCAATGCGCGCAACGTGCCCGGCTACTTCCTCAACGATTTCGGCTTTGCGCGGGATCTGATCCAGGAGCTGAGGCTTGCGAACCTGAAGCTCCAGTTCGACATCTATCACTGCCAGATCATCCATGGCGACGTCACGATGCGGCTGCGCGAGATGATGCCGATCATCGGCCACATCCAGATCGCGAGCATTCCCTCGCGCAACGAGCCCGATGGCGAGGAGCTGAACTATCCGTTCCTGTTCGATGAGCTCGACCGGCTCGGCTATGCCGGCTTTGTCGGCTGCGAATACAATCCGCGCGGCAAGACCACCGATGGCCTCGCCTGGTTCAAGCCCTATGCGGGAGTGAAGCCGTGACCCCAGCGTTAGGCTGCATCGCCGACGATTACACCGGCGCCTCCGATCTCGCCAACACGCTGACGCGCGCCGGCCTGCGCACCGTCCAGACCATCGGCGTGCCCGCCGACGATCTCGCGCTGCCCGAGGTCGATGCCGTCGTGGTGTCACTGAAGAGCCGCTCGATCGAAGCCGGCCTCGCGGTGTCGCGCTCGCGCGCCGCTGAAACATGGCTGCGCGGCCGCGGCGTGGGCCACGTGCTGTTCAAGATCTGCTCGACCTTCGATTCCACCGACGCCGGCAATATCGGTCCGGTCATGGATGCGCTGCGCGCCGATTGCGACGAGGGAGCCGTGCTGGTGACGCCTGCCTTTCCGGAGACCGGGCGCACCGTCTATCAGGGCAATCTGTTCGTCGGCGCCGTGCCGCTCAGCGAGAGCCCGCTAAAGGACCATCCGCTCAACCCGATGCATGATTCCAACCTGGTGCGCGTGCTGGCGCGCCAGAGCAGCACGCAGATCGGCCTCGTCGATCTCGCCACCGTCGCGCGCGGCGCGGAGGCCGTGCGGGCACGGCTGGCCGAGCTCGCCGCCAGGGGCATCGGTGCTGCGATCATCGACGCCGTGTTCGACCGCGACCTCGAGACCATCGGTCTCGTCGCCGCTGAACATCTTCTGTCGGTCGGCGCGTCCGGCATGGGCCTCGGGCTTGCGCGCGCGCTGGTGTCGACGGGCAAGGTGAAGCCGGCGCCGAGCGGCGAAACCGGCGCGGCCGTCGGCGGCCTGGCGGCATGCCTTGCCGGCAGCTGCTCGCAGGCGACGCTTCAGCAGATCGCCAGCGCCGAACGCATCATGCCGGTGCTTCATCTCGATCCGGAGCGGATCGTCGCGGGCGCCGCTGAAGCGCAGCGTGCGCTGGACTGGGCGAGGCCGCGGCTTGCGCAAGGTCCGGTGCTGATCGCTTCGAGCGCGACGCCGGACGCCGTTGCGGCCGTGCAGGCACGCCATGGCCGCGATGCCGCAGGCCACGCCATCGAGCAGGCCATGGCCGGCATCGCCGAGGGTCTGGTGCAGGCCGGCGTCCGTCGCTTGATCGTCGCCGGTGGCGAGACATCCGGCGCCGTGGTCGATCGGTTGAAAATTCCTGGATTTCTCGTAGGAGTAGAAATCGCGGCGGGAGTCCCGGTGCTGCGCGCGGTCGGTGCAAGCTCCGGCGAGATGTTGCTCGCTTTGAAATCTGGAAACTTTGGCGGTCCGGACTTCTTCTCCGACGCGCTTAGGCTCATGCGCTGAGCGCAGAGCCTCCTTAGTCCATCGTTCATTTCTTTCGGCTTCGGTACTCGTACGGAGCCGCAGTTAACATTTGCGCAGGTGCTCTGCGCTCAGATGTCGCCGCAGCTCCTCTTTGGTTGATTCTTAGAGCTTCGACGCGCATCCGCGCCAGCACAACGAGATCCGATTATGTTCGCCAATATTTCCATCCGCGCCAAGATCATCAGTGTCGTGGCATTCCTGCTCGTCGCGATGGCCGGCATGGGCCTGCTCGCCATCATGAAAATGCGGTCGATGAACGCCAACACGGTCGACATCACGATGAATTGGATGCCCAGCGTGCGGGTGCTGGGCGAGCTTCGGGCGAGCGTCATCACCTATCGCAACGTGGTCCGCCAGCACATGCTTTCCGACACGCTGGACGAGAAGCTCGCCAACGAAAAGACGGCCGTGACGGTGCTCGAGGCGCTTGCCAAATACCGCAGCCGCTACGAGCCGATGATCACCTCGCCGGAGGAGAGGGCGCTCTACACCCAATGGGCAAAGCTCTGGGACGATTACAAGAGGGGCACCGAAGAGGTGATGGCGCTCTCGCGCAAGGAAGCCGGCAAGATCCCACACGAGGCCCGGGAGCTGAATACGAAGACCGTCAACAAGCTCGGTCTTCAGGCAGACGAGGTCCTGACCAAGGACATCGAGCTCAACACCAAAGGCGGAGAACAGGCCGCCCAGGACGCCGCCGACAGTTACGCCTACGCCTTCATGCTGGTCTCGGCCATTCTCGGCGCTGCTATCGTCATCGGCATCGCCGTCAGCTTCTATCTCGTCCGCGACGTCTCTAGCGGCATCAACTCGATCACCCTGCCGATGCAGGCCCTGGGCCGAGGCGACCTCTCCGCCGAAGTCCCGCATCGCGGCGAGAAGACCGAGATCGGCGCCATGGCCGACGTGCTCCAGATCTTCAAGGAGGCGTTGATCGCCAAGAAGGCCGCCGACGAAGCCGCCGCGGCCGACGCCGAAGCCAAGATCGAGCGCGGCCGCCGCGTCGACGACATCACCCGCGAATTCGAAACGATGATCGGCGAGATCGTCCAGACCGTGTCATCGGCCTCGACCCAGTTAGAGGCCTCCGCCTCGACCTTGACCGCGACCGCCGACCGCTCGCAGCGGCTCGCGACCACGGTGGCCGGCGCTTCGGAGGAAGCCTCCACCAACGTGCAGTCGGTGGCCTCGGCGACCGAGGAGATGGCCTCGTCGGTCGGCGAGATCAGCCGCCAGGTGCAGGAATCGGCGCGGATGGCGGGCGATGCAGTCGGTCAGGCCCGTGCCACCACCGAGCGCGTCAGCGAATTGTCCAAGGCGGCCGCGCGCATCGGCGACGTCGTCGAGCTGATCAACACCATCGCCGGCCAGACCAATCTCCTGGCGCTCAACGCGACCATCGAGGCGGCGCGCGCCGGCGAAGCCGGCCGCGGTTTTGCCGTCGTCGCCTCCGAGGTGAAGGCGCTCGCCGAGCAGACCGCGAAGGCGACCGGCGAGATCGGCCAGCAGATCTCCGGTATCCAGGCGGCGACCAACGATTCCGTCGGCGCCATCAAGGAGATCTCCTCGACCATCGAGCGCCTGTCGGAGATCTCGTCGGCCATCGCCGCTGCGGTGGAAGAGCAGGGCGCCGCGACGCAGGAGATCGCCCGCAACGTTCAGCAGGCGGCGCATGGCACCCAGCAGGTGTCGTCCAACATCACGGACGTGCAGCGCGGCGCGACCGAGACCGGCACGGCCTCCTCGCAGGTGCTGTCCGCGGCGCAGATGCTGTCGAATGATTCGGGCCGGCTGAAGAACGAGGTCAGCAAGTTCCTGACCAACGTCCGCGCCGCGTAGACAGACGTGGGTTCCACAAGCAAGGGCGGCGCCATCGGCGCCGCTCATAGTTTTTCCTGCGCGCGTTGCGCTGTCGATATGCCCGTAGAATTGCGACGTACTCTTCAGCGAAAGCTCCGTACTACTGCGTAGCGTCGTTAAACCTAACAATCCTGAGCGACGGTAAGATCGTGGCGGAAGTCGTAGCACGATCGGAGCCGGTCCGGACCAGCAACTCCCGACCGTCAGCATTGGGGAGGATTTAATGTCTTGGATCAACAACCTTCGTATTTCCATTAAGGTTTCCGCCGTATTCGCGGCGATCTGTCTCGTCGTCGCCGGCAGCACCGCAGCCATCTACAACTCGCTGAGCGTAATGAATTCCACGGCGAAGATGACAGTGCATACCTATCAGGTGCTGGAGCAGCTTTCCGAGCTTGTCGGTGCGATGGTCAATCAGGAAACCGGCGTTCGCGGCTATCTCGTGTCTGGCGATGCCGGCTTTCTCGCTCCTTACGAAGCCGGGCTGAAACAATTTCAGACTGCGGCGGCCAAAGTCGGCAGCCTGACCTCGGACAACGCCACGCAGCAGAAGCGACTCGAGCAGGTCAAGGCGCTTGCCAACGACTGGGCAACCAACGTCGCGCAGCGCGAAATCGCGCTGATGAAGGATCCGGCAACCCAGGCGAAGGCGCGTGAGCTCGAGGCTTCCGGAGCCGGCAAGAAGTCGATGGATGGCCTCCGCGCCGTCGTCCAGGAAATGGACAGGGAAGAGCGGTCGCTGTTGTCAGTGCGGGCGGCTGCCTCCGACGCCGCCTCGTCCAGCGCCACCATGGCCATGCTGATCGGAGGCCTCGTCACCCTGCTGCTCTCGCTCGTGGGCGCCTTCGGCGTCGCCTTCGCGGTCACCCGCCCGATCCAGCGCATCACGACCGAGATGGGTGTTCTCGCGAATGGGGACACCTCGGTGATCGTATCGGGTATCGAACGCAAGGACGAGATCGGTGAGATGGCTCAGGCGGTCCAGGTGTTCAAGACCAATGCCATCGAGGTTGAGCGGCTGAAGGCGGAACAGGCTGAAACCGAGCGTCGCAATGCCGAGCAGCGCAAACGCGACATGGTCAGGCTCGCCGACGACTTCGAGAGCGCCGTCGGCCAGATCATCGGAACAGTGTCGTCGGCATCGACCCAGCTGGAAGCATCGGCCACCACCCTCACAGGTACGGCCGAGCGGTCCCAGAAGCTCGCGACCACGGTGGCCGGCGCTTCGGAGGAAGCCTCCACCAACGTGCAGTCGGTGGCCTCGGCGACCGAGGAGATGGCCTCGTCGGTCGGCGAGATCAGCCGCCAGGTGCAGGAATCGGCGCGGATGGCGGGCGATGCAGTCGGTCAGGCCCGTGCCACCACCGAGCGCGTCAGCGAATTGTCCAAGGCGGCCGCGCGCATCGGCGACGTCGTCGAGTTGATCAACACCATCGCCGGCCAGACCAACCTGCTGGCGCTGAACGCCACCATCGAGGCGGCGCGCGCAGGCGAAGCCGGCCGCGGTTTTGCCGTCGTCGCCTCCGAGGTGAAGGCGCTCGCCGAGCAGACCGCGAAGGCGACCGGCGAGATCGGCCAGCAGATCTCCGGTATCCAGGCGGCGACCAACGATTCCGTCGGCGCCATCAAGGAGATCTCCTCGACCATCGAGCGCCTGTCGGAGATCTCGTCGGCCATCGCCGCTGCGGTGGAAGAGCAGGGCGCCGCGACGCAGGAGATTGCCCGCAACGTTCAGCAGGCGGCGCATGGCACCCAGCAGGTGTCGTCCAACATCACGGACGTGCAGCGCGGCGCGACCGAGACCGGCACGGCCTCCTCGCAGGTGCTGTCCGCGGCGCAGATGCTGTCGAACGATTCCGGCCGGCTGAAGAGTGAGGTCAGCAAGTTCCTGACCAACGTCCGCGCCGCGTAAGGCGCGGCCGTGGATTGATCAAACCAGGAGCGGTGCCAAAAGCGCCGCTCTTTTTTTCTGCGGTAGCGTGATGTCGTCTGGCGGTAGGATCATGGGGAGCCGACCGTAAACATACGGGGCGCCCATTTCATGGATAGTTAAATTCGCCTTACGAGAATTGAGGGAAGACGCCTCGAACAGCGGCCGTCCTGTCTGGAATGAACGCATATCGCATTGTTTGGGGGCTCTGATGCGCAAGAATCTTCCCGTCACCACCGTTGAATATCCGGTCAGTGATGAGACGTTGATCGTTTCGCGGACCGACCTGAAGGGCAAGCTCGCCTACTTCAACGAGGACTTCCTCGCTGCCGCCGGATTCACGTCGGCGGAACTGATGGGCCAGCCGCACAACATCGTCCGCCACCCCGACATGCCGCCGGAGGCATTCGACAATCTCTGGGACACGCTGAAGGCCGGCAAGCCCTGGCTCGGCGCAGTCAAGAACCGACGCAAGAACGGCGACTTCTATTGGGTGCTGGCGACGGCTTCTCCGATCCGCGAGAACGGCGAGGTGAAGGGCTATACCTCGATCCGCACCAGGCTGCCGGCCGATCAGCGCAAGCTCGCCGAAGAGGTCTATGCCGCCATCCGCGAGAAGAAGCCGCACGGCTATCGCATCGACGCCGGCATCATCCGCCGCCGCTCTTGGCTCGACCACTTCGGCATCTTCACCGGGACGCTGAAGGCGCGCCTGGTCACGATGATGGCGCTCCAGACGCTGTTCATGCTTGCGCTTGGCGTCGGTGGTGCGGTCTCCACCGGCGGTTCGGCCAGCCTGATCCTGTCGCTACTGGCTGTTGCCGGGGCCGCCATCGCCGGCTTCGCGGGCCTTGCGACCATGCGTGCGATCAAGGGGCCGATGCAGCATCTCAACGACACCCTGGTCAACCTCGTGCAGGACAAGCTCGACAACCGCATCGTCATCGACCGCGACGACGAGATCGGCGAGGCGCTGCGCAACCTTCAGACCGTGCAGACCATCGTCCGCTTCAGCCGCGACGAGGTGCAGGCGGTGCAGCGCCGCGCCGAGGCGCAGCGCAAGGCCGACATGACCAAGCTTGCCGACGGTTTCGAGGCGGCGATCGGGGAAATCGTCGAGACCGTATCGGCCGCCGCGACCGAGCTTGAGGCATCGGCCTCGACCCTGTCCTCGACCGCGGGCCGGGCGCAGGAGCTGGCCACGGTAGTTGCGTCCGGCTCGGAGGCCGCCTCCAGCAATGTCCATTCGGTGGCTTCGGCTGCCGAGGAGATGTCGTCCTCGGTGCGCGAGATCGGGCGGCAGGTGCAGGATTCCTCCCGGATCGCGAGCGAGGCGGTCAGCCAGGCGCATGCCACCACCGAGCGTGTTAGCGAGCTGTCGCGGGCTGCGGCGCGGATCGGCGATGTCGTCGAGCTCATCAATGCGATTGCCGGCCAGACCAACCTGCTGGCACTCAACGCTACCATCGAGGCGGCGCGGGCTGGCGAAGCCGGCCGCGGCTTCGCGGTGGTGGCCTCCGAGGTCAAGGCGCTCGCCGAGCAGACGGCCAAGGCCACCGGCGAGATCGGCCAGCAGGTCGGCGGCATCCAGGCGGCGACGCAGGATTCGGTCAGCGCCATCGGGGAGATCAGCGGCACCATCGCGCGTCTGTCGGAGATCGCTTCGGCCATCGCGACGGCCGTGCAGCAGCAGGGCGCAGCGACCCAGGAGATCGCCCGCAACGTGCAGCAGGCCGCCCTGGGCACCCAGCAGGTCTCGTCCAACGTCGGCGACGTGCAGCGCGGCGCCTCGGAGACGGGATCAGCGTCCACGCAGGTGCTGTCGGCGGCCCAGATGCTGTCCCGCGATTCCAACCGCCTCAAGCTCGAGGTCGGCAAGTTCCTGAACTCGGTTCGCGCCGCCTGACTCTCGACCGCGTCGGAAAAACAGGCGCCGAAGGGCTGAGATCTCGTAGGGTGGGCAAAGGCGCTCTTGCGCCGTGCCCACCATTCTTTCCGGATCACACGAAGGCCGTGGGCACGCTTCGCTTTGCCCACCCTACGAGATCACGCCACCCGCCACTCGGGCACGTTATCTTCTGCCATAGCGATTTCGCCGAGCGAGCCGACCGGGGTGCGATCCATGGCGAGCAGATGCGCCAGCGTCGCGCCGTCGCTCGCCGGGACCCGCGCCAGCGTGCGGCGATCGTCCTCTGTCCGCAGCATCACGACGCCATGCTCGATATTGCCGCCGCGGCCGTAAAGCACGGTGAAGGTCTCGACCTTGCCCTTGCCAGTGGCCTCCGCGACGAAGTCCGGCACTGCGCGATTGTTGCGGTCGGCATCGGCCTGCACGCTCGTTTCCTGCACCAGCACCTCGCGCGGCGCCGTCTTCGACACCACCAGCGCGTGGTGCTTGGTGACGAAGCCGCCCTGGCCATAGAGCAGGCCGAGCTTGGCGCCGTCGCGCAGTCGCCGCACCATCGCGCAGGCCGCATGCGTCATGTAGGTGTTGAGCGGCGCGCCGAAGAAGGTGAGGCCACCGGTCACGGTCGGCTGCACGTCGGGGCCCAAGCCCAGCGTCCGCCGCGCCATCTTGGGCACGCAGGGGAAGCAGCTGTAGAGCTCGATCGCGTCGAAGGTCTTGCGGTCGCCGCCGGCGAGGTCCATCACGCTCTTGAGCACGGCATTCTGCGGGTGGCTCTCGTAAAACTGGTCGCGCATCAGATAGTCGCGCGGCTCTTCCGCCGAGGCACCGCCGAGCGGGTAGACCAGTTTGTCTTCGGCGATCCCGGCCGCGCGTGCCTTGGCGAGACTGGTGAGCAGCAGCGCACCGCCCATGTTGACGCTGGGATTGGCCACCATCAGCTTGTTGTAGGGCCAGGCGATCAGCCGGTTGTCTGCGGTCGGCGTCGTGATCTCCTCCGGCGCATAACGCCGCTTCAGCCAGGCGTATGGATTCTCCGCGGCGGCTTCCGAATAGCGCGACCACAGCGTGCCTGATTCCGCCATGGCTTCGCGCGGCGTCTGCCCCCAATGCGCCGAGGAGGCCGCCTCATAGAACGGATAGACGGTCACAGGCCGAAATACGCCGAGCTTCACTGCTAAGGGCTTCTGGAACGCCGCGCCGCGCTTGGGTTCCTCGACGTCATGGGCGAACGGCGTCCACGGCAGCTTGACGCCGGCGCGCTCCGCCTTGGTAGCGCTCGATTGCGCTTCCGCGCCGCACACCGCCGCCACGCTGCACTCGCCGCGCGCGATGCGCTTGGCCGCCTCGTGGATGTAGCGGATCGGGCTCTCGCCGCCGACTGGGCCGTAATAGCAATGCGCGGGCGAGATGCCGAGGCGCTGAGCCAAAAGCTGCTCCGGATCGCGATAGCGCCAGCTCAGGAAATTGACGACGTCGAGCGATTGCACCTCGCCGAGCAGCTTTGCGCCGGCGTCTTGTTCAGCCCGCCGCAGCGCCTGTTCGAGCAGGTCGAGCGGTTCGAGACCCTCGGCGATCTCCTTCGGGCGATCGACGATCTCGCCGATGCCGACGATGACGGGGATGCGGTCTTCGGGGATATTGGTCATTTCTTCTTGCTTCAGTTCACGATGTCAGTTGTTCGTCATTGCGAGCGCAGCGAAGCAATCCAGGATCTTTCCGCGGAGGCAGTCTGGATTGCTTCGCTGCGCTCGCAATGACAAGTGGGATCGTCACTCCGCCACCAGCGCATTCATGTGCTCGACGGCTTCGGCGAAATCCTGCTTGAACTCCTGTACCACCGCACCCGCCGATTTCACGCTGTCGATCAGGCCGACGCCCTGGCCGACGAAATAGCTGACGAGATCGCGCGCCTTGGCGTTGCCGCTTGCGGCGGCTCGGTCGATCGAATGGAAGGCGTCGCGGCTAATGATGCTTTGCAACGGCATCGGAAGCGCGCCCGGGCTATCCGGCGCGCGGTCCCAGGCGTCGGTCCAGACTGAGCGGAGCTGCCGGGCCGGCTTGCCGGTGCGGCCCTTCGAACGCACCGCATCGCGCGAGGATGCCGCGATCATCTTCTCGCGAAAGATCTCGCTTGTCTCGGACTCGACCGTGGCCAGCCACACCGAGCCGGTCCAGACGCCGGCCGCGCCCATCGCCATGCAGGCCGCCATCTGCCGTCCCGTCATGATGCCGCCGGCCGCCAGCACCGGCACGTCTCGGATAGTCTTGATCGCCTTGATCACCTCCGGCACCAGCACCATGGTCGAGACCTCGCCGCAATGGCCGCCGGCCTCGGTGCCCTGCACCACGAGAATATCGACGCCGGCCGCGACCTGGCGCAGCGCGTGCTCCTTGGCGCCGACCAGCGCTGCAACCGGCACGCCGTGCTTCTTGCCCATCTCGATCATCGCCTTCGGCGGCACGCCCAGCGCATTGGCGATCAGGCGGATCGGATGATTGAAGGAGACCTCGAGCAGCTGAAGCGCGGTCTTGCCGTCGAACGGCTGCGGCTGGTTGTCCGCGACCTCGGTGGTGGTCAGCTCGATGTCGTACTTCTTCAGGAGATCGCGCGTGTAGTTGCGGTGCTCCTGCGGCACGCGCGCTTCCAGTCTCTTCCAGGTGACGTCCTTCTCGCCGGCCGTCGAGATGTTTTCCGGGATCAGCACGTCGATGCCGTAGGGCTTGCCGTCGACGTGATCGTCGATCCATTTCAGCTCACGCTCGAGCGTATCCGGCGTATGCACGGTCGCGCCCAGCACGCCGAAGCCGCCGGCGCGGCTGACGGCGGCAACGACGTCGCGGCAATGGCTGAAGGCGAGCAGCGGGAATTCGATCCCCAGCATGTCGCAGATCGGCGATTTCATGGCTCTCTCCCGGCGGCAGGCTTCGCATTCTCGTTGCTTTCGCGGGCAAAGCAAAGTGACGCTAGCGGATCGATGACATGCCGGATCTGGCGAGGCATCTTGTGTATAGACGTCGCTCTATCCGCGCGCCGCAGGCCCTGCGGGCACCCCGGAATGACGGAGGGGAGGGGCTGCCATGACAAAACGCAGAGTTGTCCCATCCGGCAATGCATTGCGGCGCCCTTGTCATCGGCCGTTTGCGGGCTAATTAATGCAGACGCATCTTTTTGCCCGGAGCCCCGCATGACCGATGCCCCTTACGTGCCGCCCAAAGTCTGGACCTGGAACAAGGAGAACGGCGGGCAATTCGCCAACATCAACCGCCCGATTGCCGGGCCCACCCACGACAAGGAGCTGCCAGTCGGCAAGCATCCGCTTCAGCTCTACTCGCTGGCGACGCCGAACGGGGTCAAGGTCACCGTGATGCTGGAGGAGCTCCTGGCGCTCGGCCACAAGGGCGCCGAATATGACGCCTGGCTGATCAAGATTGGCAATGGCGATCAGTTCGGCAGCGGCTTCGTCGACATCAATCCAAATTCCAAGATCCCGGCGCTGATGGATCGCTCCGGCCCCGAGCCTGTCCGGGTGTTCGAGTCAGGCTCGATCCTGTTCTACCTCGCCGAGAAGTTCGGCGCCTTCCTGCCGAAGGACGTCAAGGCCCGCACCGAGGCGATGTCCTGGCTGTTCTGGCAAATGGGCAGTGCGCCCTATCTCGGCGGCGGCTTCGGCCACTTCTACGCCTATGCGCCGACCAAGATCGAATACGCCATCGACCGTTTCGCAATGGAGACCAAGCGCCAGCTCGACGTGCTCGACCGGCGTCTCGCTGACAACGAATATCTCGCGGGCAAGGACTACACCATCGCCGACATGGCGGTGTGGCCCTGGTATGGCGCGCTCGCCAAGGGGCTCGTCTATGGCGCCGGCGAATTTCTGTCGGTGCAGGACTACAAGAACGTGCAGCGCTGGACCGACCAGATTGCGCAGCGCCCCGCCGTGAAGCGCGGCCGCATGGTCAACCGGGTCTCCGGCGATCCCGCCAGCCAGCTCCACGAGCGCCACGACGCGAGCGACTTCGAGACCAAGACCCAGGACAAGCTCGTGCCCGCGACGTAGCTAACGGGTTCATCACCTCTCCCCGCAAGTGGGGAGAAGTCGAATTCGATCGCAGATCGAATTCGGGTGAGGGGGTACAGGTCCCTCGACAGTCTCGCGCGTGGAGAAAGCCCCTCACTCCAACCCTCTCAGCGCGAGCCAAGCTCGTCGCGGCCCCATGGGGCGAGGGAGCGCACCGTTGCTGCGGCCTATTTCTTCATGCCCTCCGCCGCCGGAAACACCACGCGGTCATCGGTGCGGCAGTAACGGTCGGCGAACATGCGGCCGATTGGGTGATAGCGGTCCATGTGCACCCGCATCGCCTTGTCGTCCCAGAGCTCGTCGCGGATGTGGAAGTGGAGGCCTTCGCCCATGATCAGGCGACGATCGTCGTTGACGTCGATCAGCTTCCAGAGCTTGCACTCCATGGCCCAGGGCGTGTCGGCCAGCCGGGGCACGGCGATCTTCGCCGAGGGCGCGAGCTTTAGCCCGAGATAGTCGGGTTCGCTGATCTCAGGCGGAAAATCGCCGCTGGACTCGTGCATCGCCCGCGCCAGCGGCTCGTCCGTGAGATTGACCACGAATTCACCGGTGCGCTGGATGTTGAGAAACGTGTCCTTGTCCTCGCCGTTCGGCTTGCGGTTGGCCGCGAACATGCAGAGCGGCGGATCCTCGCAGAAGGCGTTGAAGAAGCTGAACGGGGCGGCGTTGACCACGCCGGTCGGCCCGAGCGTGGTCACCCACGCGATCGGCCGCGGCAGAATGAAGGACGTCAGCACCTTGTAGCGCTCGCGTGGCGTCAGCTCGCTGGCGGCGTAGTCCATGGTGGCTCCGTTTCTTTCTGCGCCTCTCCCCGTGGGCGGGGAGAGGCCGACGCGCGCCAAGAGAGCGGCTCACGCCATGCTCAGCTCGTGGCGGCCCACCACCATCCAGTGCACCTCGTCCGGACCGTCGGCGAAGCGCAGGTGCCGCACGTCCTGATACATCTCGGCGAGCGGGGTCCAGTGCGAGATGCCGGTGGCGCCGTGCATCTGGATGGCCTGATCGATGATCTTGCAGGCGCGCTCGGGCACCATGGCCTTGACCATGGAGACCCAGACGCGAGCCTCCTTGTTGCCGAGCACGTCCATTGCCTTCGCCGCTTTCAGCACCATCAGCCGCATCGCCTCGATCTCGCAGCGCGCCTGCGCGATGATCTGCATGTTGCCGCCGAGATGGGCGATCTTCTTGCCAAAGGCCTCACGCGTGAGGCCACGCTGCACCATCAGGTCGAGCGCCTTCTCGGCCTTGCCGATGGTGCGCATGCAGTGATGGATGCGGCCGGGGCCGAGGCGGAGCTGCGAGATCTCGAAGCCACGGCCTTCGCCGAGCAGGATGTTCTCCTTCGGCACGCGCACATTGTTGAAGCGCATGTGCATGTGGCCGCGCGGGGCGTGGTCCTGGCCGAACACGTACATGGGACCGAGCACCTCGACGCCGGGCGTGTCGCGCGGCACCAGGATCTGCGACTGCTGCTTGCTCGGCGCCGCGTCCGGATTGGTCTTCACCATCACGATGAGGATCTTGCAACGGGGATCGCCGAGACCCGAGATGTAGTACTTCTCGCCGTTGATCACCCATTCGTCGCCCACGAGTTTTGCGGTCGTCGAGATGTTCTTGGCGTCGGAGGAGGCGACGTTCGGCTCGGTCATGACATAGGCCGAACGGATCTCGCCGTTGAGCAGCGGCTTCAGCCATTTCTCCTTCTGCTCCTTGGTGCCGACCCGTTCCAGCACTTCCATGTTGCCGGTGTCGGGCGCCGAGCAGTTCATGGTCTCCGAGGCCAGCGGACTCTTGCCGAGCTCTGCCGCGATATAGGCGTAGTCGAGATTTTTCAGGCCCTGGCCGGTCTCGTCATCGGGCAGGAAGAAGTTCCAGAGGCCTTCCTGCTTGGCCTTGTTCTTGGCCTTCTCCAGCACCTCGAGCTGCTTCGGCGTAAAACTCCAGCGATCTTCCTTGCCTTCGCCGGCCTTGGCGAACTCGATCGACATCGGCTCGACGGTATCGCGGATGAACTTCTTGACGTGATCGTAAAGCGGCCGGACCTGGTCCGACATCCGCAAGTCGTTGAGCTCGTCGCCGGGATTGAGCGTGTAGTTGGTGGTGCGGGGAATGTAGGTGTGTTTTGTCATTGGTCCTCCCGGGATCGCTAGAATGTGTTGTGCGCAAGAATAGTCGCAGCGTCGGCAAAGTGCGAGGGCGCATTTTCACGCGTGAGGCCATGCCATGCGATGGAATATCGCAAGGCCGTTTGAAATGTTGTTTGAATGGGAGCGACGCGCTGGGCACGCTCGCGCCACGCTCTCCGCCATCATCGCCCGCCTTGTGCGCACTTGCGCACTGGGGCGGGCGATCCAGTACTCCGAGACGGCAGTGATTGAACAGAGTAGCTGCAGCGTACTGGATTCCCCGCCTTCGCGGGGAATGACAGCAGTGGATGTGGCTAGTTCGCCATCCGATGCATCGCGCAGATCTTGTTGCCATCGAGATCGCGCAGGTAGGCCAGATAGAGCTTGCCGCCCGGGCCCTGGCGAATGCCGGGCGGATCCTCGATCGATTTTGCGCCGGCTGCAACGCCCGCCGCGTGCCACGCATCGACCTGTTCCGGCGAATTGGCGGCAAAGCCGATCGTGCCGCCGTTGGCGCAGGTCGCCGGCTCGCCGTTGATCGGCTTCGATACCGAGAACACTCCGGTCTTGGTGATGTAGAAGATGCGGTGGCCGTCGACCCTGGCCGGCCGCACCTCGAGCGTGCCGAGCAGTTGGTCGTAGAACGCCTTGGCCTTGTCCAGGTCGTTGGTACCGATCATGACGTGTGAAAACATTTGCCCGTTCCCTCAGTGTTGTAGCCCGGATGGAGCAGAGCGAAATCCGGGTCTGCTTGCTTTTGGCCGTCCCGGATTCGCTGCGCTCCATCCGGGCTACGAGAATCAAAACGCGGTATAGCCGCCGTCGATCACGAACGTATCCGCGGTGTGATACGACGACGCCTTGCTCATCAGATACACCGCGATGCCGCCGAAATCGGAGGCTTCGCCGAAGCGCCGCATCGGAATCCGCGGCATCACGTTGGCTACGAACTTGTCGTTCGCCATGAGCCCTGCGGTCATGTCGCTCTTGATCCAGCCCGGCAGGATCGCATTGGCGGTGACGCCGTGACGTGCCAGCTCGACGCCGAGCGCGCGCACCAGCGCGTTGATGGCGGCCTTGGTCGCGGCATAATGCTCGTTGCGCGCGGTGCCGAAGATCGAGGCGAGGCTCGAGGTCGCAACCAGCCGGCCGAAGGGATCGCCGGCATTGGCGCGCTCGGTCATGTGCTTCGCGGCGGCCTGAAAGGCGTGGAACACGCCGTCCAAATTGGTCGCGAACATCGTGCGCCATTCCTCCTCGGTGCGCTCGATGAAGGCGCGCCGGCCGCCGCCGCCGATGCCGGCATTGGCGAAGCAGCCGTCGACCCGGCCGAAGGAATCGAGCGTCGCCTTCATCGCGGCATTGACCGAGGCCGGATCGGTGACGTCGCAGACGCGGCTCTCGACCTTGCCGGGAGCGCCGGCCATGCTCGCAGCGGCGGCCTTGTTCTTGTCAGCGTTGCGGCCCCAGATCGAGACGTTGCAGCCCTGGCCCGCGAGCGCCTGTGCGATGCCGAGCCCGATGCCGCCATTGCCACCGGTGATCACGGCGACGCGGCCGGAGAGGTCGAAGAGGTTCATGGCGCGTTTCCTGTTTCTTGGGTCTGCGGCCTCTCAGCCGCTGCGCACAAGATTGCTTGCTATGCTCCGATCACCATGGACAAGACCGCGCCAAAAATCAAATATGCGCCCCGGCAAAACGAATTCCGGCATGCGAAACTGGCGCGGGCCGCAACTGACGAGGACATCATGCAGTTCAAACACGTCACGCTCGACTTCGATGGCGCGGTAGCGATCCTCAAGCTCGACCATCAAGAGGTGATGAACGCGGTCTCCGTGGACATGCTGGGCGGCCTCTCCGAGGCGCTCGATGCGATCGAGGAGAAAAAGGACGAGGTACGCTGCGTGGTGCTGACCGGAGCGGGGCGGGCGTTCTGCACGGGTGCCAATCTGCAGGGCCGCAACAACCAGTCGAAGAAGACCAAGGCCGGCCTGACGCTGGAGACCGGCTTCCACCCCTTCCTGCGCCGCATCCGCAATCTGCATTGCCCGATCGTCACCGCGGTCAATGGCCCGGCCGCCGGCGCAGGCATGAGCTTCGCGCTGCTCGGCGACATGATCTTGTGCGCGCGGTCCTCTTACTTCCTCCAAGCCTTCCGTCGCATCGGGCTCGTGCCGGATTGCGGCTCGACCTGGCTGTTGCCGCGCCTCGTCGGCCGCGCGCGCTCGATCGAATTGTCGTTGATGGGCGAGCGCCTGCCGGCCGAGAAGGCGCTAGAATGGGGCCTTGTCAACCGCGTCTATGATGACGGCGTCTTGATGGAGGAAGCGATGAAGCTGGCGCGCGATCTCGCCAGCGGGCCGACCGTGGCGCTGTCGCTGATCCGCAAGCTCTATTGGGACAGCCCGGAAAATTCTTTCGAGGATCAGCTCAATCTGGAATTCCAGTGCCAGCTCCGCGCCGGCGACACCGAGGATTTCCGCGAGGGCGTCGGCGCCTTCCTCGAGAAGCGGCCCGCGCAGTTCAAGGGCAAATGATCGAGGCGGCGCTTTCACGCAGCGTCCAGCGCTGGTGCAAAGGGGCGACCGGCGCGACCTGTGCGGCAAAGCTCTCCGGCGGCGCCAGCCAGGAAACCTGGCGCTTCGACATCTCCCATCCCGACGGGCCGATCGGCGCGATCCTGCGGCGCTCACCAAAGGGCTATGGCGCCGCGCCGACCCGCGCGGCCGGTCTTGCCGCGGAAGCGCAGTTGATGCAGCTCGCCTATGAGGCCGGCGTGCCGTCGCCCCGCGTCCTGCATGTGCTGGTGCCGGAGGACGATCTCGGCACCGGCTTCATCATGCAGCGCGTCGAGGGCGAGACCATCGCGCGCAAGATTCTTCGCGATCAAGAGTATGCGGCGGCGCGGCCGCGTCTGGCGCGGCAGATTGGCGGCATTCTCGCAGGTCTGCATCGGCTGCCGCAGGACAAATTGCCTGCGTTGCGCAGCAGGGGCGCGACCCAGGAGATCGCCGAGTTCGAGCGCGACTATCGCAGCCTGAACTGGCCCAAGCCCGTGTTCGAGCTGGCGCTGCGTTGGCTCCGCGATCACGATCCGGGTCCCTCAGTCGAGACCACGCTGGTGCACGGCGATTTCCGCAACGGCAATCTCATCATCGGCGCGGATGGCGTTCGCGCCGTGCTCGACTGGGAACTCGCCCATCTCGGCGATCCCATGGAGGACCTCGGCTGGGTCTGCGTGAACTCCTGGCGCTTCGGCGAGATCGACAAGCCCGTCGGCGGCTTTGGCTCGCGCGAGGAATTGTTCGCCGGTTACGAGGCTTCGGGCCGCAAGGTCGACCCTGAGCGCGTCAAGTTCTGGGAAGTGATGGGCACGCTGCGCTGGGGCATCATGTGCGGCGGCATGATGCAGCGCTTTCGCGAGGGGCCCGACCATTCCATGGAGCGCGCCATGATCGGCCGCCGCGCCAGCGAGACCGAGATCGATCTGTTGCGGCTTCTGGCGCCGCGCGGGAGCTGACACATGCAGGACGAGCCGACCCCGATCGAGCTGACCAAGGCAGTCGCCGATTTCCTCCGCAGCGACATCACGCCGCTGATCTCCGGCCACCAAGCCTTCAAGCTGCGCGTCGCCATCAACATCCTCGACCTCGTCACGCGGCAGCTGACGCGGGAGGAGGGAAGCGATGCGAAGGAGGTGGAGCGCCTGCGCGCGCTGCTCGGCCTGGATGGCTCAATCGCCGAACTCAACCGCGTGCTCGCCGAGCGCATCGCCAGGGGAGAAGTCGATCTCGCGACCCCCGGTCTCGCCGAGCATCTCTGGGCGACCACGATGGACAAGCTCGCGGTGGATCAGCCGAACTACGCGTCCTACAAGCGCGAGCTGGGGCGGGGCGGATAGCTCTCTCCCCGTCATTGCGAGGAGCCCTTGCGACGAAGCAATCCAGACTGTCTCTGCTGGGCAGCCTGGATTGCTTCGCTACGCTCGCAATGACAGTGTTGAGAGAGGGGGCGCTCCTCTCTCCGCCGTCATTCCGGGGCGTCGCGAAGCGACGAACCTGGAATCCATTCATCCGCACGTTCTGTCGCTCAATGGATTCCGGGCTCGCGCCTGTCGGCGCGCTCCGGAATGACGAGTGGGGAGACCCGTTTCCTACTTCCCCACCCATTTCGGCGGCCGCTTCTCGGAAAATGCCTTCGGGCCCTCGATGTAATCCTGCGAGGCGACCATCGCCTGCACGGCCGGATAATCGCGTTGCTCCGCGATCGCCTGCTCCAGCGACACGCCAAGCCCCTTCTGAATCGCCTGCTTCGAGGCCCGGATCGACATCGGCGAATTCTTGGCGATCATCTCGGCCCAGCGCAGCGCGGCCGCGAGCGCCTCGCCCTGCGGCACCACCTCGTTGACGAAACCGAGCTCGAGACCTTCCTTGGCGCTGACATGGCGCGCGGTGAGGATCATGCCCATGGCGCGCTTCAGCCCGATCTGCCGCGGCAGCCGGTGCAGACCGCCGGCGAGCGCGGCAAGGCCGACGCGCGGCTCGGGCAGGGCAAAGGTCGCGTTCTCCGCGGCGATGATGAGGTCGCAGGCGAGCGCAATCTCGAAGCCGCCGCCCATCGCGACGCCGTTCACCGCGGCGATGATCGGCTTGTCGCAGTCGAAGCGCGAGGTCAGGCCGGCAAAGCCGCCCTTGTCCCAGCCGCGCTTTCCGCCCGCCGCCTGCCACTTCAAATCGTTGCCGGCGCAGAACGCCTTGTCGCCGGCGCCGGTGACGATTGCGATCCACTGCTCGGGATCTCCGGAGAAATCGTCAAACACCTTCTGAAGCTCGAAATGCGCATCGGTGTGCAGCGCGTTGTAGACCTCGGGCCGCGACAGCGTCACGATCGTGATCGGCCCCTTGCGTTCCACCTTTGAGAATTTCAGCTCCATCGCGCGCTCCCGGATTTTCTTTCGAAGGAATATTGGCCCCATACTACCGTGCGGGTGCGCCAGAGCACCATCGAATTGCGCGGGCGCGCCTTGCGCTCCTCACATCTCGGCTTGCTTGACTTGCACGCGCTCTTCTCACCTTAATCGCACCAAGCAAGAATGCGCCCAGCGCCTTAACGCAAAACGATAAAATCAATCCGGGAGAGAACCTGTGGATTTCTCATTGCCTGCCGATCTCGTCGCCTATCTCGGAGAGCTCGACCGTTTCATCGAACGCGAGATCAAGCCGCTGGAACGGGCCGACGACAACATCCGCTTCTTCGACCATCGCCGCGAATGGGCGCGGACCGATTTCGAGAATGGCGGCCTCCCGCGCCACGAATGGGAGGCGCTGTTGCGCAAGGCCAAGGACCTCGCGGATGCCGCCGGGCATTTGCGCTTTCCTGTGCCGAAGCAATATGGCGGCAAGGACGGCTCCAACCTCTGGATGGCCGTGATCCGTGAGCATTTTGCCGCAAAGGGTCTCGGCCTGCACAACGACCTCCAGAACGAGCATTCGATCGTCGGCAACTTCCCCGTCGTCACCATGCTCGACCGCTACGGCCGCGACGACCAGAAGGCGATGATCGACGGCTCGATCAGGGGCAAGTACCGCATCACCTTTGGCCTGACCGAGCCGCATCACGGATCGGATGCCACCCACATGGAGACGCGCGCGGTGGCAGCCACGCGCGACAACGTCAAGGGCTGGATCATCAACGGCGAGAAGATGTGGACGACAGGCATGCATGTCGCCACGCACTGCGCGCTGTTCGCGCGCACCAGCGGCAACGATGGCGACGCCCGCGGCATCACCTGCTTCCTAGTGCCGGCCAAGAGTCCCGGCGTCAGGGTCGAGGAGTACATGTGGACCTTCAACATGCCGACCGACCATCCGCGTGTCAGCTTCACCGACGTCTTCGTGCCGGAGGATGCGCTGTTCGGCGAGGTCGGCCGCGGACTGTCGCTGGCGCAATGCTTCGTCCACCAGAACCGTATCCGGCAAGCGGCAAGCTCGCTCGGCGCCGCGGTCTACTGCATCAACGAGAGTGTGAAATACGCGCGTGAGCGCAAACCGTTCGGCAAGGCGCTGGCCGAGAACCAGGCGATCCAGTTCCCGCTGGTCGAGCTCGCCACGCAAGCGGAGATGCTGCGCCTCCTGATCCGTAAGACCGCCTGGGAAATGGACCAGCTCGACGAGGAGCAAATCGAGCGCACCCTGTCCGACCGGGTCTCGATGTGCAACTACTGGGCAAACCGCCTCTGCTGCGAATCCGCCGACCGCGCTATGCAGGTCCATGGCGGCATGGGCTATTCACGCCACAAGCCGTTCGAGCACATCTATCGCCACCATCGCCGTTATCGGATCACCGAAGGCAGCGAGGAGATCCAGATGCGGAAAGTGGCGGGGTTCTTATTCGGCTATATGGGGCCGGGGAAGCATTAGAGGCTCGCACTGCTATCGTAGGGTGGGTTAGCGCTGCGATTGCGCGAAGCGCGATCGCAGGGCGTAACCCACCAGCGCAATCCGCGTGGATTGCAAAGAGGTGGGTTACGCCTACGGCTAACCCACCCTACGGCACCGCGGATCAATTCACCCGCCGATCCTTCCCCGCCCAATACGGCTCGCGCAGCTGCCGCCGCAGGATCTTGCCTGACGGATTCCTCGGCAGCGCAGGCAGGAATTCCACGCTCTTCGGCGTCTTGTAGCCGGCGATGCGCGTCCGGGTGAAGTTGATGATCTCGGTGGCAGTCGCCTGCTTGCCCGGCTTCATCACCACGATCGCCTTCACGGCTTCGCCCCATTTGTCGTCAGGCACGCCGATCACGGCGGCTTCGGCGACATCGGGGTGGTCGCACAGAGCGCTCTCGACCTCGGCCGGATAGATGTTCTCGCCGCCGGAGATGATCATGTCCTTGATGCGGTCATGGATGTAGAGATAGCCGTCCTCGTCCATGTAGCCGGCATCGCCGGTGCGCAGCCAGCCGTCGCTGCGCAGCGTGGATGCGGTCGCCTCCGGCAGGTTCCAGTAGCCGGCCATGTTGGAGCCCGAGCGCGTTGCGATTTCGCCGACCTGCCGCGGCGGCAGCGGCTTGCCGTCCGGATCCAGGATCGCGATCTCGACGCCCGGCAGCGCCTTGCCGGCCGAGCGCATCCGCTCCAGCCCCTCGACGTGATCCTCCGGCGGCAGCGCGACGATGGTGCCGGTGGTCTCGGTCATGCCGTAGAGCTGCACGAAGCCGCATTTGAAGACCTCGATGCATTCCTTCAGCAGCGCTGCGGGAATCGGCGAGGCGCCGTACAGCATGTATTTCAGCCGCGAGAAGTCGACCGTCCTGGCGCGTGGCTGCCGCACCACGAACTGCATCGCCGCCGGCACCATGAACAGTTTTGTGATGCCCGACTGCTCGAAGAAATCCAAAACCTCGGTCGGGTCGAACTCGCGCGCGATCACGCCGCGGGCGCCGTGATAGAGCCCCATGACGCCCCACCCCGAACCGCCGATGTGAAAGATCGGCATCGCCACCAGCGAGACATCGTCGGTCGACCACCGGTTCCACTCCGGCTTGTCCTCGGCATTGCCGGGTTGCACCAGGTTGAGGAAGTTGGCATGCGACAACATCGCGCCCTTCGGCTTGCCCGTCGTGCCCGACGTGTAGAGCTGGATCGCGATGTCCGTGGTGTCGATCGGCACCTTCGGATCATCGCCGCTCTGCGCATCGCGCCATGCCGTAAAATCCGGCCATTCCGGCGCGCCGCCCTCGGTGGTGATGACGGTGCGCACGCTTGGTATCTGCTCCCTGATCTGGCGCACTTGAGTGATGAACTCCGGCCCGGCGAACAGCACCGGCGCCTTGCAATCTGAGACGATGAAGGCGACCTCGGGCCCTGCCAGCCGCCAGTTCACCGGCGCCATCACGACGCCTGTCTTCATCGCCCCCATCAGGAGCTCGAAATAGATGTCGCTGTTTTTGCCGAGATAGGCGATGCGGTCGCCCTTCTTCACGCCCATTGCGAGGAGCGCGTTCGCGACCTTGTTGGTCTTGATGTCGAAGTCGGCGAAGCTCGTGGTGCGGCCCTCGAATTCATAGGCGATGGCGCTGCCGCGGCTCTTTGCACGCTCGCGCACCATGTCGGCGAGGTTCGCCAGTTTCTGTGTGGACATGTTTCTCCCGCAGGCGTTTGTTTTTATGCCCGGGAGTGTGGCGTCATCCGCCGGTGAAGACAAGATGGGCTCCGCTGTCGTCCCGGACAAGCGCGCGCCTCAAGCGCGCGCAGATCCGGACCCATAGCCACAGGAAGTTGTTTGGCGAAGACACGCAGTTACCTGTCTCGCGCCACGACTGCTCCCTGTAGTTATGGGTCCCCGCCCCCTTGCGCTTTGCGCACTAGGCGGGGACGACAACTGGGGGCGTGGTGAAAACGTCAGCCCCTTACACGTCCGCGCATTTGCAATGCGCCGTCACCCCCGCTTCGCGCGGTCCTTCTCGTTCTGAGCCATGATGCTCTCGCGCGCGGTCTTCCAGTCGTCGTCGCTCCAGTCGCGGAGCTGGTAGAAGTTGCCGCCCATGGCGAGCGCCTGGGCGCCGTCCATGGCGATGGTCTCGCCGTTGATCCAGTCGCAGCCGCCGGAGATCAGGAACACCGCGACGTTCTGCAGTTCCTCCATGGTGCCGACCCGGCCCATCGGGTTCATCGCCCTGGTGCGCGCGCCGGCTTCGTCACCGGGCTTGATGCGCTTGCTCATGCCCTCGGTCGGGATTTCGCCCGGGGCGATGGTGTTGAGGCGGATGCCGTGTCGTCCCCATTCGGTGGCAAGCGACATCGTCATGGCGTGGATCGCCGACTTGCTCATCGCCGAGGGCACCACGTAAGGCGAGCCGTTGCGCACCCAGGTCGTGGTGATCGAGACGACGTTGCCGGGCTGCTTCAAGGCGATCCAGCGCTTGCCGACCGCATGTGTCACGTAGAAAGTGCCGTGCATGACGATGTTGGCGACCGCATCGAAGCCGCGCGGCGAGAGCTCCTCGGTCCGAGAGATGAAATTGCCCGCGGCGTTGTTGATGAGGTCGGTGAGGGGGCCATCGCGGAAGATGCTCTCGATCATCTCCTCGACCGCAAGCGCGTTGCGGATGTCGACGCCGTGGCTGGTGACGCGGCCGCCATAGAGATCCATCAGCTCGGTTGCGGTCTCGTCGCACACGATCTTGCGCCGACCGCAAATGTGCACCTCGGCGCCGAGCTGGAGAAAGCGCGCCGCCATCGATTTGCCGAGACCGGTGCCGCCGCCGGTCACGAGAATGCGCCGGCCGGCCAGAAGATTTTCCTTGAACATGGCTGTTTCCCCCGTAGGGATTGTCAGTTAATTGGTCGATTGACTAAATCCGGCCGCCGGCGTCCTGTAAAGCGGCACTGAACAAGAACAGGCAGGAACTAGGGGAGAATTCGTCCATGGAAGATCGCGTCTCGATCTCGATCTCGGAAGGCGTCGCCGATGTGCGCCTGGTGCGCGCCGACAAGATGAACGCGCTGGATCAGCCCATGTTCGAGGCCCTCGTCGCCGCAACCGACCGGCTGTCGAAGGCGAAGGGCGTGCGCGCCGTCGTGCTCTCGGGCGAAGGCCGCGCCTTCTGCGCCGGGCTGGACATGGGGCGTTTTGCCGCCATGAAGGAGAAGGGTGGCAACGGAATTCCGGGTGGCGAAAATCGCGATCTCACGGTGCGCACATACGGCAAGGCCAACTTCGCGCAACAGGCGGTGTGGGGCTGGCGCCAGCTACCGATGCCCGTGATCGCGGCCGTGCACGGCGTCGCCTTCGGTGGCGGCTTCCAGCTCTCGCTCGGCGCCGACATGCGCTTTCTCAGCTCGGATGCGCGCATGTCGATCATGGAGATCAAATGGGGCCTCGTGCCCGACATGGCGGGCACGCCGATCCTGGCCTCGCTGGTACGCGACGACATCCTGCGCGATCTCACCTACACCGGGCGCATCTTCTCGGCGCAAGAGGCGATGACCTACGGCCTCGCCACGCGCATCTGCGACGATCCGCGCGCTGCGGCGCTTGATGTCGCGCGCGAGATCGCAGGAAAAAGCCCCGATGCGATCCGCGCGGCGAAGCGGATGCTGAACAATCTCTCGGTCGATCCGGGCCCGGCGCTGCTCGCCGAATCCGTCGAGCAGCAGAAGCTGATTGGCAGCCCCAACCAGACCGAGGCCGTGCGCGCCAACCTGGAGAAGCGCGCGCCGAATTTTGCGGATTAGCTTTGGGTCATTCCGGGATGCGCCGTAGGCGCAGGCCCGGAATCCATCGAGCCGCATCGTTCGCTGTGAAATGGATTCCGGGTTCGATGCTGCGCATCGACCCGGAATGACGGCACAAACAACAACAAAGAAAAACAACAATGAACCAAACGCCCCCCTTCCTCGGCATCGTCTCCGGCGAGCGCCGCCGCTCTCACGCCGAGGTCACTGAGCGCGCCGACCGCATCGCCTCCGGCCTCGCCAAGATCGGCGTCCGCCAGGGCGATTGCGTCTGCATGCTGATGCGCAACGACATCGCCTTCCTGGAAGCCGCCTACGCCGCGATGCGGCTGGGCGCCTATGGCGTGCCGATCAACTGGCACTTCAAACCGGAGGAGATCACCTACATCCTGAAGGATTCCGGCGCCGCCGTGCTGATCGCTCATGCCGACATGCTGCACGGTTTGCGCGATGCGATTCCTGAGGGAGTCACCGTGCTCAGCGTGCCGACGCCGCCGGAAATCCGCTCCAACTACAAGATCGATCCCGATCATCTGAAGACGCCGGACTTCGCGATCGATTTCGAAGCCTGGCTCGCGCAACACCCGCCCTATGACGGCCCGATCGTGCCGCAGCCCATGAACATGATCTACACGTCGGGCACGACAGGCCATCCCAAGGGCGTCCGCCGCAACGCGCCGACGCCGGAGCAGCAGGCTGCCGGTGAGCGCATGCGTGCGATGATCTATGGGCTCAAGCCCGGCGCCCGCGCATTGCTGCCGGGGCCGCTCTATCATTCCGCGCCGAACTCGTTCGGCATCCGCGCCGGCAAGCTCGGCGGGGTGCTGGTGCTGATGCCGCGCTTCGAGGCGGAGGAATTCCTGCAGGCGATCGAGCACTACAAGATCGACACCATCTTCATGGTGCCGACCATGTTCATCCGCCTGATGAAGCTGCCCGAGGAGGTGCGCAGGACGTACGACGTCTCCTCGCTCCGCCACGTCATCCACGCCGCCGCGCCGTGCCCGGCCGACGTCAAGCGCGCCATGATCGAATGGTGGGGGCCGGTGATCTACGAGTTCTACGGCTCGACCGAATCCAGCGCCGTGACCTTCGCGACGTCGGAGGACGCGCTGAAGAAGCCCGGCACCGTCGGCAGGATCTCGCCCGGCGCCGAGCTGCGCTTCATCGGCGAGGATGGAAGCGTGCTCGGGGTCGGCGAGATCGGCGAGATCTATTCGCGCATGGCCGAGATGGCCGATTTCACCTATCACAACAAGCCGGAGAAGCGCGCCGAGATCGACCGCGACGGCTTCATCACCTCCGGCGACGTCGGCTATATCGATGAAGACGGCTACGTCTTCATCTGCGACCGCAAGCGCGACATGGTGATATCAGGCGGCGTCAACATCTACCCGGCCGAGATCGAATCCGTGCTGCATGCGGTGCCCGGCGTGCATGATTGCGCCGTGTTCGGCATCCCCGACGCCGAGTTCGGCGAGGCGCTGATGGCGGTGGTGGAGCCGCAACCCGGGGTCACGCTCGCTGCTTCCGATGTCCGCGCCGCGCTGAAGGCGCATCTGGCGGACTACAAGGTGCCCAAGCACATCGAGATCCGCACCGGCCTGCCGCGCGAAGATTCCGGAAAAATCTTCAAACGACGCCTGCGCGATCCCTATTGGGAGCAGGCGGGCCGGAAGATCTAGCTACTTCGTAGCCCGGATGGAGCGAAGCGTAATCCGGGATCTCTCGCCGTGGAAAGATCATCCCGGATTACGCTTCGCTCCATCCGGGCTACGCCCCGCGCGCTGGAAGCGTCCTAGCACGGACAAATTCCGAGCCTATATGGATGGGATCATCCACCTCCGGATCGTCCCATGGCCCCCGTTTCCATCCTGCTCAACATCCTCTGGATCCTCATCGGCGGCGCCTGGATGGCGTTCGGCTGGCTGATCGCGGCCGTTGTCATGGCGATCACCATCATCGGCCTGCCCTGGGCGCGGGCGGCGTTCAACATCGCCGTCTACACGCTGCTGCCGTTCGGCTCCCGGGCGGTCAACCGCTACGATGTCACCGGCGTCGAGGATATCGGCACCGGCCCGCTCGGGGTGATCGGCAATATCATCTGGTTCGTGCTCGCCGGCTGGTGGCTCGCACTCGGTCACCTCCTGACCGCGCTCGTCCTCGCCGTCACCATCATCGGCATCCCGTTCGCCTGGGCCCATCTGAAGCTCGCCGGCATCGCGCTCTGGCCGATCGGCAAGGTGATCGTGCCGGCTTAGGACGTGGCCTCAACGTCGGCGTTCGGCGGCAGAGCGGAGCCGTGTGGCGCCGTCGCGGACTCAATCGCGCGGGCTACTTCTTTTTTGGTGTCAACCAGTCCTCGTCTTCCAGGGACGGTGCTTGTTTCTGCTGTTCCAGGATTTTTCTGTACTCCTCCGGGATCACCTGGCTGCGAGATGCTTCATGCAGCGTGTGCGGGAACCAGGTCGCAATGCCGGGGAAGGCAATCATCAGGCCAACGCAGATCACCTGCAGCACCATGAACTGGAACATGCCAGCGTAGATCGTTCCGAGACTCCAGCCCTTGACCACCTGCTTGAGATAGTACGCTGACATGGCGACGGGCGGCGACAGGAAGGCGGTCTGCAGCACCACCGCAACCAACGCTCCGAACCATATGAGGTCGATGCCCATGCCTTTCACGACAGGATAGAAGATCGGCAGAAACACCAGGATGATGGCCGGCCACTCAAACGGCCACCCCAGCAGGAAAATGAGAAGGAGCACGACAATCAGCATGAGGCTCGGCGGCAACTGCAGGCCGAGCATCGTCTCGGTGATCCAGTTCGCTGAGCCAAGGCGGGCGAACACCGCACCGAAAATGTTCGACGTGACCGCCAGCAGGAGGACCATGCTCGACGTCGCCATCGTCGAGATCAGCGCCCGTTGCAGTCCGCTGAGCGAGAACCTGCGATATGCGATGGCCAGGATCAGCGCGCCGACGCTGCCGATGCCGGCGGCCTCCGTCGGCGTCGCAAGCCCCCCGATGATCGAGCCGAGCGTCGCCGTGATGAGCCCGAGCAGCGGCAGCGTTCCGACGGCCACCTCGCGTGCAATGTATCCAGCGGAGTAGATCCGCTCATCCTTTGGCACTGGCGGCCCGAGCTTGGGATTGATGAAGGAGCGGCCCATCAGATAGATGATGTAGACGCCGGCCAGCAGAAAGCCCGGTCCGAAGGCTGCAGCATAGAGATCGGCGACCGAAACCCCGAGCACCGGCCCCATCACGATCAGCATGACCGACGGGGGAATGAGAATACCGAGCGTGCCGCCCGCCGTGATGGTGCCCGCTGAAAGCTTGGCATCATAGCCCGCCTTCGTCATGATTGGCGATGCCATGATGCCAAGAACGGTGACGGCTGCGCCGACGATGCCTGTCGCCATCGCGAACACGGTCGAGGTCAGGATGACGACGAGGAAGAGTGCGCCGCGCACCGGCGCAAGCAGCATGCGGAACGCCGTAAAAAGGCGCTCCATGAGTCCCGCCTGCTCGGTGATGAAGCCCATGAAGATGAACAGCGGTACGGCGGCGAGAAGTTCTTCCTTCATCATGCCGATGGTCTGGAAGTAACCAAGCTCGAAGACCGTCCCGCCCATGCCCCAGTAGCCGAACGAGAAGGCGAGAAACAGCAACGTGAACGAGATCGGCACACCGATGAAGATCGCGCCCAGCAGCACCAGCAGCATGATGAGGCCGATGAGCGCTTCTGCGGTCATATCTCGACTTTCTCCTTATGCTCCAGCTCGACGCCGGTGCGCGCCATGTAGATGCTCTTGATCAACTCGGACACGCCCTGGACCAGCAGCAGGAGGCAGGCGAGCGGCACGACGAATTTGAACGGCCACAGCACGGGCCGCCAGGGAGTCTGGTCCGAAGTCTCGTTGATCAGCCAGGCGTAGTGAAATTCGTTCCAGCTGATCAGGAACAGCATGATCAGGCTCGGGAAGAAGAAGACGACATAGGAGATCGTATCGATCCAGCCCTTCCTACGGATCGAGAACTTCTCCCAGAAGAAGTCGGTACGGATATGAGCACCCTTGTGCAGCGCGTAAGCGGCGCCAAGCATGAAGAGCGAGCCGTACAGCATGTAGGTTGCGTCGTAGGCCCATATGGTCGGCGCGTTGAACAGGTAACGCGCCCCAACCTCATAGGCGACGGCGAGAACCAGCGGCACCGAGAGCCACGAGATGATCGTGCCGGTCCGGTCCGTGAAGCCGTCGATCATCCTGATGATAGCCAGAAGCGCCGGTGGCTGCCCGCCTGTTATCTCAGCCATGCCTCGCCCCTTTCGCCGATCATTCGTGCGGCGCAAAGCAGGCCGCCTGCGTGCGAATTGAGGGCGGTCAAATCGGCCGCCCTCGGAGGAAGTCCTATTTCTCGGTTGGGAAGTAGTAGTTCGCCATGAAGGAGTATGGCGGGAAGTAAGACCTCTTGTACGGGACCACAGCGCTGGCATACGCCTTCTGCGAGTCGTGCACTTTCTTGAAGAACGGGTTCCTGGCGCCCTCGGCGGCCGCGATCTCGTCCCACTTCTTGATGAAGGCCAGCAGGATCTCCGTCGGCGTGCGGAGGATCTGTACGCCGTGCTTCTGCTGCATCTCAATCAGCGCATCGGCGTTCTGGCGCTGCCACTTGGTCCACCAGACGAGGAATGTCTCGTTGGCCGCCGACTTGATGATCTCCTGATGTTGCGGGCTGAGCTCCTTCCACACATCGCCGTTGATGACGAGCTCGCCGACCGTCACGTTCTCATGCAAGCCGGGTGAATAGTGATACTTCCAGACGTTGTGGAAGCCGAGCTGCATGTCCTCGATGCCGCCGACCCATTCGGCGCAATCGATCACGCCGCGTTGCGCGGAGGGAATGATTTCTCCGCCCGGCATGTTGACCACCGTGAAGCCGAGCGCCTGCCACACTTCGCCGGACATGCCGGTCTGGCGGCATTTCATGCCCTTCATGTCCTCGACCGTCTGGATCGGCTTCTTGAACCAGCCGAACGCCTGCGGCCCTGCAGGCAGGATTGGAAACACGACGAGGTTGAGCTTGAGCTCCTTCTGATAAAACTCGTTGTAAAGCTCGAGGCCGCCGCCGTGATAGAGCCAACCCATCACGTCCATGAAGTCCATGCCGAAGGTGCCGCCGGGACCGCCGGTGAACAGGATCGCGGTCTTGTTCTTGCCGGTCCAGTAGCCGGCCCACGCATGCGCTCCGTCGAGCACCTTCTTGTTGGTTGCGTCCAGCACCTCGAACGCCGGCACGACCTGGCCGGCGGGCATCGCCTCGATCTTCAGCGCGCCGGCTGACAGCTTGTTCACTCGATCGACGAAATAGGTGAAGTTGTCATAGAGCGTGAGCGACGCCGGCCATGTGGCCTGCATCTTCAACACCTTCGTCTGCGCCATGACTGTTGTGGTGGATAAGACAAACGCCGAAGCGATCAGGGCAACGGCGACCAGTCCCAGAAACATGCGTTTCATGAGCCATCTCCTCCCTTGGACAACGTGACCGCGGCGAACTATTCTCTTCGTTGTTCTTGGTCGCCAAATCTTCAAACCACGTCTGTCATCATTCTGCCACCATCGCCGCAAGTTGTCATCTTGCTTTCTGGCCGTAGCAAGCGCTGGAATTGGACATGGTCGAGACGTCAGCTCTTGGCCACGAACCTCATTCGTTTGTTGCGCTGGCTGTCGGTGGCAAACCAGACGCCGGGGGCGCCTTTGGCTGCGGCGGGACGCGGCCAGGCGATGCGGCGCACACCATGCTCGCGTTGCCCGACGGGCAAAACACGCCAATGCAGGTCAAGTGGCGGGAGTTCAAATATTCTGATTGACCGAATTCGCTGTTTCGGGTAAACCGCAGCACATCCCGGCTCGTCAAAGGGACGTTTCGCGATCGTCACGATACGTAGGCCAGGATGCGATGGACGCGGCAGCGCCGGCGCGTGACGGGATGGCAGGGCGGGCAAACCCGTGAGCCATCGCGATCCGCGGCACGACACGGTGTGGTCACAACGTTGCTTTTCGGCATTGGGGGCGAGCACGCGCGAGCTTCCGACAGTCCGGGAGAGACGTCCGCGGACGGCAAAAGCGTGTGGTCCTGACGCCCGGGGTCTGTGCGTCAAGGCTTGCGGTGGTGAAGCGGCCCGACCGGGTGCGCGCATCAGTGATCCGCAAGGCGACGGGGGCAATAGTGCATCGCTCCCCGGGGAGAGCGCGCCATAAGCCGTAAAACCATTGCGCAGGGAAGGCCGGGATGTTCCGGCATCACCTGTGGTCACCCCGCGTGCGTCTTGTCGCGTGCGGACCTTGGGTGCCGGCTGGCGCCCGGCCTTCCCTGCGCCCTTGCTTCTCGATGAGGGCGAAACGGAAAGCAAAACTTCGGGCGCCTGCGCCGCGAGACCGCGAAGGCATGCTTATTATACGACTAGCTATTTTCTCGTGCCCCGGACGCAGCGCAGTGCGCCGCGCCTTCGCGGCGTGGTGCGCTGCAGAGCCGGGGCCCATTGCGGCGATGTGCTCTGAGGCTCCTGGGTCCCCGCTCGGCGCAGCAACGCTAGAAGGCGTTGCTGCTTGTCCGGGACACGAGGTCGTCGCACTCCGATCCACGGTGCGTCGCCCCAACTTCATCTTGCACTGCGGTAGAAAAGTATCGCACACTCCGCCGGACCGGGCCGCCAAGGGCGCGAGCAGGGGAGCGAGCCATGTCCCTCCAGACCGTACCATCCGACAGCACTGAGCAGCGCCCCAACCGCCCTGAGGATGTCCAGGCGATGGAGGCCGATGCCCGGCTGCGGGACGATATCCGCCTGCTCGGGCGCATTCTGGGCGACACCGTGCGCGACCAGGAGGGCGCCGACGTGTTCGACCTGGTCGAGCGCATCAGGCAGACCTCGATCAGGTTTCACCGCGACGAGGACCGGCTCGCCCGCCGCGAGCTCGAGCAGATCCTCGACAGCATGTCGACCTCCGAGACGGTGCGGATCGTCCGCGCCTTCAGCTATTTCTCGCACCTTGCCAACATCGCCGAGGACCAGAACAACATCCGTCAGATGCGCGCGCGCGCGGCGGCCAAGAATGGCGGCTCCGGCGTGCTGGCGGAGACACTGGCGCACGCCAAGGCGGCGGGCATTGGTCCCGACCAGCTCCGCAACTTCTTCAAGACCGCGCTGGTCAGCCCGGTGTTGACCGCGCATCCGACCGAGGTCCGCCGCAAGAGCACCATGGACCGCGAGATGGAGATCGCAGCCCTGCTCGATCGCCGCGAGCGGGTTGCACTGACCGCGGAGGAGGCGGCTGCCAGCGACGAGCAGCTCCGCCGCGAGGTGCTGACGCTGTGGCAGACCAACCTCTTGCGCCGGACCAAGCTCACCGTGCTGGATGAGGTCGCCAACGGCCTGTCGTTCTACGACTACACCTTCCTGCGCGAGGTGCCGCGGCTCATCAACGCGCTGGAGGATCGGCTGGAGGAGAGCGGCGAGCAGGCGGCCGGCGACCTTGCCTCGTTCCTGCGCATGGGCAGCTGGATCGGCGGCGACCGCGACGGCAATCCCTTCGTCACCGCCGACGTGATGCGCGGCACGCTGCGGCTGCAGTCGAGCCGGGTGATGCAGTTCTATCTGAACGAGCTGCACGTGCTCGGCGCGGAGCTGTCGATCGCAGCCCATCTCGCCGACGTCTCCGAGGAGCTGCGCACCCTGGCGGAGCGCTCCCCGGACACCTCGCCGCATCGGAGCGGCGAGCCCTATCGCCTGGCCGTCTCAGGCATCTATGCCCGCCTCACCGCGACGGCCGAAAAGCTCGAAGTCGAGATCACGCGCCGGCCTGTCGGCAAAGCGGCGCCTTACGAGAGCGTCAGGGAGCTGCTGGCCGATCTCGACGTGCTGCATCGCTCGCTGATCTCCAACAACGCCCGCGTCATCGCGCGCGGCCGGCTGCGGCTCTTGCGCCGCGCGGTGGATTGCTTCGGCTTTCACCTGGCCCGGCTCGACATTCGCCAGAACTCGGCCGTCCACGAGCGCACCATCGCCGAGTTGATCGACGCCGCCAATCCCGGCATGTCCTATCTCGCGCTTGGCGAGGACGCCCGCATCTCGCTGCTGACGAACGAGCTGCGCTCGACGCGCGCGCTGGTCTCGCCCTTCGTCAAATACAGCGACGAGACCATGGGCGAGCTCAACGTGTTCCATGCCGCCGCGGAAGCGCATGCGAAATTCGGCTCGGACGCCATTCCTCAATGCATCATCTCGATGTGCAAGGGCATGTCGGACATGCTCGAGGTCGCCGTGCTCCTGAAGGAGGTCGGCCTCGTCCATCCCTCCGGCCGCAGCGCCATCAACATCGTGCCGCTGTTCGAGACCATCGAGGATTTGCAGGCTTCGAGCAGCATCATGGACCGCATGCTGTCGTTGCACGATTACCGCCGGCTCGTCGACAGCCGCGGCAGCGTGCAGGAGGTCATGCTTGGGTACTCCGACAGCAACAAGGACGGCGGCTTCGTCACCTCGGGCTGGGAGCTCTACAAGGCCGAGATCGGCCTCGTCGAAGTGTTCGAGCGGCACCACGTGCGCTTACGTCTGTTCCACGGCCGCGGCGGCTCCGTGGGGCGCGGCGGCGGGCCGAGCTATGACGCCATCATCGCGCAGCCCGGCGGCGCGGTGAACGGCCAGATCCGCATCACCGAGCAGGGCGAGATCATCTCGTCGAAATATTCCAACACCGAGGTCGGCCGCAACAATCTGGAAATCCTCGCCGCGGCGACGCTGGAGGCAAGTCTGCTGCATCCGCGCCAGAGCGCGCCGCGCCGCGAATATCTGACCGCGATGGACGAACTCTCGAACCTCGCCTTCAAGGCCTATCGCGGCCTCGTCTACGAGACCGAAGGCTTCGTCGAGTACTTCTGGTCGTCCACCGTCATCAACGAGATCGCCACGCTCAACATCGGCAGCCGTCCGGCTTCGCGCAAAAAGACCCGCGCGATCGAGGATCTGCGCGCGATTCCCTGGGTGTTCTCGTGGGCGCAATGCCGACTGATGCTGCCGGGCTGGTACGGCTTCGGCAGCGCGGTCGAGCAGTGGATCGCGGAGCATCCAGAGCAGGGCATGCCGTTCCTGAAAGAGCTCTACCAGGAATGGCCGTTCTTCCGCATGCTGCTGTCGAACATGGACATGGTGCTGGCCAAGAGCTCGATCGCGATCGCCTCGCGCTATGCCGAACTGGTGCCGGACGAAGCCTTGCGCGAAAAAATCTTTGGCCGCATCCGCCGCGAATGGCATTCCTGCATCGAGACGCTGCTCGACATCATGGGCCAGGACCGGCTGCTCCAGGGCAACCCGCTGCTGGAGCGCTCCGTGCGCCACCGCTTCCCCTATCTCGATCCGCTCAACCACGTGCAGGTCGAGCTCTTGAGAGAGCACCGCGCGCAGAACCCCGACGAGCAGGTGCTGCGCGGGATCCAGCTGACGATCAACGGGATTTCGGCGGGCTTGCGGAATACGGGGTAGGGCGAATTGCGAATGGCGAGTAGCGAATAGAAACCCTATTCGCCATTCGCCACTCCCGATTCGCGCTACCTCACACCGGATCCCAGGTGAAGATGTCGGCCGAACGATCGAGCTTGTAGAACGAGCCCTTCAGCGCCGGCATGCCGTGTTCCGCGATCGACTGCGGAGTCCAGCCTTCGTTCCGCTGCACCGACCGGATCGGACGGTTCTGGCTGAACAGGAAGATCTCGTTCATGCGCACGCCAAAGATCTGGCCGGTGACGTCCTTGGCGGAATCGCCGAGCAGGTAGCCGCAGAGCGGCGCGATCTTCTCCGGGCCCATCTGCTTGATCTTCTCGACACGCGCCTTCTCGGCGTCGGTCTCGGTCGGGATGGTGCCGATCATGCGGGTCCAGGCGAACGGCGAGACGCAGTTGGAGCGGACGTTGAAGCGGCCCATGTCGAGCGCGATCGACTTCGACAGCCCGACGATGCCGAGCTTGGCCGCCGCGTAATTGGCTTGTCCGAAATTGCCGATCAGGCCGGAGGTCGAGGTGAAGTGCACGAACGAGCCCGACTCCTGCTCGCGGAAGATGCGCGCTGCGGCGTGGCTGACGTAGAACGAGCCCATCAGATGTACCTTGATGACGGCTTCGAACGCTTCCACGCTCATCTTGTGGAAGATCATGTCGCGCAGGATGCCGGCATTGTTGACGACACCGTCGAGCCGGCCGAAATGATCGGTCGCGGTCTTCACGATCTTGCTGGCGGGAATGGCTTCCGCGACGCTCTCGAAATTGGCGACCGCCGTGCCGCCGCGCTTCTTGATCTCCTCGACCACCTCCTCGGCAGGCGCCGCGTTCGCGCCGGCGCCGTCGGCGGCTCCGCCGGGATCGTTGACGACGACCTTGGCGCCCTCGGCCGCGCACAGAAGCGCAATCTCGCGCCCGATGCCACGGCCTGCGCCGGTGACGATGATGACCTTGTCTTGCAGTGATTTGCTCATGTGGGTTCTCCGCTATGCGTTCCGGCGTTTCTTACCTCGCCCCGCTTGCGGGGAGAGGTCGGATCGCATCGAAGATGCGATCCGGGTGAGGGGGTACAGGTCTCGCAGCCATCTCATCCGTGGAGAGAGGCCCCTCACCCCAACCCTCTCTCCGTAAGAACGGGGAGAGGGAGAGGCGAGCGGCGCATTACCTCTCGTTCGTAAACACGATCGTGCCACTCGCCGCGAACATGCCGCCGACGCCGTGGCACACCGAAATCTTCGCGTTCGGCACCTGCGCCGGCGCGATCCCGCGCATCTGACGCACACTCTCCTGCAGCGCGTACATGCCGTACATGCCCGAATGCATGTAGGACAGGCCGCCGCCATTAGTGTTGAGCGGCAGTTTCCCGCCGGGACGCGTGTTGCCGTCGGCGATGAACTGGCCGGTTTCCTCGTAAGGCATGAAGCCGAGGTCGCCGAGTCCGAACAACGGCAGATGCGCGAAGGCGTCGTAGATCATGAGATGGTCGACATCCCCGTGCGCGATGCCGGCTTCCTTGAACGCCAGCGGCCCGGCGGTCTTGAACGCACGCGAGGAGTTGAACGTCTCCATCTGGCTGACCATCGGCGTCTCGACGCTCTCGCCGGTGCCCATGATGTAGACCGGCTTGCGCGGAAAATCCCTGGCGCGGTCGGCCGAGGTCAGGATCAGCGCGCCGCCGCCGTCGGTGACGAGGCAGCACTGCAGAAGCCGGAACGGATAGGCGATCATGCGCGAGTTGAGGACATCGTTGACCGTGATCGGCTCCTTCATCATCGCGCGCGGATTCTTCGCCGCCCATTCCCGCTGCACCACCGCCACTGAGGCAAGCTGCTCGTGGGTGATGCCGTAGGTCTTCATGAAGCGCAGCACGGGAATCGGGAACATGCTTGGCGGGCCGTAGACGCCGTAGGGCGCCTCGAACTGGCCGTTGAGGCTGTCGGCCGGCGTCGAGCGCGGCAGTTTGCCGATCATCGACTTGCCGCTCTCGGCGTGGGTGATCAGCACCGTCTTGCACAGACCCGCCTCGATCGCCGCCGCGGCGTGGCGGACATGCAGCATGAAGGAGCAGCCGCCGACCGAGGTGCCGTCCACCCAGGTCGGCTTGATGCCGAGATAGTGGCAGACCTGCTGCGGCGTTTCGACCGCGGTGGCAAAGCCGTCGATGTCGGACAGCTTCAGCCCGGCGTCGGCAATGGCGTTGAGCGCGGCATCCGCGTGCAGCTGGAGCTGCGAGGCGTTGGTAATGACACCGAGCTCAGTGGTCTCGGCCGCGCCGACGACGGCAACCTGGTTCTTGCGCATGACCTTACCCCTTCGCCGGGCGGAAGACGGGGAGGGTGATCTTGTCGTCGAGCTCCTGGAACGCGACCTCGAGCTTCATGTCGAGTTCGAGCGCCTCGGGTGTCTGCGGGCAGTCGATGATGTTGCTCATCATCCGCGGGCCCTCGTCGAGCTCGACCACCGCGATGGCGTAAGGCGGCGTGAAGCCCGGCGCGGCCGGACGATGGTTGATCACGTAGCTGTAGAGAAAGCCCTTGCCGCTGGCCTTGAAGATGCTGACCTTGCGCGAGGCGCAGGAGGGGCAGAACGGGCGCGGCGGGAAGTAGACATGGGCGCAGGCATCGCAGCGCTGCAGGCGCAATTCGCCGGCCTTGGTGCCGTCCCAGAAATGCTGGGTCTCCGGCGTCGGTTTCGGTCGCGCGCGCTGCGGTTCGGCCATGTGGGCGGCTCCTCCCAAAAGCAGGCCTCGCGCCCGCCGGTTTCGAACTTGATGCGACAATCGACCATGGCGCGTCAACGGTCCAGCAATGCGCATGCATGCCATCATGCGCACAATGCTTGTGTCGAGCTGAGCCAGCGCTATAGATTGCGCGCGAAATATTCCGTGAGACAGACATGTCTGATTTTCCGACACTGGCGCAGCTTGCCGAAGACCTCGAAAGCGGCCGCATCACCTCCCGCAAATTGGTCGAGGCCTGCCTCGCCAGGATCGCCGACCCCGCGGGCGAGGGCCAGCGCGCCTTCATCCATGTCGACAAGGACGCCGCGCTCGCGGCGGCCGATGCGATGGATGGCTTGCGCAAGGCCAAGGCGGCGCCGTCGCGCTATGCGGGCATCCCGGTCTCGATCAAGGATCTGTTCGACATCAAGGGCCAGGTGACGCGCGCCGGCTCGCGCGCGCTGGATGACTCAGCCCCTGCCGAGCACGATGCCGCGACGGTGGCGCGGCTGCGCAAGGCCGGCTTCGTCGTGATCGGCCGCACCAACATGACCGAGTTCGCCTATTCCGGCATCGGCATCAATCCGCATTATGGCACGCCGAAGGGGGCCTGGAACCGCTCGGAAGGCCACGTGCCCGGTGGCTCGTCCGCCGGCGCGGCGGTGTCCGTGCTCGACGGCATGGCGCATGGCGCGCTCGGCACCGACACCGGCGGCTCCTGCCGGATTCCGGCCGCCTTCAACGGCATCGTCGGCTACAAGCCGACGCAGCGCCGCGTGCCGCTCGACGGCTCGGTGCCGCTGTCGTTCTCGCTCGATAGCATCGGGCCGCTGGCGCGATCGGTCAGTTGCTGTGCCATACTCGATGCCGTGCTCGCGGCCGAGCCGATCGTCGCCTTGAGGCCGCGGCCGATCCAGGGCATGCGCCTCGCGGTGCCCACCACGATCGCGCTCGACGATCTCGACGCAGAGGTGGCCAAGACCTTCGAGCGCGCGCTGAAGACGCTGTCCGATCACGGCGCCATCGTCGAGCGTATCGAGATGGCGGAGTTCCATGACGTCGGTCCGATGAACGCGAAGGGCGGTTTCGCGGCGTCCGAGAGCTATGCCTGGCACCGCTATCTGATCACGGCCAAGGGCGACGTCTACGATCCCAGGGTGGCGGTGCGCATCATGCGCGGCGAGGCGCAGAGCGCGGCCGACTACATCGACCTGCTCAACGAACGCCGCTCGCTGATCGCGCGCGTCAATGCGCGCATCGCGCCCTATGACGCCCTGGTGCTGCCGACCACGCCCAACACACCGCCGAAGATCGCCGACCTCGCCGACGATCAGGCGTTCACCCGCGAGAACATCCGCGCCTTGCGCAATTGCAGCCTGATCAACCTGATCGACGGTTGCGCCATCTCGCTGCCCTGTCATCGCGAGGGCGACGTTCCCGTCGGCCTGATGCTGGCGGGCGCAGGCGGCTCGGACCGCCGTATCTTCGAGCTTGCTGCCGGCATGGAGGCCGTCATTCGTGTTTGATCTCACGTTCACCGTCGATGCCCAGGACACCACCACGCCGCTGACGCTGGCGATCGACCAGCTGGTCATCGCCGGCTGGACCGGCCGCGACACGGTCGCGCGCGACAAGCACATCGCCGAGCTGGAGGAGATGGGCATCGCCCGCCCAGCCTCGACGCCGATCTACTATCGCGCCTCGGCGCGCCGGCTGACCCAGGAGGACAGCATCGAATGCACCGGTGGCGATTCCTCCGGCGAGGTCGAATTCGTGCTCATCGGCTGGCAGGGCCGCATCTTCGTCGGCTGCGGCTCCGATCACACCGACCGCAAGGTCGAGGCCTACAGCGTCACGGTCTCCAAGCAGATGTGCGACAAGCCGATCGCCTCGACGCTGTGGGAGTTCGAGGACGTCATCGGTCATTGGGACAAGATGATCCTGCGCTCCTACGCCACCATCAAAGGCGAGCGCGTGCTCTACCAGGAGGGCACGTTGGATGCGATGCTGCCGGTCGCCGACCTCATCGCGCGCGGCTTTGACGGTGGCAAGTTTCCCGACGGCTGCGCCATGTTCGGCGGCACGTTCGCCGCCAAGGGCGGCATCCGCCCGGCCGACCGCTTCGACTTCGAGCTGGAAGACCCCGTGCTGAAGCGAACGATCAGGCACGGCTACGACGTGGCGACGTTGCCGGTGAGGGGGTAACTCGCGCCACAAGCGACGGCCTTGTAGGGTGGGCAAAGCGAAGCGTGCCCACGTATTGCGAAGACGTGGGCACGGCGCAAGAGCGCCTTTGCCCACCCTACGAAACTGCCGGTGAGGGGCTGATCTCTCTCCGCGTCGGCGAGCGAAGCGAAGCAATCCAGGGTCTCCGCGGAACCAGTCTGGATTGCTTCGTCGCAAGGGCTCCTCGCAATGACGGTGGAGACGATCATCGGAAATCGGGTGGTTGTGGCGCCCGGGATCTGCGACACCCACTCCCGTCATTCCGGGGCGCGCCCACTTGGGCGCGAGCCCGGAATCCATACTCCCGATCGTGGTTATGGATTCCGGGCTCGCGACTTCGTCGCGCCCCGGAATGACGGATGTGAATGGGATGATTGCTATGGCCATCGCGAAACGCGTTTCCGCACCAGACTCCGTTCCCAACCTCGCCGACCATGTCGACGCCCTCGACTGGCCGCAGATCACCGCCGAGCTCGACACCCAGGGCTGCGCCGTCCTGAAGAACCTGCTGACGCCTGACCAATGCCGCGCCATCGCCGCGCTCTACCCGGACGATGCGCACTTCCGCAGCCGCATCGTGATGGGCCGCCACGGCTTCGGCCGCGGCGAGTACAAGTACTTCGCCTATCCGCTGCCCGATCTGATCGCGCAGCTGCGCCCGGCGCTCTACGCGCATCTTCAAGCCGTCGCCAATCGCTGGAACGAGGCGATGGGGATCGACATCCGCTATCCCGCCGCACACGCGGCGTTCCTGAAGCGCTGCCACGATGCCGGGCAGGCGCGGCCGACGCCCCTGCTGCTGCAATATGAGGCCGGTGATTACAATTGCCTGCACCAGGACCTCTATGGCGAGCACGTGTTCCCGCTCCAGGTCGCGATCCTGCTCTCCGAGCCCGGACGCGACTTCACCGGTGGCGAGTTCGTGCTGACCGAGCAGCGCCCGCGCATGCAGTCCCGCGCCGAGGTGGTGCCGCTGGCACAGGGCGATGCGGTCGCCTTCGCTGTGCATCATCGTCCGGTGCAGGGGACACGCGGCACCTACCGCGTTAATCTCCGCCACGGCGTCAGCCGGATCAGGTCCGGCCAGCGCCACACGCTGGGTGTGATTTTTCACGATGCCAAATGAGCGGAGCCGTTGACGGCTGATTTGTTCGATAGCGTCGCAGAAGCCCAACCGTCGCGCGAAAACATCGCCGATGGGGCCGTGCTGCTGCGCGGCTTCGTCAAGCCGATCGAGAGCGGGCTGATCGACGCCGTGCGCGCCATCGTGGCGCAATCGCCGTTCCGGCGGATGACGACGCCGGGCGGCCATCTGATGTCGGTGGCGATGACCAATTGCGGCGAGCGCGGCTGGATCACGGATCACACCGGCTATCGCTATGATCCCATCGATCCGCGCACCGGTGCGCCATGGCCGGCGATGCCGCCGCTGTTGGCCGATCTCGCCCGCGGCGCCGCGGAGCAGGGCGGCTTTGAAGGCTTTGCGCCCGATGCTTGCCTCGTCAACCGCTACGAGCCCGGCACGCGGCTGTCGCTGCACCAGGACAAGGACGAGCTGGACTATTCCGCGCCGATCGTCTCGGTCTCGCTCGGCCTGCCCGCGACCTTCCTGTTCGGCGGCCTCGCGCGCAATGACAAGCCGCGCCGCTTCCGCCTCGTCCATGGCGACGTGGTGGTCTGGGGCGGGGCCAGCAGGCTCGCCTATCACGGCGTCGCGCCGCTCGCCGACGGCGAGCATCCGCTGCTCGGCCGGAAGCGGATCAATCTGACCTTCCGCAGGACGCGCTGACGCGTTTCCTCGCCGCCTTCGCTCGTCTAAGCTTCGGGCGGGGAGGCGGCGACATGACCACCACACAGAACTCGACCGGCACGGGCACGGCGAACCGCACGGGGCTTTATCTCGCAGGCCTGCAATTGGTGTTCACGCTGGGCTGGACGACCTACGTTGTCTACCTGCCAAAGCTGGCCGCAGAGGTCGGCATCGCGCCGTCCGCCGTGATCCTCATCCTGATGCTGGATCAGGCGATCTTCACCATTGCGGACACCGCGATGGGAATCGCCGCCGACAAGCTCGCGCCCCATGTCGGCAGGCTCGGCCTGTTCGTCGCCCTCGTGACCGCGATCTCCTGCGGCGCCTTCGTCGCGCTTCCGTTCGTTGCCGGAGCCGGTGCGGCGGCGCAGGGCTGGTTCATCGCGCTGATCGTGGTCTGGTCGATCACGTCCTCCGCGTTGCGGGCGCCGCCGCTGACCTTGCTCGGCAAGTACCGCGCCAAGCCGCAGGTGCCGTTCCTCGCCGCGCTGACCATGCTCGGCTACGGCGTCGCCGGCGCGCTCTCGCCCTATCTCGGCGTGGTGCTGCGCGAGCACGATGCGCGGTTGCCGTTCGTGATCTCCAGCGTGGTGCTGCTCCTGACCGCGCTCGGGCTGTCCAGGATCGAGCACGACGTGGCGCGCGACACCGTTCCGCCCACACCGGACGAAGCGGCAGAGCCGCTCGGTCTCGTCCCGATCGCCTTCATCGTCGCGATGGTCGCGCTCGCACTCGGCTACCAGCTGCACTTTGCCATGAACAGCGCACCGTTCTATCTGCGCTTTGCAGCTCCCGGCGACCTGCAATGGCTGATGCCGGTGTTCTGGATCGGCTTCAACATCGCGATGTTTCCGGCAAGCCTCGTCGTCAAGCATCGCGGCGGCCTCGTCGTGATGGGCGCCGCCGGCCTGTTCGGTGCGGTGGCGATTGCGGCGGCCGAGTTCGCCGGCAATCTCAACATGCTGATCGCCGCGCAATTTCTCGCCGGAGCTGCCTGGGGCTGCATGCTGATGAGCGCGGTCTCGGCTGCGCTCGCGATCGGCTCGACCGGCGCGGAAGGCAAGGTCACGGGCCTCGTCTTCTCCGCGCTTGCCCTCGGCACCTTCGCGCGGATGGCGGCGGTTGCCGGCGGCCTGCAGAAGATGCCGGAATACGCGCCGCTGCTGCACTGGGCGCCGGTCGCCTGCTGGTCGGTCGCAGGCGCCGGTCTGCTGGTGATTGCAGCCGCGCGGCTGCAGGGAAGGTCCGGCCTCAAGGCTTCGGCGGGTGAATGAAGGCCCACGGGCTGACTTCGGAATCCCTGGGCACCTCGACGGAAATCAGCACCGGCCCGCCGTGGCCAAGCGCCTTCTCCATCGCCGCCTTGAACTGCTCCGGCGCGGTGACGCGCGCAGCAGTCACGCCAAAGGACGCCGCGAGCTTTACGAAATCCGGATTGACGAGGTCGGACGCCACTACGCGGCCATCGAAATGCTGGCGTTGGTCGCGGCGGACATTGCCGTAGGCGTTGTTGTTGAACACCAGCGTCACCACGCCGATGTTGAACTGCACGGCGGTGGCAAGCTCCTGCACGCCGAACATGAAGCCGCCGTCCCCGGTGATGGCCACCACCGGCTTGTCGGGATTGGCGACCTTGGCGCCGAGCGCGGTCGGGAAACCCGAGCCGAGCGTGCCCTGGTAGCCCGAGGTGATGAAGGTGCGCGGCTGGTACACCGGAAAGCCGTACCAGGAGGCGAAGCCGACCTGCGATAGTTCGTCGGTGACGATCGCGTTCGCCGGCAGTACCTCGCGCAGGATGTTGAGATAGGCCATCTGCGGCTGGACCCGCTGGATCTCGGCTTGCGCGGCCGCGGTGGCCTCGCGGATCGTGCCGCGCCGTCCGGAGGTCTTGCTGTAGCCGGCCTTGCCCACGGCGGCAGCGAGATCGCGGGTCGCGGCCCTGGCGTCGGCGACGATCGCAGTGTCGGACGAGAACCGCCGCATCTCGACCGGATCGATGTCGATGCGGATGCTCTTCAGGCCAGCGGGCCGGTACGGCCAGCGCGACATGGTCGGCAGCTCCAGCCGCGTGCCGATGCCGATCATGAGATCGGTGTTCGGCCACAGCCTGTAGGCCGCGGCCATGGTGAGCCCGAGCTCGTGCGCATTGGAGACGATGCCGCGGCCGCTACGGAAGGCGACCACGGGCGCATCGATCATCTCGGCGAGTTCGAGGATCTCCTCACCCGCTTCGATCGCGCCGCTGCCGACGAAAATCATCGGCGCCTTGCTGGTCCTGATGAGCGCGGCGGCCTGCTTGATCATATCAGGATCGGGCTGCGGCGCCGGCAGCGGCTCCAGCACCTGCGCAGGCACTGTTGCCGCGCGCTGCGTGAAGACGTCCCAGGGCATCTCGACCGAGGCGGGGCCGCGCCGTCCCGACATCATCTCCTGGAACGCGCGTGCCACGATCGTCGGCGCATTGCCGGGATATTCGATGCGCTCGGCCCATTTCACATAGGTGCGCAAGGTTGCGAGCTGGTCCGGCATCTCATGCAGATGGCCGCGACCCTTGCCCAGGAACGAAGTCGGCACCTGGCCGGTGACGCACAGCACCGGCTCGTTGCAGCCGAACGCGGTGAGCAGCGCCGCGCTGGCATTGAGCACGCCCGGGCCGGGTACCACGCTGAACACGCCGGGCCGGCCGCTGGAGCGCGCATAGCCGAATGCCATGTAGCCGCAGGCCTGCTCGTGCCGCGCGCCGATCACCTTGAGCTGGGCCTGGTGGAAGGCGTCGAACAGGCCGTAGACCTGCGCGCCGGGCAGGCCGAACACGGTGTCGACGCCGTGGGCGACAAGCCCGCTTACGATCGCTTCGCCGCCGGTGAGGCTGGTCATTTGGCTATTCCATTTCGCTTGTTGTTCAGGCTTCGTCGACCACGCCGTTGCGCAAGCGTCCGATCCCCTCGGCCTCGACCTCGACGATGTCGCCGGGCTTCAGATATCGCGGCGGATCGAACCGCGCACCCGCGCCGGTCGGCGTGCCCGTGACGATGATATCGCCGGGGACGAGGGTTGCGAAGGTCGAGATATAGTTCAGGAGATAGCGGAACGAAAACATCAGCCGGCTGGTGCGATCATCCTGTCTGAGCTCGCCGTTGACATGCGTGGTGAGCCTGATGTCGGCGACCTGCGATTCCCGCGTGTAGGGCACGAGCCACGGGCCGAGGCTGCCGCTGGAATCGAAGTTCTTGCCTTGCGTCACGTTGAACTTGGCGTGGCGCAGCCAGTCGCGCACCGAGCCCTCGTTGCACAGTGTCAGCGCCGCGATGTGATCGAGCGCTGTGCTTTCGGGGATATGCCGGCCTGGCTTGCCGATCACCAGCACGATCTCGCCCTCATAGTCGAGCTGCGCGGAGGCGCGCGGGCGCACCAGCGGCGTGTCGTGGCCGACGAAGGAGCGGGGCGAGCGCATGAACATGCTCGGATATTTCGGCGCCTCCTGGCCGTCCTTGTACTCGGCATTGCGGTCGGGATAGTTGACGCCGATGCAGATGATCTTCTCCGGCGCCGGGACCGGCGGCAGCCAGGTGATCTCAGTGAGCGCGTGATCCGGTTTGCGGCCAGCGGCCTCTTCGGCAAAGCTGATCAGCTTGCCCGCAGCGATCACCTCGCGCAGCGTGGGATAGTCTCTGGCGTGACGCGCGGAGAGATCGACGATGCCGCCCTCCAGGACGGCGCCATAGCTGACATCACCCTTGACGGAATAGGTGGCGAGACGAGGCAGCTTCATCAATCCGCCACCAGCACATCGGCCACGAATTTCGGCTCGCGCACGGCCTGCCCCGTGAACGGCGAGCCCTGCTCGAACCAGGAACGCGGGGCAGGGGCGCCCCACAGCGTCTGACGGCGCGGATCGCGCAGCGACCAGCGCAGCGGCTCGTGGTCGTGGTCCCCGGTGAAATAATCGCTGGTGTAGAGCTCGAGGCGGTGTCCGTCGGGATCGCGCACATAGAGGAAGAACGCGTTCGAGATGCCGTGGCGTCCCGGACCGCGTTCGATGTTCTTCACGAAGCCCCGCGAAGCCATGACGTCGCAGAGATGGATGATGTTCATCGCCGTCGGCGTCCAATAGGCGAAATGGTGCAGCCGCGGACCCTTGCCGTTGGTGATGGCGAAATCGTGGACATTGCCCTTGCGATGCATCCAGGCCGCGGCGATGCGCCCGTCCGGCCCGTCCTCCTCGGCATATTCGGTGAGGCGAAAGCCGAGCCGGGCGTAGAATTCCATGGTGTCCTGCACTTCGGCGGCGAAGACGTTGAAATGGTCGAGCCGCTGCGGGTGGCAGCCCCGATAGAGGTCGTAGCGACGCAAGAGATGCGGCCGCCGCTCCATCGCCGCGTAGAGCTCGATTCTAAAGCCAAAGGGATCGGTGAATTGCAGCGTGCGGCCCTGGAACGGCTGGTCGACGAAGGCGTAGGCGAGGCCGTTCTCGGACAGGAACGCGGCGGCCTTGTCGAGATCTTTGTCGTTGCCGACCTTGAAGCCGAGCCGGGCGCAAGCCGGCGCGGCGGCTTTCCGTAGCACCAGGGAGTGATGCTGGTGCTCCTCGGCCGCGCGCAGGTACACGACCTCGTCGTCCGCGTCCTCGACATGCAGGCCGACCATGCTTTCGTAGAACTCGCGGCTCAGCTTCAAATCGGTGACGTCGAGCACGACGTGGCTCGAGCGAATGATGTTGAACGGCGGCTCGAAGACGTGTTGCGGTACCGGCATGTGCGTTTCCCCTCTCTCGGCTTCGTCATTCCGGGGCGTGCGAAGCACGAACCCGGAATCCATTCATCCACCAACTCTGCTGCTCGATGGATTCCGGGTTCGGCCCTTCGAGCCGCCCCGGAATGACACCGCCGCTAGATTCCCAGCTTCTGAATCTTGTGCGTGCCCCGCGCCAGCGAGACGTGCTTGGTTTCCATGTAGAAGTCGAACGAATAATCGCCGCCGTCGCGCCCGATGCCTGAAGCCTTCATGCCGCCGAACGGCGTCGGCAGGTGGCGGACATTCTCCGAGTTCAGCCAGATCATGCCGGCCTCCAGCGCATCGGCAACGCGCAGCGCGCGTCCCATGTCATTGGTCCAGACATAGCCGGTCAGACCGTAACGGATGTCGTTGGCGATCTCGACCGCGTCCGCCTCGTCGCGGAACGGCAGCACGGTGAGGAACGGCCCGAACACCTCCTCCTGCGCCACCCGCATCTTGCCGTGCGCCCCGGTCACCAGTGTCGGCTCGACATAATGCCCGCCGCCGGGCCCGTCATAGGCCTTGCCGCCGACCGCGATCGTCGCGCCGTCCTGGCGCGCCACGTCGAAATACGAGCAGACCTTTGCCAAGTGCCGCTCGTGGATCAGCGGGCCGATCTCGGTGGCGGGATCGAGGGGATGGCCGACCTTGAGCGCCTTCACCCGCGCCGTCAGCTTCTCCACGAATTCTTTCGCGATGCTCTGCTGGATCAGCAGGCGGCTGGAAGAGGTGCAGCGCTCGCCGTTGAGCGAGTAGATCATGAACACGACGGCATCGAGCGCGCGGTCGAGATCGGCATCGTCGAACACGATCACCGGATTCTTGCCGCCGAGTTCGAAATGCACGCGTTTCAGCGTGGGCGCGCCCTGCATCATGATGGCCGAGCCGGTCGCGCTCTCGCCGACGAAGCCGATTGCCTTGATGGCGGGATGCTCGGTCAGCGCCTTGCCCGCTTCCTCGCCGAAACCGTGCACGGTGTTGAGCACGCCGTCGGGGACGCCGGCTTCCTTGACGAGCCTGGCGAGAATGGAGGCCGTCACCGGCGACCATTCGGCCGGCTTGTGCACGACCGTGCAGCCGGCCGCAAGCGCCGGGGCGATTTTCCAGGTCGAGAGCATGAATGGCGTATTCCATGGCGTGATCACGCCGACCGGGCCGATCGGCACCCGCGTGGAGACGTTCCAATGCTCGTCGCTCGGCGTGTTGAGGCCGTCGCGCGCCTCAGCGCATTTGTCGGCGAAGAAGCGGAAATTCTCGGCGGCGCGGATCGCGGCCTTGGCCATGAAGCGATAGGCCTGGCCGGTGTCGATGCATTCGAGCACGGCGATGTCGTCGGCGTTGTCCTCGATGGCGTCGGCCACCCGATGCAGCAGCTTCTTCCGCATGGCCGGACCCATGTCGCGCCAGGACTTGAAGGCGAGCGCAGCCGCAGTCGCCGCCGCGTCGATATCCTCGGCCTTGCCCCGCGCGACACTGGCGAGCACGGCACCATCGACCGGCGACCTGGTCTCGAACGTCTCGCCGGAGATCGAGGCGACGGTCTTTCCGTCGATCATGTGACCGATGCCGTCCGCGCGCAGAGTCTTCAAAAGCGGCGCGAGGCGGTCACGGTTGGCCTGGAACAGATCGGCTTTCGGCGTGGGCTTATCCATGAGCGGCCTCCGCTTTCAGGGCGTCGTGAATGTTGTTGCGCTTCCAGCTGGTGTCCTTGTCGTTGATCTGCATGTCGAACGACAGGGCGAACTTGCTGGCGGCGAAGACGGGATCGAGATGTCTTGAGAGCGCCTGGAAGACGTGCTCGCCGGCCTTCTGGCGGGTAGGCAGGTCGCGGCCCTCGCCGATGCGCAGCACCATGTCGAGAAAGCCGTAATCCTGCTTTGCATCCGCAATCGCATAGTGCTCGCAGCGGATGGCACGAACGCGGATGCCGCCGAGCGGGAAGATACCGGTCTCGCTAGCTGCCTTGCGCACGACCTCGCACACCGCGGCGATGTCGAGGCGGCCGTCGAGATTGGCCGAATATTCGATGGTGAAATGCGGCATCGCGGTTTCACTCCCTGTCTTCAGGCGAAGTAGCAGCTGACCGAGCCATAGGCGCCATAATCAGCCTGGATTGTGTCGCCCTTGCGGGTCTCGATCGGACGGATGAACGAGCCGGCGAGCACGACCTGGCCCGGCTCCAGCGCCAGCCCAAGCGGGGCGATCTTGTTGGCGAGCCAGGCGACGGCAGTCGCGGGATGGTTGAGCACGCCGGCGGCAAGGCCGGTCTCTTCCAGCTGGCCGTTCTTGAAGCACAGCGCTCCGATCCAGCGCAGGTCAGCATCCAGCGGGCGGATCGGCCGCCCCCCGAGCACGATGCCGGCATTCGCCGCATTGTCGGCGATGGTGTCGAAGATCTTTCGCGTCGCCTTGGTCTTGGGATCGACGCGCTCGATCCGTGTATCCAAAATCTCCAGCGCCGGCACCACGAAGTCGGTGGCGTTGAGCACGTCGAATAGCGTGCAGTCGGGCCCAGAAAGGCGCTTGCTCATGACGAAGGCGAGCTCGGCCTCGACGCGCGTCGCGATGAAGCGCTCGGTCGGCACCAATCCGCCATCGGCGAAGAACATGTCGTCGAGCAGCACGCCGGAATCCGGCTCGTCGATGCCAAGCGCGCTCTGCATCGCCTTCGAGGTCAGGCCGATCTTGTGGCCTTTGACCACGCGCCCCTCGGCGATCTTGACGTCGACCCAGGCCTTCTGAATCGCGTAGGCCTCCGCGATGCTGATGTCCGGGAAGTCCTGCGAGAGCTGCCGGATCTGCGTGCGGGTCTTCTCCGCCTGGTGCAGACGCCTCGCACAAGCTTGGATATCGTCGTTGGAAAGCGCCATTTGTGATCTTACAAATCGTGGTGCCGCGAGATACTTAACATGTTAAGTGAATGCGTCAAACACAAATTCGGCTTGCTGCACTGCAAACGTTTTGCGGCTTGAAAGGGCGTCATGACGAAGAAATCCGCCGATCCCGTCAACGGTCACCCGCCTGCTACGCGCCAGGTGCCGATGCGCGATTTCTCGCGTTCGCTGCCGATGTCGCTGCTGCGGGCCCGGGAAGCTGTGATGCGGCAGTTTCGTCCCTCGCTGCGCGAGCACGGCCTGACCGAGCAGCAATGGCGCATCCTGCGCGCACTGGCGGCGATCGAGGCGGTCGAGGTCACGGAACTCGCGCGCACCGCGTTCCTGCTCGGGCCGAGCCTGTCGCGCATCTTGCGAGACCTCGAGGCGCGCAACCTGATCGAGCGCAAGACGGCGAAAGCGGATCAGCGCCGCAGCATGGTCTCCATCTCGAAGGAGGGGCTGAAGCTGATGGCCTCTGTCGCGCCGACGTCAGAGGCGATCTATGCCGAGATCACGCGGCGCTTCGGCGCACGCAAGCTCGCCGAATTGCAGGAGATGCTCGGCGAGCTCGAACGGAGCCTTGCGGGGCTCGGCGGCGCGGACGAGACAATAGCCGGGGAGTGAAACCAGATATGCGTGCGTGCGCGGCGAGAGCCATGGACATTGACGCTTTTTTTCGCTCAAAGTGCGGCCCAACCCGATCCGCGGCGAAGTGAGAGCAACAGGGAAGGAAAGGCAACGTGGCCAATAAAGTCAAAGAGATCTGGAAGTCGGGCAAGGCGGTCGTCAACGCGTGGCTCGCCATCCCCTCCGGCTTCTCGGCCGAGATGATCGCGCAGTGCGGCTTCGACAGCGTCACCGTCGACATGCAGCACGGCGTGCAGGACTATCTCTCGATGGTGCAGTGCTTCCAGGCCATGGACAAGCATCCGGTCACCCCGATGGTCCGCGTGCCCTGGAACGAGCCCGGCATCATCGGCAAGGTGCTCGATGGCGGCGCCTATGGCGTGATCTGCCCGATGGTCAACACGCCGCAGGAAGCCAGGAACCTGGTCTCCTATTCGAAATATCCGCCCAAGGGCGTGCGCTCCAACGGCCCGATCCGCGCCGGCATGTACGGCACCGCCGGCTCCTATCAGAAGACGGCCAACGACGAGATCGTGCTGCTGCCGATGATGGAGACGCGGACCGCCGTCGAGAACATGGAAGCGATCCTCGACGTCGAAGGCATCGACGGCGTCTATATCGGCCCGTCCGATCTCGGCTTCTCCTATGGCCTCGAGCCCAAGCTCGACCGCAGCGAGCCCGAGATTCTCGCGATCTACGAGAAGATCATCAAGGAGTGCGGCAAGCGCGGCCTCAACCCCGGCATCCATTGCAGCGGCGCCGAAGGCGCAGCGCGCGCCATCAACATGGGCTTCAAGCTGGTGACGCTGTCCAACGAAGTCGGCCTGATGACCACCTACGCCAAGATGCAGGTCAACGCGACCCGCAAGGATTCGGGCGGCAAGGCCTGAGAAACTCGCGAATGGCGAATGGGGAGTAGCGAATAGGGCTACTCCCTTTTCCATTCGCCACTCGCTATTCGCTATTCGCCTCCAAAGGAGACCCGCCATGACCATCAGCCCCGTCATCCGCCTGCATCCCGATGATGGCGTGCTGATCGCGCGCGCGAGCCTGCCGCCGGGAACATTGGTCGCCGACGGCGTGACCACGGTCGAGCGCATTCCCTCCGGCCACAAGGTCGCGATCAAGCCGATCGCGGTGGGCGAGCCCGTCAGGCGCTACGGCCAGATCATCGGCTTTGCCACCCAGGCGATCGCGCTGGGCCAGCACGTGCACACGCAGAACTGCGGCATGGGCGATTTCGCCAAGGACTACGCCTATTGCGTCGACGTCAAGCCGACGCCGAATTTCGACCTGCCGGCGACCTTCGAAGGCATCCGCCGCCCGGACGGCCGCGTCGCCACGCGCAACTATATCGGCATCCTCACCTCGGTGAATTGCAGCGCGCATGTCGCCAGCCTCGTCGCCGACGTCTTCAAGAAGAATCCGTTCACCGGCGACAATCCGCTCGCTGACTTCCCCAACGTCGACGGCGTGGTTGCGCTGACCCACAAGACCGGCTGCGGCATGACACAAAACGAGCCGCTGGCACTGCTCCGCCGCACACTCGGCGGCTATGCAAGGCACGTCAATTTCTCCCACGTCATCGTGCTCGGCCTCGGCTGCGAGGTGAACCAGATCGGCGGCCTGATGGAAGAGCAGAAGCTCGCCGGACGCCTGCGCGCGATGGACATCCAGGAGGTCGGCGGCACCCGCAAGACGGTCGAAGCCGGCATCGCCTTCGTGCGCGAGGCGCTGACTGACGCCAACAAGGTCAAGCGCGAGACGGTGCCGGCAAGCGAGCTCACCGTGGCGCTGCAATGCGGCGGCTCGGACGGCTATTCCGGCGTATCGGCCAATCCTGCGCTCGGCGCAGCTAGCGACCTCATCGTGCGTCACGGCGGCACCGTGATCCTGTCGGAGACGCCGGAGACCTACGGCGCCGAGCACCTGCTGACGCGCCGCGCGGTCAGCCGCGAGGTCGGCGAGAAGCTGGTCGACCTGATGCGTTGGTGGGACGAATACACGACGCGCGAAGGCGCCGAGATGAACGCCAATCCCAGCCCCGGCAACAAGGCCGGCGGCCTCACCACCATCCTGGAGAAGTCGCTCGGCGCGATGGCCAAGGCCGGCACCACCAACCTCGTCGAGGTGCTGCGCTACGCCGAGCCCGTCACCAAGAAGGGGTTCGTGTTCATGGACACGCCCGGCTACGACCCCGTGGCCGCGACCGGGCAGGTCGCAGGAGGTGCCAACCTCGTCTGCTTCACCACGGGCCGCGGCAGTGTGTTCGGCTGCAAGCCGGCGCCGTCGATCAAGCTCGCCACCAACACGCCCATGTACAGGCGCATGGAAGAGGACATGGACGTCAATTGCGGCACCATCCTCGAAGGCGAGGAGAGCGTCGAACAATGCGGCCAGCGCATCTTCGATCTCATCCTCAAGACCGCCTCGGGCCAGCCGACCAAGAGCGAGAGCTTCGATTTCGGCGGCGCCGAGTTCGCGCCCTGGGTGCTCGGCGCGACGATGTAGTCGCGCGAGCATCGCCGCGCAACCCAATCAAGCGCCGCCGGTATCCGATGATCGCAACCGGAATCGGAGCGCGTGTGGCGATCCGAAATGCAACGGCCGTTCGCTAAGTAATGATACGGAGGTGGGCGCCTCCCGTGAGAAGTTCCCGGCTTACACCTGGTTAACACTGTTGCCGTAGACAGGAGGCGATGCGGCTTCACAGCGTGGTGGGGCCGGCGTGATTTGAGGATCCAGCCGATGCAAGCGATGCGTCCCACTGGGGTGGAAAATCTCCTCGGTGAGGAGGAGCTGATCGTATCGAAGACCGATCTCAAAGGCCGCATCACCTACGCCAACGACGTCTTCATCCGCATGGCGAAGTACTCGTGGAAGGAGCTGATGGGCGCGCCCCACAGCCTGATCCGCCATCCCGACATGCCGCGCGCCGTCTTCAAGCTGCTCTGGGACACGCTGCAGTCCAAGCAGGAGATCTTCGCCTACGTCGTCAACCTGGCGAAGGACGGCAGTCACTATTGGGTATTCGCCCACGTCACGCCGACATTCGACGAGCGCGGCAACATCGTCGGCTATCACTCCAACCGTCGCAAGCCGGATCCCGCGCAGATCGAGCGCATCAAGCCGATCTACAAGACGCTGTGCACTGAGGAGGCGCGGCATGCCAATGCCAAGGAGGGCATGCAGGCGAGCTTCGAGGCGATGGTCGGGCTGCTCAAGCAACAGGGTGTCGGTTACGATGAATTTGTGCTCTCTCTCTAAGGCGCAGGGAGCAACCGCGCTCGCGTGTGGTCTTGCCGTCCTTGCGTTCGTTCTCTCGCTTCTCGGCATGACCGGGATCGCGAGTGCCGCTTCTCTCGGCGCGACGATCGCGCTCTCCGGCTATGCCGTCTGGTGCCAGCACCGCACCGCGGTTGCCGTCGACGAGGTCGCCGCTGTGTGCCGCAAGGCGGCGGGCGGCGATCTCGAGGCGCGCATCCTCAGTGAGCGGCAGGCCGGGCGCATCGGCGCCATCCAGAGATCAGTCAACGACATGCTCGACATTACCGATGCGTTCCAGCGGGAAGCTTCGGCATCGATGGAGTATGCCAGCCGCGGCAAGTATTTCCGCAAGATCCTGGCGCGCGGATTGCCCGGCTCGTTCCGCCGCTCGGCGACCGTCATCAATGCCGGCACCGACAGTCTCGGCCGCCGGGTCGTCGAGATCGCGGACCTCGCCAGGCGGTTCGGCACGCATCTCGATCAGGTTGCGGGCACGCTGATGGGCGCCGCGACCGATCTCGAATCCGATGCCGGCCAGATGGCGGCGGCGGCGGAGAAGACCAGCCTGCAAACCTCCGGCGTGCTCTCCGCGTCCGACCAGGCCTCGCGCAACGTCGCCACTGTCGCCAGCGCCGCCGAGCAGCTCGCATCGTCGATCGCCGAGATCAATCGCCAGGTGGCCGGCTCGACCGCGAGCACGGGACGGGCGGTGAACGAAGCCAATCGCGCCGGCAGCGAGATCCGGAGCCTTGCGGACGCCGCGATGCAGATCGGCGACGTCGTCAAGCTTATCAGCGAGATCGCCTCGCAGACCAACCTGCTCGCGCTCAACGCCACCATCGAGGCGGCGCGGGCAGGGGACGCCGGCCGCGGTTTCGCGGTGGTGGCCTCCGAGGTCAAGAGCCTCGCCAACCAGACCGCCAAGGCGACCGAAGAGATCAGCGCCAAGGTCGGCGAGATGCAGCAATCGACCACCAATTCGGTCGCGGCCGTCGAGGCGATCGCGCAGACCATCGCCGAGATCAACGGCATCACTGCCTCGATTGCCGCCTCGATCGAGCAGCAGGGCGCGGCGACGCGCGAGATCGCCCGCAACGTTCACGAAGCCTCCGCCGGCACCTCGCAGGTCTCCTCCAACGTGACGGGCATCAGCGAGGCCGCCGCCGACACCGGCCGCGTCGCTGCACGCGTCAACCACGCCTCCGAACGCGTCCACGGCGAAGTCGAGACGCTCCGCCGCGAAGTGACCCAATTCCTGCAAAGGCTGACCTCGGCGGCGTAGGGCTTTCAAACCCTCTCCCCTTGTGGGAGAGGGTGGCTTCGCTGAAAGCGAAGCCGGGTGAGGGGTCTCTATCCTTACGAGCGGTTTTGCGGGTTGAGAGAGACCCCTCATCCGGCGCTTCGCGCCACCTTCTCCCGCAAGGGGAGAAGGAAGAAAGCGTCCCACCATCCCCCGCTCCGCATCTTACCTAGGCACCCCGTGCCCGTTGTTAGTGCTTGATCGCGTTGACCTCAGGTGTTCTGCTCAAAAAAGCTGCTGGAGCACCGCATCCCGTGTCGATCTACGTCGCGCTACACCACGTCACGCACTACAAATACGACCGCCCGATCGACCTTGGCCCGCAGACGATACGGCTGCGGCCGGCGCCGCATACGCGCACGCCGATCCTGAGCTATTCGCTCAAGGTCACGCCTTCCAATCATTTCGTGAACTGGCAGCAGGACCCGCAGGGCAACTGGCTGGCGCGCTACGTCTTTCCGGAGAAGACCACCGAGCTGAAATTCGAGGTCGACTTCACGGCGCAGATGACGGTGGTCAACCCGTTCGACTTCTTCGTCGAGCCCTATGCCGACAGCTTCCCGTTCGACTATCCCAAGGATCTGAAGACGGAGCTCGCGCCGTATCTCGAGACCATCAAGCCCGATCGCCTGTTCGCCAAGTTCCTCGATTCGATCCCGCACGAAGCCCCGAACACGGTCAATTTCCTGGTCGACCTCAATCGCGAGATCCAGAAGAAGGTCCGCTACATCATCCGCATGGAGCCGGGCGTGCAGACGCCGGAGGAGACGCTTGTCTCCGGCGCAGGCTCATGCCGCGACTCCGCCTGGCTCTTGATCCAGACCTTGCGCCATCTCGGGCTCGCCGCCCGCTTCGTCTCGGGCTATCTGGTCCAGATCCGTCCCGACATCGATCCGATCGAGGGGCCGCCGGAAGTCGAGAACGATTTTACCGATCTGCACGCCTGGGCCGAGGTCTATCTGCCCGGCGCGGGGTGGATCGGATTCGACGCGACCTCGGGCATGCTCGCAGGCGAGGGGCACATCCCGGTCGCAGCCACGCCGCACTACCGTTCGGCGGCGCCGATCTCCGGCGGGGCCGGCTTTGCCGAGGTCGAGTTCTCCTTCGACATGAGCGTGAGGCGCATCCGCGAGGCGCCGCGCATCACAAAGCCGTTCTCCGACGAATCCTGGGCGCGCCTCAACGATCTCGGCGAGCAGGTCGATGGCGATCTCGCCAGCGAGGACGTGCGCCTCACCATGGGCGGCGAGCCGACCTTCGTCTCGGTCGACGATCTCGAGGCCGGCGAGTGGAACACGGAGGCCGTCGGTCCGACCAAGCGCACGCTCGGCGACGATCTGATCCGCCGCCTGCGCACGCGCTTCGCGCCGGGCGGGCTGCTGCATTACGGCCAGGGCAAATGGTATCCGGGCGAGAGCCTGCCGCGCTGGGCCTTCGGCCTCTATTGGCGCAAGGACGGCGTGCCGATCTGGAAGAACGCCGACCTCATCGCCAGGATCGAGAATCCCAGGAGACCGGAGGTCAAGGATGCCGCGGCCTTCATGGAAGGCACGGCGGCGCGACTCGGCGTCGACCTCGGCTACATCATGCCGGCCTATGAGGATCCCGCCTATTGGCTGCAGAAGGAAGCGGAGCTTCCGGTCAATGTCGATCCCACCGATTCCAAGCTGTCCGATCCCGAAGCGCGCGCACGCATGGCGCGGGTGTTCGACCAGGGCCTGAATACGCCGCGCGGCTTCGTGCTGCCGATCCAGCGCTGGAATGCACCTCCGCGCTGGCGCAGCGAACGCTGGCCGCTGCGGCGCAATCATCTGTTCCTGACGCCGGGCGATTCACCGCTCGGCCTGCGCCTGCCGATCGGCTCGCTCGGTCACGTCCCGCCCAACCAATATCCCTACATCGTCGAGCAGGACCCGATGGAGCCGCGGGGCAGGCTGCCGGTATTCACCCGCATGGCGCGTCCGCCATCGCCGCCGCGTACGGCCCCCGAGCATCTCAACACCGCTATACCCGTGCGCACGGCGATGGCCGTGGAGATCCGCGACGGCCTGATCTGCGCCTTCATGCCGCCGGTCGAGCGCATCGAGGATTATCTCGAGCTGATCTCGGCGCTGGAAGACACCGCCGAGGAGATGCAGCTTCCGGTCCATATCGAGGGTTACCCGCCGCCGTTCGACCCGCGCATCGAGGTGATCAAGGTGACGCCCGACCCCGGTGTCATCGAGATCAACATCCAGCCGGCCAAGAGTTGGCGCGATGCGGTCGAGATCACCACCGGCCTCTACGAGGATGCGGCCAAGGTCCGCCTCGGCGCCAACCGTTTCTTGGTCGACGGCCGTCACACCGGCACCGGGGGCGGCAATCACGTCGTGGTCGGCGGCTCCTCACCGCAGGACTCGCCGTTCCTGCGCCGGCCCGATCTTCTGAAGAGCCTGGTGCTGTATTGGCAGCGCCATCCGGCGCTGTCCTATTTCTTCTCCGGTCTTTTTATCGGCCCGACCAGCCAGGCGCCGCGCATCGACGAGGCGCGCCACGACAGCATCTACGAGCTCGAGATCGCGCTCTCGCACGTGCCGCCGCCCAGCTACCAGACGCCGCTCTGGCTGGTGGACCGGCTGTTCCGGCATCTATTGGTCGACATCACCGGCAACACCCACCGCGCCGAGATCTGCATCGACAAGCTCTATTCGCCGGAAGGAACGACGGGCCGGCTCGGCCTCGTCGAATTCCGCGCGCTCGAAATGCCGCCGGATCCACGCATGTCGCTGGCGCAGCAGCTCCTGATCCGCGCGCTGATCGCAAAGTTCTGGCGTGAGCCGCTGAGCGGCAAGTTCGTGCGCTGGGGCACCGCGCTGCACGACCGCTTCATGCTGCCGCATTTCATCTGGGAAGATTTTCTCGATGTGCTCGGCGAGCTCAAGCAATCGGGCTATCCGTTCGAGCCGGAATGGTATCTGGCCCAGCTCGAATTCCGCTTTCCCGCTTTCGGCCGCATCCACCATGGCGGCGTGACGCTGGAGCTGCGGCAGGCGCTGGAGCCCTGGCACGTGCTCGGTGAGGAGGGCTCGGCCGGCGGCACCGTGCGCTATGTCGATAGCTCGGTCGAGCGGCTCCAGGTCAAGGCCGAAGGCTTCGTCGAGGGCCGCCATGTCGTCACCTGCAACGGCCGCCGCCTGCCGATGACCCCGACCGGCCGCTCCGGCGAGGCTGTGGCTGCCGTCCGCTTCAAGGCCTGGCAGCCGGCCTCCGGCCTGCACCCGACCATCCCCGTGCACGCGCCGCTGACCTTTGACCTGATCGATACCTGGAACGGCCGCTCGCTCGGCGGCTGCGTCTACCACGTCGCCCATCCTGGCGGGCGCAACTACGACACCAAGCCGGTCAATACCTACGAGGCCGAGGCCCGGCGGCTGGCGCGCTTCCAGGACCACGGCCACACCCCGGGTCCGATGCAGCCGCCGCCCGAGGAACGCACAAATGAATTTCCGCTGACCCTCGACTTGCGGACCCCGCTCCTGCAATGAGTATGATGGTGGGGGAGGGAAAGGCCCATGGGCGAGGGCGCAGCCGAAGACAACGACCAGGCGGGCAGGGCAAATGCCCAGCAGCGGATTGCGCAGTGGGTCCGCGACTATAGCCGCCTGCCCGGCATCCCCGACGAGTTCCTGGGGCCCGACGGTGCGCCGCGCGCGGTCTGGAGCCGCTTCTTCGACGCCTTCGGCGCGCTGGCGCCCGACGAGATCGAGCGCCGCTTCGGCATGGCCGATCGCCATCTCCGCGAGGCCGGCGTCACCTACCGCGCGCCCGGCGATAGCGCCGACCGGCCCTGGTCGATCAGCCATCTGCCGCTTTTGATCGACGAGGCCGACTGGCAGCAGCTTTGCGCCGGCATCACCCAGCGCGCCGAGCTGCTCGAGCGCGTGCTGCGCGACATTTATGGCGAGGGGCGCCTCGTGGCCGAAGGCGCGCTCCCGGCCGCGGCGATCGCCGGCAGTCCCGAATATCTCCGTCCGGTCTGCGGCGTGCCGCCGCCCGGCGGACGTTATCTCTCGATCTATGCCGCCGATGTCGGCCGCGGGCCCGACGGCCGCTGGTGGGTGCTCGGCGACCGCACCCAGGCGCCATCGGGTGCGGGCTACGCGCTGGAGAACCGCCTGGTGCTGTCGCGCGCCTTCTCCGATCTCTACAAGTCGATGAACGTGCCGCGCGTCGCGCCGTTCTTCGAGGCGTTCCGCGACAGCTTGCGCGCGCGCGCCGATCGCGACGAGCCCAGGATCGGCGTGCTCACCCCCGGCAGCTTCAGCGAGACCTATTTCGAGCACGCGACGCTGGCGCGCTATCTCGGCTTCCTCCTGGTCGAGGGCGACGACCTCGCGGTCAGCGACGACCGCGTCCACATTCGCACCGTCGCCGGCCTGAAGCGGCTGGATGTGCTGTTGCGCCGGGTCGATTCCAACTCGCTCGACCCGCTCGAGCTCGATGCCTCCTCGCGGCTCGGTGTGCCCGGCCTGATCGACGTGCTGCGCAAGGACGGCGTCGTCGTCGCCAACATGCCAGGCTCGGGCGTTTTGGAGGCGCGGGCGCTGCTCGGCTTCCTGCCGGCGCTGAGCCGCCGCCTGCTCGGCGAAGACCTGAAGATGCCGCACATCGCGACCTGGTGGTGCGGCCAGCGCGTGGCGCGCGACGAGGTGCTGGCGCGGCTCGAGGAGGTCGCGATCGAAGGCGCCTATCGACGCGGCGTTCCCGGTTTCGACAGCAATGGTCCGGTGCTCGCGAGCGAGCTCGACGTCAGCGCCCGGCAGCGCTTGATCGATGCGATCAGCGCGCGCGGCATGGACTATGTCGGCCAGGAGGTGGTGCGGCTCTCGACCATGCCGGTGTGGGAGCACGGGCAGCTCACGCCGCGCCCCTTCGTGCTGCGCGTGTTCGCCGCCGCCACGCCGGACGGCTGGGCCATCATGCCCGGCGGCTTCTGCCGCATCGCCGAGCAGCCGGACGCGCGCGCGGTGTCGATGGGCGACGGCGCGCGCGCCGCCGACGTCTGGGTCGTCTCCGACAAGCAGGTCGCGACCGCGACGCTCCTGCCGGCGACCGACAAGGTGCGCATCCGCCGCATCGCTGGCGTGCTGCCCAGCCGCGCCGCCGACAATCTGTTCTGGCTCGGCCGCTATCTCGAGCGCGCCGAGGCGACGCTGCGGCTGCTGCGCGCCTTGGGCTCGCCGAGCGGGCCGAACAAGGGCACGGCGGCCTCGGTGCAATCGGCCGAACGCATCCAGCGCCTCCTTGTCGCCTGGGGCGCGGTCTCGCAATCCTCGCGCACGGCCGCGGGGCGTATCGTCGCCGAAGCGCTGCAGGGCGCGGAGCGTTTCGGCTCGGCCCTGTCGCTGGTGAGGGCGGCGCAGCGCACGGCGACCTCCTTGCGCGAGCGGCTGTCGCCCGATGCCTGGCAGGTGATCACCGAGATGGCCGAGCGCCTCGCCATCGAGGTGGAGGACGACGACAGCGTGCTGAGCGCCGCCGAGCTGACCTTGCAGGAGCTGGCGAGCTTCGCAGGCCTCGCGCAGGAGAACATGAACCGCGCCGCCGGCTGGCGCTTCCTCGACATCGGCCGCCGCATCGAGCGCGCCATCAACACCACGCGCTTCACCCGTCAGTTCGCCTATGACGAGGCCGGCGACGAGGATCTCGACATCCTGCTGACGCTGGTGGATTGCCAGATCACCTACCGCTCGCGTTATCTGCTGGCGCCCATTCTGGCCCCGGTGCGCGACCTCGCGGTGCTCGACGGCTACAATCCGCGTTCGGTGGCGTTTCAGGTCACGACGCTGAACGAGCACATTGCGGCGCTGCCGAGCCTGAAGGAGCATGGCCTGATCGAGAAACCGCAGCGTCTCGCCGTGGCGATGCAGGCGATGCTCGCGACCGCCGAGGCCGAGAAGCTCGAGGTCAAGACGCTGTTCGCCCTGGAGCAGGATCTGCTCAGCCTCGGCGAGGCGATCGGGCAGCACTACTTCCCGCACGGTCCCAATGCCAGCCGGCCGGAAAAGCTGACGGGGCTGGCGTGATCTACGACATCCGTCACGTCACCACCTACGAGTACGAGAATCCCGTCAGCTTCGCCCGCTGCACGCTGCGGCTGGAGCCCAGAAGCGGCGGCGGCCAGGAACTGATCTCGCACGAGGTCGAGATCCATCCGCGCCCGGCCGAGCGCAATGTGCGGCGCGACTTCTTCGGCACGTTGACCGAGAGCGTGACGATCGAAGCCGCGCATCGCAATCTGCGCATCGACTCGCGCTCGCGTGTCTCGGTGTCGCGCAAACCGCCGGCGCGAGATGCGGTCAGCCCGCCCTGGGAGAGCGTCCGCGACACCGCGTTCGAAGCCACCAGCCTCGGGCCGTCCTCGCCGGTCGGTTATGTCTTTGCCAGCCCCCTGGTGCCGGTGCTGCGCCCGGTCAGCGCCTATGCGGGGATGAGCTTTCCGCCCGGCGCGGGCATCCTCGCCGGCGCCGTCGACCTGATGCGACGCACCCGCGGCGAGTTCCGCTACGATCCGAAGGCGACCGTGATCTCGACACCGCTCGAGGAAGTCTTCGACAAGCGTCACGGCGTCTGCCAGGACTTTGCCCATGTGATGATTGCCGGGCTGCGCGGGCTCGGCCTGCCGGCCGCCTATGTCAGCGGCTATCTGCGCACCATTCCGCCGCCGGGCCAGCCGCGGCTGCAAGGTGCCGACGCCACCCATGCCTGGGTGTCGCTCTGGTGCGGGGCCGAGCTTGGCTGGATCGATCTCGATCCGACCAACGATCTCCTCGTCGGCAACGATCACATCGTGCTCGCAATGGGACGCGATTTTTCCGACGTCTCGCCGGTCGACGGCATCATCGTCGGCTCGCCCAAGCAGAAGCTCGGCGTCGCCGTCGACGTGCTGCTGGTGGAGTAGGGTGGGTACTCAAAGAGTCGGCTTATGACCCCGTTGCGGAAGTTGACGTGAGCTGTGCGGCCGCGCGGCTCAATCACACACTTCCGCTGTGCCCTCCCACCGCGTACTCGTACGACAGTGCCTTCTGTCCGACAACCGGACCTTACCAGCCGGCAGCCCGGGATCAGATAGTTGATGCAGTCCAGTTCGGTGCCATGCCCGGCGTAATAGACCACCGCGACCTCGGCATCGCGCGCCTTACTGCCAAAGTCGCGCAGCGTCCTGCGCATCTCCGAAACATTGAGTTCGAGCTTGATGTTAACATTATCGAACCCGGCCCTCCTGCATGCCGGCGACTAATGCGGCATCGTTCGTGGGGTTCGCCAGCTTCGCGCCGAGTTACCGATCACCAGCGCGCCGCGCTTTTCAGCGTGTGCGGAGCTATAGCCCAACCAGACTGCACAATATCAATAAGGCGATTAGCCGAAGCAGGCCCTAGCGCCGTGTCGGGAACACGGACGAACTTCTGCCGGCGGCGATTCGCTGATTTAATTGTTAGACCTGTTATTAATATTGTCATTATACTAATAACTGGCAGACTCGGAAGAGACAGATAGGTCTAAATAGTTGCGATGCGCGCCTGCAGCAGCACTACTTGCCTCCGTCAACGTTGTTTAGTTGGGACGTCATCGGCCGGGGAGACTTATGCAAGAGAGAGCAAGCGCCGCCAATCGGCTACCGGTCACCGTGCTCAGTGGATTTCTGGGTTCGGGGAAGACGACATTGCTCAACCACGTGCTGAGGAATCGCGGGGGCCTCCGAGTTGCAGTCATCGTCAATGACATGAGTCAGTTGAACGTAGATGCGGATCTGGTTCGCAACAGTGGCGCGAACCTATCGCATACCACCGAAACACTCGTGGAGCTCAGCAATGGTTGCATATGCTGCACGCTGCGCGACGATCTCCTGGTGGAGGTCAGGCGGTTGGCCGAGGAGCGGCGCTTTGACTATCTTCTGATTGAAGGGACCGGGATTTCTGAACCTCTCCCTGTCGCGGCAACTTTCTCCTTTCGCGACGAAGCCGGCGTCTCGCTCTCCGATCTTGCGAAACTCGACACGATGGTGACCGTCGTGGACGCGACGGACTTGCTCGCCAAGTATAGCAGTCGCGATCTTTTGCGCGACCACGGCGAGCTACGTGATGCCTCCGACGTTCGTACGGTCGTCGATCTCCTAGTTGAGCAGATCGAATTCGCTGATGTAGTCGTCATCAACAAGGTGTCAGAAGTGACCGAGGCGACGCGAGCGGACGTGCGCAAGGTGGTTGCCGCGCTCAATCCCCGGGCACGCACAATCGAGACCGACTTTGGCGACGTTCCTCTCCACACAATTCTTAACACCGGCCTCTTCAATGAAGCCAAGGCTGCGACACATCCTCTCTGGAACAAGGAGCTGTACAATCCCGCTTGCCATGTGCCGGAGACCGAGGAGTACGGCATATCCAGTTTCGTCTACTTGGAAAGACGTCCGTTCGATCCCGTCAGTCTCTTGTCCTTTCTCAATAAACCCTGGCCAGGCGTATTGCGCGCCAAAGGACATTTTTGGCTTGCGACCCGCCCGGATTGGGTGGGTGTTCTCTCCGTCGCAGGGATGCAGCGTCGATGCGAGCCCATGGGACATTGGTGGGCGACGGTCCCGAAGTCGACGTGGCCAAGCCATCCTCAGGTCCAACAACATCTCGATCACCAATGGGACAACACCTGGGGCGATCGCCGCCAGGAGCTTGTGTTCATCGGTTCAGGCATGGACGAAGTGTCCATCCGAGCTTCGCTGGATGCCTGCCTTGCCGATTCGGAGAATGGGTTCGATCCCCAGAGTTGGCGCAATCTCAGCGATCCCTTTCCGCCCTGGCAATATCCTGATCACGTAAGCTAGGCGGCGCCGGGCGCTTTGCATTTTAGCTACATCAAGACGGCCAGATGGCGAGTATGTGATATGAAAAATCTTGATATTTAATATTTAATAAGTTAAAATGTGCGCTTTAATTCGGCGGAATTGAATTTTGGGCAATCATGGCAGCCGCTACCAGTAACGGTGCAACCGCAGCCGAAAGGCAGATCGAGCAGTGCGGCTTCCCGCTCGCCTACTGGTTCAGAGCCCCGCCTGTCAGTCCAAAATTGGCTCGTTCGCGAACATTGGGGATGTCCCTCCGACATCCACGTCATCGTCTAGGTGACGGGCATCAGAATCTTTCATTCACACTCTCACATCTCTCGCGAGGATGTCATGAGGTCCTTGTACGAAAAGTCTGGCTTGAGCCAGTTGGCTTTCGGATTGCGGACTTGGCCACGGACCCTGCACCGGAGGAGCATTTGGGCGTCAGATCCAGAGGCTAAGGACGAGCTGCTGCCAACGCACCCCGTGCGCAATCCGCTTGAAACGGACCTGCGCGCCTCAGATGCCACTGCACTATCTTTATCCAATTTGGCTTCGAGCGCCGAATTGCCGAGGGTAACCGCAGGATGGCGAACGCCAACCTCTGCGGCAGCCGACCAAACGACCTCAAATCCGGTCGTCATTCTTGGTCGGATTCCCTCGGCGGCCTTGGCTCCGAGTATCGTTGGATCGTCGGGGATTCCAGCGGCCGCGCAGGTTTGTGGTTGCGGCTACTTCATTGCTCCAACACGATTGCTCGATCAAAGTGCAGCCCACATCGGGCAGTTGCAAGGTAATCGTTTATCTGGTGGAGCGGACTTCGTGCTGACCGGCCAGACCGGAATCATGGGAGCCTCCACCAGTGCCGACATGCCATTGCAGCAGGTTACGCCTCTTATCAACTGGAACGCGCTGCCAGGTGGAGGAGAGACCGGTACCGGGACGGCAACCAGCCCAATTGGAATTCTGTCCGGCTCGGTGACAACCGCAAAGGCTCCCCCAGCCGGCCGGCAGGCCGCCACAACGGAGTCCACCAGCAGTCTCGCGGCTGCAGCGACTTCCACAAACCCAATTGTTCTCGAGAACCAGAAGCCGGGAAACCCACAAAGCGAATGGGATATCGTTGGCGCGGGCAGTTCGAATATCGAAGGTTTCGCCACCGACATCAGCGTCAATCGGGGTAACCGGGTCGACTTCAAGATCAATACGAATTCATCAAACTACCGGATCGACATCTACCGCCTCGGCTACTATGGCGGCATGGGAGCGCGAAAGGTCGCCACCATCCAGCACACGGGCGTGCAGAACCAGCCTACGCCGCTGCGCGACGCGGCGACCGGCCTGGTCGATGCCGGCAATTGGTCCATCTCAGCCTCCTGGGATATTCCCGCCGATGCCGTGTCCGGCGTCTATATTGCAAAGCTCGTGCGCCAGGACGGAACTGCCGGCGCCAATCACATCCCCTTCATCGTTCGAGACGACAGCAGCACCAGCGATGTGATCTTCCAGACCTCGGATACAACCTGGCAGGCCTATAACGGCTGGGGTGGTGCAAATTTCTATGGCGGCAACGGTCCCGCGACCGGTCAAGGCGCCGGGCGCGCCTACGCGGTGAGCTACAACCGGCCGATCGCCACCCGCGGCAACGTCGGGACCTATGCCGGCCCGCAGGACTATTTGTTCGGCGCTGAGTATTCTGCGATCTACTGGCTGGAGCAGAATGGTTACGACGTCTCCTACATGTCGGGAGTCGATGCCGATCGTTACGGCAGTCTCCTCCTCAACCACCAGCTCTATCTCGACGTTGGTCACGACGAGTATTGGTCAGGGCAGCAACGCGCCAATGTCCAGGCGGCCCGCGATGCCGGCGTGAATCTTGCGTTCTGGAGCGGCAACGAGATGTATTGGCGCACGCGCTGGGGTAACAGCATAAGCAGCGACGCCACCGCCTACCGCACCTTGATCTCCTATAAGGAGACTTTTTCACCAGGAGCGTCGATTGATCCAAGCGACCAGTGGACAGGAACGTTCCGTGATCCGCGCCTCAGCCCGCCGGCGGTCGGCGGGGGAATCCCGGAAAATGCCCTGATCGGACAGATGTTCCAGGTCGATGATGTCGGCCAAGGCAGCGGCCTCCAGTCAATCACAATTCCCTATGACGACGCTAACCTGCGCTTCTGGCGCAATACCAGCGTTGCCAATCTTCAGCCCGGGCAAACGGCAACGCTGACCAAGAACTATCTTGGCTATGAGTGGGATGAAGCGCCTGACAACGGATTCGATCCAGCCGGCCTGGTTCGGCTTTCCTCGACAACCATTCCGGTCAATACCTATCTGCTTGACTATGGCAACACGACCGGAAGTGGCGTTTCAACCCATAACCTGACCCTCTATCGCGCTCCGAGCGGCGCATTAGTCTTCGGCGCCGGTACGGTCTACTGGGCATGGGGCCTGAGCGACAATCACGACCTAGCGCCGACGCCGACCGATCCGCGCGTGCAACAGGCTATGATCAATCTGCTCGCCGACATGGGGATTCAACCGGGAACGCTCCAACCGGGGATGGTCGCGGGTACCGGCTCGACGGACTCGACAGCTCCGACCTCCACCATCAACGCCCTGGCAAATTTCAGTGCCGGAAATACGGTCACGATTTCCGGCACGGCAGCCGATGTGGGCGGCGGCGTGATCGCCGGCGTGGAGGTCTCGACCGATGGTGGGCTGAGCTGGCAGAACGCGATTGGCGATGAGACGTGGACTTATACCTGGGCGCCGCAAGTTGCCGGGACCTACACGATCAAATCACGCGCGGTGGACGACAGCATCAATCTGGAAACGCCTTCGGCGGGCCGCACGGTGACCGTGAGCGCGCCGTCCTTCATCTCGCTCTTTCCTGGCTCGGCGACCCCCGCCACAGTCAACACCATAGATGCCAGCGCCGTCGAGCTCGGTGTGAGGTTTCAGACGTCGACTGCCGGCACCGTAAGCGGAATCCGCTTCTACAAGAGCAGCCAGGATACAGGCACCCACACGGGTGAACTCTGGACCAGCACCGGCACCTTGCTGGCAACCGCCACGTTTACAAACGAAACGACAAGCGGTTGGCAGAGCGTGACCTTCTCCAACCCGGTCCCGCTGACGGCAGGCACCACCTATGTCGCGTCTTATCACACGAACGTAGGCCACTACTCCTCCAGCGTGAACTACTTCACGAGCAATGTGACCAGCGGTCCGCTGACCGCCCTCGCCAATGGTAACGGCGTCTATACCTACAGCAGCAACAGGGCATTCCCGACCACCACGTTCCAATCGACAAATTTCTGGGTTGACGTCATGTTCAACCCTTCCACCACCAATTCCGCGCCGGTGGCTACGAACGATACCGGGCCGACCGTGACGCAAAATACGCCCATGACGATCACTGCGGCGTCGCTGATCGCCAACGACAGCGACCCCAATGGGGACGCCCTAACCATAAGCGGAGTAAGCGCAGCGACAAACGGCACCGTGGTCCTCAACACGCAACCCAATCCGCAGAATAACAACATCACATTCACGCCCGCCGCCGGCTATACCGGTCCGGCCAGCTTCAGCTACACGATTTCGGACGGGCGCGGCGGTACGGCCACTGCCAGTGTCAGCCTCACGGTGGTACCGCCCGGTGCGGCTCCCGTCAGCCTGTTCAGCGCGTCAAATATACCAGCGCAGACCAACCTCAATGACGGATCGCAGCTTGAAGTCGGGATGAAGTTCACGTCCTCCGTCGCCGGCCAGATCACGGCTCTCAAATTCTACCGCAGCGCCGGCGACACTGGTCCCGACGTGCTTGATCTCTGGACGTCAACGGGCACCCGACTTGCTACCGCCACCTTCACCAATACGTCGGTCAGCGGGTGGCAGACCGTTACCCTGCCGTCCCCAATTTCGATCGCCGCCAACACGACCTATGTTGCTTCTTATCACACCACCGGCTCCTATGTGGCCACCAGCAACTACTTCACCACGGCTGTCACCAACGGCCCATTGACCGCGCTTTCGACTACGACGGCCGGCGGCAACGGCGTCTATTCCTATGGCGGCACCAGCACGTCCGGCATCTTCCCGACCAGTACCTATAACGCCGCCAACTACTGGGTCGATGTTGTGTTCGCGCCGTCCGGCGGCGGCAACCAGCCACCGGTTGCCAACAACGATAGCGGCTACACCACCACCCAGAATACCGCACTGACGATTGCGGGCAGCGCGCTGCTCGCCAACGACTCCGATCCCAATGGCGGCACTCTCACAATCACCGGCGTGAGCGGCGCCGTCAACGGCACCGTCAGCTTCAACAGCCAAACCAATGTAGTTACCTTCACGCCGACTACCGGCTATACCGGTGCGGCATCCTTCAGCTATGCCATTGCCGACGGACAGGGCGGAACCGCAACTGCCACGGTCAGCCTGACGGTAAATACCGCAACGAACCAGCCGCCGGTAGCTAGCAACGACAGCGGCTACAGCACCACGCGGGACACGGCTCTCACGATTGCCGCGTCGGCCCTGCTTGCGAACGACACCGATCCGAATGGCGACCCGCTGACGATCACGGGCGTGAGCGGCGGCGTCAACGGTACCGTCAGCTTCAATGCCCAGACCAATCGCGTCACCTTCACGCCGACCACCGGCTACACCGGCGCTGCATCCTTCAGCTATGCCATCTCGGATGGTCGCGGCGGCACCGCAACTGCAACGGCTAATTTGACAGTGACCCCGCCGACAGTGAGCCTGTTTTCAAGTTCCGACACGCCGGCCATTCTCTCGGATCCTGACGCGGCCCAGGTCAATCTCGGGGTGCGTTTCACGTCATCCGCGGCCGGCACCATCAGCGGCATCAAGTACTACAAGGGTACCGGCGACACCGGCACCCATACGGGGTCATTATGGAGCAGCACGGGCACGCTGCTCGCGACCGCGACGTTCACGAACGAAACCAGCAGTGGATGGCAGACCGTCATCTTCAACAATCCGGTTTCGATCGCCGCCGGCACGACCTATGTGGCAAGCTACCACAGCAACGGGCACTACACGTCCACGAGCAACTACTTTACGGCCCCGCGCGTCAATGGTCCGCTCACAGCGCCCGCCGGCAACAATGGCGTCTACACCTACGGCACCGGCAATCTGTTCCCAACCAGCACCTTCGGGGCCACCAACTACTGGGTGGACGTGATGTATAGCCCCGCGAGCGGCGTCAACCGGCCACCAGTCGCGGCGAATGACTCCGGGTTCAGCGCTACTCAGAACACTGCGATCTCGATCCCGGCTTCGGCATTGTTGGCCAACGACACCGATCCCGACGGCGATGCCCTGACCATCACGGGCGTCAGCAACGGCGCCGGCGGCGTCGCGAGCTACAACGCGCAGACCAGCACCGTCACTTTCACCCCGAACTCCGGATATACGGGACCGGCGTCATTCACTTATGCAATCTCTGACGGTCGAGGTGGGACGGCAAGCGCGTCCGCCTCTCTCAACGTCAACGCAGCATCTGCGAGCATCGTAAGTCTGTTCAGCAATAATCCGACGCCGAGTGTGGTATCGGTCAATGATCCGAATTCGGTGGAGCTTGGGTTCAAATTCCGGGCGTCGAGCGCCGGCGATGTCACCGGGCTACGCTTCTACAAGGGCCCGTCGAACACCGGCACTCACACCGCCAATCTCTGGAGCAGCACCGGCACCCTGCTGGCCACCGCCACCTTCACCAACGAGACGGCGAGCGGCTGGCAGCAAGTCAACTTCGCCACACCGGTGACGATCACGCCAGGGCAGACGTATGTTGCATCCTATCATACGTCGGGAAACTACTCCGCCGATCCCAACTTGTTTAGCTCGGCGGTTAGCAACGGACCGCTGACTGCGCCATCCTCGGCTTCGAGCGGAGGCAATGGAGTGTATGCATATGGATCAAACAGCCTCTTCCCAACCGACACTTACAACTCAACGAGCTACGGTGTGGACGTTCTGTTCCGCCAGCAACTGACTGGCTAACGGGGGCAGCGCCCGTTTGCGTAGCGACTACGGTCAGATGGCAAGGACGCAATGCGGAGTACGCTCCATGACTTCAGTCGATGAATCATTACACTAGCTTATCCGAAATTCCTCCCACCGTGTCTCTACTAGAGCGCGGGTTGCGGTTGGTGCCGCAAGGGTCGCCTGAGCTCGTGTCGGCTACTGCATCGGGTTGTTTTTGCAGATTTTGAAATCAGGTCTCCTGCCCAAGCATCGCGATCGGCCTTACCCGGCGGACGGCAAAAGTTCTGGATCAAGGTGAAGAACCGCAGGAAATGGTCGGCGCCCGCCGGTCACCGCACCATGGTCTCGCGATCCATGCCTGACAGCCGCGTCAATACGGCGGCACGGGGCGCTGGTGCGTCCCGTGCCGGGGGATGTGAGGATGGTCAGCGCGCCGCGCCGGTCGTCTTCGGCAGCAGCTTCTGCACGTCAGCCGTCATGTCGGCGAGAACGGCCTCCGACTCCTTGGCGCGCGCGCCCGAGATGATCGAATTGAGATGATCCTTGATCACGTCGGTGATCTTCAGGCCGTTGTCGCCGGGGAAGGCGTACCATTTGGTGAGCAGCGCGAGTTGGCTGACCGCGGTGTAGTTGTTGGGGTTCTTGACGTAGAAATCCTTCAGATAGACCTCGTTGGCGACCTTGTTCGGCGGCATGTAGCCGGTCGTCTCCGCCATGATCGCAGCGCCCTTTGGGCCGGTCCAGAACTTCACCACCTCCCAGGCGGCGTCGCGCTTGGCCTTGTCCTTGGCGAGGATCAGCACGACGTTGCCGCCGGCCGGCAACCTGCCCTTCGGGGAGGCGACGTCCGGGAACGAAATTGTCTTCAGCGCGAACTTGCCGCCGGTCATCTGTGTGACCTTGTTGAGGTCCGAGGTCGAGGTGACGTGGAAGCCAGTCTTGCCGGCCGCGAACGCGGCGCGCATCGACGGCTGGTCGAGATTGGGCATGCCGGCCTCGTTGACGAGCCGCGCGATCGTGTTGATGGCGAACTTGCCCTCGGCTCCGTCGAAGGCGACCTTGGTCTCGTCGGCATTGAGCATGGTGCCGCCGCGCGCGAACACCGGCGCCTGCCACAGCCAGTTGCCGGTGATGTCCCAGGCATAGGTGACGCCGTTGTTGTCATTGCCGAGCGCCTTGATCTTCTTGGCCAGCGCGATCAGCTCGTCCCATGTCTTCGGCAAATTGTTCACGTCGCCGCCGGCCTGCTTCACCAGGTCAAGATTGACGTAGACGATCGGCAGCGAGATCGCGAAGGGCAGGGCGTAGACCTTGCCGCTGGCGGTGCCGATGTCGAACATCGCCTGGTGGAAGCCCTGCTTGTCGAAATCCTTTTCGGCAGCGATGTAGCCGTCGAGCTCGGCCGGGATGTTCTTGTCGACCAGGACGCGGATGCGGTTCAGGCCCTGGAAGGACACGTCCGGCATCTGGTTGGTCACGGCCTCGCGCAGCACCTTCTGGGTGCCGTCCTCGTAGGATTCGTAAGGCGCCCGCATGGTGACCTTGATCTCCGGGCGCACCTTGGCGAACTCCTCGGCGATGCGCTTGTGTGTCTCGGTGAACAGCTCCGGATAGGGATATTGCATCACGATCTCGGTCTGGGCCTGCGCGAGCGCAGATCCGGCCACGAGCGACAGAGCCGCTGCGGCGATGATGGACTTCAGCATGGATAGACTCCCTGTTTGAGGTGACGCGGTTACTTGATCCCGGTGAGGGTGATGCCTTCGATGAAGCGGCGCTGGGCAAAGAGGAAAGCGATGACGAGCGGCGCGATGATCACCATCGCGGCGGCCATCAGCGGGCCGTAGCTGGTGCCGGCCTCGCTGTTGCGGAAATGGGCGACCGCGAGCGGCGGCGTGCGCAAGTGCTCGCTGTTGAGCACGATCAGTGGCCAGAAATAATCGTTCCAATGCGCGACCACGGAGAAGATGCCGAAGGCGGTCACTGCGGGAATCGCGGCCGGCAGCATCACCCGCCAGACGATGCCGAATTCGGAGATGCCGTCCATGCGCGCGGCGTCGACGAGATCGTCGGGCACGGTCTTGAAGAACTGGCGCATCAGGAAGATGCCGAACACCGAGATCGTGAAGGGCAGCACCAGCGCGGCATAGCTGTCGAGCAGACCGATCTTGTGCAGCAGCAGGAAGACCGGGATCGCGGTCGCCTGCGGCGGGATCAGGATTCCGAACAGCACCAGGGCGAACAGCGTCTCGCGACCGAGGAAGCGGAGTTTTGCCAGCGCGTAGGCCGCCGGCAGCGCCACCATCACCTGCAGCACGAAGATCGAGACCGTGACGATGATTCCGTTGAGCAGGAAGCGCAGCAGATTGGCCTTGGCGAAGGCCTCGCGCAGATTCTCGACAAGCGCGAACTGGTGCGGGATCAGGTGCAATTCGCTGGAGAAGATCTCGGTCTGCGGCTTGGACGCGGTCGAGATCATCCAGATGAAGGGGGCCAGCATGAGCGCGGCGCCCGCGATCAGCAGCACGTGGCGGAGGATCGCCCGGAATGGGATGGGATGCGCGTTGGTCATGTGTAGTGCACGCCGCGATCGGCGAGCCTCGACTTGATCAGGGTGAGCGCGAGGACGAAGACCAGGAAGACCACGGTGATCGCCGCGGCGTAGCCCGAGCGGAAGAACTCGAATCCTTCCGTGTACATCGTGTGGATCAGGACCTCGGTGGATTTCGACGGGCCGCCCTTGGTCAAGACGTGCACGGTGTCGAACACCTGGAACGAGCGAATGCCGGAGATCACGACGACGAAGGTCGTGACCGGCCCCAGCATTGGCCAGGTCACGAGGCGGAAGCGCGCCCAGCCGCTCGAGGCGCCGTCGATTTCGGCCGCCTCGTAGAGCTGCTTGGGGATGGAGACGAGGCCGGCCAGGAACAGCACCATGTTGAAGCCGACGGCCTGCCAGATGCCGATCGCGCACAGCGCATAGAGCGCCGTGCTGCGGTCCTGCAGCCAGGCGAAGGCCGGCAGGCCGGCGCCGCGCAACAGCCCGTTCACCAGGCCGAACTGCGGATGCAGCATGAATTCCCACACCACCGCCATCGCGATCAGGGTCGCCATGACGGGCAGGAAATAGATCGTCCGGTAGAGGCTGCGCAGGCTGGTGCCGCTCTGGATCAAAAGCGCGATCGCAAGGCCGGCGATCACGGCGCCGGGCACCACGATCACGACGTAAGTCAGCGTGTTGCGCAGCGCGGTCCAGAACACCTTGTCGGCGAACAGGTCCTGGTAGTTGGCGAGCCCGATCCAGGAGAAATGCGGCGCGCCGAGCTGATAGTCGGTGAAGGAGAGGGCGATCACGCCGGCGAGCGGACCGAGCAGCATGACCAGCATGAGCGCGGCGGCCGGCGTCACCAGCGCGTAGGCGGCATGGCTCCGCCTGCTGCCATGGGCCGGCAGCGTGCGCCTCGTCGTGCCCGCGGGAGCAACAGTCGCCCCGATGGTGATGGAGCCGTCAGACATGGGCGGGCTCACGGATGCGCTCGGCCTGCTCCATTCTGAGCTCGATCCGTTTCCCGGCCGGATCGAACATCCGCACCGCGTCTGGTGCGAAGCCGAAGGCGACGGAGCTTGCCATCGCCGGCAAATGCTTGACGTCCGCGAGCCGCGCGATCAGGCGCGACCCGATGCCTTCGACCGCCAGATGCACGAAGGCCTCGGCGCCGAGATTCTCCAGATGGACGACGGTTCCGGAGAACGGCCCGGTGCCGAGCTCGATCCGCTCCGGACGGACCCCGATGCGGCAATCGCCGGCCGCCGCATTGCACGTAAGTTTCAAGGCGGTCCCCAGCACATCGACGCCGCCGTCCTTTCGGATCCGGCCGGGGAGAACGTTGATCTTGGGGCTGCCGATGAATTCGGCAACGCGGATGTCGCCGGGCTCGTTGTAGATCTCGGCCGGCGTGCCGGCCTGGATCAGCTCACCGCCCATCATGACGGCGATCCGGCTCGACATCGTCATCGCCTCGGCCTGGTCGTGCGTGACGTAGACGAACGTTGCCTTGAGGCGGCGATGCAGCTCGGCGAGCTCTGCGCGCATGTGGACGCGCAGCTTGGCGTCGAGATTGGAGAGCGGTTCGTCGAACAGGAAGGCCACCGGCTCGCGCACCATGGCGCGTCCGACCGCGACGCGTTGCCGCTGTCCGCCGGACAATTGTCCGGGCTTGCGCCGCAGCAATGGGCTGATGTCGAGCTGCTCGGCGATGCCTTCGATGTCGGCGCGAATGTGCCGTTCCTTGGCGCGCCGGCCCGGCAGCAGCGCACCCAGCAGTGGCAGTCGCTCGATCGCGGAGAGGCGCCGCATCCGCAGCGGCACCGCGATATTGTCGAAGGCGCTCAAATGCGGATAAAGCGCATAGGATTGGAACACCATCGCGAGGTTTCGCGCGCTCGGGCGAATGCCGTCCACGGGGCGGCCGTCGATGTGGACCTCGCCGGAATCTTGCGGCTCGAGCCCGGCAATGATGCGAAGCAGGGTCGACTTGCCGCAGCCGGACGGGCCGACCAGCGAGATGAACTCGCCGTCGGCGATGCGGAAATCGATGCCTTTCAGGACGTCGGTGCCGTCAAAGGACTTGCGGATTGCGGAAAGTTCGATTTGCGCCATGCGCGCTGATCCCCTGCTGGCCCGTTTGCGGCGCATGAGGAGTAGGAAGCGCGTCTGACATTCACATAACGGTCAATGGCCTTCCTTATGGTCATCCCAGGTTTTGCTTTCGCCCGGTCCGACGGGGAATATCATCTTGGGGTTGTTGTCGTGGCGTTGACGTCGTCGCGTGTCCGGGCGGTCAATGCGGTGTTCGAGACCGGCAGCTTTGCCGCTGCGGCAAGGCGGCTCGGGGTGTCGCAGCCGGCCGTTGCGCAGCTGGTGCGGGATCTGGAGGCCGAGTTCGGGGTGGCGCTGTTCGACCGGCAGGGCCAGACCCTGATCGCGACATCGCTGTGCCGGCGGCTCTATGCCGCGACGAGCCGCATGCAGGCGGTCGAAGCCGATGCGCTCGCCATCCTGCAGCAGCGCGATGAGCTCACGGGAGGTGAGCTTCGCATCGGGCTCGGCAACGCTATGCCCGGCATGGCGTTGATCGCGGCGTTCCGCAACCTCTATCCGAAGATCCAGATCAACATCGAGATCGGCAGCTGGTCGGCGATCATGGCCGCGGTGGTCGACCAGCGCGTCGACGTCGCCGTATTGCCGGAGGTGCCGCAGGACAACCGCTTCCGGCGCGAGCCCTGCGTGCAGCAACGCGTCGTTGCGATCTGCCATCCCGTTCACGACCTCAGCCGCCAGTCGCGCGTGTCCATCGCCGGCCTCATGCAATATCCGCTGGTGTTCCGGACCCGGGATTCCGCGACCCAGCGCGCCGTCGACCGGGCGTTTCGCGCCCTCAACCTGCGCGCCAGTCCGGCGATCATCGTCAATACGCGCGAGGGGATGCTGGAGGCGGTCGCCAACCGGCTTGGTGTCGGCTTCGTCTGGGAGCACGGCTCGAGCCGCATCGACCGGATCGCGAAGGTGGCGATCGCGGAAATCGAGGCGGAGTCGCCCGAATACATCTTCTCGCTGGCGGGCAAGCGCGGCAAGCTGGTCGAGCTGTTCTACCTGGCCCGAAGCCTTTCGCGCCCGGCCGACGGCGCCGATATCCTGGCCGCGCCCTGAGCGGCGGCCGCCTTCCCGCCGCTTTGGGTTGTGCTGAACTGTGACGGCAACCGTGATGTTGCGCAGCGGGACGGTAAGGTATTTGCGTATTTTCCGTCCCCGAAGTTTGGTTACCCGGCCCAAGATGGGCTATGCTCCCCGCTGCGTCGACGACAAGAATGAGACGTCGGGAGATGGCATGGGATACCAGCGGCGGACGGGGCTGCGTCCATGATAACCTTACCCAGACTGGCAGCTGAATCGCTGGAGCAGTTCCTCGGCAACTTCATGCGCCGCCGGTACGATGAGACTTCCGCAAGCATCGTTGCAAGCGCAACCCGTACCGCGATGGAATGCATCGGCAACAGCGATGCGCTCTACCACAATATCGAGCATACGATGCTGGTGACCCTGGCCGCCCAGGCGATCCTCCGCGGCCGAAGCCTTCATACCCATCTTTCGGCGGAAGATTACGTTCATGTCCTGATCGCCTGCCTCGCCCACGACATCGGCTATGTCCGCGGCCTGTTCGAGGAGGATGACGCCGACGGCTTCGTCATCGACGCCGCCGACAACAAGATCTCGTTGCCGCGCGGCGCGTCGGACGCGAGCCTGATGATGTATCACGTCGACCGTTCGAAGCTGTACGTGACGCGGCGGCTCCGCCATATCCCGGGAGTCGATCCGGAGCGCGTTGCCCGCGCCATCGAGGGGACGCGCTTTCCCGCCCGTGAAGGCCAGGAATACGACGACGAAGCCTCGATCCTGCGTGCGGCCGACTTCATCGGCCAGCTCGGCGATCCCAACTATCTGCGCAAGGCCAACGCGCTCTATTACGAGTTCGAGGAGGTCGGCATCAACCGCCAGCTCGGCTACGACTCGCCCGCCGACATCGTGAACCGCTACCCGCAATTCTATTGGAACAGCGTTGCTCCGCACATCCAGACCGAGATCGGCTATCTCAACAAGACCGAGATCGGCCGGCAATGGATCGCCAACCTCTACAGCAACGTGTTCCGCGCCGAGCGCGACATCTCGCTGTCCGGTCCGCAGAAATAGGCCCCTTGTAGCCTCGTAGCCCGGATGGAGCGTAAGCGAAATCCGGGATTCGCGGATACAGGCGTCCCCGCATTGCGCTTCGCTCCATGCGGGCTACACGAGCTCTGCGCAACGAGATCATCCGTGAGCAAATCATGCAACAAAAAACCATCATCACTGATATCCTCGACATCGCTTATCGCGAATACGGTGCGCCGGACGGCTGGCCCTGCATCATGGGACATGGCTTTCCCTATGACGCGAACGCCTATGCCGAGACCGCGCCGATCCTCGCCGAGGCCGGCGCCCGCGTGCTGGTGCCCTGGCTGCGCGGTTACGGGCCGACGCGGTTCCGCTTCGCCGAGACGCTGCGCTCCGGCGAGCAGGCGGCGCTCGGCGCCGATCTCCTGGCCTTCATGGATGCGCTCGGGATCAAGCGGGCCATCGTCGGCGGCTATGATTGGGGCGGGCGCGCCGCCTGCGTGGTTTCGGCGCTCCATCCGGAGCGCGTGATCGGTCTCGTCTCCGGCAATTCCTACAACATCCAGAACATCGCCCTCGCCATGGAGCCGGCCTCGCCGCCGGAGGAGGCGGCGTTCTGGTATCAGTATCTCTTCCACAATGAGCGCGGCCGCCGCGCCTTGGAGCGCAACCGCCGCGGCTTTGCCCGTCAGCTCTGGACGATGTGGTCGCCGAAATGGGCCTTCGATGACGCGACGTTCGAGACAAGCGCCGTGTCATTCGACAACCCTGACTTCGTCGACGTCGTGATCCATTCCTACCGCCATCGCTACGCGCTGGTGGCGGGCGATCCCGCCTATGCGGGGATCGAGGCAAAGCTCGCCGCGCAGCCGCCGATCCGTGTCCCCTCGATCGCGATCGACGGCGACAGCGACGGCGTCAACCCCGGCACCGCCCACCACGCGCGCAAGTTCGAGGGATTTTTCGAGCGGCGCGTCTTCACCGATGCCGGTCACAATTTGCCGCAGGAGCGGCCGGCCGAATGGGCGCAGGCCGTGATCGACGTGCGGAAAGCGGCTGCGTCATAGGCGGCCCCGAGGCGCCCTCGGCGCACCTCATCATGAGGGGATTGGCGGGTCGGCACTAGGCCCTCCACCCGTTCCCCCAAATTTCCCCGACTTTCGGGAACCTTTTCCGATTGCGGCCGTCCAAGCTGTGGCCCGCTTCCATATGCGGGCTCGTTGCAGGGGAGAAGCTTGATGAAGTCACAAGTGCGCAAGCTGGAACGTGTCGCGGTGGCGCAGGCGCCGTCCGATCGGCCTGAGAGGGCGGAGGTCGAACAGGCGATCCGGACCATGATCCGCTGGGCCGGCGATGATCCCGCGCGCGACGGTCTGCGCGAGACACCTGATCGCGTCGCACGCGCTTTCGAGGAGTATTTTTCGGGGTACGCGCAGGACCCGACGGAAATTCTGCAGAAGACTTTCGAGGAAATCGAAGGCTATGACGAGATGATCGTGCTGCGCGGCGTTCGCTTCGAGAGCCATTGCGAGCACCACATGGCGCCGATCGTCGGCCGCGCCTGGGTCGCCTATATTCCGCAAGGGCGCGTGGTCGGCATCTCCAAGCTCGCACGCGTGGTGGACGTCTACGCAAAACGGCTCCAGATCCAGGAGAAGATGACCGCGCAAATCGCCAATACCATCAACGATGTGCTCAAGCCTGAAGGCGTCGGGGTCATTATCAAGGCGACGCATCACTGCATGACCACGCGCGGCGCGCACAAGCCCGGGACCGATCTCGTCACCAGCCGTATGCTGGGTGTGTTCCGCGACAATGCGCTGACGCGCCAGGAACTGCTGGGGCTCGCCAGTTCGGACGATTGACCTGCGCTCGGCGCTGACCCGCCGCATTCGATCTTGATTTGCGTCAAGGTTGCGGCAGGCGAGGTCTGCTCTGCTGGGTGTTGTCTCGGTCGGGTGCGTGCTATCATGGCGTGTGCCCGGGGGCTTCGCATGCAGGAGTGGCCCATGACAACTGCGTCAGATACGTCTCATCCGTCCGGTCTCGGCTGGGGAATGGCTGCGCTACACGCCAAATGGGGCTGGATCGTCGCGCTCGGCGTCGTCTACCTGATTGCCGGCTTCGTCGCGCTCGGCAGCATGGTGATGGCGACGGTGGCGAGCGTGATCGTGGTCGGCGCAATGATGATCGTCGCCGGCGTCACCGAGGTGATCGGCGCATTCCAGATGAAGAGCTGGGGAAAGTTCCTGATCTGGGCCTTGCTCGGTGTGCTCTACATCGTTGCCGGCTTCCTCACCTTCGCGAACCCGCTCTTCGCCGCGGTTCTGCTCACGCTGTTCCTCGGCGCCTCGCTGCTGGCCTCCGGCGCGGTCAGGCTGTTTCTCGCCTTCAGCATGAAGCGCGAAAGCCCGTGGGGCTGGGTGGCGGTGTCGGCCGTCGTCACGCTGCTGCTCGGGCTGCTGATCCTGGTGCGCTGGCCGGTGAACAGCGTCTACATCCTCGGCCTGTTCCTCGGCATCGACCTGATCATGGCCGGTGCCGGATGGGTCAGCTTGGGCTTCGCCTTGAAGCGGCGCGGCTAAAGCATGATCCGGAAAAGTGCCGAAGCGGTTTTCCGGAAAGCTCATGCGTCAAGAACAACCTGACGCACGATGACGATTCATCAAAATCTCGTCGCGCTTCAGGCGATGCCATCAGCAACTCGACGCAAGACCATCTTGATGAACTCCGCTGATCTGACGCGCTGACAAGAAGCAGCGCGCCGCGCGGTCGTTTCGCCGCGGCGACAATCATTGGGGAGAAACCATGAAAGCCGCTTTGGCCCTGGCCGCAGCGCTGGCTGCCGCCTGCTTGTCCGCTCCTGTCTCCGCGCAAAAATCCTACGGTCCTGGAGTTAGCGACACCGAGATCAAGATCGGCAACACTATGCCCTATAGCGGCCCGGCATCGCCGCTCAGCATCACGGGACGGGTGATCTCCGCCTATTTCGACGAGATCAACGAGAAGGGCGGCGTTGGCGGCCGCAAGCTCAACCTGATCTCGCTCGACGATGCCTTCTCGCCGCCCAAGACCATGGAAGCCGCGCGGCGCCTCGTCGAAGGCGACGGCGTCGCCTTCATCTTCGCCACCATGGGCACGGCGCCGAGCTCGGCGATCGCAAAATAGCTCAACAGCAACAAGGTGCCGCAGATCTTCCTGATCAGCTCGGCCTCGAAGTGGAACGATCCCGCCAACATGCCTTGGTCGATCGCGCTGCCCTGGGCGCCGAACTACACCAGCGAGGCTGCGATCGACGTCGCCTATGCCCGCGCCAGGAACCCGAATGCGCGCTTTGCGGTGCTCTACCAGAACGACGACGCCGGCAAGGAATATCTTCGCGGCGTCAAGGAGGCGCTCGGTGCCGACGCCGACAAGGCGATCGCGATGGCCTCGAGCTTCGAGGTCGCCGATCCCACCGTCGATTCCCAGGTCCTGACGCTCGCCAATACCAAGGCCGACGTCTTCATGATCTATTCGGTGACGCCGCGCGCCTGCGCGCAGGCGATCCGCAAGGCGCACGAAGTCGGCTGGCAGCCGACGCGCTTTCTGGCCTCCGGCTGCGCCAACAAGGCTACCGTGATGGCGCCCGCTGGCCTGGAGGCCGGCAAGGGTGTGCTGTCGCTCGGCGCGCTCAAGCCGTTCGTCGAGGCGCCGAAGGACGATCCGGCGATGACGGCCTATATCGACTTCATGAAGAAGCGCCTGCCCAATGCCGACATCAACAACGTCGCCGGCCTCTATGGCTACACCGTCGCCGAGGCGCTGGTGGCGCTGCTGAAGCAGTGCAAGGACAATCTGACGCGCGAGAACATCATGGCGCAGGCCGCGAATCTGAAGAACGTGCCGCTGTCGCTCCTGATGCCCGGCATCACCCTCAACACCACGCCGCAGGATTTCCGCCCGATCAAGGACGGCTACATGCTCCAGTTCGACGGCAACGACTGGGTTATCGCGAGCGAGCTGTTGCGCGGAACGTGAGGGACGGCCGATGTAGCGGCGGCGTAGACGGTGCACCCTCTCCCCTTGCGGGAGAGGGTGCACCGCCGACTAAGTGCCCGCAACAACCTATCCGCTCTGCTATCGACAAGGCTGGATGGGAACCGAGCGCTGGATCGTCGCTAGGCCAGCGCCTGAACAACTCGTATAGAAAGCGTCAGTTCGATCGGGATAAAAGTAGGCGAGACGGAACGCGCCAGGCGTAGAATCCCCCCTATCAGAGACGTCCGGCACCTGGAATGGTTGAAAAAACAGTAAAGCTGCGGCGTTGGTCGATACTCCGCCGCAGGCTACCCGCGCGGGGACCAGTCTCTTCTCGTTAACGTTCTGGCTTTTTACGCATTTCATCGCTTGCGCTTGAGCTGTACCCGTGAACGCTGCAGTTGCGAGCAGAAATAAAATGGTTCGCATTGATCTTTCTCCTATGGTCGTCGCACAGCGCTCCGAAGGCGCTCAATCTCAAATGACCTATCTAGCTCTTTGTGATCTCCGAGCGCGTCTGGTCCAATGGTGATCAGGAGTTCGTCGGTCGTCGTTCTACTTCCGCTAAGGAACGGCGCGTTGGGATTTGCGATAACGTTGACGAAGTGCCAGGTGGGCGTGATATCTCCCCCGGCTACGACCTCGAAGGTTACGTGATGCGTTATAGTCTCGAACGGACCGTTCTTAATCCTCTCGGAAAGAGTTCGTGACGAGTCCCAAGTCTCAAGTGCGGCCTTCAGCGTTTGATGGATACCGAGATTGCCAGCAATAGGCTCGCGAACTCCAGTCTCGTTCGTAATGACATCGCAGTATTGCGGCGGGCGCTCACGAAATGAAATCTTCTTTCCATCCAATAGTTCTTTAAAGGGCAGAAAGTAGGTCATCGTCATTTCGCGTGTCCCAGCCGTAGAGCCGCTGGCGCCAGCCGCGATCGTGAAAACAGTTGGTGGAGCATCCGCCGTGAGGCCGGGGCTGATTGTGCTTTTGTCCAACGCTCGAATCGTAAGCGCGATCTTCGCAGCCCAACTGTAGAGCATCGCCCGCTTAGGGTCGTTAGGCCCGTACTCGCGGGCTACAGCATTATAAAGCTCGCACCTCACATGCTCAGCGATGCCTTTGACAAAATTACGGAAATCATTGTCGCTGGCATAACTAAGTCGCATGACCGGCAGGGTGGACCCGCAGCTGCCCAAAAAAACTGACAACAAAACCCCCGCGACAGAAAGCACTCGCCTCATCGCACTGCCCCCAATGCGCAGAAAATCTCTTTAGGTAATTCCGGAAGTATACATCCATCGGTTGTCTCGTCCAGTGCGCCAGGATCCGTTTGATCAAGATTATCTGCAAATGAATGCCTAGCTCCGCCAAGCGTTAGGCGACCCATTGTACAGATCCTCCTCACGACCGATAAACTATTCTGGCGCAGTCCTATTGCGTCTCAAGGCCATCACCAGTCGTGCGTCTATCCCCAATGCACGGCCAGTTGGACAGGGAAGATGGTGCCGAGGCGCGTACGAGCAAGGCATCCAACCGTATCCCTGAAGGGAGCCCTCGGCCGGCCCCTCCGTTGCGCGTCCGCTAACTCCTCGTTTCCCGTCCGGCCGCGATTGGCGCAGCAGCTGGTAAGACCAAATGGGAGATAGTCAAATGAAAGCAATCAGAAGATCCAGGCGCCACATGCGTTTTATGTGGTCGAGGATGAAGGCGACAGTGCCTTCTGGACCAAGATCGGCGCCGCATGGCCGCACCGGGACGGCAAGGGCTTCAACATCCAGCTCAGCTGTATGCCCCTGCGTCTCATCGTCCGCGAGCCGAAGGCTGAGGAGGCGGGGCGATGAGCCCCGCTGCCTCGCGGCAGCTCCGCAATACAGTCGTCAACGGAGACTGTGTTGCGGTGATGCGCCGAATGGAAGCCGCAAGCGTGGACTTCATGCTCACCGATCCGCCCTACCTCTGCCGCTACAAATCGCGCGATGGGCAGACCATTGCCAACGATGACCGCGTTGGCTGGCTTGAGCCAGCGTTCAGCGAAATGTACCGCGTTCTGAAGCCTGGTGCATTCTGCGTCAGCGTCTACGGCTGGCATGCAGCTGATAAGTTTATCGGTGCTTGGCGCAAGGCTGGCTTCCGCATTGTCGGACATACAGTCTTCAGGAAGCGCTACGCTTCTCAGTCAGCTACATGCGATCCGAGCACGCGCGGGCCTACCTGCTTGCCAAGGGCTACGCCGCCCTACCCGCCCGGCCGGTGCCTGACGTCATCGACTGGAGCTACACGGGTAATCGGCTGCATCCGACAGAAGCCGATCAAGGTCTTACGTCCGCTTATTGAAGCGTTCTGTTCCGATGACGGTATCGTATTGGACCCGTTCTGCGGGTCCGGATCGACGCTGGCCGCAGCAAGGCACGCCGGACATTCGGCTGTTGGCATTGAATTAGATGCCGGGCACTGGCAAACAGCAGCCCTGCGACTACATTTCATATTCAGCGACGCAGCGGCGTGCAACTAAGGCAGCCGCACGTCGCTCAGTTGATCTACCTAATTCAGGTCTCGGGTGATATCCGAGTTCGTAAGCCACCCCTCAACTTTTTCCGACGGCGAGCCGCTCGCAGTCACGAATACGTCTTGAGCGCCCTTGATCTTAAGCATTTCGTCTCGCGCATCCGCCAAGGAGGCATCCATTTTGACGACGGCGAACTTTGTCACGATGGACCGGATTTCTTCATTTCCAAGCTTGTGAGAAAGAAATTCGCTCAACTTGATCTTGCTAAGGTCGGCGACAGGAGAACCCGACGATAGCTTGGATACAAGATATTTGTTCAGTGTGCCTTCATGAACAACACAGAGGGCTTTCTGGTCCGCAAAAATCGGCACGCGCGTGTTGCCCTCCTCAACCTTTTCTTTCAATTCACGCACACTGAACTTTGTCTCCGGGGCGGGATCGCTCAGCGCCTCTATCCTTTTAAACGGCTTCATGGCTTGCCGAACGGACACTTGCGCGAGTTGTTGGTCTGGAGTCAGTCGGTTGACCATCCGCTGCACGCTTTGGTTTGCGCTGTCAAAGTTCTCTCGGGCAAAGTAAAAGGCGAGTATGGTCCCAGCCCAAGTACCAAACAATGGTAACAGGGCTGAGAACACTTTATCTATTTGGGCTTCGGTGTTGGTCTTATTGATTAATAGTGTCGCTATAAATATTGCACCGAAGAACGAACACAGAAACACTGTCCAAGCGAGGCGATCCTTAAAAGGCTTCGCCTCGGGTGGGTTGGATTCCGACATGGCTTCCTCCGCAATGCTTAGGCGGCCCGTAGTCCGCCGAGGATAGCCTCGACAGTCTTCTTTTCCTGCTCGATCAGATCATCGATCTGCTTCTCGAAGTCCTTGGCAATCTGGGCTTTACGCTCCAGGAGCGCCGAAAGCTGACCTTCCATCTCGGCTGCTCTCGCCGACGTTTCAGTGGAGTTAATACTCCGCAGCTTTGAGGCGGTATCACGGAACATGACGATCGAGGGCTCTAGAACCGCGAGGGTTTGATCTTTCTTGACCTGTATGTTCGTGCGCAGGCACGTGAACAACGTGTTTGCGGCCTTTGAGATATCGGTCCCGGCGCTATTGGCTACTTCCTTGCGCCCAGCTGCCACTTCTGCCTTCATCGCTGCCTGCAGCTGTTGAGACCGCTCCTCAACTGTCCGCACTTCCGCTCGAATATTCTTCACCGTGAACTGCGGAAGGTTCAACTTGATCTCCTGCGTTCTCATGGCGAACTCAGGGATATGTAACTTCACGCCGACGCGCCCCATACGGAACTCCGGAACGCCCATGATGATCTTTTGCTCTTGCATGAAGGGCACTGGTACATCGATAAGGATATCCTTCCATCTCACCGTAAAGCCGTGAAATTCTGGATACTGTCCAACCTTGCGGGTTTCCATTCTGACGGAGGGAGTGTGGAAGATGATCTCTCTCTGTACCAACTCGGTCTGCGGTATATCAAAACTCCAATCCTGAAGCTTCATAGTCACTTCAGGCAAGTCCAGCTTGATCGTCACGACCTCCCAGGACACATCGATATCAATACCGATCCAACCTTCTATCGGGTTGTCAGGGTCTGGGCCTTCTTCCCGCAATCTTTCGAACTCTTGCTCATACTTTCCGGTGATCGACTTGATCCTATCCTTGAGGTTCTTGCTGAGGTCGGTTGCCCTCGCAAGCAGGGCATCTTGATGAGTGGCACAGGGGTTTTCGTCTGACATCACAAACACTCCTTGCATGGCATACTGAAATTTCGGGGCGGCGCGGGCATGCGAATGCCCACCGCACATCGATGGCGCTGAAAATTCTTTAGTCAGTCATGTTGAAGTAGATGGATACTCGAAGAATTTTGGACGCAACAATCGCGTCGGGCTTTCTCCCCGTCGTACGTCTAAAAATTTGAGAGCGTTATAGGAAATTATTACCCTCTACCTTAGCGCGAGTTGTTGGCCGGTCAAGATGGTTTGCGCGTCTAGCGTGTGACATCTTGGCAGAACGGGGAGGTGCCAGATCGAATCCATGATTGTGGGTCCGACGTTGATGATGCGCTAATGGAGCAATAGCCTCCCCTTTGGGGACTTCGACCGAACACCGACGCTAGGGGGGCTCATCATGCGCTTTTAAGCCGCGTGCGTTAGTGCACGCGAGAGGGCGCCATGAACGAGCCCGAACTCCAGATTATGCTAATCGCCCGTGACGTTAACGTCGCGATAGCCACCTTCTCCCACAACAAGGGGAGAAGGGAAAAGGAGACCACCATGGACTTTCAGCACTCCGCCCGTTCCTTGGAGCTCCAGGCGCGCGTTCGCCAGTTCATGCAGGCCCATGTCGAGCCGGTCGAGGAGCTCTACTACGAGCAGGTCAAGCCGGAAGCTTCACGCTACAAGACTCCGCAAATCCTTCAGGATCTGAAGCGGCGGGCGCGCGAGCAGGGGCTCTGGAACCTGTTCCTGTCCGGCGAGCACGGGCCGGGTCTGACCAATCTCGAATACGCGCCGGTGAAGGAGATCATGGGCCGCATCCTCTGGGCGCCCGAGGTCTTCAACTGCTCCGCGCCCGATGTCGGCAACATGGAGGTGCTCGCAAACTACGGCACCAAGGCGCAGCAGGAGCGCTGGCTGAAGCCGCTCCTCGAGGGGCGCATCCGCTCCGGCTTCTCGATGACGGAGCCGCAGGTCGCCTCCAGCGACGCCACCAACATCCAGTGCGAGATCCGGCGTGACGGCGACGACTACGTGATCAACGGCCGCAAATGGTTCACCTCGGGCGCGATGAACGAGGATTGCGAGATCCTGATCGTGATGGGCAAGACCGCACCCGACCATCCCGACCGCCATCGCCAGCAATCCATGATCCTGGTGCCGAAGAATACGCGTGGGGTGCGCATCGTCCGCGACATGCTCACCTACGGCTATGACGATGCGCCGGTCGGCCATCCCGAGATCGTCTACGACAACGTCCGCGTGCCCGCCGAGAACATTTTGCTCGGCGAGGGCCGCGGCTTCGAGATCGCGCAAGGCCGGCTCGGCCCCGGCCGCATCCACCATTGCATGCGCCTGATCGGCTGCGCCCAGCGTGCGCTCGAACTGATGTGCCAGCGCGCGGTCTCGCGCGTCGCCTTCGGTAAGCCGCTCGCAGAGCAGGGCTCGGTGCGCGAGGACATCGCGCATTCCTTCTGCGAGATCGCGCAAGCCCGCCTGCTTACCTTGCAGGCCGCCGACAAGATGGACCGCGAGGGCAACAAGGCCGCGCGCGACCTGATCGCCGCGGCCAAGATCGTGGTCCCCAGCATGGCCGCCCGCGTCATCGACCGCGCCATCCAGATTCACGGCGCCGCCGGTGTCTCGCAGGACACGTTCCTCGCGCGGGCTTACGTCTACGCCCGCTTCATCCGCATCGGCGACGGGCCGGACCAAGTGCATCTCGCGGCCGTCGGGAAGGAGCTGATCAGGCGCGGCGGGGTGATGGGGTAGCGCCGTGGCCCTTGGCCGGATTGCGCATCGGCGGCGCTTCGAAGCGCCGCGACGGGCAAGTCTTTTGGCCGCGATGCAGTATGGCCTCAGATCAGTGTAGTACGATAGTAACTGCTGACCGAGAGTGACCCTGCACGCCATGGCGGGTTCACCCAGGTGAAAGAGCACAGATCGCTTTTGCGCGAGAAAACGTCCGATGCCGAAGGCGAGCGCGCAAGACTGGACAGCATCATCGATTTCGAGCGGCGGCACTTGCTCGCGGACCTGCGCGCCGGTCGTCCGGATGTGATCCTCGTGGATACCCGGCTGCTCAGCGCGGTCCCGTTCGACTGGCTGGCCTGGGCAAGGTCCGATCCGGAGCTCCAGGCCGAACTAAGTCGTTACCGCGAGCTCGAGGATGCCGGCGGCCGCGTCCGGATCTTGGTCGCTCGATCGGGTTCGGAGCGGTAACCCCGTTCGGTTGCCAGCCGCGGCACAGGCGCCACGCTCGGCATGCTGACATCATGCCCCTGTTTTGCCCGACGAGTCAAAATCGGTCCGTAAAAACAGCAGGGCTTCGCGCCGGGCCGCCAAGCCATTGAAAAAGCTGACCCCCGTCTACTGTGCATGGGGTTGTTTTTCCGTTTTTGCTGGAGCGACCGTTTTCGCGGCGCCAGGCGGGCCGCTACCCCGCCTTGGCGATGCGACCGTCCGCCGACCCCGCGCGCAGATTCTGGAAGAACGTCTCCACCTCCCGCGACAGCGTCTGCGCCGTCTCGGTCAGGCTGCTGGCTGCGGTGAACACCGAAGCCGCCGCGGTATCGGTCTCGCCGATGGCATCGCGCAGCGAGGTGATGTTCGCCACCAGCGTCTCGTTGCCTTGGGCAGCGCTTTGCGCGTTGGAGGAGATCTCGCGCGTGGCCTGGTCCTGCTGACTGACGGCGCCGGCAATCGCGGACGTGACCTCGTTGATCTCGCGCACCGCCCCGCCGATCTCGCGCACGGCGTCGACGGCGTTCCGCGTCGAGGCCTGGATCATCGCGACGTTCTCGCTGATCTCGGCCGTGGCCTTGGCGGTCTGGCCCGCGAGCGCCTTCACCTCGTGGGCGACGACGGCAAAGCCGCGGCCAGCATCGCCGGCGCGCGCCGCCTCGATGGTGGCGTTCAGCGCGAGCAGGTTGGTCTGCTCGGCGATCGCCTGGATCAGGTTGAGCACGCCGTCGATGCGTTGCGTGGCTGCAGCGAGGCTCTCGATCTCGGAGATCGACTTCTCGGTGCGCTGGCCGGTCTGCTCGACCGCGCCGGCGCTCTGCCGCACCTGGCGGCCGATCTCCACCACCGAGGCCGAAAGCTCCTCGGCCGCGCCCGCCACCGCGGTGACGTTGTGCGAGGCCTGCTCGGTGGCGTTCGCCGCGGTGCCGGCGCGGCTGCTCGCATCCGCTGTGACACGCGTGATGGTCTGCGCGGTCTCGCGCATGACGGAGGCGTTGTCGCTGAGGCCGCGCATGATCGCGCCGATCGCCTCGCGAAATTGCTCGACGGACCGCTCGACGTGACGGGCGCGCTCCTCGCGCGCGGCGGCGTCTTGCGACACTTGCGAGGCGAGGTTGCGGTTGCGCCCCATCGAGTCCTGGAACACCTGGATGGCGCGGGCCAGCGCGCCGATCTCGTCGGCGCGGTCGGAGTGCGGCACCACGACATCGTCGGCGCCGTCGGCGACCTGCTTGATGGTGGCGGTGATCGCGGCGAGCGGCCGGGCGATCGAGCGGGCAATGATGACGATGCCAGCGACGACTAGGGCCAGCGCCACGCCGCCGAGGCAGGTGAGGATGAACGACAATGTGCGGGCGGTCTCGGTCTGCTGCGCGATCTGCCTGCCGCGCTCGGCATAGACCTTGGACAGCGCCTCGAGGTCCTTGTTCAGCGCCGAGCGGACGCTGCGGTTGGCGTCGTTGTCGCCCCATTCGCGGCCCGCTGCCGCGTTGATCTCGACGCCGCGCCGCACCAGCTCCTTGCGGAACTCGACGAACTGCTCGATGCGCTTCTTGAAGGTCGCGAACTGCTCGGCATCGTCGGCCTTGACGATGGTCTCCCAGCGCTTCACGACGTCGAGGATCTGGGAGTTGAACTTGAGCAGGCCGTCGCCGTATTTCTTCACCACGGCCGGCTCGGTCGACATGTAGATGCCGCGCGATTCCATCACCACCGCATAGACGAGGGAGTTGACCCGCTCGACGTTCAGCGCGGCGGCATTGGCCGTCTCAATCGCGACTGCGAGGTCCGCGCTGCGGCGGCTGTTGTAGTCGGACAAGATCGCGATCGCTCCCGTGAGCAGCGCGAACAGCGCGAAGATCGCATAGAGCTTGCTGGCAAGCGTGAAGCGGCCTGCCGGCTTGGCGGCATTCCCAGATCGGTCGGATGTCATGATGTTCAAGGAGCCCGGATTGGCCTGACCGGCCGGTGAACGGGGTCAGGCAAATTGTTGCAAAACTATGCAGAACGAAGATGGACGCCTCGTTAACGCGCGGCCTGGCCGCCTCCGTCCTTGGTCGAAGGAAAGGTAAGTCATTTCAGCGTCTTGATCCGAAGGTTTAGTTTCAGGATAGTCTTTTGGGATAGTCTTGGAGTCGGCCGTTGGCCGAGCAACCCCGGAGAGACCCTTGGTCTACCGCCACAGCATCGACGCCACGACCTACAGCTTCCCTGACCTGCGCGACCTGCTCGCCAAGGCGACACCCCCGCGCTCCGGCGACCGGCTGGCCGGCATTGCCGCTGCCAGCTCCGAGCAGATGATCGCCGCGCGGATGGCGCTCGCCAATGTGCCGCTCGGCCAGTTCCTGCAGGAAGCCGTCGTTCCCTACGAGGCCGACGAGGTCACCCGCCTCGTCATCGACAGCCATGACGCTAGGGCGTTCGCGCCGGTGGCATCGCTGACGGTCGGCGCCTTCCGCGACTGGCTGCTGTCGGACGCCGCAACGCCCGAGATCCTGCGCAAGCTGGCGCCCGGCATCACGCCGGAGATGGCGGCCGCGGTGTCGAAGCTGATGCGCAACCAGGATCTGATCCTGGCGGCGCGGAAATGCGAGGTCACCACCGCCTTTCGCAACACTATCGGCCTGAGGGGGCGGATGAGCACACGCCTGCAGCCGAACCATCCCTTCGACGATGCAAGGGGCATCACCGCCTCAATCCTCGACGGCATCCTGCTGGGGGCGGGCGATGCCTGCATCGGCATCAATCCCGCCAGCGACGACCCCGCCGTCATCGCGCAATTGCTGCGGCTGCTCGACGAGATCATCGCGCGGCTGCAGATCCCGACGCAAGGCTGCGTCCTGACCCATGTCACGACGACGCTGTCGCTGATCGGGCAGGGCGTGCCGGTCGACCTCGTCTTCCAGTCGGTCGCGGGCACCGAGGCCGCCAACCGCAGCTTCGGCATCGACCTCGCACTGTTGAAGGAGGCGCAAGAGGCCGGGCTGTCACAGTCGCGCGGCACGGTCGGGCGGAACCTGATGTATTTCGAGACCGGCCAGGGCTCGGCGCTGTCGGCGGGCGCCCATCACGGCGTCGACCAGCAGACCTGCGAGGCGCGCGCCTATGCGGTCGCCCGCGCCTTCGCTCCGCTGCTGGTCAACAGCGTGGTCGGCTTCATCGGCCCGGAATATCTCTATGACGGCAAGGAAATCATCCGCGCGGGGCTGGAGGATCATTTCTGTGGCAAGCTGCTCGGCCTGCCGCTCGGGGTCGACATCTGCTACACCAACCACGCCGAGGCAGATCAGGACGACATGGACAATCTCCTGACGCTGCTCGCCGCCGCCGGCGTCACCTTCATCATGGGTGTTCCCGGTGCCGACGACGTCATGCTGAACTACCAGTCGACGTCTTTTCACGACGCGCTCTATGTCAGGGACGTCTTCGCGCTGCGCCGCGCGCCGGAATTCGACGACTGGCTGGCGCGCTCGGGCATTGCAGGTGCCGATTTCCGGATTGCCGGCGATGCAGGCCTGCTGCCCGATTTTGCCGCGCGGCTGATCGCATGAGGCGGAAGGTCAACTCGGTTGGGAAACCATCGGCGCCTCTCGGAATTATGCTTACGCCACAATATTGAGAAATTCCGCCGACAGCATTACGCTATGTGTCGGGCTGGCAATTTCCGCACCATCGGTTGAGTGTGGCGGGGGAGCTTTGATGCGAGCTGAAAGTAACGGAACGTCCCGGCGGATTCTCTGCGTGTTTCCGCGCTACACCTCGTCCTTCGGCACGTTCGAGCATTCCTATCCCCTGACCGATGGCGTCCGCGCCTTCATGCCGCCGCAAGGGCTGCTGCTGATCTCCGCCTATCTTCCGAAGGAATGGCAGGTCAAATTCGTCGACGAGAACCTGCGCCGCACGACGAGGGAGGAGTTCGAATGGGCGGAAGCCGTCTTCGTCAGCGGCATGCACATCCAGCGCCAGCAGATGAACGACATCTGCCGCCGCGCCCATGAGTTCGATCTGCCGGTCGCGCTCGGCGGGCCTTCTGTCAGCGCCTGTCCCGACTATTACCCGTCCTTCGATTATCTGCATGTCGGCGAGCTCGGCGATGCCACCAACCAGCTGATCGAGATCCTGTCGCGCGGCACCTCGCGGCCCGAACAGCAGGTCGTGCTCACGACCAAGGACCGCGTGCCGATGACGGAGTTTCCGATCCCGGCCTACGAGCTCGCCGACGTGAAGAAGTACTTCCTCGGCAGCATCCAATATTCCAGCGGCTGTCCCTACCAGTGCGAGTTCTGCGACATCCCCGGCCTTTACGGCCGCAATCCGCGCATCAAGACGCCGCAGCAGATCATCGCCGAGCTCGACCGCCTGCGCGAATGCGGCATGACCGACACGGTCTATTTCGTCGACGACAATTTCATCGGCAACCGCAAGGCGGCCATGGACCTGCTGCCGCACCTGATCGAGTGGCAGAAGCGGACCGGCTACGTGGTGCGGCTCGCTTGCGAGGCGACGCTCAACATCGCCAAGCGCCCCGAGATCCTCGAGAAGATGCGCGAGGCCTATTTCATCACCATCTTCTGCGGCATCGAGACGCCGGATCCCGACGCGTTGAAGGCGATGCAGAAGGACCACAACATGATGGTCCCGATCCTGGAGGGCGTGCGCACCATTAATTCCTATGGCATGGAGGTGGTCTCGGGCATCATCATGGGGCTCGACACCGACAAGCCGAACACCTCGGAGGCGCTGCTCGCCTTCGTCGAGGAGTCCCGGATTCCGCTGCTCACCATCAATCTGCTGCAGGCGCTGCCGAAGACACCGCTATGGGACCGGCTTGAGCGCGAGGGGCGGCTGGTCGAGGACGATGGCCGCGATTCCAACGTCGACTTCCTGCTGCCCTATGACGAGGTCGTCGCGTCCTGGAAGCACGCCATGGCAGTCGCTTACGCGCCCGACAAGGTCTACGCGCGCTATCAGCACCAATGCGACCACGTCTATGTGAACCGGCTCAAGGTACCGGTGCCGGACGAGATGAAGACCTGGCGCAGCATCCGGCGCGGCCTCGTCATACTGCGCAACATCTTCTGGAAGGTCGGCGTGCTCGGCGACTATAGGCGCGTGTTCTGGAAGTTCGCGCTGGGCCGCATCAAGCGCGGCGACATCGAAGGCCTGATCGGCTGCACGCTGGTCGCGCACCATCTCATCACCTTTGCGCGCGCGGCCTCCAGCGGCAAGCAGAACGCCTCGAACTATTCGATCCGGCTGCGCGAGGCCGCCGTGCCCGCCGAATGATGCCACATGTCTGACCCGGCCCTGCCGCGCCGTCCGACCCTCGATTTGCGCTCGTTTACGCCTGCGCGCGTCGCGCTGGGGCGCAGCGGCGCGAGCCTGCCGACGAGAGCGTTGCTCGATTTCACGCTGGACCATGCCCGCGCGCGCGATGCTGTGCATGCGGCCTTCGACACGCCGCGTCTCATCGCCGATCTCGACGCACTCGGTGTTGCGGTGACCGAGGTCAGGAGCCGGGCGGTCGATCGCGGCGACTATCTGCGGCGGCCGGATCTGGGACGACAGCTCGACCCGGGCTCGGCTCAGCGTCTGGCACGAAGCATCTCGGCGCCGTGCCAGCTCGCGGTCGTGATCGGAGACGGCCTGTCCGCGGCGGCGGTCCATAGCCATGCGGCGATCGTGGTAAGGCGCCTGTTGCAATCGCTTGCGCAGGGGGATGCCGTCGCGATCGGCCATGTCGTCGTCGCCTCGGGCGCGCGCGTCGCGCTCGGCGACGAGATCGGCGCCATTCTCGGCGCGCGCATGGTCATGATGCTGATCGGCGAGCGGCCCGGCCTGTCCGCGCCCGACAGCCTCGGCGCCTATCTGACCTTTGCGCCGAGGCCCGGCCGCACCGATGCCGAGCGCAATTGCGTCTCCAACATCCACCACGCCGGGTTGAGCCACGAGGAGGCGGCGTTCAAGATCGCCTGGCTGGTCCGCGAGGGGCTGGCCCGGGAGATCACCGGCGTGGCGCTGAAGGACGAGAGTGCGGACCGCGCGCCGCGCCAGATTGGCACATCCTCGCCGGGATGACGGTCATTCCACGCCCGGATCGCCACTTTTCTGATCGATTCGGCCGCGCCGGGCCTGCTTGCGAAAAGACCTGTTGACCTGCTAAACCGCTGCCGGCGATTTTCCGCGCATTTTCAAAGGGCAAGCCTCCCATTGGTATGGCGTTTTCAAGCCGTTCGCGCGGCGCGATAAGCTCACAGCCCGAGCCGATTTAGGAACTGGACAAGGCATGCTCGAAAAGCACAGCGAGAGTGAGGTTCATGTCGACAAGGTCGAGCAGGGATCTACGTCCTCCATCGCCTTCGGGCTGGAGCGTCTCGGGCTGATCGCCGTTCGGGCCCCGATCGTCTCCTGCATCGTCCTGCTCGCGCTGATCGTCGGCGCGGTGTTCGGCATCTACCGGATCAAGATCGACGATTCGCTGTCGCAGCTGTTCCGCTCCGACACCCGCGAGTTCCGCCAGTACGAAGAGGTCACCAAGAAATTCCCGGCGGAGGAGTTCGACGTCCTCGTCGTGGTCGAGGGCAAGACCCTCCTGGAACGCAGCAACCTCGAGAAGCTGCGCGACTTCGTCACCGACCTGCAGCTGGTCGAAGGCACGCGCGGGCTGGTCTCGCTGTTCTCGGCGCGCCAGGCGCCGGCCCCCGGCAAGCTGCCGGCGGCCCTGTTCCCGCCCGAGCTACCGGAGGGCGCGGCCTATGACAAGTTCATCGAGACCGTCAAGAACAACGAGATCATCCGCGGCAAGCTGCTGTCGGAGGACGGCACATTGGCGCTGGTCGTGCTGTCGCTCGATCCGGAGGTGGTCGCTTCCAACAAGTTGACCAAGACCGTCGCCGACATCCGTGCGCTGATGAAGGAGACGCTCGGGGACACCGGCCTCAACGTGCAGCTCTCCGGCGTCCCGGTGATGCAGCTCGAGATCCGCAACGCGGTCGAGCGCGACGGGCTGACCTACAACATCCTCGGCATCCTCGCCGGCTGCATCATCGCCATCATCTTCTTCCGCAAGATCTCGTTCATGATCGCGGCGGCATTCCCGCCGATGATCGCGATTCTGCTGGCGCTCGGCGCGCTCGGCTGGGCCAATTTCAACCTCAACATGTTCCTGAACGTGATGACGCCGCTCATCATGGTCATCAGCTTCTCGGACTCGATGCAGCTGACCTTCGCCGCGCGCGACCGGCTGATCGCGGGCCAGGACAAGTTCACCGCGTTCAAGAACGCGGTGCTGGTGGTGGGCCCGGCCTGCGTGCTGACGCATGGCACCGCCGGCATCTCCTTCATCGCGCTGCAATTCTCCGACTCCGACCTGATCCGCAAGTTCGGCGAGGCGGGCCTTGCCGCCACCATCATCGCGCTGGTCGCGGTGCTGTCGCTGGTGCCTGTCTTCGGCGTGCTGTTCGTGCGCAACGAGAAGGTCTTTGCAGTCAAGTTCCAGGGCGCTGATGCCGGCGTACAGGCGCTGCGCAATTTCTGCTATTGGATTGCGGTGCGCATGGTCGGCCGGCCCGGCCTGTTCAGCCTGCTGGCGGTGCTGTTCGTCGGCGGCCTCGGCGTCATCTATGCCAATCTGGAGCCGCGCTACCGGCTCGCCGACCAGGTGCCGGACAAGCGCCAGGCGGTTGCCGCCAGCGACCGGTTAGACGCCAAGCTGACCGGCGCCAATCCCGTCAACGTGCTGATCGTGTTCCCGAAGGGTGAATCGCTTTATTCGCCGCAGACGCTCCAGACGATCGCCGAGGTGCACGCGACAGTCGAGAAATCCGCAGGGGTCGGCAACGTGTGGTCGCTGGAGACGCTGCGCCGCTGGCTGGCGGAAAAGGCCGGCAGTGCCGACGTCGCGACGCTGAAGGAATATGTCAGCGTCATCCCCGAGCACCTGGTGCGCCGCTTCATCGACGCCGAGCAGGACGCTGTCGTGGTGGCCGGCCGCGTGCCGGACAAGGATTCCAGCCAGCTCCTGCCGATCGTCGACAAGCTCGATTCGGAGCTCGACGCCGTCCGCAAGAAGCATCCGGGCTATGAGATCGCCGTGACGGGTCTCGCCGCCATCGCCGCGCGCAACTCGGCCAACATGATCGAGAAGCTGAACCACGGCCTCACGATCGAATTCGCGCTGGTCGCGATCTTCATCGGCCTCGCCTTCCGCTCCTGGGTGGTGACGCTCGCCTGCATTCTGCCGGGCATCTTCCCGGTGGTGATGTCGGGCACGGTGCTGTGGGCGATGGGCGAGGGGCTGCAATTCGCCAGCGTCGTTGCGCTCACGGTCTCGTTCGGCCTCGGCCTTTCCGCTACCATCCACTTCCTCAACCGCCTGCGGCTGGAGAACAAGCCGGGTGTCGGCTCGGCGCTCGCGGTGGAGCGGGCCACCGTGCTGGTGGGACCTGCGCTGATCCTGACCACGGTGGTGCTGGCCTGCGGCCTCGTCGTCACCGTGTTCTCCGACCTGCCGTCGCTGCGGCTGTTCGGCTGGCTCAGCGCCTTCTCGATGGTGATGGCATTGGTCGCTGATCTCTTCATCCTCCGGCCGACGGCGATGTGGCTGATCAATCTGCACGCCAAGCTGCATGGCGCGGACAAGCAGGCGATCTGAGGGGCCGGCGCCGGACCGCCCTCACGCGCCGATACGAACGATCCCGTACGGATTGAACTTGAAGTCGCCCTCGGCGTAGTCCTGCTCCCGCGACAGCGCGAGCTTGCGGTCGCGCAGCGTTGCCTCGATGCCGCGCTCGGCCATTGCGTCCGCGATTTCGTCCATCAGATTCGCTGCGTTCCGGTCGCTGCCGCGCGATCGCGCGACATAGATATCCGGCAGTCCGACGAGGTGGAAGCCGACGCTTTCGTTGTAGGTGTCGCCGGCAAGCGGACGCTTGGCGAAGGCGAGGCGGCAGGTCCGGGCCATGGCTGCCGTGACGGCAAGGCCCTGGCTCGGGTTCGCGGCGGCCTTGCACTCCTGGGCCAGTTGCCGCCATCGCGCCAGGCCGTGGGCAACGCCCGCGCTTTCTCCTTTCACGGCCGTGGCGCCGGCCTCGATCATCTCCTCGACAATTCGCAAGGCGGCAGCTGAATAGGCGACCGTCTTGTGCTGCTCCATCGGCGGGCTCAGCACGTAGAGGACCGCTTTGTGATTGAGTACGGCCATTTCGTCCGCCTCGGACCACGCTTTCGGAAAGACGCGGTCCCAGCACACACCGAAAGAGCGCTCCATGTGCGGATCGGGTTTGGCTTGCGAATAGGTGCGGTCGATCTCGAAGCCGAAATCGGCGATCGTCTTCGCCACCGCCTTGGGCGGATGCAGCAGGCTTTCATTCTTGCCGAGGAAGCAGAGCACGTGACGCGGCTTCACGGACGAAGGCTGCATGTTCGCTCCCTGCCGATCGCTGGCGAAGGCGCGGCTGGCCACGAAGAGCCCGGCGGCCTTCAGCAGATGTCTGCGGATCGGGTCCATCTCAGCAAATCCAGCCGGTCAGTTCGTGTCAGCAAAAAGCCCCCGGCTCGCGAGAACCGGGGGCATGTTCCTCATTGCGTGCGAAAGGCCTTCAGCCCTTCGTCATCGTGATGTTGACGCCGCGGATCTCGCCCTTGGACGAGATCTGCACCGTCTGCTTGGTGCCGTTGGTGCGCAGCGACAGGTTGGCGGCAAAGCCGTTGGCCTCGACGAAGACCTCGATCTGGCCGCCGCCGGCGGTGCCCTGGAGATTGCCGAAGATGTTGCGGCTGGACTCGCTCCAGTTGCCGGAGATGCGGTCGCCCTGGCTCGTCACGTCGCTGGTGAGGTTGAACTTGTAGCTGTCGGAGGCGCAGCTCAGCGCCTGCTTCAGGTTGAGGCCGCTGCCGGCGACCTTATAGTCCGCTTTGCAGCGAATGCGCTCGGTGGAGCCGTCGGACAGCGACACCGTGCCGGTTCCGGTCCACGCGCCGTCGAAACCGGCAAACGGTCCGGACGACTGCGCGTGGCTTGCCGATGCCGAGAAGAGCAGCGCCACCCCGATGCCGGCCGCCCTGATTGCCAGTCCAGATCGCCAAAAGAATGTCATCTCGAATATCCCGCTTTGGAATGACGTTCGCTTCGATCGAGAACGTCTCGCCACATCGAAAGTTTAGTGCTCCGAGCAAGTCGCAGGTTCAAAGCCCTGCGGCCAGAGACGGCGGTTCACGCGACCGCGCCGTGCTTCCAGGGGCCGCGATTTGCCGCGCTTCGTCATGTTTCCGGCAGCCGAGGACGGGCGAAGAGATGCAGCGCGGCAACAGGTCTGCATTAAAACGCAATGCTCCCGAATTATGATGTAGTATCAATCCCTTACATCTGTCAATGAAGGCGCGGGGAAGACCTGATTCGGCGGGGGCGGCGCCAATTTGGCCGCATTTGCCAGTGCTTGTGCCTTCCCTGAGGCCGCTACAAGCGGCGACTTGCCATCAGAACCAATCCGTTCCGGCCATCCGCCCTGCGCAGTCCGGGATCGGTGCGATTCTGCCGTCAGAATGAAGGAATACAATGCGCAATCTTCTCGTCGCTCTCACCCTGCTGTCGGCCTCCCTTTCGACGGCAGCGTTCGCCCAACAAGGGCGTGGCACGGACGCCGAGCAGAAGGCCTGCACCCGCGATGTGCAGAAGTTCTGCCGCCCGGTCATCGACCAGGGCGATTTCACCATCCTGGCCTGCCTCAAGGAGAACCGGGCCAAGATCTCGCAGGCCTGCGACCAGGTGCTGAAGAACCACAATCAATAAACTCGGCCATTGGCCTAGAAAGGCGGCCCTCGGCCGCTTTTCCGGGCCCAATTCGAAGGGGCAGCCATCGACGGACAGGATTGGTTTTGCGGCCGTATTCCCCTATATGGGGGCCGCGGCGGCGTCGCCGGCGTGAGCCCGCCCGAGCGAAAAAGCCCTTCCTGTCCAAACGATTGTAAACCAGCCCTCGATGACCTCTGCGAGCGAATTGCGATCCGGCAAGGGTGACCGCGACGAGAATTTTCCCGTCGCGTCCTGGATCATTCATCCGCGTCATCGCGCCCTGATCCTGGCCTATTACAATTTCGTCCGCACCGCGGACGACATCGCCGATCACGCCACGCTCCCCCCCGACCAGAAGCTCGCTTATCTCGATCTGCTCGAGGCGGAACTGCTCGGCAAGGGTGACACCCAGCCTGAGGCCGTCAGCTTGCGCCGCGCGCTGGCCGAGCGCGGCATGGCGCCACGTCATGCGCTCGACGTGCTGATCGCCTTCCGCATGGACGTGACCAAGCTGCGCTATGAGACCTGGGACGAGGTCATCCATTATTGCCGCTACTCGGCGATGCCGGTCGGCCGCTTCATGCTCGACGTTCACGGCGAGAGCACCTCGACATGGGCCGCCTCGGACGCGCTCTGCGCGGGCCTTCAGATCAACAATCACCTGCAGGATTGCGGCAAGGATTATCGCGAGCTCAACCGCGTCTATCTGCCGCGCGATGCGCTGGCAGCACACGGCGCCACCGTCGAGCAGCTCGGTCTCGCGCAGTCGCCGCCGGCGATGCTGGCCTGCCTGCAGTCCCTCGCCGCACGCAACGAGGCGCTGCTCGGAGAGGGCAGGTCGCTCGCAGCCGAGATCCGGGATTTCCGTCTCGGCGTCGACGTCTCCGTCATCCAGGCCTATGCCGACCGCATCGTGCGCTTGCTCAAGGTACGCGATCCCTTGCGGGAGCGCGTGCATCTGAACAAATTCGAGCTGCTCGCCTTCAGCCTCGCCGGGATCATCGGCGAAGTTGGCCGCCGTGCGATCCGTCGCAAGGCCATTTCCAGACCGGGGACTGCCCATGACGCTTGAGGCGACCACGCCCGGCGCCAATTACGGCTCGACCGCATCCGGCAGCTCGTTCTATGCCGCGATGCGCATCCTGCCGCGTGATCAGCGCGAAGCGATGTTTCAGATCTACAGCTTCTGCCGCCAGGTCGACGACATCGCCGATTCCGACGGCCCGCGCGACGAGCGGCTCGCCGCACTTCAGGAATGGCGCAACGATATCGACGCGCTCTATCAGGGCCATCCGCCGCCGCGGCTGAAGGACTATGTCGTCTCGGTGAAGACCTTCGGGCTCAAGCGCGAGGATTTCCTCGCCATCGTCGACGGCATGGAGATGGACGTGCCGCAGGACATCCGTGCGCCCGACATGGCGACGCTGGATCTGTATTGCGACCGTGTCGCCAGCGCCGTGGGGCGGCTGTCGGTGCGCGTGTTCGGCATGCCCGAGGAAGACGGCATCCTGCTCGCGCACCACCTCGGCCGCGCGCTGCAGCTCACCAACATCCTGCGCGACATCGACGAGGACGCCGGCCTTGGCCGGCTCTATCTGCCGCGCGAGGCGCTGCTGCATGCCGGCATCACCTCTGATGATCCGAACCGCGTGATCGCCGAGCGCGCGCTGCCGAAGGTCTGCATGCCGCTGGCGCAGCGCGCCAAGGTGCACTTCGAGAAGTCGGACGAGATCATGAACCGCAACAGGCGCCGCGCCGTGCGCGCGCCGCGGATCATGTCAAAATACTACCATTCCATTCTGGACCTCCTGATCGCGCGCGGCTTCACCGCGCCGCGCGAGCCGGTGCGTGTGTCGAAGATCACGCGCATCCTGATCCTGCTCCGTTACGCTTTCATCTGATGCAAAACACAGCTCACATCATCGGCGCTGGAATTTCCGGCCTCTCCGCCGCCGTGCGGCTCGCCAATGCCGGCTTCAAGGTCGCCGTGCACGAGGCGACGCACCAGGCCGGCGGCCGCTGCCGGTCCTATTTCGACGGCGCCACCAATCTCACCATCGACAACGGCAATCATCTGCTGCTGTCGGGCAACAGCCATGCGCGCGCCTATGCGCGCGCGATCGGCACCGAGGCGGGCCTGGTCGGCCCCGAGCGGGCGCAATTTCCGTTCGTCGATGTCAAGACCGGGCAGCGCTGGCAGATCGATCTCGGCGATGGCCGGTGGCCGACCTGGATGCTCGACGAAAGCCGCCGCGTGCCCGACACCGGCCTTTCCGATTATCTCAAGCTGGCGCCACTGATCTGGGCGTCGGAGGAGACGCTGGTCGGCAAGTCGATTCCGACCGAGGGCATCCTCTATCAGCGCCTGGTGCAGCCGCTGCTGCTGGCAGCTCTCAACGTCGATCCGCCCGAGGGCTCGGCCGGGCTCGCCGGCGCGATCGTGCGGGAGACGCTGCTTGCGGGCGGGCAGGCCTGCCGTCCGCTGATTGCGCGCGATGGTCTCAGCGCGGTTCTGATCGAGCCCGCCGTGAAGTTTCTGCAAGAGCGTGGCCACACCGTTCAGCTCGGCCATGAGCTGCGCTCGTTCGTCAGCACGGACGGCAAGGTGACCGCACTGAATTTCGGCAGCGAGGATTTGATCCAGCTCGGCGCGGGCGATGTCGTCGTGATGGCGGTGCCGCCGCGCGCGGCAGCCAACCTGCTGCCGGGGCTGAAGACGCCGACCGAATTCCGCGCCATTGTGAACGCGCATTTCCGCTTTGAGCCGCCGCCGGGCTCGGCGCCCATCCTCGGCGTGATCGGCGGCGTGGTGGAATGGCTGTTCGCGTTCCCGAACCGGCTCTCGGTGACCATCAGCAATGGCGACCGCCTGGTCGATATGCCGCGCGAGGAACTGGCGCAGACGATCTGGAACGAGGTCTGCCAGGCGGGCGGTGTATCCGGTGAGCTGCCTCCTTGGCAGATCGTGCGCGAGCGCCGCGCCACATTTGCGGCGACGCCGGCCCAGAACGCCCTGCGTCCCGGGCCGGTCACTGCGCTGAAAAACCTGTTCCTCGCCGGCGACTGGACTGCTACGGGATTGCCAGCAACCATCGAGGGATCGGTCCGGTCGGGTGACCGCGCCGCCGATCTGGTTCTGGCCGCCAAAGGATCCTGAAAGGCGGCCCGACGGGCAATTCTCCCGGTCAACTTTCAATCGACTATCGGAGCAATCGAGCGACATGGATTCCGTGACCGCGACCAGCCGCGAAGCTTTGGAATCGAGCATTGCGTCGGCCACCCAGGGCCTCCTCGGCTTCCAGCAAGCCGACGGCCATTGGGTGTTCGAGCTCGAGGCCGACTGCACGATTCCGGCCGAATACGTTCTGCTGCGCCATTATCTCGCCGAGCCCGTCGACACCGTGCTCGAGGCCAAGATCGGCAACTATCTGCGCCGCATCCAGGGTACCCATGGCGGCTGGCCGCTGGTGCATGACGGCGAGTTCGACATGAGCGCCAGCGTGAAGGCGTACTTCGCGCTGAAGATGATCGGCGACTCCATCGACGCGCCGCATATGGTGCGGGCGCGCGAGGCAATCCATGCCCGCGGCGGCGCGATCAACAGCAACGTCTTCACCCGCTTCCTTCTCGCGACCTTCGGTGTCGTGACCTGGCGCGCGGTGCCGGTGCTGCCGATCGAGATCGTATTGCTGCCGTTCTGGTCGCCGTTCCACCTCAACAAGATCTCCTACTGGGCGCGCACCACGATGGTGCCGCTGATGGTGATCGCCGCGCTGAAGCCGCGCGCGAGGAATCCGAAGGGCGTCGGCATCGACGAATTGTTCCTGCAGGATCCGCGCTCGATCGGCATGACCGCCAAGGCGCCGCACCAGAGCATGGCCTGGTTTCTGTTGTTTCGTTCGCTCGATGCGATCCTGCGCGTGATCGAGCCGCTGTTTCCGAAGAGTCTGCGCAAGCGCGCGATCGACGCCGCGCTCGCCTTCACCGAGGAACGGCTCAACGGCGAGGACGGCATGGGCGCGATCTACCCGCCCATGGCCAACATCGTCATGATGTACGACGCCCTCGGCAAGGACGAGAACTTCCCGCCACGCGCGATCACGCGCCGGGGCATCGACAAGTTGCTCGTCATCAAGGACGACGAAGCTTATTGCCAGCCCTGCGTCTCTCCGGTGTGGGACACGACGCTCACCGCGCATGCGCTGCTGGAGGCCGGCGGTGACAAGGCGGTGCCGGCCGCCAAGCAGGGCCTCGACTGGCTGATCCCGAGGCAGGAGCTCGAGGTGAAGGGCGACTGGGCGGTGAAGCGGCCCGACGTGCGCCCGGGCGGCTGGGCCTTCCAATACAACAATGCCCATTACCCCGATCTCGACGACACCGCCGTCGTGGTGATGTCGATGGACCGCATGCGCCGGGAGCACGGTGCGGCCGGCTATGACGACGCGATCGCCCGCGGCCGGGAGTGGATCGAGGGCATGCAGAGCGACGACGGTGGCTGGGCCGCCTTCGACGTCAACAACCTCGAATATTACCTCAACAACATCCCGTTCTCGGACCATGGCGCGCTGCTCGATCCGCCGACTGAGGACGTCACGGCGCGATGCATCTCGATGCTGGCCCAGCTCGGTGAGACCGCCAAGACCAGCAAGCAGGTGGCCGCCGGGGTCGCCTATCTGCGGAAGACCCAGCACCCGGAGGGGTCCTGGTACGGCCGCTGGGGTATGAACTTCATTTATGGAACCTGGTCGGTGCTGTGCGCCCTCAACATGGCCGGGGTCGACCACAAGGACCCCATGATCCGCAAGGCGGCGGCCTGGCTGACCTCGATCCAGAACGACGACGGCGGCTGGGGCGAGGACGCCGTCAGCTACCGCCTCGACTACAAGGGCTGGGAGGCCGCTCCCTCGACCGCCTCGCAAACGGCATGGGCCTTGCTTGCCCTGATGGCGGCAGGCGAGGTTGATCACCCGGCCGTTGCCCGCGGGGTGGAGTACCTGATTGCAACACAAGACAAAAAAGGACTGTGGGACGAGCAGCGGTACACCGCCACAGGCTTCCCCCGCGTGTTCTATCTACGTTATCATGGTTACCCAAAGTTCTTTCCGCTGTGGGCGTTGGCGCGGTATCGGAACTTACGGAACACCAACAGCAGGGTGGTAGGGGTCGGAATGTGACTTTGGGGACGGGGGACTATGTTACCGCGGGTCAGGCCATCGACCCGCGGCCGATACTGATCGTGACCGGATTGGTTCAGGAGGCCCGCATCGCGGCTGGGCCCGGAATGGCGGTCATCTGTTCATCCAGCAGCCCGACCCAGTTGCGGGCGCTTCTGACGGTGGTGGATCCTGAGACGATTCGCGGTGTGATCTCGTTCGGCGTGGCCGGCGGGCTCGACCCGAGCTTGCGCTCCGGCGACGTCGTGCTGGCGACCGAGGTGCTCTCCGGCGACACCCGCTGGGCCGCCGGCCTGTCGCTCGGCGACGATCTGATCGATCGCCTGACGTCCGGCCGCCGCCGCGTCGTGCGCGGTAGTCTCGCCGGTGCCGAGGAAGTGGTCACGAAGCGCTCCTGCAAGGCGGCCCTGCACTCCGAGACGGGGGCCGCCGCGGTCGACATGGAAAGCCACATCGCCGCGGCCTACGCCGCCGACGCCGGGCTGCCCTTCGCCGCCGTCCGCGTCATCAGCGACCCCGCCCACCGCGCGCTGCCGGCGCTGGCCCGCGCCGCGATCAAGCCGAACGGCCAGATCGACCTCGGAGCCGTGCTGCGCGGCATCGTGCGCAATCCGGCAACGCTGCATGCCCTGGTCTCGACCGGCATCGACTTCAACCGCGCCCTGCGGTCGTTGCGCGGCTGCCGCGATTATCTGATCGGGACGGAGTTCGTCGAGAGCGAGGCCTTGGTGTCGAAGGCGGCGTGAGCGGGGGCTTCGATCTGAGAATAAAGAAAGGGCCCGGTCGCCATTGGCGTCCGGGCCTTTTTGTTTCGACGTTCGTAGCCCGGACGGAGCGAAGCGTAATCCGGGGCCTTGGAGAGACCATCCCGGATTTCGCTTGCGCTCCATCCGGGCTACGGGCTCTGCGCTTTACGCCGCCGTCGAAGCCTTTTGCGCGGCCTTTGCCTGTGCGGCAGCGGCTTCGTCCTTGCGGATCTCCGACAGCTTCTTCTGGACCTGCTCGGAGAAGATGTACTGCGCCGGGCGCTGCTTGGAGAGGTCGATCTCCGGCGCCATCGGGCCGCTCGTCCGCACGCCGCGCAGCGCCACCCACATCGCCTTCAGCGGGTTGTTGAGCGCTGCGGTCGCAGCCGTGGGCTCGTAGCCGCAATGGGCCATGCAGTCGGCACACTTCTCGTACTTGCCGGTGCCGTAGGAATCCCAGTCGGTGGTCTCCATCAGCTCCTTGAAGGTCTTCGCGTAGCCTTCACCGAGCAGGTAGCAGGGCTTCTGCCAGCCGAAGATGTTGCGCGCGGGCATGCCCCACGGGGTGCATTCGTATTCCTGGTTGCCGGCGAGGAAGTCCAGGAACAGTCCGGAATGCATGAAATTCCACTTCTTGCCCTTGCCCATCGCAAAGACGTCGCGGAATAGCTTCTTGGTCTTGGTGCGGTTGAGGAAGTGCTCCTGGTCCGGCGCGCGCTCATAGGCGTAGCCCGGGGACATCGAGACGCCGACGCCGAGCTCGGTGGTGAGGTCGAGGAATTTGGCGATCTCCTCGGCCGGGTGGCCGTCGAAGATGGTGGCGTTGACGTTGACGGTGAAGCCGCGCGCCTTGGCCGCCTTGATCGCCGACACCGCGCGGTCGAACACGCCCTTCTGCGACACGGCCTTGTCGTGGTGGTCGCGCAGGCCGTCGAGATGCACCGAGAAGAACAGATAGGGCGAGGGCTCGAACAGATCGAGCTTCTTCTCCAGCAGCAGCGCGTTGGTGCAGAGCGAGACGAACTTCTTGCGCGCGACGAGGCCGCGCACGATCTCGCCGATCTCCTTGTGGATCAGCGGCTCGCCGCCGGGAATGGCGACCATCGGCGCGCCGCACTCGTCGGCCGCGTCCCAGCACTCCTGCGCCGTCATGCGGCGGTTGAGGATCGCGTCCGGGTAGTCGATCTTGCCGCAGCCGACGCAGGCGAGATTGCAGCGAAACAGCGGCTCCAGCATCAGCACGAGCGGATAGCGTTTGCGGCCAAGCAGTTTCTGCTTGAGCAAATAGCCGCCGATACGCATTTCCTTGAAGAACGGGATAGCCATTACAAGTTTCTTTCTGGGCTTTTCAATTCGGGTGAGTCAGCTTGCGGCCAGTTGGGCCGGAAGCCGGAATTCGATGTTTTCCTCGCGGCCCGGCAGCACCGAGACCTTCACTGGTCCGATCCGCCGCATCGCTTCGATCACGTCATCCACGAGTACCTCGGGCGCCGAAGCGCCCGCCGTGACGCCGACGGTTTTGGCATCCTTCAACCACTCCGGATCGAGCTCGCTACCGTCCGCAATCAAATAGCTCGCGACGCCGGCCTCAGTGCCGATTTCGCGGAGCCGGTTCGAGTTCGAGCTGTTGGCAGCGCCCACCACCAAGATCACGTCGACCAGCCGGCTCAAGTCCCTTACCGCAGATTGGCGGTTCTGTGTCGCATAGCAGATATCCCGGATATCCGGGCCTTGAATATCTGTAAAGCGGGCCTGAAGGGCAGCGATGATGTCCTTGGTGTCGTCGACCGACAGGGTCGTCTGGGTGATGTAGGCCACTGGCGTATCCGGCGGCAGCGTGAGGGCCTTAACCTCTTCAACGCTTTGAACAAGTTGCACCGGCCCCGGTATCTGGCCCATCGTGCCCTCGACCTCGGGGTGGCCGGCATGGCCGATCAGGATCAGGGTCCGGCCCCTGGCGATGTAGCGCTTCCCCTGATTGTGAACTTTCGTGACCAGGGGGCAGGTGGCATTGAGCACCGGAAGGTCGCGCGCGGCGGCCTCTTCCTCGACGCTGCGGGCGACGCCGTGGGCGCTGAAGACCGTGACGGCCTTCGGCGGAACCTCGGAGAGTTCCTCGACAAAGATCGCGCCCTTGTTCTTCAGGCTTTCGACGACGTATTTGTTATGCACGATCTCGTGGCGCACGTAGACAGGCGCGCCGTACCTCTCCAGCGCTCGTTCCACGATCTCGATCGCACGCACCACGCCCGCGCAGAAGCCGCGCGGCTGCGCCAGATAAACTTCCATGGGACGCCCATCACGCAAGTTGCACCAATCCGCTTCGTCTGTCCCCAAGCGGCACCCTAATACTGCCCAATGAGTTGCAATATCCGCACCATTGGTTCGCACATGCGGTAGCCGCGCACCCGTACACCATGGAGGCGCAACACTTTGTGTCAAAAAATCGGCAATAAGGAAAGCTCGGAACCTTTACAGCTCACGGGGAGAGGTATTTTAGTAGGGTTTAGATGTTCTTAAGTGCGCGATATTTGTGCATTGGGAATGGTCACTTTCCCGCCTCAACTCCCGGGCTATACCGGCCGCCCGCATGATTTTGCCATGGTCTCCCGCCGTTTACCTCGAACCTTCGCGCGGCGAGAACAACCCAAACAGCAATAGGTTTCGCCCGGGAACTCCGATAAACAGCGGGCGTTTCCGGCAAGCTGATAACCGCAGAAAGAAAAGAAGTGCTGCAAAGCGTCGTCGTTGCCATCGTCAGGGCCTGCACCCGGTTTGCCTCCCTCGTCGTCGTTCTCGGGCTGCTGCTCTCGGTGGCCGCGGGCTATTACGCCGCTCGCCACTTCGCCATCAACACCGATATCAACTCGCTGATTGCCCAGAATCTGGACTGGCGGAAGCGTGACCAGCAATTCGACAAGGCGTTCGATCAGAACGAAACGATCCTCGCTGTAGTCGAGGCCCGGACGCCGGAAATGGCGAGCGCGGCGGCAGACGCGCTCTATGCCAGGCTGAAGGACGACAAGACCAACTTCCACTCCATGCAGCAGCTCGGCAGCGGCGAGTTCTTCGAGCGGAACGGCCTGTTGTTCCTGCCGACCGAGGAGGTCGCCAAGATCACCAGCCAGTTCGAAGCCGCTGCGCCGCTGATCGAGATCATGGCCGGCGATCCCTCGATCCGCGGCCTGACCGGCGCGCTGGAAACCGGACTCGCCGGTGTCAAGCGCGGCCAGGTCAAGCTCGACAACACCGAGCGGCCCTTCAACCTGATCGCGCAGACGGTCGAGACCGTGCTCAACAAGGGCAATGCCAGCTTCTCCTGGCGCGAACTCGTCAGCGACGAGCCGCTCAAGGATTCCGACAAGCGTGCCTTCATCGAGTTCAAGCCAATCCTCGACTACAACGCGCTGGAGCCCGGCAAGGATGCGACCGACGCGATCCGCAAGGCCGCAGCGGATCTGGATTTTGCTGGCAAGTACCAGGCGCGGGTGCGGCTGACCGGTCCGGTGCCGATCGCCAACGAGGAATACGCGACCGTTCAGGAGGGCGCGGTCGTCAACGCCGTCGGCACGATTCTCGTCGTGCTGGTCATCCTATGGCTCGCGCTGCATTCGTCGAAGATCATCTTCGCGGTGTTCGTCAATCTGTTCGTCGGCCTGGCGATCACGACAGCGGCCGGCCTGATGATGGTCGGATCGTTCAACCTGCTGTCGATCGCGTTCGCGGTGCTGTTCGTCGGCTTAGGGGTCGACTTCGGCATCCAGTACAGCGTCCGCTACCGCTCGGAGCGCTACAAGCACGATGATCTCGCGGGCGCGCTGGTGCTGGCAGCCAAGCGCTCCGCGGTGCCGCTGTCGCTGGCGGCGATGGCGACGGCCGCGGGCTTCCTTTGCTTCATGCCGACCGACTACAAGGGCATCGCAGAGCTCGGCCAGATCGCCGGCGTCGGCATGCTGGTGGCGTTCATCTCGTCGATCACCGTGCTGCCGGCGCTGCTCAAGCTTTTGAACCCGCCCGGCGAGCCGGAGCCTGTCGGGTACGCCTTCCTGGCGCCGCTCGATCACTTCCTGGAAAAGCATCGGGTGCTGATCGTCGGCGGCACGCTGCTGCTCGCGCTCGGCGGCCTGCCGCTGCTCTACTTCATGAAGTTCGACTTCAACCCGATGAACCTGCGCAATCCGCACGCCGAGTCGATCGCCACCTTCCTCGATCTGCGCAAGGACCCCAATACTGGTGCCAATGCCATCAACGTGATGACCACGTCCGAGGAGCAGGCAAGGCAGGTCGAGGCGAAGCTGGAGAAGGTGCCCGAGGTGCTGAGGGTGATGTCGCTCGACAGCTTCGTGCCGCAGGACCAGCCGCCGAAGCTGAAGCTCATCGCGCAGGGCGCCAAGGTGCTGAATCCGGCGCTCAACCCCGATCAGATCGACGCGGCGCCGACGGACCAGGAGAATGTCGAATCGCTGAAATCGTCGGTCGACAATCTGCGCCGGACCGCGGGCGACGCGAAGGGCCCGGGCGCTGTTGCCTCGCGCCGTCTTGCCGACGCGCTCGAGAAGCTCGCCAACGGCGACGAGGCCACGCGCAACAAGGCGCAGGACGTGTTCGTCGCGCCATTGAAGATCGTGTTCGACCAGCTCAGGAACGCGATGCAGGCAGGTCCCGTCACCCTGAGCTCGCTGCCGCCCGATCTCGTCAGCGCCTGGAAGAGCAAGGACGGCATCATCCGCGTCGAGGCGCTGCCCAAGGGCGATCCCAACGACAACGATACGCTGCGCAAATTCGCGGCGGCGGTTCTCCAGGCCGAGCCGACTGCGATCGGCGGTCCGGTCTCGATCCTGAAATCCGGTGACACCGTTGTGAAGGCGTTCATCCACGCCGGCATCTATGCGCTGCTGGTGATCGGGCTGCTGCTGTGGATCACGCTGCGCCGCTTCGTCGACGTGCTGATGACGCTGGTGCCGCTGCTGGTTGCCGGCGCGGTGACGCTCGAGATCTGCGTGTTGATCGGCCTGCCGCTCAACTTCGCCAACATCGTCGCGCTTCCGCTGCTGCTCGGCGTCGGCGTCGCCTTCAAGATCTATTATGTCGTGGCCTGGCGCTCGGGCAGGACGAACCTGCTCCAGACCAGCCTGACGCGCGCGATCTTTTTCAGCGCGCTGACGACCGCGACCGCGTTCGGCAGCCTGTGGCTGTCGAGCCATCCCGGCACGTCCAGCATGGGCAAGCTGCTGGCACTGTCGCTGGTGACGACGCTCGCCGCCGTGCTGCTGTTCCAGCCGGCCCTAATGGGCAAACCCCGCAATCTCAGCGAGTAGGCAGATGTCGCCGACCGGGTCGGCGGCGCCCTTCTGACCGGGCTTGGCTGCGCCGGCGGCCTTGGGAGCTGCGGGCGCAGGCGTGGTGGTGCCGCTCCCGGCTTGGGCTGCTTGGGCCCCTTGCCCCGCTTGCCCCCCTTGGGGCTTCGGCGCAGTGCCGCTGGATTTCGCTGCGCCCTTGGCCATTGCGTTGGCAGGGCTCGAAGGGATCGGCGGGCCGACCCGGGTCCAGGTTTCGCCGCCGCAGAGGAAGCCCATGACGCAGCCCTTGATCTCGAGCTGGTCGGGACCGGCCGGCGTGATGGTCGCGCTGTAGAGCTGGCCGTCCTTGGCGTTGTAGACCTGTCCTTCCCACTGATCGACGCCGGGCTTCTTCTTCATGTCGATCAGGGTTGCCATGCCGAGCGTCGGCCTGTTCTTTTTCGAGGCGTCCGGATTGTTCTCGTCGCGTCCGCCGGGCTGTTTTTCCCAGGAAACCGCGCCCCACATGCTGCCATAGCATTGGGCGACGCGAATGTTGGCAACGCCGTCGGCGACCCGCCAGTCGCCGGTCGGATCCGCGGCGAGCGCGGGCGTCAGGCCGGCGTAACCGCCAGCCAGTATTAGTCCGGTGTAAAGGGCCAAACGCATGTGTGTTCCTTGGCAGTGCAACATGGTCTAAAGCTGTGCTTGCGAAGATGGTCCGAAAAAGGGCAAAAGGCCGCACAGACCGTTTTCAGTAACGGTCCGTTTTCAGTTGACGAGACGGCCCTCAACCGAAGTATGTAGCGGATGCACAGCCCAAATCCAGACATGTCTCAGCTATTCGCGGACCGTCAGGCCCAGCGCAGCACCCTGCATAACCGGTATCTGAACGAGCAGTTCGTCCGGGTTCTCAAGACCATCGGCTACGATGTCGGCTTTCAGAAGGGGCATGGGCAGTATCTCTACGACCGTGAGGGCGCGCGCTATCTCGACCTGTTGTCCGGCTTCGGCGTGTTTGCGATCGGGCGCAATCATCCGGTCATGCGCGAGGCGCTCAAGAGCGTGCTCGATGCCGACCTGCCCAACCTCGTCCAATTCGACGTCTCGACGCTCGCAGGTGTGCTGGCTGAGCGCCTCCTGAAATACGTTCCCTATCTCGACAAGGCGTTCTTCGCCAATTCCGGCGCCGAATGCGTCGAGGCCGCGATCAAGTTCGCGCGCGGCGCGACGGGGCGTCCCGGCATCGTCTATTGCGCGCACGGCTATCACGGACTGACCTACGGCGCGCTGTCGCTGACCGGCGATGCCAATTTCCGCACCGGCTTCGAGCCGCTGCTGCCGGGCTGCACCGCGATCCCGTTCAACGACCTGGCGGCGCTGGAAAAGGCGCTGGCCTCGCGCGAGGTCGCAGCCTTCGTGGTCGAGCCGATCCAAGGCAAGGGCGTCAACATGCCCACCGACGAGTTCCTGCCCGGCGCGGCCGCGCTCTGCAAGAAATACGGCACGCTGTTCGTCGCCGACGAGATCCAGACCGGCATGGGCCGCACCGGCCGCTTCCTCGCGGTCGAGCACTGGAACGTCGAGCCCGACATGGTGCTGCTATCGAAGTCGCTGTCGGGCGGCCACGTGCCGGTCGGCGCCGTGCTGACGCGCAAGAGCATCTTCGACAAGATCTTCAACCAGATGGACCGCGCGGTGGTGCACGGCTCCACCTTCTCCAAGAACGACCTCGCGATGGCCGCGGGCATAGCCACGCTCGACGTCATGGAATCGGAGAAGCTGATCGATGCGGCCGCCAAGCGCGGCGCCGAGCTGCGCCTCGCGCTGACGCGCATGGTGCCAGGCTACGAGCTGCTCAAGGAAGTCCGCGGCAAGGGCTTGATGATCGGTATCGAATTCGGCCCCCCGAAGTCGCTGCGCCTGCGGGCCTCCTGGAACGTGCTGGAGACCGCCAACAAGGGCTTGTTCTGCCAGCTCATCACCGTGCCGCTGTTCAAGGATCACAAGATCCTCACGCAAGTCGCCGGCCACGGCAGCCACACCATCAAGCTCTTGCCGCCGCTCACGATCACCGAGGAAGACTGCGCCTGGATCGAGCGCGCCTTCGACGACGTCATCGCCGGCAGCCACAAGGTCCCCGGTGCGATCTGGTCGCTCGGCAAGACGCTGGTGGACAACGCGGTGCGCAGGTCGGCTTAGAGACGTTCGCTCAGGCCGCCTCGGTCCGCGGCCGAACCTTATTTGGCAAACTCGCGCACGGCTTCCACCACGTGCTCCGGCACTTCCTGCGCGACGCAGTGGCCGGCATTCTCGAAAACCCGTGTGGTCACACCCGGGATCAGCGACACAGCGCGTCGCGCCATCTCCTTGTAGATTGGACCCGACTTCGCCGCTGTCGTGACGCGCACCGGGCAGTCGATCTCGCTGAGCATCGCGAACGGATTGCCGCGGGCATCCCCAATGTAGACCTGCTCCATCGCCTCGTAGATGGGAAGCAAGATCGCGGCTTCGATTTTGGGCGTGCAGCAGAGCCGGACGCGGCCGTCATCCAGGGGCGCGAAGCCGTGGCGCACATACGTCCGTAGTGAGGTTTCGGTCCAATCCGCAAACGCCGGTGCTGCGCGGTAACGTTCGAACACTGCGTCGGGACTGTCGAACTCGGCGCGTCGGCGTAGCGTGCCCTGCACGCGGGCGAGCGATTCTTCGCTCAATCCTCCGGAGCGCGCCGCGCGCGGGTCCATGACGGTCGGCTCCATCACGAACAGGCGTGCGAAGCGACCGGGCAGGAGTTTCGCCGCGAGAAGGAGATCGGTCGCACCCGCGCTGTGGCCGATCCCGTAGATGTCGCGGAGATCGAGCGTATCGACCACCCGGCAGATGTCGTCGGCGTAATCAAGGAAGTGATAGGCGCCGGGTTTGTGGCTTGCGCCATGACCGCGTCGGTCGAGGGCATAGACGGTGTAGGTCGATGCGAGCTCGCGCGCGACCTCGTGCCAGACGTCGGCGACGAAGCCGGTGCCGTGTACGAGCAGGGCAGGCGGCTTGCCGCTGTCGCCCCATTGCAGCATGGCGATCTCTGCGTCGGCGGGACCGATTGAGAAACGGTGCGGATCGATCATGAGCGATGGGATGCTACTTCGCATCCTCCAGAATCATCGTGGCGCCCTTCTCAGCGATCATCGCGGTCGGCGTGTTGGTGTTGCCCGAGGTGATCGTCGGCATGATCGAGGCATCGACGATGCGCAGGCCGTCGAGGCCGTAGAATCGCAACCGCTCGTCCACCACCGCCATTGGATCGTTCGCCGTGCCCATCTTCGCGGTGCCGACGGGATGGAAGATGGTGGTGCCGATGTCGCCGGCGGCTTTTGCGAGGGAGGCATCGTCGTCGCCGACGGAGGGGCCGGGCAGATATTCGCTGGGGCGATATTTGGCCAGCGCTTTCTGCTGCATCAGGCGCCGCGTGGTGCGAATGGCGTCGGCGGCGACCTGGCGGTCGTCGTCGGTCGACAGGTAATTTGGCGCGATGATCGGCTTCTCGTCAGGCGTTGTCGCGCGCAACCGCACAGTGCCGCGCGAGGTCGGTTGCAGATTGCACGCGCTCACCGTGATCGCAGGGAAACGGTGCAGGGGATCGCCGAACTTGTCGAGCGAGAGCGGCTGCACGTGGAATTGGATGTTGGCGCGGGCGCGCGTCGCATCGGAGCGCGTGAAGATGCCGAGCTGCGACGGCGCCATGGTGAGCGGGCCGCGGCGGCGGACAGCGTAGTCGAGCCCCATCAGGCCGCGGCGCAACAGATTGTAATAGGTCTCGTTCAGCGTGCGCACGCCCTCGACCTTGTAGATCGCGCGCTGCTGCAGGTGATCCTGCAGATTGCGCCCGACGCCGGGCTTGTCCATGACGATGTCGATGCCGAGCGGCGACAGCCAGTCGGCCGGTCCAATGCCGGAGCGATGCAGCACCTGCACCGAGCCGATCGAGCCTGCCGAGAGCACCACCTCGCGCTTTGCGCGCGCCTCGATGATCTCGCCGTTCTGGATGAAGCGCACGCCGACGGCGCGGCCCTGCTCGATGATGAGGCGGTCGACCAGCACGTGCTTCTCGAGCCGCAGATTGGGGCGCCTCAAGGCCGGCTTGAGGAAGCCGCGCGCCGAGGACCAGCGCCGGCCGCGCTTCTGGTTGACGTGGAAATAGCTGGTGCCTTCGTTGTCGCCGGTGTTGAAATCCGGGATGCGCTTGATGCCCATCTCCTCGGCGGCGTCACCGACCGCGTCGAGAATGGCCCATGACAGCCGCGGTGCCTCGATGCGCCAGCCACCGCCGGCGCCGTGATGCTCGCTGGCGCCGAGGAAGTGGTCCTCGAGGCGCTTGAACAACGGCAGCACGTCGTCATAGCCCCAGCCGGTCAGGCCAAGCTGGCGCCAATGATCGTAGTCGGCAGCCTGTCCGCGCATCGAGATCATGGCGTTGATTGCCGAGCAGCCGCCGATCACCTTGCCGCGCGGATAGGCCAGCGAGCGGCCGTTCAGGCCGGGCTCGGCCTCGGTCTTGAACATCCAGTCCGAACGCGGATTGCCGATGGCGAAGAGATAGCCGACCGGGATATGGAACCAGATCCAGTTGTCGTCGCCGCCGGCTTCAAGGATGAGAACGCGGTTGCCTGGGACAGCCGACAGCCGGTTGGCGACGATGCAGCCCGCGGTGCCGGCTCCGACGACAATGTAGTCAAACTCACCTTCAAGCCGCCTCGGCATTCTGCTTCCACCCGGATGGTCTCTTTGCTTTCCGTTAATAGGCAGACGCAGCCGACCTGGACAAGCCCGGCCATGCCGGGTGAACAGGGCTAGACCCCGATTGCCGGCGGGTTGGGTGGACCGACGCTTGCATGGTAGACAGACCTGCATTTCCAACAGCTCGAGACCTTCCATGCCCATCGTGAACCGCGTCGCCGACCTTCAACCCGATATCCAGGCCTGGCGGCGGGACATCCATCAGCACCCCGAGCTGCTGTATGATGTCCACCGCACCGCAGCATTCGTTGCGGACCGGTTGCGGGAGTTCGGCTGCGACGAAGTCGTGACCGGTCTCGGCCAGACCGGCGTCGTCGGCGTGATCAAGGGCAACAAGCCCACCGGCGAGGGGCTCAAGGTGATCGGCATGCGTGCCGACATGGACGCGCTGCCGGTCGAGGAGCAGACTAATCTGCCTTACGCCTCCAAGATTCCCGGCAAGATGCACGCCTGCGGCCATGACGGCCACACCGCGATGCTGCTCGGGGCGGCCCGCTATCTCGCCGAGACGCGCAATTTCGCCGGCGATGCCGTGGTGATCTTCCAGCCCGCCGAGGAGGGTGGCGCCGGCGGCGCGGCCATGGTCAAGGACGGCCTGATGGAGCGGTTCGGCATCGAGCAGGTCTACGGCATGCACAACGGCCCGGGCATCCCGGTCGGCTCGTTCGCGATCAGGCCGGGCCCGATCATGGCGGCGACCGACGAAGTCGACATCATGATCGAGGGTGTCGGCGGCCACGCCGCGCGTCCGCACAAATGCGTCGATTCCGTGCTGGTCGGCGCGCAGGTGATCACGGCCCTGCAGTCGATCGTCTCGCGTAGCGTCGATCCCCTGGAATCGGCGGTCGTATCGATTTGCGAATTCCACGCCGGCAACGCCCGCAACGTCATTCCGCAGACTGCGACCCTGAGAGGCACCATCCGCACGCTGTCGCCGGAGGTGCGCAAGCTGGTCGAGAAGCGCGTGCATGAAGTCGTGGCGGGCATGGCGCAGATCACCGGCGCCAAGATCGACCTGCACTACAAGCGCAATTATCCGGTCGTGAACAATCATGCGGCGGAGACCGAAGTGGCACGGCGCATCGCCACGCAGGTCGCGGGCGAGGCCCATGTCCACGAGATGGCGCCGCTGATGGGCGGCGAGGATTTCGCCTACATGCTGGAAGCGCGGCCCGGCGCCTTCATCTTCTGCGGCAACGGCGACAGCGCCGGCCTGCATCATCCCGCCTACAATTTCAACGACGAGGCGATCGTCTACGGCACGTCCTATTGGGTGAAGCTGGTCGAGGAGCAGCTCGCGGCGTCGTAGGACCGGGTCCGAAGCACAGATGAAGGGCCCGTGCATTCCACGGGTCCTTGTCTATTTGAGAAATCGGATCGTCGACAACGGCGTGAAGCCATTTCCCACTGTATTCACGCAGCCCGTGCGGCCTTCTTCTGCAGGCCGGCGGCGATCTTCAGATCTTCGACGAAGCGCCGATATTCCAGAACCTTGGCTTCGGGATCAGGCAGTCGCAGCAAATAGGACGGGTGCACGGTCACCAGCGCCTTGCGGCCTTCGGGAAGCTCGATCAGCCGGCCGCGGTTCTTGCCGATGGGGGTGATCTTGCCGAACACGCTCTGCGCGGCAGTGGCGCCCATTGCCACGATGAGATCGGGCTGGATTGTCGAAACTTCCCGCTCATACCATTGCCGGCACGCCCGGATCTCAGGTGTGTTCGGCTTCTGGTGCAGGCGGATCTTTCCGCGCGGCACGAATTTGAAGTGCTTCACCGCGTTGGTGACATAGACCTTCTTGCGGTCGACGCCGGCCTCCTCCAGTGCGCGATCGAGCATTTGCCCGGCCGGGCCGACGAAGGGATGGCCGGCGAGGTCTTCCTTGTCGCCGGGCTGCTCGCCGACCAGCATGATGTTGGCATTCTTCGGCCCTTCGCCGAACACGGTCTGTGTCGCGTCCTTGTAGAGATGGCAGGCGCGGCAATGCGCGGCCTCCTCGCGGAGCGTTTCGAGATCGTCGGCAGCTGACTTGCGTTTCATCGGAGCCTCCGGCCGCTTCTGAGGCTTGTGCGGATCGGTTGCGGCATTGGCGATCATGGCGCCGGTCATGCGCTCGGCGTCCTCGATCAAGGGCTTAATGATCGAAGCCTCGGGCAGGTTCCTCCAATATTTCTTCGGCATCTCGGCCTGCATCGCCTTCACCTTGAGCCGGGCCGGATTGAAGATGCTGGCATAGTAGCGCCGCCAGGTTTCCTCCAGCCGGTCTTCGCCCGGCGCCTCGCTCTTGCTGACGCCCGGCGTGAACGAGAGCGCATGGCCGTCCCAATGCGCGCAGAGGTCCGGCGTCAGGATCGACCAGGGCATGTCGGCAAAGCGCTTGGCGAAGAACGGCGCGGCGAGCTCGACGACGTGATGCTCCGGCTCGAACCAGGCGACGTAGTGCGCCTGGCGTTCCCGGCCGATCTCGCGGAAGCGCACGAAGGCATGCATCTTGTGCTCGTCGCGATAGACCGCTTTCGCCATGGCCGTGACAAGCGCGACATCGGGGTCGGTCGCGACCTCAATGAGATCGTGATTGTCCTTCAGCCGGAACAGCAGGCGATATAGGATCGCAAAGCGCTCGCCGTCGCGATGCAGGATCGCCGCCTTGGCAAGCTCGACGAATTTTGCCGAGACGGTGAACGTGCCGTCGTTCACCTCGAGGATTGGAGACGGCGAGGACGGTGCGAACAGCTCGGCTTCGTGGCCCTGCACGGTCCAGGTGACCGCGCCGGGCGGCACGTGATGGAGCACGAGGCTGCGCGCGGCTTTGCGCCAGCCGTCGAAATCGGTTTCGGTGTCGAGCATGATGTACTGCATCAGAAGCCAAATCCCAGTTGCGTTGCTTTCGGCTTGAACCGTTCGATCAACCCGGCGGCATCGAGACGATGCGGTGAGGGACGGTGATCGCTGAGGACGATGAACGGCAGCGCCTTGTTGCGGGGCACATGCAGCCGCGCGAGATCGGCGAGGCGGATCGTGGTGGTGCGCCGCGTCGCGAGGATGCGTTCGACCGTCCTGGTGCCGAAGCCCGGAACGCGCAGCAGCTCCTCGCGGCTGGCGCGGTTGACGTCGAGCGGGAAGCGGTCGCGGTGGCGCAGCGCCCAGGCCAGCTTGGGATCGATGTCGAGCGGCAGCATCGCGCTGTCGTCGACGATCTCGCCGACATCGAAGCCGTAGAACCGCATCAGCCAGTCGGCCTGGTAGAGCCGGTGCTCGCGCAGCAGCGGCGGCGCGCGCAGGGGTAGCGCGCGGCTGGCATCGGGGATCGGGCTGAAGGCGGAGTAATAGACGCGCCGCAGCCGGTAGGCGCCGTAGAGATTGGCGCTGGTGTGGAGAATGGTGTGATCGGAGGCGCTATCTGCGCCGACGATCATCTGCGTGCTTTGTCCGGCGGGCGCGAAGCGCTGCGGTTTGGCCTTCGTCTTGGCGCTGCGGCTCTCCTCGGCCTCGTCCAGCTTCAGCCGCAGCCGGCCCATGGTGCGGCGGATCGCGCGCACGTCCTTCTCCGGCGCGAATTGCTGCAGGCTCGTCTCCTCAGGCATCTCGATGTTGATCGAAAGGCGGTCGGCATATTTGCCGGCCTCGGCGATCAGCGCGTCGTCGGCCTCGGGAATGGTCTTCAGATGGATGTAGCCGCGGAAATGATGCTCCTCGCGCAGTTTTCGCGCGACGCTCACCACTTGCTCCATCGTGTAATCAGGGCTGCGGATGATGCCGGAGGAGAGAAACAGGCCCTCGATGTAATTGCGCCGGTAGAAGTCGAGCGTGAGCCTGACCAATTCGTCGATGGTGAAGCGGGCGCGTGGGACATTCGAGGAGGCGCGGTTGACGCAATAAAGGCAATCGTAATTGCAGGCGTTGGTCAGCAGCACCTTGAGCAGGGAGATGCAGCGTCCGTCCGGCGCGTAGGAATGGCAGATGCCCATGCCCGGCGCGGTCGAGCCCATGCCCTTGCCGTCGCTGGAATCCCGCTTCTCGGTACCGCTGGAGGCGCAGGATGCGTCGTATTTGGCGGCATCCGCCAGAATCTCCAGCTTGCGTTGTACGTCCATGTTTGAATCTCTTTGATTCCGCTCATGAATCTTTGGATGCGCCAATTCGATTGACTCTGCCGGCGCCGTTAGCTTTATATTAGAACATATCATGAACAAATGAGCCAGCCGCTGGTTCTCTTTTTGAGAGCCATCGGCAATCACCTCTGAGGAGCGGCGAGCATGAGCGGCGCACGTATGAGCGCGCTTGCGATCCTGCGCGGCCAGATCGAGCGCATCGAGACGGCGGAAGTCGTGCATCCGCGCGATCGCATCGTACTCGGCCATGGCGCGGCCGACGCCGCGCTGAAGGGCGGGCTCGCGCGCGCGGCGATCCACGAGGTGTTTTGCGAGGGGCGACAGGGCGCGGCCGCGACGGGGTTTGTCATGGGCCTTGCGGGACGCGTGAGCGCACGCCGGCCGCTATTGTGGGTGCGGCAGGATTTTTCGGAGCTCGAAACCGGCGCGCTGTCGATGAGCGGGCTATCCGAGCTCGGCCTCGATCCGCGCTGTGTGGTGATGGTGCGCGCCGCCGATGTCGAGAGCGCGCTACGCACCTCGGCCGACGCGCTCGCCTGCGATGCGCTGGGCGCCGTCGTGCTCGAGCTCTGGGGCGAGACCAGGCAGTTCGATCTGGTGGCGAGCCGCAAGCTGACGCTGGCCGCGCAAGGCTCGGGCGTGACCGGCCTCTTGCTGCGGATGGCCGCGCAGCCGCTGCCCTCGACCGCGGAGACACGATGGATGCTGCGTGCGGCGCCTTCGCCGCCGGGCTCGGTGTGGAGTGCCTGGGGCGCGCCGGTGTTCGATGCCGAGCTCTTGCGCAATCGTCATGGCCCCTGCGGCCGGTGGATCATGGAATGGAATTGTGATGAGTGCCAGTTCAGTGAACCGTCGACGTATCCTCAGCCTGTGGCTGCCGCGCCTGCCCATCGACAGGATCCAGCGGTTCTTCAGCAGCGCCGGGCTGGGTAAAACCAACCATGAGCCGAGCATTGTCGTCATCAAGGACAACAATGCGCTGGTGATCCATGCGCTGGACGAGGCCGCCGAGCGCCTCGGCCTGTATATCGGCCAACCGCTGGCCAATGCGCGGGCGATGTGCCCGGATTTGCGTGTGTTCGACGCCGATACCGTGGCCGATACGAAGACGATCAGCGACATCGCCGATTGGTGCGACCGCTTCACGCCGCTGGTGGCGCTCGATCCACCGCACGGGCTGTTCCTGGACATCACCGGTTGCGCGCATCTGTTCGGCGGCGAGGCCGCGCTGTTGCGGACATTGGTCCGGGCGCTCGACCGGCAAGGCTTTGCCGTCAGCGCGGCGATCGCGGGCACCTCGGTCTGCGCCCGCACGCTGACGCGGCAGGTATCCGGCACCATTGTGGCCGATGGCGGCGAGGCGGAGGCGATCAGGTCGTTTCCAGTCTCCGCTCTCGGTGCGGGTGAAGCCATCACCACCGGCCTGCGCCGCGCCGGGCTGAAGTCCATCGGCGACGTCGCCTCGCGCAGCGCCTCCGAGATCACGGCGCGGTTCGGCGCGCGCTTCTCCACGCTGCTCGCCCATGCGCTGGGGCAGGGCGATGCGCCGATCAGCCCGCGCAAACCGCCGCCCGACTACATCGTGGAAAAACGCTTTGCCGAGCCGATCGCGACCGACACCATGATCGCGATGACGCTGTCGCGGCTCGCCGACACGTTGATCGCGTCCATGGAGAAGCAGGGCAAAGGCGCGCGGCGGCTTGAAGCCGCGTTCTTCCGCACCGACGGCGTGGTGCGTACGATTACGGTCGAGACCGGGCGTCCGGTGACGCGAAGCGCCGTGGTCGACCGCTTGTTCCGCGAGCGGCTCGATGCCCTCGCCGATCCCCTCGATCCCGGTTTCGGCTTCGACATGGTGCGGTTGTCGGCGAGCCGCACCGAGATCGTGGTGCAGGAGCAGCGCGATCTCGATGCCCATGTCCACGACAATGACGAGCTCGCGGCGCTGATCGACCGCATCGCCGCGCGGATCGGCGGCAGGCGTGTCGTCGTGCACCTGCCGCAGGATACCCACATCCCCGAAAGCGCGGTGCTGGCCGCATCGGCGCAGCATCATCTCGCTGCTGCCATGCAGGCCGAATGGCCGGCGCGCGTCGCGAGCGAGCCGCCGCTGCGTCCCTTGCGGCTGTTCGACAAGCCGGAGCCGATCAAGGTGCCGTTCGCGACCGTGCCAGACGGTCCGCCGCATCAATTCACCTGGCGGCGCGCGCTGCATGCGGTGGTGCGGGTAGAGGGGCCCGAGCGCATCGCGATGGAATGGTGGCGGCAGGACGGCAAGCAGCTGACACGGGATTATTTCCGCATCGAGGATGCCGAGGGCCTGCGCTTCTGGATCTTTCGCGACGGTCTCTATGAAGGCGAGGTGTTCGACGGTGACGGCAAGCCGGCGTCTCCCGGCTGGTATGTGCACGGTCTCTTCGCATGAATACCCTTAGCTATGCCGAGATCGGCATCACCACAAACTTCTCCTTCCTGCGCGGCGGCTCGGATCCGCGCGCCTATGTGCATCAGGCGAGCAAGCTCGGGATTCCCGCGATCGGCATTGCCGACCACAACACGCTTGCCGGCGTGGTGCGCGCCTACCAGGAGCTTGACAATGACGAGGTGCTGCACAAGCCGAAACTGTTGATCGGCGCTCGCATCGTCTTCATTGACGGCACGCCCGACATCCTGGTCTATCCACGCGATCGCGCGGCCTATGGCCGGCTGTGCCAGCTCCTGACAAGGGGCAAGCGTGGCGATGACATCACGCGGATCGAAAAGGGCGAGTGTCATCTCAGGCTTGACGATCTCCTGGAATTCTCGGAAGGCCAGCTCCTGGTGTTGACGCTGCCGCATCGTTTCGAGCTGGCGCGGGCGCTGGATGTCCTCGCAAAGCTGAAGGCGAGCCGTGCCGAGGGCGTGTGGCTGGCGGCGAGCCTGCTCTATCGCGGCGACGACAAGCGTCGCCTCTTGCGGCTCGATGATCTCGCCGCAAAGGCCAAGGTGCCGCTGCTCGCGACCAACGAGGTGCTGTATCACGATCCCGGCCGCCGTCCGCTCCAGGACGTGCTGACCTGCATTCGGGAAAAGACCACGATCGAGGCGATTGGGCGGAAGTTAGAGGCCAATGCCGAGCGCTTCCTGAAGACGCCGCGCGAAATGGCGCGGCTGTTCCGCGATTTTCCCGAGGCGATTGCGCAGACCATGCGCTTTGCGGACGCAATCGAGTTCTCGCTCGATCAGCTCAAGTATCAATATCCCGACGAGCCGGTACCGCCGGGCAAGACCGCGCAGGGGCATCTGGAGGACCTGACCTGGGCGGGCGTCGACAAATATTTCGGCGGCAAGATCGACGACAAGCTGCGCGCGACCCTGAAGAAGGAGCTCGCGCTGATCGCCGAGCTGAAATACGCGCATTACTTTCTCACCGTGCACGATATCGTCCACTACGCGCGCAGCCAGAACATTTTGTGCCAGGGCCGCGGCTCGGCGGCGAACTCGGCCGTGTGCTACGTGCTCGGCATCACCTCGGTCGATCCGACCAAGGTGGACCTCTTGTTCGAGCGCTTCATCTCCAAGGAGCGGCTGGAGCCGCCCGATATCGACGTCGATTTCGAGCATTCGCGCCGTGAGGAGGTGATGCAATATGTCTATCGCCGCTACGGCCGCCACCGCGCCGCGATCATCGCCACCGTCATCCACTACCGCCCGCGCAGCGCCATCCGCGACGTCGGCAAGGCGCTCGGCCTGACCGAGGACGTCACTGCCGCGCTCGCCGACACCGTTTGGGGCAGCTGGGGCAAGGGCCTCAACGACATGCAGGTCCGGCAGGCCGGGCTCGATCCGAACAATCCCATGATCAACCTCGCGGTCGAGCTTGCGACCGAGTTGATCGAATTCCCGCGCCATCTGTCCCAGCATGTCGGCGGCTATGTGCTGACCCAGGACCGGCTCGACACCTATGTGCCGATCGGCAATGCCGCGATGGACGACCGCACCTTCATCGAATGGGACAAAGATGACGTCGATGCACTGAGCATGATGAAGGTCGACGTGCTGGCGCTGGGCATGCTGACCTGCATCAGGAAATGTTTCGATCTGATCGACCAGCACAAGGGCGAGCGTTTTATGCTGGCGAGCGTCCCGCAGGACGACCCCAGGGTTTACGACATGCTGTGCCGCGGGGAATCGCTCGGCGTGTTCCAGGTCGAGAGCCGCGCCCAGATGAACATGCTGCCGCGGCTGAAGCCGCGCACCTTCTACGATCTCGTCATCGAGGTCGCGATCGTGCGCCCCGGGCCGATCCAGGGCGACATGGTGCATCCTTATTTGCGGCGGCGGAACGGGCTGGAAAAGGTGAGCTATCCGTCTCCGTCGCCAGAGCATGGCGACAAGGACGAACTCTACAAGGTGCTGCACAAGACGCTCGGTGTCCCGCTGTTCCAGGAGCAGGCGATGCGCATTGCGATCGAGGCCGCGCATTTCACCTCCGAGGAAGCCAACGGCCTGCGCCGCTCGATGGCGACCTTCCGCAATGTCGGCACCATCGGCCAATATGAGGAGAAGCTGATCGGCAACATGGTGGCGCGCGGCTACGATCCCAACTTCGCCAAAAGCTGCTTTGACCAGATCAAGGGATTTGGATCCTACGGCTTTCCGGAGAGCCATGCCGCGAGCTTTGCACAGCTGGTCTACATTTCGTCGTGGCTGAAGCACTATCATCCCGACGCCTTCTGCTGCGGTCTGTTGAATTCGCAGCCGATGGGCTTTTATGCGCCGGCGCAGATCGTCAGCGACGCCCGCAAGAACGGCGTCGAGGTGCGCGACATCGACGTGTCCTACAGCTTTGCACAGAACACGCTGGAGGAGGGGAGCGGTCAGTATTGCGCCGTGCGCCTCGGCTTTCGCCAGATCGATGGATTCCACTGGCTGGACGAGGATGAGGAGCGCCTGAAGCGCTCTCAGTCGTCATTCCGGGGCGCGCGTAGCGCGAACCCGGAATCCATCGCGCCGCATACGCCTGGCGGAGGAATGGATTCCGGGCTCGACGCTGACGCGTCGCCCCGGAATGACGGTGTCGAGAAAGCCCAGGACTGGGCCGACCGCATCATTGCCGCGCGCAACCGCCGTCCCTTCACCTCGCTGGAGGATTTCGCCCGCGACACCGGTCTGCCCAAGCGCGCGCTGATCCTCTTGGCGGATGCCGATGCGTTCCGCTCGCTCGGGCTCGACCGCCGCGAAGCGCTGTGGCAGGTGCGGCGGCTGCCCGACGACGTGCCGCTACCGCTGTTCGAGGCGGCGACCGCGCGCGAGCAGCCGGACGAAGGCGCAAAACCGCTGCCGGCGATGCCGCGCGCCGAGCAGGTGGTCGCGGACTACCAGACCATCCGCCTGTCGCTGAAGGGCCATCCGATGGAATTCCTGCGCGAGATGTTTACGCGCGAGCGCATCGTGGCCTGCAAGGAGATCAGCCATGAGAACGAGCGGCGCCGCGTCCGTTGCGCCGGTGTGGTCCTGGTGCGGCAGCGGCCGGGCAGCGCCAGCGGCGTCGTGTTCATGACGCTGGAGGACGAAACCGGCATCGCCAATGTCGTGGTCTGGCCCAAGATCATGGAGCAGTACCGGAAAGAAGTGATGGGCGCGCGCCTCATCCTGGTCGAAGGCTACATCCAGAGCAGCCCGGAGAAGGTGACGCATCTCATCGCCCAGCGCATGATCGATCGCTCGCACGATCTGGTCGGATTGGCCAACGATGCGCTCGGCCGCAAGCATCCGCTGCCCGCAGGCGCCACCGTGGTCGAACCGCTGAACGAAGACCCTCGCGCGCTTACGGACATGCCCGCGCAAAAAATCCGTCACCCCCGCAACGTCCGTATCCTGCCGCCCTCGCGGGATTTTCATTGAGCGAGCGCGGGCTACTGCCGACGTTTGTTGCGATGATTGCGCCTCATTCTCAGTCGTCATGCCCGGGCTTGACCCGGGCATCCACGTCTTTCGGAGTGCGCAGCAGTGCGTGGATGGCCGGGTCAAGCCTGGCCATGACGGAGGAGAGAGCTCGGCAAGCTGCCCTCAAAAATTCACCCGGTTCGAGATGGCGCCATCCACGACCAGATTCGATCCCGTGGTGAACCCCGACACCGGGCTCGCCAGAAACACCGCCGCGCTCGCGATCTCCTGCGGCGTCGCCATGCGGCCGGTCGGGTTGCGCTTCATCGCGTCCTGGTACCGCTCCGGCATGTTCTTCTCGATCATCTCCCAGACGCCGCCCTTGAAATAGACGGTGCCGGGCGAGACCACGTTGATCCGGATCTTCTTCTTCGCGTATTGCCGCGCCAGTCCCTTGGCCATGTGGATCAGTGCGGCCTTGATCGGGCCGTAGGAGCTGGCCGTGTCCGCCTGCGCCGCGGAGATCGACGAGATGATCACGAAAGCCGCACCGCCGCTGCCGGCGCCGCTTGTCTCGAGGAATGGCCGGGCGGCGTCGAAGGCATGCACGGCGCCGAGCAGGTCGAGGCGGAAATTCTGCTCCCAGGACGCCGGATCGTGCCCTTGCGCCATTGCGCCGGCATTGGAGAATAGCAGGTCGATGCCGCCGAGCTCTTTTGCTGCAGCCTCGATCCAGCTTTTGAGCGCCGCGCCGTCGGTGACGTCGACCGCGCCGCCGGTGGCGCGGATGCCGCTCGCCTTCAACTCCCCGACGGTGGCCGCAACCTGATCGGCGTTGCGCGCGCACACCGCGACATTGGCACCTTCGCCGGCCAGCGTCGCCGCAATCGCCCGCCCGATGCCGCGCGTGCCGCCGAGCACGACGGCGTTCTTGCCTTTGAGACCGAGATCCATTGTTGCTCCTTTTTGTTGGTCGCGGGGACTGTAGCTGTTTCGAGCGACGCCCAGAAGCCTCCATGTCGTCATTGCGAGCGCAGCGAAGCAATCCAGAAATGCATCCGCGGAAGGATCCTGGATTGCTTCGTCGCAAGGGCTCCTCGCAATGACGCGGAGAGACTTCACTCCGGCGCCGCTCCCACCGGTGGGCCGCCGGGCGGGCGGTGCAGAAAGGTCAACGAGGCATAGGCGCCGGCCCAGGAGCCGATTGCGGCAAAGGCAACGTAGAAGACGTTCTCGGTGTAGCTGATCACGGCGTAAGAGGAGAGCAGGTACCAGACCGCGCTCCAGTTCGCCGCCGGGATGCGCTTGCGCGCGATCACGGCCGAGGTGAACATGACATAGACGGCGTCGGTGGCCGCCGTCGCGATGAACACGGCACCTGCGATGAGGGGATCGATGGCGGCCATTGCAATCCTTTCTGCGATCATGACACGGTCGCGAAAAGTACAGCAAATGAGCGGGGAGAGAAGCAGCCATGCAAAGCCCCGCCGGCATTCTGGCTGCGGAATCTCGGTTGGCTCGAGGGCGGATTGAATACCCCGGATGTTACGGGAGAGGCCGTACATTCTGCGTTCATAGAGCACATGCAATCTGGCTTCGGCACGTTGAAGGCGGTGCAGCATTCCGTTTGGCTGTCGAAGACGCCGGCGCAATGGAGTCGTCCGGCGATGCTGCTCGGCAGTCATCCGGCACAATGGCCGGGCCGAAGCTGACATGAAGCTGACATGTCGCAAAATTTTAACGCAGACGGAAAGGGCCGACGCGTTTTTTAGGTTGTTTGAAATCCCAATTCGGCACTATTAGCGCGACCGATGCGGCAATCATTTGCCGAGATCGTCGCAGACACGACCGGGCCCCATGGCAGTTGAGATTACCAAGCGATTGCACGTGATTGCAAAACAACGGGTGATCGCATCCGTAGTCTTACTAGCTGTCGCCGGCGCCGGTGTCGGAGCGTACGGCTTGTTCTCTTCGGGCCCGAAGGCAAAGAAGCACTCCGAGATCTCCAGCCAGTCGCGCAGGAACGCGCAAACCTTCACGCCGACACCGTCCGAATGGGCGACGCTGACGATTGAACCGGTCGCCGCCAGGAGCTTCCGGGCCGAGTATGTCACCGAGGGTAAGGTCGCGGTCGACGAGGATCGTTCGACGCCGGTGTTCTCGCCCTATGCAGGCCGTGTCACCAAGCTGCTCGCCAAGCCCGGCGAGACGCTGAAGCAAGGTCAACCGCTGTTTACGATCGAGGCCGCCGACACCGTGCAGGCCCAGAACGATTTCATCGCGGCGATGACCTCGCAGAACAAGGCGAAGTCGGCGCTCGAGCTTTCCGACATCCAGTTCAAGCGCGCCAAGGACCTCTACGAGGGCCATGCCATTCCGCTCAAGGATTACCAGCAGGCGGAAGCGGCCCAGGTGCAGGCGCAAAACGACATGCGCTCCTCGGTGGCGGCGCTGGAAGCCGCGCGCAACAAGCTGCGCATCCTCGGCTTCACCGACGAGGCCATCAAGACGTTCCAGGAAAAGGGCGTCATCGATCGGGAGATCACGATCTACTCGCCGATCTCCGGCACGGTCGTGCAACGCAAGATCGGCCCGGGGCAATACGTCAATTCCGGCGCTAGCGATCCGGTCTTCGTGGTCGGCGACCTCTCCACGGTCTGGCTCACCGCCTTCGTGCGCGAGAGCGATGCGGCCGCGGTGTGCATCGGGCAGGACATCACCGTCAATGTGATGGCGCTGCCGGGCCGTCCGTTCAGCGCCAAGATCAACTACGTTGCTGCCGCGATCGACCCCGCCACCCGCCGCCTGCAGGTCCGCGCCACGATCGACAACAAGGACGGGCTGCTCAAGCCGGAAATGTTCGCGAACGTCACGATCTATTCGGCCGGCGACCGCGCCGCGCCGGCGGTGCCGAAGCATGCGCTGATCTACGAGGCCGACAAGGTCCGCCTCTGGGTCGCGCGCGAGGACAAGTCGGTCGAGCTGCGCCAGATCAAGATCGGTCTCATCAACGGCAACCTCGTCGAGGTCACCAGCAATCTGAAACCCGGCGAGCAGATCGTCACCAAAGGCAGTTTGTTCATCGACCGCGCGGCGTCCGGCAGCTGATCGACGACCCAAGAAAATTGAAGACCTGAATGGATCGTCTCGTTGCCCTTGCCGTCAACCGGCGTTTCCTGATGGTCGGCATGTTCGTCGCCGTGCTGATCGGCGGCTTGATCGCGTTCAACCGGCTCAACATCGAAGCCTATCCCGATCCGACTCCGCCGATGGTCGACATCGTGACGCAGAGCCCGGGCCTGTCGGCGGAAGAGATCGAGCGCTACATCACGATCCCGATCGAGACCCAGGTTGCCGGTCTGAAGAACGTCACGACCATCCGTACCATCTCGCTCTACGGCCTCTCCGACGTCAAGATCCAGTTCTCCTTCGCCTACACCTATGACGAGGCGTTGCAGCAGGTCTTGAACCGCCTGGCTCAGCTTGCGCCGCTGCCCGGCAACGTGCAGCCGCAGATCTCGCCGCTCAGCCCGATCGGCGAGATATTCCGCTACCGTCTCGTCGGGCCGCCGAACTACAGCGTGCTCGACCTCAAGACCATTCAGGACTGGATCCTGCAGCGCCGCTTCCGCGCCGTGCCGGGAGTCATCGACGTCACCGGCTGGGGCGGCAAGAGCAAGACCTACGAGATCCAGGTCGACTTCAACAAGCTGGTCGCTAACGGGTTGACGTTGCCGCAACTGCTGCAGGCGGTCGGCAATTCCAACGTCAATGTCGGCGGTAACACCGTTGATATCGGCCAGCAATCGGCGGTGGTGCGCGGCGTCGGCCTGATCCGCTCGATCGACGACCTCGCCAACACCATGGTGGCGCAGACCGGCGGCAATCCGGTGCTGGTGAAGGACGTCGCCACCGTCACCGTCGGTCAGAAGCCACGTCTCGGCATTGCCGGCCTCGACGATTCCGACGACATCGTGCAGGGCATCGTCCTGATGCGGCGCGGCGAGCAGAGCTCGCCGACCATCAGGCGCGTCCACGAGCTCGTTCAATCCATCAACAACTCCAGCATCCTGCCGCCCGGCGTGCGCATCGAGCGCATCTACGACCGCGGCGACCTGATCGAGCTCACCACCCACACCGTGCTGCACAACATGGTGGTGGGCATCCTGCTGATCGTGCTGTTGCAGTGGATCTTCCTCGGCGATCTCCGCAGCGCGCTGATCGTCGGCGCCACCATCCCGTTCGCGCTGTTTTTCGCGGTCATCATCCTGGTGCTGCGCGGGGAATCGGCCAACCTCCTGTCGGTCGGTGCGATCGATTTCGGTCTCATTGTCGATGCCACCGTGATCATGGTGGAGGCGATCTTCCGCCGCCTGACGCAAACGACACCGATGTCGGAATCAGAGCATATGTCGCCCGAGACGCTGTTCGGCATGAAGAGCCATGCCATCCTCAGCGCGGCCGCCGACGTCTCCCGATCGATCTTCTTTGCCGCGGCGATCATCATCGCGGCGTTCCTGCCGCTGTTCACACTCTCGGGCGTCGAGGGCAACATCTTCGGACCGATGGCGCGGACCTATGCCTATGCGCTGGCCGGCGGCCTGCTTGCCACCTTCACCGTGACTCCCGCGCTGTCCGCGATCATCCTGCCGACGCATGTCGAGGAGACCGAGACGAAGGTGATGCTGATCCTGCACCGGCTCTACATGCCTGTGCTGAACTGGGCGGTCGCTAACCGCAACATCGTCCTCGGCGCCGCGGTCGGTCTGGTGTTGATGACGGTCGCGCTCGCCCGGCTGCTCGGCCTCGAATTCCTGCCGAAGCTGGAGGAGGGCAACCTCTGGATCCGCGCCACGCTGCCGCCGACCATCTCGCTTCAGGAAGGCAACAGCTACGTCAATGAGATGCGCAAGGTGATCCGCGCCCGGCCCGAGGTCGAATCCGTCGTCTCGCAACACGGCCGTCCCGACGACGGTACCGACGCCGCCGGCTTCTTCAACGCCGAGTTCTTCGCGCCGCTGAAGCCCGTGAGCCAGTGGCCCGGTACCCGCGACAAGGAAGAGCTGACCGCGCAGCTGCTCAAGCAGCTCGACGATCGCTTCCCCGGCGTCGAGTTCAACTTCTCGCAATATCTCCAGGACAACGTCTCCGAAGCCGTCTCCGGCGTGAAGGGCGAGAACTCGATCAAGCTGTTCGGCAGCGACCTTCAGGCGCTCACCGACACCGCCAACAAGATCAAGCAGGTGCTGTCGACCGTGCAGGGCGTCACCGACCTTGCGGTGTTCACCTCGCTGGGCCAGCCGACCGTTCAGATCGACATCGACCGCGCCAAGGCGGCGCGCTACGGCCTTGCACCGGGCGACATCAACGCGACCATCAAGGTCGCGATCGGCGGCGACACCGCCGGCGACCTCTATGAGCCCGGGAGCGACCGCCACTTCCCGATCATCGTGCGCCTCGCGCCGGAATACCGCCGCAGCGCCGAGGCGATCCAGAATTTGCGGATCGGTGCGCCTGGGCCGAACGGCTCCGTCACGCAGATCCCCTTAAGCGAGGTCGCGACCATCAGCCTCGTCTCGGGTGCGGCCTACATCTATCGCGAGCAGCAGGAGCGTTATCTGCCGATCAAGTTCTCGGTGCGCGAACGCGATCTCGGCAGCGCGATCCGCGAGGCGCAGGACAAAATCGCCGCGCAGGTGCAGCTGCCGCCGGGCTCGCACATGGAATGGGTCGGCGAGTTCGGCAACCTCCAGGACGCGATCCGGCGGCTCTCGATCGTGGTGCCGATCTCGCTGGCGCTGATCGGCGTGCTGCTCTGGTTTAATTTCGGCTCGATGACCGACACACTGCTCGCGATGAGCGTGATTCCGATGGCGATCTTCGGCGGCGTGCTCGGCCTCTTGATCTCGGGCACCGCGTTCAGCGTCTCCGCGGCGATCGGCTTCATCGCGCTGTTCGGCATCGCGGTGATGGACGGCATCATCATCCTGTCGCAGTTCAACCAGCTGATCGAAGAGGGCATGGACCGCATGAGCGCGGTGGTGCGCACCGGCGAGCTGCAGCTCCGGCCCGTGCTGATGACCTGTGTGGTCGCGGGCGTCGGCCTCCTGCCGGCAGCGCTGTCGGAAGGCATCGGCTCGCAGGTGCAGAAGCCGCTCGCGGTTGTCGTCGTCACCGGCATGATGCTGGCGCCGGTCGTGATCCTGGTGACCTTGCCGGTGCTGATCTCCTTCTTCTCCCGCCGCGCGCGCTGACCGTCAGAACCCGTAGAGCCGCGCCGGATTGTCGACCAGGATCTTCTTGCGCACCTCGGCATCCGGCGCCCACACCGGAAGTTGGTTGAGCAGGCGACCGTCGTCGATCTGATAGAGCGGCGCGATGTCGGTGGGCTTGCGGCCCTCGACGCGGCTCGAATCCGGATGCGGCCAGTCGGTGCCCCAGACGATGCGGTCCGCATTGGCCGCGATCAGCGCGCGGGCATAGGGCACCATGTCCTGATAGTCGGGCGCCAGCTTCGACGAGCGATAGGCGCCCGAGATCTTCACATAGGCCTTGCCGGACTTCACCAGCGCGACGAGGTCGGAGAAGCCCGGCTGCTCCAGCCCGAGCGAAGCGTGAAGGCCGCCGAAATGGTCGAACACGACCGGCACCGGCGCCGTCTCGACGAGGTCCTTGATCGCGGAGATCATGGCCAGCGTGGTGTAGAGCTGCACGTGCCAGCCGCGCGCCTTCATGCGCTCGACGGCGGCGGAGAAGCGCGGCCGGCCGACATTGGGGTCGTTGACGCCGCCGGTCGCCAGATTGAGGCGGATGCCGCGGAAGCCGTCCTGGTGCATCGTATCGAGCGCGCTCTCCGGCGTCTTGTCGTCGATTACGGCGACGCCGCGCGCGGTCTCGCCGCGCGCCTTCATGCCGAACAGTGTGGAGGAATTGTCGGTGCCGTAGACGCTCGGCGTCACGATCACCACGCGCTCGATATGCAGCGCCTTGTGCAGCGCCGCCATTTCTTCCGGCGAAGCCGGCTCCGGCGTATAGACGCGGCCCGTGAAGAACGGAAACTTTTCGACATCGCCATGAATGTGGGTGTGGCAGTCGCAGGCATGCGCCGGCACATCGAAATTGATCGGCGTCGCAGGCTGCGCCGCGCGGGCATGGGCTTTGCTGGTCATGGCTACTCCGGCCGCAAGGGAGGCAAGCAGGACGCTGCGTCGGCTGAGCACGGTTTCTCTCCCGGTTTGTTTTTTTATCGGCGAGTGGGAGGAGAATATCACATCAACCGGGCAACCGCTCCGCTTCGCTGCATAGCTGCTCGACAAGCTCCGCAAGCGGACGTGAGCCGTCCACGCGCACGACCGGGCAGGGCAGGCCCGAGAGCCACGCTTCGTGCTTGGCGAGACTGCGGCCTTCGCGATCGCCGGCTTCGTAATGGGAGGCCCATTCGACGAAGTCTTCGGTCTCGCCATGGCGCCAGCCGCCCGGCGCGACGGCATCAGCGCCGAAATGGGCGGCCTCGCGGGCGCGCAGTCGCATCATCCGGATCTCGCGCGGCACGCTCACGAAGACGACCAGGTCGAAGTACGAAACGAGCTCTTCGCCCCAGCCGGTGACGGACCCGCTCAGCACCCAGTCGAGACGCGGCAAGAACATCTCGTGCATCAGGCGCAGGCGGTCGGCGGCCGGGCGGGTCGTCCGAAAGGGCGGCACGGTGGGCAGCCAGAAATAGTCGTCGCTGTCGTGATGCGGCAGCGCAAGCTGCCCGGCGAGCGCACGACCGATCGTGGTCACGCCGCAGCCCGAGGCTCCCATCAGATGGATGCGGCGGCTTTTCATCGGCCTCCACCAGAGAGATTTGAGGCTACTGCCCCGACGGCGTGCGCAGGCCGTGCCAAGCGTCGCGGACCTGGTGGTAGTGCACCTCGGGCAGATAATCCGGCGTGTTCAGGTTAAGCGTCTTGACGTCGAGATGGCCGATGGCGCTGAGCAGCGTGTAGGAGGCGATCACGCGGTCGCGTTGCGCGCCGATCAGGCGGGCCTTGGCCTGGATCAGGTCGGCCTGCGAGTTCAAGACGTCCACCGTCGTGCGCTGGCCGCCGGCGGCCTCGCGCTGCACGCCCTGCAGCGCGACGGTGGCCGCCTTCACCTCGGACTCCGAGGCCGAGACCGTGATCTTGGCGCCTTCGTTGGCAACCCAGGCGCTGACCGCCGCCGTCCGCGCTTGATTGCGCACCTGGTCGAGCACGAGCCGGCTCTGCGCCGTGATCTCCTTGGCCTGCCGGGTCTGCGCCGCGGCCTGGCCGCCGTCGTAGATCGGCGCGGTGACATTGGCGACGATCGAAGCCTGGTCCTCGGCGAGGGTGCTGAGCGCCGGGTCGTTGTTGCGGCTTTTGCTGGCGCTGCCCTGGATCGTCGCGCTCGGCAGCAGCGTCCCTTCGGCGATGCGGATGTTGGTGGAGGCGACATCGACGTCGAAGCTGGCGGCCATCACCGCCGGATGCTGGCGGATCGCCATCGTCATGGCATCCTCGCGGCTCTTCGGCAGATAGCGGTCGACGGCCTCGGCAGGCCTGAGCTGCGAGGGCGCATTGCCGATCACCTGCGCATAGGTGGCCTGGCTGACCGCAAGCGCGACCTCGGCCGCGTTGAGATCGGCAAGGCCACGATTGAGGCGGGCCTCGGCCTGCGCGGTGTCGGTCGGCGTGACGTCGCCGGCATTGAGCCTGCGCTGGGTGACGGAGAGCGTCTCGCGCAGGAAGGCGACGTTGGAGCGCTGCGCCTCGACCAGCGACTGGTTGGCGAGAACATTGGTGTAGGCGGTGACCGCATCGAGCAGCACGCCCTGGCCGACATTGCGGAGCGCTTCGCGGCCCGACTGCACCTGGAGCTCGGCGGCCCGCACGCCGTTGGCGGTGCGGAAGCCGTTGAACAGGCTCTGCGTCACGGTGACGCCGATGATCCAGGGCTTCAGATTGCCGGTCTGGATGGTGTTGTCCGGCAACAGATTGCGCACCGATTGCAGGCCGGCGCTGAGGCTCGCCACGATCTGCGGCCGGTAGCCGGCCAGCGCCTGCGGCACGTTCTCGTCGGTGGCGCGCTGGCGCGCACGCTCGGCATTGAGCTGCGGATTGGTCTGATACGCTTTTGCCAAGGCGTCCGGCAGTGCTTCGGCCCATGCCGCGGAGGGAAGGGCGCACGAGAACGCCAGCGTGGTCCATGTCGCAAGCGCATGACCCGCGCTCGATCGACGTCGCGTCACCCCGCGACCAGCTCTGGCGGTACGCCCAATCATGTAATCTCGCTTAACCCCGGCTGTCCGCCCCCGCCGACGATGGCCTCTTAACTGTTTAGCCAGCCGAGGTCCCGCAGGCAAACTGCCGCGGGCAAAACTCCCATGTATTCCGTGCTTGTTGCAGGCGCGTCACAGGCTGTGCGCGGGAAAGCGCCAGAGCCTTACACCGGCCTGACCGGCTCGTGCGCTACCGGTTCTTGTTCACAGGCTTGCGCTTCTCGATGAACGCCGCCATGCCCTCCGAGCGGTCCTCGAGCGCGAAGGTCGAATGGAACAGGTTGCGTTCGACGCTCATGCCTTCGGAGAGCGTGGTCTCGAAGGCGCGGTTCACCGCTTCCTTGGCCATCGCGGCCGCAGGGCGCGACATCGCGGCGATCTTCTCGGCGGCCGCCATGACCTCGTCCATCAGCTTGTCGGCGGGTACGATACGGCTGACCAGGCCGGAGCGCTCGGCTTCGGCGGCGTCCATCATCCGGCCGGTGAGGCAGAGGTCCATGGCCTTGGACTTGCCGATCGCGCGCGTCAACCGCTGGGTGCCGCCGATGCCGGGAATGGTGCCGAGCGTGATCTCGGGCTGGCCGAACTTCGCGGTGTCGGCGGCGATGATGAAATCGCACATCATGGCGAGCTCGCAGCCGCCGCCGAGCGCGTAGCCGGCGACCGCGGCGATGGTTGGCTTGCGACAGCGCGCGATGCGGTCGCCCCCGATCGCGGCGAAATCCTCGGAGAACATGTCGATGAAGCCCTTGGGCTGCATCTCCTTGATGTCGGCGCCGGCGGCAAAGGCCTTCTCGTTGCCGGTCACGACGATGCAGCCGATGGCGTCATCGGCCTCGAGATCGTCGACCGCAGCTGCGATCTCGCGGAAGACGCCGAACGAGAGCGCGTTGAGCATCTTCGGCCGGTTCAGCTTGACGATGCCGACCGCGCCGACGCTCTCGACGATGATGTGTTCGAACGTGCTCATGCTCCACCCACGCTTTCGATTGAGCGGGCAATGTGCCCGCTGGCGCGGATGCCTTCAAGGGGGCCGGACGCGGGACGCGCGCGGGGTCGCGTCCCGGCGGAACCGGCCATCAGGCCATGAACATGCGCGCGGCGGAGGCCAGGGTCAGCAATGTGCCGACGCCGATGAAGATCTTGCCGATCAGGGAGCTCTGGTCCCAGGCCGAGCTCTGCTGGCTGCTGGCCATCACCGGCGCCGGCCGCGGCTGCGCCTCGGTTGCGGCGATCACCGCCTTCTGCGGCGGCGGGGTCTCCTGCAAGGCCCGATCGATGTCGTTGAGTTGATCGGGCGCGACGACCTGGCTTTGAGGGTTCTCGGTGCTGGTATTATCGGCGGCTGCCTGGACGTTGTCGTTGGCGCGGTTCGTCATCGCGGAGGCTGCCGCGGCAGTCGGCGTGTCGGCGGCGAGCTGCGCATTGGCGTTGGCGACCTCCGGAGCCAGCTGGCTCGAGGCCGGGACCTGACTGTCGGCCTTGTCGTTCTTGGCTTCGTCGGGCTTGGCCGCCGTGTCCTTCTTGTCGGCCTTGTCCTCGGATTTCTGCCCCGTCTTCCTGCTATCGGTGCGGCGCGAGTCTTGGCGCCGGTGCTTGGCCGTATCGGCCCCTTTGTCGGCGCTCTCCGATTTGTTGCCCGCGGCCGAGTTCGGCGCCGCCTGTGCGAGGCCCCCGGATAGCAAGACAAGCCCGGCCAAAACGATCAGGGCCGCGCGCGCGCTGGTTTTCATCATGTCGACGATCTCCCCAATTCCGCCCGTCCCGGCAGCGAACAGAGACCCCGGGGCGTGACGACAGCGGGGCAGAAAATGGGAATCTTCGGGCTACACCGGGCAAAAACGCGGCAGACCCCTCCCGCAGCCGCCCGCCCGATGCAGGACGCACCGATCGGTGTTAAGAGCCGTCGCAGATGTTTGCGGCCGCATCGGTCGCGCGGCCCGGATCTTGATCACGAATTCGTGATATGTTTGGCGCCCGCGTAACAAATTGAAAGAGCGGCCGAATTGCATGGTGAGGGGCGCGCGTGCGCGGACGTGAGGACGAGTGGACCGGCCTGATGCGGTCGGCCATGGCTGGCGATGATGCGGCGTATCATCGTCTGTTGAAGGCAGTCGCGCCGGTGCTGCGGGCCGCCGCGAGGCGTGGCTTGGCGCGGGCGGGTCAGCCGCCCGACCAGGCCGAGGATATCGTGCAGGAGATTCTGTTGGCGGTACATCTGAAGCGGCATACCTGGGACAGCGAAGCCCCCTTCGCGCCCTGGCTGTTTGCGATCGGCCGCAACAAGCTGATCGATGCGCTCCGGCGGCGCGGCAGGCGCGTGTTCGTCAACATCGACGATTTCGCCGAGACGCTGCCGGGCGAGGCGCCGCAGGACACCGCTTCAGCCGGCGAGGTCGCCGCCCAGCTCGGAACCCTGCCGCAGCGTCAGCGCGACGTGCTGCAATCGATCGCGGTCGAGGCCGCCTCGATCAAGGATACGGCGGCAAGGTTGTCGATGAGCGAGGGTGCGGTCCGGGTCGCGCTGCATCGCGGACTTGCGGCGCTGACCGCCAAATTGCGGGACCATTGATCATGGACACCGATCAACTCATTCGCTCGCTCGCCGCCGACAATCCGCATCGCGCGCCCCGCGTCGGCGCCGTGCTGAGCATGGCGCTGCTGGTGGCTGCGCCGCTGTCGATCCTGATCTTTGTGACGTTCTTCGGCGTGCGCGCCGACGTCATGAGCGCCATGCGCAACCCGTTCTTCGACATGAAGTTCGCGGTGACGTTGTCGCTCGCGATCCCCGCCATCATCGTCAGCCTTCATTTGTCGCGTCCCGAAGCCCTGCTGCGCGGCTGGGGCTGGCTGCTGCTGCTTCCCGTCGGGCTGCTCGCCGTGGCGATTGGCAGCGAGGCGATGATGGCGCCGGCGATGCCGATGACGATGCGCCTGGTGGGTAAGAACTCCAGGGTCTGCATGGTCGCGATCCCCGCAATGGCGCTGCCGCTGCTTGCGGGGGCGCTGTTCGGCCTGCGCCACGGCGCGCCGTCTAGTCCCGCGCTCGCCGGAGCGCTCGCAGGGCTGGTGTCGGCGGGACTTGCGGCGACCCTCTATGCCTCGCACTGCACCGACGATTCCCCGCTGTTCGTCGCGACCTGGTACACGCTCGCAACCGCGCTGGTGACGGCGATCGGCGCGGCGGTCGGATCGAGGGTCTTGCGGTATTAAGGCATGATCCGGAAAAGTGCGAAGCGGTTTTCCGGAAAGATCATGCGCAACCAACAACCTAAAGCGCGATGACGATCCATCGAAATCTCATCGCGCTTTAGTCGCGCCGGCTTCATGCCGCCGGCGTCGCGTGCAACTGCATGCGGTGGAAGCGCAGCGCCTGTTGCGCGGTCGATGGGCGCAGCGCCTCATAGGTGTCGCGCAGCTTCAGCATGTCGGTCTGCGACCCGCCGGAGAGCTTCTCGCGCAAGGCGATGATGGCGCGCACGCTCGACCATTGCATGCCCGCGGCCTTGGCGAGGATCATCACGCCTTCGGTGCGGCTCTCGATCATCATGGTCTCGGCGGTCTCGACCGCGATCCCTGCGAGTGCGGCCAGCGCCGCGTTCGTCTCGTCGAACTTGCCCTGCTCGGCGAAGGTGGCGACCTGGAGCTCGTTGAGGCGGCCGTCCTCGTGCAGCGACTTCACCAGCGCGCGAGCCATCTCCGTCTGTTTCGTCCTGGCGACGGCGCGAACCCGTTGGGCCGCTTCCTCGACGGCCCTCGACACCTCGTCCGCGAGCTTGGGATGCGCAGCCGCGAGCTTCGTGCGCACGCTCGAGGATGCCTTGGCGACCAGCCTCAGATAGTGATGGCGCGGCAGGTCGGGCCGCAGGCCGATGCAGCCGGCGAGGTCGTCGTCGCGCTCGGCGCGGACGACGAGGTCGGCGAGACACTCCTCCGAGAACCGCGCGCCCGGATTGCCGACCGTCGACTGCACCACGTCCTCATTGCCCCGCGCCACCAGCACGTCGGTCAGCGCTTCCGACAGCGTCCGCCGCAGCGAGATCGCCTTGAGATGCGCCTGGCTCCTGGTGCGCGCAATCTCGACCAATGTTGCCTCATCCAGCCGCTCCGACTTCGACAGCACGGGGCCGGAGACCTCGATCACCTCGTCGAGCGCGAGCGTGCGGATGATCTGCGGCGGCGCAGCTGCGATCGGCGCGAGCCGCTCGGCGAGCAGCGCCTTGGCCGACGTCTCGATCTGCTCGATCAGGCACTGGAACACGTCGTCGAACACGCGGATATGGTCGTCGGAATAGTCGACCGCGTTGCCCACGAAGAGATCGGTGACGCGGCGGAGCGTCTCCAACCGGCGCGCGACGGTGCCGTGCGAGAGGGCGGCCTGCAATTCCTCGAGCAGGCTTTCGGATGGTCTTGCGGAATTGGATCTCATTGCTCTGTCCTGGAGCGGTCGGCCCGGCAGCGGCTTCCGTCGCACCGGAGGAAAATGGATCGGTCAGCTCGTTGCAATGCAGTTGCGCCCTCGCGCCTTGGCGGAATAGAGCGCGCTGTCGGCGCGCGCGAGAAACGTGTCGGCAGTATCGACGTCGCGCAGCGTCACGACGCCCGCGGAAATGGTCACCCGCATGCTGGGGGAGAACGCGCCCCAGTCGAGATCGGCGACGATGCCGCGCAGGCGCTCGAGCGTGCGGAGCGCGACGTCGCCCGACGTATCCGGCAGCAGCAGCAGGAATTCCTCGCCGCCGTAGCGGCCGAAACTGTCGGCCGGGCGGATGTTGGCGAAAATGGTGATCGCGAAGGTGCGCAGCACCTCATCGCCAATGGGATGGCCGTAAGCGTCGTTGATGCGCTTGAACCAGTCGAGATCGATCAGCGCGATCGCGAAGGGCGTGGATGCCCGCCGCGACTTTTCGATCTCGGTGTCGAGAAGCCGCATGATGCAGCGGCGGTTGTAGGAGCCGGTGAGCTCGTCGAGCTCGGCCAGTTCCTCGATGCGTCGATAGGCGGCCTTCAATTCGATGCTGCGCTTGTACAGGATCTTGCGTAACGTGGCGCCGAACAGGCCGAGGAAGGCGCACTGCCCGATCACCAGCACGAAGCAGAGCATCGAGGCGGTCCGCTGCAGCCGGGTCGCGACCGGCAGTCCGATCGGCAGGTCCGATCCCAGGAAAACCACGGTGAGCCCGCAGGTGGCGAGGCCCCAGGTGAGCATGGCCTGGCTCGACGTCATCCGCAGCGTGCCGAACGCGAAGATCAGAAACAATACGGCAAGGAACGCGACCCCGATGGTGGGCACCGCGAGCAGGAACACCAGTTGCAGCGCCATATGCAGCGAGATCTGATAGACGGTGAGGTAATGATCGTCGAAACGGTCGCCGAAACCGGCCTCCGACAGCACCGTGAAAGTCCCGATGATCAGAAGGCCGCCGAGCCAGAACAGCGTCGGAACGGCCATGGAGACCGCGCCGTCATAGGCGCAGAGCAGCAGGACCGCGCCGCCCAGCGAGTAGCTCGCGACCTGGCCGATATACATCTGGCGACGCTGCCAGACGCGGCGCGCCCTGACCTCGGGCGCCGTCGTCTCGGGCGCAAGGACGAGATCCGCGACCTCTGCGGCATTCCTCTCTGGAAAGGACGTCGCGGCCGTACCCATGGTCCCGCCAATGGTGGATGTCAGCGTAAAAACCTACGTGGCAAGCCTTTAGGTTTGGTATCCTTTGAAATCGAATCCGAACCGTGCAGCAGGGAACAAGGCGATCGTCTAGCGTGAGAATTTTACCGATGATCACGCATCGTGTGCGCTGCGGTCGAGCCGAAGCGAGGCTTGGCGCGACAAAGGTGGTGCGGGGCTACTATGGAACCGGATGAGGCCGGGCTGCCTATGTCCGGGCAGGCATTCCGCAGGGAATATCGCAGTATTATGGTACCGATTCGGATGAGCGACGCTGACCACCACGGGTGGGACAAGAAAAATGCCCGGATGTGGGGTAGCTCACACAAGCCCCCGTATGACTGCGGTAGGTTCAACAATTTTGCCCCCCACATCGAACCGGCCACCGCATCGACCCGACCAACCTTGCGAGACGGCCATTGAGCGCGACACAGGCGGCTTCAGACGAGATCCTGATCGCCAGGATCGCTCAAGGTGACCGGCTCGCCATGCAGGTGCTGTACGGGCGGCACCATGTCAGGGTTTACCGGTTCGGGCTGAGGCTCGTGCGGGACGAGCAGGCGGCGGAAGACCTCATCAGCGAGGTGTTTCTCGACGTCTGGCGTCAAGCGGGCAAATTCGAGGGCCGATCTGCCGTTTCCACCTGGCTGCTGGCAATCACCCGATTCAAGGCCCTGTCTGCGCTCCGGCGCAGGAAGGATTTCGAGCTGGACGAAGACGCCGCCAACGCGATCGAGGATACGTCCGACGATCCGGAAACGGTGGTGCAGAAGAAGGATACCAGTGAGGCGTTGCGGGAGTGTCTGACGGGCCTCTCGCCGGATCATCGGGAAATCGTCGATCTCGTCTACTACCACGAGAAGTCCGTGGAAGAGGTGGCCGAAATCGTCGGGATACCAGAGAACACTGTGAAGACGCGCTTGTTCTATGCGCGCAAGAAACTGGCCGAACTGCTGAAGGCAGCCGGCGTCGAGCGAGGCTGGCCATGATGGCTTTGAGCAAGAAGATGCTGGAGCAAGAGCCCAGTGAAATTGAACTGCTGCTGCCCTGGCACGCTGCCGGCACGCTGAACGCGCGCGATGCGCGCCGTGTCGAGGAAGCGCTGGCGCGCGATCCGGACCTGGCGAAGCAATATGCGGCGATCCGCGGCGAGTACGAAGAGACCATTCATCTGAACGAGAGCCTGGGCGCTCCGTCGGCGCGCGCGATGCAGAAGCTGTTCGCCGCGATCGATGCCGAGCCGGCGAGGGCGAGCGGCTCGCTGCCGCTGTCGGCGCGTATCTCGACCTTCTTCGCGAGCTTGTCGCCGCGCACGCTGGCGTGGTCGGCGAGCCTCGGTGCCGTCGCGCTCGTGCTGCAGGCCGGCATCATCGGCGCCGTGCTGATGAAGAACCAGCCGGCGACCTTCCAAACCGCTTCGCTCTCGACCAGCGCACCGATCACGCGCGAGCTTGGTAGCGCCGCCGCGCCGGCGCGCGCGCTGGTGCGCTTCACCCCTGAGGCGCGCGTCGCCGACATCACCGCGCTGCTCGACAGCTACCAGGCTTCGATCATCGGCGATGCCAAGGGCGGCATGTTCCGCCTCCAGTTCGACAAGGCGATGGGCCAGGACGAACTCGCTTCGCTGCTCGGCAGGATGCAGCGCGAGAAGTTCGTCAACCTCGCCGTCGCGGCGCCCTAGGCGCGCCGCCGAGCCAATGACGGGCAAATCCGAGAGCAGGGTGCGCACTGGGGCCCGCGCTTCATCCGTCGGCGTTGCGCTTCTGGTCGCCTTCTGTTTCGGCGTGGAGCTTGCGCAGGCGCAGGCGATCATGCGCACGCCGACGATCAGCGTTCCCTCGCGCACGCCGACCGTCTCTCCAAACATCACCCCGCGGGTCAGCCCGAACATCGCTGCGCGCGCGGTGAGCGTTGGCCGCGGCCCGCGGACGATGGCGAGCATTCCCACGACGTCGCGCATCCGGCCGACGACGCCGGTGCTGCCCCATGCGCGTTACTCGCCGAATCTCTATCCGGCCTGCACCGCAGCCTATCGCAGTGCCGACGGCGAATGTCTGGCGCAGCCGAACGCGGGCGGCGAGGGCACCGGAAAATCCGGCAAGAAGAGCGCCGGCAAAGGGCGTGGGAACAACACGCCGGTGGTGCTGACCTCGCGCAGCTTCGCAGGCGAATTCGTCGCCGAGATCGACGGCGCGCTGTCGACGGCCGAGGCCGACGAGCTGGCGCGTCGCCACGGCCTGACCCGCCTCGCTTCCGAGAATTTCCCGCTGATCGGAGCCACGTTCGGCCTGTTCCGCATCGCCGACGGCCGGCCCTATGAGACCGTGCGGCGCGAATTCGCGGCCGACGGCAGCGTGCGCTCGCTGCAGCCGAACTTCCGCTACGTGCTCCAGGACCAGAAATCGTCGGCCGCCACCGAGGGCGATCCTGCGCAATACGCGCTGGCAAAGCTGCGCCTGCCGCAGGCGCATACGTTGGCGCATGGGGCCAACGTCACGATCGCGGTAATCGATTCCGGCATCGACGCCCGGCATCCCGAGCTCGCCAATTCCATCGCCGACAATTTCGACGCGCTCGGCAGTGCCGAAGGGCCGCACGTCCATGGCACCGGCATCGCCGGGGCGATCGCGGCCCATGCCCGTCTGATGGGCAGCGCACCCGAGGCCCGCATCATCGCCATCCGCGCCTTCGGCGGTGCCAATGGCGGTGCAGAGAGCTCGTCCTATATCATCCTGCGTTCCCTGAATTACGCCGCCGAGCACGGCGCGCAGATCGTCAACATGAGCTTTGCCGGTCCGAAGGACGCGGTGATCGAGCGCGCGATCGCGGCGACGGCCGCGCGTGGTCTCATTCTGATCGCCGCCGCCGGCAATGCCGGGGCGAAATCGCCGCCGCTGTATCCGGCGGCCAACCCCAACGTGATTGCGGTCAGTGCGACGGATCGGCAGGACAGGCTGTTCTCCGCCTCCAACCGCGGCAACTACATCGCCGTCGCGGCCCCCGGCGTCGACATCTTCCTGCCGGCACCCGACGGCAAATACCAGGTGACGTCGGGAACCTCGTTCTCGGCCGCCTATGTCTCAGGCGTCGCGGCGCTGCTGCTCGAGCGCAACCACACACTCAAGCCGGAAGCGCTGCGCATGACGCTGGTCAAGACCGCACGCGACCTCGGCTCTCCCGGGCGCGACGACCTCTTCGGCGACGGCCAGGCCGACGCGTTTGCCGCCGTCATGGCTGTTCCTGCCGACAGCGCGACGCCGGTCGCTGCTGCCCCCGGTACAACAAAACGTGAAGATGCTCCGAAGCGTCGCGAGGAGCCCGGCGCACGCGCGATCGAGCAAACCTCGCTGTCGAGCGCGGAGGATAAATCCGCGGTTTCTCAGGCAGATAGGCCGCCGGCGCGATAGTCGCTGCGACAACTTTACGCTCACGCCAAAGGGTAAAAAATCAAACCGCGCATTTGAACGTTCAGCCCGCTGCCCCGACCAACTGATGTGGGAGCGGTCATCCCTCCCCATCAGTCATATCAGGCGCGAGCGCCCATCCACCCCAAGCGCCCATATGGCTCGACCCGTCCGGTTGTCCCCCCGGACGGGTCTCTTCTTTTCAGAGCGTTTTCGAGCGAAGTGGGTGCCGGTTCGCGTGAAGAAAACGCGTCAAGACAAGATTCTGGCGTCCGATTTTTCGAAGCTTCGCATCCGTTCAGCTTGCAGTTGAAGGTCGCCGTGGCTTCGGTCGCCGTCGCGAGCGAGTCCCGCCGCAACTCCGTCATGCTTGTGCGAAGCTTGACTCGAAAACACGGAAAATCACCGCACGACTACGGTGTTTGACGACGAATGCCGCGTCGTTGCTGGACAAGTCAAAACTTTTCCACAAAATATTCATGTCGCGTCTAAATTGATTCGTGTGCGTTGCGTCCCCCGCGTCCGTGTTTTCTCCTGACGGGCTGGTTCATGACACATCGCCAAGAATTTGCTCGCGAAGAGTTCGTTCGCGACGCGGCCGGCAGCCGCCAAATCGCGGCACGCTGGTGCGCTCTCGCCGAGCAGCGCCTGCAACATCTCTCCGAGATGTTTGAGACCGGCCGCTGGCGCCGCTATCATTCCGAGATCGCCTTCCTCGAAAACATCCAGGAAGCCAAGCGCGCCGTCCAGACTTGGCGCGCCCTTGCGACGGGGGCGGACGTCGCCGAGGCGGCTGCGAGCGTGACGCCGGCATTCGGTTGGTCGCCGGCGACGATGCCTCGCATGGCGCCGCGCGAGCAGCAGGCGCAAACGATGCAGCCCAAGGCCGTTCACATCGCTCCCGAGACCGTCATGCCGGTGAGGCTCGATCCGAAGCCCGACGTGCTCGCGGAGATCACCGAAGCCCCGATCGCGCCGCTTGCTATGCCCGTAGCTTGGCCGTCGTTCACCGCGCCTGCCGAGATGCCGCCGCTGAGGGCACCCGCTGCGAAGGCACCGTTCACTGCGCCTGCCGAGAGATCGCCGCTCGCGGAGCCGGCCGCAACACGGCCATTCGCCGCGCCGGAAGTGAGGCCGCCGGTGCCTGCCGCGAAGCCGCCGAAGACCGCGCCTGCAGCAATGGCGGCGCTCCTGCCGCAGTTCGCCCCGCCCGCCGAGGAAATCGTCGCCGCCCCCGAGCGCGTCGTCGAATTCACTTTCAGCCTCGACGGCCTGGAAGCGAAGTACCCGCTGCTGCGGAACGCCTTCTAGCGCCGCACCGCATTGCCGCCGACCACCAGCTGCGCAAAACGTTGTGCGCCGTCGGCGGATAGATCCGACGTCACCGCGCGGGCGTGATCGAGGCCGACCACGGCGCCGCGCGGCGTCTCGGAGATCATGTTGTTGTTGACGAGCGCGGTGCCGGCGCCCGGCAGCACGGAGACGCCGACGCCGGCCAGCGCCTTGCGGATCACGTTGCCCGTGATCGCGACGTCGCGCAGATATCTGCCCCAGCCGGCGACGATGCCGTAGGACGGTGCGTTCTCGATCACGTTGCCGGTCACCGAAGAATCCGCCTCGATGTAGATGCCGACGCCGGCATCATCGTCGGGCGCGGTGCCGATCGGCCGCTTCGGGATCAGGTTGCGGATGATGTTGCCCTGGACCACCGCGATGCGGCCGCCCTCGTTGAAATTGCAGACCGAGACGCCGACGGCCGCGCCGTCCACGATGTTGTTGGCGATCACCGCGGCCTCGAACGCGAACTCGGAATAGAGCGCGACCTCGCGCACGTCGCTGACGCTGTTGCCACTGATGTGGATGTTCGAAGCCGAGTTGCCGCGCACCGCCGAATAGTCGCAATTCCTGATACGGTTGCCGCGCACGATCACGTTGCTGGCGCGAAAGGCGTTGATGGCATTGCCGAACTGGCCCGAGCCGCCGGGGCCGGCCTTGATGTTCTCGATGCGGTTGTCGGCGACCAGCGTGCCGTCATCGCCGATCGCGGTGCGCAGGATCTCGATCCCGTTGTCGTTGGTGCCGAGAATCGTGTTGCGGCAGACGCTGAGGCCCCTGGCGTCGAACGACACGACCGCTGTCACCGCGATGTCGGTGAAGATATTGCCGGAAATGTCGCCCGCGACCTGCTCGAGCCAGATGCCGCTGCCGCCCGAGCTCGTGATAGCGCATTCGCTGATGCGCACGTCGCGCCCGCCGAGGGCGTGGATCAGGCCGCGCCGTGTCGGCAGCGGGATGCCGCCGCCGTCGAAGGTGATGCCGGTGAGGCCGATCGCATCGGAGCCGTCGCTCTGGATCGCCGAGGCGCCGCCGGTGAAGACGAGCTTGGTCGCGCCGCGCACGCCAATCAGCTGCGCGCCGTTTGGCAGCCGCAACAGACCGGTCCGGTACACGCCGGGTGGCAAGGCGAGCGGCAATTGCGCCCGCGCGGCATCGTCGATGGCACGCTGCAGCGCGCGGGTCTGGTCCTCGCTGCTGCCGGGCCGCACACCATATTGCGTGGCATCGCGGCCGAGCAGCGACGTCAGCGGTGCGGCGCGCGCGGCATCGGCCGGCATGGCCAGCGCACCGGCAATGCCCGCGGTCGAAGCCCCGATGAGATGACGGCGATTGAGGTTCATGACGCGTCCTCCGGCGGACGCGGGAGGTGTCCGCAGCGGTTTCGTAGCGCAGCAGGGCGAGGACCGTGAGGATTGTTCGCGGTAGGGTTAAATGTTTACGCAAAAGACGGTGCGTAGGGTGGGTTAGCCGTAGGCGCAACCCACCATGTCACCGCGAGTGTGGAACCGTTGATGGAGATGAGGTGGATTACGCTTCGCTAATCCACCCTACGAAGCGCGCGCCTTGCGCGCCAACTGCACCATCTCCATCAGCATCGCTTCCCCCGCATCCACCAGCTCCTCCAGCGTGATGCGGGCTGCGCCCTTGCGGCGCACGCCGCCGCTGCGCGCGAGCAGGGGAATGTGGATGAACGCCGCAAGCCTGGGTCCGCCCGCCTTCACGCGCTCGATCGCGCGCCAGCTTAAGTAGTTGCAGAGATAGGCGCCGGCGTCGCGCGAGGGACGCGCGTCGATGCCGGTGAGGCGCGCGGCGCGCAGCAGCCTTGCGGTGTGCGGGCCGAACATCATCGCGTCGGCATGGCCGGCGATGCCGCGCTTGGTCGAGCGGGTGTTGGCGGCGTCGGGCCAGAGCATGGTGACGGCGTTGCGCGCCCGCGTCTCGATGCGCAGGTAAGGCGTGCGGGCGGCGAGGCCGAACATCAGCAGCGCGTCGGGCTTTTGCGCGGCGAGCACGTCGGGCAGTTGGCGGTCAACCGCGGCATAGGTGACCGGAAAAATGTGGCTCGAGAGCACGACATCGTCGAGCGCGGGCCGGCGCAACTGCGCCAGCCGCGCCACCAGCGGCTGGGTCGGATTATGGGGCGCGCCGGGAAACGGACCGAAGCCGGTGAGGAGAATGCGGAGCTTGTCGCTCATTGCAGCAACTCCAGCATCTGCTCGGCGGCGAGCCCCGGCGTGAGATGGCCATCGGCGACCTCGGCCTCGATCTTGCGAACCTTGCTCCGCACCGAGGCCTCGCTGCGCAGCCGCGCCAGCATGCGCTGCTCCAGCATCGACCACATCCACTTCACCTGCTGCTCGCGCCGCCGCGCGGCGAAATCGCCGGAGGCGTTCATCGCCTTGCGGTGATCCAGAACCTTCTGCCAGATCTTTGCGATGCCGTCGCCGGTCAGCGCCGAATAGGTCTCTACCGGCGGATGCCAATGCTCGGACCGCGGCGCCAGAATATGCAGCGCGCCGCGATAATCGGCCGCGGTGATCTTGGCGCGCTTCAAATTGTCGCCGTCGGCCTTGTTAATCGCGATCATGTCGGCGAGCTCGACCAGGCCCTTTTTGATGCCCTGCAGCTCGTCGCCGCCGCCCGGCAGCATCAGGGCAAGGAAGAAGTCGGTCATGTCGCAGACGGCGGTCTCGGACTGACCGATGCCGACCGTTTCCACCAGCACGACGCCGAAGCCGGCGGCCTCGCACAGCAGCATCGCCTCGCGCGTCTTCGCCGCGACACCGCCGAGCGTGCCCGAGGACGGCGAGGGACGGATGAAGGCTGCATCGGAAGCTGACAGCCGCGCCATCCGCGTTTTGTCACCGAGGATCGAGCCGCCGCTGCGCGCCGAGGACGGATCGACCGCGAGCACCGCGACCTTGTGGCCCTGCTCGATCAGATACGTACCCAGCGCATCGATCGTGGTCGACTTGCCGACGCCCGGCGATCCCGTGATGCCGACGCGAAACGCCTTGCCGGTGTCCGGCAGCAGCATCTGTACCAGCTCCCGCGCCAGCGCCTGATGGTCGGCGCGCCGGCTCTCCACCAGCGTGATCGCCCGGGCGAGGGCCGCACGACTGCCGGCGCGAAGGTCACGGGCGAGGGATTTGATGTCGGTGGATTTGGGACTGGTCATCGTTGCTTATGGGCGTGCGAGTCCACGTCAACTGGACGGTCGCATGCGCCCTTCGACGAAAGATTTCATTGGAAAGAGATGATCTTGAACGATCGCCCATACAATCCCAACATCCGTTGCATGATAGGCGTGGCGCAAACGATTCCCGAAATTCACCATTGCTTGCCAATCTATGCTCGACGCATCTTTCTTCATCTCGTCGGGCAACCGCCGTGCGGCCTCGCAAATGACTTCCAAATAGCGTTCAGTGGCCATACGGCTGGTCTTGTCGGCGGTGAAGCGCGCGAAGTCATAGCCCGCAAGCAACGCCTCGATCTCGACAATGGCTTCGAGAATGTCTCGCAACCGGTCCTCGACGGTGGGCCGCATTCAGAACACCTCGACCAAATCGTCGGCGATGCGTTCCGCCATGCGGGGCTTTAGTAAGTTTCGCATCGATATTTGAGTTTCGAGGCCGATGTGATCCTCGATCAGTTTCACAGCCTTGAAGTAATCGAAACGTGGCTCTTCCCCATGCGCAGTCGTCTCTACCAAAACATCGAGGTCGCTGTCGGGGCGCGCGTCGCCGCGCGCTCGGGACCCAAACACGGACAGGTGATTGATGCCCGCAGCCCTCAAGGCGGGAGCAAGCTCTCGGAGCTTCCCGACAATCGTCTGGAGTGGAATTTCTGCGACCTCAGTCATGGCCGGACATTAGCACAGGGCGAGGGCCCGGCCCAGCGATAGCGGGCCTGCTCGGCCTGCACCGGCGGGGCAGGCGAGGGCCGCCCGTTCGATATCACCGGGTCGTAGCCGCGGCGGTCTGCGGCTGTTTCACCTTGCGCCAGATCCACACCATGACCGGCCAGAGCAGCGCGCCGATCGCCATCGCGGCGAGGATGGCCGCGACCGGACGCTCGAAGAACGGCAAGATGCTGCCGTCCGACTTGATCAGCGAGGTGACGAAGGCCTGCTCCACCATGGTGCCCATGACGATGCCGAGCACCATGGCGGCGACGGGATAGCCGTTCGTCTCCATGACATAGCCGATCACGCCGAAGGCGGCGACGGTGACGACGCCGAACATGTTGTTGCCGATCGCGAACGAGCCAACCGCGCAGCACAGCATGATGATCGGCATGATCGCCGAGCGCGGTGCCAGCAGGATGTAGGTGGCGACGCGGATCATCGCGATGCCGAGCGGGATCATCAAGATATTCGCGATGATGAACATCAGGTAGATCGCATACATGCTCGACGCCTTCTCGGTGAACAGCGTCGGGCCGGGATTGAGGCCCTTCATGTAGAGCACGCCGATCGCGATCGCGGCGATGGTGTCGCCGGGGATGCCGAACAGCAGCGAAGGCACCCAGCCGGAGGCGATGCTGGCATTGTTGCTGGCGCCGGCCTCGACCAGGCCCTCGACATGGCCGGTGCCGAACTTTTCCGGCTCCTTGGAGAAACGCTTCGACATCGCATAGGAGACCCAGGCGGCCATGTCGGCGCCGGCGCCGGGCAGCACGCCGATGATGATGCCGACGATGTTCCCGCGCGTCATCTGCCAGCGATAGAGCTTGGTCAGCTTCCATTGGCCGGCCATGATGCTTCCGAATTTGCGCCGCGGCAGCGGCGGCGGTTCGGGCGTCAGCATCGCGCGCATCACCTGCGCCACCGCGAACACGCCAACGAGGGCCGGGATCGGCTCGATGCCGCCGAACAGGTCCGTAAGCCCAAAGGTGAAGCGCGGGATGCCGCCGGGATTCTCGATGCCGATGCAGGCGACGAGCAGGCCGATGAACATGCCAGCGATCGCCTTCACGGGCGAGGAACGCGCCACCAAGGTGGCGCACATCAGGCCGAGCAGCGCCAACCAGAAATATTCGAAGGTCGAGAACGACAGCGCGATTTCGGCCAGCGGCGGCGCCAGGATCATCAGCGACAGCACGCCGGCGATGCCGCCGACCGCGGAGAACCAGACGCCGGCCCCTAGCGCGAGCTCGGCCTGGCCCTTGCGCGTCATGGCGTAGGCTTCATCCGCGTAAGCCGCGGATGCGGGCGTGCCCGGAATACGCAGCAGCGCGCCGGGAATATCGCCGGAGAAGATCGCCATCGAGGAGGCCGCGACGATGGTCGCGATCGCCGCGATCGGTGACAGATAGAAGGTGACGGGGACGAGCAGGGCGGTCGCCATCGTCGCCGACAGGCCCGGCAGCGAGCCGATCACCAGCCCGTACACGGAGGCTGCGAACATGGAGATGATGACCTCCCAGGTGGAGATCAGCGCGAACGCATCAATCAGGGTCTTCAACATCGATCACCAGGGCGTCGGCAGCAGGCCAACCGGCAGCGGCACGCGGAGCAGCTTGCCGAAGATGAGATGAATGGCGAACGGCGAGAGCACCGCGAGCGGCAGCGCCAGCTTCCATTTCGCCCCGAGCGCGGTCGAGGTCACGTAGACCATGATCGCCGCGGTGATGACGAATCCGAGCCGGTCGGCGGCAAGAACGTAGAACAGCAGCAGCGCCGGCGGCAGCAGCGCGCGCAGGCCGTAGAGCTTGCCCTGCGGTGGCGGGGCAGCCGCCTGGCCGTCCTCGAACGGGACCAGCTCTTCCTCCTCCTCGAAGGAGCGCCCGATGCCGAACACGATCGCGAGCCCGCACAGTGCAAGGCCGCAGCCGATCACCAGCGGAAATACATTGGGGCCGACCGGCTGCCCCGGCACCGGCGGCAGAATGTAGCCGCCGTAGGCGGCAGCCGCGCCGAGCGCGACGAGAAACGATCCCGTGACGGAGTCGGGAAGACGCATAGGGGAGTCCTACAGGAGGTGCGCTCCCTCTCCCCGCTTGCGGGGAGAGGGTTGGGGTGAGGGGAAGTCTCCGCGGGGGAGGTGAGAGATGGACTCGCGGAGAGTTCCTCGCACCCCGATCACGGCGTCGCAGGTGCGGATCACGCCTTGCTCAGGCCCGCGGCCTTCATCGCCTGGCCCATCTGGGCGTCGCCCTTGTCCATGAAGCCCGCGAAATGGGCCGCATCGCCCCACACGGTGCCGAAGCCGCGATTGCTCATGAAGTCCTTGAACTCGGCGGAGTCGTAGACCTTCTTCAGTGCCGCAGTGAGCTTGGTTGCGATCTCCGGCGGCAGATTTTTCGGCCCCGCAATGCCGCGCCAGGCGCCGGTTGCGTAGTCGATGCCCATGGCCTCCTTCAGCGTCGGCACGTCCTTGAACACCGGATTGCGCGCGGGCGCCATGATGGCAAGGCTCCTGGCCTTGCCGGCCTCGATGATGGCGCGCGCTTCCGGCACCGAGCAGGTGGTGAGGTCGACACCGCCGGCCGCGAGATCCTGCATTGCGGGTGCCGCGCCATTCGACGGCACCCAGGCGACCTGGTTGGCGGGCAGGCCCATCGCCTGCATCCAGCCGACGAGCGCGAGATGCCAGATGCCGCCCTGGCCGGTGCCGGAGGCCTTGAACTTCCCCGGAGGCGCCGCCTTGATCGCATCGGCGAGCTCCTTGACCGTCTTGTAGGGCGAGGAGGAGGAGACCTGGATGCCGGGCGGATCCTCGTTCATCAGCGCCAGCGGCGTGTAGCTCTTCGGCGTCAGGTCGGTGAGGCCCTGCCAGTGCATCATCGAGATTTCGACGGTCAGCATGCCGATGGTGTAGCCGTCGGGCTGCGCGGTCGCGATCGCGCTATGGCCGACCACGCCGGAGCCGCCGGTGCGGTTGACCACGTTGAAGGGCTGGCCGAGGTCTTTCTCCAGCAGCGCTGCGACGATGCGCGCGGTGGCATCGGTGCCGCCGCCGGCGCCCCAGGGCACGATCACGGTGACGGGCCGCGCCGGATAGGCTTGTGCGAGCGCGGGCCTGAAGCCGAAAGCGGCGGAGGCCGCGAGAGCGGCGGTGGAAGCCGCAAAGCTGCGGCGCGAAATCTTGGACATTGAATGCCTCCCAGCGGCGCCCGTGATGTCAGGCGCTCTTGTCAACTCCGGCATTCTAGTCGGCTTTACGTCGCCGCCGCAAGGTAGCGCTACCAACTGGAATCGCCATGTTGTGTGGAAGCAGACGGCCCGTCGAATGGGCGGTCGGAAATCGGGTGGGTTTTGTCCGCGCGCCTAGCCAACCTGTGCGCGCAACGAAACCAAAGGCAAGCCACCGATGACCCAAGCCTATTACAGCGCCGTGCTGGACCACCCGCTCGACGACGTCTGGTCCCTGATCCGCGATTTCAACAACTACCCCGCTTATATCGACGGCGTGAGCGAGAGCGAGATCGAAGACAACAGGCGCGGCGATGAAGTCGGCGCCGTCAGGCGCTTCTGCTATCTCGGAAACTGGATCCGCCAGCGCCTGGTCGATCACTCGGACCTGCAGCACAGCCTGACCTATGCCGGTCTCGAAGCGATACCCTATCCGCAAGACGACGCTAGCCCGAGTCCGGCGCCGACGCGATACCAAGGCACCATGCATCTGCGGCCGATCATCGAAGGCGACCGCACCTTCATCGAATGGTCGGTTGCGCTCGAAACTGAACCTGCGGACGCCGAGCGCTGGAAAGCGCTGTTTGCCTCCTGGATTCCCGATTGGACGGATTCCCTCGCGCGGACATTGGCCCGGACCCGTTTGCGATCCCGTTAGCCTCAGCTCACGGCTCGTCCGCGTCGCCCTTGGGCCGCGCGCCGCCGAAGATGCGGGCGCCCTCCGATGTGAGGTAAGGCTTCAGCGTCTCCCACGGCACGAAGGCGACATACTCGCCCTCAGCGTAGGGGCCGACGGCATAGGGCGGATAGTGGAAGTTGAGGCCGGAACTCCTGCCGGCCTCGGTGGAGGGCGCGAGCGTCACCGCGCCGATCTTGAGGAGGCGCGGCTCCACGGACTTGAACCACTCGTCGGTCGCGGTCTCTCCGGCGCCGCGCTTCTTCTTCTCGTCCGTCAGCGAAGCGATGATGGCCTTCACCATCGCCTTCATGGTGGGGCCGCCATCGGCGGTCTCGGTGAAGAATGGACGGATCGAGATGCGCTTGTTGGCGGCCTTGTCCCACAGGATCGTGTTCACGTCCGAATTAGGATGGGCGCCGCGTGTGTTCATGTAGTCGTTGCGCAGGACGCTGACATAGCGGTCGGCAACCACGGAGCGGATTTCATATTTGCGCTCGAACTCCCAGCCGCCCTCCTTGAAGAACTGCGGGTCCGCTTTGCGCGCGGCAGCGGCTTCCGCGGCATTCTTGTCGAGCCACGTCTTGCCCTCCGCGAGGCAGTCCGCCGCCAGCGCCGCATCCGCCTTGATCCTGTCGCCGAGGAAGACGCGCGCTTCGATGCTCTTGGTCTTGACGATCGCATCGGGTTTGGGATCGGCGGCGTGGTCGGAAAACGCACATGTTGCGCTCAGCGCCAGGGCGACGCTCAAACCGGCGATGAACTTCAAGGTTAGTGCTCCTGCGTGAGCGTCAGAATATTTCGACAATATCGTCTGCGATCCGCTCCGCAAAGCGGGGAGAGATGGAGCGGCGAACAGTTGCCTGTGCTTGCAAGCCGGTCGCATCCTCGATGATGTGCTCGACATCGATCAAGTTGCGCAGGGAAAACGAGGTGCCCGGCTCAATCTCGACGAGCACGTCGATATCGCTATCAGGCCGATAATCGTTGCCGGCTCGCGAGCCGAAGATGGCAAGCTTTGCTACGCCCTTGCCTCTGATGGCATCCGCGTTCTTGCGTATCGCAGCGACGATTTCGTCACGCGTCATGGACACACCTGGCCGTCACACGGCCAGTCTATCATCTACTCCGCCGCCTCGCTATGCCCCAGCCGGGCGTTCAGCTTGCGGATCAGCTCCTCGGCGGCGTCCGCGATCACCGTGCCGGGCGGGAAGATCGCCTCGGCGCCGGCGGCATAGAGCGCATCGTAATCCTGCGGCGGCACCACGCCGCCGACGATGATCATGATGTCGTCGCGGCCCTGCTTCTTCAGTGCGGCTTTCAGCTCCGGCACAGCGGTCAGATGGGCGGCGGCCAGCGAGGAGACGCCGAGAATGTGCACGTCATTCTCGACCGCCTGCCGCGCGGCTTCGTCGGCGGTGGCAAACAGCGGCCCGATGTCGACGTCGAAGCCGATATCGGCGAACGCCGAGGCGATCACCTTCTGGCCGCGGTCATGGCCGTCCTGGCCGATCTTGGCGACCAGGATGCGCGGGCGGCGGCCCTCGGCCTCCTCGAAGGCGTCGATCAGCGCCTGAACCTTTTCGACCTGGGTGCCCATGCTGGACGCCTCCCGCTTATAGACGCCGGTGATGGATTTGATCTCGGCGCGATGTCGGCCGAACACTTTCTCCATTGCGTCAGAAATTTCGCCAACGGTCGCCTTGGCGCGGGCCGCATCGATCGCGAGCGCCAGCAGATTGCCGTTGCCTTCGCCGGCCGAGCGCGTCAGCGCGGCGAGGGCGGCATCGACCTCCTGCTGGTTGCGCTCGGCTTTCAGTCGCTTGAGCTTGTCGATCTGAAGCCGGCGCACATTGGTGTTGTCGACCTTCAGGATCTCGATTTTGTCCTCGTCGGTCGGCTTGTACTTGTTGACGCCGATCACCGCCTGCTTGCCGGCGTCGATCCGCGCCTGCGTTTTGGCTGAGGCCTCCTCGATGCGCAGCTTCGGCACGCCGGCCTCGATCGCCTTCGCCATGCCGCCGAGCTCCTCGATCTCCTGGATATGGCCCCAGGCCTTGGCGGCGAGGTCGCGCGTAAGCCGCTCCACATAATACGAGCCGCCCCAGGGATCGATGATGCGGGTGGTGCCGCTCTCCTGCTGCAGGAACAGCTGGGTGTTGCGGGCGATGCGCGCCGAGAAATCGGTCGGCAGCGCCAGCGCTTCGTCGAGCGCGTTGGTGTGCAGCGATTGGGTGTGGCCTTGGGTGGCCGCCATCGCCTCGACCGTGGTGCGCATCACGTTGTTGAAGACGTCCTGCGCGGTCAGCGACCAGCCGGAGGTCTGGCTGTGCGTGCGCAGCGACAGCGAGCGCGAGTCTTTCGGGTTGAATGGCTTGAGCAGCTTCGCCCAAAGCAGGCGCGCCGCGCGCAGCTTGGCAACCTCCATGAAGAAGTTCATGCCGATCGCCCAGAAGAACGACAGCCGCGGCGCGAAGCGGTCGACGTCGAGCCCCGCGGCAAGGCCGGCGCGCAAATATTCGACGCCGTCAGCCAGCGTATAGGCGAGCTCGAGATCCTGCGTCGCACCGGCCTCCTGCATGTGATAGCCGGAGATCGAGATCGAATTGTACTTCGGCATCTTTTGAGAGGTGTAGGCGAAGATGTCCGAGATGATCCGCATCGAGGGCGCCGGCGGATAGATGTAGGTGTTGCGCACCATGAACTCTTTCAGAATGTCGTTCTGAATGGTGCCCGACAGCTTCTCCGGCGGCACGCCCTGTTCCTCGGCGGCGGCGACATAGAGCGCGAGGATCGGCAGCACCGCGCCGTTCATGGTCATGGACACGCTCATCTGGTCGAGCGGAATCCCTGCAAACAGCGTGCGCATGTCGTAGATGGAATCGATGGCAACGCCGGCCATGCCGACATCGCCGCCGACGCGCGGATGATCCGAGTCATAGCCGCGATGGGTGGCAAGATCGAATGCGACCGAGAGGCCCTTTTGCCCCGCCGCGAGATTGCGGCGATAGAACGCGTTGGAATCCTCCGCCGTGGAGAAGCCGGCATATTGCCTGACCGTCCAGGGCTGGTTGACATACATGGTCGGGTAGGGGCCGCGCAGATACGGCGCGATGCCCGGATAGGTCTCGAGGAAATCGAGCCCGGCCAGATCAGCCTCGCCATAAGCGGGCTTCACCAGGATGCCCTCCGGTGTCAACCACGGCTCGGCGCTGCCAGTGGGCGCGGCGGTTGCGGTCCGCTCGAAGGCGACGTCGGCGAAATTCGGAATGCGGCTCATGGCTTCAACCATTTCATAAGCGCTCAATCATGATCCGGATGCTGATGGCTGACGATGGTCGCCATCTTCTCCGGTCCGTAGTTCTGTTGCGTGGTCTGGCTCGGCAGATTGGCGATGCCGACCACCCAGCCGAGGCGGGATTCGATGCCGAACTGCCGCGTCGGCACGACCCGGTCAGGGCGATCGAAGGTACCGGTCATGATCTCGATGCGATCGCCGTCGATGCGGCCGAAGCTCAGCGGCGTGCCGCAGGCGGCGCAATAGCCGCGATCGGCGATCGAGGAGGAGCGGAAGAACGACGGCTTGCCCTTGGTCCAGGCGAAATCGGTCTTGTTGATGTCGGCCAAAGAGGCGAACGGCGCGCCGCTCGCCTTCTGGCACATCCGGCAGTGGCAGATCGAAATCCTGGTCGGCGCCGTCATGACCGCAAATCGCACGGCGCCGCATTGGCAGCCGCCGGTGAGAACGGGTTTGCTGGTGTCGGTCATCGCTGTTCCATCCGTCGGTAGGCGTCCTGCAGTGCCGCAAGCGCATCGCCTCCGGCGAAGACAAAGCCCGTGACGCCGGCGGCTCGCAGCGCCGCCTCGGCCTCGGCCGGCCGGCCCGCCAGGTAGATATGTCGTCCGCCGGCCAATTGCAGGGCCTTTGCCGCGGCTTCGGCGTGTTCCGCATAGACCTTGTCGCTGGAACACAGACAGGCCAGCTCGGCGCCGGAGGCCTTGAAGGCCGCAGCCAGCTTGGCCGGATCGGCAAAGCCCTCGCTGCCTGTGGCCTCAATGCCGCCCGCCTCGAAGAAGCTCTTCGCGAACGTCGCGCGCGCGGTGAAATCGGCGGGCGTGCCGAGATTGGCCAGGAACACCTTTGGCCGTGCGCCCCGAGCCTTCAAACTCGCGTCGGATTTGTCGCGCAGAGCCTCGAACGGTTCCGCGAGACGGATCGGAGGCAGCGCCTCGAACTTGTAGGTCTCTCCGCCGTAGGGCGGAAGCGCGATCGGCGCTGCCTTCAGGACAGTGGCTTCGCTCTCGTGCAGGTTCGGAAACTCGCTGGCGCCGGTCAGTATGTCCCGGCGCTTCGCGATATTGGCCTCGCGCGCCTTGCGCGTGGCCGCGACCTTGCTTTGGAACACACCCTGCTGAAGCGCCGCGAACGCGCCACCGGCGCTCTCGCTCTCCTGGAACAGGGCCCACGCGGCATCGCACAGCTGCGCCGTCAGCGTCTCGATGCCGCCAGCCCCCGCCGCGGGATCGCTGACCTTGGCGAGGTTGCATTCTTCCAGCAGCAGAAGCTGCGTGTTACGCGCCACGCGCCGCGCGAACGGATCGGGCAGGCCGAGCGCCAGCGTATGCGGCAGCACGGTGATGGCGTTGGCACCGGCCAGTCCCGCGGCAAACGCCGCCATGGTCGCGCGCAGCATGTTCACGTAGGGATCGCGTTGCGTCAGCATGCGCCAGGCGGTATCGGCCGCGATGAACAGCGGTTTCGGCGTCAGCCCGCAAGCGGTCTCGATGCGCGCCCATAGCAGCCGCAGGGCGCGGAACTTGGCCATGGTCAGGAATTGGTCGGCATCGGCGGCGAGCCGCGCATAGACCATGTCCTGCGCGGCTTTCAGCGGAATGCCCGCGCCTTCGATCGCGCGCAGGTAAGCGACGCCGCAGGCAAGCACGAAAGCGAGCTCCTGCACCTCCGAGCCGCCGGCATCATGGATCACGCGGCCGTCGGCGGAGGCGAACGGCCTCCTGAAGCCGAGCCCGGCGAGTCCCTTGATGGCGCCCGTAATCGCGGGGGCAATTTCGTCCCAGGTATAGGGGCTGTGGCCCCACACCGCGCCCGCCGCGAGCGGATCGAGCCCGAAGCGGATGTTGCAGGTGCCGGGATCGAGGCCGTTGCTCTTCACATATTCCGCGACATGGATCGCGGCCATCCGCGATTGCGGTCCGATCTCGAGCTCGATGCCGATGCCGGCGTCGAGGTGAATGTCTTTCAGGATCTTTGCCACCGCCTCGGCCGACGGTTCCAGGCCGAAACCGCGCGCGCCATTGGCGCCGGCGAACACCAGCGCGAGCCCGGTCGCACCGTTCTCCAGATCCTGCAGTGCCTGCGCATTCGCGATCCCCGCATCGGGATGGTCGATCCGCTGCACGACCTGCCACGGTGCGGCCGGCGGCCGGCCCATCACCGGCGCAACGCCCTTCGCGCGCGGATAGAGCGGTTCGATCTTGATGCCGTCATAGGTCTTGCCGACCAGCTTCTCGAACGGCGCGCCCTTCAGCACGCCGTCGACCAGCTTGCGCCAGTCCTCACGCGTGGCCTTGGGAAAATCCGCCGCCAGCGGCAGGTCGTCAGTCACGGAGGTCATGCGGCGCGGGGCTCCCGAACGTCTTGTTATTCGCAGGCGAAATTGCCATGGCGGACCGTTCCTGCAAACGGTTGTTTTTGGTTAACCGGTATCCGGAAGCCGCTCAATGCCTTGCGCCGAGACGCTGGCGAGCCCGTCACGCACACGAATGCCCGAGATCACGCGGTCAGATGCGATTTCGGCCAGCGGCACCAGCACGAAGGCGCGCTCGAACAGGCGCGGATGCGGCAGCGTCAGGTCGGGCTTCTGCAAGGAGACGTCGTCATAGGCGATCATGTCGAGATCGAGCGTGCGCGGGCCCCAGCGCCGCCCTTTGGTTCGCGCGCGGCCGAACTTCTGCTCGACTTTCTGCAGCACGAACAATAGCGCATGCGGATCGAGGCTGGTCTCGATCTCGATGCAGGCATTGATGAAGGGATCCTGGTCCTCGTCGCCCCAGGGCGGGGTCGTATAGTCGGACGAGCGCGCGATCAGCGCCGCCTGTGCCATGCCGCAGATATGAGCGATCGCCTTCTTGAACGTCGCGCGGACATCGCCGACATTGCCGCCGAGTGCGATCAGCACGCTCGCCATGCTAGGGATGCCGCGAGCGCGTCAGCACGATGCCGACATCGTCGAAGATCGCGGCGATCGGCGCGTGCGGCTTGTGCACGGTGACCTTCACGGCGCGGATGCGCGGAAAGTGCGACAGGATGGCATCGGCCACCGCGCCGGCCGCGCGCTCCAGGAGTTTGTAATTGGTGTTCTTGAACGCCGCCGTCGTCGTCGCCACGACATCGGCGTAGGACACCGTGTCCGCGAGCCGGTCGCTGCGCGCAGGCTCGGACAGGTCGGTATAGAGCTCGAGATCGATGACGAAACGCTGGCCGACCTCGGTTTCGTGATCCATCACGCCGTGGCGGGCATGGATCGACAGGCCGGTGACGAAGATCGTGTCGGTCATTGCTTGCTCTCGATGGCCTGCGCCACCCGCAGGGCCTGCAGGGTTTCGGCGACGTCGTGGGTCCGGATGATCTTGGCGCCGCGCTGCGCGGCGATCAGATGCGCGGCGATCGAGCCGGCGAGCCGCTCCGATGGTTCCGACGGCGACACCGAGGCGATGAAGCGTTTTCGCGAGGCGCCGACCAGGATCGGCAGGCCGAACATGTCGAGCTCGCGCAAGCGCGCGAGCGCGGTCATGCTCTGCTCGGCCGTCTTGCCGAAGCCGATCCCGGGATCGAGCACGATCTTGTCGCGCGCAATGCCGGCTTTTGCGGCAAGATCCAGTGAGCGCAGGAAGAATGTCTTGATATCAGCGACGATGTCGATGGCGGGATCGACGCTGTCGCGGTTGTGCATGACGATGACGGGCACGCCCCTCGCGGCGATCAGCGGCGCCATGGCGGTGTCGTTTTGCAGGCCCCAGACGTCGTTGGCGATCCCCGCGCCCTGGTCGAGCGCGAAGGCCACCACCTCCGCCTTCATGCTGTCGATCGAGACGGGCACACCGAGCGCCACGACGTCCGATAACACCGGCTTCAGCCGCGCGAGCTCTTCCGCCGCCGTGACCGGCCGGGCGCCCTTGTAGGGCCGGGTGGATTCGGCGCCGATATCGATGATGTCGACGCCGGCGGCGACCATCGCCCGCGCCCGCTCCAGCGCGCGCGCTGGCGCGATGAACTCGCCGCCGTCGGAGAAGGAATCCGGGGTGATGTTGAGCACGCCCATCACCGCAGGAAGCCGCCGGCCCACGAGCGTCCGCAGTGCGCCGATCCCGGCCGAGCCGGCCGGCGGGACGGAAGGGGAGGGCGAGGCATTCATGCGCGTGGCATTGCGCTGTCGGGCAGGGGGAGTCAAGACGGGATTGGGGCCATTCGCGGCCATTCCGATGCGTGCAGACGGCCGAGAGGATGCGATGTTCTTGCTCACCCTCCGTCATTGCGAGCGCAGCGAAGCAATCCAGACTGTCACCGCGGCAAGATTCTGGATTGCTTCGCTGCGCTCGCAATGACGATCTGGGAGCAGTGGTACCCCAACCTCTCCAGCTTGGTCCGCAGCGCTAATACGTAATCTTCGGCGGCAGCTTCTTGGCCTTGGCGATGATGTCGCCGACCGACTTCTCGGAAGGCAGGACGCGGACCAGCTTCTTCTTCTCGTTGGCCTCGCGCATGCTCTGCGCCAACCTTGCCGGATTTCGATAGGCGAGCTCCCGCACCGTCGTGACGCCGGCGGCGCGGACGAGCCCGACCTTGGCCCTGCCCATGCCGGGGATGCGCATGTAGTCGGAGACGTTGGCCCATTCCAGCAATTGCTGCTCGCTGATGCCGGTCTTGGCCGAAAGCGCCTTGCGGCCCTTCACGGTGGACGCCGCCTCGAGCAGCGCGTCGGTGGTGCGGATTCCTTGCGCCTTCAACTTGTTGGCGGCAAAGGCCGGCAGGCCCTCAATCTCGGAAATCGGATATGTCATGATGCTCGATATGAAAAGCGTCGCTCAGGCGAACTGGCTGAGGCCCGGCGTCCCCGCGATGATCTTGCCCATCTGATCCGCTCCGATTTTGTCTCGCCCGTAGCGGAAAAGTTCACGGGCGACGTTTTGAATCTCGGACATGCCGAGCCCCAGGCCCATCAGGCGGGTGCCGACGGCCATCAAGCCGCCGCCCATCAGCCGCGACAGACCGCCACCGCTCTTGGAGGCTTCGATCGCAGCTTCCGCTCCGGGGATCTGGTCGATCAGGGCCTGCACACTGTCGGAAGGGCCCTCGTTGCGAAGGAAGGCCAGGACAATGCCGACGGTCTTTTCAGCGACAGCACCATCTATGCTGGCGTTTGTCGCCAGCCGTCCGATCAGCTCGTCCATAAGACCCCGCCCCTCAGCCGGTTTGCATGCCGGAATATTGCTTTCGAAAATGATCTTGAGCCGGTGTGACGTGAAATACAAGCGATGAACGCAGGCGCCGTCGCGAACGCGCGAAAAGTGTTGCCGCCGTGCAAGAGCCTAGAACGAATCGGCAAAAAATTGCCGCTATGCGAACGCCCCATTCCGACTTTCGGCCGATGTTGTCCGTCTGTTTCCGACAATGTCGCATGCGCAGGAGCCGCTGAACCGATTTAATCGGCGCACGAGATGCGTTAAACTGCGGAATTGGTGCATTGGGGTTTCGCGACGCGAAACTCGGCAGAAAGATCAGAGAGAATAATGACCGCACAGGACAGCAAGCTCGGCGATACCGACGACAAGATCTTCGTCGGCAAGGGAGACGAGCAGGCTTGGCTGACGCTTGCGCTGGCCAATCGCCACGGCCTCGTCACGGGTGCAACGGGAACCGGCAAGACCGTGTCGCTGCAAGTGATGGCGGAAGGATTTGCGCGCGCCGGTGTTCCGGTCTTCGCGGCCGACATCAAGGGCGACCTCTCCGGCATCTCGGAAGTCGGCGAGGCCAAAGACTTCATCCTCAAGCGCGCCGGCGAAATGGGTCTCAAGTTTCAGCCGGACCAGTTCTCGACCGTGTTCTGGGACGTGTTCGGCGAGCAGGGCCACCCGGTGCGCGCGACCGTCACCGAAATGGGGCCGCTATTGCTGGCGCGGATGCTCGACCTGAACGAGGTGCAGGAAGGGGTTCTCAACGTCGCATTCCGCGTCGCGGACGAGAACGGCCTGCCATTGTTGGACATGAAGGATCTGCGATCGCTGTTGGATGCGATCGTGCCCGCCAGCGGCAAGAAGGGACCGGATGCTGAGGAAGATCCGTTAGCCGAGATCCGGAAGGCCGCGCAGAGCTTCGGCAATGTGAGCAAGGCGACGGTTGGAACCATTCAACGCCAGCTGCTGGTGCTGGAAAACCAGGGCGGAACGAAATTCTTCGGTGAGCCTGCACTGGAGCTGAAGGATTTCATGAAGACCGATAGCGACGGTCGCGGCATCGTCAACATCCTGGTTGCCGACAAGCTGATGGAGAGCCCCAGGCTCTACGCTACCTTTCTGTTGTGGTTGCTGTCGGAGTTGTTTGAGGAATTGCCGGAAGCCGGCGACCTGCCGAAGCCAAAACTGGTGTTCTTTTTCGACGAGGCGCATCTGCTGTTCAACGATGCGCCGAAGGCGTTGATGGACAAGATCGAGCAGGTGGTTCGTCTGATCCGCTCCAAGGGCGTCGGTGTCTATTTCGTCACCCAGAATCCGATTGACGTGCCGGACAAGGTGTTGGCCCAATTGGGCGGTCGCGTGCAGCATGCGCTGCGCGCCTTCACGCCGCGCGACCAAAAGGCGGTCGCCGCTGCGGCGCAGACCTTCCGGCCCAACCCGAAGCTCGACACCGCCAAGGTGATCACGGAGCTCGGCAAGGGCGAGGCGCTGGTGTCCTTCCTCGAGGGCAACGGCACGCCTTCGATGGTGGAGCGGGTGATGATCCGGCCGCCGACGGCGCGGATCGGGCCGATCACGCCCGAGGAGCGCAAGGCGATCATGAGCAGGAGCCCGGTGAAGGGCAAATACGATACCGCGGTGGATCGTGAGTCCGCCAATGAGATGCTGCAGAAGCGCGTAGCCGGCACGGCTGCGCCTGCCGACGCACAAGATGGTGGAGCCGGCGCAGGCGGCGGCGTTCTCGGCCAGATCGGCTCGATCGTCGGCACCATCTTCGGCACCAACGTCAAGCGAGGTCGTCTGTCGACCGGCCAGGTCATTGCCCGCGACGTGACGCGATCGGTCACCAACCAGGTGATCGGCGGGATGGCCGCCAATATCGGCAAGTCGCTCGGCGGCCAGCTCGGCGGCTCGATCGGCCGTACGCTGGTCCGCGGCGCGCTCGGCGGATTGCTACGGCGTTAGGCAGAGCGCCCGGTTTGAGGCAGTCGTCGTATCCGGTGAAGCTCTAGAACGTTGACCGTCGCCTGATATCTGCTCGTCCGAGCTACCACGGCGCACAAATTCAGGTGAAGGGCTCTGCAAGCCTTCGCCGGTCTGCTAGGTCCTGTGTCGTCGCCGCTCAGGACTACATCGTGACCCCGCCCGCCCCGTTGGCCAAGCCTGACGCACCCAGACGCCCGTCGCTGGGTGCGCCGCTGGATCTGCTTTTTCTGCTCTGCTGCGTCCTCCTGATCGCCGACGTGCTCGTCCCCGAGATTTTCGGCCGCGGCAAGACCAAGGACTACTCGCTCTGGTACTGGGCCGGACAGCAGGTCCTGGAGGGTGGGCCGCTGTATCCTGCCACGGCCGTCGAGCATTTCGATTTCATCTATCCACCGCTGCCGGCAATCCTGCTGGCGATCCCGAGCTGGTTCGGCAAGATCCCGCTCTATGTCGTCCTGTCGATCTTGAACGCCGTGGCGTGGTGGTACACCGCGGCGTTCTCCCAGGTCATGACCGGCTCGGACCGCGCGCCGGGTCGTTGGCTCGAGGCGCTGCCGGTCGTCGCCACCGTGACCTTCGTGTTCGACATGTTCGACCTCGGCCAGCCGAACCTCCTCCTGCTGGCGATGATGCTCTACGGCTTCTGGAGCTTGCGGCATCAGCGATCGTGGCTGGCCGGCTTCATGTTCGCGCTCGCCGCCGCCATCAAGGTGTTCCCGATCGCCGTGCTGCCCTATCTGGCCTGGCGGCGCAAATGGGCGGCCTTGGTCAGCGCGATCGTCTTCACCGGCATTCTTCTCTATGTCGTGCCGGCACCGATCCGCGGCTTCGAGCGCAACGCGGCCGAGCTGGCGACCTGGTACCAGGGCATGGTCGGGACCAGCTCGGAAAAGGGCTTTGGCCAGCGTGACGAGCAGAACTGGTCGTGGGTCAACCAGTCCCTCATTGCCGTCACGCATCGGCTGGTCCGGCCGATCAACTACAATCAGGACGATCCCAGCAAGCCGCCGCGCACCATGAATCTGATCGAGGTCGACTACAGGACGGCGAACTGGATCGTGCTCGCGCTGTCGGCGCTGCTCGGGCTCGGCTTCGTTGCGGTCATGCCGCGGCAAGCGCGGCGGACGGCGCGCTCGGATGCCGAAGAGCTCGGCATCTTGTTCTGTCTCATGACGGTCGCCTCGCCTCTGGCCCGGCAATACTATTTCATGTGGCTGTACTTCCCGGTGACGGTGTTGATACATCGGGCCGCCTTCGACGAGCGAGCGCATGTGCGCCTGGGAACCTGGCTTGCCCTCAGTGTGGCCGGCATCCTCATGCTGTTGTCGCTGCCGTGGTTTCCGCTCGCCTTCCAGGCTTGGGGCAACAACCTCGCTGCGACCGCCATCCTCGCAGGGTGTCTCGCCTGGCACATCCGGCATCCGCCGCTTGCGGCTAGCCCTAAGGCTGCACCGGCGCTAAAACCCGGACCTCTTGAGACTTAACAATCAGGATAGCAATCATGGCCAACGCGCAGCTCCAATCCGTGCTCGACCACATCGACAAGGATTTCGATAACAGCCTGCAGCGCCTGTTCTCGTTGTTGCGGATCAAGTCGATCTCGGCCGATCCCGCCTTCGCCGATGATTGCAAGGCTGCCGCCGAGCATCTCGCCAAGGACATCGCCAGCCTCGGTGTTGCCACCGAGGTGAGGCCGACCGCGGGTCATCCCGCCGTCGTCGGCAAGACCGGCGCGGGCGGCCGGCCGCACGTGCTGTTCTACGGCCATTACGATGTGCAGCCGGTCGACCCGCTCGATCTCTGGCACCGTCCGCCGTTCGAGCCCGTCGTCACCGATCATGCCGACGGCCGCAAGATCATCGTCGCGCGCGGCGCCGAGGACGACAAAGGGCAGGTGATGACGTTCGTCGAGGCCTGCCGCGCCTGGAAGAAGGTGACGGGCTCGCTGCCGGTCGACGTCACCTTCCTGATCGAGGGCGAGGAGGAGGTCGGCTCGAAGAACTTCGTGCCCTTCATCGAGGCCAACAAGGACGAGTTCAAGGCCGATTACGTGCTGGTGTGCGACACCAGCATGTGGGACCGCAACACGCCGGCGATCACGACCTCGCTGCGCGGCCTGCTCTATGAAGAGCTCAAGATCACCGCCGCCAATCGCGATCTGCATTCCGGCGTGTTCGGCGGCACCGCGATGAACCCGATCCGCCTGCTCACGAAGATCCTGGGTGGCCTGTTCGACGACGACAACCGCATCACCATCCCCGGCTTCTATGACGGCGTGAAGGACACGCCGCCCGATATCCTGGAGCAGTGGAAGAAGCTCGATTTCACGCCCGAGACCTTTCTCAAGCCGGTCGGGCTGTCGCTCCCGGCTGGCGAGAAGGGCAGGCTGCTGGTCGAGCAGGCCTCGACGCGCCCGACCTGCGACGTCAACGGCATCTGGGGCGGCTATATCGGCGAGGGCTCAAAGACCGTGATCCCCTCGCATGCCTCGGCCAAGGTCTCGTTCCGCCTGGTTCAGGGCCAGGACCCGCAAAAGATCCGCAAGGCCTTCCGTGATTACGTGACGGCGCGCATTCCCGGCGACTGCAAGGTCGAGTTCGGCGACCATTCCGCCGCGCCCGCAGTCGCGCTCGACTGGACCATGAAGCCGCTCGCCGCCGCCAGCAAGGCGCTCGCGGAGGAATGGGGCAAGGAGACCGTGCTGATGGGCTCGGGCGCCTCGATCCCGATCGTCGCCGACTTCAAGCGCACGCTCGGCCTCGACTCGCTGCTGGTGGGGTTTGGCCTCGACGACGACAACATCCACTCGCCGAACGAGAAATACGACCTGCAGAGCTTCCAGAAGGGCATCCGCTCCTGGGCAAGGATCCTCGCCGCGCTGGCGGAGGTGAAATAGGCGCGGTGCGGTAGGGTGGATTAGCCGAAGGCGTAATCCACCAACTCTTGCGGGCTGCACCAAGAGAAGAGGTGGATTACGCTTCGCTAATCCACCCTACGAAGTTCACGAAACAAAAACGCCGCCCGGAATTGGGCGGCGTTTCATTCCAATACGTGCAGAGGTAGTTCGACGTAAACACTACCTCAATTTCGTGAATATCTCAAGACCGGTAGCCGGGATTGACGCGGTCGAGCTTGCGCAGCAAGGGCGGCCACACGAGGTTGTTTGCGCGCAGCTCGGCGCGGTCGCGGTTGGCGAGCAGCTCGGTGTTCTTCTCGATCGCGATATCGTCGACCGGATAGACCGGCGTGCCGAGCGCGCGCGTGCGCACCTGCATCGAGCAGGCGCGCTCGAGATGGTACATGCGCTCGAACGCGGAGGCGACCGAGCGGCCGACCGTCAGCGTGCCGTGATTGCGCAGGAGCATGTGGTTGTGGTCGCCGAGATCCTTCTGCAGCCGCGGCCGCTCCTCGTGGTCGAGCGCGATGCCTTCATAGTCGTGATAGGCGAGGTCGTGGGTGACGAGCTGGGCGGTCTGGTTCAGGGGTAAGAGCCCTTCCGCGCTGCTCGACACCGCGGTTCCGTCGAGGGTGTGGAGATGCAGCACGCAGATCGCGTCCTCGCGCACCTCGTGGATCGCCGAATGGATGGTGAAGCCGGCAGGATTGATGCTGTACTCGCTCTCGGAGAGCTGATTGCCGTGCAGGTCGACCTTGACGAGGCTGGAGGCCGTGATTTCCTCGAACATCAGCCCGTAGGGATTGATCAGGAAGTGATGGTCGGGACCGGGCACGCGCGCGGAGATGTGGGTGTCGACCAGATCGTCCCAGCCGTACAGCGCGACCAGGCGATAGCATGCGGCGAGATTGACCCGTTGCTGCCACTCCGCCTCCGTCATGTTGGAGGGGACTTCCCTCAGGCGGGCTTCTGCTGGCGACATGGCTGATCTCTCCGAACCTCGTTGTTGCGGAGGAGGAGCGTAGTACCGCTCGCCGCTGGCAGCAAGGCGCGTCGGGAGCGCGGCAGTTCAGCGTAGCCCGCATGGAGCGAAGGGAATGCGGGGCCGCTCGCGCGACACGGCAGGTCCCGGATTACGCTTCGCTCCATCCGGGCTACGGATACGGAGAAATCCTACGGCGCCGGGATCGACAGCAGGCTGGAAATGCCGCGGCCGCGGATGTCGTAGACGCGCGCGAACACCACGTCGTCGCGCTTGATTTCGACCATGACCGGGGCGGTGAGGCCCTTGCAGTAGAACTCGCCGAGCGTCATGGCGAAATCGGCCGCGTTGGAATCCCAGCCGATGGTGAAGTCGGGCCCGAGCGCCACCTGGGCCGGCCGCTGCGGACCGCACACCGCCACCTTCCATTTGCGGTTGCCGGGCGGCACTTCCTGGCGCTCGACGAGCTGCTCGCGCAATCCGTCGGAGGCCTGCTTCAAGGCGAGGCCCCAATAGTCCAGCATGAAGCGGTCGTCGGCGCCGCGCACGGTGCCGGCAATGTGGTTGAAGTGCGTGTATTGATAGGGGTGCAGCCGGATCATCTCGGCGAGCGACAGCGCAAGGCCGAAGCAGAAGGTGGCGAGCACGACCGGCTGCCAGGTGCGGTGATTGGCCCGCAGGCGCTCCATGGTCCAGGCGAAGGCGACGCCGCCGAGCACCGCCATCGGCGGGATCACGAAGACGAAATGGCGAATGCCGTTGTAGAGCGCCGGGCGCTTCACCATCGCGATCGCGAGCGGCAGGGTAGCAGCCAGCGTCAGCATCAGGAGGATGGTCTTGCGGCGTGCCGGAACCTCGCGCCGCGGCAGCATGGCGAAGGTGCTGACGATCGCACCGCCCATCAGAACCAGCATCACCTCGGGCAGCTGCAGGGCGAACAGCGTCGGCAGATACGACCAGGGCATGTCGGGCACCGACACGATCGCACCGTCGAACATCTCCTTCCACGGCTTCTCGAAGAAATGCGAGAAGTAGGTCAGCGCCGCCAAGGGATTGCCGGGCTCCATGATCGACCACGGCCAGATCAGGCCCATCACGAGGTAGCCGAGCACGAGGCCTGGCAGCAACACATAGACGACATGGGCGAAGCGGCGAACGGATTCGCGCGGACCTTCGGTGCGCAATTCCTCCAGGAACAGCGGCACGAAGCCGACCACGGCGTAGACCAGCGCGAGTCCGCCGAGAACACGGCAGCCGAGCGAAAGGCCGGCCCCCAAGCCGACGATCAGGATCGTGCGCGGCGATGGCTGCGGATATTCCTCGGCGAGCCGGACGAGGCCGAGCATCAGGACGACCATGGCGACCGCGAAGGGTGCATCCTTCGGGTTCATGAACATGTGGCCGTAAAAGGTCGGGCAGAGCGCAAGCAGGAGGAGGGAAGCCAGACCGGCAAGCGGTCCGCCGATGCGGCGGCCGAGCCGCCATGTCACGGCAAGCCCGATTACGCCGACGATGGCGCCGACCAGACGGCGGGTCTCGAACAGCTCGAGCGGAATGACCTTGTGCAGCAGGGCCGCGACCATGTCGAAGCCGCCGCCATACATGTAGAGATTGGCGAAGGAGAGCGCCGCGGTGTCCTTGAAGCCGGAACCGAACATGCGCAGCAGCAGGTCGGCATATTCGGCGTGGGTGTAGTCGTCCCAGCCGAGCCCGTAGTCGCGGAAGGTCAAGCCTGCAATGACGGCGACCGCGGCCAGCACCAGCATGGCGAGATCGTCGCAAGTCCGTTCGATCGAGCGCCGCTGAGGCGTGTCGATCGCCGAAGTCGTGATGGATGTCATGGCTATCGGTGCCCCGGAATCCCCTTTTGGCCCTGCTGGCGCGCGCGGGCCTCAACCCCGGACTCCCTATAGCGCAGTTCCATTACCAAGTAATTGGGCATTATGGCTAAATTCCTGATGCGACGCAGCAATTCCGGTTGGCACCCATTCAGATGACTTTGCGAGCAGCTTTAGCAGTAGCGAGCCCCGGCTGAAGGGAATGTGAATAAGTCCCTGATTTCCTTCCCTTTAGGAACACTGCCCAGAATTGGCCGTTGGCGTGGAACAGCGTATGACGGTATCGTGGCGTAGCGGTTCTCGCGCGTGATGCGCGGCCGGGGGTGAGTTCGATGAATTTGGCATTGCTGATCGTGGGGATTTGCGCCGTGCTGGCGGGTCTCCTCGCGGTGATTTTCGGCATGACGATCAGGGAATTCAGCCTCGGTGGGACTCTCATAGTCTCCGGCACCATTGGCGTCTGCTCCGGAATGTTACTGGTCGGCCTGCATCTGGTGCTGCTCGAGCTCAGGGGCATCGCACGCCGGCTGGCCGGTGCGGTCGCGCCATCCGAGGTTCGGGTCAGGCCCGCGCTGCCGGGCCTCGCTGTGCCTGGCGTAGTCGCGCCCGAGCCGGTGCCCGCTGCGGCGGTGAGAGCCGAGCCGGCGCCGCCGCCACCGCCCGCAAGTCCGCCGCCGTGGCAGAGCGAAGCTGCAGCGCGCGAGCGTCCGCGTGCCGAGGCACCGCAGCAGGAGCCGGAAGCCCCGACACCGCCTCCCGCTCCCGAAGCGTCGCGCCGGCGCAACCTGCTGTTCGCCTCGACCTCGCGCAAGGAGCGCGAGCGCGCGGAGGCAAAATCCACTGAAACTGCCCCGCCGTCTGCGGAGCCCAGCGAGGCCCCGAACCTTTCGCCCCCTGCGAGCTTCGACGTCGCCTGGCCGAAGCCGGACCGTGCGCGCCCGCCGGAGCCGCCGGCCGCCCAACGCCGTCCGCCGCCGCCGCGCTCGCCGTCGACCTTGGCGGAGACCGCTCCTGCGCCGGCGCCCGAGCCGCCGCCGCCCGTGGAGCCCCCGCCGGTGACGGTGCTCAAGTCCGGCGTCGTCGATGGCATGGCCTATTCGCTCTATTCCGATGGCTCCATCGAGGCGCAGATGCCGGAGGGCATGATGCGCTTTGCCTCGATCGACGAGCTCCGTGCCCATCTCGACCAGCGCGGTTAAAGCGACCGCGCGCTCAAGTAGACCGGCGCCTTTCACCAGTAATCAGTCCGTCGCCGTCAGTCATCGTGTTTCAGCCGAATGTATTCTTGACAGGGAATACTTCGGTGTCGTCAATCCTGTAAGCCACAAGCGGACAAGGGAGGGCGCATGTCGGATGCGGGGGCGAAGAATTTCATCGAGCTGACCGCGAGCATCGTGTCGGCCTATCTCAGCAACAATCCGACGCCGGCGGCCGAGATTCCGAACCTGATCAGTCAGGTGCATGGCGCCTTGGTGCGGGTTTCGTCAGGCCGCACCGAGACTGCGCCGCTGGAGCCGGCCAAGCCCGCCGTCTCGCTCAAGAAGTCGATCGCGCCCGATTATCTCGTGTGCCTCGAAGACGGCAAGCGCTTCAAGTCGCTGAAGCGCCATCTGCGCACGCAGTACAACATGACGCCGGAGCAGTACCGCGAGAAGTGGGGCTTGCCGGCCGACTATCCCATGGTCGCCCCGAACTATGCGGTGGCGCGCTCGCAACTGGCCAAGCAGATGGGCCTCGGGCAGCAGCAGCGGAAGCGGAAGTAGTCGGGGTCTTGTAGGGTGGGCAAAGGCGCAAAGCGCCGTGCCCACGAGTTTTCATTATACACAGGAGGTGGGCACGCTCCGCTTTGCCCACCCTACGAGAGCATCTTACGACGCTTCCGCGAGCGCCTCTCTCGCATCGGTCTTGATGCGCTCGACCATCGAGCGCAGGCCATTGGAGCGCTGCGGCGTCAGATGATCGCGAAAGCCGAACTCGTTGAACACGGCGATCGCGTCGGTATTGAGGATCTCCTGCGGCGTGCGGCCCGAATACAGCGCGAGCACGATCGCGACCAGCCCGCGCACGATATGGGCGTCACTGTCGCCGCGATATTTCAGGACCGGCTCGCCATTGCTGCGATCGACCGTCTTCTGCAGCCAGACCTGGCTGACGCAGCCCTGCACCTTGTTCTCGGCCGAGTGTTCCGCCTCCGGCAGCGGTTCCAGAGTGCGGCCGAGCTCGATGACGTACCGGTAGCGGTCGTCCCACTCGTCCAGAAGCTCGAAATTGTCCCTGATTTCGTCAATCGTCGTCATATCGGCCCTAAGTTCCCGCCTACCGCCAATATAGAGACGCGAAGCCCTGAAATCGATAGGGCTTGGACGCTAATTCGCCGGCCCCGGTCCGCGCCATTCGAGCGCAAGGTCGTCCTGGGTCAGGGTATCGCGCGGCGCCTCGCTCGCTGCAAAATCGCCTTCGCCGGCCAGCGCGATCGAGCCGGTATGGTCGGGCGCCTTCTTGCTGTCGGTCTTGCTGCCGTCGTTCCTGCCGCCGTCGTTCTTGTCGTTGGTGATCTGCTCCTTCTTGTCGTTGATGATCTGATAGAGCTTCTTCGCGCCGTCCTGGGCGCGCTGGCCGATGATGGTCGCGGCCTGGCCGCCGACCTCGCAGGCCGCCGGCTGGCGCTTGCAGAACTGGGTCACGTCGGAAACGGCCGCGGTCGCGGCCTGCACCGCATCGGCGGCGCCGATCTGCGGCAGCTTGTCCGATTCGGGCGTCTTGTCCCGCGGCAGGAGCACCAGCACCAGCCCGAGCCAGAATGTGATGCGGAGCAGAAAGCGCATCTTATCGACCTGTCCGTTAGACTCCGCCCGCGGCGATCTCCCCGCGGATGTCGGACCTAGCGATCCTCGATAAATCGCAAGTGATTGCCTTGAGCTTAATTCGCGGAAAATTGACGCAAGATTCTTCGGGAGCGACGTTCCGGTAAATTTTCGATTGACGCCCGTACCCATGGTTCTGCCGGCCGCCCGCATCCACCAATTCGAAACCATGCGGAGCAGGGTGAAACCCTGCGTTCACCATTCGCAGCGAAGACGTCGCCAAATCGTCTAAAAAGCTCCGCGATAACGCGGTGTCCGGCCACACGCTGTGCCGCCTTAGCACTCGTTTAAGGTCGCTCTGACACGGTGGCTCAACGACAAGGAGGCGTTCCGGCGCGTCTTCCAAGAGACGATTGAGCCGAAGCGCGAGACCCGTGACAGTTTTGAGTATCATCCGCGATTGTCTCGATGCACTGCTGCATCCCTCCGCGCGCTACGATGCGCTGATGCGCGCGCGCCATCGCGCCTTCATGGCACCGCGGCTGCTCGGCAGCCTTGCCGCCTTCGCTGCATTTCCGGTCTATCTCGCCATGCGCGGCGCGCCGAGCGCGATCGAGGTCGCGGCCTTTGCCTGGCTGATCGCGCCGATCATGTTGTCCTGGTTCCTGTCGCGCACCGGCCGTTACGAGGGCGCACACGTGCTGTCGTCGCTGGCGCTCGCCGGCCTGATCATGGCTGTCGCGATCACGACAGGCGGCATCGAATCCTTCGCCGCGGTCTGGCTGATCGTGGTTCCGCTCGAAGCTGCGCTGTCGGCCTCGCGCCGCGTCGCGGCGTTTGCCTCGCTGCTTGCGCTGTCCTGCGCCGGAATGCTGATTCTGGTCAGCCAGCTCGGCTGGCTGCCGGTGGTTGAGCCGAGTGCCGCCGAGCGCGGCGTGCTGATGGCTTTCGGGGTCACGTCTGCCACTCTTTATGCCGCCGGCCTCGCCTTCGGCGCGGAATCGCTCGCGCGCACCAGCGTCGCGCTGTTGTCGCGCGAGGAGGAGCGTTACCGCCTGCTGGCGCGCAACATGAGCGATGTCATCTCGCGGCATCAGCGCAACGGTGCGGTGCAATTCATCTCGCCGGCGGTGGAGGCCATGCTCGGAGCGCAGGTGGCGCAACTGCTCGGCCACGGCCTGTTCGACCGTGTCCATGTCGCCGATCGGCCGGCCTATCTCACGGCACTGTCCGACGCGGCGCGCGGCGAGGTGCGCAGCGTCGAGTTCAGGCTGCGGCGCGAGCCCGCCGCCGAGCGCGGCCAGGTCGATTTCATCTGGGTCGAGATGCGCTGCCGTCCGCTCGATCAGGACAGCGCGCGTGACGTCCCGTGCGAAGCCGAAGTCATCGCGGTGATGCGCGACGTCACCGACCGCAAGCTTTTCGAGCAGGCGCTGGACCAGGCGCGCAGCGCCGCCGAGGCGGCCGATGCCGCCAAGACGCGCTTCCTCGCCACCATGAGCCACGAGCTGCGCACGCCGCTCAACGCCATCATCGGCTTCTCCGAGATGATCGCGCAGGAGCAGGCCTTGATGCTGGGTGCTGCGCAGCGCAAGGAATACGCCCAGCTGATCAACGATTCCGGCCAGCACCTGCTGTCGGTCGTCAACGGCATCCTGGACATGTCGAAGATGGAATCGGGCAATTTCGAGATCGCGTCCGAGCCGTTCGCGCCGCGCGCTTCGCTATTGCATTGCTGCAATCTGCTGGCGCTGAAGGCGCGGGAGAACGGCATCGACCTGATCACCGACGCGCCGCAGGACCTGCCCGTCATGACCGGCGATCCCAGGGCCTTCAAGCAGATCGTGCTCAACCTCGTCGCCAACGCCATCAAGTTCACAGAGCGCGGCGGTCAGGTCTGCGTATCGGCCGCGGTGTCCGGCTCGCAGCTGACGCTGCGCATCAGCGACACCGGCGTCGGCATCGCGCCCGACGATCTCAAGCGCATCGGCGCGCCGTTCTTCCAGGCCGGCACGACCTATCAGCGCCGGCACGAGGGCACCGGCCTTGGACTTTCGATCGTGAAGAGTCTCGTGGCGTTGCATCTCGGCGAATTGACGGTACAAAGCAGGTTGGGCGAGGGCACGGCGGTCACCGTCAAGCTGCCGCTCGTCTACACGCCGCCGCAAGCCAAGCCGGCCGAGCGCAAGATTGCGACGCTGACGCCGGCGCTGCGCCAGGATCTTCAAGGTCGGGATCTTCAAGACCAAGCTCACGATCAGTCTCAGGACCAACCCGCTCTGGTGAAGAAAAGTGCCTAAGAAGTCTGCCAAGGACGAAGCCGCTCCGCGCCGCCGTGGCGCCAAAGCTGCGGTTGTCGACGTCGAGACCGAGCGCAACCTCGTGATGCGCGTGCTGCTGCACAGCCCCAAGGACACGCTGGCCGGCCTCGTCGCCGTCGCCGCGATCGCCGCGATCGTTGCCAATGCGCTGTTCCTCCAGACCGGCCGGCATCCCGCGCCGATGTTCGGCACGGTGATCAATCTTCCCGCGCCGTCGTCCGTGCCGCTGTCGAATCCCATGCCGCGTCCGCGCCCCGTCGGCGCCGATACCTCGCCGCTCGAGCCGCGCGCGACCGAGTTCCGTGTCGAGCCTAAGCCTGCCGAGCCCAAGCCCGCCGAGCGTGCTGCCGAAAAGCCGGTCGAGGCGACCGCCTCGACGCGCTCGAATGATCCGATGACCAATCTGGTCAAGGCGACCACCTCGACGCCGCCCGCGGCCCTGCGTCCGCCGGCGCCGATCCCGGCGCAAAGCCCGGCCGCACGCCGCATCGCCGGCGTGCAGCGCGCGCTGTCCGAATACGGCTACGGCAATCTGAAGATCACGGGCACCATGAGCGGCGAGACCCAGGCCGCGATCCAGAAGTTCGAGCGCGAGCACAAGATGCAGGTCACCGGCCAGGTCTCGGACCGGCTGCTGCGCGAGCTCGCCGCTGCGATCGGCCGCCCGGTCGAATAGCCGCACGTCGAGTGTCGTTGACGCAGGTCAATTGCCGGCGCCGGCACGATGGACCGGATCCGATACGATTGCGATTTGAGTGGGATCAATGACGGCCGGCGGCCGCAGGAACAAGATGGCTCATCTCATCAAGGAAGAGAGGTCGTCATGTTCAAGGTCTCGATTCTCGTCTGGATCATGCTCGGCACGACGCTGGCGGGCATCAGCCTCATCGTGGTGCTGATGGTCCCGAGTTTTGCCGCCGACGCCATCAGGAACATCCCCTATGCCGTGGCGGTAGGATTTGCACTCGCTATGCCGCTGTCATACTTCATCGCAACGCAGATTCGCGGTGGTCAGGACGGCACGCGCAAGGCGTGAGACGTGAAGCTGGCGTGAGGCCTCGCGCTGGCCTATCGTCGAATTCATGCGTTTGAAATCCAATATTTGGGTGGCGGCTTACTTGCGCCGGTGCCAGACCGAGGGCGTATTCGGCGCCGTGAGGCGTCGCGGTGCCGAGGAGGCGGGCGCGGTGTTCGTCAAGGTGTCGCTGCTCGACGGCCATGCCATGCTGTATGCGCCGGCGCCGCAGACCGTCTATGACGACGGCCGGCCGGTCGACCGCTTTTTCGTCCCTGTCGCGCCGCAGCCTCTGCCGGATCACACGATCGAGGAGCGGCTGACCAAGGAAATCCGCTTCGATCCGGATGCCTGGATCGTCGAGACCGAGGATCGCGCGGGCCGGCATTTTCTGGAATTGGCCAAGGCGTAGCCTCAACCGTCATTGCTCGCAATGACGGGGTTGGAGTTCGTTGCGTGCCTCACCGCTGCCGCTCGCTGCGGCGGCGTAAGCAAATCAGCGATCCGACGGATTAGTCCCCGTCCGCACCGCCGGGCTCGAGCCGGGCTGCACGCCCGGCCGCGTCTGGCTCGCGCCGGCGCGTGCGCGCTGGCGCTCCCCGTCATGCAGCGAGGACTGATACTTCGCGCGGGTGACCGCGAGCGTCGAGCCGCGCCAGGCCGCCAGCATCACCAGCGCCGATCGCTCGGCGAGACGGTCATAGAGCCGCGACAGGCGGTACACGGCGTTCACGGACGTTCCGATCTCCGGCTTGAAGAACAAGAGAATGCGCTGGAACACCGGGCTCGGCATGTCGAGCGCGCGTGCGGCAACGGCAAGCGCCTCGCCGCCGGCATCGTCGACGATCTGGGCTGCGACGCGCGAGGGCAGGATCAGGCTGTCGCCGAGCTCGAAGGTGAAGCTTTCGATATCGCCCGCGATCGCCGCCATCTCCAGGATCTGGATCGCGCGCTTGGCGCGCACGGTCGGAATACGGGGGGCGGCTTTCAGCGGGGTCTGCGCCAGATTGTGCAGGATCAGCGCGCGCTCGGAGGCGCCGGCGCGGAAGAACATGTCGTGGATCTCGGCCGCCTCTTTCGGCTGCATCGCCAAGTTGGCGGACATGCGTTGCTCGGCCTCGGTCGGCACGCGCGCCGGAGCAGACGCGCGCGGCGGGGCGGGGATCTCCCGGGCCAGTGGAACCCTGCGGCCTTCCTGGGTGGCGACCAGGCCGAGCTTCTGCAGGATCGGGACGGGCGTCTGCGGATAGACCGCGAGGCGGGCCTTGACGGCCGCGCGCGTCGCATCGTCGACCTGGTCGATCAGCCGCGTGGCGAGCTCGACGAATTGCCGCTGCTCGTCGTCGCTGTGGGTGCTCGTCTGGACATAGAGGTCGGTCAGCACGCGCAGCAGCGTCGGACGGACATCGACACCTTCGCGACGGGACAGGGTCATCAGCCCGTCGAATCCGGGAAACAGCGACTTGGTCATGGAGGCGTACGCAACTCGGGAAAGATACTTGGGGGCGAGCCTAGCGCAGCTTCGTTTAAAGCCTCGTTAAGGAAAACGAGGCGTGAAGCCGGCCCTGCAATTTGAGGCGTTGTCGTGCCGCAACGGGACGGCGCGGCGCGGTCCGTGCGGCTACGGTTGAAGCGGCCCGTTTACACCCCGTTAACCATGAGCTGATCTTAATGAATGCATGTTGCTGGGGCGCGTTCGGTCGCGCGGCAATTGAAGAGAGCTGACATGGGGACCATCATCGAATTTCCGGCCGGTCGCCGGGTGGGCTCGTCCGGGGATGTCGCTCCGCGCGCGGACATGGGAACGGTTCTGATCCTTCCCGTGATTCGAATCGAGCGCGAGGCGGACGAAACCAGCGGCGATCGCGGACCGGAGCAGGGCACAGCGCCGGGGCGCCGTCGTCGCCGCCGCTGACATTCGGCTTCATGCAATGCCGGACGTCATCCGCCAGATCCGGCCTGTCCTATCGGCCGTCCTGCTCACGCTGCTAGGCGCGTTGCTCGCGGCGTGTAGCGGCGGCGACTTCGGCCGCACCCGCGAGAGCATGCGCAGCGACGACATGCATCGCTGGCTCGGTGCGGAGGTCACCTCCAGCGTCGGCCTGAGACCATCGCAATTCCAGCTCACCGACGAAGAGCGCCAGCTTCGCGATCTCGCCTATCCCATGATCGAGCCGCCGCTGTCGCGCCCCGCATGGAAGAGCGTGTTCGGCGACTACAAGGCGCTGCCCTCGCCGTGGCGGCAGAAGGTCGTGTTCGACCGCACCATGTACGGGCGCACCCTGATCGACGAGCCGCACCGCTCGCATTCCTCGCGCTATGCGCAGCTGATCGAGGACGTGCGCAACGACATCACCCGCTTCGAGCCGTTCTTCGCATCCGCGATCCGCGTCATCGATCTCGACAGGAAGCGCGATGCCAGCATGGCGCGTGTCTCCGCGCTGTCGCCGAGGGAGAGGGACGACGCGGTCGCGCGCATGCAGGAGAACTCGCTGATCATCCAGTGGGTGCAGCAATGCCTGGAGCAGCGCATCTCGTCCTATCGCTGGGCGCTGGAGCGCCTGGTGATCCAGGCCCCCGACGGCATGGCCGCCGATGCCGACCGCCTGATCGGCGAGCTCGCCGCCCAGACCGCCAATCCGCCGGTCCAGGGGCAACCGCCCTATGGTCGCGCGGTGGTCTCGAAGGGCTAAGCACGGGTCCTCAGCCCTTTGAGCGCGGCCGCCCCGCGGCCGATCGGCCCGATTCCCCGGGCCGCCTGACCGGTTCCACGGGAGTGCGCCGCCTGCCGCCGCCCACCTGGTTGAGGTTCTCCGGGAACCGCATTGATGGCCCTTGTCCTTCCGCGCCGGCCGGATAGGATCGCATCGTTTCTTCGAATTCATTTTATCCAAAGGTCCTTCGAGATGAGCTTAAACGCCGCGCATCCGCGCAAGAGCCGTCTGGACATTTCCTCGGGCCGCCTGTTGGCAGTTGCCATTCTGCTCGGATCGACTGGCTCCGCGGCCGCGCTGACCAAGGAAGCAGCGCTCGAGAATTGCCGGATGAAAGTCGGCAAGCCGATCGTGCAGGCCTGCATGCGCGCCGGCGGCGCCAATCTCGAAGCTTGCCGCGCCAAGGCCTCGCCCCAGGTCAGGGCCTGCGTAATGGCGGCGCTGAACGCCGCCAATGGCCGCGCCAATGTCGCCGTCGAGCTTCCCAAGGAAACGGCGCCAAAGCTTGAGGCAGGCACGGCACTGCCGAAGGATTTCGTCGCCCCGCCGCGCAGCATCTCCGACATCACGGCGATCCTCGACGGCGACAAGCCCAACGAGAAGTTGATCGCGGAATTGAAGTCGGAGGCCGACTCCGTGCCCACGGGCAAGGAGTCCCGCCAGGACCTCGCGCAGCTCTATTTCGATCGCGCCAATGCCCGCGCGCAGCTCGGCCGGCTCGCCGAAGCGATGGCTGACGCCGACAAGGCCGTGGAGGTCGGGCGCGGCGCAGTCGGCCCGAATTTGCTGGGGCGCATGTTGCAGCTCCAGTCCCTGCAACACTCGCTCGCGGGCGATCCGAAGCGCGCGCTCGAGATCATGCAAAGACTTTTGCGCGAATCGGCCAGCATGCCCGGCGCCAAGGGATTTCAGTTCGTGACGAACCGTGGGATCGCGGTCGTTCTCATCCAGATGGGCGACCTCGCACAGGCCGAAGCCTATCTCCGCCGCACCCAGACCGCGATCCAGGAGGCCCGCACCAGCGGCCATCCCAATTGGCGTGCGGCCTATGCGAAGTTCGGCCAGAGCTGGGAAGGCGAGCTGGAGCTCACTCGCGCCGCGATCCTCGAGGCGCGCGGACAGTTCGCAGACGCCGAGGCCGCCTATCGCACCGCCGAGCTGCGCAAGCGCGCAAGCACGAAGGCCATCATGGCGTCGGACAGTGCGCCGGCCGAGACCCTTCTGCTGCAGGCGATCGATGGCACCGTGTTGAGCCAGGCGCGCATGAAGGCGAAGCAGGGCAAGCTGGCCGAGGCCGAGGTGGATGCGCGCCGCGCGCTGCTGTCGCGCCTAAAGGATACCGGCAAGTACAATCCGGTCACGCCGCGCTTCGTCATGGGGCTGGCGGGCATTTTGGTCGACCAGGGCCGCTACGAAGAGGCCGAGAAGCTCGGCCGTGTCGCCCTCGACATCAACAAGACGGTGGGTGTGCCCGAGGATTCGCAGGCGACGGTGCAGTTGCTGTCGCAGCTTGCGGGCATCCTGACGCTTCGCCGCCAGAACGCCGAAGCGGGCGAAATGTTTGCGAGGATAGAAAAGGCCGTCGCCGGCTGGGACCCGCAGCGCCGCCAGGTGTTCGAGCTCAATCCCTCTCGCATCCTGTCCCTCTATGATTCCGGGCAGCTGGACGCCGGCATTGCCGCCGCGGAGCAGCTCGTGAAGAGGCAGATCGCACGGGTGGGGGAGAATCATTTCGACGCCGCCTCGGCACGCGGCACGCTGGCGGTCGGATTGATGCGCGCCCGCCGCGATGCCGATGCAATCCGCGAGTTTAGGGCCGCCATTCCGGTGATGATGGCGAGCGCCAACGATAACGCCGACGACGAGAACACGACGGTGGTGGCCGCGCGCAGCCAACGGCTGCAGACCATCGTCGAGAGCTATCTGCTGCTGCTCGGCAGGGTGGAAGGAGGCGGCACCAATGTCGGCGAAGAGACGTTCAGCCTGGCCGATGCCGTCCGCGGCCGCTCGGTGCAGCAGGCGCTGGCTGCCTCGAGTGCGCGTGCGGCGGCAAAGGATCCCGCGCTCGCCGAGCTCGTGCGGAAAGAGCAGGATCTGAGCAAGCAGGTCAACGCCCAGCTCGGTACGCTTAACAACGTGCTCGCGCTTCCCGCAGCGGAACGTGACGAGAAAGGCGTGCAGCAGATACAGGCCTCGATCGCAGCGTTGCGCGGCCAGCGCGACAAGGCGCGCCAGGAGATCAAGCAGAAATTCCCGATCTATGCCGATCTCGTCTCGCCCAGGCCGCCGAGCGTCGCCGAGATCCGCGCGACGCTGACCGACGGCGAGGCCATGCTGTCGTTCTATTTCGGCCAGAACGGCAGCTTCGTCTGGGCCGTGCCGAAGTCGGGGCCGGTGGCATTCGCCGCCGTCCAGGCCAGGATCGGCGACATCGAGAGCAAGATCCGCAAGCTGCGCGAGGCGCTCGAGCCGCAGGCGGCGATGATCTCGGACATTCCGCCCTTCGATCTCAAGCTCGGCCATGAGTTGTACGAGCTGCTGCTCAAGCCGGTCGAGAGCGGCTGGAAGCCGGCCAAGAACCTGATCGTTGTCACCAACGGTGCGCTGGGCCTGCTGCCGCTCGCCTTGTTGCCGACGGCACCGGCGGAGGTGGCCGCCGACGAAGACCCGCTCTTCGTCGGTTATCGCAACGTGCCGTGGCTGGCGCGAACCCATGCCGTGTCGACGGTGCCGTCGGCGGCGGCTCTGCGCACGCTGCGGCAGTTGCCGCCCGGCAAGCCCGGCCGCGGCGACCTCGTCGCGTTCGGCGATCCCTATTTCAACAGCGATCAGCACGCCGAGGCGGAAGGCACGGGTGAGAAGATTCAGCTGGCCGATGCCGGCGGCAACATCACGCGCGGCGGGCCGCTGAAGCGGCGCAACAGTCCCAAGCTCGACGGCGTCGATAGCGCCGAACTCGGTCTGTTGCCCCGTTTGCCCGACACCGCCGACGAGTTGAAGTCGATCGCGCTGGCCTTGCAGGCGGATCCCTCGAAGGTGCTGTTCCTCGGCAAGAGCGCGACCGAGAGCGCGGTGAAGACGATGAATCTCTCCGGCTTCAGGATCCTGGCCTTTGCCACCCATGGCCTCGTCCCGGGCGAGCTGAATGGGCTGACGCAGCCGGCGCTCGCTCTGTCGTCGCCGGTGGTGACGGGCGAGGGCGGCGACGGACTGCTGACGATGGAAGAGATTCTCGGTCTCAAGCTCGATGCGGACTGGGTCGTCCTGTCGGCCTGCAATACCGGCGCCGGCGCAGGCGCAGGGGCCGAGGCGGCCTCCGGGTTGGGCCGCGCGTTCTTCTACGCCGGCACGCGCGCCCTGCTGGTGACGAACTGGTCGGTGCACTCCCAGTCGGCGCGGCAATTGGTGACGGACCTGTTCAAGCGGCAGGCCGACGATCCCAAGCTGTCGCGCAGCGAAGCGCTGCGCCAGGCGACGATGGCTCTTGTCGATGGTCCCGGCTATCTCAACAGCGAGGGCAAGACCGAGTTTGCCTATGCGCATCCGCTGTTCTGGGCGCCTTACACGATCATCGGCGATGGCGGCTTGCGTTGACGAATGGGAAAGGGGGCAAGGAAAATGAAGCGGAATGCTCTACTGGCTCTGGTGGTTGCGGGTCTGTTGGCCGCGGGATCCTCGCTCGCCGCGCCATTGATCACGGAAGAGGAGGCCAAGCTGCCGCCTCCCAAAGGCGCGGTCGCCGTCGATCAGCGCGGCATCATGCGCGGCCCGAAAATCGAGTTCGTCTCGCCGGGCGCTCCCGCGAATTCTCCTCTGCGGCTGGTGTTGAAATTCCAGTCCTATGGCGGGGCCAAGATCGATCCGGAATCGGTCAAGGTGATCTTCCTCCGAACGCCGAACGTCGACCTGACGCCTCGGGTCAGGCCCTTCGTGCAGCCAGATGGCATCAACATGCAGGATGCGGAGTTGCCGCCGGGGGAGTACACGATGCGTGTCGACATCAAGGACAGCGATGGCCGGCCGGGCACGACCGTCTTCACCCTGAAGGTTGCGCCCAAGTGAGCTCGCAGGTGAACTCGCAAGTGGCGTGCCTCTACTGCCGGTCGGAAAATGCCGAGGGTGCGCTGGTCTGCGCCTCGTGCGGGCGCGACATCGCCGTTCCCGCCACGTTGCTTGCCGAGCGCGACGATCTCTTGCGCAAGCGCGAGGATCTGCGCGATGAACTGAAGCGGGCCAGAGGCGAGATCGAAGCCATTATGAGGCGAGGGAAGTCGCGCTAGCGATGGAATGTCCGTTCTGCGCCGAGACGATCAAGGACGAAGCCATCGCGTGCAAGCATTGTTCGCGCGACTTGCGCGTCGTGCGACCGACGCTCCTCGAGATCGACGAGATCGTTGCCGAGCTGGACAAGCTCAGGCGGGATCTCGATCGCGTCAACGTCCGTCTCGAGCGCTACAACAATCCGCTGCGCTATTACGGAACGCATGCGGTGCTCTATGTGGTCATTCCAGCCCTGCTGCTGGTGATCGCGCACGTGCTCGTGACCATCACCTTCAACGTGTCCCCGATCCCGCTCCGGATTGCATCGATCGCCATACCGCTGCTGTTCGGCTTCGTGGCCTATCCGTTGCACCGGGTGTCCGCCCTGACGGCGTTCGTGCTGGCGTTCCTGGCAGCGGCCGTCAGCGTCCTATCAATGCTGACGGTTACGGGGATCCATGACCATGTTCCGATCCTTCCGACGATCTGGATCGAATGGCGTGAAGTGTTCGAATATGGCGCGAGCATCCTGCTCGCCTTCGTCTCCGGCAACATTCTCAGCGTCGTGATCTTCCAGATCCTGCCGCGTGTGCTGACGCAGGGAGGCAAGCCGAACGCGTTCGCCTTCAGGGTGGCGCGGCTGCTCGGGCAGCATGTCGGCGAGGAACAGCTGCGCCGTCGTGCCCGCTTGATACAGGATCTCATGCAGACCGTCGGGCCGCTCGCGGGCGTTGCTGCGACCGGTATCGGCTCGATCTATGCGGGGTTGAAGGGCTTGCTGGGCTAGCTCGACTGCATCTGTCTCACGGCGCGCCTTCAGGCCTAGCGCGCTTCCACCACCTCGCCGTCCTCTTTCACGAACCGGCCAACCGGATTGTCCAGGAGATCGACCACGGCTTCCGACGGCCGGCACAAGCGCGTGCCCTTTGGCGTCACCACGATCGGCCGGTTGATGAGGATAGGGTGGGCGATCATGACATCGAGGAGCTGCTCATCGCTCCATTTGGGGTCGTCCAGGCCGAGCTCCTTGTAAGGCGTTCCCTTCTCGCGCAGCAGCGCGCGGACCGGAATGCCCATGCTCGCGATCAGTTCCTTGAGCTTGTCCCGCGAGGGTGGAGTCTTCAGATATTCGATGACATCAGGCTCGACGCCGCTCTGCCGGATCATCGCCAGCGTGTTGCGCGAGGTGCCACAGGCGGGATTGTGATAGATCGTGACGGTCATCGAACTGTCTCCGTGATTGCGACCGAGGCGGACGCGCGTGAGCGGCCGAGCAACCAGTTCATCAGCAGCATGCCCGCGAAGGCGCCGCAGAGTTCCGCGAGGATGAATCCGGGCAGGTCAGCGGGGCGAATGCCGGTGAACGTGTTCGTCAGCGACCTTGCGATGGCCGCCGCAGGGTTGGCAAACGACGTGGAAGCCGTGAACCAATAGGCGGCCGTGATGTAAAGGCCGACCAGCCAGGGGATGGCCGTCCGCTGAAACCGGATGCCGGCCAGGATCGTCGCGACCAGCCCGAACGCAGCGACCGCTTCGGCGAACCATTGCGGCCCTCCGGTTCGGACCTTGGTCGAGAGGTCGAGCAGCGGCAGGCCGAACATCAGATGCGCCGCCAGCGTTCCCGCGATGCCGCCAGCGATCTGCGCGATTACGTAAAGCGCGGCCTCGTTGACCGGCAGCTCGCGCTTGCCGGTGAAGACGAGCGTCACTGCGGGATTGAAGTGGGCGCCGGAGATCGGACCGAGCACCGTGATCAGGACAACCAGGATGGCGCCGGTCGGCAAGGTGTTGCAGAGCAGCGCAAGGGCGACGTCCTTGGTCAGCGTTTCCGCCATGATGCCGGAGCCGACCACGGTGGCGACGAGAATACCCGTGCCGAGCGCTTCAGCCGCGAGGCGCCGCGGGAGATCGAAACTGTCCATCAGCCGGCTCGCTCCTTTCGTTTTGGCGAGCAGCACGATTGCAAGGTCTCGACGACGGGCTCGCAAACCTCCGGCCGTCCGCCGCAGCAATCGCGCAGCAGGAAGAGCGCGACGTCGCGGAATTCGCCGAGATTGGCGCGGTAGACGATCGAGCGACTGTGCCGCTCGGAGGACACGAGGCGGGCGCGGCTCAGAATCGACAGATGCGCCGACAGCGTGTTTTGCGGGACTTCCAACAGGCGGGCGAGATCGCCGGCCGCAAGACCGTCAGGCTCGTGCCTGACCAGCGTCCGGAACGCCTCCAGACGGGTCGGTTGAGACAGCGCGGCGAGCGCCAGGACGGCTTGCTCTGTTTCCATATATCCAGATTTATGGAATTATAGGGGGCAAGTCAATCTGGAAACCTCCGGTCCATGGAGTGAGCGGTAATTTCCAATATTCTAGAAATATGGTTTGACGATTGATGCGCACGGGCGCATCATGTCGCGCATGAAGATCGACGACGCAGCAGCACGCCTGGAAGCCCTGGGGAATCGGACCCGCCTGCAGATTTATCGCGCGCTGGTCCGGGCCGGGCACGCGGGCATGCCGGTCGGCCGGTTGCAAGACAAGCTGAAGATTCCGGCGTCGACGTTGTCGCACCACATCAAGACGCTGGTCTCGGTCGGATTGGTCAGTCAGATCAGGGAATCGACGACCCTGATCTGCCGCGCCAATTTCGATGCCATGCGCGGGCTGGTCGATTTCCTGGCCGCGGAGTGCTGTGCGGAAGAAGCGGGATGCAAGGCTGCGCAGACCGCAGCCTAACTCATTTGGCCAGTTATTCCATAATTCTAGAAGGATGGAGAGTTTGGAATGGACAAGACGGTAGCCATCATCGGGGCGGGGCCGGTCGGCCTCGCGGCCGCCGCTCATGTGCGCGAACGCGGCATGTCCCCTGTCGTGCTCGAAGCCGGACCCGAGGCCGGGCATGCGGTGCGGCAATGGCAGCACGTCCAGCTCTTCTCGCCCTGGGAATACAACGTCGACAAGGCCGCGGCGCGCCTGCTTGCGCCGACGGGATGGAATTCGCCGGACCCGAGCTCCTATCCGACCGGCGGCGAACTGATCGAGCGCTATCTTGCGCCGCTGGCAACGCGAACGCCGCTGCGCGAGACGATCCGGACCTCGAGCCGAGTCACCGCGATCAGCCGCGCCGGCTTCGACAAGGCCAAGACGAAGGGGCGGGACCAGGCGCCGTTCGAAATCCGCTACCAGAACGGCAAAGGCGATGAGGTGCTGCGCGCCGATGCCGTCATCGACGTCTCCGGCACGTGGTTCTCGCCCAATCCCGCCGGCAGCAACGGTCTGCCGGCGCTCGGCGAACGCGAATGCGCCGGTCGCATCGCCTATGGCATGCCGGCGGTGCGCGGCTCCGCTCGCAGCAGATACGCCGGCAAGACCGTCGCCGTGCTCGGTGCCGGCCATTCCGCGCTAGGCACGCTGATCGATCTCGCGCGGCTCGCCGAGGAGGCGCCCGGCACCAGGCCCGTTTGGCTGCTGCGCGGCGACGATCCGGCAAAGGCCTTTGGCGGCGGCCGCAACGACAAGCTTGCCGCGCGCGGCGAGCTGGGCTCAGCCTTCGCCGCGCTGGTGACTGCCGGAAAGATTGCGGTCGAGACCGGTTTCGCTGTCACTCACATTTCGGAGCGCGAAGGCCGCCTCAGGATTTCGGCAGGCGCCGGCTCGGCCGCGCGGAATGTGATTGCGGATGAGCTGGTGGTGTCGACCGGCTTCCGGCCCGATCTCTCGTTTCTGTCCGAGCTGCGGCTGCGGCTCGATCCGGCGATCGAGGCGCCCCTCGCGCTCGCGCCGCTCATCGACCCCAACGAGCATAGCTGCGGAACGGTGCGGCCTCACGGCGCGCGCGAGCTGGCGCATGATGAGCCGGGCTTTTATCTCGCCGGCATGAAATCCTACGGACGTGCGCCGACCTTCCTGATGATGACGGGATACGAGCAGGTCCGATCGATCGCCGCCGACATCGCCGGCGACAAGAAGGCCGCGGCACGGGTCGAGCTCGTGCTGCCGGAGACCGGCGTCTGCACCCGCGGCAGCGTGGCGTCCGCCGCCGCGGCGGGATGCTGCGGCGGTCCGGCCAAGGCCGAACCTTCGGCCTGCTGTGCCGCCGATGAATCCGTCAAGAAGGCGGGCGGTGCGGGGTGCGGCTGCTCATGAGTCGAGGCACTGCAGGCCCGCTCACCGTCGTCATCGCCCTCGGCACCGCGCAGACCATCGCGTGGGCGTCAAGCTACTATCTTCCTGCCATCCTGGCCGCGCCGATCGCGGGCGATCTCGGTCTTGCGCCGACTTACGTGTTCGGCGCGCTGTCGGGAGCGCTCGTCATCTCCGGCCTGCTTGGTCCGAGGGTTGGGCACGCCATCGATACGTTCGGTGGGCGCAGCATGCTTGCCGTCTCGAACCTCGTTTTCGCGGCTGGCTTGCTGCTGCTGTCCGTGGCCTATGACGTAGCGGTGCTGATCGCAGCCTGGATCCTGCTCGGGATCGGCATGGGCATGGGCCTCTATGAAGCCGCGTTCGCGACGCTTGCGCGCATTTACGGCGCCAATGCGCGACGAACGATCACCGGCATCACCCTGATCGCCGGTTTCGCCAGCACGCTCGGCTGGCCGCTCACGACTTGGCTCGCCACGGAGTACGGCTGGCGCGCGGCCTGCCAGCTTTGGGCGGTGATCCACATCAGCCTTGCCTTGCCGCTCAACCTTGCGCTGCCCCGTGCCGCTCCGTTGCATCAGGAGGCTGGACCGAGCACGGGCGCAAGCCAGCAATCCGGCGGTCAGAGCGAAACCTTCGCAATGATATTGCTGGCGTACATGTTTGCGGCCGCGAGTTTTGTCAGCTCCGGAGTCTCGGCCATCCTGCCCACCATGCTGGTTGCGTTCGGCGCCACGCCGGCACAGGCGTTGCTGGCGGGAGCACTGGTCGGACCGGCGCAAGTCGGCGCCCGCCTTCTGGAAGCAGGATGGCTTGGCCGGTTTCATCCGCTGCTGTCGGCGCGGCTCGCCATGCTCATGAATCCGATCGGGGTGCTTGCGCTGGTCGCGGGCGGTCCTTTGCTCGCACCGCTCTTCACGGTGCTGTATGGCGCGGGCAACGGCATCATCACCATTGCCCGTGGTACGCTGCCGTTGGCGCTGTTTGGGCCGGTCGGGTTCGGTAGACGGGTCGGGATGATTTCGCTGCCTTCCAGGGCAACGGGCGCCTTCGCGCCGCTTGCGCTGGGACTGATGGTGGAGCATCTCGGCAGCAGCGCGCTCTGGATCGGCGCGCTGGCCTCGGTCTCTGCATTCTTCGCGCTTCTGCTGCTCCGTGGGGATCACACGACATGAGTCGCTGTCCGATGGGAGGGGAACATTCGTAGCTTGCGCGGCTGGCCGCTGATTGCGGTGATGTGTATCGGCCAGCTCGGCAATCTGCTGCCGCACGTGACGTTGTCCGCGAATTTGGCCCAGCATCTGATGCCGGTGTGGGGATTGTCCGCCGCCGAAGGCGGGATGATGGCGAGCGGCTACGCGTTTGGCTACATGCTGGCGGTGCCCGTGCTGACGACACTGACCGATCGCATCGACGCACGGCTCGTGCTCCTCGGCGGCTCTGTCGTCAGCGGACTTGCGACCGTCGCGTTTGGCATCTTCGCGCAAGGCTTCTGGTCGGGGACCATCATCTGGTCGCTCGCCGGCCTTGGTTTTGCCGGTGCCTACATGCCGGGGCTCAAGGCACTGACGGACCGGCTGCCCGCCGGCGACACCTCGCGGGCGGTCACGCTCTACACGTCGAGCTTCTCGGTGGGCGTCGGCCTGTCGTTCCTGATCGCCCAAGTCCTCGCCGACGGCTGGGGATGGCGGACCGCGTTCTACGTGACCGGCATCGGTCCCATCGCGATGGTGGTCGCGTGTCTCTTGATCGAGAGCCGCAGTCCCGCTCCAAGATCAGGACGCCTTTTGAACTTTGCGCCCGTCTTGGCCAACCGCAAGGCGCTCGGTTACATCTTCGGCTACGGCGCGCACTGCTTCGAGCTCTACGGCATTCGCACCTGGCTGGTCGGGTTCTGGACCTACGTCGTCGCGCATCAGGGTGCGCCCTCATGGCTGAGCCCGGTCCTGATGAGCTTCTGCTTTGCAGTGATCTCCATGCCGGCCAGCATCCTCGGCAACGAGGCCGCACTGAAATTCGGGCGACATCGGGCGATCACGGTGGTGATGATCGCCTCGGCTTGCGTTGCCCTCGTCATCGGCCTGAATGCGACGGCTCCAGCATGGGTGCTGGCGCTGCTGCTGATGATCTATGGCCTGACAGTGCCAGCGGATTCCGGTGCATTGACAGCCGGGATGTCGGCCGCGGCTGTCTCGGAGCATCGCGGGGCGACTCTCGCCCTGCATTCGACCGTCGGGTTCGGCCTATCGGCGATCGGAGCCTGGGGAACCGGGGTTGCCCTCGATGCCGCTGGCGGCCCCCAGAGTGCAGAGGGCTGGTTGCTGGCCTTCATCGTGCTCGCGGCCGGGATCGCGCTCGGCCCGCTCGCCTTGCTATGGTCGCGGACGGCTCGGTCCGACGAGCTGGTATCGAAGTCGCAATAGGCGAGGCAGGATGCGGGCGATCGGCCTAACAGGCGTCGGAGCCTTGGTCACGAATGCTTGACTTTGATCAAAGAATGCTTTCGGCCGCAGACTATGCTACTGAGGCTGCGTTGCGGTTCCAAAAGGTTAAAAGCACGTTTCATGCGGATCGTTCGGACCATCCTGGCATTCGCCATCGCCATCTCCCTGGCGATGCTGCCGGCTGGCGCGTCCGCTTCCGGCGTCGCGATGTCGTCGGGTGACATGAAGGCGGCCATGCAGGTCGGCGGCGACGACGATATGTCGGTGCACGATTGTTGTCCCGACATGAAGGGAACGGGCTCCGACACCGGCTACCAATGCGGGATGGGCTTCTGCTGTGTCGGCGGCACCGTCGCACTGGCAGACATTCGTCCCCTGGCGTTCGAATTCCTTGCCGTCGCGGCAGCGGAAACCGCTATTCCTGCCGATCAGGTCGTCGACTCGCGCGGCGGCAGTCCTCCCTTCCGGCCTCCTCGAATCTGATCTCTCAAGACGCGCGCGGGCACGCCCCGCGCGGCGATGACTGATGTGCGCATTCATGCGTCGCGGTCGAGATCAATTCATGAGGACAGGACAATGCTTTCCAAGTTCAGCACCGCGGCTGTTGCCGCCACCCTTTCGCTCGCCGCTTCAGTCGCCTTGGCGGGTGCCGGCGATTACGCTTTCGAGCCGGTCAATCCCGAGATGAAGAAGGGCGACGACGTCACGCTCGCCGTTCGCCTGACCAACAAGCAGACCGGCAAGCCGGTGCCCGACGCCGTCATCTTCAAGACGCGCGTCGACATGGCTCCGGACGGCATGGCCGAGATGGAATCGGCGGTCGCGCCACTGCCCTCCAAGGAGCCGGGCGTCTACGCCTTCAGGACGGACCTGCCGATGGCCGGCCGCTATCAGGTCACGCTCTCGGCGAAGGTGCAGGGCGAGCCTGAGACGGTCACCGGCAAGGTCATCGTCAAGGCGACCAAGTGAGCTTTCTGGCGCCGTCGGACGGCGCCCGAACTTCTCTTTCCCATTCACATGGACGCGCGCTCCGAGCGCGCGAAACAACCATGAAGACGTTGCGTCTCTTGACGACTCTCGCGCTCGGCAGTGGTCTCGCCCTTGGCGCGTACTGGTTCTCGAACGAGGGGCGCTGGTCGGTCCATGCCGAGGTGACCCCGGCTGCGGCGCCAGCGGACCGGACTCCGCTCTACTATCGCGATCCGACCGGCGCGCCGCTTTGGTCCGCCGAGCCAAAGAAGGACGACCGCGGGCGGGACTATCTGCCGGTCTACGATGACGACAAGGCCGCCCAGGCAGAGCCGAAGCCACCGCAGGCGGCTTCATCGCGAAAAATCCTCTACTACCGCAATCCGATGGGGTTGCCCGACACCTCGCCGGTGCCGAAGAAGGACCCGATGGGGATGAACTATATCCCCGTCTACGAAGGCGACGACGCCGATGACGGCACGGTGAAACTGTCGCCCGGCAAGATCCAGCGCAGCGGCGTGAAGTCCGAGCCGGTGGCGCGGCGATCGGTCCAGGTCCTGGTCAAGGCGCCCGGTACGATCCAACTAGACGAGCGCCGCGTCTCGGTGATCGCGATGCGGGCCGAGAGCTTCGTGCAGAAGATCGCGGACGTCACCACCGGCTCCCGCGTCAAGGCGGGCCAGCCGCTGATGGAGATCTACAGCTCGGCGGTCGCCTCCGCGGCGGCCGACTATCTTGCGACCATCACCTCCAAGACCGTCGGCGGGGTCGAGATCTACGGCCGCGGCTCGCGGCAACGGCTGATCAATCTCGACGTCCCCGAGCGGGTGATCGCCGAGATGGAGAGAACGCGTGTCGCGCCCGTCACCATCCATTGGTCGGCGCCGCGCGACGGGATCGTGCTCGAGCGCAACGCGATCGAAGGCATGCGCGCCAATCCCGGCGACGTGCTGTTCCGCATCGCCGACACCTCGCTGGTCTGGGCGCTGGTCGACGTCGCCGAGCGCGATCTCGGCAACATCGCGGTCGGGCAGTCTGTCGCGGTGCGCGCGCGCAGCTTCCCCGGCCGAAGCTTCACCGGCAAGATCGCGGTGATCTATCCGCAGGTGAACCGCGAAACCCGGACGGTTCGCGTCCGCATCGAGCTCGCCAATCTAGATGCGATGCTGCTGCCGGACATGTATGTCGATGCCGACGTCGACACGGCCGATAGCGCGCTTGTCCTGGCGATCCAGGACAGCGCGGTGCTCGACACCGGCACGCGGCAGGCCGTCCTCGTCGACAAGGGGGACGGGCGCTTCGAGCCGCGGGAGGTGAAGCTCGGCCGGCGCGGCGGCGGCTTTATCGAGGTGCGCGACGGCCTTGCCGAAGGCGAAGCGGTGGTCACATCCGCCAACTTCCTGATCGATGCGGAAAGCAATTTGAAGGCCGCGCTCAAAGGCTTTGCCGAGGCTGCGCCTCAAGCCTCCGACGCCGGCCATGCGACGGGAGAGCACAAATGATCGCCCGCATCATCGCCTGGTCGGCGCGCAACCTGCTGCTGGTGCTGTTCGGCACCGGCTTTGCGGCGGCCGCCGGCTTCTACGCGCTGCTTCATCTGCCGCTGGATGCGATCCCCGACCTCTCGGACACCCAGGTCATCGTCTACACCGAATATCCCGGCCAGGCGCCGCAGGTGATCGAGGACCAGGTCACCTATCCCTTGACGACGGCGATGCTGACCGTGCCGAAATCGAAGGTGGTGCGCGGCTTCTCCTTCTTCGGCGTTTCGTTCGTCTACGTGATCTTCGAGGACGGCACCGACATCTATTGGGCGCGCTCGCGCGTGATGGAGTTCCTGAACGGCGCCACGTCTCGGCTTCCCGTCGGCGTCACCCCGACCATCGGGCCCGATGCGACCGGCGTCGGCTGGGTCTATCAATACGCCGTGATGTCGAAAGAATTGAACCTCGCCGACACGCGCACGATCCAGGACTGGAATCTGAAATTCGCGCTCGCCAAGGCCGAAGGCGTGGCCGAGGTCGCCAGCATCGGCGGCTTCGTCAAGCAGTACAACGTGGTGCTCGACCCGCAGCGCATGCGCGACCGCGGCATCAGCATGCAGAAGATCCGGGAGGCGATCCGTGCCAGCAATGCCGACGTCGGCGGCCGCACGGTCGAGCTGTCGGAGTTCGAATACGTCATTCGCGGTAAGGGCTACATCAAGAGCATCAACGATCTCGGCAACATCGTCCTGAAGACCAGCAACGGCACGCCGGTGCTGCTGCGGGACGTCGCCAATGTCGAGCTCGGACCCGACGAGCGGCGCGGCATTGCGGAGCTGAACGGCGAGGGCGAGGTCGCAAGCGGCATCGTGCTGCAGCGCTTCGGCGTCAACGCGCTCGACGTCATCGAAAACGTCAGGAAGCGTTTCAAGGAGATTGCGAGCAGCCTGCCGAAATCGGTCGAGATCGTCCCGGTCTACGACCGCTCGGGCCTGATCTATTCGGCGATCGACACGCTCAAGCACACGCTGTTCGAGGAGAGTATCGTCGTCGCGCTCGTCTGCATCGTGTTCCTGCTCCATGTCCGCAGCGCGCTGGTCGCGATCTTGATGCTGCCGGTCGGCGTACTGATGGCGTTCGGCGCCATGAAGCTGCTGGGCCTGGGATCCAACATCATGAGCCTCGGCGGCATCGCGATCGCGATCGGCGCCATGGTGGATGCCGCGATCGTCATGATCGAGAACGCGCACAAGCACCTTGAGCGCGCCGAGCCCGGTCAGTCGCGTGTCCAGATCCTGATCGACGCGGCATCCGAAGTCGGCCCGGCGCTGTTCTTCAGCCTCCTCATCATCACCGTGTCGTTCATGCCGATCTTCACGCTGGAATCGCAGGAGGGGCGGCTGTTTAGCCCGCTGGCGTTCACGAAGACCTTCGCGATGGCGGCCGCGGCCCTGTTGTCCGTCACGCTGGTGCCGGCGCTGATGGTGATCTTCGTCCGCGGCAGGATCGTGCCGGAGAGGAAAAACGTCATCAACCGCTTCCTGATCTTTATCTACCGCCCGGTCATCAAGGGCGTGCTGCGCGCCAAGACGCCGGTGATCCTGGCTTCGCTGGTCGTGGTCGCCGTTACGATCTGGCCGGCGCGGCAGCTCGGCACCGAGTTCATGCCGACGCTGAACGAGGGCACGCTGCTCTACATGCCGACGACGCTGCCCGGCATCTCCGTGACCAAGGCGGCCGAGCTGATGCAGACGCAGGACCGCATCATCAAGTCGTTCCCGGAGGTCGAATCGGTCTACGGCAAGGCGGGGCGGGCGGCGACCGCGACCGATCCGGCGCCGACCGAGATGTTCGAGACGGTGGTCAGTCTGAAGCCGAAGGAGCTTTGGCGGGAAGGCGTCACCATCGACAGCCTGATCGCGGAAATGGACAAGGCGCTGCAATTTCCGGGCGTCTCCAACGCCTGGACCATGCCGATCAAGGCGCGCATCGACATGCTGTCCACCGGCATCCGCACCCCCGTCGGCGTCAAGGTGATGGGCACCGACCTCGTCGAGATCGACCGGCTGGCGAAGCAGGTCGAACGGGTGATCAAGACGGTGCCGGGCACCTCATCGGCCTATGCCGAGCGCGGCATCGGCGGCTACTATCTCGAGATCGTCCCGGATCGCGAGGCGCTCGCCCGCTATGGCATCCTGATCCAGGATGTTCAGGACACCATCGCGGCGGCGCTCGGCGGCCAGACCGTCACGACGACGGTGGAGGGGCGGCAGCGGTTCACGGTGAACATGCGCTATCCGCGCGACCTGCGCGACAATCCCAAAGCGATCGCCAGTGATATCCTGGTGCCGATGCCGGCGGGCGGCGCGGTGCCGCTCGGCGAGGTCGCGAAGGTCGAGCCGGCGCGGGGGCCGACCTCGATCCGGACCGAGAACGGCCAGCTCGCGACCTACGTCTACGTCGACATCCGCGATCGCGACATCGGCAGCTACGTCGCCGATGCGCAACGCGCCGTGACTGACAGCATCCAATTCCCATCAGGATATTACGTGGTCTGGAGCGGTCAGTACGAATATCTCCAGCGCGCCGCGGCGCGCCTGAAGATCGTGGTGCCGGTGACGCTGACGATCATTTTCCTGCTGCTGTACCTGAATTTCAGGGCCATGACCGAAACCTTGATCGTGATGCTGTCGCTGCCCTTCGCGCTGGTCGGCGGCATCTGGATGATGTGGTGGCTCGGCTTCAACATGTCGGTCGCCGTCGCCGTCGGTTTCATCGCGCTCGCCGGCGTCGCCGCCGAGACCGGCGTCGTGATGCTGATCTACCTCGAGCATGCCCTGGCCGAGATCAAGGCGGCGTGCAGCGCCGAGGGCAGGGGCCTCACCCGGCAGGATCTCCACGAGGCGATCATGGTGGGCGCGGTCGAGCGCGTCCGTCCCAAGATGATGACGGTTGTCGCCATCATGGCGGGCCTGCTCCCGATCATGTGGAGCACCGGAACCGGGTCGGAGATCATGCAACGAATCGCGGTGCCGATGATTGGCGGCATGATATCGTCGACGCTGCTGACGCTGATCGTGATCCCGGCGATCTTTGGATTGGTGAAGGGCTTCCGCCTGCCGCCCAAGCGCGAGGACAGAGGACAACCGGCTGAGATGCCCAAGCCGATCGGCGCCAGATTGCGCGTCGTGGAGCCGGCCGGATGAGGCGAGCCGTGACGCACGATCATATGTCAGGGCGACGGAGTGACAGAAGAGGAAGCCGAAGATGAAGCAACGCGCATATCTGATGACCCGCCGGTCCCTTGTCGGGCTGATGGCCGCGGCAGCTTTTGCAAGGCCCGCCGCGGCAGCATCCGACGCAGCCGCGCTCACGGTGCACCGGGATCCGAGCTGCGGCTGCTGCGCCGGCTGGGTGCAGCATCTGCGGGACGCAGGATTTACCGCCCAGGTGGAGGAGACTCCCGACCTCGAGCCGATCCGGGCGCGTCTCGGCGTCCCCTCGAACCTGGTCGCGTGTCACACGGCAGAGGTCGCCGGTTATGTCGTCGAGGGGCACGTGCCGGCCGCGGCCGTGCGACGCCTCCTCGCGGAGCGTCCAAACGCGAAGGGAATAGCCGTGCCGGGCATGCCGGTCGGATCGCCGGGCATGGAAGGCGGCAAGCCGCAGCGTTACGAGGTCGTGCTGTTCGGTGCCGACGGTCAGAAGCCGTTCATGCGCTTCATCGGCGCGCAGGAAATTGATTGAGAGTGCTGCGCGAGGCTAGAGTGCGATGACATGAGCCCTGATCGCGCAATGACGGAGGTGCGCTCCCTCTCCCGCTCGCGGGAGAGGGTTGGGGAGAGGGTGCTTCCGCAATGGGACAATCCCCAAGAGGAGAAAGCCCTCACCCGGCGCTTCGCGCCGACCTCTCCCGCAAGCGGGAGAGGTTGCACCGAGCCCGTGGCAATCGATTCAACCTAAGGTCATTCTGCCTAGCCACCACTACGGCTGCGGCGGATAGCGCTCGAAGGTCGGCAATTCATGCGCATGCTCCATCCAGCGCAGGCGCTCGGCGACCTGGATCTGCATCGTGGCAGGCACGGCCTCGGGATCGTCGTAGGTCGCGCTCTGGATGTCGATGACCCCCGGCAGCATGCTGGCATTGACGTAGAACAGTCCGGTTCCGCACGCGCTGCAAAAGTGCCGCCGCCCGTGTTCCGAGGAGCGGTAAACCTTCGATTCGCCCTTGGTCACCTTGACCGCGCCGTCCGGGTACATCGTCCAGCCGACGACCGGAGCCCCGGCGTGTAGCCGGCAATCGCGGCAGTGGCAAAGCGCGTGCACGATCGCCTCGCCTTCGACCTCGTAACGGATTGCACCGCAGTGACAGCCGCCCGTGATTGTGCTCATGCGTTCCTCCGATCGAAGATGACTTCAGATCGATAGCTCTCGAGCCTTTTGGCTTCAACAACGCAACCAATTCGAGATTGCGTCCTACTGTCGCCTGACAGCTGCTGCCATTGCGCAGTTCGTCGGCTGCCGTTCCCGGAAACCGCGGTGATTCAAGCCGAGCGGCCGGCCGCAAGCTCGCGCGTGATCCACTCGGCGAACACGCGGATGGGACGGCGCTGCTGGCCTGCGCGCGGAAACACGAGATGGTGGCCGACATAGCGGATATCGACCGAACGTCGGGCGAGCGGCGCGACCAGCCGCCTGGTCGCGATCTCGCGTTCGGCCAGCAGGGTTGATTCCAGCGTCACGCCGAGGCCGCTCGAGGCCATCGCGATCGCCAGGAAGCTGCGATCGAAGCGCATGCCGTGAATGGCCGGCGCTTCGAGGCCGTTTGCGCTGAACCATTGATGCCACTGCACCTGCTTGACTTCAGAGCGGATCAGCACCTGATCGAATAGGTCCTTCGGCTTGCGGATCTTCTTCGCGAGCTCGGGCGTGCAGAGCGGCGTCACCGTCTCCTCGCCCAGCGGAATGATCTCGACCCCTTCGGCCCTCGGCTTGCCATAGACGATGTCGATGTCGAAATCGTCGTTGCTGAACCTTGCATATTCGGTATTGGCCGCCAGGCGGACCTCGAGTTTGGGTTCGGCGGCCATGAAGCGGGCAAGGCGCGGGGCGAGCCACTGCGCGGCAAAGCTCGGTGCGCAATGCACCCGTAGCAATTGCGGGCCGCGGCCTGCGACCTCCTCGATGCCGCGGCGCAGATTGTCGAAGGCGGCGCCAGCATGACGCATCAGGTTGGCGCCCGCCGGCGTCAGGCGGATCGCCCGGGCGCTGCGTTCGAACAGGATCGTGCCCATCGCGCTTTCGAGCTTGCGAATGGCGTGGCTGACCGCGCTCGGGGTGAGGTGAAGCTCGTTCGCGGCATCCCGGAACGAGCCGGTGCGCGCGGCCGCCTCGAAGGCGCGGATGGAGGATATCGGGATACTCGACAGCAGCATCCGATGAGTGAACCAAATTCACCTATGCAAGACAACAGCGCGTTTGCGAGGGAAGCAGCAGCGGCTTAATCAACGGGATCAAGACCGGGCCCTGCGGCGCCCGGCAAGAGCGAGCCAGGGAGGAGCCAATGCTGCTACGCGGCAAGACTGCCATCATCACCGGCGCGGCCTCGCCGCGGGGGATCGGCCTTGCGACCGCGCGCCGCTTTGCAGCCGAAGGCGCCCGGGTCGCCATTCTCGATATCGACGGCCCGGCGGCGGAAGCTGCCGCCCGCGGCCTCGAGCCGGTCACCGGCGAGCCGCATCTCGGGCTGGCCCTGGACGTCACCGACAAGCAGGCCTGCATCAAGGCCGCCGAAGCGGTCGCCGCGGCATTCGGCCAGATCGACATCCTCATCAACAATGCCGGCGTGACCCAGCCCGTGAAGCTTCTCGACATCACGCCGGAAGATTGGGGCCGCATCCAGGACGTCAACCTTAAGGGCATCCTGTTCCTGTCGCAGGCCGTGATCCCCTACATGCGAAAGCGCAAGAGCGGATCGATCGCCTGCATGTCGTCGGTCTCCGCCCAGCGCGGCGGCGGCATCGTCGGTGGCCCGCATTATTCGGCGGCCAAGGCCGGCGTACTCGGGCTGGCCAAGGCGATGGCCCGCGAATTCGGACCCGACGGCATCCGCGTCAATTGTGTGACGCCGGGCCTGATCGGCACCGACATCACGGCGGGCAAGTTCACCGACGAGATGCGGGCGAAGATCCTCGAGGGCATCCCGCTCGGCCGGCTCGGCGAAGCCGCCGATGTCGCCGGCATCTACACCTTCCTCGCCTCGGACCTGTCGGCCTACGTCACCGGCGCCGTCATCGACGTCAACGGCGGCATGCTGATCCACTGAGCGGGAAGGGGAGACACATGGCGACACCGACACTCGAAAACGCGCCGACGCTGGCGCAGCGCGCCCGCTACATCCGCCGCAACGCCCTGTTGATGGGCGAGGTCCAGGGCCAGGGCTATATCGCCCAGGCGCTCGACATCGCCGACGTGCTGGCGGTGGCCTATTTCCACGCGATGCGTTTTCGCGCCGAAGATCCCGCCTGGGAAGGCCGCGACCGCTTCCTGCTGTCGAACGGACATTATGCGATCGCGCTCTATGCGGCGCTGATCGAGGCCGGGATCATTCCCGAGGCGGAGCTCGAAACCTACGGCTTCGATGAGAGCCGCCTGCCGATGTCGGGCATGGCCTCCTATACCCCGGGCATGGAGATGTCCGGCGGCTCGCTCGGTCTTGGCCTCGGCATCGCCGTCGGCATGGCGCTCGGGCTGAAGCGGAAAAAATCGGCCGCGCGCATCTTCACGCTGTTCTCCGACGGCGAGCTCGACGAAGGCTCCAAATGGGAAGCCATCATGTCGGCATCCCATCACAAGCTCGACAACCTCATCGCGATCGTCGACGTCAACAATCAGCAGGCGGACGGTCCCTCCAAGCAGATGCTCGGCTTCGAGCCGCTGGTGGACAAGCTCGAGGCGTTCGGCTGGTTCGTGCAGCGCGTCGACGGCAACGATCTCGACGCGGTCGTCGCCGCCTTCGATGCCGCGATGACACATGGCGAGCCGAAGCCGCGCATGATCGTCGCCGACACCCTGATGGGCAAGGGCGTTCCCTTTCTGGAGCAGCGCGAGAAGAACCATTTCATCCGCGTCGAGCCGCATGAATGGCAGCTCGCGCTCTCGGCCCTGAACGCGGGAGAGCAGCCATGAAGTCCGCCGGATCGACCCCATGGGCCAAGCCGCGCCTGACGACCTCGGCCATGATCGCCTCGATCGCGGCGGAAGGCCAGCGCACCCGGCCGGCTCCGTTCGGGCACGCGCTCGTCGAGCTCGCCCGCGGACGCGAGGACGTCGTCGGCATGACCGCCGATCTCGGCAAATACACCGACCTGCACATCTTCGCGCAGGCCTTCCCCGATCGTTATTACCAGATGGGCATGGCCGAGCAGCTGCTGTTCGCCGCAGCCTCGGGGCTCGCGGCCGAAGGCTTTATGCCCTTCGCAACGACCTACGCGGTGTTCGCCTCGCGCCGGGCCTACGACTTCATCCATCAGACCATCGCCGAGGAAGACCGCAACGTGAAGATCGCCTGTGCGTTGCCCGGCCTGACCTCCGGCTACGGCCCGAGCCATCAGGCGGTCGAGGACCTCGCGCTGTTCCGCGCGATGCCCAACATGACGGTGATCGATCCCTGCGACGCGCATGAGATCGAGCAGATCGTGCCGGTCATCGCCGCGCATCGCGGACCGGTCTATATGCGGGTGCTGCGCGGACAAGTGCCGCTGGTGCTCGACGAGTACAATTACCGCTTCGAGCTCGGCAAGGCTGCGCTGCTGCGCGACGGCACCGATGTCCTGATCATTTCCTCGGGCATCATGACCATGCGCGCGCTGGAGGCGGCCCAGGCCTTGTCTGACGACCGCGTCAGCGCTGCCGTCCTGCACGTGCCCACGATCAAGCCGCTCGATACCGCGGCGATCCTGCACGAAGCGGGCAAGCCCGGCCGCCTCGTCGTCGTCGCCGAGAACCACACCGTGATCGGCGGCCTCGGCGAAGCGGTGGCGACGCTGTTGATGCGCTCCGGCGTCCATCCCCCATTCCGGCAGATCGGGCTGCCGGACGAGTTTCTCGCCGCCGGCGCGCTGCCGACGCTGCACGACCGCTACGGCATCTCGACCGCGGAAGTGAAGCGACAGATCAAGGCCTGGCTGCGCTAGCAGCCACCTCTTTACAATCGAAGCGACCGACATGCTTCGCAGCATTGCTGCGGAGAACGAGGGCTGCTGTCCAAACGCCCGGCGAGGCTATGTTCGGGCCTCTGTGCGTTCAGTCCGCATCAGCCGTTGCTTCACCGTCCGCGCGATCGCAGCCGGCGCCTCCTCGGGGATCGCAAAGCACGAGCTCGCGTTGATCTCGCAGAGCACGTAGGTGTCTGCGCCGGCCGCATCTTTCGGCCCGTACAGGAAGTCCGCATCCCAGATCACCGGCAATGACGACTCATCGATGCCGAGCGTTGCCATCATCTGCGGCGTCCATTCGTCCTCCATCGCTCCGCGCAGCGCCTGGAATGGCGGAGCATCAGGCCCGTGCATGATACGCGGCCCGGGCTGCGCCTCAGGCGCCTCCGGTCCCTCCGGCGGCGGCGGGATCAGCGCCTTGATCTTCTGGTGTCCGAAGCCTGCGACTTTGGCGCCGCTCATGTAGCAGCGGATCATGCCGTCGGGCAGGCGCGGATGAAACGCCTGGTCGATGATGCAGCCGCCCCAACCGAAATAGGGCTCGCACCGTGCGAGCAGCGCATCGATCGGCATGTCCTCCGGCGTGCTGCCGCGCTGCGCATGCAGCACGCGAACCATGCCTTCGGTATCGGGCAGGGCCTCAACCTTCCAGACCCCCTGGCCGCCATTGCCGCGGTTCTGCTTCAGCACGCGCGGGCCGCTGGCACGAAGGCGCGCCGGAAACTGGCTGCGGAAGCTTATGGCGGTGTCATAGCGGTGCGTGTCGGCGCCCCAGCCCAGATGCCGTGTCCGGTAGAGCACCTCCTTGACGCCCATCTTCAGAATGATGTCCGGATGCGCGCTCACCCATGGCCCTTGCGCCGCGACGTCGCGCAGCAGGGCGTCGAGCTCGGCGCGGGTCTTGCCCTGGTGGATCGGATCGACCCAGACCAGCACGCCGTCGGCTGCAAGCAATTGGTCGCGGACCGCGCCCGCAAAGCTCTCGTCATAGATCACTGGGAAGGCGTCGATGCCAGCGGCGGCGAGCGCTTCGAAGACGCGGACGAAGCGGCTGTTCTGCGCCGTCGCCTCGCGCCGCGCGGCCGCGTCGCCGCGCGAGAGGATGGCTATAGTCTGGCGGGGAGAGGGGTGACGTTCGGTGTCCATGCGCAAGCTCCACGGATTTGCGTGCTGCGCAGAGCTTGGACCTGGGTCTCACGGGGAGTCTGCATCGTCCCCACGCCGACAATGTATGTGAAACCGCCTCGTCGTTTCAAGATGGCGGCTGGCGGGTTCCTTCAAAGGGTGAACTCTTCGTGACGTGACGCGGCCGTGCGCCGGTTGACAGTTCTGCCCTGCGGGTTTTTAGTCAGCGCGACGGGGATGTGCGATCTCCCCGCGAGGCGACATGCCCAAGCATCGCGTCCTGATCACCAAGGGCGCAGCATGTTCACACACCGCAACTCCATTCCACGACCCTCTCGGCTTGCCGGCATCCGAACCGCCATGGCATGCGCCTCCGCGGCGAGTCCGCTGTGTGTGGCGGAACGGCCGGAGCGGCCTCACTTATCCGATTGGGGCAGGGACACACCCAGAGCTCAAGGGAGCTGATCCATGCATAAGACGGTTTCGGCACTGATCGGCGTCGCTGCCTGCTTCATCACGAACGCTCACGCGCAGGGCATCGACTGGCAAAAGGTCGATGAGGCACTGGGCCGCAAGCCAACCGTTGCGGACGATGTCCATCGCTACGGCTTCCCGCGCACCGATCTCACCGTGACGTTGGATGGCGTCACGATCAAGCCGGCGCTGGCGCTTGGCGGCTGGCTGGCGTTCAAGCCTGCGCATGGCGGAACCATGGTCATGGGTGACCTCGTGCTGCTTGAGACCGAGATCAATCCAGTGATGGCTAAGATGATGGCGAGCGGTCTCGAGATTACCGCCGTGCACAACCATCTGCTGCGCGCAAGCCCGGCGACATTCTACATGCACGTCGCCGGACACGGCGACCCTATCAAGCTGGCGTCGGCAATCCGTGATGCGCTCGCCGAAAGCAAGACGCCCCTGACGGTCGCCGCAGCCGGGAATCCGCCCTCTATCGATCTCGACACCGCAAAGCTCGATCAGATCATCGGCGTCAAGGGGCAGGGCAATGGCGGCGTCTACCAGTTCAATGTGAAACGGCGCGACCCGATCACGGAGAACGGCATGCTGCTAACCCCCGTCGGTCCAATGGGCGTCGCGACCGCCATCAATTTCCAGCCGACCGGCGGCGGCAAGGCCGCCATCACCGGCGATTTCGTGCTGACCAGCGACGAGGTGAATCCAGTCATCGCGGCGCTGCGGACGCATGGCATCGAGGTGACGGCGCTGCACAGCCATATGCTGAACGAACAGCCGCGACTCTTCTTCATGCACTTCTGGGCCAATGACGACGCGATCAAGCTTGCTGAAGGCTTGCGCGCGGCGATCGACAAGACCGCCAGCACCAAGAGCTGATCCAAGGCACAGAAAATGCACCGTGAGGCGTTTCAATGATTGAATGTCTGACGTGTTGGGGCAGCCGACGATGCGCGCCGCTTTGGCCTTTGCGTCGCGGGCGTCGGCACGGGCCGGTCTCGTCCTGGCCGCCTATGCTGGCTGTGCTGATGGGAGGAAACGCCATGGCCGAGAGCCTGAATTTTGACGACGCTCCTGCAGGAACAGCGCCGGCAGGGTCCGAAATTTCCGGCCTTCTGTCGATGGCGGGACCCATGGAGAGCCAGCCGGCGATACAGAAGCTGCGCGCCATCCTGCCGCCGCAAGAGCCCATCGCACATGCCCGCGAGTGGGCGAAGTCGCACCGCCCGAGATATTGACCAAGGCCTGATCCGGCTTGCAGGGCGAGGACAATCTCGGTGATTGTGGACGACGTTCGAGCAGCATCAGCTTGCCGACACGGCTTCGCTTACGCCGTCCTCATTGTCCGCGAGGATCGTCTCCGATAGCAGCGCAGCGGCCTTCTGCAGGGGAGCTATGAACCGATCCAGCTCGGTGAAGCTCACCCGTGCCACGGGAACAGACACACCCAGGCACGCGATCAGCTCGCGATCCGGTGAGAGGATGGGAACGGCACAGCCGACCACGCCTCGCACATATTCTTCATTGGTCTTGGCCCAGCCGCGCTTGCGGGTCTCATCGAGCACCTTCATCAGGTGCTCGACGTCCACGATCGTGGTTTCGGTGTATCGCGTCAGCGTGAGCGCGTGGCACAGCTTCTCGCGCGCGCGTTCCGGCAGCCGGCTCATGTAGATCTTGCCGGTCGACGTGCAGTGGAGCGGGGCCGCTTCGCCGGGATTGAATTGCAGGCCTTGAGGTTGCGATACGCGGACGCTGTCGACGTAAGCAACGACGTTGTCCCGCACGACGCCGATCTCGCATTGCTCGCCGATTTCGGCGGCGACGGCGCGGAGCACCGCGTGCCGGCGGGCGGTACGGAAAGCTGCGCCGATGACGCGGGCCGACAGCGTGACCATTTGATTGCCGACCACGTACCGCTTCGTTCCCACGGCTTTCTGAAGCAGCCCGCGCTGCTCCAGATTTCCGATGAGCCGATGCGCAGTCGGCAGCGGCAGGGACAGCGCAGCGGCGATGTCCGCGACCGAGGCTGCTCTGGTCTGGCTGGCGACATAGCCAATGATCGCGAAGGCGCGGTCCAATGGCCCGTCGGTACTCGGCTGCTGCATTTCGCCAGTCTCCACCCGAAGTACAAATTATCATTTTTCGGAATGAAATATACTGGAATATGAAAATTTGTATAGGCACTTTTGTGTCGTGCCCATATCGTTGGCGCTGCTCGGTGGTGAACAGGATTTGTGCAGTGCGAGCCACCGGGGAAGTGCTTCAGGAGATCGGGATGTCAGGCCATTACGACTTCGATGCCGTGCGGAGGGAGTTTCCGGCTGCCGAGCGGATCACCTATCTCGATTCCGGCTTCCAGACGCCGCTTGCGCGCCCCGTCAAAGCGGCGATCGATCGTTTTCTGAGCGAAGGTCTCGAGACCGCCGGCCCGAAGAGCGTCTGGCTCGATCGCGTCGAGCAGACGCGCGAAAAGCTGGCGCGGTTTCTCGGCGTATCGGGCGACGGGATCGCCTTCACCAAGAACACCTCGGAAAGCATGAACATCGCCGCGAATGCGCTGCCGCTGCGCGCCGGTGACAAGGTCCTGATGATCCACGGCGATCATCCGAACAACGCCTACGCGTTCCTCAATCTGCGGCGCAAGGGTGTGACCGTCGCATTCGTGCCGATGACGGAGATCGTGAACGCCGACAGTCTTCGTCCCTACATCGATGCGAGCACGAGGGCGATCTCGATCTCGCAGGTGACATTCCATGCCGGCCATCGTTTCGACATCGAAAGCATCGGCGCCCTCTGCGCGGAGAAGGGGCTCCATTTCGTCGTCGACGTGATGCAGGCGATCGGTGTCGTGCCAATCGATGCGAAAGCCATGCGCGCGACCTTCATCGGTTCGGGCAGCCATAAGGGGCTGCTCGTGCCGCAAGGGCTGGGCCTGCTCTATTGGGACAAGTCGAGGGCTGAGCTCGAGCCGACCTATCTTGCGGCTGCGAGCCTCGCTGAAGTCCCGGCCGATCTGATCGCCCGGCCTGACAGGCTCGATCCGGCCCCGAGCGCGCGCCGCTTCGAGCTCGGCAATTTCAATCTTCCGGCGATCCATGCCCTCGATGCCTCGCTCGACATGATCGAAGCGCTGGGCGTCGAGAACATCCAGAACCATTGTTTCGATCTCGGCGATCATCTCATCGCCCGGCTCGATGTGCTGGGCGTTCGCCTGGTCGGCCCTCGCGCGCGGCAGCATCGCGCGCCGCACATCTACGTCATTGCGCTGCCCGCGGCCGAATGGCTCGGCCATTTCGAGGAGAATAACGTCCGCGTGTCTCCGGAGCGGGACGGCATTCGCGTGTCGTTCGGGATGTTCAACACGATTGCCGACGTAGACCGCCTGATCGAGGTCATCCAGCGGCGCGGCGTGAAGCCATCATCGAGAGCCGCATAGGCTGTCCAGCAAGGAGACGTACATGACGAAGTTTGCATGTGTCTTGAGCATTCTGTCGGTCATTGGCGGCCTCGGCAGCGCCGCTTCTGCCGCCGACAGCCCCACGCTGGCCAGGATCAAGTCGAACGGCGCCATCACCATCGGTCATCGCGAGGCCTCGATCCCGTTCTCCTATCTCGGTCCCGACCAGAAGCCGATCGGGTTCTCGCTCGACCTCTGCGCGGCCATCGTCGAGCGCATCAAGGCGGAGACCGCCTTACCCAATCTCAAAGTCAATTACGTTCCGGTGAACTCGTCCAATCGCATCCCGCTGATCCAGAGCGGCACCGTCGACATCGAGTGCGGCGGCACGGCCAACGACAGGAAGCGGCAGGAGCAGGTCTCGTTTTCCGTCGCCACCTTCGTCAGTCAGCCGCGCTGGCTGGTCAAAGCGGATAGCGGCCTGAAGACGGCCGGCGATCTCAAGGGCAAAACCATCGTCGTCACCCAGGGCTCGAATGCCGTCGGCTTCGCGCAAGGCGTGAATGCGAAGGAGCAGCTCGGCTTCAACATCGTCCAGGCAAAGGACCATGCCGAATCCTTCCTGATGCTGAACACCGGCCGCGCGGCCGCGTTCATGGAGGACGACATTCTGCTCGCCGGCCTCAAGGCCGCAGCTCCGAAGCCGGATGCGCTGATATTTCTCCCCGAGGGTTACGCCAAGATCTATTATGGCCTGATGTTCACGAAGGGCGATACCGGCTTCAAGGCGCTGGTCGACGACGTTCTGTCGAAGCAGATGGCATCGGGCCAGTTCGAAAAGACCTACGCCAAATGGTTCACCAGGCCAATTCCGCCCAAGAACGAGAACCTGGCGTTTCCGCTGACGGTCGAGCTCACGGAACGGATCGCGCGTCCCAGCGACGCGGTGGACTAATTGCGACGTCGGCGGAGAGTGTCCCGCAAACCGAGCCCTGAGGTTCGCCATGTTTGCAGTGCTTCTTGAACAGACCGCAGACGGCCAGCGCTATATCGACTGGCTCGTGTCGGGCCTCGGCTGGACCCTCGCGCTGGCGTTCTTCGGCTGGTGGATTGCCTTCGCGGTCGGGATCGTCGTCGGCATCGGCCGCACTGTGCAGAACCGAGCCGTCGCGGCACTTGCCCGCCTCTATGTGGAGATCTTCCGCAACATCCCCGTGCTGGTGCAGATGTTTCTCTGGTACTTCGTCCTGCCGGAGATTCTTCCCGCCTCGCTCGGGAACGCCATCAAGCAGATTCCGCCACCCTGGGGATCGTTCTTTCCGGCACTGGTGTGCCTCGGTCTCTACACCGCCGCCCGGATCGCCGAACAGGTGCGTGCCGGGATCGAGGCCCTGCCGAAAGGTCAGGTCGAAGCGGCAAGCGCGCTCGGGCTCAGCGGGTATCCGACCTATCGCTACGTCATCGTGCCGCAGGCGCTGCGCCTGATCATTCCGAGCCTGACCAGCGAGGTGATGGGCATCTACAAGAACACCTCGGTCGCGCTCACGATCGGGCTGATGGAGCTGACGGCGCAGGCCCGCCAGATCAGCGAAGCGACATTCCAGACCTTCACCGCTTTCGGCGCCGCGACGCTTGTCTACCTCGCGCTGGCGCTCATCGCCTATCAGGGGATGGCGTTGATCGACAGGGCCGTGCGCATTCCGGGGACGAGCCCTGCGGACGATGCAGTCAAGCCGGGCGCGACGCACGCCATCCAACCGCTTGATTCCCTGCCTGACGCGATGGAGGTCGTGAAGTGACCAGCCTCGATTTCTCCGTTGTGCTTCAGGCGTGGCCTTACCTCTGGTCGGGCCTGCTGTTTTCCCTGGCGCTGACCGCCGTTGCTTCGTGGTCGGCCTGGTCCTCGGCACCTGCCTGGCCCTCGTGCAGCACTTCGAAGTGCCCGTGCTCGGCAAGCTCGTGCGCGGCTATGTCGCCCTGATGCGCTCGATCCCGCTGATCCTGGTCCTGTTCTGGTTCTTCTTCCTGGTGCCGATCGTGCTCGGTCATCTCGGCGGAAGCGGGCGACCGGTCCCGATCGGCGCCACCTGGACCGCCTTCATCACCTTCGGCCTTTTCGAGGCGGCCTATTACTCGGAGATCATCCGCGTCGGATTGCGCGCCGTGAACCGGGGTCAGTTCGAGGCCTGTCAGGCCCTCGCATTGTCGACCTTCGATACCTATCGCGCCGTGATCCTGCCGCAGGTGCTTCGCGTCGCCAGCCCGATCATCCTGAGCCAGACCATCATCCTGTTCCAGGATACCTCGCTGGTCTACGTGCTCTCGCTCACCGATCTGCTTGGCGCAGCCTCGAAGCTGGCGCAGCTCAATGGCCGTCTGGTCGAGATGTATCTGGTGATTGCGGTGGTCTACCTCGCGATCAGTTCGGCGGCATCGCAATGCGTAGCGTCCTTGCGCAAGCGATATGCGATCGCGGGACTACGCCGCTAGCGCTGCGCACGGTCATCCCAGTCTTTGGAGAGGAAAAATGCTTGAGTTCGCTGAGGGGAATCGGGCGTCCATCGTCACCGTTGAAAATTTGGTGAAGCGGTTCGGCCATTTCACGGCCCTGAACGACGTCAATCTCACGGTCGCGGTCGGCGAGAAGATCGTGCTGTGCGGCCCCTCCGGCTCGGGCAAGTCGACCTTGATCCGCTGCATCAACCACATCGAAAAGCACGATGCGGGGCGCATCGTCGTCGACGGCATCGAGCTGTCGGACCGGATGACCGACGTCAACGGCGTTCGTCGCGAGGTCGGCATGGTGTTCCAGAGCTTCAACCTGTTTCCGCACCTCTCGGTCGTCGAGAATTGCATGCTGGCGCCGATGAAGGTGCGGGGCCTGTCCCGCACTGATGCGCATGAGCGCGCGATCGGTCTGCTCCGCAAGGTGCGCATCCACGACCAGGCGAACAAATATCCGGGGCAGCTCTCCGGCGGCCAGCAGCAGCGCGTCGCCATCGCGCGGGCGCTGTGCATGCAGCCGAAGATCATGCTGTTCGACGAGCCGACCTCGGCGCTCGACCCGGAGATGGTCAAGGAGGTGCTCGACACCATGGTGGAGCTCGCGAAAGACGGCATGACCATGGTCTGCGTCACGCACGAGATGGGCTTTGCCCGCGAGATCGCGGACCGGGTGGTGTTCATGGATCGCGGCTCGATCGTCGAGGAAGCCGATCCCGAAACCTTCTTCCGCGCGCCGAGGACGGAGCGGGCGAGGGATTTCCTCGGCCAGATCATCCATTAAAGCGCGATGCGATTAGGATGAATCGTCATCGCGCATTAGGTTATTGTTTTGAAGCATGATCTTTTCGGAAAACCGCTTCACACTTTTCCGGATCATGCTCTAGCGATCCGTCTCGATCTGCGAACCGATCGAGGGCGCATCGCCGGTTGCGGCATTGTTTCGAACCAGCCTACTCATGCCGCCAGATTCTCACCGCCGAAATGACCAGGATCACGGCCAATCCCGGCAGAAGAATCGAATTCGGGACGACGCCGAGAAGCAGGCCGCCTATGAATGTCCCGACGACCGACCCGATGGCCATTGCAAGCATGAACTGCCAATTCGCGCGGAGCACCGAAAAGCTCTGGTCGCGACTATAGCGCGCAAATCCCACCAGCATGGTCGGCAGGCTCACCGCGAGCGAGAGGCTGCCCGCGAGCTTCACGTCCGCGCCGAACAACAAGATCAGGGTGGGGATCAGGAATTCCCCTCCGGCAACGCCGAGCAACGATGCCACGATCCCGATCGCAAAGCCCGCTGCTATGCCCGCGACGATCAGGCTCACGCCTGTCAGCGCCGGTGGGGTTGCCGCCTCGTTGCCATGTGCGAACAGAAGCATGCCGGCGATCAGGAGCAGCAGGACGGCAATGATCCTGTACAGCGTCCCGGACTCCAGACGCGTCGCCCAGGATGCCCCCGCATAGGCGCCGACGAGGCTGCCCGCCAGCAGGTTCAGGATGATCGGCCAATGGGCATGTATCTCCGCGAACGGAACGGCGCGTGCGCGAAACGGCAGTGCGCTCGCCACCACGATCAGGCTCGTCGCCTTGTTCAGAATCACGGCCTCGAGGCCGCGAAATCCGAACAGGCTGATGAGCAGGGGCAGCCGAAATTCTGCACCGCCGAGACCGATCAAGCCGCCCAGAGTGCCGATGATTGTGCCCGAGCCGAACGCGGCAGGATTGTTTCGCATGGACACGGAAAGATGCGCCAAAGACAACACCCGCGACGGACGGCTCCGTGCGGGTGTGATCAACTCTCGATGATGCCAGTATGCCCCTGTTTTGCCCGACGAGTCAAAGGTACGCACGCGTCCCCGGCGGTATCGTTGCGGTCGGCGGAAGAGCGTAATGATTTCAACGCCCCGCTACTGTGCATGGGGTTGTTTTCGCACTTTTTGTTGGCGGCCGCGCTCACCGCCGGCTGCGCGGTGCCTCGGCCTTGGCCGGCGGCTCGGTCTGCGGGGCGCAGGTCGCAGCCTGGAGCGAGCCTTGCGCCTGCTGCATCAAGCCGGGCTCGGGCGCGAGCGCCTTCATCAGGATCAGGCCGGTCGTGGTCGGGGAATCGATGATCAGGCGGTCGGCCGCGGTGACCTCTTCGTCCTCCGGCAGCTCGCTATGCTGCGCTTCCGTCATCAGGTCGAGCTCGATCACCTTGCGGCCCGCGGAGCGGTCGTTGATGGCGTAATAGGCGATCTCGTTGCGGGTGTAGAACGACACCGAGGTGTAGGCCTGGCTCACCGGCACGGTGAGCTTGATCGGCCCGCCAGACAGATCATAACGACAGATCGCCAGCGCGAAGGCCGGATCCATGAACGGCATCGGCGAATTGTTGGGATCGGCGAGCGGAAGCTGGGTGACGGCGTTCACCCTGGTCATCGGCGTCAGCCGCGAATAGGCATCCTGCGTGGCAATCCGCGGCAGCGCCAGCACGCTGACGAGATGGACCACGAGGCCCAGCACCACGCCGGCGACGACGGTGAAGACGAGCCGGATCATGAGCAGCCCACCGTAGTGATGCTCGGCATCGGCGCATCGCGCTGGGTGCGCGTTCCAACGCCGACCGGCGTGTCGTAGAGACGCAGCATCAAGGCGTAGCGCTCGATGCCGCCGGTCGGCAGCCAATTGCCGGCGCGCGAGCGCGAGGCGATCCGGATCTCGAACGAGCCGTCGGAGGAGCGCACGATCTCCTGGCTGGTGAAGCCGTAGCGCTGCAGCGAATTGGCGACGAGATGGCCCTTGCGGTCGTAGAGCGTCAGCGTCCAGAACCGCGCCGGCGGCGTCACGCCGGAGACGACCACGTCGCAGCGGCCGTCGAGCGCCTTCTTCCTGTCGTCGGTGGTGGCGGTGAAGGCGACACCGTCGCCGGTGCCGATCGGCAGCTCGCCGTTGCGGACGATGGTGGCGCGCGAATAGGGATCGACGTCGGCGGTGCCGGTGCGCGGCCGTGCCGTCCAGGGGCCGATGGTCAGCGCGCCGATCTCGGTGCCGCGCGTCGTGGTCATCCACGTCGCGCCGACGCCGACGACCGTCGCGAGAAGAAGCGCCGTCAATGTGGTCAGGATCAGCCGCACTTGCTTTCGATCAGTTCTTGCGCGGGGCAGAGGTGTTGGCGTTGTCTTCCGCATAGTTCTGCGGGAAGGCGAGCGCGCTCGTCGACGAGGACGGCCTGGCCGGCTTGCTGTCATTCGCCGTCGATTTGTTCGCGGCCTTGGCCGCATCATCCAGCAGCTTCTCGACCCGCACCAGGATGTCCGCGCCGCGCTTGGTCAGCACCGGCGGCGGACCGGGCTTGGTCTCCAGCACCTTCGGCGCCGCGTTGGCCTGCGCGTTGCTCACATGCTGCGGCGGCAGCTTCTGGCCCATGCCGATGCCGGGAATCTCCCGGACCTCCACGCCCTGATGCGCCACGAGCATGATGTCGTGCCAGGTCTGCGCCGGCAGCGAGCCGCCGGTCATGCGGTTGGTCGGCGAGTAATCGTCGTTGCCGTACCACACCGCGCAGGTGAAATTGCCGGTGAAGCCGACGAACCAGGCGTCGCGATAGGCATTGGTCGTGCCGGTCTTGCCCGCGGTCGGAATGCCGTCCAGCGCGGCGCGCCGTGCGGTGCCTTCGCTGACGACGTGGCTCATCATGCCGGACATGTCGGCGGCGACGGAAGCCGGGATCGCCTGCCGCGGCTTCGGGCCGTCGCGGTCCCAGCGCCAGACCAGGTCGCCCGCGCCGGTGCGCACTTCCAGCACCGCATGCGGCGTCACCGCCTTGCCGCGATTGGGGAAGGTCGCGTATGCGACCGCGTGCTCGAGCACGTTGACCTCGTCCGAGCCGATCGGCAGCGACGGCGTGTCGGGCAGCGGCGCCTTGATGCCGAAGCGGCGCGCGACCTCGACGATCTTGGCGCGGCCGACCTTGGCGGGGTTCTGCGTCTTGGGCTCGTTCTTCCGGCCGATCTCGATCGACAGCTTCACCGGCACGACGTTGATCGAACGGGTGATCGCCTGCGTCAGCGTCACCGAGCCGGAATAGGAATGGCCATAATTCTGCGGGCACCAATTGCCGATGCAGACCGGGCCGTCGACCACGATCGAGTTGGGCGTGTAGCCGTTCAGCAGCGCGGTGGTGTAGACGTAGGGCTTGAACGAGGAGCCGGGCTGGCGATAGGCGTCGGTGGCGCGGTTGAACTGGCTGGCGCCGTAGTCGCGGCCGCCGACCATGGCGCGGATGCCGCCGTCGAGATCGGCGACGACGGTCGCGGCCTGCGTCGCGTGATAGTCGCGGCCGAACTGGCGCAGCTGGTTCTCGACAGCGTCTTCGGCCGCCTTCTGCACGTTGGCATCGATGGCGGTGCGCACCACGAAGACGCGCTCGGTGTAGGACTTCGGGAAGGTATCGACCAGCTTGCGCATCTCGTCGAAGGCGTAGTCGAGATAATAGTTCGGCGAGGCCTCGTCGCGGCGGTCGACCGCGAAGGCGGGGTTGCGGCGGGCGCCGAACACCTGGCCCTCGGTCATGAAGCCGGCATCGACGAGGTTGTCCAGCACGACGTTGGCGCGCGCGCGGGCGGCGGGCAGGTTGATGTGCGGGGCGTACTTGGTCGGCGCCTTGAACAGGCCGGCGAGCATCGCCGCTTCCGCCAGCGTCACGTCGCGCGCGGACTTGTTGAAGTAGAAATGCGCCGCGCCGTCGACGCCGAAGGTGCCGCCGCCCATATAGGCGCGGTCGAGATAGAGCTTGAGGATCTCGTTCTTGGTCAGGCGCCATTCCAGCCAGATCGCGAGGAAGGCCTCGTTGACCTTGCGCTCGATGGTGCGCTCGTTGCTCAGGAACAGGTTCTTGGCGAGCTGCTGGGTGATCGAGGAGCCGCCCTGGCGCACGCCGCCGGCTTGCGCGTTGGTGACGAGCGCGCGCGCGGTGCCGGCGATGTCGATGCCGAAATGCTCGTAGAAGCGGCGGTCCTCGGTCGCCAGCGTCGCCTTGATCAGCACGTCCGGAAAGTCTTCCAGCGGAATGGAGTCGTTGTGCTTGATGCCGCGGCTGCCGATCGGGTTGCCGTAGCGGTCGAGGAAGCTCACCGCGAGGTCGGACTTCTTCAGCCAGTCCTCGTCCGCGGTCTCGCGGAAGGCCGGAATGGCGAGGGCGAGCATCACGACGAGGCCGCCAAGCCCGAGGGTTGCGGCCTCCGAGAATGGCTCGATGAACACCCAGCGCTTCCACCGCCCGACATAGAAGCGGTCCATGAAGGTCGAGTAGCGCTCGTAGAGCTCGCGGATGCCCTTGGCCGAGGAGAACAGCGAGGAGTCGATGCGCGCATCGAGATCCAGGAAGAAATTCCGGATCCTCTGCTTCCAATGCGGTGGTATGATCTGGCGCACCTAGAACCCTTGCGGCTTGCTTCGAAAGCGTTCAAGCACCCGGCCGGGGCGGCATCGAGACGTCTTGCGGGTATGTTGCGGCAAACCCAAGGCGCCCGGCCAGCATCCGAGGGACTTGCTGTTCCTTCTAGCCGAGCGGGGCTCATAAACCAATGGCCACGCTCGCTATTTTGAACAACAGGCCTAATTGACCCCCGGTTCATTACGGGCCTCAAAGGGGCCTCGCTTGCACCATTGCCGCCGCGCGCCCTAGATGGCGTTGCCGTAGCTCTTTCGAACTGTTGTTGAGGCGCATGACCGCAGCTCCCAAACGATCTCAAGGCCAGGAAGGATTCTTCTGGAAAACCAAGACGTTGGAACAGATGTCGGAGCGCGAGTGGGAAAGCCTGTGCGACGGCTGCGGCCGCTGCTGCCTGAACAAGCTCGAAGACGAGGATACCGGGCAGATCTACTTCACCCATATCGGCTGCAAGCTGCTCGACGGGACGAGCTGCGCCTGCAAGGACTATCCGAATCGTTCCGACAAGGTTCCGGACTGCGTCCGCCTGACCCCGGCCAATGTCCGCACCCTGAACTGGCTGCCGCCGAGCTGCGGCTACAAGCTCGTCGCCGAAGGGCGCGACCTCTATTGGTGGCATCCGCTGGTTTCGGGTGACCCCAACACCGTGCACGAAGCCGGCGTCTCCGTGCGCGGCCGCGTGGAGGGCAGCGAGGAGGAGGTCCCGGACGAGGAGCTCGAGGACCACGTCGTGCAATGGCCGGCGACCTTGCCGAAGCGGGCGCGCCTGAAGAAGCGACCTTGAACAGCTGTGCGCAGCGGTCGCATGCAGATGCGCTTCACATTCAGGGGTTGAGGTGCTAAGCTGGTTGTAGATTCTGCTATGGCTATATTCAGGTTGTTTTGAATTGCTGAAGGTACCCTAGGATTTTTGGGGGCCCCATGATTTCCGATCCGGTTCACCCGATACCGACCGACGACGAGAACAAGCCGCTGGAACCAACCACTGCGCTCTGCCTTTCCGGCGGAGGATATCGCGCGATGGTGTTTCATGTCGGCGTCCTGTGGCGCCTATATGAAACAGGACTGCTGAAGAACGTCAGGCGCATATCGAGCGTTTCCGGCGGGTCGATCACTGCCGGCATGTTGGCGCTGGCGTGGCCGGGCCTCAGCTTCACACCCGACAGCGTCGACAGCGATTTCATTCCGAAATTCGTCGCGCCGTTGCGCGCCTTCGCCGGCATCACAATCGATGCCGAGTCGGTCATCCTGGGCGCGCTGTTACCAGGCAGCATCGGCGACCGGATTGCCGAGTCGTATGACGATCACCTGTTTCGCGGCAAGACTCTGCAGGATATGCCTGACGAGCCGCGCTTCGTGATCAATGCGACGAACGTGCAGTCAGGCGCGCTCTGGCGCTTCATGAAGCCCTATATGCGCGACTACCGCGTCGGCGAGGTGAAGAATCCAGAAATTCTGCTGGCGCAAGCCGTGGCGGCGTCCTCCGCTTTTCCTCCGGTCCTCTCTCCCTTCGAATTGCGCCTCAAGGACAGCGATTTCGTGCCCGGTACCGGGCTCGACCTGCAGCGGCCTCCATTTACAACGCGCGTCGTTCTCAGCGATGGCGGCGCCTACGACAATCTCGGCCTCGAGACCGCATGGAAGCGCCACCAGACCGTTCTGGTCAGCGACGCCGGCGGCAAGATCGAGGCTGAGGAGGAGCCGGAGACGGACTGGCCGCGGCATTCCTACCGGATCCTCAATCTGATCGACAATCAGGTGCGTTCGCTGCGCAAGCGCCAGGTCATCGACTCCTTCAAATCGGGAACGCGCAAGGGCGCCTATTGGGGCATCCGCACCGACATCGCGAATTACGGGCTGGCCGATGCTCTGCCGTGTCCTTTCGAGCGTACATTGCAACTTGCGGAAGTGCCGACACGTCTGAAGCGGTTGGACGCGACGACGCAGGAAAGACTGATCAACTGGGGCTACGCCGTGTGTGATGCAGCCCTGCGCAAGCATCTCGCGGCGGTCGGGCCGCCGCCCACCTTTCCCTATCCGGAGTCTGGTGTCTGAGGAAGACGACAATGGCGGACGACAAGGGGCGTAAGCGGCGTGCAAAACCGCAAAGCGGCACACCCAAGAGCCGCGGGCCGACTTGGCCGGTCTCGGCCGACGGAAGACCCAAGCAGTTCTCCGTTCCGCCCGAAGTGGTCGAACATATCCTCCTGGGTCCCCGCGACGACAGGCGCGTGCTGCAGGACTCGCCGCTGCTCGGCGATGTCTGGGCGGCTTACGCTCTCGATCCGGGCATCGCCCAGGACGTTCTGATTACGCCGCACAAGAATGCGACCGCGGTGAGCGTGGCCCGTACCATCGCAGGCGCGCTGAAAGTGCCGGTCGAATCTGCGCCGCCTGGCCGGCCTCCAACAAAGGCCAAGGTCGCCTATTTGCAGGGGCTCGTCGGTGCGCGGCTCTATTTCGACCAAGTGCTGCGCATCCTGGTGCCGCGGACACAATGGTGGCGCGAGCCGAAGGTGGCCGAAAGGATCGAAGGCGTGGATGCCGGCGATAATCAGGGGACGATCAAAAAGCTGCTCCAGCAAGGGCCGAAGAGATCCAACGCGCTGCGCGAACGCACATTGGACAATGCCACGTCGCTCCAAAGGTATATCGCGCTCGCCGGATTGATCTACTGGATTTGCAAGCTGGAACGTCCCGTCGGTTGGGACGAACCACTGGAGCCACTGACCTTTGAGCAGGCATTGGAACGATACCGGGACTATGCTGACGAGATTCTCTCCGGCATGTTCGCACTTTATGAAGTAGTCAAAGCGGACGAGAATGCTCGGCAGCAGAACGACGGCGTCGATACCAGGAGCGAGCCGGCGGAAGAGAGACCAACTTGTATTTTCCAGGTATCGCTCAACCGATCGGCCGTTCCCGCGCTCGATCGGTCGGTGCCAGCGGTCAAGGCCGACGCTGCGAGGTCGCTGTTCAACGTCCAGTGCAAGAACATCGTTTGGGCAGTCCTTGATTCCGGTATTCAAAACAATCACGACGCGTTCATGACGTCCGGCGAGAAGCCGACGTCGCGTGTCAGGAAAATCTTCGACTTCACGAATATTCGCGAGATCGTTAGCAGTGAGACGGGTGACGTCGATGCTCAAACCCGCGAAAAGCTGATCCGAACGTCCGGGCTCGCTGAAGCCGAGGTGGACGTCAATCTAGAGAAGATTGCCGAAGACTTCGAGAAGGAGCGCCCCATCAACTGGGCGACCGTCGAAAGGCTAATCACGGTCAAGAGGCCGGATCCAAACGACAAGTCTGAAAAGCTGCCCAGTTCGCACGGGACCCACGTTGCCGGAATCATCGGAGCGGACCAGAAGGACGGCAAATACGCTGGCGGCATGTGCCCGGACATCGGACTCTACGATTTCCGCGTGCTGGGTGCGAGCCTGGAGGAGACCGAGTTCGCCGTTATCGCTGCCATGCAGTACATCCGTTACGTCAACGAGCGGCACAACTACATCATGATTCACGGCGCGAATCTCAGCCTCTCAATTCCCCATAACGTGCGCAATTTTGCATGTGGGCGGACGCCGATTTGCAACGAATGCGAGCGTTTGGTCGAAAGCGGAGTGGTGGTCGTGGCCGCAGCGGGCAATCGCGGCTTTCAGAAATTCGAAACGAAGGACGGTCCGTTCGAAAATTACGCCGCCTTCAGTATCACCGATCCAGGAAACGCCGAGGGCGTCATCACGGTTGGATCGACCCACGGGAATTGGCCGCATACATACGGAATCAGCTTCTTCTCGAGCCGCGGTCCAACTGGCGATGGCCGCGCGAAGCCGGATCTCGTCGCGCCCGGTGAGCGAATTCTATCGACCGTTCCGAATGATGATTGGGCTCCGGAATCGGGCACCAGCATGGCGGCTCCCATGGTCAGTGGAGCCGCGGCGATGCTGCTCGCCCGATACGAAGAGCTGATCGGGCAGCCGCGTCGGGTCAAACGCATCCTGTGCGAGAGCGCGACGGATCTTGGCCGCGAGCGCAGCTTTCAGGGGCACGGCATGCTCGACGTGTTGCGGGCTCTTCAATCGATCTGAGGAGGAATGCGATGCATTTTAGCCTTGACGTCTTGCGTGCCCGCAAAGGCGATTGCCTGATCCTTCATTTCGGAACAGCTGACGATCCGCATCTGATGCTGATCGATGGAGGACCTGCCAAGGTCTATAAGCCACATCTGGCGCCGAGAATCGCGCAGATTCACCGTTCGCGCGAATTGGAGCCGAATGATCCCTTGCCGATAGACGTTGTGATGATCAGTCATATCGACGACGATCACATCAGGGGCATTCTCGAACTAACGGCGGATCAGCTGGGCAACAGTCCCGATCTCCGTCTCAAGGTCGCCAGCCTGTGGCACAACAGCTTTGACGATCTGCTTACGACTGCGCCTGAAGAACTGTTGTCCGGATTTGGGCCGGCGTCATTCGAGGCAGGCACTGCGCGCAGGCCGGATTTTGACGCAATCGAGCCCGACGAAGAATCTGACGAGGAAGAGGTGCATCAGACGGTGGATGTTCTCGCAGGCATTTCGCAAGGCCGTCAATTGCGTGATGATCGCGAAGTGTTGCAACGGCGCTCGCCAGCGCGTCGGCAATGGAAACTGAACCACAAATTCGACGGCGAGCTGATCCTCGCGACGAGGGATACGGAAGCGGTGACGTTGGATGGCGGTCTCAAGATGACCGTGGCCGGACCGATGCAGCCGGAATTGCTGGCCCTTCAGGAGGCCCATGACAAATGGCTGAGGGAGCAAAAGCAGGGGAAGAAAAACCCGGAAGCAATGCTGGCGGCATTCGTCGACAAGTCGGTGCCCAATCTCTCCAGCATCGTCGTTCTGGCTGAAATGGGCGGCAAGAGCATGCTGCTGACCGGCGACGCGCGCGGGGACAAGATTTTGGAAGGAATGGAGCTGGCGGGGCTCTTGGACGCGGACAAGAAGAAGGAGAACTGGAAACGGCATGTCCACGTCCTGAAAGTTCCTCACCACGGCAGCGACAACAATATGGAGACGATCTTCTTCGAACGTGTGCCTGCCGATCACTACGTCTTTTCAGGCGATGGCGAGCACGGTAACCCGGAACGAGCGACCTTGGAAATGCTGCTGAAAGCACGGGGCGTCGACGCCGAATACACGATCCACCTGACCTACCCGATTGACGAGATAGATATCGAGCGCCAAGCCGACTGGGAAACGGAGCAGGCGAAGGAGAAGGCGCGCAAGAAGAAGAATCCGGCAACCAAGAAGCCGGTTCGAGAAAATTGGTCGCCGGAAAAGCACAGCCTCGGCGCTCTGTTCCGGAGCAATCCCAAGTTCGGCAAGAAAGTGGTCATCGTTGATCCCGGCAAACCGCATCTGATCAACTTGCTGGAGCCGATCGAGCTTTAGCGGGCTGGGGGCGCTCAGACTCCAAGTAGTACCTCAATACGGCGCCGCTCCGCCTGTCGATCACGGAGCCGCGAGGATGCGTCGACGGGATGCACCCATGCGTCGCGGTGCCTGCCTGGGAAGAAATTTCCCCTCTACATTGGGCTGCATAGTACGAATCCTTCGCGGTGTTGCACCGCGTCACGGCGCCCGATCGAGATGAACAAGTTCGACCGGCAGAGCGATTCTGCCGACATCCAGGCCTTGCCCGACGATATTGCCGAAGAGCTGTCCCGCCTGCCGAGCGAGGTCATCAGCGTCGACGACGCGCCCTCGATCGCCCCGCCGGTGCCGCTGAGCTCCGACGAGGTCCGCACCATCGTCATCAGCCTGATGCTGACGATGTTCCTGGCCGCGCTCGACCAGACCATCGTGGCGACGGCGCTGCCGACCATCGGACGCCAGTTCCAGGACGTCTCCAATCTGTCCTGGGTGATCACCGCCTATCTGCTCGCCTCGACTGCGGTTGCGCCGGTGTTCGGCACGCTCAGCGACATCTACGGCCGCCGCGTCATGATCATCATCTCGCTCAGCCTGTTCGTCGCAGGCTCGGTGCTGTGCGCGATCGCGCCGAACATGCCGATGCTGATCCTGGCACGCGGGCTTCAGGGCCTCGGCGGCGGCGGCATCATGCCGGTGGTGCAGACCGTGATCTCCGACGTGGTGAGCCCGCGCGAGCGCGGGCAGTACCAGGCCTATTTCTCGAGCGTCTGGATGGTCGGCGGCATCCTCGGCCCGGTCATCGGCGGCGTGTTCGCCGAGCATCTGCACTGGTCGATGATCTTCTGGATCAACCTGCCGCTTGCGGCCGCAGCACTCGCATTGCTGCTGCCGAAGATGAAGAAGATCCCGGTGTTCCACCGCAAGCGCAAGGTCGACTGGCTCGGCGGCCTCTTGCTGATGGCGTCCGCCGTGGTCTTCATGCTGGTGCTGACCTGGGGCGGGACGCGCTATGCTTGGCTTTCGCCGACGGTGCTGGCGATGGTGGGCGGTGCCGTCGCGCTCGCGGTGACCTTCGTGTGGCACGCCCGGCGGGCCGACGAGCCGTTCTTGCCGCTGCCCTTGTTGACGGGATCGGTGGCGCCGTTCGCGCTGACCGCGGGCGGCTGCGGCCTCGGGGCGATCACCGGCCTGACCGTGCAGCTGCCGCTCTATTACGAGCAGGTCTATCATCTCACCGCCAGCGAGGCGGGGCTTGCGCTGATCCCGCTCGCGGCGGTCTCGACCGTCGGCGCGGCCGTCGCCGGCCGCACCATGGCTCGGGCCAAGCACTACAAGCGCGTCGCCATCATCGGCACGTCATGGGCCGCGCTGTGCGGTCTCGCCCTCACAGTCACCACCTTGCCGCTCTGGGGCCTGCTGCTGCTGATGGCCGCGTTCGCGCTGGGACTCGGCACGACTTTTCCGGTGTGCGTGGTCTCGCTGCAGAATTCGGTGGCGCGTCCGCAAGTCGGCACCATCACCGGCGCGATGAACTTCTTCCGCTCGCTGATGTCCTCGTTCACGGTGGCGGCCTTCGCCGCGATCCTGCTCATCGCGCTCGGCACCGACGTCCCGCTCGCCGGCGAGCATCACGCCGCGGGCGCCGTCGCGATACCCGCCGACGACATGCGGCACGCCTTCCGCTACGTGTTCGGCGCCGCCACCGCGCTGATGACGATCGCTGCGCTGTGCCTGATCGCGATGGAGGAGCGGCCGCTGGCCGGACCGTCGGCCAAGCAGTCCGTGGAGATGGCCGAGTAGGCTAGCCGCCTCGATCGGCGTAAGGCTCGTTTGCGACATTGCCCTCGGCGGCCTTTCGCGCCGCCGCTGCAAGATGGGTCTTGAGCTGCGCCAGCGCGTCGGGGGACCAATCATGGACATCGGTGACGGCGACCCAGGCATCGACGTAATGTTCGGGCGCATAGACATGGCCAAAGCCCATCGGCGTATTGGTCGCGACCGCCATGTCGAGGGCGAGCTGCAGCATTGTCACGACTGGATACCATCGCAGCTCCGGTGACACATCCGGCCCGCGCGGCGCCGTCATCCAGTCAGGGGCCCGATAGGCGTCGTGATAGGCGAAGAAGGTGATCGCGTCGCTCGCATATTGCAGATAGACGACGCGCATCGGACCCCAGGGCGCATCTGCCGGCACCGTCGGTCCATTCTGGTTCATGAAGCGCACGAAGCGGCCGTCGCGGAATTCCGGCAGCCAGGCCGGCGTGCCCGGATTGCGGTTTGCCGTGATCGAGCGCCAGATGCGACTTTCGAACGGCGCGCCGCTCAAAAGTGCGCCCGCAATCGGATCGCCGATCATCTCAAACAGCTCTGCGGATTTTTCCGAGTTCATCGCGCCGAGGCTCAGTCCGTGCAGGTACAGCTTCGGCCGCCGGTTCTTCGGCAGCGTCGCCCAGTAGCCGTAGATTTCCGAAAACAGGGCGCGCGCCGCCTCTGCACCGGATTCGGGCTGAAACAGCAGCGTCAGCGGACTGTTGAGATAGGAATACTGCATCGCGACACTGGCGACGTCGCCATGGTGGAGATATTCGACGGTGTCCATCGCGGCAGGGTCGATCCAGCCGGTTCCGGTCGGCGTAACGACGATGAGTGTGTCGCGTTCAAACCCGTGCTGCCGCTTGAGCTCGTCGAGCGCAAGCCGGGCGCGCGCTTGCGCCGTCTCGGCGCCGCCAAGGCCGACATAGACCCGCACGGGCTCCAGCGCGGGCCTTCCTGTAATGGCACTGATCTCCGTTGCGGTCGGCCCCGAGGCAATAAATCTGCGCCCCATGCGTCCAAGCTGCGTCCACTTCACCAGCGAGGCGGCACTTCCCGTTCGTTCGGGCGCGGTCGGCTGCGGCCGCTCGGGCTCGAGCAAGGCGTCGACTTCGCGAAAGGACACATCGAGCGCGTTGAACGCCGTGCGGATCAGGACATTGCTGGCGATTGACCAAAACAACAGGCCCGCGGCGAGCACGCCGATGACGTTCGCGATCCTCCGCGGAATGACGCGCCTCGCACGCGCGGCGATGAGGCGCACGGCAAGCGCGAACAGCCGCGCCAGCACCAGCAGCACGACGAACGTCATCACGGCGATGGCGCAGACCTTGAGCGGATGGGCGGTCTCGACTGGCGCCATCTTCATCACGGTGCGGATCGAGTTCTGCCATCCGGCCGCCCGCCACAGAAAAACAATGACGACGAGCAGGCAGGCGGCCGCCACCAGCGCGTTTGCGGTCGATCTCAGGCGCGCCGGCGGCTCGGGCAATTCCAGATAGTGCCACAGCCAGCGCCAGACGTTGCCGGCGAGATAGCCGATCCCGAAGCAGGCGCCGGCGATGGCGCCCTGCGTGAGATAGCTCCGCGGGATCAGCGTCGGCGTCAGCGCGGCTGCGAAGAACAGGGCACCGAGCATGAGGCCGACGCCGGAGAACGACAGCAATTGCCGCCGAATGAGCCACGCCAGTTTGCCGAAAGCACCCACCGCGCGATTCAACCTCAGCTATTGCCTGACAGACCACTCTTGCGCGGCAGCACGATCGTGAATTCAGTAAACTTGCCCGGCTCGGTCGCGACGTCGATCGTGCCGCCGTGCTGCTTCACGACGATGTCGTGGGTCATCGACAGCCCGAGGCCGGTGCCTTCGCCGGCTGGCTTGGTGGTGAAGAACGGATTGAACATTTTCTCCTTCACATCGTCGGCAATGCCGGTGCCGTTGTCGCGGATCGTGATCTCGACGTCATCGCCGCGATCGCGCGTCGCGGCGGTCACAATCGGCTCGTAACCGGCGGCACCGTCGGCCTTGCGCCTGATGACCGCGTGGAAGCCGTTCGAGATCAGGTTCAGGAGCACGCGGGTGATTTCCTGCGGAAACACTTCGGCCTGTCCGGCCGCTGGATCGAGCGCGCGCTTCAGCGTCACGTGGAATCCGGGCTTCTCGGCGCGTGCGCCGTGATAGGCGAGATTCAGGCTCTCCTCGACCAATGCATTGATGTCGCTCAGCCCATGCTCGCCGCCGCCTTCGCGCGAATGCAGCAGCATGTTCTTGACGATGGAATCGGCGCGGCGGCCGTGCTGCACGATCTTGCCGAGGTTGTCCTGCAGAAGCCCCGTCAGCTCGTCGACCTCGCTGCGGACGTTCTCGGGGAGCGGGACCGGCGCGAGCACCCCGTTCAGCTCCTCGGTCAGCTCGGCAGAGAGCGAGGCGAAATTGTTGACGAAGTTGAGCGGGTTCTTGATCTCGTGCGCGATGCCGGCCGTGAGCTGGCCCAGTGACGCCAGCTTCTCGGTCTGGATCAGGCGGTCCTGCGCGGCGCGGAGATCATCGAGCGATTTGGCGAGCTCGCTGGTGCGGTCCTGAACCTCGTTGAACAGGCGCGTGTTCTCGACCGCGATCACGGCCTGGTCGGCAAAGGTCTTGAGCAGGTTGATGGCTTTGTCCGGAAAATAACCGGGCTCCCGCCGCGTGACGGCGATGGTGCCGATCGCAAGGCCATCGCGCAGCATCGGCACCACGAGGATGCTGCGATAACCGCGTGTTCGCGCCAGCTCCTTCATGGCCTCGGTAAGATCAGGCGCGTTCTGCATGTCGCTGCGGAAGGCATACTCGCCGCTGCTCGCCACCCGACTGTGAATGCCCGATGAGGACAGCGGCGTCGGAAATGAGTTCAGCAGATCCGCATTGCCGGCCTCATTGTCGGTCGTGAAGGCGGCCAGATGCAGCATGCCGTCGACGACGCGGGTGACAGTGGAGGAGTGCGCTCCGATCAGCGCCTTGGCGCTGTCGGAAATGGCCTGGAACACCGGCGTGACATCGGACGGTGAAGCCGCGATCACCTTGAGAATGTCGGCAGTCGCAGTCTGACGTTCCAGTGCTTCCTTGGTCGCGTTGAACAGGCTGACATTCTTGATCGCGATCACGGCCTGGGCGGCGAAGGTCTGCAGCAGGCGCACATGATGCTCGGCGAAGTTGCCGGTCGCGCGGCGCGTCGCGATGATGATGCCGATGGCTTCGCCTTCGCTCATCAGCGGCGCGAACAGCATGCTGCGATAGCCGCGGGCCCGCGCGATGTCGCGCGCGGCCGGCTCGAGCTCGGTGTCGGGCAGTTGAGCGGCGGCACCATTGGCCACCAGCTGGTAGGGCGGAAATTGTGCGAACGGCACCGGAAAGGACGCTTGGAGCACGCGATCGCCGGCCGGATCGGTCGGCGTGAATGCCGCAAGGTGCGCGGCACCGTCGATATAGCGGAGCACCGCGGTGGAGAAGCCGCCGATCAGCCGGTTGGCGTTGGTGGCGATGGCCTCGAATACCGGCTGCACGTCGGACGGGGAGGCCGCCATCACCTTCAGGATATCGGCCGTCGCGGTCTGGCGTTCCAGCGCCTCCTTCGTCTCGTTGAACAGGCGCGCGTTCTCAATCGCGATCACGGCCTGGTCGGCGAAGGTCTGCAGCAGCTGGACGAGGTCGGGCGCGAATGATCCTGGCTCGGCGCGGGTGACGCTGATCATGCCGACCGGCGCGCCCCGGTTCATCAGCGGCATGAATAGCACACTGCGGAAGCCGCGCAGCCGCGCCAGCTCCCGGTTCAGTTCAGGGACGTCGGCCGCCTCGCTGTCGGGAAACTGGATCGTCTGGCCCTCCCGCACGAGGCCAAAAGTCGGGAAGTCCGCGATCTTGCGCGGGAACGACGCCTTGAGCCCCGCGTCCGCCTCCGGATTGGTCGGCGTGAACGCCACGAGGTGAAGCTCGTCGCCGATGAACTGAAGCACGGTGGCGGAGAAGCCGCCGAGCAGGCGCTTTGCGCTGGCGGCGACCGCCGTAAAGACCGGCCGCGCATCGGACGGCGAGGCCGCGATGGTACGCAGGATCTCGGCGCTGGCGCTCTGGCGATCCCGAGCCGTCGCAAGCTCGGCCCGCAGCTGCGCAATCTCGGCGGTGGCCGACCGCAATCGGCGCTCGAGTTCCTCGATTTCCTGCAAAACGGTCGTCATTCCCGGTCCAGCTTGATGCCGCGGCGTGCGCGGCACCGGGCCGGATTATCACAACTTCTGCGGCCGGAGCCAGCGGCTCGCAGCCGTGCCCGCACCGGCTCCGCTCACGTGCCGGGCCGCGACACCTCGGTCTCCTTGGCTGTGATGAACTCCAGCAGCACCGGCACGCCTTCCCTCGTCTTCGCGATGCCGCGCTTGATCGCGGGCACGATGTCCTCCGGCCGCGTCACCCGCTCTCCGTAGCCGCCGAAGGCGCGGGCCATCGCGGCGTAGTCGCCGGAAATGTCGGTCGAGCGATATTTTTCGGTCGAGATCGGCATCACCTTCAGCTCGATCGCCATCGAGAAATTGTTGAGCAGGATCGACATGATCGGGATGCGCTCGCGCACCGCGGTCTCGAAATCCATGCCGGTGAAGCCGATCGCAGCATCGCCCCAGACGTTGATGCAGAGCTTGTCGGGCTTTGCCAGCTTGGCGCCCATCGCAAGACCGAGGCCGTAACCAAGCTGCGTGGTTTTGCCCCAGCCGAGATAGGTGAGGGGCTCGACCGATCGCCAGAACGGCGAGAGCTGGTCGCGCGGGCTGCCGGCATCGTGGGTGATGATCGTATTCGCGATGTCCACGGTGCGCTGGAGATCCCACAGCACGCGATAGGGGCTCAAGGGCGCGTCATTGCTGGTCAGCTTCGGCATCCATTTCGCCAGCCATTCCTTGTGCGAGGCTGCGATCTCGGCCGCGACGGCGGATGCATCGCGATCCGCGGTGACGGTCTTGCCGATCTCCTCCAGCAGCGCGTCGAGCACGAGGCCGGCATCGCCGACCAGGCCGATCTTCGCTTCGACGTCCTTGTTGAGATGATTGGGATCGAGCGTCGAATGAATGATGGTCTTTCCCTTCGGCATCGCGATGCCGAAATTGGTCTCGGTGAAGGAGCAGCCGATGCCGAAAATGACGTCGGCCTCGGCCAGAAACTTCGGCACCGCGCGCGGCACTGCAAGGCCGCCGGAGCCGAGCGACAGCGGATGCGTCTCCGGAAACGATGATTTGCCGCCCAAGCTGGTGGTGACGGGTATCGCCAATCGCTCGGCGAGCCGTTTCAGCTGCGGCCAGGCCTGCGCGTAATGCACGCCCTGGCCGGCATAGATCACCGGCCGTTTTGCGTTCACCAGCAGACTGGCGGCTTCCGTGACGTGAACGGGGTCGGCGCCGTAGGGTGCGCAACACCGGCGTGTAGTTCAGCGGCTCCGCCACTTCCTCGTTCCACATGTCCGAGGGGATCTCGACGATGACGGGCCCGCCGCGGCCGTTCTTCAGCTTGGTGAAGGCGCGGCGGAAGATGTTGACGACTTCGCTCGCGAGGATGATCGGCTCGGACGATTTCGCGAACGGCTTCATCGCCTCGCTGGAATTGAAGTTCGGCTCGATATGCGCCAGCCTTCGCTGATAGCCCATCGGCAGCACCAGCACGGGAACGGATTCGCCAAAGCATTGCGCCACGCCGCCCATCGCGTTCTCCGCGCCCGGCCCGTGCTGCATGCAGAAGGCGCCGATGCTGCGCCCCGACGTCACCCGCGAGATGGCGTCCGCCATGTGGATGCCGACGCGCTCCTGCCGCACCATCACCGGCCGGATCTCGGCCTTGGCCGCGTGCTCGATCAGATGATTGACCGGATAGCCGCAGAGGATCTCGATCCCCTCGCGCCTCATGATTTCCGCAATGGCGGTGCCGAGCTTCATGGCGTCTCTCTCCCTGGCAAGGCCGGTTGATCCGGCTTGTTGGGAGGAGAGGATCAGGAATTTCCGGGAGCGTAAAGCGCGGGCAGCGAGCGCGGCGGTAGGCCAGCTATGCGTCGCCAGCGTGTACCGGCTCCATCCTGCGATGGTCGCTGCAGCCGCTCGCGGTCGGCTGCAGCAGGCGCTGGGCCGCAAGCAGATCCGGTGTCCCGAACCCCTCGGTGAACTCGTGATAGATCGGCGAGAGCAGCCGGACAGCCTTGGATCTGCGGTCGGTGGCGATCCAATGTGCCGCGAGATCGGTCGCGATCCGCAATTGGAACGTCAGCGCGCCTATCCTGCGCGCTTCCGCGAGCGCTTGCTGAAACCGCTTTTCGGCGCGCAGCGGCTCGCCGGTGTGGAGAAGGATCGCGGCGTCAACTCTCTGGAGCTCCGGACGGCACCAGCGCTCGCCTTGGCGTTCCTGATGCTCGATCGCCCGCGTGATGGCTTCTTGCGCCTCCGCGATCCGCCCTTGCCTCAGATAGGCGCGGGCGAGGACCGCGAGATAGCTGCCGATCCGCATCAAGAACCGGCATTCTGTCAGTTCGTCGATCGCGGCTCGAATATCCTCCACCGCGCGTGGATCGCCCCGCAGGTCGCGAAGGCATGCGGAGAAATAGCGCTCGACCGGAACCCAGCGTGAGATGCGCTCGCGTTCAAGGTTGCGACGCAATCGCTCAGTGTAGCTCGCGAGCGCGTCAAGATTGCCGGTTTCGAGCGCAACGGGAAGGGCGGCGAGCCCAAATGCGTTCGACTGTGACACCCAATGGCCGCTGCGGTCCGCGGCATCGATGGCGTCCTTGGCGAGCCTCGCCGCGTAGTCCGCTTGCCCTTGCATCCACGCGACGAAGGGCAGATTGAAGCGGACGGTGATGAACCGATAGACTTCGTTCGCGTCCTTGCGCGAACGCCCTTCGGCCAGCGAGTAGGTCGCTGCAAGACGGTCGAGAACAGGGCGGCTCCTGCTCAATTCGCCGGCAAAAGCGCGAGCCCAGGCCAGCGCGCGATCGGCTTCGGACGTCGCCGTCAGATCGCGATCGCGGTCGGCGAGCTCAGTGGCCTCTTCAAGATAAGATATGGCGCGCTCGACCTGGCCGATCTGCAGCAGGTAGAAGCCGAACCCGACCAGCGCCCGCTGCTGATATTCGATGTTGCCGGCCCGCTTTGCAAAGAGGATGGCATCGAGCCAGGCAATCTCGTTCTCATTCGACATCTTGCGGGCGTAGAAGAGGCTCCACCCAAGGGCGCAGGCGAGTTTTGTCTTCGACAGATCGTCGCACGGGACGGTCTTGGCCAATGCGAGCGCGTCCGCATACCGCGCCTGCGCTTCCGACAGGATCGACGTCTCCGACCACAAGGTGATCGCCGCAACCGTGAGCCTGATCCCGAGTACGGCATCGCCGTGCTCGCCGAACGCCCATGAAAGAGCGGCGCGCAAGTCGGCGATGCGGCCAAGGTAACGCTGGGTCCAATCGGCCGGCTCGCGCCAGTTCCACTCCTCCTCGGACTGCTCGAACAGCGTGAGGACACGTTGCGCATGACGGCGCAGCGCCTGGTCGCAGGCAGGATCGGCCCGGCGCCGCTCGCTCGCATAGCGGCATGTGCTGTCGAGCAGGCGATAGCGCAGGCTCGCGCCATGTGCCTGCGCGCTCAGGAGCGATTTGGCAACGAGACTGCCGAGGCCGGTGACGACGTCGACCGGCGTGAGCCCTGCCGCTTCGGCGACGAAGACCGCGTCCTCGACCTCGAATGCGTCGCTGAACACCGAGAGCAGGCCGAACAGTCTGGCTTCCCGCTGCGACAGCAGTCTGAAGCTCCAGTCGATCGTCGCCATCAGCGTTTCATGACGCGGCGGCGCGCCATCGGCGGCGGGGGCACGAAAACCCAAATTCTGGTCGAGCAACTCCACCAATTGGTGAGGATTGAACCTGCTGATCTGGGCTGCCGCCAATTCGATGGCCAGCGGGAGGCCGTCGAGCGAGTGGCAGATTGCGGCAACGGCCTCGCAATCATCATTGACGAATTGGTAGTCCGCCCATTCGGCGGCGCGGCTGACGAACAATTGCACTGCCGGAAACCTGACGGCTTGATCTGGGGTCAGGGCGTGGCCGGGTTTGGGTGAGACCAGGGAGCCGAGCCGGACGACGTGCTCGGTGGCGGTGCCGAGCGGTTCGCGGCTCGTCGCAAGCAGCTTGGACGGCGATGCCTCCGCCATGAACCTGCCGGCGAAGATCGTTGCGGCTGGCAAGACGTGCTCGCAATTGTCCAGAATGACCAGCATCTGCCGCGGTTTCAGATAGTCGATGGCCGCAGCCAGGCTGTTGTCCGGATTGCCCCTGATGCCCAATGCCGTCACCAGTGCGGCGCCGAATAGCGTCGGGTCGGAGATCGTTGCGAGATCGACGAAGCACACGCCGTCGCGGCACTGTGGCGCAAACGCCTGGGCTACAGCCAAGGCAACCGTCGTCTTGCCGATTCCTCCGGCGCCCGCCAGGGTCACGTGCCTGTTGCCGGTCAACAGACCGGTAATTTCGTCGACTTCCGCTTCACGACCAACGATGCCGCGCAGCAATGGCGGACTAGACGAGGGAAGCGGTTCGGCGAGCGCAAGATCGTCCTCGACCTCGCCGATGCTGATCTGCACCTCGGCGATGAACTTGTATCCGCGTCGCGCCACGGTCGCGATGTAGACGGGCTCGATCTGGGTATCTCCCAGCGAACGCCGCAAGCTCCACATGTTGACCTTGAGATTGCTGTCGTGGAGGAAGGTGCCGGGCCAGGCGGCCGCCATCAGGTCGTTCTTGCTGACCAGCTCGCCGCAGCGCTGCACCAGCAGCTGCAAAAGCTCGAATGCGCGTCCGCCCAGCTTGACGGGGCGCCCTTTGAGAAGGAGCAACTGGCGGCTGGGTATCAGTCGAAAGGAGCCGAAGCTGTAGGTTAGCTCCCGCCGGCCTGTGCCCCGTTGTCGTGTCTCCGTGGCAGCCCGCATTGATCATTGCCAATCGATCGAATAGATCGACTGGTATTATCATGCACTGCAATATTTTTGAAGGGAACCCTTCCGGGTCGTACGATTTGCCGCAGGACAATTGACACACGCGCGCGCCGGACGGCTCGGCTATTTTTTGGGCTTGCCAAGAACGGCCATGCGCATGACTTCGACGCCGCCGTCGGCAAGTTCCGGAAGCTTGGCGAACCAATCCTTCACATAAGGCATCGCGTTGTGTGCGTCGAAATCGGCCTGGCTGGCGAACACTTCGTAGAAGATGAAGTGGCCCGGCTTGGCGCGGTCTTCCTGAAGGAAATAGATCAGGTTCTTGGGATCGCCGCGGACCAAGTCGATCAGCGGCAAGGTGGCGGCACGCAGCATGTCTTCCTTTCCAGGCTTGGCGCGCACCTGGGCCACCACGGAATATGCCCCCTCCGGGATCTCCCCATAGTGCATGCGCGGCGCCTCCTGAGCCATGGCCGGAAGCGTCGCCGGCGCCACGGAGGCGATCAGCAGGGCGGCAAGCGAGTTGCGGACGAGAGTTTGCATGGTGAAGTCCTCGACATGTGATTGGATCGCAGAGTGACCAGCCAGGACACCTGACAGCCGCCCCGCACGAGAATCTAGCGCAGGATCTTCTGTTGCCGTTTTGCCAAGGCCTCGCTGAAGCGCTTCTTGACCGGACCGAGCGCCTTGACGAATTCGAGCTGCTCGCCTTCGGGTCCTTTGCAATAGATCAACTCCCAGCCGTTCGAGGGTTCGGCGGTCACCCGGTTCGTGTTGGTGCTGCGGGGCGCGGCCTTGCGATCCGCTTCCGTCATGACGCGGATGGTGCGGTTCGCCCTCACCTGCGTCATGCCGCGGCGCGCCGATTCCGCTTCGAGATCCGCAATGAACTTGTTGAAGTCGACATCGTCGCGAACATAGAAACAGATGTGCATCATGCGCGGAAAGGCCGGGCTCATGTGCTCCAGCGGTTCGGCGAAACTCTTGGCGCTGCCCATGGGCTGATCAGCCTCGCGATATTGCAGCAGCTCCAGCACCATGTTGTCGAACTGGATGAACCGGACATCGAGCCGCTGTGCCCCGCTTCGCAAGTCGGGCACGCCAATTGATCGCGGATTGATCCCGCGTGCGTTCGCCTCGATCTCCTGGTCGGCCAGCAGCGTATTCTGCACCCCGTCCCCCTGGAAGTCGCCGTGCCGGAACACCTCGGTGCCGCCAAGCACCTCCGTGTAGAACTGGTACGCCCGCTCCATGTTCTGGACCGTCAGCCCGAAATGCTGGACGCCCTGGAGCCGCGCGCCGAGCGGTGCCTCGTCGCGCTCCGCATCCTGTGTCGCGGCCCGTGCGTCGATTGCCGTGCCGGCTATGATGCCGGTGACGACGGCGGCGCCGGCGGTTTGAAGCAGGGCGCGGCGACCCATCTCGGTGGTGTTGTCGGTTTCATCTGTCATGTTGCTCTCCTTGGTCGTTCGGTGGATTGGTTAATCAGCGGCGGGAAGCGGAGCTGCGGGGCTGACCAGCCCCTCGGAGCGCAGCTCGCGCCAGAACTCCGCCGGGATGGCTTCCTCGAGCGCCGCGCGATCCTCGGCGATGCGGCTTGGGCGGCTCGCACCGGGAATGACGGCGGCAACCACGGGATTGGCGAGCGCGAACTGCAGGCCGGCCGCCTTCATGCTGATCCGATAGCGGTCTGCGATCGCCTTGATCCGCGCCACCTTCTTGAGGATTTCGGGAGGCGCCGGCGCATATTCGAAGTTCGGGCCGCCGACGAGCGCGCCGGAACTGTAGGGGCCGCCGACCACGATCGCGAGCTCGTGCTCGGCGGCCATCGGCATCACCCGCTGCAGCGCCCTTGCATGGTCGAGCAGCGTGTATCGGCCCGCGAGCAGGAAGCCGTCGGGGCGCGGCTCTTCGAGCGCGAGCAGCAGCTCGATCGGCTCGACCCGGTTGACACCTAGTCCCCACGCCTTGACCACGCCTTCGTCGCGCAGCCGGTCGAGCGCCCTGAAGGCGCCCTTGCGGGCGCTTTCGAACACCGAGAGCCACTCGTCGCCGTAGAAATCCTGCGCAACGTCGTGCACGAAAGCGACGTTGATGTGGGAAGTCGCGAGCCGCTTCAGGCTGTCCTCGATCGAGCGCAACGTTCCGTCCCGGGAATAATCGTTCACGATCCGGTTCGGGCGGCCGTACCTGAATACGCCGCCCTTCTCGCCGAGGTCGCGGGCATCGACGTCCTCGATCTCGTCCAGGATCAGGCGGCCCACCTTGGTGTGAGCACGTAGTCGCTCCGCGGCCGGCCGGCGAGTGCGGCGCCGATGCGGATCTCCGCAAGCCCCGCGCCGTAGAACGGCGCGGTGTCGAAATAGCGAATGCCGTCGTCCCAGGCTGCGTTCACCGTCGCGAGCGCTTCCCGCTCCGGGATGTCGCGGAACATGTTGCCGAGCGGCGCCGCGCCGAACCCTAGTCGTCCCGGCAGAATATCCTTGAGGGACATGTTGCTAGTCCTTGTCTGCGAGGGCCAAGTCCGTCGGTGTGCGGCGCAGCCGATCTCAGTCGGTCGCTGACGTGTCTGCGCTTCTGATGAACGCCGCGACCTCGCGCGGATGCGACAGCATGACGGCGTGGCTGCTCTTCATCTCCGTCACCTTCGCGCCGGAACGCTTGGCCATGGTGCGCTGTGCCGTCGGCGGGATCATGCGATCCTCGCTCGTCACCATGTAATAGGTCGGCTTCGTCTTCCACGCCACGCGATCGACCTTGGTCTGCACCGCCTGCAATCCCCAGGGCAGCTGCGCGGCGCCCATGAAGCGGGTCGTGGCCGGGTCGACATCGGCCGCGAAAGAGGTGGGGAATTTTGCGCGGTCGACGAGCAGATAATTGCCCTCGGTGACCAGCGGAGCTTTGTGCTCGCCGGCGGGCACCGGGGCTTCCGCCAGCGTGCTGACGGACTCTCCGGCGTCAGGAGCAAAGGCAGCGAGATAGACCAGGCTGCGAACCTTGGGATTGTCGCCGGCTTCCGTGATGACCATCCCACCATAGGAATGCCCGACCAGAATGACCGGATGCCGTGCCTTGGCGATCACGCGCTCGGTCTCGGCGACATCGTCGCGAAGCGTGATCGTCGGCTGCTGAACGACGAGCACCTCATAGCCCGCCTCCGAGAGGATGCCGTAGGTGTCCTTCCAGCCCGAGCCATCGACGAAGGCGCCGTGCACGAGAACAATCGAGACATTCCTGTCGGCCGCGGCCGCGGGGGCGGCGGTTGCGATCGACAACGCGGCAAGCGCGGAGGTAAGCGGCTTCATGTCAGGCTCCTGTCCTCTATACGGCGACATTGTCGTTGGTGCGCCTTCACTAGCGCACGCCCGCATTGCGATATTTCCGATTCCTGCGCGATGACGCACGCATCTTGCTGAGGTGCGAGGAGATCAAGCTTGCGAAGCCGAACACGTCTGGCGCCAAGCCTTTGCCTTGGCTGGCTTTTACCTCTTTTAACCGTGCCGCCTCTGGACTTCGCTGGCGCAGCTTGTGAGTAATTCGCGATCGGCGTGGCAGTGACCGGGGCTGCAACTCACCACCGGATGGAATGATCGCTCGCGCGATACGGGGCCGGGAATCGCCGCAACAAAGCGGAGGTCGGGATGGCGCTCGTGACGCATGGTGATGAGAAATACAAGAACAGCGAGAAGCTCGCGGAGGTCAATGATTGGCCGGGGCTGAGCATCGAGCATCGCAAGTTCGAGGCGGGCCGTCAGGCAACGCCCGTTCCCATCTGCACCGAGATCGTCATGCTGTTGTCGGGCGGAGGGATGGTGTCCCGCGCCGGCAACGGCGAAATCCAGAAAAGCCTCGCGCGTCCGGGCATGAGTTATCTCGTGCCTGTGGGCACGCAGGAGAGCCACCTCGAGCTTTCCGACCGGATGGAATGTCTTCATCTCTATCTGCCGCCCGCGCTGCTCGACCACAGTGCACTTGCGGATTTCGACATCGATCCGGCCAAAATCGAGATCGCCTATGCGCACGGTCTGGCGGACCAGGTGCTCTTCCACATCTGTTCGCCGCTTCGCGATCTGCTCCATCGCCCGCGCCAGCCGACCGACGCGCTGTTCGTGGAGGGGATCCAGGTCACCCTCGCGGCGCATCTCCTGGGCAATTACACGATCGACCGCTGGCGCGCGCCCGACAAGTCGCCGGCGCTCGACGCGCGACGCCTGCAGCGCGTGCTGGACTATATCGAGGCGTCTCTCGGCAGCGATATCAGGTTGGAGGATCTGGCGACCCAAGCCTGCCTCAGCCCCTATCATTTTTCCCGGCTGTTTCGCGAGGCGACCGGACTGTCACCGCACCGTTATGTCACCGATCGCCGCGTCCACGCCGCGCGAGAGGAGCTCGCGCGCGACCACCTGTCGCTGGTCGAGATTGCCCTGGAGTTCGGTTTCGGCTCGCAGGCCAATTTCACGCGCGTATTCCGCAAGGCCGCAAATCTCACCCCAGGGCAGTATCGCGAATTGTGCTGTGGCCAGGCGGAGGTGAAAGCCGATTGGCTCGAAAGCCATTCCGCAGGGATTGCGCATGATCCAGCAGGATTCGGAAATACGGCGCAATGGGCGTCGAGCATTGCTGTTGCAGCGACCAGGTAGGCGAGAGGACATATCGGCATGATCGAGCTCAAGGTGAACGGGATCAAGCGCCAGGTCGACGTCGTGCCCGAGATGCCCCTGTTGTGGGTGCTGCGTGACGAACTGGGCATCACCAGCGCCAAATACGGCTGCGGGGTCGCGCAATGCGGGGCCTGCACCGTTCACATCGACGGCAAGGCGGTGCGGTCCTGCCAGGCCCATATCGGCGAGGTCGCGGGCAAATCGGTCGTCACGCTCGAAGGCTTGCACAACAAGGACCAAAATCCGGTCTTGCAGGCCTGGATCGCGCATCAGGTGCCGCAATGCGGCTACTGCCAGACCGGTCAGATCATGCAGGCCATCTCGCTTCTTGCATCGATCCCAAAACCGACTGACGAGCAGATCAACCAGGTGATGTCCGGCAATCTCTGCCGCTGCGGCACCTATCCGCGCATTCGTGCGGCGATCCATGCGGCCGCCGCAAACAAGATGGCGGAGAAGTGAGATGGGCGACATGCAAACCCTTTCGCGTCGGGCTTTCGTGTTCGGTTCTGCCGCGGTCGCCGGTGGCATCGTTTTCGGTGCCTATGGTCCGGCCGAAGCGGCCGCGCCGAGTGCCGATGGCAATCCGCTGGCCGCCGGACTCGGCCCGAATTCCGTCACCTTCAATCCATGGGTCGAGATCAGCCCCGACAAGATCACGCTGATCGCGCAACACGCCGACATCGGCCAGGGCGTCGGGTCGGTGCAGCCGATCATGATCGCCGAAGAGATGGACCTCGACCCCGGCCAGTTCGAAGTCCGCTTCGCCGGCCCGAGTCCCGCTTACTTCAACACCGGATTCAAGGAGGAACTGGCGCCGTTCCTGGCCGCGGACCAGAGTCCTGAGGCCGAAGCGGCACGCGCTGCTGCGCTGGAAAGTCTTCGAAAATCCGGCCTGCAGATGACGGGCGGCTCGAGCACGATCCCGGACACCTATGACAAGCTGCGCGTGGCAGGGGCAGTTGCGCGTGAGACGTTGAAGGCAGCTGCGGCCAAACGTTCGGGCGTCGCCGTCGCCGACATCCGCACGCAATCCGGCCACGTGATCCTGCCTGACGGAAGCAAAATTCCGTACGTCTCACTGGCGGCCGAGGCCGCAAGAATTCCGCCGGTGCTCGATGCGCAGCCGCGCGATCCCTCGACATGGCGCATGCTGGGCAAGCCGATGACGCGCCTCGACGTGCGCGCCAAAGTGATGGGCGAACTGCAATTCGGCATCGACCTGAAGATGGAGGGCATGCTCTACGCCTCCGTCAAACTGAACCCCGGCAAGGGACAGCCGCTGAAATCCTACGACGCCAGCAAGGCGCGCGCGATGCCGGGCGTGAAGAAGATCCTCGAGATCAAGAACGGCGTTGCGGTGATCGCCACCAACAGCTGGTACGCGATGAAAGCCGTCGACGCCATCGCTTGCGAGTGGGCGCCTTCGGCCTATCCCGCCGAGCAGGCCGATCATTGGAAAGTGCTGGAATCATCGTTCAAGCCCGAATTCCTCGGCAAGGAGTGGCGGACGATCGGCGACGTCGGAGCCGGCCTGAAGACGGGCAAGCTCGTCGAAGCCGAATATCGCGCCCCTTACGTGGCGCATCAGCCGCTCGAGCCGCTGAACGGGATCGGTCTCGTCAACGACAAGGGCATGGAAATCTGGGTTGGCCATCAGAGCCCGCAGGCGGTGCAAGCCATCGCGGCGAACGCTATCGGCCTCAAGCCGGAGCAGGTCACCTTCCACAATCAATGGACCGGCGGAAGCTTCGGCCATCGTCTCGAGTTCGAGAACGTCCGCGTGCTCGCCGAGATCGCCAATCAGATGCGCGGGACGCCGATCAAGCTCGTCTTCTCGCGCGAGGAGGATTTCCTTCAGGATATTCCGCGGCAGATTGCGATCGCGCGTCACAGGGGAAGCGTCGCCAACGGCAAGATCGTTGCGACCGATCTGCAATTGGCATCGACGGCGCCGTTCAAGGGACTGCTCGAGCGCATGGGTACGCCTTTGAAGGATCCCGATCCTCAATTGGCCGCCGGCACGTGGAACGTCTATTACGACATTCCCCATTTCCGAGCCACCAGCTACGAGGCGCAAGGGCTGTCGCCGTGCACCACGTGGCGCTCCGTGGGAGCGTCCACGGCCGGCTTCTTCACCGAGAGCTTCATCGACGAATTGATCCACGCAGCCGGCCTCGATCCCATGAAGGCGCGCATCGCGATGTGCAATGTGCCGCATTATCGCAAGTTGCTGGAGACGCTTGCCGAGATGTCGACCTGGAAGGGGCCGCTCGGCAACGGCAGGGGCCGCGGCGTCGCCTTCGTCGAGTCGTTCGGGACACCGGTTGCCGAGGTCGTCGAGGTGACGGCGACGGACCGTGGCATCCGGATCGACAAGGTCTGGGTCGCGGTCGACGTCGGCAAGGTGATCGATCCCGTCAATTTCGAGAACCAGGTCCAGGGCGGCGTCGTCTGGGGCCTAGGCCACGCGATGAATTGCGAAATCACCTACTCAAAAGGCGCGGCGCAGCAGACCAATTACAATCACCATGAGGCGATGCGGATCCACCAATGCCCGGTCATCGAAGTTCGCGGGCTCGAGAACGATCCGAAGGTGAGGGGCCTCGGAGAGCCGCCGGTGCCACCCGCCGCGCCTGCGCTTGCCAATGCGATCTTCGCGGCGACCGGAAAGCGCATCCGCGAAATGCCCTTCAACAAGTTCATCGATTTCGTGTGAGACACGCCATGCAGAGATCTCTGATCGCGTTGGTCTTGGCAGCGTCGGCCGTCGCCGCCCTGACCGGGATCGTCGCCGCGAAGGACGAGGCCGCCAAGGACCTGCTGCCGCCCGGTAGCGTCAGCCGCGCCGAGGGGCTGGAGGCGTGGAAGCGGATCGAAGCCGTCGTGACCCATCCACGGTGTGCCAACTGCCATGTCGATGCCAAGGCGATACCGATCTGGACGCCGGCCGGCGAAACCAAGCCTCGCCCGCATGGCATGAACATCCATGGCGGCGAGAGCCGCATCGGAGCGGAAGCGATCCCGTGCTCGACCTGCCACATGACCTCGACCCAGGCGAACGAGCCGGCGCCCTCGCCGCCGCGCGCCGGCATCGATTGGCAGCTCGCCCCGGTGGCTTTCATCTGGTTCGGCAAGAGCGGCGCCGAGATCTGTGCCCAGATGAAAGATCCCAAGCGCAACGGCGGTCGCGACGCCGCTGGTCTCGTCGGGCATTTGCGGCACGATGCCTCGCTGAGCGGCTTCATCCCGCGCGGCTGGGCGCCCGGAGCCGGCCGCTCAACGCCGCCCGGCACCTTCGAGGATCACGTCAAGGACATGGCGATGTGGGGCGCGGCCGGACAGCCCTGTCCGAATTGAGGCGGTCTCCGCACCGCGGCAAGGCGATCCCAGATAGCATTATCGAAAGGAGAAAACCATGACCCAACACGTCCTCTTCATTGTCACCAACGCAGCCGTGATCGGACCGCATAGTCGCAAGACCGGCTTCTTTTTCGCCGAGGTTGCTCATCCTTTCGAGGTGCTCGACAAGGCTGGGATCGCGGTGGAGTTCGCGTCGCCGGCCGGGGGGTGGACGCCTTACGATGCATATGACGAGAAAGATCCTGCTCAGAAGGATTTCCTCGCCAGCAAAGCCTTTCGCCGCCTGAATCACAGCCGTAAATTATCCGAGGTGGATGCCGCCGACTACGACGCCATCCTGATACCCGGCGGTCTTGGTCCCATGGTGGACATCCAGCGCAATGCGGCGGTCCAAAGTGCCGTTGTGCGAGCCTGGAGCACCGGCAAGCTCGTCGCCGCTGTCTGTCACGGGCCGTGCGCGCTGCTTGGCGTCGACCTCGGCGATGGCGTCCCGTTCGTGCGCGGCAAGAAGCTGACATCCTTTTCGAAGAAGGAAGAGTACGACTATGCGCGCGATGACGTACCTTACGAGCTCGAGGATGCGTTGAGGGCAGAGGGTGCCGAGTACTCGTCCGCGGCCAATTGGCAACCTCACGTCGTCGTCGATGGCCGGCTCATCACGGGCCAGAACCCCGCCTCTGCCGGAGCGCTCGGAAAAGAGTTGCTGGCCGCCCTCAAGGATAGGAGCGGCGGCGCGAAAACCTGAAGATTCGCAAGGACGAATTCGAGCGGGATGGGCGCGGCATCTGAAGCTGTGCTTACATCCCTCTTTGCAGCAGGGCTATCGCATTTGGGAGTTTCCCCGGCGGCCATCCTTCGAGACGCCCGCTATGGGCGGGCTCCTCAGGATGAGGGCGGAGTGCGCGGCAGCCATTTCAACGAGCACTGATGCTGACTAGCCTCATCCTGAGGAGGCGCGTCAGCGCCGTCTCGAAGGACGAGGCGTGCGCACAGGCCGCCGCCACAAGTCATATCCGATTGCTCTGCTATTTGCAGCTCTGGCAGATCATCAGCTTTCGCTTCAACGCCTCATCTTCTTGATCGAGACCATCCGGATTGGACCTGGCGTCCCTTGCTGCGCGTGAACGCACGGCCGGCGTCACGCGGCTCGGCGTGCCAAGGTCATCGACGGTGCTGACGCTGAAGCCATCGTAATCGGCGGCTGGATTCGGTTGAGGCCGGCCAATCACGGAAGGCTCTCTGCTGGACGTCGCTGCTGGAGTTCCGTTCGTCGTTACCCGGGCGGGCTTGGTGGCACCCGGGCGTGGCGGCGCTGCATCGGGCCGAGCAAGCGAAACCGGCGGCGGGACCGAAGTCTGGCCTCTGGCGCTGTCGTGCGACCAGGCGCCGACAAGCATGAGGCCGATCGTCAGGAGCATCACGCGTCTCATCCGCATTCTCTCGGCAGCGCTGGTTGAGCGATTGACAGCATGGCTCGTCGAGCCCGTTCCGCCGGAGAATATCAGCACCCAGAGGGCCGTCAAAGCGCCGTAGCCTGGATGAAGCGAGGCGCAATCCGGATTATTGTTTCCGCCGGCGCTACGCCGTTTCCTGCAGCGCCCGCCGCAGCCTTCGGATGATGACGCCGCGGGCGCGGTCGTCGGCGGCGGCTGCGACGCGATCGTTGATGTCGAGCATCAGCTCGGACATCTCGTTGTGCCAGTCGAGACGCGTCACGGCCTCCGGCGACAGTCGCCGGCGATGATCGGCGTCGAGCACGCGCGGTTCGGGTGCCGCGAGCTCGAAAGTGTCGTCCAGCATCGGCTGGTAGATCCTGGCCGCGGGAATGATGCGCTCGGCGACGCGCTCGGCCAGGCCCGCAACCGCCGCTTCCTCGCCGTGGACCAGGAACAGCCCGCGCGCGATGGGACGACGCGCCGCGATCCAGCTGGCCATGCCGGCTCCGTCGGCATGGCCCGAATATTCGTCGATCATGCGGATGCGGGCAGCGACCTTGATCTCGTCACCCTGGATGCGGACGGCCTTGGCCCCGTTCTGAAGGAAGCGGCCGAGCGTGCCGTTGGCCTGGAAGCCGGCCAGAAGCACGGTCGCGCGCTCGTTCCACAGCCAGCGCTTCAGATGATGGCGGATCCGGCCCGCATCGCACATGCCGCTCGCGGCGATGATGATGTGAAATCCGGACAGACGCATGATCGCCTTGCTCTCGTCCGCGGTCTCGGTGAATTTCAGATGCGGCGAGTTGAGCAGGCGCGTGGCGTCGACCGACGGATCGAGGCTCTCGGAATGGCGGCGGAACACTTCGGTCGCGCGGATCGCGAGCGGTGAATCAAGGAAAATCGGCGCCGTCGGAATCTCGCGGTGCTCCATCAGGTCGACGAGATCGACGATCAGCTCCTGGGTGCGCTCGACCGCGAAGGCGGGCAGCAGCAGCGCGCCGCCGGCCGCCGCGGCATCGCGCACCTCGGCCGCGAGGTGCTTGCGGCGAAGCGCAGGTGTCGTGGCCTCGCGCACGCGGTCGCCATAGGTCGATTCCGAGATGACGTAGTCGAAATCGCTCGGCGCTTCGGGATCGGGCTGGAGCAGCTTGGCCTCCGGCCCGACGTCGCCGGAGACGAGCACGCGCAGCGGCCGCGCCGCGCCTTGCTCGGCGATTTCCAGCTCGATCGAGGCGGAGCCGAGCAAATGGCCGGCGTTCCAGTAGCGTGCGCGGACGCCGGGGATCACGTCGGTCCAGCGTTCGTAGTCGACGGCGCGGAACGATCGCAGCGATGCGATCGCATCGGCCTGCGTGTAGATCGGCTCGACCTCCTTGCGCCCGCGCGAAGCATTGCGCCGGTTGAGCTGCTTGACCTCCGATTCCTGGATGTTGCCGGCATCGGGCAGCATGTAGGAGCAGAGGTCGATCGTGCCGCGCGTCGCTAGGATCGGCCCCTCGAAGCCCGCGCGCACGAGCTTCGGCAAGAGACCGCTATGGTCGATGTGAGCGTGCGTGAGCAGCACCGCATCGATGTCGGCGGGGCGAAACGGAAAGGCGCGATAATTGAGCTCCTTCAGCGTCTTCTGGCCCTGGAACAATCCGCAATCGACCAGGAAACAGCCGCTTGCGGTCTGGAACAGATAGCTCGAGCCGGTCACGGTGCGGGTGGCACCGCAGAATCGAACGGTGATGCTCATCTGTCATTCTCCGAGGGGCTTGCCGTTGATCGCATAGCCGTCGTCGGCCGCAGTCGCGCTGGCCGCCAAATCGTGCTCCGACCGGCCGAACGTGTAGACGCGATAGAGTGGCTCGCCCTGCTCGACGCGGTCGCCGATCTTCTTGAACAGGCGGATGCCTGCGCCCTTGTCGAGCGGCGCGCCGGCGGTGCGGGCGAGGCGGTTCAGACGCAGGCAGTCGATTGCGGACACGATGCCGTCATGCCTCGCCTCGACGTCGAAGCTGAGCGGTCCGAGCTCGTTGCTGCATGTCGAGGGGCCCTGTGCGTCGATGATCTTCTGCATCTGCTTCAGTGCCGCGCCGCTATCCAGCAGTTCGCGCGCCCGGGCATAGCCGGCCCCGCCGCGCAGCTTGGGATCGTATTCCAAGAGATGGGCGGCGAGCCGGAGCGACTTCTCGCGCAGATCGCGCGGCGCATCCTTGTCATTGCCGAGCACCGCCATGACGTCGTTGGCCTCCAGCACCGGCCCAATGCCGTTGCCGATCGGCTGGCTGCCGTCGGTCGTGATCACCTCGACCGTCCGGCCGAAGCAGTCGCCGACGAATTCGAACAGCTTTCGCAGCCGCATGGCCTCGACGCCGCCGGTGACCTTCGCGGTCGGCCCGACCGGAATGTCGATCAGCAGATGGGTCGAGCCTGCCGCGATCTTCTTGGACATGATGGACGCGACCATCTGCTCGCGAGTATCCAGGCTCAGCGGGCGCTCGACCGAGATCAGGACGTCGTCGGCCGGCGACAGGTTCACGTGCCCGCCCCAGATCAGGCAGCCGTTGCAGGAGGAGACGATCGCCTTCATCTCCTCGACGGAGATATTCACCCGCGCCAGCACCTCCATCGTGTCGGCGGTGCCGGCCGGCGAGGTGATCGCGCGCGAGGAGGTCTTCGGGATCGGCAGGCCATGCGCGGCGACGATCGGCACCACCACCATCGAGGTGCGGTTGCCGGGGATGCCGCCGATGCAATGCTTGTCGACGACGACAGGGGTCGGCCAGACCAATTGCGTGCCGGCCTGCGCCATGGCCCCCGTGAGGGCGAGCAGCTCGTCGCTGGTGATGAAGCTCGCCGACCCGATCAGGAAGGCGGCGATCTCCATGTCGGAGTAGCGATAATGGGCAAGGTCGCTGATGATCGCGCCGATCTCGGCCTGGCTCAGAGTTCGTCCGCGGATCTTCGCACGCACCGCTTCCAGGCTCTCCGGAGGCGAGGCGGGCCTGACCGTGACCTCCGTTCCGACCGCTTCGGCGAAGCGCCGGAACGCAGGCTCGGAGAGGCCGATCTCGTCGGGAGCCGCGAGCGTATCGTCGTCCGTGATCAGCAGGGTCGCCAGCAGAACCTTGCCGCCCTGACGAAGCTCGACGCGGCTGAAACCGCGGAAGATCTCCGCGCGCAGCGCCTTGGAGCGCCTCGAGACGACGACGACGTTCTCACGGCCGGTGTCGAGGCGGACGCGGCGGATCTTCAGTTGGGAATGCGGAAGGTCTGGATGCATGGACGGGCCGGCAGCAGGGAGTCGGACCTCCATGCTTAGACGCCGCCGTCCCGATGCTGTTGACCCAGATCATGGCCCGCCGCTCCGGCGGGCAGCCGCTGCGCAGGCCGTTGGCCGGCGGTTACTTCATCGCCGTGCTGACCGAGTTGAATTTGTTGTTGAGCAGCGCAGCGCCCGTGCTGTTGACGATGGTCACGATTGCCAGAGCGATCCCTGCGGCGATCAGGCCGTACTCGATTGCGGTTGCGCCATTCTCATCGGCAAGGAAGGACCTAAGCAGACGCATTGCCAACTCCTGTTCATCCGATCCGATGGATGGTCGCGTCGTTATCGGACTTGCAAATCGATCGAATAAATCTTCGAGCGCGCCAAAACACGGCGATCGCACCTTACCTCGTACGACGGCATTCATTAAATTAGGGTTCCGTCGATCCGTTCAAATGAAGTCAAACCGACAGCCCGGTGCATTGCCCCCATTGGCTTGACCGCTTAACCGATTGTTGAGCCTGTTCGTCAACGAATAGGCAAGGATGTCTCGATCGCGCTCATCCGCGCCGGCCGTCCGTATTCAGCGCCCGCAACATCGCGATGCGGGCGAACATCACCCAGCCGCCGCCGGTCTCGGCCGCATTGATCAAGGTCTCGATCGCGGTCTGCCAATGCGCCTCGTGCTGGGCGTCCTCGGGCAGCTCCATGATGTAGTCGGCGGCTTCTTGAAGCGTGAGCAGCTTGCGCTTGTTGCTCACGCGAACGGGATCGTCGAACGCCGTCGACCAGGGCATGTCAGGCCGGCCGATCGGCGAGGAGAGACATCACGGCGTGATCGCGGGGCGTGGTGCTGTCAGCCGGCCTTCTTTGCCCGCGCCGGCGCGCGCACCGGCTTGTCGGCGGCCTTCTTCGGCGTGGTCGCAGCCTTCGCCGCAGCGTCCTTGCCGCCCTTGCCTGATATCGGCAGCAGCATCTCGCGCTGGCCCTCGACGCGCTTCTTCGGCTTCTTGGCCTTGGTGTCCTTGGCGGTCTCCTTGTCCGTGTCCCTGGCGACCTTCGCCGCGGGGGCCGCGTCCTTCTCGTTCGCGATGCTCTTCTTCAGCGCGTCCATCAAGCTGATGACGTTGCCGCCGGTCTTCGGTGCGGCCTTGGCGGTGATCGGCATGCCGCTGCGCTTCTTGTTGATGAGATCGATCAGAGCGGTCTCGTAATGATCCTCGAACAGCTCGGGCTCGAACGCGCCGGACTTCTTCTCGACGATGTGCTTGGCGAGGTCGAGCATGTCCCTCGTCAGCTTCACGTCCTGGATGTCGTCGAAATATTCCTTCTCGCTGCGGACCTCGTAGGGGTAGCGCAGCAGCGTGCCCATCAGCCCGTTCTCGAGCGGCTCCAGCGCGATGATGTGCTCGCGGTTGGTCAGCACCACGCGGCCGATCGCGACCTTGTCCATGCTGCGGATGGTCTCGCGGATCACCGCATAGGCGTCGTGGCCGACCTTGCCGTCCGGCACGAGGTAGTAGGGGCGGATCAGATAGCGGTTGTCGATGTCGGCCTTGGGCACGAACTCGTCGATCTCGATCGTGTGGGTGGAATCGAGCGCGATGTCGTCCAGCTCGTCCTTGGTGACCTCGATATAAGTGTCGGTGTCGACCTTGTAGCCCTTGACGATGTCCTCGGACGTCACCTCGTCGCCGGTCTCGGCATCGACCTTGAGATACTTGATGCGGTGGCCGGTCTTGCGGTTGATCTGGTTGAACGAAACCTTCTCCGTATCCGAAGTGGCCGGATAGAGCGCGACCGGGCAGGTCACGAGCGACAGACGCAGAAAACCCTTCCAATTGGCGCGGGGGGCCATGGGCTACTCCAGACGCAACAGCGGACAAGCTTTGAGGATACCATCGCCCAGTTGCGAATCATAGCAACCGCCGGCGCGGAATCTTGCAACGGCGTTAATCGCCGCCTGCGCCGTGTTTGCTGGACCGGAACATCGCCCGAGATGACGCGTTGCCCCGGCAATTCATCGCCGAGGAGGTCGCGGCCATCCGACGCGACAGCCACAGATCGAGGTCACCATGGCAACCAGGCGAGAGCAGAACCGGATCGTCGAAACTCCGACCGAGGCACGCCAGGGCGAGCCCGGACCATCGGTGGCGGCGCTGCTCGCCATCTCGACCGGGCTTGCGATCCTGATCCTCGCCGTCGTCTGGTTCGTGTTCTTCCGGACCTGACGGCCGGATCAGCACGCCGGCACCTTCCGGCTCGCCGCGCGATGCGGCACGTTGCGCCCACCATGCCACCGGCTCCTCCGGCGGCATGGTGGGCGCAGTCGCATTTGCGCGCGCCGGGTCGTATATGACCAAAAAGTAACGTAGCCCGGTTCCCTGCGTTCATATTCAGTTCACGCCGGAATTGCTCATCTGTGGCGGTGTTCATGTCGCCTGTTCTTGCAGCCTATCCTTGGAGAGAAGCGTGCGCCTGCTCGTTGTTGAGGACGACCCCGATCTCAATCGCCAGCTCACCAAGGCGCTGACCGACGCCGGCTATGTCGTCGATCGGGCTTTCGACGGGGAGGAGGGGCACTATCTCGGCGACAACGAGCCGTATGACGCCGTGGTGCTCGATATCGGCCTGCCGAAGAAGGACGGCATCTCGGTGCTGGAAGCCTGGCGCCGCAACGGCCGCACCATGCCGGTCCTGATCCTCACTGCACGCGACCGCTGGAGCGACAAGGTGCAGGGCTTCGATGCCGGCGCCGACGACTACGTCGCAAAGCCGTTCCACCTCGAGGAGGTGCTGGCGCGCATCCGCGCCCTGCTGCGCCGCTCCACCGGCCATGCCCAGAGCGAATTGACCTGCGGCCCGGTTACGCTCGACACCCGAACCGGCCGGGTCAGCGTGTCGGGCAATCCCATCAAGATGACCTCGCACGAATATCGGCTTCTGGCCTACTTGATGCACCATTCCGGGCGGGTGGTCTCGCGCACCGAGCTGGTCGAGCATCTCTACGACCAGGATTTCGACCGCGACTCCAACACCATCGAGGTCTTCGTCGGCCGCATCCGCAAGAAGCTCGACGTCGACATCATCCAGACCGTCCGCGGCCTGGGCTATCTCCTGACCCCGCCGCCGGCCCCGGGCGCCTGAGGCGTTCCGGCCTTTGAAGTATCTTGGCTTGACGGGAGGCCGAACAGGGCCCTTGGTCCGGTCATGACGTCCGACCACCTGCCATCCTGCGCCGCCCGGGATCATTCCGATGGCCGCTAGCTCGCTTGCGAACCGACTGTTCCTGTCGGCGACCGCCTGGCTCGTGGTGATCCTGGCCATCACAGGCGTGGTGCTGTCGTCGGTCTACAAGAACGCCACCGAGCGCGCCTTCGACCGCCGGCTCAATCTCTATCTGCGCACCCTCATCGCCGAGGTCGCAACGCCCGACGAGCCGCCGGACCGCCAGTTCCAGTCGCTTGGCGAGCCCCTGTTCGACCTGCCGCTGTCCGGCTGGTACTGGCAGATCACGCGGACCGACACCGAAAAGCTGGAAGTGCGCTCCTCGCGCTCGCTTTGGGACAAGAAGCTGCCGAAGCTCGAAGAGCAGGGTGCCGAGCTCACCGCCGCCGGCATCCGCCTCGCCTATGTCGACGGGCCGGAAGGGCAGAATCTGCGCATGGTTGAACGGCCGGTCGATCTCGGTGCCGACGGCAAATTTCTGGTCAGCGTCGCCGGGGACGATACCGAGATTTTCGACGAGACACGCAGCTTCGACTACTATCTCGGCGGCACCTTCACGGCGCTCGGCATCGTGCTGCTGCTGACGACCGTGTTCCAGGTCCGTTTCGGCCTTGCACCGCTCAAGCGCATCTCGGACGCGATCGCCGACATCCGCTCCGGGCGGGCGGAACGGCTCGAGGGTGAATTCCCGGTCGAGATCGCGCCGCTGGCGCGCGAGACCAACGCGCTGATCGACGCCAATCGCGAGATCGTCGAGCGGGCGCGCACCCATGTCGGCAATCTCGCTCATGCGATCAAGACGCCGCTTTCGGTCATCGTCAACGAAGCCAGCGCGCATGCCGCCGATCCGTTCGCGGAGAAGGTGATGGAGCAGGCGGATGTGATGCGCGATCAGGTCGCCCATCATCTGGAGCGCGCCCGCATCGCGGCACGGGTCTCAGTGGTCGCGACCGTGACGGAGGTGGCGCCTGCCATCGAGGGACTGCGGCGGACCATGGAGAAGATCCATCGCGACCGCGGCATCGTGGTCGAGGCCAAGGCCGATCCATCCGCCAAGTTCCGGGGCGAGCGGCAGGATCTTGAGGAGATGGTCGGCAATCTCGTCGACAATGCCTGCAAATGGGCGGCCTCCCGCGTCCTCATTGATGTCCTCGTCGAGCCGCCACAGCGGGCCGGCGCCGGCCCGCGTTTGCGGGTCATCGTCGACGACGACGGCCGCGGCCTATCGGAAGCCGAGCGCGCCCAGGTCGCCCGGCGCGGCAAGCGCCTCGACGAGTCCAAGCCCGGGTCGGGACTGGGGCTGTCGATCGTGACCGACCTCGCGGCCCTCTATGGTGGCAGCCTTTCGCTCGGCAGCGCCCCGACTGGGGGTCTGCGCGCCGAGCTGGTTCTTCCCGGACTATAATCCCTTGTTTCGACGACAATTTCCGGCGCGGCCGAGGCTCCTCCAGCGAAGCATGGGAGGCATTCGAGGCAGCTTCCTAAACGGCTTCTTAAGTCGGGACCCTCTATGATCGCGCCGGACCCATCCCATGTCCGCCATTTTACCGTGCATTACCCGGGCGCATGAGCCAGACATCGATCGAGCGGCTGAGGGAATATCTCGCGCAGCTCCCGCCGCAGTCGCAGGCACTGCTGATGCGGGAGTTCGAGCGTGCGCTGGAGCGCGGCCAGGACACGGCGGTGGCCACCCTCGTGCTCGAGCAGCTGCGCAAGATCGTCCGCAAGAGCGAGGCCGACGAGGCTTTGCCGCCGCGCACGGACGATCTGTCGCGGCTCCTATTCCAGGTGTTGGAACCGTTCCTCGTCGAAGCGGGCACTCCTGTCAGGGCCGGCCAGATTCGCCGCTCCTCGCTGCAGCCGATCTGGCAGTGGCTTGGCCGTGACGGCGCACCGGACAAGGTGAACGAATTCGAGGCGGCGCTGGCGCGCATGCCGGCGGACAGTGCTGGGCAGGTCGAAGCCCTGGCGCAGAAGCTTCAGGCGGTGGCCGCGGACGCCATCTTCGAGCTGACGGGGCCGGGCGGCGGCGACAAGTCGCGGGCGCTGGCCCGGGTCGGACCGCCCAACGTGATCGAGGATCTCTATTCGATCGGTGCGGTGCTCCAGGTCCGGGACGCCATTGCGACATTGAACGAGAAATTACCGCGCACCTTGCGGGCCTTCGGGGATTCCCAGATCGCCTCGGTGACGTCGGCGCTCAACATTCCGGCGCTTCAGACGCCGCAGATGCTGCCTTTCGCCTTGTCGATCGTCGTGCAGCGGATGACCGCGCCCTGGCAGATCATCCGCCTTGCGGTCAAGATAGCGGCGTCCGATGACGAGATCCGCGTCGCGGCGACGCCCTACGGTATGGCCGTCACGATGGCCCTGCACGATTTGTCCTGCGTCGCCGCGGTCCTGCGCATGGACATCAAGCGCGGCCATTTCGACAATGTCGCCGGCAACCTCAAGACGCTGCACGACGGCGTGCGCGGACTGCGCACCGAGCTCGACCTGCGCAACGATTCGACCTGGGGCAAGCAACTGACGTCGATCCGGGCCGACATCTCCAATGCGCTGCAGTCCGAGATCGACAGCGTTCCCGGCCGCGTCCGCCGCATCCTGCGCCAGCGCCCCGAAAAGGACATTCCGCCGGGCGCGCGGATCGACAGCACCGAGGTCGAGGAAACGGTGGCACTGATCGACTTCGTCGCGACGTGCCGCAACTATGCGAGCGAGCTTGCGATCAACGAGGTGACGCTGCGTACCTTTTCCGATCTCCAGCAATATGTGGAACGGTCGACCGAGCAGCTGGTGCAGTCGCTGCGTGCCGCCGATCACAAGGTCCGCACCTATCGGCAGCAGCAGGTGCAGGCCGCGATCCGCTTCTGCCAGGTGCTGTTCGGCGACGATTACGCCTCATTGATGAGCCGGGCCGCCGAAAATGCACTCACGGGCGAACGCAAATCGTCGCGCGCAGGCTAATCGGCGCGCATTTTTTCTGATCACAATTTTAAGTTGACGACACCGATGGCGCACCGTACTTTCGCGGGTGCAAGTCTGGAAATTTCCATCTGTAGGCGCATGAAACCGGTCATCAGCTCGATTGAAATTGAGAACCGCGTCATCGTTGCCAAGTATCAACGGCTGATGGTTGGAGCCAAGGTGGTGCTGGTCGAGAAGGCCAGCGATCGGCAGCTGCCCGAGACCGCCACCAGGGTTGCATCTCGGGTTCCGGTCGGAGCGCTGCGCATCAGATTGCCGGATGCAATCAAGCCGGGAACATACTTCCTGAAGGCCTTCGACGGGCACGGCGAGCAGGCCGCGCAAAGTATCGACTTCGAGATCGGCTAAGCCGTTGGATTTTCACCTTTTCGGCACTACATGCGGTTGCGCCGCCTTGACAATTGTCAATTGCCGCATCGTCCGGCCGTGGTGTAAAGGCACCTACAGGCGCGGTTCGGGCGCCGCCGGAAGCTTGCCAGATGACGCTATGGTTCGTGTTCGCGCTGATGACGGTCGCGGCGATTTTCGCCGTGCTCTTGCCGCTTGGCCGCACCAGCCGCGCACAAGATCAGGGCAGCGAGGTCGCGGTCTACAAGGACCAGCTCGCCGAAATTGAGCGTGATCTCGCCGCAGGGTTGATCTTGGCGCCGGAGGCGGAGGCTGCGCGCGTCGAGGTTAGCCGCAGGCTGCTCGCGGCGGCGGCCAGCGAGCCGGCAACGGCGCCGAAGTCGAACCTCAAATGGCGCCGTGCGGCGGCCGTGCTGGCGCTTGCCGGACTGCCGCTCATCGCGGCCGGCGTCTACATGCCACTCGGCTCGCCCCGGCTGCAGGACTTTCCCCTTGCGCAGCGGGAGCGCGGGGGTGGCATGGCGCAGTCGCTCGAGAACCTCGTCGTGCAGGTCGAGCAGCATCTTGAGAAGAATCCGACGGACGGGCGCGGCTGGAACGTGCTCGCGCCGGTTCTGGAGCGGCTCGGCCGCTTCGACGACGCGGTGCGCGCCTATCGCAACTCGCTCACCTACAATGGCGAAAGCGCGGAGCGCAGGTCCGATCTCGGCGAAGCGATCTCGGCTGCCGCCGGCGGCGTGGTGACCGCCGAGGCCAAGGCCGAATTCGAGCGCGCACACGCCTTGAACGCCGACGATCCCAAGGCGAATTACTTTCTGGGCCTTGCCGCCGAGCAGGACGGCCGCAAGGACGACGCGGCCAATATCTGGCGCGCGCTGCTTGCGAAAGCGCCTGCGGATGCGCCGTGGCGTGCCCTGGTGCAGTCCTCGCTGGCGCGGGTCGGTGGCGGCGGCACGCTGCCGGCGCTGTCCGACGAGACGATTGCTGCCTCCAAGGACATGGCCGAAACCGATCGCAACGCCATGGTGCGCGGCATGGTCGATCGTCTCGCGACGCGGCTGAAACAGAACGGCGACGATGTCGAGGGCTGGCTGCGCCTGGTGCGCGCCTATCTGGTGATGGGCGAGCGTGACAAGGCAATGGGCGCTTCGGCCGATGCCCGGCAGGCGGTTGCCAGCAACGCCGAGCGGCTGCGCCAGCTCAACGAAGGCCTGAAGACTCTCGGGATCGGCGGATGATGATTTCGGGACGAGAGATGCGGAGAACGGATACGCCATGACGCGCAAGCAGCGACGTATGACCATCATCGGCGGATCGCTCGCCGTGCTCGCGCTCGCCGCCGCGCTGGTGCTCAACGCGCTGCGCGACTCCATCGTGTTCTTCTCGACCCCGACCATGGTCGCCGAGAAGCATGTCGAGCCCGGCAAGCGGTTTCGCCTCGGCGGCTTGGTGCAGCCCGGCTCGCTCCAGCGCGGCGACAATCTCGCGGTGACGTTCGAGGTCGCCGACGGCAACGCCAAGCTGCCGGTCGCCTTCAAAGGCATTCTGCCCGACCTATTTCGCGAAGGGCAGGGCGTCGTGGCGGAAGGCGCACTCGATGCCAACGGCGTGTTCAAGGCCGATACCGTCCTTGCCAAGCACGACGAGACCTACATGCCCAAGGACGTCGCCGATGCCCTGAAGAAGCAGGGGCACTGGAAGGACGATTACGGCGCCCAAGCTTCTGGCGCTGCCAAACCCGCGGCGACGACCGCCCAGGGCAATCCGCAGGGAGCGGTGCGGTGATCGCGGAATCAGGACATTACGCGCTGGTGCTGGCGCTCGCCCTCGCACTGATCCAGTCCGTCGTGCCGCTGGTCGGTGCGCGCCTTGGCGACGCCGCCCTGATGAACGTGGCGCGCTCCACCGCGCTCGCGCAGCTGCTGTTCGTCGGCGCCTCGTTCACCGCGCTGGTGATGCTGCACGTGAACTCGGATTTCTCCGTCGCCAACGTCTACGAGAATTCCCACTCGATGAAGCCGCTGCTCTACAAGATTACCGGCGTGTGGGGAAACCATGAAGGCTCGATGCTGCTGTGGGTGTTGATCCTCGCGCTGTTCGGCGGCTTGGTCGCCAGCTTCGGCAATAATCTGCCGCTCTCGCTGCGCGCGCATGTGCTGGCTGTGCAGGCCTGGGTCGCCAGCGCGTTCTACCTCTTCATCCTGATGACATCGAACCCGTTCCTGCGCATCGCGAGCCCCCCGATCGAGGGACGCGATCTCAATCCCGTGCTCCAGGACATCGGTCTCGCCGTGCACCCGCCGATGCTCTATCTCGGCTATGTCGGCTTCTCGATCTCGTTCTCCTTCGCGATCGCGGCGCTGATGGAGGGACGGATCGATGCGGCCTGGGCGCGCTGGGTGCGGCCCTGGACGCTGGTCGCCTGGATCTTCCTGACCCTCGGCATCGCCATGGGCTCGTATTGGGCCTATTACGAGCTCGGCTGGGGCGGCTGGTGGTTCTGGGATCCGGTGGAGAACGCTTCGCTGATGCCCTGGCTCGCCGGCACCGCGCTATTGCATTCGGCGCTGGTGATGGAGAAGCGCAACGCGCTGAAGGTCTGGACCATCCTGCTCTCGATCCTGACCTTCTCGCTGTCGCTGCTCGGCACCTTTCTGGTGCGCTCGGGCGTCATCACCTCGGTGCACGCCTTCGCCACCGATCCGACCCGCGGCGTGTTCATCCTCTTGATCCTGTGCCTGTTCATCGGCGGCAGCCTGTCGCTGTTCGCGGGCCGCGCCACCTCGCTGAAGCAGGGCGGCCTGTTCGCGCCGATCTCGCGCGAGGGCGCGCTAGTGCTGAACAATCTGCTGCTCACCGTGGCCTGCGCGGTGGTGCTGTTCGGCACGCTCTATCCGCTCGCGATGGAGATGCTCGCCGATTTCAAGATGTCGGTCGGCGCACCCTTCTACAATCTGAGCTTCGCGCCGCTGTTCGCGCTGCTGCTGCTCGCGGTGCCGTTCGGGCCGATGCTGGCGTGGAAGCGCGGCGACCTGCTCGGCGTGATGCAACGTCTGCTCGCGGCCGGCGTTGCCGGACTGGTCGTGGTCGCCATCGTCTGGGCCTGGGTGCGGGGCGGCAGCGCGCTGGCGCCGCTCGCGATCGGCCTCGGCGTCTTCGTCATCGCCGGCGCGGTCACCGATCTGGTCGAGCGGACGGGCCTGGTGCGCCTACCGTTCGCGACGGTGCTGCACCGGGCGCGCGGCCTGCCGCGCTCGGCCTGGGGCACCGCGTTCGCGCATGCCGGCCTCGGCGTTGCGCTGATCGGGATCGTCTGCGAGACCACCTGGAACAGCGAATACGTCGCGACCATGAAGCCGAACGAGACTGCCCATGTCGCCGGCTACGATCTGAAGCTCGACGGGCTATTTCAACGCCAGGGCCCGAACTACCGCGAGATGATCGCAGAGTTCAAGATCAGCCGCGATGGCGAGGCGGTCACGGTGATGACGCCGTCCAAGCGCAGCTTCACCACCCGCGGCTCCTCGACGACGGAGGCCGCGCTGTTGACCAGCGGCGCGAGCCAGCTCTACGTCTCGCTCGGCGACGCCACCGCCGAAGGCGCCATCGCCGTGCGCATCTATCACAAGCCGCTGGTTCTCCTGATCTGGTGGGGACCGGTGCTGATGGCGTTCGGCGGCGTGCTCTCACTCTCCGACCGCCGTCTGCGGGTCGGCGCGCCGAAGCCGGCGCGGGCCAAGCAGCGCCTCCAGCCCGCGGAATGACCCGATGCGCCGGATGATGGCCGCGTTCATCGCGTTGGTGTTGCTGGCTTTGCCGGCGGCCCACGCCGTGCAGCCCGACGAGATCATGCCGGATCCGGTGAAGGAATCGCGCGCGCGCGAATTGTCGCGCGAGCTTCGCTGCATGGTTTGCCAGAATCAGTCGATCGACGATTCCGATGCGCCGCTGGCACGCGATCTCAGACTGCTGGTGCGCGAGCGCATCGCGGCCGGCGACAGCAATTCGCAGGTGCTCGATTTCCTGGTGGCGCGGTACGGCGAGTTCGTGCTGCTCAAGCCGCGCTTCGAGCTGCAGACCCTGCTGCTGTGGCTGCTCGGGCCGGTGCTGCTGATCGGCGGCGGCCTGGCGCTGTGGCTGCAAATCCGCCGCCGCTCGCGAACTGGTGTGGACGTACCGGCACCGCCGCTCACGCCCGACGAGAAGGCACGGCTCGCGGCCTTGATGTCGGACGAACCCAAATCGCCCTGAAGCCGTCTACGTCGTGCCACGCAGTGCGCGGCGACGGCTGCGTGGTTCATGCTAAATTGACCTTTGTCTGGAAGCTTGTCGCGAGATTTGATTCCAGCTCCTGAGTCCCCCGATGTTCGCGAACAGCAATCTGACGATCCGCTTCCTGGTCGGCGCCGTCGTCGCTGCGTTATTGTTCCTGCTTGGCATCGGCGGCGGCACCGGCTTCATCGCGGTCCTCTATCTCAACAACGAGATCACCAGCCTGTCCTCGAACTTCGCCGCGCTGAGCGGCCCGGCGCGCGACCATGCCATGCAGATCTACCAGCAGGCGCAGACCGCGTTTTCTTATTTCCTGGTCGCCTGCGGCGTGATCGCCGTCGTCGCTTTCGCGATCTGCTTCACCACCTGGTTCGCCGTGCGCAACGGCATCCTCAATCCCCTCGCGGCCATCGTGCATGCCATGCGCGAGGTTGCCGACCAGAAGTTCGAGACATCAGTTCCGGGGCTCGGCCGCACCAACGAGATCGGCCTGCTCGCCGGTGCGCTGGAGGTGTTCAAGACCAACGGCATCGAGCGGCGCCGCCTCTCCGAGCAGCAGCTGCATGAAGCGCAGCACCAGGCCGAGCGGTCGAAATTCCTCGATAACAGGATCAAGCGCTTCAACGATCTCGTCGCCAGTGTCGTCGCCAGCGTGGCGTCATCGGCCGTGCATCTGAAGACCAACGCGGAGACGCTGTCGCGGACCGCCAACGACACCAGCACCAAGGCCAATGCGGTCGCGAGCGCGGCGAGCCGGGCCAGCGCCAGCGTGCAGACGGTTGCAGGGTCCGCCGAGGCGATGACGAACTCGATCGGCACGATCAGCCGCCGCGTCACGGACGCGACCCAGCGCGCCGAAGGCGCTGCAAGCCAGGCGGAGAAGAGCCGCGATACCATTCACACGCTGTCGGATGCCGCCGAAAAGATCGGTGAGGTCGTCCAGCTCGTCCAGGCGATCGCATCGCAGACCAATCTCCTGGCGCTCAACGCCACCATCGAGGCGGCACGGGCCGGCGAAGCGGGCAAGGGGTTTGCGGTGGTCGCCTCGGAAGTGAAGAACCTGGCGCATCAGACCAGCAAGGCGACGGAGGAGATAACCTCGCACGTCGCCAGCATTCAGGGCATCACCGCGGAGACCCGCGGCGCGATCGACGGCATTTCCAGGACGCTGTCGGAGATCTCGTCGATCATGTCGGGCATCGAGGTCGACACCGCCCAGCAGCGCAACGCCACACAGGAGATCACGCGCAGCGCCCAGGACGCCGCGCGCGGAACCCTCGACGTCTCCAACCATATCGTCCAGATCACCTCCACCTCGGCCGAGACCGGCCGCATGGCGGCCGAAGCCAGGGATTCGGCCGTCGATCTGTCGCGGCAGGCCGAGACCTTGAAGCGCGAAGTCGACGAGTTCATCGTCAGTGTCAGGGCGAGCTGAGGGCCAGAATTCGCGCCTGCCGCCTTGTTGGGGGAACTCGATTAAGTTCCTGTAAGACCACGATTTTTGGCCTGTGCTAAACTGCCGCATCGGCCTCGACCATCATTACGAAAGTTTAACCCCGCCGCCAGCGCGCGGTAAGGCGGGAGTCCCCATCTTCAGGTCCGCAAGGTGCCGGCATCCGGCACCAACAGGAATTCAGGGCTCTGGAGATTTCCGCATGAACGATCGTATCGACCTTTCGAACCTCCCGTCCTACCGGCAGCCGCGCCGGTCGGTGTTTTCCGCGCGCAAGCTCGCGCTGATGGCTTCCGTCGTCGCCGGTCTCGGCGCGGCCGTCTATGGCTTCAGCCCGTCGACCTCGCCGGCCGACCTGTTCTCCAGCCCGGCGCATGCGCAGGTCAACAACGAGGTCCGCAAGGTCGAGCGTCCGGTCGGATTCGCCGACGTCGTCGAGCGCGTGAAGCCTTCGGTGATCTCGGTCAAGGTCAACATGAAGGAGAAGACCGCCAGCAATGACGACGGCGACGATTCCTCCTCGCCGTTCCAGCCGGGCTCGCCGATGGAGCGCTTCTTCCGCCGCTTCGGTGGTCCGGATGGTTTGCCCCCCGGCCTGAAGGGCGGCCGTGGCCGCGTCGTGCAGGGGCAGGGCTCCGGCTTTTTCATCTCGGCTGACGGCTATGCCGTGACCAACAACCACGTGGTCGATGGCGCCGACAAGGTCGAGGTTACCACCGACGACGGCAAGACCTACACCGCCAAGGTGATCGGCACCGACCAGCGCACCGACCTCGCGCTGATCAAGGTCGAAGGCAGCACGAACTTCCCGTTCGCCAAGCTCGCCGACAGCAAACCGCGGATCGGCGACTGGGTGCTCGCGGTCGGCAATCCCTTCGGTCTCGGCGGCACCGTGACCGCGGGCATCGTCTCGGCGAGCGGCCGCGACATCGGCAACGGCCCGTATGACGATTTCATCCAGATCGACGCGCCCGTGAACAAGGGTAATTCCGGCGGTCCGGCCTTCGACACCAACGGCGAGGTGATGGGCGTCAACACCGCGATCTACTCGCCCTCCGGCGGCAGCGTCGGCATCGCGTTCTCGATCCCGGCCAACACCGTCAAGAGCGTGGTTGCGCAGCTCAAGGACAAGGGCTCGGTCAGCCGCGGCTGGATCGGCGTCCAGATCCAGCCCGTCACCTCCGACATCGCCGACAGCCTCGGCATGAAGAAGGCCGAAGGCGCGCTGGTGGCGGAGCCGCAGGCCAACGGTCCGGCCGCGAAGGCCGGCATCGAGTCCGGCGACGTGATCACCGCGGTCAACGGCGACCCCGTCAAGGATGCCCGCGAGCTCGCCCGCACGATCGGCGGCATGGCGCCCGGCGCGTCCGTGAAGCTCAATGTGCTGCACAAGGGCCAGGACAAGGTCGTCAACCTCACCCTCGGCCAGTTGCCGAATACGGTCGAGGCCAAGGCCGATACCGACAAGGACAGCGGCAAGGGCGCCAGCAAGGGCACCGACGTGCCGAAGCTCGGCATGACCGTTGCGCCGGCCAATTCCGTGGCCGGTGCCGGCAAGGAAGGCGTCGTGGTCACCGAGGTCGATCCGAAGAGCGCGGCGGCCGAACGCGGCTTCAAGGAAGGCGACGTGATCCTCGAGGTCGGTGGCAAGAGCGTGGCGACCGCCGGCGAAGTCCGCGACGCCATCAATGCGGCGCGGACCGACAACAAGAACAGCGTCCTGATGCGCGTGAAGAGCGGCGGCCAGTCGCGCTTCGTCGCGGTGCCCATCGCCAAGGGCTGAGGCCTTCAGGAGGCCCACGAGATGAAGGGTACCGCCGGCATCAGTCGCCCCCGCCGCCGGTGCCCTTCGGGGAAGCAGCGCAACGCTGGCTTCCCTCATCTACCTTCCGGTGGAATTACGCCCCCCTCCGTCGGAAGGCCTAGGGCGGTGAGGTCCCCCCAGCCTCACCGCCCGCCTTTTTCCCGCTTCGAGCCTCTCCTGCTCGGCTTGCATGCGGTTGTCGCTCGCGCCATGTTTAGAGAAGGTTGACCTCCTTGACCGCCGCCGAACGCACGATGCGCCTCCTCATCATCGAAGACGACCGTGAATCCGCCGATTACCTCGCCAAGGCGTTTCGCGAAGTCGGACACATCGCCGACCACGCCGCCGACGGCGAGGAAGGCCTCGCCATGGCAGAGAACGGCGAATACGACGTGCTGGTGGTCGACCGCATGCTGCCCAAGCGCGACGGGCTGTCGCTGATCGGCGCATTGCGCGACAAGGGCAATACGACGCCGGTGCTGATTCTCTCCGCGCTCGGGCAGGTCGATGACCGCATCAAGGGTCTGCGCGCGGGCGGCGACGATTATCTGCCGAAGCCCTATTCCTTCGCCGAGCTGCTGGCCCGCGTCGAAGTGCTGTCGCGCCGCCGCGGCGGTCCCGCCGAGGAGACGCTTTATCGCGTCGGCGATCTCGAGCTCGACCGGCTCTCGCATCGCGTCGCCCGCGGCAAGGACGAGCTGACGCTGCAGCCGCGCGAATTTCGCTTGCTCGAATATTTGATGAAGCACGCCGGCCAGGTGGTGACGCGCACCATGCTGCTGGAGAACGTCTGGGACTATCATTTCGATCCGCAGACCAACGTCATCGACGTGCACATCTCGCGGCTGCGCTCCAAGATCGACAAGGGCTTCGAGCGCCCGCTGCTGCACACGATCCGCGGCGCCGGATACATGATCCGTGACGGCATGAGATAGGGCGTTCGGCGTCGATCTACGGCGCGCCTGCAATCATCGGCTGCGTCTTCATTTGCACCGCCGTCCGAGGGTTGCGGGCGATACTGGCCTAACGCCTCGTCCGATGGCAAGAATATCCGACGTGTGGTAGTGGACGTTTCACCGGGGTGAATCCGTCCACGATCAGGAAGGATATTCAAGCTTGCAAGTCGCCGCCTTCCCGTCCGACCGAGCTGAAGAGATCCTCGTGTCGGCTTCCAAGCTGTTTGCCCGCCATAGCTATGCGAATGTGACGATGGAGCAGGTCGCAGCATCGGTTCGATCGGTGCCGGGAGCGCTGTACCACTACTTCCGCGACAAGGAAGACCTGATCTTTCACTGCTACCTGCGCGGTCTTGCGATCTACAGGCACGAAATCGAGACGGCGGCCGAACCCGGGATAGACGGGCTCGAAATCGTCAGGCGCTTCATAAGAGCCCGGCTGCGGCCTGAAGGCCAGCGCATGATCCTGTTCTCCGACATCGATGCACTGGCTGCGTCTTACAGCAAAGACGTGCATGCCAGGCGCTGGCAGAATGCCGCGCTGCTCGCCGACTTTCTGAAGCGTGGCATTGCCGACGGCTCGATTGCCTGCGGGGAGCCGCTCCTTACGGCCGTCGCCCTCATCTCCATCCTGGATTGGGTTCCGTTCTGGTTCTCCGAGCGCGACTATTATTCGCGCCAGCAGGCGATTGATGCCATTGACGACATCATCACGCATGGGGTGTATCGGCGTGAGATTGCCTTACCGGACATGCCTGAAGCGCCGAGCCTGGCACCATTTCTCCAGTCCCGCTCGAAATTGAACAAGCGCGCCGCGAAGCTGGACAGGATGCTCTCGATTGCTTCGGACAGTTTCAATCGAAGGGGCGCGTCCGGTACGTCGCTCGAGAGCATCGCGGCGGAGGCAGGCATGACCCGCGCCGGCATCTATTATCATTTCAGCGAGAAGGAGCGCCTCTTGCTGGCTTGCCTGCGAAGAGGTCTGGCCGGTGAGATCGGGATTCGAGGATATTTGCAGGACCTGAGGCTCGGGGCGTTCGATTACGTCGTCCAGAGAGTCCGCCTGTTGTTGATGCTGCACGATACCCCTTGCGGCCCGAAGGCGACCTACCACAACATCAACTATCTCAACGACGTTGACCGCAAGCACTATGTCAGGCAGGTGCTCGCAACGATCCAGCAGGACCAGAGAAACCACCAGTGTTGGATCGACGAGGGATACTTCCGCAGCGTCGACACTTACTTCGCCGAACGCGTTCTGACTGGAATGGGCCACTGGTACCCGATCTGGTTCAGGGACGAGCGGAGCTGGTCTCCGATGCAGATTGCCGATTATTTTTCGCGGCTGTTCCTTTTGGGGCTCAAGCCCCGTCGGGGAGTGGTATAAAGCAACCAATCTGAGACCCTGATCGCGCTCTTCATCCTTTCCCGTTCGGACTTGATGTCAGCCGCAGATTGAGCGCGGCTTTGATCCCAAAAGTTGCCTGTGAATTCAATATTCCGGACGGCGCGCGGCAATCTTCACGTTGAGGCCGCAATTACTTCTTGCACCAAAACTTTACACAGTATTCAATATTGGAGTAGCGAAGAGTGGGCGCGACCGACGTTGTGAGTCAGCTTCGATCGCCAAGGACAAGAACATACAAAAGGGAGAAGGCCAGGATGCACAAGCTCGCAATTGTTGCGGCGGCAGCGCTGACGATGCTCGGAGGAGCGGCATTCGCGCAGGAAACAATCAAGTTCGGCTACATCGATCCGCTGTCCGGCGGTGGCGCCAGCATCGGTGAAGGCGGCTTGAAGACGTTCCAGTATCTGGCTGACGAGATCAACGCCAAGGGCGGCATATTGGGCCGCAAGATCGAGATTCTGCCTCTCGACAACAAGACCAACCCGCAGGAAAGCCTGGTGCAGGCGCAGAAGGCCATCGATGCCGGCGCCCGCTTCATCACGCAAGGCAACGGCTCGTCGGTCGCCGCAGCGCTGTCCGACTTCGTTACCAAGAACAACACGCGCAATCCCGGCAAGGAAGTGCTCTACTTCAACTATGCCGCCGTAGATCCGAGCCTGACCAACGAAAAGTGCAGCTACTGGCATTTTCGCTGGGATGCGAGCTCCGACATCAAGATGGAAGCGCTCACCAGCTACATGAAGGATGTCCCCGCGATCAAGAAGGTGTACCTGATCAACCAGGACTACTCCTTCGGCCAGTCGGTGCGTGCGGATGCGCGCAAGATGCTGGGCGCCAAGCGGCCCGACATCCAAATCGTCGGTGACGAACTGCATCCGCTGTTGAAGATCACCGACTTCTCGCCTTATATCGCCAAGATCAAGGCTTCGGGCGCCGATAGCGTCGTGACCGGCAACTGGGGCCAGGACATCGCACTGCTGCTCAAAGCCGCGGCGGACGCCGGCCTGAAGGTCAATTGGTACACCTACTATGCCGGCGGCGCTGGTGGTCCGACCGCAATCAAGCAGACCGGTCTCGACCATCAGGTCTTCCAGATCACCGAGGGCTTTGCCAATTCCGGCCACCAGCCGGCGATGGACTTCGAAAAGACCTTCCGTGCCAAGGTCAACATGTCGCTTTGGTATCCGCGCGCCGTCAACGAGATGCGCATGTTCAAGGCCGCGGCCGAGAAGGCCAACTCGCTCGACCCGGTGAAGGTCGCGGCTGCCCTCGAGGATCTCAAGTTCGAGGTGCTGGATGGCGGTGAGGGCGTCATGCGCAAGGACGATCACCAGTTCTTCCAGCCGATCTACATCTCCTCCTTCGGCAAGCTCGCTGCAGACGAGCCGTTCGACGAGGAAGGCACCGGCTGGGGATGGCATCTGGTTTCCAAGATCGACACATCCAAGACGATGGTTCCCACAACCTGCAAGATGACCCGGCCGTAAGCCTGGAATAGCTTTGCCTTCCCGCAGCCGACAGCGGCTCGCGGGAAGGTTGCTGCTCGCATCCGGACCGACTTCGCCGGGGCCGTTTCTGTCCCGGCCAGAGGTGTGATTACTGTGCTTGAACTGATCGTTATATCGACGCTGAACGGTCTGCTGTTCGGCATGCTGCTGTTCCTGCTGTCGAGCGGCCTGACCGTCATCTTCAGCATGATGGGCGTGCTCAACTTCGCCCATGCCAGCTTTTACATGCTCGGCGCCTTCTTCGGTTTCCAGCTCACCAAATGGATTGGCTTCTGGCCGGCCCTGCTGCTGGCTCCGCTGCTGGTCGGCGCGATCGGCATGGCGGTCGAGCGCTACGGCCTGCGCAATACGCACAAGCACGGCCATGTGGCGGAGTTGCTCCTGACCTTCGGTCTTGCGTTCGCGATCGAAGAAATCGTGGCGATGATGTGGGGCAGGAGCCCCGTCGATTACCGCGTGCCGGCGCTGCTCGACTTTCCGGCCTTCACGATCTTCTCGACGAATTATCCCGCCTACAAGATTTTCATGCTGGCTGTGTCGATCCTGATATTCATCGTGTTGCTGATGGTGCTCAAGCGCACGAGGGTGGGCCTGATCGTTCAGGCCGCGCTGACGCATCCCCATATGGTGGGGCATCTCGGTCACAATGTCGGACGCATATTCATGCTGGTGTTCGGCGTCGGCAGCGCGCTGGCGGGAATTGCCGGCGTGATCGCCGGTCCGGCGCTGGTGACGCAGTCCGACATGGCCGCGGCGCTGGGACCGATCCTGTTCGTCGTCATCGTGTTTGGCGGCCTCGGCTCCTTGCCGGGCGCCTTCATCGCCTCGCTGGTGATCGGCCTGATACAGACCTTCGCGGTGGCGCTGAACGGTTCGTTGGCGAGCGCCTTCGGTCCGCTCGATCCGTCGGCAGGGCCGTCCGTGCTCACCGACATCTGGAACGTCACCATTGCCCAGGTGGCGCCGATCGTACCCTACCTGCTGCTGGTGATCATTCTGATCGTACGCCCCATGGGCCTGATGGGGACGCGCGAGACATGAACGCCAAAACGACATCGACGCCGACATCGACAATCGCAGGGAAGCCGGCCGGCGACGGCCTGCGCTTCTACGGCATATGGCTTGCCGGCATCGCCGTGCTGATCGTGCTGCCGCTGATCTTCTCCTCCGGCGGCTCGCTGACGTCCTTCAGCCTGATCGGCATCGCGATCGTGTTCGCGCTGTCCTACAACATCCTGCTCGGCCAGACCGGCCTCTTGTCGTTCGGCCATGCGGTGCATTACGGCCTCGGCGGCTTCGCAGCGTGCCACATGATGAATGCAGTGGTCTCGCACGGCTGGCCAATCCCGCTGCCGTTCATACCGCTGTTCGGTGGACTCGGCGGCCTCGTTTTCGCGATCATCATCGGCTGGCTGATGACCAAGCGGGCTGGTACCGTGTTCTCGATGATCTCGCTCGGCATTGCCGAACTGGTGGCGTCGTCCTCGCTGATCCTGCGTTCGGTGTTCGGCGGCGAGTCCGGAATATCGACCGACCGCACGGCTTTGCCGAAGATCTTCGGCTTGAGTTTCGGCCCGCAGCTTCAGGTCTATTACCTCATCGCGTTCTGGCTGGTGATCTCGGCCGTCGCGATGTATGCGCTGACGCGGACCCCGCTGGGGCGAATCAGCAATGCGGTGCGGGACAACCCCGAGCGCGTCCAGTTCATCGGTTATGATCCGCACGTGGTGCGCTACATCGCCTTCTGTTTTGCCGGCTTCTTCGCTGGCGTGGCAGGGGGCCTGGCCGCGATCAACTTCGAGATCGCCAACGCCGCCTATCTCGGCGCGATCCAATCCGGCCTCGTGCTGTTCTCGACCTTCATTGGCGGCGTCGCGTACTTCTTCGGACCCATCCTGGGTGCAATCCTCGTGACCTATCTTCAGCTCGGGCTGACCAGCGTCACCGGCGTGTGGCAGCTCTATTTCGGCATTATCTTCATCGGCATCGTGATGCTGTCCCCCGGCGGCATCGCCGGGCTGGTCATGATGCACCGGCCGCTGGTTCGCGCCGGAACTCTGCCGACGGTGATCCCTTCCTATCTGATCGCGGCGGTGCCGACCTTGGCACTGGCTTGCGGTGTGATCCTGACGATCGAATCGATCTCGCGCACGCATAGCGGTCAGGGCAATCCGATCAACCTGTTCGGCGTTGCCTTCAGTCCGGCGTCGCCGCTGACGTGGGCGAGCGCGGCGGTCCTCCTCATCGGCGGCTTCTTCGTCGCGCGCCTGAGCTGGCGGCGCGTCGCCGAGGCATGGGACCGCGCGGCGACGGTCGCGCGCGATCGGGGGTACTTGGCATGACGGCAGCGATCGAAGTCCGCGCCGTTGAGAAGCGCTTTGGCAATGTCGGCATCATCCGCGATCTCAATCTCAGCGTCGCGCAAGGTGAGCGTCACGCCATCATCGGTCCGAACGGTGCCGGGAAATCGACGACGTTCAATCTCATCAGTGGCCACATCAAGCCGACCTCGGGCGAGGTGAGACTGAACGGCGATGTGATCTCCGGCCTCAGGCCGTTCGAGATCAACCGGCGCGGCCTGTCGCGGTCGTTCCAGGTCACCAACGTATTCGCGCGCATGTCGGTCTGGGAGAACGTCCGCTGTGCCGTGCTGTGGGCGACGGGGCACCGTTACGCCTTCTGGAAGAACGTCGATAGCCTGCCGGAGGTGCGCGAGCGCACGGCGCAAATCCTCGACGACATCCATCTGACGCATCGGCGCGATGTTCCGGCCGGCTTGTTGACCTACGCGGAGCAGCGCGAACTCGAGATCGGCATCACCATCGCCAGCGGCGCGACCGTCGTGCTACTGGACGAACCGACGGCGGGCATGAGCCACGCCGAGACCGACCGCGCGGTGTCGCTGATCCGGCGCCTGACCGAGGGCAAGACCCTGGTCATCGTCGAACACGACATGAGCGTTGTGTTCGGCCTGGCCGACCGCATTTCCGTGCTGGTCTACGGCCACATCATTGCTTCCGGCACGCCGGAGGAGATCAGGCGGGACCCGAAAGTTAAGGAAGCCTATCTCGGCGAGGAGGCGCACTGATGCTGGAGGTCAGGGACCTGCACGCCTATTACGGCAAGAGCCACATTCTCCAGGGCGTCGATCTCGACGTTGCGGCAGGCGAGGTCGTCAGCCTGCTCGGCCGCAACGGCGTCGGACGTTCGACCACTGTCAAGGCGATCATGGGCGAGGTTGCGCCGCAAGGCACGATCCGCTTCAAAGGCAAGGACATCGCGGGGCTGCCGAGCTACAGGATCGCGCGCCTCGGTCTCGGCTATGTGCCGGAGCATCGGGACATCTTTCCGGGGCTGACGGTCCGCCAGAATCTGCTCCTCGGCATCAAGGATACGCGGCGTCCCGGCAAATGGCAGCTTCAGGACATGCTCGACATGTTTCCGAATCTTGCCGCGCGGGCAGATACGCCTGCGGGGGTGCTGTCAGGCGGCGAGAAGCAGATGCTCACGACGTGCCGGACCCTGATGGGCGACCCCGATCTCATCATGATCGACGAGCCGACCGAAGGTCTTGCGCCCTTGATCGTGCAGCAGGTCGGCGATCTCATCGCCCGCATTGCGCAGGCCGGCGTCGCAATTTTGCTCGTCGAGCAGAAGCTGTCGATTGCGATGAAGATCTCCAACCGCGTCTACGTCATGGGGCACGGTCGTGTGGTCTTCGAAGGTACGCCCGAGCAACTGAAATCAAACAGCGACGTTCGCGCGCAATGGCTGGAAGTGTGAGGGAAGCCGGCGGGTTTGACCGCAATGGCGCGATGCCCTCGACAAGGACGTCCGCCGTAACGGCTGATGTTCCTCAGCGTGGTCGGAAGGGGAGGCCCACAGCGGATCACTGCTCTCGCAGGCTCCGTCCGGTGTCCGCATGGCCCGAGCTTGCGGGGATTTAACTTGGTTCCGATCGAGTGCCCCTTTAACGTTCCGCGTGCGCCTATCACGTGTGGTCACGAATGCCTTTCGCGTTGCTCGTTCCACAAGGGACCTAGGCGCAGGTGCGACAATCTATAGGCTATGTCATTGTAAACAAAGCGAAATACGTGAGTGTCGATGCTCGTGATGCAGGCGCGTGGTTGAAACTGGGTACATGATCCGTGACGGCATTCGGTAAACTCGTCCGCACCACGGCGTTCCGGCTGACGCTGGTCTATCTGCTGCTGTTCGCGATGTTCGCGGCCTCGCTGCTGGCCTATTTCGCCTGGAATACGCGGCGGCTGATCACCGAGGAGATCACGCAGACCGTCAATGCCGAGACCTCGGAGATCAACGAGATCTACGACCGCCGCGGCCTAGTCGGTCTCGTGCGCACGATCGAGTATCGGGCGCTGCGGCCAGGCGCCAATCTCTATCTCGTGACCACGCCGACGGGCCAGGCGATCGCCGGCAATGTCGGCTCGCTGGCGCCGGGCGTTATGGCGACGCGCGGCTGGTCAGAGACGGCCTACCGGCGGATCGAGGACAGCGATGACCGCGATCATCGCGCGCTGGTTCGTGTCACCGAATTGGAGAACGGCTTCCGGCTTCTGATCGGCCGCGACCTCGCCGAGCGGCGGCGCCTGTTCGGCATCGTCGCCAAGGCGGCGCAATTTTCGGTCCTGATCGTCGTCGTGCTCGGCCTCGGCGGCGGCATCTTCGTCGCGCGGCGGGTGCTGAGGCGCATCGACGCGATGACCGGCACGGCGCAGCGGATCATGACCGGCGATCTCAGCGAGCGCCTGCCCGTGGGGCGCAGCGGCGACGAGATCGATCGCCTCGCCGAGAACCTCAACGCCATGCTGGAGCGGATCGAGGCGCTGATGGCGGGGCTGAAGGAGGTTTCCGACAATATCGCCCACGACCTCAAGACGCCGCTGACGCGGCTGCGCAATCGCGCCGAGGAGGCGCTGGCGAGATCGGGCTGCGAGGCGGATTATCGCGCCGCGCTGGAGCGGACCATCGAGGAGTCCGACGGGCTGATCCGGACCTTCAACGCGCTGCTGATGATCGCGCGCGCGGAATCCGGACAGGCGCGCGGCAACATGGACGACTTCGACGCCGCAGAGGTCGCGGAGGGCATCCACGAGCTCTACGAGCCGCTCGCCGAGGACGACGGCATGACCCTGAAGGTCAAGTGCGAGCCGACGCCGGTTCATGCCAATCGCGAGCTGATCAGCCAGGCGCTCGCCAATCTTGTCGAGAACGCGATCAAATACGGCCAGCCCGCGGCACAGCCGGCGGGAACCGTGGTCAGCATGGACGCGAGGCAAATCACGATCGAGGCGAGGCGCGAGGGCGACCAGGTGCTGCTCAGCGTCACCGATCGCGGCCCCGGCATCCCCGAAGCCGACCGCAAGCACGTCATCGAGCGATTCGTGCGGCTGGAGGCCAGCCGCACGCTGCCGGGCTCGGGCCTCGGCCTCAGCCTCGCCTCGGCGGTGGCGACGTTGCACGGCGGCGAATTGCGCTTGGGCGATGCCCATCCCGGCCTTGTCGCCACGCTCGTGCTGCCGGCGCGCGCGGGCGCCGGCGACAGGGTTGCTCCGCCAACACCGGATGTGCCACAGAAGGTGGCATGAACCACTCCGCGCCGGGAAACGCGGACAAGCATGGTGAGAGGCTGGCCGCACGCTTCGCCGAGGCTCCCCATATTGCCGCTTCCGCAACCGATGAACCCCGTTTCGAAAGCTGGCTGGCCGAGCTCGAGCCGGCACAATCGGCCCGTCTCGAAACGCATCTCGGCCATCCCTTCGCCCGCGAGATCCTGACCGGGATTGCGGAATTCTCGCCCTATCTGTTCGAACTGGTGCGCGCCGATGCCTTGCGCCTGATCCGGCTGCTCGAATGCGATCCGGATGCGCATCTGACGGCGCTGATCGCGGAGGCGCGCAGCGCGGTGCTCGCGGCTTCGGAGGAGGCCGAGGTGATGCGGCTGCTCCGCCGCATGAAGGCTGAGGCTGCGCTCCTGATCGCGCTGTGCGATATCGGCGGTGTCTGGCCGGTGATGCGGGTGACGGCGGCGCTGACCGATGTCGCGGTGTCCTCGGTGCAGGCGGCACTGCAATATCTGCTGCGGCAGGAAGCCGCACGCGGCAAGCTCTCACCGCCCAATCCCGAGGCACCCGAAGAGGGCTGCGGGCTGATCGTGCTCGCGATGGGCAAGATGGGTGCGGGCGAGCTGAACTATTCCAGCGATATCGATCTCATCGTGTTCTTCGATCCCGATGCGACGACCCTCGCGCCCGATATCGAGCCGCAGCCGTTCTTCGTCCGCGTGACGCAAGGCATGGCGCGCATCCTGCAGCAGCGCACCTATGATGGTTACGTCTTCCGCGTCGATTTGCGACTGCGGCCCGACCCGTCCTCGACGCAGGTGGCGATCTCGCGGGACGCCGCGCTGAACTATTACGAGCGGGAAGGGCGCACCTGGGAGCGCGCCGCGATGATCAAGGCGCGGACCTGTGCCGGCGATTCAAAAGCGGGCGAGGCATTGCTCGCCGAGATCGCGCCGTTCGTCTGGCGCAAGCATCTCGACTTTGCCGCACTTGCCGACGTACACGACATGAAGCGGCAGATGCAGACCTATCGCGGCCAGAGCGAGGTTGCGGTCGAGGGCCACAACGTCAAGGTCGGACGCGGCGGCATTCGCGAGATCGAATTCTTCGCGCAGACCCAGCAATTGATTGCCGGCGGCCGCCATCCGGAATTGCGGGTGCGGCCGACACTGCGGGCGCTTGACGTGCTCGCCGCCAGCAACTGGATCACTGTGGCGGCGCGTGACGAGCTGGCGACCGCCTACGAATTCCTGCGCCGTGTCGAGCATCGCCTGCAGATGATCGCCGACGAGCAAACCCACACGCTGCCGGAGGACAAGCAAGCGGTCGAGCGCTTTGCGTGGTTCTTCGGCTATCGGACTCGGGAGGCCTTTGCGCGCGACCTCTTGCGCCAGCTCCAGATCGTCCAGGGCCATTACGAAAAACTGTTCGAGGGCGATGACCCCACCGGCACGGCGAGGCTGCCGGCGCTCGACTACGGTGCGGGCCCCGATGATCCGCGCCTGCTGCAGCACCTCGCGACGCTCGGCTTCAAGAAGCCCGCCGCGGTCGCGCAGACGGTGCGCGACTGGATCACCGGCGACTATCGCGTCTTCCGCGTTGAGGCGACGCGAAGCGCCTTCGTCGAGTTCGTGCCGGCCTTGATCGACGGCCTTGCCCATGCCGAAGAGCCGGATCGCGCCGTCGTTTCGTTCGATCATTTCCTCGGCGCGCTGCAGCGCGGCGGCCGGCTGATCACGCTGCTCGGCCAGAACCGCGATCTCGTCGCGCTGGTGGCGCTGGTGCTGGGAGCCGCGCCGCGGCTCGGCGACATGCTGGCGCGGCAGCCTCAGCTGATGGATGGCCTGATCGATCCGCGCTTCTTCGGCGCCATGCCCGACAGGCAGGAATTGTCGGGGCGGCTCGCGACCACCGTGCAGGACGCCGGCTCATACGAGGAGTTCCTCGATCGCCTGCGCCTGTTCGGGCAGGAGAGCCTGTTCCTGATCGGCACACGCATCCTCTCCGGCACCGTCTCGGCGCAGCAGGCGAGCACGGCCTTCGCCGACGTCGCGGAGGGAATCGTCCACACCGTGCACGGTCTCGTCGCCGATCGCTTCGCCGCCCAGCACGGCCGCATCAAGGGTCAGGAGACCGCGATCGTCGCGATGGGCCGGCTCGGCAGCCGCGAGATGACGGCCTCGTCCGATCTCGACCTGATCCTGCTCTATGATTTCGACGGCGACCATCCGGACTCCGACGGGGTGAAATCGCTTCACGGCGCACACTATTTCGCCCGTTTCACCCAGCGCCTGATCAGCGCCTTCACGACCCGCACCAATTACGGCGTGCTCTACGAGATCGACATGCGGCTGCGGCCCTCGGGACGCGCAGGTCCGGTGGCTTCGAGCCTCGTCTCGTTCGCGGACTACCAGGCGAACGAAGCCTGGACCTGGGAGCACATGGCATTGACGCGTGCGCGCGTGGTCTCGGCTTCGCCCGAATTCCGGGAACGGATCGAGCGCGTCATCCGCGATGTCCTGACCCGCCGCCGCGATCCTGCCATCACCGCCAACGACGTCGCCGACATGCGGCGTGCGATCGCGCAGGAGAAGGGCGAGGCCGATTGCTGGGATCTCAAGCATGCCGCCGGCGGCATGGTCGACATCGACTTCATCGCGCAATATCTCCAGCTCGTGCACGCGCACGACAAGCCCGAGATTCTCGACGTCAGCACCATGCAGGTGCTGGAAAATGCCTGCAGGATCGGCGTGCTCGCGCAATCCGAGACGGAGATTTTGCGGGCCGCGGCGCGGCTCTATCACGACCTCACGCAGATCCTGCGTCTCTGCGTCAGCGAGCGCTTCAAGCCTGATACCGCCGGCACCGACCTGCAACGCGTCATGGCGCGCGCCGGCGACGCGCCGGATTTCTCCTCGCTGGAGGCGCGGGTGAAGGAGACCCAGAGCGAGGTGCGGCGCGTGTTCAGGGCGCTGCTGGAAGGGTCATAGCCTTCTTCAGCGCGGTGATGGCCTCGCGCACGTCGGGCTCCAGGCCCGCACCGCCCGCATCGAGATGGGCGAAGATCGCGCGCTTCATGCGGGGATCCCAGAACTTCTTGATGTGCTCGGCAATGCCCGGCACGGCCTTGTCAGGGCCCTGGCTGCCAAAGAACTTGCCGATCTGGTTGGCCATGTAGATCAGGCGGTCAGGCGACATCGGCAACCTCCGTGGCATGGCGCGTGACGATCCGGTCGCCATGCGAAAACACTTCGAACCCGTCCTGGCGGGCGATGGCGATCAGCGTGATGCCGGCGGCTTCCGCCGTGCGCACCGCGAGCGCGGTCGGGGCGGAAACCGCGACCATCACCGGCGCGCCGATCGAGGCGGTCTTCTGTACCATCTCGACCGAGACGCGGCTCGTCAGCAGCACCATGCCGCCCCGCGCGTCCGTGCGGCTGCGCGCCAGGGCGCCGGCGAGCTTGTCGAGCGCGTTGTGGCGGCCGACATCCTCGCGCAGCGCGACGATGTTGCTTGTGGGGGACCAGAACGCGGCGGCGTGAACGGCGCGGGTCTGCAGATTGATCGATTGCAGCGGCGCGATGGCCTGCATCGCCGCCATGACTTGCTCGGGGGTGAAGGTCTGCCCGTCCGGGACGATCGCCGCGGGCCGCACCGCTTCGGCAATGGACTCGATGCCGCAGATGCCGCAGCCGGTGGGACCTGCAATGTGGCGACGGCGCTGGTTGATGCGCGCGGCATCTTCCGATGCCAGCCACATGCGCAGCTCGATGCCGTCGTCGAGGCGGACCATTTCGAGCGACTTGATGTCGTCGACCGACTTGACGATGCCTTCGCTCACGCTGAAACCGACCGCGAAATCCTCGAGGTTCTGCGGCGTTCCCATCATGACGGCATAGCTGCCGCCATTATAGGTCAGCGCCAACGGCGTCTCCTCCGGGACGAACCGCGTTCCTTCCGACGCCGCGCCGTTGCGCCAAATGTCGCGATCGATTGCCTGGACCGCTACGTGCATGCGCTTACTCCGCGGCTTCGGCCGGCACGATGCGGCGGGATTGGCGCGCCTGCGCATCATAGGCCTTTTGCCAGTCGGACGGGCCGTTCGAGGGCGAGACCTGCACCGCCGTGACCTTGTATTCGGGACAGTTGGTCGCCCAGTCCGAATAGTCGGTCGTGATGACGTTGGCCTGCGTGTCGGGATGATGGAAGGTGGTGTAGACGACGCCGGGCGCGACGCGGTCGGTGATCTCGGCGCGCAGCGTGGTCTCGCCGGCGCGGCTCTTCAGCCGCACCCAGTCGCCGTCGCGCACGCCGCGCTGCTCGGCATCATGCGGGTGGATCTCTAGCCGGTCCTCGGCATGCCAGACCACGTTTTCTGTGCGCCGCGTCTGCGCGCCGACATTGTACTGGCTGAGGATGCGGCCCGTGGTGAGCAGCAGCGGATAGCGCGGGCCGGTGCGCTCGTCCGTTGCGACGTATTCGGTCACGACGAACTTGCCCTTGCCGCGGACGAAGCCGTCGATATGCATCACCGGCGTGCCCTCGGGCGCCTTGTCGTTGCAGGGCCACTGCACCGAACCGAGCTCATCTAACTTGGCATAGGAGACGCCGGCGAAGGTCGGCGTCAGCGCCGCGATCTCGTCCATGATCTCGGACGGGTGGTTGTACTTCATGTCGAAGCCCATCGCCTTGGCAAGGCCGATGGTGACCTCCCAGTCGGCCAGGCCGTTCTTCGGCGTCATCACCTTGCGGACGCGCTGGATGCGGCGCTCGGCGTTGGTGAAGGTGCCGTCCTTCTCGAGGAAGCTCGAGCCGGGCAGAAAGACGTGGGCGTAGTTCGCGGTCTCGTTCAGGAAGAGGTCGTGGACGATGACGCACTCCATCGCCGATAGCGCCGCGACCACGTGGCTGGTGTTGGGATCGGACTGCAGGATGTCCTCGCCCTGAACATAGATGCCCATGAAGGTGCCTTCGACCGCGGCGTCGAACATGTTGGGAATGCGCAGGCCGGGCTCGGGGTTGAGCTTGACGTTCCACATCGCTTCGAACTGGTCGCGCACCGCGTCGCCGGAGATGTGGCGGTAGCCGGGCAGCTCGTGCGGAAACGAGCCCATGTCGCAGGAGCCTTGAACGTTATTTTGGCCGCGCAGCGGGTTCACGCCGACGCCGGGGCGGCCGATATTGCCTGTGACCATCGCGAGGTTGGCGATCGCGATCACGGTGGTCGAGCCCTGGCTGTGCTCGGTGACGCCGAGGCCATAATAGATCGCTCCGTTGCCGCCGGTGGCATAGATCCGCGCGGCTTCGCGCAGATCCCTGGGATTGACGCCGGTGAGGATGGCGGTGGCTTCGGGGCTGTTCTTCGGCTGGGCGACGAAGGCGGCCCATTCCTCGAACTCGCTCCAGTCGCAGCGCTCGCGCACGAAGGCTTCGTTGACGAGGCTTTCGGTGACAATGACATGCGCCAGCGCGGTCATGACGGCGACGTTGGTGCCGGGCATCAGGGGCAGGTGCAGCGCCTTCACATGCGGCGATTCCACCATCTCGGTGCGGCGCGGGTCGATCACGATCAGCTTGGCGCCCTGGCGCAGCCGCTTCTTCAAGCGGGACGCGAACACCGGATGGGCGGAAGCCGGATTGGCGCCGATCACGACCACGACGTCGGTGTCCTCGACCGAGTCGAAATCCTGCGTGCCGGCGGAGGTGCCGAAGGTGGTGGCCAGGCCATAGCCGGTCGGCGAATGGCAGACGCGGGCGCAGGTATCGACATTGTTGTTGCCGAAGCCGGCGCGGATCAGCTTCTGCACCAGATAGGTCTCTTCGTTGGTGCAGCGCGACGAGGTGATGCCGCCGATGGCGTCGCGGCCGTATTTCTTCTGGATACCGCGCATCCTGGCGGCGGCAAACGAGAACGCCTCGTCCCAGGACACTTCGCGCCAGGGATCCTCGATCCGTTCGCGGATCATCGGCTTGAGGATGCGCTCCTTGTGATTGGTATAGCCCCAGGCGAAGCGGCCCTTGACGCAGGAATGGCCGCGATTGGCCTTGCCGTCCTTGTAGGGCACCATGCGCACGACTTCTTCGCCGCGCATCTCCGCCTTGAAGGCACAGCCGACGCCGCAATAGGCGCAGGTGGTGACCACGGAATGTTCGGGCTGGCCAATCTCGATCACCGACTTCTCGGTCAGCGTCGCGGTCGGGCAGGCCTGCACGCAGGCGCCGCAGGAGACGCATTCGGAGCCCAAAAAACTCTCGCTCATGCCCGGCGAGACGCGACTGTCGAAGCCGCGTCCGGAGATGGTCAGCGCGAAGGTGCCTTGCACCTCCTCGCAGGCGCGGACGCAGCGCGAGCAGACGATGCACTTGGAGGGATCGTAGGTGAAGTATGGATTGGACTCGTCTTTCGGCATCCAGTGGTCGTTGTCGCAGCCGTGGCGCGTGGCAAAGACGTGGTTCTCGCCCTCATAGCCGTAACGCACATCGCGCAGGCCGACGGCGCCGGCCATGTCCTGTAACTCGCAATCGCCGTTGGCGCCGCAGGTGAGGCAGTCGAGCGGATGGTCGGAGATGTAGAGCTCCATAACGCCCTTGCGCAACTTTTTGAGTCGCTCGGTCTGGGTGTGCACGACGAGACCGTTCATCACTGGCGTGGTGCAGGAGGCCGGCGTTCCGGCGCGACCCTCGATCTCAACGAGGCAGAGTCGACAGGACCCGAACGCGTCGACCATGTCGGTTGCGCAGAGCTTCGGGATCTGGTGGCCGGCGTCCATCGCGGCGCGCATGATCGAGGTGCCCTCGGGCACCGTGACCTCTCTGCCGTCGATGATGAGCGTCACCATCGTCGTGGATTTGGAGCGCGGCGTGCCGTAGTCGATTTCTTCGATCAGAGACATCGTCGTTCTCCTATTCCGCGGCCTGCAGCGTGGTCGCGAGGGATGCGAAATCCTCCCGGAAGTGCTTCAACGCGCTGAGCACGGGGTAGGGCGTGAAGCCGCCGAGTGCGCAGAGCGAGCCGAATTTCATGGTGTTGCAGAGGTCCTCGACCAGCGCGATGTTTTCATTGACGCGCTCGCCGCGCATAATCTTCTCGATGGTCTCGACGCCGCGGGTCGAGCCGATCCGGCACGGCGTGCACTTGCCGCAGGATTCGACGGCACAGAACTCCATGGCGAAGCGCGCCTGCCTGCGCATGTCGACGCTGTCGTCGAACACGACGATGCCGCCATGGCCGATCAATCCGTCGCGTGCGGCAAAGGCCTCATAATCGAACGGCGTGTCGAACAGCGCACGGGGGAAATAGGCCCCTAACGGCCCGCCGACCTGCACGGCGCGGACCGGGCGGCCGGTAAAGGTGCCGCCGCCAATGTCGTCGACGAGCTCGCCGAGCGTCACACCGAAGGCGGTCTCGAACAGGCCACCGTAGCGGATGTTGCCCGCGAGCTGGATCGGCATCGTGCCGCGCGAGCGGCCCATGCCGAAATCGGCATACGCCTTGGCGCCCTCGGCGAGGATGAACGGGATCGCGGCGAACGACAGCACGTTGTTGATCACGGTCGGCTTGCCGAACAGGCCGTGATGCGCCGGCAGCGGCGGTTTTGCGCGCACGATGCCGCGGCGGCCTTCGAGACTTTCCAGCAGCGAGGTCTCCTCGCCACAGACATAGGCGCCGGCGCCGACGCGGACTTCGAGATCGAAGCTGGTGGTGGAGCCGCCGATCTTGTCGCCGAGATAGCCGCCGCGCCTGGCCGCCGCGATGGCGGCGTTCATGGCTTCCACCGCATGCGGATATTCGCTGCGGATGTAGATGTAGCCCTTGGTCGCGCCGACGGTGAGGCCGGCGATGGTCATGCCCTCGATCACCAGGAAGGGATCGCCTTCCATGATCATGCGGTCGGCAAAGGTGCCGCTGTCGCCCTCGTCGGCGTTGCAGACGATGAACTTGCGGTCGGCCTTGGCCTGCGCGACGGTCTTCCACTTGATCCCGGTCGGAAAGCCGGCGCCGCCGCGGCCGCGCAGGCCCGATGCGGTGACTTCGGTGAGGATCGCATCCGAGCCAAGCGAGAGAGCCCGCGCGAGGCCCTTGTAGCCGCCATGGGCACGGTAGTCGTCGAGCGAGCGCGGATCGATCACGCCGCAGCGCGCGAAGGTGAGGCGGGTTTGGCGCTTCAGCCAGGGATCTCGTCGGTGGCCCCTAACCGCAAGAGATGCGGGGTGTTGTTTGCGAGCGCGTCGAGCAGGGAGGGCACATCTGCTTCCGCCACCGGGCCGAAGGCGATGCGTCCCTGCGGCGTTGCGACCTCGACCAGCGGCTCCAGCCAGTACATTCCGCGCGAGCCGGTCCTGACGATTTCGATTGCAACACCGCGCGTGGCCGCGGCCCGCTCGAGCGCCTGCGCCACCTCGTCGGCGCCGACGGCGACCGCGCCAGCATCACGTGAGACGTAGACACGCATGCTCATCGCTGCGCCTCCGCAACCAGCGCATCGAGGCGCTTCTGGTCGAGCCGGCCGATCAGGCGGCCGTCGAGCATGGCGGATGGCGCGGTCGCGCACAGGCCGAGGCAATAGATCGGCTCCAGCGTGACGCGCTCGTCGGGCGTCGTGCTGCCGAGCGACACGCCGAGCTTCGTCTCCGCCCGCGCAACCAGCGCGTCGCCGCCGGCAGCCTGGCATGCCTCGGCGCGGCACAGCTTCAGCACATGGCGGCCGGCGGGCTTGTGGCGGAAATCATGATAGAAGGTGAACACCCCATGGACTTCGGCTCGCGACAAATTGAGCGCTTTCGCCACCATGGGAATCGCGGCTTCGGGCACATAGCCAAATGCGTCCTGAAGCGCATGCAGGATGACCAGCGTCGCTCCCTCCTGGTTGGCATGTTCGGCGATGATCTCTGCGCCGCGCGTCTCGTTCCAAGGCTCATAAACCGTTGTCATTCTTCGTTCTCAACCAGAGCGTTTCCTTCGCCGCAAACTAGTTGGAATCATTCGCAGATCAATAAAGCTGTCCCGTGCTGCGATTGCGGATTCCGATCGATTTGCAACCGCAATCGATCGATACGGATTGGTCATGAAAGTTGGGTGGGCTGCGGGTTTTTGCGTGTTGGTGCAGGCCCGGCGTGCTAGCTTGCGTGCCACGATGGAATCCGAGGGGACGGCCGGTTGATCGACAAGCTTGAACTATTGCTGGCGCTGGCGAAGGAGCGGCATTTCGGACGCGCGGCCGAGGCCTGCGGTGTGACGCAACCGACGATGTCGACCGGGCTCAAGCAGCTCGAGGAAATTCTCGGCGTGATGCTGGTCCAGCGCGGCTCGCGCTTTCAGGGATTTACGCCGGAAGGCGAGCGGGCGCTCGACTGGGCGCGGCGGATCGTGGGCGATGCCCGGGCGATGCGCGACGAGATCAACGGGCTGAAGCATCAGCTCTCCGGCGAGATCCGGATCGCGGCGGTCCCGACCGTGCTCGGCATGGTCGCCGCGCTGACGACGCCGTTCCGTGCCAAGCATCCGGAGGTGCGCTTCCGCATCCAGTCCACCACCTCGTCCGAGGTGCTGGGGCTCTTGGAAAATCTCGAGGTCGATGCGGGGCTGACCTATATCGAGAACGAGCCGATCGGCAAGGTGCGCACCATCCCGCTCTACAACGAGAGCTATCGCCTGCTCACCGCGCCGGACGCGATGTTCGGCGATCGCGAGACGGTGACCTGGACCGAGGTCGGGCAAGTGCCGCTGTGCCTCTTGACGCCCGACATGCAGAACCGTCGCATCATCGACCGCGCGTTGCGATCGGTCGGCGCGGAGGCGACGCCGACGTTGACGTCGAACTCGCTGCTGGTGCTGTTCACACACGTCAAGACCGGGCGCTGGGCCAGCGTGATGCCGGCCAAGCTCGCCGAGACACTCGGCCTGTCCGACACCGTCCGCTCAATCCCGATCGTCGACCCCGAGGTCAATTACAGCATCGGCCTGGTGATCCCGCAGCGCGATCCCATGACGCCGCTGATCGCAGCGCTGGTCAACGTCGCGCGCGAAGTCGCGCCGACGCTGCAATCGTAAGCGGAAGGTCTTTTGGCTGAGCCGAGTGAACCGAGAGCTCTTCTTCCCCTCTCCCCTTGTGGGAGAGGGTGGCTCGCCGCGTAGCGGCGAGACGGGTGAGGGGTATCTCTCCTCCCGAAAGTATTGGCGTGGATAGACACCCCTCATCCGGCGCTTCGCGCCACCTTCTCCCACAAGGGGAGAAGGGCATCCCAGATCGAAACTGACTCGATCGTTGCTCGCGGTTTTAAGCCGCAGCCGATATCCCCGATCCCGCCTTCACCGCATCCCGCGGCAGGGTCACGCGCACGACGGTGCCGACGTCGATCTTCGAGCGCAGGCGCATCGAGCCGCCGTGGAGCTGCGCCAGTGAGCGGGCGATGGCAAGGCCGAGGCCCGAGCCGTGATAGGTCTTGGTGAGCTGGCTCTCGACCTGCTCGAAGGGACGCCCGAGCCGCGCCAGCGAATGCGGTGCGATGCCGATGCCGGTGTCGGCGATCATCAGCACGATCCTGTCGTCGAGCTGCCGGCTGCGCACCACGACCCGTCCGCCGTCGGGCGTGAACTTCACGGCGTTGGAGAGCAGGTTGACGATGATCTGCTTGGTGGCGCGGCGGTCGGCGACGACCGAGATGGATTTTGCGATGTCGGCATCGAGCGTCAGGTGCTTGTCCTGCGCACGGCCGGTGACGACCCTCAACGATTCGGCAAGCGTCTGCGCGAGGTCGAGCTCTTCCATGTCGAGCTTCATGCGGCCGGCCTCGATCTTGGACATGTCGAGGATGTCGTTGATGACCTCGAGCAGATAATGGCCGCTGGTCAGGATGTCCTGGCAATATTCCTGGTACTTCTCGCTGCCGAGCTCGCCGAACATGCCCGACCCCATGATCTCGGAGAAGCCGATGATGGCATTGAGCGGCGTGCGCAGCTCGTGGCTCATATTGGCGAGGAATTTCGACTTGGTCTGGTTGGCTTCCTCGGCGCGGGTCTTCTCGCGCTGGTACTTCTCGGCGAGGTCGGCGAGCTCGACCGCCTGGCGCTCCAGCGCGGCCTGTGAGCGCTTGAGGTCGATGACGGTGGCGCGCAGGCGTAGATCGTTGTCGACCAGCTTCTGCTCGTGCTCCTTGATGCGGGTGATGTCGGTGCCGACCGAGACGTAGCCGCCGTCCTTGGTGCGGCGCTCGCTGATGTGCAGCCAGCTGCCGTCATCGAGCTGCGCCTCGAAGGTGCGCGCCCCCGGGCCCTGGGCCGCGGTCTCGTTGTGGCGGGTGCGCACCTCCGGCATGCGGCCGACCTCGAGCACGGTCTCGTAGGAGGTGCCGGGGATGACCGCGGTGTCGGGCAGCTTGTGCAGGCGCTGGAAGTGCGAGTTGCAGAGCACCAGGCGGTCGCTCGCATCCCACAGCACGAAGGCCTCCGGAATGGTCTCGATCGCGTCGCGCAGGCGGAGGTCGGCTTCCACGGTCTTTTCGGCGAGGCTCTTCTGCTCGGTGATGTCGACGGCGATCCCGATCAGGTGGACGCTGGAATCGGTCGCCCCGCGCGTCTTCTCGCAGCGGACGCGGAGCCAGATCCAGTGGCCGTCGACATGCTGCATGCGGAAGGTCTGGTCGATATGGTCGATCTTCTCGGAGATGAGCTGGTCGGCGATCGCGAACAGGTCGATGTCATCGGACTTCACCAGCGCATTGACCTCTCCGAAGGTGAGGAGTTCGTGACGGCCGTCGAGACCGAGGATCGAGAACATCGACTGCGACCAGAAGATCCGGCCGCGCGACAGGTCCCAGTCCCACAGCCCGCAGCGGCCGCGGTTGAGCGCCGTGTCGATGCGGCCGCGCACCGCGTCGTTGATGAGGTCGCCTTCGCGGGCGCGGGTCGACTGCCAGTGGAAGGCGAAGCCCAGGATCAGGACGACGAAGCCCGTGGTCGCCGACAGCGTCACTGAAAGCGCGGCGTCCGAGCCCCAGATCGGCTCGTTGCGCTCCTGGATCACGGTGACGAAGCCGGGCAGTGACTTGATCTGCCGCGAGGTCGCCATCGCCGCGTTGCCGCTCGGCAGCGTCAGGTCGGAGACGTTGGCGTCGCGTGGCGGCGCCGCGACCAGCTGCGCGGTCGTGATCGCATCGAGCAGGCGGTCGTTGCCGATCGGGTCGCTGTCGGCCGGGATGCGCGCGAGGATGCGGCGGTCGATGCCGGCGGAGGTGACGATGACGTGCCGGCCCGAGGCCGTGGCCCAGGACGGAATGAGATCAGGCAGCAGCGTCGGCAGGCCCTCGATGGTCTTGAGCCGCTCCTGGCGAACCGAAGTGAGGCGGTCGATGCGCTCGGCGAGCAGGTCGGCGAGCGCCGAAATGTCGTGTCGGATCACCAGCCGCTTCTGGCGCGTTTGATCGACCACCTGCACGAAGGCACCGAGGCAGATCGTGATCAGGAAGGCGATGATGAGCGTCGGCACGGCGCGACGCAGCGCCGGCTCCGCGATCAACAGCCGATGATAGGCAGGTTTCGCGATCGATTGCGCCAATCCCTTGATCGAATCGGATTGGACGCACGCGTTCGCGGCGTCTGCACGCGACATGCCTTCGGCCCCCTGAAAAACGAGTTCCGGAAGCAGCCCCACGTCACTTCCGAATCACACCGATTTGAATCCAGTTTTCGCGGGCTGTCGAGAGTCAACGAATCGTTAACGCGAAATTATTCTTATCCAACACGCAGTTTGTGCGTCGCGCGTCCGCAAAGGCACGGGTGCAACGAGTCCGAAACGAGAACGTGTGACTCGTCGCGCATTCTTCATCACGCCCGCGGCGGCTCGGCGTGGCTGATGACGCGCTTCACGCTCGGGAACGCGCGCCGCAACGCACGCTCGATCGCGTCGACATGCTCGTGCACCTTGATCACGCTCATCGACGGTGTTGCGCGGCAGTGGAAGTTGACGATCTCGCCGGCGTCGGTGTTGCGGACCCGCACATTGTGGATGTCGTGGATCTCGCTGCCGGCGGCATATTCCGTCAGCGCGGCGGCGATGGTCCGCACCCGGTCCGGCGTGGCATCGACCCCGAACGGAAGTTCCGGTTCCAGCGGCTCGATGTGAACGTCGACCTCGACGTCCTCGCCGAACTCCTCCTGGATGTTGCGCTCCAGCGTGTTGGCGATGTCGTGCGCGGCCTCGAGCTGCATGTTGGCATCGACCTCGAGGTCGATGCTGACGATCAGCTTGACGCCGAGATCGTGCACCGTGACGTGGTGGACGGCGAGGGCGGAATTGCGCGCGATCACCATGATGCGGTCGCGCACGGTCTCGTTGTCGCGCGCGACGGGCACTGCGGCGAAGGTAAGGTCGGCATCGCCGAAAGCCTTGGCGACGGCGGCCTGCGCGTTGCGCTTGATGTCCTCGACCCGGTCGATCGGATAGGTCCGCGGCACCTTCGCGATAGTGTCGATGAACGTGGTCGCTCCGACCATGCGCACGCGCAAGCGTTCGACGTCGATCACGCCGGGCACGCTGCGGATCGCCGCTTTGGCCTTCTCCTGCGCGCCTTCGGGAGCGCGATCGACCAGCGTCTGCACGGTCGAGCCGGCCATGCGCAGGCCGAGCGCTGCGATCATCACGGCAACCGCTGCGGCCGCCGCGGTGTCGCCCCACCAGAAGCCGAGCCCAGCCAGGATCAGGCCCACGATCACGGCGCAGGAGCCCATCACGTCCGAGGCGAAATGCAGCGCGTCGGCCGCCAAGGCCTGGCTTCTGGTCTCCCGCGCGGCATGGTGCAGGGCGCGGGCGCGCCAGAGATTGACGGCGATATCGATCACCAGCACCACGAACGGCACGGCCGAGATGGTCGGCGGCGGGGTTCCCTCGCGCAGCCGGCTATAGGCCTCGACCAGGATGCCCCCGGCCAGCACGTAGAGCAGGGCGGTGACGCCGAGCGCGGAGATGCTTTCCAGCTTGCCGTGGCCGTAATGGTGCTCCTCGTCGGCGGGCTTGTCGGACACCCGCACCACCGCCCAGGTGATGATGGTCGCAACCAGGTCGATCAGGGAATGCAGGGCTTCCGAGATCAGCGCCAGCGAGCCGATCGCGATCCCGACCGCGAACTTGGCCGCCGCCATGCCGCCGCTGGCGAAGATCGAGATGGCCGCGACCGAGGTTTTGTCATGCTGGGAGGTCATGGGCGGGGATTTAGCAGCCCCGTGTGGGACATCAAGCGATGATCCACAGGATGTAGTCGCTAGTGAGTTGCAGGAGCGGTCTACGCCTTGCTCCGGCCCCGTAGGGTGGGCAAAGGCGCGTTAGCGCCGTGCCCACCATTCGTCCGCGATGGATGCAGATCGTGGGCACGCTTCGCTTTGCCCACCCTACCGGGCCGCTGCCGGCGCCCTACGGCACCGTCACCACGATCTTCCCCAGATGCCTGTTCGCTTCCATGTGCTCGAACGCCTGGTCGATCTCGCCGAACGCGAACACCTTGTCGATCGGCAGTTGCAGCTTGCGCGATTCCACCGCGCCCCAGATGTCCCTGCGGACCTCGGCAAAGATCTCGCGGACCTCCTCGATGGTACGGCTGCGGAAGGTGACGCCGACATAGTCGATGCGGCGGGCCGCGTGCAGGTCGAAATTGAAGTCGGCATGGGTGCCGCCGAGGCGGCCGACATTGACGATGCGGCCCTTGATCTTCGTCGCGGCGAGGTTCTGGTTGGCGACCTTGCCCGAGACCTGGTCGACGATGAGGTCGACGCCTTCGCCGTTCGTCGCCTTCAGCACCTCGTCGACCCATTTCGGATCGGAGCTGTCGACGGCGAGGTCGGCGCCATACTCCTTCAGCCGGCCGCGGCGATACGCGTCGGTGGACGAGCCGATCACCAGCTTCGCGCCCTTGAGCCGGGCGATCTGCATTGCCATCAGCCCGACGCCGGAGCTCGCACCCTGGACCAGCACGCTCTGGCCAGCCTGCACCCCGCCGATCGTGACGACGGCGTTGTGCATGGTCGCGAGCGCGACGGGGAGGGTGGCGGCCTCCTCGAAATTCATGTTCGACGGCGTGTGGAGCAGCCGGCCGTGATCGGCCAGCGTATATTCGGCGAACGCCGCGCCGCCCGATCCCATGATGCGGTCGCCGATCTTCACGCCCTTCGCATCGGGCCCGAGCTCGGCGACCTCACCGGCCCATTCCATGCCCAGCACGGTGCCGACGCCGCCGGCCGCGCCATGGGCGTGGCCCTTGCGCATGCCGGTGTCGGCGCGATTGAGGCCGCAGGCGCGAACGCGGACGAGCACCTGCGTGCCTTTGGGCTTTGGTTGAGCGACGTCGGAAATCCCCGCGCCTTCAGGGCCGTAGACGTAGGCTTTCATGCAATACTCTCACGTCTTGCAGTGATTATTCCGCCGCTTCGCGTTGTGACTGAACGATCATCCCCTCGAGCCGGCTGCGAATGATCGCCTCCGCCTCGCGCACGATGCGGGAGACGAGCTCGGCACAGCTCGGGATGTCCTGGATCAGGCCCTGCACCTGGCCGGCCGACCAGATGCCTTCGTCGGAATTGCCGGTGGCATAGACCATCTTGCCGCGGGCACCGGCGACGAGCTCGCGGATGTCCTCGAACTTGGCGCCTTCCTTCTCCATCGCGACGACCTTGGTCGAGACCGCGTTCTTGGCCACGCGCGAGGTGTTGCGCATGGTGCGGAAGATCAGCTCGGTCTCGCGCTCGTCATTGGCGACGATCTTCTCCTTGATGAGCTGATGGATCGGGCTCTCCTTGGTGGCCATGAAACGGGTGCCCATGTTGATGCCCTCGGCTCCCAGCGCCAGCGCCGCCACCAGGCCGCGGCCATCGGCAAAGCCGCCCGAGGCGATCATCGGAATCTTGATCTTGTCGGCGGCGGCCGGGATCAGGATCAGGCCGGGCGTGTCGTCCTCGCCGGGATGGCCGGCGCATTCGAAGCCGTCGATCGAGATGGCGTCGACGCCCATCCGCTCGGCCGAGAGCGCGTGACGGACGCTGGTGCATTTGTGCACGACCTTGACGCCGTGTTTCCTGAATTCGTCGACATGCTCCTGCGGCTTGTTGCCGGCGGTCTCGACCACCTTGATGCCGCTCTCGATGATCGCGGCGCGGTATTCGGCATAGGGCGGCGGCTTGATCGCCGGCAGGATGGTGAGGTTGACGCCGAACGGCTTGTCCGTGAGGTCGCGGCAGCGCGCGATCTCCTTGGTCAGGTCCTCCGGCGTCGGCTGGGTCAGCGCGGTGATGAAGCCGAGCGCGCCGGCATTGGCGACGGCTGCGACCAGCTCGGCGCGTCCGACCCATTGCATGCCGCCCTGAACGATCGGGTGCTGGACGCCGACGAGCTTGGTGAACCGTGTCTGCAACATGATCTGTTTCCCCCCGCGCCCCGCGTGGCGCTTTGTTCTCGGTTGATGGCGGCAGGATGCCGCTAGGGGTGGGAAAAGTCTATTGCGCCGCCCGGCGGGGCGACCATGCGGAAGGCGAGGAGATTCCGCGGGGCGGATAATTGGGGTGCGCTGCTGCCTGATGAGGGCAAGCTCTTTCCTCAAACTCCGCCGTCATACCCCGCGAAGGCGGGGTATCCAGTACGCCGCGACCTCTCGGCTCTACCCTCGCAGTCTCTGGAATACTGGATTGCCCGCCTCCGCGGGCAATGACACCGAGAATGGGGCGAAGAGCTACTTCGCCGACAACCGCACCATCTGGCGCCCGCCGTTGATTTCCTTGAGGCTGTTGACGAAGTTTTCCGGGCGCTGCCAGCGATGGGGGACCTTCAATCCCATGAACTCCGCGATGTCGCCGATGAAGCCGGTACAGTTTATGGTCTCGGCATTCCAGACCGGCGAGCTGGCCTGCAACTCCTTGATGTAGGCGAACACGCGCTTGGCGTCGGCTTCGTTGAGATAGACCCGATAGCTCGCGGTCAGATATTCCGGATCGAGATCGCCGTAGCTGGCGCCGGTCTCGGATGGCACAAAGGTAATGTGACCGAGCACGTAAGCGAGCGTATCGCCGGCCGGTGTCAGGCCCGCAACCTCGACGGCCTTCTCGCTGGTCTTGCCGTACCAGACGAACGCATGGCCCCAGCTCGCAGCCGTGCGGGCGCGGAAGTCGACGTAATAGGGGCCTTTCTCCGCCCGCGCGACCGAGCGCCGCGTCGATTGCGGCTGTGGCCGCGGGGCAGTGTCGGTCGTAGCAAGCGCGTTCGCATCGGCAACGCGCTTGTCGGTCTGCTTGTCGGTCTCATGGGCCGAGGCCGAGGGCGTCGTGCATGAGAGCATAGCTGCAAGAGCGAAGCCCGCGAGGATGCAGGATCCCGATCGACCAGCTTTGTTCGTCACGCTATTCCCCCTCGACCATCGAGCGCAAATGTCTGACGCGTATTTCGCTGCGCGTCAGTAGCGCGCGGCGACCGGGCCCGGCGCCTTGCCGATCGGGGCCTTTCCAATCGGGTTCTTGCCGATCGGCATCTTGCCGATTGGCGCCTGCTCGCCCGGATAGGCTGGCACCGGCTGCCGGCGCGGCAGATCTGCAGCGTTTGCAGCCGTCGCAAAAGCAAGCGTGGCACCCAGAGCAAATACAATCTTCTTCACAGCGATACCCCTAGAAGGTTTGGTCCAAACACGGTCATGCCGTGCCCCCAGACACGCCTCCCAAAAGGGCGGCCGAATGCGTCCAAGTTGCGGCGCGCACGGGACATGTTGGCGGCATTGCTCGGGCGCGCGGAGATGTGATGTGTCTGGATGTTTCGGAGCGCGACCGACCCTGGTGCCGACAGGGGCCCGCTGGCTTACCGCAGAGCGCAGCACCGGGATTCCGTCAACGCCAGGCGCTGCGGAAGATGCGAGGTGGCGCCCACGTCCCTGTGCCGGCCCGCTTGCACCCAGGCCAGCCGCCAGCGCTAGGACGAAGCAACGTGCCCTGGGGCTATCGCTTCCCGAGCAAGTTCGACCGAATCCTATCGGCGAACCAGACCACGAAGATCGCGGCGAACGAGAGAGCGAAGTACAGCACGGTCCACAGCAGTGCGTTGCCGGCATTCGACATGTGCGTCCTCCCTTGCATCAGAAATCAATCTTTTGCCGGGGAGGGTAGCCTTGGCCGCGACGGCGGGTTTGCGCCAGATCAATTTTGCTGCTCTGCGGCGGCGAAAAAGTCTACAGCCGGAACTCGTTGGTGAGCTCGCCGATGCCGTCGATCGCGACGGTCACCGTGTTGACGGGCTCCTTCATCACGCCGACGCCGACCGAGGTGCCGACCGCGATGAGGTCGCCGGGCGAGAGGGTCATGTCGTGGGAGATCCTGCTCACCAGCTCCTGCGCGCTGAAGATCATGTCCGAGATCGGGTAGTTCTGCCGCTCCGCGCCGTTGAGGATGGTGCGAACCGTGAGTTTTGCCGGATCGAGACCGGTCGCGATCACAGGGCCGAACGGACCGTAATCGTCGATGCCCTTGGCGCGGGCCCATTGGGCGAAGGTGGGGTCGCGCGTCAGGATGTCGTTGGCGGTAATGTCGTTGACGCAGGTGTAGCCGAAGATGAAGCTGTCGGCCTCATCTGGCGAGACACGGGCGCAGGTCCTGCCGATGACAATGCCGAGCTCGCCCTCATAGGTGGTCTTGCCGTCGTAATGAGACGGGCGGCGGATCACGGCGCCGGGTGCGGCGATGCTGGTGGTGGCCTTGAGCAGGTACAGCGGCTCCGGCGGTTTGGGCTGGTTCAGCTTGGCCGCGAGCGCGTGGAAATTATTCCAGAGCGCGACGATCTTGCTGGGCACGCAGGGCGCAAGCAGCTCGACCTCCGAGAGCGCCAAAATCTTGCCCGTTGCGGCGTTGCGACCGAACATGTCGCCCTCGTGCACGGTGATGCCGGAGGACGTCAGCGTGCCGAAGCCCGTCGTCCCGCCATGGCGGAAGCGCAGCCATTTGGTCACGCTCGTCATCACGCCACCGCCAGTGCGCGCGGATCAGCCGGTGTCGAGACGCCGTCATAGAGGCCGGCGATGCGGGCGCGCTGCGTCACCATGGCCAGCACCGAATCCAGCGCGGGCGTCGGAATACCGGTGAGCCGGCCCATCTCCTGCACCACGGTGACGAGCGGATCGATCTCCATCGGGCGGCCGCGCTCGAGATCCTGCAGCATCGAGGTCTTGTGCGCGCCCACCTTGCGCGCCCCCTCGATGCGGCGCTCGACGTCGACGCGGAACTTGACGCCGAAGGTCTCGGCGATGGCTTGCGTCTCCACCATGATCGCGCGCGACAGCGCGCGCGTGGCGGGATCGGTGCAGATCACGTCGAGCGTGGCGTGGGTCAGCGCACTGATCGGGTTGAAGCAGACATTGCCCCAGAGCTTCAGCCAGATCTCGTCGCGGATGCGGTCGAGCACGGGAGCCTTCAGGCCGGCGGCGACGAAGAGATCGGCGAGGTGCTGCACGTCGGAGGTGATCTCGCCCGAGGGCTCGCCGAGCGGAAAGTTGTTGCCGTAGACGTGGCGGATCACGCCGGGCGCCTCGATCTCGGTGGCGGGATAGACGATGCAGCCGATGGCGCGCTCGGCCCCCAGCTCACGCCACTGCCGGCCGCCGGGATCGATGCTCTCCAGCGTCGAGTTCTCATATTGACCGCCGTGCTTGTAGAAGTACCAGTAGGGAACGCCGTTGACGGCGGTGACGATGCGGGTGTGAGGCCCGAGCAGCGGCTGCATCTTTTCGATCACGCCGGTGATCGAATGGGCCTTCAGCGTGATGATGATGAAGTCCTGCACGCCGAGTTCGGTGGGATCATCGGTGCAGCGCGGATGAACGGTGTGCTTTTCCTCGCCCGCGAGCAGCGTCAGGCCGCGCTCGCGCATGGCGGCAAGGTGCGCGCCGCGTGCGATCAGGCTGACGTCGGCGCCCGCGCGCCCGAGCTGAACCCCGAGATATCCGCCGATCGCGCCGGCGCCGTAGATGCAGATCTTCATGAAATCCTCGCGAGCAGAGACGGATTTTGGGACGAAAGATCCGGTCCGGCTCGGAAGGATCCGAGCCGGGGCCGGCAGTCGCAGGGGGAAGTTTTGCCGCTCTAAAGCGCGATGCGCTTTAGTCTATTGTTTGAGCATGATCTTGTCGGAAAACCGCTGCGCACTTTTCCGGATCATGCTTTAAGCCGCCGCTTGCGGCGTGCCGTTGAGCGCCTCATCCATCGCCGCGGCGATGTCGCGCATGCTGATGACGGAGACGAGGCTGTAATCGTCGATCACGGGCAGATGGCGGATATGATGACGGTTCATCAGATGCCGGACGTGCTCGATCGTGTCGGTGGAGGTGCAGGACACCAGCTGCTGCACCGAGACCAGCTGGGAGACCTTGACGTTGACGGCGCCCGCGCCGTGCTCGGCGACGGCGCGCACCACGTCGCGCTCGGTGAACATGCCAACCGCGGTGTTGCCCTCGGAGCGGACCACATCCTTGACCACCAGCGCGCTGATATTGTTGGCGCGCATCAGCTTGGCCGCGATCCCCACCGTTTCGTTCATACGTACCGTGACAACGCGCGGCGTCTTCTTGCGCAGAATGTCTCCGACCAGCATTGCAACCTCCCTGGGTGAGTGGTGAGGAAGTGTGGTATACATAATGCCAATCGTCAAGCGCTGGATTTGGCGGATCCGAAAAATCTTGCGACAGGCGTACTGACATTATCGCCGTGCCCAAAAAGAAAGGGGCGCATCGCTGCGCCCCTCTGCAAGCCGGCAAGGTGCGGCGCCTTACGCCGTCTCGGTCTTGGCGGTTCCGCTTGCGGTCTCCGTGCGCTCGGCTTCCTGGCCGAGGATGAAGGCGCGGCGCAGCGGCTTGATCACGAGCAGCGCCATCAGCGCCGCCGTGGCGTTCAGCGCCACCGCCACCACGAATACGGCCTTCCAGCCATAGGCGGTCGAGATCACGCTCGCGAGCGGGACGAGCAGGGAGGCCGTGCCCTTCGCGGTGTAGAGCATGCCATTGTTGGTGGTTGCGAACTTCGCACCGAAGGTGTCGCCGCAGGTCGCGGGGAACAGCGAATAGATCTCGCCGAACACGCCGAAATAAACCGCGGTGGCCAGCACGAAGACGACAGGCACCTGGCCATAGGCCGAGAGCGTCAGCAGCATCAAGGCCGCGGTGCCGAAGGCGATGAACATGGTGGGCTCGCGGCCGATCGTGTCGGAGACCCAGCCGAAGAAGGGTCGCCCGAATCCGTCGAAGATGCGGTCGAGCGAGATCGCGAAGGTCAGCGCCGCCATCTGGAAGCCGGCGAGCGTCACCGGCTTGTCGGCGATCTTGAAGTCGTGTGCGATCGGGGCGATCTGCGCCGCAGTCATCAGTCCGCCGGAAGCGACCATGACGAAGACGAGATACATCGCCCAGAAAACAGGGCTGCGCAGCACTTGCGGCGGGGTGAAATCGATCCTGGTCTGCGGCAGGTTGATCTGCTTCTTCTTCGGCGGAATGGAGAGGCGCGGCGGCTGGATGAAGAAGGCGAGCACGAACACGACGAGGCCCTGGGCGATGCCGAAGGTGAGGAAGGCGTGCTGATAGCCGCTCGAGGCGATCATGCTCGCGATCGGCACGATGGTGATCGCGGCCCCTGCGCCGAAGCCGGCGGCGGTCGCGCCCGCCGCGAGGCCGCGGCGGTCGGGAAACCATTTCAGCGCGTTGCCGACGCAGGTGCCGTACACCGCGCCCGCGCCCATGCCGCCGACGATCGCCGCCGCATAGAGCAGGGTGAGGCTGTCGGCGGAGGCGTTGAGGATCCAGGACAGTGCGATCATCACGCCGCCGAACATGATGACGATGCGCGGGCCGTATTTGTCGACGAACCAGGCCTCGACCGGCACCAGCCAGGTCTCGGTGACGACGAAGATGGTGAAGGCGAGCTGGATCGCGGTGCGCCCCCAGTGGTGGGCGGCATCGATCGGATCGACGAACAGCGTCCAGCCATATTGCAGATTGGCGATCATCGCCATGCAGACGATGCCCATGCCGAGCTGGAGCCAGCGGAAACCGGTGCGAAGCGGCGCGGCGGTGACGGCGCCGTCCGGGCTGGAAATCATCGAGAACCTCCCAGCGCCTGATTGTCCGTGACACAGGATCGCAAGACGACCTGGTGTCGCGAGTATTGTGGCTTATCGTCGCAGGCGCGACGCGGAGATTGGTATACGATATTCCAGATTGCAAGCCCTAACTTGTCACTTCTTGGTGGCTCCGCCCGCGCCCCGGCGAGGCGATGCGACGATCGCCAAAGAAAAAACGCCCGGCCGTGAGGCCGGGCGTCGTGCTTGCTGAATTGTATCGCCGGTCAGATCGTCGATTTCGCGACCACGACCTTGCGCCAGGGCTTGAGCACCGCGATCGCCAGCAGCGAAGCCAGGATGTTGGCGCCGGCCGCGATGATGAACACGCTGTCCCAGGTGCCCGACGATTGCTGCATGTAGTTGGCGATCGGCACCAGCAGCGCGGCGGTGCCCTTCGCGGTGTAGAGCAGGCCGGCATTGGTGGTTGCGAACTTGGTGCCGAACGTGTCGGTGCAGGTCGAGGGGAATAGCGAGTAGATCTCACCCCAGGCGAAGAACACGAAGCCCGAGAGCAGCACGAACCAGACCGGATCGTGGCCCCAGAGGTAGAGCATCCAAATGCCGAACCCTTCCATGCCGAAGGCGATGAACATCGTGTTCTCGCGGCCGATCATGTCGGAGATCCAGCCGAAGAACGGACGCGTCAGGCCGTTGAGCACGCGGTCGATCGTGGCCGCGAAGGTCACCGCCGTCATCGTCACCGCCATCAGCGTCACAGGGACGCTGTCGACCTTCCAGTCAACCGCGATCGGCTTCAGGTTCGCGGTGACCATCAGTCCACCCGCGCCGACGATCACGAACATGAAGTACATCAGCCAGAAGATCGGCTGGCGCAGCACTTCGGTCGGCTGATAGTTGCGCCGGGTCTGGATGATATTGGCATTCGCCACCACGTGCGGCACCTGGCCCGCTTTCGGCGCGAGCAGGAAGAAGGCGAGGAGGCAGATGATGATGCCTTGCCCGAGGCCGAAATAGAGGAAGGTGGTCTGGAATCCGCTGTCCTTGATCATGGCCTGGATCGGCGCCACGGTCAGCGCGGAGCCTGCCCCGAAGCCGGCCGCCGTGATGCCGGCCGCAAGACCGCGCTTGTCCGGAAACCATTTCAGCGCGTTGCCGACGCAGGTGCCGTAGACGCCGCCGGCGCCGATGCCTGCGATGATCATGCCGAGATAGTAGCCGTTCAGCGAGGTCGCCTGCGCGTTGATCGCCCAGCCGATAGCGCAGAGCACGCCGCCGACCAGCACCACGATGCGCGGGCCGTATTTGTCGACGAACCATCCTTCAACCGGCACCAGCCAGGTCTCGAACAACACGAAGAGCGTGAAGGCCCATTGGATCGAGGCACGATCCCAGCCGAACGTCTTCTGGATGTCGGGGACGAAGAACGTCCAGCCATATTGGTAATTGGCGATCATCACCATCGCCGCCACACCGATCGCCAATTGCGCCCAGCGATAGGCATCGCTTACGCGCGCGGCACTCGGGGCCGCTGCTGCCGACTGCACCATGTCCGTCATCAAAAACCCTCCCAAACGCGCCCATCATTTTTATGCATGCGCTGGCGCGCACTCTGGTATGCAATATGCCAAGATTCAAGCGAGGACGGGAGGGTGCGGCGAAATAGCGCGGGCTTGTTCACATGCGCTATGAGCGCGGAAAAGTAAAGCCCGATCGCGTCGGCGTGATGGCGGCGATTGCAGTTGATTAAAGCTAAGAGGCTGTTTTTACAGCGCTTTGTCTCGGATCGGCGACGTCGCGGGGCGTTGTTGAAAGCCTATGCACTTGGCGTTCTTGCAGGCCTGCATTGGTCGCGTGCGCCGAGGCGCCGTCGGCGGGGGACGGTGCAATCTCTGGAATTCTATATTCCAGAAGTCTGGAGTGCGGCAATTTGGCGTCGGTACCGATGCGGATTGCGCAGATCCCGCCTCACGCCATCGACGTGCGCAGCCGGCTGTAGCCTTCCTGGATCGCGGACCAGAACAGGGCGACCAAGCCGAGCGCCATGATGGTGCTGACGAGGCCGTTGGAGAAGAACACCCCGAGCGATCCTTGCGAGCCCAGCAGCGATTGTCGGAAGGCTTCCTCGGCCTTGTCGCCGAGCACGATGGCGAGCACCAGCGGCGCGAGCGGGTAATTGCACTTCTTCAGGAGATAGCCGATCACGCCGAACACCAACATCAGCATCACGTCGAAGGTGCTGTTGTGCACCGAATAGGCGCCGATCGCGCAGAGCACCAGGATCAACGGCGCGATGATGCCGAAGGGTACGCGCAGGATCGCGGCGAAGATCGGCACGCAGGTGAGTACGACGATGAGCCCGACGAGATTGCCGAGATACATCGAGGCGATCAGGCCCCAGACGAATTCCTTCTGCTCGACGAACAGCATCGGGCCAGGCTGCAGGCCCCAGATCAAGAGGCCGCCGAGCAGCACGGCGGCGGTCGGCGAGCCCGGCACGCCGAGCGACAGCATCGGCAGCAGCGCCGCGGTGCCGGCGGCGTGTGCGGCCGTCTCCGGCGCGATCACGCCCTCGATCTCGCCCTTGCCGAAATTGTTGCCGCGTCGCGCCAGCCGCTTGGCGATGCCGTAGCTCATGAAGGAAGCAGGCGTTGCGCCGGCCGGGGTGACGCCCATCCAGCAGCCGATCAGGCAGGACCGCAGCGATGTCATCCAATAGGCGGGCAACTCGCGCCAGGTCTGGAGCACGACACGAAGGTTGATGCTGGCTTTGCCGCCGCGGAAGGCGAGCCCTTCCTCCATGGTCAGCAGGATTTCGCCGATGCCGAACAGGCCGATCACGGCGATCAGGAAGTCGAAGCCGTTGAGCAGTTCGGTGATGCCGAAGGTCAGCCGCAATTGTCCGGTGATCGAGTCCAGTCCGACGGCCGCGAGCGCAAAGCCGATCATCATTGCGGCGATGGTCTTGAACGGCGGCTCCTTGCTGAGGCCGACGAAGGAGCAGAAGGCGAGGAAATACACCGCGAACTTCTCCGCCGGCCCAAATCGAAGCGCAAAGCCCGCGACGAGCGGCGCAACCAGCGTGATCATGACGACGGCAAACAGCGCGCCGACGAAGGAGGAGGTAAAGGCCGCCGTCAGGGCCTCGCCGGGCTTGCCCTGCTGGGCCATCGGATAGCCGTCGAAGGTGGTCGCCACCGACCATGGCTCGCCAGGGATGTTGAACAGGATCGAGGTGATGGCTCCCCCGAACAATGCGCCCCAATAGATGCAGGACAGCATGATGATGGCCGATGTCGGCGGCATGCTGAAGGTCAGCGGAAGCAGGATCGCGACGCCGTTGGCGCCCCCGAGCCCCGGCAGCACGCCGATGAGGACGCCGAGCGTGATGCCGATCACCATCAGCATGATGTTGTAGGGCTGCAGGGCGACCGCGAAGCCGTGAAACAGATTGGCCAACTCTTCCATGTCAAAACGTCCTGCAGCAGCAATTGAATGGGTGGATGGGTCTCACAGGCCGAGCCATTCCTCGAGCGGCCCCTTGGGCAGAGGGACGAGGAACCAGCGCTCGAAAACGAGGTAAGTCACGACCGGCATGCCGACCGCCACCGCTGCGACGGTCAGCCAGCGATAGCCGCCGAGCCAGCGCATGAACCAGGCGATGAAGAGCATCGAGCCGACGTAAAGGCCGATGAACGGCATTGTGCCGACGTAGATGGCGGTCGGCACCACGACGCTCATGACCTGGCGCAGCTGCCCCCATTCGGCGAACAACCGTCCGTCGTCGTCGCGCTGCGCGTTCCAGACGTTGATCGCACTCGCCGCGACGATGGCCGCGCCGATATAGAACGGGAAAAATCCGGCGCGCGGCCCCTCCGGGCCCCAATTGATGCCGGCCTTGAGGCTGCCGAAGATCACGATGAGGCCGAACACGCCGATCAGCAGCCCCATGCCGATTTCCAGCGTCTTGTGGGCGGGGCCGGATTCGGCTCGGGATCGTTCAGTCATGAGGCCTCCAGGCGGAAATGCAGTCTTTCGCAGTCGCTGCCGGCGCGAGGACGCGCAGCATCCTCGGCCGTCATCGATGCCAGGCTCAATTCGATGCGAGGAAGCCGGCTTCCTTCATCAGGCTTTCGTGCCGCTTCTCCTCCGCCTCGATCCACTTGGCGTAATCGGCGCCGGTCAGGAAGGTCGTGTTGAAGGCGCCGCTCTTCATGAACTCCTGCCATTCCGGCGTGGCGCGCACCTTCTTGAACAGCTCGACGTAATATTCGACCTGGTCCTTCGTGGCCTTGGGCGACATGAAGATGCCGCGCAGCATGAGATATTCCATCGCAAGGCCCTGCGACTTGCAGGTCGGAATATCCTTCCAGGCCTTGCCGTCGGCGATCGGCTCGTCATAGGCCATCGGCTGGGCGTCGAACACGCAGAGCGGACGGAGCTTGCCGCCGCGCCATTGCGCGACCGCCTCGATCGGGTTGTTGACGGTCGAATCGACGTGGTTGCCGACCAGCTGCACCGCGACTTCGCCGCCGCCCTTGTAGGGAATGTAGGTGAACTTGGCGTCGATGGCCTTCTCGATCCCGACCGTGATGATCTGGTCTTCCTGCTTGGACCCGGTGCCGCCCATCTTGAACGTGCCGCTTGGTGCCTTCTTCGCGGCCTCAACATAGTCCTTGACGGAGCTGTACGGCTTCTCGGCATTGACCCAGAGCACGAACTCGTCGAGCGCGAGCATCGCGACCGGAGTCAAATCCTTCCAGTTGAAGGGGATGCCCGTCGCCAGCGGCGTCGTGAACAGGTTCGACAGCGTGATGATGATCTTGTGCGGATTGTTCGCCGACGTCTTCACATCGAGGAAGCCTTCACCGCCTGCGCCGCCGGCCTTGTTGATGACGACCAGCGGCTGCTTCATCAGATTGTGCTTGGTGACGATGCCCTGGATGGTGCGCGCCATCTGGTCGGCGCCGCCTCCGGTACCCGCGGGCACGATGAACTCGACCGGACGGACCGGCTCCCAGGCGGCACGGCTTGCGGTGCTGCTCGCGCACGACATCACCATTGCCGCCAACGCGACATTCAGAACGAATGGCTTCATCTTGTTCACTCCCTGTCGAACCCTCAACGCAGCCGCTCTTTGTCGGCTTGCGTCAGCCCATCCCGAGTCACATGCCCCGGGTTTACCCTTGCGGTCTAGCACCCATGGCAGTCCCGATAGAAACTGTATGAGCAGGGATAACGCGCGGCATCCGCATCTTTCGGCTAAGGCTTCGCCAAGGCGCGGCAAACATGGCCACTCGGCCTTCCGTCCTGCGTTACGCTTCCCCGTCCTTACACTTTTGAATCGTGCAACCATTCTTGTTTGAATGGATGGTATGCGAAATGCCAGTAGACAAACAACCGGAATCGTCGGTTGGCCTCGGCGGACTAATCGTCGCAGTTCCGCTCGCCTGCGAGGGAGGGCGCTGCCAAACAGAAATGGCCCCGACAAGCGGGGCCATTTGGTCAAACAACGTGTTTTTGGCTTCTGTGCCGTCGCCCGTTCGGTGCGGGAGCGAAGGCCTTCTTACAGGCCGAAACGCGGCAAGTCCCCGTTGCGATTGGAGATTTCGGCGCTCGCCAGCAGCAAGCCGTCGATCGCGGCCATCAGGCGGGCGAACAGCGAGGAGGAGGGCGCAAGAGCGACGGAAGCGGTCTTGGACATCGGAAATCCCTTTCTTGAGAACAGTCAGTCTTGCTGTCTCATTTCTGGGAACAATCTATGTATGCCAGATGCCAGCGTCCATGCTCTTGTTTGCATAGCAGCATTCTTTCTTCCGCATTGCGGCATAGGCGGTGAACCCTGGGCGGGCCGAGCGCCTTGACAGGGTCAGGTCGAATAGAGAATGTAATGTTATAACATTACATAGTGAGATGCCGTGTCTCGTTGTCCTCGGCCCATCCCCCTCAAGAGGCTGTTCGATCTCCATGCCCAAACTCCCCGTCACCGTCTTGTCCGGCTTCCTCGGGGCTGGAAAGACCACTTTGCTGAATCACGTCCTGAACAATCGGCACGGCTTGAAAGTGGCGGTAATCGTGAACGACATGAGCGAGGTGAACATCGATGCGGACCTGGTCCGCGATGGTGGTGCCAACCTCTCGCGGACTGATGAGAAACTGGTGGAGATGACCAACGGTTGCATCTGCTGCACCCTGCGCGACGATCTCCTGAGGGAAGTACGTGCGCTCGCCGAAAGCGGGCGCTTCGATTATCTGCTGATCGAATCGACGGGCATTTCGGAGCCGCTCCCGGTCGCAGCGACGTTCGATTTCCGCTCGGAAGAGGGCGAAAGCCTCTCCGACATCGCTCACCTGGACACGATGGTGACGGTGGTCGACGCCGCCAACCTGCTGAAGGACTATTCCTCGACCGAGTTCCTCGGCGAGCGCGGCGAGGCGCTGGACGGCGACAAGCGGACGCTGGTCGATCTCCTCGTGGAGCAGATCGAGTTCGCCGACGTGATCGTCCTCAACAAGGTGGACGATGCCTCGCCGCAACAGCGCGAGGCGGCACGGCAGATCATCCGCTCGTTGAATCCCGAAGCCGACATCATCGAAGCCAATCACAGCCGCGTGCCGTTCGACCGCGTGCTCAACACCGGCCGGTTCGACTTCGAGAAAGCCCAGCAGCATCCGCTCTGGTACAAGGAGCTCTATGGTTTCGCCGACCACGTGCCTGAAACGCAGGAATATGGCGTGAAGAACTTCGTCTACCGCGCCCGCCGGCCGTTCGATCCGGCGAAGTTCGACAAGTTCGTCAAGGCATCCTGGCCAGGCGTGATCCGGGCGAAGGGTCATTTCTGGCTGGCGACGAGGCCGCAATGGCTCGGCGAGATCAGCCAGGCGGGAGCGATCGTGAGGACCGAAGCGCTGGGGTTCTGGTGGGCGAGCGTTCCAAAGGAGCGGTGGCCGAACGATGAGGCCTGGCGCAAGCGGCTCGACCAGTATTGGGACAAGCTGTACGGCGATCGTCGCCAGGAGATCGTGTTCATCGGCACCGGCATGGACGAAGCCGAGATCCGTGGCAGGCTGGACGCATGCCTTGTCCCTGATACGTCCACCATGGACATCGCCGCATGGTCCGCTCTCGCCGATCCGTTTCCGGCCTGGCGTCGAGGCGATCAGTCCAACTGATCGACGTGCCTGCCAGCCACGCGGCGTGAGGTCCGGGCTCGACCATCTCGGACCAGGTCTTGCAAGGGGACGGCAAAGCCGTTAGTGCTCTGCCCCCTTTCCAAGCATCATTCAGAGTGGTTCATGTCGAGCGCCTCGCCCGCCGTCTCGATCGGCATCGATTTTGGCACGAGCAACACGGTCGTTGCGCTGGCGGCGGACGACCGCCGGGTCGAAGCCATTCGCTTCGACCATGGCGGGCAGCGCCACAGCGTCTACGTGTCGGCCCTGTGCTTCTGGGAGGACCGGCCGGGCGCCGGTGCCCAGGCCGAGGGCGGGCCATGGGCGATCGAGCAGTTTCTCGAAGGACGCCACGTCTACCGCTTCCTGCAATCGTTCAAGACCTTCGCAGCGAGCTCGAGCTTCAACACCACGCAAGTCTTCCGGCAGCGCTACAAATTCGAGGACATCCTGGCGGCGTTCCTGCGCACGCTGGCGCGCCATGGCGGGGACAAGTTCGGCTTCGAGGCGGCGAACATCACGGTCGGCCGCCCTGTGCGCTTTGCCGGCGGCAATCCCGACGAGGCGCTGGCGATGCAGCGCTACCGCGCCGCGTTCGAGCGCTTGGGCGCCGGCCACGCGCGCTATGTCTACGAGCCCGTGGGCGCGGCATTCTCGTTTGCCCGCAGGCTGGAGCGCGATGCCACCGTGCTGGTGGCCGATTTCGGCGGCGGCACCAGCGACTTTTCCGTGATGCGTTTCTCGCGTACGGGCGGCGTTCTTCGCGCCGAGCCGCTCGGCCATGCCGGCATCGGCGTTGCCGGCGACACCTTCGACTATCGCATCGTCGACCACATCGTGTCGCCGCGGCTCGGCAAGGGCTCCAGCTTCCGCTCGTTCGACAAGGTGCTGCCGGTCCCGACCGGGCACTACACGAACCTGGCGCGCTGGCATCAGCTCGCGATGATGAAGAGCAACGGCGATCTGCGCGAGCTCCGCGAGCTCGCGCGCACCGCGCTGAAGCCCGAGCTGCTCGAGGACTTCATCACTATCGTCGATCTCGACCTCGGCTTTGCGCTTTACCGCGCGGTGTCCGACGCCAAGGTGGCGCTCTCGGCGCAGGACGAGGTGGACTTCCGCTTTAGGGGCGGCGGCGTCGACATCGGCGCGGCCATCACGCGGAAGAAATTCGAAGCCTGGATTGCCGACGACATCGCCCGGTTAGGTGCCACCGTCGACAAGGTGCTGGCCGAGGCCCGCATCGCCTCGCGCGAGGTGGAGAAGGTGTTTCTGACCGGCGGCACCTCGTTTGTGCCTGCGGTCCGAAAATTGTTCGCCGACCGCTTCGGCAACGAGCGCCTGATGTCCGGCGACCAGTTCGAGTCGATCGCCTATGGCCTGGCGCTGATCGGGCACAGTCCGGATCCCGAGCGCTGGACGGCAGGCGGAGGGCCTGCCGCGAAGGCATAGCAGGCGGCGTTCGGCGTCTGTGCGGCGACGCTGTTCGATCGCTATTTCTGCTGAATTCGGTTCAGGTAGTCGATCACCGCGAGAATGCGAGTCCGCACGACGACCTCCGGGTTCTGCTGCGGCCCTGCCTTTTGCCAATAATAGGAATCGACGGCGTGAGGCAGGTTGACGATGGGGTTGAACCGCTCGCCCCAGATCGGCATTTCACGGGTGCCGTGCGCCGGAACCGATTTCGACCCGTATATGGTTTCGTAAACGGCGTTGGTGGGAAACACCCCGTTGTTGTTCTTGGTCAACATGGTCAAGTCGGAAGGCCGGATCTTGAGCTGGCTGCCGACGGGTCCGCTGCCCCTTGCATCGGCGCCATGACAGCTCGCGCACGAAGACTGAAATTCCGCCTTGCCGATATCGACGTCTTCGCCCTTGGCCGCGGTGACGAAACCGGCGGCAACACCGGCAATGATCAACCATTCGACAGCAGATCGCATCATTTCGCCTCCGACGCGCGCAGGGAAGACTTCTGCTCCTAGCCGCTTCGCCGTCTTGACGGCTTGATGCATATCAAGACCGCACACCAGTGCCGCCGCGTGGGCAAAGGCGCGCTCCGCCGTGCGCGCCATCTGGCAAGTGCCGTTGGGTGGGCAAAGACGCGCTCTTCGCGCGCCGTGCCCACCATCTTTGCGAGGTTGAGAGACCGTTGGTGGTGGGCACGCTTCCGCCTTCGCTCGTCGAGCTACGGCGGACAAGTCGCTTTGCCCACCCTAAGATACTGACCGCTATTCATTGATCTCCGGCTCGACGAGCCTGGCCAGATTACGCAGCGATTCCTGCCAGCCGAGATAGCACGCCTCCGGTGGAATGACGTCGGGGATACCGGCCTGCGTGATGTCGATCTCGGTGCCGACCGAGACTTTCTTCAGGATCACGGTCACCTGGATTTCGCCGGGCAGGTTGGGGTCGTCGAATCTGTCGGTGTAGCGGAGACGTTCGCCCGGCACGAGCTCGAGATATTCGCCGCCGAACGAATGGCTGTTGCCCGTCGTGAAGTTCCGGAACGACATCTTGAACGTGCCGCCGACCTTGGGCTCGAAATGATGCACGGTGCAGGTAAAGCCGTTCGGCGGAAGCCATTTCGCCATCGCGTCGGCTTCCAGGAAGGCGCGATAGACTTTCTCCGGGCTGGTGGCGAGAACGCGGTGCAGGCGGACGGTATTGGGCATGGTTGTTATCCTCAGTGTTGATGGGCCCGAGCTGGCCTCTATGGCCCATTCATGTCACGAGGACGACGGGCAAGCCGCCGATCCGACAGGGGTCTTGCAGATTATTTGTCGCAGGGGCGGTCAACCTCGCGAGCCCGCCAATCGCCTGACTCGTCCGCCCTTGCTCTTAGGGCCTGATGCACGTCCCTTCTGCGCAAAGGGGGTATCGCATTTGCACATTCACCAGAGGTCGTCATGCGGGACAAGCCCCGCCATGACGACGTGGAGACTCCAGGTTTAACCACTGCAGGTGAGGAACACGGAGCGTTGCGACGTGTTGTTCGCGATCAGAACAGGAGACAGTCAGATGATCAAGAAGCTCATGCTGGGCGCAGTGATCGCCTCGATGATGGGATCCACCGCAATGGCGCAACCCAGTCAGCAACAGGGAGGCGCGCAATCCGGCGTGGGCGGAACAAGCGACACCACGAAGAACAATGACAAAACCAAAGGCGGCATGACGACCGGGACCTCGTCGACCGGCACCACGGACGGCTCGGGCAGCAGCACCCCTGGCGGACAATCTGCCAAGAAGAGCTCGACGCCCAAATGAGTTCAGGAGGCGCTCATTGTTCGGTCTACGACCAAACGATGGGCGCAAACTTCATGCCGTTGCAAAGAAGCTCTTCGCGGAGCAGCGGCGCGCTCTTTGATTGGCTCGGCCTATGCCGCAATGTCATTCGGTGTCATTGTGAACGCCAACCTGTAACGACCGAGCGTCGCACCATCCTGCGCGCCTGCGCTTTGAAGCGATGGCGGCGAGAGCTGTCCGGCGATGACAGCGTCAACCACATCGATATCGTAACCTGACACCAGAATGATCCAGTCGGCGGCACCGTCATTGCCGCGGATTTGCTGTTCAGTGGTGGGCGAACTCGTCTTGGGCGTATCGGTCAGGAGGAGGTGGGCGCCCGTCAGCCCCGGCTTGGAGGCGAGAGCGCCAAGCGTATTGAGAAGGTGGGCCTGTAGCTCGGCGGCCCGTCCGTTGAGCGGCGACAGCCTGATGGTGGCGAGCGCGCCTGCGATGCCGCCGCCAAAGCTCGCGGCGATCCGGCACTGACTGCGCACCATGCCGAGATGATGCGGCATCATCTTTGTCGACCACGGTGTCGGTGTATTCAGCCGGTCGAGATATCCCTTCGACGTGAGAACGCCGTAGTGCTCGAGCTCGTAGAGCACGAAGAAACCTTCGACGTCAGTCGTGCTGGTCCAGCGTGACCCGCGCCGAAAACCGGGAATGCTCATCCGCTCGGGAAAGTGCTCATGCGAATGCCAGTCGCCGAACTCGCTGCGCTGCTCCGGGCGGACGCTCCACCACATCGCGACGGCGGCCTTGCCGAGCAGTGACATGCTGACCTCCCTGCCTTGCGCGGGGCTATCGCATTTGAAAGCTTCTCCTTGCGGCCATCCTTCGAGACGCCCGCTTAGGCGGGCTCTCAGGATGAGGGCGGAGTGCGCGCAGGCCGCCACTAGTCATATGCGATAGCCCTGACTTTCTTGCGGACACTTTGCCTCAACACCAACAGCGGCGGCAAGGTGTCTCCGCCTGGCAAGCCGCAGCCACGACGCGATCGGAGGCGATCATGGTGCGTGGTGGACGCGAGCCAGCGGATCGCGGGACTGCGCGTCCGATCACATCGGCTCGCCGACATCGCGGCGATAATGCCTCGGCGAAGTTCCGAAGCGGCGGCGGAAACAGCGGTTGAAGTAGGACACCTCGTTGAAGCCGCAGGCATAGGCGATATCGCTGATCTTCGATCGGTTGTAGCGCGAATCGAGCAGCATCTTCCGTGCCTTCTGCAACCGCAGCTCGGTGACACGTTCGGTAAAGCTCGATCCGGTCTCCTGCAGCAGTTCCTGGACGTAACGCGGCGAAAGCCCTAACTTGCGTGCAAGTTCGCTCGGCGAAAACGACGGATCAGCGAAACGCCCCCTGATATCTGCGATCACGTCCTGCAGCCGCGCGGCACGCAACCCGCGCCGCGTCGCAAGCTCGGCTGAATCGCCGCGGGCGCCGAGGGCCAGCGCGACCAGATCGATGAGATGCGTGCCGATGTTCTCCTTCAGCACGAGGTCGGCATCGATGTCGGAGTCGATGACGATGGCGAGATAGCGCTCCAGGTGACGCAAGGCCGGCGATGCAGCCAACGGCGTCAAGGCAAGGTCCTCGAAATTCGGCAGCCGCTCGGCCAGCAGCGCGCGCGGCACCGTGATGCCGCGAAAGGCGATCGGCCCATCAAGTTGCGACGCGATCGGCGCGGCGTTGGTATAGAGCATCGCCTCCCCCGCGCCGCGAATGGCTTCGCGGCCTTCCTGCCTGATCAGCGTACTCACACCGTTGAACGTGGTGCCGATGATGTAGTCGCCGCGGGTATCGGCTTCGACGTGACGCTGGGTACGAACTGCCGTCTGAATATTAGCCTCAAGCTGGGTGACCGCGATATCGCCGAGTTTCAGGAATTCGGACCGCGAGTAAAACGGCGCATCGGGAAAGAACGAAATGTCCGCCGCGCACAAATGGTCGGTGAACAGGTCGAGCCACAGCCGCTGGCGCGCACCTTCGTCAAGATGCGCGGGAAGCTGCTCCGAAGCGAATACGACCTTGGACATCGTTGCACGGCAAAGTTCAGGTGTAACTTGATACCGCCGCAGAGTTTATCGCGGCGCAAGCGGTACGTGTGCGGTAAAGCGCCGCATTCTCTGCGAGAACCAATTGGCTGCGCGCACCAGTCTAAGTCGAGCGCGTCGCTGTCAAACTTCGTCATGCTTTGAACGGGCGAATGTATCCACCGAGCAACATGGATTCCGAAAAGGGCAGACGATGCGGAATCGTTCAACTCGGGTGCAGGCCAGGACAAGAAGCCGATGGCCATGACGTGTCAGTAACTTAGCCATCAAACGACGGCGGCAAGGGCGTGGTGCGCTACGCCTTTTGACGGGGCGCGTTCCTGTGGTTTTGGAGCGCCTGCTTTGGAATTGGAATTGGGGGGTGGAGTGAAAAAGCTGACATCACTGACGGGCGCTTCATTGGCTGGCGCCTCGATCATGGTTTCTGCAGGAGCTCTGGCCGCCGACCTCTCTGTGAAGGCGCCACCCCGACCCGCTTGGGTGGATAGCTGGGCGGGGCCTTATATCGGCGCCTATTTCGGCGCGGGTGCCGGACGTGTGACGGAATCCTCGACGGGCCGTTTCGGTAACAGTTCTGTCTCGACAAACGCCGGTGTTGTGACGTCGAGCTCGACTTTGGTCGGAACGACCGCGAGCAATCTTGCGGGCGATGTGACCGGTTCGATGGTCGATCTGTTCGCGGGGTATAATTGGCAGGCCGGGAGTATCGTGGCGGGCGGGCAGGTCGAAGGCACGGTCTTTTCCGATGTCGCGTTGAAGCCGTTCGGCAACGAGACGCTCAACAGCGTCAGCACCAACGTGCTGCTCGGGGCGGTGACCTCGACGGGTGCCCGCACGGCGATCGTGCAGAGCAACCAGCAGCTGCGCTCGCGGGTCGGGCTGATCGGCCGGGTCGGTTTTCTCGCGCGTCCGGATCTGCTGCTGTATGGCCTCGGCGGCCTCGAGCTCGGTCACTTTACCTTTGCCGACGGCGCCGATCCTTTCGGCGGTGACAACAACAAATGGGTGGCCGGCTACACGGTCGGCGCCGGCGGCGAGCTGAAGCTGACCGGCAATTGGTCGCTGCGCGGCGAGTATCGGTATCTGAACTTTGGCTTCAACCGGAGCGCAGCCGCCAGCTCAACGGCCAACTCGGCGACGGGCGCAACCACGTCCGTCTCGACTAGCAGTCAATCCTTTTCGTCACGCATAAATGCTGATTTCCACCTGGCCAAGATCGGTCTGGTCTACCAATTCGGTGATTCCGGGCCGCTGTCCGCAATGGCGGCGATACCTTCGGCAGCACGCGGGTCTTCATTCGCAAGCGCCTGGGGTGACAGCTGGGCCGGCCCCTATATCGGTGCTTACGTCGGCGCCGGCGCCGGGCGGGCAAGGCAGACCTCCACGAGAATCGACGACGAAGGCGGTGTCAGCGTCCCCGGCGGGTCGTCGGCATTCACGCAATCAGGATTCGGCAATCTCGCCGGCAATATGACCGGTTCGATGGTCGATCTGTTCGCGGGCTACAATTGGCGAACCGGCAATGTCGTGGTCGGCGGGCAGATCGAAGGCACCCTGTTCAGCGACGTCACCACAAGGATGGTCGGCAACGAGGCATACAGCTCGGTGTCGAGCGACAACGGCGTCGTCACCTCGACAGAATCGGGGACGAACAGCATCGAGGACCGGCAGCAATTGCGCTCGAACGTCGGCGTGATCGGCCGGGCCGGTTATCTGGTGACACCGAATGTGCTGCTGTACGGCCTCGGAGGACTGGCGCTGGGGCACCTGACCTATCCCGACAATTATCCCGACCCGGAAGCGCAGGTCAGCGACAAGAACGGCAAATGGGTGGCCGGTTATGTCGCGGGCGCGGGCGGCGAGGTCAAGCTGACGGACAGCTGGTCGCTGCGCGGCGAATACCGCTACATGCATTTCGGATATGACCGTAACGAGCCGTCAGGCAACTCGTCGACGTCCGTATCGGGCGGCGGCACCAACACGTCCACCAACAGCACCGTCCACCGGCGGCATATCGATGCCGATTTCCACGTCGGCAAGGTTGGACTGGTTTACCAATTCGGCGCGTCAGGCGCGCGGTCGGCGATGGCGGCACCGCCGGGCCCGGCCTGGAGCGACGGCTGGGCGGGACCCTATATCGGTGCCTATTTTGGTGCCGGTGCCGGACGTGCGGCGGAAACCATCGCAACGAACAACAGCAGGACCAGCACGACCACCAGCGTCGGGACCACGACCTCCACCAGCACTGAATCGGCGCGCGGCCGTCCCGTCGGGGACGTGACGGGCTCGATGGTCGATCTTTTCGCGGGCTACAATTGGCGCGCCGGCAATGTCGTGGCCGGCGGGCAGATCGAAGGCTCGGTGTTCTCCGACGTTACGTTCAACACCATCGGTCCTCAGACATTCACCTCAGTCGACACCTCGAACGGAGCTGTCACCTCGCGGTTCTCGGGCTCGCAAACCGCCGCGAGCCAGGCTCCGCAGCAGCTGCGTTCGAATGTCGGCGTGATCGGCCGGGCCGGTTATCTGGTGACACCGAACGTGCTGCTCTACGGCCTCGGGGGTCTGGCGCTGGGGCATTTCACTAACGCAGACGGGGACTTCAGCCGCGGCGATTCCAGCGGCAAGTGGGTGGCCGGCTACACATTGGGCGCCGGCGGCGAAGTGAAGCTGACAGGCAATTGGTCGCTGCGTGGCGAGTATCGCTATGCGCATTACGGCTTCGACCGCGACGAATCCAGCAAATTCGCATCGAACTCGCAATCGACCGGATCCTCCAGGACCTCTGTGTCCACCGACAGCACCCATCGTCAGATCAATGCCGATTTCCACACCGGGAAGATCGGCATGGTCTACCGGTTCGGTGAAGGCGGACCGCGTTCGGCCATGGCCGCGATGCCTGGCGCGCCCAGCGACCACTGGGCGGGCCCCTATCTCGGCGCCTATTTCGCTGCCGGCGCAGGCCGCGCCCGACAGAACCTCGCCTCGACGGCCGACTCCGCGCAGCAGAATTTCAATGGCGCCGTGCTAACGACGAATGGCGTCGTCAGCACGACGACCCGCGGCAATGCCGTCGGCGACACGATGGGCTCGATGGTCGACCTGTTCGCAGGCTACAATTGGCGAGCCGGCAATGTCGTGGCCGGCGGTCAGATCGAAGGCACGCTGTTCTCCGATGTCGCGTTCAAGACGGTCGGCGAGCAAACGAGGAATACCCGGCAAGTTTCCAACGGTGTCGTGACGACAGGTGTCAATCAGGTGGCGATGCAGGCCAGCGAGCAATTGCGCTCGAACGTCGGCGTGATCGGCCGGGCCGGCTATCTCGTGACCCCGAACTTGATGCTTTACGGTCTCGGCGGCCTGGCGCTGGGCCATTTCACTTTTCCCGATCCCGGCAATTTCGAAGGGCCCAACGGCAAGTGGGTGGCGGGTTATACGGCCGGCGCGGGCGGCGAGTTCAAGCTGACGCAGCGATGGTCATTGCGCGGCGAATATCGCTACATGCACTTCGACATCGACCGCAACGAGACACGGACCAGCTCGAGCACGCAGACCCTGGGCACCACGACCATTTTCAGGTCGAACGCAGACACCACGTCGCGAAAGACCAGTGCGGATATTCACATTGCGAAGATCGGTGCCGTCTATGGCTTCTGCTATTGCGACTAGGTGCACGGTGGCAAACGCGCATGCAGATGGTGGTTGCGATCACCTCTGTGAAATAGGCAGGCGAAAAGCCGCTACTGAATCGTTCCATGGGTGCGCCGCCTCTCGGCGCAATTTGAGGGAAGTCATGAAATCCATTGTCTCCGGTACTCTCCTGATCTCGGCTCTCTGTCTCTCCCACGCCGCCTCCGCGGCCGATCTCGGCAGGGCTTACACCAAGGCGCCGCCCGCGCCGGTCGCATTCAGCTGGACCGGTTTTTACGCCGGCGTGCATGGCGGTTATGGCTGGAGCGATCCGACCGCGACCTTCGATCCCGGCGCGCTCGCAACCGGGACGGTGCCCGGCTATGTCGTCACGGGCGGGACTGGGCCGTTCACCCTGGATGTGGGCCCCAAGGGCGGATTCGGCGGCGGCCAAATCGGCTATAACTGGCAGTCCGGCACGTTCGTGTACGGTCTGGAAGCGGATGTCAGCGGCGCAGCCATTAAGGAGACGGCGAGCCGCCCCTTCAGCGTCACCGGAACGATCGGCGGCGACAATGGCGCCTTCACCGGCGTGTTCAATCTCAAGCAGGAAATCGATGTCTTCGGCACGGTTCGCGGACGTCTCGGCTATGCGGCGAACAATGTGCTGATCTACGGTACCGGTGGCTTCGCCTGGGGCCACGTCAAGAACAGCATCTTCACCTCCAATCTCGCCACGCCGAACATTGCCAACTTCAATGGCTTCTTCCCGGCCCTGACGCGAAGCGCATCCTCGTCGGAGGTCCAGGTGGGTTTCTCCGCGGGTGGCGGCCTGGAATGGGCTTTCGACCCGCGCTGGACATTCAAGGCCGAGTACATCTACATCAATCTCGGAAAGTCGAACGGCAATGCGCTTGCATTCCCCGGCGCGTCCTTCACGGACACCGAGGTTCAGCTTCATACGGCCAAGGGCGGCATCAACCATCGGTTTTGACTGAATGGATTTTGTGGTGCTTAGTGGTGGTAACGCAGGCGCGGCCAGTAGCGAACCACGGGCAGCGCAGAGCAAGTCTGCTCTGCCCCGAACTCGGACGTCAACTTGTTCGGCTATCGCGAGGGCGTCATCGACTCCGATGTCGAAATAATCGAACGGTACTCTCGGTCTTCCGAGACTAGCCGCTGAGCAAAAGAGGAGTCCGAGTCAATCGGTGGTGCCGGATGAACGAGTTATCAAGCACTTTCGACGGCCTCTTCAAGAGTGAATTCTCGATCAATCAAATGGTTGGCCGGAGCGTCACGTACGTGCGCCGGGGCAAGTTGCTGGGCGGCAATTCAGGGTTTGCTCATATAGGGAATTACCAGGTCGAGGGGGACTCAATCCGTGTCGATGTGACCAGCCGACGACACAATTTTGGCGCCGATCATCAGTCTTTGCTCGGTTCCGACGTCTCGTCAATTTCCGTCGTCGGAAGGGCGGTTGGTAAGGCCTTTCACTTCGAGGGCAGCTCCCCGCAGGTGCCCGGTGCCGTCTTTCGATCCATCATGACCCCGCTGGATGAAAGCGACCTTCCGGCGCCCGGGATGATTGGTGAAGGTGGCATTTCCAACGGATTGTACTCCATCCATCTCAAAATCTTGGACGGCGTCCCCGGCGGCCTGACTGGAGTGATGCTATTGAACAACGGCCGTATCCTGGGTGGCGATGCCTTCTTCTACTATCTGGGGTCATATTCCTCCTCCAGCGGTCGATGGAGAGGGCAGATGGTCAATCAAGAGCATACGCCGGCGCGAGGGGAAGACCCGGTATTCGGCGGACACGAGATTGGAATTGGTTTTTCCGGGACGTGCGATGCCAAGGGCGGTTTCCTCGAGGGCACGGCGCTTGCGGGCAAGCGCAGCATCAGGTTCGAAGCTGATCTGAAATTGATCTGCGCTGCTTAGGAAGCGCGAAAGCTGATGGGCGCAGCTGCCGGGCGACGCTAGAAGATCGGTTTCGCTCGGAGTTGGTCCGTCCGCGTCAATAGCACTGAGCCCTGCAAGGGAGGCGAGAAGTGCACTCAAAGAAAAAACGAGCACTACTCTATGGACGCTGATCTTAATACTCGTCTCAATCTGGGGGGGCGCCTGGATTGAGGAGAAGCTGTTCGGCCACACGACCCACTTAGGCACCTTTATCGGGTGGATTGTCGGACTGACGATCCACTATGGCATAGATCACTTCCGAAATTCGAAACGGGACGCCATCGAGGGGGAGCGCCGGGGAGCCGGAGAGCAATGAACGTCAGGCTGAAGGGAATGCATCAGCTCCCCTGAGAGGAGTGACGGCGAGTGAAAATCGCCTATGGGCTCGTCGCTGACGTCCTTGCGCCTCGCGAGCCTGCGATGCCGCCGCCAAAGCTCGCGGCGATCCGGCACTGGCTGCGCAGCATGCAGAGATGATGCGGCATCATCTTTGTCGACCAGGGTGTCGGCGCATTGAGCCGGTCGAGATAGCCAACGAGCACGGACGCCGATGAACCTCATCCTGAGGAGGCGCGTGAGCGCCGTCTCGAAGGACGAGGCGTGCGCGCAGGCCGGCACCAGTCAATGCGAAGGACAGGGCCGTGATCGATCCTGCAAGGGTCGGCTTCGTCGGTTTCTCGCTCGGCGGGGCGACCGGCCTCGTGCTGATGGGGATCAAGCCGGATTTCGCCAGGGTCGCCAGCCTCTGCAAGGAGACGACCGGCATGTGCGCACAGCTTCACAACGGCGAGACGCCGCCCGAGCCGATACAGGACGCGCGCATTCGCGCCGCCGTCATCGTTGATCCCGCACCGGCGACCCTGACGCGAGACACCGCGGACGGTGTAATGCTAAGGGACACGACGAGCGACCATGGTGCGAGCTACGATCTGATTGCAATTAAGCCGGACCGCGCCCCAGTTGACCTCGCCTCCGTGCTGCCGCCGGCCCGTTTATTTGTGCGTGCCACCTGGGGAATACCTGATTAGTTCGGCTGTACTTCTTCCGCTTCTGGCCCTTGGCAGACCTATTGCGGCTTCGTGTTCGACAGCAGCTTTTGACCCGAAGCAGTCATTGCACCCGGTATAGTCTCACGAAAAAAGTGCTAAGTTGATCTTCCCACAGGCGTGATCCCTAGAGGGAGCGACGCATGCGACGGCGGGAATTCATAGTCTTCAGCGGTGCCGTAGCAATCCTCCCATATACTGCGGGGGCTCAGGCCCAAGTCCGCCGCGTGGGTGCGCTCCTAGCTAGCCCTCTAAGCAGGCCAATTCTCGAAAGAGTATTGAAGGAGAAAGGTTGGCTGTTGGGTCAGAACCTGCTCATAGACTATTGCATAAGCGATGGCGATACTGAGGAGAGCCGCAAGTGCGCGCGCGAATTGATCTCGTTGAAGCCTGATGTCTTGTTCGCGGTTACCAACACGTCGATGGCGTCACTGCAAGCTGAGGGGTCTAACATCCCGACCGTATTCGCGATGGTCAGCGATCCGATTGGAATGCGCTATGTCGAGACTTTCGCGCGGCCCGGTCGTAATGTTACCGGCTTCACTGCCTTTGCACCATCTCTCGGGGGTAAGTGGGTCTCCCTGCTGCGATCGCGCCGCAGATTGAGCGGATCGGCGTTATCTACAACCCAGAACCAGGGAATAACTCTGCTGCGTTTCTCGCTTCGATAAAGGCCGTCGCACAAACCTCCGGGGTGGTTTCGGTGGAGACGCCCCACGGCGATAGCTCCAGCATCGAACGGCTAATCGTATCTCTCCAAGACGCGCGGAACGCTGGTCTTGTTTTTCTACCTGACGCACTGACTGCCGCACGACGGAAGGAAATGACCGCGCTTGTTGCTAAGTGCAGGTTGCCCGCGATCTACTTCCTACGACTATTCTGCGATGTAGGGGGTCTTGTTTCGTATGGAGCAAACCTCAATAAAATATATGCAGGCGCGGCATCCTACGTTGATCGAATTTTGCGCGGCGCCAATCCGGCAGACCTGCCAGTGCAAGCTCCGACCGAATTCGAATTCATCATCAACCGCAACACCGCGAGAGTGCTCGGCTTGGAATTACCCGAAAGCCTCCTAGCCCGCGCCGATGAAGTTATCGAATAGAGAGCCGACTTCCGCTTGTGGCCCATCGCAGACGTCCCGAGCGGCCACACAAGCCAATGTGCGGTGAATCGTTCTTAGCGTGTAACCCCGACGCTTCCATCTTAATCCATCGACCTAAAATTTAATGCCGGAAGAAAGTGACGAATTCTGACCGGCGGCATGCTCCCAACGGATTATCCTGTTGCCTCACCAGAGGAGGTGACCATGGTACAATTTATTCCGACTTCCATCACACGACGAAGCATGGTCGCAGGAATGGCGCTGACCGCCGCCCCGACGACTGCATTGCAGGGAGCGAGTAAGGCATACGCGCAGGCCCAGCAAACCTCTCCTGAGAAAAGTCTGTATGAGCGGCTGGGCGGCGTTTTTGCTATTGCGGCCGTGGTGGATCACTTCAGCGACGCTGTCGTGAAGAATCCCGTCGTGGGCCAGAAGTCCAAGAATCCGCAACTACGAGAATGGCACACCAAGAACCTGACAAGGTTGCCGGGCCTCAAGTTCATGCGGACGCTGTGGGTCTGCGACGTTTCGGGCGGGCCCCTTAAGTTCGCGGCCACCAAGCCTGGCGCGACGCCGCTCGGACTTGAGGAAGCGCACCGCAATCTCAGAATATCTCCGGCAGAGTTCGATGAGGTCGCGGCGGAACTCGGGCGGAGCCTCGACTTTGCCAAGGTCCCTAAGCGCGAGAAAGCCGAGGTGCTGGCTGCGTTTGCCGCGCACAAGGACGAGGTTACCGCCGGGTCTGCGACGGTCGGCAAGCGCGGCTGAAGGGTGATCTTCCCGGTCTTCGCTAGCACCGACTGGCTCCGGCTGGGCGGGCACGTTGGATCGCGCCGCGATCCGTCCAGTTGTGGCCCATGCTGACGTCCCTCGGGCTGACGTCCGATAAGCGCCCTTGGACTCCAGATCTCTGCAGCCCCTTCCGCGAACAGCGTGTGGTCGGGATCCGCTCCGATGTGCAGCAGCCAGCGCCTGATGTGCGCTCCCGGCATGATAGCCACGATGGCATAATACCCCTGTTTTGCCCGACGGGTCAGAAGTTTTTCGTCGAATCAGAAATATCGTTGCGTGCCAACGGGATGGCTACTGTGCATGGGGTTGTTTTCCAGTTTTGATTTTGAGCCTGCGATTGCACGCCTTCACAAGCAAAAGGGGCCGCCCCTTCGGACGGCCCCTTTGGTCTCGTGAAATGTGGTCCGCTTACTCCGCGGCCTGCTTCTGCGGCGGGTCGAGCGCGCCCGACTTGTGGATCTCGGCGACCTGGTGATCGCTGAAGCCGAGCACCGAGCGCAGGATCTCGTCGGTGTGCTCGCCGAGCAGCGGCGATCGCGTCACGTCTGCCGGGCTATCCGACAGCTTGATCGGGTTGCCGACCGAGACGTACTTGCCGCGGGTGGGGTGGTCGACCTCGACCACCGTGCCGGTGGCGCGCAGCGACTGGTCTTCCGCGATCTCCTTCATCGACAGGATCGGGCCGCAGGGGATGTCGTCCTTGTTGAGGATCTCCATCGCCTCGAACTTTGTCTTCGTCATCGTCCACTGCTCGATGCGGGCGAAGATCTCGTTCAGGCGCGGCAGGCGCGCGGCCGGCTTGGCGTAGTTCGGATCGGTCTTCCAGCTGGGCTCGCCGATCACATCGCAGATCTTCTCCCAGACCGGGGCCTGGGTGATGAAGTAGATGTAGGCGTTGGGATCGGTCTCCCAGCCCTTGCACTTCAGGATGCGGCCGGGCTGGCCGCCGCCGGAATCGTTGCCGGCGCGCGGCACGGCGTCGCCGAACGGCACGCCTTCGCCGAACTGGCTGTATTCCTTCAGCGGGCCGTGGGCGAGGCGCTGCTGGTCGCGCAGCTTGACGCGGCAGAGGTTGAGCACGCCGTCCTGCATCGCGGCAGTGACGCGCTGGCCCTTGCCGCTGTGGGTGCGCTGGTAGAGCGCGGTGACGATGCCGAGCGCGAGGTGCAGGCCGGTGCCGCTATCGCCGATCTGCGCGCCGGTGACGAGCGGGACGCCGTCGCGGAAGCCGGTGGTGGAGGCGGCGCCGCCGGTGCACTGGGCGACGTTCTCGTAGACCTTGCAGTCTTCGTACGGTCCAGGGCCAAAACCCTTGATCGAGGCGACGATCATCTTCGGGTTGATCGACTGGATCTTCTCCCAGGGAAAGCCCATGCGGTCGAGCACGCCGGGGCCGAAATTCTCGACCAGCACGTCGCACTTCTTGATCAACTCGGTCAGGACTTCCTTGCCCTTGGGGTTTTTGGTGTCGAGCGTGATCGAGCGCTTGTTGTGGTTGAGCATGGTGAAATACAGGCTGTCCACGTTCGGGATGTCCTGCAGCTGGCCGCGGGTGATGTCACCCACGCCCGGGCGTTCCACCTTGATCACGTCGGCGCCGAACCAGGCCAGCAGCTGCGTGCAGGTCGGTCCTGACTGGACGTGGGTGAAGTCGAGAATGCGAACGCCCTCGAGCGCTTTGGTCATCGTATTGCTCCGTACTCTGTCTGCCCCTGCACCCGGCAGGGAATAAGGGTTGAGGGGTGGACTTACTTCTTCTTCTGCAGAACGCTCTGTGGATTGAGGTTGCCGATGCGGCCGCTCTCCGAGCCGGCGGCCGGATCGATCACGGCGTTGATGAGCGTCGGCTTACCGGACTTCATGGCGTCGTTGACGGCACGCTTCAGCTCGTCCGGCGAGGTCGCGTTGACGCCGACGCCGCCGAAGGCTTCCATCATCTTGTCGTAGCGCGCGCCCTTGACGAACACGGTGGTCGCCGGATCGGAGTTGGCGCCGTTGACGTCGGTGCCGCGATAGATGCCGTCATTGTTGAAGATGACGACGCAGATCGGCAAATTGTAGCGGCAGATGGTCTCGACCTCCATGCCGGAGAAGCCGAACGCCGAGTCGCCTTCCACGGCCAGCACGGGGTGACCGGTCTCGAGCGCGGCCGCGATCGCCTGGCCCATGCCGATGCCCATCACGCCCCAGGTGCCGACGTCGAGACGCTTGCGGGGCTTGTACATGTCGATGACGCCGCGGGCGAGGTCGAGTGTGTTGGCGCCTTCGTTGACGAGGATCGCCTCGGGATAGTCCTTGATGACGTTCTTCAGCACACCGAGCGCGCCGTGATAATCCATCGGCGATTTGTTGTTCATGAGCTTCGGCGCCATCTTGGCGACGTTCTCTTCGCGCTTGGTCGAAACGGCGTTGGTCCATTCGGCCGGCGGGGCGGTCCAGGATGATCCCATCGCCTGGTTGAAGGCGGAGACCACCGAGCCGATGTCGCCGACGACGGGCGCGACGATCTCGACGTTGGAATCCATCTCCTTCGGCTCGATGTCGACCTGGATGAACTTCTTCGGCGCCTCGCCCCAGCTCTTGCCCTTGCCGTGCGACAGCAGCCAGTTCAGCCGCGCGCCGATCAGCATGACGACGTCGGAGTCCTTCAGCACCGTCGAGCGGGCGGCGCCGGCGCATTGCGGATGGGTGTCGGGGAGCAGGCCCTTGGCCATGCTCATGGGCAGGAACGGAACGCCGCTCTTCTCGACGAAGCTCTTGATCTCCTCATCGGCCTGCGCGTAGGCCGCGCCCTTGCCGAGGATGATGAGGGGGCGCTTGGCGCTCTTGAGCACGTCGAGCGCGCGCTTCACGGATGCGGGCGAGGGGATCTGCGCGGGCGCCGCGTCTATCACCTTGACCAGCGACTTCTGGCCGGCCTCGGCGTTCATGACTTGGCCGAACAGTTTTGCCGGCAGGTCGAGATAGACGCCGCCCGGACGGCCTGAGACCGCAGCGCGGATGGCGCGGGCGAAGCCGATGCCGATGTCCTGGGCGTGCAGCACGCGATAGGCCGCCTTGCACAGCGGCTTTGCGATCGCAAGCTGGTCCATCTCCTCGTAGTCGCCCTGCTGGAGGTCGACGATCTCGCGCTCGGAAGAGCCGGAGACCAGGATCATCGGATAGCAATTGGTGGTGGCGTGGGCGAGGGCGGTGAGACCATTCAGGAAGCCGGGCGCCGACACCGTGAGGCAGACGCCGGGCTTCTTGGTGAGATAGCCGGCGATGCCGGCGGCGTAGCCGGCGTTCTGCTCGTGACGGAACGAGATCACGCGAATACCCGCGGCCTGCGCCATGCGGCCCAAATCCGTGATCGGGATGCCCGGCACATTATAGATGGTGTTGATGCCGTTCAGCTTGAGCGCGTCGATGACGAGATGGAAGCCATCCGTCAGTTCCTGCTCGGTGCCCGGTGCTTCGGACTTGGTCGCGGTATTCAGCATGGGCCTTGTCTCCCTGGTCTCAAGGTCGTTGGGGCGAATTGTTCGCCCTTCTGGTGAACGTTGCTTAAGTGAACAGTTACGTAAACAGTTCTTGGCCGTGCGCTTCGACGTAAGCGGCAAGGCCGAGGGTGTGATCGCGGGCGCGCTTCTCGGCAAGCTCGGTGTCGCGCGCTTCCAGCGCTTCGATGATGCCGAGATGCTCGGGCAGTGACGTCGCGGTGCGGTCCTTGCGTCCGATGGTCAGCTGGCGATAGCCGCGCACGTGCAAGAGCAGGTCGTTGGTGAGATCGACCAGCACCGGCGATTCCGACAGCGAGATCAGCGCCTGGTGGAAGGCGATGTTGGCGCGCGAATATTCCTCGACGTGATCCTCGGGCAGTCGGTCCTTGCCGAAATCCTTGAAATAGTCGCGCAGCGCCGTGATGTCCTTCTTGCGCGCGGTGGTGGTGATGAGACGGGCGGCCATGCTCTCCAGCGCCGCCCAGGCGCGGATCATGTCGACGATCTCGCTCTTGGTCCTGCGCACCACCATGATGCCGCGGCGGGGCACAGTCTTCACGAAACCGTCCTGCTCCAGCATCGCGATGGCCTCGCGGATCGGCGTGCGGCTGACGCCGAGCCGTTCGGACAGCGCGCGCTCGTCGAGCATCACCGGCTCGGGCGTCGAGTAGATGTCCATCTTGAGGATGGCTTCCTTCAAGGCGTCATACGCCTTGTTCTTGAAGCTGCTCTCCGGGGCAATACGAACGATTGCGATGTCTGCCTCGGCCATGTTCGGCAACGCCTTGGTTGGTTTCCGTAGTGACACGACGAATCTCCTCCAGTGGGGAGTCGTCTTTTACAGGAATATTAACGGGAAAGTTTTTGGCATACCACATGCCAGAATGTCAAGCTGCCTATTTTTTGCGGCCTTCTAGGCCCTACACCAGCTTGACAAGTTGGCTTCTGGCATACCAAATGCCATCGCCAGCCATTTTTGATCCATGCCGGCGGAGTAGTCCTGAGGCTTATGCCACTCCGTACCGCCGCATGGAACAGAGCGCGGCGAATGGCAAGCATCATGGGCAGCCGCAAACACGCGCGCGCTTTGAAAAGAACGAACTGAGGTCAAGGGAGAAGCCACATGTCCAATTCCAAAGATGCCGTCCGCAAGGTGCTTGACCAGGTCAAGGCGGACAATCGCACCAGCCTGACGGCCCCGGAAGGCAAGCTGGTCTGCGACGCCTACGGCATTCCGGTGCCGAAGGAGGGCGTGGCCAAGTCGGCGGGCGAGGCCGGCAAGATGGCCTCGTCCATGGGCTTCCCCGTCGTGATGAAGATCGTCTCGCCGGACATTCTCCACAAAACCGAAGCCGGCGGCGTCATCGTCGGCCTCAAGACGACCGAGGAGGCCGAGAAGGCCTACGAGACCATCCTCGGCAACGCAAAGAAATATAAGTCCGATGCCAAGATCGAAGGTGTGCAGGTGCAGCAGATGTTGGCCGGCGGAACCGAGGTCATCGTCGGCTCGATCACCGACGGCTCGTTCGGCAAGCTGGTCGCCTTCGGCCTCGGCGGCGTGCTCGTCGAGGTGCTCAAGGACATCACCTTCCGCCTCGCGCCGGCGACCAAGGAAGACGCGCTCTCGATGCTCGACGGCATCCAGGCGCACGAGATCCTGAAAGGCGTGCGCGGCGGCGAGCCGGTGAACCGCAACGCGCTCGCCGACGTCATCGTCAAGGTCTCGCAGCTCGTCACCGATTTCCCTGAGATCGTCGAGCTCGACCTCAACCCGGTGTTCGCGACGCCGAAGGATGCCACGGCCGCAGACGTCCGCATCGTGGTCGACTTCGCCTACAAGCCCAAGCCGAAGCCGCGTCCGACCGATGAGATCGTCGCGGCGATGAACCGCATCATGCAGCCGAAGGCGGTCGCCGTGGTCGGCGCCTCCGCGGAGGACGGCAAGATCGGCAATTCCGTGATGAAGAACCTCATCAACGGCGGCTACAAGGGTGAGATCTATCCGATCCATCCCAAGGCCGCCGAGATCCTCGGCTACAAGGCCTACAAGAGCGTCAAGGACGTGCCTGGTGTGATCGACGTCGCGGTGTTCGCAATCCCCGCGAAATTCGTCGCGGCCGCGCTGACCGAATGCGGCGAGAAGAAGATCCCGGGCGCGGTGCTGATCCCGTCGGGCTTCGCTGAAGCCGGTGCGCCGGAGCTGCAGGCCGAGATCGTCGAGGTCGGCAAGAAGTACGACATCCGTCTGATGGGGCCGAACATCTACGGCTTCTATTATACGCCCGCCAATCTCTGCGCGACCTTCTGCACCGCCTATGACGTCAAGGGCCATGCGGCGCTGTCGTCGCAGTCGGGCGGCATCGGCATGGCCATCATCGGCTTCTCGCGCTCGGCCAAGATGGGCGTGTCCGCGATCGTCGGCCTCGGCAACAAGTCCGATATCGACGAGGACGATCTGCTCGCCTTCTTCGAGCAGGACCCGAACACCAATCTGATCGCCCAGCACTGCGAAGACCTCAAGGACGGCCGCGCCTTCGCGGAAGCCGCAAAGCGCGTGTCCAAGAAGAAGCCGGTGGTGGTGCTCAAGGCCGGCCGGACCTCGGCCGGCGCGAAGGCGGCGTCGTCCCACACCGGCGCGCTCGCCGGCAACGATCGCATCTATGAGGACGTGTTCAAGCAGTCCGGCGTGATCCGTGCCCGCTCACTTCGCCAGTTGCTTGAATTCGCCCGCGGCGTACCGGTGCTGCCGACGCCGAAGGGCGAGAACGTTCTCATCATCACCGGTGCCGGCGGCTCGGGCGTGCTGCTGTCGGACTCCTGCGTCGATAACGGCCTGTCGCTGATGTCGATGCCGCCGGATCTCGATGCGGCCTTCCGCAAGTTCATCCCGCCGTTTGGAGCGGCCGGCAATCCCGTGGATATCACCGGCGGCGAGCCGCCGATCACCTACGTCAACACCGTGAAGCTCGGCCTGTCGGATGAGCGCATCCACGCGCTGATCCTCGGCTATTGGCACACCATCGTCACGCCGCCGATGGTGTTCGCCCGCAACATGGTCGAGGTGAAAAAGGAGATGGAGGCCAAGGGCTTCGTGAAGCCGATGGTCGCCTCGCTCGCTGGCGACGTCGAGGTCGAGGAGGCCGCCGAATATCTCTATCAGAACGGCATCCCGGCTTACGCCTATTCGACCGAGCTGCCGGTCGAGGTGCTTGGCGCCAAGTACAAGTGGGCACGCGGGGCAGGGCTGCTCTGAGCTGCGACTTCACCTCTCCCCGCTTGCGGGGAGAGGCCGAATTGCAAAGCAATTCGGGTGAGGGGACTCTCCACGAATCCATCTCTCACCGTCTTTGCGGAGACTCCCCTCACCCCGACCCTCTCCCCGCGAGCGGGGCGAGGGAGAACGGTCAGGTCGCGATGAGCAAGAACGTGATCCGGCGCAAATCGCTCGAGCCCAAATCGGCCTCGGAGGCCGATCACGAGAGCCGCGACGGTGGCGTGCAATCGGTCGACCGCGCGCTGTCGATCATCGAGACGCTGGCCGAGGACGACGAAGGCTATCGTCTGAGCGATCTCGCGATCCGCACCGGCCTGTCGGCGTCCACCGTGCACCGGCTGCTCGCAACGCTCGAAAGCCGCCGTTTCGTGCAGTTCGACCGTGGCGAATCCAAATGGCACGTCGGCGTGCGCAGCTTCACGGTCGGCGCCAGCTTTGCGCGGCGACGCAATTTCTCCGCACAGGCGATTCCATATTTGCGCAAGCTGCGCGATCTCACCCGCGAGACGGCCAATCTCGCCGTGGTCGACGATGAATTCATCATCGTGCTGACCCGCATGGAAAGCCGCGAGATCATGCGCTCGCTGACCAAGGTCGGTGGCCGCGTCCCCATGGTGACCTCCGGCGTCGGCAAGGCGGTGCTCGCAACCTATTCAGACGAGGACGTCGGCGCCGTCATCCGCCATCACGGCATGCCCCGCCTGACCGAGAAGTCGATCGTGCGGCCGAGCGACCTGTTCAGGGAGCTCGAGAAAATCCGCAAACAGGGCTTTGCCGTCGACGATGAGGAGGCGCAGATCGGCCTGCGCTGCGTCGCGGCGGTGGTATACAACGCGCTGGCCGAACCGCTTGCGGCGATCTCTGTTTCCGGCCTGACGAGCCGCGTCACCGACGAACGGTTGCCGGAGATCGGCCAGATCGTCCGGGACGTCGCGGCGGAACTGACTGCCGCGCTCGGCGGGGTGATCCCGGCGCCCCGCTGACCAAAAACGCTGAGGCATGTCACTGGACAGCATCGGGCGTTTTGGTTGATATGCGACCAAACGACACAATGCGGCAAACGTCCGCATGAGCCTGGAGATGCCCACATGTTCCGATTTCCCGTGCGCCTTGTCGGCGCAGCCGTCGCGTTGACTCTTGCGGCAGCCAATCCGGGCTTTGCCCAGCAGCTCGAGCTCAAGCTGATGGCGCCGGCGGCTCCGGGCGGAGGCTGGGACCAGACCGCGCGCTCGATGCAGCAGGCGCTGGTGGCTGCGGGCGTCGCCCGCAGCGTGCAGGTCACCAATGTTCCCGGTGCAGGTGGCAGCGTCGGCATCGCCCAGTTCGTCAACGGCGCCAAGGGCGACGGCAACCAGATGATGGTCAACGGCTTCGTCATGGTCGGCGCGCTCGCCATGAACAAGTCGCCGGTGACGCTGGAGCAGGTGACGCCGATCGCGCGCCTCACCGAGGAAATCCAGGTGATCGTGGTTCCCGCGAACTCGCCGATCAAGACTGCGCAGGATCTGGCCGCCGCGGTGAAGGCCGATATCGCGAAGGTCACCTTTGCCGGCGGTTCGGCCGGCGGCGTCGACCATGTGATGGCGGCCTTGTTCGCCGGCGCCGTCGGTGCCGACGCCAAGAAGATCAATTACATCCCGTTCTCCGGCGGCGGCGAGTCGCTGGCGGCGATCCTCGGCGGCAAGGTCACCGCGGGCATTTCGGGGCTCAGCGAATATGAAGGGCAGATCAAGTCCGGCAAGCTGCGCGCGATCGGCGTGACCTCGGAGAAGCGCATCGCGGGCAGCGACATCCCCACGTTCAAGGAGCAGGGCATCGACCTCGTGATCGCCAATTGGCGTTCGGTGGTCGCGCCTCCCGGCATCACGCCGGAGCAGCGCAAGACCTTGAGCGATGCGGTCGAGAAGATGGTGAAGTCTGACGCCTGGAAAGAGATCCTCAAGCAAAAAGGCTGGGAGGATGCCTATCTCGGCGGCGATGCTTTTGCCGACTTCCTGAAGAAGGAAACGGCCCGTGTCACCGACGTGCTGAAATCGGTCGGCCTGGTCAAGTCATGACCTCGGGCGATCCCGTCCAGCCGCCGCGGCGCGTCGACCGCGCCGGTCTCGTCATCGCGGCATCGCTTGCGGTGCTCGCGGTCGTGCTGGTCTGGGACGCGCGCGGCCTGCAATCCGCCGCGATGTACGGGATGGGGCCGGAGGCGATGCCGGTCGTGGTCGCCTGCGGCCTTGCGCTGCTTGCGATCGTCAATTTCGTCGATGCACTGCGCGGCAATCTGCCGGCACGCGAAAGCGCCGATCCCGTGCCTGTGGTTCTGATCCTCGTCGGTCTGGCGCTGCTGATCGCCATCATCGGCTTTGGCGGCGGCTTCATCCTAGCGACCTCAGCCCTGTTCGTGACGACCTCGGCGGCCTTCGGACGCCGTGCCATCCTCATCGACGCCATCATCGCTCTCGTGATGTCGACCCTCATCTATCTCGCGTTCGACCGGTTGTTGACGCTGAGCCTGCCTGCCGGCCCGCTGGAGCGACTGCTGTGATGGATACCTTTGCCGCGCTGGCTCACGGCATGGCGGTCGCCGTCCAGCCGATGAACCTGCTTTACGCGCTGATCGGCGTGTTCCTCGGCACGGCCGTGGGCGTTCTGCCCGGCATCGGCCCGGCATTGACGGTCGCGCTGCTGCTGCCAGTGACCTACAAGCTCGACCCCGGCGGTTCGCTGATCATGTTCGCCGGCATCTATTATGGCGGCATGTACGGCGGATCGACCACAGCGATCCTCATCAACACGCCGGGTGAAAGCGCCTCGATGGCGACCGCGCTCGAAGGCAACAAGATGGCCAAGGCCGGCCGCGGCGGGCCGGCGCTTGCGACCTCCGCAATCGGTTCCTTCGTCGCCGGCACCATCGCCACCATTGGCTTGGCTTTCCTTGCGCCATGGCTGGTCGATGTCGCCGTGCGCTTCGGTCCGGAGGATTATTTCGCGCTGATGTGCGTTGCCTTCGTCACGGTGTCGGCGACCTTCGGCGATTCCCCAATCCGCGGCCTGACCAGCCTGTTCATCGGTCTGACGCTCGGTCTCGTCGGCATCGACAAGTTGACCGGTCAGGCGCGGCTTGCGTTCGGCGTTCCTGAATTGCTCGACGGCGTTGAAGTCACAACGCTCGCGGTCGGCCTGTTCGCGGTGGGCGAGGCACTCTACGTCGCATCGCGCCGCCACCACACCGAGGAGAAGCTGGAGCCGGTGCGCGGCTCGCTGTGGATGACCAAGGAGGACTGGAAGCGGTCTTGGAAGCCCTGGCTGCGCGGCACCATGTTCGGCTTTCCGATCGGTGCGCTGCCGGCCGGCGGTGCGGAGATCCCGACCTTCCTGTCCTATTCGACTGAGAAGCGGCTGACGAAGCACCCCGAAGAGTTCGGCAAGGGCGCGATCGAAGGGGTCGCCGGGCCCGAAGCCGCCAACAACGCCTCCGCCGCAGGCACGCTGGTGCCGCTCTTGACGCTGGGCCTGCCGACTTCGGCGACCGCCGCGATGATGCTGGCGGGCTTCCAGCAATATGGTCTCAATCCGGGCCCGCTGCTGTTCGCCGAGCGGCCCGACCTCGTGTGGGGCCTGATCGCCAGCCTGTTCATCGCCAACATGATGCTATTGGTGCTCAATCTGCCGCTGGTCGGCCTGTGGGTGCGGCTGCTCGCGATCCCGCAGCCCTGGCTCTATGCCGGCATCCTGGTGTTCGCGACCATGGGCACCATCGCGGCAAAGCCGTCGGTGGTGGAATTGTCGATGCTCGCCGGTTTCGGCGTGCTCGGCTTCCTGATGCGCCGGTTCGATTTCCCGATCGCGCCGGTCGTGGTCGGCCTGATCCTGGGCCCGATTGCCGAAAGCCAGCTGCGCCGCGCGCTCGCGATCAGCCTCGGCGATCCCATGACGCTGCTGCAGAGCCCGATCTCGGCGACGCTCCTCGGCGTCGCGCTGATCGCGCTGGTGGCACCCTTCGTCTTGAAGGGGCTCGGGCGGTTCAAGGCGAATGAGGACTAGCGGAACTCATCAACGGCCAGTTTGCCCAATGCGTAAGCAAAGGTGCCGTTTTATTTGAGTTGCCCCTGCCGCCGTCGGGGGCAACCATCGCTGGGCTGTCCAATATCCGTGAGAGCCCCGATGACCAAACTCACCCGCTTCACCGTTGCTCCCCTGCACAGCATGACGCGGCGCTTGGCCGATGTTGCGTCGGCCCGCGTCGCGCCGGATCTCGTCGTCACGGGGGCGCGTGTGCTCTCGACCTATTCGGAGCGCATTCATCAGGGGCGGGAAGTCTGGATCACAGGCGGCCGCATCGCGGCGGTGAAACCGGCAGGCACAGCCAAGAAAGCCTGGAGCGATGTTCCGCTGTATGACGCCGCCGGTGGCATCATCGCGCCCGGCCTCGTCGATCCGCACATCCACATCGAATCCTCGATGGTGACGGCCTGCGCCTATGCCGAGGCTGCGTTGCTGAACGGCACCACCACGATCTTCTGCGACAGCCACGAGATCGGCAACGTCATGGACGTCGCCGGTGTGGAGGCGATGCTGGAAGATGCGCGCGAGGCGCCGCTGTCGATCTTCTTGACCGTGCCGAGCACGGTTCCCGCGACCTCGGCTGAACTGGAGACGGCGGGCGGCGACCTCACGCCGGACAAGATCGCCGGTCTGTTCGATCGCTGGCCCGAAGCGGTGGCGCTTGGCGAGAAGATGGATTTCGTGCCTGTCACGATGGGCGACGAGCGCAGCCATGCCATCCTCTCCGCAGCCTTGAAGCGGGGGCGTCCCGTTTCCGGGCATGTCTACGGCCGCGAATTCGTTGCGGCCTATGCGGCATCCGGCGTCACCGACACCCATGAGGCGATCGACCGCGACATCGCCGATGACCTGCTCGATGCCGGCGTCTGGGTGTTTTTGCGCGGGGGACCGCCGACCACGCCCTGGCACTCGCTGCCGCAAGCGATCCGAACAATCACCGAGCTCGGGGCCTCGCACAAACGCACCGCCGTGTGCACGGACGATCGTGACGCCGATGATCTCCTGCTGTTCGGTCTCGACTGGGTCGTGCGGGAAGCCGTGAAGGCGGGGATGTCGCCCGAGCAGGCCTGGTCAATGGGCTCTCTGCATGGCGCGACCCGCTTCGGGATGGAAGGCGATATCGGCGGGCTTGGCGGCGGCCGCCGCGCCGATCTCGTGCTGATGGACGATCAGCTCGAGCCACAATGCACCTGGTATGGTGGCGAGCTCGTGGTCGAGCACGGCAAGATCACCCCGCGTCTCGATCAGGCGCTGTCGCATCGCTACCAATATCCCAAGGGAGCCTATGCGACCGTCAAGCTGCCGCAGACGATGAAGCTGACGCCCGAATTGCCGGCCAAGGCCTGCGCCGTCAACGCCATCAAGACCGCGCTGCCTGGCATCACGCTGATCCACGAGAAGGTCGCGATCGAACCCGCAAAAGACTGGCCGTCGCTGTTCGCGCGCTATGGCCTCTGCTTCGTCGCCGTGGTCGAGCGTCATGGCAAATCCGCCGGGAACGTTGCCCATGGGCTCCTGAAGGATTTCGGCCTGAAGCGCGGCGCGGTCGCCTCCAGCGTCGGACACGACAGCCACAATCTCATCGTCGCTGGCACCAACGAGGGCGACATGCAGGTCGCCATCGCCGCCATCAAGGAGCGGCAGGGCGGCGTCTGCGTCGTCGCCGACGGCGAGGTGAGGGCGCTGGTTCCGCTGCCGATCGCAGGACTCCTGTCCGACAAGCGTGTCACCGAAGTGGCGGAAGAGGTGAAGGTGCTGAAGAAGGAATGGGCCGAGGCCGGCTGCACCATCCCGTACATGGGCTTCAATTTGATTCCGCTATCGGTCATTCCGGAAATTCGCATCACCGATAAGGGACTCGTGCTGGTGCCGCAGATGCAGCTGGTGCCGCTGTTCGAGTGAGCTGCTTTCACGCATCTGTTGATCTAACCGATTGACACGTCCACGATTTTCTCGTGGTTGCCGCATCGTGGAAAATAAAATCGGTCTCGTTGAGATCGGCTTCTGCGTATCTGATGATCTCGCTCGCTGACGCAATTTGAGCGAGGTCCGATATGGCGAAGATGCGAGCTGTCGATGCGGCCGTGCGTATCCTGGAGAAGGAAGGTATATCGACGGCCTTCGGTGTTCCCGGCGCTGCAATCAATCCGCTTTACTCGGCGCTGAAGAAGCGCGGCTCGATCCGCCACATCCTGGCGCGCCATGTCGAGGGCGCTTCGCACATGGCCGAAGGCTATACACGCGCCAAGGCCGGCAATATCGGGGTCTGTATCGGCACCTCCGGGCCGGCTGGCACCGACATGATCACCGGTCTTTACTCCGCGATCGCCGATTCCATCCCGATCCTCTGCATTACGGGGCAGGCGCCGCGCGCGCGGCTCTACAAGGAGGATTTCCAGGCGGTCGACATCGAGTCGATTGCAAAGCCTGTCACGAAGTGGGCACTGACGGTACGTGAGCCGGCGCTGGTGCCGCGTGTGTTCAGCCAAGCCTTTCACGTGATGCGCTCAGGCAGGCCGGGGCCGGTGCTGATCGACATGCCCCTCGACGTACAGCTCGCCGAGATCGAATTCGATGACGAGACCTACGAGCCGCTGCCGGTCTATAAGCCCGCCGCGACGCGCAAGCAGGTCGAGAAGGCGCTGGAGATGCTCAACGCCGCCGAACGGCCGCTGATCGTCGCGGGCGGCGGCATCATCAACGCCGACGCCTCGGACCTGCTGGTCGAGTTCGCCGAAATCGCCAACATACCCGTCGTGCCGACGCTGATGGGATGGGGCGCGATCCCCGATGACCACGTGCTGATGGCCGGCATGGTGGGTCTCCAGACCAGCCACCGCTATGGTAATGCCACGCTGCTGGAGTCCGACTTCGTGCTCGGCATCGGCAATCGCTGGGCCAACCGCCACACCGGCTCGGTCGAGACCTACACCAAGGGTCGCAAATTCGTTCACGTGGACATCGAGCCGACGCAGATCGGGCGCGTGTTCAATCCCGATCTCGGCATCGTCTCGGACGCAAAGGCCGCGCTCGAACTGTTCGTCGCCGTCGCCAGGGAGTGGCGGCGGTCAGGCAGGCTCCGCGAGCGCCAGGCGTGGCCTGCGGCCTGCCGCGACCGCAAGAAGACGATGCTGCGCAAGAGCCATTTCGACAACGTCCCGATCAAGCCGCAGCGCGTCTACGAGGAAATGAACAAGGCGTTCGGCCGCGACACCACCTATGTCACCGTGATCGGCCTGTCGCAGATCGCCGGCGCGCAGTTCCTCGGCGTCTACAAGCCCCGCAACTGGATCAATGCCGGGCAGGCGGGGCCGCTCGGCTGGACGCTGCCGGCCGCGCTCGGCGTGCGCGCGGCGTGCCCGGAGCGCGAGATCGTCGCGCTCTCCGGCGACTACGATTTCCAGTTCCTGATCGAGGAGCTCGCGGTCGGCGCGCAGTTCAATCTGCCCTACATCCACGTCGTCGTGAACAATTCCTATCTCGGCCTGATCCGACAGGCCCAGCGCGGCTTCGACATGGACTATCACGTCCAGCTCTCCTTCGAGAACATCAACGCGCCCGAGATCGGCGTCTACGGCGTCGACCATGTCGCGGTCGCCGAAGGCCTCGGCTGCAAGGCCATCCGCGTCACCGACCCGAAGGACACGCAGGCAGCGTTTGCGACCGCCCGCGAATTGATGGCCAAGCACCGCGTGCCTGTGGTGGTCGAGTTCATCCTCGAACGGGTCACCAACATCGCGATGGGCACGGAGATCGACAACATCGTCGAGTTCGAGGAGGTGCTGGACCTTCCGCTCGACGAAGTCGAGACCACGCGCGTGCTGCAGCCGGCGGAATAGGGGACGAAGCACCATGCCGAAATTTGCCGCCAATCTCACCATGCTCTTCAACGAGATGCCGTTCCTCGACCGCTTTGCGGCGGCGAAGGCGGCGGGCTTTGCCGGGGTCGAATATCTCTTCCCCTATGATTTCGACAAGGCGCAGCTGCGCGAGCAGCTCGAGGCGCATGGCTTGACGCAGGTGCTGCACAATCTCCCCGCCGGCAACTGGGCGGGGGGCGAGCGCGGCATTGCGATCCTGCCCGACCGCATCGCCGAATTCCGCGACGGCGTGTTCCGCGCGATTGATTATGCCAGGGCGCTCGATTGCGAGCAGCTCAACTGCCTCGTCGGCATCGCCCCTGTCGACGCCGATCCGCACGAGCTTCGGGAGACGCTGGTCGGGAATCTGCGTTTTGCAGCTTCGTCGCTGGCGCGAGAGAACATCAAGCTATTGGTCGAGCCCATCAACACGCTCGACATTCCCGGCTTCTTCCTCAACGGCACCGAGCAGGCGGTGCAGCTGATCTCCGAGGTGAGGTCGAACAACCTCTTCATCCAGTACGACATCTACCACATGCAGATCATGGAAGGCGATCTCGCCCGCACCATGCAGGAATATCTGCCTCAGATTGCTCACGTCCAACTTGCCGACAATCCCGGCCGTCACGAGCCCGGCACCGGCGAGATCAACTATCCCTTCCTGTTCCGCCACCTCGACGCGATCGGCTATCGCGGCTGGATCGGCTGCGAATACAAGCCGCGCACCACGACGCTGGAGGGCCTGTCGTGGCATGCGGCACAGACGTTTGAGACCTGAGAATATTGCCACGTCGGCGGTGCGCTCCCTCTCCCGCTAGCGGGAGAGGTGCACCGAGTGCGCGGATGAATTTTGCTACTTCAACTGTGAGAAATCAAACATGACCAACATCGGCTTCATCGGACTTGGCACCATGGGACGGCCGATGGCCGGCCATCTGCTGGCTGCGGGCCATCGGGTGCTTCTGCGTGACGTTGCTCCGATCGCGCCGGAGCTGATGTCCGCGGGCGGCATCGCCTGTACATCGGCCAGGGAGGTCGCGGAGCAGGCGGACGCGGTCATCATCATGGTGCCGGATACGCCGCATGTGGAGGCCGTGCTGTTCGGCAAGGAGGGTGTCGCTAGCGGCATCTCCAAGGGCAAGATCGTCGTCGACATGAGCTCGATCTCGCCGCTGGCGACGAAGGAGTTTGCAAAAAAGATCGAGGCGCTCGGCGCCGATTATCTCGATGCGCCGGTGTCGGGTGGGGAGGTCGGCGCCAAGGCGGCGAGCCTCACCATCATGGTCGGCGGGCCCGAGCGGGCTTTTGGCACCATGAAGCCAATCTTCGACAAGATGGGCAAGAACGTCACGCATGTCGGCGCCAACGGCGACGGGCAGACGACAAAGGTTGCCAACCAGATCATCGTCGCGCTCACCATCGAAGCCGTGAGCGAGGCCCTGTTGTTCGCATCCAAGGCCGGTGCGAATCCCGCGCTGGTGCGCAAGGCGCTGATGGGCGGCTTCGCGTCCTCGCGAATTCTGGAGGTGCATGGCGAGCGCATGGTGAAGCGCAATTTCGATCCTGGCTTCCGCATCGAGCTGCACCAGAAGGATCTCAATCTCGCGCTCGAAGGTGCGCGTGCACTCGGCCTGTCGCTGCCGAGCACGGCGGTGGCGCAGCAATTGTTCTCGTCCTGCACTGCACATGGCGGCAAGGCCTGGGATCACTCCGCCATGGTGCGGGCGCTGGAACTGATGGCGGGGCATGAGATCGCCAGGGCCTGAACTGTTACGCGGTAACACTGTCCAGTGATGCATCTTTCGTCGCAGGGGAACCGGAACAATGCTCCGGCCCCGCGGGTTGAAGGCGCAGGACAATCACTGGAGACAAAACACCATGAAAACCCGTCTTGCGATTACGTTGGCTGCAGCGTCGCTGCTGGCGTCGAGCGCAGCCTTTGCTCAGTCGACGACCGAACAGGGCGCCAGGGACGGCGCGCGTGCAGGTGGCGACATCGGCGGCCCGATCGGTGCAATGGTTGGCGGCACCGTGGGTGCAGCCGTCGGCGCCGGTCTCGAAATTCCGAATGCGGTCCTCGGCGGAATTCCTCGCAGCGACTCCGTCGTGGTCCAGGAGCGCGTCGTGGTCGGCGAGCCGCTGCCTCCAACCGTGGTGCTGCGGCCCGTGCCGAACTACACCGAATATCGCTATGCGGTCGTGAACGATCGCCGGGTGATCGTCGAGCCGCGCACACGCCGCGTGGTCAAGATCATCGACTGATCGACGCAATTCTTTGTGCTGAGCAGGGCCCTGCGGAGCATCACTCCGCGGGGCCTTCGCTTGTCATGGCGGAGCTGGTGCGAAAGCGCGAGAGTAGCCGGTCTGCGGCGGCGGCGAGTGCAAAGCCGAGGCACGCGGTGGCAGCATCGACCACAAAATCCACCAGCCGCGCGTGACGGCCGGGTGCCCAAAATTGCATCAGCTCGAGAACGCCGATCAGGACGACCGCGGCCGCTGCGCTCAGTAGGCGCCGGCGTGGATAGGCGAGGCCGAAGGCCAATCCCACCATGACGAAGGCAAGCGCATGTTCGCCGTCCTGACCGAGGTCGGAATGGGGGCGAAGGCCGGGAGGACCGAGGGTGGCGAACGTAACGGCAGCGGCGAGCAGCCAGGCAAAGGTACGAATGAACATCCGGGTCGCTTAGCACGAATTTGGTCGGGTTGTCGCGAGGCTCGTATCAGATCGCCGTGTAGTTAATGACAAAAATGTTAAAGCGGATCGCGCACGCCGAGGCCATGCATGAAGCGTTCCCGGATCTGCACGGGGTCGCGCCGGGTGGTGCCCACGCCGGGCTTGTCGTCGATCCTGACCGCGATCAGGCTCGGCTCGGAAGCGGCCATGGCGCCGTCGACCAACCGCTCGAAATCTTTCTCGTCCGCGGCCCAGGCGCTGCTCGCAAGACCAGAGCCAATGGCAATGGCGACGATGTCGGCAACGTTCGCTGCCGGCGTCGGCTGCGCCCCGGTGATTTGGTAGATGCCGTTGTCCATCACGATCATCGTGAGGTTCTTCGGCTTCAAGGCTGCAATCGTCGAGAGCGCACCGAGCTGCATCAGGAGCGAGCCGTCGCCTTCGAGCGCGAAGACGCGGCGGTCGGGCTGCGCCAGCGCCACGCCGAGCGCGATCGGAAAGGCGAGTCCCATGCTGCCCAGCATGTAGAAGTTCTGCGGGCGGTGGCCGGCGGCCCACAGATCGAAATTGGTGTTGCCGATGCCGCCGATCACGGCTTCCTCGTGCTTCAGCTTCGCGATCAGCCGCGAGGTGACGTCGAAGCGGTTCATCACCTTGGTGTTGCCAGTGTTCATCGTCGGCCTCACTTGTCGAAGACCTTGCCGCCCGTCAGCAGCGGGCTGAGGATCAACGCCACCGGCGCCTGCGTGGTGACGGCCTGCTTGATCGAGCGGTCGGCGATGAATTCGAGCTCGTCGAGCCGGGTGATGGTGTGATGCTCCAGCGCCAGCGAATCCAGCACCGGTCGCATGGTGCGGCAGACCAGGGACTGGCCGTAGTTGAATTCGCCGAGCGTGCCGCGCTCAGAGACGAGCATGATCAGCGGAATCTGGTAGGGCACTGCGAGCGAGGCCAGCACGTTTGCGAGCGTCGCAAAGCCGGAGGTCTGCATCAGCACCGCGCCGCGCCGACCGCCCATCCAGGCGCCGGCGACGATGCCGACGGCCTCTTCCTCACGGGCGGTCGCGAAAGTGGTGAAGAAGGGATCGGCGTGCAGGTTCTTGATCAGCGGCGTCAGCACGCGGTCCGGCACGTAAGGGATCAGGTTGATCTCGTTCCGCTTCAAGGTTTGCAGGACGATGCCGTGCCAGCTTCCGTCGCTGCTCCCCTGCGGCTGCTGTTCCGCAATCGCCATCGCGCTCTCCCTGGGCCGCGCATGCTTCTTGGTTCTTGCCGTCGCGGCGGCCTGCCGAACTTGACGCGGGCAGCGGGATTGTCAACATGTCCGCGCCGTCACCGTGATCTGCGCCAGCAGGCCTGCCGTGGCCGGCACCGCCATGGCATAAGCGGCGACAACCAGAACACGGGAGGGGGCATAGGATGGCGCGCATCGCGCTGACCGTGCGGATCTCCCGCGAACGAGCCGGAAGGGTCCTGATGTCCGTCAACAACAAGCGCGTCGTCTACTCCAATTATTTGGCCAATCCGATCTATATCGACATCCTGAAGGCGCGGTCCGACGTGCGGGTCGATCGCATCGAAAATGGAAGCCCTGAGGATGTTTATGGCCCGCTCCTCGGCGCTGCCCACGTCTACCAGGTCGGCGCCGCCCGCGATGAGCTCGCCCCGCATTTCCATGTCGATGCCGCGTTCCTGAAGCGGACGCCGAATTTGCTGCTGGTCTCCAGCAACGGTGCCGGCTTCGATCCCGTCGACGTCGAGGCCTGCACGGAGGCAGGCGTCGTAGTCGTCAACCAGTCCGGCGGCAACGCCCATTCGGTCGCCGAGCACGCGCTGGCGATGATGCTGACGCTGTCCAAGCGCATCATCCAGTCGGATCGCCGGCTGCGCCGCGAGCGCGACGTCAACCGCAACGATCTCGTCGGCAACGAGGTCGAGGGCAAGACCGTCGGCGTCATCGGCCTCGGCAATGTCGGCCGGCGCATCGCCGCCTTGTGCAAGGGCCTGCTCGGCATGACAGTGCTTGCCTACGATCCGTATTTGTCGGCTGAGGTGATGGCCGAGCGGGGCGGGGAGAAGGTCGAGCTCGACGAGCTGTTGCGCCGCGCCGATTTCGTCTCGATCTCATGCCCGCTCAACAAGGGCAGCCGCAACTTGATCAGCACACGCGAATTCGCGCTGATGCAGCCGCATGCCTATTTCATCACCACCGCACGCGGCTTCATTCACGACGAGGACGCGCTGCTGCAGGCGCTGCGCGACAAGCGCATCGCCGGTGCCGGCCTCGACGTCTGGTCCAAGGAGCCGCCGCCGCCGGAGCATCCGCTGCTCCAGTTCGACAACGTGCTGGCGAGCCCGCACACGGCAGGCGTCACCATCGAGGCGCGCCAGAACATGGGCCGGATCGCCGCCGAGCAGGTGCTGGATGTGCTCGACGGGAAGCGCCCGCCGCGCATCATCAATCCCGAAGCCTGGCCGCGCTATGCCGAGCGCTTCAAGCAGGCTTTTGGCGTGACGCCGGGGTAGGGCGCGCGAAGCCCAGTCGCGCGCCGATCCTTGGTTATCAGGATGAAAACGGAGCGCGGTGGATTTTACTGATGGCGTGAATGAACGCGTATGACCTCTCCTGTAGATCAGGGAGCATGAGCATACTTTCGATTGCGACATCCGGACTTTCTGCGGCGAGTTTGCGCGTGAACGTGGCGGCGAGCAATATCGCCAACATCAGCACGACCGGCCCACTACCCGCGTCAGGCGGGTCGAGCGCATCGGCCGGTGCGGGCATTGCTCCAACGTTTCCTGCAGCCTACGTGCCCTTGCGGGTCGATCAGGTCTCCCAGTCGAGCGGTTCGGCGCCGGGCGGTACGGTTGCGACCGTATCGACGGTATCGCCGAGCTATACCGCGCAATCCGACCCGAGCGCTCCCTTCGCAAACCAGGACGGCCTGATCGCAGCGCCGAATGTCGATCTTGCTAGCGAATTCGCTCAGCTGGTGACCGCAAAATACAGCTTCGTTGCCAATGCGAAGGTCATTCAGGCCTACGCCGAGACGCAAGACACGCTCCTCGACATCAAGGCGTGAGGGCTGACGTCGGCCGTGTCTCGCCAGCCTGGGCCACTACCCCAGCTTTGCGCCGAGCTGCTGGAACACGGCCTCGCAGGTCATGAGGTCGAGATGGCCGCCGCCCGCGTTCTTGAAGAACGTGATGTCGGACGGTGACGTTCGCCCCTGCACAAGGCCGCCGACGAGGTCGTAGAGGTCGCCGAGGACGTCCGTCTCGCTGATCGCGCCGCTCGCGATCGGCTGCAGGATGTCGCCGACGCCGTGGAAGGCGGATTCCCGCCGGTCCACGAAGACGCGGGAGCGCTTGGCCGCCTCGTCATCAGCCTCCCGGGTTTGCGGTGTGTAGCCGCCGACGAGGTCCAGATGCGTGCCCGGCCGCAGATTGCGGCCCTTGATCAGCGGCTGATGCGCGCGGGTGCAGGTGGTAATGACATCGGCCTCGCGCGTCGCGGCGTCGAGATCCGTGATTGCTTCCGCCTTGATGCCGGCCTTCGCCAAGCGCTGAGCGACATCCACGCTCCGGTCCGGGCTGCGATTCCAGATCAGCACGCGCTCCAGTGACGGCCGCACGGTGCGATGACCCCGGATCAGCCATTCGGACATCTCACCGGCCCCGACGCAGAGCAGCGTCTCGGGATTGGGCGGGGCGAGCAGTTTCGTGGCCAGCGCGGAGTCGGCTGCAGTGCGCCAATGCGTGATCTCGGTCCCGTCCATCGCCGCCAGCGGCCGCCCATTGGTGCCGTCGAACAGCACGCACACGGCCTGCACCGCCGGCATCCTGCCTTCGGCCAGATTGGCCGGAAAGCTGGTGAACATCTTGCTGGCCATGTATCGGCCGGAATCGACGGCGCTGCGGATGACGTATTGCCCCCTCTCGTCTCCAAGGAAGGCGTCCAGCACCTCCATCTTCGGCCGGCGATGCGCTTCTTCGAGGGCCTCAATCAGGATCGGAAAGGTCAGAGCCTTCGTGACTTCGGTATCGGAGACAAAGTGCAAGGCAAGTTCCTCATTGGCGACCGGCATTTGCCCATAAACCCGCGCGGCAGGTTCCGCAACGAATCTTCCGCCGGGACTGGACAAGCCTTGATCCGCGTCAAAATCTCCTTTCCCCGTCCGGCCTAAATGGGACTAGAGTGCCGGCGGGCAGGCAGGGAGGTCCCATGTCAACTTATGTCGTCAGGTTCATGAAGGACGTGCTCGGCGAATACGGCCGGCAATGCGAGGTCTGCCAGGGCACGCTCGAGATCGACGCCGCCGACGAGGACGAGGCCAGGGAACGGGCGAAAGCGAGGTTCTGCAAGGACCAGGCGTTGCATCACTGGTCACTGCATGCCGACCGCATCCATGTCAGACCCGCCGACTTCCCGTCGTAGCGACTAGCGCCCGGGTGCCGTGACGGGCGGGGGCGTCGTCGTCCCCGCGCCGAGCGAGCGTTGCACCATGACGGTGTCGGACCAGCGGCCGTGGCGGTAGGCAACGCCGCTGAGCAGGCCGGCGCGTGCGAAACCGAACCGCTCGTGCAGCGCCAGCGAGGGCGCGTTATCTGCATCGATATAGCCGATCATCTGGCGGAAGCCGGCCGCCGCGCAGGCGTCGATCAATTCCTGCAGCAACAGCCGTCCGACCCCGCGGCCGAGATGGGCGTGGTGGACGTAGATCGAGTGCTTGGCGGTGTAGCGATAGGCCGGCCTTTTGCGGAACAGCACGGCATAGGCATAGCCGACGACCTCGCCGCGCCAGGTCGCAACCAGATGCGGCAGGCGGGTCTGCTTCAGGTTCTTGCGCCGGTCGCGCAGATCGTCCGGCTCCGGCGCACCGGTTCCTTCGACATCGCGCGGCACGCCGCTGCGGACGTGATGGCGGTAGATCGCCAGCATCGCCTCGATGTCGCTTTCGCGTGATGGCCGAACCAGGACGGGTTCATCGCTCGCGCGCGCAGCTGCTTCGTTCATCGGCACCTACTCGGTCACGACATAAGTGTAGAGCCCGATGCGCCCATTCGCATCGACCTCCTTGTAGACGCCCTGGATCTCGACGTCGAAGCCCGGAAATGTGTTGAAGCAGGTCTCGAACATCTTGAGATAATCGATCATGGGCTTGGCTCGTTCCGTCAGCCGCTCGCCGGGCACGATGGTGGCGATGCCGGGCGGGTAGACCACGAACGGCGTGGTCGCGATTCGGCCCGCGATCGCCTCGATCGGGAGGTAGTCGACGTCGTTCTTGAACAGATAGCGCGCGGCATCGCGGGGCGACATCGCGATCTCGGGCATATGCTCGGGCATGAACTGCCGCGCCTGGAGCGCGCTGACATCGGCGGTGCGGAAGAAACGGTGCATCTCGCCGCAGAGGTCACGCAGCCGTGCACCGGCGTAGCGCGCCTGCCGCCTCTGATAGAATTCGGGGATGACGTCGGCGAGCAGCGCATTGTCGTCGTGCAGTCGCTTGAACGCGACGAGGCCGGAGATCAGCGTGCCCGCCTTGCTCGCCTCGACGCCGGGCGTGAGCAGGAAGAGCAGGGAGTTGAGGTCGTTCTTCTCGGGGACGATGCGGTTCTCGCGCAGATATTGCGCGACGACCGGCGCGGGAATGCCGTGCTCGGCATAAGCTCCCGTCGCACGATCGAACCCGGGCGTGAGCAGCGTCAGCTTGTTCGGATCGGTCATGGCAAAGCCTTCCGCGAGATCGGGAAAGCCGTGCCAGTTGGTATCCGGGGAGAGCTGCCACAGCGCGGGGTTGGTGGCGAGCTCGTCGGTCGAGAGGGTCTCCCAGGCGACGTTATGCGCCGCGCCGGGACGGCTGACATCGGCAATGGCGACGCGATCGGGAACGAAGGGCTCGAAGAACCAGCGGCGATCCGGGTTCTGCTCCTTCTCCTCGAACTCCTGGCGCATCGCGCGGATCTTCTTGCGCAGCTCGATGCCGAGCCGGATCGTGTCGTCCCACAGCACTTCGCCGGAGCGGCCCTTCATCATCTGTGCGCCGACGTCGAGCGAGGCGAACAGCGGGTAGAACGGCGAGGTCGAGGCGTGCTGCATGAAGCTCTCGTTGAAGCGGCGGTGCTCGACGCGACGCTTCTGGCCGCGGATATGGCGGTCCTTGATGTGGATCTGCGAGGCCTGCGAGAAGCTTGCCAGCTGCTTGTGCGTCGACTGCGTCGCGATGATGCCGGGGGCGTCGGGCGAGAGATTTACCAGCCCCATGGCGAAGCGGCCGGCATAAAGGGGGTGGAATTTCATGAAGCCGGCCCAAGCCTCGTCGAACAGGATGTAGTCGCAGAGATGGCCGATACGCTTGATGATCATCTCGGCGCTGTGGATCGAGCCGTCATATGTGCACTGCTCGACCACGGCGACACGGAACGGCCGCTCCTTGCGCCAAGCGTCGCGATCGTTCACCAGGGGATGGTTGCGGATCGCCTCGCGCAAGCTCTTCTCTTCGAGCCGGTCCCAGCGCATCGGGCCGATCAGTCCCCAGGCGTTGCGAACGGTCGGCACATAGACCGGGATGCCGCCATTGATCATCAGCGCGCCGTGATGGGCGGCCTTGTGGTTGTTGCGGTCGAACAGCACGAGATCGCCGTCGGTGACGAGGGCGCCCAGCGCGACCTTGTTCGAGGTCGAGGTGCCGTTGAGCACGAAATAGGTCTTTTCCGCCCCAAAGATCGCCGCCGCTTCTTTCTGCGCCCTCAGCGCCGGGCCCTCATGGGTGAGGAGGTCGCCGAGGTCGAGCACGGAATTGTCGAGGTCGTCGCGGAACACGGACTCGCCGAGATGCTCGACGAACACGCGCCCGATCGGGCTGCGGTTGTAGAACACGCCGCCATTGTGGCCCGGGCAGGTCCAGAGCTGGTTGCCTTCCTCGGCATAGTCGACCAGCGCGCCGAAGAACGGCGTCTTCAGCGTCTCGGCATATTGCTTCAGCCGGCTGATCAGGTTCTTTGCGATGAAGGTTGGCGTCTCCTCGGACAGGAAGACATAGCCGTCGATGAAATCGAGCACCTCGACCGGCAAATCCTCGAACCGCTTGCGGCGGATCAGGAGGATGATCGGGAAGTCGAGGCCGCGGCGGCGCATCAGATTGATCAGCGCCGAGGTCTTGCCTTCCAGGCCCTTCTTGCCCCAGTCCACCACCATGCAGCCGATCGCGGCATCGGTCTGCACCGCCATCTCGGCATCCTCCAGCTTGCGGGCCCGGACCACCTCGAAGCCGGAGCGCTGGATCTCCTCGATGATCTGGTTGAAGCGGACGCCTTCGAGATCGTCGGCATCGAACACAGGGGCGGCGAACAGGAAGTTGAAGCGCTTGAAATAGTCCATGGCAGGTCCCGAATGTGCAGGAAGATACAGCTCTCTGCACATTCGATGACATCTGGATGACATGCCCGAGTGCTGCGGCAAGGTTAGCCTGACGCTTCACTCCAGCAGCTTGTCCAGTGTGATCGGGAAGCGCCGGATGCGCTTGCCGGTGGCATGATAGACGGCGTTCGCAATTGCGGCCGGGACGCCGACGATGCCGATCTCGCCGAGCCCCTTGATTCCCAACCGGTTGATGCGCTCGTCGGGCTCGTCGACGAAAATGACGTCAATGTCGTGGACGTCGGCGTTCACGGGAATGTGGTATTCGGCAATGTTCGCGTTCATGATGCGGCCGAAGCGGTGATCCATCACCGTTTCCTCGTGCAGCGCCATTCCAATACCCCAGACCACCCCGCCCATGATCTGGCTGCGGCCGGTCTTGGTGTTCAGGATGCGCCCGGCCGCGACCGCATTCACGATCCGGGTGACGCGGATAATTCCCAGCTCCTCGTCGATCTTCACCTCCGCGAAGACCGCCGAATGTGTGTTGCGGGCATGCGATTTATCCTCCGCGAATTGGTTGAGCTTCTCCTTTTCGATCCGCTCGAGCTTGCTGTGGCGCATGACATCCGCAATCGAGACAGCGGCCCCGCGACCGTCGCTGCTGGCGATCATGCCGTCAGTCAGGGTGACGTCGGCGGCGTCGAGGTCAGCGAGCGGTGAGCCCGGCATGGCCTTGGCAAGACGTGCGAGTTCCCAGCGAATTTCTTCGGCCGCTCCCAAGACCGCATGCGCGCTTGATGCCGCCATCCAGGAGCCGCCCTCGACGGGGGCTTGCGGCAAGGTCGAATCGGCGAGCCGGACGCTGATATTCTCGATCGGCAGCCCGAGGGCATCGGCCGCGACCTGCGCCACGATGGTGTACGTGCCGGTGCCGATATCGGACGCGGCGCAGGAGACCTCGGCATGGCCGTTGGCCGTCAGCACGATGCGGACGGCGACCGGCATCTGCAGCGCCTCCCACACCCCAGTCGCCATGCCCCAGCCGACCAGTTCCTTGCCGTCTCGCATGGAACGCGGCGCCGGATTACGCCGGCTCCAGCCGAACGCTTCGGCGCCGCGGGCGTAGCACTCGCGCAGCTGCTTGCTGGTGTAAGGCAGGCTTTGGCTCTGGTCGCGATCCGAGTAGCACCTCAGGCGCAGCTCGACCGGATCGAGCTTCAGCGCGACGGCCAATTCGTCCATGGCGCATTCGAGTGCGCACACGCCCGTTGCCGCACCCGGCGCGCGCATGTCGGAGGGCGTCGAAACGTCGAGGTCGACCAGCTTATGGGAAAAGTTGCTGTTAGGACTCTTGTAAAGCTGCTCGGCCCAGCCCGTATCGTTGCGCGAAAAATCCTCATAGCGTGAGGTCACGGCGATGGCTTCGTGGGTGATCGCATCGAGGGTGCCGTCCGGCTTTGCACCGAGCGCAACGCGCTCGATGGTCATGGGACGATAGCCCAGGCCATACATCTGTTGCCTCGTCAGCACGACGCGGACGGACCGCTTCAGTGCGAGCGCGGCAAGGGTTGCCAGCACCACCTGGTGCTGCGGCCGCAGGCCCGAGCCGAAGGCGCCGCCGACATAAGGCGAGATCACGCGGATGTCGTCCGGTTCCTTGCCGAAAACACTGCAGAGAAACTTCTGGACGTTCTGGACGCCCTGCGTCTTGTCGTAGACCGTGAGCCCGCCACTGCCGTTCCAGACGGCTGTCGTCGCGAAGAGCTCCATGGGGTTGTGGTGCTCGGTCGGAATGACGTAATCCGCCTCGTGGCGCACGGCCGCGCGCGTCAGGGCTGCTGCGGCATCACCACGCGGCTTGTGCGGTTGATCCACTTTCTCGGCCTTGCCGCGTTCGGATTCAAGATCGGTCGAAAACGCCTCCTGCTCATATTCGACGCGAACGCGGGTTGCGGCGAACTTGGCGATCTCCCAGTCCTCCGCGACGACCAGTGCGATCGGCTGGCCGTTGAACTTGACCCTCTCATCATAGAGCGGCCGGAACGGCGAGCCCTTCTCCGGCGCCACCTCATCCTTCCAGGCTTCGTCCTTGTCGGCGAGGGGCGGCCGATGTTCATGCGTGAGCACGTCGACCACGCCCTTCACCTTCAGCGCCTCGCTGGTATCGAGACGAGCGACGCGCCCACGCGCGATGCTGGCCTCGACGACGAAGCCGTGAAGGAGACCGTCTGCTGCGAATTCGCCGGCATATTTGGCGGCCCCGGTGACCTTGGCGCGGCCGTCGACGCGCGACGTTGGTGTTCCGACATAGGCGTTCATCGGGTCCTCATGCGATCTTCTTGTGAGCCTGTGATTGCGGCGTGGCGCTTGCGGCCTGCATCAGCGCACGCACGACGGCTCGGCGCGCCAGGTCGATCTTGAACCCGTTGTGGGAGCGTGCCGTCGCTCCCTGCAGCAGCAGGTCGGCGGCGCGCCCGAAATGATCCGGTGTTGCCGCCTGACCGCGCAATGCGGCTTCGGCCTCGAGGCTTCGCCAGGGCTTGTGGGCCACGCCACCGAGCGCAAGGCGCGCTTCGCTGATCGCGTTGCCCTCCAGGTCGACCGCGGCCGCGACCGAGACCAGAGCAAAGGCGTAGGACAGCCGGTCGCGGATCTTCAGATAGCTGTAGTTCCGGGCAAAGCCGTGCGGCGGCAGCTCGATGGCGATAATGATCTCGCCGCTGCCGAGATTGGTATCGAGATGAGGCTTGTCCTCGGGAAGCCGATGGAAATCCGTCAGCGCGATGGTGCGCTGCCCCGAGGGGCGTGCGATATGCACGAGCGCGCCGAGCGCGGCCAGCGCCACGCTCATGTCGGATGGATTGGTCGCGATGCAGGAGTTGCTGGTGCCGAGGATGGCATGGTTGCGGTTGAGGCCATCGAGGGCCGAGCAGCCCGTGCCGGGGCTTCGCTTGTTGCAGGGTGTCGTGGTGTCATAGAAGTAGGGGCAGCGCGTACGTTGCATCAGATTGCCGCCGACCGAGGCCATGTTGCGCAGTTGCGCGGAGGCGCCGGCCAGGATGGCGCTGGCAAGGAGGGGATAGCGCTGCTCGATCAACGGGTGGTAGGCGAGGTCCGAATTCGGCACCAAGGCGCCGATGCGCAGACCGCCGTCCGCCGTCTCCTCGACGTCGCGGAGCGGCAGGCGGGAGATGTCGATCAGCCGGGAGGGCCGTTCGACGTTCTCCTTCATCAGATCGATCAGGTTGGTGCCGCCGGCGATCAACTTCGCACCGGGATCGGCGGCGAGCAGGCGGATGGCGTCGGCAACATCGCTTGCGCGGGAATATTGGAAGTTGTTCATGACCGGCTCATTGCCTGCTCGATCGCAGCCACGATGTTGAGGTAGGCACCGCAGCGACAGAGGTTTCCGCTCATCAGCTCCCGGATCTCATCCGCATCGCGCGCACGGCCTTCCGCCAACAGGCCCGCGGCAGAGCAAATCTGTCCCGGCGTGCAATAGCCGCATTGAAAGGCATCGTGGTCGATGAAGGCCTGTTGCAGGGGATGCAGCGTGCCGTCCCTGGCCAAGCCTTCGATAGTCGTGATCTCGGCGCCATCCTTCATGACGGCCAGGGTCAGGCAGGAATTGACCCGTCTTCCGTCGATCAGCACGGTACAGGCACCGCATTGGCCGTGATCGCAGCCTTTCTTGGTGCCGGTCAGTTGCAGACGGTCACGCAGCGCATCCAGAAGCGTGGTCCATGGCACGACCTCGAGCGCGCGGCTTTCGCCATTGACGACGAGGTTGATCGGAATGCGTTCGGGGATCGTAAGGTCGGCCATGGTGTATTTCCCTGCGGAAAGGCCGAGCCGGGCAAATTGTGCAAATGACGCGAGACTGCGTTGCCGCCGCTGGCCGATAGCGCCCAACGGATGACGAGTTGCTTGGTTCCCAATCGGTTCTCCCTATTGGATTTACGAGATCAGCGCTTCGTCTCGCCGAACACCACGGTCGGCACCGCGCGGTTGACGATCTCGCGCAGCGCGAAGCTCGATTGCACCCGCGCGACGCGGGGCAGGCGGGACAGCTCGGTGCGATGGATGCGCTCGAAATCCTGGATGTCGCGGGCGAGCACGATCAGGATGTAGTCGTCCGTCCCCGACATCAGGAAGCAGCGCACGACAGAGGGGCATTTCGTCACCTCTGCCTCGAACGCCTTCAGTGCCTCGTCGCTCTGGCTCTCCAGCGCGATGCGAACCAGCACCGTGGTGGTGAGGCCGAACTGGGCCAGGTCGAGCGCGGCCTGGTAGGCCTGGATGTAGCCGTCATCCTCCAGCGCCTTCTGCCGCCGCGCCAGCGCCGTGCTCGACAAGCCGATCTTGTTGGCAAGCTCGGTGTGGCTGGCTCGCGCATTGGTCGTGAGTTCCGCGAGGATGGCGAGGTCTTTCCGGTCGAGGGCCAAGGTTTCGTTTCCAGCGTCAAAGGACCATTTCGCGCCGGAAACCGGCGCGGGCGCTGCCAAGGTAGCGGATATTTGCACGAAACCAAACCGACCCTCTCGCTACGATCAACAATGGAATCAAAGCATTGGCGAGGGAGATCAAGATGCGCGTCGGAGTCCCGAAGGAGATCAAGGTGCAGGAATATCGGGTCGGGCTCACCCCAGGTGCGGTCCGCGAATACGTTGCCGCCGGGCACCAGGTGACGGTCGAGAGCGGCGCCGGCAGCGGCATCGGTGCGTCCGACGAGGTGTACCGGCGGGCAGGGGCGTCCATTGCCGAGACCGCTCGCGAGATCTTTGCAAAGTCCGACATGATCGTGAAGGTGAAGGAGCCGCAGAAGAGCGAATGGGCTCAGCTTCGCGAAGGCCAGATCCTTTTTACTTACCTTCATCTTGCGCCGGATCCCGACCAGGCCAAGGGCCTGCTTGCTTCCGGCTGCACCGCAATCGCCTATGAAACCGTCACGGACGCGAGCGGTCACCTCCCGCTGCTCGCCCCGATGAGCGAAGTCGCCGGCCGCCTCGCCATCGAGGCCGCCGGCGCCGCGCTCAAGCGTTCCAGCGGCGGCCGCGGCCTGCTGCTCGGCGGCGTGCCCGGCGTGCAGCCGGCACGCGTCGTCGTGCTCGGCGGCGGCGTGGTCGGAACGCAGGCGGCACGCATGGCCGCCGGCTTAGGTGCCGAAGTCACCGTGATCGACCGCTCGATCCCGCGCCTGCGCGAACTAGACGATCTGTTTGTTGGACGCGTACGCACCCGTTTCTCCACCATCGAGGCGGTCGAGGACGAGGTGTTCGCCGCCGACGTCGTGATCGGTGCAGTGCTGGTGCCTGGCGCCAGCGCGCCGAAGCTCGTCACCCGTGCGATGCTGAAATCGATGCGGCCGGGAGCCGTGCTGGTCGACGTCGCGATCGACCAGGGCGGCTGCTTCGAAACCTCGCACCCGACCACGCACGCGGAGCCGACCTACGAGGTCGACGGCGTCGTTCACTATTGCGTCGCCAACATGCCGGGAGCCGTGCCGGTGACCTCGAGCCAAGCCCTGAACAACGCCACGCTGCCGTTCGGCCTGATGCTCGCCAACAAGGGATTTGCGGCCATCTTGGAGAATCCGCATCTGCGCAACGGGCTCAACGTGCATCGCGGCCGGGTGACGAACAAGGCGGTGGCGGAGAGTCTGGGGCTGGAGTTTGCGCCAGTAGAGAGCGGACTGGCGGCGTAGCGAGATGGGCCATCGTCGGTGCGGCGCCATCAACCGACTGGAAGATGGCGCTGCCGCCGTGCTCCCGAGCCCTCGGGGAATCCCGACGCGGTGAAGGCGTTGTGACCGGAGCGGCGGTGTCCAAATAGGCGGAAAGAAGAAAACTATTGCCGCGGTCCTGTCAGGAGGAAGGAGTTTCCCCTTCCGAGCGCAAAAACGCCAATCGCTTCCATTGCTGTTTGCAGCCGAAACGACGACATTTCCGCCAGAAATTGGTGGATCGGCAGCCATGGAACGCACTGGATTTGAGCCCTTCGGCGAGCAACTGGTGTCCGCAACGGACACACAGCCGAAGTCGCGCGCCTCGAAGCTCCTGCTGCGGGCCGGCACCACCCTGTTCTGGTCGCTGGTCGCGGGCATCGTGCTGGCCCGTGCAGCCTTCTTCGAGCCCGGCATCTATGACGGTTTCAGCCGCGTCGCCTCGCTGGCCAAGAACCTGATCTTCTGAGGCCGTTTATTCCGGTCCGAGGACAGAACTTCTCTCGGCCCTGATATGTCGAAAACATATTTCCCAATCGGGTCGTGGTGCGTATAAATCTTTCTCCTTCGGGAGAGATTTGTGTCGCAGAATCAAGCATCCAGCCCGGCCGATTCCAAGCCGGTCACCGCCGCGGGCCGTATTGCGGCGCTGATTCCGGGCATCCTCCTCTGCGTTCTCGTGGCCGGTGTGTCGGCCCTGCTCGAGCGGGCCGAACTGGGCATGTTCGAGCACCCCTATGTCGAGGCGCTGGTCATGGCGATCCTGCTCGGCATGGCGGTGCGCAGCTTCTGGAAGCCGGCCCCGCGGTGGCAGGCCGGCATCGCCTTCAGCGCCAAGCAACTGCTGGAAGTCGCGGTGATGCTGCTCGGGGCCTCCATCAGCTTTGCCGCGATCGCGGCTTCCGGCATTGCGCTGCTCGCCTCCATCGCCGCGGTCGTCGTGGTCGCGCTCTGCGTCTCCTTCGGCCTCAGCCGGCTACTCGGCCTGTCGACGCGGCTGTCGATCCTGATCGCCTGCGGCAACTCGATCTGCGGCAATTCCGCCATCGCCGCAGTGGCGCCCATCATCGGCGCCAGCAACGACGAGATTGCATCCTCGATCTCCTTTACGGCGATCCTTGGCGTGATGATGGTGCTGGGCCTGCCGCTGCTGATCCCGCTGCTGCAATTGTCCGCAACGCAGTACGGCATTCTCGCCGGGCTCACCGTTTACGCAGTGCCGCAGGTGCTCGCCGCGACGGTGCCGGCAGGTCTCGTCTCAACCCAGATCGGCACGCTGGTGAAGCTGATGCGTGTCCTGATGCTCGGCCCGGTCGTCGTCGGCCTGTCGCTGGTCGCTTCGCGCTGGCAGAGCGATGCCAAGAAAACCAGCGTCGGCTTCTTCCGCCTGGTCCCCTGGTTCATCCTCGGCTTCCTTGCGCTTGCGACCCTGCGCTCGCTGGAGATCGTGCCGGCGACGGTGGTTGGCCCCGTGACGACGATCACGAGCTTTCTCACGGTGGTCTCGATGGCCGCCCTCGGCCTTGGCGTCGACGTGCGCGTGCTCGCCAATGTCGGCGGCCGGGTGACGGCCGCCGTGACGCTGTCGCTGATGCTGCTGCTGGGGATCAGCATCGCGCTGGTGCACTGGTTCAAGTGATGGATGCGAAGCTGCCGTAGGGTGGGCAAAGGCGCGCCCTTCGCGCCGTGCCCACCAGTTCTTCGAGATACGGAGAATGGTGGGCACGCTTTCGCTTTGCCCACCCTACGAGACCGTCATTGCTGCGAGCGGTAAGCTAGGGTCTGTACCTAATTAGCGAACTCTGATTCCCTGGCAGCGGGTTGATTCCACGCGGGGGACTTCGATGCGCAAAGGACTGTTCTGGCTCAACGACAAGCAATGGGCTCTGATAGAGCCGCATCTGCCAACGAACCAGACCGGACCGGTGCGCGATGACGATCGACGCGTCATCAGCGGTATCATTCACATGCTTCAGTGCGGCGCACGCTGGCGCGATTGCCCGCCCGACTATGGTCCGTACACGACGATCTACAATCGTTTCAATCGCTGGGCCAAGCGCGGACATTGGCGGGCGATCTTTGAAGCGCTCGCCCGCTGCGGCAAAG
>NZ_FMAE01000083.1 GCF_900094575.1 Bradyrhizobium yuanmingense | reverse complement strand
CGGAGACCCATCAAACCTGGGCATACCGGACAAAATCAGCCAGTGGCAGCGGGTGCGTTGACTTCCGCTCCCGAGGGTCCTCGCCCCTGGTGATCACCGCCTGCTTGGATCATCCGCAGTCGAAGTTAGCGGCAACGTGACTCGGCGCCCGAGCGTTGGAGGCAGAGCGCTGTCCCTGCAACGCACCGCCAACTTCGACACAGCCAGCCTCACAGCAGCGGAAGAAGCCGACGGTACGATACATTCATCAGGAAAAGCCCTAGCACAACTACCAGAACCGGTCGGCCCCACGTCGTCAGGCAATCTCTAAGCTGGTCCGACAGCTTGCAGAGACGGGAGACACCCCGCATGGCAAAACGCGTGCGCATTCGTTGCATAAACAAGTCTGACAGGCGAAACGCACATGAGAGAATCAAATTTGTCGGCGGGCTGAATTCAGACCGAACGCGATGGAGGCTATCCGTCGCGAAGACTATCCGAGATATCGAAAGCCGCGAGTGGGAGTACTACGTCGAAGAATCAGGCATCACTGTCGAGGTCATCGTCGCGACCGACGGCCGACACAAGTACATCAAGACAACAGTGGACGGAATTCAACCGGACAATCTCCTCTCGCTCCCTGAGTGTCCGTGAGGGATCGCAGGCAGTGCGGGCGAGACTCGGCGCCTGTTGGCTTGGGGCATGACAGGTCGCTGTCCCTGCCCCGCCCGCACTACCATAGAAGCTAGCGGCACGTGACTTGGCGCTGACCGTTCTGGTGCCATCGCGCTGTCCCTGCCACGTCCCGCTAACTCCGGGGCTCCGTATCCGCGCTGGCTGACCAAAAGCTGACGAGACTGCGCGGCCATCCATAAAACGAAAAGCGGCCCGTGTGAGCCGCTTGCCGTCGAGAACAATACGGACGAGCCTATGATGGCTGCGAGCGTCAAGCACACGACTGCTCGGGCAATAGCTTCGTGTCGACAATTACTGTCCGCTCAATCTGCTCCGGCCAATCTTGCAGCCAAGCGAAGACGGCCTCAGTGCTGGTCCTGAAGCGGCTGACCGAGGACAAGTTCCGGTGGCCGCGCCGCCAGGAGGCGGTCGTCACGCTGACGACTGAGCAATTGCACTGGATCCTTGACGGCATCGATATCGATGCGATGGTCCGCCATCCGGTACGGCAATATCAGGCTGCCGGCTGAGCTCTCGAGTTGAGCGGTTGACGCGTCGGTACGGTTCAGATTCAAGATTCCAATGAATCGAACCGGCCATCCGAGTGTTGAGGTGCTGTTGGCGCGCATTGCTGCGCTGCAGGCGGAGAACCATCAACTCGCGACCGCGGCGCCAAACTCGAGGAAGAACTGGCGCTGGCACGCCTGCATCGTTTTGCGCCACGCAGCGAAAAGCACGTCGATCGTCTCTTCAATGAAGTCGAGCAGGCCGCCGATGAGGATGACGCCGGCAGTGAAACGAACAATACGCTGCTCTGATTGTTTCACCTCGTCGGCGTCGCCAAGCACGGTCCAAAGACCACCGTCGAACTCCATGGCGACCTCGTACTACTCCTCCGCGTCGCGCCCGCGACCATATAGCCTCGCTCCCTTCTCGTCGCGGTCGAGCACGACGATCATGTCCGCCGCACCTGTAATTCCAGTGGTGCCAGACACCTGCTCGATAGGATCGCCAGACGAACCCTCCATTTTTCTGAGGTGCGTGACGAGGATAGTCGTCAGACCGTGCTCGCCAGAAAACTTTTGAAGCGGCACTATCGCCGAGTCGTCCGACAAATATGGATCTTGGTTGCCCTTGCGCTGCTCTTTGATTTTGGCGTGCGTGTCGATAATCAGGAGGCGAGGATTCTCAGCGCGGCTGTGCCACTCCGTAAGCTCCTTCATAGACCCACGGTCCATTGAGGGCGCGGCTGTGCGAATCGTCAGCCGGTCAAGACTCGGACGCGGCACGCCGAGCTTGGGCGGAAGCGGCGTGTTAATTCGAGACTTGGCTCTGCGGAAGTTGTCTTCAAGCGAATATTGAAGCACGTCGCCTTGCTCGCAGTCGACGCCGAGAACCTTCCCGCCCGTTGCGATTGCGATGGCCGTGCTGTACG
>NZ_FMAE01000082.1 GCF_900094575.1 Bradyrhizobium yuanmingense | reverse complement strand
ATCCCGAGGGGCCTACCCTCATCGCTGCCACAGCTTGTGCACACAGATTTTCAGATCATCTCGATCATCCTTTCCGTGTGCTTCTGCAGCACACTATCATCGGCATGCAGGCGCTCGGCCGCCATGACATGGGCTTCGACCAGGCGCAGCAGGGGATCCAGCGCCGCCGCACAGACCGACCCCACGGCGTCCGCCAGGGTCGACAGCGCGATCGGCACGCCTTCGAGGGCGTAGCGCTCGGCCTGGCGGTTTAAGGGCTGATGTTGGCCGTACTTCTCGAACATGATCATGGCCAACAGGCTCGGGCCGGCCCATCCCCGTGCGACGGCATAGAATGGCGCCGGGGCCTGGCTGATCTTCTCGCAGTCGCGGCAGGAGAACTTCTCCCGCACCGTCTCGATCACCTTCCACTGGCGCGGTACCACTTCCAGTGTCCTCGTCACGTACTCGCCGAGCTTGCGCAGACGATTGCCGCCACAGCACTGGCAAGCCGTCGGCGGCTCGATGACGACTCGTTCGCGCGGTAAATGCTCAGGGAACGTCTGTCGTTCGCCGCGCTTGCGCGTAAATCCGCGCCCCGTCGTCGCCTGGCCACAGCGCGCTCTGCCGCCAGCTCGTCTTCAGTGGCGTCACTTTCCAACTCTTCGAAGGTCAAGGCCAACTGCTCGATCAGGCGCGACGAACGCTCCGACCGCTGGCCATAGATCTGATGCCTTAGCTTGGCGATTTGCAGCTTCTGCTGGGCAATCAGCGCTTCGTCCTCAGACGCTTTCGCGCGGGCGACCGCAAGTTCAGCGGCGACTTCCAAACCCTTCGCACGCTCGGCTGCCAGCGCCGCTTTCAGGACGGCAATGTCATCCGGAACAGCGTCGCGCTCAGCATCCATGCGACACAGTGAATCACAGATTGGAAGCGTTGGGACTCCCCAAAAATGCAAAACCTGCTGGATTTTGTACTCAACCTGCGCTTCTCGGTCGCCAGCTCAGTTGTGGATTCCGCCAGTCGATCCCTTCCAGCATATAGGCCATCTGCGCCGCTGAGATCGATACCGCGCCGTCCGACGCCGAAGGCCAGATGAACTTGCCTCGGTCCAGGCGCTTGGCATAGAGCGACATGCCCAACCCATCATGCCAAAGAATCTTGACCAGATCGCCGCTGCGGCCCCGGAAGATGTAGAGATCGCCGGCATGGAGATCGCGCTTCAGGCTCTCCTGAACCGTAAGAGCCAGGCTTCGCATGCCGCGGCGCATATCGGTGTGGCCGGTCGCGATCCAGACCCTGACGCCGCTCGGAATCGGAATCATCGTCGTCGCAAGAGCTCAAGAACCTGCTGCAGCGCCTCAACGTCCACGTCACGGTCAACGCGAACACGACAGCCGCCCCCGAGCTCAATCTCGATGATTCCGGCCCTTGCACGCTGCGCAGGCGGTGAAGACGCCAGTTGTGGTGCGCCGCTCAAGATCGGAGCCGCTACAGGTGTGACCTCGACGGGAACGAGAGCAGGCGCAGCATCGCCGCCCAGTCGCCCCTACGCGCTTGTCGTAAGCGCGTATTTTACCGCACAGGCTACGCGCGCGCCTGGCCGCGGCGTCGCGTGACGCCGGGCCCCAGCAGTGTCATCGGAACGGCTTGGTTGACCTGAGCGTTCGAACGTCAGCCGCTATTCTCAGCTGGCAGGTTTTTTTGAGCGGTGCAGTTGAACGGCAACAGATCTTCTATATCGGCGTCTGGCGCGCGCTGGGGCAATTCGGTGAGCGCGTGACGTAGCCATGCATAGGGATCGACGCCGCATGCCCGGCATGTCAGCACCAAACTGTAGATCACGGCGCTTGCCTTGGCGCCGGCAACGGTGTGGCTGAACAGCCAACTTTTTCGTCCGGTGCAAAACGGCCTGATGTCGCGCTCCAGAACATTGTTATCGATCGGGGCGAGACCGTCACTGGTGTAACGGGTCAGATAATCCATTGGTTGCGCGCATAGGCGATCGCCTTGCCGCTCAAGCTTTCGGGGAGGACCTTCGGCGCCTGGTCGTCGAGCCAGGTCCGGAAGGCGGCCAATACCGGCAGGCTATGCTGCTGGCGCAGCCGCAAG
>NZ_FMAE01000081.1 GCF_900094575.1 Bradyrhizobium yuanmingense | reverse complement strand
GAGCCGAACGTCGGCGATGCCGTTTCTTAGGAATCGTTCTCAAGCGTCAGCTCCCCGATCTTGGCGTGCAGCGTTTTCACGTCCACCGCGGGCTCGCTCGTTCTGTTGGCGCCAGGACCAAAGACCTCGGCCGCCGCTCCCTGAAGCTGGGACTTCCACTGCGTGATCTGGTTCGGGTGTACGTCGAAATGCTCAGCCAGCTGGGCCAGCGTCATCTCGCCCTTGATCGCCGCTAACGCCACCTTGGCCTTGAATGCCGGTGCGTGCTGCCGGCGGGCTCGTTTGCTCATCGTCTCTCCTGATTCGCGGGACAATCTTGCCCGCCGTCAGGCAGAAACTCCACTTATCGCCCTGTCCAGATTTCCGGAGCCAGCTCACTCCGTCCGCATTCTCGAGGACGGAACGATGCCCCGGCCCATCAGGCGCGGCGGTGTGGTTCTGTGGGACATGCGACTGATCGACCGAGCGTTCGAAGTCCTCTCAGGCGATGCGGAAGGCGCGACCCTTGGGCTAGTGTGAGCCTAACGCGGCAATAGCCCGCTTGGCGACCAGCCTTTGCTCCGCAGCCTTCGTGTACCGTTACAGCTCTTTCAAGCTGTCGTGCCCGGTTATGCTGGCAATCACCTTCAAGGATAAGCCCAGCTCGGCCAGTCGACGCGCTGCCGCGAAGCGCAAGGTGTGGGGACTGCATTGTGTTGTGATTCCAGCTGCTTTGCCCCAGGCCGAAAACTTGCCGGTGAACGACTTATCGCTATAAGGCTTTCCGCGTTCAGTCAGGATGAATGCAGGCGCATCGGCAGCGATCTTGCAAGATCCTGTCCGAGGCCGTTGGTATTCCCAACGGTCGCGTGCTGCCAGCTCCGCCTTTCGGTATGTCAACGCGCCGCACCGGAGGCGGAAAGTAGCTGCCCGAACTCATCCGATTCCAGATCCGATAGAGATTCTTACTCAGATCTCGGTCGAAGTCTTCGATCGACTGCCCGTCAACACCAGCTGCCCCTTGGTTAGCCTTCACGTGCTTATACGCCTCCCACACATCGCGTTTGGCAATACAAAACGGCTTGGCCTTACTCATGCCGATCATCCCCTTTCGGGTTGTCGACCGCGTAAAGCCGGATGACAACGCCCCTTCGGTCCAGTGCCATTGCAGCGCCTTCGTCCCTAATACGGGCGTTTCCGCCCCTGTGCTCCGCATCGGTACTCTGCTCCTTGCGGCGACGAGCCGCTTGGAGTCCTCCCTTCACATCGGAGCGACAGGTTCCTGTGTTCCTTGTCAAAGCCTGATCCGACGTCACGCCACCTTCATGCCGGACGCCGGTTGGACAGTCGGCAGGCTCCCCCCAACCCTTGCTCGCGGGACAGACATCCTGATCCCTGTTTCGACGTCGATAGAACACGTTACGACACGTCATCAGCGGTTTACTTACGTTCGTCTCCTCGGATCTCACCTGACGGAGTTTCCTCCGCCTTTTCCTCCAACGCTCACTACCAGGGCTCTTTACCCTCGCAGCTCGGAGCGGTTTGACGTCTACCCCTGCAGGTCGACTTCGGAGGGCCATCCTCCATCTCTGACAAAGCTTCGTCAGGATTCAGGCCGACGCCTGACTTCCACAGCACACGATGTCCTCATGCTTGAGCGACCGCCACAGCCGCTCGATGAAGACGTTGTCCATCCAACGACCGCGGCCTCGCGTTCGCGAGCGTCCTCGCTCTCCCGCCCGACACCCGCCTCAAAGGCCCGGGCCGCCTGGTCCAGCAGCTGCTTCTTCCAGGCATAGATCTGGTTCGGGTGAACCTCGTAGCGCTGGGCCAGATCGGCCACCGTCGCCTGCTCCCGCACGGCTTCCAGTGCGATCTTTGCCTTCAATGCCGCGTCGATCTTGCGTCTCGTCTTCGTCGTCATCATCCGCTCCGTTTATTAGACGGAGCCGCCCCTTCCAACTAAGCACGTGGTCCCAAAATCGGGATCCATTTCACACCATCGCCTGGGGCCAATTCGTTGGTGTGATTTGTGAAAGGTGCCCAATTGGGACACCACCCCGGTTTGATCGCTGCATTGCCTCGCCCCCGCCGCACACAGATCCATGCCGATGATGGTCGCCCCTCAAGATTGCGCAACATCAACTC
>NZ_FMAE01000071.1 GCF_900094575.1 Bradyrhizobium yuanmingense | reverse complement strand
ATATTGAGGACTTGACGCGGTTCAATGAAGCGATCGATCAGGCCGTGACGGAGTCGGTGGCCCACTATACCAAGACGATAAATGACTCGCGCAACCTGTTTCTGGGCGTCCTCGGCCACGACCTGCGCAATCCTCTCGGCGCCGTTTCAATGGGCGCTCAGTGGATGGAGCGATCGGGGACAACCGACGCGAAGCAGGCCAGGGTTGTTTCGGAGATCAAGCTGGCCGCAGGGCGGGCGACGCGAATTCTGAACGATCTGCTCGATCTCACACGCTCGTCCTTCGGCACTCAAATCCCCGTTACAAAGACCGAGAACGACGTTGCGGCTCTGTGCCAGGAAATCGCAGATGAGTTTCGCGCCGTCAACGCAGATCGAAAACTTCAGGTCGCGACGAAGGGCGATCCGTTGGTTTCCTGCGACCGCGCCCGCCTGGGACAGGTGCTGTCCAATCTGATGGGCAACGCGGTCCATTATGGCGACGTAGCGACGCCCATCACAGTGACCGTCGCAGGTAACGATCCCGATGCTGTGACCATCAACGTGCACAATCTCGGCTCCTCAATCCCGCTTGAAGCGCAAAAATCAATCTTCCAATCCTGGACGCGAGGCCACGATGACGGAAGTCCGCCGGAGCACAGTACCCACCTCGGCCTCGGCCTCTACATCGCAAAATTGATCGTCGAAGCCCATGGCGGCGAGATCTCTGTGGCATCCAACGAAGAAACAGGCACGTGCTTTTCGATCCGACTGCCTCGCAGGTGACGGTCATGCTCTGAGTGGAAGGGGCGGCGTCGACGCGCTCACCCTGCGGCGATGGGCAGGCAGGGTCGCCAGACGCACATTGCCGACGGGGCGACTTCCACGCTCATTCGGCGGAAGTGGCGGCGCCTCATGGTGAACCCTCGGAAACCGTCAGCCGCATTGTCGATGCAAAGATTGCTCAGAAACAATCGGCCATTCGGAACGTCGGCTGCTGCCATCGCTTAAAGCCGTGACTGCGGATGTCCCGACCGGGTGGCGTCTCCTGCATTAGAAAGGGCTGATATGCCAGAGCAAAGCTCTCCTCGCGGCAGTTGCGTCTTGATCGTCGAGGACGAACCGATGCTCCTCTTGATGGCGAACGACATCGTCCAGGATGCGGGGCTGCATCCGCTCCTTGCCGGCAATGCCGATGAGGCCATCAGGATTCTTGAAACCCGACAGGATGTTTGCGTGGTCTTCACGGATGTCAGGATGCCTGGCTCGATGGACGGGCTTGGGCTCGTGGAGGCCGTTCGCGAAAGATGGCCACCGATCCAGCTCCTTGTGGTCTCCGCCCATCTGGTCAAAGGCTCTGAGCTACCCGATGGGGCAAGATTCTTCCACAAGCCGTACCCGTCAGAGGCGATCATCTCGACGCTCCGAGAGCTTGCTGCCTGATCGTGAAGAGCGTTTGTCCGCACAGCGGGTTGCTGAACGCCTTTGGCGCCGGCGTCGCTCCGATGCCCATCTGTGCTCGCGCGCTTCGCATTTCCTGTGGGGCGTTGATCCTGCGGGCGCCGAGCGCCAGCCTCACCAGCTTCTACCACCTGATCAATATTGACCAGCGCGTCGTACCTTAAATTGCTACGCTTGATCCATCACCGCGCGGCCCTCGGCATCTGTCGGTGATGAGAACGCTGTCGCGCTCCCGCCTTCCCTGGGAAAAGGAGCACGCTATGCAGCGACGCCGAATCAAGCAAACCACCTCCTTTGAAGAACGCCTTGCCGAGCATGGGCGAGCCCTTCGTCAAAAGGCGAAATCGCTTCCGCCAGGTATTGAGCGGGAACAAACCATCCGCAAAGCTCGGCAGGCAGAGACCGGGGCTCAAATCAGCGAATGGCTGTCCACACCCGGATTACCGGCTCCCGAATGAGGGAACGGGAGGTCGTCCGGGGCGTTCCTCCCGCATGACCGAGCCACTTCCAGTTCTCATTGAAAACTCGCTTCAGATAGCCTGGGACTTCCTGGACCGCTCAGGTGGGATCGCCGATCCTCAGCAGGCGGCTGAGATCCTACTTCAAAGTATCAAAACGCAAATTCTCAAGGGAGAGAGCCGCACCCTGATGCTTTCGAATCGGGCCATCGCTGCGTTCGAGCAGCATCAGAAAGCAGCATGATGTTGCGCGCGGATCCTGCTGGCAGGCCCCGCGCGCCGGCTCACGATCATTGCGTTCAGTCCCGGTCGTTCGCCTCTTCCTTGATCACGGGCGGTGTGTGGCCGAGCTCAATCTTTTGAGCCAGTTGCGCCCGCTCCTTGTCTGCCGGCTGATCTTCTCCGCGTACGCGCATGATGCCGTGGTCTGATGTCTTGGTCATGGTGACCTCCTGCCGGACCAAGCCCGGCTTAACCACAACGTTCCAAATACGGAGAATGCCCCGCCGCCGCGGGCGGAGCGGTCGCGTCATTCCGGTTGCTTCGCCACAATTGGCCGCCGCCTCGTTCTGAAACGTCGCCTGAGCCGCTTCCATTTCATCTCGATCCAACGCAACACGGCGAGGAGAGGTTTTTGCAGGATCGGCATGTCCTGCGCGATGAGAAGAAGTCCAAGGGGGAGCATCCAGAGGCCGAAGAGGGGCAAGAAGCTGAAGATGCCCCCGAGAATGAGTCCCCCCGCAACGATGATCCGGATCCAGAGTTTGGATGGCTCCCGCAGCCAGCGAATGAAAGTCCCGACTTTCGTGGGCACTGAACGCTCGATCAATGTGAAGTATCTGTTCAGCCCTACTGTGACGGAGGCCATGCCAAATCCGATTCGCGTGAGTGTTAAAGAACCGCATCGCAAAATGCTGCTCGGAACTAAACCGACTGGGGGCGAAGTGTTCCCTGGTCGTGGTTGGGATCGGATTTCTCGATTGCGGCAGCCAAGCGACTTCACAAGAGATGCGCCAAACAAAAGCCGCTCGGGCGTTACACCGAACGGCTTTTCTTCGCGGCTCCCAGTCTCCTGGTTCTGCCGCCCAACTCAAGCCGCCTCCTCACCCCTTTGTTCCCTCGGGCGTCCGGCTGTCAGCTAATCGGTGGCGCAGATGAGACGAACGATGACTCTCCGGCTGCCGCATTCTTCAATGAGTGCAGAATTCCAACCTGCCCTAGAGCTGTCTCTGGGATGGCAGATGGTCGAAGAGGTTCATGGGCGGCCCTCTGTTCATCCGTCCGCGCCGCCGTTTGACGAAGGGGCGTAACGCTACGTGGCCGTCTTCGGCAGGTGGAGGTATCCCGCGTCGAAGTCTCCGACTTCCTGGAGCCGGGTCCAATCAAGCACCGTCAAGTGCCGGCTTTCGAGGTTGATCAAACCCAGCTTGCGCAGCTCCTGGAGCACGCGGTTGACGTGAACAATCGAAAGGCCCATGGCATCGGAAAGCTCTTCCTGCGTGATCGGCAGTTCGCATGAGTAATCTTCCACAAGGCCCATGGCTCGCGCACGGACGATATATTCGCACATAAAATGCGCTGCCCGGCCTAGCGCCTGCCGTCGTCCGATATTGGTGATCCATTCGCGGAACATCGCCGCATAGATAAGTGTTTCACGCCAGAGGGCCGCCGCGACGCGGGCTTGGCGTTCGCACAGGCGCTGCAGATCCTCGTGCTGAATGAAGCCGACCTTGCAAGCCGTGATCGTTCCGATGCTGATGTCCAGCGTCTGCAGGTGCAGGCTCTGAAGGTCCGGCATGTCGCCCGTGATGTGGAATGCGAGGATCTGGCGCTTGCCCTCGCCTGTCATTTTGAAGGCGCAAGCCACGCCATCGGCAATGACGAAAGATCGGCTCGGGCGATCCCCCTCGCGTACGATGTCCTGATGGGCCTCGATCACCCTCTGATCGATCGGGAGCGCCAGTATCGCCTTCCGCTCTTCGTCAGAAAGCGGAAGACAGTTTCCAGCTTGCGGATCAGCGGGTGAGTATTCCTTACATTGGCCGCAGACACTTGAAAGAGCCTTCGAATTCAGTTCCACAAATTAGCATCGTTGCTGTCCCGGAGTCTGTTCCTTTTTGACGATTTAAGCCGGGTTCCGTGAGCAGCGGTTCTTCTAGGAACGGAGTGGGATGGCGAGTATTGTCGCCTATCTCCCGTGACCATCAGGCGATCCGGAGACTGAGAGATGCCACGCGCTCCCCGCCAAAATGAAGGAGCGTCCCATGCCGCGCTATCATTTTCACATTATGGACGGCAAGGCTGGTCTCGATCACCACGGCACCGAGCTTGCCGACCTAAATGCTGCAAAGGAAGAGGCCGTAAAGCTGGCGGGTGAAGTCCTTCGAGAGTCGAAGCCGGGCGACATATGGGAAATCAAATCCTGGAAGCTTCTCGTCAATGGCTATCCCTCGCCCGAGACGGGCCGCACTTATTTTACGTTGGCCCTGTCCGCGGCGGATGATGTGTCTGCTTGACGGGCCCCATGCCAAACCGCTGAGGTCGTCAGAGTGTCTACCCATATTCATGCGGATCAGGAACACGACATCATATACCCGCAGGTCCTTCCGTTTCTGCTGATCCACGCCGGTTGCCTCCTGGCGACATGGTCGGGCGTCTCGTGGCCAGCGGTTGCGATGTGCATCGTCTTATATTGGTTACGCATGTTCGCGATCACTGCTGGGTATCACCGGTACTTCTCGCATCGAGCCTACTCAACGAGCCGAACGTTCCAGTTCGCTCTTGCGTTCCTCGCCCAAAGCAGTTCCCAAAAAAGCGTACTTTGGTGGGCTGCGAAACATCGACATCACCATCTTTACTCCGATACGGAGAAAGACGTGCATTCGCCAAGCCAAAAGGGCTTCGTTTACAGCCA
>NZ_FMAE01000078.1 GCF_900094575.1 Bradyrhizobium yuanmingense | reverse complement strand
CTTCCGCCGCATCCTCGCCTGGCTCAGAGAACTCTTGTGCCTCATCCTGCTCCAGCTATGGCGCACGTTCGGCCGTCCCGCCCCGCTCAATTCGCCTTCTTAACGGACGACTGACTACAACTGAAATCGGCGTGCTCGATCGCCTCTCACCGACATGACACTGTCCCCGCGATTAACAGAACGGACTACTATTCGGCGGAGGAGAGGCGCGAGGCCACTGCTGGCTCAATGTAGTAGAGGCAGATCCAAGGCCCTCGGAGACGGCGAACGTTGCCTGGGGACATGGCGCGTGCGGCGACACCTTGTCGGCCATCGTCGCAGCAATCTGGCGTAGCCGCGATACAGCGGGCGCGACATTACCGATCCGGGTTGTCAATCAATAAGGGTTAAAGTGCCAGCGCTCCCAGATTTCACGGCGTGACCCGTCAGGGTCCGCAACCGCCTCAGAATCTGCTGACCACACCATCACGACGCGTTTGTTTGTGTCGTAGGAAGGCCATTCCGGCACGCCAACGCCATTAGGGTCTCCCTTCTTTGCGAAATTCGTCCACGCGGTCAACATCTGATTAGTCAGCCGAGAGATATCCGAGCCCGGGGCCTTCGACAGCGCAAGACCACCTGGAATTTGGCTGAAATCACCGGTGCCGAACATGAATGGAAGTTCAATTGAATGAAACGCCCCCAACGGGGGCAGCGCAGGATCGAGATACTTTGGGGGCACATGCCAAGTGAAGCGATAGAGCCACACCTTGCCGCCCGAGGCCGATTGGCGCTCGGCTAGGTGTGTTGCCGGTTGCGTCATTATCACGTCATCAACCAGCGCCGCTTCGATTGTTCTTTGATCGTCCCGAGAACCTTCTCATACGTACTCATGAGCTTGCGTTTCACTTCCTCCCGTTTCTCCTCTGAGGTGTCCCGTATGGAGGGTAACATAGAGAAGACATCGATCTTTGCGCCGAGATCGGTGTCTTCCACGAACGGATTGCGGAACTTGCTGTCATACATTGCCCAGTAGTTCATTTCGTTTGCATTCGTCCCAAGCATGATCCCAACATGTCTTGACGCTCCGGAGGCGAGTGCTTCGGCAGGATCGAGGGCGACCCCCGAACCATCTGCGACGGGAGCGAAGAAACCATCCGGCTCACCGGTAGCGTGGGCCTGCAGCAATAGATCTCGAACGGGCGCCGTTTTGATCTGCGCCATGGTTTTCAAGGATCCGACGTCCATGACTTTTTTACTGTCGCTTCCGCCGATCTCCTGGTGCGAATTAGATTGTAGGCCCCGCTTTGCAGGATCGCCCGTTGAAATGGCTTTTTCAGCGAGGGAGACACGAGGTGTGCGGCGATTGAGATCGAACCGGCCGATTCACCGAATACCGTGACATTATCAGAGTCCCCGCCGAGCGCCGTCGCGTTACGTCGAACCCACTCAAGCGCTGCGATCTGATCGCGCAGGCCGTTGTTGCCGCTACCGGAATAGGAAGGGTCGAGCGCACCTACCTCCGCAAATCCCAGCAAGCCGATACGATAGTTGATCGTGACGACGACCACATCCTTTCGATCAACTGCTGCCCCATTATAAACGTCGGACGCGCCACCGGCAATGAAGCCTCCGCCGGGAAGATAGATCATGATTGGCAAATTCCTGACCTGCTTCGCAGGCTTCCAGACATTAAGGTAAAGACAATCTTCATCCTCGAACAAACGAGTTGTGACTCCGCCCACGACAACCTCATGCGCCATGGCCGCTTTGGGATAACTTTCGAGCGGATCCTCGATTTGTGGACAGATTGTCCGATAGTTCGCTGCCTCAAGAATTCCTTGCCAGTGATTAGGCAAAGATGGTGGGCGGAATCGCAAATCGCTCACCGGCGGAGCCGCGTAGGGAATTCCTTTGAGGCTCAGGATCCCATCCTCGATCACGCCCTTTGCCATCCCTCCCTCAAGTGTTACGCATTCAGGGCATGTTTCGTTTAATGCCCCTGCCACGGCACTTGTCGAGAACATCACAAATCTCAATAAGATCATTATGATTGACTTGGTTTGCACCGAACACTCCTGCATAGAGACGGCTACATAGCGCGGCCTAACTACAGTGTGCTGTTGAAGCATTTATAATGCCAAGTCCTATTTCTACGGCGAGGCAATAGATCCGGCGGCACAGCCGTCAAGCGATGGTACAAATTCGGTGCGCCGAGCGAACTGCGCGCCAGCACAGCAATCAGAGGTGCAACTCGGTTCTTAGTCCAAGCTTTGATAATGCCCTTTTGTCGCTGTAGCGAGACCGAACTGTGAACCATTCAGAACTAGGGTCTGTACCTAATTAGCGAACTCTGATTCCCTGGCAGCGGGTTGATTCCACGCGGGGGACTTCGATGCGCAAAGGACTGTTCTGGCTCA
>NZ_FMAE01000073.1 GCF_900094575.1 Bradyrhizobium yuanmingense | reverse complement strand
CCCCCTTGAGAATGGCGGAGTTCTTCTCGGCTGGGCGCGTGGGGAAAGACCGGGTGGTAGTCGACCTTCGCGGTCCCGGCCCGCACGCCCTTCACGGGCGACACTGTTTCGTGCCTGATCACGCTTGGCAGGTCGCAGAGATACGGCGGGCCTTTCAGGATAGCACGGGTGACGTTGATTACCTCGGCGATTGGCACTCGCATCCCGGTGGCGCCGCGGCAATGAGCGATCTGGGCTCGGCTACGCTGCGGCGCATTGCCCGCCGCGTGAAGGAGCCGCTCATGCTGATCGTGGCAGGCAGCGAGATCAATCAAGACTGGTCGGCGCGTTGTTGGAAAGGGCGCATTGATGGGTGATTTCTGAGGCGCCGCTTGGAGGCACAACCACAGGAGCTAAAATTGTTCGATCCGCCACACGATTGGGCAACCGTCCGTCACGCTGTATGAGCCGACGCTTACTTGGCGTGTAAGTCGCTCGGATGAATTGGACCAGTTCGGAACATCAAGGGCGAGCCCAATGCCTACCAGCCGAAGGAGTTGATGCCCTGAAGCGCGGTCGCTAGGGCAGAGTGTATTTTCGAGGTATCAAGGCCGAACATGGGTGATGTGCGGATTCGTAATGGAAAAGGCGCGGCAACGCGGTTCGGATCAAGTCATGCTGCTACCGTGAGGGACCATGACGAATTGGACGATCGAACGCATGGTTTACCGCAAGGCGCGCCGACGTGAGGTGTTCGTCGGCCATCGCATCAGTTCGGACCGCGGTAAGTCGTGGATCGAAGAAGGCGAACTTCACGCCAGCTTTGAAGATTCGTTCTCGCAGGTGACGCGCGAAGTGGACATCGAAGAGTACCAATCTCGCGTTGCCGCTTGCACGCAAGATGTCGTTGATCATGCCGCTTCTGGCCGCGCGGCGGACTAATTCTAGCGTTAGCCCATCGCGGCGATAGCCGATAGCTCCCCACTTCGACGTCCTGATGTAGCTGCCGACATAGTTGCGGCTGGGCCGCTCATCGCGGGCCAAGTATCCGGTCTAGCGGGGTTAACTCCTCGGCCGCACGGCCATCTCACAGGTCGTCCGACAAGTCTGGGCGAATCCTAGTGGCTCCGAAATCTCGTTGGCAGAGGATCCGGGAGCTTCGTCTATGCCAACGTATAGCTTTCGAAGGAGCGCCTCGCCTGCCATTCCTTTCTTGAGGCCGACGCGATGACTGGGACAGACAAGGCGCCGGAGGCCCAAGCTTTTTCTGCGATTTTAGGTCGTGTTCTGGAATGCGAAATTAGGATGGCGAAACTCATTTGAACAGATTCGAGTGTGACGAAGTGTGGGCTAAGAGGTTGGATTGAAATTGACTCTCGGCTCTCCTCGCTGGACCAAACGAGAAGACGAACTGCTGCGCAAGCTTGTTGATGCCGGCACGCCTGTGAAATCCATTTGCGAAACGCTCAATAGATCCGAGCTAGAGCTTCGCAGGCGCGGCTACTACATTGGCCTACCAAGGAAATGGTTCAAGCGAACAGCCAACATCGGACGCTGTGAGGCGGCGCTCAGCAATAGGCAGTTCTTCCTGAACCCGGCTCTCAGTATGGCGGCAGTTCGAGGGACGACCGAGCACACCCGCAGCGCCGCGACCTTCGCCTGGTTGCCGGGCGGGCCAGCAAACGGCAATTCGGGAACAGCCCGAAGCGGTCGTCCGCGGCAATGTGCCCGGCCCTGTCGAGGCAGACTGCCGCAATGCCGGCGCATCTAATCAAATGATCCGCGAGAAGCTCGACGCGGGTCGGCATAGCCCGATTGACAGCTGATTTGCGCCGACCCCGTCAATTGGACCGCAGCGTCATCCTATTCGACACCCAGCTTTGAGACGATCGACGAAACCAGGAATTCCGAACCCGATCTCGTTAGATGCAGCATGTCGCTCGCAACAAGGGATTTGCCGACGCGCGTCAGGCATTCGCCCTTGTCGCAGAAAACGTCGCGCGCGGAAACACTACGCCCCCAGCGGGCCAGCGATGTTGCGCAACGTGAGGTCGCCTTATTAGGACCGCCGGCGGCGGCTCGGTGGACGTGCTGATCTCTGCATTGGGAACCAAAGGATTGGCTCGCAGGTTGGCGGAACCGAACTTGACCACGCTTTCCGGCGATGCCGCCCGCTTCCTTGCCGGCGGCGAGTTTCCAATCCCGATCCCGACCCAAACGACGAACGGCTTTCCAACCATCACAATCGACTACAAGAAGTTCGGTGTCGAGTTGGGCTTCGTCCACACCGTGCTCTCGCGCGGCGTGATCAACCTTCGGGTCGAGCCGTCGGTCAGTGAACTTGATTTCGCCAATGCAGTGACGATCCAGGGACGTTCCACCCTTGACCCGCCGCGATGAACGCACGACGGTCGAACTGCGCGACGGCCAGAGTTTCGCCATCGCCGGCCTGCTGCAGACTCGCAATCGCCAGGACGTTTCGCAACTTCCCTGGATCGGCTCGGTGCCCGTGATCGGGACCTCGTTCAGCATCAAATCTTACCAGCAGGAGGAAACCGATCTGGTCATCATCGTCACGCCGCGCCTGGTTGCGCCGGCGGCACCCGGCCAGCAATAGGCATTGCCGCTCGACTCCCGACTTCCGGCAAACGACGTCGATTTCTTCCTCAATTGGTCAGATGGAAGTTCGCAAGCGCTACAACGACTACGTCAAATCCGGTGGTGAGGTGAAGGGTCCGTACGGGCACATCATCGCTCCCGAGGTCAGGGCGCCCCTTCCGGCACCGGCCGCTGTTGCCGACCAGCCGGTCGTGAAAACCCTCAACTAAAGCAAGCGAGAGATGACCATCAGGTATCTGGCTCTGCTCGCACCGCTCCTGCTCGGCGGATGTTATGGCCTCGCCGGTCATGACGAGGTGGATCGCTACTTCCAGCGTTCGAACACCATCACGATGACCGCGGGCGATGCCAAGCAGGTCAATGCCGTCATGCACACGATCCATCCTGGCCGCGATACGTCGCCGACCGCAGGATCGCGTACGACGCTCGTGCGTGGGTGCCGCGGTCACACGCTATGGCAAAACGCAACAGCCGGTGGATCAGCTTCCCGACATTAGCGATACGACCAGGCAAATGGCTGTGCGGACAACGCCGACGCCGAACGTTAACATCGAGGGATTGGGGGCAGGTTCGTCAACCGGCGTGTCGATACCGGTCGGCGGAACACCAGCTGGCAGGTAAAGGGCGAAGGGGCGTTGGGTTGAGTAATTTAGCGACGATATCCATAAGGCCGCTGAGCCGGGGGACAACGCTTATGCGGCGCATCATGTTAGTTCTAACTTGTTGCTGGTTGGGAATAGTCCTTGGCGGGTGTAAACAGACACTGAGGGACGCCGCAGTCGTGGTTCCCGTAGAGCCACCGGGCGGGGACCCTGTGCAGGAACCGACCGCCGTCAAATATTATCCTTCGGACGAACCCGTACGGATGGGGTTGGAGCACTATAACCGTGGTGCCTACGGCCTCTCTCAGCGCTATTTCAAAGATGTTGTCGAGAAAGCGCCTAAGGACGTAACGGCCTGGATTGGCCTTGCCGCGAGCTATGACAAGTTGCGCTCGCTTTGATCTGGCCGATCAGGCTTATGCGCAGGCGATCCGGCTTGGCGGCGAGACCGTTCGGGTCCTGAACGATCAGGGCTATTCATACATGCTGCGCGGCAATCTCGCCGGCGCACGACGAAAGTTCGAAAAGGCCTATTCGCTCGACCCCGGCAACCCGGTCATCGCCAATAACCTCGAACTGCTCGACGGCTGTCCGTCGTCAGATAATTTGAGACTGATCAGGCTTTTCGCGAAGAGAGGCTCTGGCTCATCAGGGGTTGGAGTTTAAGCTGCTTGCAATTGATGCTGCAAGCGGCGGTTTGCGATGGTGTTGCGCTTGATGCGTTTTCGCTCGGCGAGGATCGCCTCAGCCCTGCCGAAGTAGACATCGGCAGGAGTGAGGTTGTCGATGCTCTCGTGATAGCGGACGTGATTGTAGTGTTCGACGAAGGCCCGTATCTGCCGTTCGAGGTCGCCGGGCAGGTAGTAGTTGTCGAGCAGAATGCGGTTCTTCAAGGTCTGGTGCCAGCGCTCGATCTTTCCCTGGGTCTGAGGATGGTACGGAGCGCCGCGCACATGCTGCATGCCCTTCTGGTCGAGCCACTTGGCCAGATCGTCTGCCACGTAACTCGAGCCATTGTCGCTGAGAAGCCTTGGCTGGTGCGCGACGGCGATGTTGTCAAGTCCGGAGGCGGCGAGTGCCTGGTCGAGGGTGACTGTGACATCGGAAGCGCACATGGTGGGACCAAGCCTCCAGGCCACGATGTAGCGCGAGAAGTCGTCAAGCACGGTCGAGAGATAGTACCACCCC
>NZ_FMAE01000070.1 GCF_900094575.1 Bradyrhizobium yuanmingense | reverse complement strand
CTCGACCTCTTCGGCAATACCGCCCTTTCATCCAGCCTCGGCCTTGGCGTCACGGCCTTCGCCACCGATCTCGGCGGCGCCGAGGAGCATGAGGATGATCCGCCGCAGTCGGCGCCAACCCCGGTAGGGCCGGTGATCGCATCGGCGGTGCTCCGAGGACGGCGCTCGCAAGCGCGGCGACAATTTCTATCTCTCCGGCGCGCGCGGCCTCGCAAAGAGCTGGAAGCAGCGCGCCCGCGACAGCATCGCCGCGGTCCGGCTCGCCGCACAGATCGAGGCCGAGGAGCGCCCCGCGACGGTCGAGGAGCAGCGGCAACTGATCCGCTTTACCGGTTTCGGCGCCTCAGAGCTGGCCAATGGCGTGTTCCGCCCACCGGGCGAAACCGAATTCGCAAGGGGCTGGGACGAGATCGGCGCCGATCTGCAGGATGCGGTCGATGAGGCTGACTACGCTTCGCTGGCACGCTGTACGCAGTATGCGCATTTCACGCCGGAGTTCATCGTCAAGGCGATGTGGGCGGGTTTGCTGCGCCTCGGCTGGCGCGGCGGCCGCGTGCTTGAGCCCGGCATCGGTACCGGCATGTTTCCGGCGCTGACGCCGCCGGGTCTGGACGAAGTCTGCCACGTCACCGGTGTCGAGCTCGACCCCGTCACAGCGCGCATCGCGCGGCTGTTGCAGCCCCGGGCGCGGATCGTCACCGGCGATTTCGCGCGCACCGAGCTGCTGGCGCGGTTCGACCTCGTGATCGGCAATCCGCCCTTCTCCGATCGCACCGTCCGCTCGGACCGCGCGCTACGCTCGCTCGGTCTGCGACTCCACGATTATTTCATCGTCAAGGCAATCAAGCTGCTGAAGCCGGGCGGGCTTGCCGCCTTCGTCACGTCCCACGGCACGATGGACAACGCGGATGGCTCGGCGCGCGCGCTGATCGCGAATCACGCCGATCTCCTCAGTGCCATCCGTCTGCCGGAGGGTAGCTTCCGCGCCGATGCCGGCCCCCGCATCTGTTCACCGGCTACGAGCAGCGCTGCGCCGAGCGCACGATTAAGGATAGCTGGCCCGAGCGGTTGACGCGAATTGCGCCCTCGTCCTCGGTCGCCGGGCGCACCTCGTCGAGCTCGAGCCACGAGAGGTCCGCTCTCGGCGAGATCGGCTGCGAACGCGAATTCGCCGTCCTCGCGCGACCGGTACGAGGTGAGCCGCCGACCTGCGTCGGCGAGACGGTGGCGGATGCGTGGGAGGCGATTTTCGGGCTCGTGCTACGGCCCGGCGAATCCCGTGAGAAGGATCGGAGCGGCTTCGAGAAGGAGCACGCTGCTTGCGCCGCCGGAAGAACAGGATGTCGACCACGACGTCGGTCTGGTTCGCGTGCCATCGCCACCTTGTGCTCGGCGCGCACGCGCTGACCTTCGGCCCGTTTGGCGAGACCTACACCTGTGTGCCTGTTGACGGCGAGGACCTCGCGGCCGCGCTGGACGACGCGGTCACCCTCCTTCCGGTCGCGATCTACAACGGCGAACCGCAGGCGGTCGACCCTGATGACGAGTGCGAGGCCGTGCCGGCGAAGTCGGAGAGTTTGGCGAGCCTCACGTCGCGCGAGGGCAGCTATCTCCTCGATAGCCGGCATGGCTTGATGCAGATCCTTGACGGCCAGCCAGTCGCTGTCTCGGTGCGCAACGGCCGCAGCGCCGACGGTATTCCGGACAAGCACGCTAGGATCATCCAGAAGCTGATCCCGATCCGCGACGCGGTCCGAGAGGTGCTGAACTGCCAGGAGCTCGACCGGCCGTGGAAGGATGCGCAGGTCAGGCTGCGCATCGCCTGGTCGAATTTCGTCCGCGCTTTCGGGCCTATCAACACGACCGTCGTGTCGACAGCGGAGGACGACGAGACCGGGGAGGTCCGCGAAACGCACCGCAGGCCGAACCTCCAGCCGTTCCTGGACGATCCGGACTGTTGGCTGGTGGCCTCGATCGAAGACTACGACCTCGAGTCGGATACGGCGAAGCCGGGTCCAATCTTCACCGAGCGGGTGATTGCTCCGCCGGCGCCGCCCGTCATCACCAGCGCCGCCGACGCCCTGGCCGTCGTTCTCAACGAGCGCGGCCATGTCGACCCCGACCACATCGCGGAGCTCGTGCACCGCGACGTGGGCGACGTCATCGCCGAGCTCGGCAGCGCCATCTTCCGCGATCCCAACGGCGGGTGGTGGCAGACCGCCGACGCCTATCTGTCGGGTGCGGTGCGCGACAAGCTGAAGGCTGCGGAAGCGGCGGCTGCGCTCGATCCCGCCTATGCGCGCAACGTGACCGCCCTGCTGGAGGTGCAGCCTGCCGACCTCCGGCCCTCGGACATCACCGCACGCCTTGGCGCGCCGTGGAGTCCCGCCGCCGACATCGTCGCCTTCGTCAAGGAAACGATGGGCGCGGAGATCAGGATTCACCACATGCCGGAACTGGCGGTGTGGACAGTGGAGGCCCGGCAGCTGGGCTGGATGGCCGCTGGCACGTCGGAATGGGGCACGGAGCGGCGGCACGCTGGGCAGCTTCTCTCTGATGCGCTCAACTCCTCCGTCCCGCAGATCTTCGACACCATCAAAGACGGCGACAGTGAACGTCGGGTCCTCAACGTCGTCGACACCGAGGCGGCGAAGGAGAAGCTCTCGAGGATCAAGACCGCCTTTCAGAACTGGATCTGGTCCGATCCGGATCGGACCGACCGGCTGGCGCGGGTCTACAATGACCGCTTCAACAACATCGTGCCGCGCGCCTTCGACGGATCGCATCTGAAGCTGCCGGGCGCCTCGGGCGCCTTCGTTCTCTACGATCATCAGAAACGCGGCATCTGGCGCATCATCGCCTCGGGAGCGACCTATCTCGCCCACGCCGTCGGCGCCGGCAAGACGATGACGATGGCGGCCGCGATCATGGAACAGCGGCGTCTCGGGCTGATCGCCAAGGCCATGCTTGTCGTTCCGGGGCACTGCCTGGCGCAGGCGGCGCGCGAGTTCCTGGCGCTCTATCCCGGTGCCCGCATCCTCGTCGCCGATGAGACCAATTTCACCAAGGACAAGCGGCACCGCTTCCTGTCGCGCGCCGCGACCGCGACGTGGGACGCGATCATCATCACCCATTCGGCCTTCCGCTTCATCGGCGTGCCGTCCGCGTTCGAGCAGCGGATGATCCAGGACGAGCTCGAACTCTACGAGCAGCTCCTGACCAAGGTCGCAAGCGACGACCGCGTCTCGCGCAAGCGGCTCGAGCGGCTGAAGGAGGGATTGAAGGAACGGCTCGAATCCCTCGCCGCCCGCAAGGACGATCTCCTGACCATTCTCCGAGATCGGCGTCGACCAGATCATCGTCGACGAGGCGCAGGAGTTCCGCAAACTATCCTTCGCGACCAATATGTCGACGTTGAAGGGAGTCGATCCCAACGGCTCACAGCGCGCTTGGGACCTCTATGTGAAATCGCGCTTCGTCGAAACCAAGAACCCTGGGCGGGCGCTGGTGCTAGCCTCCGGCACGCCGATTACCAACACGCTCGGTGAGATGTTCTCGGTGCAGCGCTATCTCGGCCACGCAGCGCTCCTGGATCGGGGCCTTCACGAGTTCGACGCCTGGGCCTCGACTTTTGGCGACGTCTCGACGGAGCTCGAGCTCCAGCCGTCCGGCAGGTACAAGCCGGTCACCCGTTTCGCCACGTTCGTGAACGTCCCTGAATTGATTGCCATGTTCCGGTCCTTCGCCGACGTGGTGATGCCGGAAGACCTGCGGCAATACGTGAAGGTCCCGGCGATCTCGACGGGCAAGCGCCAGATCTTGACGGCAAAGCCGACGCCGGCGTTCAAGCGCTACCAGGCTCTGCTCGACGCGCGGATCAAGGCGATCGAGACGCGCGACCGGCCGCCGGAGCCAGGTGACGATATCTTGCTCTCCGTCATCACCGACGGACGGCATGCGGCGATTGACCTGCGTCTGGTCGACCCGGACTGCGATAACGAGCCGAACAACAAGCTGAATCTTCTCGTCGGAAATGCCTTCCGCATCTGGAAGGAGACGTCAGACAACAATTACGTGCGCGCCGACGGCAAGCCGTACGAGCTGCCGGGCGCCGCGCAGATGATCTTCTCCGATCTCGGGACGATCAGCGTCGAGAAGACGCGCGGCTTCTCGGCTTATCGCTGGATCAAAGACGAGCTCGTCCGCATGGGCGTTCCCGCGTCCGAGATCGCCTTCATGCAGGACTTCAGGAAGTCCGAGGCCAAGCAGCGGCTGTTCGGTGACGTCCGCGCCGGCAAGGTCCGCTTCCTGATCGGCTCCTCAGATACAATGGGAACGGGCGTCAATGCGCAGCTTCGCCTGAAGGCCCTCCATCACCTCGACGTGCCATGGCTGCCGTCACAGATCGCGCAGCGCGAGGGCCGGATCGAGCGCCAGGGCAACCAGCACGACGCGATCGACATCTTCGCCTATGCCACCGAGGGTTCGCTGGACGCGAGCATGTGGCAGAACAACGAGCGCAAGGCTCGCTTCATCGCCGCGGCGCTCTCCGGTGACATGTCGATCCGTCGGCTCGAGGACCTCGCTGCTGCGGCCGAACTCAACCTCCGTCGCTCCTCAGTGCCCGCGCCGCGTCTGCCGCCCGGCGTGGCGACGACTTCAACAAAGCCCCGTTTCCTCATCCCGTCCGACGAGTACCGGATTAGCCGCTTCGGCTTCGTCGTCGATGAGACCCGCCACCCGGTCTATTCCGGGCCATCGAGCTTCATCGGCTGGCAGGGAAGGACGTCGCCATGAAGGCTTCCCCCGAACGCCTCACCCAGCTTTCGCGCATGGAG
>NZ_FMAE01000026.1 GCF_900094575.1 Bradyrhizobium yuanmingense | reverse complement strand
GCCAGAACAGTCCTTTGCGCATCGAAGTCCCCCGCGTGGAATCAACCCGCTGCCAGGGAATCAGAGTTCGCTAATTAGGTACAGACCCTAGTACCCACTTTCCTTGGGAAGTGAGTCATGATTCAACGTCGGGATGATACCCGACGCAAGAGAAGTCCACCTTTCGAGGAAAGATCGCAAGGTGCTTGAGGAACGTTGCCGCTCACCGGTGACGTTGCAGCGCGATTTGAAGCGGGCGCGGATCGTTCTTTTGGCTGCTGCCGGTCGCAGCACCCGATCGATTGCCAAGGAGGTTGGGTCCAGCCGCGGATTGTCAGCCTTTGGCGGCATCGCTATGCGAATCAAGGCCTTGAAGGTCTGCAAAGCAAGCCTCTCCCGGGCAAGCAGCCGATCTATACGAAGGCCACTGACAAACGGATTTTAAAGTTGCTCGATAAATCGCCTTCTGCCGGGTACGCGCGCTGGACTGGGCCTCTGCTGGCTGGGGAACTTGGCGATGTCGACGTGCAATATGTCTGGCGATTCTTGCGCAGCAACAAACTCGATCTCGCCGCTCGCAAGTCCTGGTGCGAGAGCAACGACCCGGAGTTTACGGCCAAAGCCGCCGACGTGGTTGGCCTGTATGTCGCCCCGCCAAAGAAGGCCATCGTGCTATGCGTGGACGAAAGCGCCCTCGATCCAGGCCTTGGAAAGAGCGCAGGGTTATCTGAAACTACCCAACGGCAGATCCTTGACCGGGCAAAGCCACGACTACAAACGGCACGGCACGACCACGCTGTTCGCAGCGCTGGAAGTCGCCACCGGGAAGATTCTTGCGACGCATTCGAAACGACGTCGCCGGGTCGAGTTTCTCGACTTCATGGATCGCGTGACCGCAGCATTTCCGAACCGACAGCTTCACGTCATTCTCGACAACCTCAGCACCCATACGAAGAACGAGGAATGGCTTGAGGCACATCCCAACGTGAACTTTCATTTCACGCCCACCAGCGCGTCCTGGCTCAATCAGGTCGAGGTGTGGTTTTCGATCTGACAGGGGCAGTCGTTGAGCGGCGCCTCGTTCACAAGCCTCAAACAGCTTGAGCAGCACATCGATGCCTATATCAAAGCACAGAGCTGAGCCATTCGTCTGGACCAAGAAAAAGGTCGGGCGACGCCGATTCAAAGGCCGACGTATCACTCAGCTATGATTCCGGGTACTAGCTAGTGTCCTGAACCAGAAGTTCGCAACATTGCTGCGTTTTGTGCCGGGGCATTGTATCGGCAGAAGCGCTCGATGGAAGCAAGGATGCCGTCAGCGGACTTGGTCCATCGGAATGGTTTCTTATCGGCATTGTGTCGTCAACGAACGAGGTGATGTCCGCCATAAGGGCAGCGAGACTGCGCGCCTGATCTTCTTATCGGTAAGGAGCGCGGAGAAGCGCTCGACCTGATTGAGCCATGACGAACTAGTCGGGGTCAGGTGCACATGCCAACGCGGTCTTTTGGCCAGCCATTTCCGGATCAGCGGCGTCTTGTGCGTTGCATAGTTATCCATGACGAGATGGACGTCGAGTTGGCGCGGCACAGCGGCCTCGATCTCGTCCAAGAACTTGCGGAACTCTGCGGCACGGTGCCGTCCGTAGCACTTGCCAATAACCCGTCCGGTCGCAATGTCGAAGGCGGCGAACAGCGATGTGGTGCCGTACCTTTTGCAGTCATGGCTTCTTCGAGCCGGCTGACCGGGACGCATCGGCAGCATCGGCTGACTGCGGTCCAGCGCCTAGATTTGGGACTTTTAGTCTACACACAGAACGATGGCGTGTGCCGGCGGCGAGACGTAAAGGCCGACGACGTCGCGCACCTTGGCGACGAAGTTCGGATCGGTGGAGATCTTGAATGTCTCCAGCCGGTGCGGCTGGAGCCCGAAGGCCCGCCGGATGCGTTGCACCGTTGACACCGACAGGCCGCTGGCCTTGGCCATGCCCCGATAACTCCAATGAGTGGCGTTCTCGGGGCAGCTTTCCAGCGTCCGCACGATCACGGCTTCGATGCGGGCATCGTCAATGGTGCGCGGCGCCCCGGAACGCGGCTCGTCGTGCAGCCCGGCCACGCGCTGCTCTACAAAACGCGCCACTTGCCTACCGTTCCCCGCTCCAGGCCTAGCTTGGCCGCCACCTCCTTGTTCTGACCGCCTTCCGCGCAGGTCAGCACGATCCGGGCTCTCAGAGCCAGCGCCTGCGGTCTTCCGCCGCATCGTCAGCGACTGATGTTCGGCGAACTCATCATCGCTCAATATCAGTGGCGCAAGTCGCTGGGCCGGCAGCCGCCAAATCTGGCACAGCGACGCGACTCTACTGCGAATCTACGATTGCGAAATTGTGACTCAGGACACTAGAGGTTCATCTGCCCCCAGATTGGGAGAATCAGCAAGACGTCGGCCATCGAGAGATAATCAGCCTTAACACGATTGCTCTACCTCCTCGTAAAGAAACCCGCCCCGTCATTTGTGACACTTTCGGTTCGATCCCACGTAGAACAGGGTCCCCGCAGCTGGAATATTCTTATCAGCGACGCGGCCGTTCCAAATGGTGATCGTTTTGCAGTTTGGAGCTGCGGGTGCCGTCCAATTGACGTAAAAAGCGATCCTATTTGCGGTAACGACGCCTGCGACAGGGTAGGGCTGTCCCTGGTAGGAAACTCCAGTCGCATTGTTAACATACGTTCCGGCGAAAATCCCCGTCGATGCATCGAGCGTTTGGATCGACAGAAGAGAGCCTCGCTGATTTACCCATTTAGAGGGACTGGCAACCGCGCGTGAGCAGGCATCGAGGTAACGGCAAAGAGCAGGAGCACAATCAAGCGCGTCATGGAATTCCCCTAGGCAACAGGCAACTGCGCAGACGCTGCCGGAGATGCGCTCTCATACCGACGCCTATTTCGCTCCCGCAGCATCCACTAAGAGTTCTCGCGTTGTCGTATCGCCGGATTGTTCAGAGGCCGACTTGCCGACGGCCTCATCATTGTCGAGCGACATTGTTTACCGCCTCTTGAACATGCTCAAGGAGCAAATGACGCAACGGGTCATCTTGAGGTATTCGAGCAATGCCTTTTTTGTCTAGTTTCGTTCCGAGGCGATACTCTTTTCCTTCAGCTTCGATCTATGGCGAAGCGTGTGCCAGCCGATGGTTCTACACTTCGCCTTCCTACAGAGTTTGCGGATCGCATAGTGCATTCCGTAGTGGTAGTTCCAGTGAACGGGCGACCCTCCGAGCCTCGGAACACGTACCCAGTGTCCTTCTTACGCCGGTACAGCATGGTGTACACATCAATGTCGAGCGGTATATGCCGCGTGCGGTTACTCTTCGGCGCGACTAGCGTCTTCCCACGATCATCGTATGAATGTCTCACCGCAACGTTGGGCGTGAGCCAATCGAGAGACGACCACTGAAAGGCCGCTGAGCTCTCCTTGCCGCATACCCGTCCGCAGCGCCGTCAGAACTAGTTCGTGCACTAGGCCATTTGCCTGGGAAAGGAGCAACTCACACTCTTCTGGCGAACGATAATCAGTTTCGGGCAACGCCCTTTTTGGCCAATTGATCTTCGGTGGTGACCTTGCCCCTCAGGCTTAATACAGGTTGAAGTTCGCTCTGGCCCACGACAAGGACCAGAGCATGAAGCGCAGCCGGTTTTCGGAAGAGCAGATCATCGAGATTTTGAACACCCGGCTGAAGCGGTTGCTGGCCGACGCCATGCTGGACAACGCGGCCTTGAAGGACCTCGTGGGAAAGGAATGGTGACGTCCGCGGCCACGGCTGGCATCTCGACTCTACCATTGTTAGGAGGTTGAGCATGTGTACATGTTGCGCGCCGGCTGGAACGATCGCCAGGCGGCGGAGCCGTGACCACAGGAGACGCCCCTGAAGTCTTGGACGGAACTTGCGACCGCTCTATCAGCCAAAAACTGCCTAAAACCGGAGCCGTCGCTTGGCCATCGTCAGATAATTTGCGACTGGTCAGGCTCTTCGACAAGGGAGGCTCTGGCTCATCAGCGTTAGAGTTAAGCGGCCTGCAGTTGATGCTGCATGCGGCGGTTTGCGATGTGTCGCGCTTGATGCGGTTTCGTTCGGGGAGGATCGCCTCAGCCCTGCCGCAGTAGACATCGGCTGGCGTGAGGTTGTCGATGCTCTCATGATAGCGGACGTGATCATAGGGTTCGACGAAGGCCCCTACTTGATCTTCGAGATCATCGGGTCGGTCGCAGTTGTCGAGCAGAATGCGGTTCTTCAGCGTCTGATGCCAGCGCTCGATTTTTCGCTGGGTCTGAGGGGCGTTCGGACCGCCCGCGCCCAACCGACAACTGCTCCGAGCAGAATCGTCTCTCGTGCGATCACTAGGTCACCGCTGCTCGGCGGCTATGATTTCCGCCTTTATTTTTTCGCGCTCGGCTTCACTCTCACGAACAAGCTCATTGGAAGCTGAATATTCTACCTCACCCACGACCCAAGCCTATCACCTTCTCCAAAGTGCTCTCGGCCGGAGCGAAGGGCTCGTAGAGCCTCGCAACAAGGATTGCGATTCTGAAACGCGTGCGTGAGGGTCGCTTGCAAATCCCGCAATCAAACGACGGTCTTTATGAATAACTGTGCAGTTGACCAACATACCAATGTCGACTTTTGACGGCATTTCGTCCAACGACTTGAATTGACACACGCAGGCGCGCTGAACTCAACAGGGTAGGTTGAACCTACAAGTTTTGGCGGGTGGAACGTTCAACGAATCAACACTAGGGTTGGTTGGAAGGTTCGAACATCTTGCATTAGGGAACTGTTGATAAGGAGTGCCAAGCGAAGCGACCGCTGACGTCGGCATCGGTTCGGCTGCGTAGAATGCCACCATGTCCAAACGCCTAGCAGTTCATTGGGGCAGAGGCCGGCCATCAGCTGGGATTCTACTCGTATCATAATCGAGCTAGTGGTTTTCGGCTGGCGAAACCCTGGAAACCAGCTTCGGTATCCTTGCTTCAACACGCGAATTCCACGTGCGCATTGATCGCCTGTCATGAATTGTCTTCACCAGCACCTATCCCCCGCTTTCCCGGCGGCGTCCGGGAACGTCTGACCAGATGAAGGAGATCAGACATGGCCTACCAGAAACTGATCAATCAAAGCGGACGGATGCTCAAGGGGTCGCTCATCACGCCTGTTGCCTCGGAGCCGAACCAGCCCGACACGGTCATCACGTCGGCGCTGCCGCGGGACGGCAGGCAGACGGTCGACTATGGTAATCCGCAGAATCCTTTTCCGAACTGGCGAGTGATTTCTTGTTCCGATGGCGCGTTTTCACATGAACACCGGAGACCGCCCGTCGGTTCGATTAGCACGTTTTTCAAGGACTTGGCCATCTTGCGGCAACACGCTATCGGCGGCATTTGTGCCGCGGTCGTTGGAATGTCGCCGCTCTCTGCCGAGCCTTTGGCATTGCGCAGCTATCACGCGCCGATCGGCGAGAGCTCGATCTCCGGCATTTCATCAGGCGCCTTCATGGCAGTCCAGTTCGGCGCAGCCTGGTCCTCGATTGTCAAGGGAGTGGGGGTGGTCGCTGGCGGTCCCTATTGGTGCGCTGAGGCCAAGATGTGGCGTGCGACGGGTCCGTGCATGAAAGGGCCTGCATCGGGCCTGAACATCGCGGCGTTCACGACGAAGGCTGATGCGAACGCGTCAGCAGGCAAGATCGATCCGGATAGTAATCTTGCCGGGCAGAAGATCTATCTCTTTCACGGCTACAACGACGCGGTCGTCGATAGGGCCGTGACCGATGCGGCTGCCGACTTCTACCGTCGCTATCTAGGTGACGCCAATCGAGGCAATCTCTTCTATCAGACCGCCCTCGGCGCCGGGCACTCCTTCGTGGTGGCCAAGCAGGGCGACACCGGACTGAATAGCTGCAGTGCTAACAAGGAACCATATATTGACCAATGCGGCTACGATCAGGCCGGAATCATCCTGCAGCATATTTATGGCCGCCTCAATCCACCTAATCGCGGGCAGCTCGCGGGCGTCGTGAAGAGCTTCGATCAGTCACTCTATACCAGGCCGCAGGCGCCCGCCGCGTTGAGCCTGAGCGATACCGGCTATCTCTTCGTGCCTCAGGACTGCGAGCAAGGTGCTCTCTGCCGTGTCCACGTGGCGCTGCACGGATGCCGCCAGAATGCCCGCGAGATCGGGCTCAAGTTCGTCAATGATACCGGCTATAATGCCTGGGCGGATACGAACCGTTTGATCATTCTCTATCCACAGACCAGGACCAGCTTATATCGGCCCACCAATCCGCAGGCCTGCTGGGACTGGTGGGGCTACGTCAATCACACGAGCAGCTACGTGACGAAGTCTGGGGCGCAGATCCAAGCGGTTAAGGCTATGCTCGACGCGCTCGCGGCCGATGGCGCGACGCCCGTCAGCGCGACGCGGCAATTGACATCAGCACCTCAGGGGCTCACGGTGATCGATGCTTCGGATACTAGCGTTGATCTGGTCTGGTCGCCGCTGCCAGGAGCAACGACATACCGCGTGCTGCGTGCAGGCCCTGATGACACATTTCAGAGGATCGGCAAGGTTGCAGGAGCCAGCTTCGGCGATTCCGATCTTAGGCCGCAAACAACATATCGCTGGCGCGTCTCGGCCGTTCTCAATGGAGCAGAAGGACTTGCGTCCGAGGAGGTTAGCGCGACCACGCGATCGACGCCTCCACGCTGCAACCATCCGGGGTCTTGTCCGGTGACCAAATAGAAGACTCTTGGCCTCTAACGTCTGCGACGAGAGGCCGGTTCGCATCGGCGCCTTGCTAATCCGGCAATCTCATCTTCCAGACGTGGAGACGCTGCACGGGACGTTTACCCATGTCCGATATTGCCCAGGTGTCTGCTTGTTCGCGGGATAATCGAAGCTGGCGGTACAGCGAAGAAACCGACCGGAGGCTGTTGAGCGACCGCGCCAATGAGCCGCATAAAAACGAACAGGTGACTCTCGATCGACCTCGCTTCGGCATGAAAGCTCCTCGGAAAAATCGCCGGACCGGAGGCTATCTCGATGGCAAGCATGGCTCCGCGTTTGTGTTCGGGGATACGCCATCGAGGATCCTAGTGACGGCCCTGTCGTTAGCGCGGCAATGTCGTGCGCATCAACCGCTAGCGCGCTGTGAGTGATCTGAAGCCCCTGGGCAAGGTTGTCTCCTCCTAGCGAGGCTCGGCAGCTTGCATTAGGAATTCAATTGTCGCGAAGACCTGCTTGATACATTCGAAGTCCGCTGTACGACAGCCATCTTCCAGGAGCGAATGGATGCCACCAGTTTTCGTAGTTGCCGCGAAGGTCTTTCTAAGCGCTACTATCCAACGCAAGCGTAGGGCTACGCAATCAGTGTTTGCCCAAAGCTGTCCCGGGCTCCTCCGCGCCGCCCAACTGTGCGCCAGCGCAGGTCGCGAAGCGGACCGCGGCACTGCCGCAGCAGCCGGCGGTGACGCCGGTCGCAAGTCCGAAAGTTCTGAACGTGCCGGCGCTGGTCGCGCTGGCTTCGCGACAGCCGGGACTGCAGCCGCACGTCGTCCCCGGCGCTACGGATGACGAGCCAAGCGAGGAAACCCGTCACAACCGGGCAACTTTTGATTTTATCCCTTGTAACAAACTGCAAACGAAAGCTGGATTGCGAGCGGCCTTCGCCAGCGTGGCAGCCGATCTCGTTTCCAGTCGAATCGATGGAGGTGAAGGCCACTGGGTTCCCGTTGGCAAATCGAAATCCGGCAAGTATCACATAAAGACGGCCTCAGATAGCAAGCGTTACGCGCTCGTCTCGTCCAAGCAGATCTTTGTGCCGGTCTTCTACGTCGTAGTCATGAGATATTTCGGGCGTGGCAAAGAACGCGCATCCGTGCGAGCGCACTAGCTACGCCTTCCAGCAGACCCCGACACCGCTTTCCAGATTGAGACACCCGTCCTAAATAGCACTTTCGAGCAGTGCTATGCAGTAACGTAGGGGGTGACTGCTTGAGATGGGCAGCGTAGGAGGCGGATGCCGAATACCACAGAACTTCTCAAAGAGAGCGATACGCCATGACCGAGCGTCGCGAAGAGATGTGCGTTTGCAGGCACGTCGGGCGCACGCGCCCGGATAGCCTCTTCTACAGGCCCGCAGGGAAGAGCACGGCTAGTGCAAGCTGGTGCTGATTGGCGCGACGCGGGAGGGCAAGAAGGAACTGATCGGCTTCAGATCGGCGTGCGGAAAGGCGCAGAGCTGGGCAGAATTCCCGATCCTTCGAGGAAGCCCCGGCAGGCGCTCTCCATCAAATGCCAGCGATCTGCGACCTGAACCGTGTGCGGCGGGGCCTTTTGCCTCGGCGTCGCCCTAAGCCTCCGCGCCGGTCGCTGGCGAGGGTCGCGATTGAGTGATGCGCAGCGAGCCGTCCCCGGGCGACTGCGGGGCTCCTCGTCCAGCAACAGGATCACGGTCCGAGGTGTTACATTACAGACGATGCTGGCGTATCGCAGACCGCGTGACGTCTGCGAGAGGGCGGATCATCGCTCGATGACATTGCGCCCTCTGTAGGCCCTATCGCAGCGATGCGGATGCTTGCGGCGCGGATTCGGCCGGATGACAGCCTTGATGCGGCGTGCGGCCAACTCGTCGCGCAAGCTTCTGACGGCGTAGGCTCGATCAGCCGACGACGCGGGCTGCGTGAGTGTTGCCAGGAGTAATCAGGAAAGAAGCGGGCGGCCAATATTGTCGATCAACACTTGGATTTTGGTGGTCGTTCGCCGCGCGAGCAGCCGATCACCTTGTTGAAGGTCCCTCTTTTTTGGGCCGGCCGCGGGGCCATGGCCTTTGATTTAGCTGGAATCCACCGAGATCGAGCCGGACACGCCGCTTGATTCAGTCAGAGCGTAAAAACGTTTGTCCAAATCCCTCTCGGCTCCAGCGACTGACGCGGTTGTACACCGTTGTGTACGGACCGTAGACTTCCGGGCAATCATGCCAGCGCGAACCTGCTTTTGGCAATTGGACAATGCCGTTGATCACGCATCGATCATCGACCCGATGCGCTCCCTTGCGCCCTCGCGGCAACAACGGCTCAATCGGCCGCCTTTCCGCGTAGCTGAGCCAGTCCTCACCCCGCTTGATCCAGCGCAACCTTGGATGCGTCCGGCCATGCTATGTTGCTTCGAATTGTCGAATTGCAATCGAGGCAAGCCATGAAGGCGTATTTTATCGGCGGCGGCATTGGATCGCTCGCGGGCGCGGCGTTCCTCGTCCGCGATGCGCAGCTGCCGGGGCGCGACATCGTGATCTACGAGGCGCAGCCGCTGGTTGGTGGCAGCCTGGACGGCGCGCAGCTTCCGAACGGCGCCTATTCGCTTCGCGGCGGGCGCATGCTCACCACCGACCATTACGAATGCACCTGGGATCTGCTGTCGAGCATTCCCTCGCTCGAGCATCCCGGCCGCAGCGTGCGCGAGGAGACGGTCGCATTCAACGTGGAGACTCCGGCGCACTCCAGCGCGCGTCTGGTCGACCGTAACCGCTTCAAGGTCGATGTCTCGCATATGGGCTTCTCCGGACGCGACCGGCTCGAGCTGCTCCGGCTCACCGAGGCTTCGGAGGAGACGCTCGGCAACAGCCGCATCACCGACTGGCTGTCGCCCGGATTCTTCGAATCGAATTTCTGGTACATGTGGCAGACCACCTTCGCCTTCCAGCCCTGGCACAGCGCGGTCGAGCTGAAGCGCTATCTGCATCGCTTCATGAACGAGTTTCCGCGCATCGAGACGCTCGGCGGCGTCAAGCGCACCGTGTACAATCAGTATGACGCGATCGTGCGGCCGCTCGCGGACTGGCTCAAGCGCCAGGGCGTGCAGTTCGTGCGCGGCACGCGCGTCGTCGACATGGCGTTCGAGACCGACGGCGCGCGCTTGCGGGTGCGCCAGCTCACGCTCGACCGCGACAGCCGCACCGCCAACGTCCGGCTCGAAGACGACGACATCGTCTTCTTCCAGAACGGCTCGATGACGGATGCCTCGAGCCTAGGCTCGATGACCGAGCCGCCGCCGCGCCTGACCAAGGCCGACAGTCAGGGCTGGGCGCTATGGGAGACGATCGCGCAAGGACGTCCCGAATTCGGCAATCCGTCGGCGTTCAACAATTCGATCCCCGAATCCTATTGGCTGTCCTTCACCGTCACCTGCCGCGATCCACGCTTCTTCGACCAGATGGAAGCGTTCTCCGGCAATAGGGCCGGCACCGGCGGGCTTGTCACGTTCAAGGATTCCAACTGGCTGATGTCCGTCGTGCTCTATCATCAGCCACATTTCATGGGACAGCCGAAGAACGTGCAGGTGTTCTGGGGCTATGCGCTGCATCCCGACCGCATCGGCAATTTCGTGGCAAAGCCGATGTCCGATTGCGGCGGCGCCGAGATCTTGAAGGAGCTCTGCGGTCACCTGAACTTCGATCCCGTCGTTTTCGACGACGCGATCTGCATTCCCTGCCGCATGCCCTACATCACCAGCATGTTCATGCCGCGCAACCTGGCCGACCGGCCGCTGCCGGTGCCCAGGAATTCCGTCAACCTCGCCTTCGTCAGCCAGTTCGTCGAAGTTCCCGACGACGTCGTGTTCACAGTCGAATATTCGGTGCGTGCGGCGCAGATGGCGGTCTATCAGCTCATGAAGATCGATTGCCCGGTGCCGCCGGTGACGCGCCACGACAAGTCGTTCGCCGTGATCTTCGCGACGCTGGAGAAAGCGTTCGCGTGAGGCCTTCGCCGGGAAGGGCGTCGCCATCGCGCCACAGTAAGCGGCAGGCTGACGTGAAAGACGCGCCCCCTGACGGGTGGCCGCCATACGCTTCGACGATAGTATGCGCAATCGAGAGGCCTATGCCCATGCATTGCGCCTCACCATGAAAAACGGCTTGAAGATCCCGGCCACCTTCCCCGCAAGAATGCCGTGACCTGCGTTGGTACTAGAGACAAGGACGAGGTTGCCCTGAGCGAGACTGAGTCGCCGAGCTGGACCATGTCGCCACGCGAGTGTCTGCGGGCCGGCTCCGTAACCAGTTCGACATCGTTGAGCAGGGCCTGCACGGAAAGGAATCGAAACACCTCGCAGACCGTGGCATTGGGGTCGCGCTCGCGCCGTTAGGTCGTGTCTCGCTTCAGCAAAGACCGCAGCCGGCCGATGACTTCAGCGGTTCGCTGACCGTCACGGCGGATGTGATCGAGGGTGCCCCCGATTGCGCCGAGGTCGGGTGTCAGATTCTCTAATTTCTGCTGGGCCGGCTCGGCATTGATCAGAATGTCAGCGAGCGGCTGGTTCAGCTCGTGTGCGGGCGAAACGGACATCTCTCCCGCGGTCGCGCGACCGTTTGACCGTGTGAGCCTTGCCGCTATGCTGGAGCTACTTTAGGATTCAAGCGTTCCCCCGCTAAGAAGCTTCAATCACAGTCTAATTCCAGATGGAAGCCTTTATTGAGTACAGACCCTAAACGCCCGATTTGCTGCTTTCCGTGTCCCCACCGCGGACCGCCCTCCGCAGCGGATATGGGATAAAGGTCAGCAGCATTTCCCAGGCGGCGAAGCCTAGCTCATTGGCGATCGACGCGCCTCGGGGGGAGAATCTCGCCAATCTTCCGGCGGCGACGGATCTGCGCACGCTGGCCGCAACTATCAAGGGCACGGTGGATTTGTGAGCAGGCGCATCAGCACAAGGAGGAGCTTGGACTTGATCACTTCGAAGGGCGATCATGGCAGGGGACTTCATCGCCACGCCCCTGATGACAATGATCGCCTACGCCTCCTGCAACTCGTCGCCTCGCACACGCGGGGCGGAAACAACAGAATCAACCGGCCTCCGCCTCAATCAACCATGCCCACCGCACGTCACGCCATCATCGATCTCTCCCTTTCGGCCACCCTCTTAGCAGTGTCCATATTGCCGAAAGTAAACCCTTGAAAAACAGTGGCGAAAACAGTTTCTGCCAACGTAGCGCTAGACCGAGTTGATGAACGACAGCATCTAGCTCGCCGCGCGCCGCGCAATGGTGCCCCTTCGGTGACGCGCTGACGCTTTGACGTTCGCAAAGAACAGGGTCGCAGCGGAACCGGCCCGCGACCCCCAGGATCTCTATCATCCGCCGGGCGTCTCGGATTCCCCGGCCAAGCGAGCTGCGCAGGGCGCACAGCTGTCGCTGATGCTTAGCTTCCTGGCTTTCCACTTCTGTAGTATCGCGACTCATACTCTCGTTTTGATGAGACGATCCCTCAGCTGATAGTCAGAAGATGTTTTCGGGGGCCTGACACGTGCGGGACGCCGATCGTCAGACCGCCATCGACAACGATTGTCTTAGCCGGCAAGGTAAGAGGGCTCGTGCGCTGACAGGACCAAGAAATGCTTGTGACACTTCCGGCGCGCTTCCTCGGTCACTGGCGGGGCAAGGTCTTCCTGCATCACGCATGAGACTCATGCTGATGATCCTGAGGTCGCGGACATGCGCTCGCCGCTCAGGCACGACTGATCTTCGGCTGGGTTGCCTCCAATAATGTCGTATCCCAATGGGCAGATGGTACCGAGCTCTTTGTGAGCGGGAGCGCGAGGAGCTGGAGTATAACGATGCATGTTCTCCGAATGTGCGAACTGAAGTATCCATTCTGTGCAAGCGCCGCGCCAGACACTGACAAGAACGCAAACTCACCAGAACTTACAGGGTTCTGGAGCTCTACCGACGTGCCTCGCAGGACGTCGGTATCCGCGAGCATGTATTTCGGCCATGCACCGAGATAGCTGTCGCGGCCGATCTAGTTTAGTCAAGCTAGCCCCGAATTCGATAGCTTTGCGAACCTCCTCATCGTTGCGTTCGCGTTTGGTCATGTGGGACTTTCAACATTCTGTGTCATCAAGCCAACAAGCGGAAGGCAAGAAGACAAGCGAAGTTGTCCGAGCTCTCGTACTCCAGCTCGACATCTGTAGCCGAGCAGTCCGTCTAGCACCCCATAAAGGGAAGATGGCATCGACTTTGCATAACCATAGCGAGTCGCATTCGACTCAACGTCACCTCAGTAGCACGCTTCTCCGGAGTGTATGCACAACGTCAGGCCCATTCAGCAGCACAAAACTGAGGTGCAAGGCGGCCTCCGACTTCACTATAACGCGTAAGCCGGATGCGAGGCCGCACATTGCACTCTCTTCATGATGCTTCCACAACCAGATGTCTTTGTGAGATGAGTCAGCTGCATCTCCGATTGTAAACTCTCAAGAGCGAGGAGGGATGCCATGCCCGACGTTAAAGGTATTCCGTTTGATGCGCCCCTCTACCATGGGAGCAAAGACCTTGGCAGCACGTTCCTCCGCTGCCGAGCCATAAACCATATATTCAGCGTGGGGAACGAGGTTGGCCATCTATTGCCGAAGGGGTTAGTACCGTCAGCAAACCCAGCAATCGCCATTGTTGGCGTCGCGAGCTATCCCTCAAGCATAGTGGGGTCATACTTGGAGTGCTATTCAGGAATTCAAGTTCGTGATTCTGGCGGTGAGATTGGCTTTTACATTCCTTACATGTACGTGACAACAAACGATGCCGCGCTCGCCTCGGGACGAGAGGTTCTTGGTGCTCCAAAAAAGCTGGCGCACATTACTCTGATTAGAGAAGGCGGTCTGTTTCAGGGAACGCTCGAGCGTCCGGCCGGCAAGCGCCTACTGACCCTCACCGCGCAACCAGACCAGCGCAAGAGTTCGGACTCCCAGCAGACGCACTCTGCGCGAACGTATTTCTATTCGGTTCGACATCTTCCGCCCATCAATGAGAGCGGAAAAGGAGCAGTAACGCAACTCATCAAGTGGTGCACCGCCAGAACGTTGCGACGCGACGAGTTTGGTGAGGAAGTTCACTTTACCGGACCCACCTCCCTAACCTACGACTCCCCCTCAATAGTGGACCCCGTGCACAATTTGTCAGTTGGCCAAGCCGTGCTCGGCTCATACGAGGAGTATGACGCCAGGCTCAAGGTGATTGACATCATATCGGAAGACACAAATCCAGGTAAACAGTGAGCGATGAGTTTGTGGCCTCGTTCAATTCTGAGTTATGCTCAGATAAGCTGCTACCAGCTTTGCTGGACACTGAGATTAGGTGTTCAAGAGGACGGAATTGAGCGACCAAGAGACGGAAGTTCAGTCAGGAGTTCGTTTAGGGCGCCCCTGAACCGACATATTGATCGTATTGGCCGCTTCAAGGGGGTCGTCAGATCATGAGCCATACGCAAGAAACGAAAAAGCGGCGCGCTAGGCAGACGCGGTGCGTGCGGCGCTCGCTGGTGGATCTTACCGCGGCGGCGAGCCGAGCCGTTGACGATGGCCTGTTTGTATTGTCCGGCGAGATTGCTGCTTCCAATCCGCGGTCGGAGCGCACAGGCGCGAATACGTCTGATCAAACGATCCTAGCAAAGCAAGCGACGGCTCCGAGCCCCTTTGAGGAGCTTGAATCTCGGAATGCGGCGGCGCCGCTTAAGGACGAACTCATAGATTCCGACAGTACCGCGGAGATGATGGTAAAGGTTGTCGAGGACTCTCAAGAAAGAGCTTCTGAAAACCTCAAAGCCAGCCTGAACGTTGCGTTGGACCACGCAAAGAATCTTGTGGAGACACGGGTGGGAGGCGACGCGGTGTCGAAAGACGTCGGCGATTCCTGCCTTGAAAGCGATTTTTTGCCCGTTCTCAAAGATGCCGCAACGGAGTTCCGCGCGGATTCGGTCGAATTGATTATACAAGAGGAACCAAACGACGACGCAAAGCAGCCCCAACCGAGATACATGCGGCGGCTCACTGACGAGGCGGTCAGATTACTGGACGATCTTCGGAGCGGAAAGCTGGAGAATGAGGCGAACTTCATCCTGAGCGAATGCTTCAGAGAAGCCGCCAGCGCGTTCTCTATCATCAATCAGCAGCTCAAGCGCGACGGCTATGCCGCGAGCATTGATCCATCAATTTTCATCTGGCTTGCCAATATCACCGAACCGCAGACGCGTGACGCTGGGACCATGCGACTTGAGATCGTACACAACCACCAAGGTCGTCCGAGCACATACGCACGCCAGGTCGCTCAATTCATCTGGCATCTTGTCGAGGGGGAGGGCTGCCGGCGACAGGCCGCATATCGGGGCGCGCTCACGAAGTTCACCGTAACCGAGAGTTTCGTCGAGGACGCCTACGCCTTTTGGGAGCCGATCTTCAAACGGGCGGGACCGCACGTGAGGATGCTGACCCGCATTTCAGATCCAGAAGTGTAAAGCTAAGCAGCGCGGGCATGCGTCCGATTTGACTGAGGCCGAGGCCCGCCCGGCAACTTCGTCCGCGTTTTGGAGGAAGAGGAGGCTGACGTCGGCGCCGCTCCTGCATGGCTTAAGATGGCGCTGCTAAGGGTGCCGGCGCGAAGCCAGCTGATCTGCCCGTGCAGACGCCGACCAAGTACGAGCTGAGGGCCAATTTTGAGTGGACGCGGGGGTCCGACGCCGATCGGCAGCCGAGGGAGACCAGCGCCTTGTGAGCGTAGACCCATGACACCGCGCCAGCTAAGTATTGCTGGGGGCAGTGGCTGCGCGGCTGTCGGTATTGACACAATGTCAGCAACTTGACGCGCGTCGCCGCGACGAAGTGCCTGCAGAGCCCGCGAATTCCCTACGGCACGCGACTTGCTCTCTTTGCGGCATCATCACCAATCGCAGTGCGATGGTCTTCGGGACGGACTCGGCGCGCGTCGCTTTTAGCGTCTGATCCGCTCCGACGGTTTGCTGCGCGATAAGTTAAGGGCGCTCGGTTGTGGACCGGAGATAATGCGGGGACGTCTTGGATGCGATCTGGAGTTCTTCTTTTGGGAGCCACGACAATTGCGCTCGTCGCAACCGGTGCAGCGAATGCGGCAGACCTTGAGCCAGAAGTGAAACTGCCACCGGCGGTGTGGAACTGGTGCGGAGGCCTATATTGGCGGGCACGTCGGCGGCGGCTACGGCCGCACCTCCTTCAGCAATCCTACGGTCCGCCAATCTATGGCGATGTCGTCGATACCCCAGTGTTCCTCGCCGGCGGCCAGATCGGCTACAATTGGCAGAAGAACGGCTGAGTGGTGTGTCGAACTCGATGCCAGCAGGCCCCAACGTCTTTGCCACCAGGACCGGCCGCATCGGCTACGCGTTTGGCGCGCTGGGCCGCACGCCGGCCTATCTCGAGGGAGGTGCGTCGCTTGGCAAAACAATCGAGGGGACGTCTTCAATAACCACGAGTTTGATTGGCCACAGGAGAAAACCCATGTTGACTATGGTCGCTTCGGTGCCACCATGAGGCTGGGCGTCGAGCAAGCGCTTACGCCTGCATGGTCGGTGAAAGCTGAGCATAACTATCTGCATTTCGGGGGACCGAGCGTCGCAACGCCTCCCACGGTGCAGAAACCAGCCGTTCGCAGTTCTTCCGGCGAACACAACCAGCCTGTCCAGCAACTATCACATAGGAAAGATCGGGTTGAACTACCATTTTGGCGCCGACCCGCGGACGGCGCAATGGTCCGATGCGCCGCTGTACGCGAAAGCACCCGCCGGCGCACCGATTGCTTACACGGCTGGTTGGTCGTTCGAAGGCGGATCACGGCTCTGGCTCAGCGGGACGATTCCAATTGAACAATAGCGCAGTGCCGGATGGCAGCATCGCTCGCTGAGCGATGGCCTTCCACCGGTGCTGTGCATTGAGCCATGTGACGCCTCTGTGTTGAACCAAGAAATTGATCGTCGAGACGACCTCGTCGGATGCCCGCGACTCGCTAGATGCGAATATATAACACGCAAAGCGTGTGATGATCGTCGTCAGGGGTGCCTGCCTTGTGGAGGGCTGGGGAAACGCAGCGTGCCAGGAACTGCGCATTTACCCGGCCGCTCCAACGAGCTTAAGGTTAGGTGGAAGGTTTTGGTCGCTTGGCAATGTGAAGCCGCAAACGCGATTGCGGAGATACTTCAAGCTCGCGACCTGATCGCGGCGATGTGAACGCGGCGATTCGCTTACAAGCACCCTCTCACTGAGGGTGGAAAAACCTGGGAGGCTTCAAAAAACCCGTAAAATGGTGAGCGCACAAGGGATCGAACCTTGGACCTCTCCTGTGTGAAGGCCAGCCGTCATTCTTGAATTTACCGGCAGGGTGAAATTCCCCGTTTTCCCCGGATCAATCGGCCGCGTTGATGCCCCTCCGTATCCGCCACATCTTCTTGGGAGGGAGCTCTGGGCGAGGGGGTTCTGTGCAGTCGGGCGGCGCTGGGGGTAGCCCGCGAGCCGCCCCTGCGGCGACATGCGGCGCCGCCCGGTGCCTTCGGCAGCTGGAAAAGGAGCCTGCAACCGCAAGGCGAGCGGAAGGGAAGCGCCCTGCTCAGGAGCTGCCAGCTGAATAAGCGCGAAAAGGCCGCCTTTGGGGGTGAGCATCCGGTGAGGCTTTCAATTACCCATAACTTTGAGCACTCGGCCTGGTTTGCTGATCGGCGAAATCTTGAGTCGAAAGAATCACTTGTGATTCCTTACTGAGCACCTGATTCGCGAGGGGTGCTCTATGGGGCTGACATTAAGGGCTCGGATCCGCAAGAGGCCGGTTGCGATCCTTGGAGGGTAATGTTGGAGTTGCATCGGATTTCAGTGCAAGAACTGGTCTTAGCCGGCGGCTGCGGCCCCTTTTGCGTAAATGCCCGAACCAGTTACGGCGGCTAGGGTTGAATAAATGGGGTAACATGGCGACATGAGTTGATCTGTGTGCCGGGCGAGCCCTCTTAGTCGGTGAGGCGTTCGGTGATGTGTTTTCAGACGAGGCCAATGATGCCGTCATGTCGAGGCAGCCTGCGACACGTTGGGAGATTACATTGTCGAGCACATCGGTAGGACGGTTGCAGGCGCGCGCGATGCGAAGGCGGTCCCCACATTTCTCTCTGGCGATCTGCGCGAAGCGCTCTCGGAGGGCACTAGACCACTTCGCCCCAGCCTCGCGAGCTAAAATGAAGGAATCTGCGCGGCTTACAGAGGCGCGGCGCAAACAGCTTGGTCGGGGCGGCAAAGCATCCTGCGCTTCGTATGGTGAGAGACGTATGCGGGCTGAGACGCATTGCGAGACGGTGAGGCTGTAGGGCGGTGCAAACAGGCCGCCCTTTTGCTTGGCGGCTCGCCCGAACGACTGAAAGCCTCCACTCCTGGTACATTTGGAGCCGCGCTTGGCGCGGCGGCGATCTGACCTTGTCGGGCGTCGAGGCTTTCAGTCGTTCGGGCGTTCAGGCGTGGAGCCTTCAGGCGGGAGGGGATAATGTGCTCCGGAGTGACGTCTGGAGAGAATGGAGCGTCATTTGTCCGGGTCGCGTCCGGGTGGAAATTCCGAAACGTCCGCGTTACCGCAGTTGAAAAGATTGATGAAAAAGGCAAGCCCAGACGGGCCGGGACTTTTGTCGGGGTCATGCCCAAAACCTTGAATGTCCCGCCACGAGCGTTCTACTCTGGGGCGGACAGGATGGGGTGAGAAGGAAAATTATCTTATCGCCTGTCCGACCTGAAAGTCTGATGGAATGAGGGTGGGGTTACCCCCGCACCGGAGTGTCGCGGTCGGTGCTTTTCACGAGTTCGATGACCGCAAGGCAATCGGCTCTGTTGTGATAGCCCTCGCCAGACTCAGCGATCTTGCGCATATTTCCAGCGAGTAGCGTCCAACGCCACTCATCGCGCGTGTCGCGGTAAATTTGAAAGTACACGGCCTACCTCCTGCGTGGGTGTCGATGCCCGGCAGGGTACTGCTAAAAGCTTGCAGTGGTACCTACCCGGGCTGGTGGGGGGGCAATGGGAGCCTCACGTTAGAGGTCCCCGCCCGGTTCTCTAGAGCTTCTTCCATACCTTGAAAACCGAGCTGGTCCATCATCGCGACTACAACACCCGTGCCGAGGCCCAGCGCGATATCTTCGCCTTCATCGAGGGCTTCTACAACCGAAACAAGACTCCACTCCGCCCTCGGATATGTCGCCCCGATCGAAATGGAGCTAAAAGCCGCTTAACCCGTCCACTTTTTCAGGGGAAGATCACTTTGCCCTGGCCGCTGATGCAGGGATATCGCATCACGCTTCTTCGCACGGGTGAAGCCTTTTGAGATGACCGACATTAAGTCTGATAGCGTCGCGCGTACCGAAATCAACGTCGTAAGGCTTGGCAGGGGTGTGGAGTGATGGGGGTAGCAAAGCTACAGTTCGCGCCGCGCACTGCCCCTCTCGAAACTGATTGTCCCGATGTCTTGGCTCACGCGCTCGCGAAGCTGGGGCGATGCGATCAACGTCCTGCGTCTGACGAGGAGCTGCCTAAAATCGTGTTGCCGTTCCTTGCTTGGGCGGCTTTGCGACGGCAGGACCTTCCGGCTCGCGCCATCAGGGTCGTGATGAAATGCTGTGGTGAGCCGATGGTTGAGAGGGCGCTCGGTATCCATCGCTTGCGGCAACTGAAACAGAGATATGGGGAGGTCAGCGCACCGTTCGCGTCGGCCTGATCGTTCTGAAGACTGACAGGCTGGAGCGGCGTTAAGTCGCTCAGTCGTCTGCTCTGTGAGAATACCAATCCTGGTAGGTCACTTAAGGCCGCTCCCTCGCTAAAATCACTGCCGGGGTTCGCGGCACGTGAAGGGACAGCGCCTTCCTTCCTCCAGCGGAATGCGCCGAGTCATGCCGCCGCTAACTTCACCCGCAGTGCGGATGCGGCAGGATAGCGCCTTTCAAGGCTCGCCGATGTAGGCGCCGAGTCGCATCCGCGCTGTTTTGAGCCGACGAGGAAAGCGTATGTTCAAGCGACAAACCACGGCATCAAGGGCTAAGCCATTAAGACATTTCCGCGCGCGGAAACGGATTCCGACAGCGCGCGACCTTGATGAAGCGTTCCATTTCGCAACGCGCGTATTCTACAGAAGAGTGCCGGCAACGGGCGTGTGGTTTGAGATAAGAGATCGTATGGTCAGAACAGCCGAAGGGCAGTTCTATCTTATCGAAGATCACCCCATTAAGCTTGGCGGCCATGAAGTCGCACGGCCTTACAGTCTCGCGAGCGTCTTTGCGTGGCTGCAGGATTCCCCACAACAGATTGAGCGCACTGTCGTCAAAGGCGGCTAAGCTTTGAACAGCCCACGCGGGCCATTTTTTCGTTTTGTGGATGCCGCGCAGGTCTCGTCAGCCTTTCGTCAGCCAGCGCGGATACGGAGCCCTTGGGTTAGCAACACGCGCCAGGGACAGCGCAATGGCACCAGGATGGTCAGCGCCGAGTCACGTGGCCATTAACTAGTGGTGCGGGCGGGGTAGGCACAGGGTCTGATCCAACGCAACTGAACCTCCTCCGAATGAGTGGACACCTGTAGTAGGCTCATTGAGCCCGGAGGTGTCGAATGGAACGTCAACATCGGTTCATTTACCGAAGAGTACAAGCGCCAAGCCGTTGAGTTGGCTATGAGTGGGCGCTTCGATCGGGTCTGTTGCCAAGGAACTCGGTCTGCGTGACTCGGTGCTGCGGCGCTGGGTTGACAAGCTGCGGCAGGAGCCGACATCGGCGGCGTGGCGCCCCACCACGCAGGCGACGCCGATGTCGGCGGACCAGGCTTCGGAGATCGCCCGTCTGCGCCAGGAGAACGAACGCTGCGCATGGAGCGCGACATTTTAAAAAAGTCGATCGCGATCTTCGCCGGAACCCGGACATGAGCTTCCGCTTCATCGAAGACCATCGCGACGCCTATCCGGTGCGGCTGATGTGTGCCGTGCTCGAGGTCTCGCCGGCCGGCTATTCCGCCTGGCGTGATCGCCCGGTCAGTGAGCGGACCAAATCCGATGCCAGCCTCCTGGCCGCAATCCGGCAAGTCCATCAAGACAGCAGCGGGCGTTACTGCAGTCCTCGCGTCCA
>NZ_FMAE01000068.1 GCF_900094575.1 Bradyrhizobium yuanmingense | reverse complement strand
CGATAATCGCCGTCTCGAAGGTTTGCCGCCGTAGCTTCGGAACCTTCAGATTGACGTCGCCCGCCTTGGTCTGCAGCGTTCGCTCGTAGCTGCCTGCCCGCGTGTCCTGCCGCGCCGGGCTGCGCTCATACCGCCCAGCACCGCACAGCTGGTCCGCTTCGGCCTCCAGCATCGCGTTCAGTGTCTCTTCCACTGTCCCGCGGACCATCTCGCCCAGGTGATCTCGAATCCGGGCCTCATCAATTTGGATCACCTGACCCATGGCATTCCCATCGTTCATTCAAAGCTCCTTCATTCTAGAAGAAGCCGTCAATCCTGAAAGTGCGAAAGAATCTGTACGTTATCGTGATTGGCGACCACGGCCGCGTGCCGACCATCCGTTTGCACACAACCAAGATCCAAAGGCTACCGACGTTCCGGATTTGAAGTTCGCGCAACGCCCGATGAAAGTGTGCTGTACATGTCCGGTGATGCCGGCAATGCGAGCCTCGACACGGTCGGAGGGCTGACCGGTCCGGCGAAGCATCTTCAGGTTAGCAAAGAGGACGTCCCAAGAGATATGCTCGGGCCCGCGCCCAAGGTCCGCAAGATCATTCACCGTGAGCGGCCGCAATTCGGGATCATCATCAAATCGTCCCCACACTTCCAGGAACGGGCAGACGGGCTTCACACGCCCGGCGCCATCCTTGAAGCGAACCGGGCTGGAGGGTACCTGCTTTGCGACGATCTCGCCCGTAACCGGATTGACCAGCAACGTTTCGGCGGGCCGAAGCTCGCGGTAGCCACTCCCAGCAGTAACGACCAAGTCATAGTTGTGCATCGGCTCAGCGGAACCGCCGAAGCGTCCTATCGCAAGGGGAGGCAGAACCCGAATTTCATGGATGTCCGTGACGGGCATAGGCGTGTGCTCCTTTCCTCCTGGCGCTATTGCGGGCAGCCGTCGTCGATCCATCTCTTTATGACATCAACCTTGGCCGGATCGATCGCGGGCCAGCCCGCCGGCATGCGACGAAAATTTCCTCCCGGCGTGCCAATGTCCGAGCCGAATGGGGCGCGCCCCAATAGTGCCTTCACAAGATTGGATTCCGCTCCGTCTCCGAGTATGAGCAACTTCTGCCCAAAGATCACGAGTGCTACGAATTGATCTCTTGTCTGGTTGCGCCAGAAGGCACCGTGGGCGCCGACTGGGGACGCGGATCCGCCGACTGCGGTATCGAGGATTTCGATGATCTCCTGGTATCTGCCCATCGGCACGCTCCCGTTCTCTCGTGGCACCGGCGCACGCGTGAGTCCGTTGATCCATGTTTCAATGTAGTGGATACGCTTAGGATCGATCGGCGCTCGCCCTGCTGGCATGCGCCGGGAGAGCTCCCCCGGGTGTTCCAAGATCGGCGCCGAATGGCGCCTCTCCCTTCAACGCCTTGATTATATTTGAATTCGCTCCATCCCCTGGCCTTAGCGGGGGGAAGCCCGCCACGTCTCGCAATTTCGTTTCATCATCCACGCGCCAGAACTCACTGTGAGCAAGTTGAGCAAGCGGGAAACCGCGCAAGCCCTCATCCAAAATCTGGCGAACCTTCGCGAACCCAGTCGCGGCCAAGGGATGATTGCCCTTTCGCAATTCTTCGAGATCGGCGAGTGACTTATCGTCGCGCTCGGCCAAAGCGACGAGCATTGCTGCTTCGCTATCCGCTGCTGGCGCAATCGATTTTTGGAGCTGGTCGGCAAGTGCACGAGCTGTTGTCAGCACATCGATATGGCGGCGCCACCGGTCCTTCTCGCGGTCGGGCAGTGCAAGCCCGTAGGGAAGCTCAAACGTCGGACCTGCCTTGGGGCCACCTGGCGCGTCTAGATCGAGACCTACGAGCAGTTCGCTGATCGCCTTGAGATTACTCATCTCCATGAAAGTCGCGATCACGAGCCAGCCATGAGGCGTGCGGTCGCCTACGTCTGTAAACAATTCGCCGCCGAGGCTCAGGAAGTGCCACAGGTATCCGAGCAACAGTCGATATCGCAAATTCAAGAGCTGTGCCCAACGGCGTGTGCGCGGATTCGCGATAATAGTCGCCTCGGTTGCCAGCTCGGAAGTAGTTGGATTCGTCGCTATCGAGTGAAGATAAACCTGCGTTGGACTAAATTGCTCCAACTGCTTGAATATCGTGAGAAAACGCTGAAAATGCGAGGTCACGGCACCTTCTTGATGCCCCTCGCCCTGCTCTGCGATCTCGGTGAGCAATGCTCGGGCTTCGGCACGCGTTCTGACCGGGCGGACCAGTGCATGAAAGGAGATAGTAGATTGGTCCTTGCCACCCCACTCGCTATCGTAACCCTGAGCATCCAGGCGCTCGCCATCGAAGTCGCTGTCGCGAAGGCCGGCTGTCGGCCCGGCGTCGAACAAGTCGAGCAGACGCTCGTACAGTTTGCCAACTCGATTGACCTGCTCTCCGTGCGTGAGCGTCTCAACGAGAGCCCTTTCCGCATCTGAAATGAGATTGAGAGCTGGCATCTCCGCCGCAATATAGCGGTTGAGCGACGCAGAGAACAAGGCAGCGGCGATTTTTTCGGCGTCTCCCTTGCTCGCTTTCACCGCAGCTTTGATCGACTTTCGACGTCGAATTGTCAAAGGCTCAAGCTTGAATTCGAATGGATAGAACTGGCTGCGGAAGGGATAGCTATCCCGCTCGAAATTCAGGGGTAGCCCCAGACTGATCAAGATATTCTGCACGGAGATGAAATGCGCCATCTCTTCTTTGGCAATCGCCAGAATCGTGCGCTTCCAATCTGCGACTTGTGCGCTTTGGCTTGGTGACAGGCCGATGGCGTTGGGATTGAGAGAATAGGCTGAGTAGAGATACTGGACCATCAAAGCGTGTTCGATTTCGGCGGCGATGTGCAGCAGGAAAGCCGCTTCGTCCCTCGGCGCAAGTGGAGGATCGTGAGTAGGCATTCCGCCTTCCACTGGCGCAGGAACCCGGTCGGAAGGCACTTCAGCGCGCACGAGAGCTCCGATCTCGCCCACAGAAAATAGATTGGCCTCGAGATTTCTGTTTCGTGCATCTGAGGTTCGACGGTCGGCGTCAGTGAGCCCGTCCGCTCCAAAGATAGTTGGCGGCGCTGCGCGCCACCGAAGGGCAAACAAGCGCATTATCAGACCTTTGTGCAGTCGGTGGATTTCGCAATTGAGATCGCAACCAGGGCCAATATTTCCTCCCAATGAAACAACAATAAGCAATTGAAGCGATCTCTGGCCGTCATACCCACAGTCAAAACCAGCTGGCAATAATATCTCAAGGAGCGCGGGCTCGAAGAGAAGCAGCTGTTCGTAAAACGGGCGAGATCAAACTCGCCCGTGCACTAGTCTTTGCCGGAGTTGCGCGTACAGCTCATCGGCCGTGTCCGCTGCAGCTACAATTAAACAAGACAGGATCAAAGCGCCGACTGTAGCAAAGACTTTCATCTGAAATGCCCGTAGCTGAGATTCAACTACAGGAAGAACGACCTCATATTAGAGAACCTCAATGTTAGAATGATACGAATATATATGCAATCTGAAGTTCGAGGGACGCGAGACTTTGTCGTGGTGCAACCTCACTGGGCAGTATCACACAATGACCTTCGCAGCGAAGCACGCCGATCCATAGATGTTGGCTTGGTGTCCCAGGCTGACGATTGTGTCGCCGTTGGCATTTGAACGGGGTGAGGGTCCCGTCGTACAACCAGTCCAGTTTGTCTCTTCAGTTCTTCATGGCTCGAATTCCTTGAGCAACGTCCAGCCATAGGCATCGACGGTCACGTAGTCATGCAGCATCTGCTGATGGAAAAGGATGTTTGGTGCCTCTCCAGGGACGTGGGGGTGCTCCGCCGCCCCCGAACGCGATGAAGGTCGGCGCAGTTCCAAGCAAAGGCGGAGCGTGGCAAATCAAATAGCTCCGCAAATATCCAAATACGCGTGAGGGGTATGAGACCACAGATGGAACTCAGGCCAGGCCTTTGGCTTCTTTTCCGTCAAGGTACCGGAGCGAGATTTTTGGGAGTGATTACCGCTCTCGCTGCAGCGCTCTTTGCAAGGCCATTGTTGAAAATATCGTGGGCTAGAGCGCGTCCCAAGGGTACGCCGCCAATATTCGAGTTATCATTCAAGATATCTTGGTGAGTGGTAACGTTGTCTCCAATGCCGTCAAAGCGCCGGTGAACACCGAGATACACGCGACTCACCGCATTGTCGAACATTCCACGGAGCAAGGAATCGTGGTGCCGCCGCTGACGCCCCCTGAAAGAGCCATCTTCGGCAATGGCTCGGCCGTCGCACTCATCCGATATTGTGTTAAAGAATAGATTGTCTTGGGCACCGGGTGCGACCCCGAAAAAACGCCGAGTTATTTCGAAGGCAGCGGCACCGAACGTAGCGTGCCCCGAAGGATAGGCGGGGAAGGGAGGAGTAAAGCTATGTCGACCAGACTCGTTCGTTCTTGGGGAGCCTAGGGGTATCCACCAAGGATCGCACCGTTTGTGAAGCGCGTGAGAAACCGCGGTGCCGTTGTACCAATAACTATCGTCGTATTCTCTAATTCCTAATACAGGGCGCCAAAGCTGGTACGTGTACTTGTAGTACCAAGAAGCGATACCTGCGTCCGCCATCGCGACGTTGACGAGCGCTAAAAGACGCGCCGAGGCCGCCGCCCGCTCAGCTCCGTTCACATTGTTCCCAATTATCTCACGAACGATTTGATTATACAGCCGCGGCGGAACACCGATTTGCGACGCTCCGTTGACCTGCCACTGCATTTTCATCCAGCAGCAGTTAGAGTCTCGGGGTTTTGTACGCCAAGTGGCGCGGATGGAGCAACGGACGATCGGCGGAGCTGGTCGGGGTTGCGCAGCCGATCGTCCGTTGCGGTGAGGTGGGCGGCGTAGGCCGCGGGGGTCAGGTATTTCAGCGACGAGTGGGGACGCTGGAGATTGTAGTCGGCGACCCAGTTGGCGATCTTGGCGCGGGCGTCATCGAG
>NZ_FMAE01000067.1 GCF_900094575.1 Bradyrhizobium yuanmingense | reverse complement strand
CGCGTGTCCTGCCGCGCCGGGCTGCGCTCATACCGCCCAGCACCGCACAGCTGGTCCGCTTCGGCCTCCAGCATCGCGTTCAGTGTCTCTTCCACTGTCCCGCGGACCATCTCGCCCAGGTGATCTCGAATCCGGGCCTCATCAATTTGGATCACCTGACCCATGGCATTCCCATCGTTCATTCAAAGCTCCTTCATTCTAGAAGAAGCCGTCAATCCTGAAAGTGCGAAAGACTCTGTACGTTATCCGAGCACATCGCCACCGCGCGTGCCACGATCAAAATAGCTGCCGAGTCATTCTGCCGCAGTTATCCCGCCACCTGCGGGCGCCGTGCTTCTTCCGGGCGGACCAATCTCCAATCCAGCCCTTCGAACAAGGCAGCGAACATCGCCGGCGACATGCGCATCACTCCGTCCGCGATCGTTGGCCAAACGAACTTGCAACCTTCGAGGCGTTTGTGCACCAACACCAGACCCGTTCGATCCCAGACCAAAATCTTGATCCGGTCCGCTCGTTTCGATCGGAACACGAAGGCTGCGCCGCTGAACGGATCGAGACGAAGCATCTCCTGTACCTTCGCCGCAAGCCCGTCGTGGGCGCAGCGGAAATCGATCGGCCGGCGAACCACAAGGACGGCGGTGGCCCGTACGAAGAAAAGAGGAACTCCACAAGGCTCACCTCTGAGCCCGCTGTTGGCGAATCTCTACTTTCGTCGGTTCCTGCTGGCTTGGCGCAAACACGGACACCAAGACCAACTCGATGCGCATATCGTGAATTACGCGGATGACTTCGTGATCTGCTGTCGCCCCGGCTCGTCCGAGACGGCAATGGTGCGGATGCAGACGCTAATGAACAGGCTTGGGTTGGAGGTGAACGAGACCAAGACGCGGCTCGCTCGGGTCCCGGAGGATAGCGTAACATTCCTCGGGTACACGATCGGGCGCTTCTATGGAAAAGGAGGTCAAGCCTTTCTGGGCACAAGGCCTTTCAAGAAAGCCGTTCGACGATTGCTCAAACAGATCCATGACCGCACGACACGTCAGTGGTACCCGGACACACCGGAGAACACTGTGGCTGTCATCAACCGTATCCTACGCGGTTGGTGCGGCTACTTCGACCAAGGCCCAGTGGTGGAAACTTACAACCTCATTCGGCAATACGTCGATCGTCGTCTACGACATTGGTTGGTTCAGCGCACTGGGGCGCGTGGGCGAGGCTTCAAGCGTTACTCGCAGGAGTACCTGCACGAAACGCTTGGCCTCTATCGCCTCCCCAGAGCGCGTGCCGACATGCCGAGAGCGAAGGCTTGACGGATCGAGAGAAAGCCGGGTGCGGGAAATCCGCATGCCCGGTTTGACGAGCGGCGACTGGAAACGGAGCCATGGTCCGAAATGAGGCACCGGCACTCAGCGAAAGCTGCCGGCCAACGGCAACTCCTCGGAACCTGTAGCCACCGCGCCAGTCGTCGACTCTACCCCTTTCCGATTTACTCAGCTCGGCGAATGCTCTAAGTCGCGGTGAAACGTGGTACGAAGCCGAATTAGGGAAGAGCGAATTAGCAGAGATGCACGTTGCCTCCGGCTGAGTTTATGGTGTCTGTGGCCTAGCCCGCGGGAGCCATCTTCTCCCCTTGTTGGAAAGCGGCGCCACTTGACGTCTCAGGCGCCAGGCGGGGCGACGCCGCCCGGTCGAGCTGAAACGCCTTCGGCGCGATCAGTTTCGCATCGAGTGCCACATCCGCGAGCATCGTAGCGATTGCGCTGGCGAATCTCGTGCCGTGGCCGGAGCAAGGCGATGCGACGACGATGCGTGGGTCGGCCGGAAGTCGAATGATGATAAATTCCTTCCCCCCCGTCCGGTCGCAGGTCTGCTCGGAGCGTGTTCGCTCGATGGCCCGCCGCACCGGGGACCAATTCGGCGAGCGTCAAGCGAGCGGCGCTTGCCCCTGGGCGAAGCGGCGAAGTGCAGCTCGCGCCCGCAAGTCTCGATACCTTAAGTCGTTGAGTTCGTCGCCTGCCAAAGCTTGTAGGCTCACTCCCAAATGATCAAGCAACCTGTCGGCGCGTGAGACGCTAACGCAACGATAATCGCGCATCACTCAGAATGCAGATGGCGCCAGGATTGCGCCGGATCATGATCCCGGCGGGCTCGCGATGACCTCGGAAATCCTTCTCGTTGCGCCGCATGCGTGGGTTGGAAAAGGAACGGACAGGCGCGCACCGTGCACTCTCGCAGAGCCGTGCGACGGTCACAGCTTTTGCAACCAGTAGGGGAACTGACGCTACGATCGAGCGTTATTATCGTGCAGGCCAATCTCCTATTACCTACAGGGTGAAAATGATGGGGCCGGGACAGATGATCGGCCGCAGGAGAGGGAAGGCATGTTGCTGAGCGCATTCAGGTTGAGCGAGCGCGTGGGAAGGTCGGTCGCGGGGGAATGCCGACGCATTCCGGCGGGCGTCAACGGGACTCTGCACTCATGCACGGATGCGATCGACGAACGCCGTGTGAAGCACCTTCTCGCAGCCATTGCTTTGCTGGCGTTCGTCGTCCAGGCCGAGAAGGCGGAAGCAACATCGCTCAAGATCTTTCCCTTCGCTTATGACGACCATGGACCAGTCTTGGAGTATTATCCATCGACCAGCGCAACCAAGACGTTGCAGGGCCGTGTATTCATCGCGATCACCGTGCGGGAACGGGCTTCGACCGACCTGTCGCTCCTGCTTGATTGTCAGAAGCGTCAGCTCAGCCTAGCAGGGCCTACCATACCAACCGACTCTGCCGGCGATCAGTCGTCCGCCTTCGACGGAATCGAGAACAAGCACTTTATATCGCCGAACAAGGGCATGTACGAACGTTTCGTTATTGCAGTTTGCGACGGCGAACTGCTCGGTGTCGCCACCTCGGCGGCCCGCAGTGGATGGACGCATTTTATTGAAAGTCCTGGCCGCGCGCTTTATGTGGCACCTGAGGGTACCCGGAAGCTCGGTAAATACCGAGCAGCCTCGATTCGCTTGTATGACCTCGGCGGCGCGATCTTACCCGATGGTCGACACATCGATGCCCGCGATGCCGTCTGGGTCATCGACTGCGAGCAAGGACTCGGCGCCGTCGCTTATGAGCGGGCGTTTGCGCGCGTAAACGGCAGGAATCAAACCATCACAACCATGGGAGATGAGACGGTGACTCATGATTTGTCGGCTGTTGATCCCGGCAAGCTTAAATTTGGCCGACCCGTTCCGGGGTCGTCCCAGGATCGGTTCGGCAAGGCGGCATGCGCAGACCAGCTTTAATCAGGGAGCGACATTTCCTCGACCCAGACCCGAAGGTCGTCACGTTAGCAAGCCAAAGGAGGATGTTTTACTGCCCTTAAACGACAGCCGGTAGGAGGCATCAATGGAAGTTAAAGACAAGATCACCATCCTCTTGGCCGAATACAACACCTTGAGACAGGAGGTCATGGGGATGTCCCGGGTTCTGTTGAATTTCTGAGGAGGTCGGCGTTGCCCACCTTGAGCCGGTAGGCTCGGGGTGCTGATTCCACAAAGGAGAGCAACGCCATGACGAGAGATATCACACCGGCTGGTTGGCCGGCGACTGGGGCTGTGGACGAAGCGTTTGCGGAAGTGCGGGCGAGCTTCGATCGGTTCTGCCTTGCAGCAGGGATCGAGGCGCTCGGCACGATGATGGAGGCGGATGTGACGGCGGCCTGCGGGCCGCGCCACGGTCGCGATGCGGAGCGGCGGGCGCACCGTTGGGGCCGAACGCGGGGACGGATCGGTTTGCACGGCGGCAAGATCGAGGTCGAGCGCCCGAGCGTTCGGGGCGTGGACGGCCGCGAGGTCACGATCCCGAGCTGGGAAACGGCGGCGGGCGATGAACCTGATACTGATCAATGTGTCGACGCGCCGGTTCGGCCGCGCTGTCCGGCTGCCGAGGGTGACGTGCCGGCAGCGCCCGGATCGGGGGTTTCGAAATCGGCGGCCTCGCGGAGGTTCGTAGCGCTGTCGGCGGCGCGGCTGGCCGACTTCATGGCTGCCGACCTGTCCGCGCTCGACCTTCTGGTGGTCCAAATCGACGGGCTGCATCTCGGCGACGATCTCGTGCTGGTCGCCGCGATCGGGGTTGACGGCGAAGGCAACAAACATCCGCTGGCTCTGGTGGAAGGGACGACCGATGGGGACGGAAGAAATAGCCCATTCACGACCGCGCTTCTTCGGCACATCGAGACACCCGGTTTAGAAATCTCATTCCTATTTCGTCGAGTTCGGGATGATGTCATGACTGCGACGAAGCGCGAACAGCAACCCTTTGTGTACGGGTCGCTGTCAAAGGAGGAGATCTTCCTTAAGGGACGAATTGTAAGTCTTCCGAATGCTCCCGGTTCTAGCGCCCCTGCTTCGTCCATTGCACCCGCGACCATTGTTTCAACACCCAGCAGTGACACGAATGCATCGAAGGAAGCAGCGAGATCGGACGGGCAGCATCTGATCGCAGTGAATTGACAGTCAAAACGCAATTGAAAATGCCGGAGTTCACCATAATGGCTAGCAAGTCGGATTCAGCGGGAGTGAACTCGAAGTTCGTTGGCGTGTGGTCTAGCAAGCAAGGTTGGGGAAATGGCAGAGGCCGCCATGGGATGTTGATTATTTCTGATGTTTCGGCGACAGGCTTAGCTAGTGGCTCTGCACAGTGATTTTGACAGGTTGGGTCCGGCGGTCAGATTAGCTCCGGCAGGAGTTTCGGATCAATGAGGACCTCGATGCTGCGAGGCGCCCTTGGCTGCCGTCTGATGAGGCCGGCGCGTTCCAGCGTCAGCACCATCTGGTGAACCGAAGACGGGCGACGAACAGGGTAGCCTACATCCTCTGAGCGACCTAGCCAAACGGGGCATCGTAATTCCTGATAACGTACAGAGTCTTTCGCACTTTCAGGATTGACGGCTTCTTCTAGAATGAAGGAGCTTTGAATGAACGATGGGAATGCCATGGGTCAGGTGATCCAAATTGATGAGGCCCGGATTCGAGATCACCTGGGCGAGATGGTCCGCGGGACAGTGGAAGAGACACTGAACGCGATGCTGGAGGCCGAAGCGGACCAGCTGTGCGGTGCTGGGCGGTATGAGCGCAGCCCGGCGCGGCAGGACACGCGGGCAGGCAGCTACGAGCGAACGCTGCAGACCAAGGCGGGCGACGTCAATCTGAAGGTTCCGAAGCTACGGCGGCAA
>NZ_FMAE01000066.1 GCF_900094575.1 Bradyrhizobium yuanmingense | reverse complement strand
ACACCGATATTGAGGACTTGACGCGGTTCAATGAAGCGATCGATCAGGCCGTGACGGAGTCGGTGGCCCACTATACCAAGACGATAAATGACTCGCGCAACCTGTTTCTGGGCGTCCTCGGCCACGACCTGCGCAATCCTCTCGGCGCCGTTTCAATGGGCGCTCAGTGGATGGAGCGATCGGGGACAACCGACGCGAAGCAGGCCAGGGTTGTTTCGGAGATCAAGCTGGCCGCAGGGCGGGCGACGCGAATTCTGAACGATCTGCTCGATCTCACACGCTCGTCCTTCGGCACTCAAATCCCCGTTACAAAGACCGAGAACGACGTTGCGGCTCTGTGCCAGGAAATCGCGGATGAGTTTCGCGCCGTCAACGCAGATCGGAAACTTCAGGTCGCGACGAAGGGCGATCCGTTGGTTTCCTGCGACCGCGCTCGCCTGGGACAGGTGCTGTCCAACCTGATGGGCAACGCGGTCCATTATGGCGACGTAGCGACGCCCATCACAGTGACCGTCGCAGGTAACGATCCCGATGCTGTGACCATCAACGTGCACAATCTCGGCTCCTCAATCCCGCGGGATGCGCAAAAATCTATCTTCGAATCCTGGACGCGAGGCCAGGATGGCGGAAGCCCGCCGGAGCACAATACGCACCTTGGCCTTGGCCTCTACATCGCAAAACTGATCGTCGAAGCCCATGGTGGAGAGATCTCTGTGCAATCCGACCAGCAAACAGGCACGTGCTTTTCGATCCGACTGCCGCGCAAATGACCAGTGCTCCCTGTGGAAAATGGGGCGTTCGACGCGCTCCACCTTTCGGTATTGAGCGAGAGTCCGCTAGACGCACATCGCCTGGCTCCATGGTCACTCGACGTAAGTCGCGGCGGCGCATCGGCCGCCTGGCGAAACCCGCGCCAACCGTCAGCCGCCTGTGTCCGTGCAGAGATTGGTCAGAAAAGGATGCGAATTATTCGGAACGTCGGCTGCTGCGGGGGTTTAACGGCGTGACTGCGGGTATGTCCCGGCCGCTGACATTTCCTGCATGAGAAAGGACCGATATGGCAGAGCAAAGCTCTCCTCGTGGCAGTTGCGTCTTGGTCGTCGAGGATGAACCGATGCTCCTTTTGATGGCAAGCGACATCGTCGAGGACGCGGGACTGCATCCGATTCTCGCCGGCAACGCGGATGAAGCCATCAGGATACTTGAGGCCCGAAAGGATGTCTGCGTTGTCTTCACAGACGTCAGGATGCCGGGTTCGATGGATGGCGTTCGGCTCGCCGTAGCGGTCCGCGAAAGATGGCCACCGATCAAGCTGCTGATCGTCTCGGGGCATCTCGTCAAGGATTCCGATCTGCCCAAGGGGACGAGATTCTTCAGCAAGCCGTACCCGTCAGAGGCCATCATCTCAACGCTTCGAGAGCTTGCGGCCTGAGCGTGAAGAGCATTTCTAGCCCATTGCGACGGGGTACGGGCGGTCTTTGTCTTCAATGATCCGACGACCAAAGGCTTTCGGGTTTGGTGCTGGAGTCGCGCATTCTTGCAGGGTGGCGGTGTCCCTGTCGCCTTCACGGCCTGATCAATACTGACCAGCGTGTCGGACGGCGAACTGATACGCTTTATCTGTCACCGCGCGGCCCTCGGCATCTGTCGGTGATGAGAACGCTGTCGCGCTCCCGCCTTCTTCCCTGGGAAAAGGAGCACGCTATGCAGCGACGCCGTCTGAAGCAAACCACCTCCTTTGAAGAACGCCTTGCCGAGCATGGGCGAGCCCTTCGTCAAAAGGCAAAGTCGCTTCCGCCAGGTATCGAGCGGGACCAAACAATCCGCAAAGCTCGGCAGGCGGAGACCGGGGCCCAAATCAGCGAATGGCTGTCCACACCGGGATTACCGGCTCCAGAATGAAGGAACGGGAGGTCGTCCGGGGCGTTCCTCCCGCATGACCGAGCCACTTCCAGTTCTCATTGAAAACTCGCTTCAGATAGCCTGGGACTTCCTGGACCGCTCAGGTGGGATCGCCGATCCTCAGCAGGCGGCCGAGATCCTACTTCAAAGTATCAAAACGCAAATTCTCAAGGGAGAGAGCCGCACCCTGATGCTTTCGAATCGGGCCATCGCTGCGTTCGAGCAGCATCAGAAAGCAGCATGATGTTGCGCGCGGATCCTGCTGGCAGGCCCCGCGCGCCGGCTCACGATCATTGCGTTCAGTCCCGGTCGTTCGCCTCTTCCTTGATCACGGGCGGTGTGTGGCCGAGCTCAATCTTTTGAGCCAGTTGCGCCCGCTCCTTGTCTGCCGGCTGATCTTCTCCGCGTACGCGCATGATGCCGTGGTCTGATGTCTTGGTCATGGTGACCTCCTGCCGGACCAAGCCCGGCTTAACCACAACGTTCCAAATACGGAGAATGCCCCGCCGCCGCGGGCGGAGCGGTCGCGTCATTCCGGTTGCTTCGCCACAATTGGCCGCCGCCTCGTTCTGAAACGTCGCCTGAGCCGCTTCCATTTCATCTCGATCCAACGCAACATGGCGAGGAGAGGTTTTTGCAGGATCGGCATGTCCTGCGCGATGAGAAGAAGTCCAAGGGGGAGCATCCAGAGGCCGAAGAGGGGCAAGAAGCTGAAGATGCCCCCGAGAATGAGTCCCCCCGCAACGATGATCCGGATCCAGAGTTTGGATGGCTCCCGCAGCCAGCGAATGAAGGTCCCGACTTTCGTGGGCACTGAACGCTCGATCAATGTGAAGTATCTGTTCAGCCCTACTGTGACGGAGGCCATGCCAAATCCGATTCGCGTGAGTGTTAAAGAACCGCATCGCAAAATGCTGCTCGGAACTAAACCGACTGGGGGCGAAGTGTTCCCTGGTCGTGGTTGGGATCGGATTTCTCGATTGCGGCAGCCAAGCGACTTCACAAGAGATGCGCCAAACAAAAGCCGCTCGGGCGTTACACCGAACGGCTTTTCTTCGCGGCTCCCAGTCTCCTGGTTCTGCCGCCCAACTCAAGCCGCCTCCTCACCCCTTTGTTCCCTCGGGCGTCCGGCTGTCAGCTAATCGGTGGCGCAGATGAGACGAACGATGACTCTCCGGCTGCCGCATTCTTCAATGAGTGCAGAATTCCAACCTGCCCTAGAGCTGTCTCTGGGATGGCAGATGGTCGAAGAGGTTCATGGGCGGCCCTCTGTTCATCCGTCCGCGCCGCCGTTTGACGAAGGGGCGTAACGCTACGTGGCCGTCTTCGGCAGGTGGAGATATCCCGCGTCGAAGTCTCCAACTTCCTGGAGCCGGGGCCAATCAAGCACGGTCAAGTGCCTGCTTTCGAGGTTGATTAAACCCAGCTTGCGCAGCTCCTGGAGCACGCGGTTGACGTGAACAATCGAAAGGCCCATGGCATCGGAAAGCTCTTCCTGCGTGATCGGCAGTTCACATGAGTAATCTTCCACAAGACCCATGGCTCGCGCACGGACGATATATTCGCACATAAAATGCGCTGCCCGGCCTAGCGCCTGCCGTCGTCCGATATTGGTGATCCATTCGCGGAACATCGCCGCATAGATAAGTGTTTCACGCCAGAGGGCCGCCGCGACGCGGGCTTGGCGTTCGCACAGGCGCTGCAGATCCTCGTGCTGAATGAAGCCGACCTTGCAAGCCGTGATCGTTCCGATGCTGATGTCCAGCGTCTGCAGGTGCAGGCTCTGAAGGTCCGGCATGTCGCCCGTGATGTGAAATGCGAGGATCTGGCGCTTGCCCTCGCCTGTCATTTTGAAGGCGCAAGCCACGCCATCGTCAATGACGAAAGATCGGCTCGGGCGATCCCCCTCGCGTACGATGTCCTGATGGGCCTCGATCACCCTCTGATCGATCGGGAGCGCCAGTATCGCCTTCCGCTCTTCGTCAGAAAGCGGGAAGACAGTTTCCAGCTTGCGGATCAGCGGGTGAGTATTCCTCGCATTGATCGCAGACACGTCAATGAGCTTTTGATTTGCGGTTCCCAAGCTTTAGCACTGTGATGCCACTGAGTCTGTGCCTTTTTGCATCCAAGGTCCGGGTTCCGTGAGCCGCGTTTCTTAGGAACCGAGCGGCATGATGCGTATTGTTGCCTATCCGCCGGGACCGTCAGGCGATCCGGGGACTGAGAGATGCCACGCGCTCCCCGCCAAAATGAAGGAGCGCCCATGCCGCGCTACCATTTTCACATTCTGGACGGCAAGGCTGGTCTCGATCACCACGGCACCGAGCTTGCCGACCTCTATGCCGCAAAGGAAGAGGCTGTAAAGCTGGCGGGTGAAGTCCTCCGAGAGTCGAAGCCGGGCGACATATGGGAAATCAAGTCCTGGAAGCTTCTCGTCAATGGCTATCCCTCGCCCGAGGCGGGCCGCACCTATTTTACGTTGGCTCTGTCCGCGGCGGACGATGTGTCTACTTGACCCGGCCGGGGGCTGCCAGTTGGCCGGTCCGCTCGATGTGCCTTTGACATGGTCTCATGTGCGGCGAGCGGTCCGACCAACTGATCGGAATTGCAAGCGGAAGTGCGGGCTCTTCCTCGCCACCGCCACTTTGCAGATGCTGCTTTGACCACGGACGTACCGGCAGGACCTATGGCTTCGCAAGCCGCGACACGTTTTCCTGCCGCGCGGTTGTTTTCGTGCCCAAAGAAAATGCCGCCACAGCGCGCGAGCCGTCCTAACGGGACGGGCCCCCACGCCAAACCGCCGAGGTCGTCAGAGTGTCTACCCATACTCATACGGATCAGGAACACGACATCATCTACCCGCAGGTCCTCCCGTTTCTGCTGATCCACGCCGGTTGCCTCATGGCGACATGGTCGGGCGTCTCGTGGCCAGCGGTTGCGCTTTGCGTCGTCCTATACTGGTTACGCATGTTCGCGATCACTGCTGGGTATCACCGGTACTTCTCGCATCGGGCCTACTCGACGAGCCGGGCGTTTCAATTCACTCTCGCGTTCCTCGCCCAAAGCAGCTCCCAGAAAAGCGTCCTTTGGTGGGCTGCGAAACATCGACATCACCATCTTTACTCCGATACGGAGAAAGACGTGCATTCGCCAAGCCAAAATGGCTTCGTTTACAGCCACGTCAGCTGGATTTTCGATCGGCAGCACGATGCGACCGATTTGACGAAGATTTCGGACTTTGCGTCGTATCCTGAGTTGATGTGGCTGCACAAATTCGAGCTTTTGCCTGCGATCGTGACGGCAGGTCTTTGCTTCCTCATTGCGGGATGGTCAGGACTCGTGGTCGGATTCTTCTGGAGCACCGTGCTCCTGTATCATGCAACGTTCTGCATCAACTCCCTTGCACATGTTCACGGGCGAAAGAGATATGTTACGGGCGATAACTCCCGCAACAA
>NZ_FMAE01000065.1 GCF_900094575.1 Bradyrhizobium yuanmingense | reverse complement strand
GGCTGGTGGGGGAGGCAGAAGTAAAATCCTCCTTACCGCCCAATCACTTACCAGAAAGTGAGGGCGAATGACTACCTTTGAAGCCAATCGAGAATTTTCGCAGGCACCCGCACCTTCTGGCGGCCTGCACTACCGGCTCGACTGCGCCCTCCGTCGCGAGCACAACGAGACCCGGCGCATGCAGCTCGCCCTCCGTATGGGCATGGAACGGGAAGGCTCGACGCCCGCCTTCAAGGCCCGTCAGGACGCCATCCTCCGCCCCCGCGTCCGGGTGGCCGCCAAGACGGAGGTGGCGCTGTGAAAGCACCGCCCTACGACGGTCCGATGCCAGCACGTCGGATGATATCTAAATATATCGAACGCCAAGACGGAGGTGGCGCTGTGAGCGAGTGGAAGCCGATCGAAACGGCGCCGAAGCAGGGCCGAATCCTCGGCTACTCTAAGGCGGACGGGCAGCACGTCTGGTGGTGGGTACGGCACATAGTTCCTGGAGGTGCCGACCGCGGCTCATGGGAGAATGTTTCCTATGAGTGGTACGAGCTCGACCAGCCCACCCACTGGATGCCCTTACCGAAGGCGCCGAACCATGAAGGTTAGAGGTCAGACGGTCTGTACGGCTGAAGAACGGGTCGCCCGGCTAAGCATCCCAGCAGCCCATGTCGGGCTGCTGGATTTGGCTCGGCGATACGCGGACAAGATGGAGAGCGGCAATGAGAGAGACTAGGATGCCGGGCGACGAAGACTTCACGCCAATGTTTCTGTGGCTCGGTGCCGGCTTTATTTTTACGCTAGCAGCCCCAATCGCACTACTCGCCTTCTGGCAATGGGTTGGACCTGGCGCGATGTTGGCTTCGTTCGCCGCCGGATTCGGCTGCATCTTTCGCGGGGCATATGTCGGCTGGCAAACAGTCTGGCGCACATGAAAGTTGAGCATATGCCAGATCACCGTAATCCGGACTATCCACCCTCTCCGCTGTGGGATCATTGCGATCACGATTGGAAGGAAGTCGAGTCGATGTCAGACACTGAGGTCAAATGCCGTAAATGCGGGGTGCCTGGAGATCGCGAGCGTGATGGCTCAGTCTACTGGCCGGCGACATAGCAGCTCGCATCTGGAATGTGTGAGGCGCACTGATGACCGATCAGTCTTAGTCTGATTTTTGAAGGAGAGAGAAATGACCTACGTCCTATTTCTAATCGCTGCGTCCGTCAGCTTTGGCATGGGCTGGTATTGGGGCTACGGGCACGGCAGGCAGGTTGGGAAAAGTCTTGGCCGCTACGAGGCAGGCAAAGCCGCTGAGCCCACCAGGGGGTGCTGCTCTCGATGCGTGGACACTTCCAGATGTGAAGGTGGCTGCGTACTTCTTCCCTCGCACACCCATTGTTGAGCAGACAGCCGCACATATAGGAAGTGAGAGACCGCGCATGTGCCAAGGGCAATTTGCGCTCGGAACTCCTCAAGGGGAGTTCTGCCTTTAAACGGAGATTGGAGCGAAGAAGCAAATGATCAGCAGCGGAGCATATGCCTGCATCGAGCGCGATACGCGCATCGCCTATGGCACCATTTCTCCAACCCCGAGGGGCGCCATGGTCGCATGGTTAGAGCGCTACGCGCGCCTCCCTGTTCCGTCCTGGGCCGACGACGAGAGCATTGAGGATATGTTCAGGGCCGCGTCCGACAACCGTGGCGGATTCGCGAAGATCGCCTTCGTAACCGTCACCCACGATCCCAACGGCGAGAAACAAACTGACGTTCAGGAGCTAGACAAAAATGATGTCAGGCGGGCCAATAGAGCGCTTCCAAAGCGGATGGGCGGTTCGGATTGGAAAGTGGGGTAGCGCCCACTACTACGTCCGCGACGAACTATCGTGGGCCGATGCGGCGTGCGGCGTGTGGTCGGTCAAAGTGGCAGCGCTGCGTGACGTCGGGACGTGGAAGAAATGCAAACGCTGCGAAGCCGCGTTGAAGCGGCCAACAGCCTGACGTACATTGGAAGACTGAGTCATGCAGTGCACCTATTGCAAACGCGAGACCCGGCCGGCGCGACTGGTGCGGCTCAACGATCCGCTGACGCGGACGGATGACCATGTCGTGCCCCTTGGCCGTGGCGGCTTGGATACGAAGGAAAACCGTGTCCCGGCCTGCCTGCGCTGCAATAGCATTAAGGGCGACATGATGCCGGACGAGTGGGCTGCCTATATGGCAGCAAACCCGATGTGGTGGACTCTTACGCGCTATCAGCGCCACCTTCAGTCCATCAGCAAGAAGCCGCTCCCGATGGCTCACAGTGCCTACATCCTGAAGCACGGCAAAAAGGCTTACCGCGAGTGGGTCGCGGTAGGCTGTCCAACATGACAAGAGATTGAAGATGAGAGAACAGCCGCCCATCGGCTTCTGGTTCGACTCCGATGAGATCGAACAGAAGGCAATTGCCGAGTTGAAAGAGGAGCACTTCCGCCGGATGGTTGACGAGCGCAAGGCTTACCTGAATGGCCCCGGACCATCGTGGTGGCGCAAGCTACTTCGACTCACCTGAAAGATGAAGGACCTCCAATGTACGAACGCGACATCAAGGTCGAGTGGAAGCCGATCAAGACGGCGCCACGAGATGGCCGCTGGTTTATTCTCTGGACAGCCTCTAGCATGGCCTCAATCGAGTTGTGCCGTTGGACGCCAGAGAGCAACCGCTGGCGCGTGAAGTCCCTTCCCGGCCTCGGTGAGCGACTGGCGGACCTGCTCGACTTCAACGATACCATCGTTCATCGCTGGATCGAACTTGAACCATTCTTTAACTCGGACGGCTGGCTGCCGCATCCGAATGGAGAGCGGCAATGAGCCACCCGTGGGGAATGACCGTGCTGCCGGTTCATATGGCAAAACGGATGGTGGAGAACCGCGGAGGCGAGGCAACTGAGCGTGACGGCCGACTTGAGATCCGGCGCAATGGACAGTTTCTGTACGCCCCGCTGATCGTTGACGGCTGCGTCAACTACCTGTCCGTAGCCGGCACGCTTGCCGTGCACACATGAGCAGTGAGCACATGGCCGAACTAGATGAAGCTTACGAGTCGATTGAACGCCTTTCGGCGCGCTGCCATATTGCCGTTACCGCGCTCCGACGCATCAAGTCGCTCGGCGAAAAGAACGTCCCGAAATACGCTCAGGAGATTGCAGTTGAGGCCCTGGCGCGACTAGATCAGCCTGACGCAGCTAAATAGCGGGTGAAGCCATGGCCGAATTTGGAAACTGGATGATCGGATCTGTCTTGGTGGCCGCAGGCGCGGTATCGTTCGGGTATGGCGCCGGCATGATGTGGCGCGCGTGGGTGGCGGTTAGCTCTTAAGCCAGATGAGAGCGCCCACGGAACGAGACATCATTGAACGTCTGTTGGACTTTGAGCAATGCGGCCTTACGGCCGGCGACCGCGTCAACCTTCGCGAATGCGCCGCCATCGAAATCAGTCGTCTGAGGCTGGAGCTTGCCAAGTTCAGCGATGCGGCCGAGGAGATCGCAAGCCTGCGGGCGCAGGTCACGATTGCCAAGAACTCCAACGGCTTCACCCTTTTGGCCGAGGAGAAGGCCAAGCGGCTGGAGGAAGAGAACCGCAGGCTACGCGCCGAAGTCAGCCGGTCGAGCTATCACTGCGACTAGCCTGTCTCTTCCCCTGAGTGTGGGGTGGCATAACCGAAGGTTGTACTTGAAATTATCCGCGAACTGAGTTCCGATACGATCTTCGCTTCAAAACGTTTTAAATTGAAGGGACATTTTCGATGTCTTTTTATATTTGGCTCGCGTGCGCTTTTTTCGCGGGTTCCGTAACGAGCATTACGCTGCTCTTTATCGTCGCCGTTTGGTCTTCTATGTACTCACCCCCTGTTAAGCCAGCCGATGCGCTGACCGACTGCCCATGAGGGCGACGGGAATCGGCTAAGAAATCGTCGCCGTCAATTTCGGCGCGATGCCAGGATTACCGCTTGCGTCGGTCCCTCGAATGTAAAAGTTAATCGTGCCGGCCGAGAGCGCGCCAACGGTCACCAGGCTGGTCCCGCTGACCGCAAGCTTTGTCGTACCGAGCACAGAGTAGCCGCCAGCGGCGCCGCTTAGCGTGGCCACCACGGTTCCGTTTGGCGTCGAGGCCGGGATTGCACCGCCCGTGAAGCTTCCACCCCAAGTCAACACAGGGACCGGAGGCGCTGCCGGAAAGATGCCTGTCGTGTTCGATGACGGCGCCAGGATCTCCACGCTGCGGATGGTGATGGATGGGCTCCCGATCGACCCCGCAGGGTACGACTCCCACGACAACCCGACTGCCATGTTCAGGATCACATGATGAAGGTCCGTCGCGTCCGCCCCGGCCGGCACGGGGTTCTTATACGTGAGAGCACCATTGGTGAACATCCAGATATAGTCTGACTGATGAACCACCAGCGTTTCAATCTCTGCACCACCCGCCAGGACCGTTCCGGTGTCGTAGTTGCCACCGGCATCGATCATGCTTGTTCCGTTGTGGATGTGGGTGTGCTGAGAAGACGTGTTATTGTTGTAGTTGGAACCGAAACGCTCGAAATCGTCCACCTCATAGTGTGGTTTAGATAAATCACCATTATAGCGGTCGCCGAGTCCCCACACGGCAGGGAAGTCATACGCCCCGGCGGAATTGAGCGTAAAACGCACGCGGCGCGCATACGGAACGCCGATCTTCATGCTCTGCGTTGTCGAGACTAGCGACGACAGGAACGGCGCCTGCCCGGCCACCTGGTTCAGCGAGGCTCTAACAAGCGGGTATTGATCCGAGCCCTTGAGCACCAATCCGCTTGCGGTGATGTCGATCATTCCAAGCGGAGGAAATGTCGGGTCGATGGCCTGCCAGTTGTAGTTCGGGTTGATGAATGCACCATAGCCGAAATCGCCGTAGGCGTTCTGCGAGGTCATGTAGTGCAGACCGTTCGGCGCCCAAGTACCTTTTGCTGAGGGGTCGTTATAGCCGGTCGTATTGCCGCTATAGTACCCCCCGGTTCGCAGTGACAAGCTCGCGAAATTGTCCTGCCACTTCGTCACCCAGCCATCGATCAGACTAGCACTATCATGCTCAATCGGATCGCGCTGCGTAAAGATAGGAGATATGCGACACTGTCCGGGGTACGTTAAGCCACAGAATGATCCTGACGGCGCATTCCAATTCGACACCATGACGCAGTTCGGATGCGAATAGAGCGACGCGTCAGCCGTTGGCCGGCTTATGATTATGAACCAATTGGGATCAAACGCAC
>NZ_FMAE01000063.1 GCF_900094575.1 Bradyrhizobium yuanmingense | reverse complement strand
AGTCATTTATCGTCTTGGTATAGTGGGCCACCGACTCCGTCACGGCCTGATCGATCGCTTCATTGAACCGCGTCAAGTCCTCAATATCGGTGTCCGCAAGGCTTCGATGATGAGCAACCCACTGCTTGACGACGCTTGCGCGAAGCGCCCGATATTCCGAGATCATCTGGTCGATGTTAAAGCCGTCGGCCAGACGCAGAGCGGCATGGAGCTCAGCCGCGCTTTGAGAAAAGGGGCTATCTTTCGGGCCGTCGCCTCGCGATTTATCAAATCGCTCCCGCGGGGTTTGTGCGGTTTCGAGGTCGTCCGCCACAAACCTAAGAAGATCGAAGATATGATCTTCCAGAGCCAACTTCGTCATCCGATCGCTGGCCGGTGACAGAGTTCGAGCGAACTCCGTCCATTCCTTCACGATCGGAGCCTGGTTCTGTCGAATGAAGTCAGCCAGGCGTTCGTATTTTGGCCGCTCAGTGGAATTGCTCAAAGCCGCCCCCAAGTATTCAAAGCCGCCCCCAAGTAGATGACGCGAGCCCTAGATCGAGCAGGCACAAGCCCGCTGCTCGCGAATGCCGTGCCCTTCCGAAGCGCCGAGCCTAGAGTATAGCCACTGGCTCCCGAGCTGTCACAACTGGCTCCGCCAGCGGGGAGAACCGCGCAACTTTGCGGCGGAACCTGCGGTACAACGGTCGTTTTGCACTTGCCCTGCAGGACGCGGGGATATCGGAAAGCGATCGTTCCACTCACGTCGCGGGCAGGACCCGGCGCACCTCTGCGTCGATCTGTAGCGGATGCAAGCTAGCACCACCATATTGGCCTAGGGGAACCGGCTTCAATGCTTGGTGCTCGAGTTCCGATGGACTATCGAAACGCAGAACAGCTGTTCGGTGCTCGAGCGCACTTCCACTGCCAAATCCGCCCGCTTGCTTGGGAAGACGGATTCCTGGGCGATTCCAGTCAAGGTTTGCATTGCTTTGACTTCGGCGGCTTTCAGATTGGGAAGGGGTAGACCTTCCTCGTCTGCAAAGAAATCGCGACCACTTTGGATGTCAAAGAAATACCGATTCATGGAGCGCTCCAGAAATTAAACACATATTAGTCCCGCCAATCGGTGCTTGCCTGAAGACTCGGACATCGATGCGGCTGTCGTCCTGTCACACGATCAGCCTCAACTGTTCGATCTGTCCCGCCGGACCTTGCGAAATTCTTCGGGACCTTTCATCAGCCTGCTCTTCCGGCTTGCCCTGTCTTCGGATGTCGCACCCGTATCGGCCAGCCGGTCGAGCGCGTCAGAGGCAAGCTCCTTTGCGCGGATCCGAGGGCTCTCACGATTCGACTCTGGAGATTCGCGCATAGGCTGATCACGCAGCCCTTCGAGCGCCGTCTTCACCAGCAGTTGTACCGCTTCTGATCGGTTAGGCCTCTGCTTCTGGCTGAGCGCCCATGCATCAACCTGGTCGAGAAGCTCGCGCGTCAGCCGAACCGTCCGGCCTTGCTCAGCTGTCGCCGCTGGTGACTTCTGGAGAACTGCTTTTGACCTGGACATCTCTGACATCATTTGATTGGAGGGTGATAACGGCGATGCCGCTGCATGTGAGCCGGAGCCAGTCATCTCCTGCGAGGGCGGGGCATCTGGCCAATTTTTCTGTCCGTGTCGAGCTAATGAACCCGGCCGCTTAGGGTTCCGGTGGATCCCTGCCACGACCACCTGCTCATCGCACAGCTCCTTGCGTCGTTCTCAAACACGGCGAGAGAGCGACGGAGTGCGGTCGCCTTCCGGACCATTGCGACGGCACACCGCACCGATCGATATCATCTCTGCCCGAAAGAGCGGGCGCCTCCCGAGCTGCAATAGCTACAACTTTCTCGGCCTCGCAAGGAGCGGACAGACCTCGATTTTTTGCTCGGGAACCCCGATTTCACTGGCTGTTCCCTGCTACGAAGCGCAGCGTCGTCCGAACGAGGAGCTGGCCTTGAACGGAAGCGCGTTCAGCAGCGAAAGCGGATTTGCAGAAGGGCGCCGTATGACGGACGTCACCAAGGAAGGCCTGGATGGTGCCGCCGCGCGGCATCTCTCGGCTGGCTTCAACTTCCGAGCCTTTACGCCGCACAAGGTCGCGTACGATCTTATCCGTTGGGATGAGGAGTTCAGACACGCCAATTACTCTCACCTCGTCGTAGCCGTGACGCTCTGGCAAAGCAGTTCGTCTGACTAGCGCAAAGCCAAGAAGGCTCGTCGCGCGGAACGTCATTTACACGATCAATCTGAAGATATAAGGTTTGGCTAGAGGTTGGCAGATGCTCACCTTGAAGCTGCCCAGGAAGCAGCGACTTCCGAAGTCGCCGCGCGTCGTCGTAGTAGCAGCTCACGTGCCATCGGAAGGCGCAATCATAAAACTGGATTTTATCAACGTGCGTCAGCAGCGCCGGTGCACGTCCTCATGCGCTCACGAAAGGCAACCATCATGAAGCTTCCTGCAATATTACAAGGCGAGGCGCGGACCCGCTTCCTTCAAGGAATTGCTTTCGGCGCGGTGGCGACCATGGCGATTGGATTTGCCTGGGGCGGTTGGGTCACCGGGGAGTCCGCCAGGGTCATGCGGGTCTCGGCGGAGACCAGTGGCCGGATGTCCGTTCTGGTACCGCTGTGTGTCGCTCAGTTTACAGCCGCGGACGGCGCTCTCGCGAAGTTCAAGGCGACCGGCCCTTATTCCAGAGAAAACGTCGTCAGCGAATTCGTGAAGAGTGTGGCGTCCACGAGCATGGACTACTCATTCGCCAAGGCTTGCGCCACCGGCATCGAGACGGAGATTGCCAAGACGGCGGCCAAGACCTGATTCCCATTCGGGAGGACAACAGATAGGGCCAGCCGCCCTCGATCGGGCGATCATCTTTGACCACACCATGCGGGATGGATTCGGCATTCTGGCGGGAAGCTGTTGGACGATTGGCACCTTGTTCAAATTGCCGCCGGCGCCATAAGCCGCAGTAAAGTCACTAGTGAGGCCCAAGATGTGGGGTAAAGATAGATCAATGTCGCTTTGGACGCCCGAGAAGCTGGAGGAAAAAGCCAAGGCAGACGCTGAGAACGACAACTACAATCCACCACATTCATGGTGGCCTGGCCGATACAGCGTTGGTACCGAAGCCCGCGACAAGTACGACAGAGCTTTTAATCTTCATCACAGCGCCAAGGACGAGCGCTAGGCTGTCCCAATTCGCTTCGTGCGAGATGGTCAAATTTGCTCAGATTCGGTACCGCCATAGGTGTTAACAAAAACCTGTCACCGCGAGGCCCTAGGCATTTATCGGTGATGAGAACGTCATCAGTCGGTCTCGCCTGCCTGCTCGTCCAATAAACCGGGAGACGGTGATGCAAAATGGGGCCGGACCTCTTTCAGAGGCTGAACTGACGATCGTGGAGCGTTATAAGCTCGACGCGCTTGAGGACATGGACGTTCCCGAGATCCTCGATTTTCTTGAAGAAATCGAGGACGAGATCAGACGACGGGGTGCCCCCGAGGGAGCGACCGATCGAGAGTAGCAAAAACAATGACTTACCGGACCGACCAATTTGCCCTTTGTACCAATGAATTGTGCGACATATCCAATCGTCGATTTACCCAAACGCTCTGACTGGGAGCGGCTTGATGTTCAACGTCGATCTCCGCACGGTGGCAGACCGCGTCCAACTCTTGGTGAACGCAATCAACGGCGGTGACCCACGTACCAGTGGCGAAATTTTTCGCACGGGACGCACAAGCCACGTGGCTCATCACTGAAGTCGATCCAGACGAGCCCGATCGCCTCTTCGGATTGTGCGACCTCGGTCAGGGGTGCCCGGAACTCGGCTACGTCTTATCTTATTCGATCTGTCGCCTGAGGCAGTTCGTGGGGATCTCAGGGAGTGCGTTTCCTGGTCCGGCGCCGCGTCTGTCCCGCGGCCTTCAAGCTGGCGGGTAACGTCGGCGGCACGTCATCCCGGCGTCCGTACTCGAACACAATCCCCGGCGGAGACTCGAACCTTCCTTGATGCCGTCGACGTTCACCCCAAGACGCTTGATCTTGTCGTACAAGGTCTGCTTGGGGAGGCCGAGCAGCGCAGCTGTTGTCTGGACGTCGCCCTGCTTGCGGCGCAATGCATCCTCGATGATCAATCGTTCGATGTTCTCGAGCTGGCGAGGCAACGAGACGTCCGCGCCGCCAAGGCCGGATTTGTTGATCGTCTTGCCGTCGAGCACACCCAACACGAAACGGTCGGCGGCATTGCGAAGCTCGCGCACATTTCCCGGCCATGCATAAGCCAGCAGAACAGACGTCGTCTGCTCGTCAAGGATGGGCGCGTCGCGCTCGAACCGCCTGGCAGCTTCGGAGAACCATGGCGGCGATCTGATCCTGGTTCAGGGCCACAGTTCGCCCGGCATCTATGCGCGCGCCTTTCTCGAGGGGCGGCTCAGCGAGAAAACACACCGGCGGAGTTATCCGGAATATCGGACGGCCGCCGCGATGCGTCGCCGACGCCATTGACACGTTCGTCGCCATGTCGGGAAGGTTTTTCAGAGGCTGCGAGAGCGCCGACGCGATCAGATGTAGGCGTGCACCGCCTGCTAAGTATTGGCAAAAACCCGCAGGCGCCCGTCTTGCACCAGCTTCCGCCGATCTCCCGAACAAACCTGATTCCGAAGCCCGCGTCCCGGAGATGGCAGGGTCCTCAACTCGCGCCAGCAGCCTCGGTCCGCTAACTCTTGGGATACAGCGCAGAAATCGCGGGTTGCCAGGGAAGCAAGTCGAGCCCGACATCCTTGGCGTGTTCCGATTTGATGGGCTCATCTGAAGCGCGGCGTCGCAAGGCAGGGCACTTGCCGCTGACTGCGGTTTGATGGCCCCTCACGCAGAAGCTGCGGTCAGGACAAAGATCGGCACCGAGATGGCCGGCGCTGATTCCGCTCCCTCGTTGTGAGTCGCGCTCCCTAGCCGAAAGCAAGCAACCGTGACCGGCGCCGGCTTGATCCGCGTTTGCGTCCATCCTTTGCCGCAGCGGGTACGGCTTGCAGTTATCGTCCCGGCAGAGCCGTAACTTCTCGGGCCGGCTTGATGCGCAAGAACGGATATGCCGCCAGTTCTCTCGAATGCTGCGCGAACATATCGACCCGTCTGCTTGTAAACTCCGTAATGACGCCGAAAAATTCAGTTGGTGACCTGATCGTCGCAAGTCTCAGGCTGAATTCAAAAGCGAATTGCGCGTTGGCCCCGGCTATCTCAAGAAGCTTCGCTTGATACGCCTGCATGTTTGCTGTCGGTAGAGCAAAGCCTTTCGTTGGATCGCTATCCGTCATTCTCTGGCTGCGGTCACCTACTAAGGCATCCGCCTCAGGCTCAATGATGGGAACCTGGTGTTTAGGATCATCATGAAGCTCAGGAGGCGGTTCGACCGAGTCTGCCGCAGCAGAGTGAAGTGAATTGTCTTTCGGGCTTCTAACAATGGCCTGCTTGTTCCGTTGGGCCCGCGCGGCCATTTTCGGGTTGCGGGCGCGCTTTGCCGCTGTCGCCGCTTTGCGTTTGCTCATCTGACGCTCCAAGAAAATGGGGGTGCGACCACAACGGTCATTTCCGAAAGGACAACAGGCTCTGTGACGTGGCGTTCCAAGCCCGTGCACTGTTGGTCGCATGAACTA
>NZ_FMAE01000064.1 GCF_900094575.1 Bradyrhizobium yuanmingense | reverse complement strand
TGCGCGATCGAGCGGGCCTATGTCGACAAGGGATACCGCGGCCACGACGCACAAAATCCCCGACGGATCTTCATCTCCGGCCAGAAGCGCGGCGTCTTCGGTGTCATCAAGCGCGAGCTGCGCCGCCGCTCCGCCATCGAACCCATCATCGGACACCTGAAGGCCGATGGTCACCTCGGCCGCTGCTACCTCAAAGGCCGCGCCGGCGATGCGGCTAACGTCATCCTCTCAGCCGTCGGCCACAACTTCCGCCGCATCCTCGCCTGGCTCAGAGAACTCTTGTGCCTCATCCTGCTCCAGCTATGGCGCACGTTCGGCCGTCCCGCCCCGCTCAATTCGCTTCTTAACGGACGACTCGTTACCCAGTGGAACGCAAATCATTGCTATTCTTCATGAAATCGAGGCTCATCTCAATCGCCTGATTACGGCGCCAACGGACCAGCATGGCCATCCCGTGGACGAAAAGTCGGGCGAGTTGCTCGAACGGGAACTGCGGCGGACCTATTACATCCGACCGATTGTCTATCGAGGGCGGTCCTTCTTTGGCTGACGAGTGCCACGGGTAGACCGTTGCCCGTGAACAATTCTCGAAACGATTGAGCGGGAGCCTGTTTCTCTGATGGCGTTTGAGATTTCAGGCTTGAGCGGCGCGAACCTTGCTAGTTCATTTGTGGAGTCCTCTTCGCGGCAGACACCGTCCGAGCAAAACCGCTGCGACAATCTGCGCGTCGGCTGACTGGCCTACCTAGGCCTGTCAGAGTACCACGTCCGAAGCGACCGTCACTTGCTGCTTCCGATGCGACAGGAATGTTGAGCTTCTGCTCATCTCAGCCCGAAGGCCGCTCGAACAGTTCGCATATTTCGGTCAAGGTTGCGGAAAATCGGCTGCGGCCGAGAGCAAGCGCGAGGCTTCGGTGCCCGCCGACAAGCCATCGTTTGAGAGTAGACGCGTCGGCGTCGGGTTTGAGACACTGCCGACAAGTTGACGCTTCGCTCAGGTCGACAAAGCGGCTGAAATCAGCAGCTTTCAGTTGGGCACGTCGCTTGCATGGTTCTCTTCGCGTCCTGAGCGTGGACGAACATGAGCCCGTGTGAGCACAGCGGGATTAGTATCTCGCCAGTAGGAACAGGGGAATACGACTACCACAATCACACTCCGAGCGCTGCTCGTGTTGCCACACCTACGGCACTCAGGAAAATCTCGTTCCAGCTGCGGTCCCAACTTTTGTTCAGCCAGTCGGGGCCTAACTTACAATCGCTGGCATTTTCAGAGCGTCCCTCTCGACGCAGACGACGACTCATCCCGGCCCGGCTCTTCGCGTGGGGCATGCACAAGCGCGGACGGCTGCCAATATGATGTGTTTAGGGATGGGCAATGCGCTTCACCGGAGGAACAAATGGACGGACAGGATATCCATGATGCCGATCTCGATCGCCTGCGCGCGCGGCTCGATAACTTTGATGACGAGTTGATGCGCGCTTTAAGTGAGCGCTTTGCCATTTGTGAGCGAATTGCGGAGCACAAGCGAAAGCACGGCATTAGCATTATGCAGCCCGCCCGCGTTGAGGCCGTCCATGCGCGTGTTGCGACGTTCGCGGTCAAGAGCGGCCTTGACGCTAGGTTCGTTCGCCGCCTTTACAATCTGATCATTGAAGAGGCGTGTAGCTTGGAAAGGAGGCGCGTTGTCGGCGCAAATGATGCGCCTGTCGCCAGCCTTCTCGCGCGAAACGCTTCCCGCATCGATCATGTCGCGATAGCTGTTCGCGATCTAGAGGCCGCGATTGGTCTGTTCAGAAGTCAGTACGGCTTTGAGTTGATCGACCGTGCCGACATCGAAGGTCTCGTAAGCGGGATGAAAACTGCGACGATGCGAGCAGGCGGTGTCACGTTCGTTCTGTGTCAGGGCACCTCAGCAAAATCTAATGTGAGCCAGTATATCGATGCATACGGGCCTGGTATCCAGCATTTGGCGATCGAAGTCGACAATCAGGAGGAAGTGCTTGCGGACGCAAAGGAGAGAGGAGCCGATTTGTTAACAGGTATCATCGAAGGACCTGGCCTGAATCAGTCCTTCACCCGCCGCGATACGAACAGTGGAATGCAGTTGGAATTTGTTACGCGCGTGTCGAACCGGGGCTTCGATAAGGATAATATGCGTGCGCTGTTCTCTGCGATGGAGGGCAATGGCGTCTTCTGATGTGCGATGCGACGGAAAAAGGAGAAAACCTCACGCGTGGGCCTATGCACGTGCGCGAGATTGCGTGGCTCGAACCGCATATAGCGGCCGCTCGCCTGCGTCCACTTGGCGAGCTGGCCTTCCTTGACAGCGCGATGCGCCACTCGACCCTTGGACGCTATTCCTATGTGACGGTAGCACCGTTCGGTCGCCTGGTGGTCGAGCACGGCAAGTCATATTGGAACGGCGAACACACAGGCAAAGATCCACTTTACGAGTTGGCGCAGCTGATGCGCCGTTTCTCGCACCAGAGCCACAATGGCCTGCCGCCATTCCAAACGGGTTCAATTGGGTTCTTTAGCTACGAAATGGGACAACTCATTGAGCGCGTGCCCCGTCCGGCGGCTGCCGGGGTGGGGCCGGTGCCCGAGATCATGCTCGGATTCTATGACGTTGTTGTGGCTTTTGACCAAATCGAAAATCGGGCTTGGATCATCTCGTCTGGGTACCCGGAGAAAGATTTAAGTAGCCGCTTGGCACGCGCACGGGAGCGAGCCGCGCTTATCGAAGCTCGCCTCGCCCTTGATGTTTCGCGGGCTCGAGGTCCCGCGCCACCAATCCCGCGCTCACGCTGGAGCTCGAACTTTGAACAAAATAGTTACGAAACTGCTGTCGCGCGTGTCATACATTACATCCTGGAAGGAGATATATTCCAGGCGAATGTGGCCCAGCGCCTCATCTCCGATCTTCCATTTGGCTATGATCCCTGGGCCTTCTATTTGAAACTACGCCACCGGAACGCCGCCACGTTCTGTGCTTATCTTGAGCACGGCGACTTTGCTTTGGCCTCAAGCTCACCTGAGCGATTCCTGAAGGTTGAAAACCGGGAGGTCGAGACGCGCCCGATCAAGGGGACCGCGCCACGTGCCAACGACCCCGAGCAAGACTCGCGCAGCGCCAAGGCGCTTCTTGCTTCCGAAAAGGACCGCGCCGAAAACATCATGATCGTCGACCTTTTGCGCAACGATCTGTCTCGCGTCTGTCGCCCACACAGCGTGAAAACGCCTTCACTGGTCTCTCTCGAAAGCTACGCCGGAGTGCACCACTTGGTATCCTCGGTTACCGGAACACTGATGAGAGGAAACACGGCGCTTGATGTTCTCTTGGCCGCCTTCCCGGGCGGTTCGGTGACGGGCGCGCCGAAGCTCCGCGCAATGGAGATCATCTCCGAAGTCGAGCAGGAGACGCGCGGCGCGTATTGCGGAGCGATCGGTTGTCTCGGCTTCAACGACTTCATGGACACCAACATCGCCATACGCACCGTGACGTTTTTGAATGGACGGGCATCGTTTCACGCCGGCGGAGGAATTACGGCGCTCTCGAATCCAGCAGCGGAATACCAAGAAACTCTTGATAAGGCTGAGCGGATCCTGCAGGCCTTCGAGGAACTCGATTCGAGCGACCCATGATCCTCCTCATCGACAATTACGATTCGTTCGTATTTACCGTCGCACGGTATCTCGCCGAGCTTGATGAAGTGCCTCGTGTCATTAGAAACGACGCGATCGACGTCAGCGGGATTTTGGAACTCGGGCCTGCTGCTATCGTTCTGTCCCCCGGACCATGCGCTCCGGAGGACGCCGGAAACTGTCTGGCATTCGTACGCGAACTCAGTGGCAAAATCCCGATGTTGGGCATCTGCCTGGCCACCAGTGCATTGGTGAGGCATTTGGCGGTTTGGTGCGACGTGCCCAAGAGCCGCTGCATGGGCGGGCTACTCCGATTCTCCATGATGGAAGTGGCGTTTTTCAAGGCGTGCCGAGTCCGTTCAACGCCGGGCGCTACCATTCGCTTGCAGTGGAACTGCCCGCCCAGAGGCCATCCCGCTTCTCATCACCGCCCGAAGCGAAAGGGAGGAAATCATGGGGCTCGCCCACTTCACTGAACCGACTTATGGCGTTCAGTTTCACCCCGAATCGATTCTGACGCAGCATGGTCATACCATCTTGGCCAACTTCCTAAAAATCGCCAACGACTGGCAAGACGGTATCGCTGAGTGACGATGGGTCTATTTGTGATCCGCCTCTGTCGAGACTTCTGGCAAATATCCCAACTGCTGTTCGATATCCCGGCAGTTAGTCTAATCGTCCGTTCTTCAATCGCGGGCACGGCGTCAACCCCGATAGACAAGAGTGGTCTACTGCCGGGTTATGGTTCTTTATTAGACGCCTCCCGTTTGCCAAGGCTCGCTTTAACCCGTCGGCCCGCACGACCTCAAAGCTCTCCTCGTGCTGCACGATGTCGAGCTTCGGCATTCGGCGGCGCCGTGACATCCTCGCGCTTCATCACATTCACAACGATGACGCTCCAGCCTCGCTACTCGCATTCCGCGCGCACCTTGTCTCGCGACCATCGTCGCATGTAGCGGACGACGGGAACGTTCTCGGCGATCTCCTGGAGCAGGCCGGTCGCTGATATTGCCGCCGACGATTGCGTGCTGTTTCTGTGGGCCCGACGCCGGACAAATAGACAGGGTAATTGTGCTTGTGCTTGCCTCGAGAGAAGTAAGCGCTTAGCCGGAGCCCTTGGTTCGGGATCGGGATAGCTGTGCGAAGAAGCCTCCGGGTTGGACGGAGGTTTGAGATGGGATTGGACAGCAAAAAGGACGTCCATTTAGACGGCCCATCGGCGGGTTCGGTGAGCCAGTTGAAAGTTCTGGAAGGACCGTCGGGGCGGCGCGTGCGCTCGGAAGCTGAGAGAGCTCGGATCGTCGCCGAGAGTCTGTTACCCGGTGCCCAGGTGGCCGAGGTGGCGCGCAAGCACGGAGCAACGCGCTGGCAGATCTACGATTGGCGACGGCGGTTTCGACAACGAGGCGTGTTGCCGGCATCGCGGCGCTACGCGACGGAGCGAGCATCAGGGGGCGCTGGCGGCGGCAGAGGAAGCGCGGCGTCGGCTGGAGGTCAAGTGTCGAAGACCGAGATGGTGCGGACCAAACGCCTGACTGCGTCTGATCCAAGCGCAGCGATGCCAGCGGTCATGACGGCGTTGCCGCCAAGCAAATGTTGACGTAGCTCGTCGTTAAGCGCACGTATCCGATCCGTGGGTACTGTCCAGAATCTTTCGCACTTTTGATCAGGCGACGGCTCCGGTTTCAGAGAGTTGTGGCTGATAGAGCGGTCGCATGTTCATGTAGCATTTGGTCGACCACACCGTTCCGGCAATGTGCCGCAGCCGGGCCGCCGCTAAGTTGAGACAGGATTGACCGTCGGGGAAGGCGCCGACGACACGGGTTCGTCGCCGGATCTCCTTCATGATGCGCTCGAGCGGATTGTTCGTTCGAATCTTCCGCCAATGGATGTCCGGAAAGGCATAGTAGGCGAGCGTCTCGTGAACCGCCTGCTCGACGAGATCAGCAGCTTTGGCCATACGGCTGGCCCG
>NZ_FMAE01000060.1 GCF_900094575.1 Bradyrhizobium yuanmingense | reverse complement strand
CGGGCGTCGCCCTGCGGGCCGGGCTGTTGGCTACGCTGAAGCCCCCGCGTAGCGGGTCTTCCCCCTTACGGGCTGCCATCCCTGACGCGAAGCGGCCGGAGTCCCCGAACAAGCCAACTGCCGAGCCTATCGGAACCCGCGTATAAGCGTCGGACCTGAAACGCAAGCGACGCCTTTGGCCGCGAGGACATCGAACGGCAGCGGAAAATTTGCGGAGCAACCGCCAGGCGGCCAAATCGAGTTCGCTGCGGACAAAACGACGGCGGCTGTTCTCGCAGTCAATCAGAGACTGCATCCGCAGGCTGAACCATGTGCATTTCGGCTCACTTGCTTCCGGTGAAGTTCCAATCCCGCTCTCGAATGGGCTTTCCTTGGTTCTGGTGCGGCCTTCCACGATCAACCCACAAGGGGTTCGCTACGCAAGCGTGCGACCTCTCCGGCTTCGCCTTCGAGGTGACCGCAGCCGCCCCCGAACACGTCGGCGCCTGTCGAGCGGGGATGGTCCCCGCCGCAAAACGGGAGCCTTCAATGTCGCACAATCTCGCCCTCGCTCAGAACCACGCCTTCGATCTGGCCCGCACGCTGATGGTGCCTCATTCTTTTCCAGACTGAGAGCGAGTTCGGCGTGATGGTCTCCAGCGAATATGACGGCGACCAGGACGCCATCGTCCATGATTATGATCCCTGGCAGATTATGGACAGCTAAGGACTGTCGGCTGCGCCAAATCCTTGATGTGCCGAGCCTGTCGCCCGGCACATTCCGGTTGAACTGCACATAATCCGGAGCCCTGCTACTCCCAACAACGGAGATCGAGCATGCCCGTACCTGTACGCCTTCAACTCAGGACTGAAGATCCGGACAATGTTCTTTGGCCCATCATGGGCCTCTACACCGACTACCTTGTCCGCGGTCGCTACGGCGCAAAGCGTCGCCGTCGATATACCGCCTCAGCTCTTCACTTTGGCGACTGGTTGCGCAATGAGGGCGCAGGACCAGGCGACATCGACGAGACTCGGATCGGCAGCTTCCTCATCAACCACCTGACTACCTGTTCGTGTGGACATCCGGTCCCGCGCGGTCTCATCCTCAACAGGGCGGCGCTTAACAACCTGCTCCGCGTGCTGCGCGCGCACAACATTGTCGCGGCACCAGCGCCCGATGCGATCGAAGTGGAACTCGCCCGGTTCGACGCTAAGATGAACGAGATTTGGGGACTGACGCAGGGCACGCGTGATCACCGTCGCCGCATCGTCCGACGTTTGCTCCGGGAACAGTTTGGCGCAGGACCGATCGAGTTAGGTGCGCTCACGCCCAATGCCGTTCGCGCCTTCGTACTCGGTGGCGCCGGATGGAGCACCAGCACGATCCGAGTCATGGGTGGGGCAGTCCGCTGCTATCTCCGTTATCGCGCACTGCTCGGCCACGACGTTGCTCATCTCCACAAAGCGGTGCCGCGCCCCGCATTCTGGCGGGATGCCGAGCTCCCGGAGGCTCTGTCGGGAGCCGATGTCGAGCAGCTGTTCTCGGCCTTTGACCGGCCTTGTCCGTCACGCCGACGAGGCTACGCCATCGTGCGATGCCTGGCCGATCTTGGCCTGCGTTCAAGCGAGGTTATCCGGCTGACCCTTGATGACATCGGCTGGGACGAAGGCGTCATAAGGGTGCCCGCCGGTAAGGCTCGGCGATCCGACATACTTCCGCTCTCGCCTCCGACCGGCGAAGCGATCGTCGATTATATCCTCAACGAGCGACCCGCGACTCCTCAACGCGAGGTGTTCGTCCGCCATGTCGCGCCCCTCGGTGAACCGGTTGGTAGACGTGTCGTGCAGAAGACACTCCACGCCGCCTACGCTCGGCTCGGTTGGGACCGGAGTCGCGTTCACATTCTCCGGCACACGCTTGCAAGCCGGTTGGTCAACAACGGCGTGCCAATGAAGCAGATCGCTGACGTTCTACGTCACCGCAGCATCGTCACCTCCGCGGGCTACGCGCGGGTCGATGTCGCACGGCTGTCGGCTGTCGCGCTGCCCTGGCCGGGAGCGATCGCATGAGCGTCCCTGTGACAATGCTCGCGCGCGCCGAGGCCTACCTCGCCGAGCGCCGCCGACTCGGATTCGTGCTTGACTGGTCGGGTAGCCTCACGCGGGCCTTTCGCTCGCTTCGTCGACGCAAGCGGCCACGAAGGTCCGCTTACCTCCGCTATTGTGCTGCGCTGGGCGAAGGAGCAGGCGATGCATGCCGATCCCTTCACTTGGGCGCAGCGACTCAACGTACTCGGACCATTCGCGCGTCACCTGGCTGACGCCGAATCAGGAACCGCGTTCCCCTGAAGGCGCGCCCTTCGGGCGTTCGAAGCGCCGGGTGTCGCCACACTCACGCCGGCCGAAGTGGACAGGATCATTGCAGCCGCGCGTGCCCTTCCGCCTGTGTTCGGTGCCGGTCCAGCCTCGCTTCCAACAGTACTTGGCCTGCTCGCCGCTACGGGCCTCCGCATCTCCGAGGCGTTGAGTCTCCAGTGTGGCAGCCTCGATGAGGCTGCAACCCGGGTCACGGTGAAGCACTCCAAGTTCGAGAGGACACGCATGGTACCGTTGCACCCGACCGCGACAGCGGCTTTGCGAGATTACCTACGCACGCGAGCGAGGCTCGGCCCGATCGACCATTCCGCGCCGTTATTCCTCGACGAGCGCAGTGGCGAGGCTCTGGGCTACCGTGCCGTGCGCCGCGCATGGCTCCGACTGACGGCAGACGTCGGCATCGTGCCGCGCGGGGGCCACCGGTTCGTCCGTATCCACGATCTGCGGCACACCTTTATCTGTCGACGGCTGATGCTCTGGCAGACCGAAGGTGCAGACATCGACAACGCAATGCTGGCGCTCTCGACTTACGTCGGCCACGTCAATCTCGGCGACACCTACTGGTACTTGCAGGCTGTGCCCGAGCTCATGGCGCTTGCCGGAGGCCGCTTCGAGGCACTCGCACCGCAGTTCAGGGAGGTGTGTCATGACTAACATGATCCCCTCGTTCCCGATGCTCCTCCAGCGCTTCTTCGTCGCCTATCTTCGCCAGCAGCGAGCGGTCAGTCCCAGCACACTCGCGGCTTACCGTGACACGTTCAAGCTGCTGCTGGCCTTCTCGCTGAAGGCGATAGGCAAAGCTCCGACCGACCTCGCTCTCACCGGCCTGAACGCGACGCTAATCCTCTCCTTCCTAGATCACCTCGAGGGCGAGCGAAAGAACAGCGTGCGGAGCCGTAACGCGCGCCTGTCGGCGATCCGTTCCTTCCTGAAGTTCGCTGCCCACGAGGATCTGACCTCGCTTGCGGTCATCGAGCGCAGCCTTGCTGTCCCGCAGAAGCGTCACGACAAGGCCGTACTCGGCTTCCTGTCCCGGTCCGAAATGGATGCGCTCATCGCGGCACCGGACTGCGCGACATGGGCCGGGCGGCGCGATCAGGCAATGTTCATGCTCCTCTACAACACCGGCGCCAGAGTATCCGAAGCGATTGGCCTGCGGGTCGGTGACGTGGTGCTGGACGTCTCGCCAGTGGCACACCTCCATGGGAAGGGAAGAAAGCGACGAAGCGTTCCACTCTGGAAGGCGACCGCCACGACGCTCCGACAGTGGCTTCGCCACCTGCCGGACACCGGCCCGCAGGGGTATCTGTTCCCGAGCAGCGCGGGCAAACAACTGTCACGCTCGAGCGTAACCCAGCGGCTCGCACAGGCGGTTGCGCAGGCGACGTCCAAGCTTCCTGCTCTTGCCGAACGGGCGATCTCGCCCCACACGATCCGCCATACGACAGCGATGCATCTGCTGCAGTCGGGCGTGGATATCACAGTTATTGCACTGTGGCTCCGCCACGAGCATCCGAGTACGACGCATATCTACATGGAGGCGGACCTCAAGATGAAGGAGGAGGCATTGAGCCGGCTCCAGCCGATCGCCGCTACACCAGCGCGGTATCGCCCACCGGACCAACTCATGGCCTTCCTCCAGTCGCTGTGATTATGCGCAGCCCGATCCCGCGTCGGGCTGCGTTCTCACAGGCGCCTCATTCGGAACTGCTCATAATCTGCCAGGGATCAATAATCATGGTTATGCTCAGATCTGCATAACCATGAATACGACCCCTGGTGTCCGGCTCATTGAGCCGGGTGACCGGCTGCCGCTGGCGCCATGCCGGGTGCAAGGGAAGCTTCGCCGCGCCCAGCCATCTGACAAATTCGACAGCTTGCCTGCGCGCCCTTGCGCCCGGCAGGCTTCGCGGCCGGTCGGAGATGTGCCGCAAGGCCAAGAACAAGCGAGACCAACAGAAGAAGGGGCCGGACGTCTGCGGAACGCCGGTGCAAACAATGAACAAGAGAGCAATCGAAGATCTCCGCGAGAAGGTTGGCTGCGCAGCCCTGCTGGAGAGAAACGGCTGGAAGGTCGACCTCAAGGAAAGTACCAGGCGTGCGATCAAGTATCGCCGCGACGCCAACATCATCATCGTCATCCACCAGGGCCGCGGCTGGTTCGATCCCTTGTCGCCGGCGAAAGGGGACGTATTTTCGCTCGCCGAACATCTCGGTGCCGATGGCTTCGTCGAGGCATATGACCGTGTTGCGGATGTGGTTGGCTTCGTCCCGTCTGCACCTGCGTGGCAGCGCCCGGCAAGGCCTAAGACCCTCGCGTCCATTGTAAAGCGGTGGGGACATCGCTTCAGGCCGCGCCCCGGCTCCCCAGCTTGGCGCTATCTGACATGCGAGCGGCGACTGCCGGCGGACATCGTGAAGGACGCAGTCGCTAGCGAAGGGTTGCGAGAGGGCCCTCAAGGCAGCATGTGGGCGGCGCATTATGATTCTGCTGGTGCACTCACAGGCTGGGAGGAACGTGGACCAGCATGGCGGGGCTTTGCTACGGACGGCAGTAAGGAGCTTTTTCGTTTCGGGTTGCAGGACGCCGAGCGGATCTGCATCACCGAGGCGGCGATTGATGCGATGAGCCTCGCCACGATCGAGGTCGCGCGTGCTGACACACTTTATGTCAGCACCGGCGGCGGTTGGTCGCCCGCAACGGATGCCGCCATGCGTCTGCTGGCCAAGCGCGCCAACGCTTGGCTCGTCGCGGCGACCGACAACAATCGGCAGGGCGACATCTACGCCGACCGTGTTCGCGCCATCGCGGCGGACGCAAGCGCGCCGTACGACCGATTGCGGCCGTGTGCCGGCGACTGGAATGAGGATTTAAGGATCTGACGGCCCACCTGATGCGGCTCCCGAGGGCGGCGCGCAGGCCGCGTGGCTGCACCGCCAAGGGCTGCGCATGAGTAGGCCTCCGATCCCTCGGCATTGGGCGAAGGAAAAGGAGATCGAACAGAGAAGAAATGAACGGGAATGAAGCGCTGCCGCATGCGCGGCCGGCGCGTCAAGGGTGAGGCTTCGCCCGCGTTCCGCGGCCCTTGACCCGCCGGACCTGCGATGCGGCCGGCGAGGAGGTGTGATGAAGGGCTGAAGTGACGAAGGATCAGGCGGATCGCTCGCGCTGTCAGTCCGGCCAGGCCAAGAGGAGCCGCCCATGCACACCTCCCCCAGCATCCGCAAAGTCTTCGAAGGCGTTGCGACGCGCCACGAGATGCACCGCTTGTTCAACCGTCACCGTGGTGACCCCGCGATGGCCGAAGGCGAAGGCCAACATCTCTCCGCCGGTGAGTGGTTTGAGATTAGCGAGCGGGAGCACGACTACATGCTCGAGATCCTGCCACCGCTGTTCATGCGCGCCGACATGTTCGCGATGCGCGAGTTCATGACGGGCAGCGTCACCAGCATCTTCTTCGCGCTTGCCATCGACGGAAGGCGGCGCTGGTTCCATGGCTATTGCGATCTTTCCGATCGGCTCTCGCCGGAGCGGCTGAAGGCGGCGATCATCGAGCGCGAGTCACGGCCCGACGCGCGATGACGCACGAAGAGCGGCTCGAGCATATCTGGTCGAGCACGCATGACGATTATCGCGGCTATGCCGGCGAGCGCTGGCCGCTGGCCTTGCGCGGGCGCCGCACCGTACTCGTCTATGCCGGCCAGAGTGGCACAGTCCTGAAGCTGCTCGACGACCTCACCGAGGCAGAGATCGCAGCCAAGCTGCCGGTGCAGTTCCGCCATCTGCCGGCGACGGTCGCGGCTAGACCGACCTCGCCTCCCCGCCCCGCGGCAGCCCGGCCTCGCACCGGGCGTCGAATTTCAGCACCCGGCCCGGCGCCGGCCCACTTCATCAACTTCCGCAACGCCGTGCCGTCCGTCGCAGCCCGCGCCGGCGGACGGCGGCGCGCGCCGAACTGGAGGACATTTCCATGGCGCATGACGATCCTTTCAC
>NZ_FMAE01000092.1 GCF_900094575.1 Bradyrhizobium yuanmingense | reverse complement strand
GAGGTGGAGAAGCATTATTACAGCGTTCCGCATCGCTTCGCGCGTGCCGAGGTCGAGGTGCGGTTCACCGCCCGCACCGTCGAGATCTTCCACAAGGGCGAGCGGATTGCCGCGCATCAGCGCATGAGTGGCAATCACAAGCACACCACCGTGCCGGAGCACATGGCCTCCAGCCATCGGCGCTACGCCGGCTGGACTATCGGGCGTATCCGTCAGGACGCCGCCGCGATCGGGCCGGCAACCAGCGCATTGTGCGACCTCATTCTCGACGAGCGCTCGCACCCCGAACAAGGCTTCCGCGCCTGCCTCGGCATCCTCAGGCTCGCCGCCTCCTATGGGCGCGAACGGCTGGACGCGGCGGCTGCGCGGGCGATCGACATCGGCGCGCGCACCTATGGCTCGGTCAAGTCGATCCTCGCCAACAATCTCGATCGGCGTCCCGCTCACCAGCGCTCCGCGGACGATGCGCCGATCCTGCATGCCAACATCCGCGGACCGCGCTACTACAATTAGGAGACGTCCCTTGCTCACCCATCCGACCCTCGACCGCCTCAACGCCCTCGGCCTCCACGGCATGGCCAAGGCCTTCGCCGACATTGAAGCCGCCGGTGAGGCTGGCAGCCTCAGTCACGCCGAATGGCTTGCTCTGCTGCTCGAACGTGAAGCCTCGCTGCGGCACGACAAACGGCTCGCCACTCGCCTGCGCTACGCCAAGCTGCGCCAGCAGGCATGCGTCGAGGACATCGACTATCGCACCCCGCGCGGTCTCGACCGCCCGCTGTTCGCCAAGCTTGTCGAGGGCCGTTGGATCGACGACCACGTCAATCTCCTGATCTGCGGCCCGGCAGGCGTCGGCAAGAGTTGGCTCGCCTCGGCGCTCGGCCACAAGGCCTGTCGCGACAATCGCTCCGTGCTCTATCAGCGCGTCCCGCGCCTGTTCGACGATCTGGCGCTCGCCCGCGGCGACGGTCGTCACCCACGCCTGTTGCGCAGCCTTGGCCGTGTCGATCTGCTGATCCTCGATGATTGGGGGCTCGAGCCGCTCGATGCCGGCGCCCGTCACGACCTCCTGCAAATCCTCGAAGATCGCTACGGTCATCGCTCCACCATCGTCACCAGCCAGCTCCCCGTGGACCAGTGGCATCTGCTCATTGGAGATCCCACCTATGCCGACGCCGTGCTCGATCGCCTCGTCCACAATGCCCATCGGCTCGACCTCACCGGTGAGAGCCTGCGCCGAACCCGGCAATCCGCCCGAAAGACCTGAGCGCTGTGGACATGCCGCTGCGCTTGGACAACGCAATCGCGTTGCCCACATGCCCACAGCAACCGCAGAAGAAGAAAAAAGGTTGAAGTCGCGATTCCAGATTGACCGCGCGGCTTGACCGATGCCAGAGAACCAGCCGGCCAGAACGCCTCGCCGCTGGGCGAGATCAAATCGGAAAGGTGGGCGACATCGTCTCGGAATCCACGGGCGACTTCATATCGGTACGCCTGGGCGACTTCGTCGGAATCCGCACTCCTGGTCGAGGACCTTCAGGTCTATGTGCGGGAGCAGCTCGCCAAGCTGTCCCGTGGGCACGACCTGGCCAAGGCGTTCAACTACATCCTGAAGCG
>NZ_FMAE01000059.1 GCF_900094575.1 Bradyrhizobium yuanmingense | reverse complement strand
CCAGGTCCGGTCGCGGTAGCCGTTGCGCTGCGCCAGACGCTCGGGGTTCTTCTCGCCGTAGGCGGCCCCGGTCTGGCCTTCCACTTCCAGCTCCATCAGGCGCTGGGCAGCAAAGCCGATCATCTCGCGCAGCAGATCCGCATCGGGGGTCTTCTCCACGAGCGTGCGGAGGTTCATCATCTCATCGGTCATCGGTGGTTCCTCGAATCAGGTTGGTGTCAGCAACCCGACCCTACCGGCGAACTGCCGGTGACCACCGCAAAGCCGCCCGCCCGCTACGGCGCCATGGGAGGGCGCGCGTGCGGACGGCTTTGCTCTACCGAGCTACACCATCACCGGGGAGCGACCATTTTTTTTTTACACTGGCCATACACTCAGATATGGACCGCCTGATATCGCTAGGTTATTTCCGCTATTGACTCTCCCACAAGGGGAGAAGGCCAGGGGCACCCCGCAATGAGGGGATTTACGTCACCGACACCAAAAATTCGGCGGAAAACCTGTCGGCGGGAACGTACGTAGCCCTCCCCCTGACTCAAACCCCCGACTGGTCAAATAGGCCGAGATGATTTCAGTGGGAGCAGATCGAAAGCTGACCACCGATTGACCACCGAAACCCCGCGGACAAACGGCCATAAAGGTGGTCAATCGTGAGCGAACTTCATTGTTTTTATTGATCTTTTCGACCGCTATTTACGTTTTGGCCGCCGCGCTCACAGCTGATCCGTTCCTACCGCATTTTCGCGCGCTTTTGCGCGGCGACCGTTTTGATGCGGGCGATCTCGCGGCGCGCTTGCTTCATACGCGAAGTGTTCTCCAACTGGCCGGTGGCGCGCTGAAACCGTAGATTGAATCGCTCTTTCTTCAGATTCAGGACCGCATCGTCCATTTGGTCCGGGCTCATAGCGCGGATATCGGCCATCTTCTTTTCCCTGTCCGTCAGCGCGCGCTGGCGCGGCGCTGGCGGCTTTTTCGGAATGTCCTGCTCTGCCGAATGAACCAGCTCGGGGCGAGGCCTTTTGGGAGGTTGGTTCGGCAGCCTGCTCTCGAGGTGTTCGAGGACTAGGTCATGGATCCTTTTTTTGCGCCAGCACGTTGTGCCAGCCACGACCTTTTATGGGAGCCTCGCCGAGGTATGCGGCGATCTGACCGCCTGCGTACGAAGTTCGTAGCCATTTGGAGACGGCCCTTAGCTTGTCCTTCAAGCCATCTTCTTTGAACTCTCGCAGCGCGAGTTCGCGGAGAATGCTGAACTTGATGTCCAGCCAGCGCACGGTCTCGCCGTAGGTCGCACGATGCTCGGCCAGGGCCAAGATCGCGGCGTGCACGTCTTTCTTGACGGCCTCCTTATCGCCTTTCCCAAGGCTCAGGAGAGCCATGCCGACGACCGCCTTCAGGAATTCGGCGTCTGGCGTCGGAGCATCGGGCGAGCCGAGAAGCGAGAGGACCTTCTCACCGTATTCGGGCAGCAGAGTTCGGTGGGCGAGCACGGCGTGGCCGGCCGCGGCTATCCAGGGAGCCGGAGGGGCCTGCGCTCCAGAAGTATGGAAAATGACCGATAGTAGCCTTTTCGCGGCGAGCTCGGCGGCCGCGGTATTTTGATGCTCGGTGAAGCCCCAGAATGCTGCCGCCAGACTGGTGTCCAAAAGCGCTCGCGGTACGGCTTCGGGGCCATCACCGAGAGAGAACGTCCAGATAGAACCTTCCAGCGTTCTGAACATGCACGGTCGTATTGTCTTTGCGGCGCACGACCGCGTAGCAGAACAGGTGGCCGTCGTTGGCAAACAGAGCCTTCCCGCTCCCGCTCGACGGTCTCCGCAGCGTTAGGACGGCGCCGTCCGATACTTCGCCCTCTTCCTTGGTCCAAAGCTCGAGACTTGCCACTTTGGCGGCGGCAGAGGTGTCCAGGACAGCGGGAGCCCACGCCCGCTTGGCCCCGAGGAGCGAAAGGCACTTTTCGTACGGGCCGCCCGGCTCTTCGGAGGAAAGGACCCCGTCTTTGACCAGCCCATTGGGCGCCTGCACACGGACAAACGGGGCAGAGTTGAACCATTTTGGGGCAGGTTGCCCGCTCTCAAGCAGCTCCTCGTGGCGCCTTCCGTCCTCCGAGAACGCGGTCACGAAAAGGGGAGGAGCCCCTGGAAGGCCTTCATCCATCAGCACTAACTGCTTCTCGGCCATTGAAATTCCTAGTTGTATAATTCCATATGGGGATGAAAAAACAGTTTCTCAGGGTCCCAACCGAGGCCGTTGAAGCGAAAATTATGCGGCTTTCGTGCCAGTCGGCACTCAAAAATGGGGGAGGCGGTTTCCGAGCCGACGGGTGGGGGAGTGTCACAGAGCGCATCACAGGACGTCGGCGAGGGCACGCCCTTGGCATGAACGTCCACGGTGCTCTTTGGTTCTCTGGTCAGCAGGATCGGCCGGGTCTTGTAGCCCGGCGGCCCCTCGGGGCAGCTGGGACCCGGCGAAATCTGCTGATGACGCGCCCAACGCGTGACGAGAGCGTGCGCTGCCTGCACCAGTTCTGCCGCGACGATCGGCGCCGCAGTGGCCTTGGGATCGTCCGTACGAGGCCCGAAGCCCTTCAGCGCCTCCATGAACGCTCTCGTGCCGAGGGCATGTTCCCGGCACCCGGCGGTTATCGCGGCCTGCTTCGGGGTGACCACCCAGAACGCCTCTTGCCCTCTCGCAGATGAATAGAAGACATAGGCGTTCTCCGGCGTCGCTAGGTTTGGCGCGCCGATCCCTTCGTCCAAGAGGTCGTCCCTCTTCGGCGAGCGGCATGCGTCGATGAAGCAATAGACGGGTTGGCCTGCCGTGATCCAGTTGATGACGTGCAGAGTGAGCGTCCAGTCGAGGCCGGACTGGCCCAATCCGTCGTCTCGCGGGCCGTCGCACGAGAGGTTGACGATGTTGCCGCCCTTGAGCTGCTCCGCGCCGTGGCCGATCCAGTGCAGGAAGCCGACGCCGCCCTCTTTTTTGACCCGGTGGGCCCAATTGAGAAGCGCTGCTCTGACGGTCGAATAGTTGGGACGGTCTACGCCGACTGCGCCGCCGCTGTCGCCGACGATCATGACGGCACCGGCAGGATCCGATGCCAGCACCTCGACGGAGGCCAGCGCCTGAGACTGCGGATAGCTACTGCTCGGCAGAGTACGCCAGAAGTTCACGACGGCCTGAGCGAGTGCTCCTGAGCCGGGCAGATTGGTCGACCTGACCAAATAGTCTCCGACCATCACGATAAGGACGTGTACGGGCACCGCGGAGGGGCCGGGCTGGCGTTGAATTACAGACGTCATGAAAAGGGACTGCGTGAATCGGAGCTTGGAGATCAGGGGTGGCGCGAGGACGTACGGAACACAATGCACAACCGCCGGCTGAAGATCAATGGCTGTCGATCGCGGCGTCGTGCTTGGCGACATTATGGTCCCTGAAGCCGAATCACTTGAATCACGCTACCAGCGCATTGCAACATTTCAACGCGAGGGTGCGATGGCTCCGGGCTTGTCCACCGTCCAGAGGCGGGCCGAACCCCCGAAGGCCGAAAGCCGCCCCTCGAACCCAGTATCGGCCGGGCGTCCCACGACGCCAGCGGTGACTTGTTTCTACGGCTCTTTCGCGAGCCCCGCCGCGAGCAACAGCCAGCGCGGTGCCTGCAATGTCCTGCACCCATCTCACCTCCTTGCTCGCAACTACCGTCCAGGCCAACGCGATGGCAGGGGCTGCTGCGATAACAACCGGGAGAGACGGGCGTAGAGGGTGTACTTGTCGAACTTTGGCAAGAACCTATTCATCATCCACATCTGGCTTGAACGGATAACGTACGCGTTTGTAACGCCAGCCCGGCGGTCGTAGCCGCGCACGAAGTTGATCCATTCCTTATGGGTCGCCGTCACCTCGTATCCGCGCCGCGTGAAGGCGTTGGCGACCTTGGTACGGGGATAGATATCCTCGTTCTTGCCAACAGAGGCGACGGCATATCCCCGGCTCTCAGCCGGATAGGGGCCTCGCCAGCGATTGAGCACCGTCGGCGCTAAGTTACGGCGGCTACCGTGGTGAGGGATCTGGGCCAACGTCGGCTGGATCAGTAAGCTGATCTGTTCGCGTAGTCGGCCGCTTCGGCGAGTCCTTCAGGGCCGACATCGTCGGTCAGCAGCACGCGCTCGTTACCGAAGGAAGCCCACTGCACCACAGAGGTCTCGTTCGATGCAGATGTAGCCGGCGGGTTTTCGTCCAAGGTTTCGTAATCGAGGCGCTCCAGCACCTTTTCCGCCACGTCGGCTGCAGCCTTGAAGAGAGTGCCGAGAAGCCCCTTGGACTCGCTCGCGTACGACTGCGGTGTCTTGTCGAGATCGGGGATCAGTTTGATGTAGCGCTCGCGGCTCGGGGCAAGCACCGTGAACGGCCCGATCCGCGCAACCTGAAGGGGAGCCCTGATGGTGATGCCGCGCCTGGCCGCGATATTCTCCATCTCGACCAGGTAGGGTGCATCTCGCGCATCTTCTTGGTCAGCCCGTCGCGCCTGATACAGGGGACGGTATTAGAGAACGTCTCGCCGACAGTGCATATCCGACATAGGTCGCTACCAGCGGATGAATCTCGATGAGTCGACAGAGGTTCACGAATGCTCCTAAGATGTAGAGGCAGCAAGTTCGCGGAAGCCGGGTACGGGTGGGGCAGTGAACTTCCAGGTGACGGTTCTCAAGGTGCTGGTCAGCTATCCAGACGGGTTCGCCGTCATGGCGGACCTCAAGCGCGATATGGCGATTCTGGCGACCAGCGGACGGGACTGGGCCGAACGCACGAAGCGATTGGCAGCCCGCGTGCCAGACCTGGACATTTTCTCCCAAGGTCTCATCGAGCGGTTGAACGGCGGCTGGCGTATCACTGATAAGGGACGCGTGGTTCTCGAGATCATGGAGGCTCGGCCCGCACCCGCCCAACAAGCAACGGAGCTGCCTGATGTCCGTGCGGTCGAAGAGCCGACGCCAGCCACGGCTCTGTCACCGATGCCTGCGATAACTCCAATTCGACGCATGCGGAAACGAAGTCGACGCCAACGCGACGCCGTCCAACGAAGACAAGCGGCTGCGTCGTAGCAAGCCTGGGTTAAGAGCTAACCAGCAAATTTCGGCGTTCGGAAAGTCGTAATTTATTCCATAATCTATGTTATGCGAGCGCCGATTGTAGACGCTCATTAGAAAGGTCACCATCCTCCCCATTAGAGATGTCACGCTCGGACTTGTCTAAGGCATGAGGCCTGGGGGTTTTGAGTGATGACGGTGCTGTCGATGAGCCGGGCTGAGATCGACCGGGTGCATGTGTTGCGGGATGTCGTGGCGGAACGGATGACGGTGCGAGAGGCCGCGCAACTGCTTCGGGTAACATCGCGGCAGGCATTCCGGCTGCTGAAGGCCTATCGGATCGGAGGCCCCGCGGCACTGCTGTCAAAGAAGCGCGGCAAGCCGAGCAACCGAGCCTATCCGGCGATCGTGCGGAGCGAGGCACTGGCGCTGATCAAGACTCACTGCGTGGATTTTGGTCCGACGCTTGCTGCAGAGAAGCTGGCGGAGCGGCATGGTTTGCATTTCGGCGTTGAGACGGTGCGGCGCTGGATGCTGGGGGACGGGATTTGGAAGGACCGCCGGCAGCGGTCGAAGCCGGTGCACCAGCCGCGGCATCGCCGCGATTGCGTTGGCGAGTTGGTCCAGATCGACGGCTCCGAACACTGGTGGTTTGAGAACCGCGGCCCGCAATGCACCCTGCTCGTCTTCATCGACGACGCCACCAGTCGATTGATGCATCTGCAATTTGTCGAGACGGAATCGACCTTTGACTACTTCAGGGCGACGACCGCCTATCTGAAGCGCTACGGCAAGCCCATTGCGTTCTACTCGGACAAGCACGCAACGTTCCGGGTTAACAAGGTCGGCGCGACCGGCGGCGACGGGATGACGCAGTTCGGTCGCGCGCTGCACGAGCTCAACATCGACATCATTTGTGCCAATGTCCCGCAGGCCAAGGGGCGCGTGGAACGAGCCAACGGCACACTGCAGGACCGCCTGGTCAAGGAGATGCGTTTGGCGGGCATCTCAACTCTTGAGGCTGGTAACGCGTTCCTGCCGGCATTTACGGAGGATTACAATCGCCGCTTTGCCAAGGTGCCTTTTAGCGACAATGACCTGCCACTGCGTATTTCCTCCAGAAGGAGTTAGAGTCCGGCCCGAAGAAGGACGGACAGATGAAGCGAGCAAGGTTCACGGAAGAGCAGATTATCGCGGTATTGAAGGAGCATGAGGCTGGGGCGAAGACAGCCGACCTGGCTCGCAAGCACGGTGTTTCCGAGGCGACGATCTACAATTGGAAGGCCAAATTCGGCGGCATGGACGTTTCCGAAGCGAAGCGGCTGAGGGCCTTGGAAGAGGAGAACGGGAAGCTGAAGAAGCTTCTGGCCGAGCAGATGCTCGATGCGGCCGCCCTTCGCGAGCTCCTTTCAAAAAAATGGTAGGGCCCGCCGCCAA
>NZ_FMAE01000058.1 GCF_900094575.1 Bradyrhizobium yuanmingense | reverse complement strand
AACGCGGCGCGGTCGGCGGCAAGCTCGACGATCCAGCGCTGGTCGATCTCGAAGGCGGTGCGAAAGATCGCTTTCTCGTGCTCCGACAGGACGTCGAGATGGGCGACCGACCCCTCGTGCGCGATGATCGACTGCCAGGTCGCCGAGGTGTCGGCGCCTTTCGCGGCCAGCACCTTGGCGAGGTGCGGATTGCGCACCGAGATGGCGCCGGATAGCGTCTTGTGGATGTAGATGTTGGCCGGAATCGGCTCGGTGCAGGCGCTGGTGCCGCCGCAGATGATGCTGATCGAGGCGGTCGGCGCGATCGCGATCTTGTGGCTGAAGCGCGCCATCACGCCGCGTTCCAGGGCATCCGGGCACGGGCCACGCTCGCGAGCGAGCGCCACGGATGCCGCATCGGCATCGCGACGAAGTTTTCGGAAGATGTTCAGATTGAATGACTTGGCCAAGGCACCCTCCATTGGAATGCCCTTGGCCTGGAGAAACGAGTGGAAGCCCATGACGCCGAGGCCAACGGAGCGCTCGCGCAGGGCGGCGTAGCGGGCACGCTTCATTCCGTCCGGCGCCACCGTGATGAAGTGGGTGAGCACGTTGTCTAGGAAGCGCATGACGTCCTCGATGAAGCCGGCGCTCCTTATTCCACTGGTCCCAGGTCTCGAGGTTGAGCGACGACAGGCAGCACACCGCTGTGCGCTCCTCGCCGCGATGATCGATGCCGGTCGGCAGGGTAATTTCGCTGCACAGGTTGGAGGTCGAGACCTTGAGGCCGAGCTCGCGCTGGTGCTTGGGGAGCGCGCGGTTCACGGTGTCGATGAACAAGAGATAAGGCTCGCCGGTTTGCAGCCGGTTCTCAAGGATGCGTTGCCACAGCTGGCGGGCATCGATCTCGCGGACAACCTCGTTAGTGTTCGGGCTGCGCAGAGCGACTGCGGTGCCGGCACCCACGGCACGCATGAACTCGTCGGTGACGTTGATGCCGTGATGCAGGTTGAGGCTCTTGCGGTTGAAGTCGCCAGACGCCTTGCGGATCTCGAGGAACTCCTCGATCTCGGGATGGTGGATATCGAGATAGACCGCCGCCGAGCCGCGCCGCAACGAGCCCTGGCTGATCGCCAGGGTGAGGCCGTCCATGACGTGGATGAACGGGATGATGCCTGAGGTGGCGCCGCCCTTCACCTTCTCGCCGATCGAGCGAACATTGCCCCAGTAGGTGCCGATGCCGCCGCCGTTGGAAGCAAGCCAGACGTTCTCGTTCCAGGTGCCGACGATGCCTTCGAGCGAGTCCGACACCGAGTTGAGGAAGCAGGAGATCGGCAGGCCGCGCGTGGTCCCGCCGTTGGAGAGCACCGGTGTGGCCGGCATGAACCACAGCCGAGACATCGCATCATATAGACGTTGGGCATGCGCAACATCGTCCGCGAAGGCGCAAGACACTCGGGCGAACATGTCCTGGATGCCTTCGCCGGGAAGCAGATAACGGTCGGTCAGCGTCAACTTACCGAACGACGTCACCAGGTCGTCCCGCGACCAATCGAGGGTGATGTCAGACGGCGTGGGCGATGGCGCCAGGGGCTTCGGCAGGGGAGCCGGCGATGCTGGGGGCCGCACAAGACACGGCTCAGGCTTGGTAGGCTTTGCCTGCGCCCGGGGTTGCCGCACACTCGGCAGCTCAATGAGATGACCATACTGATCGAAGTTGTAAGACGGCGACACCGGCACCCCCGCGATATTTGGGGCCGGGACCGTGCGGACGATTTGCGAGGAGACCGGGCAAATGTCCCCTGCAGCAAGCGATCCACCGGGGCACCCGGCCCGAGGACATGTGTTCTGTCGCGGCAGATCTCCTGGCTAGCGGGTCGCTGCGGCTGTGGCGCTATCGCAATGGCCGCTGCCGACGCATTGGGTTCCCTTCTAGCTTCCATTCTACAATATATGGGTATAGAATACCGTGACGGCACCACATATATGCGCAGCTACGGGACTCGTCAAGGCGGAACCGTAAAGTTAACGAGTTGGTGCAGCCCCGAGGTCGAGGTTCGAAATTCGCCGAGCGCCTGTCCTGAAGGGCCTCACTCAAAAAGCATAGCGTCTCAAGGACTGGCCAATCGGCGAGTGAGGAGCCTGAGATGGCCGACGAGCAGCCAAGCGAGCTCGGCGGGGGCGGAACCTTCGAAGTCTTTGCAGAGGCGCGGACATCTGCCGAGCCGTGCAAAGGTGCGCTCGACGGCCCTGCGCCTGGGCGGGAGTGGAAGCCTTGGACGCGGGGCGGTCGCTCGACGATCTCGATCGTCCACGGCCCCCAGTGGGAGAGTGCTTGACGAGCTGTTTGCCGCGATAGATCCGATCGGCAAAGATGTGCTCAAGCCGCGGTCTCGCAAATTCTGCAACAGGGGAGCAGCACCATGGACATCCTGAATGTTGGCATCGATCGGTTCGCGGTCCGCGAATTGAGTTGGGCCGGATCGGGTTTCGGTTGCCATACGCGTCTCGCCATTCATCGCTTTCTGTGGCCCTTAGATCAAAATTGTCTGGAGCGCGACCGCAATCGATGCAGCCGCCCGTGGCAATGTCCCACGCTTAGTGGATTTGACCCCTTCGCAGGCCGGGCGAGCCGCCGCACGTGCTCAGTTGTCTGGCCTCGAACATAAGCCGTCCTCAACCGAACGCGGTCATGTCAGGTTATTGCCAATCAATCCTAACGGGATGAGGCGGAGCTATGCTTGAATCTGGGTGACGGAGCCGATAAGGCGGCGTGGCTTTGCTGTGTCGGAATGAAGCCGTTCGCAACATTGGCGTGAGCGGCGGCGAGGAACCGTGTTGTATCTCACCAACGACCTTGAAGCCGTGACGTTGGTAAAAGGGAATGTTTTCAGGGTTCGAGCTTTCGAGGTTGGCAGCAATGCCGTCCTCATCGCATCGTTGAAGGGCGTATTTCGTCAGCAACGTACCAAGCCCTTTTCCGACCCAGTTCGGACCGACGGGAATGAGTGGCAGATACCAATGTGGCTCGTGGGGATGATGTTCGGCCATTCTCCGCCGCAAGTGTGCCATATCCTCCGTGATCTCCGGGCGCAGGGATAGACCATGATTGCATCCAACGCCTCCTCATCTTGCTGCCCGTTGGGATGCAGCCACAGGGCCGCGCCACGAATCTCTCCCGCGACGTAAGCTGTGCCATAGAGCCTGACCAAAAAAGAAAGTTGAGTGATTTAGTTCGTTGTGATTCCTTCGTGTTTGCGAAGACCCGAGGGAGAACAACATGTGTTGGACTGAAATCACCCGCGCACAATATCGGCGCGATGGACTTGGTTATGCAAGCGACATGACGGACGCGGAATGGGAATTGATCGAGCCGTTGATGCCAGTCCCCGCAAGATCAGTCTGCGCGTGATCATGAATGCGATTCTCTACATTGGAGCCAGCGGCTACCAATGGCGAGCGCTGCCGAAGGATTTCCCGCCGTGCTCGACTGTTCAGTACCATTTTTATAAGTGGCGCGGTTCTGGCTTGTGGGGCGCGATCAATGACACTCTGGTCCGGCGCATGCGCGAACGGCAAGGACGCAAACCCACTCCAACGGCCGGAGTTATCGACAGTCAAAGCGTGAAGACCACGGAAAGTGGAGGCCCAAGCGGATTTGCAGTCCCGCTGTTGCGGATCATTGGTCGCCTGTTCCCAACCTGCGTCACATCTTCGCCGATCGTGTCTATCGTGGTCCAAAGTTGCTCGATGCCATTGCTGATCTGGGCCAATGGACGATTGAAATCGTCACCCTTTCCGTAAGCGTCGTTCTCAGGCCACGGCTTGGAGGGCTTGAGCGCGGTAGGCGCAGGGCAGTAGCTGGTCGATCTCGCGGTTGGGATGCCCGTTGACGATCCTGGTCAGGACGTCGGTGAGATACGCGAGCGGATCGTGGTCGTTGAGCTTGCAAGTCTCGACCAGGGACGCGACGACAGCCCAGTGTTCGGCACCGCCGTCGGATCCGGCAAACAGCGCGTTCTTGCGACTGAGCTTGATGCTACGGATTGATCGTTCGACGGTGTTGTTGTCGAGTTCGATGCGGCCGTCATCGATGAAGCGCGTCAGTCCTTGCCAGCGCGAGAGGGCGTAGCGGATGGCCTCGGCGAGCTTGATCTTCTGGCTGATGAGAGCCAGCTTAGCGCGCAGCCATACCTCGAAGGCATCGGCCAGTGGTCGGCTCTTCTGCTGCCGCACGAGGCGACGTTCCTCCGCGCTGCGACCGCGGATCTCCTTCTCGATCGCATAGAATGCTGCAATGTGCTTCAGCGCCTCGCTTGCGATCGGCGCGGGGCCGGCTCTCGCGAGTTCGTAGAAGTTGCGCCGCATGTGCACCCAGCAGAAGGCGAGCTCGACCTCGCCACGTTCGGCAAGCTTTGGGTAGGCGTTGTAGCCATCGACCTGCACGACGCCCTTGAAGCCGGCAACATGGCTGAACAGCCGCTCGGCCTTGCGGTCGGGTGCATAGACATAGGCGATGCCGGGCGGATCGGGGCCGCGCCAGGGCCTGTCGTCGGCGGCATGGGCCCAGAGCTGGCCGGTCTTGGTGCGCCCTCGACCGGGATCGAGCACCGGCACCGTCGTCTCGTCGGCGAGCGGCTTGGACCTCGCGCGAAGCACCGTGAGAAGGCGCTCATGCAGCGGGCGCAGATGGAAGGCGGCATGCCCCACCCAGTCCGCCAGTGTCGATCGATCGAGAGCGATGCCCTGTCGGGCATAGATCTGGGCCTGCCGGTAGAGCGGCAGATGATCGGCATATTTGGACACCAGAACCTGGGCGACGGTTGCCTCCGTCGGCGGTCCGCCCTCGATCAGCCGGGCCGGAGCCTCGGCCTGCAGGACGCCATCCTCGCAAGCGCGACTGGCGTATTTGGGACGCCGGGTGACGACAACGCGGAACTGGGCCGGCACCATGTCCAGCCGCTCGCTCCTGTCCTCGCCGATCTGGTGCAGGTCGCCCCTGCAGCACGGACAGGTCTTGTCGTTGATGTCGACGACGACCTCGATCCGCGGCAGATGCGCCGCTAGCGCTCCGCGATTGTTGCGGCGCTTGCGTGCGCGCTCCGCCCGGCCTTCCGGAGCTGGTCGGGCCTCTCATGTTCCGATGATTGCCTTCCATGCGTGATGCGGCCATCGACCCCGACGGAGCGGCATCGTCTCGCATAACGACGATGCTCATGCTGCCTTCGTGACTAGGGAACACAGGTCTCCGCGCACATCCACCTTTCGAGGCTCATTCCCGCACCCCGCATGGCTCCTGTCTACACTTCGAACCCCGCGTTGCCGCGACGCCCGCAAGACTCGGTCCCGGCTTGCCTGCTTCGGCTTTGGCCGGATGGGACTTGCACCCACAAGCAATCATCAGCTTGGCATGACGTACTCCCCTGGCGTGGTGTAGCTGAGGGCGTGTGGTCACCACGTTCGGCGGCATCGGCCACTCGTCGAGGAAGGTGGCGAGCTTCGGCAGCTTGGGGCGGAGCTGGTCGGCGACGCGCCGCCACTGCGCCCGCGCCGCCTCGGCATCGTCCTGGGCGCAGGCAGTGGCGATGAACGTGGAGGCGACGCGTCGTCCGCTCTTGCCGGCATGCGCCAGCGCGTTGCGTATGAAGTGCACGCGGGGTCGTCGGAAAGCTGCAATTGGCTGATTCCGTTTTCGTCGGCGATTCGCGATCGGCGGAGCAAACGAGATGCTGGGGCGCAAGGAGCGGGATCGGTTGGAGCTCTTCATCACTGGCTCGCTCAAACAGCTCGTCCCAGATGAGCACGTGCTGCCGCGGGTCGATCGTGTGCTCGACCTATCTTGGCTAAGAAAGAGGTCTCCGTCTGCTATTGCGCGAACGAAGGTCGGCCAGGCATGGATCCGGAAGGCGCGGTACGCCTGATGCTGGCGGGTCTGCTCACCGGCATGTACACGATCGCAGGCTGATGCGGGAGGCTTAGGTCAACATCGCGATTCGCTGGTTTGCTGGTTATGGCCTGCACGAGTAGCTACCGCACCATTCCAGCCTGACGCGCATCCGCCAGCGCTGGGAATAAGAGCGATTCCGTAGGATCTTTAAACGGACTGTCGAGGCCTGTCTGAAGGCCAAGATCGCAAAGCCGAAGTGGTTCATATCGATGCGTCGCTGATCCGCGCCAACGTGAGTTGGGACAGCCTCACCGAGCAGGCATGTGGTGGATGTGCTGAGTGAGAATCAAAGCGAAGATGAAAGCGAGGCTGAGAGGAAGGGCCGGCAAAGCGGCAAAAGAAGATCTGCACCACCGATCTGGATGCGACAATGGGCCACCAATGCCCGAAACCGGCGGCTGGAGTCCGCTTACAAGCAGCACGCTGCCGTCGATAACAAGGTCGGCGTTATTCTGGACGTCGCAGTCACGACTGGACAAACGAACGAAGGGGAGACCTTGCCGGGCTTAATCCAGTTTGAAGTTCGTTCTGGCTCACAACAAGGACCAGAGCATGAAGCGCAGCCGCTTTTCGGAAGAGCAGATCATCGGGATTTTGAAGGAGCATGAGGCC
>NZ_FMAE01000046.1 GCF_900094575.1 Bradyrhizobium yuanmingense | reverse complement strand
GGCCGGCTTCGTCCGCCCGAGTCGTTTGGTATCTCATGGTCATGCGGCAGCAGCCGATGGCTTTACACGCCCGCCGTTCGCTCATCCCGTGGGCGCCTCGGTGACAGCTTTCCGCGTGGCCGCGGGCGTCACCATTTCTTTCCCACGAGGTCCTTCAAGGCCGCGTTGTCCAGCATGGCATCGGCGAAAAGGCGCTTCAGCCGTGTGTTCTCGTCCTCCAGGGTCTTCAGCCGCTTGGCCTCCGACACCTCCATTCCACCGAACTTCGCCTTCCATTTGTAGATGCTGGCGTCGCTGACGCCATGCTTGCGGCACAGATCGGCGACCGACACGCCGGCCTCATGCTCCTTCAAAATCCCGATGATCTGCTCTTCCGAAAAGCGGCTGCGCTTCATGCTCTGGTCCTTGTTGTGAGCCAGAACGAACTTCACACTGGATTAAGCCCCTGGGGCAAGGTCACTCACGCGCGAGCGGTAGCGCGGAAGTATCCGCGATACGCTGAATGAAGTCCGTGGGGAACGGGAGGCAACATGGACCTCATCCTGTGCCTGAGTTTATCGTAGTCTGAAAACCGCGAGCTGGGATCTTCGGGCCAACGCGTCCGGTCTCTGCGCAGACCAGCCGAACCAATTCGTTGGGCGTCATGTACGGCGCTGATAAGTCGAAAGCTGGCATATTAGAAGGCTTGCTGCGGTGAACGCCTGGATGGCCATTGCGATCCGGTTTTCAATCATGTGGATATCCCTCAGTACGCCAGGGACACGACCTCATCCGAAGCAAATGGAGCCTCGAGAATGATTATTCAAGTCGCGAGTTGCAACAGCATGCGCGTGCTCACCTACTAGGCCTAGTTGTTGATCGGCGACGGAGGCATGCCAACGTTGCTAACGACGCTGACGCTGGTCAAAGCGCCGGCTTGCCTGAAGGCAGGGGGCGTTCGCAAATAGTAGAGGAGAGATATCATGAATCGCTCTGTCGCCACTATCGCACTGACGCGTTTGGGAATCGCTCTTTCCAGTGTTGCCATCGCACAGACAGCTAGACAGGAGAACAACACCCTTCCAGGGCAGGAGCGCGCTCTCAGTGTCGCGCCGGGCTAAGTGCAGCCGACCAGAGGGGTCGTGTTTTTGACAGCGGCAATCAACTCAGACGGCAGCATAGCGGGCTGCTTCGGTTACAACACCGCGAACACCAAGAGGGGCTGGCATATATCAGATCGATTTCGGACACAACGTCCAAGCAATCAAGGGTTGGAGCCGATGGGTTCAGGCCGACACCTTGACGAACGGTGCGGAGAACGCTTGGTGTAACACTGCCGACCGGGCCGGCAATGACAATGCAGTTTGGGTTAACTGCCAGACTAGCAGTGCGCCGGTTGACGCATCCTTCTTCTTGTTCGTCGCCACCGAACTTGCGTGGCGACCTCAACCCCAGTGAGGACGATCGGCCTTCCCACGCTGATCGAGGGCGGGTAAGAAGTAGAGTATTTTCGCTAGTCACGCACGCCCACTCTCACTGGGCTCGTCCGGCTTTTCCTGATTATCGGGCGAGCACGCGAGCAGGCCGCCACCGTTGTGAGCGTGCATGTCGATCTCTTGCCCGCACGCGAGTGCCGTCTCGAACCGCAAATGATTACAGTGGTGTCCGTAGCGAAGGCCTAATCCACTCACTTGAGATCATTTGCTTCGGGGTTCTTGGCAGGATCGTTGATGGCCGGAAGCTCGCATGATCCTGCGCGACATGCAGGCCGACGACGGCGCGCATCTTGCACAACGTCAGAAGTCTTCGGGAGCGATTTGAGCCGGAGGAGTAGCAAAGGAGGCCGCTCGCGTCGTCGTGCAAATGGCGGGAAAGCAATCTATAGAGCGCGACGAGGCGATGCGCGATATCGCACGCCTCTGCCGCAGTGATCTCCTCCCCGACACGGCTCTGTATATACGCCGAAGCTCTTCGAATCGTTCGGATGAGAATTGATGGCCAGTTCGTACTATGCCCGATGAGATGTAGTGCTGGGGCGCATCCTTCACAGAAGCTGAAAATGCAGGCAAGCGCATTCAAGCACACTACGCATGCTCTCCACTGCCAGCCGAGGTGTTGTTCTAAAAGTCAAGCTGATCAAATGGCCCCGGACCTCCTTGGGCCCGCTCCGCAGAAGTGTCGGCACCTGCATCAGATCGCCAGCAGGCTGGGGTGAACGAAATTGATTTGGGTGCCAACCAGTCCTGGTAGCTGCGCCGCCACTCTCCTCAAGATACAATTTTGCGCGGATATCAGGATAGCTGCGCGGGGTAAGAGAAATGATCGAAAGGCGCGTGCTTTGGCTTTGTCTCGTTATCGGTCTCTGTATCGGCCTTGGCGTATGGTTGATCTTGCCGGGTGGGCCGGCCGGTAAGAGCGATGGTGTTCGTACGAGCGACAACCCGCTTATCGATAAGGTCAAATCAACCTGGCGAGCGCAGGATGGTGAGACAGCGGAGCAAATCTTCACCAAGGTCTCGAAGGTAGCACACTTCATCCCCAGGGGATGGGAGGCTGGTCAAAAGGCCGACTCGGGCGAGTCAGTTATTTTTTCATGGGCCAAACACCGGGCCGATAAAACAAAGGAAGAGTACACGGTCACGTGGGAGGTGATGCCCGATGACACAGTGAAAATTGTGGCGCCGTATGCAAAGCCGATGGAACTAGGCTGGCAGGCGTTCGCACTCTCGCTCATCGCGGACGAAGTGACAAACGACGAAAGCGGCGTGAACCGTCACTTTCTGCATAATCCCGCTAACTTCAACTTCGTGACCACCGCCCAGGGCAAGTTGGGCGATCTTCTGCGGCGTGGCCGCTGCGCTATCGGCGAGCCGGTTGGAGTGCATTACTCGCCGACGAGAGATGAGCAGCAAACCACGAAGGGCGGGCTATGGCGCGTCGAGCTTTCGGTCGACTGCAATGTTCCCGGACCTAGTTACTTCACGCGCGACGGAATCATTATTTTCGAGAAGCGTGAAGGGCAAGATTGGGAGCCACAATCGTTCTTTGCCAAGCTTATCGCCACGTATGCACCCGGCTCTTGGTTTAAGCTTGCGGACCCGAAAGATCAGGAATCGTTCGAGGCGGACAGGAAGGTGTTGTCAAAATGACGTTCGCCGTCGATGATGAAGTCGCATCGCTCTTCAAAGTGTCTGCGCTTCGTGCTGCACACTCGATCTCGACAACCAAGCTCAAGTGGAGTTTGTCGGACGGTTGGGCGAGGTAAGATTGCAGACCAACACGGTTGCCGTGCTTTCACGTTCCGAGCCTGTTTGTTCAATACGCAAACTGATCAGCCGCTAACGTCTGTCTACAGCGGAACTATCGAGTATTGGGCCACTGTAGGACCTGCCAGACGCATCGATTATCCAATCTCCCTAGGCGATCGTCTCGCCGGACCGCGACCGTTCCGTCTCCGCAACCCCGAGCAGCTCCGACGGAGCAATCGCGGTCGGCCCGCCACTGGAGAGAAAGAATGGCAGCTTGAAAACAGCCCGCAGTTAAAGGGCCGATTGACATCCATCGATCTTTTCAACCTTTAGCCGCTGACGTCGATGTATGAGGGCTCACTTGCTCGGCCGCCAGTTTGGTCTCTTCAACGCAAAAGCCCGCCATATGGCGGCTTTTGCGTTATGCTTCATCACCTTTGCCGTATCACCTTTGCTAATAATAACTGGGTGGTTGCCCACGGGTTGCCCAAAAAGTGATAAAGTCTGACTAATCCCGGCTGGCTTGAGTACGATTGAAAGCCTCCGATTCTGGGCTCTACTTCTAGTCGTTCCTTGTGACCTTGCCCCACAGGCTTAATCCAGTTTGAAGTTCGTGCTGGCCCACAACAAGGCCAGAGCATGAAGCGACGCAGCCGCTTTTCGGAAGAGCAGATCATCGGGATTTTGAAGGAGCATGAAGCCGGCGTGTCGGTTGCCGATCTGTGCCGCAAGCATGGCGTCAGCGACGCTCTCGCGCAGCGCCGGGACGCGTGGGGTGAGTGCAACCAAAGCGTTGCTTCGCTCACTGCAGCAAACGTAATGAGAATGCAGGGAACTTGAACGCGGGATCACTTTCACGCGAGACCATCTTGTCGGCGCCATCGCAGGGCAAAAGTGTGCGGACTTCAGATTGCGCATTGTTAATTGTTCTCCTCATAACACAATTGGAGGCTGTCGTGACAAATGCAGCAGCAGCGCTTACCAACTCGGTATCGGTGACAGAGAATTCCGATGGACGTTGGAGGTGTTTAGTCTCGGAATCGATAGGGCACTCTGGCATATCTCGCAGGAGAAGCCGCATGCCGGGCCGTGGTCAACCTGAGCCTCGCTTGGCGGCGTTCTCACCAGCTCGCCGTCCAGCGTCGATAATTCGGATGGCCGTCTCGAAGTGTTCGCCCGTGGCATCGACAAAGCGTTGTGGCACATCTGGCCGGACAAGCCACATGCCGGACCGTGGTCAGGCTGGGCCTCGCTCGGCGGCGGCATCACCAGCGATCCTGCCGTGGTCGACAATTCCGATGGCCGTCTCGAAGTGTTCGCCCGGGGCACCGACAACGCGTTGTGGCACATCTGGCAGGAGGAGCCGCATGCCGCTCCGTGGTCCGGTTGGGCCTCGCTTGGCGGCCAGATCACCAGCGATCCCGCCGCGATCGCCGACAGCGACGGCCGGCTGGAAGTGTTTGCGCGCGGGGCTGACAACGCGCTTTGGCACATCTGGCAGGATAAGCCGCGCTCCGGACCGTGGTCCGGCTGGGCATCCCTGGGCGGCGTTCTCCTGAGCGATCCACTCGCGCCTGACGGACTGCACAAGAGGTCGGCCGTCTCACAAGGCGGCCTAACTGACCCATCATTATGCGACTACGTCGTCACACAACGTCGCTTCATCGCGCGCTAATTCCGGCTTTGGACCGGCCCTCGGCCCCGTTACCCGCTTTAATCCGTTGAACGGCGATTTACGCTTCGTGTCGCACGCCATGGAAAACTGCTCCCTCGGCGTCACGAGGAATTGCCCCCTCCTCGGATAGCCGAGGAGAGAGCGAATGAACGAGGAACGAATAACGGAAGGCTCGTCGTGGATTGATCCACGGGGGCAGGTGATGAAGACGCCGGATGACGTGGCGGAGATGTTGCGCCTGAGGGCGTGCGGGTAGGGTCTGAAGCGGATTGCGCGGCAGCTGGGCTGCAGCCATCACACGTCATCGACGCGCCGCAAGGACCGAGCGCGCCCTCAGCCGGCACCGGATCGCGGCAGACCGAGTGCCGGATCTGGCGCGCTCCTCTTCTCACCCCGCGTCGGATGGTTGCACGCTCGAATACTCCGACGCCACGAGGCTGAAAAAGGCCGTCAACTTGAGGTCGTTGAAGCGAGAGAAGTCGCCGGCGTCGGCAGCCGCCGTCACGGCAACGATGAAGGTGACGCCCCGCATTGCCTGCAGGGCCTCTACAAATGGCGTGATCGACCATTGTGGCGCCAGCTCCCCGATCACTTGGACAAACAGTCCACACGGACCTCAGCGTCGGTCACGGCATGAATGTAGTCCTGCAGAACGATTTGGCTCGCCGGGTGCTCGAAGGCGCGCCGTATTGAGCCCGCCGGACTCTGCAGATATGGCCTGCATCGCGACAACTGAACGGACTGGGGCACGACTGCCACGTCGTGGTTCCCTCGCTGATCCCGATGAAGGCCGGGGATCGAGTAAAAACCGACCGGCGCGATGCAGCGGTGCTGGCCAAGGGCGGGCTGACAGCTGTGGGGGTCTGGATGCGGCGCATGAGGCCCTGCGCGAGCCCTCGGATTATGGCGCAGATTCTGCGATTTCCATTGGTGGGCGATGCAGAGGCAGCCGACATCACTACAAAACTTGGTAGGTTGAACTTGATGGGGCTTTAATACCAAATCACCTGCCCTCAGATGCTAGACTGCCGTCTGAGGCTCTTTCTGATCGGCTTAACCGTTGCTACCACGACAAGATCGAGCGCACAGGGCGCGGACGCTATTCCACCAATTTCGACGGCCTTAGCGAGCTTGAAAACCTCGTGAAGCGAATCGGCCCTCCGAAATGGCCCTGGAAGATTGACGCTGCCTTAGCCATCCGGGGTAAGATGATTTTCGAAAAAGGTTCCGATGAAGGGGGATGCAGCGGTTGTCATGGGATTGAAGGCGGCGAGCAGCGCTTTCCATTCATCAAAACGTGGAGAACCGTGGTGCAGAACGTCGGTACCGATACACGTGAGTACGATGTTCTCGCCTGGAAAGCGAAGACAGGCGTCCTGAACGGAGCGTACATTCCCTTCGCAACCGCTCCTCTTAAGGAAAGGGATCAGGTTCTTAACATTCTCGCGACCTCGGTCATTGGTTCGATCGCAGAACACTTGCTAGCCGGTGGTGACCCTTCCACCAACGCACGGGTCGCGGCGTCACCAGATCCGGGGTCGTCGGAGACCCCGGAGTCTCTGGGGTTGGTACGACTACCGCCGACCCTGCAGGATCTGGTAACGGCGTTCGACGCTGTCAGCACTTCGGAAGAGATCAAAAAAGCCAAGCGGAAGGGGCAGAAAAGGCATCGCGCAGTCGACTCCCTCAATGGGGCGCCTACGAGGCCCGCGTTCTGCAGGGCATTTGGGCCGCCGCACCTTATCTTCATAACGGCTCGGTTCCTACCCTAGCGGAATTGCTCAAACCATCCGGGCAGCGCAAATCGCAGTTTAGCATTGGACGGAAGTACGACATCGAAAACGTTGGTCTTGCCGCCGCTCAGGAGCCTCAAAGTGACTCACTATCCGTCACGGATTGTAATGACATCAATTCTGGAAACAGCCGATGCGGCCACGAGTACGGGACGAATTTGAGCGAACAAAACAAAATGGCGCTGCTCGAATACCTCAAGACGCTGTGACCCGTCGTTCGCTCTTTGAGCATTCTCAAGAGGTCGGTACCCAACGTCGCTCGAAATGAGGCCGTCGGCAAATCCACCTCTGGAGAATCTGGCGAAACTACGAAGCGAGAACTTTTCGTGGACGGGTGCGCTTCTGGGTTGATTGTGGAAGCGAATTGCATGGCCGCATCATGAGAGCGAATCTATATCTGGCAGCGCTTGTGCAGTTGCCTAATGCCTAGGGGAATACCATGACACGCTTGTTTGTGCTTCTGCTCTTTGCCGTCATATCGGTATCTGCTCACGCGCAGTTGCCCGTCCCCTCCACATGGGTGAATCAAAGGGGCTCGTTTCTCTCGATCCAGATGCTAGACCCGTCAACAGGGAATTTCGCGGGAACGTATGTCAACAACGCGACTGGATTTTCGTGCCGGGGACAGCCTTACCCTGTCGCAGGCGTCGTCACGGCAAACAGAATAGATTTCTACGTCAATTGGACGGCACCCGCGGCCCCAGACTGCAAAACAATCACGATTTGGAATGGTCGTGTAGCTGCTAATAAGATTCCAGCTGGGTGGACACTATATTACGTGGGATCGGACTGGCAGTTTCATAAAATGACGGGGCGTGACTTGTTCACGAGGAGGTAGACCAAACTGCTTCAAGTTTGTCGTTCCTGTCAGGGGTGCGCATTCCGACGAAGTCGGCCGTGGATTCCGAGCGAAGCCGGCCGCCTGTACCGATTGTGACCTGCCACTGCGTATTCCTCCAGAAGGAGTTAGAGTCCGGCCCGAAGCGAAGCGGCTGAGGCCTTGGAAGAGCAGAACGCGAAGCTGAAGAAGCTTCTGGCCGAGCAGATGCTCGATGCGCCCGCACTTCGCGAGCTCCTTTCAAAACAATGGTAGGGCCCGCCGCAAAGCGCGCTGCGATCGCGCATCTGCAGGCTGTCATGAGCCTGTCGGAACGGCGGGCCTGCTCGATTGTGGGGGCGGATCGGAAGATGATCCGCTATCGCTCCAGCCGCCCGCCGGACGCAGTTCTGCGTGGCCGATTGCGCGATCTCGCCAACGAGCGGCGGCGTTTCGGCTATCGCCGGTTGTTCGTCTTGCTGCGGCGGGAGGGCGAGCCATCGGGGATCAACCGGATTTACCGGCTTTATCGCGAGGAAGGGCTCACCGTCCGCAAACGGCGGGCTCGCCGCAAGGCCGTGGGGACCCGTGCCCCGATCCTGGTCGAGGCGAGGCCGAACGCGCGCTGGTCGCTGGACTTCGTCCACGACCAGTTCGCCAATGGCCGACGCTTCCGCATCGTCGACGACGTCACCAAGGAATGCCTGAGCGCCATTCCGGAGACCTCAATCTCGGGGGCGGCGCGTGGCCCGCGAACTGACGGCAATCGTCCAGCGACGCGGCAAGCCAGGAATGATCGTGTCCGACCATGGCACCGAATTCACCTGCAACGCCATGCTCGCTTGGTGCAAGGACGCAGCCATCGATTGGCACTTCATCGCACCGAGAAAGCCGATGCAGAACGGCTTCGTCGAGAGTTTCAATGGCCGGATGCGCGATGAGCTACTCAACGAGACCCTGTTCTTCGATCTCGATGACGCCCGCGCCAAGATCGGCAATTGGGTCGCCGACTACAATCTCCAGCGTCCCCACTCGTCGCTGAAATACCTGACCCCCGCGGCCTACGCCGCCCACCTCACCGCAACGGACGATCGGCTGCGCAACCCCGACCAGCTCCGCCGATCGTCCGTTGCTCCATCCGCGCCACTTGGCGTACAAAACCCCGAGACTCTAACTGCCGCTGGATGAAAATGCAGTGGCAGGTCACCGCAGATGCGCACCCGATGGGCTTCCTATACTGCCAACCTCGTTCGAAGTAGGTTGCAAGGTCTGCGCGAGCGCAAACAGCGGAACCTGTGGCTGCTAATGGCAGCGGATTCATGATTGCCCCGGTCCTCGCCTGGGCCAGAAAGAGCGTAAAACTCGATTAAGCCTAGGAGCCCCCCTTCTCGAAAAGCCTGGCCAGTCTCAAATTATCTGACACGGACACTCGAAGTTCTCACTCAGGCAAGAGCCGCTAGACAATTTAAACTACGTCATCCTCAAGACATCGATGTCCCAATCCCGACGGTAGGACGGGTATACCCTGTCAGTGCAGAGAGAGGCGCGTTGTGTCACGAGGAAACGCTCGGTCATAAACCTGCAATCAAAGCGTGCTACGTAGCTTGGTCCGACAACTTGCCGCTGCTGGTCGGAGTGACGCGCAGTGTTTTTTGGCTCATTGATTTGTCGGGATGGGTATTCGCGCATGGTTTACGACACTGCTACGGTGCAGATGCTCCGCAACGTCCTTGATGAAGTACTTGCTAGCTCCACGTTCATCGGGCAGGAGCACCGCTCTGCGCTGGAGATCGCGGAGCGCATTCTTTGGCTTGCCTCACAGGGAGAGCGGGAGGCCGCGACAATCAAACAGCACTTACTGAACGAGTTTTTGGTGAGCGGTAGCGATAGCGTAAGAGCCGAGAACGCCACCTCGATGGTAAGCAAGGCTCCGCGTTTGTGTTCGGACATACGATACCGGGGATCCTAGTAACGCCGGTCGGAGGTTCCGAGCTGAATGACAAATGCCGGCCAATCGCCGCTGAAATTGTTTGACGCTGGGCTATGCACATGCAGATCCCATTGCGCCACTCCGCCTCCGCGGAAAAGAGATCTGTTCGGTGTCATCTCCATATCGCTCGCTAGACAAATGCGCCTCCGAGTCATGTGATCTGAACGAATCCTAGAGCAGCCTACTTACCATTCAGGATCCATACAAAGCCCTCGCCGTGGCGAGGGCTGGACAAGCAGTGTCCGAGGCAAATGTCCGCACTGATCGCGCGCTTAACCCTGAGGGTTCGGCAGGGCTTCCGATGTTCCCCGCCACGGTGCTTCGTCCTGCTGGAGCATTCTTCCGCAGCGTCTGGATAGGAGGCGACCATTTCTTGTTCTGTTCAGTACTCGCTTGCCAACATCAGCCTGAGGACACGCAATGTCCTTTCCGAGTCGCTTGGATCTTCGGAGCCTTGCTGCATCTTCCTGTCGTCGTAGTCGATCTTCCAGAAGAACTTTTGACCCACCAAGTCGAAGCTTCCGAAGCCGTGCTCGCCATGAGAATCGTTCTCCTCTGTAAACCCGGAGAAATCCGCCACCTGACGGAGCGCCTCGGCCTTACGCAGTCGGGTAGCTCGGCGGCTCCGATTGTCATCATTGCCTTGCCGCCACCGAAGTGCGCCGGAAGGCATCGTTCAGAAGGGCGATACTATTCATCATCGCACTCCTCCGCGTCCTCGCGCCTGTAGGGCGTCATGCGGACCACACGTCGCTCCACTCGCGTGCACTCTTCGGGGTGGTAGTAGTTGCGAACCAGCATCGCCACCCTCCTAGATCAGGCCGGCGAGCACAAGTGCCGAGACGATCGTCTTGCCACCACATGCTTCGCAGAAGCCCTGGTCTTGATCGGGCTCCATGTCGGCCGTGTTGTTGCACCCCGCCGTCATGCAGATCGCGGGGCTCGTTTGAACTCTCTCGGCAAGAGAAATGTTGGACATCGTGTCCTCCTCGCTACGAGCTTCCGACCCATTCGGGTGCTCGTTCCGAGGCGGAGCGAGCGTCCACTACTGGAGCTATGCGGGATTTTGGGTGACGAGGTGATCAGGCGGCGTGGTTTTCCGGCATTTGGATGACCTCGATGCCGTCATTAAATCTGACACCTGCGATGACCTTGGGCATTGGATTTGTGCCGTTGAGCCGCCGGCAGGTCTTTGATGCGGCGATGACCAGCTTGAACACCATCAGGCTTGGCGGTGGTCGGCGACAACGAGCCCTTGGTGCGCACCGTTCTGTGCCGCACGGTCGCGAACACGCTTTCGATGGGATTGGTAACCGGTATGAGATGGCTCGGTGCCAACGTTCCGCTGCGGTGTTCCTACATCGTGGCGTATGGTGCGACCATCGGGACAGAGGCACCGGGAGCACGAAGTGCGGACAGGCCGATGCACACGATGAGCCGAGAGCTCGAGTTAGGGCTCGGACTCAATTGATCCAATAGGCAACGATGGCGGCGAGATGGACGGCAGCCAAGAAGTTCGTGGCTAGTTTGTCGTAGCGAGTTGCGACACGCCTGAAATCCTTGAGGCGGCAGAAACAGCGCTCGATGACGTTGCGCCCCTTGTAGGCGCGTTTGCTGAAGCTGTGGAGAGTGACCCTGTTGGATTTGTTTGGAATGACGGGCTTGGCACCACGATCGACGATTTCGGCTCGAAAGCCATCGCCGTCGTACCCTTTGTCGCCAATGAGGGCAGACATGGGTGGCGCGAGTTCCAAAAGGGCTGGCGCTGCGGCAATATCAGCGTCCTGGCCTGGAGTGAGAT
>NZ_FMAE01000057.1 GCF_900094575.1 Bradyrhizobium yuanmingense | reverse complement strand
TCCTCGGTTTTCACTGGCACCATCATCTGAACCACTCCTTTTCCTCGGCCGGTCGAAGCGGTCGAGCCCCCCGGGGCGAGATTCGGGTCTCTTGTCCGTCGACGCTTGCGCTCCGTACGTTCCTCGTCCGATGTAAGGCGCATCGCCCGCTTGTCGAACCGAGCCTGCCACGGCTGGCAACGAGCCGGCGGCCCCCAACTTTATCTTGTCTTGCAATGCTTGACTTCGTCATCAGGGACAGCCGGTTCACCGCTTGCGTCTGGCAAGGCTTCGCAAGGAAGACGCGATTTGCCGCCGCTGATTTCGGTCAGGTCCTGGGGGGAGCGACCGAGCAAACCGGAGCATCTGATGGCGCAGTTGAACGAGCTGCGAGACGCTGTAGCCGATTTGTTTGTCTGTTCGCTTGCGCAGAAGTGACGACATGACATCGACCATGGCCAGGCGGCGCGCTGACTTTCCTTCACCGAGAGCTACGGAAGTCATATTGAAACCTGGCTTGGCGCCTTGCTGGTCAATATTGCTCACTCGCAAGTAAATGTGCTGAATCCGGCGAGCCGGAAGCATACGCTTCGGTCGCTGCCTGCCTTCAGGATATTAGGTCAGCCTATGAAATGCCGGGGGCAATGCTTCTCGAACCAGTTCACTTAGATCCAAGGTCTCGCCACTTTCGGAAATGTCAGAGAACAGGACCTCCACGAAGGGATGTTGGCGGTTGAACGCGGCACCTCGCTCGTACTTCGCGCGCACAATCCGTTGGAGTGCGGGGAGGTTCAGTCTACCAAGCGCATTGTATTGATCTCGGAAAAGACTTTGACGTCCTCCAAGATGCTCGACGGATTCCGCCCAGACGTCCATCACCTTCCGGCTCATGAATGCCTCGACCTGCTTGTTGCCATCCCGTGCAATGAGTCGGAGCCCGTCCATCGTGTGCGGTCCTTCATCGATTCGAAAGCGCGCAAGTGGCATGGAATCCTCCTGTTGTCGGCGACCTATTCAGGCCGGCAGCCTGTCGCGGGGCGTTGCACTCAATTGGCCCGATGGTCCGATCAGACACACAGGATATGGGTATGGAAGCGTCGAATAGCGAGGGGGTGCAAAGCAGGGCCCGCAAGGAGTTCGGGCGCTGCCTAACTCCATGGTGAGCTATATTGACCAGCGCGTCGTGCCGCCGGGTCGGCATACTTCCATGCTCCATCGTAAAGTCGTGCCACGCGCGGGGCGACCGTCGCTTCGCCCGAGAATGCCTGCTGATGGGCGCGCAATGAGCCGCGCCCTTTGGAAAGTGGCTCTTCCCTAGAATTGCGAACAATCAGGGAGTAAATTCTGCCCAATAGGGCCGCTGCCGCAAGGTCTGGCCGGCAAGGAGCAACCGTTCGCCGCTTGGTCAAGAAAGCCGTTCCCTGGCAGCCGATCGAAGCGAACAAGTTTGGTCGATTCAAAGGAGTCCACGCGTGGCGAAGCCGTCCAAGGACACGTTCGATCCCCAACATTTTCTCGGCAAGGTGGGCGCCGGCAAAGCCATTCTGACGTTTCGCAAGAACCAGCATGTGTTTCAGCAGGGCGACGCTGCTGACTCGGTGTTCTACATTCAAAGCGGCAAGGTCAAGCTGACGGTCGTTTCGGAGCAGGGCAAGGAGGCAGTCGTCGCCATTCTCGAGCCCGGTCAGTTCTTCGGCGAGGGATGCATGAATGGTCATCCTCTGCGGATCGCGACGACAACGGCGATGGAAGATTGCGTCATCACGTCGATAACCAAAGAAGCGATGATGTCGGCTATCCGTGAAGAGCCGAAATTCTCCCAGCTGTTCATTTCGTATCTCTTGACCCGAAACAGCCGGATCGAGGAGGACCTGATCGACCAGCTATTCAATTCCAGCGAACGGAGGCTGGCTCGCCTGCTGTTGCTGCTCGCCAATTTCGGCAAGGAAGGCAGTCCGCAGCCGATCAGCGCGAGCATCAATCAGGAGACGTTGGCTGAAATGATCGGAACGACACGATCGCGGGTCAGCTATTTCATGAACAAGTTTCGAAGATTGGGGCTCATCAGCTATAACGGCCACATCGAAGTCCACAACTCATTGTTGAGTGCGGTGTTGCACGAGAAGCCTGTGCTGAGAGAGCGCGACTAGAGGGACCGCCCCAAGCGACGGCCCCAGAGCGTGGGGGCGCAATGAGGCCGTCATTTCCTCGGATGCTGTGGGGGGCGTTTGCATCCGGTCGTCCTTACCAAGTTGCGCCACCGACATTCGTTCCGGCAGAAGCTCAACTCGCTTTCGTACGGTCAAGTCGAGTCGCAAGTCCGGGATCATTTCTCTGGGGCGATTCAGGGCTCAGCCTCACTTCATCCTGTGCTCACGAATGGATCTCGTCGGTCCACACCTTGAAGCTGACCAAGGTGTTAGGGCCAAACGTCTGGGTAATCGGCACGTCGGCCGCGTCACGTCCTTGAGCGATCAGAACACGTCCAATCCGGGGGACGTTGTTGCGTGGATCGAATGTGTACCAACGTCCGCCGATGTAGGCTTCGAACCATCCCGCGAAGTCTCCTGGGGCGTAGGGGGGAGGCATGCCGATGTCGCCGAGATAGCCGGTGCAGTATCTGGCGGGAATGTTCATGCAGCGACAGAACGTGATGGCCAGATGCGCGAAGTCTCGGCAAACGCCCTTGCCTTCGTTGAAGACGTCCCGGGCCGTCTTGGTTGCGCGCGCGTGTTCGTAGCCGAATTGAATGTGATTGTGAACGAAATCACAGATCGCCTGAACACGGGCCCATCCGGGCGAGACCTTCCCGAAAAGTTTCCACGCGACATCGGACAGATGATCGGTTTCGCAATAGCGGCTGCCGAGCAGATATTCGATCGTCTCTGCCGGCAAGTCCTCGACCGCGTGTTGGGTAGCCGAGGGCACAACGACGTCCGGCAAGCCGGTGTCGCGAACGATCCCGTCAGCGGCCAGGCGCATTCGACCGGCTGGAGCAACGATGCGGCTGCACCAATTACCGAAGCCGTCACGATAGGGGACGATCGCAACGGAGGGCGTGGTGGTCAGATAATCGGGCACGACGACGTCCGATGCCCGAGAGAAATGAACGCCCAGGACCATGATCATGGGTGTGTGCTGCGGAAAGTCGTAGATCATCTCATAGCCGACCCGGATCTTCACTCGGCGTCCTCCAAAGTCGACAAATTGCCGCGGCTGCTTCGATCTCGATCGTGCCTATCGAGCGTGGCGTTCGGAAGTTCCAACGCGCTGGCGGGGGGCGTGTTCCTGCCTCTTCATTGAGCGACATTACGACAGAGCCGCCGCTGTTTTGACGTTCACGTCCACATCCATCCCAAGCTCGTCCTCACGAGCTCCCCAATAAGTGCCGAACAGGGGAATGGCCTGGCTTGGGACTCTGGCCACCGCCACGCGGATCAGATCGCGGTTTCCGACGATTCCATTGGTCGGATCGAACTCGACCCAGCCGGAGCCGGGGACGTAGATCTGGCACCAGGCATGGGTGGCTCCCCCGCCCAGCCAGACAGGACCATCGCGATCCGGTACGTAGATATAGCCGGTGATAAAGCGTGCGGCGAAGCCGAGGCTTCGTGCAGCTTCAATCATCAAGACGGCAAAATCCCGGCAGGTGCCCTTCCTGCGTTCGAGTGTCGTAGAAGGACTTTGCGTTCCTGGCGCCGTGCGGCGGTCGTAGGCGAAGCCATCCGAGATTGCTTCATTGAGGGTCATCAGGACCTGTCCGGTAGAACGTCTGGTCCCGCGCACGAGAAACGTGTCCAGCCACCTGCCGAGATGGTCTTCCGGGTCTGAGAACCATCTCTGAACATAGGGTGCCAGGTCGGGCGCCTCCTCCGCCTGATACGCAAACGGATGGTCCTTCGCGTGGTCCTCAATTCTGAAGTCGGGCGCATTCTCCGGCGTGTGGTCGACCTTGATGACACACTCGAATCGCAAATTGTCGCTGTCACAGCCAAACTCGACCTGCGCAACGCAATTCCCGAAGACATCGTGCAGCCACCTCACCTCAGAAGGCTCGGGCGTCACATTGAGCGAGAAATCAATCAGTCGCTGGTCGAAACTATCGCGCGGGCGTGCCATCAATTGATGTCGGCCGAGCCTGACCGCGCGCCGGTACCGATATGTCGTGATATGCCGGACGAGGAAGATCGCCATGGTACCGCCGATCGACGAGAGGTGAGAGCTTGCTCGCTGGCCGCTTGACGCGGAGAGCCGGACGATGCTGGGTCCTCTCACGCGCCTCGGGCGTGGCCGATCATCCTACGAATACCAGCTTTGATCTGCCAAGCCTGGAGCGGCTTACCATAGAACTCGCTGCAAGGGGGAAGATCGATGCTCGGCGGGTTCAATTTCTCGGACATCAGGATGACGTCGATTGCCGGCCACCGTCTACGCACGGTGTGCGCAAGGCCTATGCCGTCCATGCTGCCGGGCAGCTGGATGTCGGCGCAAACGAGCGCGATGTCGGATCTGGAGCTCAGGATTGCGAGGGCTTCGTCGGTATCCAGCGCTTCCAACGGCGTGTAGCCGGCGTCTTCCACCATGCCAACTGCGCGCCTGCGGAGCACCATCTCGTCTTCTACGACGAGAACGAAGGCTGGAATGCGTGATGGACCGAACGTCATTGAGACTCACGGCTGCTGTGGGTGCGCACCGATGATCGGCACGCCCCTCCATGGTTCCTGTCGCGCTGCCGCATCCCTTTATCCGTTGAGATGCAATTTCATGATTTCAGAGAGTTGCGCCGCTGCGGCCCGCGGGCGGCTACCATTGAATGAGCACCGCACCAGCGATCACAAACGCGAAGAAGATCGGCAGAACGACCGGCGGCACCAGCCACTCGCGCAGTCCGAATTTGGAGATGTTTGACATATTGACCGCCTCTTGGTCGCGGCGGGAGCACGATGCTCTCAGTCACCGATAACAGCCGGGAAGCACGCGGTGATATTCAAGATATAGTGCCCGTCCGCGGAATAGCGAGGTCAGGCAGAAACTATTTGCTGTGACCGGGGCGAACGGGATTGTAGTTCGCTTTCCACGTAGCCATCTAAGAGTTTGCGAGACCTCAACGCTCTTCCAGCGCCAGGTTTGGCACCTTCGCTCGCAAGGGCGGTCGCAGATCGGCCGTCCAAAAGGCAAATAGCGTCGAGCTGGCAAGGCAAGGAAGTCCCCTTTCCACAACGGATCTGCCCCGGCCACATGATCGAGTTTCCAAACCATAGCCGTTCATACGACCGCACGCGGCGTGCCGTGCGATTCTGGGGACACGATAGCGCCATTGAGGCATCGTTTTTTATCGAAGAAGAAGCGCTGAAGCGAATTCAACCCGATACCGGCTACGACGAGTCGAGCCTTCTCCACGCGTTCGATTCCAATCGGGACTTGATATGCGCCGCCGCAGCCAAGGTGTACGTTCGCGGTACCAGGGGCTCTTACGATCTCGTCGCCGGCAATTTTTGAGCCGATCGGCGCCTTTTAAGGGTTTCGCACCCGAACCAAATGAACCCCTCTGCCTGTGCCTATAGGCAGATGGAGTCTCTTTCTGTTTCAAGGCAGGAGCGTAGCCTTTTCTAGCCCGGCAATGGTCTGCCCCAGAGAGTTGCAAACTCCCTCGAGCAGTGATTTGCACTCGACGCCGGCCGCATCTGGACCGATGGACTGCGGTCCTGGATGTCAAGGAGTGACTGCTAACGCATTTGCTGCAGGCACATGGGTGTCCGCCCCGCTTCAGCAGGTCGGATATGTCCCTCGACCGATCGACGGTGGTACAAGAGCAAATCAATAGTGCGATAAGCCGTCGTTTTTGTTGAATGGGTGAGCGCGGCGGATCCACTATCATATCTGACCTGCCACCGAACTTTCATCCGGCCGCGGTTAGTCGCTTCGGAGACCCCGTGCTTGCGAGCTAGGTCGGCCGTCTTCGCCCCGGCCTCATGCTCAGTCCATATCCGCCCGTTGTTCAGGCGGGCTCCAACAGTCGGTTGATGCACTCGACCACCGTTTGACCACCGAAACCCCATGTACAAATAGCGATAATGGTGGTCAGTCCCGCACGAGATTCAATGTTTTCGTTGATCTTTTCTATTGCTGCTTACGTTCGGACGCAGTGGGCGCCTCGATCAGATCGCAGCCTGGATCAGGCTGCTTGCCGAATTCTTTCCTCCTCCTCGCTGAGGGGCGCTGGCTTCAATTGGAAAAGGCTGACGACTCGTCGGCTTGCCGCGTGACCGAGCCAATCTGACAACGGCCCTTGTCCTACGAGCGACTTACCGAGACCAGAAAACGCAGCCGTACTAATAGCTTGCTGCTGGCTGCGCAGGTGGTCTTCAACCAGCTTGTGTCGAGTGACATAGCCTGCATTCACACCAGGGATCGAATGGTTCATAAGGAGCTTGGCGTCGAATTCGGAAACGCCAGCAGCGGCGGCAATTGTCCGAAATGTCTGACGAAGGTCATTGCCCCATTTCGACAAGATATCTCGATCTTCCTTTGTTTCCGCCAGGTGTCCAGAGGCGCTCTCAGCTGGGAACAACCATTCTTGCGCCTGAGACGGATGTATTTGCCTGCCGAAACGAAGCACTCGAATGAGGCTCAGGATCATCTCCCGAGACAGCGGAATGTCGAACGCTCGCTTGCTGCCTCCCTTGGGCGTCGGGATGTGGAGCGT
>NZ_FMAE01000091.1 GCF_900094575.1 Bradyrhizobium yuanmingense | reverse complement strand
GAGTACTGCGCGCTCTAGGTCTGGGAGCATGCTCATGAGCGCTCGATGTGTGCGTGCTTGCGCCTTTTCAGAGTTCGCGGCAGCGGCTAGCGCGTCACGATAACGCCGTACCGCCTCGATGGTCCTCTCTTCAAGATGGAAATGGTCGCTCAATAGCTCGTTCTCGCTACTTGCACGGTCGTGGCCACAGCGCGTCATGCTGGTTGGATGACAGATCGCTCTCAACCTCCCTTTGATCGTACAACCTGACGCGACGTGCGCTTCAAGCTTCTTGGGCAATTAGTGGCGGAGCGCTATTGACGACGGCGCGGGGCCCTCGACGGAGGAGGCAGGGCCGTCCTCGAGTTGGTATTGGTAGCAGAAACCGCATCCGGTCGACGGCGACGTTGATGGAGACGCGCGGCGTCGAGACGATGCGCTCGCGCGCCGACGATCCCGCCTCCGATAGACGCGCGAGTGTGGCTCGCTACCCGGCTACACGGATCAGGTGGTCCCGAAAATCGGGCCGGTTAACTAATCGGATTTTGGGCGAAGGAGCGGAGAATGACGCAGAGGACGAGACGGAGCATCGACGCGGCGGATCGACGAGTTGTTCACGGCCTGGCCATTTCTCGGCTCGCAGTTATGATCGCGATGCTGCCAGCGGGGGGCGTGCCTCCAATCGCAACGTGTGCAGCGATCGATGCGTCAGATGGGGGATTGCAGAGCCCGGCCGAAGCCGCGCGCCACCGACCTGCGCCGGTACACGGGATATTCCCGTGTCTGCTGCGGCGCCTGTGAGTGGACCCCGGTGATCTCACGAATGGGGTCCACTTTCATTTCTTATGGGCGATCAGCTGTGCGACTTCGGTCAGAGCAGCACGGATGCCCTTCTGCTCAGCATTCGTCCGAAGGAGGTCATCGATTCGATGTGCTGATCGTGTTTCTTGATCATGCGCAGCGCGATCGCGAGCGCCGGCTTTCGCTGTTGCGCGGCAATGCTTCCGAAAACGCCAGCCGGTTCGAGAAGGCCATTCCGTGGCGCATCGCGCACAATCCTTGGATGTGACTTTTTATCCATAGGGGCCCGACGGCATCGCGCCTTCGAGCGGGCCGCCATAAAGAGCTCGAGAAGAAATGCGTTGTTGACCTCTTGTGGGTATAATGCAGCCGCGTCGGCATCCTTCATCGAGAGCTTCATGTATAGACGGCCCCGCGGATGCAAAGGATTTCAGCAGCACTGTGGGTACCTGGCCCGGATTGCGCCGCGGAATTGCGCCTTCGGACTTGAGACAAGCCGGTGAAGTGCTTTTCCGTGCGGCCCGCCGCGTTCATTCCGAACAAACACGAGCCAGGTTTTCGCCTTCCCACAGCAGTTCGGCGTCCTTTGGCACGTCAAAGTAGTACCATGCTCCGAGCGTGGGATTTGTCCATCCTGTTGAACTCGTCCTCCCGGATGCTGAAACGACAATTTGCGAAGGATCGCTTTTGAGCGATCTTTATGACTGCGCTCTGTACATGGTAGACGCGGTCGCTGAAACGCGAATTGTCCTGGAGGGATGGTGAACGCCTCGTCCTCGTACGGAGCGCCGCGCACATGCTGCATGCCCTTCTGGTTGAGCCACTTGGCCAGATCGTCTGCCACGTAACTCGAGCCATTGTCGCTGAGAAGCCTTGGC
>NZ_FMAE01000025.1 GCF_900094575.1 Bradyrhizobium yuanmingense | reverse complement strand
TGGCCGCCACCGGCGTCAGGATCTCGATGGACGGTCGCGGCCGCTGGATGGACAACGTGTTCATCGAGCGGCTGTGGCGCTCGCTCAAATACGAGGACATCTATCTCAAGGGTTATTCGGATGGCCACGAGGCCAAAGCCGGAATCGCCCGATGGATCGAGTTTTACAATTTCCAGCGCCCCCATCAGGCGCTGGAAAACCGCGCGCGGATGGCGGTCTGGCGGGCAGGTGTCACCGGCGCATTCGGCGAAGAGGCTGTGGATATGACGCTTCTCGCAAGCGAGAAGCTTGGACAACGTTGCGCGTTGCCCCACATCCCCACAGCCACGACAGCAGCAAGCAACAGTGGCGTAAAGTATCGGGAAGAACGAACGGCAGCAAGCTCCACTTAAGAAACCAGACCCGGTGGTCCTCAGCATAGGGTCCACTTCACCGATCTCACTGCCCGTACCGGCGAACGATTCTCACCGTCAGTTAATGGGAGCGGTCGGTCAGCCATCATCCAGATCACCGTACTCGAGTTCCTTTCGCCGGTACATCTGGAATGTATCCGAGCTGCTGCTCGAGAGCGGCCAGGGCCTGGCGAGCTCCGTCTAGCGTCGCAGTCGCCTCGTTAAAGAGCTGCCGCGCCTCATTTAATTGAGTGACCGCTCTTGCGCCAGCATTAAAGAGCTTTTTCCTGGTTGATGGAGGTCGATCCTCGAGTACTGCGCGCTCTAGGTCTGGGAGCATGCTCATGAGCGCTCGATGTGTGCGTGCTTGCGCCTTTTCAGAGTTCGCGGCAGCGGCTAGCGCGTTACGATAACGCCGTACCGCCTTGATGGTCCTCTCCTCAAGATGGGAATCGTCGCTCAATGGCTCGTTCTCGCTACTTGCACGGTCGAAGCCGCATCGGGCGTCATGCTGGTTCGATGACAGATCGCTCTCAACCTCCTTTTGACCGTACAATCTGACGCTACGTGCGCTTCAAGCTTGTTGGGTAATTATTACTTTCGTCGCCCTTCATCAGATTGCGCATTGGCGCTAGTTGCTAACAGCGCAGACCAGCGGGCATCGAACTTCGAACATTGCCCCCTCAGCGCTAGACAACATGAGCGTGCACGAAGTGCCTGATGAGCCTCTTTCGCATTGGGCTCGTAAACACTCATCCCGAAGTTGATCATGCATCCAACCGGACGATCCGCCCAGCCGACCACCTCCCGCACCGATCTTGGTCCGATTCGTTTCGTTAGAGCTCAGCCGCTCTGCTTGGCTGATAACCTCGTTGTCACCAGAAACCCGTGAGAAGGTGTCGAAACATTCGGTATCAGCTGGAGAGCTGGCCGGATTGTTCGCGCTGTTTCCGAAGCTGCGCGAAAAAAGCCGTGCTAAGACCGGGCATAACTATCCGATCGTCTTGATTCAGCAGGCCGGCCTTGACGGCTTCTGGGTTCAGGTGCTTGAAAAAGAAGGGGTTTCGAAAACCACTCGAGAATTCATCCTCCGATGAGGCAGTGCGAGTACGGGCCGCAGAGCCGCCATCATGCGGATTGCGCGGCTCGTCGTGATAGACCCAGTCCGCGACCTGCCGCGCGACAGCACCTGCCCGACCACGAACTGGAATGCTCAAGGAGGAGTCATTGATGGCAATTTACCTTATCGACAGTATCGCAACGAGGTCCCTTCCTTGATTGTCAGTTTAGAACGCTCTCCGCTTAGGCGTGTGTGTGGGACGAACGAAGAGTACGTTGCGGCTGCGCGGGCGGCGGGAGAGCCATGCGCTCACGGCGTAAATTGTGCCGATGATAGCGAAAGCGATCGACAGCAAAAAGAAGAATAGCATCGCGTGAACCTCTTAATTGTTGAAGGTTGGTCTGGCTGCATGTGTGGACGCGACCCGCGCAGCGCCGAATTAAGCCAGAGGCCAATCTCTCATACAACGTGACGTAACGTCAGGTTCAAGCGCCGGGCGAGGAAAAGGACGTCATGGCGGTTCGTCTTCGCCTGATCGTGCGGGTTCCTGGGACTCAGCAATGGCGACAACGCTGTCATGGCCGAGCGAGCGGATCAGGCGAGAAGGCAATAGCGAGTCGGATCGGGACTCGTAACAGTGAAGTGGACCCTATGCTGAGGACCACCGGGTCTGGTTTCTTAAGTGGAGCTTGCTGCCGTTCGTTCTTCCCGATACTTTACGCCACTGTTGCTTGCTGCTGTCGTGGCTGTGGGGATGTGGGCAACGCGCAACGTTGTCCAAGCTTCTCGCTTGCGAGAAGCGTCATATCCACAGCCTCTTCGCCGAATGCGCCGGTGACACCTGCCCGCCAGACCGCCATCCGCGCGCGGTTTTCCAGCGCCTGATGGGGGCGCTGGAAATTGTAAAACTCGATCCATCGGGCGATTCCGGCTTTGGCCTCGTGGCCATCCGAATAACCCTTGAGATAGATGTCCTCGTATTTGAGCGAGCGCCACAGCCGCTCGATGAACACGTTGTCCATCTAGCGGCAGATCCTGACGCCGGTGGCGGCCAGCGTGCCGGTGAAGGCGGCGCTGGTGAACTGGCTGCCCTGGTCGGTATTGAATATCTCAGGCCGGCCGAAGCGCGCCAAGGCCTCTTCGAGCGCAGACACACAGAACGATGTGTCCATCGTGTTTGACAGGCGCCAAGCCAGCACCGCACGGCTCGCCCAATCGATGATCGCCACCAGATATAGAAAGCCCTGGCCGATCGGCACATAGGTGATATCGGCCGCCCACACTTGATTTGGCCGGTCGATCACCATATGGCGCAAGAGATACGGGAAGATTTTGTGTCCCGGCGCCGGCTTTGTGGTTCTGGGCTTTGGTCCCAGCGCCGCGATGCCCATCTTGCGCATCAACCGCTGCACGCGCTTGCGATTGATGCGACAGCCTTCGCCATTGAGCATCGCCGTCATCCGCAGCGAGCCCAGGAACGGCCAGGCCGTGAACAGCTGGTCGATCCGTCGCATCAGCTCAAGGTCGTTGTCATTGGCCGGCCGCGGCGGCCGATACGCTCGATCGCGCAACGCTCAGCAGTTGGCATTGCCGGCGGATCGATAGATTCTCATGATCGCGCTGAAGCAATCCTCGGCGATCCGGTGCGCTCATCGTCCGGACCTCCTGGCTAAGAAATCTCGCTCGACCGTCAATTGTCCGATCTTGGCGTGGAGCTTCTCGACCTCCAGTTCGTGGGCCGCCTCGCCATCCCGACCAGTGCCCGGGTCGAACGCGCGAACCGCTTGATCCTGAAGCTGTTTCTTCCAGGCATAAATCTGGTTCACATGCACCTGGTAGCGCTGCGCCAGATCCGTCACCGTTGATCGTTCTCGCAGCGCCTCCAAGGCGATCTTTGCCTTCAGCGCCGCATCGATTGTCCGTCTCGTCTTCTTCATGGTCCGCTCCGTTTATCAAAAAGGGAACGGCATCCGCACCACCTAAGCCGCCGGTCCAAAATCCGGCGTCCACTTCAAGGAAGTCTATGCGTCCAACCGCCGGGACAATCTTCCGCCCTGATCCCGTCGCGGCAGATCCCACGCGCACGATCGTGACGCTCATTCACGGCAGCCTCCCAGGCCGCCAGATCACGCTTCCGGACGGCACTAAGATCGAGGAGAGCAGTCATCGCCCGATGCCCGCCAGGGCATCGCTCTCGATCGATCAACGCTGGCGGACTGGGTTGTACATTGAGAGCTGCCACTGGTCAGCCATATGGACGTACAGTTGCAAAGTGCGGTCAGTTGCGGCGTCGAGTTTGTGTCAGCAACCAGTCCTGGTAGGTGCGTCGCGCGTCTTCAAAGAGATAGAATCGCTATGTGCCGGGGCTGGCCAGCCGCGGCAAGTCAGCGCCGCAGGCTCAGGTGGCGACTGGAGTTGAGCTTAACGGCGCATCGGTAAGAACAGCTGTGCGCTACTCCTAAGCCGAGGCAAGGCTTCTTTGGCGGCGCGAGCGTGGTAGGTAGACCTCCCAATTTCGCTCGGCGCACTACTTGCTTCGCTTGAGGCGCCAGCGAGCGAGGTTTCGCGCATTTGTTCAAAAGATTTGCCAATTACGAGTATCTCAAGTCTTAGAGAAGCAGCGGATGCGAGCTCCCCAAATGATGCAATTCCTCTTTGGGCCTACAGTTGGTCGGACCGTCAGATTTTGTTGCAGTGGCCAGCCAGTCGCGCACAGGATAACTCCGAGCAGGCACGGGACAGGGTGCTCGCTTGTCCATTCTAAATGTCTCACGATGTTAGCGCTCGATCAATGTTCCCAGAGAGCTCGTTCTGAACCGATGGTGTGATACGACTATGCTGCCCAATTCTCAGCAGGCCCGAGATGCGGCCTATCAGCTCCACGCCTACACAAACGCGCGGTCGCACCAACAGACCGGACCGCACATAATTGACCGCGGCGAGGGCCCCTATGTCTTCGACACAGCGGGAAAGCGCTACCTCGATGCGATGGCCGGTCTCTGGAGTGCGGGACTTGGCTTTAGCGAGAAGCGGCTCATCGAAGCCGCGCATCGCCAGATGCAAGTCCTCCCTTTCTATCACACCTTCGCATCACGATCGAATGGGCCTTCCATTGAGCTCGCCGAGAAGCTCGTGAAGATGTCTCCAGTGCCGATGAGCAAGGTGTTTTTCACAAACTCCGGTTCGGAGGCGAACGACACGGTACTGAAGCTGATCACTTATCGTTCGAATGCATTGGGCCAGCCTCAGCGCAAGAAGGTCATCAGCCGGCTGCGTAGTTATCACGGCGTAACGATCGCCACGGCCAGCCTAACCGGATTCTCGGACATCCACCGTTCTTTCGATCTACCGCTGCCCAACATTCTGCACACTGGCTCCCCGCATTTTTACAAAGAAGGGCGTGCCGGAGAATCGGAGGAGGCCTTTGCGACGCGTCGGGCCGAGGAGCTCGAGTCACTGATTCGGCACGAAGGTCCCGATACCATCGCAGCATTCTTCGGCGAACCGGTAATGGGCGCGGGCGGCGTCATCGTTCCGCCGCCAAGTTACTGGGACAAGATCCAAAAGGTACTAAAAAAGCATAGCATCCTTTTGGTTGCCGATGAGGTGATTTGCGGCTTTGGCCGGACCGGCAAAATGTTTGGTTGCGAAACCTACGACATCGCGCCCGATGTGATCGTAGTTTCGAAGCAGCTCACGTCCAGCTATTTTCCGCTCTCGGCGATCATAATGAATGATTACATGTTCGAACCAATCGCGGACGAGAGCAATAAGGTTGGAGTGCTCGCTCATGGATTCACAGGCGGCGGTCACCCGGTCGGAGCCGCCGTCGCGCTCGAAACTCTTAAACTCATCGACGAGCGGGGGCTGATTGCGAATGTCGGCCGAATAGGCGCCTATATGCAGGAACGGCTGCGTACGCTCAGTGACCATCCGCTCGTTGGTGAGGTTCGCGGCGTTGGCCTTATTGCGGCAATCGAGCTAGTGCTGGACAAGGAGCAGAAAGTCGCCGCTACTACTCCGGGCGACGTCGGCAGGATCGCGGCCCGGTTGCTGCACGAGCGAGGGATTATCTTGCGGAATGTAGATGATACGTTGGCGATGTGCCCACCTCTAATCGTCGATAAGGACCAAATCGACGAACTTGTCGATGGGATCGCGGGCATGCTCGACGAGCTTAGGGCGACCGTCGTCAATCTAGGGCGAGCCTGACGAGCCTTCACCCGATCCGTTTATGCCGTCTCAAGTCCAATCGCCTGGAGGAGACGTCTTGCAAGCTCTGACAGGATACGTCGGAGTCGGCGCTGCCGGAGCAGTCTGTGCCGGGCGGCTTATGGTTCGACACATTTACGGCAGCCGCACTCTCTTGATCTGCATCTGGGATCGCTTGCCCTCGCGACTCCTGCTTAGGCTTGCGAAAAACATCAACTAAGTCATTCGCTGAGCTGAAGAGCTTGTCGTGGAGATCTCGGGCCATGTCGCAAAGGTTCGCTCGCGCGAAGCAAGTCGGCGATGACGGATCCGGCACGATGCGAAAAGGATTAGCGACCTGCTCCTGAACTGATTATACAAGCTAAACACGCATCCATGATGCGTTCGCGCGGTGGCGCCGGCTACAATTCTCGGCCCGATTGTGGAGAGATTTGCCTCGCGATGGTCGGCGGGACGGTGGAAGAGACGTTGAACCCAATGCTCGAGGCGGAAGCCGACCGGCTTTGCGGGCTGGCCGGTACGAGCGCAGCAAGGCGCGGCAAGATACTCGAGCTGGCAGTTAAGATCGGACGCTGCAGGCCAGTGCCCAGGTCTATCTGACGATTCCGAAGCTACGAAGGCAGGCCGCGTACTCCAGCAGACGCTCGCGCTGACGCACGTAGGCTCGCAGTTCGGCAATCTGCCCGTTCGGGCTGACAGCTGGCACGCCGCAACCGGAACGAGCCGCTGCTACCATTCCGCATCGCTCACATCGGTCCTACGCCCCAGCACGTGCTTGCATCGCACGCGTTGACAAGCAACATGGTAACGCCCGTGCCACCGAAATCATGTCGGCCGCTCCCTTCCGGCCACAGTCTAGAAGTTACTCGTTTCTCCTACAGGGGGCGCAGCGCCGCGTTGTTCGCCGTCAGGTCCTGTGAGACAAATTGAAGGATTTCGCCGAGGGAGGATTTCTGGTTCATCGTAGCCGCCAGGAGCGAGGATGAAGCAGAAATCCGGACGGGGCAAAGCGCCGGCAGACCAAGTGCTAAACGACATTCGGCGCCAGACCCGCCGGCAGTATTCGGCGGAAGAGAAGATCCGCGCTGGAAGGTTGCGCGGCGAGGAGAACATCTCCGAGCTTTGCCGCCGAGAAGGTATTGCCGCCTCGATGTATTACGGCTGGTCCAAGGAGTTTCTCGAGGCCGGCAAGCGCCGCCTGGCCGGCGACACGGCGCGAGCTGCGACCTCCGGCGAGGTGAAGGACCTCCGCCAGGAGGCTGCCGACCTTGAAGGAGGCCGTGGCCGATCTGACCCTGGAGAACCGTCTGCTCAAAAAAAGTATGAACGGAGATGGGGAGGACGAGGCATGAGATATCCCGCCTCCGAAAAGGCCGAGATCATCCAGCTGGTCGAGCAATCGCATCTTCCGGCCAAACGCACGCTGGACAAGCTCGGTATCCCGCGCGCCACATTCTATCGCTGGTATGATCGCTACCGCGAGGGCGGCGTTGATGCGCTGGCCGATCATCGGTCTCGACCAGACCGGGTCTGGAACCGCATCCCGGACGATGTGCGGGGCCAGATCATCGACCTGGCGCTGGAGTTACCTGAGCGCCACGCGAGCTGGCCGTGCGGTTCACCGACGAACGAAAGTACTTTGTCTCCGAGGCGTCGGTCTATCGGCTGCTGAAGGCGCATGACCTCATCACCAGCCCGGCCTATGTGGTGATCAAGGCCGCGAACGAGTTCAAGGACAAGACGACGGCCGTCAACCAGCTCTGGCAGACCGACTTCACCTACCTCAAGATCACCGGATGGGGGTGGTACTATCTCTCGACCGTGCTTGACGACTTCTCGCGCTACATCGTGGCCTGGAGGCTTGGTCCCACCATGTGCGCTTCCGATGTCACAGCCACCCTCGACCAGGCACTCGCCGCCTCCGGTCTTGACCACATCGCCGTCGCGCACCGGCCAAGGGTGCTCAGCGACAATGGTTCGAGTTACGTGTCGGATGATCTGGCCGAGTGGCTCGACCAGAAGGGCATGCAGCACGTGCGCGGCGCTCCGTACCATCCTCAGACTCAGGGAAAGATCGAGCGCTGGCATCAGGCAAGGTCATCGCGAACCTCTCACCGGCGTAGTTGGACTAATGCAAGGCAAGACAGCCACGGTTTGGTGACCAACTTCTGGCCGCTGCTGGACGCGATGCATAGGCAATGACAGCCTGCGCCTAGTGCGAAGGTGGTCGGCTTCACGCGCGGGCACCATAAACCTTGGTATCGTTCCATGCCCCCTTTAGATGCCCGGCGTTTCCCTACGTTCAATTGAGCCGCCGATCACGATTGTCTTATTTTCAGGGTGTGCGGTAGCGCCCCGCTATCGCTGCCCTCCTTGGGCGTTCCTCCCTAGACTTGGGCCGCTTGCGGCAACGTAGGCGGCCCTTCTTTCTTAAGCGCTAAGTTGATGCCGTCAGGCGGCGTGGTTCCACGACGTAAGCGCGTCTGCGCGGCGGCGATCAGGGTGAGACTCCAGCGACAATCAGGATGAGACTGCGCCGATGGGGACGGACCGAAGGGAGGGCGTAGCCCGACCGGAGGACCGTCCCCATCGGCGTCACGTTTTTGGACTCGTCTGGCGGCTGGGTGCGGCTGGTGCAAGCTGTTGATTCGTGTCGACAAGAGGGAATCGATGCCTCGCCTGGCCTCCACATCACCGACCACCAGATGAGATGGGATGGTTGCCGCCCTCCCCAGACGGCATCGTAATGTGCCAAGAACGCAGTGTTTGAACCACGAAGCGAAGAGGACGGCAAATTGATGGATACGGTGATCGGAGTGGATCTGGCCAAGAATGTGTTTCAGCTCCACGGGGCGTCAATGGCGGGACACTTGAAGTTTCGAAAGAAACTGTCGCGGCTTCAGTTTCGGAAGTTCATGGCGGGGCATCCATCGGCAGTGGTGGTGATGGAAGCCTGTGGCAGCGCCCACTATTGGGCACGGGAGATGGTCAAGCTCGGCCATGAAGTGAAACTGATCGCTCCCCAATATGTGAAGCCTTTTGTGAAACGCCAAAAGAACGACGCGGCTGATGCCGAAGCAATCGTGATCGCGGCACAGCGCCCCGAGATGCGCTTCGTCGAGCCGAAATCGGAAGAACAGCAGGCCAGGGCAGTGCTCTTTCGGGCTCGGAAGCGCCTTGTTCATCAGCGCACCGATCTGGTGAATGCGCTGCGTGCTGTTCTCTACGAATTCGGCCATATCATTCCGCAAGGAATCGAACAACTTAAACGCATTGACGCAATCCTCGAAGATCCGAACAGCGATCTACCAGAACTGGTCCGCGAGGAATGTCGGAGTCTCATTGATCAGATCGCCTACAAGACGGAGCGGATCGATGCCAAGGCAGAGCAGCTCAAGAAGTTGGCGACGCGGACTGTCACGGCGCAGCGGCTGCAGACAATGCCGGGGGTCGGCCCGCTGACCGCACTGGCGATCGAGGCTTTCGCGCCCGACATGGCGGCCTTTAGACGTGGCCGAGACTTCGCGGCTTGGCTCGGCTTGGTCCCACGGCAACATTCCTCAGGGGGAAAGGAGAGGCTCGGACGCGTTTCGAAGGAAGGACAGGCGGACATTCGCCAGTTGCTCATCGTTGGGGCGATGTCGCGGCTGAACTGGCTCGGGCGCAAGTCGATCCCTAGCGGATCCTGGCTGGCGCAGATGCTGGCGAGGAAGCCGCGTATGCTTGTGGCGATCGCCTTGGCGAACAAGATGGCTCGGACGATTTGGGCCATGCTCACCCGGAAGGAGGATTATCGGAACCCAGCGCAGGCAGTGACGGCATGACTGCATGCAGCACGAAATAGCCTGACGTTGGTGAAGGGGGTGTGAGAAGGCGACGACCCGAATGGGCGCAACGATCGAAAGATCTGGATCAGGAAACCAGCTAGAGCCAAAGAGCCGACGTGCTCGGAGATGAGAATTGGACCTGGTCCGCGGATCACCATACCGGCCAGCGGCTTCTGAAAATGCCGTAAAGGAAGGCCTGACAGAAGACCGCACTCGATCACACGCCAAAGGGTCAGAAACTTCTTGCATTGCGGGCGGCACCATCTTTTATGGAGACCTGCCTCTAAAGAGGGCTAACAAGAGGACCCGTTGTCGTCGAGGAACGGCAAGGGTGGTCTAGCAAACCTTAAAGCTGATCGAGAGGCCCGTCTTTCTGTGGAAAGTGTTTCCTCTTGATCCCCACGAGCCAAATGAAAATCGATGCCATACTCGAGAGGCCTGCTCAATTTACAGTTTATCGTCAGCGCATTGCTGCGAAACCCAAATGTCGTTGGTGGTAGTTTCAGGCCGACGGAAACCGTCTCCTTCTTGGCCGCTGCGTGGACAAAGGATGCGTACCTTTGCGAACGGCTGACCACGCCGAGCCCACCTGCACGTTGCCTGCCGGCAGGTTATCGCATCGAACGTCAGAGGCTTCGATGCTGCTGGTCAATTCCTTGTCGTCGCCTTGCCGGACCAATCGCCTTGGTGGTCCCAGCGATTGTTATGCGCTTTCTTCCAATGCCTGGTTGAAAACCGCATGGAATGTCACGCGCAATGGCGCCTGCGCGGCCCATGCACCCACAAGAGTGGAATCGGGTTCTAACCCTTCGAGGGTCCATTCCGGCATCGCTTGGCCGTCGAGCGATGCCAGTCGAGGGACCTGGGTGCGCGGCCACTCGATCTCGCAACGGCGAGGGCTGATGGACAGGCCGATGCCGGAGGCCTTCAGCACGGCTTCCTTGCAGGTCCACGTTCGCAACAGCGATGAGCGTCGCGCGCAAGGCGACAGCGCGCGCCAACGCGCGTGTTCCGATTCACTGAGCACCGCGATCGCCATGGAACTGATGTCGCCTCGGCGATCGATCGGCTCGATGTCGACTCCTACCTCCCCACCGCGCGCGATGCCTATCAGGCATCGGCGTCCGCCATGCGACAGGCTGAAGTGGATCGGCGGCATGAAGCGCGGTAGAACGGTGCGCGGCTTGCCGAAGCGGCCGGTGGCGAAGACCAGATCGGCCGCGCTGATGTGGACGTAGGCCTGCAGCAGCTGCCGCAAGGCGGCATGCGCGACGATGTAGCGCCGGCGGCGTTCATCCGCCCGGTGCCCGGCCGCGATCATGCGCTCCGCATCGGAAAGCACCGGCAGCAGCCGGCCGGTGTCGCAGGCACCATCCAGCTCGACCACCCACAGGTGCACGTCGCCGCGCGCGAGCGCAGGCGCGACATTGGCAGGTCGGGCGGTGAGCCACATCGCGTGCTGTCGTTAGCAAGGCATCGCGCGCAGCACCGGCCTGAGCGTCGACACCACGAGGTCGATTAACACCGGCAAAGACCTGCGAAAGTAGAAGTGGCCGCCGGGAAGCAGCACGGGCACGGATGCGTGCACGTGACTTGCCCATCGCTCGAGAAGCTCCGGGCGCACGACGGGATCGTCCTCGCCGCCCAGCAGGGTCGTCGGGCAGGCAAGGCGCACGGGAGCTTCGGGACGATAGGTCTCCAGGATCTCGACGTCCGCCCGCATCGACTTGATCAGCACGCTCATCATCTCCCGGTCATTGGCCACCGCCTCGGGTAGTCCGCCGTAGTGGACGATCCGGGCGATGAAGTCACGATCGCTCAGCCGCGTCGGTCGAACCGCGCGCGCCGAGGCATCCATCGGAACCCACGACGAGACGAAGAGGTGCGAGGGCTTGCGGCGAAGCTGCCGCGTCAGCTCGAAAGCGACTGCGGCGCCGAAGCTGTGTCCGAACAGCGCGAACGGACGGTCGAGGCAAGGCGCCATGGCCTTGAGCAACTCCGCGGTGAGCGCCGGCATGCTGCGGCAGGCCGGCTCGTCGATCCGTTCCTCCCGCCCGGGCAGTTGCACCGGCAGCACATCGATCTCGCGCGGCATGAGCCGGCGCCATTCTGTGAACGCCGACGCGCCGCCCCCGGCGTGATGGAAGCAGAAGAGCGACAAGCGTCCCGCTTCCGAGGCGCCTCCCAGCGGTAACCACGGCCCTGCCGGCGACTTCATGCTCGTGCATCGATCAGTTGGGGGCGAGCGCTTGCGCGATCACGCCTTGGATGAATGGGCGATCCTCGACGACCCCGAAATGGGCTCCCTGCCGGGTCAGGAGATTGAAGGGCCCGTCCGTCAGGTCCGCCCACGCCGCCGCGTCGTCATGGCTCACGTACTCGTCGTCCTGGCCGCGAAAGCTTGTGATTGGAATCTGCCAGGGCGTCGCCGGCGTGAAGACATACCGGCTCGCCATCTCGAACTCTGCGCGCACCACCGGCAGCACGAGCTCACGAAGCTCGGTGATGGACAGCATCTCCACCGTCGCATCGATCCGAAAGTGCCTTAGGATTTCCGCCAGCACAGCAGCCGGCTGGCGATAGCTCGGAAGCGTCGGACGGAACGCCGGCAGTGCGAGCAGCGACGAGGTCAGCCGCTTCTCGAAGGGCGCATCGCGGATGAGGCGATGCGGCGGGCGCGACCCAGAGGCGAACAGGTGCAAGGGCACCACCCCCTCGCGCTCGACCAGGGTCCGCGCGACCTCGTACATCGTGAGGCCACCGATGCAGTGGCCGAAGAGCGCGACCGGGCGATCCAAATATTCCCTCAACCGCGGCAACAGGTCTTCCACAAAAGCCTCGATACGCGTCAACGGCGCTTCGTTGATGCGCGCCAAGCGGCCCGGAGGCTCGACGGCGAGGATCTCCGCATTGGGTTCGGCGCTCTCGGCCCACCCGCGATAGACGGCTGAGCCGCCGCCGGCGAACGGAAAGCAGATCAACCGATAGCGGGCATCCGGGTTGCGTCGGATCTCGACCAGCCATCTGCCTTTCGATGCTTCGGAGTGCCGCGCCGTGGCGACGACGACAGCCGGGGCGGGCCCGCCTTCATGTGTCGCGATCTGCGCGGGGTCGGGATTGATCCTGGGCAGCAGCTCGTCGGCCAGCTGCGCCACGCTCGGCCCCTTGAGCATCGTCGCGGCGGCCACGCGCACGCCCAGCGTGGCATCGAGCCGGTTGGTCAGCGTGATGGCGATCAGCGAGTCCAGGCCGAGCTCGCGCAGTGGCTGATCGGGGTTGATCCCGCCGGCGATCTCGAGAATGGAGCGCACGAGCCCCGAAACAACATCGACGAGCACATCCCTTCGGCTATCCACAGGCGCCGCGGCCAGGCGCGCGCGTATGGCGCCTCGATCGCCCGAAGGCTGCGCGGCCCGGGCCTTCCCGCGAGCCACCGCTTGCAGGAAGGGTGGCGCGCTGGGGTACTGCCCGGCCCACAGCGACCAGTCGGTGATCGAGACGACCGCCTGCTGGAGTCGCCGCGCCATGATGGCCTGCAAGGCCTCGATCCCCTCGTCCGCCGGTATGTACCGGGTTCCCCTGGACCTCCAGATAGCCTCGCCGCGTTTACCGGACTCCGTCGCCAGGCCGGTCTCGGCCCATGGACCCCAGTTGATGACCTGGGCCGGCAACCCGGCGCGGCGGCGGTGCTCGGCCAGGCCGTCGAGGAACGCATTGCCCGCGACGTAGTTCACCTGTCCCATCGACCCCACGACGCTGAGCACCGACGAGAAGAGAACGAAGTGATCGATGTCCAGCTCTCGCGTGGCCTGGTGCAGGAGCCAGCCCCCTAGGACCTTGGGCTGCGTGACCCGGACGTACTTGTCCCACTCCATCTGCAGCAGCACGCCGTCGTCGAGCAGGCCCGCGCAGTGGAACACGCCCTTCAGCCGAGGCATGTCGCTTGCGATGCCGGTGAAAAGGGCGCTCACATCATCCGGACGTGCAATGTCCGCCGCCTTGACAATCACCTGCGCTCCCTTGTCCTGGAGCTGTTTCAGCACGGCGGCCGCGGCCTCGCCGGGAGGCCGGCGCGCCGTCAGCACCAGGTGGCGCACGCCGTGGCGCTCCACCAGCCAATTCGCCACGACAAGCCCGAGAGCGCCTAGTCCCCCGGTGACTAGATATGTGGATTCGGCATCGAAGGACGGTTGGATGACATGGTCGCCATCCGCGGTTGATTGCTCCTGCACGAGTCGGGGCGCATAGCGCCCGGCGGCGCGCAATGCGATCTCCATTTCGCCATCGCTTCCGAGTAATTCGCCGACCAGGCCGTCCACGTCACCATCGTCGCCCAAGTCGATCATGCCGCCCCAGAACTCCGGGTGCTCCAGCGCCGCGACTCGGCCAAGGCCCCAGAGCGATGCGTGCAGCGGATCGCCCCCCGTCGCGTGGGGCTCGGGCGATTGGCTCGCGCGCGTGACGATCCAGACCCGCGGCACTGGCTCACCGCTCTCGGCCCAGGCGGCTAGCATCTTCACGACCTGCAATGCAGTGCGGCAGCAATGCGCTTCGGCCGCCGCTATCTCCTCGCCGCTCATCTTGGCGGAGGTCTGCACATCCAGCGCGTGCATCAGCACGACGCCGTGCAGCCCGCCCGGCTGTTTCGCCGCCTTGCGGATCGCGTTGTCCGGATCCGTCGCCTTCTTCCAGCGCCGCGGGTCCTGCACCGTGGCCGAAAGAGTCTGCTGGCCCAGTCTCTCGGCCAGCACTTCACCCAGCCCGCCCGGGTCGCCGAGGATGAGCCAACCGTTCCTGGGCTCGGCCGCCGGCGCTGCCAGCGCCGGCTTTTCGATCCATTGCACAGCGTAGAACGACTGGACGATAGAAGTGGCACTTTCAGGGGCGATGACCCGCTGCGCTAATCGCCTGACGTTTAGGCCGGCCATGAGCGCGACCGCAGTCCCGTCCTCGGTAAAGATCCTGATGTCGACGGTGAATCCGGTTTTTCCGCCATCGCTTTCGCGTAGGCTGCAGACCACCCACGCGCGATCGACGCCGGAGCGATAGATCTCGAATCGCTCGATCGAGATCGGCAGGTAGGTGCCGTCGGCTCCGGAAGGCAGGTGGGCCAGGTCCCGGTAGTCCGGAATCAGCGCGGGGTAGGTGTGCAGGCAGGCGTCGAGCAGCGCGGGGTGCAGCTCATGCGCCGACGCCCCCAGGTGTGCCGGCAAGGCAACTCTGCCGACCACGGCCCCTTCGCCCTGCCACAGCTCGGCGATCCCGCGGAATCCCGGGCCGTATCCGAAGCCGAGCGGCTCGATCGCGGCGTAATAGTCCTGCGGCGCCACCGCCCGCATGCGTTCGATGCCCAGCGACGTCGCGACAGGCCCCGGCAAGTCTTCCATGCTGCGCGCCTGCAGAGCCTCGATGCGCCCAGCCATGTGCTGCCGCCATTCGCCTGCATGGGCAGGGTCGAGGCTCGCAATCTCGGCGACGAGGCCATCGCCATCGTTGGACAGCAATGCCTGGACCACAAGCGAGCCGGCATCGGGAATCACTATCGCCGCGCCGTAGGTGAGCGAGGCGACGGCAACGGCCGCTGAGCCGAGGCGCATCCGTGCGGCCTGGGTCAACGCCACCAACCCAGCCGTCAGGGGCAGCACGGCATGGCCGAAGATGCGGTGATCGGTCAGCCAGGGTAACCGGTCCAGGTCGTACACCGTCTCGAACTGCCAGGCTGGCAGCGGCGACTTCAGGCGCTGCCCCAGCAAGCCTTCCTGTCCCGCGGGCGCGGGCCGGTGCATGCGCTCGATCCAGTAGCGCTCGCGCTCGAACGCATAGGTAGGACCGGACACCCGGCGCCGCGCATAGGCTGCATCGAACCCGCGCCAGTCGACCGGGGCGCCACCGCGCCACAACGCGCCCACCGCCAGCGCGAGTTGGCTCCATTCCCTGTCCTTGCCGATGGAGCTCAGGTAGCGCCGCTCGGCACCGCCCGCGTCGCCGAGCGTCTGCTGCGCCAGCGACACCAGGGTGGAACCGGGCCCGATCTCAAGGAAGTCGAGGATGCCCATCGCGGCCAGCGTGCGCGTGCCCTCGACAAAGCGCACCGGCTTCAACGAGTGCTCGCTCCAATGGCGCGGCGTCGGCGCGTCGATCATCTGCATGCCGCTCAGGTTGTCGATCAGCGCGAGCTTGGGCGTATTCGCCGCGTGGCTCGCGGCAAGCGCCTCCAGATCGCCCAGGATCGGCTTCATGAGGGGCGAATGGAATGCATGCGAGACAGTCAGTTGCTTCGTCTGCACGCCCGCCTGCGCGGCCAGCTCAAGCGCCTGCGCGACCGCCGATGCCGTACCCGATATGACGGTGTTGTCGGGCGAGTTGTAGGCCGCAATGCTGAGGTGGTGTCCGATCTTCCTGCCCAGCAGGGCTTCCACGGCCGGGCCGTTGGCAAACAGCGCCGCCATTGCCCCGCCCGCCGGCAAAGACTGCATCAGCCGCCCGCGCGCGACGATCAGCGCGAGCGCTGCCTCGAGCTCGTAGACGCCGGCCACGCAAGCCGCGACATATTCGCCGACACTGTGCCCGATGACGGCATCCGGCATGATGCCCCATGACTGCCACAGCTGCGCCAACGCCCATTCCACGGCGAAGAGCGCCGGCTGCGTGTACGCGGTCTGGTGGATGAGCTCGTGCCCGCCGAAGATGATCTCCAGCAAGGGCACCTCGAGATGCGGCCGTGACAGCGCTTCGCAGCGTTCGAGCGCGGCGCGAAAGACGGGCTGCGTGCGAAACAGTTCCGCGCTCATCCCCGAGTACTGCGAACCCTGGCCGGTGAACAGGAACGCCAGCGGCCGCCGCCCTGCGCGGATACCCATGGCGTGGGGGGCGACCTGCGTCAGTTGCTCGACCAATTGCTCGCGCGTGCTGCCTATGGCCGTGAAGCGGAAGTCCAGTTGAGCCCGCCCCGTAGCGGCGGTGTAGCACTGATCCGCCAGCAGTTGGCCCGACTTGCTGATGTGCTGGCGCCAGCGCTCGATCTGGCTTCGCAGGGCGGCTTCCGAGCGGGCAGACAACGGCAGCACATGCAACGGGCGATCCGCTTCGGGTGCGAGGCGGGGTACCGCCGGGGGCGCCTCCTCGAGGATCGCGAACGCATTCGTCCCGCCGAGCCCCAGCGCATTGACGGCGGCCAGCCTGCGCGAGCCATTGCTCGGCCAGTCGCGAAGCTCGGTGTTCACGAAGAACGGCGTTTCCGCAAAAGCGATCTTGGGATTGGGCGTCTTGAAGTTCAGGCTGGGCGGGATCTTCCCGTGATGCAGTGCGAGGGCGACCTTGATGAGGCTGGCCAGGCCCGCGGCCTGCTCGAGGTGGCCGAGGTTGGTCTTGACCGAGCCTATCGCGCAAAAGCCGGTCCGCGTGGTGTCGGTGCGAAACACGCGCGTCAGCGCCTCAATCTCCAGTGGATCGCCGACGACGGTCCCGGTGCCGTGCGTCTCAACGTAGTCGATGGCCTCCGGCGCCACGCCGGCCCGGTCGAACGCCTCCAGCATCGCCTTCGCTTGGCCGCTCACGCTTGATGCCGTGTAGCTGATCTTGGCCGCACCATCGTTGTTGATTGCCGAGCCGCGGATGACGGCGTAGATGTGGTCGCCATCGGCGATCGCATCCTCCACGTGCTTGAGCAAGACGGCCGCGACCCCGCTGCCGAACACGGTTCCCTGCGCGGCCGCGTCGAAGGCCCTGCAGTGTCCATCGGGGGACTGGATGTCGCCCTCGCGGAAGTAGTACCCGCCGTGGTGAGGCACGCGAACGCACGCGGCGCCGGCGATGGCCATGTCGCACTCGCCGCCCATGATGCTGCGGCAAGCCAGGTTGACCGCCACCATCGACGTCGAACAGGCCGTCTGCACGGTCAGGCTCGGGCCCGTCAGGTCGAGTTTGTACGACACCCTCGTCGCGATGAAGTCCTTGTCGTTGCCGATGTGCTCCACACCGCCGGTCGAGCCCTGCAGGCTCGGGTTCGAGGCGAAATAGCTGCTCACCAGGCCGCCCGCGCCGGCGAAGACGCCCACTGCCCCGTCGAAGCCTTGCGGCCGGTACCCGGCATCCTCGAAGGCTTCCCACGCGACCTCGAGGAACAGGCGCTGCTGCGGATCGGTGACGCGAGCCTCGCGCGGTGAATACTCGAAGAACCCGGCGTCGAAACGGTCGAAGTCCGCGATCACCGGGGCAGCCTTCACATACTGCGGGTCGCGAAGCACTGCCGGATCCACGCCCGCCTTCAGCAGGGCGTCGTCGTCGAAGAACGTGATCGACTCGACGCCGTTGGCGAGGTTGCTCCAGAAGGAGCGCCAGTCGCTTGCCCCGGGGAACCGGCAGGCGATCCCAATGATCGCGATGCCCCTCTCGCGGGCAGGCTCCGCGGTCATTGACGCGACTCCCTTTTCTCGCGCCGGCTCTGGCTTGCGCGCTGCGCCTCCACGAGTTCCTTCACGTCGTCGGCCTGGCCGCCGTTGGCATCGAACAACCGCCGATAGGCGCCCACGAGGTCATCAACGGTGCGCACCGAGGTGATCGGCACGAGCTTCTGGAACGGATCCGCACCGAATACCGATTCGAGCTCGAACACGAGCTCCGCCAGGTCCAGCGAGCGTAGCCCCAGGGTCGCGTTGAGCTTGTCGTCGCCATGCAGGCTCTTCGCGGGAAGACCCCGAAGCTCCATGATGCGGGCGATGGCGGCATGCACCAGGCCGTTCACCTGCGCCGCTGCAATTCCTTCCTTCAGCATGTAATTCCTCCGTCTACGACGATGACTTGGCCGGTCACGAAAGCCGCCTGGTCCGATACGAGAAACTGGACGACATTCGTGATGTCACTGATCTGCGCCATTCGCCCGAGTGGCGTGCGCCGTACAATCCGCTCGCGGGCGGCGTCGCTGAGCTCCTTGACCATGTCACTTTCGAAATAGCCGGGAGCCACCGAATTGACCCGGATGCCGCGCGGGCCCAGCTCGCGTGCGAGGCTTCGGGTCAAGCCATCAACCGCCGCCTTGGTGGCGCTATAGACCGCGACGCCGGTATGGCCGCGAATCGCATTCACCGAGGAGACGTTGACGATGGATCCCCGGTTGGCGCGAATCATCCACTTGCAACAGGCCTGCGTCAGCAGCACGGTCCCGCCGAGGTTGAGCGAGATCGTGCGCTCGACGTCGGCCTGCCGCATCAGGGCCAGCAGGCCATCGGCGCCGATGCCCGCGTTGTTGACCAGTGCGCCGATGTCGCCCCACTTGCCACCGATCGCGCCGACGAAGTCGTGGATGGCGGCCGCGTTGGTGCCGTCGACCTGCTCCCAATGGAAGCGGTCATGCTGGGCGGGTTCCGCGGCAAGCGCCTGGATCTGCGGCGTGGGCGAGCGACTGAAGGTCGCGACCCGCCTGCCCGAGGCCAGGAAGGCGCGAACCAGGGCTAGACCCAGGCCGCGACTGCCGCCGCTCACGATGACCGGCTCGTCGTGTATCGCGCTCATTGCGCCCCCTCGGCCGAGGCAAAGCGGTTCTTCTTGAACCGGTCGCCGTGATGGTCGACGTCGCTGATGTTGATCTTCACCGGAATCTTGTAGCGTTCGAGCCGAGCTTCGCAGAAGCGGCGCAATCGCGATGCCGCGACTGTGGTGTCTTCCGGCGCGATCAGGCTTACGCGCGCCGTCACCACCTGCCCGGTGATCGCGTTCGCCTTGGCCGATACCGTCACGTCGCGCACGTTGCCTGCCGCCAGCAAGACGCTCTCGACTTCGTTCGGATAGACCTTCTCTCCGCCCACGTTGATGATTTCCGAGCGTCGTCCGAGGACACGCACGTAGTCGCCATCGGTCTCGACGATGTCCTGCGTGTTGAACCAGCCCTCGGCGTCGAAGGGCGATGCGGCGTTGAGGTATCCGAGCATCGCGGAGCTGGAACGGATCCAGAGAACGCCATCGACGATCTTGTGCTCGAAGCCCTCGCTGCCTAGCTTCATCCACAGCGAGTCCGAGCTCTTCGATTGTGTGGGCATGATGCCGAGCTCGGACAGGCCGTAGGTCTGCTTCAGCTTGACGCGCGGAAACGCATCGTGCAAGGCCGCGAGCGTCGTCTCGGGCATCGGCTCGGTTCCGTAGGTGATCAATTCAAGCGAGGAAAGATCGTGCTCCTTATAGGCCTCTGATATGAGCAGCATGTTGAGGAACGTGGGACTGGTCGGAAGCAACTGCACGCGATGGCACTCGATGGCTTCACACACCGCGTTCGGTGTCCGGCTCGCGGGCGTCACGACGGTCCCGCCCTGGCCGAGGACGTTGAGCAGGGTGTTGATGCCGCCGATGTGGTCCAGCAGAAGGAAGGCCAGTGTCGTGTAAGCGCGTCCAGGCTTCTGTCGCAGCCTCGCGGTGAGCTTCTCGAAGTTCAGCAGCGACGCCTTGCTGCGGCCGGTGGAACCGGAGCTAAACAGGATCAGCCCTGGTGCGCCTTCGCGGCCCAACTGGGTGATCAGTTCGTGCCGCTGCGACGGCACCGGCCGCTCCTCGAATGTCCACTGGCCATCCTGCGGCAGGACGAAGACACCTTCGACCTGCCCGACCTCCAGATATTCCTCTGTCTTCGCCGCGCTCGACGACGACAGCGGCACCACGATGGCGCCTATCGCGGCGATCGCGAGAAGTAGTGCGCAGGCTTCGCCGGAATAGTCGCTGCGCACAGCAAGGACCTGCCCCGCGCGGCATCCCAGCTTCGCCAGTTGGGCTTGCCAGTCACGCATCCGTGCCGAAAATTCGTCGTAGCTCATGCTCCCGTCCGAGGTCACCAGGCAATGCCGGTTTCCAAACGATGCGAGCAGAGTCCTGAAGTCCATTAACATCGCGCTCTCCTTGGAGGCATGAAGACATGCCGATCTGGCGGGCTCAATCGCGCGACCAGCCCTGCGCCGCTTGCAGAAAATGCCTCGCGCTCGCGTCGGCCAATTCCGGCACAATGCCGTCGTACCCGCCGGCAGCCGACAGCATCAAGCGGTACAGGTCGAGCGCCGATTTCTGCGCATCGATGGCGATCGTGATCCATGCCCGGGAATTCGACGAAAGCACCTGGACCATGTCGTAGAACTCGCTCATCAACTGGACGTACTGTTGATATCGCGCGCTCGCACTCTCGACAGCCCGGAGGTGCTTTAGCTTGCTTTCTTCTTTGCCTATCATGTTTGTCTCGGCTAATCGTAAATCCGGTTTAGGCGAGGGCCGAGCCTATTGAGCAGACGAATCAGAGTAACCTGTCAGTTCTTGCAGCTTGCGCAAGCATCTGACCTCGTTTCCGCAAGATCGCCGAGCAACGTTCGTGAGGTGCCGGGCCCTCAGGTTCGCTCGACACGGTTGGGCAACGCCGTCCTTTGGGCACGCAGCTAATGGTGATTTTGCGGCGCCGAAACCTTCATCTCGCCTAGGTGGGTACGGGAGCAGAACGAGGCGCACCGCCAAGTGCCGAATAGAACTGCGAGGTGGTGCACGCCCACGGGCATACTCTGGGTGCGCGATGACAAGCGTATCGTGCTCATTTGGCGGCACGCCTAACGGTGCCACGAGGCGTGGCATGGAACGGCGCGGGCGGCTGGCTGATCTTCTCGCAATCGCGGCAGGTGAACTTTTCCCGCACCGTCTCGATTAGCTTGAACCGGCGCGGGATCTCCTCCAGCGTCTCGGTCACATCCTCGCCCAGCTTCGCTAGACGCGATCCGCCGCAGCAGGCGCAGCTCTTCGGGGCCTCGATAACGATGCGCTCGCGTTCGATGTCGTCCGGCCAGGGCTTGCGTACCGGCCGCTTGCGCGTAAAGGCGCGCACGCTCTGGGTTTTCGCCGCGGCGGCCCGCGCGGCAAGCTCATCCTCGCTCGCCGTGGTGGCGAGTTCTTCGAGCTCCAATTCCAATTGTTCGATCAGCCGCGCCGTGCGCTCGGAGCGCTGCCCGTACAGTTCGCGCTTGAGTTTCTCGATCCGCAACTCGAGATGCGCGATCAGCGCCGCGTTGTCCGACAGCTCCGCCCGCGCGTTGGCGGCATCCGCGACGGCCACATCGCGTTCAGCCTGCAACGCCTCACGCTCGGCCAGCAGCGCCATGTAGGCGCTCGCGAGGTCCGAAGGAAGAGCGCCCGGCTTCGATGTCATGAAGCCATTGAATCAGATCAGGCTGCAGATTCAATCGTAAAAAGGC
>NZ_FMAE01000034.1 GCF_900094575.1 Bradyrhizobium yuanmingense | reverse complement strand
CTCATGCCTCGTCCTCCCCATCTCCGTTCATACTTTTTTTGAGCAGACGGTTCTCCAGGGTCAGATCGGCGACGGCCTCCTTCAAGGCGGCAGCCTCTTGGCGGAGGTCCTTCACCTCGCCGGAGGTCGCAGCTCGCGCCGTGTCGCCGGCCAGGCGGCGCTTGCCGGCCTCGAGAAACTCCTTGGACCAGCCGTAATACATCGAGGCGGCAATGCCTTCTCGGCGGCAAAGCTCGGAGATGTTCTCCTCGCCGCGCAATCCTTCCAGCACTATGCGGATCTTCTCTTCCGCCGAATAATGCCGGCGGGTCTGTCGCCTAATGTCCTTTATAACTTGTTCTGCCGGCGCTTTGCCCGGTCCGGATTTCTGCTTCATCTTCGCTCCTGGTGGCTACGATGAACCAGAAATCCTCCCTCCGCAAAATCCTACAATTTGTCTCACAGGTCCTGACGGCGAACAGTCAGCACGAAGTTGTGCAGCACCGCTTGGAAAGCGATCTCGGGATTTTCTGCCAGCGTATCCCGCAATGCCAGGGTCCGATGCGCCGTCAATTCGGTGATGAGCCGCTTCGGCAGAGGTTTGGTCGCGTCCTCAACGAACCGAACGCGACGATCGGATGCGCGAAGCGTTTGTTCCGTCAGCAAGCGCTGGATCTGGTATGGCTCGTCGTAGCCTGAGCGACTAACCTGCTCCCAGATTTGCTCCTGGCGAGCATGATCGGCAGTCACCGAGATTACCATGAGTTGTTCGAGCGTCATGCCGTCCTCGGCATAGATGTCGTGCAGCTTGTTCGAAACCGAGGCCAGTCGAAGTCGCTGCTTCACGATAGACGGCGTCACAAAATGCCGGGCAGCGATGTCTTCCTCGCTCATGCCGCCTTGCTGGAGCACTGGAAGGCGCAGAACTGATCGAGGGGGCAGGCCGACCCGCTCGTCTTTCTCCGCGAGCGAGTCGTCTTCCGATCGGCACCAAATCACCATTTGAAAAACCGTCTTAGTTCGGTCGTCTCAAACGGTTCGTGAGGGTAAGTCCTTGAAGAACTTGGTGGGCGCACCAGGGCTCGAACCTGGGACCCGCTGATTAAGAGTCAGCTGCTCGAATCCGAAGAAGCGCATTGTTTGTCGGTTTTGAGTAGCGATGCAAGCTCGCGTCGGAAGCTAAGACGGCCACGCGACGAGAACATCACCTGACACTAGGGCAGATCCCACAACGGGAAGCGTAGCATCAGCGCTCTTGATCCTTCGTTCTTACTTGCCTTTCACGACGCGCCTGGTCGTTGTCGGTTCCAGCTTGGGCGCGCTCCTGAACGGAAGCTAGAATATTCGCCCGCGGGAACGAATGCCCCTTCTCAAGATGTTCGGCGATCCGCTCCTTGGCGAAAGCCATGATGCTCCGACGAGCATTCTCATCGCGCGGCAGCGCGCGTTCGACGAGCTTGTTGATGAGGACAATCTGGGATTGGGCCGCGAGCAGGTCGGAATCATGGGCGGCTGCCGTCCGCTCTGGACGGCGTGCCTCCACCGTTACACTCCACGTGTTGCGCCACATCTGGCGCCGTTCAATGCCAGCGGCTCCTGTGGCGGCGTCTATGGAATTTATCGCCCTCATGACTGGTTCAACGCCATCCCTTCGCAGAGAGATGCGGTCGCCAGGCCTGGCGCCACTGTCTGCGACGTCAGTTACAACTCCGACGCCCCACACCTGATGTCGGCGGCCATCGTCCAGTTCGATGGCTACATAGGTTGATGGCTCCGCGTCGGGACGGTTGCGGTAGGGGCCAATACCGACCTCCATCAGACGTCCGGAAACGCCGTTGTCGTAATCGAGCCTATCCGCCTGGGTTGACCTGTCGGAGGTCGAGCGAGCCCCTACATCCTTGGTCTGGGCGCGGGCTCGATCCCATGCGGCTCGTCGGTCAGCGAGCGCCTGGCTATCAAGCTCGTTTGGCTCATAGCCCTTCACATCCATCCCGCGCGCGCCAGCCTCGAGCCAGGCCTGGCGTCGGAACTCGACGGAACCACGGACGTGAAGGGCCTCCCACTGGCGATGTTGTGCCACGCTGACCATGTCCCGGATCACCTCAGCGGCAGCTATGCGGGTGACGAGGCGATCGTCAGTGGCCTTGAACGCGAGGTACTCTTTCCGCTCATCGGCATAGAGCCGTGCTTCGCGGCTAGATCCATCCTTTTCGGAATCACTGGTCACCAGGTAATATTTGCGGCGGATGCGATCCGGGAGAGCATTGTCGAGCGGTTCCGTGGAGGAGGACTTGTCAGTGGCTGGCTCGCTCCCGGAGTCGTCGCCCCTCTTGTCTCGGTTGGAAGCGTCCGCGGCGCGACGTTGCCGTTCGAGGCTGAACTCGTTGCTGTCATCACGTGTGTGGTTCATGCTGCTGCTCGTTCCGCTTGCGGCCGGGCCGTCGCGCCGGCGGGATGGCCTGGGCGTCGATATAATTCAGAACCCAGGCCTTCATGTCGTCTTCGGAAAGGCCTTCGAGGTCGACATTCACGTCACCGAAATCGAAACTGGCACCGGCCGGCATCGTGGAGGGATCGGCGACCTCATCGTCGGTCATGGGCCGCGACCGGAAGACTGCGCGCAATTCCGCTATTTCAGAGCGCAGCTCCTTGATTTCGGCATCGAGCAGTGCGTTTGAGCGTCCCTTGGGTAGTTCTGGGGCTGGTGCCGGCAGCAATCGCTCCAGAAAAGACTTGTCCTCGTAATAGATGATCTTGTCGGCGATGATGGGTGGAATGCCCGTGCCGAGAATGAAGGCCTTGGATTTCGGAAGAAGCTTGAGCTCTTGCGGTAGCATCAGAGCGCGACGATGCTCGGACACGGTCTCGCTGATCGCGCGCATCGCCAGCCCTTTCGGCCCACTGCGACTGCGCGCGTTCACGGTCTCGTAGCCGATGCGCTCCGAGAGCTCATTTGCCACGTCGTGCTCCTTCGGAGCAAACACGACCTCGACAGCGTGATTGGTCATAAAATTACGCGCGGCATCGATCCCGTAGATCGCGCGTAGCTGCGCCGGGCTCTGGATCACCGTGAGAAGGCGGATGCCGTAGCCGGCGATGAACGCGACCGATTTCGCCAGCACGTTGACATTGCCCAGCGCTGGAAATTCGTCCAGCAAGAGCAGCACCTTGCGAGCGAGTTTTGGGTTTTGTTCGGGTAGTTCGCGAGTGTTGAGGTCGACCACCTGCTGGAAGAAGAGATTCAGGAGCGGCGCCATGCGGTCGAGATTGTCAGGCGTCACACCAAGATAGATTGACATGGGAGCTTGGCGGAGCTGCCGCAGATCAAAATCATTGGCCGACGTCGCAGCATCGATGCGGGGATTGAGCCAGAGACCGAGCCGCGCCGTTACGGTCTTGCGCACCGAGTTCAAGGTGTTCTCGGACGCGGCGAGGAAATCATTCAGCGCCGTGATACAGTTCCGCGACAGCGGGGAAGGACCCGCCTTGCGATCGCCGATGATCTTGTCGAAGTGGGCTTTGAGGTCCTGAGTCGCCGATAGCTGGCGCAGGATCTCGCCGATCGTCAGTGGCAAGCCCGGCGTTTCCGCGACATAGCCGCCGATCGCCACAAAGGATGAACGAGCCGCCTCGAACCAGAACGGGTCGCCGCGGCTCTCAGCCGGAAACAGCATCACTGCGATGCGCTGCAGATCGTCATAGAGATCTGTGGGATCGCTGCGCACATAGCCCAGCGGATTATAGCGCGCGGTGCGACCGTTCTCGTCGAGCGGATCGAACAGATGGACCTCCTGTCCGTGGCTAAAGCGAAAGCCGGCCGAGCGATCCCAATTCTCCTTCTTCACATCCAGCGCAACAACTGAATCGGGCCAATTAAGCAAATTTGGAATGACATAGCCGACCCCCTTGCCGGCGCGGGTTGGGGCGTAGAGGAGGACATGCTCCGATCCGCCAAAGCAGAGCAATTTGCCGTCCTTTCGGCCGAGCAGCAGGCCTTCCTCCGATCGCAGGCCTGCGGCCCTAATCTCCCGCTCGGAAGCGAAACGGGCCTTGCCGTGAAGGGGAAGCGGGCGCTGCCGGAGAATGGCACCGAGCAGACCAAAGACCACAATCAAGCCGGCTAGAGTTGACAGGGTTAGCCAGCGGTCGAAACGCGGGTCAGCGCCATAACGCGGCCAGCCTGTGGCGATCTCCGACCAGTGAAAGCCGCCATCGTGAAGCCTGAGCCCGAGCAGCAGAACGTTGGAGGCGACTAGCAGGAACACTGCGGCGGCCGCGAAGGCAAGCGCCGTGCCCTGGGCCGCCTTAACGGGCGTGGTCGCGCTTGCGAACGGGGTCATAGTAGATTTCCGAGATGCGGTAGCGGCCATTACGCTTCTGCATCTGGACTACTATGTCGACGAGATGCAGCAGGAGCGAACGAATATCGTCGCGATGAAGGTCACGTCCCTCCGCACTCTCCTTGACCAGCAAGGTCATTTGTTCGAAGGCAAGGCGGGCGCTGTCTGCGTGAACTGTCGTGATCGATCCTGGGTGCCCCGAATTCACATTCCTGAGATAAAAGAAGGCGGTGCCGTCGCGCAGCTCCTGCAGCAGAATGCGGTCAGGCCGCATGCGCAATGACGATTCCAGGAGTTCGCGGGGGCCGATCCTGGCGACACCCTGCCCATCCTTGGCATAGAGCAGCCGGACCGAGTTCTGGTGTGGAATTGTAAGCTCGACGGTATCCTCGATGGTGATGAGCCGTTCATGCGCGGGAATCGCGGCAATCAGCGCCTTGGACAGAGTGGTTTTGCCCGAGCCGGTCGCCCCAGAGATCAGGATATTGCGGCGGGTGGCCACCGCAAGCTCGAGGAACTCACGCCATTGACCAGCTTCCTTCAGAGCGAGCAATCGATGCTCGTCGGCCTCCAGCTCGTCACTCGCGGAGCGGACCTCATCGAACAGCTTTACCCGCTCAAGATCGTCCATGTTCATGGTCAGTGTCGAGGGCTTGCGGATTGTGAGGCTGATCGTGCCAGCAGGCACGGCTGGCGGCACGACGATCTGGCAGCGCTCCTCGCCGATCAGGCTGGTCGATACCACCGGGTATTCCGGCCCGATGTCCTGACGAGTGTGACTGGCGGCCGCGGTCGCAAGGTGGGAGAGATAGGTGTGCGTGAGGGCTGCGACTTCATGCCGGGTCCAGCCAGTGGGCCCCTCCACGAAAACCTCGCCTGGACGGTTGACAACGATTTCAGTGAGAGTGTTGTCGGCGAGGTATGGCGCCAGCGGCTCAAGGTAGCGCGCCAGCACCAACCGTCCGCCATCATGATTGACCGATGCGCCTGCGCTCATTTCGTCACCACAGCAGAGCCAACGATGCCTCCGGGGAGGGTGCGGTCGAGGATCTGGGTGCGGTTTTCGATCCGTTTGAGTTGGTAGACCGACGAGAAATCGAGGTCGCGTGCGACAAAGATATTCACGAGCTCACCCTGGTTCTTGTTCAGCGTCGGCGGGATGTTGATTGACTGCTCGACGGCGATGCCGGCGGCGGTGTTTGTCGCGCCAGCGGTGTTGTTGATCTGGATCGAGCCATCTTGCAATTGCTGGCGTCCAATGGAGGAGGCATCGCCAACGATCGACAGCAACAGCGCCGAACCGAAGCGCTCCCAGAAATGCGTGTCGATGTCGCCGTCGAACCCTGCGCGGCCGAGCGCATCCGTGGCAGGGGAGGCCAGCGCCACGATCACTCCTGTCGGCGTCTTGGCGCGCGCCCATAGCACAAACATCCGTTTGGAGCCGCGCCGGACATTGCCACGATATTCCCCGACGACTTGCGTGCCTTTTTCCATCAGCACCACGTTGCCGGAATCCGACATCACATCTCGCAACACGACACAGGAGACGAAGCCCGCCACATCCGACGTCATCGCGGTCTCCAGCACGCAAGGGATCGATGTGCCCTGGGTGACCAGAAGATTGCGATTGGGAAGCCGGGCCGCGCGCACGCCTTCGATTGGCGTGGGTTTCAACTTGTCCGCAAGCTCGTTGCGTGGCTCGGGCCGCCCAAAATCATAGGGATCGAGAGCACCGCTTGCGGTCAGGCCGTCACGGGGCGGACGCCCCGATGCGACCGGCCGGTTATAGGCAAGCACCGGCGCGCGCCGCGCGCTTTCGAGCATTTGGTCCGCGGCGGGTACGGCGGCCGCCGGTGTGACAGCAATAGGTGCGACCGGAATGGACGCGGTGGTGATGGGTGCGGCAGGTGGCTCCGCGGCGGGCTCGAAGGCGGCCGCCTGGCGGATCATGAGTTTGCGGGCGGACTCGCCGACCGGCTTGTCGCTTTTCCAGGTGCCCCAGATGATCAGAAAGGCCAATGCGGTCAGCGCGAGCGCGCCGAAACCGCGCTTGAGCATGGCTGCTCGACCATTGTCCCCTCCTCCCACCGGGGTAATGCCACGTTCGCCGGCAAGTATCTCGTTCTCATGCTCGGTCATGTTGTGCCCGCCTATCGTGCCCTTGTGGTTGGAGATGACCTCTTCGCCCGCCGCTCGACCGAGGGGCTCGTGGTGTTGGTACCGGGGTTGACCCCGACCGCATCGAAGGCTTCGTTGAAGATGCAGAGCACGATGTCGCCCTTGCGCAGCCGAAACTCGCGAGCTGTTGCGTGGACCACCACCAGCTCGCCGCGGACATCCTTAGGGACGAGACTTTCAGAGCCGTCCGAGTTGATCAGATAGATCGCCGGGGTCTCGCGATTGCCTGCGAAGCGGAACGTGGTCTCCTTGCCATCGTCGAAGACGGCTTCGGGTTCGAGGTCGATCGAGCCCTGGGCCGAAAAACGCCAGTTACGCGCACCATAGGCATGATGCAGGTCAAAGGTCTGATCGATCAGGGCGCCTTCCCGCTCGGCGCCCCGAGCGGCCGCCTCAACGCGCCGGCGCTCGATTTCGTCGCCGGGATAGGCAAAACGGACGACGAAGTAGCTGTCCGCGAGCGTGGTCTCGGCGATCGACAGCTCAAATTGATAGGAGCGCTTGCGCCCGTCGGGGCGGGTGGTGACGACCTGCAGATTGGTCGGTGGATGTTTTTCGCGGGGCTTGAGGAAGAGAATCGAACCTGCAGGCGCAACCTCCCATGCGATGGCGTCGCCGATGGCGACATGCGCTATCTCCTCGTCATCGGCAAACACGACCTGGGTCGAGGCGCGGATGACGCCGTTGAGGCGGACCACATTGGCTGGGTCATAGGTCACAGTGCGCACGCGTGCATCGTGTTGGCCAGGTACCGGCTGCTGCAGCGCCAGCACGGGCCCGACACATCCGAGAGCCAAAATGATCAGAGGCGCGAGACGTTTCATGGCACGACCTCCGGATCGGCACGATATTCCGAAACCAGAAAGCCGAGCGGATTGATTAGGCGGTCGGCAGAGGACATCGGGGCGTTGGCGTAAGAGAAGGTCAGGGTCGAGACCCAATGGGTCACATGGGTCTCCTCGCCCTTGCGGACCTCTTTCATGAACCGCACAGATGCGACATTATCGGCAAGCAGCGAAATCGCCTTGATCCGCACCGTCGCAACCCCAAAACGGCCCTGAACGACTTGCGGGCTTTCAGGATTGGAGCCGCGGTACCAGGCTGCGAAGCGAGCTTGCTCGCCCTGCCCCGAAAGCAGCGAAATCGTCCGAAAATTGGTTTCCGCCTCCGGATAGCTGTAGCCTTCCCGCGCGCGGACGTAGCGTCCAAGGAAATACTTGGTGACGGCTTCGTCGTAGCGTGCCGGAGTGGAATTGAGGGCGGAGACGGTGTCGACAATGCCGGTGGCATTGTCGACTCGAATGACGAACGGCTCGACCGTCTTCAGCGGCGCTAGCGCTGCGACAGCACCGACTGAGGCAACCGCCAAGACGCAGGCGCCCGCGGCAATCATCCACGCTGTTCGCCGCGAGCGATGGGCCGACAGAAGCAGATCCTGCTCCCATCGCCGCGCATTCTCGAAATAGCTCTTCAGGTCATCATGCCCGACCATCTCACGCCTCCTTGCCGCAAGAGCGGTAAGAGGCCGCGATGTCCGCCCAGCCGCCGGACCGGGCGAGATGGGTCGAGGGTCCGGACGAGTCGCCCTCGCCCTTCCGGATGATGGGTGCGGATGGCGAAGCTTGCGGCTCAGGTGTCGCGGATGGTGCGCCGGACTCCCAGTCCCACAATGAGCGATTGAGTGGCCGCCGAGCCAGGCCATCGCAGGAAGGCGGCCCCTTTGACCAGTTCGCGCAGCCGCCAAGCTGCCATGCCATGACGCAAATAATGAATAGTCGACGCCACATCGTTCTGATGCCCCTGTCTTTATCGTCGCCTGATGCCGGCGATCTTCGCTTACGTTGTCGAGGTCGCCTGGGATTGGACGCGCCGGATGCTGCCGCCCTGGCGGCCAGCTCGTACCGCGGCGAGACCGCGGCTGGCCGACCAGCGCGCGCCGGCATAGGCTCCTCCTGCCGCGGCCGTGGCATTTGCAATCAGTGGGTTTGTGACCAGCCGGCTTGCGAGCGACGCCCCACCTCCGGCGAGACCGCCTGCGATGGTCGGCAGTTGAAGCGCGATATATCCGGACAGACCGAGCACGGCACTGATGGCGACCGCGGCGACCACCATTTCGCCCGCCGTTCCTGCATTGGCTCCAAACCTGTCGATGAAGCCGCTGACAGTGGACAGCATCAACCCGACCAGCGCGACTACCAGGACCAGCAGGATCACGAAGTTCGCGAGCTGCCGAAGCCAGGCTTCTGTAAACGGGCGCGTTGCCTCAAATAGTCCCAGCGCTATGAAGATCGGGCCGAGTGCGATGACGACGCCTAGACCAACCTTGGCATAGAGCAGGATAGCGAACTGTAAGAAAGAACCAACTGCCACAAAAACGAGAAGAATGCCCGCAATCAGTGCCGGCGCCACATCGGTGATTCCCGCTTGATCGTAGATCTTGTTGGCGACGTCGATCCCTTTGGACAGAAGTTGATCGAAGGGCGCTCCCGAACTGGTATTCAGTCCTGAGCCCGCTAACGCGTTGCCGATTTCTTTCGGCAACGAGTCGAAGAACAGACTCGTGACGTATTGCTGAAACGCGCTGGAATTCGTCGCCAGCAACACCACGATCACGATCCGCATCGCCCGCCAGGCGAATTCCAGGATCGGCTCAGAGATCGCGCCGCGCATCACGGCAAAGCCGTAGAGAATGACGTAGAGCGTCACTGCGGTACGAAGTGGACCATCGATGTAGGTGGCGAGATTCGAGACCGACGTCGACACGAATGCCGTGATCGGTTGCTCGAACTCCTTCAGGAAGCTGTCGAAGACGTTTACGGCCATCGTGGCGGTCCTTACTTCAGGGCGTCCTTCATCTCTTTGACGAAGGCTTTCTTGCGGGCTTCATTGGCGTTGATGCAGTCGGGAGTTTTCCCGCGTTCGCCCGGATTGTCGCGGCACGCCTTGAGAGCCGTGGTGAGCTCGTCCCGGTGATCCAGAAACCAGCCGACGGTCTTGGCTTGTTGACCCTTGTCGGCGTCCTTGCAGCCCGCGAGAGCCGTGGCCCCGGTGAGGAGAAGAATGGCAAGTCTCGTCTTCATTGCAGGGCCGCCTTCATCTCATCGACCAGTTGCCGCCGTCTCTCCCGTTCCCGCTGACCATCCATGTCCACGCGGGCCTGCTGGATCATCGCCAGCCCCTGCATCCGGAGCACGTCGTTCTGCAGCAGCGCCTGTTCGGCCTGCAGCCGGGCCGACAGATCGAGCACTTCCTTGGCGTCGGTCGCTGAGCTGATCCGTGATCTGAGCTCCTCAAGCGCATCGATGCGCTGCGAAGCCGTGTCATAGACGGCTTGGCCAAGGGAATGCTTCGCCCCGGTCTGCCGGGCGATCCGGTCGAGCTCGCTCTGGTAGTACGAATTGCCGCTGTTGCCGGCATAGGCGCGGTTCTGCGAAAGATAGTGGTTAATGGCGTCGGCGAAGTTGCCGCCACCCTGTCCTGCGATGAGACGTTCGATATCTCCGAACTGTTGGGGTAGAACTTTCCGGAACTGTGGCGTATTCAGGAGCGCGCCAATGTCGTTGGCGTTGGTCCGCTTGTTGAAGCTGTCATAGAGCTGCTTGGCCTGGCTCAACTGATCCTGTGCGACCTTGAGCTGCGACGTGAGGGTATCGACCTGCTTCTTCAGTTCGGTCAGTTGCTCAAATTGACGCGCATACACACTTGGATCGAATACGATCTCAGCCGCTGCGGGTCTGGGCATCAAGAGGGTGACGGCAGACAGGGAGGCGAGAACTGTCGGCATATGCCGGACTATCATTGGGCTTTCCTCCGCTCGGCGTGAAATACCGGCAGCCATTGCGCCGGGTCGTCGCCGACCTGCTTGCGAATGCGGTCGAGGAGCTCGACGGTTTCGGTGCGTCCCGATAGGACGGCGAGCGCATCGTCGAAGCCGCCAAGGTCGAGCTCCGCGACCACGGAGTTATGGCCTTGCTTGACCAGGAACCGCCGGCTTTCGGGGGCGAGCTCCTCCTTGATCAGGCGGAATTCCGTGTCGGTCAGATGGAATCCGTCGACATAGTCCGAGCGCGTTCCCCGCGCGTTCGGCAGGAAGATCTGGGTCGGGCATTGTTCGACAATGGTGTGCGCGATCGGCGAGGCCAGCGCGTCGCGTGGCGACTGCGTCCCGAACACGATGACGCCGTTCTGCTTGCGGATGGTCTTGAGCTTGTTGTTGGCGAGATCCCGGAATGCCTCGTCCCCGAGCGCCTTCCAGAACTCGTCGATGTCGATGATCAGGCGCCGACCGTCGATCAGCCGCTCCACGCGATGGAACAGATACATCATCAGCGGCGTGCGCACCGTGGGATGATCCAGGAGGTCGGTCATGTCGAAACCGATGAACCGGGCGTCGAGGCCGATGGCGTCGTGATCCCCATCGAGCGCCCAGCCAAAGGGAGCGCCGCGGCACCATCGCTCGAGCCGTGCACCAATGCCCTCGCGGTCCTGCTGGCCGAGAAAGGCCCGCAGTGTCCCGAACGATCGCTCCGATTGGCGCAATTGACCGAGCGCTCGCAGTCCGGAATCGATGCGCTCCTCTTCGATCACTGTCAGCGGGCGGTCCTCCGGCGTGACCAGCTTCCGGACAAGTTTGCCCAGGAAGGAAAGATTTGCTGGCGTCAGCTCCAGCGCCTTGAGCGGCGCGCAGCCGGTCGGGACGCCGTTGTGGAGCGTCAGATAGGTGCCGCCGGCAGCGCGCACGAAAATCTCGGCACCACGATCCTTGTCGAAGAAGACGTAGGACGCTCCTAACCGCTCGGCCTGCGACAGCAGGAAATTCTGTACGACGGTCTTGCCGGAGCCTGAGGGGCCGCAGATGAAGGTGTTGCCGAGGTCGCCATGATGAAAGGAAAAATAGAACGGCGAGCCGGACACCGTCTTGAGCATTGCCACCGCCTGGCCCCAGTGGTTGCCCGCAGACTTCCCTGTAGGATAGGTGTGGAACGGAGAGAATGCCGCGAAATTCCGCGAGTTGATCGCACCCGTGCGTGCCCGGTATTTGAAGAGTCCGGGAAGCTGGGCCCAATAGGCGGCTTCAAGTCCGAGATCTTCCCGTGCGACCACGGCACCCGCATCGGCCAGTGCGCGCCGGGCCACGCTCATGTGCTCCTGCAATTGGGACGGCGTATCGGCGTAGACCAGGAGCGAGAGGTGATGGTCTCCAAGCACGAATCGGTTGGATTCGAGATCGTCGAGCGCGTCAGAGAGCTCGTCGATCTGTGAGGCGGCCGGATCCTGGGCCGAGACCAGTTGGTTCTGCTTGCGCGTCAGCACCGTCTTGGCGTCGGCCTTCGCCATAAACGCGAATGACTGTGTGACGATGAGCTCAAACGGCGCCGATAGCAGCGCGTTTAGCAGGCCAGGCTTGGTGGATGCGGGATATTCCTTCAGCCCGAACATGCCAGCGAAGCGCGATCCGCCGGCACCTCGGATCTCGAGTGCTTCGCGGCCGAAGATGACGCGATTGGAATAGAGCGCGGGGCCGACCGGCCCTTGCGGCAACGGCATCGCCATCCACTCCCCAGAGGCGAGCGCGTGGAGCAGCTCCATCGGTTCTGAGAAGGTGATGCCGTCGCGCTCGACCAATCCAACCGCACGGGCGCCGTAGCGGTCGAGGGCTGCAACGATGTCTCGTGTTGCGTCGTCAAGCCGCTTCAGGGCGGCGCTGTCGACTTCGGCGGAATTTGCGGCGCGGCGGCTGAGCCTCCGAAAGAATGCAGCCGCCGTATCGGTTGGCGCACGACCCGGGTGACAAACCAGGGTCAGATATAGATCGTTGCGAAAAAGCGCTTCCTTGCAAAGCTGCTCTCGATATTGTGCGTCAAGTGCGGCTGCAAAGGCCGACCGAAAGGTACCGTCCGGATAGATGGACGTCCGGCGCCGCACCAGATGGGTCCAGAGCGCGAGCTGCGGATCCGCAACATTGCGCAGGGTCAGATTCAGCTTGCTGTGAAGATCGTTCAGGTCCGATGTCTCGGCCGTCTCGAAGGAAGTGCCGTCGATCCGGATCACCGTCGCCAGGGCTCGGGTCGTGAGACTGATCGCCGTGTTGGTGACATGGCGGCCGAACGGCAGGTAGGCGTCGGGCTCGATCTCCCGGGTTTTCAGCGCCCTGTTACGCATAATTAAGGTCCCCTGTTCGATATCGCCGCAGGAGTTTGAGGGGCGTGCACGACGAGCCGCCCCAGAATGTCGCGTTGCGCGCGCGGCCTCGGGTTTCGATCCAGGCAAGCAGGATTCGGAACATGTTGGGGTCGTGCCGGCAAATGATGCGGCAAAGCCCATGGATCGGAATTGCGACCAGGCCGTAGACGATGCTCCCGGCCACCAGGAACAGGATGCAGGAGAACATCACGTTGAGCGCCATGGCTTCCATGGTGACACCGGCGACCATGGCGGGCCGCGTACAGGCGAGGAACAAGGTATCCTCGTTGAGACGCGCTGCCTCGATCATCAGTGACCCCCGGTCAAGGTCGAGACCACTTCGGAAGCACCGAACGTGATGGCGACGCCCAGCACGACATAAGCGGCCTTGCGCAGATCGAGATACCCGAACATCCATGCGATGCCGACGATAATGACCGCCAGCGTTGCCAGCAGACGAGCAACGTTGCCGGTCAGCATGTTCACGATGTTCTGCAGCACGCCTTCGATGTTCGCGGTCTGCGCCAGCGCCGGCTCGACCAACGCGATGCTGAGGACGGCTCCCATGCAAAGGAGAGCAGCGGAGTGTTTAAGAGGAGAAGTCATGGCATGGCTCCGATTGGCACCGCAGCCGGACCCGAGCCCGGACCACGGTATTGAGTTGAGGGGGAAAAACGACGTTTTCTCATCGTTCGTAGACGAAGGCTGACGTGCCTTGTCCCGAGTGATAGACGTCCCAGCGCGGGTGCTCACTGGCAGAGGTTGCGGGTGGATTGATTGTCGTATCGCCGCTGGGGCGGTTACGGCCGGTGGTCGCCGTCGGCTGGATGCCAGCCTCGGAGGCTCGGCTGGGAGATTTGGACGCAAAGCTCGCAACAACCTCGGCAGTCGCCTGGTCGTGATTTGCGCTTTTGATGCTCGCCGCTTGCAGGCGCAGGTCGAATAATCTGCCAAGGCCAGCAATGTGCTGGCACGGATCGAAGGTGGTGGCAGCCGTCAGCCCTGCCTTCTTTGTATCCTCGGCATCAAGTTGGGCGAGACCGGTTCGGACCTGCTGGCCGCTAGCGATGGCTTCGGTTGCGAGCTGGATGGCTTCGTCACGATCGGTCGCCTGAATCGGAATCGGTTTGCGCCCATAAATGGTGATGAGCAGCGGCTCGAATGAGCTCGCCTGCCGCACGATGGCGGTCAGCGGCCGGGCCATTGCGGTCGGGGCGCATCGTTCGACCAGAGCTGCGAACGCAGCGGGATCCATGGTAAGAGCCTTGTCAGGAGCTGATGACGTTCGGTGTTAGGCAGCGATCGCCACGTTTGATGGCGCCTCAATTACACGGCCCGAGAACTGCCCAGCCGCTCGGATCGCGCCGAGAGCCTCACAGGAGATCGGCAACAAGCCGGCTACGGCATTGGTCGAGCCGATTTGGCGGGGCAAGCCGAGGCGATCGAGATGCCATCCGGCCCGACGCAGGATACGTTCCATGCGCAGATCAGTGACGGTTGCGATGGCCTGAAGATTGTGCTGCTGCCCCCATTCAAGCATGGCGCCAAGCAGCAGGAACGTCGCTTTGCGCAGCCCATTCTCTGCTGTTGCCGCCGCACTCTTGGTGTCAACGCAAAAGCGCGAGCTCTCCCAAATCGTGGTCGCTTTCGGAGCCGGGTTGCCATCAAGCAACACTGGGAACGTATCGGCGAGCATGTTGCGCCCGGTGGTGGGGAGCAGGCGAACACACCCAACAACGTCACCCTGTTCCAGCGCCAGGAGATAAGTCGGATTGAAGGTGTCGTACTGATCGATCTCCAATCCGTTGGAAACAGAGACGTCCCAGTCGAGCCGGTCCTTGAATACTCGCCCTCGTAGGCGATGCATTCCTGGCGCTAGTTCGGAGTCCTGCAGGAGGGCCGCACGGCTACGCACAATGACCTTCATTCTTAACCTCAAACCTACGAATCACAGCTTCGAGATCAAGAAAGCAGCCACGGTCATGCCGTTGCGCTGTCAGTTCTGACAGGGAGAGTTTGGAATCGTTCTTGCCGCAAAGCTGCCGCAACGTCGCAATAAATGCCTGCACGTGGAACGCGAATCGTTAGAAGTTTCGCGTTGTGGGGACTTAAGAAACGACTGAAGTGGCGCAATGAAAGATGTCAAAAGAGCATGCGATGAATTTGTCGATTGTCTTCACACTGCTCAAACAGAAGATGATTTTCGACGTGTTGCGGAACGAGCCGCGCACGCTTTGGGGTTCCGATGGTTTGCTTATTTTGGCCAGCGCTCAAATGGCCCCAATCTGATCTCATCCTATCCAAAGAGCTGGATCAGCCACTATTTTCGGGAGGGCTATCACAACATCGATCCCGTTCTTCAGGAGCCGCGAAATACGAGCCGAGTATTGCTGTGGGATGGCCGCGAGGCGCGAAGCGCAAGATCACCGAAAGAGCGCCGTCTGTTTGACGATGCATTAAGTTTCAAAATCAGGACCGGCCTGACCGTTCGCATTCCCTCGAGTCAAAACCAGTTCGCGGCGTTTACGCTGGCGGTCGACGAGCGCAGCCTTGGACTCGATCGTTTCATGGAGACCTCACAGGACATTTTGAAAACGGTGGGTCTCACCTACCATGCGCATGTGAGTGCCAAGATTGGACGCGCCTCGGCAGAAAGGGAAATCATCAACCCGCTGACGCAGCGCGAACGGCAGTGTCTCGCCTGGATCTCCGATGGCAAGACGATGCAGGATATTGCCCAGCTCCTTGGCGTTAGCTCGCGGGGTGTGAAGTTTCATCTGGACAACGCCAGGCGCAATCTTGCTGCATTGACCCTCCCGCACGCTGTGGCGCTCGCGTTTCGTCAGGGATTGCTCCCGTAATGCAAAACAGCTGTCCGGCTTGTAAGAAGTTCCAAGAGTGACGGTTCAAGCTGGATGGCCACGTCAGGCGGTTGCATTCAAGGCGCGGGATTTTTGGGCACATAACCACGGCTTTTTTGCGGGCGAGCCAAGCCTCGAGCGCTTCGACGGCCTGGACCCTTCCAGCAAACAGATCCATCCGCCGGCGGCCGCGTTGGCCGAGACGCCCCCATTCGCGCACCAACGCCGTATCACCGAACAGAGTCGGTTCGATCGTGAGGACATAGAACCTGGCCATATTGCAGGCCGGATCGCGCCGTTGGAGCACGAGGTATGGCACCGTGAGTTCGGACATGCGTAAGAATCGCAACTGTCGGAACCACCGTCCAATTAAGTTAGCGAATCGATCATGCGGCTCAATTCAGAAGTTTAATACCGGTGATGACAGCCATTGAGGTGTTCAGCGATCGGACTCGGAAAATATATCGGCTGTTGTGCGCCTCTGGCTGCGAAGAAAGCGGGCGTCGCCCTGCGGGCCGGGCTGTTGGCTACGCTGAAGCCCCCGCGTAGCGGGTCTTCCCCCTTACGGGCTGCCATCCCTGACGCGAAGCGG
>NZ_FMAE01000054.1 GCF_900094575.1 Bradyrhizobium yuanmingense | reverse complement strand
CTCCATGCGCGAAAGCTGGGTGAGGCGTTCGGGGGAAGCCTTCATGGCGACGTCCTTCCCTGCCAGCCGATGAAGCTCGATGGCCCGGAATAGACGGGGTGGCGGGTCTCATCGACGACGAAGCCGAAGCAGCCAATCCGATACTCGTCGGACGGGACGAGGAAGCGTCGCTCCTCAGTGCCCGCGCCGCGTCTGCCGCCCGGCGTGGCGACGACTTCAACAAAGCCCGGCTGTTGAGCCGACGTGATCGCCGACACGACAATCCAGTTGCCGGCGTGCTCCTTCTCGAAGCCGCTCCGATCCTTCTCACGGGATTCGCCGGGCTGCAGCACGATCCCGAAAATCGCCTCCCACGCATCGGGCCAGCTATCCTGGATGGTGCGTTCGGCGCAGCGCTGCTCGTAGCCGGTGAACAGATGCGGGAAGGTCAGCGCCACGATCGCCCAGGCCTCGTCTTCCTCGTACCAGCCGCTCGGCGCACGCAGTATAGGGTTGACCTTACGGTTGCGCTCGGCCGAGAGGTGGAAGCCGCCGTGGCCCGCCGTCGAATGGCGCACGACGCCTTCCGCATAAACGGTTGCGCCCTGCGACGGACCCCATGGCGTATTAGCATTGGAGCCGGTGTCGCGACGTCCGAGCGCACGCTTCTCGCGCTGATGCTCGGCGTTCTCCAAGACCTTCGTCCGAAAGGCCGCCTCGTCGGCAAGCCCGCCGGAATGGCCGTAGAAGTCAGAGCGCTTCCATTCGGGGATCCGCCGCTTGATGCGCCAGCCGGTCGCGAGATAATGGCGGGCGTCGCGTCCCGGCAACATGGCGAAGGCCGTGTCGCCAACACGAGCGACGAGATAGCCGTCGCTGCTGCGGCCGAACTCAACCTCCGGAAATCCAGAATTCGAGTCCGTCACGGCGGTGAGGGGTGAGGGTGTCGTCATGCGGCCGTCCTCCCCTCCACGACGTCGGCTGCCGGCGCATCGGCGGTCACCTCGTCGAGAACCGCATCCGGATAGCCGTGGCTCTGCAGCCAGGTTTCGGCCTCAGTGCGGCTGCTGGCGAGATGGACGAGTTCGGCGTCCTCGCCGGGTCGGCTGAGCACGCGGATCGCACCGACCCTCGGGCGTTCGGTCACGACGAACCTCAGGTCGCTGTCGACCGAGAAGGTCCGGTGAACGCGTAGCACCACAACACCGCCGCCGCCATAGTCGCCGGCATGCAGCGTAATGGTGGCGCCAATGACGGTGTTGCCGACGCGGCATTCTGCCTGCTTGCGGATCAGCCGTCCGCCGCTGTTGCGGTGTTCCCAAGCCGCGAGCTTCTTGCGGTGCCGCTCCGGTGGCCGCGGCGTGCCGTCGGAAAACTGTATGATAGCTCCGAGCGGGACGAGGTCGTAGATCAACTGCGCGGACATGGACGTCCTCCTGTTCATGGGTGTTGGAAACGAAGCCGCCGCCGACTAGGCCGGCGGCGGGCTGTCATTCGGATTGGCGATAGCGGGCGGACTATTCAGCCGCCTCACGGAACGACCCGTCATCTGAGGCTTCGCCGCTGTCCGCGTCGCCAGCGTCCGGATCCTCGACTGGTCGTCGGCCTCATCGGCGGCAGTGACGGCGTTCTTCGCCAGCCACGCCAACAAGTTGACCTTATCCGGAGCGAACAGCGCTGCCGGATAGACGAAGCTGCCTTCCTTGAAGTGCTCGACCAAAGCGGCGCGGGTGTCCTTCACCTTCTGGCGCGGGAGAATCGACGCGTCCTTGCACGAGCCTTCGAGCGCAGCGCGCGACAGGCATGAGAGGAAGTCGTCAGTGCCCATGTTCGGCAGGAAGTTGTCCGCGCCGACGACCTCGCCGGCGACGCGCGCAACGATGCCGCTGTCGGTGCGGTTTTCCCGGCACGAGAGAACCTCAACGAAAATCGAGCGCGCTGCTACGCGGAGCGTGTCCATGTTGAGGACGAGCTTGCCATCCTGATCGAACAGCGTTGCGGCATGGCGCGCAAGGCGCCGGTTGCCGTAATAGGTGCCGCCGCTACCGGAATCGACCGAGACGTTCTGGCCCGCGAAGGCGAGGATCAGCAGCGCCATCAGCGCATCGTCCCCGACGGGCGCGCGTGCCAACGCCTCATGGAGGGCGTCGGTTCGTAAGTCGCCGATGATCTCGACGCCCTTTGCGCGTCACGTCGGGACGCGGCTTCGAGATGGCTGTGCTCTCGTCGGCAGCGTCAGTGCCGGCCGCCGTGCCCTTGTCTTTCGACTTCTTCGCCGCTGGCAGGCGATAATGCACGCTCTGCACGCGGCCGTCACGGTCGAGATACATCGCCGTACAATCCGACTTCGACGGCTTGCCGTAGACACGCTCCGCCTTTGGCGGCAGCTTGACCTCGCCCCAGTTCGTCGTCTCGGCAATAATGCCCTTCTTCGGCAGGTTGTTCGCCATCCATTCCTGCTGCGCGCCGAGGAACGCCTCGACATCTGTGGTATAGCGGCTGTCCTCGTCCGCCGGCGCGAACAGGTCCTCGACCCACTGAATGCCGTAAGCCTGGGCGAGGTCGTCACCGAAGCTGGCGTGGCGTGCGTACATCCGGACCTTGGTCAGGGCCTGTGCCACGCTCCCCCACGACACCTGCGGATCTGCCTGGGAGGGCTTGTGCTTCTTCCAGACCTCCTTCTGCTCATCGAGCGATGCCGAGGCGATGGTGCGGAGCTGGCGCTCGTCGGGCATGTCTCCCTTGGCCATGTGGTCGAGCATGGCAGGCAGCACGTTCGCGAGCAGGCGGAGCTTCCTGATCTGCCGGACGGGCAGGGTCAATGCGACCCCGATCGCCTCCTCGGTCCAACCCAGTGCGACGAGGCGTTCGATCGCACGCCACTGGTCGACGGGATTGAGCGCTTCGCGTGCGATGTTTTCGATCATCGAGCGCATGGCGCCGTTGTCGTCCGCCGCCTCGTCGACGAGGACGTCGATCTCCTCGAGGCCGGCAGCGATCGCCTGCTTGACGCGGCGATGACCGGCATTGATGACATAGCCGTTGCCGCCGCCGGTCTCGGGCGTGATGACGGGCGGCTGGACGATGCCGACGGCCTTGATTGTCGCGAGCAGCAGGGCGTCGGCCTGCGGCGTCGAGTTCGTCTGGCGCATGCGGTCGGGATTTTCGTTCAGCGCACGCGGATCAATCTTGATGAGTTGCATGGGACTTCTCCTGTTCGGTTCGCGGACCCCGCCTTGCGGGTCCTTCCTCGTCTTCTTCCCGAAGACACCCACGGGCCCCGCGGAGCGGGCGGGCCGGCACAACCGTGGCCGAGCATCCCTGCCAGGCCGGACAAGCAGGGCTTTCAGCCCTGCGAAGGACGACGGGCTGGGATCGCGCAGGCGGCGGTTGAGCGTCAGCGTTACCGGCCCGGCCGATCTGCGAGCGGGCATCCCTTCCATCTCATTACGCTGCGATAGCGCTTTCGCCCGCGCCCTCCACATCCGTCGCAAGGGCTTTCTCGACCTCCGCCAATTGCCGGCGCTTCTCGGCGAGATCGGCTGCGAATGCGAATTCGCCGTCCTCGCACGACCGGTACGAGACGAGCCGGCGATGTGCGTCGGCGAGACGCTGGCGATAGCGCTCCCGCTCGCCCTCGAAATCGTCGAGCGCGTGCTCAAGACGGGAGATTGCGCCGAGCGGCGTCACCGTGACGGGCAACTCGATCTCATGCGCTTCCCCGGTCCGGATCAGCATGGTGGTGTACCGATAGCCGTCACGGCCGTAACGCTCGCCGGAGTACTCGAGGTCGAACCCGCCGATCATGGCGATGATGGTCTCGCCCTCCTGCTGGAGCTGAACGAGGGTCAGGATTTCCTTCATCAGCGCGCGGCCGGCCTCCTTGCGCTCGACATGGCGCTTGCCGGCCACGGTCGCGGCGAAGGCGTCGCCGGCGGTCGGAACAAGGCGCTCGATATCCTTGCCGACCTCCGCGATCCGCCGCGTCCAGAACTCGATGTCGCGTTCCGCGTCCCGGATCTGCCGACGGACGGCGTGTTGGTCGTCGATATGCGCCGCGCGCAGACGCTCGAGCCGCGCGATGTCGGCTTCGAGCCCAGCCTTTAGCATCAGCCGCTGGTCGCCGCTCGCGATCGCCTTGGCCATCGCGAACTGATTGGCCTGGCCTTCACCGAGGTCCTCGAGCCGGCGGATCGACGTGTCGCCGGAGAGCGCCGCGGCAATGAAGCGAGCCTTGCGCTCGTTGTTCTGCCACATGCTCGCGTCGAGCGAGCCTTCGGTAGCGTAAGCGAAGATGTCGATCGCGTCGTGCTGGTTGCCCTGGCGCTCGATCCGGCCCTCGCGCTGCGCGATCTGCGACGGTAGCCATGGCACGTCGAGGTGATGGAGGGCCTTCAGGCGAAGCTGCGCGTTGACACCCGTCCCCATTGTATCTGAGGAGCCGATCAGGAAGCGGACCTTGCCAGCGCGCACGTCGCCGAACAGACGCTGCTTGGCCTCGGACTTCCTGAAGTCCTGCATGAAGGCGATCTCGGACGGCGGCACGCCCATGCGGACGAGCTCGTCTTTGATCCAGCGATAAGCCGAGAAGCCGCGCGTCTTCTCGACGCTGACCGTTCCGAGGTCGGAGAAGATCATCTGCGCGGCGCCAGGGAGTTCGTACGGCTTGCCGTCGGCGCGCACATAACTGTTGTCTGACGTCTCCTTCCAGATGCGGAAGGCGTTCCCGACGAGAAGATTCAGCTTGTTGCTCGGCTCGTTATCACTGTCCGGATCGACCAGACGCAGGTCAATCGCCGCATGCCGCCCGTCGGTGATGACGGAGAGCAAGATATCGTCGCCTGGCTCCGGCGGCCGGTCGCGCGTCTCGATCGCCTTGATCCGCGCGTCGAGGAGGACTTGGTAGCGCCTGAACGCCGGCGTCGGCTTTGCCGTCAAGATCTGGCGCTTGCCCGTCGAGATCGCCGGGACCTTCACGTATTGCCGCAGGTCCTCCGGCATCACTACGTCGGCGAAGGACCGGAACATGGCGATCAGCTCGGGGACATTCACGAAGGTCGCGAAGCGTGTGACCGGCTTGTACCTGCCGGACGGCTGGAGCTCGAGTTCCGTCGAGACGTCGCCGAAAGTCGAGGCCCAGGCGTCGAACTCGTGGAGCTTGCGATCCAGAAGTGCCCCGTATCCGAGATAGCGTTGCACCGAGAACATCTCACCGAGCGTGTTGGTAATCGGCGTGCCGGAGGCAAGCACCAGCGCCCGCCCAGGATTCTTGGTCTCGATGAAGCGCGACTTCACATATAGATCCCAGGCGCGCTGCGAGCCGTTCGGATCGACGCCCTTCAGCGTCGACATATTGGTAGCAAAGGATAGCTTGCGAAACTCCTGCGCCTCGTCGACGATGATCTGGTCGACGCCGATCTCGGAGATGGTCAGGAGATCGTCCTTGCGGGTGGCCAGCGCTTCGAGCCGTTCCTTCAATCCCTCCTTCAGGCGCTCGAGGCGTTTGCGCGAGACGCAGTCGTCGCTCTCGACCTTGGTGAGCAGCGTCTCATAGAGCTCGAGCTCGTCCTGGATCATCTGCTGCTCGAAGGCCGATGGCACGCCGATGAAGCGGAAGGCCGAATGCGTGATGATGATCGCGTCCCACGTCGCGGTCGCGGCGCGCGACAGGAAGCGGTGCCGCTTGTCCTTGGTGAAGTTGGTCTCATCGGCGACAAGGATGCGGGCACCGGGATAGAGCGCCAGGAACTCGCGCGCCGCCTGCGCCAAGCAATGGCCGGGAACGACTAGCATGGCCTTAGCGACCAGCCCGAGACGCCGTTGTTCCATGATCGCGGCTGCCATCGTCATCGTCTTTGCCGGCACCGACGGCGTGGGCGAGATAGGTCGCGCCCGAGGCGATGATGCGCCAGATGCCGCGCTTCTGATGTTCGTAGAGAACGAAGGCGCCCGAGGTGCCCGGCAATTTCAGATGCGATCCGTCGAAGGCGCGCGGCACGATGTTGTTGAAGCGATCATTGTAAACCCGCGCCAGCCGGTCGGTCCGATCCGGATCGGACCAGATCCAATTCTGGAAGGCGGTCTTGATCTTCGAGAGCTTCTCCTTCGCCGCCTCGGTGTCGACGACGTTGAGGACCCGACGTTCACTGTCGCCGTCTTTGATGGTGTCGAAGATCTGCGGGACGGAGGAGTTGAGCGCATCAGAGAGAAGCTGCCCGGCGTGCCGCCGTTCCGTGCCCCATTCCGACGTGCCAGCGGCCATCCAGCCGAGCTGCCGGGCCTCCACGGTCCACGACGCCAGTTCCGGCATGTGGTGAATCCTGATCTCCGCGCCCATCGTTTCCTTGACGAAGGCGACGATGTCAGCGGCGGGACTCCACGGCGCGCCGAGACGCGCGGTGATGTCCGAGGGCTGGAGGTCGGCAGGCTGCACCTCCTGCAGCGCCCTGACGTTGCGCCCATAGGCCGGATCGAGCGCGGCCGCGGCCTCCGCTGCCGCAAGCTTCGACCGGACCGCGCCCGACAGATAAGCGTCGGCGGTCTGCCACGAGCCGCCGCTGAGATCGCGGAAGATGGCGCTGCCGAGCTCGGCAATGACGTGGTCCGCGTCGCGGTGCACGAGCTCCGCGATGTGGTCGGGGTCGACATGACCGCGCTCGTTGAGAACGACGGCCAGCGCGTCGGCGGCGCTGGTGATGACGGGCGGCGCCGGTGGCGCGATCACCCGCTCGGTGAAGATTGGACCCGGCTTCGCCGTATCCGACTCGAGGTCGTTGTCTTCGATCGAGGCCACCAGCCAGCAGTCCGGATCGTCCAGGAATGGCTGGAGGTTCGGCCTGCGGTGCGTTTCGCGGACCTCACCGGTCTCGTCGTCCTCGGCCGTCGACACGACGGTCGTGTTGATAGGCCCGAAGGCGCGCACGAACTTCGACCACGCGATGCGTAAGCGGACCTGCGCATCCTTCCAAGGCCGGTCGAGCTCCTGGCACTTCAGCACCTCGCGGACCGCGTCGCGGATCGGGATCAGCCTCTGGATGATCCGAGCGTGCTTCTCCGGGATACCGTCGGCACTGCGGCCCTTGCGCAACCTGACGGCAACTGGCTGGCCGTCAAGGATCTGCGTCAGGCCATGCCGGCTGTCGAGCAGATAGCTGCCCTCGCGCGCTGTGCGGCTCGCCGAGCTGTCCGACTGCGCCGGCACGGCCTCGTGCTCGCCGTCAGGGTCGACCGCCTACGGTTGGCCGTCATAGATTGCGACAGGAAGGAGGCCGATCGCATCGTCCAGCGCGGTCGCGAGGTCTGCGCCGTCATTCGGCAGGCAGGTGTAGGTCTCGCCAAACGGGCCGGAGGTCAGCGCGTGCGCGCCGAGCACAAGGTGGCGATGGCACGCGAACCAGCGGTTGACGCGAATTGCGCCCTCGTCCTCGGTCGCCGGGCATACTTCATCCAGGTCGAGCCAGGACAGGTCGCCTTCGGGCTCGCCGTACTTGCGCCGCCGGAAGAACAGGATGTCGACCACGACGTCGGTGCCGGCATCGGCGCGGAAGCTACCCTCCGGCAGACGGATGGCACTGAGGAGATCGGCGTACTTTGCGATCTGCACGCGCGCCGAGCCATCCGCCTTATCCATCGTGCCGTGCGACGTGACAAAGGCGGCGAGACCGCCCGGCTTCAGCAGCTTGATTGCCTTGACGATGAAGTAGTCGTGGAGTCGCAGACCGAGCGAGCGCAGCGTGCGGTCCGAGCGGACGGTGCGATTGGAGAAGGGCGGGTTGCCGATCACAAGGTCGAACCGCGTCGGCAGCTCGGTGCGCGCGAAATCGCCGGTGACGATCCGCGCCCGGGGCTGCAACAGCCGCGCGATGCGCGCCGTGACGGGATCAAGCTCGACGCCGGTGACGTGGGAGACCTCGCGCAGAACCGGCGGCATCAGCGCCGGAACCATGCCGGTGCCGATGCCGGGCTCGAGCACGCGGCCGCCGCGCCAGCCGAGGCGCAGCAAACCCGCCCACATCGCCTGGACGATGAACTCCGGCGTAAAATGGGCGTACTGGGTGCAGCGTGCCAGCGAAGCGTAGTCAGCCTCATCGACCGCATCCTGCAGGTCGGCGCCGATCTCGTCCCAGCCCTTTGCGAATTCGGTTTCGCCCGGTCGGCGGAAAACGCCATTGGCGAGCTCTGAGGCGCCGAAGCCGGTAAAGCGGATCAGTTGCCGCTGCTCCTCGACCGTCGCGGGGCGCTGCTCGGCCTCGATCTGTGCGGCGAAACGAACTGCGGCGATGGTGTCGCGGGCGCGCTGCTTCCAGCCCGTTGCGAGGCCGCGTCGCGCCGGAAAGATAGAAATTGTCGCCGCGCTTGCGGGGACCGTCCTCGGAGCGCCGCGCCCATTCGATCACCGGTCCAGTCGGGGCCGGGGTCGACTGCGGCGGATCATCCTCATGATTGTCGGCGCCGCCGAAATCGGCGGCGAAGGCCGTGACGCCTAGGCCGAGGCTGGATGAAAGGGCGGTATTGCCGAAGAGGTCGAG
>NZ_FMAE01000052.1 GCF_900094575.1 Bradyrhizobium yuanmingense | reverse complement strand
AGTGTGCTGCAGAAGCACACGGAAAGGATGATCGAGATGATCTGAAAATCTGTGTGCACAAGCTGTGGCAGCGATGAGGGTAGGCCCCTCGGGATCGACTTTCAGGAGTAGGTCCCAAATCACTTCAAGCGGCTTCGCTTAAGAGGCGCGGTCGTGAGCGTTGAAGCCAACGGTCGGGAATACCCGAACGGATAGGCGTCCGAGAGACGAATGAAAATGAACCCGCCGATGAACCGTCGTAACGTGGAAATCGTCGTCAAAACCAGAGGTGTGTCGTCCCTCTGGGATGAGCCCGCCGGAAGCCTGATGACCGGGCGGGCGGCGACCGGCGTTGAGGGGGCGTGAATCGGATGCAGGCGCTGCCGCGGAACTGCAGGAACCAGTCGCTCCGATGGAAAGGGAGAAGCACAAGCGGAGAAGACCGCGAGGCGAGATTACCGACGCGGAGCACTGGGACGGACCGATCCGTATTAGCGACGAAGGCTCGTAATGGGGCCGGAGCAAAGGGATCGGATCAGGAGGGCTGGCCACCGTCGCAACTGACAACAGGAGGACGACGGTGAACCAGCCGAGCAAACCGTTCAACATCGACAAGAGAGAGGTGTACGAAGCATATCTGCAGGTGCGATCCAATGGTGGCGCAGCCGGTGTCGACGGAGTGACGATTGAGCAGTTCGAGTCCGACTTGAAGAGCAATCTCTACAAGATTTGGAATCGAATGAGCTCAGGCGCCTACTTCCCGCCGCCTGTTCGCGCCGTCTCCATTCCAAAGAAGAGTGGGGGCCAAAGGATCCTCGGGGTGCCCACTGTGGCAGACCGCGTGGCACAGACGGTTGTCAAACAACTAATTGAGCCGGCTCTCGACGCAATCTTTCTGGCGGATTCTTACGGCTACAGACCCGGTAAATCGGCTCTCGATGCCGTAGGCGTAACGCGACAGCGGTGCTGGAAGTACGATTGGGTTCTGGAGTTCGACATCAAGGGACTGTTCGATAATATCGACCACGAGCGTCTGCTGCGGGCCGTCCGGAAACATGTGACGTGCGCATGGGCGCTGCTCTACATTGAAAGATGGCTGACAGCGCCGATGGTGCAAGAGGATGGAACGATAATCGAGCGAAGCCGCGGTACCCCACAAGGGGGCGTGGTGAGCCCGATCCTCGCCGACCTCTTCATGCACTATGCATTTGATCTCTGGATGGCACGGATGTTCCCCGATCTCCGGTGGTGTCGGTATGCAGATGACGGGTTGGTACATTGTCGGAATGAGATGGAGGCGCAAAGCATTCGCGAAGCGCTCCAGGCTCGGCTGGCAGAGTGCTGCCTGGAACTGCATCCTACGAAGACGAGGATCGTCTACTGCAAGGACGACCGACGCCGGGGCAAGACTGAGACGGTCATGTTTGACTTTCTCGGTTATTGCTTCCGGCCGCGATCGGTCCTGCGGCCGCGTTCGCAGAGGATGTTCTGCGGGTTCACTCCGGCGGTCAGCAAACCAGCGCTGAATGCCATGCGAGCGACGATCCGAAGCTTGAAACTTCGCAAGCGAACCGAGGTGACTTTGGACGATATTGCCCGCGAGCTAAACCCGATGGTTAGGGGGTGGATCGCTTATTATGGGCAATATACGCGTTCGGCGCTCTATCCTTTGGCGCGCTACATCAACCAGACGTTGGCTATCTGGTTGAAGCGAAAGTACAAGCGCTTCCATCACCGCTTGGGACGCGCGCGTCTCTTCCTGGAGAAGATCGCGCGTGAGAACCGCAGGCTCTTTGTGCATTGGCAACTCGGCGATGGCGGCAAGCTTGCCTGATGGGAGCCGGGTGAGGCGAGAGTCTCACGCCCGGTTCTGCGAGAGGCTGGAGGTGAAATCCCTCCGGCCTACTCACCCGACAGTGCCGGTGCTGGCCAAGGGCAAGACCGATACGGCACGGTGCTGGATCTACGTCCGGGACGATCGGCCGTTTGGCGGCGCCGGGCCGCCGGCGGCGATGTTCTACTACTCCCGCGACCGTAGGGGCGAGCATCCCCAGGCGCATCTGGCGGGGTATGCCGGCATCCTGCAGGCCGACGCCTATGACGGGTACAACCAGCTCTATCTGGCGGGACGCCACCCTGGACCGATCCGGGAAGCGGCGTGTTGGGTCCATGCGCGGCGCCCGTTCTTCGCCATGGCCGATATCGAAGAGAATGCGCGTCGCAAGGCCACCGGCAAGCAGGAGCCCCGAAGAGCGTCTGGAGATGCGACGGACGCTAAGCCGGCCTCTGGTCGAGGATCTGCAGGTCTATATGCGGGAGCAGCTCGCCAAGCTGTCCCGTGGGCACGACCTGGCCAAGGCGTTCAACTACATCCTGAAGCGGTGGGCGAGCTTCACGCTCTTCCTGGAGGACGGGCGAGTCTGTCTCTCCAACAATGCCGCCGAAAGAGGCTTGCGAGGCATCGCTCTTGGGCGAAAATCTTGGTTGTTCTGCGGCTCTGATCGCGGCGGACGGCGCGCGGCTTCCATGTATAGCTTGATCATCACGGCCAAAATGAATGGCGTCGATCCGCAGGCCTGGCTCACGGATATCCTTGCCCGCATCGCCGCCCACCCAGCTCACCGGCTGGACGAGCTTCTGCCCTGGAATTGGACGCCGGCATCAGCGTTCTCCGCTCGAGCGGCATGACCACGCACGTCAACAAAGTTCATCACGTCACCACCCTCACCCAGGTCGCAAAAGACCTCGGTGAAGACGAAGACTGGCTGCGCGACATTACCATCGGCGTTCACCGACTTTGGCATCGAAAACCTGATCGAGCTCGTCAGGTTCTATAATGGAGATCGAGGACGGCCTGATCTGGGTCTATGGCGTCGGCGAAGATGGTGTGCAGGCCGTTGGCAACGGAAATGATCCAACCAGCCTGCGGCCTACGCCGGATGCGTACGCTAGAGAGTTCGAGCGCTTCGTTTCCCCGCACTGGCTGCTCCCGGCAGATCGGCCCGTGCTGCCAGTCTACATCATTGGACTGGTGCAGAACGACTAGAAGGGTACAGGGTGGACCCGGTAAAGTGACCCTCGAAAACTGTTGCGGGGGGATGTCCCGATCAATGTTGAACTACGTCGGGCCGGCATTTCCGAATGAATGTTATGCGGCCCTCGTGAATCGAGCACGCCGATCTTTTGGCGAATGTCGGCGGGGAACGCCGGAATGGGTCATCGTCGCCGGCAGGCTTGCGAGCGATTCCGTGCCGCCGAGGCTCACCGCAAGCTTGAGGATCTGCAGCGCGTTGAGGAATTTCACCGCCGCCTCCGTGCCGCCGACGATGTCGAACGAGAACGTCGCCCCCGCGCCGAGGCATTGCCGCGCGAACACGCGGCGCCGGAGAGCGAGTCCTGCTCGTGATGACCGAGGTAATGCACCCTGGCGACCTTCGGGTGGTCGCGCAAAAAGTCCGCCACGAGCCGCGCATTCGCATCGGCTTTCTTCATCCGCAGGCTGAGCGTCTCGAGCGAGCGGTTGATCATCCAGCAGGAATGCGGATCGAGCTGGGTGCCGATGGCGCCGCGCAGCGCCTTGATGCCTTTCATGATCGCCTTCGATCCGAGCGCGGCGCCCGCGATCAGGTCGGAATGGCGCCGACATACTTGCTCAGCGAATACAGCGACAGGTCCGCGCCGTGCTCGATCGGCCGCTGAAACACCGGCCCGAGCAGCGTTTTGTCGCAGGCGATGACCGGCGTGTGTCCCTGCGCCTTGCCGATGGCATCGACGATGCGGCGGATCATTGCGATGTCGACGAGGCCGTTGGTCGGATTGGCGGGCGTCTCGATCAGGATCATCGAAACCCGTCCCCTCCCCGTCCCCTCCCCGTCGCCTCCTCCGCGCCTGCCTGACGGGGGCTTCATCGATGCCGTCGGCAAAGCCGACCGCGCCGATCGACAGACGCGCAAGCGTGTTCGTCAGCAGGGTCTCCGTGCCGCCATAGAGCGGCTGAGAGTGCAGGATGACGTCGCCGGGCCTGACGAAGGGCCAGGATCGTGGTCGCGATCGCCGCCATGCCCGAGGAGAACAGCGCACAGCTCTCGGTGCGCTCGTAGATTGCGAGCCGGTCCTCGACGATCTCGCTGTTGGGATGATTGAAGCGCGAATAGACCAGGCCCGCGCCCATGCCTTCTGGCGGCTCACGCCGGCCGGGGACGTAATCGAAGAAGTCCTGGCCGTCTTTGGCGGTCTTGAACACGAAGGTCGAGGTCAGGAACACCGGCGGCTTGATGGCGCCCTCCGACAATTGCGGATCATAGCCATAGGTCAGCATCAGGGTTTCCGGATGCAGCATATGGTTGCCGATATGGGTCTTCGACGGGAACGGATTTACCATGGTTGCCTCGCTGTTCTGATGCTTGCCCCGCGTTGCGGGCCGAATCGGTGGTACACGGCGGTGGTCACACAATCGAGCCCGGCCTTTTTGGGCTCCCTGTTTTGCGGCGGTCTTCGCGCAGTTGCGGCATCGGGGAAGCGAGTCCGACTCTCACCGCTACTTGCACACATTTTAGCAGCTGACCTGAGCAATGCGCCGGCGTCTAGGCCGGCGCTCCGCAGCCCTGACGTACAGCGCTATGCCTCATGCGAACTAACAAAAGCTGCTTCACAGCCTGAGGCCGTGACCATCGAGCACCCTACCCCTTAGAGCGCCCTTGATCTCGCAGGCAATTTCCTTGCATCGTCCCAAGGTTGCCAGTCCGTCGCCAGATAGTCAGCAAATTCCGCCGCCTCCTTACTCCGCACGGTTATCTCTGCACTGTCAACGTCAGCGTCGGTGACGCCGGAAACTTCAAATAAGCGCATAAGTGCTGCTGGATAGTTTCAGATCTCAGGAAGGATCAAGCGATTGTGACGCCGAGCTTTCCCGCCGAGCGCGCAATGCTTTCGCCGCAACGAAGTTACTGACATCCCGCGAGGTCAGGCCCACGGTCCGATAAGCTGAAACAAGGGCGATCAGGGCGGAATGTTACGGGGTGGTGGTCGATGAGAAAGGTCGACAGACCAAGTGACCTGAAAGCCCCTTTCCGCTTACGCTACCACTCCGCATGGCGGCCTAGCACCGTCAGAGGCTCCACCTATCGATGCGGAAACTCGGTTTAGACAATCAGGGCAGCTCTGAACCACCGTTTCTGGTAGTGGTTGTAAGTCGAGCGATGCGGTCTAATGCGGGTGCGAGTTGCCCGAGGTCGGAGACGGATGGCACGAAGAATGGCGTTGAACACTCTACGATAGGGCCAATCGCTGAACCAGAACTAAATGGGATGGTCTCAATATCGCCACGGCCGGCGAAAGCTACCAAGAAAGGATGACGCTATCCATGCCACTAGGCTCGTCCAAGCCACGACTGACAAGACCCCGATCCGGATATCCGCGGCCTAACGTCGGCGGAAGCGGACCAAACGCGTCCTTGCTCTCGTTCATGAGCACTTCGTTTGCCTAGGCGGTTAGCGATGTGACGATTTGATCAGACTAGTTCTCTCGCGATCCGTGGCAATGAGTGCAACGCCCTGTTTGCTCTCTCCACTATGCCAGCTTTCATCTGTCGCTATATTTCCCGCACTCCATCTGGGCTATTTACAATGATCTCCGTTGCGATGCATGAAGACCGCCTCTCACGAACATCAACCCTATACGCGAGTCCATACTCTCATCATCGCAGTTGGGGAAATATCCGGTCCGGCCAGTGGTTGTGGTTCCCTTACCGATGCTGACGCTCATGAGTATGCCGGAAGCTTACGCTCAAGATCTGGCAATGATAGAGTGGTGCCTAGAGCTCGCTCGGCGCGGTGCGGAGCACGGAGAGCTGCCGTTCGGGGCTGTCATTGTTTCTAAAGGAGAGATCGTTGCCGAGGCGACAAATTGCGTTTCGTCGGAAGGCGACGTAACTAGACACGCGGAGCTAGTCGCGCTTTCTCGGGCACAAAAGAGTCTGAAGCGAAAACGTCTGCCAGATTGTACTTTGTATTCGATCGTCGAGCCGTGCCCGATGTGTTCGTTTCCTACCAGAGAGGCGCGAATAAGTCGGGTGGTCTTCGCGCTTTCCTCTCCGGTGATGGGCGGATACTCGAAATGGACCGTACTGAAGGACGAGCATCTATCCAGTAAACTGCCTGAGGTTTTTGGAAGTCCGCCGGAAATCGTGTCCGGACTGTTGTCAGCGCGAGCCGAGCAGGTCTGGCGTGACTGGAACCCGATTGCTTGGCGATACATGAAACGAAGAGGTTGCTTTGGACCGGCAGCGGAGTTGCCTGAACGCCATGCGTCCGCACCGCGGCCCATCGTATCCTGGAGCGGCTTGACCGCCTTTTTCGCTGCGCCGGCCCTTTCGATTAGCAAGGCCTTTTTGCGCTCTCGTCCGAGTTCGAAGTCAATCCTTCCCGAATAACCGACGCGACAATCGCCTTCCAAGACAAAGGAAATTGAATGCCAAAACCGCTTGCTCTTGTAACCGGCGGATCATCCGGCATCGGGCTTGAACTGGCCCTACTTCTGGCTAAGGACGGTCACGATCTGGTAATCTCAGGTTTCAGTGATCGTGTTCAGCACGCGGCTAGTGAACTCCGGTCGCTCGGCGCTGAGGTGATTGCTTTCAGCTCCGATCTGACTACGGCGGAGGGCAACGAAGTTGTCATCAAAGTAGTATGGGATACTGAGCGGCCATTGAAGATTGCGGTGCTAAACGCAGGGATTTCCATCGGTGGCGCATTTCTTGAAATTCCGCTGGAACGGCATTTGGATCTGATTAGTTTGGACGTCATCTCCCCGGTCCGTTTGATTTATGCCCTACTGCCAGGCATGATCAAGAGCGGGGGTGGGAAGTTTCTGTTTGTCAGCTCGCTCTCCGCCACTACGCCTACGCTTATGAGACAGTTTACGGTCCCTCGAAGGCATTCCTGTCGTCCTTCGGCCACAGCCTGCGCGAAGAACTGGTTGGCACGAATGTCGGGATCACCATCTTGCAGCCGGGAGCCACCGCAACGGCATTCCATGCTAAGGCCGGCATGGGATCGACAGCATTTGCTGACAATAACTGGAAGAACGATCCGGCCCTTGTAGCACGCCAAGGCTATCACGCCCTCCTTACTGGCGAAACCTGCGTGATAGGGGGGCGATGAAGCCACCCGAGAGGCTACACGTCTGAACAAGGTGCTGTCTGAGGAAGAAAAGGCTCATCGTCATGCGATGATGGCTCGACCGCAATAAGGAGTAATGGCATTAAGTTCGATAGCCTGAAGCTCTGAGGTAATCGGCACATTGTCGGAGGTGAAGGCGTCGAGTGGGTGTGCGATTGCGGCCCAGACCGCAACGGTGCGCGGGGCAGCTTTGCGGAGCGCAGGTGCTTGAGCTTGCCGACCAGCCGAACGAGTTGACGCCCTGGAGCAGGCCGCTGGGAAAGGTTGTAATCTTTGAGGCTATCAGCACCAACATGAGTGATGTGCGGATTGACACTTCGCGGTGGGAGCGCGAGTACGGGAAGAAGCCAAGGGGGCGCCGCTATTGGCGCTTCCGGATCATATCGCCCAGTATTTCGGCGAAAGACTATGAGTTCAGGACGGAGATTCCATTGATGTTCCCCAGGGCGCGCAGGGCGGCAGTAGAGAGGGCGCGGCAACGCGGTTCGGATCAAGTCGTGGTGCTACCGTGAGGAACGATGGCGAGTTGGGCAATCGAACGCATAGTTTACCGCAAGACGCGCCGCTACGTAATCGCCGGCCATGGCAAGAGTATGAACTCGGTCAGTCGTGGACGAACAAGGCGCGCGTCAAGCCAGCTTTGAAGAGTCGTTGTTCTCACAAGTAGCGCGCGACGTGGAATCGAGGAGTACCAAATCGCGCGGTGCCGCTGCGCGCAAAATGTCATTCATGCGCCATCCCATCTTCACCTTCGATCACAAAGCGGTGCTCTGGCAGCTGCTGTAAGGCTATCGCATATTCAGTTTTACCACCCAGCACGGCTGATGTCGCGTCGCGGGAAAGACCTCGTCGCCAGGGCCCAGACGATGGCGCGACGGCCCCCAAAAATCGTCTCGCGCGACTTCGTGTCAGATCAGATCACCGACGGCCGTCGCTCCGCATTCTGACCGTGGTCGACCATAGCACCCGCGAGTGTCTGGCGCTGGTGGCCGATACCTCGCTCTCGGGCACCCGCGTGACACGGGAACTGGAGCCGCCTGATCACCGAGCGCGGCAAGCCTAACACGGTGGTCAGCAAAAACGGCGCTCAACTCGCCAGCAATGCCGTTCTGACGTGGGCGGATCAGAGCCGCGTCGCTTGGCACTACCTCGCGCGAGGCAAGCTGACCTTGCCCCCAGATTTTATCCAGTTCTGAGTTCGCTCAAGCCATTGGATTTGCCCAGTTGGGCGGTGGTAGCGACGGGAGCTGGCGCGGAGCCATCGGCATAGCGCAGCGCCAGATCCCGGCGCGGGTGGCAGGTGAAGGCGAACTCGGAGGGTGTCTTCCATCCGAGCTGTGAGTGCGGTCGTGTGTAGTTATAATCGGCGCGCCAGCATCCGAGCGCGACGCGGGTCTGAGCCAGCGACGTGAACAGCGTCTCGTTCAACAATTCATCCCGGAGCCGACCGTTGATGGGGAAGACGGCCCCGCTCCCTCGGCGCCGGCGATATACTGGCGATGGACGAACCCGCTAACAGGAGCAATTCACCAATGGAAGCCGCGACAATTGGGTTGGACATTTCGAAGCACGTATTTCACCTCCATGCAGTTGATAGCCAAGGCCAAGTGGCCGGTCGGCAACGCCTCCGGCGAGGCGAGATCGTGTCGTTCTTCTCCTCGCTCGCACCTTGCCTGGTCGGCATTGAGGCCTGCGCGACCGCTCACCACTGGGCGCGGGAGATTCGGCAGTTCGGACACGATGTGAGATTGATCCCGCCAGCCTATGTTAAACCCTACGTACGAAG
>NZ_FMAE01000051.1 GCF_900094575.1 Bradyrhizobium yuanmingense | reverse complement strand
GTGATCCCGATCATAGATGATGCGCTGCCATGCGCTGAGCGCGTCGCGCTCGGCGCCCCAACTCAACTGAAAGGCGATGAGAGGATCGACGAACCGCGTTTCGGCGGCAAGATTCGGATGATTCATTTGCAACTTCTGCGTCAGGAGCTCGTAGTCCCTCTGGATATGCTCGTCGCCGAGCCATTCCGTGGCGCCGAGAGCCCGCCCGCTACGGTCGTGGGATGAGGTCGCCGGCGCCGGCGCAGCTTCATCAGCAGCTCGAGGATGATGGATGAGGTGAACGTCGTTGGGTCCCTTCGGTCCCAAAACGGCCGTGTAGCGTTCGCCGCCAATCTCGTAGTTCATGATTGGATGTTCCGCGACAGGCAAGAAGTCCCACTTGCCCAACGTGGACAGCATCATGTCGGGGGCTGGCTGGGTGCGATGAGAAAAATCCTTGGGAACGGCAAACGAAATGTCGAATGTATCGCCGACAGCGGGAGACCGCAGGTGAATGAGCCGAACATCATCGGGCCCGCCCGGTCCCAGCACGGCCGTGTAGCGTTCACCGCGAATGTCGTAGGTCTTTACGGGCTCTGCTACATCCGGCAACAGACCCCGGCGGCCCAGCTTCGACCGCATCATACCCGGCGCAGGCTGGGTGCCGTGGGAGAAGTCGTCGGGAACGGACAAAGACGCATCAAAAGTCTCGCCGAGCGCTAGGAAGACCGCCTCAGCCCTGTCGGACGCCGGCGCGGCTTGCCCCATCCTGCGTGAAGGCAGTGCTGGCGAAGCTTGATTCCCTAACGGCGCGCTGGGCTGCTGCGGAGCGTTTTCCGATCGGGATCCGAAACGAACCGTGTAACGCTCAGTGTTGATCGCGAAGCTGGTCGGTCGGTTGTCCTCGCTTAGCAGGACGCCGCTCCTGCTCAGTGCAGCAGGTTGTTCGTGCCCCCTGTGCTGCAGCAATTCGTGGAGGGGAGCCTGCATCAGCACGCCAGCGCCTGCCTTGAGGTCCTTTGGATTGACGGGGACTTGCGGCTGCGCGGGGCCAGCATCCAGCAGTCGCCGAAGCGCCCCTGGAGAGAACTGCTCTAGATTGAACTCCTCTTGATCGACGAAGAATGATTGGCTGGGTTGATCATCCGGCTGCTGCTGAATTTCGTTGTGAAGCTGCTCTTGCAGTCGCAGAAGCTCCGTTGGATCTACGGAGGCTGGCGAAGGCATGGATGGATTATCCAGGTGATTGAGCACTCGCCGAAGTTTCGCCGGGGGAAAGTGCTCTGCATCGAAAGCCAGCCCTGAGGGGGCGCGTTGATCGTCCGGCCGTCCGTGAATTTCCTCACGGAAGCCCTGTTCCAGCCGCTGAAGTTCCAGTGGATTGGTCGGCGGCTCCTCGGCCGCATCATCGAACAGGTCCAGACCTCCGCCGGAACCCAGCCTGACCTGGGCGACAGGGCGCCATCACCCCCGGTCTCCCGAGGGCCACCCGCACCTGAACTCTGTTTCGCATCGAGCTGGTCACGAAATGTCCCCAACGCGGAGATGAGATTTGTGCTCTTCGGAAGCAACTTACGAGCGAACGCGACGCGCGAATCGTGATCCAACTCAGATATAGTCTGGCCCACGCCCTTCAGCCTCTCAGAAAATTTGCGAAGAGCACGCTGATATGCAACAAAAGTAAGCTGGGTCAGTCCGCTGGGATTAGTCAGCCGCTCGATGAGAAGGGCGTCTTCCGCTGAGGGGGCCGCCGTGCGTTGCGCGCCATCAGCTACATGGCCCGGCTCATAATACGCACGAAGGATGTGCAACCCCGCTGTGATATCGTTGTTTGACGGAAACCAAGCTTTGGCATGCTTGGCCAGGGATTGGCGATCCCTTAGATCGGTCGATTGGTCACGATCGCGGATTTCATTTATCAATCGGCGGAGGCCTGCAGCATAACCGTTGATCGTTCTCGCTTTTCCCTGACCTGCATATTGAGCAATCGCCTTGTCGATAATGTCCCGATCTTGCGTAGAGAGATTGGGATGGTGGCGCCGACGCCGGCTGGAGACAGGAGCCGGATCGGGCGGGCGCGCCTCGGCCAAGTGCTGCTCAAAGCCCTCTTGCCCGGCCTGGCCCGCCTGCTGCTCTTCCGAGATGGCGTGCTGCACCTGCGACCAAGCTGTTACGTTGGATGGGTAAAAGTTCTGCCGGTCCATGCTAGCCTCACGTCCAAGGTCACCTAAGCAGACTCCTAGTCGCGCGAGCTTTCGAGAAACTGACGAGGCCGCGTAGAGCCGCAGCAGGATGTTGCTCGGCCTGCCCGGGGTGCTTCTGCATGGCACCTTATCGCTCGGTAGGGCGCGCCCAACATGGCGCCTACCGCAGTCTTGAGGGGCGGCCCTCTAGAGGTGCATCCTGGCTCCCTCTGGCCGTGCCTCGCGCGGCCTATAGGTTGCCGCCCCTCTCGCTTGTCCTCGGCCAGCGGGCTGACAAAAACGATGCCGGCGCGAATTGCGGTCGTAGGCCCTGAACGGTCAACGGGCCATGTTTTCACGGTCGGCTTACTCACCAGTGCATCCATGATTTACCGCCTGCAGGGGCGAGGTACGAGCTACCTGATGACACGCTCTCCGTGCTCGTTCTCTGTGCGCGCGATGGCACGTATCAGCATCATCGATCTGTTCGCCTTCGCTATCCATGATCGACGGCCCGCACCGAGAGCTGGTTTGCTGCGTTCATTTTGCAAATGTCTTTCGAGCCGGCTCGAATGCTTCCTGGTCTTTCGGGTCTGCAGGCCCAAACCAAGAGCCGGGTGCAGACGTGTCGATAAGCCTGGCAAAGAAGGATTGCGGCTCCCAATCCTGCCCTTCGCGCTTCTCGAAAATGATGACTCCGTCACGGGCAAAATAACTAGGTCCGGGAATATTGCAGTCGACCGAAAGCTCGACGTGCCACAGGTCCCCCTCGGTGGTTTGCTGCTCATCTACCTTCGGCGAATAGTCCACTCCAACCGGCTCGCCGATCCTACAGTGGCCGCGCCGCAGAAGATCGCCCAGCTTTCCCTGCGCCGTCGTCACAAAGTTGAAGTTAGCGGGATCATGCAGAAAGCGACGGTTCACGCCCCTTTCGTTGTTCGCTACCTCGTCAGCAACAAGCGAAAGTGCGAACGCCTGCCAGCCTAGTTCCATCGGCTTCGCATGCGGAGCCACAAGTCTCATTGTGCCATCGGGGGCCACCTCCCAAGTGACCGTATATTCGTCCTTCTTTTTATCCGACCGGTGTTTGGCCCATGAAAAGATAACGAACTCGCCAGTGTCCGTCTTTCGGCCAACCTCCCATCCCCTAGGAACGAAGTGGGCTACCGTCGAGACCTTGGCAAAGATTTCCTCCGCCGTCTCACCATCCTGGGCTCGCCAAGTTGATCTAACCTTGTCGAGCTGAGAGTTGTCATCCGCACGGGCGCCATCGCCCTTAGCAGCCAGGCCGGCAGTCAAAACCAGCCATAGAGTGAAGCCGACACAGCCCCCTAGCCCGAGACCGAACCAAAGCACGCGTCTATCAATCATTCTCTCTTACCCCACGCAGCCAGCCTTACATTCGCGTCGCATCGTGTCTTCGAAGAGGCCCGCGACGCACCTATCAGGATTGGTTGGTGACAATGCCGCTGCGTCTGGAGTGAGGGCCCGTCGGGCGGGTGATATACGGCTCGGGAAAGCCACTTTCTTGTGAGAAACCAAAGGCCGAAAATGCCACCGCCAAATATGCGCGAACTGGGCGATCCTGCCCGATTAGGCGGGCCCCAAAGTACCTTAGAAATTCCTTGGCGCTTGATGAGACGAAGCTGCACTCCATCAGGCATTTAGTTAGCAAGCGCAGTTGTTTGGCTTGATCAGCGCGATGCGGGCGGCGGGTTTCTATCCTGCTAATCATCGCAATGATCAAAGAGAAGCCCGGCCGTTGAGGTGGGCTTGTTTGCTGACCGCGCTCACATGGAGGCAAACATCACGAGGCGGGCCGCCGCTCGTGGAATTCTCTTGACAGTCTCATCACTCATCGGTCGCTGCTTTGCAGTCGCGGTAGATGCCAGGGCGAACATCGTATCGTCGCTGTATAGCTTTGGTCTTTGTCGTTAGGCATGCGATCATGCGCCCAACTCAGAGCGGGGCGTGCCTGTCCAAAATGACAAGGATCGCCATGCAACAACACCACGCCCTCGCCACGTGGGCGTTAGCCAGAGTCACAGCCGTAAAGGACATCCCCCTCGTGCCTTAGACGCAGCGAGCGAGGCTCTCGGTTTGCAATACGCTAACAAGGACCAAACCAGTCCTCAATCAGTGCCAAATGCGTCGAAAATGACCCATAGCGGTCATCCATAGCATGTAGCTGCAGAACACCGCGTCTCGGTTGGCTTGGATTAAGAAAACCCTGAGGATATCAGAGTTGTTCACGCCGAGTTCCAATCCCAATAGGAGACGCGAAGCTCAGGCTGCTCCAAGCTAGTGATTCCGTCTTTTTCACGTGATCGTCAATGAGTCCGGCAAGCTCTGTCGCGTGCGTCGCCGGAATAAAATGGCGCGCCCCCGGAATCGTGTGCAACGAGGCGTTCGCCATCGCACGGCTCAAAATATCCGCGCATTTTTGCAGCGCGGGCCGCGTTCGTCCGCCATGGACGACCCTGGTCGGCAGCAGGATGTTGCCCAGCGCGGCAACGGTCGGATCGAAGCCAGAGCGCAGGTCGAGAATATGGCTTGGTGTCGTATCGGTGATTTGATCGCGGATGCGAGGCGGCAAGGCGGCGAAGCGTCCCCGACCGTCGAGATAATCGAGCATGCATCGGGCCGCTTCTTTATCGCCGGCTTCGAACGACCGGACATAATCATCAGCGGTCCCGGCGAACTCATCATAGAATGAAAGCTCGCCAGCCCGACGCAGCAGGCCGAATGTCACCGGCTCGATCAGAGTAAGACTCATCAGCGGCATTAGTCCACAAAGGGCGATGTCCAGGCAAACGAGCGCCCCGTAGGAATGTCCCACGAGATGCACGGGGCCGCCGGCGCGACGGATCGCGGCTTCGACGATTTCCGAAGACCGGTTGATCGAGCAATCTTCCGCCGTCCTGTTTTCCCGTGTGCCGCCATATCCGGGCAGGCTGGTCGTCACGGTACGGAAGCGATTATCGAGCGCCTGGATAACGTGGCCCCAAGCAGTGCCCGTTGCCCATGAACCGGGTACGAGGACAATGGTTGGTCCGGTCCCCTGTTCGCGATACTCGATTGGTTCATGGGTGTGCTGCAGCATTTTCGGTCTCCCGGCTGTCGTTTGCCCGCGCCTGTCGAAGCGCGCATGCACGATGCCGGAAGGCCGGACACAGACGCGAGTTGCGTCGCGGGCCCGAGGCGGTGTTGATCGCCCCGCAGTCGTTCGACCTGCTCGTGTACCTCATCCAGAACCGCGCACGTGTCACCAGCAAGGACGACCTGATCGCCGCCGTGTGGGGACGTCGCATTGTCACCGATGCGGCACTGGCGACGCGACTCGACGCGGCACGCAACGCGGTTGGCGATAGTGGCGACGAGCAGCGCCTGATCAAGACCCTGCAACGCAAAGGCTTTCGCTTCGTTGGCGCTGTGCAGGAAATTCGTGACGACACCGGTACAGTCGCTCTAAGCGCCACGCCGATATCGGCCCTGCCAGCCGACAAACCGTCGATCGCCGTGCTCCCGTTCCAGAACATGTCGGATGAGCCCGCTCAGGAATACTTCGCCGACGGATTGGTCGAAGACATTATCATGGCGTTGTCGCGATTCAGGTCACTGTTCGTCATCGCTCGCCAGTCGAGCTTTACCTATCGGAACAAGACGGTCGACATCAGGCAGGTCGGACGCGAGCTCGGCGCGCGCTACGTATTTGAGGGCAGCGTTCGCCAGGTCGGTTCGCGCCTCAGGATTACCGCGCAACTGATAGATACCGGCACCGCGGTACATATCTGGGCGGATCGTTTCGAGGGCATCATGGACGACATCTTCGATCTGCAGGACAAGATTACAGGAAGCGTGGTCGGCGCCATCGCGCCGGAGATCGATCGGGCCGAGATTGAGCGCGCGAGCCGGCGGCCAAGTAGTAATGTTGATGCCGTCACCGCGTACTATCGCGGGCTGCCCCATACCGAGTTTCCAACCAGCGTCGAGAACAACGATACCGCGATGACGAACTTCAAGCGCGCCATCGCGCTCGATCCGAACTTCGCGGCCGCCTATGGGGCGTCGCGAGTTGCCTGGCTTGGCTGCGAGCCAACAGATGGCCCGGCGATATCGCAGAGGATGACGCAGAGCTCATGGGCATAGCCCATCGTCTCAAGGCGATGGGCACGGATGACGCTGCGACCCTTAGCGTTGTTGGCTTCAATCTGTTCTGGTTCCAGCTTGATTACGATGCCGGCGCCGAGATGAGGCCATTCTCGCCAATCCCAACTATGCGCGTGCATATAATTTCCGAGGCTTGCTAAGCGCCTGGAATGGCGGCACGGACGAGTCGATCGCCGACTTCGAACGAGCCATGATGTTGAGCCCACGCGATCCCTTCAACTATAACGCCATGCTCGGCCTTGCTCTCGCGTATCATAACGCCGGCAAGCACGCCGATGCGGCGGAATGGGCGGACAAGGCGGTCAGGGCTTTTCCTCCGTTCTTTTTCGTGGGACTTGGACAAGCCATTCTTTGCTACGTGGGTGCGGGCCGCATGGACGACGCCCGGCGACTGATGACGGAATGTCTCCGTCAGGCTCCACAATGGAGTAGATCGACGGCCGTGCCTCCACCATGGGTGAGTTCACCCCAACTCGGGGCTGAACTCATGGAGGCTTTCGTCAAGGCCGGGCTGCCCGATTGATCGCGGCGCTTGTGTGCCCGCTTTGGTTTGACTTGATGCGCTTTTGTGCAGCGTCAAAATTGGTCACGGCGAGGCGACCACTTCCGGTTTTGGCCCGCGACATATTGCGCTGCCGCACGAACTTGGTCGCTATAGGGGGACAAAGCGGAGGTGGCTTTCGTCGCATCAAGCCGCCGAGTTTCTAAGTACCTAGTTTGCCAAGGTGCGAGTGTATGTGAGTACCAAGCGCCGGCTTGGTAACAGGGGTTCAGAGTCTTGTACCGCAAGAGCTGCGGCTTGGCTTCGTCCAAAGCCACCAGGGGCTTCGCCAATTACTTAGCGCCAAAAGTCCTTAAAGCGAGTAGGCGAGAGTTCAGTGTAGCGTACGGTGTGCTGGATGTTCTTGTGGCCCAAGTAAGCCTGCAAAGCGCGAGTGTCGTGGCCTTTGTTGGCGAGCGCATAGCCGCAGGCGTGTCGTAGCATATGCGGATGTGCCTTGAATTTTAACCCCGCTGCAACACCTGCACGCTCGATCATTCGTGCGAACCCGGCCGTAGTGAACGGAGTGCCGCGCTCAGAGGTGAAAACAAAGGACGATTTCGGTTCCTGTTCACGTCGGAGTCTGCGAAGTGCACGTAGCTCATCACCCAGAATTGGGTGAGTGCTCGGCGTGCCTTGCTTAACTCTTCGAACGTGAAGGGCGGCTGACGAGAATTCGATTTGCTCCCAACGGAGGTCCGTTAGCTCAGAAGCGCGGAAGCCATTCTATAGGCGACAAGGATCATAGTGGCGTCGCGATGGCCGTAGCGATTTGCTTTGGCGACATCGATCAGAGTTCGCACTTCGTCATCGGATAAGCGAAGTGAAGTGCGTTGCTGAGGACAGCGGCGGTCAATTCCCCATCCGCACATATGCCTGTACATTCACGCAAGATGAGACTGAAGAACTTGGTGAAGGCGGGCTATCGAACAGCTCAAGCAATGACGATAGTTGGCGGGCGAAGGCAACCGCGTTGCATCAAGCAAGATCGAAACAGCTAAATGACTTTCAGAAGGACGCGATATCGAAATTCTACAGCCCGCTCCGCCAAGTGGCGTTTGAGTGGTTTAAGACTTCCGAGATCATCAAAGAAGGTGTTGTAATGAGGTGGTCCCGGTTGTCTGAACAGCAATTCCGCGTCGATTAGTGGAGCTTCCGCCAAAATTAAGCTGCCGCGCGGAACGGCAGCGGGTTGAAGTAAGCTTGATCCGGGGTGCCGCCGTCAAGGCTCGAGTGAGGACGCCGGCCATTGAAAAGCCGAGGTATCGGCCGATCGAGGCGCGGGCGTCGGACACGGTGTCGTAGGCCCGCAGATAGACCTCCTCATATTTGACGCTGCGCCACAGCCGCTCGACGAACACGTCGTCGCGCCAGGCGCCCCGGCCGTCCATGCTGATGGCGATGCCATGCCTGGCGAGCACGCCGGTGAACGCGGAGCCCGTGAACTGCGAGCCCTGGTCGGTGTTGAAGATGTCCGGCTTGCCGTGGCGAGCGAGAGCATCCTCCAGCGTCTCGACGCAGAATGCGGCTTCTATCGTGATCGAGACGCGCCACGACAGCACCCGGCGGCTGAACCAGTCGAGCACCACCGCGAGATAGATGAAGCCGCGCGCCATCGGGATGTAGGTGATGTCCATCGCCCAGACCTGGTTCGGACGCGTGATCTCCATGCCGCGCAGCAGATATGGATAGATCTTATGTCCAGGCTCGGGCTTGGTGGTGCGCGGCCGGCGGTAGAGCGCCTCTATCCCCATCCGCCGCATCAGCGTTTTGACATGCCGGCGGCCGATCTTGCTGCCCTCGGCAGCCAGCAGGTCTCGCAACATTCGCGAACCGGCGAAGGGAAACTCCAAATGCAGCCGGTCAAGCCGTTGCATGATCGCGAGGTCGGCGGGCGATACCGGACGTGGTAGATAATAGACACTGCCACGGCTGATCTTCAAAACTTCCGCCTGTTTCGTGATCGGCAGGTCGTGCTCACGGTCGATCATCGCTTTGCGCTCAGCAGGCCGGCTTTGCTGAGCGCGCCTTCTAAAAAACTGAGCGCGGCGCTGCGCGCCCCCTGTGGGATAGAAACGGCTAACCGCTAGACTGCGGCCGGAAGGGAGCGGCCGATACGATTTTGGTGGCACGTGAGCCCGTCAAAAAACCTGGTCCATGGGCTGTTGCGCACTTGAGAGTGGTGACGCCATTGCGGCGATC
>NZ_FMAE01000079.1 GCF_900094575.1 Bradyrhizobium yuanmingense | reverse complement strand
TGCTACATGAACATGCGACCGCTCTATCAGCCACAACTCTCTGAAACCGGAGCCGTCGCCTGATCAAAAGTGCGAAAGATTCTGGACAGTACCGCACAAAGACCCGCTCAACGGTCATCTGTTCGTCTTCCGCGGTCGCCGCAGCGATCTTGAGAAGGTGATCTGGCACGATGGCCAGGGAGCATGCCTGTTTACCAAAAGGCTCGAGAGAGGCAGGTTCATCTGGCCATCGGTTGCCGGTGAATCGGTAACGATCTCGCCGGCGCAGTTGAGCTATCTGTTGTCCGGGATCGATTGGCGCAACCCACAAGAAACCCAGCGTCCAACGCGGGTCGGATAGCGTTTTATGGTTTGAATCTGCGGCTTGATCTGATTCACTGGCTTCATGATGTCGAAGCCGGACGATCTTCCATCGGACCTTGCGAGTGCCCTTGCGGCGCTGCAGGCCGAGCGTGAGGCGCGGCTACACGCTGAGGCGGTGGCTGCCAGTGTGCGGGCGGAGCTGTCGGACAACGAGGCGCTGATCGCGCATCTGGAGCTGCGGATCGAGAAGCTCAAGCGCGAACTGTATGGGCCGCGCTCCGAGCGCACGGCACGGCTGCTCGAGCAGTTGGAGCTGGAGCTCGAGGAACTCGTTACCACAGCGAGCGAGGATGAGCTTGCCGCGCAGGCTGCAGCAGCAAAGACGCAGAACGTCCGTTCCTTCACGCGCAAGCGGCCGGTACGCAAACCATGGCCAGATGACATCGAACGCGAGCGCGTCGTCGTTGAGGCCCCCAACGAGCTGTGCCTGCTGCGGTGGATCGCGGCTGGCGAAGATCGGCGAGGATGTGACCCAGACGCTGGAGGAGATCCCGCGCCGCTTCAAGATGATCGAGACGGTACGCGAGAAGTTCACCTGCGGCGATTGCGAGAAGATCAGCCAGACGCCCGCGCCGTTCCATGCCACGCCGAGCGGCTTCATCGGCCCACAATTGCTGGCGACGATTCTGTTCGAGAAGTTCGGCATGCATATCCCGCTCAACCGCCAGAGTGCGCGCTTCAAGGCCGAGAGGATCGACCTGTCGTTGTCGACGCTGGCCGACCAGGTCGGCCACGGGACCTTCGCCGTCATGCCGTTCTTCCACTTGATCGAGCGCCATGTGCTGGCGGCCGAGCGCCTTCATGGCGATGACACCACCATCCGTATCCTGGCGAAGGGCAAGTGTACCACCGGACGGATCTGGACTTATGTGCGGGATGACCGGCCCTTCGCCGGGCCCGCGCCGCCGGCTGCGGTCTATTACGCCTCGAGCGACCGACGAGGCGAGCATCCCCAGAAGCATCTGGCCGCCTTCGCCGGTATCCTGCAAGCCGATTGCTACAGCGGGTTCGAGCCGCTGTTCGATCCGCAGAAGAAGGCGCGACCGATTACGCCGGCGTTTTGCTATGCCCATGCACGACGGGGCTTCTTCGAGCTGGCCGACATCGAGAAAAATGCTCGGCAAGGTAAGAAGGGCAAACCGGTCTCCCCGATCGCGCTGGAGGCGGTCAGACGCCTGGATGCATTGTTCGAGATCGAGCGCGCCATCAACGGCCGCAGCGCCGAGGAGCGGCGTGCCGTGCGCCAGGAACAGAGCAAGCCGCTTCTCGAGGACATGCACGCCTGGTTGCTGCGTGAGCGCGAAACCCTCTCGCGCTCCTCCGAGGTCCTGAAGCCTATGAATTACCTGCTCAGGCGCTGGGACGACTTCGCCCGCTTCCTCGACGATGGTAGGATCTGCTTGACCAATAATTGTGCCGAGCGCGCATTGAGAGGCATCGCCTTGGGACGGCGGAACTGGACCTTCGCCGGCAGCCAGCGCGGCGCCGACCGTGCCGCCATCATGCTGACGATGATCACGACCTGTCGCCTCAACGAGGTCGATCCCAAGACCTGGCTCGCCGACGTCCTAGCCCGTATCGCCGATCTTCCCACATCGCGTCTGCACGAACTGCTGCCCTGGGAATGGAAGCTGGGCCAAGCCGGCAAGCCCGCCGGTCAGCGGGCCGCCTGATCTTCACGCAACGCCATCATAGAGCTCGTCGGGCCCGCGCGCACGCGGCAATCGGGCGGTCTTCATCGTCTTTCAATTACCCACATTTCCAGCCGTTGCGATTTCGGCGCCAAGTTCGATATCTGTGAGTCTTGAGAGGCCGCGCCAGATGACAACATTTCCAG
>NZ_FMAE01000050.1 GCF_900094575.1 Bradyrhizobium yuanmingense | reverse complement strand
CCGCCTTGGTCTGCAGCGTTCGCTCGTAGCTGCCTGCCCGCGTGTCCTGCCGCGCCGGGCTGCGCTCATACCGCCCAGCACCGCACAGCTGGTCCGCTTCGGCCTCCAGCATCGCGTTCAGTGTCTCTTCCACTGTCCCGCGGACCATCTCGCCCAGGTGATCTCGAATCCGGGCCTCATCAATTTGGATCACCTGACCCATGGCATTCCCATCGTTCATTCAAAGCTCCTTCATTCTAGAAGAAGCCGTCAATCCTGAAAGTGCGAAAGAATCTGTACGTTATCCCAAACTGAGATGCTGACTCTCGGTTCTCTGTCATTGCTAACGACCGGCAACGACGCGGGCCAGCCACTCGTCTCTTTCGACGCGACGAGTGCCGCTGCCGCCCAGGCGGCGCGAATGGCCGCGCGTTTGGCCGCCGAACATCCCGAATATTGGCCGGAAACGATTCGCGCGATGATGGTCCACAGTGCCGAATGGACCGAGCCGATGCTGCGGACGTTGACGGAGACCGCATCGAAGAGAGCGCGATACGACATGGTGCGCCGGTTTGGGTACGGCGTGCCGAGTTTTGATCGGGCCAACGCGTCAGCGACCAATCACCTTGCGTTATTCGCGCAGGCCGAGATTCAACCATTCAAGAACGACAAGGGTAGGAAATTCAACGAGTGCCACTATTACACCCTTCCGCTTCCCTCCGAAATGCTCGAGGAGTTGGAGAACGAAATTGTTGAGATGAAGATTACGCTGTCCTATTTCGTCGACCCAAACCCGGGGCTTTCGGCCAACGTTGACGCGCAGCGATATCAATCTCACGGCCTTCGCTTTGACCATCAACGGAAAAACGAGACGGCGCGACACTTCAAGCAGCGAGTGAACCCAACCGAACGGGAGAATCCTAAGCAAAGGCCAGCGTCAGCAGCGTCTTCCGACCAGCGGTGGATGTTAGGCGAAGACAGTATATCAGCGGGGTCCATCCATTGTGACGTATGGACCGGTCCAGCGATCGAGCTCCTCAACAGAAACCTTTTATGCATCAAGCCCGTGAACGGCTGGTGGCGTCAGCGCGCTTCGACAAAGGTCTGCGATCGTAAAACAAGGTATGCCCTCATTGTGACGCTTAAAGCACGCAATGCCGAGCTCGACATCTACACCCCAATACGGACTTCTATCGGGCTGCCGATCCCTGTCGTTGTTGAAACGCCGGTATAGGAACGTCAAACGCGCGGCGTGATAAGAAGGAAAAAATGGGGGGGCAACGGCTATTTCTGTAAGTGACCTGCGACGATTACATATCTATCCCGTTGCTACTTCCATCCGCCTCTGTACTTCGACTACAAATGACGAGGGTCGCGCTGCCGTGTAGACCACGTGGAGCTCTTCCTTTGGTCGGGTAAAACCGACGTAAAAGGTCCTGCGAGCCTCTCGTATTTCATTTGAGCTGGCAGCGTTCCGAGGAAGACGGCCGACATCCATTCCGAAGAGGATAACAACGCGAAACTCGCGCCCCTTCGCACTGTGCAACGTCGAAAGGTTGAGGCGTTCGTTCTGTTCTCCATCTTCGGCAAATTGTTCAAGCGTCATTCCGTGCGCGTCACCATCTGCGCCACAGCGTTCAATGAACAGTCTAAGTGTCTCCGCCTCGTCCCGCACAACTTTTCCTGAGAGGAACTCACTAAATGCGTCATCACGGACGCCTTCCAGCCAATCGTGGACCGGAATCGTTCTCGTACGGCGGCTCCACAACGCGGAGATTAGTCGACGCTGGAGCTTCAGCTTCAAACCATCTGAAATGATCTCCTCAGAGAATATCCGTACCCCGTCTCTCACCAATTTTGTGAAGTCCGGCTCTCCGCTCCGCCAACCGCTACAGCACCAAAGCGCGCAGTCTTCGAGCCAGCGCATGATCCGGCTCGATCGCGGATACAGTGCGTTCGCGTCCGCCCGCAGGACTCCCAAGCCATACCGAGCGGCGAGCTGGGCAACCGCATCGCCGATCCACGCGGCAGGGTAAAGTATGGCGATATCGCCGAGACGCAACTTTCCGAGCCTTCTCTGTAGATCGGGTAGGACCACGGAAAAAAAGTGATTTGCCTGGTCCTCATAGCTGCCAGCAAGCGCGTGAAAAAATATCTTTCCCTCATGGGCTCCTGGCGGGGTCTGATAGCCACGCACTTCACCCAGGGCAAACTCCGAGGCGGCGACTATGTTCGAGCCACATCGATAGTTGAACTCAAGACATACCGTCTGAACGTCGGCCCGATCTGCGACCTGCTGGAGCGATTCCGGGTGCGCTCCGGTAAAGCCGTATACAGATTGATCGACATCCCCGACGGCGAATAAGCGTATTCCCGTGCTAAAGCACAACCCCATCACCATTCGGTGCAGAGCACGTCCTAGATCCTGATATTCATCTACTACCAGCACCGGAAACTTAGCCAGGGTCGCGCGTTGAAGCCACGCGTGTTCCCGAAGCGCCCGGACGGCCAGCAATGGCATATCATCGAAATCAATGGTCCCCATCTTCCGAAGTTCGTCTTCGTAAGCCACAACCAGTCTGGACATTTGAGGGTCTACGGTTCTCCATTGTTCGCTCTCGCGATTGAGAATCGAGCGCCGGTGCCGCCCCATGGCGAATTTTGTATCTTGGGGGTTTCCGGGACCGCCAATGACCCGCTTGTGAGCACGCTCAAGCGCTAAGGCTTGATCACGTTGGGTCGCGACCTTGAAATCGTCGGGTAGCCCAAGCTTGGCGGTCTTCGCGTACGGAAGAACGATTTCGGTCAAGGAGAACGAGTGAACTGTGCCGACGAAGAGGCGCTCATCAGCCTCAATTCCCAATTGTCCAAGTCGGGTCTCCAGCTCCCTGGCGCATTCATTGTTATACGTGATGCACGCCACACCGCGCGGGTTTTGGACGTCCTCATACAGGATACGAGCAAGCTTTGTCGTCAAGGTCTTGGTCTTACCGCTGCCGGGCCCAGCCAATACAACACAATGCCCCTTAGACTCGTACGCCTCCCATTGCGCCGCATTTGGACGGAGTTCGTCGGCCGCCCGGAGATACAGGGCTCGATTAGACATTTTTGACCACGTGCGCGATAGCCGCTTTGATGTATCGTGGCGGCTTGAGCGCCCCCAGATTGGCGGCGAGACGCTGAGCAAAGCGGCCTTTTCCGATAGCGTCAATAAGGGTTAGGTAGTGGTCGCGGTCCAATGATTTAGGGTCTTTTTCCCAAGCGTCGATCCATGACGTTCGCTTCTTTCCGAACTTTCCTTCGCGCAGCGTTCTAATAATCGGCTTGATGAAATCACCCTCGAATAGGTCGACTTCCAACGTGTCGATATTCGAGAAAATTCCAAACGCTTCGCACCGTTTGCAGAATTCATTCGGATCTTCGAGCTCGTCGAGCTCTGACAGCACCGCTTTTGGCTTCTTGCCTGTGCGGACCTCTTCGATAATTGAAACCAAGTTGTAGGTACGATTCCAGCCAAGTGCGTCGGTCTCGTCGTCCTCGCCAGGATCCCAGTCGGTAATCACCGCAAACGGGATCTTTAGACCCGTAAGAAGTTTCGCATAAGGAGCGAAGTTCGTGCCGCTGACGGAGCAGACGCTTATTCCAAGCTTATCCAAACTGATGGAGAGATTGGCCGCAAATGCAGGTACGAGGAAGCGTTCAGCGTCCCCTTCGACGAGTATGACTCCTCGCGCAAACAGCAGTTCTGCGCGGGTCACGTCTAAATAGCGGGCTAAGTCTGCGACCTCATCGTCAGAAAATGGTATGGCAGCGGTGGAGTACCCCTTTGTGCCATCGTCCTTGGAGGACTTGAGCAGCAAAAGTGAGCGCAAAGGAGCCACGCTTGCGACATGCGGAGAGTGGGTTGTGAGGAAGACGGATAATTCGGTCTGGGTGCCCTCGTCACCGAACATCGTTTCGAAGAAGTGCCGGTAGACAGACCGCTGCAAATGAGGATGAAGGTGCGCTTCCGGCTCCTCGATGGCCAGGAAGGTGTGGTCGCGTTTGTTGTCCGCTATCAATGCTTTTAGCTCGATGGCCTTCAGCGTGAGAAATACGAGATTGGCCGAACCGAGGCTGGCGTCGTTTATCCCTCTCTTTCCGTCATCTATCAGCAGCTGAATGCTGCGATAAAGGCGGACAGCATCTGCGGGCACGAACCCCAACTTTGGATGGACGTCCTGCTTTGGCCCAGCCATGTCGGAGAGAAAGTCGCTTATGGATGACTCAAGCCCCTCAATTTCATCGAACTCGGCGAGTTTCTCAGTCGCTTCTTCGATTGCAGTGGCGATTTCGTCCAGATCAGACTGTTCAATCTCTGAGAAGGCAGCCTCAACCAGCGGCCTCAACGGCGAACGTCGCCAGTTCGCCAAGTCACTCTCGGCGTCTCGAAGTGCGGGCAACAGGTCGAGTGGCAGCCGACGCCTCAGGTTGTGGCCGAAGGTCCTAGCCCCATTCTCCCCACCGTAGCAGACGAATTCGTAATCCTCGTCGGCCTTGGGTTCTCCGGTAAGCCCTGCCTTCGGTCTAAATTCGTACGTCAGCCTAACCGTAGACGGGTCGTCGCTCAGCCTGAACGCGGTCAGGAGCGCCAGCACATCAAAATCGCGCTCAAAATCCTTAATCTCAACGGAGATCCTGATATTCGTATCGGTGCCAGGCTGCCCTAAGCCATCCCAGAAGTCCGCCAAGCGGAGTTGGCGCGCACTATCTGGTAAGGTCGCATCGAAGATGAGGCGAAGCGCATATAGCAGATTGCTCTTGCCAATTCGGTTTTCGCCAACCACGACGATGTTACCGCCCAGCTTGACCTCAAAGTCCGAGAACGTCCTGAAATTCTGGATGCAGATCCTTGATAGGTGCATGATTCTCCCTCCCCGCCACGCAACCTACAGGTGCGGCGAATCTCGGTAAAGCGTTCTCCTGCGCTTCTCAGAGCCATCTCCCGTTGCGCGTCTAACCCCAATGCACGGCCGGAAGGACGGGGAAACTGCCGACAAGGTCACCCTGCTAGCTGTCAGGACTACCCAAGAACGTCCCATGTCGAGAACTCGCACTGATGCGAACCCTTCGCCATTTAGGAGCGACGCAAGTTCATTCGAGTCCCAACGAAATAAACTGGAGAACGAGCTCGGCAGCCTGTTTGAGAGCGTTACATCAAATACGATGTAGCGGCGGCTCAGCTGCAGCGCTCGCTTCAGAAGGCCGGGGCTGTCGGGCACACCGCTAAGAACCCCTGGCAAAACGCACACATCGAATTGGCTAATATCAGTCTCGAACGCGCTTTTTTCCATGTACGACAGACCTGGATTGCGCTCCTTCGCTTCGCTTACGAACTCTGGGACAATATCGATGCCTAGATAATCGCCAGTTGATGTGTAAAATCTGGCGAGTTCCCCATATCCACAGCCGATCTCGAGTAGGCTCATCGGCGCTCCCGCCTGCAGAAGCCGCAGCTGCTCTGCGATGGCCAATAGCTTTAGTTCGTGTTGATTCTTGTCGCGGTAAAACATCATCTCTGGGCAGAAACCCAGCTCAGCGAGCCGCGTTTGGTATAAATTGCGCAGTTCATCGTCAGAGCTTACAGGTTCTCCCCCCAGTTGGATCACTGCTGAAGTCTCGGCCGCAGTATTTTGTCTACTTTGGTTGCGGTCTCCGCCACTGACCCAGATGCTTCGACGAAGTACGCAGGGCACTTGCTCAAAGAGCTGTATAGAATGCTTACGCAATTCAGCAGCTGAGAGTGAGTCTCCAGGTCAGAAGGCACTCTAGCCTGACGACCCGATGCGTTTGTATCGCTGCGGCGGAGCACAGCTTCTGAAGACGCGTAAAGGTGAACAATCGCCCCGTACTGGAGCTGCTCAAAATACCTCATCCCATCTGGCGACGCGAGGTAGCCAAACCAGTCTTGAGAGACGGCGTGGGAGTCCAAAAGAATCCATCCATCATCGGCTGCTTGCGCCCTCACTTCTTGCGCAAGTATCGCCGTCGCACGATCCAGTACTTCCTGGGTAACCAGTGCTGTAGTGCTCTGGCGGAGAGCTTTCTCGTCGATATCGGGGGCGCTTTCACGTAGGACTCGCAGGATCAGCTGCCCGAACGAGATGTGCGTGTATGCTGCAGACGCATCTTGCAGTAAACGGTAGCAAAGGCTTGTCTTTCCTACCCCTGGAACACCATTTACCAAACAGAGTTGTCTCACCGTTGCCTCCTGAGCAGGACATGGCCCCACTGGTGGTAGTGATCCACCGGGTACTCAATGTGGGCCGGGTCGAGAGTGGGCTGAAGAACTCGGTTGTGCAGGACTATCCAATCCTTCAGGCTTGCAGCCCAAGTTTTCCACCAGCTCGCTTCTGGACAGTTCGGGCGACCTTTGTACTTCTCCTCATAAGGGAGCATATAGTCGATATAGAGCAACCCGCCGACGCCAACGAACTGCTGAAGATGCGATACGATCGTGAGCGCTGAGTTTGGGATATTGCAAGAGTACTGCACCATCCCGCTAACCCATACGCCTCGACACGGCTTCGGCCGCATAGACAAAATATTGCATTCGACAATGTGAACGTTGCTGAGGAGCCGCTCAGCTGCAAGCCTGCCAGCCAGGCCTAAGATGTGGACATCTCCATCAGCTCCAGGCTTCCTTCCACCGAACAATGCTACGCTATCGCGGTCGACAGCAAGCACACTAAGATTCGTGCGTGCTGCCGGCAGCACAAACTTCCCATCTGCGCACCCAAGGACGGCTACGTCGTATGCTTGCCCACACCGCGGGGTGCTCCGCAGTCTTTGCAAAAATGCGTAATAACGGGACGGCGGCCGTCCCCAAGCGCTGGACGTTCTCAAATTGTCCTCATAGAATCGAGCTAACGCATGAAGCAACAGCACGACCTCTTCGAAACGTCACCGTCCACGGACCTTGCTCATTCTCCGTCCCGCGACTCTATCCTCCAGATGGCCTCGCTCATACACAGGGCATTTTACACGGGAGCCTTTGGCGGGACAGTGCATGAGGTCTTTCCTAATATCGAGAAGACCTCCCTCGCTTGGAGAACTTACTTTACGCTACCTTGTGCGGTGAACTACCAACGCCAATCAGAAAGCCTTTGGCGTGCGGCTCTGAGAACGTACAGTGACCCGGAGACAAACTTCGTCTTCAACTGCAACAACGTGACTGAAGGTGAGAAAGCCTACCGAGCGGCGCTCACAAAATACAGCCTCGCCGCTCAACCCGATAAGCAGACGCGTATCTGGTTTACCATCTCATCCACCTTGGCCGAACGCTTTGGTGGAGACCCCGACGTCTTCGCAGCGCACTTTGACTACGACGTCGTACGAATCAAAGACTACGTAATCAACAATAAGTCCGCTTTCCCTTATATCAGCGGGCCGAAACTTCTCAACTACTGGCTGTACATATACAGCTTCTTTGATTGCGGGAAGTTAGTCAACCGGCGGGAGATCTCAATAATTCCCGACATTCATGTCAAACGAGCCAGCGCCGCGCTGGGGTTGGTAGACGCGAAGCAATCAGAGGACGCTCAGACTGTGGCAGAAGCCTGGGATAAGCTGCTCATTGGCACCTGTTTTGCGCCTAGCGATCTTCACGCGCCGTTATGGCGCTGGAGTCGCGCAGGCCTCCCTAGCTCCCGACAATTGGAAGAGCGCATAACCTTGGCAAGCTCCAAGGTCGCCTAGCTTGATTCTAGCGGTTCGCGCAGGTCAGCCCGGACGAGAGACTCCCACCAGGGAATACCTGCGCCTTCGTGGTCAAGAAGAAAGCGGTATGCCTTCGGCGTTCCGAGGCTGTGATGGGCAAAGTATGACTGCTTCGCTCTATAAAAACTACGCTGCGCACGCGAGCTGTACGATTTCCTCCTGCGCCCGGACGTTATTCTCAACTCACTAAACAATGCCTCAGGTTGAAGCAGGACGAACGCGTTACCGTGCGTAAACCTCGGATGCGACGGCTTGTATTCCGGCGCCAGGACGACGACGAAGAAGTCCGCCCCATTCAGCGAAAGTCGCCAGTTCTGCGACTGAATATCAGCGTAGATGCGCTCCGGCTGGAGGTCGATCGAGCATAAAAGGAGCGTGTGAAGCACCTCGGCGAGGCCAGCAAGGGCCGAACCGTAGAACTCCGGAACGAGCTCAACGAGAACCGCATCCGTCTTATGACGATCAGGCTCCCTAGAGAACTTCCTGACACAGGTCACCGCAGATATGAAGTCGTCTTTAGTTACGACCTTGCAAGTTATATAGTTGGCCCATCTCGCGAAAGGGCATGCTGTAGTTACGAACACCCCCTCGAAGCCCGTCAAAGAGTCCCTCGGCAAGTAGCTGGTTACGACCCAGAACACCGCGCTAAAATTGACTCTGCAGCATCCCGAGTTCCCTCGGCAGAATCAAGCACCGTCTTCGGGGTCACAAGCCCCGACTACCTTGCTATCGCAACTGTAAGCACGACGGTCTTAAGTAGATCCGAAGTTAGATTGATTGCATTCGCAAGAATGCTCGGGTGGACGTGCAGCATAAGAACGAAACATGAACATAGAGTCAAGGCGACTAAGGTTGCATCGCGCTCCGGCCGCATCAAGGGTCGAGACGAGCGGCAAGCCGCCCTTGACGCGGACCGGACGCGACGCAGTTGGCTGGCCATCGCTCTATGCCGAAGAATCGGCATAGCTGCCGGGGAGACGGACGCAAACGAATGGAGCTGGCAACCACTCGGGCTGGGTGGCGTTGCAGGTAAACGCCTCCTTAAGACGTGCGGCACTATTTTAGCGGAAGCGTTCCGCAGAGGATTGTGACCGGACGGTGTTTAGCACAAATTTTAGCACACGCTTAGCACAGCATCTAAAAAGATAAGCAAAACAAGCTACTTACCGCTTGACAGGAGGACTTCGGAGAAGTTCTAGAGGCACCCCCCAAGCTGAACGTATAGGGAAGCGAACGCCAATATTCAGTGTGCCGGGGCGTTCTTCCACGTCCCCAAGTCCCCATCTCCACAAGATTTTCATCTGGGACCAGACATCTGACGGCACGATAGATACAATGGAAGGCTGCAGATTATTTCATTTGAGTGCCACGTGGGCACTTTTTCACGTCTCGAACGAAACTGCACTCCAGGGGACCATAGCGTGCGTGCCGGTGATCCTATTGGCCGGCTGCACGACTTATGCGTCATCGTCATCAATCATACCTCCGTCCGCATCGCCGACGCTGGGGGCTTACCCAGCAGGAGCTCGCATTCTTGATCGGCGTAAAGAGCAGGACCGCAATCTCTCGAATTGAAGGCTCAAAGCGGGCCCAGCCTCGATGCCGTGTTCATATGCCAGATGATCTTCAATACGTCCCCATTGGAGCTGTTTCCTGGGCTCATGTCAGACCTACAGGTGGCCATACTTCGGCGTGCCAGCGAACTCTATGAAGCGCTTCAGGGCAACCCATCCAAGGCAACGCGCCTGAAGCTTGATTTCCTCGAACGGTTGCTGGAGCGAGTAGAAGGGAAGCGCATCGATTCAACGGTATGACGGATGACTACCGGTCCTTACTCGTGCTCTCTATCTATCTAAACACGCGCGGCTTTGCGTTCATCGTGTTCGAAGGCCGCTCATCACCGTACGACTGGGGAATACGCGAGACGCGCGGACCTCGGAAGGGGAAGAAATGCCTGCTGCGTATCTCCCAAGTCATCGATCGATACGCTCCCGATGTGCTCGTCATCCAAGATACCTCCGAGCAAGGTACGCGACGGGCAGGATGGATCAGCAAGCTCAACGGCTCGATCGCTGGACTTGCGAAAGATCGCGCCATTCCCGCTTTTGCATACTCACGCCATCAGGTGCGACGTGCATTCGAGTGCTACGGGTGCCCGAACAAGCAGGGCCTCGCCGAGGTAATCGCGAAGCACATTCCGACTTCGAGCAATACGTCCCGCCGCCCCGTAAGCCGTGGATGAGCGAAGATCGCCGGATGGGCCTGTTTGATGCGGCGGCTTTGGCACTCACGTTCTTTCGAACGACGGGCAACCAACTCGGGTAATAGAGTGTGGAAATTGAAGACCTCGCGCAGAACGCGCATTTTCTCCTTGCATTCTGACAAAAGAAGCATCAACTTGAAGCAAGCGATTGAGCGCCTGACAGCTGCCCACAAAACGGCGGCGCACCGAGCCCGCAGTTCTTTTTCAACTGGCAGCGTCGATTCCATCGGAAGGCACCGCAGTGAGGGCGCCGATTTGCGGCTGACAATCAATATTGCGCATTCCTTGGGGCAGCTTTTTCCTCAGAGCGGCAACGACCTTGCGCGTCTCAATAATTGTCATTGCGCGAAGTAGAGGCTTGTGCAACGGCCAGATCGAAAAGCGAGTACTGACGTTGCCCCGGGGCTTAATCCAGTTTGAAGTTCGTTCTGGCCCACGACGAGGACCAGAGCATGAAGCGTAGCGGCTTTACGGAAGAGCAGATTATCGGGATCTTGAAGGAGCACGAGGCCGGGGTGTCGGTCGCCGATCTATGCCGCAAGCACGGCGTGAGCGACGCCAGCATCTACAAATGGAAGGCCAAGTACGGCGGGATGGACGTCTCCGAGGCCAAGCGGCTGAGGACGCTGGAGGACGAGAACACGAAGCTGAAGCGGCTCCTGGCTGACGCCATGCTGGACAATGCGGCGTTGAAGGACCTTTTGGGAAAGAAGTGGTGACGCCCGCGGCCAAGCGGAAGGCTGTCGCGCATCTCGTGGATGCCCACGGGATGAGCGAACGGCGGGCGTGTAAAGCCAT
>NZ_FMAE01000011.1 GCF_900094575.1 Bradyrhizobium yuanmingense | reverse complement strand
AGCCCCGTCCAGGACGTCGTCGCGCAGACCTCGCGTGCCAACCTGGTGTCTCAGTTCAACAACATCCTGAACCAGATCGACACGACCGCGCAGGACTCCTCGTTCAACGGCGTCAACCTCTTGAACGGCGACCAGCTCAAGCTGGTGTTCGACGAGACTGGCAAGTCGAGCCTCAGCATCACCGGCGTGACCTACAACTCCAAGGGTCTGGGCCTCGCCTCGCTGACCAGCGGTGTCGACTTCATCGACAACGCTGCCACCAACAAGGTGCTGACCAACCTCAACGCCGCCTCGAGCACGCTGCGCTCGCAGGCCTCGAGCCTCGGCTCGAACCTGACGATTGTGCAGGTCCGTCAGGACTTCAACAAGAACCTGATCAACGTGCTGCAGACCGGCTCGTCCAACCTGACCCTGGCCGACACCAATGTTGAGGCGGCCAACAGCCAGGCGCTGTCGACCCGTCAGTCGATCGCGGTCTCCGCGCTGTCGCTGGCCAACCAGTCGCAGCAGAGCGTGCTGCAGCTGCTCCGCTAAGTCGCGGACGACATCGCAAGACGATTACGGCGGCGGGGCTTCGGCCCCGCCGCTTTCTTTTTGCGCACTGTTCGGAGATTTCGAGAGAGCAGGCGCCGCTCGAAAAAGTAACCAGCGGTTATGGTTAATGGATCGTAGTCGCCAGGAATTGCCAATGATTTCAGATGGATTGCGCGCCGTGCGCGCACGGTCCGCCCGCTTATGGTGAACCGGCGCTTATGCGGGCTTCATGCGTTTCACCCTTTGTTAGCCATGTCACGGCACGCTGGCCCCGTCACTCGATCCGGAAGCGATCGAACGAAGACGCGTAAGCCAGAAGGGTAAGAGTCATGTCCAGTATTGTTCTCTCTGCGTCGGTTCGTCAGAACCTGCTCTCTCTCCAGTCCACCGCCGATCTTCTCGCCACCACACAGAACCGTCTGTCGACCGGCAAGAGCGTCAACTCGGCCCTGGACAATCCCACCAACTTCTTCACGGCCCAGTCGCTCGACAACCGCGCCAGCGACATCAACAATCTGCTCGATGGCATCGCCAACGGCGTGCAGGTGCTGCAGGCTGCCAACACCGGCCTGACCTCGCTGCAGAAGCTGATCGACTGTGCGAAGTCGATTGCCAACCAGGCGCTGCAGACCACGGTCGGTTATTCCACCAAGTCGAACGTTTCGGCCACGATCTCCGGTGCGACGGCGGCGGACCTGCGTGGCACGACTTCGTTCGCCAGCGCGACGGCGAGCAGCAACGTGGTGTATAGCGGTGCGGCCGGCGGCACCACGGCGGCGACCGGCACGAGCACGCTCGGCGCCACCATCGGCGTCTTCGCCAGCACGGGCGCAACGGCTGGTGACGGCACCACGGCGCTGGGCGGCACCATGACCCTGCTCGCCACCAACGGCACGACCGCGACCGGCCTCGCCGGCAACGCCCAGCCTGCCGACGGCGACACGCTGACCGTGAACGGCAAGACCATCACCTTCCGCAGCGGCTCGGCTCCGGGTGCGTCCTGCGTTCCGGCCGGCTCGGGCGTCAGCGGCAACATCGTCACCGACGGCAATGGCAACAGCACCGTCTATCTCGGCACCGCCGGCACTCCGGCCGCGACCGTCAACGACCTGTTGAGCGCGATCGATCTCGCCAGCGGCGTCAAGACGGTCTCGATCACCTCGGGTGCGGCGACGATCGCCACGAGCAACGGCCAGACCGCTTCGACCGTCGCTGCGGGCGCCGTCACGCTGAGGAGCTCGACAGGTGCGGATCTGAGCGTCACCGGCAAGGCCGACCTGCTCAAGGCTCTCGCCCTGACGACGTCGACGGGTGCAGGCAACGCTACTGTCAACGTCAACCGGACCACGAGCGCGGCCTCGCTGGGTGCGACGATCACCGACGGTTCGACGTTGAACGTCAACGGTAAAGTCATCACCTTCAAGAATGCGCCGATCCCGGGCTCGACCGGTGCGCCGAGCATTCCGACCGGCTATGGTGCGAACGGTAACGTCCTCACCGACGGCGCCGGCAACTCGACGGTCTATCTGCAGGGCGGCACGCTCAACGACGTCTTGAAGGCGATCGACCTTGCCACCGGCGTGCAGACCGCGACCATCAGCGCCGCCGGCGTTGCCACGCTTGCGACGGCCACCGGCCAGTCCAACTCGACGATCAATACGTCCGGTCAGCTCAAGATCTCGACCGGCGTCAACGCTGATCTGTCGATCACCGGCACCGGCAATGCGCTGAACGTGTTCGGCCTCGCCGGCAACACCGGTAATGCGACCGCGTTCACCGCGGCACGCACCTCCGGTATCGGCGGCATCGCCGGCAAGACCCTGACCTTCACCTCCTTCAACGGCGGCACGGCGGTCAACGTCACCTTCGGCGACGGCACCAACGGCACGGTCAAGACGCTCGATCAGCTCAACACCAAGCTGCAGGCCAACAATCTGGCTGCGACGATCGACGCCAACGGCCTGCTGACGATCTCGACCACCAACGACTACGCGTCCTCGACCATCGGTTCGAGCGCCGCGGGTGGTGCGATCGGCGGCACGCTCACCTCGGCCCTGACCTTCTCGACCGCTTCCACGCCCGTCCAGGATGGCGTTGCCCAGACGGCGCGTGCCAATCTGGTGACTCAGTTCAACAATATCCTCAACCAGATCGACACCACCGCGCAGGACTCCTCGTTCAACGGCGTCAACCTCTTGAACGGCGACCAGCTCAAGCTGGTGTTCGACGAGACCGCCAAGTCGAGCCTGAACATCACGGGCGTGACCTACAATTCCAAGGGTCTCGGCCTCGCCTCGCTGACGGTCGGCGTCGACTTCATCGACAACGCCGCCGCCAACCGGGTGCTGACCAACCTCAACGCCGCCTCGAGCACGCTCCGCTCGCAGGCCTCGAGCCTCGGCTCGAACCTCTCGGTGGTGCAGATCCGTCAGGACTTCAACAAGAACCTGATCAACGTGCTGCAGACCGGCTCGTCCAACCTGACCTTGGCCGACACCAACGTCGAGGCGGCCAACAGCCAGGCACTGTCGACCCGGCAGTCGATCGCGGTCTCGGCGCTGTCGCTGGCCAACACGTCGCAGCAGAGCGTGCTGCAGCTGCTCCGCTAACAAGCGGCTGAAATCACTGACTAAAATCGAGCGGCGGGGCCTTGGCTCCGCCGCTTTTTCTTTGCGTCCGGGGGCGGGCAGGGGCGTTCATCGGCGGTTAACCCTATCCCTTAAACCGCCGTTAACCATACTTTAAAGGACACCTCCTAAAACTGGACAAAAGGTCGGCTTTCCAGTCCGCGCGGCCGATTCGTATCCGGTTCAAGAGGAAGACTCGCCAATGTCCAACATCGTTCTCTCGGCGTCAGTTCGCCAGAACCTGTTGTCGCTGCAGTCGACGGCCGACTTGCTGGCCACGACGCAGGAGCGGCTGTCGACCGGCAAGAAGGTCAACACGGCGCTCGACAATCCCACCAACTTCTTCACGGCGCAGGGGCTGGACAACCGGGCGAGCGACATCAGCAACCTGCTCGACGGCATCAATAACGGCGTCCAGGTGTTGCAGGCCGCCAACACAGGCATCACCTCGCTGCAGAAACTGATCGACAGCGCCAAGTCGATCGCCAACCAGGCGCTGCAGACCACGGTCGGCTATTCCACCAAGTCGAACGTCTCCACCACGATTCCCGGCGCGACCCCGGCCGACCTGCGCGGCACGACCTCCTATGCGAGTGCGACCGCGAAGAGCAACGTGCTCTATACCGGCGCGGCCGGCGGCGTGACCCCGGTCACGGGAACTGCCGCACTCGGCGCCTCGCTCGGCTCGACCGCCGGCACCTTCACCGGCACGGCCGCGCTCGCCGCCGACGGCACCACCGCGCTGTCCGGCACGGCGACGCTGGTCGGCACCACGGCATCGACCACCTTCGGCACGCCGCCCGCGGACGGCGACACCATCACGGTGAACGGCAAGACCATCACGTTCCGCACCGGCGCTGCTCCGAGCGCCCAGCCGACCGGCTGGGGCCTCGACGCCAGCGGGCACATCGCCACCGATGGCAACGGCAATTCAATCATTTATCAGGGAACGGCGGCGGCGCCCCTAGCGACCGTCAACGACGTCCTCACCGCCATCGACCTCGCCAGCGGCGTCAAGACCGCAACCATCAGCGCAGGCGCGGCGACATTCGCGGTCAGCGGCTCGGCCGGCCCTGTCGGCACGCTTCAGGTAGCATCGTCCATCTCGGGTGGTGGCGCGGTGACGCTGAAGAGTTCGACCGGCGCCGATCTGAGCGTGACGGGCAAGGCCGACTTCCTCAAAGCACTCGGCCTGACGTCCGCGACCGGCGCGGGCAACGCGAACGTGACCGCGAACCGCTCGACGACCGCGGGTTCGCTCGGCACCCTGGTCCAGGACGGCTCGACGCTGAACATCGGCGGCAAGACCATCACCTTCAAGAACGCGCAGACGCCGCAATCGACAGCGAGCGTGGCCACCGGCTATGGCGTCAGCGGCAACGTCGTCACAGACGGCAACGGTAACTCGACGGTCTACATCCAGAGCGCGACGCTGACCGATCTGCTTAACGCGGTCGACCTCGCCACCGGCGTCAAGACCGCCAGCATCTTCAACGGCGCGGCAACCATCTCGACCACCGCGGGCCAGATCCCGTCGTCGGTCAACAGCAGCGGTCAGCTTGCGCTCTCGACCGGCATCAATGCCGACCTGTCGATCACCGGCACCGGCAATGCGCTCAGCGCCTTCGGCCTCAGCGGCAACACGGGAACGGCGACGGCCTTCACCGCGGCGCGCACCTCCGGCATCGGCGGCATCAGCGGCAAGACCCTGACCTTCACCTCCTTCAACGGCGGCACGCCTGTCAACGTCACCTTCGGCGACGGCACCAACGGCACCGTCAAGACGCTTGACCAACTCAACGCGCAGCTTCAGGCCAATCACCTGACGGCCACGATCGATGCCAACGGCGTGCTCACGGTGACCACCGTCAATGAATACGCCTCTTCGACGCTCGGCTCGACGATCGCGGGCGGCGCGGTCGGCGGCACGATCACCGGCGTTCTCGCCTTCACCACCGCGCAGCCGCCGGTCCAGGATCCCGTGGCGCAGACCGCGCGCTCCAACCTGGTCAACCAGTTCAACAACATTCTGGCCCAGATCGACACGACCTCGCAGGACTCCTCCTTCAACGGCGTCAACCTGCTCAATGGCGACACGCTGAAGCTGGTCTTCAACGAGACCGGCAGCTCCACGCTGAGCATCAACGGCGTGGTGTTCAATGCGGCGGGCCTCGGTCTCAGCAATCTCGTCAACGGCGTCGATTTCATCGACAACGGTGCCACCAACAGGGTGCTGGCCAGCCTGAACGCGGCCTCGAGCACGTTGCGTTCGCAAGGCTCCACGCTCGGTTCGAACCTGTCGATCGTGCAGGTGCGTCAGGACTTCTCCAAGAACCTGATCAACGTGCTGCAGACCGGCTCAGCCAACCTGACGCTTGCCGACACCAATGAGGAAGCGGCGAACAGCCAGGCGCTGTCGACGCGCCAGTCGATCGCGGTCTCCGCGCTGTCGCTGGCCAACCAGTCGCAACAGAGCGTGCTGCAGCTGCTCCGCTAATTCCGCAGCGCAACTTCGCTATTCGAGATTACGCGGCGGAGCTGATGCTCCGCCGTTCTTTTGAGGAAGATCGCTAAGACGAGATTAGCCGAGATCGACGCGCATCACGCCAGGCGAGTTTACATCGTGCGTGCGTAGATCTAGCGTTGCGCTGACGAAGGACTCCGTGCCCCGTAATTCTGCGGAGTACTTCCAAGCACGATACGTAAGCAAATCTTAAGCGGTGCTGCCTAGGGTTGGGAAAGAAATCCTTAAGCGCGTACAACGCGCTAGGTAACCTCCAGGGTGTGATTGATGTCGAATTCCGCTGCCTCGGCTTATGCGCGTGTTGCAACCACCACCGCATCTCCTCGCGACATCGAGGCGCAGACTCTGCTCAAGGCCGCCAACAAGCTCCAGGACGCGGTGAACAACGCCGATCCGCTCAGCGAGCAGACCATGCAGGCCCTGATGTTCAACCGCAAGCTCTGGACCATCTTCCTGAGCGAGGCGATGCGCGACAGCAATCCGCAGCCGATCGACGTCCGGCAGAAGATCGCCAACATCAGCGTGTTCGTGTTGAGCCAGACCGCCGCGCTGCAGATGAGCCCGCAGTTCGATCACTTCCGTCCGCTGATCGAGATCAACCGCAATATCGCGGCAGGGCTGTCCGGACGGCCGTGACGGAATTCGTGATGGTCGCATCACGAGCACATCGGCGAAACTCGCAATTTAGGCAGGAGCTGATCGCGGCCAGTGGTCTTGCCTCGGCACGCGAACTCCGCGCTGACCGATGACGGCCAGACGCAGAGCAGAAACATCGGCATCGATCGCGTGATCGTTAGGCGCTGAGATCCGTGCTGAGCGGACGCGAGGGCTCGGACTTCATGTCCAGTGCGTGGAAATAGGCACGCCGGCGGAGCATCGCCTCGTCAGGGAACTGGTTCACCACCGTGTCGGTCTTGTCGTTGACGACCTGAAAGACGAAGGACGCGGCCGCCTGGTCGAACACGACCTGGCGCGAGATGTTCTCGTGGTTCGGCAAATCATTGCGCACCGGCGCGCTCGTATCGCTCGCGGCGACCGTTTGCCTCACCGGAAGATCAGTTTGCACAGCCTCGTTCGCCGCCGAATTCGACGTCGGTACGATCTGCACGGGGGCCGGGATCCCCACCGGCCTGATGCTGAAATCTGTACTCATGGCAGCCTCCTGGTTGCCTTACGTGAGTCAAATCCCAACCCCTCTAATCACGCAAGCATGGAACACCAGGACTGAACACCCGGTAAGGAAACGTGCCTAACCGCGCGACGCCATCGCCGCGCGGTTTTTCCTAAAATTGTCGGTTGTTCTCGTGCTGCTCAGAGCGAGCGGCTGACCGCAAGCGGCGTGATATGGCGCGGACCTGGCGCTGCGCTGCGCCCGGCGGCGGTATAGGTGTTCGGCACGTTGCGCTTCTGGATCTCGGCGTTGACGCCGCGCACGACGCTTTCGGAAACCGCGTGCGCGGTCGCGAGCACGGTGAGATTGACCTGGAGCATCGCGCGGAACGCATCGTGGTGGCGATGCAGCGTCGAGAGCAGCTCCGGCGCGGACTTCGCGAGCTGGTCCTGGTTTGCCTTCAGCTGGCCGACTGCGCTGACGTAGCTGCGCGACAATTCCTGCTTCTTGCCCTCGAGCGTCATCGCCTCGCGGACCTTGCCGGCGCGGACGAGCTCTGTCTCGCGCTCGATCAATCCGAGCAGGGCGCTCATCGCGTCCATTAGGCCTTCGGCGAGCTTGCGCGCCTCGCTGCTGACGGGCGCGCTGCCCGGGCGCTGGCCCTGCATCGGCTGACGTGAGGCGTTGAAATGGTTCATCTCGTTTGACCTTATGCCGTGCGGATCGTTTTCGCCTGCTGCAGGATGAGGGTACGGTAGACGTCGCTGGCGATGCCGACGCCGCCGGCCTGGGCGAAGTTCTTGGAATATTGCTCGGTCAGCATCGAGCGCCATACGCCGGTGCCGGGCGTGTCGCCGAACGGACCTTCGCCTTTCAGGCCCGAGGTCATCTGCGCGAACATGCTGTTGAGGAACATTGCCTCGAAGTCGGTGGCAGTCTTCTGCGCCTTGGCCTGTTGCTGCGGCGAGACCTTTTGCAGCGCGGCGGCGAGCTCGAAGTCCGGCCGGCCGTTCCGGCTCTCGACCGAGAAGGCCGAATTGGTGGCGAGGCGAGGGGGGTTGATCGCGGTGGTCTGCATCACATCACCTCGATGTCGGCTTCGATGGCGCCGGCAGCCTTGATCGCCTGGAGGATGCTGATCATGTCGCGGGGGCCGATGCCGAGGCCGTTGAGGCCGTCGACGAGCTGCTGGAGCGAGACGCCGTCCTTGACGAGCGCCAGCTTCTTGCCGTCCTCGGTGACGGTGACGCTGCTGCGCGGCGCGACCACGGTGCGGCCGCGTGACAGCGGATTGGGCTGGCTCACTTGCGGGCTCTCGGAGATGGTGACCGTGAGGTTGCCCTGCGCCACCGCGACGGTGGCGACGCGGACGTCGCGGCCCATCACGATGATGCCGCTGCGTTCGTCGATGACGATCTTGGCGGCGAGATCAGGGTCGACCTGGAGCTGCTCGATCTCGGTGAGGAAAGCGACGACGTTGCCCTTGAACTCGGGCGGGATCGACAGCTGCACCGTCGAGGGATCGATCGGCTCGGCGGTCTTGACGCCGAGATAGTCGTTGATCGCGGCCGCGATGCGCTTGGCCGTCGTGAAGTCGGGGTTGCGCAGCGCCAGGCGGACGTTCGGCAGCCGGTTGAGCGCGAACTCGATCTCGCGCTCGATGATGGCGCCGTTGGCGATGCGTCCCACCGTTGGCACGCCGCGCACGATCTTGGCCGCCTCGCCCTCGGCCTGGAAGCCGGAGATCGCGAGCGAGCCCTGCGCCACCGCATAGACGTTGCCGTCGGCGCCGAGCAGGGGGGTGACCAGCAGGGTGCCGCCCTGGAGGTTCTTGGCGTCGCCGAGCGCGGACACCGTGACGTCCATGCGCGTGCCCTGAGTGGCGAAGGCCGGCAGGTTGCCCGTGACCATGACGGCGGCGACGTTGCCGGTGCGGATGGTGGCGCCGCGGATGTTGACGCCCATGCGCTCGAGCATCGCCTGCAGCGACTGCTTGGTGAAGGGGATGTTGTTGAGCGTGTCGCCGGTGCCGTTGAGGCCGACGACGAGGCCATAACCGATGAGCTGGTTCTGCCGCACGCCCTCGATATTGGCGAGGTCCTTGATGCGCGAGGTCGCCGCCGCCGAGGTGACCGACAGCGCCAGCGCCGACAGCGCGGCGCAGGCCAACCCAACAATCCTCACCCAACGAACGCCTGGCATCTCTGCTCCCCAAGGCCCCTAGAAAGGGCTCCTCAAATCGGACAGGACTTGCACGACACTCCCATGACGAGCTGGTCCGGCGCTTTCCTTGCGAGCGCTGTGCCAACGCCTGGTGGCGAGCTAGGTGGCTGAATAGCTTGAATAAATCTGTTGCGTCCGCTGTCAGCACTCGTTCGCCCTGGGGAGCGAAACTGCCGCCTGTCGGCAGATTTTGCCGGGCCGTTTACGCAGCGTTAACCATAAGACAGCGAAGGTGAGGCATCGATCACCCGGATTCTTTCCGATGCGCATCTACGGACCGAACGGTACGACGCTTGGCACGCCGGCCAGCCAGGCCAAGCGGACGGGCTCCGGCAGTTTCGTGCTGCCCGACACCTCATCGGCGCAGGAGACGCGGAGCGCTGCCGCACCGAAGGCGGCCGCCAACATCGATGCGCTGCTAGCGTTGCAGGGTGTCGAGGAGGATCCGGTCGAGCGCCGCAAGCGCTCGGTCGCCCGCGGCAGGACTGCGCTCGACGTGCTCGACGATCTCAAGATGGGCCTGTTGTCCGGCAATCTCGACGCCTCGACCGTGATGCGGCTGCGTGATGCGGCGGCCCACCTGAAATCGTCCTCGGGCGATGCCGGTCTCGATGCGGTGCTCTCCGAGATCGAGCTGCGGGTCGAGGTCGAACTGGCGAAGGCCGGGCAGGCGTAGTCACGGAGGCTCTTACGCCGCTTCCTCCTTCAACTGCGCATCATAGCGGCGCTGGGCGGCGAGCACGTCTTTCAGATTTTGCTCGGCCCAATCGCGTAAGGGATCCACAGCCGCCGCCAGTGTCAGGCCGAGCTGGGTGATCGAATATTCCACCGTCACTGGCACGGTCGCGATGGCGCGGCGCCTGATCAGGCCGTCGCGTTCGAGCGACTTAAGCACCTGGCTCAGCATCTTCTGCGAGATGCCTTCAATCGTGCGGCGCAATTGATTGAAGCGCATCGGCTCCTCGCGCAGGAGCAAGAGGATCAGCACCGCCCATTTGTCGCCGACGCGATCGAGGATTTGGCGGGTGGGGCAGTTCGCTGCGTAGACGTCGGGTTTCATCGTCGGTTCTCGGAAATCCATACCGTTGCTTGGCATCCGCGTGCCGGTTGTACGCGATCAGTTACCTCAGCGTAATCAGGTAAGCACAAAGTGCTCTCTTAACACCAGCATTCTTTGCGATATCTAGTCTCTGTCAGTTACCATAGAAGCAAAGGAGCCTTCCATGAAAATCGCAGTCGCCGGTGCCTCGGGCCGGGCTGGGTCGGAGATCACCAGGGAACTGTCCCGCCGCGGCCACACGGTCACGGCCATCGCCCGGAACCCGGAAAAGATTGCGGCCCTGCCGAACGTCACGCCAACCAAGGGGGATGTGCTCGACCAGGCGGGCCTCGCCAAGCTGTGGGCCGGTCACGACGTCGCCGTGAGTTCCGTGCACTTCCTGGCCAGTGATCCGCTCAAGCTGATCGGTGCGGCGAAGGACTCCAAGGTCGGTCGCTACCTCGTGGTGGGCGGCGCCGGGAGCCTCGAGGTTGCCCCGGGCGTGAAGCTGGTCACGACTCCCAATTTTCCGGCCCAATACAAGGCCGAAGCGGAGGCGGGCTCGGCCTTCCTGGACCTGCTGCGGCAGGAAAAGGACCTGAACTGGACCTTCATCTCGCCCTCGGCGCTGTTCGAGGAGGGGGAGCGCACCGGCAAGTTCCGGCTCGGGACCGACCAGCTTCTCGCAGATGCGAACGGCAAGAGCTGGATCACCTTCGCCGACTACGCCATTGCGCTCGCCGACGAGATCGAAAAGCCGGCCCACCTGAAGCAGCGCTTCACGGTCGGCTATTAAGGGCGGCCAGCTGCCTCCAAGCCCTCAAGGATAAACCTTCCTGTGCAAGGGCTTGGGGGCGCGGATCGGGCGGTGAGGGAAATATTGTCTGTCACGGGAGGCCACTATATAAGGCCCGGCTCAACGGACCCCGGTCCGTCCGCGAGTCGTTGCTTAAGAAGATAGGCCTCCCTTGGAAAAGTTGAAAAACTACCGACCGACCGACAAAGAGCCTTTCATGAACGACCGGCAGAAGGAGTACTTCCGTTTGAAGCTCCTCGCCTGGAAGGATGAGATCCTCAAAGAATCCAAGCTCACCCTGCAGGCTCTGCAGGAGGAGAACGTGAACCACCCCGATCTCGCCGATCGGGCCTCGTCCGAAACCGACCGTGCCATCGAACTCCGCGCCCGCGACCGCCAGCGCAAATTGATCGCCAAGATCGATGCCGCGCTCCAGCGTATCGAGGACAACACCTACGGCTATTGCGAGGAAACCGGCGAGCCGATCTCGTTGAAGCGGCTCGAGGCCCGGCCCATCGCGACGCTCTCGGTGGAAGCGCAGGAGCGCCACGAGAAACGCGAGAAGGTCTATCGCGACGAATAAGGTCCGAGCCGCAGAGATGCGGCTCTTTGTTTTTGGACGCAGGGCGCCATTTCGCGCCATGCTCCGCATATTGCCCATAGCTTGCCGTCGCGCCCACCATGGCGACAGCGCGATCGCGAAAGGTGAATCGCGATCAACGGGCTAGACCGGATTGCTCCGAGCTCACGTGAGTTCGGATGAGAAACAGCCTTCACTTCAGGTGCGGGAGATTTTGCGAGTCGCATCAACGAGATCGACTCTGAAGTTGAGACGCTGATCCAGCTGCATCAAGCATCGCTGCAATCAGGCCTGCTGCGACGTCTCGAGACGGGCATTCCCATAAAGCCTGGACCAGCTCAATATTTCCTTAAACGCCGGCAGCAGGCCGTACGCCGATCGAGCGCCGCAAAGGCGCCAACACGAAGCGCGCCGTTCTTCAGCGCTAACAGAGTCTCCAGCTTGCGGGGAACGTGGGTCATGAGCACTGTTCTGGTCACCGGCGGGTCGGGCTTCGTCGGCATCCATGTCGTCCTGCAACTTCTGGCCGCCGGCCATGCCGTGCGGACGACGGTGCGCCGGCCAGAGCGCCAGGCCGATGTGCTCGCCATGCTGCGCGAGGGCGAGGCGGCGACGCCCGAGAGCGTGGCCTTCGTCGCCGCCGATCTGACCCGGGACGACGGCTGGGCGGCGGCGGTCGCGGGCTGCGACTACGTTCTCCATGTGGCGTCCCCGCTCTCGACCACCGTCCCCACGGACGAGAACGAGATGATCATCCCCGCCCGCGACGGAACGATCCGGGTGCTCCGGGCCGCGCGCGCGGCCGGTGTCAAGAGAGTCGTCATCACCTCGTCGCTGGGCGCGATCGGCTATGGCCATCCGCCGCGCGACAAGCCGTTCGATGAGACCGAATGGACCAATCTCGCCGGTGTCGACGGCCAACCCTACGTCAAGTCCAAGACGCTGGCCGAGCGGGCGGCTTGGGATTTCGTCGCGGGCGAGGGGAATGGGCTGGAGCTGTCGGTGATCAACCCTGCCGGTATTTTCGGGCCGGTGCTGGGGCCGGACTTTTCCGGCTCGATCGAGATCGTCAGATCTCTGCTCGACGGTGCCATGCCGGCGGTGCCGCGGGTCTATTTCGGCGTGGTCGACGTCCGCGACGTCGCCGAGCTGCATCTGCGGGCGATGATTGCTCCGGAGGCGAAGGGCGAGCGTTTCATCGCGGTCTCCGGCGAGACGATGTCGATCCTCGACATCGCCCGCGTGCTGCGGCGGGAACTCGGGCCCCGGGCGCGCCGGGTTCCGCGGCTCCAGGCGCCGGACTGGCTGGTGCGGCTGGCCGCCCGCCGGATTCCGCTGCTGCGTGCGGTCGTGCCGATGCTCGGAATGATCAGGCATTCCACCAGCGCCAAGGCCAAGTCGCTGCTCGGCTGGCAGGCGCGCTCCAATGAGGAGGCGATCCTTGCGACCGCCGAGAGCCTGATCCGGCTCGGCCTCGTCAAGGGGTGAGGGCATGCCGCCCGCGCTTGTCAGGCCGGAGCGGGGATGCTGAAGTGCCGCCTTGGACTGCGTAGCGTGGGAGGCGGCGCCGATGGACAAGATTCTCGAAGCCGCAAAGGCGATCGCGCTGGCGCGCCGCAACCACGCCCCGCTCGCGGCGCTGGAGCGCCCCCCTGCGGACGAAGCCGAGGGCTATCAGGTCCAGCGCACCCTGCACGATTTGCTGCTGCCGCATGTCGGTCCGCTCGTCGGCTACAAGATCGGCTGCACCAGCCAGGTGATGCAGGACTATATCGGCATCCCGCACCCTTGCGGCGGCGGCGTGTTCCAGAAGGGCGTCCATGACAACGGCGCCAAGCTCGCCGCCTCCAATTATGTCCGGGTCGGGGTCGAATGCGAGATCGCGGTGCGGCTGAAGCGGGACCTTGCCGCCGGCGAAGCGCCGTTCACGGCCGAATGGGTCGGCGAGGCGGTCGAGTCCTATCATCCGGCGATCGAGATCGTCGACGACCGCTACGTGAAATGGGAGACGATGGGCGCGCCGACCCTGATCGCCGACGATTTCTTCGCCGCCGGCTGCGTGCTGGGTCCCTCGGTCCCGCGCTCGTCGGTGCCGGACCTCAAGGCGGTCAAGGGCCGCGCCATCGTCAACGGCGAGGAGGTCAGCCACGGCACCGGTGCGGACGTGCTCGGCCATCCCCACAACGCGCTCGCCTGGCTCGCCAACCATCTCGCCGCCGAAGGCAAGGGGCTGCACGCCGGGCAGCTCGTGCTCACCGGCAGCCTGGTGAAGACGCTGTGGCTGAAGGCCGGCGACAAGGTGCGGATGGAGCTGGACGGGCTCGGCGTGGTGGAGGCGGAGTTTACGTGAGCGGCATTGGTCCTCTCCGCAGTCATTCCCCGCGAAGGCGGGGAATCCGGTACGTCGCGCCTTCGCCAAGGCTTCGGCGGACAAGTCGCTGCGCTCGCAATGACGGAGTGTGTTGTCGCGGCGTTGCAATAATGTCGCGGACCTGCCTCGCAGTACGCAGTTTCTGACACATCCCGACAAAGGCATCTTGCGCCCGCCGGCAATCGGGTCTATGAGCCCCGTCCCATTCAACCTGCGCGTTCAAAATTGAGGAGACCAGCCGTGAGTACTTTGTGGCGATCGACACATTCCGTGCCGACGCTCTCAGTGCGTCCGGCTGACAGTCATCCAATCATGTTGAACGACAATGGCACAGTCATTGATTCAGCGCCGGCGGGAGGCCGAGCGCACGCGGGTTGAAGCCTACGAGCTGTCGCTGCGGCATGTGTCGCAGCGGACGCGTCCTCCACCGGATTTCGAGAACGCGATCAAAGAGGCCAGGCGTGGCTTCGAGGCGGACGTCCTTCGCGATGCTTCGGCATGGAAGCCGCAGCTGAAAACTCGCGACGCGGCGCGTCTTCGTCTTGGCGCCGCCCGCTATCTCTTTGCGCGCTATCCTGTCGCTGAGCATCTGGAGCAGATCTGGATCGACAGCGCGGGACTGAGCCGCGACGAGATCATGTTGCGCAAGCGATGGTATGTCGTGGCGGCCGGCGGCGGTTCGCTCTACGCCGCCGGTGCGGCCGAATGGCTGTCTCGCAAGGAGGTCCATGCGTTCCTCAATCCGTTGGGGAAGGTCGGCTTCGAGGCTGCGATCTGGCAGGCGATTGCGCGTTCCTATGCGACCGATCCCGCTGTTGCGATGCGGATCGCGCGCACCAGGATCACACAGACGCAGCGCGCTCAGCATCGCTTCTGGCGCGAGGTGGTGCGCTTCTTCTGCGCGTATGCCACCACGGTCGAGGACATGGATGACTTCCATGACTACCTCGCCGATTGCCACCGGCGTGATCCAGAGTACACCCTCAAGGGGCGTTCACTGATCTCGCTTGGGCGGCAGATGCGCGAATGGCATCGCGATCTCGATGCGATTGCTCGTATCGAGGCCGCACGCCGTCGCGCCGAGGCGGCGCGAAACCGTGCGGGGGGGCTGGCAGCAGGCCCCGAGCAGAGCGAGGACCGTTGGCCCGGTGCAGCGATCGCGGACTGGTCATGGACCAAGTCGTCCAAGGACCGCGCCAAGCGCGAAGAATATGTCGTGGTCCAGTTGCGGACCGCAGCCGATCTCGTGGCTGAGACGCGGGGCATGCGTCACTGCGTCGCCACTTACGCGACAAAGTGCATTGCCGGGCATGCCTCGATCTGGTCGCTCCGTCGCCGTGCCTCGGGTGACGTCCAGCGGCTGCTGACCATCGAGCTTGATACCCGTTCCAGGGCGGTTCAGGTTCGTGGGTTTGCGAACCGTCCGCCGTTTGCCGAGGAGTGCAAGATCCTCCAGCGATGGGCGCAAGCACGCGGGATCATGCTGCTGTGAGAGAAGCCTGCGCCGCTTCGGCGGCGCAGGCAAAATACATGCGGCCCTCGCCAGGGGAGCTAGCGAGGGCCGCGTAGTACATCGTCGTTCGCGCCTTTAGTTCGCGAGCACGATGTGGGAGCTCTTGAAGGGGCTTAGAAGGGCAGCAGCACGTCCATGACCTGCTGGCCGTAGCGCGGCTGCTGCACGTCGGTGATCTGGCCGCGGCCGCCATAGGCGATGCGGGCCTGGGCGATCTTGGTGGAGTCGATGGTGTTGTCGCTCTGGATGTCCTCGGGGCGGACGATGCCGGCGACGATCAGCTCGCGAATTTCGAAGTTGACGCGGATCTCCTGCTTGCCTTCGACCACCAAATTGCCGTTCGGCAGCACCTGGGTCACCACCGCGGCGACGTTGGTCTGCAGAGCTTCCTTGCGGTCGACGCTGCCCTTGCCCTCGCTCGAGGAGGTCGAGTCGGCGGTCAGGATGCGGCCGGGGAGGATCTTGTTGGCCTGGGTGATCGTCTGGGAGCCGATGAAGTCCGTGATCCCGGAATCTTCCTTGTTGCTGCGGCTGCGCGAGGTGTCGTTCTCGATGTTGGCCTTGTCGGTGATGTTCACGGCTACCGTCAGGAGATCGCCGACCTGGCGGGCGCGCTGGTCCTTGAAGAAGGCGCGGCTGCCGTTGCGCCACAGCGAGTTCGGATTGTAGGAGGCGACCTCAGGCTTGGGCATCGGCATCTGCACCGGCTTGTAGCCGGGCTGCGTCGTCGGGTTGTCGATCGCCGACAGCTTCGGCTGCTCGCCGATCTGCGACAGGCGGTCGATCGAGGAGCAGCCGCTCGCCAAGGCGCAAATTGCAAGCAGCAGGGCAGAGATCGCGATGCGACGAAGGCGGGAGGCCGAACTGAACGTGGACATGAATCTACTCTGACTTGGCTGGAGCTTGCGAGAGGCGGACTTGCGGAATCTGGGCTTGGGCGATCTCGGCTGCGGACGCGGGTGCCTGGACCAGGCTCTGCGCCAGGGCAGCGGCCGCCGGCACGGGGTCGCGCTTGACCGACGAGGTCTGCTCGACCGCCGGTGCCATCGGTGCGGACTGGCTGGCGCCCTGCACCGTGACCTGGCCGCGGCCGGTCACGATGCCGGTCAGCGTGCGCTTGGAGTGCAGATTGAGCACGCTGACGGTGTCGCCCTCGGCACCGCTCTCGATCGCCTTGCCGCGCGTGGTGAGATAGAGACCGGGCACCTGGTAGATGATGGTGACGGCCTGGTCGCGCACCACGAAGTCGGGCTTGACGAGGTCGGCGGCGCGGATCGGCGTGCCCGCGCGCATTGCTCGGCGCAGCTGCATGCCGATGCTGCGGTCGCGCGAGGCAGGCTCGCCGGCGACTTCGGCCTTCGGCCGGCGCTCCAACGACAGGTCGGAGGATTTCAGGAGATCGGCGCGGTCGATGTCGCGGGTCAGCACGGCCACCTCCACCGTCTCGATCGCGGTGCCGGTGAAGCGCAGCTTGGTCGGCGCGGCGTTGCCGTCGTTGGCGATCTCGAAGGCGATGTCGAAACGCGTGCTGCGGGCATCATAGCGGGTTGCGACCGGCTGCAGCGCGCCGCTGTTGGAGGCGTCCAGCCGCATCTCGGCGACGCTGCGGTCGAACGTGATGGTGATGTTGGCGGCGTCGCCGAGGCCGAAGCGGCGCTCGAGCGCCGCGGCGACGGCGTTTTCGATATCCTTGCTCGCGAGCGTGCGGGCGAGGCGGGTGACCTGGACCTCTTTGATGTCCCCGGTCATGACGCCGATCACCTGCTTGGCTCGCAGGACCGAGAGCACCTGGCCTGTCGTCAGCGTGCCGGTGGTGCCGAGATCGGGCGAGCGGTAGACCGGGATCAGCGCGGCCGATCCGGCGTTGTCGATGAGATCGCCGATCCGCACCACGTCCGAAGTCACCGTGACGCTTGCGCGCAGCGTCGGCGCGGCGATGAAATCGTCGGCGGCCGCTGCCGGCAAGGCCAGCGCGAGAAGGGTGGAGATGGCGGCGAGGGTGGCGCGGATCATGGTCATCACCTCAGCGGAACAACGCCGTGGTCGATTGCATCATCTGGTCGGCGGCGCTGATCACCTTGGCGTTCATCTCGTAGGCGCGCTGGGCGGCGATCAGGTCGCTCATCTCCGAGACGACGTCGACATTGGCCTGCTCCAGGCTGCCTTGCGTGAGCTTGCCGTAACCTTCGGTGTTCGCGGTGCCGTCCTGCGGCGCACCGGACGAGGGCGTCTCGGTGAACTGGTTGTTGCCGACCGGCTGCAGGCCCGCCTTGTTGATGAAGCGCGTGACGCCGATCTGGCCGACGATCGAGGAGGTGGTTGAGCCCGGCAACGTCACCGAGACCTGGCCCTGCTCGCTCACGGAGATGCCCGAGGCGTTGTTGGGAATGGTGATAGTGGGCTGCACCGGATTGCCCTGCGCGGTGACGACGCGGCCCTGATTGTCCATCTGGAAGGTGCCGTCGCGGGTGTACTGGAAGGTGCCGTCGGGCATCAGGATCTTGAAGAAGCCCTCGCCCGAGATGGCGAGATCGAGGTCGTTGCCGGTCTGCGACAGCGTGCCTTGCGTCATGCTGCGCGGCGTGCCGACGGTCTTGACGCCGCCGCCGATGTCGACGCCGACCGGTAGGATGGTGCCCTGGTCCGACGATTGGGCGCCGACGCGGCGGACGTGCTCGTAGATAAGATCCTGGAACGCCGCCGTCTGCTTCTTGAATCCGGTGGTGCGGAGGTTGGCGATGTTGTTGGAGATCACCTGAACGTTGAGTTCCTGTGCCGCCATTCCGGTCGCTGCGGTGTGAAGCGCCTGCATCTCAGTTCTCCTTCAATCAGGCCGGAACGTCGGCGAGCTTCTCGATCGCCGATTTATGGAGGTCGCTCTGCTGCTGCAGCAGGTTGGCGACCGCGGCGTAGCTGCGCATCACCTCGACCATGCGGGTCATCTCGCCGACCGCATTCACGTTCGACTTCTCGACATAGCCCTGCTGCAGGGTGGACTTGGTGTCGGGCTGCTGGTTCGCCGAGCCGGCGGCATAGAGATTGGCGCCGAGCTTGGTCAGCTTGGCCGGATCGTCGAACGAGACCATGCGGATCTTGCCGCGGATCGAGTCGGTCCGCGCCGTGCCCTCGAGCACCGTGACGGTGCCGTCGGGCGCGACGTTGATGTCGTGGTCGGTCGGCTGAAAGGTGATCGGGCCGGCATTGCCAAGCACGAGATTGCCGTCGGCGGTGACGAGCTGGCCGGTGCTGTTGAGCGAGAACTTGCCGTCGCGGGTATAAAACTCGCCGCCGTTGGCCTGCACTGCGAAATAGGCGCCGCCGTTGATCGCCATGTCGAGCGGATTGTTGGTCGGCTCCAGCGGCCCCTGGCTGATGTTGCGGAAGGTGCCGCGGTCGTGGACATAGGAGACCCGGCGGTCGCGGCCGATGAAATTGTCCTCACGCGCGTTCGAGTTCAGATATTCCTCGAACAGCGAATGGTCGGACTTGAAGCCGTTGGTGTTGGCATTGGCGACGTTGTTGGCGATGACATCCATCTGCCGTTCCAACGTCATCTGCCGTGACAAGCCGATCAGACGCGCGTTCTGCATCGGAAATCTCCCCTGAGCGGATCTGCCATTTCGCTCTCCCAAGCGCCTTGGCGGACCCCGTGACCGAGACCGTCGGGCTCTCCCAAGCCGTGCGGTCTCGGGCCTGTCTCAGCGAAAGCCGTGCCAATCAGGAAAATCACGTAACTTCAATGTGTTGGCGACTTTCGAGGGGCGCGAGCAGGCGGCAGAAAGGTTCTGTTAGCCATGTTTGCCCGGCAGATTTTTCCTAGCGGCGGCCCAATCGAAAGATTCCGTTAACCATTATTACCGTAGCGTTTGCGCATCAGAGGAGCGCATTGCGCTGGGGCATTCGTATCGCGTCATTGTCTGCCAGGAGGCTTCGCTCTTTCGACCCCTTTGAGAGATGAACGGGCGCGGCAACCATGGCAGAGAACGAGGAAGGCGGCGCAGCCGCTGATGGCGCGGAAGCCGCTCCGCCGAAGAACAAGCTCAAGCTCATCATCATGGTCGTCGGCGCGCTCGCCGTGCTCGGCGGCGGTGCTGCGACCTGGTTCTTCTTCTTCCGTCATAGCGGCGATGAGCATCATGCCGAGGCCGCGCCGCCGCCGAAGCCGCCGGCCTTCGTCGACGTTCCCGACCTGATGGTCAACCTCGCCGGTTCGCCCGGCGAGCGCGTGCAATATCTGCGGTTGAAGATCGTGCTGGAGCTGAAGGAAGAGAAGCAGATCGAGGCGATCAAGCCGACGATGCCGCGCGTCACCGACATCTTCCAGACCTATGTGCGCGAGCTGCGCCCGTCCGACCTCAACGGTTCGGCCGGCATCTTCCGCCTCAAGGAGGAGCTGACCAAGCGCGTCAACGCGGCGGTCGCCCCGATCCAGGTCAGCGCCGTGCTGTTCAAGGAAGTCGTGGTCCAGTGAGCATGACGGACTAGGGATCATGGCGGGCAACGACCAAGTCGACCAGGATGCAATTGCCGCCCAGTGGGAGGCCTCGCTCGATAGCGAGGATCCCGCCGAGGCGGCAAAGGCTGCCGCCGAGAACGAGCTATCGGAGACGATGGCCCTGCAATGGGCCGCCATGGTCGAGGACGGCAGCCGCGATCTCGGCACCGGCAAGAATTCCGGCGAGCGGGTGTTGTCCCAGGAGGAGATCGACAATCTCCTCGGCTTCACCGTCGGTGACGTCACGCTCGACGACCATTCCGGCATTCGCGCGATCATCGATTCGGCGATGGTCTCCTACGAGCGCCTGCCGATGCTCGAAATCGTCTTCGACCGCCTGGTGCGGTTGATGACGACCTCCTTGCGCAATTTCACCTCCGACAACGTCGAAGTCTCGCTCGACCGCATCACCTCGGTGCGCTTCGGCGATTACATGAACTCGATCCCGCTGCCCGCCGTCCTCACCGTCTTCAAGGCCGAGGAGTGGGAGAACTTCGGCATGGCGACGGTCGATTCCAACCTGATCTATTCGATGATCGACGTGCTGCTCGGCGGCCGCCGCGGCACCAGCCAGCTGCGCATCGAGGGCCGGCCCTACACCACGATCGAGACCGAGCTGGTCAAGCGGCTGGTCGAGGTGGTGCTGGCCGACGCCGAGCAGGCGTTCCGGCCGCTGTCGCCGGTGACCTTCTCGATCGACCGGCTCGAGACCAATCCGCGTTTCGCCGCGATCAGCCGTCCCGCCAACGCCGCGATCCTGGTGCGCCTGCGCATCGACATGGAAGACCGCGGCGGCAACATCGAGCTGCTGCTGCCTTATGCGACCATCGAGCCGATCCGGGGCGTCCTGCTCCAGATGTTCATGGGCGAAAAGTTCGGCCGCGACCCGGTCTGGGAGGGCCACTTCGCCACCGAGATCGTGCAGGCCGAGATCGCCGTCGACGCCGTGCTCTACGAGGCCGACATTCCGCTCAAGCAGCTGATGCGGCTCAAGGTCGGCGACACGCTGCCGCTCGACATGCGCGCCGACGCCAACGTCACCGTGCGTTGCGGCGACGTCACGCTGACCGAGGGGCGGATGGGCCGGGTCGGCGACCGCGTCGCGATCCGTGTGACGAAACCCTTGCGCAAGCCAAGTACGACACTTGCGATGTTCGAGAAGGTGGACGAGCAGAACAAGATGATGGAGGCCCCATGAACCACTCCCTGGGAATGGCGATCGAGACGCTGGTGGCTATCCTGCTGATGCTGACGATCGTCTACTGCGTCACGCTCAACAAGCGCTTGAGGCGGCTGAAGGCGGACGAGCATTCGCTGAAGGCCGTCATCGCCGAGCTGATCACCGCGACCGAGATTGCCGAGCGCGCGATCGGCGGGCTGAAGCTCGCCGTGCGCGACGTCAACGAGAACCTCGGCAGCCAGCTCGCCGCCGCGACGCAGATGTCGGATCAGCTCTACAAGCAGCTCGGCGAGGCCGACAACGTGGTGCGGCGCCTGTCCAAGATCGCGATCGCCGCGCGTCCCGTCACCAATCCGGAGACGGTCGCCGCGCCCGCGCCCAAGCCGTCGTCCGCGAAGGCGGTGGCGGCGGCCGCCGAAGCCTTCTCCGAGCGCCGACGATCCAACGGCCTTGCCGCATGAAGCCTGGGTATGAAGTCCTTTCGTAACATCCGCGTCATTCCGGTCGTCCTGGTCGCCGTTGCCGGCCTCGCCACGCTGAAGGTGGCGGGCCTTGCGATCAACGGCGGCTATGTCTTCGACTACAAGCCGAACCAGGGCAAGAAATCCTGGGCGGAAGAGAACCTGAATTTCCCGACCGGCCGCGAGGATCCCGACATCACCGGCTCGACCCCTGCGCCGAAGGAAGCACCTAAGCCGGCAGCGCCCGAGACCAAGATGGAGGGTGGCACCGTCGTCAAGATCGACGAGGGGCAGCCGCAGGTCTCGGCCGCGGAGCGCGCGATCCTGGAACGGTTGCAGGCGCGGCGTCAGGAGATCGAGGCGCGCCAGCGCGAGATCGACATCCGCGAAAGCCTGCTCAAGTCGGCCGAGAAGCGCATCGAGACCAAGGTCGAGGAGATGAAGGCGGTGGAAACCCGCATCTCCGCGACCCAGGCCGAGCAGAAGGCCGCCGAAGCCCAGCGCATGAAGGGCCTCGTGACCATGTACGAGGGCATGAAGCCCAAGGATGCCGCGCGGGTGTTCGACCGGCTCGAAATGGGCGTGCTGATCGAGATCGCCTCGGCGATCGCGCCGCGCAAGATGTCGGACATCCTGGGCCTGATGTCATCGGAAGCCGCCGAGCGGCTGACCGTCGAGATGGCCCGCCGCGCCAATGGCGGCGGCGATCAGTCCGCCTCGGCCGGCGAATTGCCCAAGATCGACGGCAAGCCGACGCAAAAGCCGAATTGAGGCTCGAGGAGAAGCGCGCTTTCAATCCGCGCGCTGTCGACTGAAGCCCAGAGAAATGCCTCGTGCGCCTAATTCGCGAAGGCCTGTTGCACCCTGCGAACAGGCGGGCGCAACTGCTGCTCCATCTGGGCGAGGATATTGACCTGCTGCTTGATCAGCGCCGCCTTTGAGACGCGGGTCACGAGCTGCAGGGTGCTGTGGCAACAGGCACATTCATATGTCTTCAGGGCATATCCTCTTGCAATCGGGACGATCGCGACGACCGCTCTTGCTCTGCTACACACAATGCAACCGGCTTCTCCGCTCATTGATTACCCCCAGAGCTAACCAATGCGATTTGCATCGCCGAGATTCACATCTGATTCAGAGTCGCGCGCGAACCGCAACGAGCCGAAGGTTGTGAGTGCGCGCGCTCAGCAACCCGTCAAGGTGGAAATCAGAACCCGTGGCGGATGCAGCCGGGGCAGGCGGCATCCTCCGGGACTGCGATGACTTGACGCGCGCAGGTGTGAAGTGGCGTACAGTGGTGCTCAAGGCGCCGTCCTACGCTTCGGTCATTCGCAGTCGGCAGCGCAGGAGGAGGCCATGAACTACTCGTCCGCAGCAGAACGCGTCATCGAGGCCGTCAACCGGATGCTCATAGCGGCGATGACATCCGCATGGACATCCGCGCTAAGCCATCAGCATGCCGCGCCGCCGGATGGCGAGGCCGGCAACGATGATCAATCTTCTCTTGGCGAAGAGAGCTCCTCGGCGCCCGATGGCGCCGGGACGCAACACTGAAGAGCCCATTGGCTCGGGGCGTCACAAGATCAGATCGTGCAAGCCGTGGCCGTGAGCCGGACTTGGGCCATGAGGCGGATCAACATCGGGCGGAGATGGTTCAGGCGTGAACGCCAGTTCGAGCCCGTGGAATCCTCCAGCGTGGCCGGGATGACCGGCGAGGTCTAGATGATCCGGCACCACGCTGTGCTGTGAGCCCTGCGAAGCGTTATCCTTGAACTTGAACGACTCGCCGAGCTGTTGCGTCTCGCTTGCAAGCGAATGGTTGGCGCCTCCGCTCGACGACTTCAGAAGGCTCGGATTGAGCGTCGCCTCTGCCATTCCATCGTTGGCACGACCGTGGGCATGCGCCGCCTCGTCGGCGTTTCCTTGATGCGAGGCGCCGTGATTCCCGGCATTGTTCCCCGGTGCAAGCCCGCGCCCGGCGTGCTGTTCGGCGGCATTCTGGTCAAAATTCAGCGCGGCGATGGCAATGTCAGGCATGTGGCCGCTTCCAGCAATCGCGCCACTTTTGGCCAGCAATGCTGTGTCGGGACCGGCCAGGTGGTCGAAGACAAAACTGGCCTCCGTCGGTGCGGCGACGTATTGCGACATCGTAGACGGTCCGCTGCCCGAAGGAGCTACCGCAACAATAGCGAGTGTTTCGGTCGAGGGCGTTTGCATCGGGTCCGAACTGGAGATGCTCGAATATTCAGTTTGTTCGATCTGGTCCGAAGGCGTATCCAGGTTGTGGAGCGGCTCGCTTGACTGGATGTCCGGACTCTCTGCGAGGAGCGTGCCGTCGCCGCTTCCGGAGTCGGACGAGATTTCGGAAGTGATCGTCATTAGCCCGGCCGCATCACTCTGCAGGGTTGCGGTGAGGTCGGTCAGCTCGCTGGCGACCGCCACTACAGGCGCCGCTGGCGCCAGGATGAAGTCCGAGGCATCGACGGTTGCAATCCCCTGCAAATGGATTTCGAGCAGACTGGAATCGCCGATGTGCAGGGTCTGGTCCGTTGAGTTGACGTACACGATGGTTTCGTTCGACGCGCTGTCATAGATCCAGGCGATCGTATGTGGCGGCACCGTCGTGTTGGTTGAGCTCAACGCCAGGATGGCAAACCCGAGCGCGCCAAAGGCGGTCAGGTCGATCCTGTCCGCTCCCGATGCGAAGTCGGTGATGGTGTCGAACTGACCGGCACGGGAATCGGCAACGAACAAATATGCGAAACGATCGTTGCCATTGCTGCCGGTGAGTTGGTCCGCACCAAATCCGCCGGTTATGGTATCGGCGCCGTTGTTGCCGTTTACCGTATCGTTTCCCGAGCCGCCGTAGATGGCATCATTGCCATCGTTGCCCTTGATCGTGTCATTGCCTGAGCCGCCATAGAGAACGTCCGTCTTGCCGGTCCCATTGACCGTATCACTGCCGGCTCCCGCATAGATGACCTGACCTGTGTCGCCGCCGCCGGCGATGGTTTCGCTCCCCGGCGTTCCGTACACGTTCGGAGGATCGGAGATCACGACGGATCCGGTGGCCAGGTTGTCAAAATCGTTGGGGTCGGCATCACTGGCGCCATGAATGGCGACGGTCACCGTCTGCGTGGTACCGTCGATCGCGGTTACCGTGAATGTGTCGGTCAGGGTGTCGCCGGAATCGAGAGCCTCAACCACGCTATTGTTGTTGTCGAGGGTGTACGTCCATGCGCCGGCTGCGGTCATCGTGAAGGTGCCGTATCCGTCGTCGCTCGCGGTCGGTGAAGAGATCGCGGTGAACGTATTCGGCGCGTTGTCGACGTCGGTACCGGTCAGCGTGCCAGTCGCGATGGGAGCGCCGGGCGAGAAGGTTCCTGCCTCCGTCACTGAGCCGGTCGTGGTGCCGGAAATGAGGGCCGCGTCGTTGCTGCCGTGAATGGTGATCGTCACCACCTGTGGCGTGCCGTCGAGGGTCGTGACAGTAAAACTGTCGGTGAGTGTGTCCCCGACATTCAGCGCCTGCACCGCGCCGCTCGCATTGTCGAGCATGTAGGTCCACGCGCCGGCGGCGGTTAGCGTAAAGGTGCCATAACCATTCGTGCTTGCCTTGGGCGAACTCAGTGCTGTGAAGGTATTGGACGCATTGTCGACGTCGGCGGCAAACAGCGTGCCGGTTGCGCTCGGGCTGCCCGGTGTCGCATTGGCAACGCCGCCGGCCTCGGTCACCGCGCCGGTCGTGGTGCCGGAAACGATGGCGGCATCGTTGGTGCCATGGATGGTGACCGTCACCACTTGGGCGGTTCCATCCAGAGTGGTCACCGTGAACCTGTCGGTCAGCGTTTCGCCGGTATTGAGCGCCTGCACCGCAGCGTTGGCGTTGTCGAGCGTGTAGGTCCACACGCCGGCAGCCGTCATGGTGAAGGTGCCGTAGCCGGCGGCGCTCTGCGTCGGCGAGCCGACGGCCGTGAATGCATTTGCGATCGTGTCCACGTCGGTATCGGTGAGGGTGCCGGTCGCGATGGGCGTGCCGGGGTTAGCACTGGCGACGCCGCCAGCCTCGATGACGGCGCCGGTCGTGTCGCCGGAGATGACCGCTGCATCACTGGTTCCCTGGATGGTGATCGTCACCACCTGGGGCGTGCCTCCGATCGTGGTCACCGTGAAGCTGTCGGTTAGCGTTTGGCCGGCATTGAGCCTCTGCACTGCGAGGTTCGAATTGTCCACGGTGTAGGTCCACACGCCGGCAGCCGTCATCGTGAAGGTGCCATAGCCGCCGGTGCTCGTCGTCGGCGAACTCACGGCCGTGAACGTATTTGGTGGGTCGTCGACGTCGGTATCGGAAAGCGTGCCGGTCGCAATCGGCGTGCCGGGCGTTCCATTGGCAATGCCGCCAGCCTCGACGATCGAGCCGGTCGTGGTGCCGGAGATGATTGCAGCGTCGTCGACACCGTTGATGGTGACTGTGAACGTCTGACTCGCAGAACTGAGGCCGTCGGAAACCGTGACGACGAAACTGTCGGTCGTGGGCGCCTTCAGCGCGTTGATCGCGATGCTGTCAGGCACGAACGTGTAGGCGCCGCTCGTACTGTTGACGTAGAGCGTTCCGTACGGACCGGGCTTTGACAGGTCGTATGTCACTCCGCCGAGGACCGTCTCGCCGGCGGTTGCCCCTATGACGCCAAAGGTCAGCTTGGCGCTGCCGCTGGTGCTGCTGGCAGCGAAGATTCCGCTCGTCGCAGTGAATGTATCAAACACCACCGTATCGAGCTCGGTCGGCCCCGCTCCGGTGCTGAGTGTCGGCGGTATGGGGTCGAAAACGGGAATGGCGAATGGCGACACAGGCGCCAGCAAATTCTGCAGCGAGGGCGCGTCGGGCTGAATGAAATTGATCGGCTGCAGCAATTGGGTTTTGACGAAGGGAGGCGTGCTCGAGCCATGCGGCCCCTGTCCGTCCAGATTGGCGAGCACGTCCTGCTGTGCGGCGCGCAACTCGTCCATGCGAGCGGCCGAGTTCGCGACCTGATTGACACTGATGGTGGATCCCACTTTCTTGACGATGATCGTTTCGCCGGGATCATCGACGATGATGTGCCGTGGGATCGGCTCCTTGGTCACGAGCTCAAATGCGCCGTGCGCAAGGTCCTTGTAAGTGATGGAGTCGTCATCCAGGAATGTGACGTCCGGGTCCGCGGCCTCGGCATTTTCCGCAACCGAGAAAGTCAATGCTGCAAGCGTCAGCATTCCGAAACCGCCCGCGTGACTTCGGGCGCGAATGCCTGCAATTGGCGTATTCAGCTGGAGAGACCCGGTTTCTGCCAGCCGATCTGGTACGAAACTGAAGCTGCCTCGGGTCACGTCGAACAGGGCTGTAGGTGGCGTGCCTTCGACGTCGAAGACGAATTCGCTCAGCGCGAGGCGAGTGTCGCAGGAGATGTTGAAGAAAGTACCGTCGATAAAGCGAATCGTGATCTGTCCGTCGGCGTCAGTCTCTATCACGTCAGCCCGGTAGACAGGCGCGCCGGCTACGGCCTGTGTGGCGACGCCACTGGCTCGCGTGAGCGTACCGCAGCCGATCGCTGTATGAATATGGCCAATGATTTGGACGGGTAGGGCCGCGGCGGCCCTATTGCCAACCTGGACATCGGATGCAACCAACATGGCTCGACCTCGCCTGGGTGATTAATTCAGGCTCGGCGTGCTGCCATGGTCTTTCGGGGCGGCCCTCGCCAAGGGACAAATATCCTGGGCGCTGGCAGCCGAAGGCTTGCCGCCGAAAATCATCAAGTCTGGTCCAGAGAGACGCATGGCGCGGGGACGGCGGCGCGTAATACCATTCCCGGCGCGTATCCCTCCCGCTAAAGTGATTAAATTGACAAACGAGAGCTTATTTAATTTGTGGCGCTTCCGTAGCGTTACGGTAAACTAGAACGATTAAAATTATTAAACAAGAAATTTATTTATTGCGACCGCGCTTCGCGGTTCAAGAGCGGTTCAAGAAATGAGCCGCCGCTAGTCGATAGGATCTTCTCGGAAAGGGCGGATCATGTGCAGACCTACGACAGCCGCTTTGGCGACCGGCTTGGTCTTGGCGCTAGCCAATTTCTCGCCGAGTGCGGCTCAAGCGCAAGTCGATTCCACCGGGCCCGCCGTCGCCAGCTCGTCTTCCAAACCGATCGGGAAGGTGGCGACGGCCACAGGCTCCGTCACGATCGAACATGCGGGCGCAGTGATCGTTCAAGCGAATGTCTCAAGTGAGCCCGGCCAGGCCAAGAGGGGTGATCCCGTATATCTTGGTGACGTGGTGCTGACCGGAGACGACGGCCGGGTCGGAATAAATCTTAGCGACGGCAGCTCGTTCAATTTATCGAGCAACGCCCGTATGGTGCTGGATCACTATGTGTATGAGCCGGCCGGCAAGTCCAACGCGACCCTGTTCAGTCTTGCCAAGGGAACGTTCACTTTTGTTGCGGGCAATGTTGCGAAGACCGGCGATATGAAGGTCGATACGCCCGTTGCCACGTTGGGGATCCGAGGTACGACGCCGCACATCGAGATTTCTGATGACGGGTCAGCCAAATTTTCGACGCTGATCGAAGAGGGCAAAAGCAAGGTCCTGAAGAAGCCGCCGGCCGGCGCGGCGCCGGAGCCCGATCGAAGCGCCAATCGCAGGCTCATTATCTGTCGGGGATGCTGAGAAGTTTGCTCGGCCGAAGCCGCCGTGATGCCGGCGCAGCGTCCGGCCCGGCAGAGAGACGCAACATGAGTGCTTCGTTTCGCTCGCGGAGTTCGGCGCTTGGTGTGAAAATCGCACGGGCCAGTGTCATCAGGGCAGGGATGCTCATTCTGATCGTTGGACTCTCCGGTTCGTCAGGCTTGGCGCAGACGTCGAAGAAGAGCAGCTCACTCAAGAATATCGAACTGTGCAACGGGTCAGATCGCGTCTCGCCCGAAGCTCGGATCGAGGCCTGCACGGCGTTTATCGATGCGGGCGAGGGGAGCGCAAACGGCTTCGCTGTCGCCCATAACAACAGGGGCAATGCCCGTAGCGCCAAAGCCGACTACGGAGGCGCGATCAAGGATTTCCTTGAAGCGATCCGGCTCAACCCGAATTATGCGAAAGCCTTCAACAACCTCGGCGTGGCTTATCTGAGGACGGGCTCTTACGACCTTGCTCTTAGCGCTTTTCAGGAGGCGCTGAAGCTCAACCCCAACTATGCCACTGCCTTTGCCAACCGTGCGGCAGCGTTCTTGAAGAGGAATGCGTACGACCGTGCAGCGCAGGACTATGACGAAGCAATTCGCCTTGACCCGAAGCTGGAGGCGGCCTGGAGCGGACGCTGTTGGGCCCGGGCCATCCTCGGCGCCTTGCAGGCTGCGATGGAGGATTGCGAGATGGTGCTTCGATTGGGAGCAGGTAACGCCGCGACATACGATTCGCGAGCCCTGATAAATCTGAAAATGGGACAACTCTCCGCGGCTATCGACGACTACAACGCGGCGCTGCGGTACGCCCCCAAGCTGGCGAGCGCGCTGTACGGTCGCGGGGTCGCCAGATTCAAGCTCGGCGACACAGACGGCGGCAATAGCGATATCTCGGCGGCCAGAAGGATCGAGGCCCGAATCGCCGAAGATTTTGTCCGCTATGGGGTGCCGCAAAGGGACTGACAGGCCGCGACATCGTGCAGCCGTTAACAACTGCTTAACCGCCTGCGTCTCAAATTCAAACTCGCGGAACGGCCCCCGCTCCATCCGGCACGGCATGCTGTTCCCGCAAATCAAGACATAGCATTAACAAGTCCTTAATTGGCGAGACCTACAGTCGACGGCACGGGCCGGCGCCAGTGCCGGCATGCCCGCCGAACCGGAAGAAATGCCGCCAATGGCGCGAGAGGCTGCCGCTGGATTTGTGTCGCGAGCCCGCGCATCGGCGCGGGGCTTGTCGCGTCACGCCCGCGCCGCGGCCTTGCTGGCGGCCTGTCTCCTGCTTGGCCTTGCGGCGCCCGGCCGGGCGGCCGATCCGATCAGGGGCGAGGCGACGTTTTCAGCCGGTGGCGGCTTTGCCCGTCTCGTCATCAAGCTCGGCGAGGACGTTCCCTCCGAGGTGACGACCGCGGGCTCGATCCTCGTCATCCGCTTCGACCGGCCCGTCGATGTTCCCGTCGAGCGCATTCCAGAAGGCGCGCCCGATTACGTCAATTCCGCCCGCCGCGACCCTGACGGCGGCGCCATCCGCCTGTCGCTGGCGCGGCGCGTCACCGTGAACACCATGAACGCCGGCGAGCGCACCTTCATCGACCTGCTGCCCGAGGGTTGGAAGGGGCCGCCGCCGAGCCTGCCCATGGACGTGGTCAAGGAGCTTGCCGAGCGGGCACGCGCGGCCGAGCGTGCGCTGCGCGCCCAGCGTGCCGCCGCGGAGTCCAGGAAGCGTCCGCCGATCCGCGTGCGCGCCTCGGTGCAGCCGACCTTCGTGCGCTTCGTGTTCGAGATGCCCGACGGGGTCGGCGTCTCCTCCGTGCTCAACGAGCAGAAGCTGACGCTCGTCTTCAACGCCAATCTCAATTTCGACCTGGCGGACGCGGTCCTCGCCGCGCCGCCGAACGTCGCCTCGATCAAGCAGAAGTCCGATATCGACCAGACCAATGTCGAGATCGCGCTGATCGGCGATGCCGACGTGCATTCGTTCCGCGACGAGAAGAACTACGTCGTCGACGTCTCCTTCCAGCCCGACAAGGGGAAGTTGGCGGCAACGCCCGAGGCGACGATCGCGCAGATGAAGCCGGTCGGTCGCGGGCCGGCGGCTGCCGCTGCACCTGCACCTGCACCGGAAAAGCCCGCCGCCGAGAAGAAGGACGCCCATCGCGAGATCCCACCGCCGACCTCCGAGACGATCGCGCGCGAGGCCAGGATCGACATCAAGCCCGAGGTGAAGGTGGAAGCGCCCGCCGCGCTGCCGCCCGCCGAAACGCCGAAACCGGCAGCCTCTCCCGCGGCCGAAGCGGCCCAACCGCCCAAGGAAGCTGCGAAGCCGGCGCCGGCGGCTGCGGCTGCGCCCGTCGAAGCGCCCAGGGAGGTCGCGAAGGAACCGGTCAAGGATGCCGCTAAGGATGCTGGCAAGGATGCTGCCAAGGCTGGGCCGGGGGAGGTGCCGGTCGCGCCCGCGATTGCCAGCGTCGATGCGCGCCGCGACAGCGACGGCTTGCGCGTGACGTTCCCGTTTCAGGTCGCAACGCCGGCGGCGGCGTTCCGCCGCGGCGACACCGTGTGGCTGGTGTTCGATACGCCGAAGCTCGTCGATGTCGAGGCGATCCGCACCAAGGGCGGCGCGATGATCGGCGAGGTCGGCCGCGTCCCGCTCGACAAGGCGCAGGCGGTGCGCATCCGTCTCACCCGTCCGCTGGTCTATTCGCTGACGAGCGAGGAGGTCGGCAAGGAGACCAACTGGATGTTGACGCTCGCCGACAAGATCCAGGCGACGCCGCTGCCGCTGATGATGTCGCGCAACATCACCGATCCCGCGCTCGCCAATATCGCGATCCCCTTCGCCAATCCGGGCCAGCTGCACAAGCTCACCGATCCCGATGCCGGCGACACGCTCTATGTCGTCACCGCGCTGCGGCCGGTGCGCGGCTTCATCAAGCGGCAGGACCTCGTCGATCTCTCGCTGCTGGAATCCGCGCACGGCATCGCGATCCGGCCGAACTCCGACGAGATCGGCGTCGAGGTCGGCTCCGACAAGGTCATTCTCGGCAAGAAGGGCGGCTTGACCCTGTCGCCGGTCGACATCTCGGCCGAGCGGGCGCCGACCGCCGTGCGCCCGATCTTCAGTCCCGAAGGCTGGCGCAAGGGCCAGTCGGAAAACTTCATGGCGCGCCAGGGCGAACTGATGACGGCGATCTCGGCGGTCGAGCCGGCGCTGCGTTCGCTGCCGCGGCTCGATCTTGCGCAATTCTACATGTCGCGCGCCATGTATCACGAGGCCAAGGCCGTGACCGACGTGATGCTGAGCGATCCGCTCAACAAGGAGGAGAGCGGCGCGCTGATCATGCATGCGATCGCCAACATCCTGATCGGCCGGCCGGCGCAGGGCCTGAAGGATCTCGCCAATCCTGCGATCGGCAATAGCCACGATTCCCAGCTTTGGAAGGCGCTCGCCTATGCGCGCCAGGGCAAATGGGCCGATGCGCGCGAAAAGTTCAAGAACGTCGAATTCGCCATCGCCTCGCTGCCGCTCGACATCCAGCGCATCGTGACGATGGACGCGATGCGCGCATCCCTCGAGGTGAAGGACTATGCCGGCGCCTCCAAGCGCCGCAACGAGCTCGAGGTGGTCGGTGTCCCGCCCGAAGCCGCGCCAGGCTTCGCCGTGCTGCGCGGCCGGCTCGCCGAGGCGCTCGGCCACGACAAGGATGCGCTCGACGATTACAAGCTCGCGGTCGCCTCGAATGACCGTCCGGCTGCGGCCGAGGCCAAGCAGCTCGAGATCGCGCTGCGTCAGAAGCGCGACGAGATCGGCAAGGAAGAGGCGCTGCGCGAGCTCGAGACGCTGTCGATGACCTGGCGCGGCGATGCGATCGAGGTCAAGACACTGCAGATGCTGTCGCGCCTCTATGCCGATAACGGGCGCTACCGCGATGCGCTCACAGCCGCGCGCACCGCGACGAGGCTGCAGCCGAACGCCGAAGCCTCGCGTCAGGCGCAGGATCTCGCCTCCGAGCTGTTCACGCAGATCTTCCTCGGACCGAAGGGCGACGAGCTGCCGCCGGTCGAGGCGCTCGGGATGTTCTACGAGTTCCGCGAGCTGACGCCGATCGGCCGCCGCGGCGACGAGCTGATCCGCCGTCTCGCCGACCGTCTCGCCTCGATAGATCTGCTCGACCAGGCCGCCGAGCTCCTGCAATACCAGATAGATCATCGCCTCGAAGGCGCCGCGCGCGCCCAGGTCGCCGCGCGCCTCGCCATGATCTATCTCGCCAACCGCAAGCCCGACTTGGCCATCACCGCGCTGCGCGCGAGCCGCATCAGCGATCTCTCAGGCGAGCTCCGGCAGCAGCGCCTGCTGCTGGAGGCGCGTGCGCAGAGCGACGTCGGCCGTCATGATCTTGCGCTCGACATTGTCTCCAACGTCGCCGGGCGGGAAGTGCTCCGCCTGCGCTCCGACATCTTCTGGGCGGCGCGGCGCTGGCGCGAGTCCGCCGAGCAGATCGAGCTCTATTACGGAGACCGCTTCCGCGACTTCAAGCCGCTCAATGCGGTCGAGAAGAGCGACATCATCCGCGCCGCCGTCGGCTACGCCCTCGCCGACGACGCGATCGGCCTGTCGCGCTTCCGCGAGAAATACGCCCCGCTGATGAGCGAGAGCGCCGACCGTCTCGCCTTCGACACTGCGAGCAAGCCGGCCGCAGCCTCCAGCGCCGAATTCGCCGAGATCGCCAAGCTCGCTGCCAGCGTCGACACGCTCGACGGCTTCCTGCGCGAGATGAAGCAGCGCTTCCCCGACGCCACCGCCCGCGCGCCCGGCGCGCCGCAGACCAAAGACACGAGCGACCACACCGGCTCGCTGCCCACGATCCCGGTCGTGCGGCAGATCAAGATGACGCGGTAGGGCTCGGTGCCGCGCGAAGCGCGGCCCGTGACCGCGCCACAAACTCGTCATTGCGAGCGCAGCGAAGCAATCCAGACTCTTTCCGCGGCGGCAGTCTGGATTGCTTCGTCGCAAGGGCTCCTCGCAATGACGAGGAGGGAGCGGGGGCTGCCGCTGAGAGCGGCAAGGACGCAGCAGCGAACGAAGCCTTACCCCCCGTAACTCTGCACCAGGCTCCCCGCCACCAGCGACCAGCCGTCGACCAGCACGAAGAAGATCAGCTTGAACGGCAGCGAGATCGTCGCCGGTGGCAGCATCATCATGCCCATCGACATCAGCACGGAGGCGACGACGAGGTCTATGATCAGGAACGGCAGGAACAACAGGAAGCCGATCTCGAAGGCGCGCTTCAGCTCGGAGATCATGAAGGCGGGGACGAGGATGCGTAAGGCGAGATCGTCGGGCGTGGCCGGCGGCGCCTCGCCGGAGAGATCCAGGAACAGCTTCAGGTCCTTTTCGCGCACGTTCTTCTGCATGAAGCCGCGCAGCGGCACGGAGGCGCGCTGGAACGCGTCCTCGACGCCGATCTGGTTGGCGACGAGCGGGCGGATGCCCTCGTCGTAGGATTTCTGCAGCACCGGGCCCATCACGAAGAAGGTGAGGAACATCGCGAGCGCGATGATCACCGAGTTCGGCGGGGCGGTCGCAGTGCCCATCGCGGTGCGCAGCAGCGACAGCACCACCACGATGCGGGTGAACGACGTCATCATGATCAGGATCGACGGGGCGATCGAGAGCACCGTGAGCAGCGCGATCAGCTGGATCGCGCGCTCGGTGACGCCGCCGCCACCGGCGCCGCCGCCGAGATTGATGCTGATGTCCTGGGCATGCGACGGCATTGCGAGCGAAGCCGCGCCGACCAGGACAGAAAGGAAAAGAACTCTACGCGGGAGGGCGGGCAACCTCACGAAGACGGCTTCGGACGGCCGAGCAGGGAGGCCATCTCGTCTTCGAGATTTTCAAAGCTGGTCTTTTCCGCAGCCGGCTTCGCCGGCGCAGCGGGCGGTGCCGGCGGCTCGCTGCGGGCGGCGCGCGCCGGAGCGGGCGGCGGCTCCGGCGCAACCGGAGGCGCGACCGTTTCCCCGGCCGGGCGGCGCAGGGCAGCCTCGAGCCGCTGCGCCATTTCGGCGAGATTCTGCTCGGCGCTCGAGGGCGCGGCAGCCGCTGCCGGCGGCGGAACGGGCGCAGCCTGCGGCACGGGCGGAGGAGGAGGTGGTGCAGCGGCGCGCTCGGCCCGCACCGGCGGCATCTTCATCGGCTCACTGCCGCGCGGCGGACGCGGCATCAGCGGCGGCTCGCCGCGGGCGATGCGCGGCGGCAGCGGCTCGGGCCGCGGTTCGCGCTCGGGACGTGGCGCGATCGGCTCCGGCGTAAAGCCGCCCAGAGCCGGCTCGCTGCGGCGTTCGGCCAGTGCAGGCGCAGGCCGGCGCACCTCGTCGGCGAAGGATGGCCGCGCGGGCCGCGGCGGCGGCTCGGGCATTTGCGGTTCGGGATGATCGAGCAGCTCGGGCCGCGGCGCTTCGTCGGCCCAGCCGCCGGCATCGGGCATGGGGGCAAGGCGCGGCGGTTCGGCGGCACTCGGACGTTGCGGGATCTGGTCGCGGCTGGGCGCGGCGCGAACGATGTTGGGCTCGACAACGATGTCGGTTGGGCCGCCGATCATCAGCAGATGCTCGACATTGTCGCGCCGGACCAGCACCAGGCGGCGCCGGCCGTCGACCGCGGCGGCGTCGATCACGGCGAGCCGGGGCATCCGGCCGCGCTGGGTGTTGGCGCCGATGCGGCTACCGGCGAATCGGCGAACCAGCCATGCAGCGACGCCGATCAACGCCAGAACGACGATGAACGCGACGATGAAGGTGATAGGGCTGCCTTGCATACTTGTCCCCGACAAATGGCGCTTTTTTCGTGCCCATGGTCAGTCGAATCGACCACCGGCGGACGATGCCCCAAACTGCGATTTCTTAACGTTCCACGGCAAGTTTTGCCGTCCCCAACTCTTAATAACCCATGAATCGCCCGATCCAAAACGACTTCTTGCCCTGTGCACGTCTCGCCAAACGGCTGGGTTAATGCCACTTTTCGCGGCGTCGAATGGCGGGGCGCAAGAATCAGTTTCGGCTGGGGACATGCATCACGACCCGTCCTTAACCAGCTGTTAACCATACAGGCGGCAAATTCTGCCTAGCGGCGGTCCCTAGGGTCCGTCGGGGCGGAGGGAGCCGCGACGATGTCCATCAACGATATTCCGGAACTGTCGGTGCTTCGCACCAAGATGCAGTGGCATCAGGAGCGCCAGCGCGTCCTGTCCGAGAACGTCTCCAATTCCGACACGCCGAAATTCCGGCCGCGCGACCTGGTCGAGCCGAAGTTCGACAAGGCCGGCGCCGTCACGGGGTCCATGGGGCCCTTGGTCCTGACCCGGACCAGCGCCTCGCATTTGGCGCCGTCGGGGGCCGCTTCCGCCTTCGACCAGAACAAGAATGCGGGTTTCGAGACCCGCCCCGCCGGCAATGCCGTCAATCTCGAGGAGGAGATGATGAAGGCCGCCAGCAACCAGATGGACTACGCCGCGGTGACCTCGCTCTATTCGAAGAGCCTGCGCCTGCTCAAGACCGCGATCGGCAAAGGTTAGGCCCTAAAGGAGGCGGATCATGGCAAATGACAGCAGCGACTTCGCCCGCTCCATGGCAATCGCGACCTCGGGCCTGCGCGCGCAGGCCGGCCGCATGCGGGTGATCTCGGAGAACATCGCGAATGCGGATTCGACGGCGCAGACCGCCGGCGGCGATCCCTACCGGCGCAAGGTGCCGACCTTCTCATCCGCGCTCGACCGCACGCTCGACGCGCAGGTCGTCACCCTCGGCAGGATCAAGCCCGACCAGTCCGCCTTCCGCGTCAGATACGAGCCGAACAATCCGGCTGCGGATGCCAGCGGCAACGTCAAATATCCCAACGTGAACTCGGTGGTGGAGATGACCGACATGCGCGACGCGCAGCGGTCCTACGAGGCCAACCTCAACATCATCAGTGCGACGCGCCGGATGATCCAGCGCACGCTCGACATCCTCAAGAGCTGAACAGGACATTTGAGCCATGGCATCACCGACAATTGCCGCCAATGCTTACGCCAGCCTCGCCCGCGTGCTGGAGAACACCGGCACCGGCGCCGGCAAAGGCAGCGAACCGAACGGCCAATCCTTCGCCGCGCTGCTGAAGGACGCCGTCGGCAGCGTCGTGGAATCCGGCCGCAAGTCCGACGCGCAGACGGTCGCAATGGCCGCCGGCAAGGCCAACGTGATGGACGTGGTTACGGCGGTCGCAGACACCGATGTCGCGGTGTCCACGCTGGTCTCGGTCCGCGACCGCGTCATCGCGGCCTATGAAGACATCATGAAGATGCCGATCTGATGCGCGCCGTCATTCCGGGGCGCGACGAAGTCGCGAGCCCGGAATCCATGGTGCGACCAACGCTGCGGCTAAATGGATTCCGGGTTCTCGCTTCGCGAGCCCCGGAATGACGACAAACAATTTCAGAGTGAGAACTCCCAAATGACCGGACCCGAGACCCTCGACGTCGCGCGCGATGCGATCTGGACCATCGTGATCGTGTCGTCGCCGCTGATGGTGGTCGGCCTCGTGGTCGGCGTCATCGTGTCGCTGTTCCAGGCGCTGACGCAGATCCAGGAGCAGACGCTGATCTACGTGCCGAAGATCCTCGCCATCTTTGCCACGATGCTGTTGGCGCTGCCGTTCATGGCCGATTCGATGCACGCCCACATGCTGCGGATATCGTCGCGAATCATAGGCGGCTGAGGCACTATGCGTGAATTATGCGCATCGACGTCTCGCTGCTGCCGGCGCTCGCCGCTTCCTTCATGCTCGCCTTCGCCCGGGTCGGCGCGATGGTGATGCTGCTGCCCGGCCTCGGCGAGACCAACATCCCGACGCGGATCAAGCTGTCGATCGCGCTGCTGCTCACGCTGATCATCCTGCCGCTGCATCGCAACGCCTATCAGGTCGACATGGGCTCGCTGGCGCCGCTGCTGGTGCTGATGCTGCATGAGATCGCGATCGGCATCGTGCTCGGCGCGACCGCGCGCGTGACTTTGTCGGCGCTCCAGGTTGCGGGATCCGTGATCGCGCAGCAGATGGGGCTCGGCTTCGTCACCTCGGTCGATCCGACGCAGGGCCAGCAGGGCGTGCTGGTCGGCAACTTCCTGACCATGCTGGGCGTGACGCTGCTGTTTGCCACCGACAGCCATCATCTGGTGATCGCGGCGCTGAACGACAGCTACACGATCTTCTCGCCGGGCGAGACCGTGTCGAGCGGCGACGTCGCCTCGCTTGCGACGCGTGCCTTCGCCGCCGCGTTCCGCCTCGGCTTGCAGCTCTCCGGGCCGTTCCTGGTGTTCGGCCTCGTCTTCAATATCGGACTGGGCGTGCTGGCGCGGCTGATGCCGCAGATGCAGGTCTATTTCGTCGGCGTGCCGCTGTCGATCTTCGCGGGCTTCCTGGTGCTTGCCGTGGTGCTCACCGCGATGATGGGCACCTTTCTCGACTACTTCATCGGTGTCATGCACCAGATGATGCCGCTCAGGTGAGGGGGATCGATCGGTGGCCGAAGACAACGATCCCGAAAGTCAAACAGAAGACCCGACGCAAAAGCGCCTCGACGATGCGCTCGAACGCGGCGACGTCGCCAAGAGCCAGGAGATCAACACCTGGTTCATGATGGCAGGCGGCACGCTCGTCGTCTCCACCTTCTCGGGCTCGGTCGGCAGCGGGCTGCTGACGCCGATGCGCAACCTGCTTGCCAATTCCTGGATGATCAAGACCGACGGCAAGGCCCTGCTCGCGCTGATGGAGCAGATCGAGCTCGCCGTGCTTGCCGCGATCGGCGTGCCCCTGTTGATGCTGGTGCTGGCGGCCATCGCCGGCAACATGCTGCAGCACCGGCTGGTTTGGTCGGCCGAATCCCTGAAACCCAAGTTCAACAAGATTTCGCCGGGCGCCGGCTTCAAACGCATCTTCGGCAAACAGGCGGCGGCCAATTTTCTCAAGGGCATCGGCAAGCTGGTCGCCTTGGCCGTGGTCATGACCATGATCCTGTGGCCGGAGCGGCACCGCATGGAGGCGATGGTCAGGCTCGATCCGGCCGCCATGCTCGGCGCCAGCACCAGCATGACCATCCAACTGCTCGGCGCGGTGGTCGCCGCGCTCGCGATCGTCGCCATCGCCGACTATTTCTTCCAGTACCGAAGCTGGTTCCAGCGGCAGAAGATGTCGCTCCAGGAGATCAAGGAAGAGTACAAGCAGTCCGAAGGCGACCCCCACATCAAAGGCAAGATCAGGCAGCTGCGGCAGCAGCGCGCCAAGAAGCGCATGATGGCGGCGGTTCCCAAGGCCTCCGTGATCATCACCAACCCAACCCACTATTCGGTGGCGCTGTCCTACGAGCGCGGCATGACCGCGCCGATCTGCGTCGCCAAGGGCGTCGACAATCTCGCCTTCAAGATCCGGGAGATCGCGCGCGAGCACGACATCCCGATCGTGGAGAACGTGCCGCTGGCCCGCGCGCTCTACGCCACGGTGGACATCGACCAGGAGATCCCGACCGAGCACTACCATGCCGTCGCCGAAGTCATCGGCTACGTCATGCGCCTGAAGCGCGGATTCAGCGCCGGGCGGGGATAAGATGCCCGAAAAGAACCGGAAATGGCCGTAATCTGGGAATCAGCGTACCTTTTGCCGCTGCTGCCCTTGCACCTCAGGGTCCGATTCAGGCAGGGAGGACCCCACGCGCCCGGTGGCGCGTTGATTCTCTGCCGACAGGCTGCGCCAGCTCGAGAATGACCGCCGAGACCGACCACGACCTCACACGCGAGCCCGTTGCGGCGCACGAGCCGTCGCCGCGCTCGGGCAGCATTGCGCTGGTGCTGCTGGTGGCCGCCGGCCTCGTCGCCGTGGCCGTCGGGCTGATGACGCTCGGGCGCGCGCAGGCGCAGCCCTATATCCTCGGCATCCTCGCCGTGCTGGCAATGGTCGGCCTGTTCAACCTGTTCGCCTTCGCCGCCGGCATCATCCGCTTCGCCGACCGCAATCTCGACGATCCCGTCATCGGCCGCATCTCCGATCACGCCTTCGACGGCCTCGCGGTCACCGACGCGCGCGGACACGTGGTCTATTCCAATGCCGCCTATCTGACGCTGACCGGCGCCACCGGACCGCAGGACGTGCGCCCGGTGGAGCGAGTCTTCATCGGCAACCCCGACGTCTCGGAAGCCGTGTTCCGGCTGCTCAAGGCCGCGCGCGAGGGCAAGCGGCAGCAGGAAGAGGTGCGCATCTCCGGCCATGACGGCAATCAGGGCCGCTGGCTGCGCATGCGCGTGCGCCCGCTCGGCACCGGCAAGCGCGAGGCGAAATACGCGGTGTGGTCGATCGCCGACATCACGCGCGACCGCGAACGCCAGGAGGACGTGTTCCAGGAGCTCCAGCACGCGATCGAATATCTCGATCACGCCCCGTGCGGCTTCTTCTCGGTCAATCCGGCCGGCGAGCTCGCCTATGTCAACGCGACATTGGCGAACTGGCTCGACTACGACCTCGCCGAGATCGGCTCCGGCGGCCTGAAGCTCACCGATATCGTCTCCGGCGACGGCGCTTCGCTCTTGACCTCGATCGTGGCGGTGCCGGGCGAGGTGAAGACCGAGGTGTTCGACATCGACCTGCGCATGCGCACCGGCAAGACCATGCCGGTGCGGCTCTATCACAAGCTCGCCTTCGGCGCCGACGGCGCGCCGGGGCCCTCGCGCACGCTCGTGATCAGCCGCGCCCGCGACGAGCGCAGCGACCCTGATCGTGCCGCCGAAGTGCGCTTCATGCGCTTCTTCGACCACACGCCGATGGCGATCGCGACCGTCGATCGCGCCGGCAACGTGGTGCGCGCCAATGCGCGCTACGCCAAGCTCAGTCAGGCGCTGGGGCTCGACACCTCTTCCAAGTCGATCTTCCGCGCGGTCAATTCGCGCGACCGGCACCTCCTGATCGCGGCCATCAACCAGGCCGCCGAAGGCAAGGCCGATATCGCGCCGGTCGAGGTGGCGCTGGAAGGGTCCAAGGAACGCTGGGGCCAGTTCTTCGTGACGCCGGTCGATTCGGCCGAGACCGAGGCGGAAGCCGCCATCGTGCACATGCTCGAGACCACCGAGCGGCGCGCGCTGGAAAACCAGATCAACCAGTCGCAGAAGATGGAGACGGTCGGCCAGCTCGCCGGCGGCATCGCCCACGACTTCAACAACGTGCTGTCCGCCATCATGATGGCGAACGACTTCCTGCTGAACGCGCACAAGCCGACCGACCCGTCGTTCCAGGACATCATGCAGATCAAGCAGAACGCAACGCGCGCCGCCACCCTGGTGCGGCAGTTGCTGGCGTTCTCGCGGCGGCAGACGCTGCGGCCGCAGGTGCTCGATCTCGGCGACGCGCTGTCCGATCTCACCATGCTGCTGCGGCGGCTGATCGGCGAGAAGGTCAAGCTCGACCTCGTCCACGGCCGCGACCTCTGGCCGGTGAAGGTCGACGTCTCCCAGTTCGAGCAGGTGATCGTCAACCTCGCGGTGAACGCGCGCGACGCCATGCCTGACGGCGGCAAGCTGATCATCCGCACCGCCAACGTCACCAGCGACGATTCGGGCAAGCTCGCCTACAAGGGCATGCCCGCCGCGGATTATGTCCGCATCGAGGTCGCCGACACCGGCACCGGCATCCCCGCCGACATCCGCGACAAGATCTTCGAGCCGTTCTTCTCGACGAAAGAGGTCGGCAAGGGCACGGGCCTCGGGCTCTCCACCGTCTACGGCATCGTCAAGCAGACCGGCGGCTTCATCTACGTCGATTCCGAGCCGGGGCAGGGCACCTCGTTCCACATCTTCCTGCCGCGCCACATCGCCGAACCGGAGGTGCAGGTCGAGCAGCCCGCAGCCGCAATCGGCGCGACCAGCGACGCCGCGAAGGAAGCCGCGCCCCCCGCGGCGGCAGAGGCGAAGCCGCGTACCGACCTCACCGGGCAGGGCACCATCCTGCTGGTCGAGGACGAGGAGGGCCTGCGCGCGCTCAATGCCCGCGGCCTGCGCTCGCGTGGCTACACCGTGGTCGAGGCCGAGAATGGCGTCGAGGCCATGGAGGTGCTGGACGAGCAAAGTGGCGCGATCGATCTCGTCGTCTCCGACGTCGTCATGCCGGAGATGGACGGCCCGACGCTGTTGAAGGCCATGCGCGAGAAGAACCCCGACATCAAGTTCATCTTCGTCTCCGGCTATGCCGAGGATGCCTTCGAGAAGAGCCTGCCCGAAGGCCAGCAGTTCGACTTCCTGCCAAAGCCCTTCACGCTCAGCCAGCTGGTCGCGGCGGTGAAGGAGACGATGACGAAGCAGGGGTGAGACCTGCCGCTCTCCTCGCAATGACGGCTGGTGGGCCAGCTCGGCTCGCGGACCCGGGTAAAAGCGGAAATCGGGTCGTAAACCCGGCGGTAAGCATCCTCCAATGGTTCCCGTAAAACCCCTGTCATATATGGGCTTTTGCCACATCCCCGCGACTGAGGGCCGCAGCCGCAAGTTCCGAAACCGGCTTCACTTTTGGGGAAGTCTGACCATCTTAGGGGCACGTCCCCATGCCGGGGATTTGGGAAACGCACATGACTTTCTCGCTTCGCTCCCGGAAATTCTTCAACACGATCGCCGTCGTGCTGGCGCTTGCGCTGCCGACCGCGCTGACGATCTCGTCGGCCGACGCCCGCGCGGGTGGCGGCATGTCGTCCGGTTCGCGCGGTACGCGCTCCTATTCGGCGCCGCCGTCGACCACGACCGCACCCGGCTCGGCCTCGCAGTTCAACCGCACCTACACCCAGCCGGGCGCAGGCATGAACTCGGCCGCGACCGCGCCGGCGCGCGGCGGCCTGTTTGGCCGCGCCGGCGGCTTCATGGGCGGCCTTGCGGCCGGCTTCCTCGGCGCCGGCCTGCTCGGCATGCTGTTCGGTGGCGGCCTGTTCGGCGGCCTCGGCGGCCTGTCCTCGATCATCGGCCTGATCATCCAGATCGCGCTGGTGGTGCTCGTGGTCCGGCTGGCAATGTCCTGGTGGCAGCGCCGTCACACTCCGCGGGCGGCTTACGCCAATGTTGAGGCCGGCGCAGCGCCCGGACCGCAGACGAACTATCGCAGCGGTCTCGGTGGTGGCCTTGGTGGCGGCCTCGGTGGCTTCGGCTTCGGCGCCAACAACGCGCCGCTCGAGATCAAGCCGGACGACTATGAGGCGTTCGAGCGCCTGCTCGGCGACGTCCAGGCCGCCTGGTCGAACGAGGACGTGGCCAAGCTGCACACGCTCGCGACGCCGGAAATGGTCTCCTATTTCGAGCAGGACCTCGCCCAGAACCGCGCCCGCAACGTGGTCAACAAGGTCACGGAAGTGAAGCTGTTGCAGGGCGACCTCGCGGAAGCCTGGCGCGAAGGCGAGACCGACTATGCCACGGTGGCGCTGCGCTTCGCGCTCACCGACAAGACGGTGGATCGCAACACCGGCGCAATCGTCGCCGGCAGCGAGCAGCCGGGCGAGGCGACCGAGATCTGGACCTTCGCCCGCCGGCCGGGCACAGGCTGGGAATTGTCAGCGATTCAGCAGACCAACTGATCGCGGACGAGATGAGGAACCAGGGCGTCGTGCTTCGGCACGGCGCCCTTTTCTTTTGGGCCTCTCGCAGCACGGCATCGGAATAAGCGGGGGCGCCTCGGGTTGAAGTCAGGCGGCGAACAAAACGTTGGGAGGACAGGATGATCCGTATCGAGAAATCCATGACGATTTCCGGTGTTGCGCTGGCTATTGTCTTGCTTGCTGCCCCATCGGCGCAAGCGCAGTCGGCCGACATGACCTTTTTCGTGACCTCCAACGGCCCCGGCAAGGGCGCCGATCTCGGCGGCCTCGAAGGAGCCGACGCGCAATGCCAGAAGCTTGCACAAGCCGCCGGGGCCGGCACCAAGACTTGGCGCGCCTATCTGTCGACGCAGGCCGCCGACGGCAAGCCGGCCGTCAACGCTAAGGATCGCATCGGCAAGGGGCCGTGGCAGAACGCCAAGGGCACGGTGATCGCCAAGGACGTCGCCGAGCTGCACGGCGCAACGAACAATCTCACCAAGCAGACCGCGCTCAGCGAAAAGGGCGAGGTCATCAATGGTGCCGGCGACCAGCCGAACCGGCACGACATCCTCACGGGATCGCAACCGGACGGCACCGCGTTTGCCGGGCCGGACGATCGCACCTGCAAGAACTGGACGTCGAGCACGCAAGGCGCTGCGATGGTCGGCCATTTCGATCGCCGGGGTCTGCGCGACGACGAGCCCTCGAAATCCTGGAATAGCTCTCACCCCTCGCGCGGGCCCGACGGCGGCTGCTCGCAGGCCGATTTGAAGACCACCGGCGGCGATGGTCTGCTGTACTGCTTCGCGGCGAATTGAGACGCTGAGTTCTCTCCACCGTCGGAGCTCTCTCCATTCGTCATCGCGAGGAGCTCTTGCGACGAAGCAATCCAGAGTGTCCCCGCGGAGGCATTTCTGGATTGCTTCCGCCTTCGCCAAGCCTTCGGCGGACAAGTCGCTTGCGCTCGCAATAACGGCGTATGTTGAACCGCCGTTCCGCCTCACGCTGACGGAACCTTCAGCCACGTGCTACATTGGTCCGATCGCCTCCACGCTCACGGACCCCCCATGACATACGAGCTCTACTACTGGCCCGAGATCCAGGGCCGCGGCGAATATGTGCGGCTGGCGCTGGAGGAGGCGGGTGCCGCTTACGTCGATGTCGCGCGCGGTCCGCGCGGATCGGCCGCGATGATGAAGATGATGGATGCGCAGAAGGGCACGCCGCCCTTTGCGCCGCCGTTCCTGAAGGCGGGCAAGCTCGTCATCGGCCAGACCGCCAACATCCTGCTCTATCTCGGCTCCCGCCATGGGCTTGCGCCGAAGACGGAGGCCGGCAGGCTCTGGGTGCACCAGCTTCAGCTCACGATCACCGACTTCGTCGTCGAGATCCACGACACCCATCATCCGCTCGGGCCCTCGCTCTATTATGAGGATCAGAAGGCGCCGGCGAAGAAGCGCACGGCCGACTTCTGGGACGAGCGCGTGCCGAAATATCTCGGCTATTTCGAGCGGCTCCTCGCCGGGAGCGGCGGCATTTACGTGACGGGCCGGCGCCTGACCTATGTCGATCTCTCGCTGTTCCAGCTCGTCGATGGGCTGCGTTATGCTTTCCCCAAGCGCATGAAGGCGTTCGAGAAGGATGTCCCGGGCCTCGTCGGCCTGCACGACCGCATCGCCGCACGGCCCAACATCCAGGCCTATCTCGCAAGCGAGCGCCGCATTCCCTTCAACGAGCAGGGCATCTTCCGCCGCTATCGCGAGCTGGACCGATAGCGGCTTCGTGCAGTTGGCGCGTTCACCAGACGCCGGGGATGAGGCGATGGCGCACCCGCGCCGTGTAATCGGTGTAGCCGGGCAGACCCTCGCGCAGCGTGCGCTCCTCGATCGGAATGCGGACCGCGAGCAAGGCGAGGAGAAGCGGCATCATCGCAAGTCCCCACCACGATCCCAGCAGCAACGGCACGCCGGTGAAGAACAGGATCATGCCGCTGTACATGGGATGGCGGACATAGGCATAGGGTCCGGTCGAGATCACGTGCTGCGCGCGCTCGGCTTGCAGCTTCACCACGGGCGCGGCGAACGAGTTCTCGCGGAACACCCACATGGTGAACAGTGTCGAGCCCAGGAACAGCCCGAGTCCGAGCACCTGCAACGCCGTCGACATGTCAGAGGATCGAACACGCCGGTCGAGCCCCATCAGGACAAGCCAGGCCAGGATGGCGACGATGAACAGCGCCATGAACATCTTGTCGGCGGCGGGCTGATCCTTTTGCAGCACCGGCCGCAGGCGTTCGGCGAGCAGCGCCGGATCGGTCCGGTAGAGCCACCAGCCGCAGAGTGGGCCGAGCAGGGCGGAGGTTGCGAGGAAGGCCCAGGCCGACGGCCAATGCAGCGTCCCCGCGCACGCGAACAGCAGCGCGCCCATGCCGACGACGAACACCGTGTTCCGCAATAGCAGCCGTGCGAACATGCGCAGGTCCCGAGTGAACGGCGCATGATCCTGGTGCAGCTATCCGGCAAAGATGCGGCCGGACACGCCAAAAGCCCGATCGACCGGATCGGGCGCTTCGGTCTCGGGACGCCTGATCAGGCGAGCTGATCGATCCGCGTGCCCTGACCCGGCGGCAGCGGCGCCGGCGGCTGCGGCTTGAAGGTCGGATTCTCGTCCTTGACCTTGGTCTGATCGTCCTGCGGCTTGGTCGTGTCGTAGTTCGGAACCACGATCGCGATCGGCGGGGGCGCAACGGTAGAAACCTTCATCCGCAAATCCTCACACATGGAAACAATCAAGCCTGCCCTGCGAGGAGCGAAATTTCCTTCAAGCCAATCGTTAAAATGTGAGGGAATTGGCGCGGTGAAGGCTGTCCACGCGTGGCATCCGCAAACCGAGACGACGAGGCCTCTCCCCGTCATTGCGAGGAGCCCTTGCGACGAAGCAATCCAGACTGCTTCCGCGGATACAGACTGGATTGCTTCGCTGCGCTCGCAATGACGGAGTATGCGGCGGACGCCATCGCGCGATACGCACCCCGCAAGGGTGCGGAAAGAGCTGGCGCGTGCCCTATTCGTCCTTGCCGCGCGTGATGGCGATGGACGCCTCTGTCTTGGTGCGGGTGCATTCCATGTTGAGCCGGCGGTAGCGCATGGTGACCTTGTCGCCGCGCAATAGACCCATCCGCTTCAGGCAGCGCGTCGCGCCCGTCGTGGTGTCGTCCTTGGTCACGGTGAAGACGATCGCCGCCATCGAGCCGACCAGCGCGTAGAATTCCGGCTTCGGCTTGCGATCACCCTTGGCGTAGAGCTCGATGGAATATTTGTCGCCGCGGCAACCCACGGACAGCTCCTTGGCCGCCGGGTGCGTGAGATAGACGACGTTGGCGGCGCGGAAATTCACCTTGAGGCGATCGACCTGGCTCGCCAGCTCCTTGGCGCTGTCGTCGCAGCGATCGGCGCGGGCAGGCGAAGCGAGAGCCACAAGGCCGGTGAGGGCGGCGGCGACCAGGATCGCGCCGCGGACGTTCAAGTTCAATGTCATGATGAAAAGCCCCTTAGGTCACGCATTCAAGCGTCGGCGGACGCGAATCGCAAGGGTGGGCAGAGGCATTTCCACGAGCTGTGCCAATGCCTTCCGTGCCGAACCTACCCCTCCCATGCGCACCGCTCCCTTTCTTTTCTGGCTAGAATGCGCTTAGAACGCTTCTATGCCGAGAGGCCCGCCACGGCCCCAAAACCCCGAGATTTGCCCCATGAACGCTCCCACCGCCTTCCCCGACCAGTCCAAGCCCGTTCCGCCCTACAAGCACACCCCGCTGTTCCCGCTGGGCAAGGACGAGACGCCCTATAAGAAGATTTCGTCCGAGGGCGTCAGGGTCGAGAAGGTGCTCGGCAAGGACATGCTGGTGGTGTCGCGCGAGGCGCTGCGGGCGCTGTCGGAGGCGGCCTTTGGCGACATCAACCACTATCTGCGCCCCGGCCATCTGAAGCAGCTCCGCGCGATCCTCGAGGACGGCGAGGCGAGCCCGAACGACAAGTTCGTCGCTCTGGACTTCCTCAAGAACGCCAATATCGCGGCTGGCGGCGTGCTGCCGATGTGCCAGGACACCGGCACCGCGATCATCATGGGCAAGAAGGGCTGCAACGTCATCACCGACGGTGACGACGAGGCGGCGCTGTCCGAAGGCGCGCGTGACGCCTACCTGCGCCGCAATTTGCGCTACTCGCAGGTCGCGCCGCTCTCGATGTACGAGGAGAAGAACACCGCCAACAACATGCCGGCGCAGTGCGAGATCTACGCCGAGGGCGATGACGCCTACAAGTTCATGTTCATGGCCAAGGGCGGCGGCTCCGCCAACAAGAGCTTCCTGTTCCAGGCCACGCCCTCGGTGCTGACCAAGGACCGGCTGCTCGCGTTCCTGAAGGAAAAGATCCTCACCCTCGGCACCGCCGCGTGCCCGCCTTATCACCTCGCCATCGTGATCGGCGGCACCTCGGCCGAGCTGTGCATGAAGACGGTGAAGCTCGCTTCGGCGCGCTATCTCGATGCGTTGCCGACGCACGGCTCGCCCGACGGCAACGCCTTCCGCGACGTCGAGATGGAGAAGGAAATCCACAAGATGACGCAGAGCCTGGGAGTGGGTGCGCAGTTCGGCGGCAAGTATTTCTGCCACGACGTGCGGGTGATCCGCATGCCGCGCCACGGCGCCTCGCTGCCGATCGGGCTTGGCGTGTCCTGCTCGGCCGACCGCCAGGTGCTCGGCAAGATCACCAGGGACGGCGTCTATCTCGAGGAGCTCGAGCACAATCCCGCGCAATACCTGCCGCAGGTCGAAGAGTCGCTCGGCGGCGAGGTCGTCAAGATCGACCTCAACCAGCCGATGAAGGACATTCTGGCGACGTTCTCGAAATATCCGATCAAGACGCGGGTCTCGATGACGGGCACCATGATCGTCGCGCGCGATAGCGCCCACGCCAAGCTGCGCGAACGGCTGGAGAAGGGCGAGCCGCTGCCGGACTATTTCAAGAACCATCCGGTCTATTATGCCGGCCCCGCCAAGACGCCCGAGGGCTACGCCTCCGGCGCGTTCGGTCCGACCACCGCGGGCCGTATGGATTCCTTCGTCGACCAGTTCCAGGCTGCCGGCGGCTCGATGGTGATGGTCGCCAAGGGCAACCGCGCCCCTAGCGTGCGGGAGGCCTGCAAGAAATACGGCGGCTTCTATCTCGGCTCGATCGGCGGCGCCGCGGCGAACCTCGCCGAGCACTGCATCAAGAAGGTCGAGGTGCTCGAATATCCCGAGCTCGGCATGGAAGCGATCTGGCGCATCGAGGTCGTCGATTTTCCGGCGTTCATCATCATCGACGACAAGGGCAACGACTTCTTCAAGGAGTTGAATTTGGGCTAGTTGCTTCACCCGCACGCGCGCGGGGGAAGATGCTCGTGCCGTAACAATGATCGTCATGCCCGGGCTTGTCCCGCCTGCGCGGCCGAAGCCGCTTCGGCGAGGCGAAGGCCCGGGCATCCACGTTCTTAGTGCCGCAAAGAAGCCGTGGATGGCTGAACAACAAGCCCGGCCATGACGAAGCCAATGCTTCAGCGCCTCAACTGCAATTCGTGACCTGGTTGGAGCACAGCGCGCGCCACCAGCCGCGGACGCCGTCGTGGCTCTCGACCAGACCCCAGAGCCCACTGCAGGCGAAGATGCGCTTCGGGCCGCCGTCGGTGTCGAGCGGCCCGCCGAGCTCGCGCTGGGCCGGCATCCATTTGGCATCGATGAAGGGCGCCTGAAACAGCCCGCCCATGCGCGTGGTGCCATTGGCATAGTTCGCGCCGACCTTGTTCGAGGCGACCCAGCCGCGCCCGGCATAGGGCCTCGGCGCGCTGCGCGGATATCGCGTCTCGTCCTCATAGTCCTTGCCCGGCGGCCTCGCGTCTTCGATCAGGAACCAGCCGTCCCTGAAGCCGATGATGCGGAATTCGGTCAGCCAGCCGCCCTCGGGCGTGTTCTCGGCGCCGCCGAGCCTCAGCCGGTAGGGCGGCGGCAATGTGCCAAGCACGCGCGCCTTGATCGACGGCTCGGCGCGCACGTTGAGGCCGCTGGAATCCTTGTCGATGGACCAGGCGCCGAGATCGCAGGGCTCGGTGCCAGCAGGCAGCTTTGCACGCTTGGCGGCGAGCTCGGCGTGCATCCTGGCGAAATCATTGTCGTCGTTATCAGGGGCCGGCCCGGTGCGCGGCTTCAGCTCGGCTGACGTCGCCCGCGTCGCGTCCGCCGTCAGCGTGACGACCAGAGCCTGGCGCGCCGCAAAGACGCTTCCCGGTGTCTTCGGATCGTTCGATGTCGCGGGATAGACCGCGAGATAGCCGGTCGACCCCTCGGTTCGATAAGCGGTGCCGGCAACATAGCCTGCCGGCACCAAGGCGAGCGCGCTCGCGCGCCACGCCGGTTCGTTGTCATCCGCGTGCGCTGCCTGTGCTGCGACAGACAGGATTGCCGCCGCGATGAGGAGGAGCGCACGCATCGGTGCAGCGCGCGGCTTTACGCCCGCGCGCCCGTGAAGGGGAAGCTGCCCATCGGGCCGATGCCCATCTCGCCGCTGATGCTGTCGCCGGAGACCGTGCCGGTGAATTCGAGCGTGAGCGGCATCGGCTTGTCGATCGAAACCTTCCAGGAGACGTTGTCGCCGGAGACGGTGCCGTCGAAGATCTCGGTGGTATTGCCTTCCGCGCCCTGCGTGCCCGTGAGCGTGCCGCCAGCAGCCTTCAGGCTCAGCGTCGCCTGGCGCTCGCCCATCGGCGTCGTCATGGTCAGATTCCAGTTGCCGTCTACGGCCATTCCCGTCTCCCGAACAGATTGCGGCGGTCCGCGACGATCCGCGGCCGTCCCTGGCCGAGCCTATAGCCCAACTCGCAGCTCCTGCCTAACGCTCCGGTAGGGCATTTAGGCGCGGGCAGCGGCGCGTCGGCGGTTGGTTACGATCAGCCGCAGAACGAAGTACTGCACGGCAAAAGCCAGGATCTTGGCGCCGCCTGCGACCACCATAAGATAGAACGCCCAGAGCTTCAGATCGCCGGTGGCGGCGACTGCCATCATGCCGGCGCCGATCACGAACATCAGCGCCGCCCAGGCATAGCCCGCGATGGTGACATATTCCGGGACGGTCTCGACGATGACGGGCGGCATGTAGCGCAGCATCCAGCCGCGCTTGAGCATGATCGCGCCGATCGCGAAATGTGCGATCGAGGGTTTTGCCAGCATGAAGCGCGGATCATTGGTCAGCAGCGTGATACCGCCGAGCACGATGACCAGAGCGAGGCTCGCATAGGTCATGTAGTGGAGCGGCTGTCCCTTGAGGCGCGCATAGAGCACCTGCGCGAACGCGCCGGCAATCGCCACCGCCGTTGCGAGGATCACGTTGTCGGTGAGGAGATAGACGGCCAGGAAGATGATAACGGAGAGGAGGTCGGAGGCGAGGCGGGCGAATACGTCCTTCATCGTCATTCCTGTTTCGCGGTCGTGGGCAGGGCGCAGACTGCCGCACCCTACTTGATCCGGCGATGCCCGGCATATCAATTTGTGAAGACAACCGCGCTGGTACGAGATGGCGCATGGCAGCCTACCGACCAGAATGCCAGGCTAGGACCAGCAGCGCAGGATTCGGAACCGCAACAAGCAGAGCGCGATGCGCGAGACAGGGAGCCGCGCCGGACCACCCGTCTCTTACAATGTCAAGACGACGTAAACGACCTCCAGAAAATGAAATGCTGCAACGAGCTGGCCGGTCATCTCGTCGACCAGCCCCGTCCAGGGCAGGCGCGACACCATGGGGAGTGCGGCGGCGAGCAGAAGGCCGGCCGCGAGCAGGACGCCGCCTTCGAAGAACGTGAGGCTGCGCCGGCGCAGTCGCATCGCCAGGAATGCAAGTGCGGCGCCGGCCGGGGCGAGGACAGCGATGGAGTCCGCGGTGATCGAGAGCATGTGCATCGGCCTTCTTTGACCACGCAATATCCACGTGGATTCCGGGATCGCGATCTCCTCGCGCCCGTTGACGAGGGCTACGCCGCGCCGACCCAATTGCCGTGGAAGCCGTCGGGGACGCGGTGGCCGAGCTGCACCAAGGCCGCGGGGCCGGCCTCGATATCGGTGGCATTGAACACGGCGAGATCGCTGCGGTTTTCCCGCGCGCGCCAGACGACCGCGAGCAACCAACCGTCGCCTTCGGCGGCATCCCTGGATCGCTCGACGAAAACAGGCTCGGAGATGGTGTCGCCGGCCGGCAGCAGGTATTGGCCGAGCCGCCTGCCGTTGCCGTCGACATGGACGATGCCTGCGAGCGCGCCGAACATCGGCAATTTCGGATTGGCACAGGCGTACCAGCCGTGACGGCTCTTCAGGCCGGCGCGGCGATCGTCGATGCGCGGGAATTCCCCGGTGAGATCGTCGAGATACGTCTGCTGGAAGCGGTCGGTATTGCCTGCGAGATCGAAGGTCCAGCGGCAATGGCGGGCGCGCGATTTCTCGGGATCGGTGGGCCGGCCGTCCGGATGCGGAAACAGCGGCGCTTCCTCGAACTGCATGACGTCGGCGACGATACGGCCCTCGTCCTCCCACGCATTCATGACATGGAAGACGTAGCAGGCTTCGGCACGAAACCAGACGATGTCCTTCGCCGTGCCGCTGCGCTTCATCACGCCGACATAGGCGCCCTTGTCCGGCTCCCAGGCATAGGGCGGCTTTCCGCTCATCGCGCGCTCCATGCTGCCCGTGATCGGCAGGATCGGAAACAGCACATGGTTCGCGGTGACGATGAAGTCGTGCACCATGCTGGCATAGGGCGCCTCAAACCGCTCGAACCGCGTCGCCTTGCCTGTTGCGTCGATCGATCCGTAGGAGAGGGCAGGCGTCAGCGGGCCCGCAGCGTTGTAGCCGAAGAACACTAGCTCGCCGGTGACGGGATCGATCTTGGGATGCGCGGTGAAACTGCCGGCGACGCGGCCCTGGTAGTTGTGATAGCCGCGCGTCGCCAGCGTGCCCGGCTCGATCTCCGTCGGCAGGTGCGCTTCTTCCAGCGCCAGCAGCTTGCCGGCGTGGAAGATGATGTTGGTGTTGGCGACGCCGCCATCGGTCAGGTTTGCCGGCGCATCCGGCAGCTTGCGGCCGAAGCCGCCGAACAGCGCGCGGCCGGCGTCGTGCTCGGCGAGCCATTTCGGCGTGCGGACCCAGCGGTTGCGGTAGCTGGCGCGCCCGTTCTCGAGATGGAAGGCGTGCAGCATCCCATCGCCGACGAACCAGTGCGCGCCGGGCGAATCGAACTGCGGATTGGGGCCGTTGCGATAGAGCGTGCCGTTCAGCTCGCGCGGCAATTCGCCGACGATCTTCAGGAAGGGCGCGTCGGCCTCGAATGGGATCGGCGCGATATTGTTGCTGCGCTCGGCCATGGCGTCGTGCTGCACGGCGAATCCTCCCTTATCTTTACATCGTAAAGATTGAGTAGACCCGATCGCAGCTTTCGTCAAGCGAAATCTTTACACTGTCAATATTGCGTCATATAGCTTGCAAATGGCCAAGACAGACACCAAGGGCGACGCGGCGCGCAGCCCGCGTGCCCTAAGAAAAACCACCTCGACCGCGGCATCGCGCACCTCGCGGCGCGCGAGAAGCGCCAAGACCGAGACGCCGTATCATCACGGCGCGCTCCGCGAAGCGCTGCTCCAGGCCGCCGAACGGGTGCTGGAGCGCGACGGGCTTGCCGGCCTGACATTGCGTGCGGTGGCGCGCGAGGCCGGCGTCTCGCATGCCGCCCCAACCCATCATTTCGGCGACCTGACGGGCCTGCTCAGCGAGCTCGCGGCCGTCGGCTTCCGCCAGTTCAACGTGGTCATGGCCGCTTCGTGCGATGCCGCCACCACGCCGCTCGAAGCCGCGCTGGCGCGGCCGAAAGCCTACATCGCCTATGCGCAGGCCCATCCCGGCATGTACGGCATCATGTTCCGCACCGAACGGCTGGACTATTCGAGGCCGTCGCTGCACGAGGCGGCCGAGGCATCTTTCGCCGGACTTGCCAATGCGATCGGCATGATGCGGCAGGAGCAGATCAGCGGCGATGCGCTGACGCTGAACCAGGGCGCGGCAATCGCGCGGGCCTGGTCGCTGGTGCACGGCTTCACCATGCTGCTGCTCGACGGACGGCTGAAGGACATTCTCGCGCGGCTGCCGGAGGGGACGACGGCGGAGCGGCTGCTCGAGACGATGCTGACGGTGCCAGTGACGCCGAAGCTTCCCGCGCCCTGATCAACAACGACGCACGCAACCCTCGTCGTGGTCATGCGTTGACGCTGCATGGCAAAGACAGCACGCACGCCCTGGAAACGCACAAATCCCCGCAAGCGGGCCGGCAAGGCATCCAAGCACCTCAGCGCCGCGCAGAAATCGGCGGCGAAAGCGCGCGCCCGCCGCGCTGGCCGCCGCTATCCCAACCTTGTGGACAACATGCGCATGGCAGCGAAGAAGAAGAGCGCCAAGACGAAGAGCTCCAAGAAGACCTCAAAGTCGAAGGCGTCGAAAGCAAAGTCGAAAACGTCAGCCAAGAAGACCCGTAAGCGCACCGCGAAGAAGGCCAAATCCCGCAAACGCAGCGCATCCGCCCGTGAACAGGATCCGCGCGGCGGCCTGACGGCGGCGGGCCGCAGAGCGTTCGCGCGCAAACAGGGGCATGCCTGGGGCGAGCCAGTTCCGAGGACGGTGGCAGAGGCGCGGCGTATCGCCGCCAAGGGCGAGCGGCTGCTTGCGCGCTATCGGCGCGTCAAGGCGAGGGGCTAATTTAGCGCATCGTGGCGAGCTCGACGGCGCGGCCGCGTGTGCCGATGATCTTGACCTCGTCCTTGCCGCAAGCGAAGCCGCGGGCGAGATCGTCGGCGGCCTTGCGCGCGAGCTCGTTGGCGTTCGGGTTGGCGATCGCGTCGACATAGGCGACGTGGCAGACCGGGCCCGGCGGCAGCCGGGTCACCACCAGCATGGCCTTGGTGTTCGGCCGCCCCTGCTTGTCGGGATCGGAATTGTCGGCGATGTGCCAGCGCTGGATGATCGCAAACGGCTTTGCGCCGGCCGCGCGCCATTCGATAGTCGTCTCGGATGAATTGAACGGGGCGAACCAGAGGTTGGCCGCGGGTTCCTCGCTTGCTGCCTTGCGGTTGCGCCCGACCGAGACGATCTCGCGAAGATCGTCCTCGGCGATCAGCACGATCAGCCCGTCCTTGCCCGGACAAACCCGCGTGCTGCTGCCGTCGAGCGCGCTGGGCTTGCCGATCTGCCGGCAATCTTTTGGTGCCGCCGAGGTGTAGCTGCTGGCCACGGATTGAGCCTCGGCGCCGCTCAGGCCAATGCAAGTCATCAGGACGGCGAAGCCAATAGTAGTGATACGGTTCATGTGAGGCTTTGGTGGAGTGGGAACTCTTCATCCCATCAGACGTCTTGATTGTGGGCAAGGTTCAAACAGAGTTGGGATATACCTGACAGCAGCACGGAATCGTTCTACAAGGGCGGCTTCGCTTGGGCTCCTCCTGCCTGGTTCGCGTTCTCATTTTCTCGATCATGCCAGCCATCTCGAACAAACCTTATCGCGTCGGCCGCTCCAAGACCGGACTCGGCCTTTTCGCCACCAAGCCGATCAAGAAGGGTACCCGGATCATCCGCTATTTCGGACCGATCCTGGATTCCAGGATTCCCGAGCAGGACGAGATCGAGAACAAATATCTGTTCGAGCTCAACGGGCGCTGGACTATCGACGGATCCGTGCGCAAGAATCTCGCGCGCTACATCAATCATTCCTGCCGGCCCAACGCGGAATCCGACGTTCGTCCGCGCGAGCGCAAGGTCTATATCCGCGCCATCAAGAACATCGAGCCGGGCGACGAGATCAACTACGATTACGGCACCGACTATTTCAAAGCCTATCTGAAGCCGATCGGCTGCAAGTGCGATTCCTGCGAGAAGAAGCGCAAGAAGCTGCGCGCCGAGGCGAGGGCCGAAGCCGCCAAGGTGAAGGCGCGGGCCGAGCGCAAGGCGCAGAAGGCGGGCGCGAAAAGCACGGCTACGAAAAAGAAGAAGCTGAACGGCAAGCACTTCCCCGGCAAGGTCGGTCGCGCCAAGGCGTAGCCTCGCGCAGCACCCACCGGCTTTCACGAGTCCCCCTGATTGATCCTCAGGCTGCCGGCTGAAATGCAGCGGAGTCTCCACCACTCCATCATTGCGAGCGAAAGCGACTTGTCCGCCGAAGCCTTGGCGAAGGCGGAAGCAATCCAGAATCCCACCGCGGAAAGACTCTGGATTGCTTCGCTGCGCTCGCAATGACGCTGTTGATACAGCGCGTTCAGATGTCGCACCGTCGCCCTGAGGCGGCCGCCTCTTCGACGGTTCTCGAAGGGCGACGGCCCGCGTGCATCGGGATCGTTCATCCTTCGAGGCTCGCTGCGCGTGCGCCTCAGGCCCCGTAGATGAATTGAGTCTTGCGAAACCCATCGCTTTTCCGCGCCACTCGCCGTACTCGCTGCCTACCGGCGAGGCGTCGGGCAAAACACCCAAAATCTGTCAATCTCGGCGCGCAAAAATATATCGCTTTTCCGAATTTCGGATTTGTGGCATGTGTTGCCTATTCCGGCCCCTGCCAGAGGGGCGCTTCGCGATCGTCACGAGATGCGGGCCGGGGTGCGGTGGACGCGGTAGCGCCGGCGCGATTTGCCTGAGGGCAGGGCGGGCAACCGTGAGTCTCAGGCGATGCGCATACGACACGGCGCGGTCAACGCGACTTGGTTGATGGTCTGGGGTGCGCACACTAAGCCCCGGGCGCCGAGGCCAAATCGTCCGCGGACGGAGAAGTCGTGTGGTCCTGACGCCCGGGGTCTGTGCGTCAAGCCTTACGGTGATGCGGCGGCCCGACCGGGTGCGCGCATCAGAAGCCGAAAGGCGACGGGGGCAATAGTGCAACGCTCCCCGAGGAGAGCACGAAGGACACCGTTAAAACCATCCGCGCAGGGAAGGCCGGGCGACCGGCAACACCTGTGGTCCACCCCGTGTGCATTTCCTTGTACACGGACTCGGGTGCCGCCGGCGCCCGGCCTTCCCTGCGCCCTCCGGCAACCGAAGGGCGCAAGCAACGAAGCAAAGCTCGGGCGAAATCCGCCGCGAGAACGCGAGGTCATGCATGCATCCGGGTACGATCCGATATGACGAAGCTTTCGCGTTCCCCGATTTTGCGCCGCGGAGCTGGCACGCCAGGATCACGCCGCCACGGCGCGCCCGCTCTTCTTCAAGCCCACATATTGCAGCTCGGCGAACACGCCGGTGGCGATGGCTTGCGCGACGACCATGAGCTGGCCGGCGAGATTCGGCGACACCGCGCCCGAGAGCAGCAGCGCGATGCTGCCGACGGTCCAGGCGGCGTTGCCGATCACGACCAGCAGCACCAGCGATTTCGCGACCGTGGCCCGCGAGGCGAGCCAGCCGACCAGGGCGGTGTAGGCGATCAGGAACAGGCCGGTCTCGCGCAGCAGCGCTTCGGGCAGGTTGAACAGCGCTGCGAACGCGGTCGCGCCGAAGGTGAAGCCGAGCGCGGCGACGCCGCTGAATATGGCGTCGGCGAAGAGGGCGCGGCGCAGGAAGGTGGATGCATCGATCATCTCAGGGTCTCCTTGGTTGGGCTGGGGTGGAACTTTAGCGCCGCCCGCGCCACCAGGCGCGGAGCAGACGGGCGAGCCGGAACGGGCAGAGGCTCCTGCCGACGCCGTGCTCGAAGGCGATGACCTGCGCGACGACATAGTCGCCGGTCGAATGCAGCAGCGGCTCCGGCATGTTGAGGCTGCGCGCCAGCATCCGCGTTGCGAACGCCATGGCCCAGGGCAAGACGTGGTCTGCGACGGTCCGGTAGAGCAGCAACGCGATCATGGTCATCTCCTGTTGCGACCCAAGATGCGCGTGCTCGTCCCCCAATTCGATTACCTCGGTGGTAATGGAAGCGCCTAAATCGGCGTGCTAGCTTTTGACCATGAACGCACATGCATCCACCGCACGCACCGAACGCAGCCAGCCGGTCCATATCGGCGACCATTTGCGCGAATGGCGGCAGCGCCGCCGCATGAGTCAGCTCGATCTCGCCGGCGAAGCCGACATCTCGGCGCGGCATTTGAGCTTCGTCGAGACCGGTCGCGCCACGCCCTCGCGCGACATGGTACTCAGGCTCGCCGAGCGGCTCGACGTGCCCTTGCGCGAACGCAACGTGCTGCTGGTCGCAGCCGGTTTCGCACCGGCCTTTCCGCAGCGCCCCTTGGAGGATCCCGCCTTGAAATCAGCCCGTGCGGCGATCGACCTCGTCTTGAAAGCGCATGAGCCCAATCCGGCGCTCGCGGTGGACCGGCACTGGAACCTGGTCTCCGCCAACCGCATGGTGGCGCCGCTGCTCGATGGCATCCCGCAGCATCTGCTCGGCCAGCCGGTCAACGTGCTGCGGCTGGCCTTCCATCCCGAGGCGCTGGCACCGCGCACGGTCAATCTCGCCGAATGGTGCGGGCACCTCCTGGAGCGGCTGCATCGGCAGTGCGAGGCGACAGCCGATCCGGAGCTGATCAAGCTCTACAATGATCTGAAGAGCTATCCGATTCCAGCGCGCTCGGCCCCGCTGCCAGCCGACAACGTCGCGATCCCGTTCAAGCTGCGGCATGGCGGGGAGATCCTCAGCTTCTTCTCCACCACCATGGTGTTCGGCACGCCGGTCGACATCACCCTGTCGGAGTTGGCGCTGGAGACGTTCTTTCCGGCGGACGAGCGCACCGCCGAACGGCTGAAGCAGATGGCGGCCGGGCTGCGCTAGCGCCGTTTACAGGACGGAGCAGCGCTCGCATAATCGGCGGATGGACACACGCGCGTTCCGGCGATTGCGGCCGGCCAATCCCGTCGGTGATCTCCTGCGCCGCTGGCGCACCCGTCGTGCATTGAGCCAGGCGGAGCTGGCGTTCGAGGCCGGCATTTCGATCAAGCATCTGAGCTATGTCGAGACCGGGAAGGCGGCGGCAAGCCGGGACATCCTGCTGCAGCTCGCCTCGGCGCTCGATCTGTCGTTGCGTGATCGCAATGCGCTGCTCGAGGCCGGCGGCTTCGCGCGGCAATATGGCGAGCGCGATCTGTCGGCGCCGGAGCTTGCCGAGGCGCGGCGTGCCATCGATCTTCTGCTTCTCCGTCACGAGCCGTTCCCGGCGATCGTCACCGACCGGCGCTGGAACGTGATGCAGGCCAATCGCGCCGCCTCGCGCCTGATGACCATGCTGCTTGGCCCTCTACGCATGCAGCGGCCGCTCAACCACATGCGCATGTTCCTCGCTCCCGACGAGCTCAAGCCGTTCGTCGAGAACTGGCCGATTGTTGCGGCCGCGCTGCTGACGCGGGCGCGGCATGAGGCAATGGCCGCGCCGCTCGACGAGGCCCTGCAATCGACCTGGCGCGAATTGATGCGGCTGCCGCAGCTGCCTGCGCCGTCGACCGAGGACAACGCCGCCCCGGGGCCGCTGTGCGAGGTGCGGCTGCGCAAGGGCGATATCGGCATTGGTCTGATCGGTGCCGTGCTGACGCTCGGCACCCCCCAGGACGTCACGCTGCAGGAGCTTCGCGTCGAGATGTTCATGCCTGTTGATGCCCCCTCCGAGGCCGCCTTGGTCGCGCTTGCAGATCAGGACGCTTGAGCCTGCACGGCTTCGCGCCGCTCGAAGCTCATGGCCTGCATCACCTCCGCGAACGGCCCGTTACAGTCACTCAGTGTCGCCGTGGTGAGGCCCGCGCCATGGGCGCCGACGCGCGTCGCGGCGCGGATCAGGATCCATTCGCCCTCAGGCGGACGGAAGAAATAGAGGCTGATTTCCGGGTTGATGAAGGTCCAGCTGCGCATGTCGACGATCTGCGCGACGCCGCTGGAGAAGTCCGCGGCCTGCACCGCCTGGAGCAGCGGCGTGTTCGGCTCGCCCTCGACCAGCGGCGCATCGAGCCGCATCCAGGCCGCGGCCGGGCCCGGCTTCTCCAGCGCGCCCTCAATGAGCCGCACCGACACGTTCTGGAAATAACGGCTCCATTTCTGCGCGAAGGCGGGCGGCGGGCTGCCGGCCTCGGGGCACTTGTCGACGGGCGTGGGCCTCGCGAACGGATCGATGGGCGACTCGCCGCTCGGCGCCGTCAGCAGCGCCGTGCAGCGGCCGATCTCGGTCTCGCCGTCCATCAGCCGCACCTGCAGGGTCTTGGCCTTGCGACCGTCGCGCAGCAGCTCGCTGACCGCCCTGAACAGGCGCAGGCCCGCCGGCCGCCACAGATCGAAGGTCAGGCGCCGCACAGCAAAGCCGGATCTGGCGGCGAGGCGCTCGACCTCACGGGTCATCAGCGCGGTGGTGGCGCTTCCCTGCAGCATGTCCGGCGACCACGGCCCGCCGGCATGCTCGGTGGCCCGGAACAGTTCGCCGTCCGGCTTGAAAATGGCGCTCATCGCGGTCTCCCCTTTGGGCTTGATTGTGGCCGTAAGTATCGTGGCCGTAAGTATCGGGGCGGGGAGAACCGGTCACAATAACCGCAGAGGTGAAGTCGTGAGCCATGCAGGACGGGTGCCTTGCGCCGCCCCCGGTTCGGCTTATGTTCGGGCGGACCCTCGAAGTGCCCGAAGGAGGCGCCTGACATGAGCACGCTGAAACCGCTCCAGATCGACGTCGTCTCAGATGTGGTCTGCCCCTGGTGCTATATCGGCAAGCATCGCATCGAGAGCGCGCTGGGGCTGGTGCCTGACGTTCCGGTCAAGCTCAATTTCCGTCCCTTCTTCCTCAATCCCTGGGTGCCGCGCGAGGGCATCAGCCGCGAGGCCTATCTCACCCAGAAGTTCGGCTCGGTCGAAGCCTATAAGGGCATTGCGGGACGCGTCGTCGCGGCCGCGAGCGAGGAGGGGCTCGTCTACAAGCCGGAGCTCGTGGCGCGCCAGCCCAACACGACTGACTGCCACCGCCTGATCCTCTGGGCGGAAGCGATCGGCAAGGCGCCTGAGATGAAGCAGCGCCTGATGGAGCTGTACTTCCGCGATGGCGGCGATCTCACCGATGTGAACGTGCTGGTGCAGGCGGCCGCCGACATCGGCCTCGATGCCGACGACGTGCGCAAGCGCCTCGCCACCGACGAGGACGTCGCGCGCGTCTCGGCAGATGCGCAGGAAGCCGCCGACAAGGGCATCTCCGGCGTGCCGACCTACGTCTTTGCGCAGAAGTACGCCGTCTCCGGCGCGCAGGATCCGAACCTGCTTGCCCGCGCCATCCGACAGGTCTCCGAGGAGATCAACGCGCAGGCGGCGGAGTAGCTTTTTATTTTCGGAGCCGGCGAACCACGCCGCGCGCGGCCTCGTGCGCGGCGTTGAGGCCGACCAGCGCGCCGTGAATGAGCGCCACGACCGGGTCGTGCCGCCGCAGCGGGATCAGCACATCGCCGATGGCGAGGCGTCCGCGCCAGATCGGGTTGATCATGGGGTGATCGGCATTCGCCGTCGAGTCCGCGCTGGCGACGGCGGGGTCGGCGCAGAGATGGCGGGTGAGGTCGAGCGTGAGCTGCACGCCCGGCGAATATTTTGCAAAGCGCTCGTCGATCCCGAGCTTGAAGAAGAAGGCACGATCCTGATGGCGCAACACGATGCCGGCGGCAATCGGCGTCGCGCCGGCGCGAAGGGTGACGATCTCGCACTGCGCGGTCTCTGCCAGCGCCGGCACGGCGCGGCGAATGAAGGTCGCGTCGCCCGGATGCTGGACCAGCGCGGTGCCCCGCTTGCCCTTCCAGCCGCTCGCTTCGAGCTGCAGAAAGGTTTCGAGCGCACGTCCGATCTGGTCGGAGCTGCGCGCGATCTCGAACACGACGGGGCCGTGCTCCTCGAGACGGTGACGCTGGCGCCGCAGCTCCTTGAGCTTCTTGGCGCCGAGCGCCTCGCGCAACAGCGTGTCGCCATCCTGCGTCGCATCGAGGCTGGCGCGGATGTAGGAGCTGAGGATTCTCGGCTTCAGGCCGTCGCGCTTCAGCACCTGGTTGAGTGATGCCATGGCTGCGCCATCGAGCGCGACGTCGGTCAGCACGAGCGCATGCGCGCCGGCCTCGCGCGCCTGCTGCAGCAGACGCGCAGCGGCTTCGAGCGGAGCGTCGCGGTCGAGCAGCGGGCTGCACAGCGTGCCATAGGGATGCGCGCTCACCAGGGCGGGCAGGGGGATCTTTAGGGCGCGCCAGAGTGAGACCACCGGCATCAGGCCGATCAGCCGGGCCGAAGTGCCGTCAAATGCGGACAGTGCCGAGGCATCCGTGCGACCGCGCGCAGTTGCGCTGACGGCGAGCTCCCAGGCGGGCAGGTAATATCCGTTCGGCTCGATCGCCCGCTGCGCCAGCGCGCGCCATTGGCCGGTGTCGACGGCCGCAAGCGGAACAGGCGCGCGCGCCATCGCGGCATCCCTTGCCGATGCCGGATTGATCGCAGCCTGATGCGCGATGTCGACCACGTCCCGTCGTCCCCGTTCACACGAGCTGGGGCCCGATGCCACCGGCCATGCTTAGCGCAAAGATTGGAAAATACCGTTGGCACGCCGCTGCAATTCGAGCGGTAGTGTTAACATTCCATTCAGCATCGGGCCGGGGGTGACCCTGAGGAATCGTGGCTAGTCTCCCGGCACGAAATGATCGCGGGTGCTCGCGCGGCCGCCGCTGGCGGTATCGGTGATGGTGATCTCGATGTCGCGGGAGGTCTTCGGCAGGTCGCTGGGCCCGACCTGTACCGACAGCCTGACCTCGCGGGTCTGATCCTGCCCGACCTCGATGATGGGCTTGCCGCCAGGTTCCGCCTCGATGCCGGCGACGCGAATGGTCGCGCCCGGCAGACCGGAGACTTCGAGCGCAAACGATCGCTGTGCACTCTTGTTGAGGATACGCACGGTGTAGTCGTTGCGCACGCCGCCGTCCGAAAGCTGGACGAAGAGGGGATTGCGCTCGTGCAGTACGTTGACGTCCATCGTCGCGCGAGTGGCGAGAGTGTACAGCATGATGCTGCCCACAATGGCGATGGCCGCGGCATAGATCAGCGTGCGCGGACGGATGATGCGGTAGATCGCCGGCTTGCCCTCGCGTCGGCGCTGCATGTTGATGTCGGTGTCGTAGCCGATCAGGCCCTGGGGCCGGCCGATCTCGCGCATGACGTTGTCGCAGGCGTCGATGCACAGGCCGCACTGGATGCAGCCGAGCTGGATGCCGTGGCGGATGTCGACGCCGGTCGGGCAGACATTGATGCACTGATGGCAGTCGACGCAATCGCCGGCGGGATCGCCATGGGCGCGCGCGGCATCCGCCTTCTTCACCGACATGCGCGGCTCGCCGCGGTCACGCCGATAGGTGACGTTGAGCGCCCATTCGTCGGTCAGCGCTGCCTGGATCCGCGGCCACGGGCACATGTAGATGCACATCTGCTCGCGGGCGTGACCGGCAAAGACATAGGTCGTAGCGGTGAGGATGCCGATCCAGAGATAGGCGATGAACGGGGCCTGGAAGGTCGCGAGCTCCTTCACCAGCGTCGGCGCGTCGGAAAAGTAGAGCACCCAGGCGCCGCCGGTCCACCAGGCGATCATGATCCAGAGGAAGTGCTTGAGCGCGACCTTGCGAAGGTGGTCGAACGTCCAGTAGCGCTTGTCGCCCTGCATGCGCTCGCGCCGGTCGCCCTCGACCCAACGCTCGACCGCGTAGAACAGGTCGGTCCACACCGTCTGCGGGCACATGTAGCCGCACCACAGCCGTCCCGCGACCGCGTTCATCAGGAACAGAATCATCGCCGCGATGATGAGGAGACCGGTGAAATAATAGACCTCCTGCGGCCACAGCTCGATGAAGAAGAAGTAAAAGCGCCGATGCGGGAAGTCGATCAGCACGGCCTGGTCGGGCAGGCCGGGTCCGCGATTCCAGCGCACGAACGGCAGCAGGTAATAGGTTCCGAGCGTGACGCACAGGATCGCCCATTTGATGCGGCGGAAAGGGCCATTGACCGACTGCGGGTAGACCTTCTTCCGCTTCTCGTAGAGAGGCCCCTCGATGAAGGTGTCGTCGGTCATCCCATGCTCCCCGCGTTTTGCGAAGGCGAGAGTCCGACTTGCCGGCGCAGAAGAGCCGGCAAAGAATCTCCAGCACTGCGCGGACTTTCGGGCTCGCGATGTTGTAGTATATCGTTTGGCCGTCCCGCTTTGGTTTGACCAAGCTCAATGCGCGCATCTTTCCGAGATGCTGGGATAGCGCGCCCATGGTATTTGCGCCCTACGCAAGGGCGCTCTCGCTCAGGAGAGGTCATGGTCACGACGTCTTTTACGCCGATCGCGTCGCTCGTTGGCGGTGCGATGATTGGCCTCGCGGCCGTTCTGCTGATGTGGGCAACGGGTCGGATCGCCGGCGTCAGCGGCATCGCGGCGCGGCTGTTTCCGCCCTATGAGGACAGCGAACTCGCTGGGCGCCTTGCCTTCGTCGCCGGTCTTGCTGCTGCGCCCGTGCTGGTCCGGCTCGTCACCGGAGGTCTGCCGGAGCAGACGATCGCGGCGGGGCCGGCCCTCCTGATCATCGGCGGATTGCTCACGGGTTTGGGTTCGGTGTGGGGCAGCGGCTGCACCTCGGGCCACGGCGTTTGCGGCCTGTCGCGGCTGTCGGTGCGCTCGCTGGTTGCGACCATCACCTTCATGGCCGCCGGCATGGCGACTGTGGTCTTGATGCGGCACTGGAACTGACGGCGATGGCAATCCTGGTTCAATTCGCGATTGGGCTGATCTTCGGCCTCGGCCTCATCGTCTCCGGCATGTCGAACCCCGCAAAGGTGCTGAACTTCCTGGACGTCGCCGGCATTCAGGCAGGGACATGGGATGCAAGCCTCGCCTTCGTGATGGCGGGCGCGGTGGCCGTGACCTTCGTCGGCTTCAGCCGCGTTCTCAAGCTTCCGCGTCCATTCTTCGCTGATCGATTCTATTTGCCGACGCGGCGAGACATCGATCCCAGGATCGTCGCAGGTCCGGCGATCTTCGGCATCGGCTGGGGGCTGGTAGGCTTTTGCCCGGGGCCGGCGCTGACCGCGCTCGGATTTGGCTCGCTCTCCGCCGTCATCTTTGTCGTGGCGATGTGCGCCGGCATGGTGCTCGCCCGCTTCATCGCTCAGCTGCCGTCATCGACGCGCTACATCACGCCGGCCGATCCACTCGAAACCTGAGGTTACGGGACCGGGCGAATAGTCTCGCCCGGTCTCCGACCATCAAGCCTTCATCGCTCACCAGCTACCGACGCCGACGCTGACGCCGGGCGCGCGAATGCCGACGCCGGCGCGCGGGCCGTCATCGTAGTGGCGATGATAGCTCCGGCGCTCATAGTAGCGGTCGCGCGGCATGTAATTGTAGGAATCGCGCACGATCACGCGCGACCCGCCCCGCGTGCGATAGCAGCGACCATCCTCGTCGCAGACGAGTCGCACCTGCTGCACGAGATCCGGATTGGTGTATTCGCTGGTCGTATAGATATCGGAAGCCTTGGCCCCCGAGGCGGCGGCCAAGGCCCCCACGCCTGCCAGCAGCGCAATAGTCAACGTCCTCATCATGTCCTCCTCGAAACTGCCCTCGGCGGTAACAAGAAGGGGAGGCGGTGATCGTTCCGGGTCATCTACAGGTTTTTCCCGGAACCTGTCGTCAGGGGCGGGTTCCTAGATCGGCTCGTAAGTCTCCGTGCCGCAGATGTCGTCGGCGTCGGCGCGCCGGCGGTCCACGACCCTGCCGTCGTTGATCGTCACGATGTAGGTCTGGGCGCCGAGCGACGTACCGGTCGCCGAGGTGAGCTGCGCGCGGACGCACGCGGTCCAGCCCGGTCCTCGCAGCTCACGATGCGGCGGAGCGACGTGAACCTCGCGCGGATAGGACGTTGCGAGAAAGACGACGTCGATCTGCTCGCGCACCACGCGCTTGACGTCGGGCGGCGCTTCCGGCGGCTGCTCGGGCTCCTTCATGCGCATGAATTCCGGCACCGGTGCGCGGCTGTCGGCAAAGCCGCAGGCACCGAGCGCAAGCGCGCCAATGAGCAGCGCCGCATGAGCAATGATCCGCAACATCCGTGAAAGGTCCCCTGCGGGCAGACAGATAGGCACGAATGCGATCGGACGAAGTCCAGGCCGATCAAGATTTGCTGAGGTCCCGGAACCCGGACATCGCTATTCCGCGATTGGAGGCTGGCTTGTACCCCAGAGGTGGGGGATTGCGGTAATGCGGATTCTGGTCATCACGCCGCCGTGCTGGCGCTGAGGGCCGCCTCAGCGCAGGCGCAGTGCCCGCCCAATGACCGCGTCGAGTCGATCGACGTTGCGGGGCTCATCATCGCTCGCGGGTGTTACGCGCGTGATTGCGAGCCAGTCATGATGGTGGTGTGCACGCGATGCGAACCTTCGTTCACATCGCGCCCGCTATTGCACGAAAGCGAGGCCGACGCGCTTGTCGCTGCGCCAAACTGTGCGACAATGCCGTACGAAATGGTCACAGGCGATCGAGAGCGTGACCGATTGCGGCAACATGACGGGAGTGTCGAGGTCGATCGCCGCGCCGCCCGCCGACATGTTTCGCACCGTGCAAGGAATGCCGCTGTTTTCGAACGTGATCTTTCCGCCCTTGAAAACACGGTGACGTTGCGATGTGCGCTTCTCAATCATCTGCATCAGTCCTGCCGATGAGTATGAAGTAGTGCATAGAAATTACGTTGAACTAAACTCAATACTGGCGCTACTTGCACGGCGTTTCAGACTTTGTTTACGACGTTAGAGCGGCGAGCCGCTCGTGCGAACCTGCCCAAAGAGCCTACCCAAAGAGCCTACCCAAGTGCCTTTCCTTTATGGCGTGACACGCCGATGGAGATATTGATGAAGACTTCGCTTTCGATTTTGTTCGCCGCAGCGCTCTCGCTGGCCTCGATGCCCGCCCACGCCGTCAAGTGGGACCTCTCGACCATGACCTGCAAGCAGTTCCTCGAGAGCGGCGAGGACAACATCGGCGTCGTGCTGACCTGGATGGACGGCTGGTACAAGGGCGACGAGGACAACGCGATCATCGACACCGACATCTTCATCGAGAATGCCAAGAAGTTCGGCGCCTATTGCGGAAAGAATCCGACCGTCAGCGTCGTCACCGCGGCCGACGAGATCCTCGGCAAGTGACATTGCCGGCGCAATGACGGCAAGCGCGATCGCGCTTGCTGTCCCGACATGATTTCCATCGAGAGCCGCGTCGAGCCTTGCGCTTCGCGCGGCTCTCTTGTTTTCAGGGCGCGTTCACCCCGGCAGCATCGCGAACGCGCTCGACACCATCGCGGCCGGCTTGCCGTCGGCGGCCGAGAGCAGCGTGACGCGGCCAAAGCTCATGGTGCGCCCGAGCCGCACCACGCGCGCGTCCGCCAGCACGTCGGACGCGGCGATCGCGCGCATGAAATGCGTGGTCTGATCGACCGTGGTCATGGGACGGTAGCCGCGATTGGCCGCGAGGATCGCGATCACCATTGCGGTATCGGCGAGCGCCATCAGGGCCTGGCCGCAGACCACGCCGCCATTGCGGCACAGCCGCTCCGAAAACGGCATGCGCAGCAGCGCGCCGGGCTGCCAATCCGGGACGTCTGCGGGCGGCACATGCTCGATGCGCTCGACCGCGAGGTTGAGGTCCTGGACCCAGGGCGCAAAGACCTCGCCGAGGATGCGTCTGGCGTCGGCGAGGCCGAACTCGGCTTCTGGCTGCGTTTGCATTGCTGTCGCGCTCTCCTGTGTTGCCGGATGTTTCGCCGCATTGTGCGCGCATCGGCGAGGCAAAGTCACCCGGTCTGGCGCCGGCCGCCTCGGCTTGAAAATGCCTGACTTGGCCCGATATGATGCCTGGCTTGGGTAGGGGTGGATGATGTTGCGTCGCTGTATCCTCGTCTTTTGCATGGGCCTGCTCGGTCTCGCGCTGAGCGGGTGCACCAAATGCGGTCCGATCTGGGACGATTGGCTGCAGACGCCCAAATCATGCCGATCGGATCGGCACTAGCGGCCACCGGTCCGTGACCGGGCTGACGAGGATGACAGGGCGCGGGGCGATCCGCGCCTCATGGAAGACTTAAGGAGTGAATGATGAAGCTTTTCCGTTTGGCCGCGGTGCTGGCCGTGCTGGCGGGACCTGCCTACGCGCAAATGCCCAACATCAATTTGATGCAGGATGCCCCGAGCAAGTCGCCGGAGGAGAAGGCCATCGAGGCCGAACGTGAGAAGGCCTACAAGGAAACACTGAAGAAGATTCCGGATACCAAGGCGTCCAGCGATCCCTGGGGTGGCATGCGTGCCGAACATCCGAAGCAGCCGGCGGCGCCGAAGGCGTCGTCGGCCGCAACCAGTGCGCCGAAGAAGGCCAAGAGCGGGACGGCCGCCAACTGACCCGTTCCGGGGAGGCACAATGCTCCTCGGAAGGACTCCTCTTGATCCGGCCCGCGCCCTACATTGTCGGTAGCGTAGTGCGCAGAGGAAGGCAGGACATGGCCGATCGTCCGCGGGATCTCGCCGAGCGGATGGCGCGCCGGCGCAAGGCGGCCGGCAAGCCCGGCCAGTCCGCCGGCGATGGCTATCTGCGCGAGACCTTCACGCTGCCGCGGGCGGCGGCACGGGAGCGGGCGCAGGCCTTCTTCGCCCGCTACCCCAAGGCCGGCTATATGAGCGAGGTCGAGACCTGGCGCGAATTGCCCGGCGGCGATATCGAGTTCACCATGCGTCGGCTGCCCAGCGCCGACTGACGCGCGCTATGACGCAGAAGGCGAAACGGTTCAGGCCGTCTTTCGCCCGATCGCCTTCAGTTCGCGGTCGATGCGCAGCTGCACGCGCCGGATCGCCAGCAGGTCGATCCGGGTCTCGGTCTTGCCGGTCCTGATCCGGTCGCCGATGCGGAACTGCCACTGCCAGACTGCGGGAATCGCCGTCTTGGCGATGGTGAACTCGACGCCCCTGTGATTCATGGTCACCTCCCACGATTCACCCTTGTGCCTGCAAACATGTTGGTCGTCGCAATATTCCGCAGGCAAGAAAAATGTCGCCCGCGGCCTCCGTGGTTCTCCGACCATGAACAAAGTTCCTGGAGCCCGGCCGGGGTGCATCCGGCGGTCCCGCATCGCGGTTCCAATCGAAGCGCCGGATCCGCTCGACGGCATGTGCCTTGCTTGCCGATCACGGGCAAGCAACCATGGGCGCCTCATGCTCGGCATTCCCCGCCGCTACTCGCATTTCGTCTTCGGCATCATCCAGTCCGGGCTGACCTCGCTGATCGCGGCGGGGATCGCCAGCTTTCCCGCCGGCAGCCCGATGCTCTTCGTGCGGCACTGGATGGTGTCCTGGCTGATCGCATGGGCTGCGATGCTGCCGGTCGTGCTGCTGGCGGCGCCCGCGATCCGCGCCTTCTCGCTGCGCCTGACCCAGGAGGAGCGGGAGCCCCGCGCCGGCCGGTAGCCGGGCGAGCTAGCCGGCTGGCTGACGAAAGCCTGACAGGCGGACCGCCGGCAGGTGCGCGATCGAAAGGCCGCACACTGGCCCCGTACCGGTCCCAATTTCGACATCCGTCCGCACCACTGCGGACACACCCGTCGGCAAGATTTTATCCGTTCGGCGCAGCCATGGGGGAAACGTGGCGCGCCGGAAACGGGGTGGCATCATATGGATAACGTAGAGCGGTCATTCGCCGCCGCGACGGCGGCTGGCTTCGTCGTGCTGGTGATAGGCCTGGTTCTGCTGGCGGTGCTCTAGCAGGCGCTGCTGCAGACGGAACTGACGTGCTGGGCCGTCCTATCGAAGGCGCCGGCGCGCCTTGCCTCTCAAAAGTGGCAAAACAACCCCATGCACAGTAGGGGTCCTGGCGATTTCATCGCTTCGCCAATGGGTTGCTGGTAGTATTTAGCTACCTGGTGCATCCGCGGTCGCGGCGCCCCGACCGGCGATGCCGATCGGAGGTTCCGGGCAAGGAACAGAGCGGAGTGCCGCATCGCGGGCGGGCCTGGCCCGCTCCGGACGGCGGTCCTGGCAGTGCCTAATGAACCTTGATCTCGTTCAGCGGCAGACGGAGCTCGGCGGCGCGCTCTTCGCGGTCCTTCTTGCGGAACTCGTTTTCCTTGCGCTCGAACTTCACCATCTCCTCGTGGGCGGCGTCCAGCAGCGGCTTTTGCCTCAGCGTATCGTGGTGCGTGTCGTTGTTCGTCATGACCAGAGATCCCCAAAAGTTGCGGTCCCATCCCCACAGAAGGCCCGAGACCGCGAAAAGGTTCGGTGCCGTAGGATTACGGAAACATGACGGCGCCCTGGTCGCGCGTCGTTGATCCCGGTCATGGTCGCGTCGAGGAACCCGGCGTAGGCGACTATTCCGGCGGCTGCAGCCCCGGCGATTTGACCCAATCGTTCAGATGATTGGCAACGTCGGCCTGGCGCGCCTTCTTGAGCAGCGCGTCCCGCTCCGGCCCGGAGGTAGCTTGGATGCCTGCTCGCGGACCTGCTTCACCCATGCCGACAGCCGGTCCTGAAGGGTCAGTTGCTGCTTGAAACGTCGTCGCTTCAACATGGCGCGCTCTTTCCGTGCGAGGAGGCGGGAGCGCGAGGTCAGCGTTCTCATCACCGATAGTGGCCAGGGTCCGCGCGGTGATGATGCATTAGGATCCAGAAATGGATCCGCGTCTGTTCAGTTGTGCACGCAGAGCAAAGCGGGGAGCGTGACGATCCAGCATGGCTGGTTTGTCAGAGGTTGATTTATCAACCGAAAGAGGCCGCCAGACGAGGCGGCCTCCGGTCATCCCAGGAACTTGCCACCAGGGCACCGAATGAGGTTGCGGTGACGGCGAGGAAGGCCACGAAATACCATAGGCGATGCATGCCGCGGCAACGCGGACGCGCAGCCATGGTTCATGAAGCTGTTTCGAACAGCTCTGTGGTCTTCTGGTCCAGTCGGCAAGACAAAAACCCTTGGGGCTGTCCTAATTAGGACACCCGCAGAGACAGATTAGAACAGTTAGAGAATTCTCCCCTTGAAGCGGATTGGCTGGGCCATTTTGATTTCCATCGCATCGGGTTTGGCTTTCGTCTTGTTGACGAAGCCGAATTGTTTCCGCGGTACCGAGCGCCTGACGCTAACCGGCTGGGAATGTGTTCAGGACAGGCCGCCGCTTTGACACTGCTGAGGGAAATTAGGGCAAAGGGGAAAACCCGCAAAAGAACATATTGCGAACTGAGAACAAATGGGGTACATTGCTTTTATCGCCGAGCTGCCTCGCAACCGTTTGTCCCTCACGCGAATCCTCGCCATAAGGAGCACGACCCAATGTCCGCAACTGCCCTGCGTATCGTCGAAGGATCCTCCATGGACAAGAGTAAAGCTCTGGCCGCCGCGCTCTCCCAGATCGAGCGGCAGTTCGGCAAGGGCTCGGTGATGAAGCTCGGCAAGAACGATCGCTCCATGGACATCGAGGCGGTGTCCTCCGGCTCGCTCGGGCTCGATATCGCGCTCGGCATCGGCGGCCTGCCCAAGGGACGCATCGTCGAGATCTACGGGCCGGAATCCTCGGGCAAGACCACGCTGGCGCTGCATACGGTGGCGGAAGCGCAGAAGAAGGGCGGCATCTGCGCCTTCATCGACGCCGAGCACGCGCTCGATCCGGTCTATGCCCGCAAGCTCGGCGTCAACATCGACGAGCTCCTGATCTCGCAGCCCGACACCGGCGAGCAGGCCCTGGAGATCTGCGACACCCTGGTGCGCTCGGGCGCGGTCGATGTTCTCGTGGTCGATTCGGTGGCGGCGCTGGTGCCGAAGGCCGAGCTCGAGGGCGAGATGGGCGATGCGCTGCCGGGCTTGCAGGCCCGTCTGATGAGCCAGGCGCTGCGCAAGCTGACGGCCTCCATCAACAAGTCCAACACCATGGTGATCTTCATCAACCAGATCCGCATGAAGATCGGCGTGATGTACGGCTCGCCGGAAACCACCACCGGCGGCAATGCGCTGAAATTCTACGCCTCCGTCCGCCTCGACATCCGCCGCATCGGCGCGATCAAGGAGCGCGACGAGGTGGTCGGCAACACCACGCGCGTCAAGGTGGTCAAGAACAAGCTGGCCCCGCCCTTCAAGCAGGTCGAGTTCGACATCATGTACGGCGAGGGCGTCTCCAAGATGGGCGAGATCCTCGATCTCGGCGTCAAGGCCGGTATCGTCGAGAAGTCCGGCGCCTGGTTCTCCTATGACAGCCAGCGCCTCGGCCAGGGCCGCGAGAACGCCAAAGCGTTCCTCAAGGGCAACCCCGACATCACCGCCAAGATCGAGACCGCGATCCGCCAGAATTCCGGTTTGATCGCCGAGCAGATTCTGGCCGGCACGCCGGAGCGCGACGCCGACGGCGAGGAGCCGGCGGACGAGTAAGACCTAACGCGAAAATTTTTCGCGAGGAGCGGGCACTGAGGACGTTGAGTTGCCGACGTCTTCGGTGCCCGTTTCGTTTTGCGTCGCGTTGATCAGGTGGTGCGATGAAGCGGCTGATCTTGACTGGCTGGGGCGGCGGGAGTGATCTCGGTCGATCGGGGTTGGCCGAGATCGTCATACCTTTCCATTTTCAATTTGAGTGGGGGCCGCTCCCGCCGGCGGAAAAGCTCTCAGCTTATTTGGCTGCCCAAACCGCAGAGCTAGGCCATGCCGAACATTGGTCGGATTGGGTCCGCTGGTCCCGCGGCGCCAAGGGCCGCAAATTGTCGCTGGCCGAATTTTGCGAGCCGTATGACGAGATCGAACTCTGGTTCGGAGCGACTCCGCGCGACCAATTGCAACTGGTCTGGTTGCTCGATCACCTCAGCAGCTATCCTGCGCTAGCGCAGAAGCTCGGGCTGCGATTGCTGGACTCCGATCTGTTTTTCAGTCCCGATTATGATTTCGCCAAGGGCGAGCCCCATATTCCTGTTATGGACGTTGCTGCGGAGGAGTTCGAGACTGCCAAGTTGGCGTGGTCGGCCTATCGCGCGCGGACGCCTGAGGCTTGCATGGATTTGCTTCACCGCGATCTGAGTGCCTTGCTGATGCTGCGGCCGGTTTTGCTCGATCTGCTGGCGGAACTGCCGTCACCCAGGACCGGGCTTGGTGCGACCGAGACGCGATTGCTTGAGATGCTTGCCAGAGGGTTTGCCAACACGAACGGGTTGTTTCACCTGCGCTCGCAGCGGCGTACCTATGTGTTCGGAGAATTTGAGTTGGGCTCGTTGCTTGAGGGGCTAGCGCTCGGCCCGAGGCCGGCCGTGGCCGGCTTGGGCGACGAACTGCGCACGATCGACCCTAAGAATTTGAGGGCTCGGCATGAAGTCTATCTGCGCAGCCGCCTTTCGCTGACCGAGTTCGGGAAGGCTGTCCTGGCGGGCCATGACGACTTCAGCCGTTACAATCCGATCGATCGTTGGTGGGGTGGCACGCATCTGACCAACGATCGGCTGTGGCGCTCCGGCCCTGTCCTGACGATGCCCTGAGAGGCTGACGTGACGCGGCTCATTGTGACAACAGATTCGTCCGCCGCCGGCGCGATACAGCGGGCCGGCCTTGCCGACCTCGTCCTTGCGATCGAGCGTCGCTTGGTCTGGGGACCGCCGCCCACGCAAACGGAATGCCAGGCATTCTTCTCCCCGCGCGTGGCTCAGCCGAACGGCCTGCACTGGCTCGACGACACGCCGGTTTGGCGCCTGGAAAGGTCTGGGGTGAAGGGGCGCGGACTGATTGATCTGTTGTCCGAATGTGGCTCGGCCGAACTATGGATGGGGCCAGAGCCGAACGCACAATTACTTCTGCTCTGGCTACTCGACCATTGCGGCATCGAGGAAGCGGCATTGTCCAAGCTCGCGATACGTCACCTGGACCTTGCCGTAGGCGATGTCGCGCCAACGCAACTGGCGAAGCTGAACCCACCGATTGTCAAGCTCACGAAAGATCACCTTGAACTGGCTGGTCGCGCCTGGCGAGCTTACCGTGCGCCGACGCCGCAGGCCTGGTTCGATCTCCTCGAAACGGATTTGCGCCTGCTTCCGCAGCTCGAGCGTTGCGTCGTTGATCTGCTCGAAGAGCTTCCCAACGTGACCAGCGGCCTTGGGGCCACGGAAACGCGGATTCTGGAATTGATCGCGCCGGGCGAGGTGCAGCCCTTTGATGTGTTCCCGGGATATCAGAAGCCCAACGAGCGTCGCGTCTTCGATTACTGGGAAGTTGGCGCCCTGCTTGATGGACTAGCACGATGCGAGAGGGCAGCGGTCGCTGGACTGGACGAAGGCCCGTTTTCCCTGGAGATGCACGACGATTCGAGCCGCCTCCAGCGGTACAAGCAATCCCGCTTGTCGCTCACCGCGTTCGGCAAAGCGGTGCTTGGCGGCGATGAAAACTTTTGCCGCCATAACCGAATCGATCGCTGGTGGGGCGGCATCCATCTGACCAACGACCGGCTGTGGCAGTGGGACCCCGAGGCCCTCTCACTCATCGCGCCTGATTAGTGCGTAACTCTTCGCTCAGAGTGTTCTTGTATTGTATCATTTCGAGAGGCAATCGTGTCACATTTGATCCTGGCAACGAACGATCGTGCGGAGGACACACTTCGCCAGTCCGGCGTTGCGAACGTCGCGCTCGGGTTCTATCCGCGGTTCGTCTTGGGGGAACTGCCTTCCGACGAGCAACTCTTGAGGGGCCTGGAGCGCCGATCGGAAAAGCACCGCAATCCCGGCGATCATTGGCTCGATGACGTTTGTCGCGGTGCACTCGACGGCTTCGGCACGCGCGATATTGGTTTGTTCGAGCTGTGCGAGAAGTTCGACTCAATTGAAATATGGGTGGATGCTCGGCCCAATGATCAACTTGTGCTCGTCTGGCTGCTGGACCTGATTCGTCCTCACAGGGAGATCACGAGCAAGCTGAGCCTGGTGCATGCGGACGATACTATTGCCAACAATACCCCGGAGTCTGTCGCAAAATGGAAGCTGCCGGCCTTCAAGGTGACCGAGAACCATTTGGTGACGGCAAGCCGCGCCTGGCGGGCCTATCGGGCTGAAACGCCAGAATCCTGTTTCGATCTGCTCATGACGGATCTGATGCTCCTGCCGAGACTTCGATCGGCGCTAATCGCGGTGCTCGAAGAGCTTCCGGACAGCGTGACGGGACTCGGTGCAACTGAAATGGATCTGCTGGATTCTGTGAACGACGGGCAAACCGACCCAAGGCTCGTCCAACACGCGAGATGGCTTCGCGATGTATTCGGCGAAAACGACGCGCGTGACGCTTTGCTCGAGCTGGGGGCGTATTCGGCGCCGTCGCTCTTATTGGGCGATCCGGCGTTCGACAATGAGGATCGTTACTTCGGCAGGAGTGAGTGGAGGCTCACGCTGACTGAACTCGGGCGTTCACTTCTCGCCCGCGAAGACGATATGTGGCGGCACAATGCCATTAAACGATGGTGGGGTGGGACCGAGTTGACCAACGAACGGCTGTGGCGGTGGGATCGCGAAAGCCGATTGCTGGTTGCGCCCTAGGTCAGCTTCGTAGGATGGACTAGTCTTACTGAGTCACTCGGCCGCGCCGCGAGAAGTGTTATCGGTCCGGCAGCGCGGATGAGGCCACTGCTTGACTATTGTACCGGCCTGATGCTGCCGGTGAACAAGGGCGCGTCGACGATGAAGCGTGTGATTCTGACTAGTTCGTCCGGCGTTGGTCTCACCTATGCTGGTCGTGCTGACATGGTCGTCCCGTTGATCTTTCGGTTCGTTTGGGGGCCGTTGCCTACGTCGCACCACCTCGAGGACTATCTTACGGGAGGCTATTACAGGGGCGATCCGGAGGTGCGGTGGTCCGATCTTGTTGGCCGGTTGCCTCAGACCGGTCTCGCGCACAAGGAGACTGGCCTGGTTTGGTTTTGCGAGACCTATGGCGTCGAGTTCATCGAGCTGTGGTTCGACCCTGAGCCTAACAGTCAATTGCAACTCATCTGGATGCTGGACTATTTGCGGTCCCATCCATCGATCACCCATTGTCTTAGACTGCGACGGGTCAATTTCGATCTGCGCGAAGCGGACGGCCCGCAACTTCGCGATCGTACGGTGCGGGAATCGGAGATCGCAGAGTGCGACTTCGAGATAGCCAACATGGCCTGGGAGGCGTATCGGGCGCCGACGCCTGAACTTTGCTTCGGGTTGCTGACAAGGGATTTACCCAGGCTACCTTTCCTGAAGCCGGCTCTGGAAGCGTTGCTAGCTGAACTGCCGTCACCAATCACCGGATTGGGCGCGACGGAGGCGCGGCTTATCGAGCTGATTGCAAGGGGGCACAACCGTACAAAAGAACTGTTTCAGCCGGGCGGGCTGCTCGAAACGCGCGTGTTCGACCAGTGGGAGCTGGGTCCGTTGCTCGAAGGGCTTGCGTCGGGCCCGATGCCGGCGGTCGCAGGTCTCGATCCGAAACTCGCGACGCTCGCCCCGCACGATGCGCGAGGTCGCAACGCCGCCTATCGTCGGAGCCGGTTGTCGCTGACTGAATTTGGCAAAGCGGTTCTGGAAGGCCGCGAAGATTTCCGTCGCCACAATCCGATTCGACGTTGGTGGGGCGGCACGCTGCTCACCAATGAACGGCTTTGGCGGTGGGATGGCGAGCGCCGGTTGTTGATTGCGCCCTAGCGGCGCACGCAGTGCCGTAGGGCCGAAGGCGTAATCCACCACCGTTCGGTTCAGCGGACGCAGAAGTGGTGGGTTACGCGTCGCGGACTGCGCTTTGCGCAGCCGCGAGGCTAACCCACCCTACACATCCTACTCCGCAGCTTCTGCGTAATCGCTCACCGGCGGGCAGGAGCACACGAGGTTGCGGTCGCCATAGACGTTGTCGACGCGGCCGACGGGGCACCAATATTTGTCGGAGCGCGAGACGCCGTCGGGGAAGCAACCCTCCGTGCGGGTGTAGGCGCGCTTCCAATCGTCGTCGGCGATGTCGTGCACGGTGTGCGGGGCGTGGCGCAAGGGCGAGGCTGCGATCTCAAAGCGACCGGCCTCGACCTCGGCGATTTCCTTGCGGATCGCGATCATGGCGTCGCAAAAACGATCCAGCTCGGCCTTGGATTCCGATTCGGTCGGCTCGATCATCAGCGTGCCCGGTACCGGGAAGCTCATGGTCGGGGCGTGGAAGCCGTAATCGATCAGGCGCTTTGCGATGTCGTCGACGGTGACGCCACTCGTCGTCTTCAGCGGACGCGGATCGACGATGCACTCATGCGCGACGCGTCCCTTCTCGTTCTTGTAGAGCACCGGGAAATGCGGATCGAGGCGCGCTGCGATGTAATTGGCGTTGAGGATCGCGATCTCGGTGGCGCGCTTCAGGCCTTCACCGCCCATCATCAGGATGTAGATGTAGGAGATGGTAAGGATCGACGCCGAACCGAACGGCGCGGCCGAGACCGGACCGACCGGCGCGTCTGCCTTCGTCGCGGGGTGGCCGGGGAGGAACGGGGCGAGATGCGCCTTGACGCCGATCGGGCCCATGCCGGGGCCGCCGCCGCCATGCGGGATGCAGAAGGTCTTGTGCAGGTTGAGATGGCTGACGTCGGCGCCGTAATCGCCGGGCCTGGAAAGGCCGACCTGCGCATTGAGGTTGGCGCCGTCGAGATACACCTGGCCGCCATGGCCGTGCACGATGTCGCAGATCTCGCGGATGTGCTCCTCGAACACGCCGTGGGTCGAGGGATAGGTGATCATGACAGCTGCGAGGTCGTTCGCGTGCTTCTCCGCCTTGGCGCGGAGATCATTGACGTCGACGTCGCCGTTCTTCTCGCAAGACACCACCACCACGTCCATGCCGACCATCGCGGCCGAGGCCGGATTGGTGCCGTGGGCGGAGGAGGGGATCAGGCAGATCTTGCGATGGCCCTGTCCGCGCGCGGCATGATAGCCGCGGATCGCGAGCAGCCCGGCATATTCGCCCTGCGCGCCCGAGTTCGGCTGCAGCGAGATCGCGTCATAGCCGGTGATGTCGCAGAGCCATTTCTCCAGGCGTGCGAACAGCGCGTGATAGCCTTGAGCTTGCTCGCGCGGGGCGAACGGATGCAGCGAGCCGAATTCCGGCCAGGTCAGCGGCATCATCTCGGTGGTCGCGTTCAGCTTCATGGTGCAGGATCCAAGCGGGATCATGGCGCGGTCGAGCGCGAGGTCGCGATCACTGAGCTTGCGCATGTAGCGCAGCATCTCGGTTTCCGAGCGATGCGCATGGAAGACGGGATGGGTCAGGAAGGCCGTAGCGCGCTTCAATTCGTCCGGCAGCGCCTCGCGCGTCTCGGCGTCGATCTCGGCATAGGCAAGCTTGCCGCCGAAGGCGCGCCAGACCGCTTCAATCGTCGCAGGCGTCGTGGTCTCGTCGAGCGCGATGCGAAGAGCCGTATCGCTGACGCCGAGATTGATCTTCTCGCTTGCTGCCCGCGCGACGATCTCGGCGCGCTTGCCGCCGGCATCGACGCTCAGCGTGTCAAAGAAGCTGTCCGATTGCGGCGCGAAGCCGAGCTTGCGCAGGCCGGTCGCGAGCACGGCGGTGCGGCGGTGGACGTTGCGCGCGATCTGCGTGAGGCCCTCGGGGCCGTGATAGACCGCATACATCGAGGCGATCACGGCGAGCAGCACCTGCGCGGTGCAGATGTTGGAGGTCGCCTTCTCGCGGCGGATGTGCTGCTCGCGAGTCTGCAGCGCGAGGCGATAGGCCGGCATTCCGCGGGAATCGACGGAGAGGCCGACGATGCGGCCGGGCAGCGAGCGCTTCAGCGCATCGCGCACCGCCATATAGGCCGCGTGCGGGCCGCCATAGCCCATTGGCACGCCGAAGCGCTGCGCCGAGCCGATGGCGATGTCGGCCCCGAGCTCGCCGGGCGAGGCGAGCAGCGTCAGCGCCAGGAGGTCCGCGGCGACGATCGCAAGTGCGCCCTTGGTCTTCAGCGCGGCGATCGCAGGCCTGAGGTCGCGCAACGCGCCCGAAGAGCCCGGATATTGCAGCAGCGCGCCGAGCACGTCTGACTTGTCGAGATCGGTGAGGGGATCGCCGACGACCAGAGTCCACCCCAGCGGCTCGGCGCGGGTGCGCATGACCGCCAGCGTCTGCGGATGCACGTCCTTGTCGACGAAGAAGGCTTTTGCCTTCACCTGCGAGTGGCGCTCGGCGAGCGCCATGGCTTCGGCCGCCGCGGTGGCTTCATCGAGCAGCGAGGCGTTGGCGACGTCGAGCCCGGTGAGGTCGCAGATCATGGTCTGGAAGTTGAGCAGCGCTTCCAGCCGGCCCTGGCTGATCTCCGGCTGGTAGGGCGTATAGGCCGTGTACCAGGCCGGGTTCTCCAGGATGTTGCGCTGGAACACCGCAGGCAGGATGGTGCCTGAATAGCCCTGGCCGATCAGCGAGGTGAAGACCTGATTCTGGCCAGCGAGCTCGGCCATGTGCGCGATCGCCTCGGTCTCGCTGAGCGGCTTGCCGAGATCGAGCGGGGCGGCCTGCCGGATGGAGGCCGGCAGCGTTTCCGCGATCAGCGCATCGACGCTCTTGGCACTGACTGTTTCAAGCATGGCGGTGACATCGCGCGCCGATGGGCCGATGTGACGGCGAACGAAACTGGCGGCGGCGTCGCCGTTGGTCTTGCGGTGCGCGGTCATCGCTTGCTCCATCGTGCTTAAGCCGTATGCGCCTTGTAGGCGGCTTCATCCATGAGGCCGCCGAGCTCGCTTCTGTCGGCCATCTTGACCTTGAAGAACCACGCCTTGCCTTGTGCATCCGAGTTCACCAGCGCCGGCTCGGCCACGAGCTCGGCGTTGGTCTCGAGCACTTCGCCAGAGATCGGCGCGTAGACGTCGGAGGCCGCCTTGACGGATTCGACGACCGCGGCGGCCTCCGCCTTCTTCAGCGCGCGGCCGACCTTGGGCAGCTCGACGAACACGACGTCGCCGAGCTGCTGCTGGGCGTAATCGGTGATGCCGACGGTGGCGACATCGCCGTCGATCGCCAGCCATTCGTGATCAGAGGTGTACAGCGTCGTGGTCATTTCGAATCCTCAGCGTTTGTAGGTGTTTTTCACGAAGGGCATGGCGGCCACCTGTAAGGGCAGTCGCTGGCCGCGCACCTCGGCGAAGAGCTTTGTGCCAAGCGCGCTCAGATTCGTGGGCACGTAGCCCATCGCAACCGGCGCATTCAGGCTCGGGCCGAAACCGCCCGAGGTGACTTGTCCGATCGGCTCGCCGGCCGCGTCATTCGCAAACAGCAGCGCGCCCTCGCGCACCGGCGCGCGGCCTTCGGCGCGCAAGCCGACGCGGCGGCGGGATGCGCCGCCATCGAAATGCGCGAGGATTTTCGCGGCGCCGGGGAAACCGCCGGTGCGCGCACCGCCGCTGCGGCGGCTTTTCTGCACCGACCATTCCAGCGCGGCCTCGACCGGCGTGGTCGTGGTGTCGATGTCGTGGCCGTACAGGCAGAGCCCGGCTTCCAGCCGCAGGCTGTCGCGGGCCCCGAGGCCAATCGGGAGCACGTCGGGATTTTCCAGCAGCATTTTTGCGAGGCGTTCGGCATCGCCTGATGGAACCGAGATCTCGAAGCCGTCCTCGCCGGTGTAGCCGGAGCGCGAGACGAAGCACTTGATGCCGGCGACCTCATGCGGGCCGGCATCCATGAATTTCATGGCCGGCGCGTCTGCACAGAATTTCGCCAGCGCCGCTTCCGCCTTCGGGCCCTGCAACGCGATCAGCGCGCGGTCTGCGAGCGTGTCGATGATGCAGGCGTCGGACAGGCTCGCGCGCAGATGCGCCTCGTCCTCGGCCTTGCAGGCGGCGTTGACGACCAGGAACAGGTGATCGCCGAAATTGGCGACCATCAGGTCGTCGAGAATGCCGCCGTCGTCATTGGTGAACTGGGCGTAGCGCTGCCGCCCTGCGGCGATCGCCACGATATCCTGCGGCACCAGCCGCTCCAGCGCGCGGGCGGCGTCCTCCACATTGCCGGATTTCGGCCGGAGCGCGAGCTGGCCCATGTGGGAGACGTCGAACAGGCCCGCTTTGGTGCGGGTATGGAGGTGCTCCTTCAAGACGCCCGCGGGGTACTGCACGGGCATGTCATAGCCCGCGAACGGCACCATCTTGCCGCCCAGGGACACATGGAGGTCGTAGAGGGGGGTGCGTTTCAGGGAGTCTTGGTCGTGCGCTAGCATCTTGAGGGCCCTCGGCGGTTCCCCGGGGAGGATTCCCCGATGGACACCAGTCGAAGCCCCATCTGTCGCTGTGCCTGAGAGTATTATCCCGTCGGCGGACGCTGTCCGAGCCTACACCCGTCGGCGCCTCTTTCCAGATGCTGTCAAAGCCACGCGGTCCTTTTGCCTGAGAGTTTCCGGGGCGGTTGCTCCTTCGGCGCCGGCTACCAGGTGCCGGTCTCTCCCGACGTGGCCGTACGATACAGATGGGTAGAGACCACAGGGGAGCCAAGCCTGTCAACGCGTTCGCACGCCCTATCCAACGAGATTGCGCGGTCGCGGCAACCCTCTGATCTCCTTGCACAGTTTCTGGACAGCGAAGCTGGCCTTGTCTAAAAGCGCTTTGGCCCGCAGATATCAGCCTTAACGGTCCGGTTTGGACCGCGAAAAGCGGGCCCAAGCATACCCGATTGGATGAACATGAGCGGCGTCAACGAGATCAGGTCGACCTTTCTGAACTTCTTTGCCGAGAACGGCCACGAGATCGTGCCGTCCTCGCCACTCGTGCCGCGCAACGACCCGACGTTGATGTTCACCAATGCCGGCATGGTGCAGTTCAAGAACGTCTTCACCGGCGTCGAGAAGCGGCCCTATCAGCGCGCCACCACCTCGCAGAAATGCGTGCGCGCCGGCGGCAAGCACAACGACCTCGACAATGTCGGCTACACCGCGCGCCATCTCACCTTCTTCGAGATGCTCGGCAATTTCTCGTTCGGCGATTACTTCAAGGAGCGCGCGATCGAGCTCGCCTGGAAGCTGATCACGAGCGAGTTCGGGCTGAAGAAGGACAAGCTGCTCGTCACCGTCTACCACACCGACGACGAGGCGGCCGGCCTGTGGAAGAAGATCGCCGGCTTCTCCGACGACCGCATCATCCGCATCCCGACCTCGGACAATTTCTGGGCGATGGGCGACACCGGGCCGTGCGGCCCGTGCTCGGAGATCTTCATCGACCGCGGCGAGCACATCTGGGGCGGTCCTCCGGGATCGCCGGAAGAGGACGGCGACCGCTTCCTCGAATTCTGGAATCTCGTGTTCATGCAATACGAGCAGGTGACGAAGGAGGAGCGCGTTAATCTGCCGCGTCCCTCGATCGACACCGGCATGGGCCTGGAGCGCATGGCCTGCATCCTCCAGGGCGTCGAGAGCGTGTTCGAGACCGACCTGTTCAAGAACCTGATCGACGCGACCTCGTCCGCGCTCGGCAGCGGACCGAACGAGCAGAACGTCGGCTCGTTCCGCGTCATCGCCGATCACTTGCGCTCGTCCGCCTTCCTGGTCTCGGACGGCGTGCTGCCCTCGAACGAGGGCCGCGGCTATGTGCTGCGCCGGATCATGCGCCGGGCGATGCGCCATGCGCAGCTCTTGGGTGCCAAGGAGCCGCTGATGCACCGGCTGGTCTGGGCGCTGGTGCGCGAGATGGGCCAGGCCTATCCGGAATTGATGCGCGCGGAAAAGCTGATCGAGGAAACGCTGCGGCTGGAAGAGACCCGCTTCCGCAAGACTCTCTCGCGCGGCTTGGCCATCCTCGACGAGAAGAGCGCGTCCTTGAAGAAGGGCGACATGTTCGACGGCGACGTCGCCTTCACGCTGTACGATACCTACGGTTTCCCGCTCGACCTGACGCAGGACGCGCTGAAGTCGCGCGGCATCGGCGTCGACCAGGCGGCGTTCACCGACGCGATGGAGCGCCAGAAGGCCAAGGCGCGCGAGTCCTGGAAGGGCTCGGGTGAGGCCGCCTCCGAGGCGATCTGGTTCCCGCTGCGCGAGAAGCTCGGCGCCACCGAATTCCTGGGTTACGAGACCGAGAGCGCCGAGGGCGTGGTCTCGGCGCTGGTCAAGGACGGCGCCGAGGTGACGAGCCTCAAGGCCGGCGAGACGGGCGCGATCGTGCTGAACCAGACGCCGTTCTATGCGGAGTCCGGCGGCCAGGTCGGCGACACCGGCGTGCTCTCGGGCGAGGGCAGCATCAAGGTTCGCGTCACCGATACGCAGAAGAAGCTCGGCGATCTCTTCGTCCATATCGGCACGGTCGAGAGTGGCGAAGTGAAGCTCGGCACGGCGCTGCAGCTCGAGGTCGATCATTCCAGGCGCTCGACCATCCGCGCCCATCACTCGGCGACCCACATCATCCACGAGGCGCTGCGCCAGGTGCTCGGCGATCACATTGCCCAGCGCGGCTCGATGGTCGCGCCGGACCGGCTGCGCTTCGACTTCGTGCATCCGAAGCCGATCACGGCTGAGGAGCTCGCCCGGGTCGAGGACATCGCCAACGACGTGGTGTTGGAGAACGACGAGGTCACCACGCGCGTCATGGGCGTCGACGAGGCCCGCGAGGCTGGCGCGCGCGCGCTGTTCGGCGAGAAGTATGGCGACGAGGTCCGCGTCGTCTCGATGGGCAGGACCGCGCGCGAGCGCGGCGCCAACGCGCTCGGCTGGTCGGTCGAGCTCTGCGGCGGCACCCATGTGAAGCGCACCGGCGATATCGGCCTGATCACGGTCACGAGCGAGAGCGCGGTCGCCTCCGGCGTGCGCCGGATCGAGGCGCTGACGGGCAACTACGCGCGAAAACATGCCAACGACACCATGGCGCTGGCGAAGATCGCGGCGAACGAGCTGCGCACCTCGCTCGACGACGTGCCGGCGCGCATCTCGGCGCTGATGGAGGAGCGCAAGAAGCTCGAGCGCGAACTCTCCGATGCCCGCAAGAAGCTCGCAATGGGCGGTGGCGCCTCCGCCGGCAACGGCGCAGCGTCGGGCGTGCGCGAGGCCGGCGGCGTCAAGCTGATGGCGCGCGCGGTCGAAGGCATCGAGATGAAGGATCTCAAGAGCCTCGCCGACGACGGCAAGAAGCAGATCGGCTCGGGCGTCGTCGCCATCGTCGGCGTCACCGGGGACGGCAAGGCCGGAATCGTGGTCGGCGTCACGCAGGACCTCACCGCGCGCTTTAATGCCGTGAATCTCGTGCGCATCGCCTCCGAGGCGCTCGGCGGCAAGGGCGGCGGCGGCCGGCCCGACATGGCCCAGGCCGGCGGCCCCGATGGCGCCAAGGCGTCCGAGGCCCTGAGCGCGATCGAAAAAGCGATGGCGGGCGCTTAGCTCAATGTCTACCGGACTGCTGAACGCTCAGCCCTTGTTCATGAAGACGTAGTCGGCGGAGTAGGGCGCGCTCCTGAACTCGCCGGCCTTGTCGCAGGCACCGTCGAGCTTGCCGCAATGGGTGTTGATGCGCTGGACCGTGGTCACGGGCGTGAGTGCGCCGCTGCCGCGATGCGAGGTGACGTCTAGTTTCAGCCAGGGAATGTCGGCTGCGGTCGCGCCCGGCGCATTGCCGGCGGCTTTACCCGTCACCGCGCTGCCGTCGGCAAGCTCCCAGTTCGGCCCGGCATAGTGTGATCGGCATGGTCGCATCTCCGCGCGAGGGCCACAGAATTGAAAAAGGGCCGCGCTTTGGCGCGGCCCTTGATCATGTCTGGCCCAGTCGGGCGAAATTGCGGACAGCTTACGCCGCCAGCTCTTTCGTCAGGTTCTCGGCGACCTTGTCGAGGAAGCCGGTGGTCGAGAGCCAGCGCTGGTCGGCGCCGACGAGGAGCGCGAGGTCCTTGGTCATGTAGCCAGCCTCGACGGTGTCGACGCAGACCTTCTCCAGCGTGGCCGCGAACTTGGCGAGCTCGGGGTTGTTGTCGAGCTTGGCGCGGTGCGACAGGCCTCTCGTCCAGGCGAAGATCGAGGCGATCGAGTTGGTCGAGGTCTCCTTGCCCTTCTGGTGCTCGCGGTAATGGCGGGTCACGGTGCCGTGGGCAGCTTCCGCCTCGACAGTCTTGCCGTCGGGGGTGAGCAGCACCGAGGTCATCAGGCCGAGCGAGCCGTAGCCCTGCGCGACCGTGTCGGACTGCACGTCGCCGTCGTAGTTCTTGCAGGCCCAGACATAGCCGCCGGACCATTTCAGCGCCGAGGCCACCATGTCGTCGATCAGGCGGTGCTCGTAGGTCAGGCCCTTGGCGTCGAACTCCTTCTTGAACTCCTTGTCGAAGATCTCCTGGAAGATGTCCTTGAAGCGCCCGTCATAGACCTTGAGAATGGTGTTCTTGGTCGACAGGTACACCGGGTAATTGCGCAGCAGGCCGTAATTGAACGAAGCGCGGGCGAAGTCGATGATGGAATCGTCGAGATTGTACATCTCCATCGCGACGCCGGCGCCGGGCGCCTTGAACACTTCCTTCTCGATCACGGTGCCGTCCTCGCCGACGAACTTCAGCGAGAGGGTGCCCTTGCCCGGGAACTTGATGTCGGTGGCGCGGTACTGGTCGCCATAGGCGTGGCGGCCGATGATGATCGGCTTGGTCCAGCCGGGAACCAGGCGCGGCACGTTCTTGCAGATGATCGGCTCGCGGAAGATCACCCCGCCGAGAATGTTGCGGATGGTGCCGTTCGGCGACTTCCACATCTGCTTGAGATTGAACTCCTTCACCCGGGCTTCATCCGGGGTGATGGTGGCGCATTTGACGCCGACGCCGACCTTCTTGATCGCCTCGGCGGCGTCGATCGTCACCTGATCGTTGGTGTGGTCGCGGTATTCCATGCCCAGGTCGAAATAGAGCAGCTCGACATCGAGGAACGGGGTGATCAGCTTGTCCTTGATGTACTGCCAGATGATCCGGGTCATCTCGTCGCCATCGAGCTCGACGACGGGATTGGATACCTTGATTTTTGCCATGATCGGGGAAGCCTCTTGGGAACGGCGCTTTCGGCGCGCCACGGGAATATCCGCCGCCTCTTAGCACCTGATAGCAGCGGGCGAAAGCCAAGGGATTATGCACTTTTAGCTCATCCAGCTTGCGCAGGCGGGAAGCGGCCGGCCGGCCCTCGGCCCGGCCTTCGGGCCCGTTTCGGGCGAGATTCAAAGTCGAATCCAAGTCGTTATTTCCCTTGAGAATTTTGTCAGGACAGGCAAACGACAGACCGCGAGGCGGCCCGGTCGTGGGGGCCGCTTGAATCAATTCCTAAGGCGGCCTTGCCAAGGCCTTGAGACGAAGAGTGGAAGCGAAAGCAGATGTCGGGGACTGACAAGAGCAAAGCGGGCCTTTCCCTCGACGGTCCCATCGTGATCCTGGTCGAGCCGCAGCTCGGCGAGAATATCGGCATGGCCGCGCGCGCCATGGGCAACTTCGCCCTCGACCGGATGCGCATCGTCAATCCCCGGGACGGCTGGCCCAACATCGCGGCCCAGCGCGCCGCGGCCGGTGCGGACCATATCCTGGAGAAGGCGCAGCTGTTCGACACGGTCGAGCAGGCGGTTGCCGACCTCGACCTCCTGTTCGCCACCACCGCACGCCCCCACGACCAAGCCAAGCCCGTGGTCGGGCCGGAGGCCGCAGCGGCCGAGATCGCAGGTCACGTCGCGACCGGCGGCAGGGCCGGCATCCTGTTCGGCCGCGAGCGCTGGGGTCTGACCAACGAGGAGGTCGGGCTCTCCAACCGCATCATCACCTTTCCGGTCAATCCGGGCTTCGCCTCGCTCAACCTCGCCCAGGCCGTGCTGCTGGTCGGCTACGAATGGTTCAAGCGCGCGACGTCGGGCGAACTGCCGCACGCCATGCCGGAGCGCTCCGAGCGCGCCTCGCAGCACCAGATGCAGGCCTTCTTCGACAATCTCGTGCGCGAGCTCGACAAGGTCGAATTCCTGCGCCCGGCCGAGAAGCGCGACACCATGCTGGTGAACCTGCGCAACATCTTCACCCGGATGGAGCCGACCAAGCAGGATATGCACACGCTGCACGGCGTGATCATGGCGATCGCCGAGGGGCGCAAGGGTCCGGCCAAGGGCGGCGTGCTCGATGGCGAGCAGGCCACGCGCCTGCGCGCGCTGCTGGCCGAGCACGGGCAGGGCGGCGGCGTGCCGGACAGCGGCTCGACCGTGCGCGGCCTTGCCCGCCTGCTCCGCCGCAACCCGACCGACGCCGAACGCCTGCTCTGGCAGGCGCTGACGCGTGATCGCCGCTTCGCAGGTGGGTTCAAGCGGCAGACTCCCGTGGGGCGCCACATCCCCGACTTCGTCTCATTCCCGCACCGGATCGCGATCGAGCTGGTGAACCCGGGCGAGGGGGAGGCGATTGCGGCCGATCGCGCGGGACGGCGGACTTGGCTCGAGGCGCGCGACTATCGGGTGCTCGACATCCGGGCAGTGGATGTGGAGCGCGATCTCGAGGCGGAGCTGGTGCGGCTTGCCGGGATGTTGGGACAGTAGAATCTCAGCGGGCTGGGGCGTCATCGAAGCGGGCGGATGCGGCGATGATGGCGGCAAGCAGCGCGGCGATCAGGATGATGGCCAGTGCGGCTGTCCACCCATAGGCCTCAACGGCACTTCCGACCGCGACAGGTCCGGCCACCTGGCCGAGATTGCTGCCCTGCATCACCAGTCCGGTGACCACAGGAATGAGTGCGGCGGATGGCGCGAGCAAGGGGATCGATGAGATCAGGACGGCCGGCATCAGGCCACCGACCGCAGCGAACAGGATGCACAGCAGAAGCGTGGGCGTATCGCCGAAGATCTGCAGGAAGATGCCAGGAGCTGAAAAGCCCATGGCCAGACAGGCCGCGAAGATCAGCACTGAACGCCGGGCACCGCGCGCGAGCAGGTAGCCGGCAGCGACATTGCCGATGATGTTGCTTGCGGTGGCGAGGGCACTGAGCATGCCGGCCGTGCCATGGGGGATGTTCATCCGTTCCATCAGCAGCACCGGGAGGAAGCTGAACAGCGCGAAGAACATCAGGCTGTAGAGGACAAAACATCCGGCCAGCAGAAGCGGGCCTTTGCTTGCCGCCACGTACACGGCATCGGACATCGTCCGTCGCCACGATGCCGGGGTGCGCTTCGGAGCGGCCGGAATACTCATCCACGCGGCCACGATGGCGATCGCTGCAGGACCGGCGCTGCCCCACCACAGTGCGCGCCAGTCGCTGAAGAACGTTCCGACGAGCATCGCGAGCGCAATGCCGGCCGGCATGAAGCAGCTCCACAGGGCAAGCGGAACGTCCTGTTGCCCGGACGGGACTGCTCTGTTCAGGATCGCCGGACCCGCAACAATGATCAGAAGAAATCCTGAGCCTTCTACGATGCGCGATGCGAGAAGCACCGCATAGTCGGTTGCGAGCGCGCCGATGATGGCGCCAAGGATGAGCAGCCCGAGGCCGAGAATGAGACTTCGCCGATCTCCGGCGCGGGCGACGAGGGAGCCGGCAGGGATACCGCCCAACAGGCCGAGAACAGCGATGATCCCGGTCAGCCAGCCGGCAGCGGCGAGGTCAAGGCCCAGATCCTTTTGCAGCATGGGCGTGGCGATCGCAGCCTTCCCCACCTGGATCGCGGCGACGGCGCCAGAGCCCACGACGATGCTCACCACATGCCAATGCCGATCTCGCAAGGACGAGGCAGGTGCTGCCGCCGCCATCAGGCCGCCTCCGTGAGCCGCCCAGCGGCCAGGGCGCGAGCGATCTCGGCGACATGGCGTCCCTGAAAGCGTGCCCCGGCCAGTTCGTTGGCGCTTGGACGACGATCCCCGCCGCTGCCGTCGTCGGCGAGGGTCGATGCGCCGTAGGGCGAGCATCCGGTGACCTCGTCCATGCGCATCTGTCCCTTGAATGTGTAGGGCAGCCCGACCACGACCATGCCGAGGTGCAGCAGCACGCTGTGCACGGACAGAATGGTGCTTTCCTGGCCGCCATGCTGGCTGCCCGTCGATGTGAAGACGCTGCCGACCTTGCCCACGAGCTTGTTCTCGAACCACAGGCCGCCGCACTGGTCGAGGAAGTTCTTCATCTGCGCGGCCATGTTCCCGAAACGCGTCGGGGTGCCAAGGATGATCGCGTCGTAGTCCGGCAATTCGGCCACGGCGGCGGTGTCGGCGCGTTGATCGACCTTGTATCCGGCCCTCTGCGCGACGTGGTCGGGAACAATTTCCGGCACGCGCTTGATGGCGACTTCGGCTTCGGCCTCCCGTGCACCCCGGGCCATCTCTTCAGCCATCGTCTCGATGTGACCGTAGGACGAGTAGTACAGCACCAGGACCTTCGTCATTTTGCTTCCTCGCTCTTAGGTGGGGGCTAGCAGCCAAAATAGGTCTGTGCTTGATCAGCGGTAGCGCGATAGGATCGATGAGTTCGATCGATTGGATAGATCATGCTGGACGTGCTGACGCTAGATCAGTTGCGAACATTCGTGACGGTGGCGGAATGCGGGAGCTTCCGGGCGGCCGCGGCTCGGCTGTCCCGTGTTCAGTCCGCCATCAGCCATGCCATCGCCAATTTGGAGGCCGAACTGGGTGTTGCGCTGTTCGATCGCACGGGTCATCGGCCGGTCCTGACGCCCGAGGGGCAGTCACTGCTCGCCAACGCGCGTGACATTCTCCTCAGGGTCGATGCGATGCGGGCGCGAGCCCGGGGCCTTGGCGAGGGAGTCGAACTCGAGCTTTCCCTGACAATCGACACGTTGTTTCCGATCGGCATGGTCGGCGCAGCATTGACGAAGATGCGCGCTGCCTATCCCTCGGTTTCAATCAGGCTTGCGGTCGAGCCGCTGGGTGGACCGATCGCCTCGCTGATCGACAAGCGCAGTTCGCTTGCGATCGTGGTCGGCGAGGATTTTCGCGATCCGCGGATCGCACTCGAGGCGATCTCGTCGGTCGAGCAGGTTGCCGTCGTTTCCGTCGATCACCCATTGGCGAGGCGGCAATCGCGCAACAGGATCAGCCTTCAGGATCTGGCCGATCATCTGCAGATCGTTCTGTCCGATCCGACGCCGCTGACGGAAGGGCGCATGTTCGGTGTGCTTTCGCCCCAGACCTGCCGGGTCACCAATCAGGACACCAAGCATGCGATGATTTTCGCCGGTCTCGGCTGGGGCCGCCTGCCGTTCTGGCTGGTGGAGCGCGATCTGAGGGAAAGGCGCCTCGTGCGCCTTGCCACCACCGCCCTCGGACGGCGCAGCCAGGTTGCCGCAGAAGCCTATCTCGCGCACCGGCTGGACCAGCCGCTCGGACCAGCCGCGCTGGCTTTTCGCGAGGCCTTGTTGCAGATCGCCGAGGCGTAGGCGGACACGGCTCGAGGCGCGTCGCGTGCTCGACATTAGGGCAGTGGATGTGGAGCGGTGATCTGGAGGCGGAACTGGTGCGGCTTCAGGGGATGATGGCCAAGTCGGCCTGAGCATCGGGCCGCACGGACCCGTCGCCTGCAAGTGCGCAACCAAGGGCTGTGCATAGACAAGATTGGTTGCTATGAAGTCTCTGGAAATTGAGTGGGGACTGCATGTTTGGAAGGATCGGCCGCGCAGGAGTTCGTGCGGCAGCAAGCTTCGGTGTTGTGGCGCTGACGGCCTTGCTCGAAATGTCAGGCGCTCGCGCGGAAATGCCGTTGGCTTCCAAGTGTAACGCGGTCGGCAATTTCAGCCTCGATGACAGGATCGCAGGCTGCACCGCCATCATTCAGGCGGCGGGGACGGGCATGCAGCAAGGTGTGGTCATGGCGCGCTTCCGCCGCGCCATGTTCTACCGCCAGAGGGGCGAGATCGACCTTGCGATAGCGGACTACAACGAGATCATTGAGCGCGATCCGGGCAATCTGAACTCCCGCATCGCGAGGGCTTCTGCGCTGATCCAAAAGCGAGAGCCCGAGGCTGCGCTGCTTGATTATGCCAAGGTGATCGAGCTCGATCCGAAGAATACCTACGCCTATATCGGACGTGCTCACGTCTATTCGGCGAGACGCGACTTCGTCCGTGCCATCGCCGATTATGATCAGGCCCTTCTGATTCATCCGGACAATGTCATAGCGCATGTCGAACGAGGCCTCTCTTACGTCCGGAATGGGGATCCCGATCGGGCCATGGCTGACTGCGATCGTGCGGTCGAGATCAGCCCGCAAAACGGTGGAGGCCAATTGTGCCGCGGTCGAGTTTACTTCGCAAAGGGTAAGAGAGAGCTCGCGTTGGCCGCACTGGATCAAACCATCCAGATCAAACCCAGAAGCGAGAATTTTTACTACTTCCGAGCCGAATCCTTTTCTCAACTGGGTGAACTCGACCGCGCGATCGCCGACTATGACCGGATCATCGAGCTAAACCCACAGAGCCGGTCTGCCTATGGTTGCCGGGGCGTCGCCTATTTTCAAAAGGGTGATTACGATCGCGCCATTGCCGATTACAATCAGGTGATCCAGCTGGCACATAAGGGTCAAGGAAACACCGGCGATCGGCAGAGTCAGCTTCAAGGTCAGGATGCAGATCCCATTTCTGCGTCCGTCGCAGGTGAATCGATTGCGCTCGCGTCCACGGATGGCCCCGTGCTCCGCGCTCGGGGTGGGGCCTACCACGCGAAAGGGGAGCTTGACCGCGCTATCGCAGACTTCGATGACGCGATACGCCTCAACCCCAAGGATAAGGATGCATTCGGGCTCCGCGCCAACGCGTACAAGGCCAAGGGGGACTTCGGCCGCTCGCTCGAGGACTACGATCAACTCGTGCAGCTCGATCCCAAGGATGCGCGCGCCTACTTTCATCGTGCGAGGCTCTATTGGCAGACCGCTTCCTTCGCCCAATCGTTGACCGATCTGGATCAGGCGATCGAGCTCGATCCGAAAGGTGCCTATCCAGTCATCTGGCGCGAAATTGTTGCAAGGCGCAGCGACCAACCGAGCCGGCTGAGCGAGGCTGCAAAGCGGCTCGACGCGACGAAATGGCCCGCGCCGGTCGTCAACCTCTTCCTGGGTACGACGACGCCGGAGCAAGTGCGCAGCGCAGCGGACGATGCCGACCCGGCGAAGAAGAAGGGGCAGGTCTGCGAGGCGAATTTCTATATTGCCGAGCGAGCCCTGCAGAGCGGCTCCAGGGAAGAGGCGTTAAAACTGTTCGAGCAGGCGGCTGCCGATTGCCCGAGGACCTTTATCGAGAAGTCGGCCGCCGACGTCGAGCTTGCCGCGCTGCGAGCGAGCCGCTGATCGAGCGGGCCTCGCAGGGTGGACACAGTGGAAGCGTGCCCACCATGTCGATCAACGGAGCTGTAATGGATTGGGGGCGCGGCGCTTTTGCGCCTTGCCCACCACGAAATCTTCGTAGCCCGGATGGAGCGGAGCGTAATCCGGGACGGTGTCCCCGCATTCCGCTTCGCTGCATGCGGGCTACGAGACCGGCGCGATCACACCGCCTCCAGCTGCTCCGCCGCGCGCTTCTTCTTCGCCTTGGCCTGGCCGAGCAGGGGGCCTGCCGTAAGCGCCGCGGTATCCGCGACGGCCGGGTCGCGCGAGATCATCGCGGCGACGATGGCGCCGTCGATGATGAGGCCGAGCTGGTGCGCCAGCACTGCAGGCTCGGCCGAGCCGAGCTCGCCGGCGAGCTTCTCGATGTGGCCGAGCACGATCTTCTTGTGCTTCAGCGCGATGTTGCGGAATTGCTTGGCATCCTTGTCGTGCTCGCCGACGGCGTTGATGAAGGGGCAGCCGTAGAAGCGCTCTTCGGCGAACCAGCTCTTCAGCGCGGGGAAGATGCGCGTGAGTTTCGCCTGCGCATCGCCGCCGCCTTGCTCCATGGCGCCGATGAACCATTCGCGCCATTGCTTGCCTTCGCTCTCCAGCACCGCGTTGACGAGGTTGGTCTTGGAGCCGAATAATTTGTAGAGCGTGGTCTTGGCGGTGCCGGCCTCTTCGATGATCGCATCGATGCCGGTGGCGTTGATGCCGTTCTTGCAGAACAGATGCGTTGCGGCGCTGAGCAGGCGCCCGCGTGCGGATTCGTCGTCGCCGGCAGCGGCGTGGGGCGGATTCTTCTTCGATGACGGCTTTGCCATGAGCGACAACTTAATCGCAGCCGCCTCGCATCAGCAAGCCGCATCTGTTCGGCGCCGAAAAGATTCGCATCCGCGCGCGCGTCTGCTCCGCCTTTGAGCAGGAGTGGGCTGACCAATCTGCAGGCAGCGACGCTTAAGCGGCTCCAAAGCCTCGCCTTTTGTTTTTCGCGAGATCTGGCACGCTCCATGCAAGGAAACAGACCGTTCGGTATCCTGCCGATTTCCACTTCTGCCAGGGAGAAGATTGATGACTGCCGTCGTTCAGAAGACAGTGCTGACGGGGTGCCTCGCGCCCATCGACAAGAACGGGCTCGAGCAACTGATTGCCAACGGCAAGGCAAACCCGAAGGTCATCAAGACCTTGAAGTGCAAGACGGTCGCGGAGGGCAAATTCCGCCACGCCAACTATATCCGCAACCTGCCGCCCTACATCGTCGACGAGCCGCCGGGGCTTTTGGGTGACGACACCGCGCCCAATCCGTCGGAAGCCTCGCTCGCCGCGCTCGGCTCGTGCCTTGCGGTCGGCCTGCATGCCAACGCCGTGCACCGCGGCTGGATCGTCAACAAGCTCGAGCTCGAGCTCGAAGGCGATCTCAACATCACCGCGGTCTGGGGCACCGGTGACACCTCCGACAAGCCGGTCGGCTTCACCGATGTGCGCGTCAAGGTGGACATGGAATGCGAGGGCATCTCGCCGGACGAGATCAACGCGCTGGTCGCCCATGTGAAGAAATGGTCGCCGGTCGCCAACACCTTCACGCGGCCGGTCAATCTCGAGGTCGGCATCTAGCAGACGGCAATCAGGACAGGGTGCGGGAGACGATCATGGGTTCACTGGCTTTATCGCGGGCCGACGTTCTGGATCAGCCCGCACCGTCCATTGCGGACGAGGTGGCGCGGATCGCGCGCCAAGAGCTCGCGCCGCTGGCCGCCGGCATCGACGACGGTTCGGTCTATCCAGCCGAGGTGCTGCGCAAGTTCGGCGCGGTCGGAGCGTGGGGCAGCCATGTGCCGCACGAAGGCCCCGCCGATCTGCGCTGCGCGATCCAGGCGATGGCGGCGATCGGCGAGGTCTGCGGTGCCACGGCCTTCATGGCGTGGTGCCACAACACGCTGGTCTGGTACGCGGCGAACTCCACCAATGTGAAGCTCGCAAAGCGCTTCGGAGATGCCTTCTCGACCGGCCGCGTGCTTGGCGGCACCGGGCTCTCCAATCCCATGAAGAGCTTCTTCGGCATCGAGAAGCTCAAGCTAAAGGGCCGCAAGGTCGAGGGCGGCTATATCGTGCGCGGTGCGTTGCCCTGGGTCTCCAACCTCGGGCCTGATCACTACTTCGGCACCATCTTCGAGCGCGAGGACGAGCCGGGCATCGCAAGTGGCGAGCCCGGCACTGTCATGTTCCTGGCCGATTGCTCCGACCCCGCGATCACGCTGACGCCCTGCAAGCCGTTCCTCGCGATGGACGGCACCGGCACCTATGGCGTGCAGTTCCGCGACGCTTTCGTGCCCGATGAGCTGATCCTGGCCGATCCCGCCGCGCCCTTCGTCAAGAAGATCCGCGCCGGCTTCATCCTGCTGCAGGCCGGCATGGCGCTGGGGGTGATCAAGGATTGCATCAACATCATGGACGAGGTCGACAATCCCCTCGGCCATATCAACCGCTATTTGCCGCAGCAGCCGGTGCATTTCCGCGAGCTCGCCGCCGAGCTCGAGGCCGAGACCATGGCGCTGGCGCGCGATCCCTACAACGAGGAGGAGACCTACTGGCGCAAGGTGATTGCGCTGCGGCTGCGCGCCGGCGAAGCCAGTGTCGCGGCGGCGCATGCGGCGATGCTGCATTGTGGTGCCCGCGGCTACCTCAAGAGCCACCGCGCGCAGCGGCGCCTGCGCGAGGCCTATTTCGTCGCGATCGTCACGCCGGCCACCAAGCAGCTGCGCAAGATGCTGGCCGAGTCCTGAGTTCTACGAGTCCACCCGAAGACCCCCAACCTCAACGGAGAGGCTGCCATGACTGACGTTCTGATCACTGCCGTCGAACTCGCCGATCTCTTGAAGACCGAGCCGTGTGTCGTCATCGACACCCGCAATCCCGACGCCTACGCCGCCGGCCATCTGCCGGGCGCCGTCAACGTGCATGAGATCTTCACGTTCCTCGCGACCTCCACGCCCGAGGGCATGGCCGAGCTCAAGACCAAGTTCGCCGATGCGTTCGGCAGCGCCGGTCTTTCCGGCAAGGAGACGGCGGTGATCTACGAACAGTCGATGAACTCCGGCTTCGGCCAGTCCTGCCGCGGCTATTACCTGCTCACCATGCTCGGCTATCCCAAGGTGAAGGTGCTGCATGGCGGCTTCGACGCCTGGTCGGCCGCGGGCTTCCCGGTGACCAAGGATGTGCCCGCGCCTGAGAAGGCCTCGTTCTCGATCGTGCCTGAAGCGGGCGAGATCCTGATCGACGCCAAGACCATGCTCGCCGCCGTCGGCAAGCCGGGCATCGCGATCCTCGACGTCCGCGACGTCGACGAGTGGATCGGCGACAGCTCGTCCCCGTACGGCAAGGATTTCTGCCCGCGCAAGGGCCGCATTCCCGGCGCCGTATGGCTGGAATGGTATCGGATGATGAAGCCGACCGCCGAAGGCCCGCGCTTCAAATCGAAGGATGAGATTCTGGCCGAATGCGCCACCGTCGGCATCTCGCAGACCACGCCGGTCTACCTCTACTGCTTCAAGGGCGCGCGCGCTTCAAACACGTTCCTGGCGCTGAAGAACGCCGGCGTGAAGGACGTGCGGATGTATTTCGGCTCGTGGAACGAATGGTCGCGCGATCCGTCGCTGCCGATCGAGCAGGGCCTGCCGATCGCATCGGACGTCACCACCAAGGCAGCCTGAGCGCGCGCCTCGTCCTTCGAGACGACCGCTTCGCGGTCTCCTCAGGATGAGGCTAAGCGGCACCGGTGTCTGTTGATACTGTGGCCGCGCACTCCGACCTCATCCTGAGGAGCCCGCCTAAAGCGGGCGTCTCGAAGGATGGGCCCCTTGCGGACGATGTGCGATTCCCAGCGCCTTGATCCGTGAGGCCAGCGTGGTCGGCTTGATGTCGAGGATCTCGGCGGCGCCGCCGGGGCCGAAAACTTTTCCGGCACAGGCCTCGAGCGCGGCGAGAATGTTGGCGCGCTCGTGGTCGCGCATTTCCGACGACGTCATGATTGCGGGGCGCGCGTCGGGCCTATGGCGGGTGGCGCCGCTAGGCGCTTGTGCGCCTGAAGTATCGGGCAGATCGATGCGCAGGCGGCCGTTCTGCGCCAGGATCGCAGCGCGCTCGATCACGTTCTGCAGTTCGCGGACATTGCCGGGCCAGTCGTAGCGGGTCAGCCGCCGCGCATCGCCCTCCGACAGACGGAGGTTCGATTTCAGCGCCTTGCTCTCGCGCGTCAGGAAATGCTGGGCCAGCAGGGGAATGTCCTCGCGGCGTTCGCGCAAGGGGACGGTCTCAATCGGAAACACGTTGAGACGGAAGTAGAGATCCTCGCGAAAGCGGCCGCGCTGGACCTCCTGCTTGAGATCGCGATTGGTCGCGGCGATGACGCGAACGTCGACCGCGCGGGTGCGCGCCTCGCCGACACGCTCGAAATGGCCTTCCTGCAGCACGCGCAGCAGCTTGCCTTGCAGCTCGAGCGGGATCTCGCCGACCTCGTCCAGGAACAGCGTGCCGCCGTCGGCGAGCTCGAAGCGGCCGATGCGGTCGCGCGTTGCGCCGGTGAAGGCGCCGCGGACATGGCCGAAGAACTCGCTCTCGAACAATTCGCGCGGGATCGCGGCGCAGTTGACGCGGATCAGCGGCCGGTCGCTGCGGGTGGAATCCTCGTGGATGGCGCGCGCGATCAGCTCCTTGCCGGTGCCGGATTCGCCGGTGATCATCACCGCCGCGGTGGTCGGCGCCACCAGCTTGACCTGGCGCAGCGTCTTCTGGATCGCCTCGCTGCCCCCGATGATGCCGCGCGGGTTGGTCTCGATGCGGATTTCCTCCTGGAGATAGGCGTTCTCCAGCTCGAGCCGCTCGCGCAAGCGGTCGACCTCGGCAAGGGCCGCGTGCAGCTTCTCGGCGGCCTCGCGGCGCTGGCTGACATCGCGAAACACCACGACGGCGCCGACCACGACGCCGCGGTCGCGGATCGGTGTCGAGGTGTACTCGACCCAGGCCGGCGAGCCGTCCTTGCGCCAAAACACCTCGCCGTCGACCTGGTGCACGGCGCCGTCGCGGAACGCCGCATAGATCGGGCAGTCGTGGTTGTGATAGTGCCGGCCGTCGTGATGGGTGTGGTGGACGATCGGGTGGATCTCCTTGCCGACCAGCTCCTCGGCGGTCCAGCCCAGCATGCGCTCGGCCGCGGGATTGACGAAGGTGGTCTTGCCTTCGGCGTTGACGCCATAGATGCCTTCGCCGGCGGCGCGCAGGATCAGCTGGTTCTCGCGCTCGATGTCCTGGAACACGCGCTCGACCCGCTGCCAAGTCGAGATGCCGCCGCGCATGTGGTCTTCGGCGGCTGCATCGACATTGCGCCGGCGGCGGGCTTCGAGATCGGTCAGCGTCAGCAGCAGCAGCGTGCGGCCGTCATGCGGCAGCAGGCAGCCGGCATATTCGAGCTTGAGATCTTGCCCGGTCGCATGGCGTGGATTGAGCGCCGTGGTCCAGTAGGCGCCCTTGTGCAGCACGGCCTGGGTGAAGACGGTGAGGGCGGCAAGCTCGCCGGCATGGAGCGTGCTGGCCCTGGTCTGCCGCAGCAAAGCGCGGTCGTAACCGAGCAGGGCGCAGGCGGCGGGATTGGCATCGACGATCTGGTCGCCGTAGGGATCGACCAGCAGCATCGCCTCGACCGAGGATTCGAAGGCCGCGATGCGCGGGTCGATGACGGGGGCCACCTCGTCGTGGACGGGCATTGGCGTCGTTGCCATTGCGAAATCTCGTAATTGAACTACGAAATCTCGTTTATCACGAGTTTTCGTAGCGGCCAAGCGCGGGTGAAAATGCTGCGTCATCAAGGCAATGCCTGCCTATTCGTCGGTGGCATGCTCCTTGCGTAATTCCTTCTCGCATTGACGCGCAGGAGGGCCGATGTCCACGTTCGACAATCCGTTTGATCCCAATCGCAAGCTTCGAGCCGGCTGTGTTTGCGGCCAGCATGGTTCCGACGCAGAGCATGAGCAGGCCACGGCGCTGTATTGCGAGCCGGTCGCAAGCGAAGAGAAGCGCTACGAGGGCGTCGTCGCCTCCGCATTGATGCGCGCGATGTTTCCGCAGGACGTGGCGCGGCGCGCCTTCCTGAAGTCGGTCGGAGCATCGACCGCGCTCGCGGCGCTCTCGCAATTCTTCCCGATCAAGACGGCGACCGAGGTGTTCGCGCAAGCCGGCGCGCCCGAGAAGAAGGACCTCAAGGTCGGTTTCATCCCGATCACCTGCGCCACGCCGATCATCATGGCAGCGCCAATGGGCTTCTATGCCAAGCACGGCCTCAACGTCGAAGTGGTGAAGACCGCCGGCTGGGCCGTGATCCGCGACAAGACCATCAACAAGGAATACGACGCCGCGCACATGCTGGCACCGATGCCGATCGCGATCTCGCTCGGGCTCGGCGCCAACGCCATTCCGTTCACCGTCCCGGCCATCGAGAACATCAACGGGCAGGGCATCGTGCTGGCGAGCAAGCACAAGGACAAGCGCGATCCGAAGGACTGGAAGGGGCTGAAATTCGCCATCCCCTTCGACTATTCCATGCACAATTATCTCTTGCGCTATTACCTCGCCGAGCACGGTCTCGATCCCGATACCGACGTGCAGCTGCGCTCGGTGCCGCCGCCGGAGATGGTCGCGAATTTGCGCGCCGACAATATCGACGGCTTCCTTGCGCCCGACAATATCTGCCAGCGCGCGATCTATGACGGCGTCGGCTTCATGCATCTGCTCTCCAAGGAGATCTGGGATGGCCATCCCTGCTGCAGCTTTGCCGCCAGCCGCGAGTTCATCACGTCAGCGCCGAACAGCTTCGCGGCGCTGACGCGGGCGATCGTCGATGCCACCGCCTTCGCCTCGAAGGCCGAGAACCGCAAGCAGATCGCCGAGGCCATCGCGCCTGCGAACTACATCAACGCGCCTGTCACCGTGCTGGAGCAGGTCCTGACCGGCACCTATGCCGACGGCCTCGGCGGGGTGAAGACCGATCCCAAGCGCGTCGATTTCGATCCATTCCCCTGGCAGTCCTTTGCGGTTTGGATGCTGACGCAGATGAAGCGCTGGGGCCAGATCAAGGGCGACGTCGACTACAAGGCGGTGGCCGAGCAGGTGTATCTGGCAACCGATACCAAGAAGCTGATGACCGAGATGGGCCTCACGCCGCCGGCGAGTGCCTACAAGTCGTTCGCGGTGATGGGCAAGAATTTCGATCCGGCCAAGCCCGAGGACTATCTGGCGAGCTTCAAGATCAGGAAGGCGTCGTGATGGCCCGCGCTCTATCTTCACCTCGCCCAGCTTGCGGGGAGAGGTCGGGGGTACAGGTCCCTCGACAATCTCACGTGTCGAGGGAGGCCCCTCACCCCGACCCTCTCAGCGCGAGCGAAGCTCGTCGCGCCCCCGTAAGAACGGGGAGAGGGAGATGACCGCCTCCCTCCGCCTCCGCGCTGGCCTCGTCTCTCTCGTGCTGCTCGCCGCCTTCCTCGGCATCTGGCATCTCGCCACACGCTCGACCGGCACGACGGCGACGATGAGCCCGGAATACGCCAAGCTGATGGGGCTCACGGCGACGCAGGGCAAATCGGCGATGCCCGGGCCGCTCGATGTCGGCGCAAAGCTCTGGGAGCATCTGAAGCGGCCGTTCTACGACAACGGGCCGAACGACAAGGGGCTCGGCATCCAGCTCGGCTATTCCATTGCGCGCGTCGGCACCGGCTATCTGCTGGCCGTGCTGGTGGCGATCCCGCTCGGCTTCCTGATCGGCATGTCGCCGCTGCTGAGCAAGGCGCTCGATCCGTTCATCCAGGTCTTGAAGCCGATCTCGCCGCTCGCCTGGATGCCGCTCGCGCTCTACACCATCAAGGATTCCTCGGTCTCCGCGATCTTCGTCATCTTCATCTGCTCGATTTGGCCGATGCTGCTCAACACGGTGTTCGGCGTCGCGAGCGTGCGCAAGGAATGGATCAACGTCGCGCGGACGCTCGAGGTCGGCACCGTCAGGCGGGCCTTCACCGTGATCCTGCCGGCAGCGGCCCCGACCATCCTGACGGGCATGCGCATCTCGATCGGCATCGCTTGGCTCGTGATCGTCGCCGCCGAGATGCTCGTCGGCGGCACCGGCATCGGCTACTTCGTCTGGAACGAGTGGAATAATTTGTCGATCACCAACGTCATCATCGCGATCCTCCTGATCGGGATCGTCGGAATGCTGCTCGACCAGATCCTGGCGCGCTTCACGCGCATGGTCACGTTTCCGGAGTAGAGGCGATGACCGACAAGTTCATCTCGATCGAAGGCATCGCCAAGCGCTATCCAGGTGCGGGCGGCGCGACGACCACCATCTTCGAGAACCTCTGGCTCTCGATGGCGCGCGGCGAGTTCGCTTGCGTGATCGGCCATTCCGGCTGCGGCAAGACCACGGTGCTCAACATCCTCGCCGGGCTCGATGCGCCGAGCGAGGGCGCGGTCATCGTCGACGGTCAGGCGATCTCGGGCACCAGCCTCGACCGCGCCGTGATCTTCCAGAGCCATGCGCTGCTGCCCTGGCGCACGGTGCTCGGCAACGTCGCCTATGCCGTCAGCTCGAAATGGCGCAGCTGGGACCGCGCCAAGGTCAAGGCGCATGCGCAGAAGTTCATCGATCTGGTCGGCCTCTCCGGCGCCGAGCACAAGCGTCCCTCGGAGCTGTCGGGCGGCATGAAGCAGCGCGTTGGCATCGCACGGGCGCTGTCGATCATGCCGAAGATGATGCTGATGGACGAGCCGTTCTCGGCGCTGGACGCGCTGACGCGCGGCACGCTGCAGGACGAGGTGCGGCGGATTTGCCTGGAGACCGGGCAGACCGCGTTCATGATCACCCACGACGTCGACGAGGCGATCTATCTCGCCGACAAGATCTTCCTGATGACCAACGGTCCCGGCGCGGTGCTGGCGGAGGTGGTCGAGAACCCGCTGCCGCGGGACCGCGGCCGCACCGACCTGCACCGCCATCCGCTGTACTACGCGCTGCGCAACCACATCATCGATTTCCTGGTGACGCGCAGCAAGACTTTTACCACTGAAAAGCCGGATCACGATCCGCGCAATGTGCCGACGGTGCAGATCGGCAAGCCCGGGCTCTCGATCGCATCAAGCGGCGAAGAGCCGCGACAGACCTGGATGCCGGGGACAAACCCCGGATTGAGCGCCTAGCAAGGAGACCCTAATGAAACGCGAAGACCTCACCGAAAAACTGCTCGACATCAAGCGCGAGAAGGGCTGGAGCTGGAAGCACATCTGCGAAAAGATCGGCGGCTATTCCGAGGTGCTGATCGTCGGTGCGATCATGGGCCAGATGAAGCTGACGAAGCCGCAGGCTGCCAATGCCGGCGAGCTGTTCGGCCTGTCGAAGGCGGAAGTTGCCATGCTCAACGAGGTGCCGATGCGCGGCACCGGCACGCCGATGCCGCCGACCGACCCGCTGATCTACCGCTTCTACGAGATGGTGATGGTGAACGGTCCGGCCTGGAAGGCGCTGATCGAGGAGGAGTTCGGCGACGGCATCATGTCGGCGATCGACTTCGACATGGGCATCGAACGCGTCGCCAACCCCAAGGGCGACCGCGTCAAGATCACCATGAGCGGCAAGTTCCTGCCGTATAAATATTACGGCGCCAGCGGCAACGTGCCGGAGTACGGCTTCAAGGAGGAGTGACCGCGGCGAAGGCGGCGCGCAGCTCGCCGACCGGCGCCATCTCGCGGATGTAGGTGAAGGACCCCTTGTCCTTCATCTCGCGCGCGCAGTTCAGGAACGCTGCGAGCGCGTAGCGCGACATGGCTCCGCCGACGCTGATGCGCTTGACGCCAGCGGCGGACAATTGCTCGACGGTTAGCGTCGGGTCGGCAAAGCCCATCACGTGGTTGAAGGGCTTGCCCAGCGAGGACACCACCGTCCTGATCGTGGCGAGATCGTACAGGCCCGGCGCATAGAGGACGTCGGCGCCAGCGGCCTCGAAGGCCTGCAGACGGCGGATCGTATCGTCGATGTCCTTGCGGCCGTGCAGGAAGTTCTCGGCCCGCGCCGTCAGCGTGAACGGAATGGGCAGCGCGCGTGCCACCTCCACCGCGGCCTGGACGCGCTCGACGGCGTGGGAGAAGTCGTAGATCGGGCGATCGCGATCGCCGCTGAAATCCTCGATCGAGCCGCCCACCGCGCCAGTGTCTGCGGCACGCCGAATAGCTTCGGCGGCGCGTCTCGGCTCATGTGCGCCACAATTCTCGAGATCGACGCTGACGGGCAGGTCGGTGGCTTCGACGATCGTGCGTGCGTTGGCGAGGATGACGTCGAGGCTGACGCCGCTGCTGCCGAGCATGTTGGCGACCCCGAGGCTCGTAGTGGCCAGGGCTTCGAAGCCCATCGCCGCGAGCAGCTTCGCGGTGCCGGCATCCCATGGATTGGGAATGATGAAGGCACCGGGCCGCTCGTGCAACGCGCGAAACGCTCTCGCCTTGTCCAACTGGCTCGTCATGGCTCGTCTCCATTGTCTATCCCAACGAGCTTTAGGCGCACTTTCGTCATCCGCCAAATTTGTTATTCTGTCAGATATCATCAGCTTTTTGCATGAGGTCGCGATGGACAGTGACGCCCTCAACACCTTCCTGGCGGTTCATCGCAGAGGCGGGATTTCGCATGCCGCGAAATTCCTGCACCGCTCGCAGCCGGCGATTTCGCGCCGTATCGCTCTATTGGAGCAGGAGCTCGGCGTTCCCCTGTTCGAGCGGGTGGCAGGCCGCACCCGGCTGAGCGATGCCGGGCGCGTGCTGATCCCCTATGCCGAGCGCGCAGTGGCCGCGGCGCAGGATGCCGAACAGGCGATCCGCGCACTGACCAAGCAGAATGCAGGGCCGGTTTCGCTGGCCGTGACCGGGACGCTCGCTGACAGCCGCCTCTCGACCATCATGAAGCGGTTTACCAAGGAGCATCCCGCCGTCGTGCTGAGCTTGCGGACGGCGACCAGCGCGGAGGTCAGCGATCTCATCCGGCGCGGCGAGGCCACGATAGGCCTGCGCTACAACGCCGACGGCTCGGGCGATCTCGCCTGCGAGCAGATCCTGCGCGAATCGTTGCAAGTGGTCTGTGCGCCCGACCATCCTCGCGCCGGACAGCGGGTGAAACGCCTCGCCGAGCTTGGTGGCGAGCGCTGGATCGCATTCCCCGAGATTCGCGGGCGCCGCGAGATTGCCGCGGCTCACGTGTTCGCGCTGTTTCTGACGCGGGGACTTGGCGAGGTGGAATGGACGGCCGTGGACAGCCTCACTGCGCAGAAGCGGCTGGTGGAATCGGGCTTCGGTCTTGCACTGCTGGCAAAAAGCCATGTGGCGGAGGAGCTGCGTGCGGGCTCGATTGCGACGATCGCCGTGGGCGACCTTGATGCGCACCAGGATATCATCCTCGTCACGCGTCGTGACGGGTTTTTGAGCGCTGCCGCAGAGCGCCTGCTCGAAACCATCCGCCGCAACTATGCCGGGCCGAATGTCTCGACCACGCGGGAAGGCAGAAGAAGAACGCCGGCGCGCAAGGCTATTGCGCGCCAGCGGGTCGGTTGACTCGATTATTTCCCCGCCTTCACCTCGGCGGCGGCAACCGCGAGCAACTCGCTCATCTTGGCGCGAATCGCCTGCTCGGTGACGGTGACGTTCTTGGCGGCGAAATCGGCCGTCAGCTTGCGCACGACGTCGGCATCGCCGGCCTCCTCGAAATCGGCCGCGACGACCTCCTTGGCATAGGCGATGGCGGCATCACCCGTGATGCCGAGCTTCTCGGCTGCCCACAGGCCGAGCAGCCGGTTGCGGCGGGCCTCCGCCTTGAACTTCTGCTCCTCGTCGAGGGCGTACTTCTTCTCAAAGCCTTCCTGGCGTTTGTCGAACTCGCTCATGCCTGTTCCAAATCCTCGCTGAATGGAGCGGGAGCCTTCCGTTGCGGCGACCCGGCTGCATGCCTACATAGATAGCACGAATCGGCAAAACAACGGGCCGTTAAGCCGCAGGCAAGACGGTATAAGTTGGTGCCGGACGGCCGGATCGATTGTGCTCGGACAGCCAATCGGATAGGTTGCCTAAGGCTTGGTTCCCGTTCTGTTTCCAACGGGTTATAGATGGGTTCCTGGCCGTTCACGGCAGCTCCGCTGTGGGTCGTAATCCTAGTCAACCGGAGCACACCAAATTCATGGATTTCAACAAAACACGGTACATCCCCATGAGCCGTCGGCGTCGCATTTATGAAGGCAAGGCAAAGGTTCTTTACGAAGGCCCCGAGCCCGGTACCCTGATCCAGCACTTCAAGGACGACGCCACCGCGTTCAATGCGAAAAAGCATCAGGTGATCGAGGGCAAGGGCGTCCTCAACAACCGGATCTCGGAGTACCTGTTTCAGCACCTCAACGACATCGGGGTGCCGACCCATTTCATCCGCCGCCTCAACATGCGCGAGCAGTTGATTCGCGAGGTCGAGATCGTGCCGCTCGAGGTGGTGGTGCGGAACGTCGCCGCCGGCTCGCTGTCGCAGCGCCTCGGCATCGAGGAGGGCACGCAGCTGCCGCGCTCGATCATCGAGTTCTATTACAAGAACGACCAGCTCAACGACCCCATGGTGTCGGAAGAGCACATCACCGCCTTCGGCTGGGCGACGCCGCAGGAGATCGACGACATCATGGCGCTCGCCATCCGCGTCAACGACTTCCTCACCGGCCTCTTCCTCGGCATCGGCATCCGCCTCGTCGACTTCAAGATGGAGTGCGGGCGCCTGTTCGAGAACGAGATGATGCGCATCATCGTCGCCGACGAGATCTCGCCGGACAGCTGCCGGCTGTGGGACATCAAGTCGAACGAGAAGCTCGACAAGGATCGTTTCCGCAGGGATCTCGGTGGTCTGCTCGAGGCCTACACCGAAGTCGCAAAGCGTCTCGGCATCCTCATGGAGAACGAGCGGCCCCAGGGCACCGGCCCGGTGCTGGTGAAGAGCTGAGAGAGGACTATTGACGTGAAGGCACGTGTCACCGTTACCCTGAAGACCGGCATCCTCGATCCGCAGGGCAAGGCCATCGAAGGCGCGCTGAAGTCGCTCGGCGTCGACGGCGTCGCCAGCGTCCGCCAGGGCAAGGTGTTCGACATCGAGCTCGCCGGCGCGGACAAGTCCAAGGCGGAGGCGGCGCTGAAGGAGGCCGCCGACAAGCTCTTGGCGAACACCGTGATCGAGAATTATGCGATCGAGATGAAAGGCTGAGCGGAGTGGCGGATATCGGCAAAGAGCTGATTTTGGAGCTGCTGAAGCAGGTCGAGCAAACGCTCGGTGATGTCGAATACAAGATCGACGAAATCAGGTCTGAGCTGAGCGCCTGTCGAGAAGAGCAGCTTCTCATGCTGCACGACCTTCAGGTGGCGCAGAGCACGTGGTCTGGCAGACGAGGCATGTAACCAGTCTGAGCGTCTGGACTCACAGCCACCCGGCCCGCCGAAAACGCCAGTACAGCGAGCCGCATGCCGTCAGCATCACGCCCAGCAGCATGAAATAGCCGTACTCCCATTCCAGCTCAGGCATGTGCTTGAAGTTCATGCCGTAGATGCCGGCGAGCGCGGTCGGGACCGCGATGATGGCGAGCCAGGATGCGAGCTTCTTGGATACCGCCGTCTCCTGGGCCTGGCCGACCAAAAGGCTTGCCTCGAAGGCGAAGGCCAGCACCTCGCGCATGGAATCGATGCGCTCCTGGATGTTGCGGACGTGGTCGGTGACGTCGCGGAACAGCGGCTGCATGGCCTGCCGCACCATCGAGAGGTCGTCATGCTCCAGCCGGCGGCAGACCTCCACCAGCGGGCCGATCGCGGTCCTCAGCCGCAACAGGTCGCGGCGAAGCATGTAGAGCCGCTCGATCTGCGCCTTGCTGATCTGCTTGGAGAGCACGTCGTCCTCGATGCTCTCGATCTCGTCGTGGATGCTCTCCAGCACGGGCGAGTAATTGTCGACGATGAAATCGAGGATGGCATAGAGGATGTAGTCCTCGCCGCGCGCGAGCGCCCGCGGACAGCTCTCGCAGCGCTCGCGCACCGGCGTGTAGGAGGTCGAGGCGCCGTGGCGCACCGAGACCAGATAGCCTTCGCCGACGAAGATGTGGGTCTCGCCGAAGGCAATGCGCCCCTCGATCAATTGCGCGGTGCGCGCGACGATGAACAGGGCCTCGCCATATTGCTCGATCTTCGGCCGTTGATGGGCGTGGTTGGCGTCCTCGATCGCGAGGTCGTGCAGGTCGAACTGCTTCTGCACCGCGCCGAGCAGCGCCATGTCGGGCTCGTGCAGCCCGATCCACACGACATGGCCGGGCTTGGCTCGCCAGCTCGAGGCCTCGCTGATGGCGATATTGGCGACCCGGCGGCCGTCGACATAAGCGCCGGCGGCGACGACGCCCTCGGCGGATACTGCTTCGGCGAGAGATGCGGGCAGCGACGGGACGTTCATGGCTTCAATCCCGGGCAAATCGAGCGGCCAAAGGCGCGTGGCTATGGCCTGTGTACAAGGGCGCTCCGCAACGCTAGCACTGGTAAAATCTCCGTCAAATGGTTATGTCTGTTCACGAATTGGCCCGTTGGCCAGCCTCGATTCCCAGCCGCGTCGGAACCTCTGCCATGAAAGCCGCCATCCTCGTCTTTCCCGGAATCAACCGCGAGCGCGACATGGCGCGCGCGTTGAGGCTGATCTCCGGCAGCGAGCCCGCGATGGTCTGGCACGCCGAGACCGCGCTGCCTGCGGGCACCGATCTCGTCGTCGTGCCCGGCGGCTTCTCCTACGGCGATTACCTGCGCTGCGGCGCGATTGCGGCGCGTGCACCGGTGATGGATGCGGTGCGCGACTATGCGGCCAAGGGCGGCCTCGTGCTCGGCGTCTGCAACGGCTTTCAGATCCTGTGCGAGTCCGGTCTCTTGCCGGGCGTGCTGATGCGTAACGCGCGGCTGAAATTCATCTGCCGCGACGTGCATCTGCGCGTCGAGCGTTCCGACACGCCGTTCACCCGCGGCTACAATGCCGGCCAGGTGATCCGCGTGCCGGTCGCCCATGGCGAGGGCAATTACGAGGCGGACGAAGAGACCATCAAGCGGCTCGAAGGCGAGGGGCGGGTGCTCTATCGCTATTGCTCCGCTGCCGGCGAAGTCGACGATTTCAACAACATCAACGGCGCCGCGCATTCGATCGCCGGCATCGTCAACGACCGGGGCAACGTGCTCGGCATGATGCCGCATCCGGAAAACCACGTCGAAGACATCATGGGCTGCACCGATGGTCGCGGCTTGTTCGCCGGTCTCGCCCAGCATCTGGAAAAAGCCGCGTGATCTCGTTCGTGGTGAAGCGTGCGCTCGCCGCGATCGCGGCGCTAGCGTTCGCGACATTTTCGATCGCCACTTGCGCATCCGCGCAGGACTATCCCAAGCGTCCCATCACCATGATCGTGCCGTTCGCGGCCGGCGGCACCTCGGACGTGATCGCGCGGGCGGTGGCCGAGCAGATGGGCATCGCGCTCGGCCAGCCCATCGTGATCGAGAATGTTGCGGGGGCCGGCGGCTCGACCGCGCTGGCGCGGGCCTCCCGCGCCGAGCCGGATGGTTATACGATTGCGATCGGCAATGCCGGCACCAATGCCGCGACCTACACGATCTATCCAAAACTGCCGTTCACGCCTGATTCCTTCGTGCCGATCGCGATGGTGGCGAAGACGTTCGGCATCATCGCGCTGCGCAAGGACTTTCCAGCGAAGGACCTGAAAGAGTTCATCGCCTATGCCAAGGCGAATCCGGGCAAGATCAATTTCGGCCATGCCGGCGTCGGCTCCTCGAACTATCTGATCTGCAAAAGCTTCGTCACAGCAGCCGGGATCGACGCGACGCTGATCGGCTATCGCGGCGCCGCGCCGGCGCTGACCGACGCGGTCGGCGGCCAGATCGACGGCGTCTGCGACGCGGCCGCCTCGGTGTCGCAGTCGATCAACGACAAGCTGGTGAAGGGCCTCGTGGTCGGCTCGACCGTTCGGCTCTCAACGCTGCCGGATCTGCCGACCTCGGCAGAAGCGGGCCTGCCCGAGTTCGAGGCACAAGGCTGGAACGGCCTGTTCGCGCCCAAGGGCACGCCGCCGGCCGTGATCGCCAAGCTGAATGCCACGGCGCGCACGGCCGTCGAGACCGAAGCGGTGAAGAAGCGCTTCGCCGACCTGTCGACCGTCGCGCCCGATGCCGACGAGCACGCGCCCGACGTGCTGCAAAAGCTCGTGACGCGCGACGTCGAAAAGTACCGCAAGATGCTGGCGGACGACGCCAACAAGTAGCCCGGCCAAGTTGTCTGCTGGCGGCCGGCGTATGGCCGCCCGGAAGCTTACTGGAGCACGGGAATGCGGGCGATGACCTTGATCTCGAAGTCGAAGCCGGCAAGCCAGTTCACGCCGACGGCCGTCCAGTTCGGATAGGGAGGATCGCCGATCTCCTCGGCGCGAACGGCCATCACCGTCTCGATCTGGCTCGCCGGATCGGTGTGGAACGTGGTGACATCGACGACATCGTCCAGCGTGCATCCACCAGCGGCGAGCACGGCACGCAAATTGGCGAACGCGCGCCGGACCTGGTCCTCGAATACCGGTTCGGGCGAGCCGTCCTCGCGGCTGCCGACCTGCCCCGACACGAACAGCAGGTCACCGGAGCGGATCGCTGCGGAGTAGCGATGCACTTGATAGAGCGCGTGGCGGTTGGCGGGGAAGATTGCCTCTCGCTGGGGCATGGCAGGGCCTTTCGGTTAATGGGCGTGAGCGGATCGTGGGTGTTCCATGGCTGGCGCGTCACGGCAATTTCAGATACGTTTCGTATGTGAGATATCGCTCACATACGAGGCGTATGTCAAGGGGGCAGGGCATGGCAAAGGGGAAGCGCGCCGCGGCCATGGCGGAAAACCGGGCCAGGCTCATCCGCGCCGCACGCGCGGCATTTGCCACGCAGGGCTATGCAGACGCGTCGATGGACGAACTCACTGCGGCCGTCGGTCTGACGCGGGGCGCGCTGTATCACAACTTCGAAGACAAGAAGGGGCTGCTCTGGGCCGTCGTCGAGCAGATCGACGGTGAAATGGCGGAGCGGCTCCGCATCGTTCGGGAGCAAGCGCCCAACCCGTGGCTGGGCCTGCTCGCCGAGGGAAGCGCCTATATCGAAATGGCGCTCGAACCTGAGATCCAGCGCATCATGCTCCTGGATGGACCTGCCGTGCTCGGCGATCCCTCCAAATGGCCCGGCGAGAACGCCTGTCTCGATATCACCATGCGAACGATCCGTGCGCTGATCGAGCAGGGAATCGTGAAGCCGGTCGATGTCGAAGCGGCGGGGCGGTTGCTGAACGGGGCTGCGCTCAGCGCCGCCTTGTGGGTCGCGGCAGCCGACGATCCCAAGAATGTGCTGAGCAAGGCCGTCGACGCGTTTCGAGTGCTGGCGAGTGGATTGCTACGCGAGGCGCGTGAACCTGCATAGGTTTTGCGGCGACTGACTCCTCGTCACCATTAAGGCGCGCGTCCGGGTTCGCTGATTTCTTGCCGGTTGACGCAACTCAAAGTTGTTTCATCGGTTCGATTGCATTATCAGGAGGCCGGCTGTCGTTGTGCTTTCCGGATGTCACATGCCCGTTGCTTTGGTCGTTCTGCTGCTCGATATCACGCTGATCTATCACGCCTCGCGAACCGGACGGTTGCGGCCCTGGGCCTTCATCATCCTGCTGGTGCCGATGATGGGCGCGCTCGCCTATATCGCGGTCGAGCTCATTCCCGAATGGTTTTCCAGCCCCGGTGCCCGGCAGGCGCGCCAGCGTGTCGCCAATCGCCTCGATCCCGAGAAGCGCTATCGCGAGCTGTCCGACCAACTCGCCGGCACCGATACCATCGCCAACCGCGCCGCGCTGGCGGAAGAGTGCGCGAATATCGGCCGGTTCGGCGAAGCGGAAGCGCATTATGATCACATCCTGAAGCTGCCGATGGGCCACGATCCCTCCTACGCGCTGCGCAGGGCGCAGGCGCAATTTGCCGCCAGCCGCCCGGCCGATGCGCTGGCGACGCTGGACGATCTGCAGAAGCAATGGCCCGATTTCGATTCCGCCGACGCGCATCTGCTCTATGCCCGCGCGCTCGCCGAGGTCGGACGTGTCGACGAGGCGCTGGAGGAATATCACGCGCTCGCCGGCTACTTCCCCGGCGCCGAGGCGCGGGTGCGCTACGGCATGCTGCTGCAAACGGTCGGCCGCACCGCAGAGGCGCGCATGGTCTTCAACGAGCTCCTAATCCAGATGCGGCGCGCGCCGAAATATCTGCGCAAGGCGCAGGCCGAGTGGCTGTCGATCGCGGAGAAGCAGTTGTCGGCGTGAGGAGTCCGGCCCGCGTGAGTTGTTTTGATGCCTTGGGCGATTCCTTTTGATTGTTCGGCCCACATTTGAGAGAACGTTGTGCCCGCTGACGTCGCCGAGCGGCGTCGTCATTCGCAGCAACGCCAGGAAGCATGCAACATGGTGAGTGATACAAACGTCCGCGCTGGTCAGTGCCATTGCGGAGCGGTGCGTTTCCAGGCGACGCTGAGTGACGGTTTCAATTCGATCCGCCGCTGCACCTGCTCTTACTGCCGGATGCGCGGTGCGGTCGTCGTCATGGCGGAGATGGGCGGCATCAAGTTCCTGAAGGGCGAGGATGCGCTGACGAGCTACCGTTTCCATACCAGATCAGCGCAGCATTTCTTCTGTTCCCGCTGCGGAATCTACACGCATCATCAGCGTCGATCGGACCAGAATCTGTATGCTGTCAACGTGGCTTGCCTTGACGGGGTAAGTCCATTCGATTTTCCTGAGGTGCCCGTCATGGACGGTGTCAATCACACCAACGACACCGGCAAACCGACGCGCCGTGCAGGTACCCTCCGCTTTATTCCGGCGGATTGACCATCACTGTCGGCTACCGCCACTTCACCCGCTCAGCAGGCACCGTCATCGCGGCAACACCGGCCATCACCAGCAATAACCCCAGCGCGAGGTTCGACGGCACGCTCTCGCCGAGCAGCAGCACCGAGAGGCCGACGCCGATCGGGATGCGCAAATAGCCTTGGGCGTTGGTCGTCAGCGTGCCGAGCCGGCCGAGGCAGACATAGAACAACATCAGGCCCAATGCGCTGGAGACGATGCCCATGACGATGGTGGCGACGATCGCGGTCGGAGTCGGTTGCAGCGTCCAGGGCTGGTCGATGATCAGCGCGGGCGGCAGCAGCACGAGACCGCCGAACAGCAGAGAGCCGGTTGCCACCACCATCGGATCGTACTCGGAGAGACGGAGGCCGAAGATGGTCGCGCAGGCAAAGGAAATGGTGGCAAGCAGGATCGCGATCTCCGCTACGATCTCGCTGCCAAGGCCATGCAAAGCATCGAGCCCGACGATCGCGACGGTGCCGGCCAGTCCCAGGATCGCGCCCGCGAGCTTGAGCAGCGTCGCCGGCTCGTGCCGCGTGATCAGCGAGGTGATCAGGAAGGCGAAGATCGGCGTCGTCGAAGCCAGCACCACCGTGTTCGACGCCGGCACGTATTGCTGCGACCAGGTGATGACCAGAAACGGAAAGGTCGAGTTGATCAGCTGCTGGGTCGCAAACAGCTTCCACGCCTTCACGTCGGTCGGCAGCTTGACGCCGCGCATCCGCAGGATCGCGAACAGAAAGAGGAACGCGATCAGCGAGCGCGCCGAGATGAAGGTGATCGGCGGAATGGTGGGAAGCGCGAGCTTGGTCAGCGGATAGGTCGAGCTCCAGCAGCAGGCGAGCGCGAGCAGCAACGCATAGTCGCGCCAGTTTCGCACGCCGGTAGCGGCTGTGGACGGCAACGGCGTCGATGCGGACGCCGCCGTGCGACCCGCCTCCGATGTGCTCTGCGGCACCTTGTTCTTGCTCCCCGGCGCCAAAGCGCTTGGTGGGAAGTCTGGGCGAGGGCGCGCGAAAAGGGAAGGCGTCGAGCTATGCGTTTGGGTGCGGGAGCGCCTTCCGCTTCATCCGCTTGATCGTGCCGGAAAAGGTGAGCAGCACGCGCTCGCCGGACATCATCTTGCCGCGCAGGAAGATCAGCGAGCCGCCGGCGCGGGTGACCTCGCCGGTGCATTCGATCAGTTCGCCCTCGCGTGCCGCATCGAGGAATTCGCAGGCGAAGTTGGTCGTCACCGCCCGGCTGTCCAGGACATGGGTGGCGATCGCAAACAGGGAGTAGTCGGCAAAGGCCATGTAGCAGCCGCCATGGACGTTGCCGGAGCCATTGAGGTGCTTCTTCTCGACGCGGAAGGCGCTACGGACGCTCCCGTCCGCTTCGATCCGGTGCCAGAAGGGGCCGACATGGGACTCAAAACTGTCGCGAATCCAGGTCCGCCAGCCCACAAATTCGCCCTCGGTGGCGACGTGGAGGTCGGGGCGGCGGGGCGGGGGCGCTTTGGTCAATTCGTGCAAGGAAATAGGCCTTCAATTGCGGGTCTTTAGACCTTAAATCCGATCCGACCGCGCCGTGCAATTCCCGTTCCCGCCGGCCCTGCCGGCGCAAAACGTGGGACAGCGGGAAAATGCGCCATAAAGGGCTTTTCGAAGCCGTCCGATGTTCCTAAGAACGGCCAAACCGCCGCCGAAAGCCTCGAATCCATGAAGAACGAACCCAAGATCACCCCGGAACTGGTTGCCGCCCACGGGCTCAAGCCCGACGAGTATGAGCGCATCCTGAAGCTGATTGGGCGGGAGCCGACCTTCACCGAGCTCGGCATCTTCTCGGCGATGTGGAACGAGCATTGCTCCTACAAATCCTCGCGCATCCATCTGCGCGGCCTGCCAACCAAGGCGCCCTGGGTGATCCAGGGCCCCGGCGAGAATGCCGGCGTGATCGACATCGGCGACGGCCAGGCTGTGGTCTTCAAGATGGAGAGCCACAACCACCCGAGCTATATCGAGCCGTATCAGGGCGCGACCACCGGCGTCGGCGGCATCCTGCGCGACGTCTTCACCATGGGCGCGCGTCCGATCGCCTGCCTCAATGCGCTGAGCTTCGGCGCGCCCGAGCATCCGAAGACGCGGCATCTCGTCTCCGGCGTCGTGGCGGGCGTCGGCGGCTACGGCAATTCCTTCGGCGTGCCGACGGTGGGCGGCCAGGTGCGCTTCCACACCCGCTACGACGGCAACATCCTCGTCAATGCCATGGCGGTAGGCCTCGCCGACGCCGACAAGATCTTCTATGCGGCGGCCTCCGGCGTGAACATGCCGATCGTCTATTTGGGCTCCAAGACCGGCCGCGACGGCATCCACGGTGCCTCGATGGCCTCGGCCGAGTTCGACGACAAGTCCGAGGAGAAGCGCCCGACCGTGCAGGTCGGCGATCCCTTCGCCGAGAAGCTGCTGCTCGAGGCCTGCCTCGAGATCATGGAAAAGGGCTGCGTCATCGCGATCCAGGACATGGGCGCAGCGGGCCTGACCTGCTCGGCGGTGGAGATGGGCGCCAAGGGCGACCTCGGCGTCGACCTCGACCTCGATGCAGTGCCGACCCGCGAGACCGGCATGAGCGCCTACGAGATGATGCTCTCGGAGAGCCAGGAGCGCATGCTCATGGTGCTCAAGCCCGAGAAGGAGAAGGAAGCCGAGGCGATCTTCACGAAGTGGGGGCTCGATTTTGCGATTGTCGGCTACACCACGCCGAGCAAGCGCTTCGTGGTCAAGCATGGCGGCGACGTCATGGCCGATTTGCCGATCAAGGAGCTCGGCGACGAGGCGCCGGTCTATGATCGCCCGCACGTTCCGTCCACAGCGCTGCCGGTCGTGCATGCCCGCGACGTGCCGGCGCCGATGGGCCTTGGAGCTGCGCTGGAGAAGCTGATCGGCACGCCGGACATGTGCTCGAAGCGCTGGGTCTGGGAGCAGTACGATCACGTCATCCTCGGCAACACCATGCAGCGTCCCGGCGGCGACGCCGCCGTCGTGCGCGTGCAGGACGGGCCGAAGGGCCTCGCGCTCACGGTCGACGTCACGCCGCGCTATTGCGAGGCCGATCCTTATCAAGGCGGGATGCAGGCGGTCGCGGAAGCCTGGCGTAACATCACCGCGGTCGGCGGCAAGCCGCTCGCGATCACCGACAATCTCAACTTCGGCAACCCTGAAAGGCCCGAGATCATGGGCCAGTTCGTCGGCTGCCTCAAGGGCATCTCGGAAGCCTGCCGCACGCTGGACTTCCCGGTCGTGTCCGGCAACGTCTCGCTCTACAACGAGACCAACGGCCGCGCGATCCTGCCGACGCCCTCGATCGGCGGTGTCGGCCTGCTCGACGATTTCACCAAGTCGGCGTCGCTCGCCTTCAAGGCAGAGGGCGAGGCGATCCTCCTGATCGGCGAGACCCATGGCTGGCTCGGCCAGTCCGTCTATTTGCGCGACGTTTGCGGCCGCGAGGAGGGTGCGCCGCCGCCGGTCGATCTTGCCGCCGAGAAGCGCAACGGCGATTGCGTGCGCGGCATGATCCATGCGGGCACCGCGACCGCCGTGCATGATTTGTCGGACGGCGGCCTCCTGATCGCCCTGGCCGAGATGGCGATGGCGGGCGGCATCGGCGCCAAGCTGCTGGCGGCGCCGACTGCGCTGGTGCCGCAGGCCTATTGGTTCGGCGAGGACCAAGCGCGCTATCTCGTCACCGTGCCGGAAACCGAAGCCGGCCGCGTGCTCGCCAAGATGCGCGGCTGCGAGGTGCCCTGCGTGCGGATCGGCACCACCGGCGGCGATGCCATCGCGATCGCCGGCGAGACGCCGGTTACGATCGACAGCTTGCGCAAGTCGTTCGAGCGCTGGCTGCCGGAATATATGAGCGGCAAGGCGGCGTAAGGCGCTGCCACAAATCAGATCTGTAGCCCGGATGGAGCGTAAGCGTAATCCGGGACCGCTATCACTTGTGGCGAGGTCCCGGATTGCGCTGCGCTCCATCCGGGCTACGGACCGAGAGACCGTGCCTCACAACACGCGTGACGCGCCCGGGATCTGCCGCAACGCGCGCGTCAGCGCCCAGCTCGCCGCGACAGTCAGTACAAAGCCGATCGTAGCCTTGACGATCGCCGGCAGGTCATAGTCGAACAGCCAGTATTGCAGCCACAGCGCGATCGGATAGTGCACCAGGAACATGCCGAACGCGTCGCCCTGCATTGGATCGAGCAGCCTGGCTGAGCCTGATTGCTTGAACCTCTGGAAAAGGGCTAGGATCAGAAACATGATGGCCACGCTGAAGACGGTGAAGCAGATGGCATAAAGCGCTTCATACCAATCCGGCAACGGCGACGGGTTGCCCAGTATTTCGCGCTTGATGAAGATCAGCCCCCACAACAGGCAATACGGAACGATCGCCAGGACCATCCAGTCCCAGCTGACCTTCGCCATGCGGCCGTCGACAGAGAGCAGCCCACGATCCATTTGCGCAACGCCGATGCCGGCACCGAAAAAGAAATAGGTCGCGTACAGCATCACGCGCCCGTGCTGGACCGAGAACGGCCCGAACTCGAACCAGCTGCTGTGTCCGTAGTGAACCAGCCCGGGAATGTAGAACGCGGCGGTGACCGCCAGCATGACCGCGAAGAACACGGCGGGCCGGCGGCGACCGTGTAGCGAGAGGCGATTGATCGGATCGAGCAGGTTGGGTGACAGCCGGTACAAAAGACAGGCCACCAGGTCGAAGGCAAACAAGACCCAAAGGAACCAAATCGGTCCGCTCGGCCACGGGCCCTTCGTGACCATATTCCACCAGAATTCCGCAAAACCGATCTCGGGATGGTGCCGCAGGGAGATCGCGTAATAGGCGAGCGGAATGACTGTAAAGGCGCAGATCGCGAAGGGTAGGCCAAGCCGAAGCAGGCGATCTGCCAAATAGCTCCGGACTCCCTTCCGGGCGATGCCAGACCAGGCGAACAGTCCCGACAGGAAGAAGAACATCGCCATGAAGAAGCTGTCGGTGGCGAGCACGATCATGTCGAAGCCGAAGAAATAACTCGGATCGGTATGCCCGAAATAGGTATAGGGGATCACCGCGTGATGCAGCAGCACCACCAGAGTGAGGAAGGTGCGGGCGCGATCGATCGCCAGATTGCGCACCTTGCTCGTGGGCGCGGCATGCACCTCCGCGCCGATCGTCGCTGAATGTGACATCGTCATCGTGGCCGCCCCGATCCTGACCTCGGCTGGACTGTGCCGCCGGGAACTCGATTCAGCAAGGGCCGTTTGTTTCGGAGGTCGCCCCCGACTACCTCTAGGAACCAGTTCCTCGCAGCAATGTTAGCGTTCGCCGAAAACAGCGTAGGCCGTGAGACGCGGCAGTTCGGAGCTGGCGATGTCGATCCTGAAATGGGCCCTGATCTTCCTCCTTGTCTCGATCGTGGCCGGCGTGCTCGGCTTCACCGGAATCTCGGCCGCCTCCGCCGATATCGCGCGCTTCCTGTTCTACGTCTTCGTCGTGATCTTCCTGGTGCTGCTGATATTGGGACTCACGATCTTCAGGACGTAGCTGATTCAGCCCTCTCCGCCGTCATGGCCAGGCTTGACCCGGCCATCCACGCCTTACCGCGTACAGAACGTGGATGCCCGGGCCTTCGCCTCGCCGGAGCGGCTTCGACCGCGCAGGCGGGACAAGCCCGGGCATGACGGTCGTGGGTTGCGGCGCTTATCCCACTTCCTCGATCTTCACCTTGTCCGGATAGAACGCGAGATGGCCTGAAATCTCCGTCATCGCAGGGAAGGGTGTCTCGTAGGTCCAGATCGCGTTGTCCAGCGTCTTGCCGTCGGCCTTGACGCTGTAATAGTTCGCGTCCCCCTTGTAGGGGCAATGGGTGACGCGGTCGGTACGCTCCAACAGGGCCATGTTGGCGTCCTCCCGCGGTACATATTGCACTGCCGGATATCTGGCCTCCTTCAAGGTCAGCGCCTTGCCGGTCTCGGCGATCACGATGTCGCCCGCCGTGACGCGGACGCGCCGGGGATTTGGGGTGATGGTGATCGGGTGGTCGGGCCCTGGAAGCTTCATGATTTCACGCCTTTTCGATCAATCTGCCGCGCGCGGCACTTTGTCGTGCCTTTGTCCTGATGGGATCAGGGATATAGTGCCGGAAGGCGTGACGTAGAAGGCCGTTCACGCTAAGTTTGACCTTGCCGGCGAGGGGACCCCCGGCAGCGATTCGATGATGAGGCTGCTTTGCAGCCGAGATAAGGAGCAAGACCCGAATGCCCATGGACGCCCACGATATCGAGGCGATGATCAAGGCAGCGATCCCCGATGCCGAGGTGACCATCCGTGACCTCGCCGGCGACGGCGACCACTATGCCGCGACCGTGATCTCGGAATCCTTCCGTGGCAAATCGCGCGTCCAGCAGCACCAGATCGTCTACCAGTCCCTGCGCGGCCAGATGGGCGGCGTGCTGCACGCGCTGGCGCTGCAAACCGGCGTGCCAGGTAACTGACGAAGCTGCACCTGACCTGACCAGCGCCACGAGGGGACGATGATGGCTGCGGACAATCCGCACGGCGCGATGTTCCGCGTCATTGTGCCGAACCAGCACAGCCGCGTCACTTTCGTCGAGCTGTTCTTCGACCTTGTCTTCGTCTTCGCCGTCACGCAGATATCGCACACGCTGCTGCACCATTTCACGCCGCTCGGCGCTGTGCACGTCGCGGTGCTGTTTCTCGCGGTGTGGTGGCTGTGGGTTTTCACCGCCTGGGTTACCAACTGGCTCAATCCCGAGCTGACCCCGGTCCGGCTCCTGCTCTTTGCGATGATGTTGGGCGGCCTCGTGCTGTCGACCACGATCCCGACCGCCTTCGAGGGCCGTGGCCTGTGGTTCGCGATTGCCTATGCGGCCATGCAGGTGGGGCGTACCGCGTTCTGGCTGCTCGCAACGCCGCTGCATCGAACAGCGGTGCGGCATAACGCAATCCGCATCCTGACCTGGCTGTCGATCTCCGCGGCGTTGTGGATCGCGGGCGGCCTGGCCGAGGGCGAGAGGCGGCTATGGCTGTGGATCGCGGCGGTTACCTGGGAATACATCTCGCCGGCCGCGCGGTTCTGGGTGCCGAAGCTGGGCTTTTCTTCCGTTGAGGCCTGGGCGGTCGAAGGCGGCCATATGGCCGAGCGTTGCGGTCTATTCGTCATCATCGCGCTCGGCGAGGCCATTATCGTCAACGGCGCGACCTTCGCTGAACTGGAGTGGACCGCGAGCAACATTCTCGCCTTCGTCTCAGCGCTGGTCGGCGCCATCGCGATGTGGTGGATCTATTTCCACAAGGGCGCGGAGGCCGGCTTGGAGCGGATCTCGAAGTCAAGCGAGTCCGGCCGCCTGGCGCGGCTCGCCTACACCTATCTGCATATGCCGATCATCGCCGGCATCATCCTGACCGCGGTCTCGGACGAACTGGTGCTGAAGCATCCGTCCGGCCATTCCGACGTCCGCACGGTTCTGAGCACGATCGGCGGCCCCCTGGTGTTTCTGATCGGCACCATCCTGTTCAAGCACGCGGTCCGCGGCTTCCTCCAGCTTTCGCACGGCATCGGCATCATCCTGCTGCTGGTGCTGTGGTGGTTCGCGTCGGAACTGTCGCCGCTGTGGCTGTCAATGGCGACGAGCGCCATCTTAATCGTGGTGGCGGTGTGGGAGTCGGTGTCGCTGGGGTCGAAGGTGGAGGAGGCCGGGGAGCATTGAAGCCCGGCCTTACTCCGCGACCTCCAGCGCGTGCACCGAGAACATCTTCGCCGCATCCGTCCAGCTCTCGCGGACCTGCCAGCCCGCGCCCTGGGCCAGCGCGGCAAAACGCGCGATGCTGTATTTGTAGCTGTTCTCTGTGTGGATGCTTTCGCCCGGGCGGAACGAGAAGCTGGTGCCCAGCAGGCGCACGGTCTGGCTCTTCCTGCTGATCAGGTGCATCTCGATGCGGTGCCGCTCGCGGTTGTAGATCGCGCGATGGGTGAAGGCGGACAGGTCGAAATTGCCGCCGAGCTCGCGGTTGATGCGCACCAGCACATTGAGGTTGAAGCGCGCGGTGACGCCGGCCGCATCGTTATAGGCGTCGAAGAGGATCCGCTCGTCCTTCTCGAGATCGGCGCCGATGATCATCTGCGCGCCCTTGCCGAGGATCTTGCGCGCGCTTTTCAGGAAGGCCTGCGCTTCCTGCGGCTCGAAATTGCCGATGGTGGAGCCGGGGAAGAAGCCGACCTTCGGCATGGATGCAACCTGCTTGGGCAGCTCGAACGGCGTCGTGAAATCGGCCGCCACCGGATAGATGCCGAGCGCCGGGAAATCCCGCTTCAGGCCGCTCGCCTGTGCCTTCAGGAAGTCGCCGGAGATGTCGACGGGGACATAGGCTGCGAATTTGCAATGATCGAGCAGCAGGCGCACCTTCGTGGTCGCGCCGGCGCCGAACTCGACCAGCGCGGCGTGCTCCGGGATGATGCTTGCGATCTCGCTTCCGCGCTCCTTCAGGATCGATAGCTCGGTGCGCGTCGGATAATATTCCGGCAGCTTGGTGATCGCCTCGAACAGCTCCGATCCGGTCGCGTCATAGAAATATTTCGGCGACAGCTTTTTCGGCTGCTGCGAGAGGTCCTCGATGGCCTCACGGGCGAAAGCGGTGGTCTGCTCGTCGGGAAGATGGGCCTCGGCCAAAGCGCTGGCGTGCACATTCATGATACTCTCCTGAACGCGCTGTCCGGCGCGCATCTGTCGTCGGAATACTTAGTCGTAATCGGCAAGCCGCAGCCCGGTGAACTGCCAGCGGTGGTGCGGATAGAAGAAGTTGCGATAGGTGGTACGACTGTGGCCCTGCGGAGTTGCAAGCGAGGAGCCGCGCAGCACCAGCTGGTTGACCATGAACTTGCCGTTGTACTCGCCGAGCGCGCCTTCGACGGCGCGATAGCCGGGGTAGGGCGCGTAGGAGCTGCGGGTCCATTGCCAGACGAGGCCGAAGGCGTCGTTGAGCTGGCCAGCGCGGGCCGCGACCTCCCATTCCATCTCGGTCGGCAGGTGTTTTCCGGACCAGCGCGCGAACGCATCCGCTTCGTAATAGCTGATGTGGCAGACCGGCGCGTCCGGATCGACCGGCTTGAGGCCGGCGAGCGTCATGACCTGCCATGCGCCATCGACCTCGCGCCAATAGCCGGGGGCTTGCCAATCTTCCTTGCTGGCCGCGGCAAAGCCGTCCATCAGCCACAGGGTTGCGGTCCGGTAGCCGCCGTCCTGCATGAAGGCGAGCCATTCGGCATTGGTGACCAGATTGCGGGCGATCCTGACCGGACCGACCAGGGCGCGGTGCGCCGGCTTCTCGTTGTCGAAATGAAAGCCGTCGTCGACATGGCCGACGGTGTGGATGCCTTCGTTCAGCGTCAGCCAGTCATCGCCGCCGCCTGTTGCGGCCGGGAAGCGCCAGGCCGGGTCATACGCCGGATAGATCGGGTTCTGCGCAAAGGCATGCAGGATGTCGGTGAACATCAGCTCCTGATGCTGCTGCTCGTGATTGAGCCCGACCTCGACCAGCGGCGCGATTGCGCGGAGCTTGTCCGCGCCCGCCTCGCGGAAGAATTTGCTGACGGCCGTATCGACGTATTTGCGATAGGCGCCGACCTCGTCGGCGCTGGGGCGGGTGATGTCGCCGCGATGATTGCGAGCATGTCGCGGGCCGGCGCTGACGTAGTAGGAATTGAACAGGAACGCGAAATCGGGGTGGAAGGGCCGGTAGCCCGCAGCATGCTCGCCGAGCAGGAATTGCTCCCAGAACCAGGTCGTATGGGCCCGGTGCCATTTGGTCGGGCTGGCATCCGGCATGGACTGGATCTGCTGGTCCTCGGGCGACAGCGGTGCGGCCCGGCGTTCGGTCTCATTGCGGACAGTCGAGAACGCCGCTTCCAGCCGCTGGGCGAGGTCGTCCTCGCGGGAGGACGGTGACGAACGCAGGGAGGCCGTGGCTGAGGCTTGTTTCGTCACGTTTTTCTCCAGACAGGACAAGAGAACGTTGTTCGCACGACCCGGTTCCATGAACAGGGTTCGTCCTAGATAGGGGCTCCGTTACGGTATGAAAGTCCTCTGCGGCGATGATATTGATGTCATCAGCCTATGGACCCGGCTGGGGCCAATCCGGCCGCCGGGGACCCGTCGCCGCCATTTTACTTTGGATGCACAACGGTTTGGGCTACATATATGGGCAGGTATCGGGTTAAATCGGCTGAGCCGGCCCGAAGCAATTGGTGAGGGCTCTGCCCCAGAAGGACACGGATATGAGCATCGCGGAATTCATCGACAATGAAGTGAAGTCGAACGACGTGGTTCTGTTCATGAAGGGGACGCCGCAATTTCCGCAGTGCGGTTTCTCCGGCCAGGTGGTCCAGATCCTCGACCATATCGGTGTCGGCTATAAGGGCCTCAACGTTCTCGAATCCGCCGAGCTGCGCAACGGCATCAAGGAATATTCGAACTGGCCGACCATTCCGCAGCTCTATGTGAAGGGCGAGTTCATCGGCGGCTGCGACATCGTCCGCGAGATGTTCCAGGCCGGCGAATTGCAGCAGCTCTTCTCCGAGAAGGGCGTCGTCGTCGCGGCCTGACACGTGACCGTGCTGACGCGCCGGATTGGCGGCGCGGAGCTCGAGGTCATCGTCGCCGATATCACCACACTCGGCGTTGACGCCATCGTCAACGCCGCGAACACGTCGCTCCTTGGCGGGGGCGGCGTGGATGGCGCGATCCATGACGCCGCTGGTCCCGAGCTTCTCGCCGAATGTCAGACGCTCGGGGGATGCCCGACCGGCGATGCCAAGATCACGAAGGGCTATCGTCTGCCCGCCCGATACGTGATCCATGCCGTCGGTCCGGTCTGGCACGGCGGCACTCGCGGCGAGGCGGCGGCGCTTCGTTCCTGTTACCGCCGTGCGCTGGAGCTCTCCCAGGCCAATGGGCTGACTTCGCTGGCGTTCTCCGCGATCTCGACCGGCGTATATCGTTTTCCTGCCGACCAGGCGGCAAAGATCGCGGTCCATGCCGCCATCGAAGCCCTGCCTGCTGCGCCGCTGGTTGCGCACGCCATATTTTGTTGTTTCTCGGAGGCAAGCGCCGCCCTCCATTCGGATGTCTTGGCGCGGTACGGCAGCCCTTGTGCCTGATGACGCGGTCGGTACACTCCGAAGCGCCATGTTCCGGGGAGGGGATATGATTTCACAATTTGGACTGCGTGCGCTCGCCTGCGGCGTGTTGGTGTCGCTTGCCGCGATGTCGCCGGCGCACGCGGAGGGCACTTACGAGATTCCGGCCGGCGCGCATTTCAATCAGGAGAAGCTCGGCAGGATCACCGACTTCTTCAAGAACGAGGTCGCGACCGGCAAGATCGCCGGTGCAAACGTGCTGATCCAGCAGCATGGCAAGCCGGTCTATCACGAAGTCTTCGGCGTGCAGGACGTGGTCAGCAAGGCTCCGATCACGGACAAGACCATCTTCCGCCTGTCGTCGCTAACCAAGGTGATCACCTCCGTTGTGGCGATGCAACTGATCCAAGACGGAAAGATCAAGCTCGACGATCCCGTTTCGAAATACATTCCCTCCTTTGCAAATGTGAAGGTCGGTGAGGAGAAGAAGGCCGAGGACGGCACCAAGACGCTCGAGCTGGTACCACTGGCCCGGCCCATTACCATTCTCGATCTGATGCGCCATACCTCCGGGATAACCTACGGTTTCTACGGCGATAGTCTGGTTCGCAAGGCCTATCGCGACGCTAGCATCTACGCGGGCGAATTCGATCTCGCCGAGTTCGCCGAGCGGATCGCCAAGCTGCCGCTGCACAATCAACCCGGCGCACTCTGGCAGTACGGCCATTCCACTGACATTCTGGCGCGGATCATGGAAATCGTGTCCGGAAAGACATTGTTCGAACTCGAGAAGGAAAAGCTGCTCGATCCGCTCGGTATGACCGATACAGGCTTCTTCGTCACCGAACCGGAGAGACTGAAACGGCTCGCCCAGCCGCTGCCGAACGACAGCAATTTCCGGGTCGGCCGCGAGTACAGGACTGAGGTTCGCCAGAAGTGGGAATCCGCCAGCGGCGGCATGGTTTCGACTATGGCGGACTTTTCCCGCTTTGCGCAGATGCTGGTCAATGGAGGAACGTTCGAGGGCAAGACCTATCTCAGCCCGCAGACGTTTGAGCTAATGGCATCGGACCATGCAGGCAAGGACTCCGGCGTTGAGCGGGACTACTTCTATTTTCCCGGTGACGGTTTTGGCATGGGACTTGGGTTTGCCGTGCGCACCGATCCCGGTAATGCCAAACCTCCGCCGCCCGGCGATCTCGGGGAATTGAAATGGGACGGCGCCAGCGGTTGCTATTTGGTGGTTGATCGCAAGCAGGACATGTTCTTCCTGGTGCTGCAGCAGACCCCGAGCGAGCGCCAGCGCGTGCAGCGGACATTGAAGCAGCTGGTTTATGAAGCCATGGAGAAGTGACATGAACGGGCGCCGCGCGCTGTTCGCGGCGCTCGTTCTTTTGTTCGGCGCCGTAAGTGCGCGGGCGGGCTCGGAGGGCCGCGCGCACAGATTCACGCCCGAAGGCCTGGCAAAAGTCTCCGACTACATCAGGAACGAGATCGCGACCGGCAAATTTCCGGGGGCGATTCTGCTGCTCCAGCAACACGGCAAGCCGGTCTACTGCGAGAATTTCGGCGTCCGCGACGTCGCGACCCAACTTTCGATGAGCGCGGACACGATCTTCCGCCTCTATTCGATGTCCAAGCCGATCACCTCGGTCCTGGCGATGATGCTGGTCGAGGAGGGTAGGCTTGCGCTCGGCGATCCCGTCTCGAAATACATTCCGGCCTTTGCCGGCATGAAGGTCGGCGTCGAGAAGAAGGCCGAAGACAACAAGGTCTCGCTGGAGCTGGAGCCGCTCAAACGTCCGGTGACGATCGAGGATTTGATGCGGCATACCGCCGGGATCCCTTACGGCTATTATGGCGGGGACCTGGTGAACAAGCTCTATGCCGACGCCGGACTGTTCGACAGGAATTCGACCAACGCCGAACTGGTCGCGAAGATCACCGCGCTGCCGCTCGCCGAACAGCCCGGAGCGATCTGGGACTACGGTCACTCCACGGACGTGCTCGGACGCATCATCGAGCTGATCTCGGAGACATCGCTGCTCGAGTTCGCGAAGACGCGGCTGCTCGATCCACTCGGGATGAAGGACACGGCGTTCTACGTCGCCGATCCCGCCCAATGGCCGCGTATCGCCGAGCCGATGCCGCAGGATCGGGCGATCAGCCCGATCACGCAGGTTCGCGATATCAGGAAACCGCTGCGATGGGAGTCGGGCGGCGGCGGCCTCGTCGGCACGGTCGGCGATTATGCCCGCTTCTCGCAAATGCTGCTCAACGGCGGCACGCTTGAAGGTCGACGTTATCTGAAGCGGGAAACCATCGCCTTGATGGCGAGGGATCATATCGGTCCCGAAACCCGCGTCGAGCGCGACAAGCACTACTATCCGGGTGAGACCAGCGGCTACGGCCTCGGCTTCGCCGTACGTACCGCAGTGCCGCCGGGCACGAACTGGCCGCTTGGCGAATATCGCTGGGACGGCGTTGGCGGCACCTTCTTCTTCATCGATCCCGAAGACGACCTGTTCGGAATCTTCATGGTGCAGACCCCCTCGCAGCGCGGCCGGATCCAGCTCGAGCTGAAGACGCTGATCTATCAGGCGATGGGGCGGTGAGACCTCTCCCCCTTTGCGTAGCCGGATGGAGCGAAGCGCAATCCGGGACGTCCTCACCGCGTGGATAGATCCCGGATTTCGCTGCGCTCCATCCGGGCTACGGGGCTGAGCTTTACGCCCCGCGCACGATCTCGCGCACGTACCCGATCGTCTCCTCGATCTGGCTCGCATTGACGTCCAGATGGGTGCAGGCGCGGATGCGGCCGTCCATCATCGCGAGCGTCACGCCGCGCTGACGGAGGGCCGAGACCATCTTGTCGCCGGGAATGCCGGCGCCGTCGGGCTTGAAGAACACGAGATTGGTCTCGGGCTCCTGCACCTCCATGCCCGAGATCTGCGACAGGCCGCGGGCGAGCGCGCGCGCATTGGCGTGGTCGTCGGCCAGGCGCTCGACGTGGTGGTCGAGAGCATAGATGCACGCTGCGGCGCAGATGCCGGCCTGCCGCATCGAGCCGCCGAGCCGCTGCTTCCACTGCCAGACCGCGTCGATGAAGGCGCGCGAGCCTGCGAGCACGCCGCCGATCGGTGCGCCCAGGCCCTTGGAGAAGTCGATCCAGGCCGAGTCCCAGCCCGCGGTCATGTCGCGTGGCGAGATGCCGCTCGCGACCGTGGCGTTGAGCAGGCGCGCGCCGTCCATATGGGTGACGAGGTCGTGCTGCCTGGCGATCGCGACGATCTCGTCGAGCACCGCCTTCTTCCAGATCGTGCCGCCGCCGATATTGGCGGTCTGCTCGACGCTGACGACGGTCTGCGGCGGCTGGTACCGCGTGCGCGGATGCAGCGCCTTGCGAAGGGTCTCCGGCGTGAACTGGCCATCGGGGCCCTTGAGCTGGGTGACCTGGAAACCGCCGATTGCGGCATGCGCGCCGCCTTCGCGCGCGATGATATGCGCGGTCTCATGGGCGAGGATCTCGTCGCCGGGGCGGCAATGCACCAGCGTCGCGGTGACGTTGCACATCGTGCCCGAGGGCATGTAGACCGCAGCTTCCTTGCCGAGCAGATCGGCCACGCGCTCGCACAGCGCGTTCACGGTCGGATCGTCGCCGACCTGTTCGTCGCCGACTTCCGCCCGCGCCATCGCCTCCCGCATCCCTGCCGTCGGCTTGGTCTGCGTGTCCGAGAGCAGATTGATGCGCACCGGCGGCGCCTTGGGATCGACGGGGGGAGGGGTGTAGAGCATGGCGTGTCTCATCTCTAGTCGAACAATTGCGACGTATTGCGTGCGTGCCCCGATGACCTGTACTAGCCACGAGAACGTTGAGCGACGCGCTGTCGCGCGGCAAGGAGGATGTCGTCTGGCGTGTCTGCTGTGAAGACATTGCAATCGGGCAGAGCGAACAGCCCCTGATATCGGCAGATCTGCTCGGCGCGGGAGAGGGCCTCCCACGCGCGAAGCGCCGCTTCAGTCGGCGTTGCAGAAGGCAGAGTGTTGGCGAACTGGTCGGCCGCGCGAGACATCGATGACATGCTACCAAACAAAAAGGCCCCGGAGAACCGGAGCCTTTTGAATGTCGATCTGCCGAAACTTATCAGCGCGAATAGAATTCGACGACCAGATGCGGCTCCATCTGCACCGGGAACGGCACGTCGGAGAGGCCGGGGATGCGGGCGTACTTCGCGGTCATCTTGCCGTGGTCGACTTCGAGATAGTCGGGGACCTCGCGCTCGGGAAGCTGGCTGGCTTCGAGCACGTGGGCGAGCTGCTTGGAGGCTTCCTTGACCTCGACCACGTCGCCGACCTTGAGCTGATAGCTCGAAATGTTGACCTTGCGGCCGTTCACCTTGATGTGGCCGTGGTTGATGAACTGGCGTGCGGCGAAGATCGTAGAGACGAACTTGGCGCGGTACACGACCGCGTCGAGACGACGCTCCAGCAGGCCGATCAGGTTCTCGCCGGTGTCACCCTTGAGGCGGCTGGCCTCGACATAGATGCCGTGGAACTGACGCTCGGAGATGTTGGCGTAATAGCCCTTCAGCTTCTGCTTGGCGCGCAGCTGCACGCCGAAGTCGGAGAGCTTGCCCTTGCGGCGCTGGCCATGCTGGCCGGGGCCGTATTCGCGGCGGTTGACGGGACTCTTCGGGCGGCCCCAGATGTTCTGGCCCATACGGCGATCGATCTTGTACTTCGCCTCACTGCGCTTAGTCATCGCGTCCTCTTCAGGTCATGGTTTGAGGAAACGCGCCCTCCTGTGTGACGGGATGATCCCGGCACCGACAGGTCCGATCCCCAAAGCTTAAGGGAGAGGACCACGGGTCGCGAAACGCTTCGCGGGCCGAAATCGGCCCGCGAGCAGGCGGCTTTTAGGGGAGTTTGGGGTTGGCTGTCAATTCTTTAGCCTGTCATTCCGGGACCTGCGACGACGGTATTCTTATGTCCTGACCGCCCGGACCGGCTTTGACCCCGCCGCCCGCAATTCGGCAGCAATTTCAGTGTTCAGGACCTGTTCCAGCCGGGTCAGGACCCGCGCGATCGGGGCGGCGTCGGTGACGCGGTGGTCCCAGCGGATCACGACATGGATGGTCTGATCTGGCTCGACCAGCCCATAGCTCAGGACAAAGGGGCCCGGCGTGATCGGGTGGAGCTCGCCGCCGCCGTAGGCGGCGACCGAGCTTACCGCAAAGCTGCCGAACCAGTTACCGCGCTGACGGCCGAAATTCAGACCGATGGCCAAGGACAGGCGCCGCAATGGCAACGGCAGGCGGGTCGCCCGCATGATCTTGCGGTACATCGGAACATCCTCGATCGGGGCCGTCTTGCCGCGTCGGATTTCCGCATCGACTTCTGCCAGCGAAAGAGCCTCGGGACCCGCGATTCGCTGCAGCAGCACGCATTCCTCGCCATCCTCGACCCGCGCGATCGCGACCGTCGCCACGCTCTTTGGAAGCTCATACAGAGCCGGCCAGGGCCATTTGACGTAAAGGGTGCGCAGGATCGGCTCGTCCTTTGCAACCAGGGCGAAAGCCTTGACGAACATCGCGGCCCAGCCGGCGGGCGCGGCCGCGTCCGCGCGGGCCTCCAGCAGGGGGCGGATATTGAGCGAACGGGCCAATGAAACGAAAGGTACGCCCTTCGAGGCGTGCATGAGGTCGCAGATCACACGACGACGCAGCGAAATGGTCTTGGGCGTCCCGCGCATAGGCCTCCGGTTCCAAATCAAAAGATCAAAATATGTGCAACGAGCGGGGCCCGCCTGCTCGCTCTAGCACGAACCAACCCGCTTGGGGCCGGTCGGTTCGCCGCACCGGGCAGCGCCAAAGATGGACCCCCTTTAGACCAAAAAATCATCCATTTTCAATGATTTATATCTCGATCAGGCGCTCTTGGTCGCGTCGGTCGGTCATGCGTCGATCGGCCCGATCAGCGCCTGACCCCCTCGTAGGCCGCCATGATGCCGCGCTGGAACAGCGACCAGTCGAAGCCCAGCGCAATCGCGCGGTAGCCGCGGTCGATCAGCGCATTGGCCTGATCGGCGGTGCGCGCCACCCCGCCGATCGGCACCCCGCTCTTGAGGATGCCCGCCTCGGCGCGCGCGATCAGGTCCAGCAATTGCGGATCATCCATCCGGCCGCGCTTGTTGATGGAGGTGGCGAGATCGCCGGGACCGATGACCGCGACGTCGATACCGGGCGTTGCCATGATCTCGTCGATGCGATCGACCGCGTCGACGTGCTCGATCGTGATCATGCAGATCATCTCGTCGTCGGCAGAGGCCATGTAATCAGGCATCGACTGGCCCCAGCGGAACGGCGCGTGGAAGGGGCCCCAGAGCCGATCGCCGTGCGGCGGGTAGCGCACGCTGCGCACCGCTTTCTCGGCATCCGCGCGGCTCGTGATCATCGGGAAGTTGATGCCGAAGGCACCGATGTCCATCGGCGCTTTCGCCAGCCACGGCTCGTTGGCGGCGATCCGCACCAGAGGCGTGCACGGCGTGCCCGTGGTCGCGGCGATCATCGCGTGGGCTTCGGTCAATCCGATCGGGCCGTGCTCGAGATCGACGATGATCCAGTCGAGCGAGCGCGCCATGATCTGCACCATCTGCACGCTCGGGATGGTCGCGATCGCACCGAAGGCGGGGCGACCCTCGCGCCAGAGCTGGCGGAGGCGGTTCAGCGGCTTTGCGGGGACCGACATGGAAAATCCTGCGGGACGATGGCGACGGCAAAGCCTAGCAGCGCGCCGCCAGTGCGCAAGCTCAGGCCACCGCGCGTCCGCCGAAGAACGGCGTCAGCGTGGCGCTGAGACCATGCACGCGGTTCGATGTAAAAATCATCTCGGCGCCGGACTGCGCGATGCCGCCGGTCGGCGGGCCGAGCAGGTCGGAGACGCGACGGGCGATCGCGGGCGCCGGATCGATCCAGTCGACCGGCCAGGGCGCGAGCTTCTTCATCCGGTCCAGCAGAAGCGGGTAGTGCGTGCAGGCGAGCACCACAGTGTCGGTGCGCGCGCTCGCATCCGAGGCGTCGCCGACGAAGCAGGGAGCGAGCTCGGCGAGGATGGCTTCGTCGCTGATCGGGCTACCGCCGAGCGCGGCTTCGGCCAGCGAAGCGAGCTCGGGCGAGCCGACCAGCGTCACCTCGCATCCTTGTGCGAAATCGCGGATCAGCGCCTTGGTGTACTCGCGCTTCACCGTGCCCTTGGTGCCGAGCACCGAAACGCGGCGGGTCCTGGACTGCGCACAGGCCGGCTTGATCGCCGGCACCGTGCCGACGAAGGCTACGGAATAGGCGGCGCGCAAGTGAGACAGGACCAGGGTGGACGCCGTGTTGCAGGCGATGACGACGAGGTCTGGACTATGCCGGCCGATCAGCTCCCCCATCAGCGGCACGACGCGGGCGATGATCTCGTCCTCGCTGTGGTGGCCATAGGGGAAGAAGGCGTCGTCGGCGACGTAGACGTAATGCGCGTCGGGCCGCGCCGCCACGACCTCGCGGAGCACCGTGAGCCCGCCAAGGCCGGAATCGAACACCAGGATCGTCGGAGAATTGGTCACGTCGCCACCCTAGCCCGGCATGGTTACCATTCGGTTTTTAGGGCGATTTTGCGGCGATCCCGCAAAGACCGGGGGGCGTCTCGTGTCACGGACGCGCTGCGTCATCATCCCCGGCGTCAGATCGGCCGCGCGGCGCTCACGCGATCCTGTTGGTGGTGGTCCCGCGCTCGGTTGCCAGCTGCTTCTGCAGGCGATCGATGTTCTGCAACAGGCGCTGGCTGGTCAGCACCAGGAAGTAATAGCCGAATTGCGGATCCTGGAAGTAGATCTCGAGCAGCCGGTCATAGGTGATGGTCAGCACCTGGCCGTCCTCGATGCATTCGACCGTCCCCGTGCGCCGGTTGTCCGGCGTGAGGAAGCCGAGCTCGCCCATCAGCGCCCCGGGCCCGATCTCGACGTTGATCTCCTTGACCAGGAACTTGCCGGTGACGGTGAGGAACATTTCGTTGGCTGGGTCACGCATCTTGAAGAGGATGTCGCCGCGCCGGTATCTGCGCTCGGTCATGAATGGCTTGAGCCATTCGATCGACATGTCCCCTTCGGCCGCATGGCGCGCCTTCTTGACCAGCTTCAGCATCTGCCGCAGGCGCAGCGCGTTGATCGGAAGCATCAGGAGATAGAGCAGGAACGTCGCGACGTTGGCGGAGAGCGCGCCGAAGAGAGCGAAGAACGCGCAGCCGATCATGTTGGCGACGCGCAGCGGCACCATTGTCCGCATCAAGAGGGTGGCGACGAAGAAGACCGCCCCGACCACGGCGAACAGATTGGCGAGCGTGATGTTGTGGACGAAGATCTCCAGGAGCCGGTTGAAGATCGCCTCGTAGGTGACGCTGTCGGGATCGAGCCCCATCTGGACCAGGATTTTCGCGATCCTGAGGTTGTCCGTGGCCGCTTCGAGGATGCGGTCGAGGATCGACGAAACGTCTGCGCTGCCGGACGGCATGGTACTAACCCCACGTAAGGCATTCAGTCCTGGTCGGCACCCGTATAGCCGAAATCGAATGACGACCGCTTGAATGACGCTTCCGGCCATCGTGCCGCAAGGGGCAAATTTTAGCCTGATCGGGCGTTTCGGCAATTGCCCGTTGGTTGCGCGTCCGGCCGCGCAGGCCCGTGATTCGGGCCAGCCGTGCGGGCTTGAGCGTCGCTGACGGGCCCGAAGCGACCTTCGTTTACGGCTTGGCGGCGGGTTGCACGACCCGCTGCTCGACGAGGCCGAGCCGCCCCGGCAGCGAGCCGGCGCGCAGCAGCATGGCGACGCTGTTGGCCTCTTCCAGGGTGAAATTGCCGGAAATCTGGCCGGAGCCGCCGGTGATGGGCTCGCGGATCACGGGCGCGGAGATCACCTTGTCGTCGAGCACGATGGCAAAAGGCTTTCCGACATTCTCTGCCGTGATATGGGCGAAGCGCCGCGTGCCGCGGCCGTTGAAGCGGAACGATGCGATCGGCTCCTTGCTGTCGCCGGTCAATCCCGGGCCGGCATAGCTGATCTCGTCGCCCTCGAAGGCGCTGTCCTTGGCGACGAGATAAGGAAGCTTGTCCTTGAAGCCGAGCAGGACTTCCGTGCCCGCCGGCGGTGTGCCCGATTGCGCCTGCTCTGCGGACATCGAGAGGTCGATCAGGCGGAAGCCGACCTTGACCTTCCTGGCGAAGATCGCGGTGATTTGCTCGGGCTCCATCAATCCGGGCAGGAAGATGCGGATACGGTCCATTCCCTCGGGCTGGACGCTGGCGAGCTTGACGCCGGCGTCCTTGAGGCGCTGCTCGATCATGGCGATGGAATCTTCGACGAGATCGCGCAGCCGCGCGGCTGATGCGGCATCGGTCGGCGCGAGCCTGAGCAGCCCGTCGCCGGCGTCGGTGACGTTGAGCGCGTGTGTCGGCAACCCCTCCGCCGCCGCGACGAGCCTGCGCGTGAGCTGTTCGCGGCCTTTGCCGTCAGCGATCTTCACGTCGACGCCGCCGTCGCGGATCGCAAGTCCGGAGAACGCGATGCGGCCCTCGCGCAGAATCTTGTAGACGTCGTCGCGCAAATCCGTGACGACCGCCTCCCGCAAGGCATCGGTGTCGACCCTGTAGACGATCCGCGATCCGCCCAGCTTCTCCATCTTGTCGGCGATGAAGGCGGCGACCTTGACCCGCACCTTGTCGAGCTGGCTGTCGGCAAGCGCGGCACCGGGCAGGGCGATCGCGGATACCATTGTGAACGCAGCGACCAGCCGTGCGATCCGGTTCCGCAGGGGCGTCGTCATGATGACCTCGAGTCTTGCGGCAGGGCGCTGGCGAGTGAATTCAGTGGCAGTTCTTGGTCCCTCGATCAGGCGCAGAGGTTCAAGTGGCGCAGCCGGTAGGCAATGGACGAACGGGAAATCATCCATCATTCTGGTCCGGCTCGGCCGAACACGGCCGAGACCTCGCCGAACCAAACTGTCAAAAGATACGGCGGCGGGGACATGCATCTGAGGGAGGACGGAATTCATGGCGGGCATCCACGCGCTCGATCGGTTGATCGGCAACGACTATCCGGAACTGTTGACGGACGAGGAGGTCCGGGCGTTCGAGCAGGTCCCCTACGCCGACCGCGTCACGGCCGAGAGCACCTATGACGCCATTAGGCTTGGTGCCGAGCGCAATCCCGACGGGGCGGCGATCCAGTTCCTGCAAAATGCCGATCCCGCCGACGCGCCGCTGGTCGTCACGCACCGCGATTTCATCGCGCGCGTCACCCAGGCCGCCAACATGTTTCACGCGCTCGGCGCCGAGAAGGGCGACGTCATCAGCTTCATGCTGCCCTTGGTGCCGGATGCGTTCGTCACTCTGTTCGGCGCCGAGGCCGCCGGCATCGCCAATCCCGTCAATCCGCTGCTCGAGCCGCACCAGCTCGCCGAAATCCTGGAAGCTGCGAACACCAAGATCCTGGTGGCGCTCGGGCCGATGCCGGGCACCGACATCTGGCAGAAGGTCGAGCAGATCCGCCCGCATCTGAAGCATCTGAAAGCCATCGTGCAGGTGTTCGGCGGCGGCGATCCGGCCAATGGCATCTTCGCCTTCAGCGACCTGATCAAGCAGCAGCCGTCGGATCGGCTGGTCAGCGGGCGCAAGATTCGCGGCAGCGACATCGCAGCCTATTTCCACACCGGCGGCACCACGGGTACGCCCAAGCTGGTGCGGCATACCCATGCCAACCAGGTCTATCAGGCCTGGGCACTCAATCTGCTGTTGAAGGGCAAGCCCGGCGCCAACCTGCTGTTCGGCATGCCGCTGTTTCACGTCGGTGGATCGCTGACCCAGGTGCTGACGACGCTGTCGGGCGGGGGCTCGCTGGTCGTGCTGTCGCCGAGCGGCTGGCGCAACCCGAATGCGGTGAAGAACATCTGGCAGCTCGTCGAGCGCTTCAAGCCCGAAGCGCTGTCGAGCGTGCCGACCGTGCTCGCCGCGACGCTCGCGGTGCCGCCGGGGAATGCGGATATCTCGAGCCTGAAATATGCGGCCGGCGGCGGCTCGGCGATTCCGGTCGCGGTCGGCTCGGCGATTCAGGAGACGCTGAAGCTGCCGGTGGTCGAGGTCTACGGCATGACCGAGACCTCGAGCGTGCACACGCTCGCTTATCCGGGCCGGCCGATCCGGCTCGGCTCGGTTGGCCTTCCCATGCCCTATGCGCGCGTGCGCATCGTGCAGCTCGACGCCGACGGCCGCCTGATCCGCGACTGCAAGCCGGACGAGATTGGTGTCGTCATCATGGCCGGGCCCGGCGTGTTCGGCGGCTATCTCAACGACGAGCACAACAAGGGTGCCTTCATCGACGGGGTCTGGGTCAATTCCGGCGATCTCGGGCGGCTCGATGCCGACGGCTATCTGTGGATCACCGGCCGCGCCAAGGATCTCGTGATCCGCGGCGGCCACAACATCGATCCGGCGCCGATCGAGGAGATCATGTTCCGCCATCCCGCCGTCGGCTTCGCCGCGGTGGTCGGCCAGCCCGACGCCTATGCCGGCGAATTGCCGGTAGGCTACGTGCAGTTGAAGCCCGGCGCAAAGGTTGAGCCGGGCGAGCTGGAAGCCTGGGTGCGCGAGCGCACGCCGGAGCGCGCCGCCGTTCCTGTGCAGGTCATCCCGATCGATCCAATGCCGGTGACGGGCGTCGGCAAGGTGTTCAAGCCGCAGCTGCGCTGGGACGCGGCCGCGCGCGTGTTCACCAAGGTGCTGGCGCCGCTGGTCGAGCGCGGCATCGATTGCAAGGTGAAGGTCGGTCCGCACGGCAGCCACGGCTCGATCGCGACCGTGACGCTGACGGGCCTGCCGGCTGGGCAGCGCGAAGCGGTGGAGGGGGAGGTGCACGCACTGCTCGCACCCTTCGTGATGCGCCACGAGGTGGTGCAGGCGTAGGTCCGCGCCTGCGGGGCGACGGCTGGCTGCATTAGCTATAAGCCGCGATCGAGGAGTTTATGTGATGGGCCTCACATAGAAAAATTTGGCTTTCGTCGACGCTCCGAATAGTCTCAGGGAATTGCATCCGAGGGGGCTGCAGTGATTCCGTTTCGGCTATTTGGTTTATTGATTTTTGCGACCTTGCTGGCCTGCGGATCGGCACACGCCGATCGGCGGGTCGCGCTCGTCATCGGCAATTCCGCCTACAAGAGCGCGCCCAAGCTCACCAATCCCGCGAACGATGCCACGCTGATCGGCGGCATGTTCAAGAAGGCCGGCTTCGATTCCGTCGATGTCAGGCTGGATCTCAGTGCGAGCGAGATGCGGCGCATGTTGCGCGAGTTCGCCGGCAGGTCACGCGATGCGGATATGGCGGTGATCTACTATGCCGGCCACGGCATCGAGCTCGACGGCAACAATTATCTCATTCCGACCGACGCGACGCTGGAGACGGATGGCGACGTTCTCGACGAAACCATTCCTGTCGAGCGCGCATTGTTCGCGGTCGAGCCGGCCAAGCAGCTGCGCCTGATCATCCTCGATGCCTGCCGCGACAACCCCTTTGCGAAGACGATGAAGCGCACGCTGGCCTCGCGGGCGATCGGACGCGGCCTCGCTAAGGTCGAGCCAACCAGCCCGAACACGATGATCGCCTTCGCCGCGAAGGCCGGCTCGACCGCATCCGACGGCGATTCTCGCAACAGTCCGTTTGCTGCCGCGCTGGTCGAGCACCTGCCGAAGCCGGGCCTCGATCTGCGCAAGGCGTTCGGCTTCGTGCGCGACGACGTACTCAAGACCACCGGCTACAAGCAGGAGCCTTATGTCTATGGCTCGCTCGGCGGCGACGACGTGCCGCTCGTAATGAAGCCGGCCGCAACCGGTCCGCAGGCAAATCCCCAGGACGCGGTTCGCAGGGACTACGAGCTCGCGCTCCAGCTTGCGACGCGCGATGCCTGGGAAGCTTTTTTGGCGACCTATCCGGACGGCTTCTATGCCAGCCTCGCCAAGGGGCAGTTGAACAAGATCGGTGCCGAAGAGACGCGTCTGGCTGCCGAGCAAAAGGCCAGGGCGGCCGAGCAGGAAAAGGCAAGGCTGATCGCCGAGCGCGCCCAGAAAGCCGAGCAGGAGAAGGCGGCTGCTGCGGCCAAAGCCGCTGAAGAGGCGCGGATCGCTGCGGAGAAGCAAAAGCAGATCGAACAGGCCAGGGCGGAAGCGGCCGAGCAGCAGCGCAAGGCCGCCGAGGCGGCGGCCGCGAAAGCGCTGGCCGAGAAACAGGCGGCAGAGAAGGCCAAGGCCGAGTTGGCGGCCAAGCAGGCGGCAGAGAAAGCGGAGCAGGCTGCAAAGCCGGCCGCCGATCGGCAGATGCCCGAGGTCGAGAACCAGAAAGTGGCCGCGCTCGCGCCCGGGCCCGGGCCGAAGACGACCTTATCCCCGGCCGAACTCACGAAATCCGTGCAGAGCGAATTGCGCCGCGTCGGTTGCCTGACCTCGTCTGCGGAAAGCGAGTGGAGCTCGGCCGCGCAGCGCTCGCTGACGCTGTTCAACAAATATTCCGGCACCAAGTTCGACGTGAAGCTGGCCAGCGTCGACGCACTCGATGCTTTGAAGGCCAAGCCGGGACGGGTTTGTCCGCTGGTGTGCAATTTCGGATTCAAGGCCGACGGCGACCAATGCGTGAAGATCACCTGCCGGGCCGGTTATCGTGTCAACGACGATAACGAATGCGAAAAGGTGCAGGAGAAGAAGCCGGTTGCGACGCGCGAGAATTCCAGACCGCGAGACGATGAGCGGAAGGCAAGCGAGTCCGCGCCGTCAAAACCGCAGGCGACCGGTCAGGTCTTTTGCAACAGTGCAGGGTGCCGGCCGGTCCGGCAGGGTTGTCGGCTCGAGACGTGGGGCAATAGGACTGCCGGCCAAACGGCCGGCGGCGGCACCAGCATGGTCGAAGTCTGCAACTGAGCTGGTGATTGCCCGCCTGCTACCCCGCAGGCATTCGTGTTTCCACCAGCCGCGCCCAGAACGAGGCGCCGTGACCCAGAATGTTGTCGTTGAAAACGTAAGCCGGGTGGTGACACTCGTTGCCGTCGCCCATGCCGACCAGCACCATCGCGCCGGGGCGTGCTTCCAGCATGAACGAAAAGTCCTCGGCGCCCATCATCGGGACGAACTTGTCGTTGACGCGCTCAGTGCCGACGATGTCGCGCGCGACGTCGGCGGCGAGTGCGGCCTCGCGGGCATGGTTCATCGTCACCGGATACATCCGCGTGTATTTCGTTTCGGCCGAGCCACCATAGGCGCGGGCGATGCTGTCGGCGACTTCGCCGATGCGGCGTTCGACGAGATCGCGCACTTCGGGGTCGAGCGTGCGCACGGTGCCGGCGAGCTCGGCGACCTCCGGGATGATGTTGAAGGCGGTGCCGGAGTGGAATTGCGTGATCGAGATGACAGCGGACTTCAACGGATCGACGTTGCGCGCCACGATCGATTGCAGGGCGTTGACGATCTGGGAGCCGATCAGCACGCTGTCGACCGACTTGTGCGGACCGGCGCCGGCGTGGCCACCCTTGCCGCGGACCGTGATCTGGATGTTGTCGGAGGAGGCGAGCATCGCACCCGGCGTGGTGGCGAAATGGCCCTCGGGCAGGTTCGGCATGTTGTGCATGCCGTAGACCTCCTGGATGTTCCAGCGCGTCATCAGTCCGTCCTCGACCATCGCCTTGCCGCCGCCACCGCCTTCCTCGGCGGGCTGGAAGATCATCACGGCCGTGCCGTCGAAATTGCGCGTCTCGGCGAGATATTTGGCCGCGCCCAGCAGCATCGCGGTGTGGCCGTCATGGCCGCAGGCGTGCATCTTGCCGGGGACCTTCGAGGCATAAGACACGCCCGACGTCTCCATGATCGGCAGCGCGTCCATGTCGGCGCGCAGGCCGATGGTCTTGCCGGAGGCCGACTTGCGGCCGCGGATCACGCCGACCACGCCGGTGCGGCCGATGCCCGTCACCACCTCGTCGCAGCCGAATTCGCGCAAGCGATCGGCGACGATGCCGGCGGTGCGGTGGACTTCGTAGAGCAGCTCGGGGTTCTCGTGGAAGTCATGGCGCCAGGCGGCCATTTCGTCGGAGAGGGCGGCGACGCGATTGACGATGGGCATGAGGGAATCCGTTTTCTGGTTGTCGTTTGTAGGGTGGGTTAGCCCCGTGGATGCGCAAGCGCATCCACTAGGCGTAACCCACCACGGTTTCCGTGGGAGCGAAAGAGGTGGGTTACGCCCAGCGGACTGCGCTTCGCGCAGGCCGCAAGGCTAACCCACCCTACGATCCTACGCTTCCCCGAACACGCGCCTGAAGATCGTGTCGACGTGCTTGAGGTGATAGCCGAGGTCGAACTGCTCCTCGATCTCGGCGTCGGTGAGATATGTCTTCACCTCACTGTCCTTCTTCAGCAGCTGAAGGAAGTCGCCTTCGCCGCGCCAGACCGGCATGGCATTGCGCTGCACGAGCTTGTAGGCATCCTCGCGGCTGGCGCCCTTCTGGGTCAGTGCTAGCAGCACGCGCTGCGAATGCACGAGGCCGCCGAGGCGGTCGAGATTCTTCTGCATGTTGGCGGGATAGACCAGCAGCTTGTCGATCAGGCCGGCGAGGCGCACCAGCGCGAAGTCGAGCGTCACGGTGGCGTCCGGGCCCATCATGCGTTCGGCCGAGGAGTGCGAGATGTCGCGCTCGTGCCAGAGCACGACGTTCTCCAGTGCCGGCGTCACATAGGCGCGCACCATGCGGGAGAGGCCGGTGAGGTTCTCCGACAGCACCGGGTTGCGCTTGTGTGGCATGGCGGACGAGCCCTTTTGTCCCTCCGAGAAGAACTCTTCGGCCTCCAGCACCTCGGTGCGCTGCATGTGGCGGATCTCCACGGCGATGCGCTCGATCGAGGAGGCGATCACGCCGAGGGTCGAGAAATACATCGCGTGACGGTCGCGCGGGATCACCTGGGTCGAGATCGGCTCCGGCACGAGTCCCATGGCCTTGGCGACATGCTCTTCGACGCGCGGATCGATCTGCGCGAAGGTGCCGACGGCTCCGGAGATCGCGCAGGTCGCGACCTCCTTGCGCGCCGCGATCAGACGGTCCTTGGCACGCGTGAATTCGGCATAGGCATAAGCGAGCTTGAGGCCGAAGGTCACGGGCTCGGCATGGATGCCGTGGCTGCGGCCGATGGTCGGCGTCATCTTGTGCTCGAAGGCGCGCTTCTTCAGCGCGGCCAGCACCTTGTCGAGGTCGGCGAGCAGCAGGTCGGCGGCGCGGGTGAGCTGGACGTTGAGGCAGGTATCGAGCACGTCGGAGGAGGTCATGCCCTGGTGCACAAAGCGCGCCTCGGGGCCGACGATCTCGGCAAGGTGGGTGAGGAACGCGATGACGTCGTGCTTGGTCTCGCGCTCGATCTCGTCGATGCGGGCGACGTCGAAGATGGCGTCCTTGGCCTTGGCCCAGACCGTCCGGGCGGCCTCCTTGGGGATGGTCCCGAGCTCGGCGAGGGCGTCCGCCGCATGCGCCTCGATCTCGAACCAGATCTTGAACCGGGTCTGCGGCTCCCAGATCGAGGCCATTTCCGGGCGGGTGTAGCGGGGGATCATGGGCGGCTCCAGGAAGGTGGGCGGGCGGTCCCGAGAACGGCGGCGCCGGCCAAAATGCTTTTTACGCCGTGATGTAACAGAGCAGGCAGGGCGAAACAAACGGTCTGGGCCCCGGAAGAAGGGCATCGCCGACCTTTCTATCGGATCTATCGGACCGGCCGGCCGGGATGGCGGCGCCTGGCCGCAGATATTAGCTGTCAATCACGGATCATTGACTGACAGATATTGAAATCTGTCAGCGGGACGTGTATATCCGTTCTCGGACGCTCCGATTGGGCGTCCCGCGACAAGCCCCGGGGAGCCCGACATCCGAGCCACGCTCGGATCGGAGGGCGGATTGAAGAGCGGGGACCGCGGACGAATGGAGACTTAGACAATGACGACCGAAATCCTCAATTTCACCGGCGTGATTGGGCATTGGCTCAATTTGCTGGTGGCGCGCCAGATCGCGGCGCAGGCTGCAAAACTGCCGCATTAAGGCATAGGCTTTCCGAAACGACCGGCCAGGGCGCTTCGGAAGCAGCCCTACTGCCGGAGTAAACTGAGCCCTGAACGGGAACATGGTGCTGGCATGAATGAAGCTGTTGTCTTGACGCCGGAGCGGATCCTCGAAGTCACCGAGGACGTGCTCAGGCGTTACGGACTTGCCAAGGCCACCGTGGTCGACGTTGCCCGTGCGCTCGATGTGAGCCACGGCAGCGTCTACCGTCATTTCCCCAGCAAGGCCTCGCTGCGCGAGGCCGTTGCCAAGCGCTGGTTGGACCGCATCGACGCCCCGCTGCTGGCGATCGCCAGGGAGCAGGGATCGGCGCCCGACAGGCTCGACCGCTGGCTGCGCACGCTGTTCGCGGCCAAGCGTTCGCGTGTGCTCGACGATCCTGAAATGTTCGAGACTTATCTGACTCTGGCGCGTGAGGCATGCGCGGCCGTCAAGTGCCACAAGGACACTATGATCGACCAGATCGCCGCGATCCTGACCGACGGCGTGCAGCAGGGCGAGTTCGCCGTGGGCGACGTCAAGGTGACCGCGCGCGCGATCTTCGATGCGACCGTCCGCTTCCACCATCCGGCCCATGCCGAGGAGTGGAAGGACGCCGATCTCCCCGCGCGCCTCGATGCGACGCTGGCGCTGCTGCTGCGTGGGCTGAAGGCGGCCTAAGGCCGCAGAACCCGTTCAGCCCTGGGTGCTGTCAATCAACCTCGCGTTTTCTGGAGAGCGGCGCCGTCCCGGGGCAAGGGTGCGGATGCCGAATGTCTGCGCGTGTGGAAGGCAGGATCGGACGATGGCACGACCGGCGGACTATCCGGATAAGCGTTGACCGCGATTTCGACGGCATCCTTCGATCGCCTTCGAAGCCGGTAGAATGTCAGCTCCTGATCGAACATGGGGCAGCGAAAGTGGACGATGGCGGTGTCCGGCAGACGGCAAAGTTCGTCGATGAGCTCGCCTACTGTGATGATGGGGGGATGGTCGACTGCTTTGGGGTGACCCTTACTCATGACCCTTTACTCCTTGTCTGCCGTACTAACCGGAGCCGGATCGGAACCGTTCCAATTTCGTTCGGCAGATTGAGGATCGCGAGGGATGAGCCTGTGCGGCAGCTTTGCTGCTAGATCCTCGTCAGCCCGCAGGTCGCGGCGAGCCGCACCAGCTGCGCATCGGTGCGCGCGCCGGTCTTCGACTTGATCAGGTAGTGATAGTTCTGCACGGTCTTGACGCTGAGATTGAGATGCGCCGCGATCTCTTCGGTGGTGGCGCCGCCGGCGAACTGGCGCAAAATCTCGATCTCGCGCTCGCCCAACTGGTCCAGCACCGAGCCGGTCGGCGACAGGCTGTCCTCCGCCAGCACATGTGCGATGTCATCGCTCATGGCGCGCTCGCCGCGGGCGACGCTGCGAATGGCGTTCACGACCGCGGACGGCTCGCTGCTCTTGGTGACGAAGCCGGAGGCGCCAGCGCCGAAGGCCGCCTTCACCAGCACGGCCTCATTGTGCATGGTGAAGACGAGAATGCGGGCCCGCGGGCTGCGGGCGCGGATGTTGCGGATCGCCTCCAACCCGCTCGCGCCGGGCATCGAAATGTCGAGCACGACCACGTCGGGGTCATGCGCCTTGAACGCGCCGTAGGCGTCGGCGGCGTTGTCGGCTTCCGCCACGACATGCAAATCGCCCTGGCTCTCCAGCACGCGCCGATAGCCTTGCCGCACGATCGGATGGTCGTCGACCAGCAGCACGGAGATGCCTGTTGCCGCCACCTCGTTCATTCCGGCCTCATGCAGCGAGCGGAATGGTGGCGGCGATGCTGAGGCCGCGGTTCGCGGGCAGGATCGACAGCGATCCGCCGGCGGCCGTGACGCGCTCGCGGATTCCGGTGAGGCCGAAGCCGGCCGATTGCGCGACACGCTCCGCATCGCCGCCGCCGTCGTCCTCGACGCGGATCAGCAGCGCATCGTCCTCGCCGGCGCGCCGCTCGACGCGGAGCGAGATCTCGCGCGCTGCACTGTGGCGCAGCGCGTTGGTCAGGCATTCCTGTGCGACTCGATAGGCGGTGGTGGCGGCCGGGCCGCTGATATCGGTGAGGTCGCCCCTGAGATCGAGCTGGATCGCCGGCCGCGCGGCGCTGTGCGAGCGCCAGCTGTCGACGAGATTGACCAGGCTCGCCTCGAGCCCGAGCTCCTCCGGCAGCGGATTGCGCAGCCGGTTCAGCGCGTCGCGCAGCGAGGCCATCAGATGGTGCGTCGCCTGCGAGATCATGCGCGCGTCTTGCGCGATCCCATCATCCTTGTGCCGCTTCGTGCTCGCCGTCTCGATCGTGTTGGCGAAGGCGAGAATGGCGGACAGATTCTGCCCGAACTCGTCGTGCAGCTCGCGGGCGAGCGCGCGGCGCTCGTCGTCGCGGATCTCGATCAGGCGGCGCGTCAGCGCGGCGCGCTGCTCGGTCGCTTCCTCCAGCCGGCCGCCGAGCTCGCCGACGGCGCTGCCGATCATCGCCAGCTCCATCGAGCGGAAGCGCGGCAGCCTGGTGCGATATTGGCCGCGCGCCATGCGCTGAAGCGCGGTGACGATCGCGCGCGCCGGCGCCAGCGCGTGCGCGATGGCGAGCGAAGCAAGCAGGGCGATCGCCGCCGCCATCAGCAGCGCGACGTCGATGACGTTGAGGACGTAGTCCCAGGCGAGCGCGATCGCGGCGGCCGCATGGGGCGTCGCAACGACGGCGCCGGCGGCTGCGGCGCGGGGACTGACGGGCCGCACCACCTCGGCGTGGCTGCCGAGGAAGCTCGGCACGATGGCGGCGAACCAGCGCGGCGGCGTCTTGCCCAGCCCCTCGCTCTGGCCGCAGAGCGGCTTCTCGAAGGCCGCGGCCGGCTGGAACTCGACGCAGACGCCGGGCGAGATCAGCTTCATCGTCTCCAGCGTGCGCCACTCCGGAACCGGCAGGAGATGCTCGCGCGCCCTGCTGCTGCGCAACAACAGCTCGCGCCAATACAGCGCCTGAAGCGCCTGCGCGACCCGCTGCGCCGACGCCGCCGTCGCCCGATCGACGCTGCGATAGGCATCGAACGTGGCCCATACGGTCGCGGCTCCCAGGCACAGCGCTACGATTAGAAGCAGGCGGGCTACAAGCTGAAGCACGAGGCGCATGCGATCACCCCCGACGTTTGCTAAGGTCAGCCTAACAACGCCGCCGTGCCTTGCCAATCGCAGAACGCTAGGGATTGCAGCTCGGGCAAATTTCCCAAGCCGGATTGGGCATGGGTCTTTGGACCTGAAACGGCGGCTTTGATCTAATCGGTGAGGACACGTTGCAGGCCGGCGCCTGCAAGCCAGGAGCGGTGCAGCATGAGTTCGATAACGATTGGACCAATCGCAAGCCAGGCTGCCGATCCATCCGAGCGCAGCGCGCTGCTGTTCTGGATGATCTTCACCGGGCTGTCGATCTTCGCTGTCGTGCTGCTGTGGCGCTTCGGCCTGATTCACCTGATGCTGACCTCGGATCGCACCTACATTTCAGCGGTGATCGCGGCGCTCTACGTCCTCACCTGCGGCCACTGCTTCCTGCGGACCCGGGCCATCGCGCGGGAAGGGGCGGCGACGCGGCGCTGCCGCGCGGTGCTGTCGGCAGCGGGCGGCAGCAAGGCGCTCGATGCGAGCGCCGTGGCGCTGCCGCGCGGTCTGGTGCGCGACCACATCGAAAGCCTGGTGACCAAGGCCGCGGCGCAGGACTACCGGCCGGTCGACCAGACGCTGCTGCTACGTAATCTCGCCGATCGCTTGCGCGGCTCCAACGGGTTCGGCGCCTTCGTCTCCGATACGCTGATGAAGCTCGGTCTGCTCGGCACCATCATCGGCTTCATCATCATGCTGGCGCCGATCGCGGGGCTGGACGCCGCCGACAAGGTCGCGATGCGCTCCTCGATGGGCTTGATGAGCGACGGCATGGCGATCGCGATGTACACGACGCTGGCCGGCCTTGTCGGCTCGATCCTGATCCGCATCCAGTACTACATGCTCGACGCCGCGACCCAGCGGGTGTTCTCGGACGCGGTGGTGCTGACCGAGACCTATGTGACGCCGGTGCTGGAGCGCAAGGGTTCGGGAACGCCGTCATGATGGATGATTTCGGTCTCTATCCGCGCGAGGAGCCGTTCGACCCGCTGGGCGTGATGCTGTTCAAGGCGCTCCAGGTGATCGCCTTCCTGTTCTTCCTGGCGCTGCTGGCGGTCTCCCCCGACGCCAAGGACGGCAAGATCGATTCCAAGGCGGAGTTCATGATCACGCTGGACTGGCCGGACAACCACCCCGACGATCTCGACCTGTTCGTGCAGGATCCCGCCGGCAACATCGCCTGGTATCGCCACCGCGAGGCCGGCTTCCTCACGCTCGACCGCGACGACCGCGGCGGGGCCAACAATTTCATCATCGTCAACGGCAAGAAGATCGCCTCGCCGATCCGCGAGGAGATCGTCACCGTGCGTGGCATCCTCGCCGGCGAGTACGTCGTGAACGTCTCGCATTTCGTCGCCACCACGGGCGAGCCTGTGACGGCCGGTGTGAAGGTGCAGAAGCTCAATCCGACCGCGCAGGTGATCTTCGACAACAAGTTCACGCTCGACCACACCGGCGACGAGAAGACCGCGGTCCGATTCCGGATCGATGCGGAAGGCAAGGTCGTCGATGTCGAACAGCGGCCGAAATCGCTGTTGGAGACGTTCCGCAGCAGCTGGCGCAACGGCGGCGATCTCGATGCCAGGACCGGTGTGAGCAGGAACGCTACGAGGGTACGCCGTGAGTAACCTGCAAACGGTCATCCTGACGCTATCGGTCGCGTATGCCGTCATCGGCGCGCTGCTGCTGGTCGTTCTGGTCTATGCGCGGCTGCACTGGTCGCTGAAGGCGGTCGCCGTGGTCGTGACCAGCACCTTCTACATCGTCAGCTTCACCGAAATGCGCGGCCTGCTCGGTTGGGCCAGCACGGAGCGGCTGCCGACCACCTTCAAGCTGCTGAAGGCCCGCATCGTCGAGCCGCATTCGCTTGAGGGCGATCCCGGCTCGATCTATCTCTGGGTCGAGGCGCTGGACGAGGACAATCGCCCGAGCGGCATCCCGCGCGCTTTTCGTGTGCCCTACAATGACCGGCTGGCCGACAAGACCCACGCCGCCGAGAACGAGATCGCGGCCGGACATCCGCAAGGAGGGCGCGCGGCGGATTTCGGCGGCGGCGACGGCAGCCTGATCGACCTGGTTCGAGAATATGTGACGCCGAAGACCATCCTGGAGACCAGCGGCGGCGATTCCTCGACCGGCGAGTTCACTGCGCCGCCGGCCGGTGCCCAGGACGCGGTGTTCACGCCGATTCCGCCGCCCCGGATGCCGCCGAAGGACGAGCAATAGGCCCATCACCATCATCGTAGAGCAGCGCTGGCAAACGGCCCAGTGCTGGCGCATCCTGTTGACCTCCCTCAATTTGGCCTCATCGGCCCCGAATAAGAATCTGAGGGTGGAGGGTACGTGCTTCTCGCTGTCTTCTCGGATATCCATGGCAACAGGCAGGCGTTCGAGGCCTGCCTGAAGATCGCGCGTGCGAAGGGCGCGGAGGGCATCGTCCTGCTCGGCGACTTCGTCGGCTATGGCGCCGATCCGGAATGGGTGGTGGACACCGCGATGGAGCTGGTCGCGCAGGGCGCCGTCGCGGTGCGCGGCAATCATGACCAGGCGATCAATTCCACGGCCGAGACGATGAACGCCGAGGCGCAGATCGCGATCGAATGGACCCGCGGCCGCCTCGACACGGCGCAGCGGCGGTTTCTGGCCGAATTGCCGATGCAGGTGGAGGACGATGGCCGCCTGTTCGTGCATGCGGAAGCCTCGCATCCCCAGCGCTGGCACTATGTCCGCTCGACCATGGACGCCGCCAAGAGCCTGATTGCGACACGGGCCCACGTCACCTTTTGCGGCCACATCCACAGGCCGGCGCTCTATTCGATGTCGGTGACGGCGAAGATGACGAGCTTCGTGCCGAAGACCGACGTCCCCGTGCAGCTCCTGCGCGGACGGCAATGGCTCGCCGTGCTCGGCTCGGTCGGCCAGCCCCGCGACGGCGATCCGTCGGCGGCCTTCGTGCTGTTCGACACCGAGTCGTGCCAGATCACCTATTGCCGCGCGCCCTATGACGTCGAGACCGCAGCGAGCAGGATCCGCGACAACGGTCTGCCGCCTTGGCTTGCCGACCGCTTGTTGCAGGGGCGCTGACGGATGCCGAAACCCCTGGTCAAGTCAGGCGCGGAGATCGACGGTTTTACGATCGGCGAATGCGTTCATGCCGGCGGCATGGCGACGCTGTGGACCGTCACCCATCCCGGCATCGACGTGCCCTTGCTGATGAAGATCCCGCGGGTGTCGGAGGGCGAAGACGCCGCCGCGATCGTTTCCTTCGAGATGGAGATGATGATCCTGCCGCGGCTGGCGGGGCCGCACGTGCCGGCCTGCTTCGGCACCGGTGATTTCGCCCGCCAAGCCTATGTCGTGATCGAGCGCATTCCAGGTGCCACGCTGTACAAGCGGCTCCCCGACCTGCCGCTGCCCTATGACGAGGCGCGGCAGCTCGTCGCCAGGATCGCCACGGCGCTTGCGGATCTGCACCGGCAGAACGTGATCCACCACGACATCAAGCCGAGCAGCATCATGTTCCGCGAGAGCGGCGAAGCGGTGCTGATCGACTACGGCCTGTCGCATCACAACCACCTGCCGGACCTGTTGCAGGAGGAATTCCGCCTGCCTTACGGCACCGCGCCCTATATGGCACCCGAGCGGCTGCTCGGGGTGCGCGACGATCCGCGCAGCGATGTGTTTTCGCTCGGCGTGCTGCTCTATTTCTTCACCACCGGCGAGCGGCCGTTCGGCGAGGGCGAGACGCTGCGGGCGATGCGGCGCCGGCTGTGGCGCGATCCGCATCCGCCGCGGAAGCTTCGTGCGGATTATCCGCCCTGGCTTCAGGAGGTGGTGTTGCGCTGTCTGGAGATCGAGCCGGTGTGGCGCTATCCGACCGCGGCCCAGCTTGCCTTCGATCTCGCTTATCCGGACCAGGTCAAGCTCACCGCGCGCTCGGAGCGGGTGAAGCGCGATTCCCTCGGCATCGCCTGGCGCCGGCGCTTCAACCAGGGTGTCATGGCGCCGCGCGCGAAATCGGATGTCGCAGCCCAGATCGCATCGAGCCCGATCCTCGCCGTTGCGCTCGACACGGCGGAGGGCGCTCCGGAGCTGAACGAGGCGCTGCGCGTGACCACCCAGCGCATCCTCGCCACCTTGCCCTCGGCGCGGCTTGCCTGCGTCAACGTGCTCAAGCTGAACCGGATTGCGATCGATCGGACGTTGGACGAGCAGGGCTCCAACAAGCATATCGATCGTCTGGTCGCGCTCAGGCATTGGGCAACGCCGCTCAAGCTGGACGAGAGCCGGCTGTCGGCTCATGTGCTGGAGGCGGTCGATCCCGCCGCCGCGATCCTGGAGTTTGCCAAGGCCAACCAGGTCGACCACGTCATCATCGGCGCGCGACAGAGCTCGTTCCGGCGCATGCTGCTCGGCAGCGTGTCGGCCAAGGTGGCCTCGGAGGCGAGCTGCACCGTCACCGTGGTGCGGCCGCCGCGATTGGCGGGGGACGGCGGCGGGCCGGAGGCCGGCGAAGGTTAGGCCGGCCGGGGCGATTTGCGGGCCGGATCAGGCCGCGTGGACGGCAAACGCGCGCTTGCGGCGGATCGGCCAGGAGAATTGCGGTCCCGGCTCGCCGTGATCGGCGCTGCCGCCGAAATACTGGATGATCTCGCGGCAGGGCTCGCAATTGAACAGGTTACGCGACGCGGACGCCTTGGTCATTTCCTTCAGGCAGTTCGGGCAATGCGGTTTCATGGGTGGTCCGGAAAAGAGGTCTTAGTGTCGGCGCGGCGAGCCAAGCGAACGGTCGAGGTCCGAATTGTCGAGCCCGGCATCGTCGTCCAGCGTGCCATCGGCGTGCTCGAGGCGGCCGAAGAAATAATCGAGGCTCGGATGCGGGCGCCGTGGAATCCGGCACCGGCGCTTCGGCTGACGCCTCACGAGTGCGATCTGCATGGACGTCAGCCCCTGGTGCGGTCGCGACGGATGTTGCGGGCCGGACGTGCCGGGGCCTCGACCGGTCCGGCCGAGGGACCGAACACCACAAACGCACTGAAACCAATCCACAACGCCACGCCAGTCCAAACCAGGGTCGTCGTCATGATGTGCTCCCGCGAAACAGGCAGGAATCACTTGCAGTGATTTGCGCGAATCAGGGAAGTCCGGATGAGTACGGACCAAGGCTACAATTTTAAGCTTTGCGCCTTGCAGAACCCGTGGAAGCCGCAGTTCTTCCCGCGTGCGACCGACGTACTTTGCCGGTGCGCGCATGATCGAGGATATCCCGGATGCGCCTTGCGTCTCGAACACAGCGAAACCCATAGCGCCCGGTGTAGTCGGTATCGGGCGAACGGGTCGAGCGCCCTGACGCAAAGTTCAGGTGGCCGACGCCGCCGCCGATGTCGAGGATTTCGAACACTTCATCCATGGCGTCGAACGAAGTAGCGGTCACGCTGCGTCTGCTCCAGGCCGTGCGCACGATCAGCGCGCGGCGGTCGGTGATCACATAAAGCGTCTGCAGGTCTTGCAGCAGCATCACGAACGGAGCTGCAATCATCCCAACTCCAATCATTGCCAGAGGTTGGGTCGCTTGGTCGATCCAATCCTTGCTGACGGCGATGACGGTCAGCAACAACCAGGGAAATCCGATCCACCAGAGAAATCGCCACATTGTCGCGTTGGCGATGGCGTCGGGCTGCCCCTGCCAGACCACTTGCTCTCCATCATGAAGGGACTCGGCGAGAAGACGAAGCAGGCCGGCAGTAAACGGAGTGGCGCGGAGTTTATCCATTCCACTTGGTCGTAGCGGCCGCGGCTCCGGTTCGGATAGCGATGGTCTCAGATCGCCTCGCCGCGTGCCCCAAGTGCCGCGTTGCGGATCGCGGCGATGTTGGTCTTGTAGGCCTCCTGCGTGCCGCCTTTGAACACCGAGGTGCCCGCGACGAAAGCGTTGGCGCCGGCCGCGGCGAGCGCACCCGCGACATCGGGGCCGACGCCGCCGTCGACCTCGATGTCGATCGGGCGGCCCGCAACCATCGCGCGGATGTCCCGGATCTTGTTGATCGCGGAGGGGATGAAGGCCTGGCCGCCGAAGCCGGGATTGACCGACATCACCAGCACGAGGTCGACGAGGTCGAGGACGTATTCGAGCGCGCTGATCGGCGTCGCCGGATTGAGCGAGACGCCGGCCTTCTTGCCGAGCGCGCGGATGGCCTGGAGCGAGCGGTGCAAATGGGGACCTGCCTCCGCGTGCACGGTGACGTGGTCGCAGCCGGCCTTCGCGAAGGCCTCGAGATAGGGATCGCAGGGCGAGATCATCAGATGCGCGTCGAAGATCTTCTTGGTGTGCGGGCGCATCGCCCTGATGACGTCAGGACCGTAGGAGATGTTCGGAACGAAGTGCCCGTCCATCACGTCGAGATGGATCCAGTCGGCGCCGGCGGCGTCGACGCTGCGCACCTCCTCGCCGAGCTTCGAGAAATCCGAGGCCAGGATCGAGGGCGCGATGGCCAGGGGGCGGGGGGCGAAAGCTTGGGTCATGGCGCGTTTTCCCGGGGGCGGACGGACGACGAATGGCCTCGCCTAACATGGGCTCTTGTGGCGGGCAATGCAGGAGGGGCGCGCTTCCTGTGGGCGGAAATTTCTGCCGCCGGCGGCATGAATTGCCGATGTTCCCGCGGCCTGCACGACCCGACGGATGCGGAATTCGTTGAGCTTCTCGCGATGGCACGGCGCTTGCTGAGTTCAGCCGCAGAACATTGGTCGCGGCATGCCGCATCCTGTTGGAGTTGTGCAATGTTGTTCGCCCTTGGTGCGGTATCGAGCGCGCTCGACGCGATCCAGTCGCTGACGAACGCGAAATCGTCGTCGGCGGCGCACAAGACCGGCTCCTCGCAGAGCGCGCCGACCAATCCGTTCGCAATCGACAGCGGCAGCAGCAGCACGACCGGCGCGACCTCGTCGGTCAATGCAGGTAAGTATCCGCAGATCTCGGCGGAGACGATGAATGCGCTGTTCGCGGCGCAGGGCCAGTCGGCCAACGGCACATCCTCGACGTCGAAGGGCCGGGAGGCTGCGCTGAAGGATCTGTTCTCGCAGATCGACGTGGATGGCGACGGCAAAATCACCAAGTCCGAGTTCGAGGACGCGCTCGGCGCGGGCGGCACCAACCTGGCCCAGGCCGACGACGTGTTTTCGAAGATGGACGCGAATGCGGATGGCAGCGTCAATCTCGGCGAGATGACGAAGGCGCTGAGGGGCGGTCACGGCCGTGATCACGCGGAAGGCGCGGGCGATGGCTCGGATTCCTCGTCGCAACCCAGCCGCGGTTCGACGTCGACCACGACGACCAATGCCGACGGCTCGACCACCACCATCGTCACCTATGCCGACGGCTTCAAGATGTCGACCACGGTGCCGGGCGCCGCCGGCTCGTCGAATGCGAAAAGTGGCGGCAATTCGCCTTATGATTGGTTCGGGCAGATGATGCAGCGCCAGGCGCAGGCCACTGCGGGATCAGCAGCTTCATCGATGTCGATCAGCGTGTGAGCGCGTCCCGAAGTTACCCGGCAAGTTCGTGGGTGATGTCACGACAGGCATAGCGGTCGCGGATCTCGCGATTGAAGAACGTTCCTTTTGCGCGCGCATCCCTGAACGCAGCAGCGATCTCGGGCGGAACATCCTCATAGACATAGAGGCGCCCGCTGACGAACGTCACCTTCAGTTCGCGTCTCTCTGGCGCATAGCGAAAAAAGCGGATCACGGAAGAGGGCATGGCCGCACACCTTGTCCGCCGGGTAACGCTTGGGTGACGGTTTCGTTTCTAGCCGAACCGGTCCTTCCAAGCCGCCTGCGCGCCCGGAAACGGTAGGGCCGTCGCGCTGTAGACGCCGCGGGCGATCGCGCGGGCGACCACGTTGGCGGCGATCGTGCCGAGCTCGGTGAGGCCAACCAGCGGCTCGATCGGCGTTTCACAGGTGGCGGCGGCGAACAGCACGTCGCCGTCGGTCGGCGCATGCACCGGATAGATCGCGCGGGCGAAGCCGGTATGCGCGATCATCGCCAGCCGCTTGGCCTGGGGCTTGGTCAGCACCGCGTTGGTCACGACGGCGCCGATGGTGGTGTTCTCGCGCGCGCTCGCGGCAGGACCGCCCTTGATGCGCATGCGGAGCATGTCCTCGGTGAACTTGTCCGGCAGGCCGCGTCCACCGAATTCGCTGTCCACCTCGAACGGCGCCGCCCAGAACCACGGGCCATTGCCGACGGTGACGCTGCCCACGGCGTTGACGGCGACGATCGCCGCGACCTTGATTCCGCTCGCCGTCACGGCCGATGCCGAGCCAAGCCCGCCCTTGAACGTCGCGGTGGTGGCGCCGAAGCCGGCGCCGGCGCTGCCAAGCGCGAAATCCGCGCTGGTGGCGGCAGTCGCCGCGGCATAGCCGAGGTCGCGATACGGCGAGAAGCGTCCCCAGGCCTTGTCGCCGCCATTGAGCAGGTCGAACAGGATCGCCCCCGGCACGATCGGGATCAGCGCTTCGCGAACCCGGTGGCCGCGGCCCTGCTCGGCGAGCCAGGCCTGCACGCCGCCGCCGGTGTCGAGGCCGAAGGCCGAGCCGCCCGACAGCGCGATAGCGTCGACGCGCTCGACCGTGTTGGCGAGATCGAGCAGTGCATCCTCGCGCGTGCCGGGGCCGCCGCCGCGCACGTCGATCGCGGCGATCGCAGGAGAATCGAAGATGATCGCGGTCGCGCCGGAACCGACTTTCGGATCTTCGGCGTGGCCGACCCGGACGCCGGCGATATCGGTGAGAAGGTTCTTCAAGGCGGCCTCGTGTTTGAGAATTCACGATCTGCGATAGCGCAGCAATGCCGCAGGCTCAACCGGCGAGCGCGGTCCTCAGCATCTTGGCGAGCTCGGACTTGCGGTAGGGCTTGGCCAGCAGCAGCACGCCGGAATCGAGCCGGCCGTGATGGACGATGGCGTTCTCGGTGTAGCCCGAGGTGAACAGCGTCTTCAGGTCGGGGCGGCGCTTGTGGGCTTCGTCGGCCAGCTGGCGGCCATTCATGTTGCCGGGCATGATGATGTCGGTGAACAGCAGGTCGATGGTCTCGTCGCTGTCGATGATATTGAGCGCCTCGGCGCCGTTGGCGGCCTCGAGCGCGGTATAGCCGAGGCTCTTGACCTGCGTCACGACATATTGCCGCACCAAGGCATCGTCTTCGACGATCAGGATCTTCTCGTTACCGCCGGTGATTGGCGCATTCTGGAGCGATTCGAACTCGGTCTCCTGCACACCGGTCGAGCGCGGCAGGTAGATCTTCACGCTCGTGCCGTGGCCTTCCTCACTGTAGATCTTGATGTGCCCGCCCGATTGCTTGACGAAGCCAAACACCATGCTGAGGCCGAGGCCAGTGCCCTTGCCAACCTCCTTGGTCGTGAAGAAGGGATCGAATACCCGGTCGATCAGCTCGGCAGGAATTCCGGTGCCGGTGTCGCTGACCGCGATCATCACGTAATTGCCGGCAACGACGTCGGGGTTCATGCTGGCATAGCCGTCGTCGAGGAAGATGTTGCGGGTCTCCAGCACCAGGGTGCCGCCCTCGGGCATGGCGTCGCGCGCGTTCAGCGCGAGATTGAGGATCGCGGTGGAGAGCTGGCCCGGGTCGACCAGTGTCGGCCAGGCATCCTCGGTGAGCTGCGGCATGATGGTGATCTGCTCGCCGAGCGTCGGATGCAAGAGCTTGGCGGCTTCGAGCGCCAGTGCGTTGACGTCGATCTCGCGCGGCTGCAGCGGCTGCTTGCGGGCGAAGGCGAGCAGGTGCTTGGTCAGCTGCGCGCCGCGCTCGGCGGCGTCGTCGATCAGCTTGGTGATCGCGGCAAGATCGGGCCGGTCGGCGACCGCGTCGCTGAGAATGCCGATCGTGCCCGTGATCACGGTCAGCACGTTGTTGAAGTCGTGGGCGACGCCGCCGGTCAATTGGCCGATCGAGTCCATTTTCTGGACCTGCCGGAGCTGGGCTTCGGCGGCCTGCTTGTCGGTGAGGTCGCGGCCGATGAAGAAGTGGCGTTTCACCGGCTCGGACCAGGTGCCCATCCAGTTCAGCGTGACCTCGTGACCGTCGTAATGGTAGTAGCGCGCCTCGAAGCTGCGCTTGACCGCGCCGCGACGGGCCGCCCGCATCTCGCTCCGCGTCTTCTCGAGGTCGTCGGGATGGATGAACTCGATCGCGCTGTGCCCGACCATGTCCTCGGGGCTGTAGCCGAGAATGTTCTGCACGCTCGGGCTGACCTGGACGAAATTGCCGTAGCCGTCGGTGACCAGGATCAGGTCCTGCGATGTCTCGAAAATCCGCTGGCGTTCCTCGGTCTCGCGGCGCAGCTTCTCTCTAGCCTGCTTTTCTTCCGTGATGTCGTGGGCGATCTTGGAAGCGCCGATGATCTCTCCATCGTCGGTCCGCAGCGGCGAGACGTTCAGGACGACGTCGAGCGGGCGGCCGTCTTTGCGGATTCGGACCGTCTCGTGCTGGGCGATCGATTCATTGCTGGCGATCTGGTTGAGGGTGCTTCTGATCTCGCCCTTGCGATCCGGCGGCACGATGATGTCGATCGGCTTGCCGACGGCCTCGGCGGCGGAGTAGCCGAATAGGTTTTCGGCGGCCTTGTTCCAGCTGGTGATGATGCCGTCGAGCGACTTGGTGATGATCGCGTCATTGGAGGATTCGACCACGGCGCCGTACAGCGCGAGGCGCTTGCCGAAATAGTCGCGTTGCGAGGCCGATTGCTGGCGCAGCTTTCCGACGAGGCCCACTGTATGCGCCTGGAGGCGGACATTCTCGATCAGAAGCACCGCGAGCACGAAGGTCGCCGCGGCGAGGCCGTAGAGCCGGCCGGCATAGAATCCGAGATCGAAGCGCGCGACGTTGACGATCGCCGACAGGGCGATGTCGAACAGCCAGGCGCACATGACCACCATGAGCCAGATGTCGATTACCGTATGTGGCCTGCGGAACCAGAGCGAGACCAGCGCGGCAAAGCTCAGCGACCACACGAAGGACACGACGCCGATCATGGTCGCCGTGTAGCGGCCCTCGCTCAACAGGACCGGCAACAGATCGTGCTGCGCGGTGACGATCCAGGCGAAGACCGCCATCGCGGCGACGACGCCGAGCCCGCAGGCATAAATCGCGGTGCTTACCGCGCCGCGGATCCGGGGCCCACCGTCTTTCTCCTTCAGCCAGGCATATGCCATCACGCAGAGCGGAAAGCCGGCGTGCCAGATCATGTAGAGCCACACCGTGGTCTGTCGGCCCGCGCCCAGGAGTCCGGTCGGGGTGAACAGCCCTGGGAAGGTGAGGGCATGAACCAGCGCCCCCGCGGCGGTGAAGAGATAGCCGCTGGCGAGCCACAGCAGCGCGCGGGTGCGCAGGATCGCAAATTGCGACAGCAGCAGCACTGCCGTGACGATGTCGCTCACGGCCAGCGCGGATTGATAGCTGGCGACGAAGGCTGGCACCGGCAGGAGCGGGGTACCGGCGAAGGGCACGGCTGCGGCGAACAGGAGCGAGGACACACCGACAATCGTCAATGCTGCAGTGCGGTCGGCCGACGTGGCCGGCAGGGTCGACAGAAATGTGCTTCGGTCGATCGGCGCAGGCACGTCCATTTCGCGCGAGTAGATGGGCTTGAGCATCTCCGCTAGTCTCATTCGCCGGCAGTCCGTTTATCGTAGCGGGTTCTGGGCGCAGGTGGTCACGGAACCGGTTTACGACTCAACCGAGGGTTACAGCTTACCTAATTTCGGTGAGAGCACGGAACAGGGATTGGTAAGGGGCACTTTACTGGGCGGTGTCATAATGCCCTGCCGCTGCGGCCGGTTCCAGGCTTGAAACAGGCGATTTTGATTTCGAGATCGGGAGTTTGCCCATGCCCCGCGTTCTCATCATCGACGACCAGAAGGACGTCCGCGCGATGGTGGCGATCGTGCTTCGGGTCAACCATTTCGAGGTCGTGGAGGCCGAAACCGGCGCGGCGGGGCTGAAGGCCTTTGCGGAAAGCCGCTTTGACGCGGCGATTGTGGACATCTTCCTCGGTGATACCAGCGGCGTCGACGTCATCACCGCCTTGCGCGAACGCGCGCCGGCGCTGCCGGTGATTGCGGTATCCGGGATGACGGCACTCGATTTCATGGACCAATCGCCCCACCTCGCCAACGTGGTCGGCCTGCAAAAGCCGTTTCGGCCGAACGATCTGCTGCAGGCCCTGCGGAAGGCCCAGGCCGCGGCCGGCGACGAGATTTCGGCCGCGGTCTGACCGGCAAAAGAACGCCCCGGCAAGCCGGGGCGTGGTCGCGATGGCGGGAGCCTTCGGGCGATCGCTGATCGGGATCCCCGAAGAGCATTCTCGATCAAGAGCCCTTGGCGCCGAGCTCGGCGTAATTGCCCTTGGCGTCCCACTTGTAGACGACATAGTCGATCTGCTTGAGGTCGCCCTTGGCGTCAATTTCGATCGGGCCGAGCACCGTGTCCCACTTGCCGGCCTTGATGGTCTCCATGACCTTCTTGGCGTCGGTGGTGCCGGCCTTCTTGACCGCCTGCGTCCAGACCTGCAGCGCAGCGTAGGTATAGAGCGTATAGCCTTCCGGATCGATGCCCTTGGCCTTGAACGCCTCGACGATCTTCTTCGCGGTCGGCTTGTTGCGCGGGTCGGGACCGAAGGTGAACAGCGTGCCTTCGCCGGCGGGACCGGTGATGGAGGCGTACTCCTTGTCCGCGAGCGCGTCGCCCGACATCAGCACCGTCTTCATGCCCTGATCGCGCATCTGGCGGAGGATGAGGCCGGCTTCCTGATGGTAACCGCCGACATAGACGAGCTCGACATTGTCCTTCTTCAGGCGCGAGACGATCGCGTTGAAGTCCTTGTCGCCCTTGTTGTAGGATTCGTACATCTTCTCGGTGATGCCGGCCTTGTTGAGCGCCTTCTTGGTCTCGTCGGCAAGACCCTTGCCGTAAGTGGTCTTGTCGTTGAGGATCGCGATGTTCTTGCCCTTGTAGTTCTTGGCGATGTACTGCGCGGCGATCAGGCCCTGCTGGTCGTCGCGGCCGCAGACTCGCGCCACGTTCCACAGCTTGCGCTCGGTGAAGAGCGGGTTGGTCGAAGCCGGGGTGATTTGCAGGACGTTGCCGTCCGCATAGGCTTCAGAGGCCGGGATCGAAGACGACGAGCAGAAATGGCCGGCGACGAACGGGATCTTGGCGCCGGCGATCTTTTCCGCGATCGAGCGGGCCTGTTTCGGATCGCAGGCGTCGTCCTCGGCGTTGAGCGCGAGCTTCTTGCCGTTGACGCCACCGGCGGCGTTGATGTCGGCGACGGCCATCTCGGCGCCGTTCTTCATCTGGCGGCCGAAGGCGGACTCGCCGCCGGTCATCGGGCCTGCGACTGCGACGGTGACATCCTGCGCGAATGCCGCGCTCGATAGCGCGAGCGATGCGCCGAATGCCAGACCGATGAGCTTCAGTGATTTCATGAGATACCTCGCGGGTGGTCGCCTGTGGAAGTTGCCGGGCATGCCCGGTTCAAACCGGCGCCATTCTTGAATGAATTCGAGGAGAAGTCACCGGCAAAATACGGGCATACGCCAAGATATCTAGCCGCATTCTCGCGCAGGGCGGGGCCGGTCAGTGCCGGCCGCCTTCCAGATAAGCGGCGCGGATTTCGGGGCGCTGCAGCAATTCGGCGCCGCTGCCGGCCAGCGTGATCAGGCCGTTGACCATGACATAGCCGCGATGGGCCAGCTTGAGGGCGTGGTTGGCGTTCTGCTCGACGATCAGCACGGTCAGGCCGTCCTGCCGGTTCAGTGTGCGGATGGCGTCGAAAATCTGCCGCGCGATGAGCGGGGCGAGCCCCAGCGAGGGTTCATCGAGCAGGAGCAGGCGAGGGCGGCTCATCAAGGCGCGGCCGATGGCCAGCATCTGCTGCTCGCCGCCGGACAGGGTTCCGCCGCGCTGGGCGAAACGTTCCTTCAGGCGGGGAAACAGGGCGAACACGCGCTCGAGTGTGCTCTCCCGTTCCGCCGGCGTGCTCTCGGTGACGTCGGCCCCCATCTGGAGGTTCTCGGCGACGCTCATGCGCGGGAAGATGCGGCGGCCTTCGGGCGACTGCGCGATGCGCAAATGGGCGATCTCGTGGGTCGGGACGGCCGTGATGTCCTTGCCCTCGTACAGGATCTGCCCGGCGCGGGCGCGCGGCTTGCCGAAGATCGTCATCATCAGCGTCGACTTGCCGGCGCCGTTGGCGCCGATCAGCGCCACGATCTCGCCGGAATTGATGTCGACGTCGACGCCCTTCAGGGCCTCGATCTTGCCGTAGGCCGCGCGCAGGCCCCGGATCGCGAGCAGGGGGGATGCCGCCGTCACGATCCGCTCTCCATGACGGCCATGGCCTCTTCGTCGTCGGCGCCGAGATAGGCGGCGATCACCTTGGGATCGTCGCGCACCTCGCGCGGCGTGCCTTGTGCGATCTTCACCCCGTGATCCATCACCACGATGTGGTCGGAGATCTCCATCACCACCGACATGTCATGCTCGATCAGGAGGATCGACGTTCCCAGGTCGTTGCGGATCGAAAGCAGGAGCTCGTTCAACGCGGCGCTCTCTCGCGCGTTGAGGCCGGCAGCCGGTTCGTCGAGGCACAGCAGTGCGGGCTCGGTGCACATCGCGCGCGCGATCTCGAGGCGGCGCTGATCGCCATAGGCGAGATTGCCGGCCGCGTCGTCGGCGCGGTCCAGCAGGTTGACCCGCTTCAGCCAGTCGGAGGCGAGATCAATCGCGCGCTTTTCTGCGTCGCGATAGGCGGGCGCGCCGACAAGGCCGAGCAAGGTGAAGCCCGAGGCGCGCATCAGCATATTGTGCTGCGCCACCATCAGGTTTTCGAGCACGGTCATCCCGGGAAACAGGCGGATGTTCTGGAACGTGCGCGCGACCTTGGCCTGTTTGGCGATACGGAAGTCGTTGAGCCGCTGGAGCGCGATTTCCTTGCCGTCATCGTGGGTGAGGCGGATGGCGCCGCCGGTCGGCTTGTAGAAGCCGGTGATGCAGTTGAACACCGTGGTCTTGCCGGCGCCGTTCGGCCCGATCAGCGCGGTGATCTTCTTCCGCTCGGCGGCGAACGAGAGATCCTGCACGGCGACGATGCCGCCGAAGCGCATCGTCAGCCGGTCGACGCTGAGGATCTTGTTGCCGCTCATCCGTGTCCTTCCTTGACGAGGTCGGAGGAGATGGCCTGCGCCTTCTTCAGATAAACGGTCGGCGCGCGATGGCCGACCAGGCCGCGTGGCCGCCAGATCATGATCAGCACCATGGCCCAGCCGAACACCAGCATACGATAGGTCTCGAGGCCGCGGAACAGCTCGAAGCCGCCGATCATCGCCAGCGCGGCGAGCGCGACGCCCAGCTGCGAGCCCATGCCGCCGAGCACGACGATGGCGAGCACCAGCGCCGATTCCTGGAAGGTAAAGGATTCCGGGCTGATGAAGCCCTGGCGGGTGGCGAAGAACGCACCGGCGAAGCCGCCGAACATGGCGCCGGTCGCAAATGCCGTGAGCTTGGTCGTCGTGGTGTTGATGCCGAGCGCGCGGCAGGCGACCTCGTCCTCGCGCAAGGCTTCCCAGGCACGCCCGATCGGCAGCCGGCGCAGGCGGATCGTCACCCAATTGGTGAGCAGCGCCAGCGCCAGGATCAGATAGAACAGGAAGACGATACGGTGGGTCGGCGAAAACTCGATGCCGAGCTTGGCGGCCAGCCCATCGTCGCTCCTGTCGAGCGGAATGCCGAACAGGGTCGGACGCGGAATACCGGAAACGCCGTTCGGTCCGCCGGTCAGATCCTGCCAGTTGATCAGGACGAGGCGGATGATCTCGCCGAAGGCGAGCGTCACGATGGCGAGATAGTCGCCGCGCAGGCGCAGCACGGGAAAGCCGAGCAACACGCCCCAGAATGCGGCGAGGATGCCGGCGAGCGGCAGGCAGATCCAGAACGACCAGCCGAAATTGGTGGCGAGCAGCGCGTAGGAATAGGCGCCGACGGCATAGAATGCGACGTAGCCGAGATCGAGCAGGCCGGCGAGCCCGACCACGACGTTGAGGCCCCAGCCCAGCATCACATAGGTCAGCACGAGAATGGCGAGATCGAGGATATAGCGCTGGTCATAGAAGATCACGGGCACCAGCAGCGTGAAGATCAGCAGCGCGGGCGCAAGATAGCGGCCGACCAGCGACATGCCCTTCTGCACCGCTGGCGGCACCAGCTTCTCCGTGCCGGCCGGGCCGATCCATTGTCTGAGCAGCTCGATCACGATCGAGCCGCCGAACACGGCGGCGACGAGGTAAGCGAGCTCGCCGAAACGCGTCCAGTAGGTGAGCTGGCCGTCGGAGCCCGCCTCGGTGCGGACGCCGACCATCAGCGAAAACAGCACCAGCGCGATCACTGCGTTGATGACGGCGGTCTTGAGGAGAGCGGGGACGCTCGTTGCAGGTTTGGTCGTGTGGGTGGAGGGTGCTGTCACGCGGCCGGTCCGTCAGACTTTCTCGACTTCGGGACGGCCGAGCAGGCCGGTCGGCATGAAGATCAGCACGACGATCAGGATCGAGAACGCCGCAACGTCCTTGTACTCGACCGAGAAATAGGCCGACCAGAACGTCTCGATCAGGCCGATCGCAAGGCCGCCGAGCATGGCGCCGGGCAGCGAGCCGATGCCGCCGAGCACCGCGGCGGTGAAGGCCTTGATCCCGGCGACGAAGCCCATGAAGAAGTCGACCAGGCCGTAATAGAGCAGGTACATCAGACCCGCAACGGCGGCGAGCGCCGCGCCGATCACGAAGGTCATGGAGATGGTGCGGTCGACGTTGACGCCGAGCAGCGCTGCCATGGTCTGATCCTGCTCGCAGGCGCGCATGTCGCGCCCGAGCCGGGTGTTCGACACCAGCCAGGTGAAGATCGCCAGCACCACGATGGTGGTGATGACGACGATGATCTGGATGTTGGAAAGCTGGATGACGAAGCCGTCCGCGCTTTCATGCAGCGTATAGCCGCCGGTGATGACCGGCGGGATCGGCTTGACCCGGGCGCCTTGCGCCACTTGCGAATAATTCGTCAGCACGAAAGACATGCCGATGGCCGACAGCATCGGGGCGAGGCGGAAGGAATGGCGCAGCGGCCGGTAGGCGATGCGCTCGATGGTCCAGCCATAGAGCGCGGTGATCGCCATCGAGACCAGCAGCACCACGAGCAGGATCAGGGGAATGGCCGTGAGGCCGAGCGAGATCAGGATCAGGAAGGTGATGAGGGCGATGAAGCCGCCGATCATGAAGACGTCGCCATGGGCGAAGTTGATCATGCCGACGATGCCGTAGACCATCGTGTAGCCGATCGCGATCAGGCCGTAGATCGAGCCGAGCACGAGGCCGTTGATGAGCTGCTGGGCGAAATAATCCATAAGCTGCCGTACCCAAATGACGCGGCTCAAAGGGAGCTCTTGCAGAGAGTTCTTGGGCCCCGGCAGCCCTTGAGCATTTGGGTTTTGTAACAGGAGGGAACTGGCGGCTGCAACTGGCCCGGTCTCCACCTTAAGGCTTGTACAGAGATCATTTCGGCGCCGGGTTCCCTGGGTCCTGCGAGGAACCCGGTTCCCGAGGCAACCAAAGTGGATGCCGGCCGTTGTCTCCCCTCTGACGTCCAACAAGGGAGTTTCCCCGAATGACGAAGCAGCAGAACCAGAATCCGGGTCAGCAGAGTCAGAATCCCGGCCAGCGCAACCCGCAGCAGGGTGGTGGCCAGAAACCCGGACAGCAGCAGCAGGACCCGCGCCAGGGCGATCGCCCGGGCCAGCAGCAGGGCGGCCAGCGCGACCAGGAATAGCGAGTTTGGGAGCCCAGGAGTGAGGAGAGGCCCCGCCGGAAGGCGGGGCCTTTTTTCTTGGGGCAATCGTTTGCCCGTCATTCCGGGATGGTGCGTCAGCAGCAGGCCCGGAATCTCGAGATTCTCAGGTGCGCAATTGCGCACCATAGTTCGGCTCCTGCGAGCCGCCCCGGAATGACGAAAGCGGCGGGCAGTTAAGGTAAACAAAGGGTTTAAATTGCCGCCACAGTCTGATGCGAGTTAGCTCCGGCATGGCCGCCGCCTTCCATCGAAGGCTCGGCAAACCAGGCGGGAAGCGGCATGTTCAGGAATTGGCGGATCGGCTCGGTCAACGGCGCGCTGCTGGCGGCCTATTTCATTCCCGTCTGGAGCCTCATAGCCTTCAGCATCATTGTCGCGCCCGTGCGCGGCCTCTACGAGCGGCCGAGCGTCGCGGTGGCGCTGTATCTGAGCGACCATCTGCAGATGGCGGGCATGGACACGGTGCGTGCCGCCTGGCTGCTGGCGCTCGGACGGCTGACCGTGGTGGCGTTCTTCGCGATCTACCTCGTGCTGCTCTGCATTCCCCGCACCCGTAAGGGCGGCGGCAGTGACGAGGCGCTCGGGATTGCGCTGGCGATCGGCAGCCTGATCTCCTTTGCCAGCATGGTGATGGCCTCGAAGGTCGGCGAGATGGCCGCGCTTCGGCTCCACGCCACCGAGCTCCTGATGCTGCTCGGTGCCGCCGTCGTGCTCGTGATCGAGAAGCCGGAGGCAGCGTCGAAGGCGGCCGAGGTCGCCGCACCGCCGAATCTTCAGCCTCTAGGTCTTGAGCAGGCCGAGCTCCTGCACAATCGCTGAGGCTTCCTTGACGGCGTGGTTCGCCGCCGGCACGCCGCAATAGATCGCCTGCTGCAGCAGGATCTCCTTGATGTCGTCGGGCGTGAAGCCGCCCTCGGCCAGCGCCGCACGCACGTGCAGGCGGAATTCGTCCCATTGCCCGAGCGCGACCATGGTGCCGATCACCAGCACGCGCCGCGTGCGCTCGTCGAAATGCGGCCGCGTCCAGATCTCGCCCCAGGCGTAGCGGGTGATCAGGTCCTGGAAGTCGGTGTTGAAGGCATTGCGGTTCGCGATCGACTTGTCGACCCAGGCATTGCCCAGCACCTTGCGGCGCACATTCATGCCGGCATCGCGGCGCTTCTGGTCGTCCATTCTGTTCCTCCTCTTTCGTCATTGCGAGCGCAGCGAAGCAATCCAGAAATGTGTCCGCGGAGACGGACTGGATTGCTTCGTCGCTACGCTCCTCGCAATGACGGTTGTTGCTAGCGCTGCGTCAGGAACCCCACCACCGCATCCGTGAACGCATGCGGCTGCTCGACGTTCGAAATGTGCGCGGCGTCGATGATCGTCATGCTGGCGCCGGGAATGCTGGAGCGGATCAATTCGGCCGCCGAGATCGGCGTCGCCACGTCGTGGCGGCCGGCGATCACGAGCGTCGGGCTCTTGATTTTCGGCAGCAGCGCGCGCTGGTCGAGCGTCGACAGCGCCTCGCAGCAGGCGAGATAGCCCTCGACAGGCGAGGCGAGCAGCATCGACTTCATCTTCGCGGTGATCGCAGGCTCGCGCTCGCGGAAATCCTGGGTGAGCCAGCCCGCGATCACGGTATCGGCGACGGCGGCGATGCCGCCCTCCTTTACCGCCTTGATGCGGTTGTGCCAGTTAGTTGGATCGGGGTAGTAGCAGGACGTGTTGGCGAGGATCAGCTTGCCGAACCGTTCGGGCGCATTGGCGCCGAGCCATTGCCCGACCATGCCGCCCATCGACAGGCCGCACCAATGCACCTTCTCGATGTTGAGATCGTCGAGGATCGCGAGCACGTCGCGGCCGAACCGCTCCATCGTGTAGGGGCCAGGCGGGACGTTCGACTTGCCGTGGCCGCGGCGATCGTAGCGGATGACACGGAACACCTGCGTCAGCGCCTTCATCTGCGGCTCCCACATCTGCAGCGTGCAGCCGAGCGAGTTCGACAGCATCAAGGTCGGCCCGCCGTCGCGGCCCTCGACGGAGACGTTGAGCAGGCATCCGTCGGCATCGATCATGGGCATGCGGCGTCTCCGTTCTTAATCTTGATCGAGATTGTCGAGCAGCCGGTCGATCAGCGCCTGTGACGCGCCTTGATAGGCCATCGGCTCGAACAATGCCGCAATTTTTTCCGGCGAAAGGTGCGCGATGACTTGCGAATCGGCCGACAGCACCTCGCGCAGATGCTTCTTCTCGGCGACGGCACGCTTGCTCGCGGCCTCGACGAGATGATGCGCGTTGCTCTTGCCGATGGCTTCGGCGAGCGCGAAGGTGACGGCCTCGGCCATGATCAAGCCATGCGTCGCATCGAGATTGCTGCGCATGCGCGCCGCATCGACCTCGAGACCCTCGGCGATGTCGACGACGGCCGCCAACGCGCCTGATGTGACCAGCATCAATTGCGGCAGCGTCGGCCATTCCGCGTGCCAGGGACCGGCACTGCGTTCGTGGTCCTGCACCTGGGCGGCGAAGATCGTCGCGGCGAGCTGCGGGGCCATGGTGGCAGAGCCCAGCGCGCTTGCGGCGGCGACCGGGTTGCGCTTGTGCGGCATGGTCGAGGAGCCGCCGCGGCCTTCGCCGGCGAGCTCGAACGCTTCGGCGACGTCGGTCTGCATCAGCAGCGAGACGTCGCGCGCGATCTTGCCGCAGCTGCCGGCGAGAATGGCGAAGCAGGATGCGGCCTCGGCGATGCGGTCGCGATGGGTATGCCAGGGCGCCTCGGGCAGCGGCAGGTCGAGCTCCTGCGCCAGCCGTTCGGCCACCGCGAGCCCCTTGTCGCCGAGCGCAGCGAGCGTGCCGGCGGCGCCGCCGAATTGCAGCGCGAGGCCCTCGCGGGAGAGCCGCCGCAGGCGGCAGCGGGCGCGGGCAAGGCTCGAGGCGTATTCGGCGGCCTTCAGCCCGAACGGCAACGGCAGCGCATGCTGGAGCCAGGTCCGCGCCACCATCGCGGTGTTGCGATGGCTGCGCGCCAGCGCGGCAAAGCCCTTGATGGCACGGCTGAGGTCGGCATCCAGCGCCGCGATGCCGGCGCGAAGCATCAGCATGGTCGCGGTGTCGATGACGTCCTGGCTGGTCGCGCCCCAATGCACGTAGCGCGCGGCCTCCGCGTCATTCTTGCCGACATCGGCGGTCAGCATCTTGACCAGGGGAATCGCGAGATTGCCCGACCGCGTCGCGGCCTCGGCCAGTGCGGCCATGTCGAAGCCATCGGCCTTGCACGCCGCCTCGATTGGTCCGATGGCGGATGCGGGAATCACCGCACTGGCCGCCTCGGCCCGTGCCAAGGCTGCCTCGAAATCGAGCATGTTCTGCAAGGTCGACCGATCGTCGCAGACCACGCGCATGGCGGCGCTCGACAGCATCGGTGCGAGCAGGGGGGAGAGGGATGTGCTCATGTTGCGCGCGACCTAATCATCATGGCCCGGCCGTGCCAATCCCCCACCGCCCGCACACGTCATTTTGCAGTTGCGAATATGCATTGCACGTGACCGGGCGCCGGCCTTTTCTTTGCCGCGCCGCTGCGTTACTTGATCAGCACTATAGTTACGCGATCCGGGAGGCACCCTCATGGCCATGACGATGAACGGCGAAGTCCAGCTTGCAGCGCCGCGCGAGGCCGTGTGGGCCAAGCTCAACGATCCCGAGGTGCTGAAGGCCTGCATCCCCGGCTGCGAGGAGCTGGAGAAGACCGACGACGGCGGCTTCCGCGCGACGGCGAAGATGAAGGTCGGCCCGGTGTCGGCGCGCTTCAAGGGCAAGGTCACGCTGTCCGATCTCGACCCGCCGAACGGCTACAAGATCTCCGGTGAGGGCGAAGGCGGGGTGGCCGGATTCGCCAAGGGCGGTGCGGCCGTCAAGCTCGCCGAGAAGGACGGCGGCACGCTGCTCTCCTACGACGTCGAGGCGCAGATCGGCGGCAAGTTGGCGCAGCTCGGCCAGCGCCTCATCAACGGCGCCGCCAAGAAGCTTGCCGATGAGTTTTTCGCGAACTTCGCCAAGGCCGTACAGGGCTGAAGGTCCAATACCTTTAGGGTAGCGCCTTCGGCATGGCGCCTTGCGCCCGGGGCGATGTTGCCCCGGGGCATAATGGCCCATATGATGGGTTGGAATAATTATAAGAACCGCTTCGACGGGACCCGTCGGGGTGCTGACAGAGAGTGCTTATGGCAAAAATCTCCCTCATCGTGAACGGCAATCCAGTCACCGCCAATGTCGATCCCCGCACGCTCCTGGTGCAATTCCTGCGCGAGAATCTGCGGCTGACCGGCACCCATGTCGGCTGCGACACCTCGCAGTGCGGCGCCTGCGTCGTGCATCTCGACGGCAAGGCCGTGAAGTCCTGCACCACGCTTGCGGTGATGGCCGATGGCCACGAGGTCAAGACGATCGAGGGGCTGGCTGCGGACGGCGCGCCGCTGCATCCGATGCAGGAGGCCTTCCGCGAGCACCATGGCCTGCAGTGCGGCTTCTGCACGCCCGGCATGATCATGACTGCGATCGACATCGTGCACCGCAAGGGCCACGAGCTCGACGACCACACCATTCGCGAGGAGCTCGAAGGCAATCTCTGCCGCTGCACGGGCTACCAGAACATCGTCGCCTCGATCTCCGCCGGCGCGAAGGCGATGGCCAAATCCGACCTCGCGTAACGCGCCTCCCGCGATCAGGACATACAGATGTACGAATTCAAATATCATCGCCCTGGGACCGTTCGCCAGGCGGCCAACCTCCTGGTGAAGAACGAGGACGCCAAGGTGATCGCCGGCGGCCACACGCTGATTCCCGTCATGAAGCAGCGCCTCGCCAGTCCCCCGCATCTGGTCGACCTCTCCCACATCGAGGGGCTCAATGCGATCGAGATGAAGGGCCGCTCGCTCGTGATCGGCGCCACCGCCAAGCATGCCGAGGTCGCGACCTCCGCCATCGTCGGTGAAGCCATTCCGGCGCTGGCGAACCTTGCCGGCGGCATTGGCGATCCCGCCGTGCGTCACAAGGGCACGATCGGCGGCTCGCTCGCCAACAACGATCCGACTGCCGATTATCCGGCCGCGGTGCTTGCGCTCGGGGCCACCATCGTCACCAACAAGCGCCGCCTCAAGGCGGAAGAGTTCTTCCAGGGCCTGTTCACGACCGCGCTCGAAGCGGATGAGATCATCACCAAGGTGATGTTCCCGCTGCCGAAGAAGGCCGCCTATGTCAAGTTCCGCAACCAGGCCTCGCGCTATGCGCTTGTCGGGGTGTTCGTGGCGCGGCGTCCTTCGGACGTGCGCGTTGCCGTCACCGGTGCGGGCTCCGAAGGCGTGTTCCGCGTCACCGCATTCGAGGAAGCCTTGAAGAAGCGCTTCGCCTCGAAGGCGCTGGAGGGCATCGCGGTACCGGCCGAAGGCCTCAACAGCGACATCCACGGCAGCGCCGAATACCGCGCGCATCTCATCGGCGTGCTGACGCGGCGCGCCGTCGATGCCGCCAATGCCAAGGAATGAGCTGACCTCATTCCTCGGTCCAGACCTGTCCCCGGTGAGGGCGAAGCGAGACTGGCTTTTTCATGACTTCAGCGGCTACTTCTTCCGGTGCTTTGCCGGCATCGGTCGATGCGATGCTCGAACTCCTGACGTCGCGCGGCTATCTCGCTGAGCGCTCGCTGGCGACGGTGACGTATCTGTCGCTGCGTATGGGCCGACCGCTGTTCCTGGAAGGTGAGGCCGGCGTCGGCAAGACCGAGATCGCTAAGGTGCTCTCGGCGGCGCTGGGGCGGAAGCTGATCCGCCTGCAGTGCTATGAAGGCCTCGACGTTTCCTCCGCGGTGTATGAGTGGAACAGCGCGTCGCAGATGATCGCGATCCGGATGGCGGAAGCCGCGGGCGACACTGATCGCGATCAGCTTTCGAGCGATATCTTCGCCGACCGCTACATGATCAAGCGGCCGCTGCTCCAGGCGCTGGAGCCTGATGTCGCCGGTCCGCCGGTGCTGCTGATCGACGAACTCGACCGTGCCGACGAGGCGTTCGAAGCCTACCTGCTCGAGATCCTCAGTGACTTCCAGGTGACCATCCCCGAATTCGGCACCGTGAAGGCGCCGCACCCGCCGATCGTCATCATCACCTCCAACCGTACCCGCGAGATCCACGACGCGCTGAAGCGGCGCTGCCTCTATCACTGGGTCGACTATCCCGCTGCCGAGCGCGAGCTCGCGATCGTCAAGACACGTGTGCCCGGCATCTCCGCCAAGCTGTCGCAGCAGGTCGTGCGCTTCGTGCAGGCACTGCGCAACCAGGACTTCTACAAGTCGCCGGGCGTTGCCGAGACCATCGACTGGGCCACCGCGCTGTCGGAGCTCGATGCCCGCTCACTGACCCCGCAAGTGGTCGGCGACACGCTGGGCGCGCTGCTCAAGTACCAGGACGACATCACCCGCATGCAGGGCGACACGCTGCAGAAGGTGCTGAAGGACGCGACGAGCGAGAATTGATCTCGCGCGTCATTCCGGGGCGCGCGTTAGCGCGAACCCGGAATCCATCGGCCGCAGAGTTGGTGGATGAATGGATTCCGGGCTCGATGCTGCGCATCGCCCCGGAATGACGACCGAGGGTGCTGAACCAATGGCCATCAACCACCTTGCTCCCGAAAAGACCGAGCAATTCGCCGACAACATCGTGGGCTTCGCACGCGCGCTGCGTGCGGCCGGCCTGCCGGTCGGGCCGGGCGCTGTCATCGATGCCATGAGCGCGCTGCAGGTGATCGACATCGGCAGCCGATCCGACGTCTTCACCACGCTGGAGGCGATCTTCGTCAAGCGCCATGAGCATGCGCTGATCTTCAAGCAGGCTTTCAACCTGTTCTTCCGCGCCTCGGAAGAATGGAAGCACATGCTGGATTCGGTGCCGCTGCCGGACGAGGCCAAGAAGAAGCCCCAGGCCGGCGCCCGCCGCGTCCAGGAGGCGATGGCGCAGCCTCGCATGACCGAGACTCCGCAGCACCAGGAGCAGGATCTGCGCCTGTCGGTCTCCGACAAGGAGATCCTGCAGAAGAAGGATTTTGCGCAGATGAGCGCGGCGGAGATCGCCGAGGCGCTCCGTGCCATCGAGCGGATGAGGTTGCCGCAGGCCGAGCTCTTGACGCGCCGGCGCCGGCCCGATGCGCGCGGCCTGCGCCTCGACCTCCGCCGCACGCTGCGCGCCTCCTTGCGCACCGGCGGCGACATCATCGACATCCATCGCCTCGGGCGCATCGAGAAGCCGGCGCCGATCGTGGCGCTGCTCGACATCTCGGGCTCGATGAGCGAATACACCCGCCTGTTCCTGCATTTCCTGCATGCCATCACGGATGCCCGCAAGCGCGTCTCGGTGTTCCTGTTCGGCACGCGCCTCACCAATGTCAGCCGCGCGCTGCGCCAGCGCGACCCGGACGAGGCGCTGGCGAGCTGCTCGGCCTCGGTCGAGGACTGGGCCGGCGGCACCCGTATCTCGGCCTCGCTGCACAACTTCAACAAATTGTGGGCGCGCCGGGTGCTGAGCCAGGGCGCCATCGTGCTCCTGATCTCCGACGGGCTGGAGCGGGAGGCCGATTCCAAGCTCGCCTTCGAGATGGACCGGCTGCACCGGTCCTGCCGGCGGCTGATCTGGCTGAACCCGCTGCTGCGGTTTGGCGGCTTCGAGGCCAAGGCGCAGGGCATCAAAATGATGCTCCCCCACGTTGACGAATTCCGCCCGGTACATAATTTGAGTTCGATCCAGGAGCTGATCACGACGCTCTCCCAGCCGCTGCCGCCGCATCACCGCAGCCTGATCCGCTCCGCAGCTTGAGAGGCCAGCCATGCTCGATCGCGACGAGGACATCCTGAAGGCGGCGGAGGACTGGCAGAAGGCCGGCCGTGGCGTTGCGCTCGCGACGGTTGTCGAAACCTGGGGCTCGGCGCCGCGCCCGGCGGGCTCCAGCCTCGTCATCAACGACGAAGGCACGTTCCTGGGGTCCGTCTCCGGCGGCTGCGTCGAGGGCGCAGTGGTTACGGAGGCCATGGATGTGATCCAGAGCGGCAAGCCGAAGATGCTGGAATTTGGCGTCGCCGACGAGACCGCCTGGAACGTGGGGCTGTCCTGCGGCGGCACCATCCGCGTCTTCGTCGAGAAGGTCGGCTAGCCGTGAAGCTCCAGATCCTGCACGAACTCAATGCCGAGCGCGCCGCGCGCCGGCCGGTCATTCTGGTGACGGACACCGAGAGCGGCGAGCAGCGGCTGGTGAAGGCGAAGGATTTCGCCGGGGATCCGCTGCGCTCCGAGCTGGAGAAGCAGCTTCGCATGGGCAAGAGCGCCAGCGTCGAGGCCGGCGGCAAGAAGCTGTTTCTCAACGTCTACGCCCCGACGGCAAAGCTCGTCATCATCGGCGCGGTCCATATCAGCCAGGCGCTCGCGCCGCTGGCGCGCTCGCTCGGCTATGACGTCACCGTGGTCGATCCGCGCACGGCCTTTGCAAGCCCCGAGCGCTTCCCCGACATTCCGCTGATCGCCGAATGGCCCGATACTGCGCTGCCGCCGCTCAATGTCGATGCCTACACCGCGTTCGTGGCGGTGACGCACGATCCCAAGATCGACGACCCCGCGCTGCTGCACGCCTTCGAGCGCAACTGCTTCTATATCGGCGCGCTCGGCTCGCGAAAGACGCATGCCAAGCGTGGCGACCGGTTGCGGGCGCAGGGCGCCAAGGAAAGCGACATCGCGCGCATCCACGCGCCCATCGGGCTAGCGATCGGCGCGGTCTCGCCGTCCGAGATCGCGGTGGCGATCATGGCCGAGATCACGGCCGTGCTTCGGCTGCCTCCCAAGGAAAAAGAAGAAGCGGCATGAAGTTCGGCCCGGCGAGCCCCAGGGATGCAATTGGCGGGGTGACCGTCCACACCCTGCGCCAGGGATCGCTGGTGCTGAAGAAGGGCACGACGATCGGACCTGCCGAGGTCGAGGCGCTGGAGCGCGCCGGCATCAAGGACATCGTCGTGGTGCGCATGGAGGCGGGCGACGTCTCCGAGGACGTTGCCGCCGCCAGCATCGCGCTCGCCATCGGCGGCGAGGGCATCCATGTCGAGCGCGCTTTCACCGGCCGTGCCAATCTGTTCGCCGCGCGAGCGGGCGTGCTGGTGATCGATCGCGCCGCGGTCGACCGCATCAACAACATCGACGAAGCCATCACCTTTGCCACGCTCGCCGCCTACAAGCCGGTGGTCGAGGGCGAGATGGTCGGAACCGTCAAGATCATCCCGTTCGGCGTCGAGGCGAGTTTGCGCGATGCCGCGGTGAAGGCGGCGGGCAAGGACGTGCTGAAGGTCGCGCCTTACGTGATCAAGCGCGTCGGCGTGGTCTCGACGCTGCTGCCGGGCCTGTCCACCAAGGTGATCGACAAGACCCTGCGCGTCACTGCCGAACGGCTGGCGCCAGCCGGCGCCAGCATCATCGCCGAGCGCCGGGTCCCGCACGAGGAGCAGGCGCTGTCGGCTGCGATCAAGGAATTGCTCGGCCTGGGCGCCGAGCTCGTGATCGTGTTCGGTGCATCCGCGATCGCTGACCGCCGCGACGTGATTCCGGCGGCCGTCACCGGAATCGGCGGCGAGATCGAGCATTTCGGCATGCCGGTCGACCCCGGAAATCTCCTGCTGATCGCCCGCGCCGGCGAGGTGCCGGTGCTGGGCGCGCCGGGCTGCGCGCGCTCGCCGGTCGAGAACGGTTTTGACTGGGTCGTAATGCGGCTTCTCGCCGGCATCAAGGTGACCCGCTCCGAGCTGATGGGCATGGGCGTCGGCGGCCTCTTGATGGAGATCGTGACGCGGCCGCAGCCGCGCGCCAAGCCGGAGACCGAGGGCAACCGCCAGGTCGCGGCCATCGTGCTCGCGGCGGGACGCTCGACCCGGATGGGCGGGCCGAACAAGCTGCTCGCCGAGCTCGACGGCAAGAAGCTGGTGCGCCTCGCGACCGAGCAGGCGCTGGCCTCTAGGGCATCCGAGGTGATCGTCGTCACCGGCCATCAGGCCGAGCTCGTCGAGCAGGCGCTACAAGGCCTGAAGGTGACATTCGTCCGCAATCCGGACTTCGCCGGCGGCATCGCCAGTTCGGTGAAGGCCGGCATCGCCGCCGTTCCCGAGACCTGCGATGGCGCCGTCGTGTGTCTCGGCGACATGCCGCTGATCGACGCCGGCCTGATCGACAGGCTGATCGACAGTTTCGCGCCCGACCGCGGCAATCTCATCGTCGTTCCCGTCAGCGAGGGCCGCCGCGGCAACCCGGTGCTGTGGTCGCGCCGCTTCTTCAAGGAGTTGATGACGCTCGACGGCGACATCGGCGCGCGGCATCTGATCGCCAAGCACACCGAGGCGGTCGCCGAAGTGCCCGTCGACGGCGAGAGCGCCTTCCTCGACATCGACACGCCGCAGGCGCTGGAGGCGGCACGGCGGGGCTGAAGGTGCGTAGGGCGGATTAGCCGAAGGCGTAATCCGCCGCTGTGTTTCTCCGCGGAAACAAAAGAGGCGGATTACGCTTCGCTAATCCGCCCTACGGGACTACGGCATCCTCCAAGCCTGCCGATTTCAACCACCCGTTCACCATCTGGAAACGACCGCCGCTTAGACTCGCCTCCACCTGCCTTGGGGGGAGGGGTTTTCCATGGCTTCGAACATCGTCGCGCGCCGTTGCGCGATGTTTTTCCTTGCGCTGTCCGTCTTTGCATCCGGCGCGCGCCATACGACAGAAGCCGAGGCCGCCGGCGCCATCGCGGTCGGCAAATGCGGCGCTTATGGCCAGGCCTATGATTATGGCCACGAGCACGAGGCCCGCGCCGCCGCGCAGAAGCAGTGCAAGGGCGATTGCACCACCGTGACGATGAAGCGCGCCTGTGCCGCGATGTCGGTCGATATGACAAATCCCTGCGGCGCCTACGGCTATGCCGTCAAGCCGAACATTTCCGCCTCGCTCAACGCCGCCACGCGTGAATGCTACAAATACGGCGGCAAGGAATGCGTGATCCGCGCCTGGGCCTGTGACGCCAAGGGGTGATTTTCTCTTGCTGTCGTGATCGGGCGTTGCGTAGCATCGCCTCGGGAATGACAGCGGAAGGCATACATGCAGTTCGACACCAAGATCGCGGTCGTGATCCGTACCGATCTTCAGGCCTGGCAGAAGCTGAACGTAGCCTCCTTCCTCACCAGCGGCATCGCCGCGGCCTTTCCGGAATGCATCGGCGAAGCCTATGAGGACGCCTCGGGCACGAAGTATCATGCACTGATCGGCCAACCGATCCTGATCTATGGCGCCGACGGTCCGGCGCTGTCGCGCGCGCTGGACCGCGCGCTCGCCCGCAACGTCAAGGCGGCGGTCTATACCGAAGACATGTTCAAGACGACACATGATGGCGCCAACCGCGAGGCGGTGAGGGCGGTTGCGCGTAGCGACCTCAATCTCGTCGGCATTGCGATGCGCGCCGAGCGGAAGGTGATCGACAAGATCGTCGACGGTCTCAAGTTCCATAGCTGACAGATCGAGAGCACCGCGCGGCGTCATCGGGGTGTCATGATGGACCCGCCATTGCGCAAACATTGTGCTTTTTGACTCTCCTCAAGGGTGCGCCAGGCGGCGTCGCTATTCTGCTTCACAAAGCACAAGGAGCAGACCGATGCCGACCATGAAAGCCGCAATCGTCAAGCAATTCGGCAAGCCGCTGGTGATCGAGGACGTGCCGGTGCCGCAGCCCGGTCCGGGCGAGGTTCTGGTCAAGGTCAAGGCCTGCGGCGTCTGTCACACCGATCTGCACGCCGCCTCCGGCGACTGGCCGGTGAAGCCGGTGCCGCCCTTCATCCCCGGCCATGAAGCCGCCGGCATCGTCGCCGCGCTCGGGCCCGGCGTGAAGAATCTGAAAGTCGGCGATGCCGTCGGCGTCGCCTGGCTGCACGACGCCTGCATGTCGTGCGAATATTGCGAGACCGGCTGGGAGACGCTGTGCGAGCACCAGCACAACACCGGCTACAGCGTCAACGGCGGCTTTGCCGAATATGTCATCGCTTCGGCCGCGTTCGCCGCCAAGCTGCCGGCGACGATCGATTTCGCGGCCATCGCGCCGATCCTCTGCGCTGGGGTCACCACCTACAAGGGATTGAAGGAAACCGAGGCCAAGCCCGGCGAGTGGGTCGTGATCTCCGGAATCGGCGGGCTCGGCCATGTCGCGATCCAATACGCCAAGGCGATGGGGCTGAAGGTCGCCGCGGTTGATATCGCCGAGGACAAGTTGGAGCTGGCGCGTGAAACCGGTGCCGATCTCGCGGTCAACGCGCTGGCGGATGGTGCAGTGGAGAAGGTGCTGACGGCGAGTGGGGGAGGCGCGCATGGCGTGCTGGTGACGGCGGTGTCGACTGCTGCATTCGCTCAGGCGCTCAAGATGGTGCGTCGCAAGGGCACTGTCAGCCTCGTCGGCCTGCCGCCGGGCGAATTCCCGACACCGATCTTCGACGTCGTGCTCAAGCGCATCACCGTGCGCGGCTCCATCGTCGGCACGAGGCGTGACCTCGACGAAGCCATCGCGTTCGCCGCCGACGGCAAGGTCAAGGCCGAGGTGACCAAGGTGCCGCTCGCAGCGATCAACGACGTCTTCGACCGGATGAGGGCCGGCAAGATCGACGGTCGCATGGTGCTGGATTTTGGCTAAAGCGTTTTCGAGCGAAGTGGACACCGGTTCGCGTTAAGAAAACGCGTCAAAACAAGAATCTGGCGCTTTACCCTGGCGGCATGCCGTCGAACTTCACCAGGCCAGGGTCGAGAGGATCCCACTCATGGCCGCGCGCGGCGAAGGTCACCGCCTGCGGCCTGTAACGGGCGGGCTCGTCGAGGCTTGCCGCCCGGATCGTGAACACGTCAGGCTGCGCCGCGAAGGTCATGTAGACAGCTACGCCGCATTGTGTGCAGAAGCCGCGGGTCTTCACCTTGCCGTTGTCGGCGACCATGTCCCAGTGCCTGGCATCGCCCGTCAGCGTGACGCCGGCGCGCGCGAAGGTCGCGTACGAGCCATGGCCGCTGCCGCTTTCCCGCTGGCAGTCGCGGCATTGGCAGTGATTGCTGAAGAGGGGCTCCCCTTCAATCGAATAGCGGATCGCGCCGCAGGCGCAGCCGCCGGTATAGGGCTTCTCCATCGCAATATCTCCCACTCAACCTTCGCCGCTGATCTCGTCGAGCTTGCGAACGACCTTCTTCCAGCCGCCGCTCATCACCGTGTAGGCCGACTCGTTCCTGGGCAGGACGAAGCCCGCATGCACGAGGCGGATCCGCGTGCCGGCTTCGACCGGGGTGAGGGACCAGGTCACGACGGTGTCGAGCGGGGCGCCATAGCCGGTGTTGCGCTCGTCGCCGCCTTTCCAGGCGTAGACGAGGCGGCTGAAAGCCACGACCTCCAGAACCCGGCAATGGATCACGCCGTCCCAGTTGCCCCCCGGGGTGGTCTGGAAGGTGAAGGCCTTGCCTTCGACGGCTTCGAAGCCGGTCGGCTGCATCAGCCAGCGCCCGATCAGCTGTCCGCTGGTCAGCGCCTTCCAGATCGTCTGGGCTGTGTGAGGGAAGACCTCGTCGATGACGATGTCTCTTGTGTCGGCTTTCAACGCGGCAGCACTCACGGGTCGATCTCCTTCAAGAGGTCACGCAGGTTCCGGAAACGCTCGCGCCAGAAGACGCCGTAATGGTCCATCCAGGTGACCAGCGGCTCGAGTCCCTGCGGCGCGGCGCGGTAATAGACGTTGCGGCCCTCGGCGCGCTCGGCGACGAGGCCCGCTTGCTTCAACGATTTCAGGTGTTGCGAGACGGCTCCTTGCGTGACGCCGCTGCCGCGCGTCAGCTCGGCGACGCTGATCTCTTTGCTCTCGAACACACGCTCGAACACGGCGCGGCGGGTCGGATCGGCAAGGGCGCGCATCACGGTGGTGACGGGGTTTGGGGTGGCTTCGATCATGCCATCAAATTAGCGGATACTAATGCATTAGTCAACACTAATCCGTCTGGACAGTCGCCGCCCCCGCGCGCTCTTGACTATGACTGACCAGTCAGTCATATATATCGAATGACGAAGAAGCCGACCAAAGCCGCCTTGCCCTCCGCCGCTCCCACCGGAGCGAACGACCCTGGGACTGCTGGCCCCGATGCAGCGCCTGCCTCGAACCGCGCCTCGCGTGCGGCGGAGCGGCGTGCGGCGATCGTGGAGGCGGCGATGGAGGAGTTCATCGCGCGCGGCTTTGCCGCCACCAGGCTCGACGACATCGCCAAGCGCGCCGGCGTCGCCAAGGGCACGATCTACCTGCACTTCAAGGACAAGGAATCGATGTTCGAGGAGCTGGTGCGCATCGTCATCGTTCCCGTGGTCGCACGGCTGACCACGCTGCCGCCGCCGGCAGGCTCGGTGCGCGACCTCATCGAGACGTTCGCCGGCAACTTCCTGAAGGAGGTGATCGGCACGAGACGGGGCGATCTGGTGCGTCTGATCGTGGCGGAGGGGCCGCGCTTTCCGTCCGTCGCCGACTTCTACTACCGCGAGGTGGTCTCGCGCGGGATCACTGCCATGCGCGCGCTGATCGAGCTCGGCATCGCCCGCGGCGAGATCCGGCAGAAGGACCTCGCGCGCTATCCACAGATCCTGGTCGCGCCCGCGATGATCGCCGTGATCTGGCAGAGCCTGTTTGCGCGGCATGCGCCGCTCGACGCGCAGGAGATGCTGCGCGTTCATCTCGATTTGATTTTTGGCGAACGGAGGACGACATGAGGTCGTCGCAAGTGATTTCTTTCTTGGCATTGGTCCTTGTGCTCGCAACCGGGCTTGCCGGGTGCAAGGAGAAGCGCGATCCCGGCTTCCAGGGCTGGGTCGAGGCCGACATGATCTTCGTCAGTCCGGACGAAGCCGGGCGCGTCACCAAGCTCAATGTCCGCGAAGGCGACGAGGTCAAGGTCGGCGATCACCTCTATTCCGTCGATGACGATCTCCAGCTTGCCGACCTCAACCAGCAGAAGGCGACGCTTGCGAATGCGCAGCAGACCTATGACCGTGCGGCCTCGCTGAACAAGACCGGTTCGGGCACGCAGGCCAATCTCGATTCCGCCGTGTCCGCCTTGCGCGTCGCGGAGGCGCGGGTGGCGACCTCGGAGACGCGGATGGCGCGGCGCAAGGGCTTTGCGCCAGTCGCCGGCACCATCCAGCAGATCTATTTCCGCGAAGGCGAGATGGTGGCGGCGCAGCGGCCGGTGCTCTCGATCATGCCGCCCGGCAACATGAAGCTGCGCTTCTTCGTGCCGGAGACCGAGCTGCCGAAGCTCGCGATTGGCGACACGGTGCGTGTCTCCTGTGACAATTGCGCCGCCGACCTCACCGCGAAGATCTACTTCATCGCGACCTCGGCCGAATACACGCCGCCCGTCATCTACAGCCTCGAAGAGCGCAACAAGCTGGTCTATCTGATCCAGGCGCGACCCTCGCGGCCCGATGCCTTGCGCGTCGGACAGCCGATCGACATCCACCTCAATCCCAAAACTCCTGAGACCAAGACACCGGTGGCGGACAAGCGATGAGCAACGGCAACGGCATCGCAATCGACGTCAAGGGCCTGACCAAGTCATTCGGCGGCCGCGAGGTCGTGCACGATCTGTCGATGCAGGTGAAGCGCGGCTCGATCTACGGCTTCCTCGGTCCCAACGGCTCGGGCAAGACCACCACCATCCGCATCCTCTGCGGCCTGCTGACGCCCGACAGCGGCGAGGGCACCTGCCTCGGCTACGACATCCGCCGCGATGCCGAGAAGATCAAGCGCCAGGTCGGCTACATGACCCAGCGCTTCAGCCTGTACCAGGACCTCTCGGTGCGCGAGAACCTCGAATTCGTGGCGCGGCTCTATGGCCTCGCTGACGCGCGCGGCGCCGCGCGCGACATGATCAAGCGGCTCGGGCTCTCGGGGCGGGAGGAGCAGCTCGCCGGCGAGCTCTCGGGCGGCTGGAAGCAGCGGCTGGCGCTCGGGGCCTGCACGCTGCCCAATCCACAATTGTTGCTGCTGGACGAGCCGACCGCCGGCGTCGATCCCAAGGCGCGGCGCGATTTCTGGAACGAGATCCATGCGCTGGCCGCCGAGGGCCTCACGGTGCTGGTCTCGACCCATTACATGGACGAGGCCGAGCGCTGCCACGAGATCGCCTACATCGCATACGGCTATCTGCTGGCGCACGGCACGGTGGAGGAGGTCATCGCGAAATCCGCGCTGACGACCTACACCGTCACGGGCGACGACCTGAACGAGCTTGGCGCGGCGCTCACGGGCAAGCCCGGCATCGACATGGTGGCGCCGTTCGGCACCTCGCTGCATGTTTCCGGCCGCGACGTCCCGGCGCTCGAAGCCAGCATCGCGCCCTGGCGCGAGAGAGGCGGCCTGCACTGGCAGAAGTCCAAGCCCTCGCTCGAAGACGTGTTCATCGAGCTGATGGGACGCTCCAAGGACAATTTCCAATGAGCGCGGTAGAACATCCCGAACCACGGCGCGAAATCCGCGAGCGTTTCGGTTTCCTGCGGCGCTCCTACGCGATGCTGGTCAAGGAGTTCATCCAGCTGAGGCGCGACCGCGTCTCGTTCGCGATGATCGTGATGCTGCCGGTGATGCAGCTGATGCTGTTCGGCTATGCCATCAACACCACGCCGCGTCATCTGCCGAGCGCGGTGCTGCTCCAGGAGGATTCCGATCTCGCCCGCTCGGTGCTGAAGGCGCTGGAGAACACCAAATATTTCCGCTTCCTCTACGAGGTTCACGACGTCGACGATTTCGACAACCTCCTGAAGTCCGGCAAGGTGCTGTTCGGGGTCGAGATCCCGCGCGGCTTCGAGCGGGCGGTGCGGCGCGGCGACAGGCCGGCGCTGCTGGTCGCGGCCGACGCCACCGATCCGGTCGCCGCAAGCGCTGCGCTCGGCTCGCTCGGCATGATCGTGCAGACCGCGCTCGCGCACGATCTCTATATCGGCGAGCCCCCGGAGATGCCGTTCGAGATCCGCGCCCACGCCCGCTACAATCCGGCCGCGAATTCCAGCCTCAATATCGTGCCAGGCCTCGTCGGCACCATCCTCACCATGACCATGCTGATCTTCACCGCGCTCTCGGTCACGCGCGAGGTCGAACGCGGCACCATGGAGAGCCTGTTGTCGATGCCGATCAAGCCGATCGAGGTGATGTTCGGCAAGATCGTGCCCTACGTGCTGGTCGGCTTCGTCCAGGCCTTCCTGATCATCAGCATCGGTGTCGGCCTGTTCGGCGTGCCCGTGCTCGGCAATCTCGTCCTGCTGGCGCTGCTGTCGACGCTGTTCATCACCACCAATCTGGCGGTCGGCTACACCATCTCGACGCTGGTTCAGAACCAGCTCCAGGCCATGCAGATGTCGATGATGTTCTTCCTGCCGAGCATTCTGCTCTCCGGCTTCATGTTCCCGTTCGCAGGCATGCCGGCCTGGGCGCAATATCTCGGCGAATGCCTGCCGCTGACCCATTATTTGCGGATCGTCCGCGCCATCATGCTGAAGGGCGCGACCATGGAGAATTTGCGCTTCGATACGCTGGCTCTGGCGGCCCTGATGCTGCTCGCCATGACCGTCGCGGTGACGCGCTTCCGCCGCACGCTGGATTGAGGCACAATACCCCGGAATCGAGGGGCGGGATGGCCAAGTTTGCGAGCAGGAAAGCGCGGCAGCATGCCGTCTTGTCGGAGGACTTCGAGCGCGAGCTGACGCGGGAGGTGCTGCGCACCGAGCTGTTGCGGGTCCGGGCGCTGATCGCGACCGGCTGCGTCATGACCCTGTTCCTCACCGCAATCTATCTGATCGACCCCGCCGTGGTGAACCGGGTCTGGCGCGGCACCGAAGGGTTCGCCGAAGTCTACGGCCTGCTCGTCGGGTTCATTTTGTTCGAGGTCTGGGTCCACACCCAGATCAGGAAGAACCTCCGCCTCGATCGCGACGTGCCGGTGGCCAGGCGCTATATCGGCACGCTGATCGAGACGTCGCTGCCAACCGTGATCCTCATCCTGCAGATCCGGACCATGGGCGCGACCCAGGCCCTCGGCTTTGCCGTGCCGCTGATGTATTTCATTTTCGTCATCCTCTCGACGCTGCGGCTCGATTTCTGGCTCTCGACCTTCACCGGCTTCGTCGCTGCTGCCGAGCTGTTCGTGGTCGCACTGGTCTACGATCCCTCGAGCAGCGTCGGCGAGCCCCAGCTCTATTTTCACGCGGTCCGCAGCGCCATCATCCTGATCTGCGGCGTGCTCGCCGGCGCCGTCGGCGCGCAATTGCGCCGGCAGTTCGCCGCGAGCATCGCGGCCGCCACCGCGCGTGACCGGGTCACCAATCTGTTCGGCCAGCATGTCTCGCCGCAGGTGGTGGAGCGGCTGATGACGGCGGGAACGGGCGCTAGCGGCGACGTCCGCCGCGTCGCGGTGATGTTCGTCGATTTCCGCGGCTTCACGGCCGGTGCGCAGTCGCGCAGTCCGCAGGAGGTGGTCGACCGGCTCGACGGCGCCTTCGCCGTCCTGGTCGACATTCTCGACCGCCAGGGCGGCATCGTGAACAAGTTTCTCGGTGACGGTTTCCTCGCGCTGTTCGGCGCGCCGCTGGAAGCATCCGACGCCGCGCACCGCGCGGTCGCCGCCGGCCGCGAGATGCTCCGGGCAATGGACCGCATCAACGCAGAGAGCAGCTGGCCGCTGCGGATCGGCATTGGCATCCATTTCGGCGAGGTCGTCGCCGGCAATATCGGCTCGCCCCGGCGCAAGGAATACACGGTCATCGGCGACACCGTGAACTTCGCCTCGCGACTCGAGGCGCTGAACAAGGATTTCGGCTCGCAGCTCTTGATCTCGGCGTCCGTGCGCGAGGCGCTGGGAGCCGACGGCAGCGATGCCGTCGCGCTCGGCGAGGTCGAAGTGCGCGGCTACGAGCAGAAAGTACCGGTGTTTCAGCTGGGATAATGTGCATCACACATCGGTGCGCGCAGTTCTCTTTCATCCAAGCGATTGCTCCGATTGCACTCAATTTTGGGGCATGACGAGCGATGTTTTCGGCTTGTAGAGTGCTGCGCGATGCGGCCGGTCGCGGCCGCGACTTGCATGAGGAAGTGACGATGCAGCGCCGCTACATCACCGTCGACGTGTTCACCGACCGCGCCTTCGGCGGCAACCAGCTCGCGGTGGTGCTCGATGCCGGCGGGCTGACGACGCAGCAGATGCAGGCGATCGCGACCGAGTTCAATTATTCCGAGACCACTTTCGTGCTGCCGCCGCGCGACAGGGCCAACGACGCCGAGGTGCGCATCTTCACGCCGGTGCAGGAGATCGCCTTTGCGGGCCATCCCAATGTCGGCACCGCCTTCGTGCTGGCCTCGATGGCGAAGGAGCCGAAGCTACGCCTGCTGTTCGAGGAGAAGGCCGGGTTGGTCCCGGTCGAGATCGTGCGAGAGCAGGGCAGGGTGATCAGAACCGAGCTCACCGCGCCGCAGCCGCTGCAGCGGCTCTCAACGCTGTCAACAGCGGAAGCCGCGAGCTGCATCTCGCTCGTTGCCGACGACATCAAGACCGACAATCACGAGCCGCAGATTGTCACCGTCGGAAACGCGTTTCTGGTGATGGAGCTGCATTCGCGCGAGGCGCTGAAGCGGGCCCGGCCCGATGCTGCGGCCTTTGGCAAGGTCTTGCCGCGCGATGGTGCCCGCGCGGTGTGGTTCTATACGCGCGATGTGCCGGCGGCGGAGGCGCCTTGCGAGCGACAGGCGCGCATGTTCATGCGCGGTGCCAGCGGCCTCGTCGAGGATCCCGCCACCGGCAGCGCCACGGTTGCCGCCGCCGCGCTGTTCGCCGATCTCGATCCCGCGAGCGACGGCGAGCTGAAGCTGACCGTCGGGCAGGGTTTTGACATGGGTCGTCCAAGCATCCTCTCGACCCGCGTACGCAAGCAGGACGGCAAGATTGTATCCGCTCACATCGGCGGCGCTTGCGTGCAGATGATGGAGGGGACGTTCCGGCTGGCGGGGGAGGGGTAACTTGTCATTCCGGGGCGCGCGTAGCGCGAACCCGGAATCCATCTAGCCGCAGTGTTGGTGGAGGAATGGATTCTCAGGTGCGCAATTGCGCACCCTAGCGCGCGCTGCGCGCGCCCGGGAATGACGGCTGTGGCTACACCTACCGCCCCGCCAAATTCTTCACCGCAACCCCATCGCGCTCCTCGATGATCTCCGCGATCATCTGGCGGTGGCAGTGGGTGTGGTCGCGCTCGTAGCAGAGCAGGCACACCGGGCCGGCCTTTTTCACCAGCGCAGAAAGCTCGTCCATCTCTTCCCTCGCCTGCGGCGTCTTCAGGTGCTTGGAGAAGATCATCTCCAGCACGTCGTATTGACCGCTGCGGGCGGCGAGGCGGCCTTCCTTCGGCGTGCCGAGCGCGGCGAGATGGACATAGCCGATGCCGCGCTCGTCGAGGCCCGCCGAAAGCTGCTTCTTGGAAAAGCCCGGCCGACGCGACGACGTCACCGCGCGCACGTCGACCACGAGCTTGACGCCGGCCTGTTCCAGCTCGTCCAGCACGGCCTTCGGCGGCGTCTGCTCATAGCCGATGGTGAAGAGCTTCTTCGCCTTTGCCATGGGACCCTCAACTCACCCGTGCGATCAGTTCCATGGCGCCGTGCGGTGCGCGTACCTTGCCCTCGTGGATGACGTAAGCGAACACGTCGCGCGGCTCCTTCTTCGGCTTGGCCTTGTCAACCTTCGGGAGATCGTCGGGTTCACCGCCCGAAGCCCAATCCTGGAAGCGCTGGGCCCAGGCATCGAGCTGCTTCGGCGGATAGCAGGTCTTGATCTCGTCATTGCCCTTCTGCAGCCGCGCATAGACGAAATCGCCGGCGACATCTGCGATGGCGGGATATTTGCCGTGCTCGGCGAAAACCACGGGCGTCTCGAACTCGCGGATCAGCGCCACGAAGTCCGGCGTGCAGAAGCTGTCATGGCGCACTTCCACGACATGGCGCAGCGCGCGCCCCTCGAGCTTGCGCGGCAACAGCTCCAGGAACTTGCCGAAATCGGCGCCATCGAACTTCTTCGTCGGCGCAAACTGCCACAGCACCGGCCCGAGATGATCGCCGAGTTCCAGCACGCCGGAATCGTAGAACCGCTTGATGGAATCACCGGCCTCGGCGAGCACGCGGCGGTTGGTCGCAAAGCGCGGTCCCTTCACCGAGAACACGAAACCGTCAGGCACCTCGCTCGCCCATTTGCGAAAGCTCTCCGGCTTCTGCGAGCCGTAATAGGTGCCGTTGATCTCGATCGAGGTCAGCTTCGAAGCGGCATAGGACAGCTCCTTCGCCTGCGCGAGCTTCTCCGGATAGAACACGCCGCGCCAGGGCTCGAAGGTCCAGCCGCCGATACCGATGAAGATGTTGCCGGAGTTTTTGGACGCAGTTTTTACTTTGGCCACGGGAGGATCTCGCATCGACGGGGAGGGATCTCATCCTAATCAAACCAGATGTGATTGGCCAGTTGGCCGGTCCGGTCTAAGCTCGCGACGGGCCCGCAAAGAAGGAGAACAAGATGCGGATGCTGCTGGTGGGGGGCGCGCTCGTCATGATGACATCTGCTGCCATGACAAGTTCTGCCGTGGCGGATGACGACGACACGAAGGGCGCGCAGAAGCTCGCTCAGCAGGGCCGCGACGACTATTGGCATTGCCTCGCGCGGGAATATTCGCGCGAGTCCAATCAGGGCCTGTCGGAGCAGGATTTCGGCCGCTCGGTTGCCGGAGCCTGTCCGTCGGAGCGGCAATATTACCGGGTCACGCTGCTCGATTATCTCACCACGCAATATCCTGATATCGATGCCGGCGCTCATCTCGCCACCGCGAACAGAGCGGTGGAGGCGGCGCAGAAGGACATCGTGATGGCCTTCGTCAAGCACCGGCCGCCCCAGAAGTAGGGGAGTGGCGAATCGCGAATAGGGCGACAAGGCATGCCATGCTCATTCGCCACTCGCCATTCGCGATTCGCCCTGGGCCTTCCAGTCGCGCGCTCATCCATGGTATCACTGAGCCCGTCTGGAGCAGGAACTTGCATGTCGTCTGAGTCGGTGGGTGGCATTCTGGGGGCGATCGTCGCGGCGGTCGTCCTTGCGGTTGCCGTCGTGTTCGGGCCGATCGGCCAGTACGGCAAGCCGCCCAAGCCGGCGAAGGCCGAGCCGGCGGCGGCGGCACCCGCAGCCCCGGTCGCGCCCGCGCCGCGCGGGCCGGTCATCCGGGAAGTGCCCAACCAATAGGGTTTGAAAATCGGATTTCCGCCCCCTTGCGGAACGCTTTTGCCATTCCCATCTAGCTTCTAACGGCGACGTTGAGCGTAAAGACCTCCGTCGCTGGAACGACCTTGGAATTGCTTAAGGCTTGCGCCGGATGTACGCGCGGCCCGCCGTTCCGGGGTCGTTGGCATTTTAGGCCCCTTTTCGGCCCTTCCCCAGACCCCCGGCTTGGCAGCGCAGGATGCGGCGGATATACGCTGCCGTCATGAACGAAGCGATCAGACCGGGCATCGACAACCAAGCCCACGAGGGGCCGGAACTGTCGGTTATCGTCCCAACTTTCAACGAGCGCGACAACGTCACCGTGCTGTACCGGCGCCTCGAGGCGACGCTCGCCAACGTCGTCTGGGAAGTCGTGTTCGTCGATGACAATTCGCCCGACGGCACCTGGGATGTCGTGCGCGAGTTGGCGCAGCGCGACAGCCGGGTGCGCTGCGTCCGCCGCATCGGCCGCCGCGGCCTGTCGGGCGCCTGCATCGAGGGCATCCTTGCCTCCAGCGCGCCCTATGTGGCCGTGATCGATGCCGACCTCCAGCACGACGAGACGCAGTTGCCCAAGATGCTGCTCTTGCTCGCGAGCGATCAGGCCGACCTCGTCGTCGGCAGCCGCTACATCGAGGGCTACAAGAGCGAAGGCTTCAACAGGCAGCGCGCCGGCGCCAGCGCGCTCGCGACCGAGGTCGCCAAGAAGATGCTGCGGGTCGAGATTGCCGACCCCATGAGCGGCTTCTTCATGATCCGCCGCGACCGCTTCGAGCAGCTCGCGCCAAAACTCTCCGTGCACGGCTTCAAGATCCTGCTCGACATCGTCGCGACCGCGCATGGCAGCTTGCGGGCGGTCGAGATTCCCTACACGTTCGGCGCCCGCCAGCACGGCGAGAGCAAGCTCGATTCCATGGTCGCGCTCGACTTCCTCGGCCTCGTCTTCGCCAAGCTGACCAACGACATCGTCTCGCTGCGCTTCATCCTGTTCGCGATGGTCGGCGGCATCGGCCTCGTCGTGCACCTGACCACGCTGTTCATCGCGCTTCGCCTGTTCAACGCGCCGTTCCCGGAGGCGCAGGCCGCGGGCGCCATCGTCGCCATGACCAGCAATTTCATCCTCAACAACTTTCTCACCTATCGCGACCAGCGGCTGAAGGGCTTTGCGCTGCTGCGCGGGCTGATCGCCTTCTACATCGTGTGCAGCGTCGGCCTGCTCGCCAATGTCGGCGTCGCCTTCTCGGTCTACGACCAGGAGCCGATCTGGTGGCTGGCCGGCCTGGCCGGCGCGTTGATGGGCGTGGTGTGGAACTACGCGATGTCCGGACTGTTCGTCTGGCGCAAGAAATAGCGCGTGATGGGCGGGGCCGACGCGCGGATCGTCCGCAACACCGCGCTGCTGATTGTCGCGCTGGTGGGATTGCGGCTCGTCGCAGCCGCCTTCACGCCGATCACGTTCGACGAAGCCTATTACTGGATGTGGTCGAAGAGCCTCGCCGGGGGCTATTACGACCACCCGCCCATGGTCGCCTATGTGATCCGCGCCGGCACCATGATCGCGGGCGATACCGAGCTCGGCGTCCGCCTCGTCTCGATCCTGCTCGCGCTGCCGATGAGCTATGCGGTCTATCGCTCCGCCGCAATTCTGTTCGGCGGGGTGCGTGTGGCCGCGACCAGCGCCATCCTGCTCAACGTGACGCTGCTGGCTTCCGTCGGCACGCTGATCGTCACGCCCGATGCGCCGCTGCTGGTCGCCTCCAGCTTCGTGCTGTTCTTTCTCGCCAAGGTGCTGGAGACCGGACGCGGCGCCTGGTGGCTCGCGGTCGGCGCCGCCGTCGGCGCGGCGCTATTGTCGAAATACACCGCGATGTTCTTTGGCGCCGCGATCCTGATCTGGCTCGCTTGCGTGCCGAAGCTGCGGCGCTGGTTCCTCTCGCCCTGGCCCTATCTCGGCGGCCTCGTCGCGCTGGCGCTGTTCTCGCCGGTGATCCTCTGGAATGCCGACCATCAATGGGTCTCGTTCGCAAAGCAGCTCGGCCGCGCCAGGATCGAGGACTTCCGCCCCGTCTTCATCGCCGAGCTGATCCCGACCCAGATCGCGTTCGCAACCCCGCTGGTCTTTATCCTCGGCGCCATGGGCCTGCATGCGCTGACCTGGCAGCGCGCCGGCGCGCTGGCCTCGCGCGTGCTGATCGAGACGATGTTCTGGACCATCGTCGCCTATTTCGTCTGGCATTCGCTGCATGCGCGCGTCGAGGCCAACTGGTTCGCGCCGGTGTATCCGCCGTTCGTCATTGCCGCGGCCGCCGCGGCCAATCTTGCGCAATGGAAGCCGCGTCAGCGGCGCCTCGTCGACGTTTGCCAGCGCTGGGCCGCGCCTGTGGGCATCGTCATGTTTGCCGCCTTGATCGTGCAGGCCAATACCGGCTGGTTGTCCGGATATCGCCGCGATGCCACCGTGCGCAGTGTCGGTGTCGGCTGGCGCGAGCTCGCGGCCGGAATCGAAGCGGTGCGCGCGCGCAGTGGCGCCACCTGCGTGCTGGCGCAGGATTACGGCACCACGAGCTGGCTCGCATTCTATCTGCCGCGCGGCACCTGCGTCGCGCAGCAAAATCAGCGCATCCGCTGGGTCAACATGGCCGAACCCGATCCCAAGCTGCTCGCCGGCAAGCTGCTCTATGTCGACGAGCTGCGCGCCGACGGTCATCCTGCCCTCAATGCTCTCTTTGCAAAGGTGACGCAGGTGGCGCAATTGCAGCGCAAGCGCGGGCCGCTCGTGATCGAGACCTACGGCATCGACCTGCTGGAAGTCGCCAAGGGCGAGGTGCTGGACCGCTCGCCGCCGCCGGAAGCGCGGTAGCGCCTTAATCAATCATCTCGGCCTTGTCAGCATCCTGCCCCGGCCCATCGCGATCGCGCCAGAACCAGACGGTCACGACGCCGGAACGGCCGCGGACCCGGGCGAGCAGGGGGCCGGACAGAACACCGTCGGGCGCGCCCTGGAAGTCGGCCGCATCCAGCAGCGTGTCGCTCAGCGCAAGGCGCGCATCGTTCTGGGCGGCAATCTCCATCAGCCGGCTTGCGACGTTGACGGTGTCGCCCGTCGCCGTGATGTGCTGATGGCTTTCGCCGAGTCGCGAGGCGACGATCGGGCCGCAATGCGCGCCGATCTTGTAGCCGAGCTGACCCGCGATCGCCGGCGGAAGCGAGGCGATCCAGCGTGCGAGGCCGCGATGCAGATCGACCGCGCATTTCAGCGCGCGCGCCGAATCGTCGGGCATGGCGCGCGGCAGCCCGAACAGGATCATGGCGCCGTCGCCGAGAAAGCCCGTGATCATGCCGCCGCAATCGATCGCGATCCGGTCGATCAGCGCATGAAACGCCTTCAGAATATCCGTGAGCTCGTCCGGATCGATCCGCTCGCTCAAACCGGTGAAACCGGAGAGATCGACGAACACCACGGCTGCATCCTGCCGCACCGGCTTCGACAGGAAGTTCGGATCTCGCGAGAGCCAATCCCGCAGCGCCGGAGCCTGGAATTGCGCAAGCGACCTGCTCTTAGCGGCGAAATATTGCGTGCGGCGGCCTCCGGCCCACAGCTGCACGCCGGCAAAGACCGCAACCGGCGGCACGGCGGCGGCGAGCGTGGTCGCGGCGTTCAGCCAGACGCCGTGCGTGAACGCGAACAGGTTGAGCCCGGCCCAGGCGATCATCACCGCGGCCGCCGCCATGGTGCCGAGTGCGATGCGCCGCCAGGCGAGCAGGCCGACCAGCAGCACCGGCAGCAGGATCGCCGTGAGCGCGTCGGCAATGCGGACGCGGTGGTCACGCAGGATGGCGTCGCCGGCGACGAGATGCGTGATTGCGGTCGAGACCACCTCGACGCCGGGCATCAGGGAATCGAACGGCGTCGGATAGAAGTCGCCGCCGCCGGCGACGGAGGCGCCGATCACGACGATCCGGTTCTCGATGGCCGCGCGATCGAGCGTGCCGTCGAAGATGCTCTGTGCGCTGACGGTACGGATGGTGCGGCGCGGGCCGTAATAGGTGATCGGCAATGCCAGATTGCTGTCGGTCGGCACCACGCGATCGCCGAGCATGAGATGGCCCGGCGCGACGGTCAGCGGCTGGTCGAGCGCGCGCGCCGCGACGCGCAACGGAAACGACAGCTCGACCTTGTCGCGGGTCCGGAACAGCATCGGCACCGAGAGCGGCGAGCCCGATTGCCCGGTCGCGACGTTGACGATGCCGACCTCGGCGTGATCGGCGAATGCGGGCAATGGCTGCAGGAAGCGCTCGGCCTCCGGCAGCACGGCCAGCGGACCTTCGCTGCTGGGTGACACGGTTTCGCTGGCCGAGGGGAAGATCGCGGCGGCGGCGAGCACCATGCGGCCGGTGGCCAATGTGTTGGCCAGCGTCGCATCGCCGATCGCGGCGCTGCGGTCGACCAGCAGCAGGTCGATCGCCACGACCTTCGGCTTGAACTGCACGATGGTATCGACCACGCGGGCAAGATCGGCGCGCGGCAGTGGATAGGTGCCGCCGCGCTTCACCACCGTGTCGTCGATCGCAACGATGGTGACGAAATCCGGCGGACGCCGCACGCCGCGCGCCTGCGTCCGCCAATCCGTCAACGTGGCTTCGAGGCGGTCCAGGAAGCGCAGATGGCCGTGGGCATGCGTGGCATAGATGCCCGCGCCCCACAGCGCGGTGAGGACGAGTGCCACCAGGATCTGAACGCGTCGGCTGCGCATGCGGTCTTGCAATCGTATAATCCAAATCTCATGGGCCGGGCCTTGCCGGCCCCGGCTCATTGCCCGAGTCTGGCCATGAGCGCGTCGACGCGCGGCTGGCCCCAGGTCTTGACGGTCAACGGACCGGTTGGCTCGACATCGACGCCTTCGCCGGGGCCGAGCACGACGCCGCGTCCACGAGCCCTGCGGCTCACGCCGACCCGGCCGTCTGCGACGAACACGGAAGTCTTGGCGTCGGCGGCATCGACCGCCCATTTCGTGCCGCGCACTGCGGCGATCGCTTGCGGCGTCAGCACCTTGAAGGGATTGCCGCGCGGCTTCTTGGGCACCTCGATCAGCAGCGCTTTGCTGCTCAACTCCACGGAGTCTATATGTCCGTCGCGGTTGGCGTCCTTAAGTTCAAATCTGGCGCCGTTTTCCGCAACGATGGTGATGCCGTTGTCGCAGCGCCAGGTCTGCGTCCCGGCAGCCGACGGCGATGCCGTGCAGCCCGCATTCGCCGCAGGCTGCGCAGTCGCAGATCCGATCAACAGAAACGACCCCGCCAGGGCGAAAAACCCCGCGCGCGCAATCCCTCTCATGCCAGCCTCCGTTTGCGTGCTCGGCACAGCTCAGGGCAGGATGATACGGTACCGTATCACGCGCAGAGGCTGCTGAAAAGTGCCGAAGTGGGAGCTATTTTCTCGCGGCCGCGATGTCCAGAACCGAGGCGATCAACTTTCAATCACGGCGCCGTGCCGCGGTGCCCGGCGCGTCATGAGCATGCACCGTTGTCGCGCGGCCGACGAGGCCCAATCCGACGCGTCGCCCACCAGCCTCGCGCAACGCTGGCGCGTTACGTTCGGGGGCAGTGGAGGGCCACGAAAATGACGTTCTCAAGTGCGTCATGGATGTGGCCGCAGACGTCCGCAGAGCCTGCTGAACCGGCCAAGAATTATAGTTAACAGACCCGACTAAGTCCGTAGTTCTGCGGGCGTTTTTCTCAAAACGGGACAGCGTTAACGAGTCGCCGCAGATCCGCCCGAACTTAATCCGCATTTAACTAAAAGTCGCCTTAATGACGCTCCGACCCTCTGCGAGATGCTGTTCCCGGATCGTGACCAGCGGCACTTCGAAGGGGGACAGAGTGACACCGTCCTGGACGCAAGGCGAATGAGTACGAGTATCGCTGCGCAGAGTAACGCGGCACGGAAGTCCAAGAATTTCTCGAAGACCAATTCGCGGAAATCTTCCCGGAAAATGACCACGACCAATTGGCTTGGCGCCGCGGCGATCGGCTGCGCCGTGATGGGCGCTGCCTGGACCATTCACAGCAACATCTTCGGCGCGAGCGTCTATCCCTCCGTCGGCAGCGTCGGCTACGACGAGCCGGTGATCAAGCGCGCGCCCAGGGTGGTGCTGCGCGAGGCCGGCGAGGCCATCAAGGAAACCTTCGCGCTGCTGCCCGACCGCCTCCAGGTCGCAGCTCCAATCTCGCGCGAGATGTTCAACGAGCGCTTTGCCGCGGCCGCAACGCAGGGCGTGCCATCGAATGCCACAAGCGCCGCACCCCCGGCGCAGGTCGTTGCGGTGGCCAAAGACGCCCCGAAGCAGGGCGTGATCGCGAAGGTCGCGGAAGCGCTGAAGCCGGCAGCCAAGGGCGCCGACAACGCCGCGGACAAGACCAAGCGCGCGCCGGCTGCCCAGCTGCAACTCGCCTCGGCTGACCCGGCCGAGATCGTGCCGGCGCCCGAAGCCAAGCAAAAATCCTTCGCCGACCGTGCCAAGGCCGCGGTGATGTCGATCACCGCTCCGCGCCAGGCGATGGTGGAAAAGCTGTGGGGCAAGCGCGAAGCGTCCGGCGGGCTGCTCGCCTACGCCTCGGCCGATGCCAGCATCACTGCGTCCATCGCCCCGAAGGAGCAGAACCCGATGTTCGGCGGCGCTCCGCCTTATGAGCGGGACACCGCGGTCTACGACATCACGGCCAAGATGGTGTATCTGCCTGACGGCACCAGGCTCGAGGCGCATTCCGGCCTTGGCGCCAACCGCGACGATCCGGACTCGCGCCGCCTGCGCATGCGCGGCGTGACGCCGCCGCACATCTATACGCTGAAACCGCGCGAGGCGCTGTTCCACGGCGTGCCGGCGCTGCGCCTCACCCCGATCGGCGGCGAGAGCGCGATCTACGGCCGCGACGGCCTGCTCGCCCACACCTTCATGCTCGGGCCGGGCGGCGATTCCAACGGCTGCGTGTCGTTCAAGGATTACTACGCGTTCCTCGACGCCTACCGCAACAAGGGCATCCGCAAGCTCGCGGTGCTGGCGCGGGTGGAGTGAGGCGAGCTCAGGCCGCAACGGTCTTGCGCAGCGCCATCTCGGTCGCGATCGCGCGCCGGACCGCGGGGCGGGCCTGCATGCGTTCGAGATAGGCCGCGAGCGGTGGCCATTGCGCGATGTCGATCCCTGCCGGACGGAGCAGAAGCAAGGTCCAGGTGAGATGGGCATCGGCCACGGTGAAGGCGTCGCCGACGAGGAATTCGCGGCCCGCCAGATGCGCTGCCGGCACCGACAATGTCTGTATGATCCTCGCGCGCGGCTTGGCCAGCGAGCCCTCGTCCTTGTACCAGAAGGTTGGAAACAGGAACGCCTTGTGGATCTCGGCGCCGACGAAGCTCAGCCATTCCTGCAGGCGATAACGATCGATGTCGCCGGGCCGCGGCGCAAGGCCTGCCTCCGGCTTCACATCGGCGATGTATTGCAGCACCGCTGCGCTTTCCGTCAGCCGCTCGCCGCTCTCCAGCACCAGGACCGGCACCGCGCCCTTCGGTGACACGTCGAGGAAGTCGCCGCCGTCGTCCACGAGCCGCTTGGTCCAGATATGGGCGAGGTGATACTGCGCCTCGATCCCGGCCTCCATCAGCGCGATGCGGCTCGAGAGCGAGCAGGCCATCGGAAAGAAATAGAGCTGCAGCATCGGGACGGTCTCCTCAGGTCAGTGCGTCGCTCTGCGCGATGATAGCGAAGCGATCCGACAATTCGGCCAGAGCGACCTCGTGAATCATTCTCGCCGGCAGCGCGCCGCCGCGCCCATCGGGAAGATCGCGCGTGGCGCAGGCGTCGGCCGCGATCGTCGTGCGCAGGCCGAGATCGAGCGCGGCGCGCGCGGTCGAAGACACGCACATATGCGTCATGAACCCCGCGAGCACGATGTTCTTGCGCGCCGTGGCGGCCAGCCGGGCCTGCAGGTCGGTGCCGGCGAAGGCATTCGGCAGCGTCTTCTCGATCACGGGCTCGGTCGCCAGCGGCGTCAGGCGCTCGACGATGGCGCCGCGCGCCGCCTCGCGGTCGAACAGGCCGCCGGCGCGGCCCTTGTGCGCGACGTGGAAGATCGCAGCTCCGCTCTCCCGTGCGCGCGCGAGCAGGCGCGCAGCCGCGGCGATCGCCGCTTGCGCATCGGGCAAAGCGATCGGGCCGGCGCAATATTCGTTCTGGATGTCGATCAGAACGAGACATGTCTCGCTGAGCTCCGGCGGATTGAGATCGGCGCCGGCGAGTTCGAGCAGCGTCTTTGGAGCGGTCATGCTGTCAGGCTTTCGTGAATTCGGATGTTTCGACATTAGCGCAGCAGCAGCCTGCCATTGTGCAGGACTATTGCAGCTCATGGCTGCGAATTTGCAGGCAGCGGCGGCGCCTGCTAGGCTCGCTCCGATGAACTGGGACGATCTGCGCATCATCGCCGCGGTCAGGGACGAGGGCACCTATGCCGGCGCCAGCGCGCGGCTGCGCATCGACGAGACCACCGTCGGCCGCAGGCTTGCGCGCATCCAGCGCGATCTCGGCGTGCCGCTGTTCGACGCGGTGGACGGCGTGCGCCGGCCGACGCGCCAGTGCGAGGCGGTGCTCGCCCATGTAGGAGCGATGGCCGCGCATGCGGCGGCGATCGACCGCATCAAGGAGAGCCAGGTCGGCCCGGTCGGGCGGCTGCGCATTGCCTCGACCAATGCGGTCGCCGAAGAGCTGCTGGCGCCGCATGCGAGCAGCTTCCTGCGCGATCATCCGGGGCTGACGCTGCAATTCCTCACCGCGAGCGGCAACGTCAAGTTCTCGCGCTGGCAGGCCGATCTCGCCATCCGCCTGCGCAAGCCGGAGAAGGGTGACTTCACCATCTCCAAGCTCGGCGACGTCAGGCTGTACTACTTCGAGCCTGCGGACCGCGGCGGCGGCGAGCCCGTTGCGTGCGTCTATCCGGACGAGCTCGACGCGATTCCGGAAGCGCAGTTCTTGCGAGCGAAGCGGCTGACCAACGTGCGCTGCGTCACCGACAATGTCCGCATCATCCGCACCATGATCCAGTCGCATCAGGCGATCGGCGTGCTGCCCGAGCACAGCTGCGCACCCCTGCTCGGCGACCGCAGCCTGCGCGCCACCCTGCTCCCGAAGCGCCGCGACGTCTGGCTGCTGGTGCAGAACCACCTCAAGCGCGATCCGGCGACACGCGTGACGATCGACTGGGTGAGGGCGTGCTTCCAGGATTTGTCACACGGCTGACCGCTGCCAATGTCCCGGGCCACGCATTGAACGCGGTCTGGGCGACATGCGACCAATTTGAGCTGGTCGGGGATTGAGCGCGCTCGCAGGTTGCGTCATCTTGGGGCCGCAACGTCTTGATCAGGGAAGGCACATGACCGTTCTTCAGGAATCGATCCGCCCCGCGGCACGATCCGGCGACTGGAAGGCGATCGTCGTCCTGATCCTCATGATCCCGGTGCTGTGGTCGCCGGTGATCCTGTTTCGCTTCGTTCTGTATCAGCCGTTCAACATTCCGTCCGGTTCGATGACGCCGGCGCTGATGGTCGGCGACTACGTCTTCGCCGCGAAATACGCTTACGGGTATGGCCGCTATTCCCTCCCATTCGCGTCGTCCTGGATCTCGGGCCGCATCCTCGCCGCCGACCCCGAATACGGGGATATCGTGGTGTTCCGGACCGCGAAGGACGGTTCTGCCGACTACGTCAAGCGCGTCGTCGGCTTGCCCGGAGACCGCATCCAGATGCGGCAGGGCCGGCTCATCCTCAACGACCGCCCGGTGACCCGCATCGCCCTGGAGGCGACACAGGCCGGCGACGCCTGCGGTGTCGACGAGCGCGCGGTGGTCAAGCGCTGGCGCGAGACGCTGCCGAGCGGCGCGTCCTATGTGACCTATGACTGCCTCGACAACGGCTATCTCGACAACACAGACGTCTTCACGGTGCCGCCGGGCCACATCTTCGTGCTCGGCGACAACCGCGACAATTCCACCGACAGCCGCGTGCAGTCGACGTTCGGCTTCGTGCCGATGGACAATCTCGTCGGCAAGGTCACGCGGATCGTCTGGTCGCTCGACGAAGACGGCGAGCCGCGCTTCGAGCGGATCGGCAAGGTGGAGTGAGGCTCAGAATGACGACGGTTCGTAGCCCGGATAGAGTGCAAGCGTAATCCGGGAGAACTGGCCGCGTCGCACGAACTGTCCCGGATTGCGCTGCGCTCCATCCAGGCTACGGGCGAGCCGCTGTGGTTTGGCGACACCCCAAAAACAAAAACCCCGGCATCGCTGCCGGGGTTTCGTAGTCCTTGAGGTCGTTGGACCTTAGAAGTCCATGCCGCCCATGCCGCCGCCCGGAGGCATCGCGGGGCCGGCGCCGCCCTTCTTGGGCAGCTCGGCGACCATGGCTTCCGTGGTGATCAGGAGCGCGGCCACGGAGGCAGCGTTCTGGATCGCGGTGCGGACCACCTTGGTCGGGTCGATGATGCCCTTCTTGACGAGGTCGGCATATTCGCCGGTCTGGGAGTCGAAGCCGTAATTGTAGGCCTTGTTCTCCAGGATCTTGCCGACGATCACCGAGCCGTCTTCACCGGCGTTGATCGCGATCTGGCGAGCGGGAGCCGACAGCGCCTTGCGCACGATCTCGACGCCGGTCTTCTGGTCGTCGTTCTTGGTGCGCAGACCCTTGAGCTGCTCGGAGGCACGGAGCAGGGCGACGCCGCCGCCCGGAACGATGCCTTCTTCCACGGCCGCGCGGGTCGCATGCATCGCGTCATCAACGCGATCCTTGCGCTCCTTCACCTCGACCTCGGTCGCGCCGCCGACGCGGATCACCGCGACGCCGCCCGC
>NZ_FMAE01000055.1 GCF_900094575.1 Bradyrhizobium yuanmingense | reverse complement strand
CCCCCTTGAGAATGGCGGAGTTCTTCTCGGCTGGGCGCGTGGGGAAAGACCGGGTGGTAGTCGACCTTCGCGGTCCCGGCCCGCACGCCCTTCACGGGCGACACTGTTTCGTGCCTGATCACGCTTGGCAGGTCGCAGAGATACGGCGGGCCTTTCAGGATAGCACGGGTGACGTTGATTACCTCGGCGATTGGCACTCGCATCCCGGTGGCGCCGCGGCAATGAGCGATCTGGGCTCGGCTACGCTGCGGCGCATTGCCCGCCGCGTGAAGGAGCCGCTCATGCTGATCGTGGCAGGCAGCGAGATCAATCAAGACTGGTCGGCGCGTTGTTGGAAAGGGCGCATTGATGGGTGATTTCTGAGGCGCCGCTTGGAGGCACAACCACAGGAGCTAAAATTGTTCGATCCGCCACACGATTGGGCAACCGTCCGTCACGCTGTATGAGCCGACGCTTACTTGGCGTGTAAGTCGCTCGGATGAATTGGACCAGTTCGGAACATCAAGGGCGAGCCCAATGCCTACCAGCCGAAGGAGTTGATGCCCTGAAGCGCGGTCGCTAGGGCAGAGTGTATTTTCGAGGTATCAAGGCCGAACATGGGTGATGTGCGGATTCGTAATGGAAAAGGCGCGGCAACGCGGTTCGGATCAAGTCATGCTGCTACCGTGAGGGACCATGACGAATTGGACGATCGAACGCATGGTTTACCGCAAGGCGCGCCGACGTGAGGTGTTCGTCGGCCATCGCATCAGTTCGGACGGCGGTAAGTCGTGGACCCGAACCTGCTCGGCGCGGCGCTTGGCGACCTCACCTCGTGGACCACCTGGCGCACCGCCCTCCGCGCCGCGTTCGGCCTGCCGCTGGACGAGGAGCAGCGCAGGATCTTCGCCGTCATCGCGGGCGGCCGCTCGCCCCCCGCCACTCGCGTCAAGGAGCTCTGGGCCGTGGTCGGCCGGCGTGGCGGCAAGTCGAGGACGGCGGCGGCGATCGCCGTGCATACCGCCCTGCTCCAGCAGCATCGTTTGGCGCCCGGCGAGACGGGCTACGTGCTGGTCCTCAGTCAGACGGTGCTCCAGGCCAAGCTGGTGTTCGACTACGCGCGCGCCTTCATTGACCAGAGCCCGGTGCTTCGCCAGGAGCTGATCGACGCTACCAGGTCTGAGATCCGCCTCGCCAACGGCGTTATCATCGCCACGCACCCCTCGTCATTCCGAAGCATCCGCGGCCGCACGCTGCTGGCCGTAGTTTTCGACGAGAGCGCCGTCTGGCGCGACGAGACGTCGGCGAACCCCGACCTGGAGGTCTATCGAGCGGCGAAGCCGGCGCTGATCGCCTCGGGCGGGCAGTTGATCGGCATCTCGAGCCCCTATCGAAAGATCGGCCTTCTCTACAATCGACACAAGGACTACTTCGGCCGCGACGATCCGAACGTGCTGGTCGTCCAGGGCCGCTCGCGCCTCTTCAACCCATTGCTCGACGAGGCCGAGATCACGGAGGCCTTGGCCGACGACCCCGAGGGCTCTCTCAGCGAGTGGGAGGCCGAGTTTCGATCCGACATCGCCGCCTTCCTGTCCGACGTGGACATCGACGCGTGCGTCGACCGCGATCGCCCGATCGAGCTGCCGCCCCGGCGCAGCGTCGCCTATCACGCCTTCGTCGACCCGAGCGGAGGTCGGCACGACCACTTCACGATGGCTGTCGGTCACAGGGACGGCGACAGGACGGTGGTCGACGTGCTGCGCGGTCAGCCTCCTCCATTCGATCCAAAGCTGGTAGTCGGTGAGTACACAGCGCTGCTAGCAGAGTACGGCATCCGCCAGGTAACGGGCGACAACTACGCCGCGGCGTGGGTCGAGACGGAGTTCAGGGCCGCCGGCATCCGATACCTTCGCTCCGAGCTGCCCAAGGGTCGGCTCTATGTCGAGGGCCTGCCCGCCTTCACGCGCCGCGCGATCGCCCTGCCCGATCACCCTCGTCTTCTCCGCGAACTGCGGCTTCTGGAGCGTCGCTCCCACGCGGGCGGAAAGGACAGCGTCGATCATGGCCGGGTCGGCAGCGACGATTACGCGAATGCCGTGTTCGGTGTGCTGCATGCTGCTCAGAGACCCAACCAGCGCCTGCGAATGTTCACATTAGCCGCGCCATATGGCGGTAGGACCCCTTCCATCGAGATCGATCCCAGCACGGGTCGACCGATCGAGCACGCGCGCTCTCGGGTCCGGTGGGTGAATGTTCGCGAGTCCGACGTTCCCCCGGTTATGGGGCCATAGATGCAGAGGAGAGTAGAGATGACCAAGCGCCTCACTGACACCGAGATTGCAGTCCGCATCGCCCCTACGGCGCTCCGCTGGCCCTCACCCGACGTCGCAAACACCGTAGCCTGGGATAGACTTCGGGAATGCGTTCAAGTCCTTCAGGGGCTCGCCCGCGCCGTGGACGGCAACTGTCTGGCAGCAGAGCAGGATCGAGATCTGTCGGCCGAGGGCATCCGGCGTCGCCGGGCCCGGATCGGTCAGCAGGCCCTAGCCGAGCTTGCGGAGCTGAAGCCGGTCAAGGCGGCCGAGAAGGCAGTCGCCGACAATCTTGTGCACCTGGAGGAGCGGATGGTGGAGATGCCGAGGCCGCCCTCCAGCATCGCCGAGGTGATGCTGGCCCAGGAGATTCGAGAATTCGTCCGACGACAGAACTCGCCGATAGACTTCGTGATGAGGTCCGTCGCCGACCGGACCGTCCTGAGCGCGATCCTCAACGCGCCGAACTTCCTGTCGGGTTTCAGCGAGGCCGAGTGGAATGTCGTCCGCGGCCGGGCTCGCGAGACTCTCCACCCCGAGGAGACCAAGGCGCAGCAGCAGCTGAGAAAGGCGATGGCAGATGTCGTGGAGGGGGTTGCGGCCACCAAGCGAGCGTTGCTGGAGCGATGCGAGATGCGGGAGGACAGCGAGGGGAACTTCCACTCGGTCCACGAGCGCGAGGCAGCCCCTCCGATCGGGACTAAATCTGCGTTAAAATTGTAGCGGGGGTTGGATCAACCTTGATCCGGCTTTTGGCTCTACCTCTACTGAGAACGGCTAGGGAGGAATAAATGCGAGTGTCGCGCTTCCGGCTTTCCGTCGCGATCATCCTGATCGCGTTCAGCTCGAGCTCCCCTGTGCCTGCCGCAGGGGGGCACTTCTTTCAGAACATGATGAACGCAAGGGGCGGATGCGGAGCCGTACCGACCATCAATCTGAGAGCGATCCGAAGTGACATACGCGAGCAGCAACTCCTCGGTAAAGAAGACGTGCTGCTGTTCGGCAAGCCGATCCTGGACTGGACTGAGGACGACGTCACAACGACCGTACGCATCTATGGCGACTGCTGGCAGAAGTACCACGCCATGACCGCGGGGCCCAAGGACTCTCCCGCACTGCCGAGCTTCGCGCAGGGTGCCATTCGCCAGTTCGAGGCCGATTTGCGGAGTATCATAAAGACCGCGCGCGACATAGACGATCAGAGAAAGGCTCAGGTTGCAGCTCGGGCCGAGCTAGAAAAAGCTAAGGCTCAGCGGCGGCGGGAACGGGAGGAGAGCGAGGTTCAACGACAGCAGGAGCAGCTGCGTCAGCAGGCCCAGCGTGATCGCGAGACTGCCGAAGAGACGCGCCGGCAGGCAGAGGCCGAGGAGCCGAGGATCAATGAGATCACGAATGAGGCTGAGCGCGCCCGGCTCGAGCGGGAGGCCGCAGAGCGACGTCTCGCCGAGGTTAGGAGCCGAATTGACGATCAAGAGAAGGCGCGCAGGCTGGCACAGGGACAGGCAGACCTCGCAGACGCGAGCCGACGCCAGCTGTTGCAGCGTCAAGCGGAGCTAGAGGAGGATGCTCGGCTGTCCCGGAAGTGCACAGTCAACCTTCAGCAGTTCAACGATGCTCGTCTAGGCATGTCAATTCGGGAAGTCGAGCGGCTTTTTGGATGCAAGGGTGTCGAGGCATCCGCGATGAGATCTTACCATAGCATCGTGACCACGTTTACGTGGGACGGTCGAATGGCGCTCTCCCGAGTCACGGCGACATTCCGCGACTCTACTCTGGAGTCCAAGACGCAGTTTGCCTCGATTAGGAAGCCAGAGCCCTGATCGACTCGCCAAGACTGCCTACCTGTGCCACCGGCTCGTTGAAGGTTGTAGAGACGGGATACGGGATATGCGACTATGAGATCGACCCTATGCGCGTCGGCCTTCGGAGCCAGGGATGGTTTTCATGCCGCCTCAGCCACAGTAGAATTACAGCATCTTCACTGTACATCCGCGAAATCGTCTCGGTGCTACACTGCGGCAAGCGTCAAGCGAATCGACCCAAGCGGCCATCGGGTCAAAGGAACTCACGCTACACGGCCTTGGCTCGGCTTCAGTTGCTAGACGAGAGCCGCGTAGCTCAGCTCCGACGAATCCACGATGGCAACCAAATTGCACTCCCCTTTGCCCTTGGGAGAGATCTTGATGTTCTTCTCAAGTCGTTTCTAGCGCGGCGGCAACAATGCCCTGGCCAGGATTGACTGACGCTTCCGTGCCAATCATCATTTTATAGTGGCCGAGGTGGTCCGTCTTTTCGAAGATGCGCCGGAACACGCTGAGATAGCGAGCCGTCACCCCATCATCGGCAGAGATATAAAGATCCTCATGGGCACTGTGCGACCCGTCATTTACCCACGAGAAGAGTGAAGCACAGATTTGCTGGTCCTTACCGTCAAACCTAGAGACAATTTCATCTGTATCGACATTCCCGAGAATCTTGAAATAGTTCTCGATGATGCGCCTAAGAGTGTTCTGGATCGTCATATTTGAGCGACTTGGGTTGCGTACTTCCGCCCACAACAGCTCATAGGACGTCTTGATTGGGTTGTACTTGTATCCGACAATCTTTGAAACGCCTTCAACCTTGGTGATGACCCAGAACGTCTCGTGAGCTCTACATTCTGCCCCACGAGCAGGATCGAAGGATACCTCCTTATGAAAATAGATATTGTGAGTCAGCAGGAAGACCTGCCTGATCTGGCCGGAACCGTCACAGGCCTCCTTCAGTATGCGCTTGATCAAGGTACTCACGACAAACAGCACATCGCTGTCGAGACTTGATACCGGATCGTCGAATACAACAATCCGGTCAGACGTGACATCAGACTCGGACACACTACCGCGCAGCAGGTGATAAAAGTAAAGAAAGCAAACGAAGCTTTTTTCACCCTCGCTAAGCGTTGCAGCTGCGTTGTTGCCATCATCGCGCACGATTTCATAGAGATGATCACGCTCGCCCGCCGTTCTTAGCTTGAATCCTGAGAATCCAAAGGAGGTGAGCAAGGCATTGATCGCACTTACCGTCGGCTGCACGCTCGTGACCTGTCTTTCCAATGCGCGAAGCTCTGCCCTTGCGGTAACAAGCTGGGTCTCTTTCGCTGCTATCCCCGCTGTCAGCCCCCGAACGGCCCTGTCAAGCGCCTCCTTCTCTGACAGGTGCTTCTCGATGAGTATGCTGTTCTCCTCAAGCAAGCACTTCCAGACCTGGCCTATCAGCTTGCCACGCTCAGTGGTGAGGTTGTCCACCAGCGTATTGTGGGACTGAATAGAGGTATTTGCGGCCATGATCCTGGTGATGACCGGCTCAGCAAGTTCTGCCAATGGCTCTAGAGTGACGGACCTACTTGGCTCCCGCTTCTTAGCTTCGAGCAGACGCCTGTTCACCGCAAGGCGGGCAGCAAGCCGGTCAATATCTGCCCTCAACAGGTCCCCGTCGAAGTGACGGCTATCGAGAACGAGAATTTCCTCAAGCCTCTTTAAGGTAGTGTCGGCGAGGACCTCATAAGTCTCGAGCAGGGCAGAGATCGAGGCTATGTCATTGACATAGCCCTCGTCAAAATAGGCATTCAGCCGTGCGGCAAGCTCCGCCTGGATTTCCTGCTGACAGAACGGACACTGAGACCCGTGGCCGACGTACGCTAGCCCCTGCCTAACCCAGTCACTGTTGCCAAGTCGTCGAATCAGGGCCGCGACGTCGATATCTTCCCTACCGACAACTTTTTTGGCAAGCACGGGCGCGCGTTCAATCGCTAGCAGGTCGGTCACCTTGATGATAGGAACGGCAGCCTCTTGCTGAAGGCCCTCAACAAACAGCGTCGCAGCCTTTTGCCTCAACTTGTCGACGTCAACGAGCTCTGCGGTATTGACTGCTAATTCGGCTAGCACCTTGTCGCAGAACTTGGACTGCGAGTTACGGACGCCGGTGAAGGCATCCTTAAAGTGTGGGTCGTACTTGCCCTTGATCTTCCAGCAATCCGCCTCGAACTTAGTGCGCAGGGCCCGTAGCTCTCCGCGCTTACCAGATGAACCATCCGTTGGGCCGAGCGTGCCGTTCAGCTGCGCAATGCCATCCTCCAGGTCTTTGACCCTGCCGTTCGCCTTCTCGACGTTGTCGAGCGTTTCCCTCTCCGCCTCGCCAAGAGTGAAGATTCCAGGAAGCTGCGGCGCATAGTTACGAGCTACGAAGTCGCTGTTGTAGACACGACAGGTGACTACCTGACCCTTTTCCCAGTTTAAAGTGCAAGAGGGATGGGAGTCAGGATGATTAATAAAGCGTGATATGGTTGTCTTACCGGCTCCATTGGTGCCAAAGATGAAATTGATCGGCTTCAACGAAGTTAGCTTTTGGCCTTCAGTCGAGTAGCTTGCGGTACCCGCAACAATGATTTCCTGTAGCACCATATTCCCCGTTTAAGTCGAACGATCGAGCTGCACAGGCTGAAGTCGGCACGCCTTCCTCAGATGAAAAGGGCTCGGCGGCAGTAGGCTCTGCACTGCAACCGAAGAGTAAATACTCGCAAATGAGGCTGATCTCACGTATGGTCCGGTCTTACCCTCCTCCGCATGCCCCCTTGATCTGGCATCCTTTCTAAGTATCTTGACCGTATGAACGTTGAATCGTGGCCAGACGACAACTTAAGCGGGTTTATCGCTCGTTGGCAAGGACAGGAGGGAGGTCAGGAGCGAGCTAATTATGCACTATTCCTGACCGAGCTCTGCGATCTACTTAGTGTCGATCATCCCCAGCTTGCCGGTGCAACGCACGAACGAAATGACTACGTTTTCGAGCGCGTGGTCACACGGCATAAGGACGATGGCGATGCTCTAGGTCGCATCGACCTCTACAAGCGGGACTGCTTCGTCCTCGAAGCCAAGCAAAGCCGGTTGAGGGGGGCAGCTAAGGAAGTCCTCGGTCAATCCGATCTTTTCACCACTGATAGATGACGTAATCCGCCCCTATCTTAATGGGCGGGATATAAACCGAAAACCACGAGGGCTCTCAGTTATTGATCTATTCGGGTTTACTGAGGATGACGTCCGGAAGCGATTTCCCGAAATCTACCAGCACATTTTGCTGAAAGTTAAGCCCGAACGCGACAAGAATCCTCGTCCTTCCCGCCGGGACAATTGGTGGCTCTTCGGTGAGAACCAGCCCAAAATGCGCAGCGCCGTTAAATCGTTGGGCCGCTATATTGGGACAGTAGATAGTCGTCCGTTAAGAAGCGAATTGAGCGGGGCGGGACGGCCGAACGTGCGCCATAGCTGGAGCAGGATGAGGCACAAGAGTTCTCTGAGCCAGGCGAGGATGCGGCGGAAGTTGTGGCCGACGGCTGAGAGGATGACTTTAGCCGCATCGCCGGCGCGGCCTTTGAGGTAGCAGCGGCCGAGGTGACCATCGGCCTTCAGGTGTCCGATGATGGGTTCGATGGCGGAGCGGCGGCGCAGCTCGCGCTTGATGACACCGAAGACGCCGCGCTTCTGGCCGGAGATGAAGATCCGTCGG
>NZ_FMAE01000047.1 GCF_900094575.1 Bradyrhizobium yuanmingense | reverse complement strand
GAAGCTGCCGAAGGAGCTTCGTCGATCGCTCGCCTGTACCAACATCGCCGAGAACATGATGGGCACCATTCGCCGCGTCACGCGCAACGTCAAACGCTGGCGGGATGCCGGTATGGCCTTGCGATGGGTCGCGGCCGGCATGATCGAGGCCAACAAGGGCTTCCGGCGATTGAAGGCGCATAAGCAATTGTCGGTTCTGCGTGCGGCCCTTCAAGCTCACCACGATCGCATGACGATCAAGCCCGTTGCCCATGTCACGAGGGCCGCGTAATCATTCGTTCCGGCAACGTCGGCCCGACGTAGTTCAACAGCGATCGGGACATCTCCGGTAGACGAGGTCTACGCTTTCGTCGTCTACATATTCTCGCAGGACGTCCAGATTGTCGCCGAAGTATAGCCGGTTGACCGTCTTACCTGCCGAACTCTTAGCCACGTCGCACCCCCTCATCCCGACGGGAATGGATCGTTAGGCACAACCTGATTCTGTTCCGTTAAGTCATAGAAATCGCTCTCGGCATGGTTAGCAAGAGCTAAACACTGATCCATTTTGAGTGTCCTAGTTCAACATGGCGCGTGTTCCCAATTAGGACAGCACCTGCCGGTTTCGCGGTCTGCCGACCGGCAACCGCGACACCGACAGCACCGGCGCCTTCTCCACTGCCGTCGTTGTTGCGTCCTCTTGCTGAACACGAAGCAGCGATCGGAGGGAGCTGCTGATCGCGCGCACAAAAAAGGCTACCGAAGCACCAAATCAATCGGCGAGGTTATGCAGGCGCGATTGCAGTTCTCCGGCATCCGCGACCAGTCGGCGGGACGCTACAAGGTGGTTCTTTGCTTAGTCTTCCGACTTTGGATCGCTTCAACCGCGCTCGGCTCTCGACGGAACAACCTTATCGATATCGAGGCTATATGGCCATCCTACTCCACCGCGACGTCTTCATTGCCCCGCAGCCACTTAGCTACGTTCCAATATGGCACACTCGATCCGCTCGCCCCAAGATTACGGCCTGGCCCTTGGGCAACAGGCAGTGCAGGCCGTTGGCTTTCCTCCAGTCCTAGACCGGCGATGCCCTAGCCAGCGTGGCGCCTTCATCCACCAGCCGCTTTCTCTGAAGTCTTCCGAGAAAATCCTGCGGCTGCTTGAGCCGCCGTTACGACAAGAACAGTGCTTTGAAGAGAGCGTTGACGGATGTCCATGACTTGTAGATTGCAAACGCCGCAAAGACGATAGGCAGGCCGGCTTCCAGGATCATCCATGTGCGTCGCAAGCCGAGTGGCCACCGCCGCTTTCTCAAACGGTCTTCTGCTTTCTGCAGGGCCGCGTCGGCCGCATCCTTAACTTTGTGGTATGCGTCCCAATTCGAGTCCTCTTGGTCGTAGTATTCCGGTTCGTCGAGCGCTTCCCGCCGACTTCTTAACTCTTCGGCGTCCGCGCCCTCTGCGGACTCCCGAGCCGCATCGACTCGCTCATCTTCGATATACTGCGTGACCAATTTCGCTGTCTCGCGTTCGCGAAGCAGGTCGGTCCAGGTCCGCAACACGAAGCTAAGGAGCAGCAAGATGACAGCCAGCGCCATAAGCATGGCCAAAACTTCGGGCCGATTGCCGAAGTCCAACGGGACCAGGCCCGTGCCTTTGAGCTGTACATCGAATGTCACGACGACCGCGCAAATCGTCGAAGCAATAATCAGATGGCGCCCCGTCCGCATCGTCTCGGCGCGCAATGGCTCGCCATACAGCCCTTCCAAAAAATCGGCGGTCGGGCTTTTAGTCGAGGCGAGATCTATTGCATTGTCCTCGCTCATCGCTTGAGTCATCTTAGAAATTGCTGCCGCCTTGAATGCCTGTTTCTTTCGGTGCCGGACTACTGATCCTGGCCGCCTGGCGTTGTGGTCATAGTAGAAACATTTCGACCGCGCCGCCAGCTACAAAGAAATGGTCGAGCTGCTCGCCGTCAGTTGCGCGGTGGCACGGTCGGTTCGTCGGGGACGACGCTAAAGACTGGTTAAAGATGGCTCACGTTTTCTTGCGCCCACGTGTGGCGCAAGTCGCTGAGAGGGACACCATGGGCACCCGTCTGTGAAGCGGCCCTTTAATCGCGGCGAGAAACGGCATGATCAACGAGATCGCGCGTAAAGCGGCAACGCGCGATTGGTACTCTTCGAGATCCACTTCGCGCGTCAGGCGCGAGAACGAATCTGCAAAGCTGGCGTGAAGTTCGCCTTCTTCGATCCACGACTTACCGCCATCCGCGCTGATGCGATGACCGACGAATACCTCACGTCGGCGCGCCCGGCAGTCAATCATGCGCTCGATGGTCCAACTGGTCATGGTCCCTCATGGTAGCAGTATGACTTGATCCGAACGGCGTTGCCGCGCCTTTTCCATTGCGACTCTGCACGCGGCGGGGAAGGTCAGTGCGAAATCCGTCATGAACTCATATTCTTTGACGGTAGTACGGGGCGCGACGATCCGGAAGCGCCAATAACGGCGCCCACTTGGCTTCTTTCCGTACTCGCGCTCCCATTGCGAAGTGTCAATCCGCACATCACCCATGTTCGGCCTTCACATTACACTCTGCCCCTAGCGAGCGCGCTTCAGGGCGCCGGCTCAGACAGCGTGACGGACGGTTGCCCAATCGGGTGGTGGATCGAACAATTTTAGCTCCTGTGGTTGCGCTTCCAAGCGGCGCCGCAGAAATCGCCCATCAATGCGCCCTTTCCAACAACGCGCTGACCAGTCTTGATTGATCTCGCTGCCTGCCACGATCAGCATGAGCGGCTCCTTCACGCGGCGAGCAATGCGCCGCAGCGTAGCCGAGTTCAGATCGCTCATTGCCGCGACCCACCGGGATGCGAGTGCCAATCGCCGAGGTAATCAACGTCACCCCCGCTATCCTGAAAAGCCCGCCGAATCTCTGCGACCTGCCAAGCGTGATCAGGCACGAAACAGTGTCGCCCATGAAGGGCGTGCGGGCCGGGACCGCGAAGGTCGATTACCACCCGGTCTTTCCCCGCGCGCCAGCCGAGGAGAACTCCGCCATTCTCAAGGGGGGCAAATTCGCAAGCAAGTTTGCACATTGCCCGCATCACGTGCGAAGAAAGCCAGACATTCATTCCCCGGCTCCGCAACAGCGAGTTCATTCCCCGGCTCCGCAACAGCGAGGATGTGGCGGGCAATGAAACGCTTCCCAGCTCGGCAGCACACGTACTCCGTTCTCGCCTTGCAGTGTCAGGATAGACACTTGCCAGGTCCCGGGGTCGTACTTCCCTTCTGAGAGCAATCCGACCGCACTGCGGACGACTTCAAGCGAGACTTCTTGCAGATCAAAGCCTCCTCCGGTGAATGTAGGCGCATTGCACCCTAACGGCGTGACGATTCCGGTACTATCGAGACGCGGTTTGGATATATGTTTCTCGTCCTTCCGATGTTCATGGAGGCAAACCAAGCAGCTTTTGGAATCGTGAACAAAGCGCGCGACCACGCCGCCTGCGAGCCCCACGGTCGCGTAGCCCATCACATACGGCACTTTCAATCGGCGGCAATAGTAGGAGAGCGCATATTGGACCTCGAATGAAGCTGACGTATCGACGACGAGATTCGCCTCGCGTAAGACATCCAGTATTGGTGACAGCACGTTTTCGTTGAGATCCGGCGGTAGCGTATCCGGAGCCGATGTCGCTGCGCCAAGATTGGCACCGAAAGCAGTCGGTGTTGTCCAAGGATAATTTGCCAAGACAAAGTTCGCGAGAGCCACCGCCTTGGGACTGCCCCATGCAGTCCGTCCCAACGGCCAACGCAGACTATTCCCCGGCTCGACGGTATCGTAATCGACAAAGGCGACTCGACCGACTCCTGCGCGCGCTAGCTCTAGTGCTGCGAACCCACCGATGGCACCGCAACCCACGACGACGACGCTCTTGTTGAGCAATGATCGTGCGACCGGTAGTCTAGAGAAGATGTCGTCCTTGCCAGCGCGTTTGCCGATAATGAGTTGGGTTTCAGCCGGATTCTGTTCGTTGCCAGTGACAAGGCCGCGACGGCTCGCAAGAAACAGCCATCCTGCCCCTTTTTTTTGCTGACCGTATTCGATCTCATCCGGAAATACGATGCCCGTGATAGAAAATGGTCCAGCGGCAAATTGATTGAGTTTTCGCACGCTTGGTCCTTGCAGAACAGCTTGCGTCTCAAGCTCTTTCTCCGCTAGTAGTAGCAGCTCTGCTGCATCCATCGCCGCGGGTGGGGTGAACTTGACCCACCGAGCCGTAACTACCTGCGCACCAGCCGGTTCGTTGGGAAACGCAAACCGCTTTCCCACGCCGACTCCGCTGCTGTTTTTCACTTGCCGAAGGATGCCCTCAAATGCGGCTTGATTTCTAGCACTGTTGCGGCTCATGCAGACCACGTCCATGAGTCCGTGTCCGTTCGGTGGCACGGGCATGCTGCCATCGAATAAGATAACGGAGTCGTCCTCCGCGCCAGCGAAATACGGCATCAGCGGATCGGGAGCTTGTTCTTCAAGCCGCGCAGCGTCGTCCCATCGTTTCTCTTTCCGCGCGTCGAGGGCCGCCAGAAGCTGTTTCAGCCGTTCCTCGATGAAATCGGAGACCAACTGCCGTGGATTCCACTGTCCTGTCTCTTGCGTCAGTAGGCATAGCTCTTTGGTCAGCGGATTTTGGTGGCGCTCAAATTTTTCGTCGGGCGCCCCGACCGCCGGGCGAAAATACGGATGAAGTGGCGAGAATCCGATGCGCAAGCGAATCGGATCCGAATGCCCATGCACCGGCCACTCCGCCTCAAGAATCAATATGCCGTGCGCCTGATAGAGCGTCCGAGGCGCAATCCCTCTTTTTGAGAACGCCTCAAGTTCCTCGCGAAGTAGGTCAGGCCAGAGCGCCCACCAATTCTCATAGCCAACTGATGCTTTCGGGTGCCGCAAACAGTTAGCCTACCGGGCGATGATCAGGCGGCGTGGTGGGGCGTGGCGGGCCTTTGCCAGGGGTATCGCTAGGCGGGCCGGGCGGAACATCGGGATGTTGAGGGTGATCCGGATGATTGCCCTTCCCTGGCTCCTGATTTGGTGGACTAGCCATGGTTGAAACCCTCCAATAAATGCGACTCAGAGCTGTAATGGTCGCATCCTCCGGAGTCAATAAATGGACGCGGCAGAATGCTGCTCAACCGATTTATACCCAGCGTTATGCACATCGGCGTCTCTGCGCTCGTTAGGGATGCGCGTCATCCGAACCAGGCGCCCGTTTGCCCGGGTGCAAGCGAGTGGCTCTACATAGCTGCCCGCCCATATTTCGCGCCCCCGCTTCGTGCTGCGCTTCGACGACGTCGGCGCATCCAGCCCGCCAACGTGACAGCGGCGCAAAACTCTAGTTCTGGGTGGTCCAAAGTTCGGTCTTGCTACAATCAAGGCGAAAAACTCTAGTTCTGGATGCTCCAAAGTTCGGTCTCGCTGCACGGTCTCGCTACAAAACCCACCGAGACTCTAACTGCCGCTGGATGAAGTTAGTGGCAGGTCAGCGGTCACCAAACATCCTCGGGGATATCGAAATAGCCCTTTTGCGATCTAGATCGTCGGCGAAGTCTATCCAAGCGGTCTTGCCCACTCGCAGTGAGCAGTAGGCGCCGGCCATGGCGGCGAACCCTTTCAGTACGACAAGTACGTCGTCGACGAGACCCGACAACTGGTTCGGTACGGAGGTCCCATAGGCGAGGTAGATGGCGTCCCGGTAGTTCGCCTTCCCGCGATAGCGCGACGCCTGGTGAAGGAAACTGATGCCGCGACGGGCGTACGAGGTGTCGCGCAGTTCACGCGCCGCCTTCGTCCGGAAATCGGAAACTCCCAGCGCCTTGAACTGGGCCGTTTCCCTCACCCTCTCCTCGACATTCCATCGTTCCCAGCCCGCCGTTCCGGAAAGATACTCCGCGCAACAGCCCCAGGCTTCCTGCGCAGTCGTGGGTTTGTTGACGAGCGAGTGCTGTCCCCTTGCCTTACTGGCGCGAGCTCGGTTTCGACTGTTTTCGGAATGACGCTCGACAGGCAGTCCGCGAAGGGATGCATCGCCAGGGCGTTGGCAGGGAAGCGCTCCTGCCACTTCCGCGCGGTCTCCGCGTGATTGCCTGGAAGGAACCGTCCATCGCTGCCGTCATGGCGGAAGCCGCGCTGTAGACACCATAGTACTACCAGCCAACAATTGCCGTCCGCGCCACGTCTGCCTTGTTCGTCGGAGCCGTCAGCGCCTGCAGCGCAGCTATCTGGTTAAGGACGAACAAAAGCTGCTCACACACTGTGTTGAGCTGGGGATCTGGCATCCCGCGCGCGTGAACATTCGCGTAGAACCCTCGACCGGCAGCGAAGTCGAGCTTTTGGTCGACAGTTAGGATCGCGAGCGCGCGCATCCAGTGGACAGTTGCCGGCAGCGCGAAGCGCGCGTCTGGCACGTCGCGCGGCGCTTCAGTCAGGGTGCCGTAGCTCTGCATTCGCGAGTAGAGGGATGCGGTTTTCGGATCGGCGGCCATGACGCGCTCGTCTCAAGTGTTAATTGGTCGGCCCCGGTTTCTGCGCAAACAGGAGCAGGCGCCTATCATGATTTTTCGAATCTGGTCCTGCATTGCTTCTAATACTCTGTCGAATTGTATCCTCGGAGCGACCCGGGAGGCACCTACCAGGCTTGGTTGGGTCACGCAGACGAGCCGTGGCTAGTCGAGCACGCCGATCCAGGTCAGCACGAGATGCCACATTGCCAGCGTCTGCTCCAAAGCCCCGGTACTACACCACCTCCGCGAAGCCACGACCGAGGAAGAGCCGCCAGCAGGTCGGCGGAGACCAAGCGCGAAGGGTGGATGACGAACCAATGGATCGACCTGAACCGGCCGCGGTGAAATGGAGATGACGCCTTTTGGCAGGGGTGCCCTCTTTACAACCTCAGCTTGCATGCTAGTAATCCTCTCTAGCCATAAGGGGGAGGAGGTGGCCGTGGCGATCATCGAGAACATTCGTCTGCTCAAGGGCGCAGCCGTGTTGGCGGAGCGTAAAGCCACCACTCCAAGCCTTGATCTCAAGCGATACAATCTTTTCTACGGATTCAATGGCTCGGGAAAGTCAACCCTTTCCCGCATATTAGCAAAAACAGGAGCGACTTCCCGAAGGCTGCACATTCGAAATCGAGTTGTCCAACGGGACGAAATATACCTATCCTAAGGCACTCAGCGGCCTTGAGAAGTGCGTCTGTGTTTTCAACGGCGATTTCATTGCCGAGAACCTCCGCTGGGAAACTGGCGTGGCGAACCCCGTCTTTTATATTGGCGCCGACCAAGCCGAGGCAGCGGAGCAGTTGAAGGCGCTCGAAACTACCCTACCAGCGACGAGAACGAAGCACGAAGGCGAGGCCAAGCTGCTCAAGGAACGCGAGAAGGCGTTCACCGAGTACAAGAAGGTTCTCGCGCGAACAGTCTCCGAGCGTTTACGCCAGCCCACTCGATACGAGGCACCGCAGTTTATAGCCGACGTTGATAAGCTGGGGACTTTGGCGGGTGGCAAGCTTAGCGATGCGGATCTTGATGCGGCCGCCGCGACCTGTGCGCGGTCCGAACCGCCAGCCAAGATCAAGTCAATAGAGATTCCGGTCTCGGAGCTGTCGGAAACGATTAGAGCCGCCGTTGAGCTCGCTCCAAAATCCACTGGGAGCATCGCCCTCGAAGGGCTGGATGTGCACCCGCAAATGGTCCCATGGGTCAAGCAAGGACATGAGTACCATGTCGAACACGATTTAAGGTCGTGCTTGCATTGCGGCCAAGCAATTACCGACCAGCGAAAAGCGCTACTCACAGCGGCTTTTGACGACAAGCTTTCCAAGTTCGTCATCGAACTGAACACTGCCGCGCAACATGCAGGTAGCTGCGTGGAAGCGCTGGCTGTCGCACAGATCGCGATACCTGCCGCTGCCCAGTTGTCAGCCGAATTTCAACCGCAGTTTGAAGCTGCCGTCCTAACGTTCACCGCAGCATTGGATGATGTCAGACCCCTGATGGTGACGGTATTAAGAGCGTTGCGGGAGCGAAAGGACGCGCCGACCCGTCCAGTAACGATACCGCTCCCCCCGGTGACAGAGGTGATGGCTCGCATTAAGCTGCTCGAAGAGAGCTGTAACGCTCTTAATGCGATCCTCGAGCAGCATGCCAACATGGTCGACAGGTTCAACGAGCATCAGAAAAAGGCTCGAGAAGCAATTCGTCGCCATTTCGTAGCTACCAGCGCCGACGAGTATACGAAACACGTCAGCGAGATTACCAATGCTACAGCGAAGGAGGCTGCCGCTAAGAAGAAAGTCGAAAAGCTGGAAGGGGACATAGCCGCGCTGCGCTCCAAGGTCCAACAACACGGGCCCGCCGCCGACAAAATCAATGCGCTGGTTAAATCGTATCTTGGCCACGGCGAACTGACGATCATCGCCATTGCGGAGGGCTATGAACTACACCGGCACGGAACGCTGGTGACAGGCGCTCCCAGTGAAGGAGAGAAGACGGCAATTGCGCTTTGCTATTTCTTATCAACGCTTGAAGCAGAGGATCGAAGGGTCAAGGACCTTATCGTGGTTATCGACGATCCAGTATCGAGCCTCGATACAAAGGCAATGAACTACGCCTGCGGACTCATTCGTAATTGGCTTTCCGATGCGCGTCAGCTCATCGTACTGACCCACAATCAGCATTGCATGAATGAATTTAAGAAGCCTTGGAAGAACTGGGCCAAGGCTGATCCGGCCAAGGCCAGCCTGAAGTTCATAGATGTTTCGATACCAGCCTCAACTAAGACCCGTACCTCCAGCATAGTGGATCTTCCGAAACATCTTCGCGAGTACGAATCGGAGTACCACTACCTTTTTGAAAAGGTGATGGCGTTTGAAGCTGCCGGGGGTGGTCACTTCGACTATGCGTTCATGATGCCGAACGTGTTGCGGCGTGTGCTTGAAATCTTTCTGGCGTTCAAAGTCCCACGTAATGGGAACATAAGTGACAAGCTCAAAGCGCTTTGCGATCGTTACGATGGCTTGGACAGAGATCGTCTCAATGCGCTGGAGCGGCTCGCGCAGGTCGAGTCGCATTCTGACAGTCTAGACGATTTGATCGCGCAATCCTCCCTGACGGTGGAGGAGAGTCGGGACGCAAATTCAGCGCTGATTGACCTCATGAAGGTGGTTGACGAGACCCACCTCACCGACCTGCGGAAATACTGTAAACCCTAGCCGCCATCAGCAATGGAGCGCATGTAACCGGCTTAACCCAACAAACCATCGGCATGTCCGGTTTTGTCTCGCTGCAATCAAGACGCCACGATGAGGAGGTCCGGTTATACGCCTTCAACATGCTGGCGAGTGATGGGAATGACTACCGGCGCCTGCCGCTGTCGATGCGCAAGTTCAACCTCGCGCGCCCGCAGGCCGGAGGGCATCTTCGCTGCAGACTACGACCAGGGCGAGATCGGCCCCGACCTGTTCCAGGCCGCTTGCAAGATCGGCCTGGAGGGCATGGTCTCCAAGCACCGCGCGCGCGCCTATGGTGCAAGGCGCTGCACGCACTGGGTGAAGGTCAACAACACGAAGCATCCGGCTTACAAGCAGGTGCAGGATCAGTTCTGACGAGGTCCCCCGGCACCAGACATCGGGCAGCTCGCCGGGCGAGGCGTTCAAGGCCTAGTCGTCTTTCGACATCACGTGATCGCAGTAGCTACAGAACTCGTGCGAGTCCCAAGAGACATTATTCGGCGTGAGTAATGTGCTGCATCGCAAGCATTCATCAAGTTCGAGCTGGCACCGGGCACAGCCGTTCTCGTCCTCGCTCGTGACATACGTCTCATAGCCGCACTCAGGGCAGCTAGCCAGTGCTCCTTCGCCGCCATCTGTCATGGCGATGTAGTTGTCGCTCGCAAAGTGTTGCTTGAGGGCTGCCTCGATCGCCTCGTGCGCGTCGAGATCTTCACCGCACTCGCGGCATGTCGCATGAGCGCTTTCATGCACGGTATTGTTGGGGTTTTTCTGGTGAACCAGACGGGAGTCGCACCTCGGGCAGACGGGCTCCGCGTTAGCCATTGCATTCGACTTCCAGTCGACTTTGTCGAAGCTCGCCCGACATTCGGCGAGCTCCTGGTCATAGTCCGTCTTTACCTCGATCATGGTATTCCAGCACTTGCCCAGGTGCTTTGACGGCTCCTCATGCAACTGCTTGAACATGTCGACTACGACAGGAAACGCGCGTGCAATTGCCTCACGAACCTTCTTCCCGCTCGCGTTCGTGAAGTAGTGTTCCATGTCGTTGCGGATTCTGTTCAAATCAGCCAAGGCCGCCTTGTCGATCTTCAGGCTGAACGTCTTGAAGCGATCACCGATCTCCATGAAATCGACGGTCTTGTTGCTCGCCTCATAGGTAACGCCTCCCTTCCCGTCTGGGACAGGGACGAACTTGGAGCCGATAATTGCCTTCACGGAAGCTTTCGGTGCCGCACGGACCAGAACTTCCTTGGCGAGCAGCAGCGTGCCGGCATAAAAATTCCGCACGGTCGAAAGCGCGCGCTTGGGGTCGTTGTGCTCGTAATCCTCGATTCCGAGCTGGATCGACTGAATAGCGTTGTCAAACAATGTGTTCATGGGCGCGCGGCCTCCCGGGGGCGCTCGATTCGACGTCGCAAGTTGGCTGAATAGCTGGGAATGTGGGAACCGGAAAGCGCAACCGCAGTGCCCGCCGCGTGAACGTCAGCCATGGGGTCTCGAGCGGTAATGCTCTGACTAATCTCGTAAGATTTCCGCTTGGCCGTTCGGAAGCTGACGTCTGCCCCTTTAACACACCTAGAGCGCCCGGAGCCCGGCCAGCTCCGCAATCTACGGCTCACAATGGAGGCAACCGACGGCGGCCGGGATCGCTCATCGCGCGCCTGTGCCGGTCGAGACGATCGAGCCCGGCACGTGAGAAAGTTGGATAGATCAAGAGCTTGTGCGCAGTGCACCCTCATTTTTGGTGGGTGGACTCTTCCGTTTCGATCCCCCTAGATGGCGGAACGCTGTGCAATTACCCGGGCGCTGCGCTCGCTAGCAATTTCCTCCGGAGCTCCTAAAAATGTCTGCCGATCGGCCGGCCACGTGGCTCGCGATGCGTCTTGCATTTTTTGTCGCTGGTTTT
>NZ_FMAE01000021.1 GCF_900094575.1 Bradyrhizobium yuanmingense | reverse complement strand
CTGCCTCCCCCACCAGCCCCTTGCTATGTGGTTGGTTCGTTTGAATATTCTGCTCTTGCTCCCGCACTTTTACAAGCGGTGCGGGAATAGATTTCAGCTTTTCCGCCGCTTTCTTCGCCAGCCGAGCCCGGCTTGCGGTCTTGGTGTAGTGGGCTGCCATGCGTCCTCCGGTCCAGCCGAAGAGGGCGTCCAGCTCCGACTCTGTGGCGCCGTTCTCCGCCGCGATCGTGGCTGCAATCTTCCGCACGCCATGGGCGCTCTTCTTCACGCCAGCCGCGCTGGCGGCCTCTGAGAAGGCATTGCCGAAGGCTTCTTTGACGAAGCGCTTGCCCCTCTCTCCGATGATCCAGGTCTCCTTGCCGATCGGGCCTACGTCCAGCGTGGCTTGCAGGACATCGAGGATCGGGAGCGTCACCAGGACGCGCCGGCCGCTCTTTTCCGTCCAGATCTCAATCAGCCCGTCCTTGACGTGCTTGGGGCCAACGTCGGCGGCGTCACCGCGGCGAAGGCCGGTATATAGCAGCACATCGAGCCACACCCGCTGCGGCGTGCCCAGCGGCCAACGCTTGTAGTAGGCGTCCACATCGTCATGCGTCCACGGCGCGAAGCCGGCGTTGCGGCGGCGCTTGGGTGGCTTCACGTCGGCGGTCGGATCGCCGCGCACATGCCCGCGCGCCTTGGCCCACTGAAACAGGCCGCGCATGGTGTCGAGGAAATTGCGAGCTGCGGACGGCGTGTCGGATCTTCGATCGAGCCCGTCTTGAATGTCCTCGCTGCCGATGGCGCCGAACGGCTCTTCGCCGGCCGCCTTGAGAACGTGCAGCATGATGTTCTCGCGCTGGCGACGCGTGGCCGGCGAGAAGGCTTTCCATCCATCCGTCTTGCGGTAGGCGTCCCAAAGCCAGCGCAGCGTGCCGGCGGTTGCCTGGCCTCGCTTCGGCAGCTTGCCTTGGATGGCGAGTTCGTACTGAGCATTGAACTCGTCGGAGCCGAACTCGCCCCGGAGTCGGAAGCGCGGACCTTGGCCTTTGCGCACGTACCAGACATGCACGCCATGGCGATTCCGCTCGCGATGCAGATGGGGCTTCCGGGGTCTCGGCATGGCGGCGATCAAAGAACGATCCTCCGCCGCTCCGCAATATCCTTTTTGTCCTGTTCCCGCTGTTTCTGCGGGGCGGGGTCGATCAGAATGTCGCCATCCTTGGTGATCCGCACCTGGCCCGCGTTGCATTGCTGCGCGGCCCGGATAGCGCGGGCAACATCAGCTTGAGTAACGCGGGCAGGCGTCCGGCTCATTCTGATCCTCTCATCTCGTGAAGATGCTTCGATCTGTCGGGCTGAAATCGGTATATGCGCCATGCCATTGACAACAGGATGGACGCAATCGACAGTCCAATAGCAAGACCAAGGTAATTGAGGACCATCATGATCCAGTTGTTCCTGAGAGAGTGGAGAGAGCATAGGGGCCTGACCCAGCAGCAGCTTGCGGAGCGCTCTGGGATTGCTCTCCCGAACCTGTCGAAGATCGAACTGGGGCAGATGCGATGGCACTCGGAGATGCTGGAGCAATTGGCGCTGGCCTTTGATCTTGATGACCCAAGGAGGCTTCTGTTCCCGCCGGCATAGCGCCGCCCGTAACAAGCCTATCGGCATTGATCATGGCGTTGCGGCTGTTGCCCTCAATCTCAGCGATCTGTTGTTGTGCTTCGTCGCTCAGCTTCCAATCCAGGCCGACCGGCCTCTGGTATGTGTTGTATGCGGCCCTAATGCCATTGAAGATCGCGTGAGGCTTGATGCCGGCTTGCAGGCTTCCGTTTACCAGCAACTCTTGGATATCAACTGGAATGCCGTGCTCAGCGAGCGCAGTGATGCAGGCTGTCACGGCGGCTAATTCGGTGTCGTAATCCGGAATTTTGGTCACTTCTGCCGCTCCAAGGCTTGAACGATGGCGCAGGCGAGGGAGGTGATCGATGTCTCCCAAGTCGGGCCAATGAATAGCCATTCGTCGTTGTCGTGGATGACTGCGTGGCCTGAGTTTTCCAGCCACTCGACGATTGTCCGCTCGATGACGGTGAAGCCGGTTGCTAGGTCGGTCATTTGCTGCTCGGGTAAGATAAAGCGGGAGCCGGTCCTAAATCAGATCCCGGCTTGTACATGAACGCCTCCACGACAGCCTTCGCCAAGGCCATACATCCCGGCTCATCGCAATTGGGATTAGGCCAAGCCCATTCACTCGGCTCCCCGTTTAAGACCTTCCAGCAGGCGGGCTCGCCACGATAGGCGCACTGCTCTTGGCAAATGGTCCTTGCAATCTTGTCGATGACGTCTGTCATTTGGGCTGCACCACATGGGAAAGATGCTGCGGCGCGAACTGCTCCTTGACCTGCTGCTGTTTCACGTATTCCAGCGCAAGCTCATAGAGCAAGTCACTGGCGGAATAGGCGGTGTGTTCGAGGATGTCCTTCATCGGCGTGTCGTCGTAGCGCCGGATGATTTCTTGGCAGACCTCGTAAATGTCGGCTGGATTCTTCATGACTTGCTCGCTGGCTGTAGCTTCTGTGGGAGGTGCGGCGGGCTAATCTCTGTTCCGTCAGGTCCTGCATACTGACACGTGCTGCAACGAATGCATGTGCGCCAAATGCCGTGTATCAGGGGCTTCGGCCCCCTATGCCAGGAATGTATCCCGAACGCGCAGAGCAGAAGCATAGGGCGAAGGTTCAACATGAACCTATCCTTCAACTTCATCGACTTCCGCCAGGACTTCATACAATTCAGGCATGATCGGCAAATCAACCCTATGTAGGTAAAGCGCGCATCCTGGGGTGTGGCATTCTTCGCCATCACCATCGAGGCAAGCTTGGCAAACCAACATCTTCACGGATTTCAGCTTCATTGAGAAATCTCCTGTTTCAAGCGTGGTGACTTCGCACGATGAAGCCCAGATCATCACCACATTCGCCGTCCCACAAAGCGCAAAGCGTAGGTCGTGCCGGCGGGTCTTTGTCTCGTTATACTATCCTCGCGATTTCAGTATAACGGTCAGGCCCAGATCGCGCAGAACGCGATCAGGAGAGTAGTCCACGGGTTCTCCGCAACCACCGCGACGATTACGATTGCGCAGATCACAGCGCCGATTGTGTCTTGCAGGGTCCAGGTCATTCGGGCTGACTCACATGCGGAGTGTGCGGGCGCATGGGCTCGATGATGTATCGCCAGCCGCCGCAATATTCTCTGTCGTCCGGTTCCAGATCGTTGCAGACTGCCAAGGCAGCCGCGTGGGACGCACACACGGCGACGACAACGCTTTCCTGGGTATCGATGACCTCGAAGAAAGCCGGGCGATTGGTGTCAACCATCAGAATGGCTCCCGTGCATAGTCGCTGCTGGTCGGATCATCGTCAGACGGACTCACAGTCGATGTGTGTGCGGGTCTGTCAGGCGGGCACTGGCACGAACCGTCGCAGTCGTTGTTGCCGCGGCAGGTGCAAGTGACGGTGAACCGGTCCGGATGCTCCCGGCCACATGCTTCGCAGCTTGGAGCGGTTACAACCATCTCCGCGTCGCAGTACGGACACGGTTCAGTTAATGGAGTGAGCGCGGCCATGATGTCAGGCGGCGTCCACCCCTCTGGCTTTAGAACTTTACCGTCGTCGCGCCTCCGGACCTTCCCCGTGACAGGGTCAACCTTCGCCATGTTGCTGCGGTGGACCTCGTTCCATACCCGCTCAAGCGGAACGCCGAACTCCAGAGCCATCCCGGCGGTAACGTAGATGATGTCCGCGAGCGCGTCGGCGACTTCAACCAGGTCGCGGTCTCTCACTGCGTCGTGCAGTTCTCGGTGCTCCTCGTCAAGGATGTCGAGGCGCAGGTTGATGCGGTCTTCAGACGGGAATTGAGGGACCTTCGGGACCGGAGCACCGCAAGCAACGTGGAAAGCCCGAAGGTCCCGCATTATAGACGCGCAGCCGCTCGCCTGTGCTTCAAGCCAAGCGGTTTGCTCTCGAACCTTGGCTAGCGCGGCAATAGCTTCGGTGCCGTCGATCGTGCCTTCCTGGGCAGCTTCCGCGCCGTCCACCTCGCCAATGAAGATTTCGAGATCCATCAGCGGTTGGTTGATGTCGTTAGCTGCGCTTTCGGATGCTGCCGGAGAACGACTGGCTGGCTGGCCCAAGGCTTCAAGCGCCCAGCCGATCCGGAGTTTAGCGGCGTTGTAAGCTGAAATCTCAATGTCAGCCAAAGCCGCGTGCAGTTGTTCGACCGGGTCGCGGCTGGCCGAACTGCATTGGACGGGCTCCGATGTTGCCGGGGCGCGGAGGGCCAGGATGCGCTCAGCAGCCTTCTCGGCGCGCTCCTCATTCATCTTCCGCGCATGCGATGCGCCATATGTCTCGCCATCCGCCTTGCCCAGAATGGCTGAAAGCACGATGGCCGAGATTTGGTCTTTCGCCCCTTGGGCAGGAGCTTGTGCCTGGCGCACGTATCCGAGCGCCTTGTTGACGGCGCTTCGAACCTCAAGCGAGGTGCTGGCCTTATCGAGCGCCCACACGAGTGACGTTTCAGCGTTCTTCAGATCATCAGTCATCAGCAGTTTCCCCCTGTGAGTCAGGCTGCGGCATGATCACCTCGACGTTCGATGGGACCTGTTTCGACATCGCGAAGCCTTCTTTGCCCTCGATCGAGAAGATGCCGAAATAGGGGTCGATCCACTCGCAGTTGATCAGGCCGCCTGGGCCGATCAGAATGAACTTCTTGTCCCACTTCGGGTCTCGCGCCATCATGTCCTGCGCAGCGCGCTCTGCTCTATAAATGTCCATCAGTTACCCCCTCCGTCAGCGTCCATGTGAGACAGGCTGCGGCGCCACTCGTCCGCCGCTTGCTTGCCGGGCTCAACCGGCCGGCATTCGCAAAGCCAGATGCAGTGCGTCGACCATCGGCCGTGGTGCGTATCCTCAAGGCTCGGCAGGGCCATCCAGCCGAGCTGGAGATAGTCAGGCACGCGATGGTGAAGCACGAAGCGGTGAAAGGTGGTCATAGCTCAAATGCCTCCTGCTTGGGCTTGGAGGGCTGGGCGATGAACATGTCGGGCTGCTTAAGGGCATCTGAGATGCGCTTACATGCCAGTTCGAAATATTTCGGTTCTCTTTCGATGCCTGCAAACATCCGCCCCAATCTGACGGCAGCCACACCCGTGGTGCCGCTGCCCATAAATGGATCAAGGATCAGTTTCGCGTCCGGGACGAAGCCAAGGCACCACTTCATCAGTTCAAGCGGCTTTTGAGTCGGGTGTCCGACCCGCTCTGCATTCGTGGCCGCTATGCTCCAGGCATACTGCTTTGATGTCCGGTCGAGGCTGGTCCACGCTAGTTCGAAATGGGACAGCGATGGCGGGGCATCTGGCTTAAACCATGACAGCCAACCTCTCGTTGGAGGCAGATCGTAGTAGTTGCCTCCCCAAATGATCTTCGGCGCGTCGATCGCGAGGACGGGGGCCAAGTCGACAGGGGAGTCGTCCCAATCCCTCTTTTCATGGTTTGACCGCGTCTTCCCCTTGCCAACAATTGGCTGCGCTGCATATCCGATTCCATACGGCGGGTCGGTCACGACCGCGTCCACCTTGCCTAGCGTCGGCAGGATCTCCCGGCAATCGCCCAGATACAGTGTCACGCCTTCGGCTATGGTCTCAATGCGGGTCAATCGGTACGTCCTCGTATATCTGCTGTGTGTGCGTGGCTATTCGCAGCAGCTCGGGTCGCGCGGGCAGTATCCCTTGCCCGCGCAGATCTTCGGATCGTGGCACATCTCGCCGTAGACGCCTTTGATCTCTCCAGAACGGTCCCGGAGGCATGTGCTGCACTTGATCGCCGGCAAGACATTGTTGTGCCAGTTGGCATCGTCGTATCCGACGAACTTCTGGCTGTGCTCGCAATGCTCACACACGAGAGTGCCGTAAAGATCATTGCGGAGCTGGTCGGTTAGCGTCTGAATTTTCATCGAATTCCCCTGCTAAGTTATTGACAGAACGTCTCATTCTCCTGATGTGCTTCAGGCCGATCTCTTCCGCTTCCACTCAGCGACGAGTTCGCGGACCTCACGCTTTGCAGCCGAGTGAGAGGCGAACTTCCCGAACTGCCTGTCCATTCTGATCACGCCGTTGTCTTCAAGAACGATGAGCCAAGGATGCTTAGGGTCGTAGTGGCGCCCGTCCTCAAGGCTCGTTTTGATCGTTACGTACCGGATCATGTGCTCCTCGCTCCGTCAGACCCGAAACCACTTCGCGATCACCCAGCACGGCAGAACAGCCAGCACGAGCCAGCGCGCGTCTCCCGTCATCGCTGCGCCGATGATGGCGACGATGAGCAGAGCGAGAAGGAAGATGGGCCAGAGGTCGATCAGTTTCATCGTTCGCGCTCCGCGTGGACAATTGTTCCGTCAAACTTGCGCCAGGCCCGGATCGTGCGCGGCTTCTTGATGCCGAGATGACGCTTGCGAACGCGATCGTTCTTCGCCTTCTGCTTCACGTCTTCGGCGGTCTTGACCTTGTGCGGGTCGACCAAGGCGGGAGCCAGATTGCTCTCACGGTTCTCGCCGCCGTTAATGAGCGCCAGCGGGTGCTCGAGCTGCCACTTGTCGCCGGCTCCAATCTTGCGGCCAGACAAGTAGCAAATGCCGCCATGGCGCTCGAACACCCGCAAGCGGACGCGCGGAGGGGCTGGCGTGTCCGGCGTCTTTCCGATCCACTCATCTACTTTGCGGCTCACAGTCTGGCCTCCGTCCGCTTGGTGGCCTCGTGCGACTGCCACTCCGAGAACTTCATCCGGAGGTATTCCATCTGGACCTTCAGGCGGTTCGCCGCGCGCCTGGCGTTGACGATGGACTCGACGTGGCGCTTCCATTCGGGAGAGGCCTTGACCAGCGCCTCAGCCTTGTTGACAGCCATCTCCCCAAGGCCAAGCATGCGCTCAGCCATCACGGCGGACTTAGTGTCCTCAAGGATTGTTGCGGCAGCATCTGCATCGACCCACTGTTTGGCGACGATACGGAATTGCTCAGACCATGGTAGGTTGTCGGACATGCTTCCCCCGAAGCGGACCTAGAACGGAATGGAGTCGTTCATGTCTTGCGCTGCCGGCTCATTGGCAGCCGCCTTATCGTCCTTCGGCTTGGCCGGGAACAGCGTCAGCCAAGCTTGGCCTTCACTGTTTCCGATCGGCAGCGCATCCAACACAACGCTGATGCGCTCGCCCTTGACGAAGGCGGCGCCGATCTTGGTGGATCGGAATTTGCCGTCCTTATCCTTGCGGCTGGTTACAACGTCGTAACGGTCGGTCATGCTGCGCGCTTTCCTTGCAGTGCGTCACGTCGATTGATGACGGCTTGTTTGAGGGCATCGACTTGGGATTGGTCGAGCTGGTGCTTGCGGCGGAGCTCCGCCTGCTCTTCTGACTTCCACCAGGCGGCAAGGCTCTCAGCGTCGGTGAACTGGGCGATGGCCTCGCGGCACTCGACCATGTATTCAACGCGCGCAGTGAAGTCCTCCGGCATGGCCGACTGCTTCTGCGGCGCCGGCTTCACGGGCTTGCTCTCGTCAACGACGTTTGCTTGCTGCTTGTCATACAGCGCCAGGCCGAACGGGTTGCCGAAGGTCATCAGGGCGCGTTTCATGGCGTCCGTTTCCGCTTCCTTCAGAGCGGACTCGTGAGCCTGACCTAGATCGCGGTCGATGCCGTGGCCGGCGCCGCAGCCTTCTCGCATGATGTCGCCGACCCTCACGCGAACCTTGACGATGTAGGTGACGCTGTATCCAGTGTCTCCGCGGCTGCCGATCTGGCGCTCGCCCTCGGCAACGCACTTGATATCGACCGTCTCGCGGGCCCACCCGTCGAAGCCAAAGATCCGGTTGGCTTCATCGATAGCCTTCCAGCCCTCGATATAGCTAACGTCCCGGCCGCCCTGCTTGCGGGTCTTGACGAACGAGGAGGAGAGGGGCGCCTTGAGCGCGGCCTTTTGGATATCGTCAAACATCACAGTTTCCTCTCATAGGTGGCGCGGACGCCGGCCGGTAGTTCGCCATGCAGCTTTCGGTAATCACGGGCGGCGCTCAGAATGGCATCGCGCACCTTGTCGTTGGGACCGATGGCCTTGAGCGCCAGGCTGTAGCTGTCGAGATGCAAGGTCTCGACCTCACGGAGGGAAGCGGTCTTGCCGAATCCGCCGCCGATCTTGACCTTGGTGTCGCGCTCGGCTCTGGCAGCGAACCGAGATTGGCGCTCGAACTCCTCAAAGGCGGCATCAGCCTCTTTCGTGACTTCCGCCACGTCCACGACCTCGCCAGCTCTAGCGTTCGCCAGAGCCTCCATTTCCTTCGCCTCGGCCTCTCGAGCAATCCGTTCCGCCTCTTCCTGGGCACGCCTCGCGGCCTCGGCCTCAGCCTGCCGGCGCTGCTCTTCGCGGATCATGAAGGCGGCAACACGGGCCTTGAGCTCGATCACGATCTTGTCGAACAGGCCCGGCTTCTTGGCGTCCGTGTTGTGCAGCGCCTTGTATTTTACGTTGATCGCCGATACCTGCTCATTGAGAGGACGGACCTTGCTGTCGCGTTCGGCCTCGACCTCATCGAGGGAAAGCTTGGCGCGATCGAGCAGCGGCTTGGCCGCTCGGGCGTCGTCCTCGCTCTCGATTGTCGGGTGATCGGCCAGCCAGGCGTTGATCTCATCGACCACAGTCTGGGCGTATTCGATCGGGCTCGGCGGGTTGTTGGAGCCGATTGTCTGGAGCGCTACATTAGCCATGGGTCTTGCCTCCGACGCGATCCAGAATGCGGGAGAGGGCGTCTCTGACGGTCTCGATTTCCTCAAGGCACCTCGGCCGCGCAATGACCTCGCGCCCTTCAGGCTCCTTGCTGAAGTCCATCAGCGTTTTGGTTGCCGAGTAGAGACCGACAAGACGCTGCTCGACGGCGACTTCAATGGTGTCAGCGGGATCACGCATCACTTACGCTCCGTGGGTTTCAGCAGTTGATCGATCCGGACTTTCCGATCGGCCGGCGAAAGCTTGATCAGCTCGGACCAGTGCTTGCGCAGGGTGTCGGCAATGACGCTCTGGCGGCGATCTTCGGGCTCGAAGGCCAGGACGACGGCGAGGGGCTTCATCATCAGATCACCCAATACGCGATTGAGAAGGCGCCAAGCCCTGCAATGAGGCAGGCGCAGAAAAGATCGATGCGGTTCTCGGGAATGAAGTTGGCTGGAGAAGCAGGGATCGAACCTGCGACATCCTCGTTAACAGCGAGGCGCTCTACCGCTGAGCTATTCTCCAATTGATCCATGAGGTCTGCGATGGCTTCCTGCTCAGTCGCGCCGTGACCGACCGGATGCGTCGAGAAAAACCCGTCCTGATCACAATCGCAGTCGTAGTCATCGGTCACTGCGGACCAATCCTTGTCGCGAACCGGGATCGGCGGATAGTCAAAGCTGGTGTGGATCTTCACGCCGTTGATGATGTGAGTGGTCATGCGGCGCTCCCAACACGGAAGGCATTGGCAAAGGCCTCGCCCTTGAAGGCGGCCACGAATTCCTTTTGCTTCGGCGTCAGGAGCTTTTCGTCCTCAGCCCAGCGCTGGATCACGATGGACACGATCTCGTCGGTGGCTTTGCGCCAGTCGCCTTCGTCGGCCTTGAGGTCCGTCAGCGCGAGGATGGCGCGGAGGTCTTCGTAAGCATCCTCGTCAACCACCTTGATGATCTCGGCGCGGGTCATGACATCGCCGTCAACCCAAGAGGAATGCTTGCCGCGGATGAGCAGGAAGTGCTCGACCGGGCGGGCGCCGATCGTGCCGGCCGGGATGGTGCCGATCTCTTTGAGATTTTCTGGCGGTAAGTGCTGGTTCATAATCAATGCCCCTGCGTTGATGGAAGCAATGTATCGCATGTTGCGATAGGCGTCAACAACTAATTTGCAAAATGCGATAGTCGCCAGAAAAAAATGTGATGCGCCCCGGGATTCAAGCGGTCTTTACATGCGATCTTTGGATGTGGCAGCTTTATGTTCAAGGCGACATTGTCGCCAAGTAATGTGCGCGTTTCGTTCTATAATTTGGGCTGATACGACGGGGGTCGGAATGCCGGGAATGCCGACACTGTGGCACAAACGCCACGCCATGTCTCTTGCGAGCCAGCTGCCGGAAAACCCGGATGACGCAAGGTTGATTCTTGCCGCCATGCAGGAGCTTGTTGACGTGTTTCTGGCGGGCAGCTCGGAGCCGGCGCCCGCAAGAGCGGATAATGTTCTACCCTTCGCGGCGAACTAGCTCGCCCGTAGCCTCTTTTGCTTCTTCCTCTTCGATGCGGATGCGTAGGTCGTAGGACAGGCCGCGCCTGTCGCCCTCCCATAGCCACAGCGGATCGAAGCCTGGAACCTTGGCTCGGAGCTGGAGCGCCTTGTCCATGGGGACCCGCCTGGCGCCGGTCTCGAATTGGCTCATGCTTGATTGGGGCCAATTCAGAAGCTTCGCAAACGCAAGGCCAGATGGAATCCGCTCTGCCTGCCGCAGCAATCTAAGCCGCCGCCCCTGTTCCTCAAACGGATACTTGGGTTCCCCTGACATAGGAACAATTTTACCCACAATGCGCGATAACTCAAATTTTGAAATGCGCTATTGACGACTATTGCAAAGTGCGATAGTTCTTTTGCTCATGAAAGAGCACCTCGAAACGATCGATCAGGTCATCGAAAAGCTGGGCGGGTCTCGGGCCGTGGCTGAGATCACCGGACGGGGGACCAGCATATCCATGGTCCCGTCGTGGCGGTACCGGAAGCGGTTCCCCGCGCAGTCGTACAAGAGGATGCAAGACGCTCTCGAAGAGCGCGGTTTCTCAGCTCCTGACAGCTTATGGGGAATGTGATGCCCTGCATATACGCGCGGCGCTCCAGTGAGGCGTACCGAGTGGACGCTCGCGGCATCGTCAGAATCGATGGCCCCGTGCTCTGCTCCTGGGCGGAAGACGCCGCGCCAAATCAGCTCGTGAACGCTCCGAGATGGATGACGCGCAATGCCTTTTCGGGGCACCTGCTCAACTACCCAGACGATTGCATGGGATGCCCGTGCTTCGCTCAAGCAACGGAGGTTGATGGCTAAAATGCTTACGCTGGGAATCATCTGGGTCGCGGCGATCGAGGCTTCGCTCGAGCTCATGCTCGAGCCGCTTTGGGACGCCATCTCCGCTCATGAATACGAGCGCGCAGTCTCTTTGCTAGGGGCATGACGATGAGCGCAATCAGCATCAAATCGAGCAGCCGGGTGGATGCGACGGGGATCAGCCACCCACCCGGCCCTCACGGCGTTACGCAATACCACGCCGAGACCTCAAGTTTCATGCCGGCTGTCTCCTCCCTGCGCCGGCCACCTGCTCGGAGCTTCGGCTCCGGGCCCTTTCTTCACGGTATGGCGGATGTCCGAGAGTTCGCCACTGCCTGCTTTGTCTGGGGCTGCATCGCGGCCACTGGCTTGGCTCTCTTCATCGCCTGGTTTGTCGCAAGCACTCTGATCTACTTCGGGTGAAGCATGAGCATGTTCGATTGGATGTTTCTTCCTTTCCACATCTGGGCCAGCGTGATTGCTGGTCCGGTCGAGCGGCGGTCGGCTGACATCATCGTCATCTCCGATGCGCATCGTCTTCGTCGGCGGAACAAGCTGATCCGCAGGCGCCGGCTTGGCTACTGATAACTTCAAGAAACGCAACACGTTGGCTGTAGCAGCAGCCAGCGTGACAAAAGAGAGTTCATTGTCTTCAGTTGAGTACTTCATGGGCGTGGGCAACAAAACACCATGGAGATTCCAAATGTCGGAAAAGCCGTCCGGAGTAGACCGTATGCGTAGAGAGATCGCGATCGTTGCAGGCCCGAAGGACTGGGGCGACACCCGCGAAAGCTGGTTGGCCCGCGTGCCTCGCAAGGTGACAACAGTCAGTTTCCGGACGGTAAAGGCGCTTTGGTACGGAGAAATTTCCGACCCAGAACACTGGGCGGCTCGGGACATTCGGCGGGAAGCGGAGTTGATAGAGGCGCGTCACGAGGCCGCAAAAATGGCCTCTCAATTCCAAACCATTGCCGGAGGCATGCGTGCGTCAGACCAGGATTTTTATAGCGCGGAAATTGATCGCCTTGAGCGTATTGCTCGCCTCCTTGGCGTTGTGGATCGCTCCTGAGATCAAAGGTCGGTAAGGCCCGCTGCATCACACAGTTCGGGCAAACGTAGAGAAGGAGAAGGGGTAGGGATGTCACTAGCACAGCAAATGCATGCCGAGCGCAAGGCTCGGCTGGCGCGTCTTGGCGCGATTCCGACGAATAGCGTCGTGTCAAAACTGACCGAGGCGCAGATCGTTCCCATCAGGCCGGAACGAAAGCTCATCATTCCTCCGGTCGAATACTTCTATCCGAGCTTCTGGTGCTGGGATCTGATCACGGCCACCAACCGTATTTTGCCGACTGTCAAGAACATCCAGAACGTCGTCGCCAACCATTTCGACATCTCAGTGATGGACATGGTGTCGGCGCGCCGCACGAAGAATTTGATCCTACCGCGGCACGTTGCGCTGTATCTCGCCAAGGAAATGACCGAGCTGTCCTATCCGGTGATCGGTCGCTATTTCGGCGGCCGGGACCATTCCACGATCATTCATGCCGTCGAGAAGATCACGGCAAGGATGGAGAGCGAGCCGGAGCTGAAGCGGACGGTTGATGGCTTGCGGGGATTGTTCGAATGACCCCGCTCCATATCCTGATCGCACGGCTCAAGCGGCTTCCGGCCAAGCACAGGATCGCGCACCTGCGGTCCTTGGTAGCGGCTGAGAAGCCGTATTCGCAGCGGCGCAGCGAGCTCGAGGACCTGCTTCAGGTCGAGATTCTGAAGCAGTTGCGCCGGGAGATCCGCGCTGCATGATTGTCGTCACGCTCCCGTTCCCGCCCAGCACTAATAACCTCTTCATCAACACATCCAGGGGGCGCATACGCTCGTCAAAATACGATCAATGGGCGACCGAGGCTGGGTGGGAGTTGCTGCGTCAGCGGCCCGCTAAAGCGATTGGTCCGGTCTCGTTAATATTCGAGTTTGAGGCCGGAAAGGACAAACGCAAGCGCGACATCACAAACTTACTCAAGGCCCCGGAAGATTTGCTGGTCAAGCACGGGATCATCGAAGCCGACGATAATACGATTGTGCAGAGTATCAGCGCCAATTGGAACGCTGAAGTAACAGGAGTGCGTATCGCCATTAAACCTTTGCAGGGGAATGCATCACATGGAAGCGGGACACAACAGCCAGCTTAAAGCTCTCGTAGAGCGCATCAACAAGCTGATGGACGATCGCGACGAGGTGTCGTCTGACATCCGCGACGTCTTCGCTGAGGCTAAGTCTGCAGGTTACGACCTGCCGGCTTTGCGAGCGATTATCCGCGCTCAGCGCGAGAATGCAGAGAAGCGCCGCAATAGAGAGGCGATGATCGATCTTTACAGCAGCGAGCTGGGGATCGCGTGAAATGGCTCTCGATACTTCATCTGTCGGAAGCAGGCTATTTCAGGCATTGCAGGCTGATTTCGAATTTGTCTGCTTGGCATCAGCTAATAGGCTTGCCCCGCTAGTCGAATCTGAAATTGAGCTTCTGGTGCTTTCTGCGTTCGATATTGTCGGGCGCATGACCTCCATGACCGTCACCATTGGGAGCGAATTCCCGGAAGACGACAAAGGTCACATCCTCGTCACTCCCCAATATCGTTGGAGGGAGTTTCGAATTGATTTCTGCATTCGTCATACCGGGGCTCCAGACAAAATGTTCTTTGTCGAGTGCGATGGACACGATTTCCACGAGCGAACCAAGGAACAAGCGGAGCGTGACAGGTCGAAAGATCGCGCCATCCAAGCGGCCGGAATAAGCGTTCTCAGATTCACAGGTCGGGAGATTTGGAGAGACGTGTCCCACGTTGTGACAGAGATCGTCAACTTTCTTGGAAGCCGGTCTTAAGATGATTCTAACGCCAAAGAACTGGAAATCGTTCCAGCACTACAAGGACAGGGCTCCGGCTTGGATCAAGCTTCACAAGGGGTTGCTTGATGACTTCGAGTTTTCGCGCTTGCCGGTTGCTAGCAAGGCGCTAGCGCCGATGCTCTGGTTGCTAGCGAGTGAATACGAGGACGGCAGGATAGATGCAACGCTGGATAAGCTGGCGTTTCGCCTCCACATGACGCGGGGGGATTTGGCTAACGCGCTAAGTCCTTTGATTGACGGCGGTTTCTTTGATGCTAGCGAACCGCTAGCAGACGGCAAGCAAGAGGCTATCCCAGAGAAAGAGGAAGAGAGAGAGATAGAGGGAGAGAAGAGAAAGAATTCTCGTGCGGCTTCGCCTTCGAGTGAGGATTTTGAAAACCTTCGAAGGGTCTATCCAAGGCGGAAGGGAAACTACGGTTGGGCTAAGGCCGAAAAGAAATTCAACTCGCTGGTCAAAACCGGGGTGGACCCGAAAGCGATCTTGGCGGCTGCAAGGCAACTCGCAGAGACGCTTCGTTCAAAGATTGGGACCGAATACGTCCCTATGCCGGCAAGCTGGTTGAACTCGGAGGACTTCACGGAAATAGCCGTTGCTGCATTCGCTCCTGCGGAACTCCCCGGCTTTTACGTGAAGTTTGGCAGTGAGGAACAGGACGCGTGGGACGCCTACCGCAAGGCCCGAGAAGGCAAGCCATATCCGCGTGACGGCAAGGGCGGCTGGCATCAACCATCGCGGTGGCCGCCTGGGTATGAGTCAAACATCATAGCAGACGTTCAGAAGCTAACATCGGGGGCATCATGACCACAGCATCACTCACGCCACGACAGAAAGAGGTCTGCGAGCTCGCAGTGCAGGGCCTCACGCACAAGGAAATCGGGCGACGGCTAGGCATCAGCTATCGGACGGTCGAGGATCACATGCAGCACGCTTTCCAGATCTACGGCGTGAAGAACAAGGTTGGGCTGCTCTATCGCATGATGGAGGCTCAGCATGCAGGGTGAGGTTACGATCGACAAGGTCGAGCGCAGGTTCATCCGTGCCTGCAAGACGATCAGGGCGCTGCCTGATCTCGAGCGGCGCTTCCTGAAGCACAACAACGGCTGGCCGGACTACGTCCGCGATCACAACGAGGCTTACGGCTATGGCGAGGCGTCGATGCCGCGGTTTCGCCCGACGCCGTTTGACGTGACCGACGTTTTGACGGCGCTAGCCTGGGGCAAGACGCTGCAGCGCAACGAGTGGAAGCTGGTCGAGATGCGCTCGTTCGATTTGTCTTTCGGGCAGATCGGGCGTCGCATCGGCCGGAGTGACGAGACCGCGCGACGTCATTATCGCGATGTGATGCTGAAGATCTGGGCTGAGGCGAACAGCATCCGTTCTGTTACGGGTGTAGCTTGAAACCGTGTGGCATGTGTGGCATTCGTGGCAATCGAAGCAGATAGAATTGCACAGCTTGCGCCCGCCGGAGAAATCTGAGCGGGTGCTTTTCGTTCGGGCGGTCCTCAGCACACGACGCGGCATCCCCTGCTCAGCGCCCTTTAGGAGCGCAGCGCGTCTCCCCTGGCGAGTTGACCGCCCGAAACCATTCAGGAGCAATCCTATGTCCGCAGAGATCGTGAAAATCCGCGATTACAAGCGCAAAGAGGAGCGCGAGGCGGCCGATGTGAGGCTTGCCAAGCAGGTGATGGGGCTTGATACAGCCCCGTGCGAGCTGCCTCAGGTATGGCCGGATTTCTATCACGCTCCCGATCAGGACCCCGCATGAACTTCGGCCCCGCTATTGATCTGGAGGCGATTGACGCGATGGTCCGCCACATTGAGACCGCTGCGATGATTGCTGCTGGCCTTCTGGCGCTGGCGTGGCTCGCGTGTGAGTGGAGGGGTGCGTGACCGACCTGCATATTCGTGATTACAGTATAGCCAGATGGCTGACTGGCGGCAGGCAGCGCCTCCCGTTTCACGAGATGTTTGGCGAATATGTGCGCGTCCACTCCAGCGGCGCAATGTTTCTTTGGCCCATCGATCTTGACGCCAGGCGAACCAAATGACCTCCATCGTCACCGACTTCAAATCCATCGCCCGTAAGCTCAACCGCCAAGAGCAGAAAGCCGAGTTCGAGGCGAAGAACCCGAAGGTAGAGCAGAGCGCCTATGATGCGCTGAGTGGCGGAATGTTCGGGATTGGAACGCCGTACTGCGAGCAGGTGCGAGCCGGTAGCCAGAATGCTCAACTCGGCGCCGCTGCGGCTAACTCGCCGCTTAAGTCCCTGGCGCATCCCGAGTGGCCCTACCAAGGCACCGGCTTTGAGTGGTCCAAGTTCGTCAAGGTCAAGATCTAGGAGATTCACATGGCCGGCCGCTCGCCCGGCTTTCGCATGTCGGAAGAGCACCGGGTTAAAATCAAAAACAGCAACATCCTCAACGCGCTTATTGAGCACGTCGAGGGAAAGCGTGACATGTCTGCAACACAGGTCAGCGCAGGACTTGGATTGCTTCGCAAGGTGATGCCGGATCTCGCATCAACGACCATCCAGGGTGACGAGGACGGCGGGCCGATCACCATCACATGGCTCAAATCGTAATCCCTTACGAGCCGCGCCCGCAGTTCAAGGCGTACCACGACAGGACTGAACGTTTCTCCAAGATCGTAGCCCATCGCCGGTTTGGTAAGACGGTTGGCTGCATCAACGAGCTGATCAAGGCAGCGTTGACCAATGGTCGTCAGTTCCCGCCGCCACGTTATTCGTACATTGCGCCGACTTATACGCAGGCGAAGGACGTCGCGTGGTCGTACCTGAAGCACTTCAGCGCGCCGATACCTGGAACTGAGATCAGCGAGTCCGAGCTTAGGCTGACGTATCCGAACGGGGCGAGCATCCGCCTCTACGGCGCTGACAACTACGATCGAATGCGCGGCCTCTACAACGACGGCGTGACGATCGATGAGCCGGCGCAGATGGACCCGAGGGCCTGGCCTGAGGTGATCCGGCCGACCCTGTCCGACTACAACGGCTGGGGCACGTTTATCGGCACCCCAAAGGGCCGTGATTGGTTCTACAAGATCGACCGCGACGAGAGCGGGGCTGAGCAACCTGGCTGGTTCAGGGCCGTCCTGAAGGCCAGCGAAACGGGCATCATCCCGCCGGCCGAGCTCGAAAGCCTGAGATCCGGGCTGACTGAAGAACAATACGCGCAAGAGTTCGAATGCAGCTTTGAGGCTGCTGTTGTCGGAGCCTACTATGGTCGCCTCATGCAGCAAGCCGATGCGGATGGACGGATCAGCGGCGTACCGTTTGAGCCAACAGCTCAAGTCTACACCGCATGGGACTTGGGAATCCGAGACAGCACGGCTATCTGGTTCGGTCAGGTTGTTGGACGTGAGATTAGGCTCATCGACTACTATGAGGCGACCGGGGCTGATCTTGGACATTACGTCCGCGAAATCAGTAACAGGCCATATCTTTACGCTGGCCACGTCGTGCCGCACGACGCCCAAGCTAAAGAGCTGGGAACGGGCAAAAGCCGCCTGGAAGTTCTGGAAAGCCTTGGGCTGAAGAACATCACAGTGGCGCCGATGCATCGGGTTGAGGACGGCATCAACGCCGTTCGCACGATCATCCCGCGCTGTTGGTTCGACGCCAAGAAATGCGCTCGCGGTATCGACGCCCTGAAGCTCTACCGCGCTGAGTTTGACGACAAGCTACAGGCGCTGAAGCCGCGGCCGGTCCACGATTGGACGAGCCACGCGGCCGACGCATTCCGGTACCTCGCGATGACATTGGACACCAGGATTGTGAACACGGGCTTCAACCGCCAGATCAACTACCCGAGGCTCGGCGTTGCCTAAGATCGACGCATCCTCGCTCAAGGCAATGCTGGCGGCTGAGCGGTCGAACGCGCTTGCCGCTGTCGAGGCCTCCAAGCTCTCGTCCGAGCGCTCGGATGCGATGGATTACTACCTTGGCGACATGACCAAGGACATGCCGGTTGTCGATGGGCGGTCGCGAGCGGTCTCAACCGACGTTGCCGACACCATCGAAGGCCTGATGCCCCAACTGATGGACATCTTCGCCGGGTCCGACGAGGTGGTGCGCTTCGAGCCGGTCGGTCCTGAAGACGAAGAAGCTGCGCAGCAGGAAACCGACTACGTGAACCACGTGTTCATGCAGCAGAACCCCGGCTTCATGACGCTGTATTCGTTCGTCAAGGATGCGCTGCTGTCCAAGGTCGGCGTCGTCAAGGTCTGGTGGGAAGAGAAGGACATCGAGGAGCGCGAGACCTACTACGATCAGACTGAAGAGCAGTTTGCAGCGCTTGTACAGCAGGTCATGGCCTCAGATGGCGCCATGGAGATTGTTGAGCACTCGGTTAAGCCAATAGGCGAGGATGCCTAATGGACATGGAATTGATGCCGCCCGCTGCCCCTCAAGCCCCTCCAAAAGGCATGAACAACGGGGAGGCCACGGCGCCCCCGGCATCAGCGCTACACGATGTCACTATTGTGACTACCAAGAAGCATGCCCAGGTCAAGGTCATGGGCGTGCCCCCGGAAGAGTTCGGGATCGAGCGCGGTGCCAGGACGATCAAGGACTGCAATTACTGCTTCCATGAGACCCCGCGGTCGGTTGGAGACTTGATCGCGCAGGGCTATGACGAGGATCAGGTCAAGGCCATTGCGTCGTCCTCGATCAGTGATTCCGAGACGCTGTCCCGCGATACGGTCGATGAGCAGGAGCCCGAGCGCGACAGCCTGAACGAGATGGCGCGGCAGGTCCGCGTGACCGAGCATTACATCCGGATGGATTACGAGGGCAACGGCAAGCCCTGCATCTATCGGGTGACGACTGCGGGCGAGGGTGGGGCAATCCTTCGCCGGGACGACAAGGAAGACATCGAGCGGGTGGACGAATACCCGTTTGCCGCGGCAAGCCCTGTACCTCAGTCGCATCGGTTCTTTGGCCGGTCGGTCGCCGACCTCGTGATGGACATCCAGCGCATCAAGACCGCGCTCGTGCGTGGTATGCTGGACAACCTGTATCTGCACAATAACCCCCGCGTTGAGGTCGCAGAAGCCAATGCCGGCCCTAACACTCTGGATGATCTACTGGTCAGTCGCCCAGGTGGCGTTGTCCGCACTAAGACTGCCGGCGGACTTAACTGGCAGGTAGTCCCCGACATCACCTCCAGCGTCTATCCTGCGCTCCAGTACATGGACGCCACGCGAGAGATGCGCACGGGCGTCAACAATCAATCCCAGGGCATCGACGCCAACGCCTTGCAGAACCAGAGCGCGACGGCTGTTGCGCAGGTGTTCTCGGCCTCGCAGATGCGGACAAAGCTGATTGCCCGCATTCTCGCCGAGGGCGTGCGGGATATGTTCGCGCTGCTTCATGGCGCGATCAGGCGGCACGGGCAGCAGGCCCAGACGGTTCGCTTGCGCAATTCGTGGGTTCAGGTGGATCCGCGCAACTGGAAGACCCGGAACGACCTGACCATCAACGTCGGGCTTGGCTCGGGCGGCAAGGCGCAGCAGTTCGCCCAGACCATGGCGCTTGCGAACTTCCAGAAAGAATTGCTGCTGGGCGGCAAGACGCACCTCGTCGGTGATGACAAACTGTTCAATACGGCCTCTGAGCTGACCAAGATCATGGGGCACAAGAACCCCGATAAGTTCTTCAATGATCCGAGCGCGAAGAACCCGCAGACCGGAGAACTCCTCAACCCGCCGTCTCCGCCTTCGCCACCCGAATCCGTGCAGGTTGCCCAAATCAAGGCGCAGACCGACAAGGAAAAGATGGGTGTGCAGGCCCAGCTTGATCAGCAGGCCGACGAGCGGAAGGCCCAGATCGAGGCGGTTCAGGCTGAAGCCGATATGGCGACCGAGCAGCAGCGGCTGCAGGCTGAGTTGGCGATTGCCCAGCAGAAATTCGAGCTCGAGCGCGAACTGAAGCTGATGGACTTCCAGCTCAAGCGCGAGATGCACCAGCAGGACATGGCTCAGAGGGCCGAACAGCATCGCCAGCAGATGGAAGCCGGCGTGTTCAAGGTTGCTGCCGGCGCTGAGGCGCATGACCAGAAAATGGAGCAAATGAAGAATGCTCCGAAGAAGGGCGGCGAATGAGCGAAGAAGCCCTCACCAAGGCCGTATCGCGGGCCACCAGAGCGCAAAAGCTGGTTGAGGACGAATTGCTCCAGGAGGCGTTCACCTCTCTGGAAGAGGCCTATATCGCCGCCTGGCGGGCAACCACGATCGAAGACGTCTCCGGCCGCGAGAAGCTGTTTCTCGCCATCAACATCGTCGGCAAGGTCCGCGATCACCTGAATACCGTTGTCAACGACGGCAAGCTTGCGGCTGCTGAACTGAAGCAGCTTGCGGAGACAGCCGAGCGCAAGAAGCGTTTCGGCATCATCTAACCTAGGGAACATCATGTCTGACGTAACCGGCGCTCCCGTCGCGGAAGCGGCGCCCGCCTCGATCGACGTTGTCCATTCTCCGGCCGATACCGGAGCCGACCTCTCAATTTCACAGGCGGCGCGCGCTCTTGCAGCAGCCCGCTATAAGCCGAAAGAACAAGCAGCTCCCGTTGAGCAGCCCGCTCCGGTCGAGCAACCCGAATTGGCGCAAGCCAACGCCGACCCTCAAGCAGAGGCCCCCGGCGAACCGACTGAAGCAGCCGAACCGGCAGAATTGCCGCCCATCGAGCCGCCGAGGTCGTGGACGCAGGCAGAAAAGGAACGTTTCCAATCCTTGCCTCGTGAGACGCAGGAATACCTGCACACTCGCGAACAGGAGCGGGAGCGGGAGTTTCGCCGAGGTCAGAACGAAATCGCTGAACAGCGCAAGGCCATCGAGGCCCAGCGCGAATCGGCGGAAAAGGCAAGGCAAGAGTACGAGGCCAAACTACCGGCCCTGATGCAGGCCCTGCATGAAAGCAGCCCGTTCGCCGACATCAAATCAATGGCTGACGTGGAAAAGATGCAGGCGGAAGACCCGTTCCGCTTCCAGCAATTCCAGGTCTACCAGTGGAAGATGCAAGGCGTGCAGGCCGAGCTTCAGCAGGCGGAGCAACGCAAAGCCACTGAGCAGCAATCCAAATGGACCGAACACGTCCAGGCGGAGAACGCTCGCGCGGCTGAGCTGATCCCCGAGCTTGCAGACAAGGCCAAGGGCCCCGCGCTTGTGCAGCGTGTGGCGTCTGAACTGCTCCCCGAATTGGGGTTCAAGGATAGCGAACTCGCAGAACTCGCGGCCGGCAAATCGAAGCTCTCGATTTACGACCACCGCATTCAGCGACTCCTCGCCGATTCCTTGCAGCTCCGGGACATTCAGAAGGCCAAGGCGGCTGTTGCAGCCAAGCCCGTTCCCCCTGTTCAGCGCCCTGGACCCGCACGGCCGGCCAATGCGGCCCAATCCGAGCAGATCCAGGCTCTCACCCGCAAACTCGATCAATCCGGCTCGTTGAAGGACGCAATGGCTTTGCGCGCTGCGCAGGTCGCGTCCAAGCGCCGATAATCCTTAAAGGACAGCACTATGTCTCTCCCCACCAATACCTTCGCCACGTATGAGGCGATTGGTAACCGAGAAGACCTCTCGGACATGATCTACCGCATCGACCCGACCGATACTCCGTTCATGACGGGCATCGAGCGGGAGAAGGCCTCCGCGGTCAACCACGAATGGCAGACCCAGGCGCTCGCTGCTGCGAGCTCCGATAACGCGGTTCTCGAAGGCGACGACGCTGTCACCGACGCCGCGACCCCGACCGTCCGCCTCGGCAACATCTGCCAGATCTCGGACAAGGTCGCCCGCGTGTCCGGCACCCAGCAGGCGGTTGAGCACGCCGGCCGCGACAACGAGCTCGCCTATCAGGAAATGCTGAAGGGCCTCGAGCTCAAGCGCGACATGGAGAAAATCCTCGTCGGCACCAACCAGGCCAAGAACACTGGCGCTGCTGGCACGGCTCGCAAGACGGCCTCGATCCTGTCCTGGATCAAGACCAACACCTCCAAGGGCTCGGCTGGCGGCGCTGCTGATCCTTCGGCGGCTGACGGCACTGGCACCCGCACGGACGGCACGCAGCGCGCGTTCACCGAGGCGCAGTTGAAGACCGTTCTGGCGGCGATCTGGGAAAGCGGCGGCAAGCCCGGCAACATCATGACCGGCTCGTTCAACAAGCAGGTGTTCTCGACCTTCACCGGCCGGTCCACCCCGACCGAGGACGCGAAGTCGAAGAAGATCGTTGCGTCGGTTGACGCCTACGAGTCCGACTTCGGCAAGCTCACGGTCGTTGCAAACCGCTTCCAGCGCTCCCGTGACGTTCTCGTGCTCGAGATGGACAAGTGGGCCGTCGCCTACCTCAACGGCCGCCGGATGCTCTCCATTCCGCTCGCCAAGACCGGCGACTCCGACCGTCGCCAGATCCTGTCCGAATACTCGCTCGTTTCTCGTAACGAGAAGGCTTCGGGCGGCGTGTTCGACCTGACCACCTCGTAAGACAAGGAGCATCAGCACATGAGCACCATCTACACCTACCATGCTGAGTGCCCCGCGCTTGCGGAGGCTCCGGCTGCCACGGACGTCCTGCTGGTTTACGACACCAGCGCCGGCCGTACCAAGACGATCACCGCGGACTATCTGGCGGGCGCCGTCTCGGCTCCGGTCGTGACCACGGCAACCTCGCTGACGATCACTGCGGCGGCTCACGCCAACCGCACGGTTCGCATCGACTCGGCTGCGCCGGTCGCCATCACGCTGCCGCAGGCCACGGGCACGGGCAACAAGTACCGTTTCGTTGTCGGCGTTGCCGCGACTGGCACGGCCAGCACGATCAAGGTTGCGAATGCGACCGACGTCATGCGCGGCTATGCCTTCGCTGTCACGACCACCTCTGACAATGCTGAGGGCTTCAAGACCTCTGCCACGTCGGACACGATTAGCATGAACGGCACCACCCTGGGCGGTGTTGTCGGTGACATCTACGAGATCGAAGACCTGCTCACGGGCGTGTTCTCGGTCAAGTGCTTCACCGCTCCGACCGGCACCGAGGCGACCCCGTTCTCCGCGACGGTCAGCTAAGCATGAAAGTGGATATGGCGGGCGTCAGCGTCATGCTCGCCATGCCCACGCATCGAGACATCCCGGCCGGCACTGTTGCCTCGCTTCTGGCTACGCAAGACCTTCTCGCGTCCAAGCGTATCCCGTTCGAGGTGCAGTTGCAGGTCGGGAATTCTCTCGTCACCCACGCCCGTTCCAAGATCGCGCATACCTTCCTCAAGTCGGACAAGTCGCTCCTGTTCTGGGTCGATTCCGACATTGAGTGGGAAGCCAAGGACTTTCTGCGGCTCTGTGCGCTCGCGACGAAGATGGACGTGGTTGGCGGCGCCTATCCTGCCAAGAAAGATCCGATCGTTTTCTTTCTGGACCCGTCCTCGGGTGGTGACATCGAAAGCAATGAATACGGCTGCCTGAAGATCGGCGGCTGGGGCATGGGCTTCACCGTGATGCACCGTCGCGTGATTGAGGCGATGGCGGCGAAGTCTCCCAAGCTCAAGTTCAACGGCTCGGATGAGCCAATTGCTCACATGTTTCGCTGTGATGAGATCGACGGCTTCGCGCGTGGCGAGGATATGGCGTTTTTCGCCGATGTGAAAGAGCTGGGGTTTGAGGCGTTCTTGGACCCGAGTGTGACCCTGGGCCATATCGGCTCGAAAACCTACACGGCCTCGATTTCAGACATGCTGAGGCCAATTGGAGAAGCAAATGGCACTTCCTGAAAATCGCCCGCTTTCTGAGGCGGCTGTGTCGGCCTACCTCGCGGACATCTCGACTGCGAGCTCTACCTTCGTGGTCGCCCCGTTCCGCGGTACGATCAAGCGCGCCTACTCGGCCATTCATGCCGCCATCACCAGCGCGGACGCGGTCTGGACGATGGAGATCAACGGAACGGCCGTTACCGGCGTTTCCGTCACCGTCGCGAACTCCGGCTCGGCGGCTGGTGACGTTGACAGCGCTATTCCGACCGGCGCCAACTACGTCAACGAGGGCGATGTGATCGAGTTCATCTCGGATGGTGCTTCGTCCACGACCGCCCCGGCGACGTTCACGGCTGTCATCGAGCGGGACTAACGCTCATGGCGCAGCAGTATATCGGCACGGGTCGGCTCTCTACACATCAGAGCAAAGCTTATACCGGGACCGCTGGCACGATCGACAACGCGATTGGATCTAGCGTCTACAAGGTCCGCGTCGTTGTGACATCTGCCGCCTATGTCAAGGTTGGCGATAGCCCGACTGCGACGAGCTCGGATGTCTATATGGCGGCTGATGCGCCGGAGTATTTCTCCTGCACGCCAGGCCAGAAAGTCTCGGCCATTCAGGTCTCGGCCGGCGGCACCTTGCACGTGACGGAAATCGTCTGATGCTCGATGTTCGCTTCCATCTCGACAGCAACGGACAAGACCTCGCCGTCGAGCATGTCCAGGACGTTGAGCCCATCCTGGACTGGAACAAGGAAGCGCGCCGCGACGAGCAGAAAAGCGACTGGGGGCGGCACGTCGCCCGCATCCCGAACGTGACCTATGTGAAGTGGCTGGACGACGAGCATCGCAAGGGCAACACGCAATTGCGCATGTTCACGCCCGAGTTTGACGCGATCGTGCAGAAGAAGCTGCAAGATCCGGAGTGGGCGTATCTCCGCGTCGATCGCCCGGCGCTTCAGGCCGGCTGGAGCAAGCTGTGAGCTTTTCCACCTATGACGACCTGAAATCGCAGATTGCAAACTGGCTCGCCAGAGACGACCTGACCACGTACATCCCGGATTTCATCCGGCTGTTCGAATGCGCAGCAATGCGCCGGCTGAAGGTCAGACTTCAGGAGACCACAACGACGCTCACGCCGTCGAGTGGCGTCGCGACTGTTCCGAGCGACTATCTGGGCCATCGTCGCGTGACCTGGACCGGGTCCCCGGTTCATGATCTCGAGTATGTGGCCCCGCCGATCTACTCGGGCTACATCGATTCCGGAAGCGGCACGCCCACTGTTTTCACGATTGAGGGTTCAAGCCTCCGCGTCGCTCCGACCAGCGACACGGCGCTGACGTTCACCTATGTCCAGCGCACGACGGCGGTCGAGAGCTCGCTGAACTGGCTCTACACCAAGCATTTCGATGTCTATCTGTTCGGCTCGTTGTGTGAGGCCAATGCCTTCAACAAGGACGTTGATCCTGCCGGTCTTTGGAAGGCACGGCGCGATGAGGGGTTTGACGAGATCAGCAAGCTTGACTTCAACGAGCGGCAGGGCATGGCCATTCGTGTGATGGGGCACACGCCCTAAATGGCGCTGCTTCCGTTCGGCGCCTGGCAGCCTGATACCTCGGACTACGAAAGCCAAGCGAAGTCGCACGACATCAACAACGTGCTGCCGAGAGCGGATGGTTACGGGCCGTTTCCTGACTTCGCCATCCTCTCGCAGGCGCTGATTGGAGCGTGCCGCGGCGCGTTCTATGCCCTCAAATCTGACGGCTCGGTGGCTGTGTTCGCCGGGACGAGCGATCGGCTCTGGCTCGCCAACAATACAGACTATTCCTGGACGCCGGTATCAAAGGTAGCGACCGTCACGATCTCGAATGCAAGCCCCGGCGTCGTGACGCTGGCCTCGCACGGGTTTGTGGCCAATGATCCCGTCGTTTTCTCGACATCGGGTTCACTTCCGACCGGATTAACGCCCGGCACGACATACTACGTCAAAACGGTTCTGACGGCGAACACGTTCACGGTGTCGGCAACAGCGGGGGGCGCGGCGATCAATACATCGTCGGCCGGATCTGGTACGCATTCGGTTACGCACATCTATTCGTCCTTGTCGAGCGATGCGCAGTGGCAATTTGCGCAATTCGGCAACCTTGTCTTCGCCACCCAGAAGAACGCCGTTCTTCAGGTCTATAACCTGGCTTCGTCCAGCGCATTTGCTGATAACTCCGGCTCGCCTCCTCAGGCGTCATATATTTCGGTTGTGGGTCGCTTCCTGGTGCTGTCCGGCCTTCTCTCGAATCCGTATCGCATTCATTGGTCCGCGCTGAATGACACCACGGGCTGGACCGCTGGCACCAATCAGTCCGACTATCAGGACTTTCCTGACGGTGGCATTGTTCGCGGCGTAGCCGGCGGTGAGTTCGGGACTGTGTTTCAGGACCAGGCCATTCGCCGGATGTCCTACATTCCCGGTTCTGACTTGATTTTCCAGATCGAGCGCATCGCGCAGGATCAGGGGCTGTTCGCGCCCTACAGCATCGTTCGAGCCGGAATCTATACGTTCTTTCACTCCGCTCAGGGCTTCTTCAAGATCGCGCCGGGCGGGCTCCCTGAGCCGATCGGGCGCGAGAAGGTTGACCGGACGTTCTTCAACGATCTCGACAGGACCGAACTGCGGATGTTCATCGGCGCGTCGGACCCGAGGTCTACGCGTGCGTTCTGGGCTTATAAATCGACGTCGGGAACGACCGGGCTTTACGACAAGATCATCGGCTACGACTACGTCCTTGATCGTTGGTTTACGATCGATATGACCGGCGAATATCTGTTGGGCATGTCGCAGCCCGGCATTACGCTCGAAAATCTGGACTCGCTGTCATCGTCTATCGACGCTCTTGGCGCCTCTCTGGACAGCTTCGCGGTTTCGACCCAGCCATTGATTGCGCAGTTCTCCAGCGCTCACAAGATGGGCTTCTTCTCGGGGTCGA
>NZ_FMAE01000094.1 GCF_900094575.1 Bradyrhizobium yuanmingense | reverse complement strand
ACTTCGCTGGCGGCGGCATCGCGCTCGGCCTTAGCGACGGCCTGGATCTTGAACTCCTCGACCGCGCCGGCCATCTCGCCGATCTCGTCTTTGCGGCCAAGACCCGGCAGCACGACGTCGAAATTGCCCGAGGCCAGCTCGCGCATCGCCTTGCACATCGCGATCATCGGCCGCGAGATGCCGTTGCCGAGCCACAAGGCCAGCACGATGCCGATGGCCAGCCCGCCGAGCGCCATCATCAGCATCAGCTGCTGGGTCTCTACGATCGTCGCATTGGCGCTCGCCTCGATGCGTTGCTGGTCCGCGGTAAGATCCGAACGCAGCTCGGCCGAGAGCTTGAGGATGGTCGCCGCCGTCTTGGTCATCTCGCCGTTCAGCTTGACGATGACCTTCACGTTCTCGGTCAGCTTTGCGAACGAGGTGCGGTACTGCTTCAAGAGATCGCCGATCTCCTTGACGCGATCGGTGATCTTCTGGTCGTTCGCGTAGACAGAGACCAGCAGCGTCTCGAGGAACTTGATGCGGGCGATCACGCCGTCGGCGGTCTTCGGCTCCGGCTTGGCGACGAAAGCGCTGACCGAGGTCGAGACCGCCAGATATTGCGAGGTGATGTCCTTGGCCGTGGTCTGCACCGAGGAGAGACCCGCCAGCGCCGCGGTGTCGGCGAGATCGTCGAATTTGAAGCGGATCTTGTTGCCGACACTGTTGAGCTCGTCGGCCGCGATCTTGTTGTTCTCGCGCGTCAGCGTGATGATCTCGCTGAAGACTTTCGTAAAGCTCTGGAACTCGGCCTCGAGCTTGCCGACCTGCTCGCGGCGAGCCGCGCCCGTGGTGGCGGCCATCGATTTGGCGATCGCGCTCTTCAGATTTCCTTCAGCGGCCTTGGCCGCGGTCTCGTCATCAGCCGCGCCGGTCAGGGTATAGGCCCGTGCCAGCCCCTGATAGGCGATCAGCTCGCGATCGACCGTCCGCGCCAGATCGGCTTCCGCTACGCTGGTGCGGTAGGAGGCCACAGCGCCTGCGATCCGCTCGAAGCCGAAATAGGCGAACGCCATGCTGACGGCGAGGATGGCGAGCACCGCCACGAAGCCGAGGATGATTTTTGCGCGAAAACGCAGCGTTGGCAGCTTCGATTGGCGCGACTTCGATTGGCTCGATTTGGACGTGACCGACATTCCCCCACCCCATTCCATTCGCGGAAAACCAGGCGCAGCCGGGAAGCAGCCCGCTTCCGACTCGTGTGCACGGTAACCGGCAAAGGATAAGCTGCGGTAAACTTGTGGCGCCGCAACTGGCGGTTAGGTGACGTAGGGATTTGTTAAGGTGCGCTTTACTACGCCGCCCTGATGTTCGCCATGAAGCGGTCGAGCTCGGCGCGAAGACGGGTGCTTTCGCTCGATAGCGTCTTGGCCGAGTTCAGCACCTCTTCGGAGGCCGAGCCGGTCTCGGCGGCGCCGCGGTTGACCTCGCCGATATCGGTGGCCGCGGTCTGGGTGCC
>NZ_FMAE01000020.1 GCF_900094575.1 Bradyrhizobium yuanmingense | reverse complement strand
ATCTGGTGCCATCGCGCGGCCCAACCTGCGCACCAACCCAAAATTCAGCGAGTTGCGCGTTGAGGTCGTCGCAGATCTCTATCAGGCCGATCGGATCAACATCGCCCATTTTCGAGAGACCAAGATACTGAGGAGGATCGCCACCTCCACAGACCACTTCCATGGAAGGTGGCGGCGATCCCGATCGTCTCCGTATCCTTTCGGTGGCATCGACTACCGGAAGAAATACGCCGAGGGCCTCTGTCCCGAGGAGTCTCGCATCCACCGCCCGACCGAGCTGAGATGGATCGAGCGTGCCATCGGGCCGCGCCGCTAAACGCCCTTGGCGCAAGGCATATCTGACCGCACCTTCACTGCAGCCCTCCGCCCCTGCGAATTCCCTTCGGCTCAATCCCATCTTCCGGTTTTCTCCATGTCTGCGTAATTGCGCGGGTGCGTAAAGAGTTTCAGAGTCTGTCGCTAGAGAGCTCGAGCGCTTCGTTTCCCCGCACTGCGCCGGTGTTAGGGAGGACCGGGTAAAGTGACCCTCGGAACTGTTGCGGGGGGATGTCCCGATCAATGTTGAACTACGTCGGGCCGGCATTTCCGAAACGACTGTTATGCGGCCCTCGTGACGTGGGCAACGGGCTTGATCGTCATGCGATCGTGGTGAGTTTGAAGGGCTGCACCCAGAATCGCCAATTGCTTACGTGCCTTCAATCGTCGGAAGCCCTTGTTGGCCTCGATCATGCCGGCCGCGACCCATCCCAAGGCCATACCGGCACCCCGCCAGCGTTTGACGTTGCGCGTGACGCGGCGAATGGTGCCCATCATGTTCTCGGCGATGGACGAAGCTCCTTCGGCAGCTTCAACCGGACGACGGTCAGGATTTCGTCGAGGCCTTCGATGATGCTCGCCGCGACGCCGGGCCATTGCTGGTCGCGACGACGCGCGAGATTGCGGATCACTTTTTCAGCCTGCGGCGTCATCGACCTCCAAGGCTTGGCGCAGCACCCGACGGGTGGCCGCAGGATGCTGTTTCGGGAGGCGTTCCATGATGTTGCGCGCCTTGTGAATCTGGCAGCGCTGGATCGGGGCGGCCGAACCAAAGGTGGTTGCGGATCGCCTTCGACAACGCCTTCGTGCCATCGACGATGAGATGAACAGCCTTAGCACTGTCGGGGCGAGCCCGCGCAGACTAAATTGTCAGCAGGGCCTGAATCGTTGCCGCATTCTCGGTCGACCCTTCCACCAGCGCCAGCGGATGCTTGTTGCGTTCGCCGTCAACCCTGATCGCGGCGACCAGCACGAGATCGTCGCCGAGATGCAGCCCGTCGATTTGGACCACCAGAAGGTCGAGCGCGGACAGATCGGCAGCCATGAAGTCGGCCAGCCGCGCCGCCGACAGCGCGACGAACCTCCGCGAGGCCGCCGATTTCGAAATCCCCGATCCGGGTGGTGCTGATCTGAGGCCGGCAAACTGGACCATTTTTGGCTAGAGAGTTCTCGCTGCCGAATCCCCTCGGCTGGGAGGAGCGGATACCGATGAAGGCCTCAAAATATTCGGACCCCGGGGCGGCTCCGGAGCTGCGGGATATCGGAGCGATCGTTGGCGCCGACTGGCGCCACGGCTCCAGGGCGGCTTCAGACGTGTTGATCGACGTGTTGAGCAATATCAATCTGCTGTCAAACCAGTTCGGGCCAAGTCAGTTTGCGATCAATGGGGAGCGCTATTCCGCGACTGTCGGGCCGCAAGGCCCCATGGATGTTCGCCTGATCCATCACCCGCGCGCTGGCGGGATAAACGAAGCTGGTCCATCCCAGCCCCTCTATCGCCCCCCGCAAATCGTCAGGGCCGCGCCCCCCGACGAAGGTACAGTCGATCTTAGCTACTTGATTCGGGGCCGATGGGCGCACCGGGAGCGATTCCTGCCCGATTACCTTGTCCGCGCCCTCGAAGGCCCGCGCCTCATGCCCGAAGTCGGGCGCCCGACCTATTTCGAGATCCGTGGAGTGCCTTGCAGGGGCGAGTTGGTGGAAAGCGAGGGACGCCAGCGCGTTCGGGCCTTCCGAATGCTCGCTGAAGAACACGTCCTTCTCGACGACTTCGCAGCCGTTCAGAGGCTCGGGGTTGTTCCCCAGGGCACAATGATTACTCAGGGGCGCCGCATGGCTCCAGGCAAACAACAGGCCGTCAACTTGGAGGAGTCGGTGCCGGCGCCCCAGGTCTGGGGCGCCGAGACTTGGCTCCTCATCCCGACGACGCTACATATCGACGCCTTGGCCAACCAAGAACTGGCAAGGACCCCTGGCGTGAGTCGAGGCTGAACTGCTTCAACTAGATGCAAAGCAGGAGCACGGTGATCGCGGTTCGGGCACGGGATCGAGCGGCAATTGCGAGTTTGATTTCGTTCGTTGGCCCACCGGTCGCGCCGTCTCCGAATGGTTCGAAATCGAGTGAGATTGACGGCCTGCCGGCGATTCCCTGCTAAACGCATCCCAGCAAGGGCTATTACGTCTGGCTCGTGCGGCAGCTCCCTTGCGCGCAGAGCAATGAGGCCGCCGCGGCGATCATGTCAGCGTGCCGCGCGTCCAATCCGCTTTGATTCCCTCGCTCAAGCCGCGTTCAGCGCCTGCGCGAGGTCCGCGATCAGATCCGACGGGTTCTCGATCCCGATCGACAGCCGGATCGTGGAATCGAGCACGCCGATCTTTTGGCGGATGTCGGCGGGAACGCCGGAATGGGTCATCGTCGCCGGCAGGCTTGCGAGCGATTCCGTGCCGCCAAGGCTCACCGCCAGCTTGAGGATCTGCAGCGCGTTGAGGAATTTCACCGCCGCCTCCTTGCCGCCGACGATGTCGAACGAGAACGTCGAGCCCGCACCCAGGCATTGCCGCGCGAACACACGGCCGGACAGCGAGCCCTGCTCGTGGTGACCGAGGTAGTGCACCCTGGCGACCTTCGGGTGGTCGCGCAGGAAGTCCGCCACGAGCCGCGCATTCGCATCGGCCTTCTCCATCCGCAGGCTGAGCGTCTCGAGCGAACGGTTGATCATCCAGCAGGAATGCGGATCGAGCTGGGTGCCGATGGCGCCGCGCAGCGCCTTGATACCTTTCATGATCGCCTTCGATCCGAGCGCAGCGCCCGCGATCAGGTCGGAATGGCCGCCGACATATTTGGTCAGCGAATACAGCGACAGATCCGCGCCGTGCTCGATCGGTCGCTGAAACACCGGCCCGAGCAGCGTGTTGTCGCAGGCGATGACGGGCGTGTGTCCCTGAGCCTTGCCGATGGCTTCGGCGGTGCGGCGGATCATTGCGACGTCGACGAGGCCGTTGGTCGGATTGGCGGGCGTCTCGATCAGGATCATCGAAACCCGCCCCTTGCCCATGGCCTCCTCCGAGGCCTGCTTGACTGCCGTCTCGTCGATTCCGCTGGCAAAGCCGACGGCACCGATCGACAGGCGCGCAAGCGTGTTCGTCAGCAGGGTCTCCGTCCCGCCATAGAGCGGCTGCGAGTGCAGGATGACATCGCCGGGGCGGACGAGGGCCAGGATCGTGGTTGCGATGGCCGCCATGCCAGATGAGAACAGCGCACAGCTCTCGGTGCGCTCGTAGACCGCGAGCCTGTCCTCCACGATCTCGCTGTTGGGATGGTTGAAGCGTGAATAAACCAGGCCCGCGCCCATGCCCTCCGGCGGCTCGCGCCGGCCGGCGACGTAGTCGAAGAAGTCCTGCCCGTCCTCGGCGGTCTTGAACACGAAGGTGGAGGTCAGGAAGACCGGCGGCTTGATGGCGCCCTCCGACAATTGCGGATCATAGCCATAGGTCAGCATCAGGGTTTCCGGATGCAGCAGATGATTGCCGATATGGGTCTTGGACTGGAACGGTTTTACCATGGCTGCCTCGCTGTTCTGATGCTTACCCGCGTTGCGGGCCGAATCGGTGGTACACGGCGGTGGTCACAGAATCGAGCCCGGCCTTTTTGGGCTCCCTGTTTTACGGCGGTCTTCGCGCAGTTGCGGCATCGGGGAAGGGAGTCCGACTCTCGCCGCTACGTGCACGCATTTTAGCAGCTGACCTGAGCAATGCGCCGGCGTCTAGGCCGGCGCTCCGCAGCCCTGACGTACAGCGCTATGCCTCGTGCGAACTAACAAAGGCTGCTTCACAGCCGGAGGCCGTGATCATTGAGCACCCTATCCCTTAGAGCGCCCTTGATCTCGCGGGCAATTTCCTTACGGACCTCGGCACCTAATTCTCGCTTGGCATCCTCGACGAGATCAGATTCAGTTCCACTCAAGCCTCTGTCGCCGAGCTGTTGCTCCAGTCTGTTGTCGAACTCTTCGCCCATTGCATCAATGAGTTGGTCCTGCATCGCAGCATGGTCGTCAGGGGCGATGCGAGAAACCACATCGTCCCAAGGTTGCCAGTCCGTCGCCAAATAGTCAGCAAATTCCGCCGCTTCCTTACTCCGCACGGTTATCTCTGCACTGTCAACGTCAGCCTCGGTGACGCCGGAAACTTCAAAGAAGCGCATAGGTGCGACGTGCTGCAGTCCCAGCCGCTCGCGTAGCTTGTTCTGATAAGCAACATAGACCTCGATGGTATCGATGTTTTCGGCTCTGCCGACGGAGCCGAGCGAGTGAGCCTTCTCGCGCGCGGTCCCTTCCAGAGCATCCACGCGGAACATGACGGGCCCCAGATCGATGAGATCGGGAGGCCGCGCCCTATCGTCATAGACGCCGTTCTCCACGTCTGCGATGAGACGTGCTGTTTGCCGTTCCAAGTCAACGTTCTGCGATCCTCGCAGGTCTGGTTGGCATCGGCGGCCAGTTGAAAATACTGCGCACGCAATTGCGGGTTCTTCGCCGCCTCGCGTAGATCATTCGCCACCGACTGCTGGAATTCCTGATTGTCAGAGTTGACGGACTCGAACAGCTTGCCGAGGAAAAGCGCGTACTCTTCAGCGCCCGGCTCCTCTGCAGAGGTCCGCCAAGCGGCCAGCACCTCCGGATCGCCGTCTTTTGGATTGCCCCTGAGCCAGTCTGCGACGGCTTCGGTGAGAGTATGGTCCTGTTCATCGAGGATAGTGCACTCACGTGGTTGCCCGGAAGTATGACGGATGGACCGGTATAGTCCGCGGCATTACGGCTGTATGCAGCTTCGTCAGCACCTGATCCGGCAGCGGATTTCCAGACAGATCTACGTTGGCATCAGCGCCCAACTGCGTCAGTAGGTTCTCGGGTGGGCTGGTTAGCTGGTTATAGTCAGCTAGGAGGAATTCGAGCCCGGGTGGGAGCGCCTCGGGTAACCTGGTTAGCGGTTGCCACTAACGCGGAGCCTCTCGAGCGTGGCAGGGAGGACCTCCGGCAGATTCTGCAACTGATTGTGGCTGACATCGAGAAACTGAAGCGCGGGAGGATGGCGTCAGGCAGGTTCGCTAGCCGGTTGTTGCTCGCGTCGAGATAAGCGAGCACGGCCGGAAGGGTGGGCAAGTTGGTCAGCTGGTTGTGACCGACGTTGAGCGACTCGAGGGTGGCGGGCAGGGTATGGGGCAGCCTGGTTAGCCGATTGAAGGGAACGTCGATCCGCCTGAGATCGGTCGAAAATCTGGGCAAACTGGTCAGGGACAACGATTCGAGATCGAGATGTTGATTGAACTCAGAAAGATTTAATCGCGTTAGGGCTTCTTCTCGATCCTCGAGCGGGCCCACGTCCCGTTCGGCAGCCCAATTTTCAACCGTCTGGTCTTGGTCATCCTCCGCATGAGCTGAATCTGCCACGTCATAGCCTGTCAGCACTCCGTCCCACTGCGCCCCGGCCTCGTTTTCCTGCCCCTCTTGTTCGTTCGAAGAGATCCCATCGCCGCGCAGAATCGGTCCTGCCTCAAAAGGATCCATTCCATACTCCCTTGCCAGGACTGAGTAGACTCAGTCCACTACGATACGTTGTAACCTCTGAAGCACTTACCTGTCTGTAAGCTGACGACGAAGCTGTCGCCAGGTGGCGACTATCGGAGTAAGCATCCGGTGAGGCTTTCAATTACCCACATCTTCGGGGTGCCCCGATAGCGATGCCGACGGCGACATCCTGCAACTTGGTCCTCGCCAAACGACGATGTTTCCTGGAGGAGGATCACGTGTGCGGGCGAGATAGCCGCCGAGCACGGCGATCTGCAAAAAGTAAGTTGCGAGCGTTCGGCGAAGGATGCGCGGTTTGGAACGCGCCGCATCGATGCGGTCGAGTGCTTCAATGTCCGCCGGGCATAGGACAGTCTCGGGTCTCGCATCCGGTTGAGCGCGGGCGGACATAGTGATCCAAAAAATGCGCCAGCTGACAACCGTAGCGAAAGCGAGAAGCGTTACCAGCCGCTCGGCCGTCTGCAATCTCGCGTCCTCAGCGCGGCAACCAAGATTTCATGATCTTGTGGAACACCTCGACCTTGCAGCGCGAGGCGTACCAGTCGAGCTTTTCGACGGCGGCTGCTAAGTCGTCGACAGGCAAATTGGTTACGAGCTTCCAGTCGATCGGGTCACGATTCGACGGTGGGTCGACCACCAAGGCATGAATATAGACGAGCGTTTGCGGCGGTTAGCGCTTTTGCTTGCTGATTGGCGGCAATGTTTTCCCCGAGGCGAATTTGATCTGCAAGAAAGCAGTTTCGCCATCTTCACCGCCAATTCGCGACCCGGTGGCGGCCGGACCAAGGGACCGCGGCAAGTTGAGCGAACACGCGATGGCCGCATTCGTCGGCGAGGCCTCCGACGCTGGTTCAGCCAGCCGATTGGCCTGAACGCGCACAAGAAACCGCGCCCGAGATCCTGCGCCAGGGAAAAGAGTTCGTAGATATCGCTTTCGCGATCGCCAATGTGCACACAGCGCTCGGGCGAGCCCAGAAGCGCGATGGACTGACGCAAATTCTCGAGCCAGCGATAACTTTCCTTGTCTCGATCGGCACGCGCGTTTGGTTCACGAGCCGCCTGAGCGCAGCTGTTGCTTTGAACTTGCTGCGGGTCCAAAACTTTACCGCGGACAGGCCGAGTCGAGTTCCGCTGGTGGTGACGACCAGACTCGAATGCGTCAACACGCCGCACAAGGTGTGGGTGGTGGGTTGTCCGGCCTTATAGCGCCCAGCATTGATGGTCTTTGTGTAGCCGATGTTGCCGGGCGACTGTAGATGAACTCGGTCGTATCCTGCAGGATCAGGACAGGCCCTTCGCGGGCTTTGAACGCGCTGCAGTCGCAGCGAAATGTCCCGCCATCACGCCGTGTTCGGTGACGCGCGGATTGTCGAAAAATCTATAGAGTGCTGCGTCCTGATGCTATCCTGAGGCCGGACATCGGTCGGCTGCCTTCAGCCGATACGGGCATTCAGTCTCAGGGCTTGCAGGACTCCATCATTGCGGGCTCAACGCGGCCCTCCCAGGGATGAGGCCACGGCAAGAAGTCCACGGGACTGTGAGCGGCGAGGCTGAGATGCATCAGAACATCACGGTCACCGTCGAGCCGTCCGCATACCTCCAAGCCGTTGTGGCTCGGGCCGAAGCGGCTTCACGCGTTCAACTCAACGGCCAGCTCGGCACGGGAATGCAGGGACTTGGCGACAATTCGGTTAAGTCCACACAAGGGCCGCCCACAGGATCACAAGAATGACGATGCTATTCCCACAAACGTGGCGCGCAGGCCTCCAGCGTGTCAGCGCAGCCATTGACGACAATATGGGCGAACCCGTTCTGGTTATGCTGGGAGGCCCAACTTTCCCGGAGAGCCTCAGCCTGACAGAGCTGCGAGGGTTATCGCAGTATTCATTGCGAAGCCCGAGACTGTGGTGATGGGCGATAAAAAGGTGCATTCGCGCGGCCATTCGCTGAGCCGCTCATAACCACAAGCGTCCCCATCTTCACTTTCGATCACAAGGCGCTGCCGTGGCCGTTGCTGCAAAGCTATCGCATCACGCTCATTCGCACCGGTGAAGCCTTCGAGGTAACAGACATCAAGTCTGACAGCGTTGCGCGTATCGAAGTCAAGGTCGTTCGGCTCGGCAGGAGCGTAGAGTGAGCAGTGTAGTCAAACTGCAATTCGCGCCTCGCACTGCGGCCGTCGAGACTGACACTCCCGATGTCCTCGCGCATGCACTCGCGAAGTTGAGGAAATGTGGCAATCAACGTCCTGCGCTTGACGGATGAGCTGCCCGAAGTCGGGTTGCCATTCCTGGCTTGGCGGCTGACGCAGGACATTCCGGCTCGCGCCATTAGGGGTCGTGATGAAATGCTGCGGCGAGCCGATGCTTGAGCGAGCGCTCGGCCTTCACAGATTGTGGCAACTGAAGCAGAGATACGGTGAGATCAGCGCACCGTTCGCGCCGCTCTGATCGTGCTCCGAGACTGACAGGCTGAGCGCCGCGCAGTCTTGGCATCCAGGCTGAGGGTCGCAACGTCGTTAGTTTTGTAAGGAATGTCAGCTTACAAAATGCGAGAAAAATCAGTGTTATATTGGATTGGTGTTGGCAGAAAAGGTTTCAGAACCCCTTTTGGAGGCGCCCAAAGCGCCGAACGTTCGAATGGCGCTGTTTTTGTGTCCGGATTTCCGTTCGACGTTCCGCATGGCGGGAGGGCAGCGATATAAGGCTTAGCTCGCCTGTCCTCTACAGGTTCTGAACCTCCCGCCGCCACGGAGGCTTCATCCAGTGTCTGCGGCGTTTCAGAAGCCTGTAGGGGAATAAAAATGGAAGCCATCCGCAACGTCTCGAATTCGAAGATCGTCTCCGACACCGCAAGCGATGCCGCTATCGTGACGCGCATCAGCCTTGATCGCGGCCCGGTAAGTGGCGCTTGGTACGAAAGTCGCTCTCGCCTGATGCGCAAACCGAACGGCAAGCTCTATTTGGTCGAATAGATGGAGCCTGGAGGGCGTGAAGTCGTAACGCCGATCAGCCGTAAGCGTGCAATAGATCGGCTGAGCGCCGATCCGGCCCGTCGTCGTGGTGCGGCTGCCGCTGATCGTAAGCGGGCCGAACGGCTTTTGTCTGCGGCCTGAACGTCTACGGCAAGCGGCCCACACGGGCCGCTTTTCATTTGTAGATTTTTCCGCGCGGGTCCTTGTCAGCTTTTGGAAAGCTAGCCCGAATACTCAGCCATTGAGCTTAGCGGCGCTTGGCAGGGACAGCGCCTCCCCGGTGTACGCGAGGGGGCTAGAGCGCCGAGTCACGTCACCGCTAATCTCAATCGCAGCGCGGGCGCGGTAGGGACAACGCCCGATTCTTATCCTGACCTGGCGCCGAGCCGCGCCCGCGTTGCTTCCGGTCACTGAGACTGATCGCCCAAGCGCCTGGCAGCAACCGGTTCTGGTAGTTGCGCCATGGGCCTTCCGGACGATACTTTCCGCCGTCAGCTTCTGCCGCTTGAGGCTGGCCATGCTGAAGTTGGCGGGGCGTGCTAGGGACAGCGCTCTACCTCCAACGCTTCGGGGCGCCGTCACGTTGCCGCTAACTTCTACCATAGGTCCAAATGGACGGTGATCATCAGCGTGACAAACCTTCGCCCGCAGAGCTGAGACGTTCGGAGCGGATACTACGAGCCGATCAGATCGCACCTCGGGGCCTCACTAAGGCCAGTGCGGCAGCCTATTGTGGCTGCTCCAAGGACGCGTTCAACACGTGGGTTAAGAAGGGCTTGGTGCCGGAGGCTATCCCCGGCACTCAGCGTTGGGATCGCAAGGCGATTGACTGGTATCTGGACCGGGCTTCCGGTCTGCCTACCGGGGAGGCCGCATCGAGCGATCCCCTCGCAGAATGGCTGGTTTCAGAACGGAAGGCTGGCAGATAGGATTGTGCGGTGCGCGTGCATGCTGATGCCGACACCAAACCGCCCTTCGAGGGCGGCGCTATTTCTCGCTCAGGTACTCTTGACCTTGGCCACCGAAGGCCCCACAGCGCGAACTGCGCCTGCTAGTTGTTGGCCGGTCACCTTTGCCGCGACTGATCAGAGCGGGACGGCAAAGCCGCTGATGGCATCTAGGCGCGATGCCGTGAATCCGAAGTAGCCCAGGGTCGCAGCCGTTCCGAGGATTAGATTACAATCCGAGTTCAACCTTAACGCTACGTTGCTACAGCGCGGCCGCAAGGATTCACACAGGTGCGGCAGCGCTATTTAAATTGCTTTGACTGACGTTTTGGTGGCGGGGAGGAACTCGCCCTCCGTGCCTAAGTTCTATGATTCCCCCGTTCGCCTCTGATCGGCTCATCGCCTCGTGTTTTGTCACGCCCCTCTGCATGAACGTCCTGTTTAACGTCTCGCCGCCGGCTACTGGCCAGCTCCGAAAGCTCGTTCTTCAGCGCATGCCGGCGAGTTTCGATACCTGGCATGTCGTCAACGAATTGCCGAACTTGGCGAGCTAACTCAACATCTGCAGGCACTCCAGATCGCTGGAGCTCGGCTGCATAGTCAAGATAACGCCGCCGGATTGCGTCCTGACGTGACTTGATCTGTTCGTCCCAAGGATGTTTGGCAGTCTTGCTACTCCTCACCTCCGAAAGCACCTCCTTCCGGGCGAGCTGATCGACATCAGGTGTGATCTTTCGCTTGCGCATGGCGAGGACTGCCCCGCGGTCGCCCTTTCGAACTCGCCCGCGGGTTCGCCGCGGCGTTGCCTCCGCCGAGATCCCGCGCAGCCGGAGTTCGCCAGCAAACCGTTCCCGCCACGCCTGCAGATCCGCCTTGCGCGGGTTGAGGCGCTTGCCGTCGTGGCCGAGGGACCGAACCGTCAAGTGCACGTGGGGATGCTTGTCGTCGAGATGCTGGACAAAGACGTAGTCGTGATTACAGCCGAACGTCTGGATGGCAAATGCCCGAGCGGAATCCTTGACAGCGACAGCATCGGTGCCAGCCGGCATCGACAGAATGATGTTGATCGAAAGCGATCCATCACGGCGGCGCTTGCCGTCGAGACTGGCATCATCTTCCCAGCGTTGCTGCAGATCTTTCAATCCGGAACGACCCGCTAGCGTCGCGCCCTGCTCTGTTTCCGCATCGAGCTCGCCGTTTCGCGTGATGTAGGCGAGGTGCGACTTCAGATGCGCCACGCTCTTTGTCCGCCCGGTGATCTTCACCATCACCTCTGGTGCTCGACGCACGATGCGCTCGAGCTTCGCACGCATCGCCGGCGTAAGGCGGCCCGGAGCCGCCTGATCGGGGATATCCCACTCGGCCCGCCCTGGGCGCCGATTGGGCGTTTCCCAGACGTACGAGATCGGCGGAAGTTCGAAGGCCAAGTCGTTCGGCCGCGGCGGACGCCGGCTCATGGCCTTCCATCCCAATAATCCGCGTTGCCATGCAGCGCACTACGCAATTGCGCGAGCTCTCTTTCGATGACCAATTTGGCCTCTCGAATCGCGGATAGATCCGGCTCAACCGCCCTGCCCTGCAGCACACTGCTGTTTGCGGCCCGCGCGATCTGGTTGATGTTGCCGCCGATCCGGTTGAGCTCGCGAACGATCGCGCGAAGCTCGCCATGCTCGTTCGGGGAATGCTGTACGGGCGACCCCAATCGCGAGCGCACCAGGGCAACAATCCAGCCGGTTCGCGTCATGCCACGCTGACGGGAGACTTCCGCGAGCTGCCGCATCTCGCTCTCGCGAAACCGCACCGTCACCTTTTCCGGCCGTCCAGGGCCAGGCGGACTCGCACAATGTTTTTCTGCGGGGGCCGTTCGAGTACTGCGAGATATAATTCACACCATGTGACACCATCATGACAAACCTAGGTACTAGGTAGCTCTGGTCAGGCAGGCTGCTACTCCCGTAGGTTGAGGCTCCGGAATCGGAGCTGGAAGGTGGCCGAATGAAATTTGTAGTTGTCGTGCTCGATGGCCTTCGTCCTGACCAGCTAGACGAAGCAGTCACGCCGAATCTCGCAGAGCTGTCCAAAATCGGCCTTCGACTTGCCCGCCATACCTCATCGTTTCCCAGTGAGACGCGGGTTTCATCGGCCGCGCTGGCCACGGGCGGACATAGCTCGGCCCATGGAATCATCGGCAACCGTTTTCTGGCAAACGGTCGGTCCATCGACGGATCTTCGCTCTCGGCGCTCCTGACGCTCGGCAGCGAACGCGGTGGCGTCCTCACCGCCACTACGATCGGCGAAGTCTTGGCGGCTCATGGTCGTGCGATGCTGACGATCGGATCTCAGTCGCAGGGCTCTTTTGGACTTTCGAGCTGGGGCAGTTGGCAGACAGGTGCGCCGGCGTTCTGGGTTCATGACCCATCAAAGTTCAGTAGCACTGCGGCCGTTCACCGCACTGCGTCATCGTTTCCACTGCTCCCTCCCGACGAGCGGCCGGCGCGTGCTACCATCGAACGTGTCGTCGATCTATTCTTTTCGTTTCTCAAGAAGGAAGCGCTTCCGGAGGTCAGCCTGCTCTGGCTTTCGGAGCCGGACATTACATATCACATGTTCGGACTTCAGCATCCTACGGCCCGTGAGGTGCTCCACGAGGTCGATCGGCAATTTGGACGCATTTTCGCTTGGTGGAGCGAGAAAGGAGAGCGTGAGGGAGTACAGCTTATTCTTGCATCCGATCACGGACACGCCGTCATTGGAGAAAAGGTCTCCGTATTGAACCACCTGCAGCGGTCGGGATTCAAAGTCGGATACGAGCTCACGCCCGACGTAGACGCCGCAATAACCGCTCAAAGGGTTGTCAACATTTGGGTCCGGGACAGAGAAGGCCATCTTCTGACAGAGATGTATCACAGCCTTTCCGAGCAGCGATGGTTTGGCGTGGCTTTCTCACGTAAGGCCGCTGATGGGTCTCCACTTGTCGCCAACACCCTCCCGCTTTCGGCTGTCATGGCCGAACACCAACGAAGCGCGGATCTGTCGTTTGTTCTCGCCGATTGCAGCGCGGCCAATCGGAACGCTCCGCCCGACGCCGTGTACTACGATGGAGCCTATCGGATCGGCGTTGGCATGCACGGCGGGCTTTCGGCGAACGAGCTGTCTTCATTATGCATCCTTGCTGAAAATGGCTTTAAAACCGGAGTTGCTGCTGTCCCAACCAGCATCGTTGACCTGGTACCGACGATCCTTTCCAGCTTGAGACTGCCGCTACCGTCGACAGTGCAGGGCCGTATCATTGATGAAGCTTTGCAAGATCGCGAGGACTCAAGCCAGTATGATGTCGAAGATGCGAGCGTCTCAGTTGCCTCTTCAGCGCGCCGGGCAACTGTCTTCCGGGAGCGTTACGGACAGCGCCTTTATCTGAGGGGAGCGGCCGTAACGCGGCTGGCGCAGCCGAAGAACGATAGACCTGACGCTAATCCGACGCAGTTGAACACCTGAACCACGGACTATTTGCCCTATGTACCAAGGAAAGCGCTGGGAATTTGTTCGATCGAACATCGAAGAAGCTATTGCGTCGAGCCGATTTCGGCCAGGCGAAAAGCTTCCGAACGACGTCGAGCTTGCTCTCAAATATGGTGTCAACCGGCACACCGTAAGATACGCCATTCGGAGACTTGAGCAGGAAGGATTGCTTCGTGTCGAGCAGGGGAGAGGCACCTTCGTTGTCGAACATCCAACAACCTATCTTCTCTCCCCTCAAACCCGGCTGACCGATAATCTCATCTCGCAAGGCCGCTTGGCACGTCGTAAGATCCTGTCTGCTGCAACGGTACCGGCAGACGAGCGGTTGGCCGGCTACCTCGACTTGCAGGCCGGTGACGATGTGCTGCGCATCGACACGCTGAGTTACCAAGACGAGATCCCGATCGTCATCGCGCATAGCTACTTTCCGGCGAAACGCACTCCAGGACTGCTGGATAAATTCTCTGGCACCAACTCGATCTCGACAGCTCTCAGGCGCATCGGAATTGACGACTACTCGCAGCAATGGGTGACGATAAGTGCGCGTCTGCCCTTCGCCCCATGAGGCGCGCCTGCTTGAAATGTCCACTTCGGCGCCGGTCTTCGTCAAAGAGGGCCTTGATTGCTCCGGCCGTGTTCCGATCAAATTTGGCGAGAATGTACTTTGCGCACCAAGAATCAGCTTCAGATTCGACTTCAAAGAGATTAGTTCCGCGGAGCAGTCGCTTGCAGGAAAGTCTCGATCCGGAAAAGCGCAAGCGAGCAAATCGAAATCATCTGTCTCCCTCAAGGTCTAGGTCTCGTCCCATTCCCGCGGTCAAAGCGGCTGGGCACAAAATGACTGTTTCGCTACCACCTCATCGCTTGGGATGTGTTTTCACATTGTATGCCGGGACGAGCGCTTGCGTTCTGCTAAGACAATGGGCGCCGCTTTGATTGCGGCCTCCGTCAAGCTTACGGTTCTTGGCCGTTCTTACCCGCCCGGCCTCAGAGGCTGCCGCGAATATCGAAGAGGCGCAGCGACAAACCTTCCGTGACCGTCTTGAACTTCACCCTGGGCGATAGGATCAAACGTAGTCGGCTTCTGCGAAGATGCGCTCGGCGGTACGCAGATCTTCCGCGTCATCGATTTCGTACCACCTGAGCCCGTCGCATCTCACCGCAGCAAGCAGCAAGCCTCGTGTTTCCACGAGATAGGAAAGAAGCTCCTCGGTGTAGGCCTGGGTAGCTCCGGCCCTGATCATATCGTCTAGGGCCGGAATGACCTCTGTCCGCAGAGTAGACGCGGACAGCCGTAACAGATTTATCGTCTTGTAGAGAGGGGGGGCACCCGCGATTAGATCTCGCGCTGTTTGCTTCAAGCGAAATTCTGAAATGAAGCCAAGATCGGACAACAGGACCGCCGATCCCTGCATCAGCTCATGGAAGGGAGCGACAGCAGCAGCGTTGGGCGCTTCAGTGATGATCAGCTGCCGCAATACATTTTCCTCGAAGAAGACGTCGCCCTCAAGAACGAAGTAATCTCCGGAAAGGAGTGCGTCACGCGCCAGCCATAGCGAATAGGCGCTCCCAGTACGGTCGTAAGCGGAGGATTCGACGTAGTCAATCGTAACACTGCCAAAGCGGCTGCCGCGGGCCTCTTTGATCGCCTCTTTGCGATACCCCACAACGATCGTTACGTGTTCCACGCCAAGACAGCCAAGATTATGTAGGGCGTTGTGCAGGATGGGGGTGCCATGGATTTGGACTAGAGGTTTTGGGCTTAGCTCCGTGAGCGGCCGTAGACGAGAGCCCACTCCAGCGGCAAGAATGAGAGCATGCTTGGGAACATTGACAGGCATTTCAATTCGCTTTCTTCATCCCACCTATCGTTCTGCAAGCATCCTGAGCGCCTCTGTTAAGTGTCAGGTGCCGCAGACTTGTGAGACCACCCCAGAGTTTGAAAGAGGCAGGCATGAATCGTGGTCGGCGTATACACTTGCATCAGCCGCTGTGTGTCCGTTCTTGAGCCGTAGGCAAAGCTGTTTTGCCATGTCGAGAGCCTCTCCAGGAGTTTACGTCGCTGACAGTTCTGTGACACTGAGTGGGACCGACGAAAGGTGAGGGGACTCATCGGCAGATTTTGAACAAAGGAAGCTTCAGGTGACAAACCCTGCTGCCATGGACTAGCGGGGCTGCAGATATTGCTTTTCGGCCACGGCGAGTTCGTCATACCTCAGGAGCTCGAAGATCTCGCTGAGCGGTGCGATCTGAGGCTCAATGCTCGCAACGCTCTCTTGAGCTGCGATACTATCGCAGGCGCGCCGCATTGCAGCTGCCGCAGCTCGCATGGAGTGGTTGGCCCAAACCACTGTGGAGATGCGCGCATCCCGATAGGCTGAGACTGGCGTTCGATAGTATGTGGTCGGAACGATCACGACAGGTAGCCGATTGCGCCACTCGGTGACGAACGAAAGTATCTCGTCCGCGGTACTCTTTCGCGAGTGAATCAAGATAGCATCGGCTCCCGCGTCGGCATAAGCGTGAGCACGCAAGATAGCTTCGTTCAATCCGTGCCCGGCGATCAGCGCCTCGATCCTGGCCACGAGAACAAGAGTTTCGGCGACTGCATCCTTTACAGCCCGCAGACGACCGGAGAATTCATCGATATCGGCGAGCGGATGCCGCTCACCAATGAGCGAGTTCAGCTTCGGGAAGCAGCTGTCCTCAAGCGAGACGCCTGCTGCGCCAGCCTGACCAAGTTTGCGTGCGAGCAGGCGAGCATTGTTGAAATTGCCGAAGCCGCCATCCCCATCAACGAGCACAGGTAGCTCTGTCGAGTCCACTATGCGCTCGACGCTCTGGACGAGCTGGCTCCATGAAGCTTCATTGGCATCACGATAGCCCAGGGAGCTGGCAATCGACAGACCAGACGCCCAGAGCCCCTTGAACCCTGACCGCTGTGCGATTGTGGCGGATAGGCCATCATGCGCTTCCATCAGAAACGAGAGCTCATCATTCGAGCAGACCTGGACATGAAGCATTTCGGCAGGCGACGGCCGGGCGCATTGATGACCTGCGGTGGGCCGAACGGCTTGTGGTTGATACTGCATGCCTAAATCCCGTAAGCCGACCTAGATTGCGACCAATGTCACTGCTCATATCGCTTCGGCGTGATGCCGCTCAATGACTAGCATTGGTAGTTTATCGGGACCGCAAAGGCTTAGCATGATCGCGATAGGAGGCACGCCGAACGCAAAGCTTTCGCTATGGATTGATTGGCCTCGCGCCTAAGGCTGGAAGAAGGGTTTTGTATGCAAATGAATGACCTTCCGTTCGCGAGCCTGGTGCTGCGGCCCCCAGCGAGAATTGCCCCCCACTCCTCGGCGTGGGAGGAGCCCTTAGTGATATCCCGCTCACATAGAGTTTGACGCAAATATCGAACAGCCACGATTATCGCAATGCTGCTGTCAGGTTGACGACATACGTCGCAAAGCCTGTCGACAGGGCTGCGGTGGGATGGCAGGAGTCGCGCGAATGGCGCGGCAATCGCCGAAGAATTTGTCCTGCCTCGCCGACAGTTTGCTGGCGCCACTGAGTGGTATGGCATCTGCTGATGCTTTCCTGTTCTCTGGACTACAGGAGAAATTCATGGCGGATAGGCAAGAGGTTGTGCTGTCGGAACGGGAAAGACAGTGTTTGCGATGGGTCGAGGAAGGGAAGTCATCCTGGGAGATCGGGGTCATCCTGAACGTGAGCCTGAATACCGTCAACTTTCATCTCAAGAATGCGATGCGAAAGCTGGAAACATCCACCCGGACTTAGTGCGTCGTCAAAGCGCGACGTCAGGGTATTATCTAAGGTAACGGCATCGGTGCCGTTGCCCCTAATGCAGATATGGCGAAGTGTAAGGCGCGACTTTGGGTTGCTCCGGCGGAATGCGAAGCAAATTACGCGCCCGCAGCTGAAGGGCGTGCTTCTATTTCGTCGCCGATCGTCACGGGGCGCCGTGGACCACCAGGCGAGGTGAGATCGCGGCGCAGAACGCTCTTGAAAGCTCGAGGATCTGTCGGATCCCTGTGTTAACGTTCTGATCGATCCATCCCCGTGCTGCGGACGCGGCGGTCGGATGCGTGTCCCAAATTGGGAGGCGATCGTAGCGGTTTAGGTACTAAAGTCGTTGTCAGCGGAAAGGCGGTGTAGACGGCCTAGGCCGGGCACGAAGACGGCAATGATAGTCCGTGAACCCATTTTCGAAAGCGTGCTGCTGTTAGACGTTGCCCCATACTCTAGCGCTCTGCGCGCTACCAAGTGCGGGCAATCCTCACGAAGCGTAGCTGGCTCTATGAGCGACCTCTTCGCTGACCTCCGATGCGAATGTTGGGGTCTTCCGATGATGTAGCGGATTCGAGATAAGCTAAACATGTTTGCGACGGAAGCCGCGATCCGGATGTCTGGAAAGGCAGGCGACTCCGAAGTCAAGCTGACTGAGTTGGACCACGACCAGAGGGCGCCATCAATGATGTGCAAAGTTGCAGTATCGTCGGCCTCGAGGAGGAGGCGAGGCGTGCAACGCGACTACAAATCGTTGCGCGATGTAGAGCTCATCTGCATTCTCCGCGAGGTGGGTGCGACAGGTGCGGAGCCATTAACGACGCACGCTCCTGCCAAGCTGGTCAAACATTCGAGTTGCAATTTCGTTCGATCGCATAGTGGGGAGCCGCCCGCATTGTTCGTGCCGCGGGCAGAGTATCAAGCCGACCACATCGGAGTATCCTCATCACGGTATGAATAGGGGCATGTAATCGAACCGCATCGTATAACCGCGCAGGGCCACACCTGACAGGGCCAAGGTTGCGGGCCGGGACAGCTTGAAGAAAGATTCTCTTAAGCGAAGTGCAGGTCCTTCCGATGCTGTTGGGTCGGGCGAGGTGGAGGACCGTCACGATGGTCAACCAGGAGCCCGAGTCCATCATCTCGGTATGGGCTGGACCAACGAGGCTCAAATCCCCTTGTATCAAGATTATGCCTCGGCGCTGACCGCCTATAACGAGATCGATCCCGCTGATGCCGCGTTGAAGGAGGCTGCCTATGGAGCCGTGATGTCGGCCTTTGACGCTTTAGCGGCCCCACTGAACCATACACAGGACATACTCTGGGATCTGCCGGCGGCGACAGCTTCACGCCATGGTCATCGCGGACAAGAGCTCGGTGCCCGAAAGGACTGACCGAACGAAAAGCATAGCACGGTGGATGACAGACTTCTGTAGCAGGACAGAGGAGCAATCCAGGTCTTTGGCGCTGACGCGGTTCTTGCGCACGGCGCAGGCCTAGGAAATCAAGGCATCATATGAGTGGTCCATCACCAGAATGGGGGCGATACAATCAACTCATGTTCTATGCCTAAACGACGCTGATGCGAGGGGGGGCGGCGCCAGTCGGCGCGCTGGTGCCCGTTGATCGCTCCGCGGCGGAAAGCGGCGCTTGCTCTTAGGCCCCAACAGCACCGTCACGGAACAGTTCGCAGCGAGGGTTGCACGAGCCTTGAACCGCCAAGAGGTGTTGCAGCGTAGGCCGTTTCTTGGGCATTTTTACTCTCCTTGTCTCGAGCGCAATTCTCCCGGCAATCAGTTAACGAACCGAGTTATCGGTGTGACTTCGCATGTTGAAGGAAAAAGCTCCTCCAACTAGGCAATGCTTGCAGCCGAGGTGTCGAGATCGCCATGCATACCACCCTTGGCATGATGTCGATCTGGCTGCTGATCAATGCGCTGATCGTTGTCCTGATGATGCCCTCGACAAGTCTGCCCGGTGACGCCAACCAGGAGAACCTCGCATGCGGAGGTAAGCAGCATCGCCGCGTCCCAGTCTTGCCACTGAAGATCGAAAAAAGCTGGCGCTGTCTCACAGGCTGTCCGCCGACAGGCTGTGATGTCCGCTTGGCAACGAATGGCGGCAACGGAACATGGCCGTGCAGCCCCCGAACGGCTGAAACTTGCGACTCCTTAGCCAGCACGCAGCTTGCAGTAAGCGGCGCATGACATAGCGCAAGCCGCGCTATGTCATGCGCTTGCACGGTTTCCGCCGCGTCTGCCTGACGCGCCAGGGCCGGCCAGCGTGGCCCGCCGATCTTACCGAGAAAAAGTCCATGAACACGCCACCACTCTTGTCCGCGGTGTTGCCTTCGATTGCTAGCGCCACGTCCACGGCGCTTTCAAAGGAGCGAACGGATGCGGCGGTGACTGACGACCAATTCCTTTGGCTCGAGGAGATGGAAGGGCCAGGCGCGTTGGCTTGGGCTCGCGGCGAGAACGAGAAGACGCTCGGGGTGCTTCAGTCAGATCCTCGCTATCGGCGCTTCTACGAACAGGCGCTCTCCATCCTGCAGGCCAAAGATCGGATCGCAGATGTTTCATTCGAAGGGGGCGGTTTGGAGCAGTTCTGGCGAGACGAGAATCAGGTGCGCGGCGTCTGGCGGCGCACCACGCGTGAGAGCGATCGTAGCCAACACCCAAAGTGGGAGACCATTCTGGACGTGGACGCCTTAGCTGCCGCCGAAAACAGAAATTGGGTCTTTCAAGGTCACAGCTGCCTTCCGCCTGAAGAGCGCCGTTGCCTGATTAGTCTTTCCGATGGCGGAAAGGATGCCGTGTCCATACGAGAGTTCGATCGCGCCGCCAAGACCTTCGTCGCGGACGGCTTTCATCTGCCCGAGGGCAAGCAGGACGTCAGCTGGGTCGATGGTGACACCCTCCTTGTTGCACGGGACTGGGGCGAGGGGACTTTGACGCAAGCCGGCTACGCTTTTGTGGTGAAGGAGCTCAAACGTGCTCAGCCGCTCAGTGAGGCTCGCGAGATCTTTCGGGGCGAGCCCACCGACGTTGGGGCGTCCCCCTTCGTGCTTCGTGACAGCGAGGGTCATATTCATGCGACCGGCGCCGCCCGCGCAATCAGCACTTTCGAGTCCGAGTATGTGGTCTTCCGCCCCGATGGGCCCATCAAGCTCAATCTGCCGAAGAAGGCCGAGATCGCCACGCTCGCGTGCGGCCGCCTGCTTGTGAAACTTGATGAGGACTGGATACCGTCCGAGGGCATCCGCTTCACGGCCGGCTCGATGATCTCGTATGACCTCGATGAATGGAAACAGGATCCGTTGCGCGCCAGACCATCGCTCGTCTTTCAGCCTGGGCCCCGGCAGGCACTGAGCGAGTTCACTCACACAAGGAACTTTTTGATTCTGACGATCCTTGAGAACGTTCAGAGTAAAGCGTTCCTCTACAAGTACGATCAGGGAGCTTGGTCGGCGACACCGATCCCGCTGCCGGAAGATACAAATGTCAGCCTGTCAGCCACTTACGATGAAGCCGACCGGGTCATATTCACCGTCTCGAGCTATCTCAGACCAACCTCAGTTTGGTCTTTTGATGCCGAACGCAAAAGCTTGGAGGAATTGAAGAAGGCACCCTCTGCCTTCGATGCGTCGAACCATGTGGTGGAGGAGCTCGAGGCCATTTCGCGTGATGGCACGTCAGTTCCCTATTTTCTGGTGCGGCCCAAAAACGCAAGGTTTGACGGCACGATCCCGACACTTCTCCATGGCTATGGCGGTTTCCAGGAGTCGCAACTGCCCTCTGATCTGGGATCGATGGGGCGGCTATGGCTCGAACAGGGCAATGCCTATGTCGTTGCGAACCTGCGCGGGGGCGGTGAGTTTGGTCCACAATGGCACCAAGCGGCCCAGGCGGCAACGAAGCAGACGACATGGGATGATTTCATTGCCGTTGCCGAGGACCTGATCCGTCGGAAGATCACTAATCCGCGCCAGCTGGGCGCGATTGGCGGCAGCCAGGGCGGCCTGCTCGTTGGCGCCGCGATCACCCAGCGTCCCGAGCTCTTCAACGCGGCGATCATCGAGGTGCCGCTATTCGACATGCTTCGATACACCAAGCTGGGCGCGGGCGCCTCCTGGATCGGCGAGTACGGTGACCCCGCCATTGCCGAGCAGCGTGCGTGGATCGAAAGCTACTCGCCATACCAGAAGCTGGTGGCGGGCAAGACCTATCCCGCTCCCTTAATTCTTACCTCCACCAAGGACGACCGCACGCATCCAGCGCACGGCCGCAAAGCTGCCGCGAAGCTCGCCGCGCTGGGCCAGCCTTACTTCTATTACGAGAACATCGACGGCGGACATAGCGCCGCGGCCAATCTCATGGAAGATGCGCGTCAACTCGCCCTTGAATACACCTATGCATCGAGGCGGCTTTGTTCTGAGTAAAGTTCGGCGGACGGGCTGATCGAAGCCGATAGACTAGAGACCATTGGTTATCTCAACTCCTCACGTTGCTCAGCTGAATTCATGGAACGCAAGGCGAGAGAGCTGATGAGGGTGGGCGGACTCGATGAAGCTCGTCAGATGCGCAAAATTACCGGTCTGAACAGCCTCGACCGCTGTCGAGCGGATTTCCTGGCGTCCCAAGCACAACATGACGAGCTGGAAGTAAGTTGCTAGATGGGATTCCTTGAGGATAGTCAATCCGCGCCATGCCTGCATTGAGCTCCCTGAGCAGCCATCTATTTCGGATGCGACCAATTGCTTATTCCTCCGCGCAGTCGCCGTCAGAGGCCGCGGCGACGCAGGAACGGCAGATCCAATCGACGCACAGCGTGACGCAGCAGTCGCCTTGGCTGCCACCCCGGCTGCGAAGCGCGCGCGGCACTTAACTCAGGTAAAGTGCTATCGTTCTCACGCAGCATAGATCCAAATCGACAGCGATTGTTGATGGGTCTGAAATGATTGTCTTTCCGCGGTGAGAAAGCGTTCGCGCAGGGTTGCACAATCTGCCAACTGCACGAGCGGGCGGTATGACCCCGACACATTTATCGCGATCGTAAAAACCTCTATTAGGACGCTACCTCATTCGCCGAACGTGAGGAGGTCGCCATATCGAGGGACGCCAAGGACCATGTTTCGCTGGACGGGATGAGCGGGGATTCCCTCCGGTCGTCATAGATTTTCAAAGAACAGAGTTGGTATTGGCAGCAGAATTCCCGATCGGTAACTTTCTGGGTTGCCCCCACCCCCGGGTTAAAGTTCCCGTTCGGTAACTTTTTGCCTCTCAACATTGGAACTGTGCCAAAATCCTGCCCGCGGCGATCCCGTCCTGGACACGGTCGTCGAGGCGGTGATTTCGCGCGCACGCGGCTACCTAGATCGCCTGAAGCAAACGGAGCCAGAGCCGAAAGGCGCAGCAGCCCTATCGTCCTAGTATTACAGTTTCTATTTTCGGTGAGTTCTGAATCCATGGGTGACCATGATACGGGATCTGATGATTGGTGGTGCGTCGGTTGAAGATACGCTGACGCTGCGGGCTTCCTCGTTGCGAGATGCCAAGCAACGCATCCGTCCGCTGTTTACGCAGGAGCGGGTGGCGGCCTCGGCGTGACGGTTTCTCGACGGACTGTTGGGTAACGAGCCGCGCAAGACGAGTTGGATGCGGGCTGAAGCTGCCGGCGATCCAGGCCCGTGGCGCCAGCAGGCGATCCTGGGGTCGGGGGCAGTGGGATGCCGACACGCTGCGCGACATTGTTGCGTGAGTACGCGCTGGAAACTTTTGCCGATGAGGACGCGGTTCTGGCTATCGATGAGACCGGGTTTTTAAACAGGGCAAGGCGTCGTGCGGCGTCGCACGCCAGTACACTGGCTCGGCGGGCAAGATCACCAATTGCCAGATCGGAGTGTTCGCCTCCTATGTGTCGCGGCATGGCCATGCCTTCATCGATCGCACGCTCTACCGGCCGAAGGAATGGACGGACGCCCCCGCTCGCCTGAAGGCACCGCATGTACCGAGCGATGTGGGCTTTGCGACCCAGCCCAAGATCGCGCGTCGAATGATCGCTCGTGCAATCGCCGCAAGGGCGCCGTTCTCGTTCGTGGCGGCGGACAGCGTGTATGGCACGGGCGAGATCGAAACCCTGCTGCGCGAGGCGGGCAAAGGCTATGTTCTGAGTGTTGCTTCCAATCACGTGTTCCGTTCCTGGGGCAAGCCGCAGCCTGTCGCCGGCACCGCCTCCGCGATCGCGCAGAACCTTCCCAAGAACGCCTGGCGCCGCCGTCAGGTGGACCAAAGGTCCGCGCTGGCACGACTGGGCCTATCTCGAGTTGGGCCGATCTCGACGTCAGTGAATACAACGACGACCTTGCCGGGGAATGGACGCGGGGTCTTCTGATCCGCCGCAACATCGCCGACGGCAGCTTGGCCTTCTTCTCCAGTTGGTGCCCCGAGGGCACCTCCATGCAGAAGCTGGTGTCGGTAGAAGGCCATCGCTCGCCCATCGAGGACAGCTTCGAAACCGCCAAGAACGAGCTCGGCCTTGATCACAACGAAAGCCGCTCCTGGCATGGCGGGCATCGCCATGTCACACTCATCATGCTGGCCTTCGCCATGATGGCCGTCATCCGTCATCGGGCCAATGCTGAGCCAGCGCTCAAAAAAAGGCGACGCCGGCGCACCAAACATCGTTCCTGATCCGCTGGTCGATCCAGGAAATCCGTCGCATCGCTATCAAGCTCGCTCAACGGCGCATCTCGATCGACCGTGTTCTCGCATGGTCGCTCTGGCGGCGAGCTCACCAGGCCGACGCTCGCCGCGCTCACCTCGGACGAAAAATGAAACTGTAATGCTAACTTAGATGAGCCCAGAGCCTCTCTTCGCGAAAAGCCTAATCAGTCTCAAATTATCTGACGTCGGACGTGCCAACTGCGTTGTTCAACAAGGACCTACAGAATGCAGGCGTGAGCTTGCCGCGGTGGATCACGACGTTTTCGTGCCCCATCGCGGCTCGCGCGCTCTGCCAGTGCCGATTGTAGCCGCGCTGTTCATTGGATTTCACATGGCAAGCGGCGAATTCGGCGTCAGCCGCCGTCGCCAACTGCCACGCATGTACCGGCCGCTTCGTATGGATGTGCACCCACATCGGATTCGCCGTCGCACCGTTGCGCAGTGCCTTGGGCCGCAGCTTAATCTCGAACAGCGTCCCCGGATCGCCGCTCAACGCGCGCGGAGGATCCGGAGGCTCCAACTCCCCGGCCGCCCGCAACCCTTCAAGGTATTTCTGCGAGGGAAAGCCGTAGCTCTTCATGCAATCGATCATGATCGCGGCTCTTTGCCTCTTCAATGAGTTTGCCTGTCCCTGCATCTCGGAATACATCGTCTTGAGCCGGACTATCTTGTCGTGCACTTCGGGCACTTGCGCGGGCGTGAGCAAGCCACTTCGACGAGGCTCCTCCAACGCGGCTACACAGGCTTCGATCTCGGCGGCCTGTCGGTGGAGGCGCTCGACGACGATATTTAGGACGTGGTCGGCGTCCTCGGGTTTCATCTGACGCGCTTGCGAGACGGCGCTTTGCTGAGCGGGCAGATCGAACTGCAAAAGTTCGTCCAATCGCTTGAGCAGTCCCGTCAGCGCTTCTCTGGAGGGCGGAGCCTGCCACATCGTCAGGTTTCCGCTCGCCGACGACGACGCCCGCGCGCGGGCCTCCTCCGCGCTCGTGAGTTTCTTTGTACCCAAATCCGAGAGTACGATAACCTTGCGTGTTGAGCCCGTGCCAGCGTCGGACCCGGCGAGCTGCGGCTCAGCGCCCCCAGCTGTCGAACTCCCCTCGCCTGCGGCCGCTGCGCGCCTGCCTTTGCCCTTCCTGCGCGCTGCAGTGCCTTCGGCCACCCCGGCAGTATGTTCCGGCAGCACAGCCCAAGCCGGCGGTTCAATCGTGGCGGGTGTCTTTGGCTGAAGTGCCAGCAGCCGCATGACTTCGTCCGCTGTAAGCCACGCACCTTCCACTATCTGGTCCAGCAATTCTAACGGAACATCGGCTCCCGCTCCGGCGTCCGTCAGGCTGGCAACCATGCCGCTCACTCCTGATGCAAATTCCGAAAGCCGCTCCATGACTCCTTCCAGAACGTCGCGGTGCTCAGCGTCAAGCGGCGCTCCGTTGCGGTTCATCACGGCCTCGGCCGTCGAGGCGAATGCCGGAACAACATCCTCGATGAAGGTCCCGAGCAGACGCACTCGCCCGTCTCCATCGATAAGGGCGTCTCTGACGGCTGGTCCCAACCTGCTCGCTAGGGAGAGCTGCGCGAGAGTGATCTGCGATTCCAGATACTTGTACTTCGTGTTGAGTGCATAGCCGGTATGCAGTCGTAGCGCGGCCTCTTCGGACTTCCGCAACTCGGGCGTGCTGCTTGGTAGGTCGGCAGTAGCCGCGCAGACGGACTGCATCCGCTCCGAGCGCAATGCCCTCTTTCTCCACCACTCCATGCAGTGCTCATAGTAGGGCTCCACGCCTGAAAGCACGCGGTTCAGCTGGTCAGGCGAAGCGGTGCGGATGATCCTGCCGAGCAGGGCTGCTGCTTTATGTCTGCTCTTCTCCAGGTCATCGAAAATCGCAGCAGCCACGGCGTTACATTCGTCGGCCGCGCCCAGCGTCTCATCGCGGAGCTGGCGAGCCCGATTGTCGGGCAGAATGCGCCGCGCCAAACCTGGGGGCAGAGCAGCGTAGTAGTCCAGAACTGCTAAGCCTGCTTTGACGACTTGATCGATCAGCTCTTGCCTCTCGGACAAGGTCCGGCCGCCCGTGGCTGCCCTACGACAAGTACTAAGGTCCTCAAGCAGGCAGTCCAACGCTCGCTTTGCTGCCTTAACCTCATCTCGTGTTGGCGCCGCCACATCCGAAGTTGGTTGCCGGTTCACGAGCGGCGCGGTTCTATCTTGAGGCCCGGAGCGCATCCGCTCCATGACGGCCTCGAAAGATTGACTGCGTTCCCCAGGGACGAGGCCGAACTCCAGGCTCGAACTGTTCGATACCCCAGTGCTGTCGGCTCCTGCAGCTCCAACGTACGATTTGCCAGCTCGGCCGATGCCCGTCATATTTTATCTCCGATAGAAGAGTCGAGAATGCGCAGCCTTCCTGGCTAAACCGCTTCGCTGACGAGTAGCTGACCAAGAGCGTTTTTCCCGATGCACATGCCCATGTCGCCTCGGGTCCACTTCCATCGCAGCTGCTGTGCTGCTGAAGACAGCGATGCCGGGATAACCGCCTCAGCTGCGGGATCATCACCTGCGGTACATGACCGTAGCCTGAAGCGCGAAATTTTCGCGAGCGCGCCGGGGGCAGCACACCGCCACTCGACAGCCTTGCATTGGGAGTTCATTTTTCTCTGGAAATTGCCCGCGATCGGCGGAGCAATAGGCGCGCGGACGTTTCGGGCGAAAATCCGTACGCGGGACATCGCGCATAATCTAGTGTCCTAAACCAGAAGTTCATGGCCTTTTAGGCCTTGGCTGACACAGTGTAGGCAGAAGCGTTCGATGGAGCTGAGAATGTCGTCAGCTGATTTGGTCATCGGAATGGGCTGGGGTCGGCGTTGTGCTGTTCGATGAAGGACGTGATCTCAGTACGTAGCTCCGCCACGCTGCGGTAGATGCCGCGCCTGATTTCGCGCTCGGTGATGAGGGCAACGAAACGTTCGAGCTGATTGAGCCAGGATGAGCTGGTTGGCGTCAGATGGACGTGCCAGCGCGGTCTTTTGGCCAGCCAGTTACGGATCAGCGGCGTCTTATGGGTTGCCTAATTGTCCTTGACGAGATGGACGTCCAGATCACCCGGCTCGGGGACTTCGATCTCATCAGAAACTTGGGGAATTCCGTGGCCCGTGGTGCCCGTAACACTTGCCGATAACCCGGCCGGTTGCGATATCGAGAGCGGCAAATAGCGATGTCGTGCCATGGCGCTTGTAGTCGTGACTGCGGCGTTCCACCTGACCAGGTCGCATGCGGAACGAGGGTCGGCTCCGATCCGGCGCCAAGATCTGCGGCTTTTCGTCGACACACAGCACGATGGCTCGCTCGGGCGGGACCACGTAGGGGCCGACGACGTCGCGAACCTTGGCGACGAAGTCAGGATGGTTTGAAAGCTTGTAGGTCTCCAACCGATGTGGCTGCAGGCCGAAGGTGCGCCATATCCGCTGTACCGTCGAGACCAACAGCCCACTGGCCCTCGCCATGCTGCGCGAGCTCCAGTGAGTGGCCTTGGGCGGTTTCGTCTCAAGGGTGCGGACGATTACTGCCTCGATCCGGGCATCTTCGATCGTGCGCGGCGTCGCTGGTCGACCCAGGAAACCCGTCGCATCGCTATCAAGCTCGCTCAACGGCGCATCTCAATCGACCGTGTTCTCGCATGGTCGCTCTGGCGGCGAGCTCACCAGACCGCGGACGCACGGCGCGCTCACCTAATGCTAGGAACAGACGCATGTGGCGACAAACCCGAGCCGCCTCACCGCTGGAAAACGTGGCTGCACATCTGCGCTCACGGCTTCCGGGGGCCGTCGCCCATGATGGGCGAGAGAGCCTCGTCGACATGTCGAATTGGCATCACGGCGTCGGCGACGCCGTCGGATTCGCAATTGAAACGCGCGCCAGAAGACCTTCCTTGCCTCCCGTAAGCCCGTACTCCTCTGCAGGCTTGCCGTCGAGTTTGGCCGCTTCGGCGACGCCCTTCGCGAGCGTGTCGAAACTGTCATCCAAAAGACGCAGGGCGCCAACACCAAGCCGTCGTCGCCATCTGGCTCCGCGTTCCCACCCTTCCATCCACGCAAAGCCTAAGTCGCTACTACGTTTGACGGCATTGAATGCTTGAATGAGCGTGCCAGCTTGGTTGATGTCTTTTTTTGACTTCTCCGCAAAGAACCACATTCCGTTTGGTCGCGATGATCAGTTTGTGGACGGCATAGCGCTCCGGGGCCGATACAAGGACCGGCACGCCGGCGTCGTGCAAGACAACAGGGCGGATGGGCTCATGGATCAGTTAGTCTAGGAGCCGCAACACCTGCGCTCCTAAGGACGGCCCCAATGGATGCATCTGCGTCAGTTTGGAGGAGTAGTCCTCGTCGCCACGGTTTGGTGTAAGGAATTCGACCTTGAAGCCGGTGGCAATGGCAAAACCGCTGAACAGCTTGGTTTCATCGGGGGAGAATGAGGGCGCAGATGTCGGATCCATCTTTTTCAGGATCTCTTCGATGTCGGGCATGCTTTCATCGATGTAGGATCGAGATGCCGTAAAATTTCGCGATGTCCATATCCTCGGTCGTCACGAGCTCGTCGGGCAGCTTGAGGCCGACTACGCCGCTGTATGTCCGATAGGCCATCGAACCGACGAGCGTGGCGCGAAGCCGGAAAAGTCCCGCGCGCGCGAGTTCGTTGACGACGATACCTTCCATGTGGGGAGGAGCAGGGTAGCCGGCCCGCCTCAACTTCGCTGCCAGCTCGCGTCGCGCGCTATAGCCAATCTTGGTGCGCTGGAAAGCTTCCGCGCGTTGGCAATCTCGGGATCATCGGTCGGACCGACATATTGAGGGTCGTCTTCGTCGGTCCCTCGCCACCGAGGGCGCGTAGGTCTTCTAGCAATAGTATTCGCGGCGGCTCGCTTCTGTTTTGAGAAAGGTCTGGTTTTCCGGAGCGGCTCGCGAGCCTCAATAAGGATCTCTCGAGCGATTCGGCGGCTTGATCGTGCAAATCCGCCTCAACGGAGGCCGTCGAAAAACTGAGGCCCGAGATCACCGACCGCAAGCGGCGCGAAGCCGCGCTCGCCGTACGCGAGGCGCGCAATCAGGCCGACCAGTTCACTAAGCGCCTGCGGGCCATACTGGCCGACCTGAAGCGCGTCCGACGGACCGTCATGGAGTCGAAAACAGTCGCTACCCGGCTGGCAACCTTTTTCGAGGATTTCGTCGAGTCCTGCTGAAGGATTTCGAGTCCATCCTCACCGTTAACCATCCGTACCGCTTCCGCGACGCCATCGTCGATCTCGCGCGGAGCTACACCCCGGAAACCATGCAGGTCCTTGCCGAGGAGTACACAGCTTCCAGCATGGCAGCCGACATCGAGGACGGTCGAATGGCCGCTGCCGACGACCTGCTGGCCATCGAAAGCATCTTCGATCAGATCGGGGAGATGTTCGACAGGATCGAGGCCTTCCGCAAGCAGCTCGAAGCCCGGGTCCGCAGCACCCTTAGGGTCTGTACCTAATTAGCGAACTCTGATTCCCTGGCAGCGGGTTGATTCCACGCGGGGGACTTCGATGCGCAAAGGACTGTTCTGGCTCAACGACAAGCAATGGGCTCTGATAGAGCCGCATCTGCCAACGAACCAGACCGGACCGGTGCGCGATGACGATCGACGCGTCATCAGCGGTATCATTCACATGCTTCAGTGCGGCGCACGCTGGCGCGATTGCCCGCCCGACTATGGTCCGTACACGACGATCTACAATCGTTTCAATCGCTGGGCCAAGCGCGGACATTGGCGGGCGATCTTTGAAGCGCTCGCC
>NZ_FMAE01000062.1 GCF_900094575.1 Bradyrhizobium yuanmingense | reverse complement strand
CAGGACGCTGATATTGCCGCAGCGCCAGCCCTTTTGGAACTCGCGCCACCCATGTCTGCCCTCATTGGCGACAAAGGGTACGACGGCGATGGCTTTCGAGCCGAAATCGTCGATCGTGGTGCCAAGCCCGTCATTCCAAACAAATCCAACAGGGTCACTCTCCACAGCTTCAGCAAACGCGCCTACAAGGGGCGCAACGTCATCGAGCGCTGTTTCTGCCGCCTCAAGGATTTCAGGCGTGTCGCAACTCGCTACGACAAACTAGCCACGAACTTCTTGGCTGCCGTCCATCTCGCCGCCATCGTTGCCTATTGGATCAATTGAGTCCGAGCCCTAGAGTTTTTCGCCGTGATCACGTTGGCGGGCTGGATGCGCCGACGTGGTTTTGCAGTAAAATCGGCGGTCGATTGCCGATCGCGCAATGGGGCCGCTCTTCGTTGTAGTATCTGCGCCAAGTCTCCACCTTTTGCTAGGCGTCCGCAAGAGACAGGAACCAGTGGCGTTGAGGCATTCGGCCCTGAAGCGGCCGTTGAAGGCCTCAATGAACGCGTTGTCGGTTGGCTTACCTGGCCGCGAGAAGTCCAGGGTGACACCGCGCTGGTAGGCCCAGAGGTCAAGATCGCGGGACACGAACTCGCTGTTCTTGATCGACGCGGATCGTTGCCGGGACTCCCACTTCCTTGCAGGCCCTTTCCAGCACCTCCACAACATCGGTGCCGCGGAAGGTGAATCGCGGCGCCAGCGCCGCGAGAAGCGGGAGAAGGTATCGACAATCGTGAGCACGCGCAGCTTGTGTCCGGTCGCCAACTGGTCATGGACGAAGTCCATCGCCCAGGTCTCGTTCGATCGCGTCGCCGGCCTGCGATCATCGCGCAGCTTGGCCTTGACCCGGCGCTTCGGCGTTTTGTTGCGTAATTGCAGGCCCAATTCGCGATAGATCCGCCGCGTCTTGTTCTGGCCATGGCGCCAGCCTTCACGACGCAGCAGCACGTGAACACGACGATAACCGTAGCGGATACGAACATGGCAGATCTCCTTGATCTTCTGTTCGAGGGCAGCCTGGCCGGAGCGACGGCACTTGTAGTGGTAGGTCGAGCGGTCAAATTCGAGAGCGTCACAGGCCCTGCGGATCGAGACCTGCCATTCGCTGCGGACCGCGTCGACCAGCATGCGCTTCCGACCGGGCTTCATAGCTTTCGGCGGATCACGTCCTGCAGCATCTCCTTGTCGAGCGACAGGTCCGCGACCAGCTTCTTCAGCTTCCCGTTCTCCTCCTCGAGCTGCTTCAGCCGACGCATCTCGGTGGGCAGCAGCCCGTCATATTTCTTCTTCCAATTGAAGTAGGTTGCCTGGCTGATCCCGGCCTTACGGCAGATCTCCGCCACCGCAACCCCGTCGTTGCCCTGTTTCAGGATGAACGCCTTCTGAGCATCTGAAAACTTCGAGGCCTTCATGGTCCATCGCTCGTCCCAGCCGAGGGATTCGGCAGCGAGAACTCTAGCCAAAAATGGTCCAGTTTGTCGGCCTCAGATCATCGCACGATTCGAAGGATGCGCCATGGGACAAGTTTTACACGGCTGCACCACCACGACGGAGGGAGTCCGTCGAGCAATACAAAATAGTCAAAAAGAGCCTAAGAGCACTCGCCAAGCGCTATGGGATCAATAGAAGACTGTCGCGAAGTGAAGCAGCGCGAGACCGTCGCCGATCGTTCGACAGGCCCCAAGGGAGCCAATCGACAATCCTTCCATCGAGAAAGAGGTGATCGTCGCCGCTTTCCGGAGGCACAGTGCTGCTGCCGCTCGATTGGCTCTAAGCCCTGCAGCCGAGCATACTCCATCTGACGCGGAGCTCCAGGGCGCTACGTTACGATTGACCCTTCGCGGTGGGAGCGCGAGTACGGGAAGAAGCCAAGGGGCGCCGCTATTGGCGCATCCGGATCGTATCGCCCAGTATTTCGGTCAAAGACTATGAATTCAGGACGGAGATCCCATTGATGTTCCCCAGGACGCGCAGGGCGGCAATAGAGAGGGCGCGGCAACTCGGTTCGGATCAACTGGTGCTACCGTGAGGAACGATGACGGCTTGGACAATCGAACGCATGGTTTACCGCAAGACGCGCCGACGTGAGATAATCGTCGGCCATCGCACCGCTGATGTCGCGTCGCGGGAAAGACCTCGTCGAGCGCCTTCCAGAAGCCGAGCGCGTCATGACCAACGGCCACTTTTTCGGGGCGATCTTCAGCCCACGGGTTTTGGCTTCGACGAGCAGTTCGTGCCAGCTTTGCGCGCTCTCGCGCACGCCGACTTGGAAGCCGATGAGTTCCTTCTTGCCTTCCGGCGTCGCGCCGATCAGCACCAGCATGCATTTGCTGTGGTCTTCCATGCGAGCCTGCAGGAAGACGCCGTCCGCCCACACGACCTCCAGCTGAACCGATGACAAATGGAGGCTGTGTCGTGATGGCGAATGAACAGGATGGTTATCATTGGACGTATTGCCGGATCGAAATCGACAAGCCGGGTGCCATCATAATTGAGCAGATGGATGATGAAATCTCCATTGCCATTGCGAGCGTCGTCGGCGTTTACCTCCAAGTGACGCCGGGGCAGGCACGTGAGTTATCTCTATCTTTAGCTCTGCCGGCGGAGAACGCGGAATAATTCCGCGCCTCAGCCAAGATGTAATGGTGCGCGCCCCACCATCGCCGCGGGATTTCAGTCAGATTCCGCCATACGGGGCGGGCTGTTGCCCTGGTGAAGCGACAGCTCAGCTCGGTCCAGCTTCTTAACGGTCGACCAGTTAATCGCAGCGTGCAGGTACCTGCACGCCATCGTAGCTTATGAAGTCTCCCGGCCGCCCAATTGCGCAATTTCTTTTTCGATCGCGGTCCGTTCATGGCTGTTTGAATATCGCCGCTCCTCTTCGAATTCCCGAATTCGTGGACGGCTGATTCGCGAGGTTGACCCATCCTGATTGGTGATCAAGCTGGTTTCGAGGATGCTTTCCGCCCAGCGAAGAACGAAGCGGCCAGTATCGCTGGTCTCGCGCCATTCAGTTGTTTTTACAAGTTGCTTCATCATTTCGCCCCATCCCCGAAAAAAGGAGTCGCCGTGGGAGGTCCACCCGAGCAGGGGTAGAATAATCAACTCCAGTCGCCCCTGAAACCACTCGTGAATTAACATTTCAGGTGAGTGATTCGGGCCGAACGCATACTGGCAGTATCTCAGACAGAGATATACCTAGCGCGCTGTCTGCATGGATGTGAGTGTCTTGTAACTGCAGTACGCGCCAACCTGATGTTGGGGCATGACCATTCAAAGCAGAAGCGAACTGGTATGTGGACCAGCCTCCGCAAGGAGCTGGATATCGCGCCGCATTTGCCGCTTTGCCCCTGGCGTTCTCGCTGAGCATCTGGAGTTTCCGGTTTTTCCGCTCAGCGACTACGCGAAGTTGGCTCCTGACGCGGTCGCTTACCTACGAACAGGCAACGGTCAGAAAGACTTCTCGGCCGTGACGCTTGCGGTCGGCCAGGAGCGCTTCATTGTGAATAACGATGCCCACGACAGGAAATGGCAGGCCGCTGATATCAGTCACGAATTGGCCCACGGGCAACTACGACAAGACTATGGAGGAGGAGGCCAACTGGCTCGGACCGGCGCTCCTGGTCTCGGACGAGGCTGCCATGCACATCGCCGCCCTCAGCCTCACGATTTCGAAAGCGTCCGACATGTATGGCGCAAGCGAGCCGCTGGTCCGCATGCGGCTCAACGTGACCGGCGCCTACCAGCGAGTGGCGAACCGCCGCCGCTTCGCGCGGGCCTAGCTGCGCCCGCTGGATCGCGGGAGCGATCTAAGCGGCTGCTTGCGGCGCGGCGCGGGTGAATTCATCAAGCTTGCCATCAAGCTCGAAGAAATTTGCGGCAGCTTGGCGCAGTTCCCGAGCCGCTTGACCCCAAAACGCCACCTCGACCTTGAAGCCGCGCTCGATCAGCTTCTCGACGACCGGCACATAGTCCGAATCCCCGGCCACCAGCCGGATATCGTCGTTTTCCTTGTCGATGACGTTGAAGTGTCATCCATCATCGCCGTGGCGATCGCCACGTCGACCTTCTTCTCCTTATTGCCGGCGTTCTTGTTGTAGACGTGGGTCTTGAAGCCGACCTTGTCGACCATCTTCCAGAAGGAGTCGCCGGGAGGTGGCGAGCCCCACAACTTGGCGACGGTGTCCTCCCCGCTGAGATATTTGTACAGCGTGCCGTAGTCGAGCATCCAACCGTGATCCACAATGCCGTTTCTCATGGCTTCGGCAATGTTCTTCGCCTTGCCCTTTTTGGCGGCCGAGACGCGGGAGCCTCGATGTAGAGGTTGGAATTGTCGACGTAAGTGTAGGTGGTCATGCGGGCGCTTCTCCAATGAGGATCGTGAGAAAATGATCAAAATAATGATTTAGGAGAATAATGACCCGAGCGAGCCGGAGCTTCGTCGATATGGGCATGCGGTACCAGGTCGCAAGGCCTCGACCCCCAGACGCCGCACATTTTTGATCGCCGATGAGCTTCGCGAGCGGACTAGGCCACTGCGGGTGAAGCAGAGCCTTGGCCAGCATCAAGCAGTTGGGCTGGAGTTCTAAGCCATCACCACGCCCGCACCTCGACAGGAGGTCTCGAGTGCCTCTAAGATGTAGGGGAAATAAGTTCGCGGAAGCCGGGTACGGAGTGGGGCAGTGAACTTCCAGGTGACGGTTCTCAAGGTGCTGGTCAGCTATCCAGACGGGTTCGCCGCCATGGCCGACCTCAAGCGCGATATGGCGATCCTGGCGACCAGCGGACGGGACTGGAGCGAGCGCACGAAGCGATTGGCGGCCCGCGTGCCCGACCTGGATATCTTCTCCCAAGGTCTCATCGAGCGCATGAACGGTGGCTGGCGCATCACCGACAAGGGTCGTGCGGTTCTCGAGATCATGGAGGCGCGGCCCGCACCCGCCCAGGTGATGGAGCCGCCTAATGTCCACGCGGTCGAGGGGCCGACTGCAGCCACGACGCTGCCATCGATGCCTTCGATAGCGCTAGTTCGACGTATGCGGAAACGCAGGCGGCGCCAGCACGACGCTGTCCGCCGACGACAAGCGAAGGCGTCGTAAGTAACGGCGGTTGGTTGGAAATTAACCAGCGGTTTCGGTCATTCGGAAAATAGGAAAATATTCCATAAAAAAGTTATGCGAGCGCGGTGCGCTTCAAGATTGCTGGGCAATTATTACTTCCGCCGCCGCTTCATGAACGATCGTTGCTTCACCCGCCCTGGCCGCTCGGCGTCGACTTGCTCAACGCAGACCGCCGCCGCCTCGTCAATCGCGATCTATGCGATCCGGCGGAAATCGAACTGCTCGTAGCCATCACGACACTCCATGCCTCCAGCGACAATTTAACGGAGAGCTTGTTTCAGGAATAGCGCTTCTGTCGATGAACGCGGCGCTGTACGTTTCGTACAAAGCGATCAGCGCGGATCCAGCACTCACTGCGGATCTGGATAACGTACAGATTCTTTCGCACTTTCAGGATTGACGGCTTCTTCTAGAATGAAGGAGCTTTGAATGAACGATGGGAATGCCATGGGTCAGGTGATCCAAATTGATGAGGCCCGGATTCGAGATCACCTGGGCGAGATGGTCCGCGGGACAGTGGAAGAGACACTGAACGCGATGCTGGAGGCCGAAGCGGACCAGCTGTGCGGTGCTGGGCGGTATGAGCGCAGCCCGGCGCGGCAGGACACGCGGGCAGGCAGCTACGAGCGAACGCTGCAGACCAAGGCGGGCGACGTCAATCTGAAGGTTCCGAAGCTACGGCGGCAAACCTTCGAG
>NZ_FMAE01000018.1 GCF_900094575.1 Bradyrhizobium yuanmingense | reverse complement strand
TCCAGGCCAGGACGCTGATATTGCCGCAGCGCCAGCCCTTTTGGAACTCGCGCCACCCATGTCTGCCCTCATTGGCGACAAAGGGTACGACGGCGATGGCTTTCGAGCCGAAATCGTCGATCGTGGTGCCAAGCCCGTCATTCCAAACAAATCCAACAGGGTCACTCTCCACAGCTTCAGCAAACGCGCCTACAAGGGGCGCAACGTCATCGAGCGCTGTTTCTGCCGCCTCAAGGATTTCAGGCGTGTCGCAACTCGCTACGACAAACTAGCCACGAACTTCTTGGCTGCCGTCCATCTCGCCGCCATCGTTGCCTATTGGATCAATTGAGTCCGAGCCCTAGTTCATGATCAGCAGTACCGCGTCATCCGAGTGGCACCCCCTGTAGCTACGGTACAAGTCGACGTCCTCGAGGGTGCAGGCGCGGAAAGCACTCGAAATCGGCGAACAAGTTGTTGCGCTTGGCGCCGCAGCTGATCCAGTGATCCGGTCGGCGAGCCCGTGGCCCAGAGGCTATCTGGGCGAGCCTATCGGCCCGTCGCGCAAGATCCCAGCGTCCATTGGGCGCACTCTGCAGATCGCAGCGTCAGGACAGGATGATCTAGACTAGCCCCGCCGCATAGAGTGCTTTTGCGACCGACTCGAAATATTGCGAGGGAACGGGGTTGCCGAGCTTTGCTTTGCCGAGCAGCTGACGCGTCAGGACATCGTCATCCACAATGTTGAGGCGCAGCGCGCGCGCCTCACCAAGCAGCTGTGAAGCAGCTTCGCCCTCGCCACGGCAGACCAAGACCGGCACGCCGGTCTCGCCGCGAACATAGCGCAGCCCAATCAACGTTGCCGATCCCCGCAATATCAACGTGGCTCGACTGACGCCGACCGGAGCCTCGTTGGCCGACTCTTGCCGCAGACGCCGGTGCTCACGCTTCACCTGCGGATTGCCCTGCTGTTCCTTGTTCTCCCGCTTGGCCTCCGTTTCAGTCATGCGCATGTCCTGCATAAATAGCCAGCGCTGGATTAGGAGGTCAGCCAATCCGCCGACCAGAAAAGCTCCAGCGGCAATCCCAGTCAGCAATTTAACCTCGGTGAAAACGAAGCCAAAACAGCTCATCCCGCAGACTGGCAGGTACACCAGCGCTTTCCAGCTGGCGGTCACCGTGAGAAAGAAAGTCGCACTAAGCAAAACCACTTTAGCCAGTGTCTTGCCAAGCTCGATGGCCGAACGTTTCGAGGCGATGCGTTTCAAGCCTTTGATTGGATCCAGTTTCTCGAGCTTCGGCTTGAGCGGCTCCGAAGCAAACATAAAGCCGCCATTGGCCAGGACATTGGCGAGAAGAGCTGCTGTGACGGCAGCAGCGAGCAACGGAGCGACGGTGGCAATCGAAAGTTCTAGCAAGCCGCTGAGCGCTTGTGGCACTGCGTTTGTGAACGGCTGCTCCTGCAGTTTATCGACCAGTTGGACCGTCTCTTGCCACTTGTCCTTGATCGCACCCGCTCGCCACCACAGACAGCCGAAACCGGCACAGGCGCTGACGCCGCTCACCAGATCCGAGCTGCGGGCGCTCTGCCCCTTCTTGCGGGCATCACGCAGCTTCTTGGGCGTCGGAGGAAGCTTTTTCTCCTCACTTGTAGAGCTCATTTCAACAGCTTCTTCAGATACTCAAGCATGCTGTTCGAGGTCAGGATTTCAGCTCCGGCGTATTCAAGCAGATAGACGGCGTAGCTAACCATGATGACCCCGAATGCAAGATTCTTGATCATTGGGGAGAGATCGTTCAGCTTGAGCTGAGATGCAAAACGGCCGAGTATCATGACCGAGACATCGACCAGCAGCAGCAGGGCCAGCACCGGCCCGGCAACTAACAAGGTCGTCATCATGATGCGATCGAGAAGGGCCAGACATTCCATTGCACCCTGCGCTGTCACGGCAGGCAGAAACTGATAGACAGGCCACACTAGGTAGCTGCCATAAAGGCCGCTCACCATGGTCTGCAGCCCGCCGACCAGTACGAAGATCGTAACTGCCGTAACGCCGAGAAAAAGCCCGGTCCCGGACGCTTGGCTGTGCGTCGCGGGATCCTCCCCCGCAACTTGGCTCGAAATTCCTCGTTGAGTATCGATGATGTCGCCGACTGCCTGTATGCTCCATAGTGGAATACTGAGCAGGATGCCGAGCATAAGACCGACGAACACCTCCTTCAGGCCAAGCATGGTAACGCTGACTAGGCGCGTGTTCGGGTCCAGGGTCTGCAGACCGAGCTTGATCTGAGCGAGGCACGGTAGACCGATCGCAATCGTAAGGCTTCCCCGAACCAGACCGCTGATGCGCGGCCGGGTGAAGACCGGAAGCACCAGCATGATGCCGAGGGCGCGGGCCGCACTCAGGCCGGTTGCGGCGACGAGCTCGATCGTGCCCTGTACGAGAGCTTGCGCCTCCGCGGGTGACAGGCCAGCCATCCAAGCTCTGCTAATATCTTGCGGTGAGTGCTGGAAACTCGCTGAAGATGTGCTCGGCCTGGTCGATCAGAGGAGCGCTGAGCACGGGAGAAAACCCGGCGAGCACGGCTACAACAACCAGAAGCTTGACTGTCAGTGGCAAGGTTTGATCCTGGAGCTGAGTTGCCGCCTGGATGAGGCCAATGATCAGTCCAGAGATGAGAGCTGCGAGCAGCGGCGGCAGAACCCAGATCATGAAGAGCACGAGCGATTGACTCAGGTGCGTAAGGATACTGGCTTCGTTCATGGTCAACCTCCTGGGGTCGTGTAGCTTAATACCAGCCCGTGCATGAGACGTGACCAGCCGTCGATCGTGACGAACAAAAAGAGCTTGAAGGGGACAGATATCACCGTGGGGGATACCATCGACATACCCATGGCCATCAAAATCGTCGTTACAATGAGATCGATCGTGATGAAGGGAAGATAGAGAAGAAAACCGATTTCGAATCCACGCTTGAGTTCAGAGATCAAAAACGACGGCACGAGAATCGCAAAATCATCTGCCGTGACGCTGCCGCGCATGTCCTCCGACCAGACGTGTTCCGTTGAGGACAGGAAGAAGCGGCGTTGCTCTTCATTAGTGAATTTCTTCAGATGAGCTCGGAGCGGCTCCTGTCCCTCCTTGGCGGCCGTCACCCAGTCATCGAAACTTTGGTAGCGAAGTTGCGGATCGGTAAGGCGGTTATAGGTCTGCTCGAAGACCGGAGCGCTGATGAAGACGGTCAGGATCAGTGCCGCTCCGTAGAGGACGATGTTCGGCGGTATCGATTGAGTCCCCAGCGCATTGCGCACGAGGAAGAGAACAACGGAGACCTTGATAAAGGCGGTCGTTGTCACGACAGCAAAGGCCAGCAGGCCAAGGCCGACGGTAATCGCAAGAAGCGCAAGGATGCTGGGTTGAACCTCAGTCATTAAGCGCCAACCTGCCGCGCAGCCTGACGGCCAGCTCGTCCCCGATCCGCACGATGTCGCCCTGGCCGATACGTTGGCCGTTGGCAAGGATATCAACCGGCCCATCTAGAGGCCGGCCAAGTTCGAACACGTGGCCTTCGTTGAGGGTTCGCAAGGTTCCCAAGGGCATCGGCCAGCGGCCACATTCGAATATGAGTGTGATCTCGATGCTGTCGATATCCGCCTCTGACGGAGGCTGCTGTTGCACCTGGTTTTGGGGCATTATATCTTCACTCGTTAGGGGGTGGGATCGCAAGCGGAATGGTCCTCGCAGCACCAGCCTGTCGCCGCCAATCTCTGCAGGGGCCCACAATCGGTCTGCAGCGAGAATGATCTGTCCTCGCGCGAGTGGAATTACGTCCGGGAGCAGCGCGTCGCCTTGCTCTGCTCGGCGAAGAACGCCGATCGCGACGCGAAGCGAACCGACTTGGCCTGCAACGATGACCGGGAGTTCGGAAGGCAGCTTGGCCGTCTGTCGCGGTGATCGGCCGAGCAGCTCGCCGAGGGCGGTGAAGGCCGGCGGAACGGGACCGTCAAGCGGCGAGAATAGAAGCAGCCGCGCCTTGCTGGCGAGCTCACCAAAGGCGACGTCAAATTCAAGATAAGGCCTCGTATTCGGCGCTTCCTCGGTGCGAACAAGCTGCAGATTGCGCTGCGTCATTCTTTCCAGCGGAGCCAGCAAGGGTTCCAGCGCAAGTTCCAGGACCAGCGAACGCGTCGGCTCAGAAGGTAAGGTAAGGCCATCCTGCAAGGTCCCAATCAGCGCTTCCGCAAGCGCAACTGGCAAGGACAGGATCAGGGTTTCACCATTTACTTCGAAGACGCAATCAAGCATCGACGTCGCAGCCGGCTCCGCCTGCCAGACGGTTCGGCTCACCCGCACAGATAGCGGCTTCTCGCCGAGGAGGGTTTGCAGAGGCGCACGCAACGCTGCGATCTCGTTAAGCCACGAGGTCACGGCGTGCGAGAGGATCAGCGTCGGCGTGAAGGCTGCGCGTTCAGCCGGCCGATATGGCGCGGATGCGGCTTCCGCGTCGCAGGCCCCTAGCTCGCGCGGGAGAGGATCTGCAATCATGTTGGCTCACCTCCCGTCTGCCCTGATCGGCCTCGCCGGTAGCGGAGCAAGACTTCATCATCGGCTTCGATTTCGGCGGCAGCCTCGAAATGTGCATTCGTGATGCGCCGAACGTCGTGATCGATCTCACGCCATTTCTGGCTCGCCGCTGAACGCTTGGTCCAAACGGCTCGGGCCTCAAGAGCCGCAGCCTCAGCTTGCTCTTGGGCAGCACGGGCCTTGTCAAGAAAGCACTGCGCCGCTGTGATCTCGTCTGTGAGTCGCCCGATGATGAGATGATAGCGTCGCTGCAGTTCGCATACAGATATCGTATCGGCCGCTAGCATCTCCCGATAGAGCTCCGCCTCGACCTTTGCGCGGCGCTCTTCGGCATGTGCAAGATGCTCGCACGCTTGTTGGACAGCTTGAATCGCGAGGTGGCGCTTGGCTTCCATGTTGGACAATTCACGAAGGGCGCTTCGTTCCCGCATGTCCTTTACCAGCCGCAGCTTTGAGGCGTGAACGGGACTTAGGCCGTCAGACGCGATATCCATGCGACCGTCTCCTCAAAGCTGCACGCCTCACCCTGCCCCTGGCGCAAAAAGGCCCGCAGCTGCTCGATCGAGGCGATTGCTCGATCGGTCAACGGATCAGAACCTTGCTTGTATTCACCGACCTTGATCAAGAACTCGGCCTCAGCGTAGCGTGAGAGCAGATCACGGAAGAAGGATGCGGCCTTGCGATGCGGCACCGACACGATCGCATCCATGACACGGCTGCGGCTAGACAGCACATCGATAGCCGGAAAATGCTCTCGAGAGGCCAGCGCGCGGGACAGAATAATGTGGCCATCAAGGATGCCGCGTGATTCTTCCGCTATTGGATCGCCCGTGCCATCACCCTCGACAAGCACCGTATAGAAGGCCGTAATGGAGCCATGCTCGCCCATGCCGGCGCGCTCCAACAAGCCCGGCAACAGCGCAAAAACGGAGGGCGGAAATCCGCGCCGGGTCGGCGGCTCTCCTGCGGCGAGGCCGATTTCACGCATGGCGCGGCTAAAGCGCGTCAAAGAATCCATCATCAAAACGACGCGAAGGCCCTGATCACGAAAATATTCCGCCAGTGCTGTCGCCATGTGGGCGCATTGGGCCCGCTCCATCGCCGAACGGTCGGAGGTCTCCACCACAACGACGGAACGGTGAAGGGCTTCGCCAAGATGACGTTCGATGAATTCACGCACCTCTCGACCGCGCTCACCGATCAGCGCAACGATGGTGACGTCGGCCGCCGCGCCTCTTACGATTTGCGACATCAGCGTCGACTTGCCGCAACCCGCATCACCATAGATTCCGATCCGCTGACCTTCTCCACATGTCAGAAGGCCATCCAGGACACGAACGCCTAGCGGGAACGGCTGTTCAATTCCGCGCCGTTTCATCGGATTGGGCGCCCTGCCGCGCAGCGGTCTGGCTTCGCCGGCTTTTATCGGGCCCTTGCCGTCGAGCGGTCGGCCAAAACTGTCGATGACGCGGCCGAGCAAACCGGGGCCGACAGCCACTTCCTGCATTCGCCCGGTCGTCACCACCTCCGCACGATTGGACAGCCCCACCATGTCCCCGATGGGCGTGAGTAACACCCCGTCCGGCAACAGGCCGATCACCTCCGCCTCGAGCGACCATCCGCTACGAGGATCCTGCAATAGGCATAGCTCTCCGACCCGGGCCTCCGGCAAGACGGCGTGCAGCAGCGTGCCCACCGCCCGCGTGATCCGGCCGCGGACGGCGCGTGTATCGATGTGCCTGGCGGAAGATCTCAAGGACGAGAGTGCGGCCTCTACACTTCCTTCTGCGGCCTCGGCATCATGGGTCGCTCGTTGCCCGGTCACGATTCAGCTTCCTCTGACAAGCCAAACCCGAGACGCAGCGCGCGCAGCTGCGCGGCAAGTCCAAGATCGACATTGCCAAACTCGCTCCACAAGACACATTGGTCCGCACTCAGCGCCGGATCCGCCTCAATCCTGACCTTCGGCCGGCCCTCAAGTCCGTCATAGTCCTTGAACTCACTGGCTAGCAGGTCGGCCTTCAGTGGGGAGACGTGGAGGCAAACCTCCGTGTTCTTATATCTTTGCTCGATCGCATGACGAACGCCGTGGACCAGCAGCTCACCGGGGTCAAACGCGCCAAGCAGATCGCGAACGATCTCGAAGACCAGTTGCGGCAATTCCCGCTCCAGAGCCGCCTTGCGCTGGGCCAGTTCACAAGTCGCCTGCGCAATCAGCCGCGCCATTTCCTCTGCGCCAGCCTTTGCACCCTCGGCGCGGCCCCGCGCCCGTTCCCGCTCATAAGCCTGGCGTGCCCACCCGCGAACCCGCTGCAGATGCCGCTCGGCAGCGGCTCGCGCCCGTACGGCATCGTGCCAGATCTCAAGCTGCGCAGCTGGGATCAGCGGTCCAAGTGGCCGAATCTGCGGGGCCGCGGGTGATGCGGGATCATCGGCCGTCATGCTCCGGCAGCCTCTGCACGCAAATGCGCCATGACGAGGGAAAGCAGGGGGCCTGCTGCGCTACGGTGTTCAGCAGTTGGACTCTCGGCGGCCGTCCCAACAGGCAAGCGTAGAAGCACGCGGATACGACCAAGCGATGAAGTCTCTTCGAGCCAGGCGCCGAGACAAGCGTGCCCGTCATATTCGATCTGTCGCGACAATTGCTCTGGATCGACGATCGGGATCGTTGCGACGGCACTGGATAAATGCCGGACTGCGAAAGCATGCGCTTCGGCACCGATCAACTCCACCAATATCGGCAGATCGTGCCTGGAAACCAGCTTGAGGATAGAGCGTGCATGCCAGATGCTGCCCGCGAGCAGCGCAGCCCGCCGCGGCTCATGCCCCAGGAGAGCATCTTCGTTCCAGTCGGCGCAGCTCACCTCGACCTTGCCGCCCAGCAGCAGTTCGGCGAGCCTTGGCTGCAGCCTGGAACTCTGCTGTAGCCGAGCCAACGTGGAAGGCGAAAGCAGCGGGTCAAGAAGCCCAGCAAAACGACCGGGATCGACCGAGGCAGCAAGCTCGCGCAGCCGATCGGCTGGGAGCGTGAACGAACGATTGGGTTTTGTGGATGACATTGATGCCGACATGAGCGTCCAGACTATGTCGCATCAGCAATCAACTTTTTGTCCGACTCCTGCTCAGCAGACACACGCGAGCCAAACACGCTCAGCTTGCGCGATGATCGTCCAAACTGACGCATGCGCGGGCCCAGCAATACGCAAGATACGATGCCGAATAGCGCTCCGGCGCCTCCCACAGCAAGCGCAAGTAACGGGGCTGAGCCCGCTCTTGCTGACTGAGCCGCAGGAACTACCGGCGCGGCAGACTGCTCGATTGGAGCGCGCTCGACCGGCACGAAGACGACCGCGACCTTGTCATAGGACAGGCCTTCAATGCTGTTTGCGACGAGCATCTTGATCTGCGGCAACAGTGCCGAGAGCTTCGCGCTGGAGCCATGGCGAATGAAGACCGAGGCGGAGGACGGGGTCGCATCTTGTCGCAACAAGTCGTTCTTCGGCAGAACGACGTGGACGCGCGCTGAAAGGACGCCATCTATATCGCTGATCGTGCGCGACAATTCTTCGCTTAGAGCATAAACGTAACGTGCCCGCTCCTCGATCGGCGAGGCAACGAGGCCCGATCCCTTGAACACCTCGCCGAGATTCTTGAAGGATTGGCGCGGCAACCCTTCGACATTTAGCAGGTCAATCGAATAAGCGAGCTGCTTTTCCTCGACCTGGATTGTACTGGTCCCGTCCTTGGCGACAACACGGACAGCATCAACGCCCTTGCTAAGGAGAAGCGCGAGCATCTCATTAGCCTCGCGCTCCTGAATTTTGGTGTAGAGATCAGCCTTACAGCCGATCAGCGAGAGGAGAAGGGGCATCGCGAGACACACGCGAAGCCGCCGCCACGATTGACGGCCGCCACAGCTAGCCCTCTTCATATCGCCAGTCATCAGCTTATTCAGCCGGCCGATAGCAGCTTGTTTAGCGACGAGCTGACAGCGCTGGTGCCCTTAGAGACGAGGGAAACCTGAATAACGTCCCTGTATACGTCTCGCAGATTCGTCATCATCGACTCAAAATCGGCTCCAACCGGTTTAACATCCGCATGTGCACCGACGTTATCCATCTGCAAAAGCGGCTGCGTAGCCGGTCCAGGCTGTACATTAGTCACGGCAGCCGACGCAACCGCCGGAGGAACGGCGCGGCCCTGGTACATACTGGAAAGGGTTTGGAGGATTCGGTCACCCGGCGGACTTGCCAGCACATTCGTGCGCTGGACCTCCAATATCGGCGAAGCCGCTACGGGCCGATCCGCAGGCGGGAGAGCAGATCCCTGATTTGCAGATACTTGCGCTAGGGACTGCTCAAAGCCCGCCTGCTCGCCAGCAGCTGCGGGCGAGCAGGCACTGGAAAGACAGTCGGCAGGACTGGGAGAGATCGGCGTTGCGCCTAACAACATGGAATGAGTCATTGTGCTCGTGTGGTGAGACCTAGGCGTTAACCGATGAACCGATCAAGTTCATAGGCTGGCGAGCTGACGAAAACCTGACGGAGATCGGTCTGACTACGTCATCTAAAGATCACTTTTCGCTTTCAAGCTAGGACCAAACTCCAACTTGATGATGATGAGCGGAAGGCGTCCGGGAATGCTCGCGCGATCCACGATCGTACATATTCTAGAAAGAATTTTTTGTGCCGGCGTTTTTGTCTGTATCGGGATAATGCGCTCGTCTGCTGCATCCCTTTCGCTGCCGTCCGCCCCTTATAGCTACACTGTTCTCGATCAGGATCTTCCTGCGGCGCTGCAGGAGTTCGGCAACAATCTCAATATCAGGGTCAATGTCAGCGCCGAGGTCAAGGGCCGGATTCGCGGACGAATGCCGGACCTGCCGCCACGAGAATTCCTTGATCGTTTGACTAACCTGTACAATCTTCAGTGGTATTACGACGGGCTCGTCCTTTACATCTCCGCCGCCCACGAGGCGCAAAGCCGGCTCATCGTATTGAACCCGATCAGCTTCGATGCGTTCACCTCCGCGCTCGACGCGCTCAACATCTCAGATGAGCGCTATATCGTGAAACCGGCTCCGGGAGAGGGCCTCATCCTTGCTTCTGGCCCACCCCGATTTGTTGCGCTGGTGGACCAGACCCTTAAAGGCCTTGTGGCGGAAGCGCAGGCCCGGCGCGGCCCCGTCGCAGCCGAGAGGCCACAACGCGAGTCGGTTTTGATGTTGTTTCGCGGTTCCTCGAGCACGGTCTTGCGAGACGGGCGGCCGGAAGGTTCTCCCGAAACGCCGCACCATGAGGGCACTTTGCGCGAAACCGGTCCAGGCCAGAAGTGAGGTCGAAGATGCAAAACCGCTCCGAGCAAAGTCGGTCCGTCCGGCGTACGCCTATATTCATCCGATCGTCAGCTTTTCGAAAGCTACGGTCCCCAGCATGAGCCTGCGAGGTCTGGACGGCTGCCTTGCTTGGGGCAACCCTGATAGAGGGATCAGAGACCAGGCGCTCAAGGGAAATTAGGTAGTGCTGTCTTTGCAGGCGGCGCGAGTATTAAAAATCAATGTGGGCCTCCGCACGTGTGCTTCCGAGCTAGCCGAGGCTTCGCGGAACTCGATGCGCGTCATCAGTTGGAAGGAGGAACAGGGTGGATTTCAATGCAGTCGCCCCGGCGAATACGAGCCCGGAGCCCGACGCAGCACGGAAGGCTTCAGATGCAACCGAATTCGACCGGCAGCTCAGCGACGCACAGGCTCCCGCTTTGGCGCAGGGCGTCGCCCATCCACTGCTGCAGGGCGAGGCTTATTCACCCTATCTGGACGCGGGCCATCCCTACTCTCCATACTTTGATACCGGACACCTGTATCCGCCTTACGAAGATTTAGCGCATCCCCATTCGCCAGACTCGGGTTGGCAGGATAATCTAATGCCGCGCCTGCGGCTGTCGCCGCGCCTGAGCCGGAAAACGGCCGGCAGCATCTCTCGCCGCAGACCATCGCTCAGGCGATCGAGGAACATCCCGGCTTCGATCAAGATCTGATATGGCAGAATCTGGATGTCGACCCGTCTGATGCCGAGCCACGGCACAGTGAGCCACAAGCGGGCCCATCGCATGCAGGACCATCGCACACCGCCCCTTTTCAGGGTGAGCCGTCGCACGCCGGCCCCTCCCATGCCCGGCCATTGCAGGCGGGACCGGCCCAACCTGGGTCTTCCGCAGCTCCGCCAGAACTTTCCGAGTTCCGTATGTGGGACGGACATCTCGCCAAGGACTATTGGGTGTTTACGCCTCAAACAGCCACCGGCGCTCAGATGGACATGCTGGAGCGCAGCGGAGTGAAGCCAAGCAAAGACAACCCGACAACAGTTTTCGCCATTCTCGGCGTGCCTCATACGGCCGAATGGAGAGAGGAGGACTTCATTCGTCTCACACCTTCGCTAGATCCGACCCTTTGGCCTGAAGAGGAAGGGCAAGACCAACCTCTAGATGCGGAAGATCCGCCCATCCCCTAACGGCTGCAGCCGTGCAACGGAAGGGCGATCTCCGCGGGGCCGACAAAGACTCAGAGATCGCAGGACACCTGGTGAGAGGCGAGCTTGCCGGCGGGTATTCGCGGCCACCCTTCTCTTTTCCGGCCACTCCTAAGTGCCAGACCAGCTCGCGAGGGGTAGCGGCCAAATCAAAGACCGCGCGAGCCGAATGCGTGAAACAGTTCTCAATGGTTCGCTGAGAACACAATGGCCCGCGGAGAAGAACATCGCAATTTAGCTGCGAAATCAGGTCTGGCGCGCCGGACCCGCGAGTACGGTGCGATTTAAGAGCACCGCGAGACGTTCATGCCGTCGAGATGAGGGTAAGGGCGTTCCGGATCAGGAGAGTCAGGGTATGACCGCCCCCCTGAGCACCTTCAACATCGAAGTGCTTGCTCTGCCGCTTGTCCGCCGTTCCTTGGCGAACGATTGATCATTCGCAAAACGAGGACTCTAGCATCCGGCGGTAACGGCCTGCTGATAACAGCTCTCAGTGACGTATGCCCGCGGATCATCCAAAGCATGATCATCAGAGATCGACGGATTGATCCGCGAAAACTCTGTTCGGCACCCCAAGGTCTCTCATCTCCTTTTTGCAGCCGGGCCAAAGCAGCCACTTGCACGCGATGGCCTGTTTCAGAAGCCGGGCAAGGCGCACCTCCGTCGATAGCTTTTTAGCTCGTATCGTGAGACAGAGGCCAGCTCTCTACGGCAGCCGAGCGCAGATGCCCATCCGATCCACTGGCCCTCAGTCGCGCCTGGAGCCGGACCGATGCGCGCCGATGTTCCTGGAGACAACAGCGGCCGAATGATTCGAACCGGCACCGTCCTTTGCGCATCAAACTCCAAAGGCGCGGAGCCACCCGAGATCACTGAGCGCAGGAATCACAGCATTAATCCAGCCTCACTCTTCGTCAGCTTCTTGCAAGCTGTCCCTGCTAGAACGGCGGGAATAGGTCATCTCGCGGCGCCGCCGCTATCTGGGTTTTATGACATGGACACAGGCACAGCCGATATCGCAGCAACGGCGCCAGAAGCTGGCACAAACACCGACAACGCCGCGAACGGCGGCGACAACTCGCCCGCAGCATTGTTGCAGCGAGCCTTCGAAAAGGCTCTGGTTGCCGTCGCCACCCAGGTCATAAGCGATTCCCAGTCAGATATGGATGACGCTATGAGCGAGCTAGATGATGGGTGAAGGCCCGTATTATCAGACGCGCACAGGGAAGACTCTTCGGAAGGCAAGCCGAACCGAGAACGACCGGGCGAAGCAGCCGACTTGGCAAACCAGCCGCTAGACGCGTCTTAGGTGGTCCTCCAGGTTGGCGGTGCGGCCGGTCGCAATCCGATCGCACTGGGAACTCTCGGAAGACGCCGCAGCGTCTAGCTAGGCGGGCATACGCCACACTCTTCGATGCGGATTCATCGAGTGCTTTTCAGTCAGCAGGTTTCAAGCGGAACCAACCGCTTCCCCATTGATGATCAATTCGGTCAGGTGGCTGTCCTGGATCGGTTCTGGAGCCGCCCGCGAAATTGGGCGTCAGAGAGACCCTCTGAGATCATAAAGTCGGCAGCTTTGGCGCTCGCTGCGCGCATACCAGCACAGCTCCTGGACCGCTGAGACCAGCATCGAAAAATGTTGCGGGTACCTGATCAGTGAGGTCATGGCGGGTCTGTCGGTACGATTGGCGCCCAAGCTTAGACAGCCCCGATCGCGAGATGAGAGCGGCGATCCAGATCGATACGCCGCCGCACCTACTATCTTCATCTGCCTCGCCGAACACGAAAAGCGGGCGCTAACGCCCGCTTCAGTGACTTACCCACAAGCTGAGAACGCTTCGCCAGGCTTGCGGCCAACTCAAGCGTCCGACGGTGTGCCTGGATTCTCATTGCTGTCGATGATCGCCTGGTTAACCTGGCGTCCAGACCGATCGACCCAGCCCGAGCCTGGTTGTTCATAAATCGTCTGGGCTCCATCCGAAGTCAGCTGATCAAGCGTACGGCCCGCATTTGACTGCGTCACCTTAAGGTTGTTCTTACCGTCGAAGCGGTCTCCAAGACCTTCGACGACCATGGCATTGTCGCCGTTGGTAATGGTCAGCTTCGATGCCATCGTTTTGCCGTTGCCGATATCAACGGTGTCGATGGTAATTTTCGTGCCGTCGTCGAGCTGGAAGGTCATGTTCTTTTTGAAGTCAAAATCGATCTTGCCGTCACCGTCGGCATCGACGTGGGGGTCGCCGTGGATCGCTGTGATCTTGCCCGTTTGATTGTTGCGAATGAGCACCGTTCCGTCACGTTCGTCCACCAGCATCGAATACTTATCACCAAGCTTGATCTCGGCCCTGCTGCCCCTGACCTCATGCGACCAGACTGGCGCCGGCTGAGACGACTGCGTCGGTGCCTGGGCGACCGCAACAGGCACCATCGCAAGAGGCGGCGGCGGCGGAGGAACGAAGAAGACGGGGGCGGTAGAGGCAGGCGCTGCGCTTGCATACTGGTAGTTACCAGGCCCGCGCCCTTGTTCGCCTGCATCGATGCTCGCCTGATTCACCGCGCGTCCGGCCCCATCGACCCAGCCTTGGCCACTCTCATGGATCGTTTGGGCACCATCGGACGTCAGCTCGTCAAGCGTCATACCAGCATTGGACTGCGTCACCCTTAGATTGTTTTTGCCATCCTTGTCGTCGCCGAGCCCCTCGACAACCATCGCGTTATGGCCGTTCGTAATGGTAAGCTTTGAAGAGATGGCCTCACCATTACCGTAGTCGACGTTATTGACAGTAATTTTCGTGCCGTCGTCGAGCTGAAACGTCATATCCTTCTTGAAATCGAAGTCATCTTTGCCGTCTCCGTCGGCATCAACGTGGGGATCGCCATGAATTACCGTGACATGACCAGTCTGGTTGTTGCGAACTGTCCAGGTGCCATCCTTTTCATTGGCCGTAATCGTGTACTTGTCCCCAAGGTTGATCGTGGCCTTGCCATCCTTGACCTCATGCGTCCACACCGGATCCACAGCAGGCTCAGAATTTTGATTCAGCTGGCTCATCAGCATGGTGGGAGGAGGAGGCGCCATCATGTACGCCTGGGTCGTAACGACGGCTGGCGTCACGACGACGGGAACGGCGACCGAACTGACGAGGGCTGGTGAGGCCACCGGTAGGTACTGGTAGCTCGCCGGAGCATACTGTCCCAACAAGGCGTTGAAGGCGGGAGTGACAACCGCGCCTTCTGGCACCACTCCATTCATCGAGTCGGGCGCGCCCACCACCGGAAGACCGGCCACGGGAAGATACGGCATTTAGTTTACTCCTGTTGCATAGACGAAATCTGTAAAACTGCGAGCGCTACGCATAGTCAACCAAGGTACGCAGCTTCGATTTGCATGAGAACGCACCATTAGCTCATCCGAACGAACGACTGCTTCTCTTGCCAGAACCACCAGCCCTAATGAGATCTTCCTCTCGCCGCACCACGGTAACCGCACGATCACATCACCGCATTTAACTCACAAAGACTGTAGCCCGAATACCTGTCGAAAAGCTGACGACGATGAGCGAGCGAAGCCGCACGCACTTTGACATCGATCGCATGTGCGAGACGCATCCTTCGCTAAGCTGTATCGCAAGCTTCAACGCACCTGTCCGCAAGAATCGTCTGGTACCAGATGTGCCCCTATGTCTTCGCGATACGCCACGTCTGCCGGTCATCAACCAGTCATCTCATCCTCCCCGCGCAATCAGCGCTCCCGCCGGTCGTGCACATCATCTGCGAGCAGCGATCGATCGGTTGAGCACGCGCGCGCACCAGTCTCTCCGGCATTAGGATCTTCACGGAACCTGATTTTTCGCAAGCCGCCCATGTTAGCCAAGCGAGTCAAGCGCGGACTGAGACCCGCACAACTCTATGACCTTATCCCGCTTCCGCGCTCTATCCGGCAGGCCACGCGCCTGTGCAGGGTCCGCAAGGTAAACTCATTCCTGAACGCGCAGCTAAGCACCATCCAACCCGGCCTTGAGCCAAGCCGATTATAGGCGGGGCTGGGAACGCCCGGGCGAGCCGGTGATTGCGAGCAGATGCAAGGCTGCCGCAAAAGATCAACCCACTCGCCTCAACATGAGGCTCGTCAGCTTTTCGAAAGCTAGCGCCCCTAGCATGAGGCCGCTGAAATCTAGGCGAGCAGTCGTCTATTGAGCGCAACAAGACGAGGATAGGAGAATGCGATGATCGGAGAAATGATCGGAAGCGCTGCCGGCGGATACCTTGGCGGTCCTGCCGGAGCGGCCATTGGTTCGGCACTGGGCGGGACCGTGGACAAGGTCTTTGACAAGGTGGTCCACACCTCGGTGCCCGACGAGGGTAACCACTATAAGGCCGCAGACGACAAAGACGCCGGCGACAAGAGCGAGGTACAACCCAAGTCAGATACTCTCAGCAAGAGCCCGGAGCTGAACCTTGGGCTCAGCACGCTCGGCGGTACGCCCATGTTCCTTTCGATTCCTGCGATCATCTCGCCGGCCCACAACTCGTAACAAGTCAGAACCAAGGTTATCCTAACAGAAAGGTAAGTAGACATGGCAGTTGACAATGTTGGCGGAAATGGCGGCGCTGCTGGTGCCCAGCCGACGGGCGATACGGGCTTCCAGAACCAGATGGCTGAATTCGAGCGTGTTAGCCAGAAAGTTCAGGCCCAGGCCGTGGCAATGCGTCGAATCACGACCGAACTCTCGTCCGAGAAGAAGGTCGCCGACGAGCGCGTTCAGTAGTTCTGCAAGACGGGTGGCTCACCGCGTTGCTACCGTCGCCGCGCTGTGAATGACGAAATCTGGATGAGCCGTACGGCACTGCCGTACGGCTTCTCTCGTTATTCAGGAGGTTATCGTGAACGACTCTGTTTCGCTCGAGTTCGAGGTGCTTTCGGGGCTCTATACCGGGCTCAAGGGAAAGGCAGCGGGCGGCGAAAGCATTGTTGGCAGCGGCCTCGATGCCGACATGATCTTCGTTGAACAAGGGCTTGAACCGCATCACCTTCGGATCATCGCGCAGCGCGATTCGATTGAAGTCGAGGCGCTCGCCGCCAATATCAGCATAGACGGCCTCGCGAGCATCACTTCAGGTGAGAGCGTCAGAGTGCCCCTACCCGCGGTCATTCATGCTGGTGCGATGTCCATCCGCTGGTCGACAGAGGATGTCCAGCCAGTTGCTTCGAGCAAGCGCTCTCGCAGCTCGATCATCGCACTCAGCCTGGTTCTGCTCAGCTCTGTCGTGATCGGCACCGTCTCAATTATCCTCTCCCCCGGCGATAGGGCGGTGGTGCCAAGTACCCAGTCGTCGCGCGCCGTCGAGATTGCCACTAAGCCAACCGTCGATCATTTCGATCCGAGAGCTGCTGATGAAATGGCCGTATCGCTGCGGCAAGAAATCGAACGAGCGGGCCTTCTTGACGTTAAGATCGGGCGCGGCCCCGGCGTTGTGACCGCGGAAGGCACAATTGCGCCGAACCTCGTCGCAAAATGGAAAGAAATCCAGCAATGGTTCGATCGCCAAACCAACGGTACCACGACCCTTGTGAATGCTGTCACGGTGAAAGAGGAGAAGATGCCGTCTTCGATTGCTGTCCAAGCCGTCTGGCGCGGAAGCGAACCTTATCTGCTTATTGCCGGACAGAAGTATTTCGTCGGCGCGCTCTTAAGTAATGGATGGACCGTTGATCGAATTGAGGATGGACGTGTTCTGCTCAGTCGCAACGGCCGATCTGCTGCTTTGCCATATTAAAGTCTCTACCCTGCAAGAAAGAAGGAGAAGGCGATGGCTAGGCTGCCCCAGCACTCTGTAGGGCCCGGCACCTCATCGCAGGGATTAGATGCGGGCCAGCACGCACCGGTCATCGGCTCGCCTCCCTCGCGAGGTGATAAACTCGAAGTCGGAGGCGTCCATGCGGATAGCGGCACGAAGCGCGCGTCGTGGCGGGATGCGGTTACGCATGATCTGCCAATTGATGGTGCGAGCGAAGCGGCGCTCGAGGTCAACTCCGTCGGCGCCATCCAGCGCGTCACTCTATTCGAAAGCGAAGCAGGGGCAAATGAGCTAGATCCGCGCGCGGTATTGGCTTCGCTCTATGGTCCCAATCTGTCCCGCGGACTACTCTCCTTCGTCGTTCCACGCCTCCGTCATCCGGACGTACTGCGCGCCGACAAGCATGGTGTTCTTCTGGAGCGCTTGACGCGAACGTTGGAGGCGACGCCGAATGACAAAACGGCGCGAGAATGTTTGGCAATCCTGCAGCAGGAACTACAGCGGCTATTAATGCTCCGGCAAAATCAAAACAGCTTAATCAAGGGCTAGCCATGGCCGATCCTGATGGATTGCAGCATGTGCCCGCTCCCCTGGAGCCAGAAGTCTCCAAATCCGGCGATATTCTGTCGATCTCCGGGCCGGAGCGCGACCTGCTTTGTGCGCTCTCGTATGTACATCTCGCGTGCGGGCAGAGCGCACAGAGTCTGGCTCTGTTGCGAATTGCAGCTCGCGAGCATTCCAACGACGTCGGTTTACTCCGCATCCTAGCTTACACGCTAATCTCCGAGGGCCTTGGCGACGAAGCACTCCACGTGTTGGACCGGCTGGACGCACTCGATACGCAACCCTCTTCCCGCATACCGATGACCCTGTTGCGCAGCCACGCCCTGCGTCACGCTGGCCGCATGCCCGAGGCTCGCGAGGTCTTCCAGCGCTATGTGTCACTGCGCGCGGGCAGGGCCCTCATCAAAAAGCAATAGGGATCTATCATGGCCAACGTCTTGCGTGACTTCATCGTGCGCGCTCCGGCCCACCCGGATTTCATGGTTGCCTTGATGCTGCTTCTGGCGATCGGCATGATGATCATGCCAATCCCAATCATCGTGATCGACATGCTGATCGGCTTCAATCTTGGGTTTGCCATATTGCTGCTGATGGTTGCCCTCTATCTCACCACACCGCTTGATTTTTCGTCCTTACCGGGCGTCATCCTGATCTCCACCGTATTCCGACTGGCGCTAACGATAGCAACAACGCGGCTGATCCTTGCCGAGGGCGACGCCGGCAGCATCATTCACACATTCGGCGACTTCGTCATTTCAGGGAATATCGCGGTCGGAATCGTCATATTCTTGATCGTGACCATGGTGCAATTCATGGTTCTTGCCAAGGGTGCCGAACGCGTCGCAGAGGTGTCTGCGCGCTTCACCCTTGACGCGCTACCAGGCAAACAGATGGCGATCGATGCGGAACTGCGCAACAGCCACATCGATCAGCACGAAGCACGTCGCCGACGTGCCGCCTTGGAGCAAGAGAGTCAACTTCATGGCGCGATGGATGGTGCCATGAAGTTCGTTAAGGGAGACGCGATCGCCGGGCTAATCGTGATCTGCATCAATATGCTGGGCGGAATCAGCATCGGTCTGCTCTCAAAAGGTATGTCGCTCGATGACGCGCTGCATCAATATACGCTTTTGACGATCGGTGATGCGCTCATTTCGCAGATTCCGGCGTTGCTGCTGTCAATTACCGCTGCGACCATTGTCACGCGCGTCAACGGGCCCTCCAAGCTCAAACTCGGCGCCGATATCGTTCACCAACTTACCGCAAGTACGCAGGCGCTTAGGCTAGCCGCCTGCGTCTTGGTATTCATGGGGCTCGTTCCCGGCTTTCCTTTGCCCCCGTTTTTCGTGCTGGCCGTCCTGTTCGCTGCGGCAAGCTTCGTCAAGGTCGGCAAAGGCGACAAGCCTGCCGCTAAAATAGGAGCTAGCGTCGCTGCTTCGGCGCCGGCACCCGCAGCGGCCCAGAAGCAGCCGGTGCATGCGGAAGCACTTCCGATCGCGTTGTTCCTTGCACCGAACCTGACGGATTCGATCGACAAAGACGAGCTGGAAGAGAGCATTTCGCGTGTTTCAAGGCTCGTCTCGGCGGACCTTGGCATCACCATTCCGCGCATCCCGGCCCAGATCGGCGAGAGCTTGTCCTCGTCGCAATTCAGGGTGGATGTCGATAGTGTGCCAGTTGAGCGCGATGTGATCAATCCCGGGCACCTGGCGCTCAACGACGATGTGGCCAACATCGAGTTGAGCGGCATCCCCTTTCAGCAAGACCCGGAAACGAATCGGGTCTGGATCGAAGAACGGCATGCAGCGGCCCTCAAGGCCGCCGGAATCGGATATCATCGGCTGAGCGAAGTTCTTGCCTTACGTCTCCATTCCACATTGACACGCTATGCACAGCGCCTGGTGGGTATCCAGGAAACCCGCCAATTGCTCGCCCGGATGGAGCAGGAATATCCTGACCTGGTGAAGGAGGTGCTGCGTACGGCCACCGTCCCCCGGATCGCCGAGGTCCTGCGCCGATTGCTCGATGAAGGCATTCCAATCCGCAATACCCGCTTGCTCCTGGAGGCATTGGCAGAATGGAGCGAACGCGAGCAAAACGCCGTCCTGCTCACCGAATACGTTCGTGCTACCTTAAAGCGGCAAATCTGCTTTCGGTATGCGAACGCCCATCGCGTCGTGGTCGCCTTTATCATCGAGCGTGAGAGCGAGGAAATCATCCGCGGCGCAGTACGGGAAACGGCCGTCGGCCCATACCTCGTTTTGGATGAATGGCAGAGCGAAAAGCTGCTTGCACAATTTCGTCAGATCCATGCGACCATCGCGCAAAGTAAGAGCCAGCCTGTCGTCCTTGGGTCGATGGATATCCGGCGTTTCGTACGCGGTTTTCTCACGCGCAACGGGATCGACCTGCCTGTTCTATCGTATCAAGATCTCGCCGCCGACTTCACGGTCCAACCGATTGGATCCGTCAAGCTTCCCAAGGCGCCTTCCTCGCTTCTCACAGCTGCAAACTAAGAATGGGCAGCGCTTCCTCGTGACTAACCTATGAGATCAAATAGAATCAGGTGCCGCCGGTATTTGTGCTCCGCCAGTCCAGGGCCGCGGCCGGCTCTGCTTGCGATGCTGGCTACTGTGCTGCTCGCTGGCTGCGCTGCCCCAGATAAGCATAGCCTTTCACCACAGCAGACGTCCACATCTGACCTCGCACACAGCGAAGAGATCGACCCTGCGGTGCGCGAGCGCATTTCGCACGCGCTCGGCCAAGATCCTGATGAAGGAGCTCTGCGTGATGCATTGAAGCAACAGCCGAACAACATCGATGCGGCGATTCCTCTTGCGCGAGCCCTGCTGGCAGGCAACCGTCCGAATGATGCGCTCGAGGTGCTCGACGGCGTATTATTGGCAGCCCCTGGCGACCTGCGCGCATTGAATGCCAAAGCGGTTGTTCTCGATCACGAGGGCCGCCATCAGGAGGCCCAAGAACTATACCGCCAAGCTCTCGCAGCGGAACCCGCAAACCCGATGCTGCGCAACAATTTCGGACTGTCCCTCGCCCTTGAACGCAAGACGGAGGCCGGCGATGCCAGCCCAGCACCGCAGGCGGGCGGCCGGCACGCATTGGCTCGTTCAAGATAGCGTGGCGATAAAGAGCGGGGCGGAATAGCGAAGTGATGCTCAGCTTGCCGACAGCTGGGCTTACTATGAACGCGGAACCTCAACCAGCGCAGCCCCCGTCGATACAAATAGAAAGTGTTATGTTTCATCACATCATCAATCTATCTAGTAGCGAACGTGCTTCCGAGCCCGATGAAATGAGAACGAGCGCGACCGATGACTCTTCCTCCTACACGGATCGCCAAAGGTTCTCGGATGTATTCTCTAGTCTGAATTTGGCGCCATCGATCTCCTCTCCTGATGCAAGTTCGCCGCCAGTTCCGCCATACGCGCTGGTTGAAGAGCCGCCGGTCGTTGAAATCTCAAGATCTTCATTCGAGAGGAAGCTGGTGGACTTTTATGGAGCAGACATAGAGGATATTGCTGCTAATCCGCAGAGATACTCTCGCTGGGTGTCTCAAAAGGCTCAACGCACAGCGGACACCGCGTTTCGCTTCGGCACCAAGTCTATTTCGGAGAAAGCGCGATTTTTCAGCTATCAGCTCGCGAATAAGAGCGTCGGGCTTCTGAGAACGGAACCCGGAGGTCGCATGAGTGAGCTGTTCAAGGGCAACGATGATTGGCGCAAACAATTTCCTGGGCGAGATCAAATCACCTCAACGACAGCTTTCAGGGTTACTCATCCGCTCGTCGATAACGCGGGCGATATCTTGCTTGAACATCAGCTCCAGATCGATGGTAACAAACCGCTTGTTCTCTCCCACTCTTCCAATCCGGAAGCGAAAGCCCGCGCAGCAGCGTTGGGCTTTCTTGAGGTAAGCGACTCGATGATGGTGCTCGATCCCACCAAGCACGAAGACAAATGGAAGAACAAAGAAGGCAAATGGCAGCGAGCGGGTAAACCGCCTTTGTATCTTGCCGCGACTGAAGACAATAGCAGCAATGCCACGTGTACCGAAAGTATGGCAAAGCCCGCGAACGATCCGTATGATGATGACTATGACTTTATGTAGAGCGTACACGCACCACATGAAGAGCGATTGGCCAGATCAACTTTGGTGAGGTCAGGCTCGCACTGGATAACCTGATCCGCGCGACCGATAATCTACGCTATTCTGGCACCTTCGTCCTGGACTACTTCGGCGCAGTGTACTCCGAGGAGCTGCTCGCCGACTTCCAGCTCGCGTCCATGAGAAATATTGTCAAGCTACTCATCTTCTAGAGCGAGATGTGTGAGGGCGAGCCTGCCGGGTGTTGTGCCGGCGTCATATCGCGCTCGATTGACCTGAAGTCTCCATTGGGCGAAGTTCTCCTGACGCGTTGTGCGCAACGCGCTGTGTGCCGTTGCGTACGCGAGGCCGGCGATTGGTCCGGTTTTCGCTCCACTGTTTGCCAAGACGAGACACGGCTCCGTGCCGTGTCGGATCTTCTACCATAATGACAACTATGGAGCGAAAGGCGATGCCATGAAGAACCGGCTTTCGGTCACCGGCAAGGCGGCAGGCACCGCCGCTGAAGCCTCGGAGTCGAGGACGCGCACCGCCCCGGCGGTCGAGCGCACAACGGAGAATGGCACCGACTTACACCTTCCTGACGAGGCTAGCGTCTCTGCCGGCACGGTCAAATCAGATCGACCACCAAACTTCACGCTGCGGAACGGCCTGCAGGTCGTCGTGATCCCGGATCATCGCACACCCGTCGTGACTCTCGAGGCCGCTTTTTGCGCAAACGCGTTTAAACAAGGCGACAATCCGGGTTGGATCTTCAGGGTAATCAAAGTGGGCGCTCTAAAACCGGAGCGTACACTGTCTGCCGCTTCAAGGAAGCGGCCACCGAGAGTACGCACCGCCATGGCTACCGTTCATTCCAATAAGTCCTTCTCGATCCATAGGACGTCGCTCGGCGAACTCTGTGTCCAAGACAAAGATCGCCGTGCCGGCCACCAGACGCGCGCTTCTTTCGGACGCCCGATATCGCTTCCCCACCGATGCTGGCCGTCCGCCGGCGCCCCGCTCCGGATTCGATCTTGTTCTCCGTGGCCCGATAATCTCGCCGCAGAGCGATGCATGGTTGCTATTGCGTCACCAACGCGCTTCAGCCTTCGCATATCCCGACATTCATCACCAGAGTGAGAGTGAGAGCTCGGTCGTTCAGGGTCATCTTTCAGGAATTTACCAGCCGCTTCTCTCTCCGCCGAAGAGACGACCATCTAATCCAGCAGGGCTTTGTGGTCTGCCAAGCCATAGTCGCACCGCGTCGCATCCCGAGCTCGCAATCTGACGCTACGTTAGTTTCCGTCGCTTCATGAAAAGTAGATAGCGGCAGCGACGGCATCCATAGATAACCTATGGCATCACAACGATCACCACAGGCGGACAGTTGATTCTTGGCCCGCGCATTCCAGCTGCCCACAAACCTCACGTAGATCACCAATACAAGTGATTACTTCCATTCTCAGGCCTGCATCATCGGACCACGTCACTCGCTTAATGTTGAAAACGTTTATCAGTTGCAGAGCTCCAGCATCGAAGGTTCATTGCCCCTTCTTTCTGCCATGATCGCGCCCAAAGCAGAGACGCGCCGATTGCGCACCTTGCGCGCGGCAATGGCGAGTGTCTCAGGAGATGTTTCTATGGTGAAGCCAGTTGTAATTGTGGTCGGCGCGGACAAGGGAGGAGTCGGCAAGACGACCGTATCACGAACGCTACTGGACTACTTCAGCGTCAACAACGTGCAAACACGCGCATTCGACACAGAGTCGCCCCGCGGAACGCTGAAGCGCTTTTATCCCGAGATCACTGAGATCGTCGACATGACCACGACGGCGGACCAGATGAAGATCTTCGATACCTTGAACTCAGGGCTATCCGTCACTGTCATCGATGCTCGCGCAGGACTACTGTCTTCTGCGTTAGCTTCCTTGCGCGACATCGGCTTTTTGGACTCGGCACGGTCTGGCCAGATCACATTCGCCGTGTTCCACATCCTGGGATCATCCATCGCTTCGCTAGACGAGATCGCGGAAACCGCGACTTTCATGAGCGGCGCAAAGTACTACCTCGTCAAGAACTTCATCAACGACACTCAATTCTTCCAGTGGGATCAAGCGACTTATAATTCCTATTTTCACCGCATCAAACATGCGACTGAGCTGACCATACCGAAGCTCAACGAGATGGCCTATGAGCAGGTGGAAGTCGCATCCATCCCATTCATAGACTTCGTGGCAAACAAGGGACGGAACGATGAACCTGCGAACAACTCCTTCGTCCTGCGCGGCTATGTCCGGCACTGGCTGGCAAATGTCTGGAGCGAATTCGATCGCATCAACTTGACGGAATTGGCGGGGGCCAAGTCCGCCACCCGGGCCGGCGAAAAGTAGCGGCATATCCGGCGAGCTCCGGTCGGGCCTACGTACGGAACGAAATTGATCTGCTGGCTATGTTAGCGACCCCCATCTACATCATCTGCTCTCCTAGCCCGCAGGTCGGTAAAACCCTCATCGCTCGGGCTATGAGCGAGTTCTTGCTGCTGAAAAACGGCGCAACGCTATCGTTCGATGTGAACTTGAAAGAGCCGTCATTGCTCGACTACCTCCCCAACATCACGGAGACCGCGGATGTGATCGACACTTACGGCAAGATGCAGCTGATGGACCCTCTGATCATCCACGATCGGGTACCCAAGGTAATTGACCTCGGCTTTCACGCCTTCGACGAATTCTTCAAGATGTGCGAGGAGATAGGCTTCATGAAGGAGACGGCGCGCTGCTATGTCGCCCCTATCATCCTCTTCGTCGCGGGCGCAGACCGCATCTCCTTTCGCGCTTATGAAATGCTGCGGCGGCGAATTCCGCCGGCGTCGCTGGTCACCGTCCACAATGAATTCGTGCTGCGCGGCGAATTACCGGAAGCGATGGATCACGAGCGGGTGATTCGGATTCCCGCACTTCCGCTGTTCCTCAAACGATATATAGACCGGCTTAGCTTTTCCTTCACTGGATATCTGCGCAACGAGAAGGACTGGTCCACCGAGCTGCATCAATGGATCCGACGGAATTACAGCCTGTTTCGCGATCTGGATTCGAGTGTGACGCAGCGAAGGTCCGATCGTCGGCGGGGAACGGATATCGATAGCCTACGTTGCACAAGGGCCACTTGAAAGTTCGCTCTGATCCGCATCTATTCGTCCGGCCTATGAGTGGTCGTTGACCGCTGACTTCAATGGCGTTCGCAACGCGAACGCATGAATTGCGGTATACGACTGTTCGCTTGGATCTCCACCTTACGATCGTGCGCACGGGCAGCGCGAGGGCAATTGACGGCAGATCATTCGCCAATCGCTGATGCAGGCGGCCTGTCCAAGAAACGATAGCAGCCTTGGCTGGTGAGCGGCTAGGCGGATCGAAGAGGTCTTCCTTCGGGAGCCGCTCATAGCTTCAGGTCGAATTCTCCGAGCACCTGATGCATGACCGCGCCTTTGATCTCGCCGGCGATCTCGTCTCGTGTGTGGGCGCCGAGGACCCGCTCGGCATCGGCGTCGCCTGTTAGACCATGCTCGGCCAGTTGCTCAAGCGGGTTTCAAACTGTACGCTCATCGCCTCGACGAGCCGCTCCTGCATTTCAGCATAGTCTTGGGGTGCGATGCGCCTCACCACGCGTTCCTGGTTGCCAGCACGCTGCCAAATAGTCCGGAAATTCCGCCGCTTCCTGCTCCCGCACCGATGCCTCGGCCCTGGCCACATCGCCCTCGGTCACGTGAGAGACGTTCATGAAGCGCATGTCGGGAGCGGTGTGCCGCAGCTCCAGCGCGTCGCGCAGCCGGGTCTGGTAGGTAAGTAGACCTCGATCTCATCGACATCTGCGTCGGGATCGGCACGACGAAGTGAATTGCCCTCTCGCGCGCGATCCCCTCAAGCGTTCCGAGCGAAACATGACGCGGCCGTTCTGGAGCAGTTCGCCCAGTCGCCCGTCATAGACGCCGTCCTCGATATCAGCGTTCAGGCGTGCAGTCCGCATGCCGTTCCAGACCAAAGTAATGCGATCTTCGCAGCTCGCGTTCGCTCCCGAAGCCATCTCGAAATACTGCTCGCGCAAATGCGGCCTGAAGGCTGCCTGCCGCAGATCTTCGGCGACCGCCTGGCGGAACGCCTCATGATGTTAGTTCACGGTGCCCCGGAGCCCATCGAGGAAGCGGTGCATAGTCCGCGGCCCCCGCCTCATGGGCGAAGTGCTGCCAAGTGGCCATTGCCGTGGGCTCGCCCTCGAGCCAGTCCGCGGCGACCTCTTGTAGCGGCCGCGGCTGAACTTCCACCGCTCCAGCGGTGATCGAGAAGAAAACCTGAGGGCCGGCATAGTGTCCGGCATCGCTGTTGCCTGGCCGGCCTGCACCCAATCGGCGAGCGGATTATTCTCCAGATTAACGCTCGACTCACGGCCTAGGTGCGTCAGCAGGGTCTCGCGCACGCTGGTCAGCAGATTGTTGCTGGCACCGAACCATAGCAGCTGGTGCGAGACGGCCTCAGGCAGGCTGGTCAGCCGGTTGTGGCTGGCGCTGAGCCATTCGAACTCGGCCGGGAGAGGCTCGGGCAGGTCCGCCAACTGATTGTACTCGACGTTCAGACGCTGGAGCCCGGCCGGAAGCCGGGGCAGGTGGGTCAGGCGGTTACCGCGCGCGTCCAACTCCTGAACCGTTTTTGAAGGCGTCGGGGAGGCTTGCCAGCTTATTGTTGTCGACATTCAGGCGGCGCATCCCGGTCAGAATGGCCGCAGACAGCCTAACACCACGACCCTCCGGCGCGGATTTCCTCGAAACTCGGCAGAACTTTAGATCGAAACTCAGCCTCCGCCTTTTGCTGGAACATCGAATGGTCCACGTTGCGCAGTTGCTTGTCGCGCGTGACCACCACCGTTGAGAATTCAACGATGTCGCTGGCGCGATCGCTTTCGCCTAGCGCCCTCGCGAGGCTGGTCTGAACGGACATGAGACCTCCCAAGCTGTCGCCGCAGCGCTCGTGCCGCTATCAGTGCTGCCTGTCGCCGCCTCTGGATAGATGAACCGTCTGCTGGAGTACTTTGCTCGCGAGCTGGCTGTTCACCCAGCGCGTTTTCCCTGCACCAGCTAAGGGGTGGCTAGGCTGGGTCAGACACATCCTATTGCCCGCATCATTCCATCATCCACGCTATCTCGCGGCTCCAACCGTCAAGTTGTACTTGACGATGCCGGCCAGGCGCCCCGTGCCGACCATCGAAATGGCCTTCCTGGCCATCGCCCGCAGGCAAGAAAACTGGAAATCAACAGGTCGTCGCCGTGATCTCCACTTGCGATGGGACGTCAACGCCTGCCAACCTTTATCTGTGGCGCATCAACAACGCTAAAACCTGGCGCAGCGTGGGATTCAAGCTATTCAATCGCTCTTCTGAGGCGTGCACAGCCGATGTCGATGGCAATGACCGTCTGTGGAATGCTCAATTGGCTCGACACTGCGTCCATCGACATTTTACCTTGTATTACCAAGATCGCAACCGCGTTCGCTTCTTGATTGGCTGGCGCGTGCCGTGGATCGCACTCAGGCTGGTTTGCGTTCCTCACAATTCGTTCTCATGGCTTTCCCATGTTGTGGATAAGCTCCACCTCGCCCATGGATTAGTTATCGGGTAAGCGATTGTGAATGCCTATAGCACGCCGGATCTACTTAACTGCTCGTCGGCCAACCAAGCTTGTGGAGCGCTGAAATTATGCAGGACACACGATCGGGGCGCCGTGAAATCGCGAAAATCCGCCGCGATTAGTCGTCACACGCGCGGTGTCGGGTGATATTGATTGGTAAGAGTTGCACACATCTTGCTCGGGGACAACGGGCGGAAAGTCGTAAGTCCTCAGCTCAACTATTCGGCAGAAATGCGGAGCCAAGCAACGGCCGCTCAGACGATCGCCATGCTTGATACTCCAGGGACGAATATCAGTGATGACTTCGATTGATGATACATTAAGTGAGATCAGATGGTTGCGAAACGAAATCTGGCGCTGCCGTCGATTACTTGGCACTGGTCTGCTTGGCGCGGAGCGGGAGGCCGTGGAGAAGCGTCTGCATGAACAGCTTTCTGCCTTTGAACGACTCGTATCGACGGCCTTCCCTTTAGCCCTGAGCTCTGAAGTGTATTCTTTCAAGAGTACCACGTTCGGGCGAAGCGACTCCCCTGGAGCGCCCATCGAAAACGCCGCAATGGCATCAAGCGGTTGCCTCGAGAAGTCGATCAGCGGCTAACAAAAGATGTTTTCCTAGCGCACTCTATTACCTTGAGCCCGGCAGTCCAGCCCAAGGTAGTTCCAAGCTGAGAATCTAAAGGAAACCAACTCCAACGCTAATATTCCGGCGAATCGTCTGCCCGTCACTACCGCTTAGCTTACCTGCCCAAAAAACGCCTAGTCGCCGACCATAACGGTATAGATTGGTGAGCAGTACGGAATTCCTGCATATGTCAGGCCATTCCCTCCTCAGCTTACGCAGTTGTCGTTCGGACCCGTTACAGCGAACCCATAGCAACGTCACGTAAGCCTCGAAGTCGCCGTATGGCTGCAGCGCTGTTTGAAGCGCAACTGCTGCCAATCGATCCACGGATCAGTCCTCAGATAGTTGAGCTGCGCGAGGCAGGCTGATCCTTCAGTCCGATCAACTTGCAGCCACCAAGCTGGTCAAACCCCGGGCCCGGTCAGGCTGAACACCTCACTATCGTTCGAGTTCGCAACTGCCGTGCCTCACTCTGGATGAAGGCCTACTGGACGCCTGTTGAGAGATTGTCTCGACCGGTCGCTTTTGTCCGCGGCGGCGGTAGGCATCATGCGTCGGCATTCGCGGCGTAAGTTTTTGAAGTTTTCCGTAAGACAAAACATGGCCACATCAGCATCGTTACGGCCTGTAAAGCGGTCACAGAAGCGGATCACGTCTGGTTTGCACGACACCAAGACTTCCTCGGCCCGACGATCTCGCGCGCGAGCATATCCTGTGCACCACGTCGCTGCGATCGCGATCGCAGCGAGGACGGCCGAATAGCGATGCGCATTGCAGGTCCAGCCCATTCGTCGCTCTTGATTCACCAAACCTCTCAACTGTTTTTCTTTGCCCCGCGAGGCTGATCTGTTTACCGGATTCGAGCGCTTCGGCAGCCACTGGCTCACTGTTCCGAGCGCCGCAATGATAACGGCGCCCCGAATCATCGTCCCGCTAGGCGCAACACGCATTGCGAGGACCGGGATCAAACAGAGATCCGGCCGTTTAGCGCTTGTGTGCCGATGTTGGCTCCCAATATGGCGTTTTGCTTCGCAATGCCTACATCCTGACGTTACGGGCGATTCAAGCACTTTGAGCGCGCGGACAGCGCATATCATCTCATATCAGCGCTTTTTCGAAGAGAGGCTGCCAACCTTCTCCTTCGCGCAGATCGGAAGGTGCGCCAGCCGGAGGCAGCGACTTGTGTATCACTGACGCGTTTTACGGCCGCACATTCGCCGAAGCACCGTCTCCAATGCGAGAGGCATGGTTTCACCCTCAGGTGCCATCTCATAGCTCCTGCATGTGCGGTTGGCGACGCGAACGTCCAAGGTCCTACAATGCGGCGATTTAGGACGCAGGGTGGAGACCGATGCAAAGCCTCCCTTGCCACTAGCCGGCCAGGTATTCCTTAAAACGGCACGCCGATTGCTGGGTAAGGATAAAGCTGCCGCGAAGGAAGCGGTCGCGGCGGAGCCGGGATTCCAATGAAGTTAATTCGATTCATCATGATCGATCTAGCTTTGATGCTACTCGCACCTGAGAGTGCAAAGGCCACCATTGTGGCGACGGACGCAAACTTCGAATCGGCTCGCGAAGCTGTGGGATCCGTAATGCCGAGTTCTGGCCCCGAGCCAGTATTCGGCTCTGGCGTGATCGGACAGCTTTACCGCCAAGCCTCTCAAGCCGCGCTATTCGAACATGCGCTCGGCCCGCCAAGCAGACTGACAACCTTGCGCTGCTGGAAGGGCGCTTACCTCTCAATGGCAAGTGCAGCGAGCAACGTCCGATTGCCACAATCCTAGCGGCGCGGAGCTGCTCAACAAGACTCCGGTCTTGATACCAATCTGCAGTCCGCCCCCTACCCTAGGCCCTCACGCGAGCAGAAAAGCCCGTGCTGCCGCGGGATAGAGTGGATCGTTGGAAGCATGGCGATCAGCTCCACTGCAGCCATTGGCCTCCTGACTTAGCTGAGAAGATACAGCACATGCTAAGGTTCATCAGAGAAGCCAAAAAGGGCTATATCGAAGTTGCCTTCAACGGCTCTCTCGGAAGCATTTTGCTAGATACGCAATTCAGCGTACAGCCAAAGGCGTCACGGCGATTCTTGGTCCGCCCGGGTGCGGCAAAACTACACTCGCGCGCTGCATCGCTGGCGTCCAGCGCCTGCCGAATGGATTCTGTGCGATTGATGGGGAGATTTGGCAGGATGAGACTACGTTTCGACCGACTCATCTTCGTCACGTCGCATTTGTATTTCGCCTACCGATTCTCTCTTCTCATTTGTCTGTACGACACACCGTTTTATACAACGCGTCCAAATCGGAACAGGCACTGATCGATTTTGATGGTGTGGTCGAATTGCTCGCCTTGGCGCCACTGCTCGAGCGTTTGCCATCAGATCTTTCCGGAGCGGAGCGACAGCGACTCGCCCTTGGCCGTGCGCTGTTGGGCCAGCCTCGGCTACTCTTGCTGGACGATCCACTCATTGGGCTCGACCGCTCCGCCAAATGCGAGATCCTGCCCTTTCTCGAGCGCATGCGGCAAACGCTTCCATTGCCGATGATTTACTTCGGCCATGACATCGCTGATATCGAGCGTTTTGCCGATTATCTCGTGATGATGAAGGGTGGCGCCGTGACTACGGCCGGTCCGCTCAATGTCATTCAGAGCGATGCGGCGCTTGCCAGGCGGGGCGAAGCGGCAGTCTGTCTTGATACTACGGTCGGCGGGTATGACGGGCGCTATGGGCTGATCATGCTCCGCCTCAAAGCTGTGCGCTTTCTGATACCTGGAGTGCCGCTTACACCGGGCGCGCAGCTGCGGCTGCGCATCGCTGCCGACGACGTCAGCATTGCGCGCGAACCTCGGCGCGCAAGCTCTATCCTCAATGTTTTTCCAGCACGCAGAAAAGCCTCTCTGCCGCACGGCGAGGCTGAGGTCACCTTGGTTCTGACCCTTGAAGCCGGCCGATCTGGCGTGCCGCTTTTGGCGCGCGTCACACGCCGCTCCTTTGATGCGCTACGGCTTAGCAATGGAGGGCAAGTATTCGCGGAGGTCGCGCGCGCCGTTCCGCTCGGGCTGCCGAGCGGTTGCTTGCAACGCCTACCACATTCGCAGGAGCACCTTCGACAGCTATGCCCGATGCGAGAAAAACACCAACAAGATCCCGGCCGTGATCGATAATCTACATGAGATCGATCCGAATAGTGTTCCGGGCAGTTCTCTACCCTCCAAAAGACGAATAGGCTACTGGCCGATGTGGCTCAGGATGTCGGGCACCAATGCGTACGCATCGGCGACAGGTGCAGCGACACTCGAGGCCAGCAAATGGGCACGCACGTTATACTCGCAATCGATTTTGCGAGGGGAGAAAAGATCTCGATTTCGCAACCACTCGGCAGCAGGTGCCCTTTAGTCTTGATATAAATGGGCTTGCCGAGCCCGCAGCCGTCGGACCGGCCAGCTGTTTCTCGTTCTTTTAGCGAATTTGCTGATCGCGAGGAGATCGATCTTATTGCGAAGCGCGCGGGAAAAGGCCGACCGGCGAGCCTCACCGCGGACTTGGCAGGCTGCTGCCTTGATCGTGGCGCGCAGCCGGGCCCCATCCGAGCTGCGGTGCTTTGGTTACAACCGGACGACCTGAACGCGACAGTGGGGCTGCCGAGCACGTCGGCTCCGCAACCGTCCATCAGAATTTTTGCCATCTCCGGAAGCCGCCTTAGCTCTAGCGTCCGCTCCTGCGTCACATTGATGTCTTACGAACGCGCCGATTGTGGACCCTCAACGGCGAGACGTCGCAGTTCGACCAGCTGCGCGCGCTAAATAGCGCAAGCCGACATCAAGCCCGTAGCTGGCTTTGCGGTACCTACCGGTCGATGACGAGACTGCTACGGTTCGGGTCTGACGTCTTCCCGCCAAGTCCCTGACCAGCGCCCGCGTGCCGTCGAGCTCAAAGGCACCCTAATCCTAGCCATTCCTCTGCTGGGGTATGGCGGTGTTTTATAGTTGGCTCCAACGCCTTGTGAGAGCATGGTGCTCCAGATGACCGTCAGCTTAGTGCTGATCGAGGCACCAAGCGCGCGAACATGCCCGGACCCAAGCCGCTGGGCTGGTCTTGTTGCGCCCATTCCAGACCTAAGAACGTAACCGTCCGGTGGGGGCCGCGGGATGATCCGCGGTGCGGTGGCCCGATCAGGCCGCAGACTGAACAGGGCTGTTCTTCCATTCCCAAGGCAGCAGCTCATTGAGCCGACCTTGCGGGGTGCCGGCGATGCGGGCCAAGACGTCCGCCAGCCAGGCTTGCGGATCGACGTCATTGAGCTTTGCCGTCATGATTAGCGTCGCCATGGTGGCGGCGCGGTCGGCACCACGTTCGGAGCCGGCGAAGAGCCATGACTTGCGGCCGAGGGCAAAGCCGCGCAGCGCGCGCTCCGCCGCATTGTTTGTCAGGCAGATCCGCCCGTCATCAATGAAGCGGGTGAACCGATCCCAGCGGCGCAGCATGTAGTCGATTGGCTTGGCAACTGCAGACGAGTTCGACAGCCGGGCACGCTGCTCGCGCAGCCATGCTTCCAATGCCGTTAAAGGCGGAGCGCTTTGCTCCTTGCGCATGCGCAGACGCTCTTCGGCGCTTTGGCCATTTATGCCGCGCTCAATATTGAACAGCGCATCGATGCGCTTGACCGCCTCCAGGGCAATCGGCGAGATCGCTGCGGCATTCTTGTCTCGCCTCGCATTGGCCGCGATGTCCGCCAGCTCGAAGAACTGGCGCCTAGCGTGGGCCCAACAGAGTGCGGACGTGATCGGCCCCTGCGCGCGCGAGGCGTCATACAGTTCGTTGTAGCCGCTATAGGCGTCGGCCTGCAGGATGCCGGAGAAGCTTTGAAGATGCCGTGTGGGATGCTCCTGCCGTCGGTCGCACGAGGCGTAATAGAGCGCACCCGGGGGCGCCCGTCCGCCGAATGGCCGATCGTCGCGAACGTAGGTCCAGATGTGCCCCTTAACCGTCTGGCCCTTGGCCAGGATCGGCACTGTCGGGTGAGTAGGCCGGAGGGATTTCACCTCCAGCCTCTCGCAGAACCGGGCGTGAGACTCTCGCCTCACCCGGCTCCCATCAGGCAAGCTTGCCGCCATCGCCGAGTTGCCAATGCACAAAGAGCCTGCGGTTCTCACGCGCGATCTTCTCCAGGAAGAGACGCGCGCGTCCCAAGCGGTGATGGAAGCGCTTGTACTTTCGCTTCAACCAGATAGCCAACGTCTGGTTGATGTAGCGCGCCAAAGGATAGAGCGCCGAACGCGTATATTGCCCATAATAAGCGATCCACCCCCTAACCATCGGGTTTAGCTCGCGGGCAATATCGTCCAAAGTCACCTCGGTTCGCTTGCGAAGTTTCAAGCTTCGGATCGTCGCTCGCATGGCATTCAGCGCTGGTTTGCTGACCGCCGGAGTGAACCCGCAGAACATCCTCTGCGAACGCGGCCGCAGGACCGATCGCGGCCGGAAGCAATAACCGAGAAAGTCAAACATGACCGTCTCAGTCTTGCCCCGGCGTCGGTCGTCCTTGCAGTAGACGATCCTCGTCTTCGTAGGATGCAGTTCCAGGCAGCACTCTGCCAGCCGAGCCTGGAGCGCTTCGCGAATGCTTTGCGCCTCCATCTCATTCCGACAATGTACCAACCCGTCATCTGCATACCGACACCACCGGAGATCGGGGAACATCCGTGCCATCCAGAGATCAAATGCATAGTGCATGAAGAGGTCGGCGAGGATCGGGCTCACCACGCCCCCTTGTGGGGTACCGCGGCTTCGCTCGATTATCGTTCCATCCTCTTGCACCATCGGCGCTGTCAGCCATCTTTCAATGTAGAGCAGCGCCCATGCGCACGTCACATGTTTCCGGACGGCCCGCAGCAGACGCTCGTGGTCGATATTATCGAACAGTCCCTTGATGTCGAACTCCAGAACCCAATCGTACTTCCAGCACCGCTGTCGCGTTACGCCTACGGCATCGAGAGCCGATTTACCGGGTCTGTAGCCGTAAGAATCCGCCAGAAAGATTGCGTCGAGAGCCGGCTCAATTAGTTGTTTGACAACCGTCTGTGCCACGCGGTCTGCCACAGTGGGCACCCCGAGGATCCTTTGGCCCCCACTCTTCTTTGGAATGGAGACGGCGCGAACAGGCGGCGGGAAGTAGGCGCCTGAGCTCATTCGATTCCAAATCTTGTAGAGATTGCTCTTCAAGTCGGACTCGAACTGCTCAATCGTCACTCCGTCGACACCGGCTGCGCCACCATTGGATCGCACCTGCAGATATGCTTCGTACACCTCTCTCTTGTCGATGTTGAACGGTTTGCTCGGCTGGTTCACCGTCGTCCTCCTGTTGTCAGTTGCGACGGTGGCCAGCCCTCCTGATCCGATCCCTTTGCTCCGGCCCCATTACGAGCCTTCGTCGCTAATACGGATCGGTCCGTCCCAGTGCTCCGCGTCGGTAATCTCGCCTCGCGGTCTTCTCCGCTTGTGCTTCTCCCTTTCCATCGGAGCGACTGGTTCCTGCAGTTCCGCGGCAGCGCCTGCATCCGATTCACGCCCCCTCAACGCCGGTCGCCGCCCGCCCGGTCATCAGGCTTCCGGCGGGCTCATCCCAGAGGGACGACACACCTCTGGTTTTGACGACGATTTCCACGTTACGACGGTTCATCGGCGGGTTCATTTTCATTCGTCTCTCGGACGCCTATCCGTTCGGGTATTCCCGACCGTTGGCTTCAACGCTCACGACCGCGCCTCTTAAGCGAAGCCGCTTGAAGTGATTTGGGACCTACTCCTGAAAGTCGATCCCGAGGGGCCTACCCTCATCGCTGCCACAGCTTGTGCACACAGATTTTCAGATCATCTCGATCATCCTTTCCGTGTGCTTCTGCAGCACACT
>NZ_FMAE01000016.1 GCF_900094575.1 Bradyrhizobium yuanmingense | reverse complement strand
TGCCGCAGCGGGCGAGCGCTTCAAAGATCGCCCGCCAATGTCCGCGCTTGGCCCAGCGATTGAAACGATTGTAGATCGTCGTGTACGGACCATAGTCGGGCGGGCAATCGCGCCAGCGTGCGCCGCACTGAAGCATGTGAATGATACCGCTGATGACGCGTCGATCGTCATCGCGCACCGGTCCGGTCTGGTTCGTTGGCAGATGCGGCTCTATCAGAGCCCATTGCTTGTCGTTGAGCCAGAACAGTCCTTTGCGCATCGAAGTCCCCCGCGTGGAATCAACCCGCTGCCAGGGAATCAGAGTTCGCTAATTAGGTACAGACCCTAGTACACTGGCCTGGCATGGAAACAGCATGCAAAAAGAAATCTGAGCTGATCGGTTGGCGCGCTAACATTTCCCCGACATTCACTGGGTGCGAAGTCTAACCAGCAGGCATCCCAGACTACCACCCGCTCGCTGGCCCAGCGCACTACAGCTGACACGGTCGTTACCAAACATATTTGCTCTACTCGACATTTCTGCGAGGGTGACATGTTTGATGTCTATTCCAATAGCAAGCGGGACTTCCTCGTCATAAGCAACGCTTCTGAGATGCCCGCACTTTACTCTTCCAATAAATGGCACAAGAGCAGAACTAGAGTTCTCAAAGTCAGCGACGAGATAAAGTCGGCCGTTCAGCGACAGGGGTATTACGTTCGTAGCTTTCGAGTTGGCAAAAGGGAAATGATCTAGGGCTTGAACCAATAACGCAATGTCGGCTGACGAGGGCCAAGCGGAAGACATCTGCTCGGGTTGAGGTTGCCGGTTTCAGCCCAAAGCGGACACGTCGGAAGGAAGGCGCATCTGTCGGCAACGCCTAAGCATAAACTCGGCTCCGAAGCGGTGCTGACTGGATGGTCAATACTTTGCGCCTAGAGACGAAGTGTTACTATGGAGATCGGCACTATGAGTCCCATGACTGCTATTTCCTGGAGGTGCAGCCCACAAACATCATCGCGGGTCCGTGACTTATTTCAGCGTCTGAGAGACTCTTTGTGCTTCCGCCAGATCAAGCACGGGAGCGCAGCTATGCCGATCTCGCGCCTGATTTCCGGCATCAATTTCGCTCGTGACCAACAACACCTTTTCGAGTCTGGCTTGAACTGCGCTCTTAGGAAGCTTGGCTTGGTCGAGTCGATCATGGCGATCCAAACTGCGACTGATCGCAAAAGAGTGATTGAGGTTCATAGTCCTGGAGTGACTGACGCTCTTGCTGTGGGCGAGATGGCGGTTCGCGAGATCAGTCTGTCCAAAGAAGGAAGCATGCTAGGCGGGCGGTGTCGGTATGTCTTTTCGGCGTTGATCGGCAAGATGAAGAGGATGTCCACTCATCCGTCTCGCTGTCTAGGCTCTGACCGGGCTTACGCTAGTCCCGCTCGTGCTCGTCAACTCAATCTCCGCGAGGCGATCGGCTTGCTCTTTGGTCAAATTGACCGCCCAATTAATCCCAACCAGAGCCGGCCCCTTCCGTCGTCGACCCCATCCAGCCCTTAGCCCCCTGAGGACCTAAAAATCGGCGCGGTGAGAACGTCTTGTCGCGCACCGTCATGTTAGATCCGCACTTTTATCATCTGATCATCACCTGATCGTTACCCGAGTTCGCTCAAGACAACGCGCCTCCGTAACTCGTGCGCGGCAGCTTTCAAATCGCAGACTCCGATCAGACCGAGCTGCCTCAAGCTCAGGAGAGCAAGCAGGTCACACAGCTCGATACAAAGCCCAGCTCCCAATATGGCTATGGCGCGTTGCTCCTCCGCATCGAGATCAACCCGTGAATTGCTTTCCAGATGCGTTCCGGTTTCTCAAAAGCCAAACCCATGCCTGATGTGCCGGAGCATAGCGATCGCCGCGTCGGTGTACCGACCGTGCGTGAGGTATTGATCCAGTTGCGCTGTGGAAATCAGCGCCGCAACTGCCACCGTGAAGCCCTTGAACATTGGGCCTCTCCTGAAAGAGACCGCTAACCGGGCGTGTCGGAAAATCAGACGTTCTCAGATTGGCTGCCGCCTATGGCGACCTAATATGGAAATGCTGACAGTGAGTGGTAACTACTCTCTTAACGGGTGCGGTGGACGGGTACCCCGAAGCCGCTAGACCCGGTACCGGATGACCTACTCACGATTTCGAACCGGCGGGCTGAAAAGAAGATAGGCTGCATGATCCTTGGCGCCACGAAGCGGACCAAGCGGAGACCGCGTTCCGTATACGCGATCGGGCCATACGCGGAGACGCTGCGTGAATGAAAGAGGCCGCCAATCGAGATGGCCTCCTGTCGCATGAGAAAATTGCGCTGCTCAGAACGACAAGAGCGCTATCGCTGCGAGCACCGTGTTGAGAGCGCCAACGGCGATGATGGCCGCCGTAACGATCCGGTCATGGCTCATCACTTCCTCCACTACTAAAGAGAGGATCTCTTAACGCAGCTATCTAGGCGGGAAAAGCTCTCGACTTGATCATGCGGCGGGAGATCTCAGCGAATCGGCGCATTTGAGCGCCGGTCTCACTCTGACGTGCTGTTCGCACATTTGCCTCGGGCGGGCTGCCCCAGGTTTTGCTGCTCGACCTGACGCGAAGGCGTTCGGCTTCGGCGACTAGTCGGGACGGTGCTCCGTCATGCCCGGTCGCTCCGATTTGCCCCGCCTCCCACGTTTCTCGACCGAAACGGTTCCTGCAGCGTTTCGGTGCAAGGCTTCAGCCTCCATTTTACAGTGTCCGAGCCTTCCAGGCCGGACACCGCATCAGGTTTGAAGCCTCTCCGGCGCTCACCTTGCAGACCTGCGGACCTTACCTGCACCTGCTCGCGTCCGCATTTCAGAGCCTCCTCGCACCGCCCTCTTTCTCAGGTTACCCCACAGGACACCCAATGCGGGAACTACTATGCAAGAGAGGATTGCCCCTTCCAGCTTCGCCGCTTTGGGGTGCCTCGGCCAAGATCACGATGGGCGGCAGACTGCCGAGCCGCCTCAATTGGTCTCACTGGACTCGAAACGACAGTGAGAGGTCGCAAAATGGCTGGCGACCTTGGGAGTGTGTATTCGATCGGATGTTGTCTCCCGCACAGCCGTCGTCCAGCTCGTGGTGACAGCTCTCAGTGATTGAGTAGATCGGGTCGGAAAGTCAATACGATCCTTACTGCCCGACGTGGTAGGGCTAGGCCAGCCGCGCTTTGAGATAGTCTGGTCGGGCGGCCCGTCGCAGCCAAACGCTCTCGGCAGCTCGAACGGTGAATCGTGACCCTAGATCTGTAACCTCTCGGGAGCAAAATCTGCGGAGATGATCATGAGCAGGCGATCAGAAGATCATACAGCAGATGACATTATCCCGCTGAGCGAGCTGGATGTAAGCGAAGGCAGGCGCTTTCAAGACGATAGCATATGGGGTTTCTTTGACCGGTTGCGAAGAGAAGATCCCATTCACTACTGCAAAGACAGCCCCCACGGTCCATATTGGTCCGTGACGAAGTATCGGGACATCGTAGCGATAGACACAAACCACAAAGCATTCTCATCAAAGCAAGGTGTCACTATTGTCGACGTGCCTGATAAACACTGGACCCAGAGTTTCATCAAGATGGGGCCTCCCAAGCACGCCGAGCAGCGCAATACCGTGAGCCCGATCGTCGGACCGGAAAGCCTGACGAAGCTCGAAACCTTGATCCGCTCTCGGGTCAGGGCGATTCTCGATGGCTTGCCGCGCAATGAAGCCTTCAATTGGGTAGACATGGTCTCGATAGAGTTGACGACGCAAATGCTCGCCACGCTCTTCGACTTTCCATTTGAGGATCGGCGACTACTGACCTATTGGTCAGACGTAGCTGTTACAACTCCGAAAGCAGGCCATGCGATCGACAGCTGGGACAAGCGAAGCACAATCTTATCAGAATGTCTGGACTATTTTACAGGGCTTTGGAACGAGCGCATTAATGCCGAGCCGCGCCTCGACCTGATTTCCTTGATGGCGCATTCGCCCGCCACACGCCATATGAAGCCGAGTGAGTTTCTCGGGAATCTGATTCTGCTGATCGTGGGGGGAAATGATACGACGCGCAACTCGATTACCGGCGGCCTCCTGTTCATGAGCCAGTACCCCTCCGAACTGCGAAAACTAGCCGACAATCCCAAGCTGGTCTCGAGCGCCGTGTCCGAGATTATCCGATACCAGACACCGATCGCGCATATGCGCCGCACTGCCGCGGTCGACAGCATCGTAGGCGGGAAACAGATCCGGAAAGGCGACAAGGTCGTCATGTGGTACATCTCCGGCAACAGAGACGAAGAGATCATTGAGAACGCCAACAGTTTCGTGATCGACCGGAAGAATGTGCGGCAGCACCTCTCGTTCGGATTCGGAATCCATCGCTGTCTTGGTCGACATCTTGCCGAACTGCAGTTGAGAGTCCTCTGGGAAGAGATCTTGGATGCGAGACTGGAGATCGAGGTCGTCGGCGAACCCGAGCGAATTGCATCTAACTTCGTGCACGGCTATTCGGCTCTCCCCGTGCGGATTGAAGCGTAGGCCTGGTCGCGCCAGTCCCCGGCCGCCGGTGCGCGGTCAGGGTGGATTGATCTGAACTAATGTTCAATCTGCGCAGATGGCTCGATCGACGCGAAGCATTTTTAGTGGGCAACTACTGATCGACCGGGCAGACGTTTGAAGTCCCCGTGAGAAGCGACATGTCAGGCGCGCGTCTCGACTTGCAAACGCCTGAGATGCCGAAAGGGCCTCAACGGCAACTCCGATGCCGCCTGTTCGGGTTGCCTTGTATAGCCGGAACGTGGAGGCCGATGAATTGATGCTGAAGATTGTAGCGGGTAGCAGCGATTTTCCTTGGAGAAGCGATTTGGATATTCCCCGAGTTGATTACCTCAAGCTCCCTGGGGAAGACCGGCAGTAATTTGGCAATGCCTGTGGCCGATGTTTCTCCTGATATCCTTCGGTGGCATCTACCTCATTTTCAGATAAGCGCTTCGCCACATGCATATGAAGAATATCTGGATCATTGCCGCGAAATAGTGGGAGCTATTCTGGTAGTGGAGCCGATACTCACCTTTCTGCTCTTTAGAGACGTGCGGACACCCAATTCGCTGGTCGGGGTGACGCTCGGTGTGCTCGATATGCTTGCTGCCACATTTCTATGAGTGTGATTTAACCGGCCTGGGCGGCGGCCCGGCTTTTGCGAGATATAGTTTGAGGGAGTTGCGCAACCTCGATTCTGCTCAGTTCCGACGGGCAAAATGTCGTTGCTGATGGCCTCCGACGTCTCGGCACACCCGTCGATGGCTGGTGACTTGGTAAACTCTTCGGTCGAAGTCTGTTTAGTGGATAGCGGGACGCGTGCGTTGCGAGCGAAGGTCTGCCGATCGACATACGCTGGCCAGTTCTGCTTGGCCAAAAATCGCCGTTCAGGAGGCGAGCGCGTTCCTGGCTGCTCTCTAGCGTTTGACTTGGCCCAGCTCGCGTGCATAGAGCCAAGGCGTTCGGGTAGGGACTATTCCGTGGGTAGGGCAGGTCGGACGCCGGTCACGTCTCAGCTGATCACACCGGCACTGATGCGGCTAGTTCAGCAACACGACCAAGCTGCGATTGAAGTGGAACTCAAGGCGAGGTCTTATTTCTTGTGCATCCAGATGAATGGCTCTTGGTCAGCTAGTCGTCAGCTAGGCGGCCTATCCAGACAGGCTGCGCACTCTCGACTATTCGGAGATGAAGTATGAAAGGTATTGGCCGAGCTGATTCATCACAGGGTGAGGCGGCGGGAGCCGACAGCGCCGGGGAATTGAGCCGTTCGAGCCTGGAGCCTGGTCTCTTCCCTGGGGAACGCGGTCAATCCTTCGATGCCGTCCTGGAGCGGATGCGCTCCGGACCTCAAGACAGAACTGCGGCTTCAGATATGGCGGCGCCAACGCGCAACGAGATCAAGGCCGCAAAGCGAAATTTGGACAGCCTGCTTGAGAAGTTTGAAACTTGCCGTCGAGCGGCCATGCAACGCTGCAACTCGGAAAAGGCGCAAGAGCTGATCGATCGAGTGGTCGAAGCAGGCTCAACAGTTCTGGAGTATTACGCGAATCTGCCTTCCAATTTGGCGCGTCGTATCCTGCCCGACGATCAGGCTCGCCGGCTCCGCGACAACACGCTGGATGCGGGCAACCAATGTAACGAAGTAGCCACCGAGATTCTGTACCCACTTGAGAACAGGAGAAAGAAAGCAAAAGCCCTGCTCGACGAGGTCAAAGACACCGCTCCGCCCGACCAGCTGAGCCGCGTCGTTGCGGGCGTCGCGAACCAGTATGCTGCCTGCATGGACTGGTGGGGAAAGAAGGCGTTGCGCTTCGAGCGGATGCAGTCAGTCTGTGCGGCTACTGCCCACTTGCCAAGCAGCACGCCCGAGATGCGCAAGACCGAAGAGGGCCAACTCAGGCTCAATACGGGCTGGGCGCTCAATACCAGGTGCATGTATCTGCAATCGCGCATCGCTCTCGCCCAGCTCTTGATTGAGTCGCGAGCGAGCACGTTAGCACCGGACGTGCGAGCCGCCCTCATGGACGAGAGGGGGCAGGTGCGTCTGCTCGGGACCTTTGTTGAAGATGTTTTTCCGGCATTTATTTCGACGGGCGAGGCCGTTCGCGGAGGAGCGGTGCTCGACGCCGAGCACCGCGCCGTTCTGGAAGGAGTGATGGAACGGCTTTCGGAATTTGCATCCCAACTGAGGGGCATGCTTGAGCCCCTGAGGGAGGCTGGAACGGAAGCTGACCTTCCTTTGCAGTTGCTTGGCGAGATCGTGGACGGAGCGTGGGTGACGGCGAACGACGTCATGCGGCTGCTGGCATTGCAGCCAAAGACGGAAGTGACGATTGAACCGCCGGCTTGGGCTGCGCTTCCTGAAAACACTGCCCTGGTGGGTGAAGGCACTCCAGCGCGCAGAAAGGGCAAAGCAAAGCGCGGAGCAGCCGCGGGCGAGGGGAGTTCGACGGCCAGCCCGCCCGCGCCGCAACTGGGAAGGTCCGATGCCGCCGCGGCCGCGACGGGCAAGGTCATCGTGCTCTCGGATCTCGGTACAAAGAAACTCGCCACGCCGGAGGAGGCAGCTGCGTCATCCTCTGCGACCGATCACCTCCAGATGTGGCAGGCTCCGCCCTCCAGGAAGGCACTGCCGGGATTACTTGAGCGATTGGACGAGCTGCTGCAGTTCGATCTGCGGGCTCAGCAAAGCGCCGTCTCGCAAGCGCGCCAGATGAAGCCCGACGACGCCGAACATGTCCTGAATCGCGTGATCAAGCGCTTGCAGACGCAGTCCTCCGAGATTGAGGCCTGTGTAGCCGCGCTGGAGGAGTCTCGCCGACGGGGCCTGCTCACCGCTGCGCAGGTGCCCGAAGTGCACGAAAAGATAGTCCGGCTTCAAAGGATGGGGTCCGAGGTTCAGGGGCAGGCAAAGTCATTGAGCGCGCGAAAGGCAGCAATCACGAGCGATTGCATGAAGACCTATGCGTTTCCATCGCAGAAATACCTTGTACAGTTACGGGCAGCGGGGGAACTGGCGTCAGTGGATCCACCTCGCGCCTTGAAGGGAGAGCCAGGGACGCTGTTTGAAATCAAGCTACAGCCCATGGCGCTGAGCAATGGCGCGACGCCAAGGCCGATGTGGGTACACATCCACACCAAGCGGCCGGTACATGCCTGGCAATTGGCAACGCTGGGCGATCGCGAATTCGCCGCTTGCCACGTCAAGTCTGACGAACAGCGCGGCTACAATCAGCACTGGCAGAACGCTCGAGCCGCCGAGGGGCACGAGAACGTCGTGATCCACCGAGGCAAGCTCACTCCCGCATTCTGTAGGTCCTTGTTGAGCACCGCCGCTGGCCAGCCATGGCAGCCCCTTCCCGACCCGGAGCACGCTTCAGCTCAGATGGCTCGACTGGGGATCTAGTGAGCTGGTTTTCTTGCGCCGGTGAGCCGTTCGGCGTCAGAGTTCATGCCTTTCGGACCGGCTCGGCGGATTGCCTGAGCTGCGCCGAGCCTCGTCGAACTCCAGCTTACACAAGGATGGAGCCGGGGAGAGAACACTTCTTACGGGAGGGGTATCGGCTGGCGATCCGGAGGATTGTCGGTCGTCGTACAAGCAAGCTGCCATTCCCTGCCCTGGCGAACATCGGCGCTCGGGCGAGAAGCTGGGCCGCTGACTATTGCAGGCGGGAGATATACCAGATGCTGGCGGCGATACGCCCGGTGTCACAGTGCTTTCACCTGCCTGCCCGCGGCGAACTGGCGCGCAAACTCTTCGGGCGAGCTTCAACGGATCGCGGATGGTCCGGATGTACGGGAGCTGAGCGTCCCGGCCGCTTTGACGAATCAAACCGGGCGGTGCACAACAACGCCGCCTGTTTGCTACTCTAGCATCAGGCTACGACGGCCCCAGCATCACGCCTCCTTGGCCTCCAAAAGATGCTGGGGTGTCGTTCTTCGTTGAGCGTCTCAATCCGAGTAAGTCGGAGCTTCTTCGTTTCAACTGCAATGGCGCCGGGCGCCGCGGAGACGATTTCAATACACCGTCGTATGGTGAGTCATTTCCCTGCTTTTTTCAGTCGCCGCCACGAGCGAGCAACGGTGGCATCGCCGGAAGAGCGTACGCATACGACGAGGACCGCCTGATTGACGCATGCGCGCGGGTACAGTTAGTTCTATGATCGGCGGGGTGAAGGTCAGGCGGCTTGCTGATCGGTGGGATTGGCTTGGCGCAGGAGCTTCCATTCCCAGGGCAGCAGTTCGTGCAGCCGCGACGTAGGAAGATCGGCGATCCGGGCGAGGACGTCGGCGAGCCAGGCCTTGGGATCGACGTCGTTGAGGCGACAGGTCGTGATCATCGTCAGCATGATGGCGGCCCGATCGGCACCGCGCTGGCTGCCAGCGAAGGTCCAGTTGCGCCGCCCCAAGGCGATGCCTCTCAACGCGCGTTCAGCGCAATTGTTGGTCAAGCAGACCCTGCCGTCGTCGAGGAAGCGGGCGAAGTCGTCCCAGCGCCTGAGCATGTAGTTCATGGGCTTCAGGACCTCGGAGGAGCTCGACAGGGTCTCCCGCTCGCGGAGCAGCCAGTCGTGCATGTCGTCGAGAAGCGGCTTGCTCTGTTCCTGGCGCACGGCGCGCCGGCCGTCGGCACTGCGGCCGTTGATGGCGCGCTCGATCTCGAACAGGGCGTCAAGACGCCTGACCGCTTCCAGCGCGATCGGGGAGACCGGTTTGCCTTTCTGTCCGTCCCGGGCGGCTTTCTCGATGTCAGCCAGTTCGAAGAAGCCCCGCCGCGCATGGGCCAGGCAAAATGCCGGCGTGATCGGCATCGCTTTCCTTTTTGGGTCGAACAACGGCTCGAAGCCGCTATAGCAATCCGCCTGCAGGATACCGCCGAAGACGGCCAGATGCTTCTGGGGATGTTCGCCCCTTCGGTCGCCCGAGGCGTAATAGACCGCCGCCGGCGGCGCAGGTCCGGCGAAGGGCCGATCATCCCGCACATACGTCCAGATCCGGCCGGTCGTGCACTTGCCCTTCGCCAGGATGCGGATGGTGGTGTCGTCGCCATGAAGGCGCTCGGCCGCAAGCACATGACGCTCGATCAGCTGGAACAGCGGCGTGACGGCGAAGGTCCCGTGACCGACCTGGTCGGCCAGCGTCGATAACGGCAGATCGATCCTCTCGGCCTTAAAGCGCACGCTCTGGCGGTTGAGCGGGATATGCATGCCGAACTTGTCGAACAGAATCGTCGCCAGCAATTGTGGGCCGATGAAGCCGCGCGGCCTCGCATGGAACGGTGCCGGCGGCTGGCTTATCTTCTCGCAATCGCGGCAGGTGAACTTCTCGCGTACCGTCTCGATGACCTTAAAGCGACGCGGAATCTCCTCCAGCGTCTTGGTCACATCCTCGCCGACCTTCGCCAACCGCGATCCACCGCAGCAGGCGCAGGTCCTTGGAGCCTCGATGACGACGCGCTCACGTTCGATGTCGTCCGGCCACGGCTTGCGCACCGGCCGCTTGCGCGTGAAGGCGCTCACGCTCTGGGTTTTTGCCGCGGCAGCCTGCGCAGCCAGCTCATTCTCGGTCGCCGTGGTGGCGAGTTCTTCGAGCTCCAATTCCAACTGCTCAAGTAGCCGCGCCGTGCGCTCGGAGCGCTGCCCGTGCAGTTCGCGTTTGAGCTTCTCGATCCGTAGCTCAAGATGAGCGATCAGCACTTCGCTGTCCGACAGCTCCGCCCGCGCGTTGGCGGCATCCGCGACCGCCACATCGCGTTCAGCCTGCAACGCCTCGCGCTCGGCCAGCAGCGCAAGGTAGGCGCTCGCGAGATCCGACGGAAGATCGCTCGGCTTCAATGTCATGAAGCCATTGAATCAGATCGAGCATCAGATTCAAACCCAAAACGATTATCCGACCCGCGTCGGACGCTGGGTTTCTTGCGGATTGCGCCAATCGATCCCGGACAGCAGGTAGCTCAACTGCGCCAGCGAGATCGTTACCGCTTCACCGGCAACCGATGGCCAGATAAACTTTTTTCTCTCGAGTTTTTTTGTGAACAAGCAGGCTCCCTGACCATCGTGCCAGATCACCTTCACAAGATCGCTGCGGCGACCGCGGAAGACAAACAAATGACCGCTGAGCGGTTCTTTGTGCAGCACCTCCTGCACTTGGAGGGCCAGCGATGGAAAGCCTCTGCGCATATCCGTGTAGCCTGTAGCCAGCCACACTCGCACATTCCCTGGTACAGAAATCATCGGCGTCCAAGCACATCGAGGACCCGCGCCAACGCCTCCGGATCGACGTGCGCATCCACCCGGATGCACCGTCGGTTGCCGAGATCGATCTCTATCAATCCAGTACGCGCGGCTGCCGCCGAGCGAACTCGGCCATCAACCGTAGGCAAAAGCTTCGGAGTTTCTTCAGCCGAGGCCGCTACGGCGGCGATCTGCACCGGCGTAAAAGATGGTGCAACTTGTTCCGATGTCCGTGCTTGTCGACGCCAGGTAAACACCAGGCTGGCCGCTACTCCGTTGCGCCGCGCAACCTCAGTTACCTTCGCGCCCGGTGCCAGCGTCTCCTCGACAATCCGTGCCTTGTCGTCCTGCGACCAACGCCGCCGCCGCTCGAGCCCGCCCAAAACTTCGACCCGCATCGCCTGATGACCTTAAAGCTAGACCTAAGGTCACACGCTTCGCGAATTACCACCCGTCACGCAAGACGGTCCTCGTCGGAGCGGTACGGAAGAGCATGCTCCGCCGCAAGATCAGCTTGGTGGACTGTTCATTGAGTCATGGCGCGAGCTCACGACAGCAATCCGTATGACTAGTTTGATCGATCTTTTACAGCTCGATTCCGTGCGGCCCTAAGCACCCGGTGCATCACTTCGCTTTTGATCTCGCAGGCGATCTCGTTGACGTTGAGGTCCGAGCGACCGCTGGGCCTCGGCATCGCCCGTCAGACCCGCTTCGGCCCCGTTGGTTCAGCCGAATTTGAAACTCCTCGCCCATCGCATCGATGAGCCGATCGTCCATTGCTGCGTACTTATCCATTCGGTCGATAGATCTGATCAAGAAAATCAATTTTACCGCTTGCAGCGTCGTCAGATAGACCGTCGAGAGCGGCTGGGGCTAACCTAGGGAAGCGATGTCTCGAATGAAAAAGTCTGTGTTAGTGACCGCGAGCGCCCTCGCGCTTGCAACGGCGGTGGTGCCTCCTTTTGCTGCAAACGTTGCCGCGCAGCCGGTTGCGGCGAGTGCGCCGGTAGCCGATACATCATATCCTGAGTGCGTGGATGACCCGTTGAATGGCATCTGCGATCTGTTTTTTTGCTTGACGGATCCCTCGTGCGTCCGGCACTGACAACGGGAAACATATCAAGCAGAGAATGAGGGTCGACCCTCGTGCGGCCGCTGCTCCGACAGCGGCCGCATCCTTATGCCGTATGGTTGCGCTGGCAGATAGTATAAGCCGGGCCTATTTGTTCTCTAAAGGTTATGATCAGAGTGACGGCTCACTTACAGCCCGTCGGTGACGCCCGCTGATCGTGCAACTGCCGCATCGGCGAAGATCGGGTAAACGGAAACAAGTCATTTCAGACGGCGCCACTGCGCTCCGACAGGAGCTCCTGCTCGATGTAAAGCTGCTCCAATTTTTCAGGATAGATTGCTTTTACGTGCTGGCCCCATAGCCGTCCTCCGGCTCGATGTTTCGCATTTCGGGCATCATAGATGTCATCCTCACCTGTTCGGGTATGACTAAAGCAGCGGTCGTGGCGTTACGGCCGTTCGTCTATGGTCGGGCACATAATTGAGTGGCGCCGTCTCCGGCATCATAAGCATGGCACAAAGCGCGGCCGCGCCCGCGAAAAGCATGTACCAGGCGGGCACGAGTGCACTCCCGGTAAGATGGATGAGCCAGGTGACGATCGGTTGAGCTGTGCCTCCAAAAATCGCTATCGCAAAAGCGTAGATCGTCGCGAACGCGCGGCCACGAATGTACTTGGGCAAACCTTCGGCCATGCTCACGTAGAAGGCGCTATACGGAATCGTTCCGATCAGGGTGAGCACGCCGAGACCTCCTAGAAGTGCGAAGGCACTGCGGCTCTCTGCAATCCACAAGAATACCGGATAGGTCATCAGCAATGCAGTGACCTGCGGCCATATCATGATAGGCCGACGGCCTACGCGGTCGGCGAGCAGGCCGCCCAACAGTGCTGCAGAAATTCCGACCGTGTTGCTGATGAGCGTAGTAGCAAAGGCGAGAGGCGTGGAAACGCGGAGGGTGTTCAACGCGTAGGTCGTCATGTATCCCGTAACATAAGTCGTGATCGTGCAGCTGGCCAAGATGACAAATCCCAAGCTCATGATGCGGCGATCGGTAGGCCGTCGCCCCTCAGGCTGGGTGACAGGAACCGGCGCCTCGGGGCGGTGCAGCGTTTCTGGCAGGACGCTCCGCAACCAAAATCCAAACGGCAACGTGGCCGCGCCGAGCAACAGCGCGACCCGCCATCCGTACGCATTGAGCGCTTCGCTTGTCATGGTGAGCGAGAGTATTTCTCCAACCAACGCTCCGGCCGTCGCAGCTACCTGTTGGCTCGCGGGCTGAAAGGAGACCGCAAGACCGCGGGCTTTGGTGGGGGCCGCTTCCATCAAGTAGGCTGTCGTTGGACCGACTTCACCTCCGAGAGCAAAGCCCTGCAGCAAGCGTGCGAAAATGGCTAGCAACGGAGCGGCAAGTCCTATTGTCTCGTACGATGGCGTGATAGCCAATAACAGGACCGCGGCGCTCATCATGGCAAAGCTGGCAATCATCGCCGGTCGGCGGCCGGCCCGATCCGAATACGAGCCGAGCACGATGGCTCCGATCGGCCTGGTCACAAAGCCTGCGCCGAAGGTTCCGAGTGACAGCATGAGGCTGACAAACTGGTCAGTTGCCGGGAAGAACGCCTGACCGATCTGTATTGCGAAAAAGCTATAGGTCCCGAAGTCGTAGAATTCGATGATGTTGCCGATGGTTGCGCCCAACACCGCGCGGCGTGTCAAGCGTTCGTCTGCCGGACCGAAGACCGGCTCCAGCCTGTCTGGAGTAAATTGCCTCGCCATCCTCGACCTGATCTGGAGCGCGATCCATGGCCCGAACATTTCGACCAGACAGGTCGCGCAAAGTTGCATTCCACTTGCCCGAGTTCGTCCTCACGGCCATCGCCTGTTCACATGTAGGCTAAAGCGTGTCACGACGAACCTCACGGTAATCTCTGCAATAAAAATGCCCGCCTTTCGCGGCCCATTTTACCCTTGATCTGATGACTGGCCTTGCCGGCAAGACAAATATGAGAACCTGCTATAGTTGTCGGGCACCCAGACATTGCGCTGCTTTGGCGAGTTTGAGACAAATTGGCGGGTGCCGAACACGATCGGCGATGTCTCGCGCCCTTTCAGCCTCGGCCAGGTTGCGTCCGCTCCGTGAGGCGTCAGCGGGCCACGCCTTTCGTCGCCAAGCCGATTGTCGCCGCTCAGCGCGCCTGCGGCGGTCTCTCGCGCGCCGGGCAAGATCCACCACTCATCGGTGCTCCACCTTTGTGTCGCGGCCGGGTCCCGTCTAGCGGGCGAACCGGCTGCTCACGGGTCGCTCGCGTCTGGCGACCGCCAAGGCCCAGGTCGTCCGTCATAAGGTGCGTTCGGCGCTGCCCGCCCGCGCATGTTGGCTATCTCCTGCGCAAGGGCCTCACCCGGGACTGGGAGAAGGCCCGGCTATTTGGCCCAACGGCGACGAGGCCGATCTCAAGTCGTTCGGTGAGCGCTGCCAAAGGTTCAGGGGCGTACATCTTGGTCAACCACTTAGAGAGCTGTTAAGGCAAACCAGCGACGCATACCCAGGAGTTACCGTTCGTGCGCCCGCAACGGGCGAGCACGAATGTGCCCTACGGTTCTTCGCCAACGGACGCTTGGAGGAAGCGGACATTTCAGCGGCGACCTCGCCACCGCGCGCACGAAATTACGACGATTTTCCTTATTCAGGACACCAGTGAATTCTCTTTCCAACGCCCTGAGACGAGTGCCATCTGCATGACGCAGAGCGTCCATAGCAGCCGGGACAAAGTTGGCGGTTCCTATTGCCTCACCTGAGGATGTAACGTTCCGCTTGCCCGATGTAGCTCCGGCTGTCAGTCCGAGGTTGTATCATGGCGCGCAGGGTTCGAGGCACTGGGGACTTCGCGGAGTACCCACTACACGCAGCGGCAGTCCCCGGATCACCGGCACCGAGCACCCTTAGCCGTGCGCGGGAGGATCGTCTCAGCTGCTTTTGCGTCTCAGCGATTTCGTTCTCTCAGGTAAACACTTCGCTCCGCGGTTGCCGGACTCTCACGTAGGTCTCGCTTTCGTCTGTTCTCGCGCTGGCGCGGCTATCGCGGTCATTCTGGTTAGCGGCCCCGAGCATAGGCTCGAAGCGTCCGCCAGAACGACGGGTCGCGGGCAGAGGTCGAAATGCACATGTTCGGTGCAAGACTGGGTCTGGCCGCGGTCCGCATCACCTGGACCTCCTAACCAGCTTTACGCCCAGGTGAACGCAATGCACGACGCAGACCCACGCGCCGCCTGCGAGGCCAGGCGGAATGAGACTTGGCTCGGAGATGATCGCATCAGACGTGGCAGATGCGGCTGCGGGTTTGTCTCCTTCTTCGACCTTTGTCAGCTTCTCGAAAGCCAGCCTCTTTAACATTCGACCTTGGCCACTCGATGACGAAGCCAGCCATCTCTGAATTCGTTGACGAACTCAGCTCATTCCCTGGGGGAGATCTTCAAGAAGCCGTTGTTCTCACAACAGAAAGGAGAGCTTTATGGATCCGAACCCGATCGACAATGCCCGTTCCCCGGAATCGCCAACAGCGCACGTCTGGACACAGGAAGATCATGATTTGTTCAGTCAGATCATGAATGAAGCTGGCCCATCATCACCTGCCGCACCTGAGGAAGCGGTAGATGTCACATTCGCCGCTCCACAGAGATTTTTACACGGTTCGCAAATCGCCCCTGACGCGATGGTTGAGAGGCTGTTCCACCACGGTCTCTTGCCGGACTCGGACCAGCCGACGATGACCTATGAAATCCAAGGTCACCGCTACACGGCCGGTTTGGATGAGTCCAATCGCGTTCGTCTTGTTCATAACCCTGCGGAGGACCAAGTGGTTGGGGTCGGCCGGGCGGGGGTACCGGACTTCGGAGCCTTCTTCGCGGAGAAATGGCGCTACGGAATGCCGCTAGCACAGCAATGGGCCACACCTGCTCTAATGGAGAAGCTGCGCCACGACGGTTTTATGCCGACCGCAGATAACTCCACCACGATCCTACTTAACGGACGGGCCTACAAAGCCGAATTAGCCGAAGGAGGGTTCGTTAGGCTTACACGGGAGACAACCCCGCTGTGAACCGATCGCGCGTGGCTGGAGGCCTGCGATCACTTCGGTTGTCCTTAGCTGGAGAGACATTCGCCCAATAGTGGATTATTCGCGCAGCCAGTGGGTACGCATCCTCGGGCCCACTGGCAGCCCACGAGATGAACGGTCATCCTGGACGTTTCGTCCGCGTGGCGCCGGCCTGTCAGTCCCCCCTGCCATATTGCCTGGGTATTGCCTCATCTGAGGATGTTAGTTTCGCTTGATCGATGTAGCTCTGGCTATCGGCCAGTCCGGGATTGCACCATGCCGCGCAGGATCGGAAGTTTCTGGAGACGCGCGGAATGCCCATTACACGCGGCCAGCGCCGAAGCTTTAGCCGTGCGGGATGATCGTCTCGGCTGCTTTGCCTCTGAGCAATCCCAACAAGCTCTGCTATGGTGTGGTGCAGGCCGAACTGTTCGGGGCGTTGCTTCGCGAGGCGACCGAGAATTGCATGCGCGGTCAGACGGAGCTCGGCCGCAAGCCAGCGCTCGATGTCGGCTGGGTCCGCGCAAGTTGGGTAGCGAAACCGCTGACCTGGAGGGGTTACTCGGAAACAGCGAAGGCCCTGCCTAGATAGCCTCGGCGGACGCGCGAGGTATTCTCAAGGAGCTGGCAGCAAAGGTCGCGTAGCCGCAACCACTGCCGCAAGTGGCTTCGCGCAGCGGTGGGATCGCGTAAGCGTATTTGTCGGTCGGGAGTCCGGTCAATTGGCACTACCAGATCTGGGCGGTTTGCAAGCAGTATCGCCGTAGGATCACGGCAATGAGCGCATGCACATAGGTGTGCGCAATCTGCTTCGAAACGCGGAAAAGAACGCCATGGCGAACATCAATCTCAATTCCAAATCTCTTGCAGGTGCACGCGCCGGACAGCGGGCCATCACCGCCCTAAAAGTCATTGTATGGAGAGCGCTGGCCCCGAGACGCCGAGGTTTCCAGATGACACGCGGAATGAAGCCGATGGCGCGGATGGTCGCAGCAACAAGGCGCGCGCTCGCCATGTACGATCTCGACCGGTGCTGCGCAATCTGGTGGCTCTATAGTCTCCATTTCGGATTCACCGGCGACGTGATGTTGGGGCTCGCTGCGGTCTCGGTTGCCCACGAGAGATCCCGCTGCGGAATTTAGAAATCGTGCATCGAGCGCATCCCAGCCCGGTCGCAATGGCGCGCACAATCGGCTTTGAAGCGAGTTCGTCCGGACCAAGAAATCGAGCTGTTATTAGTGGACGAGCTTTGGTTCGGGGGCAGAGTTGCGCCCGCCTCATCAAAGGCGGGTGATATGCAATCGTAGCAACCCGGCGAACAGCGTGATCGCGACATGCCAATCCTCGGCGGCAATTGCGCGCCGAGGACTGGTCATCAGCAAACTTCAGAACGGCATCTAAGAATCTGAAGTCGGGAGCCTCGTTAGTGAGGTCCTTAATTGAGCTTATAAGAGGCCTGAAAGCACGTACCCCACCGTTCCATGCTGTACTTCGCAAGAATGCGCGGGTCACCGACGCAGCCGCTGCTGCTGCACAAAGAGTCGCTGTCCTTTTTGGTCCACATGGCCCAATAGCGGCCACCGACCCCGACGCTGATGTTCTGGGTGAGGAAGTAGGACAACACGCCCGCAATCTGGACTCCGCCACCACCATTGCCGCGTTGTTCGTCAAAGGTGGTCTTGGGACGCAAGAGATGATAGTCGCGGCCTTTGAAATCGGTCCAGGGCAGGTAAGCGACATCAGCATTGAGGCGCCAGCGCTCGGTCAGCATAGTTTCGGCGCTCAGGCCGATTCGAGGCGCATTCCATTGAGTATCCTCCACACCGACGATCCTAGTGTCGCCCGGCTTCAGACATGCTTCATCCTGAGGCGCGACCCGAACGCAACCAATGGTATCTGAGCTCTGGCTGTAATAGGCCCAGCCCATAAATGCACCGACCTTGTAGTTCGCGCTGCGCAGGAAATCGTAACCGGCGTCCGCCGTGTAATATGCGAACCTTCCGTTTGACTGACCTGAAAGAGTATTTTGGTACGGGTATCCTTCCTGCTGGACCAGCCAATCTTCGTCGTTCATCTTCCCCTTGTTGAAGCTTCCGATCCCAAGGTTGCCCTTCAGGAACACTCCCCAGGGACTGTCGACCCGGCCGAATACCTCCCCCGAAAGCCCGTTCAGTCCGTGATAAGTGAGCCGCGATACGAGTATGCTGGGGTCTAGGGCATCGTTATTATTAAGTGCGCTGTGATCCCATTGGAATCGTCCCCGGCTCAGCCAGAGCCGCGAGCCGCCTTCGAACGACCAACCAGGCGCGTCGGGAATGGATGGTACGCTGCCCGCTGATTTCGCATACGGCGCATCGGACCTTGGTGCGGCCTCTGGGTCCACACCAAAGTGGTAGTTCAGACCAACTCTTCCGATGTGATAGTTGCTGGATAGGCTGGTTGTGTTCGCCGGCAGAATCGCAGGCGGAGATAACTGCACTGTCGAAGCGGTGGCGACACTTGGTCCGCCGAAATGCAGATAGTCATACTCGACATTCACCGACCATGCCGGCGTAAGGGCTCGCTCGAGACCGAGCGCGATCACGCCGCCAACTCGGCCATAATCGAAATGGGTTTTCTCCTGTGGCTGGTTTTCCGGTTCCACGTTGTTGACGACGTCGCCCCGATTGTTTTGCCAGGCTACGCCTGCCTTGAGATAGGCAAGCGTTTGCCCGAGCGGACCGAAGGCGTAGCCGATGCGGCCGGTCCCGGTCGCAAAGAGGTTGGGACCTGCGTTGCAGTTTGCGCTTACAATCAAGTGGGAGGCGGCTAGGCAGGTGTTTGAGCCGTTGGCGGCAGCTGCGCTGGCATCCAGTTCGAGGCCGAACACCCAACTGTTGTTCTGCCAATTGTAGCCGATCTGGCCACCTGCGACGAACGATGGAATATCGACGCTGCCGCCATAGATCGACGGGCCAAAGGGATTGCTAAAGGAGGTTCGGCCGTACCCGCCGCCGGCGTGACCGCCAATGTAGCCTCCAGACCAGTTCCACACCGCCGGTGGCAGTACTTGTCGCTCGAGGTTCGCCATAGCTCTACCCGATGTGACGAGCGCCATCGTCGTAGCACCCAAAAAGAGAACTCTTGATCGCATAATGATTGCCTGCACTTTCCCGAGACGCGGTCCCGCTCGCTAAGTATCGCCGCACGGCAAATCGTCGCAGCGGCCAGACACGTAATGACGCGCCGGGCCGCTCCGATGATCATCGCACCACGATTGGTGATGATGTCCTGAACGAAGCAAGCCGCGTGCCGGACTAATTCGTATATTTTGCAGGAGTTTCCTAAGAGTGTGTCGCGTCAACTCTCTACGTTGGTTTGAAGGCGGACAATTGAGCGTCGGTAGCACTGCATTGCGCGGCGAGGGTGGAAGGCGCGCGCATGTGCGACTTTCATGTTTTTTCGATTGCAATGTGCGCGGACCCGTTCCGCTCTGACTGAACAGCGTCATTCAAAGTGCAGTGTTCTTTTCCAGCACGAGCTGCCGTGACGGCCAGCGGCCGGTCGTTGCAAGTTTAGTTCGTGTTAGTTTTGGGAGCGTGAGTGCGCGAGAAAGCGAGCTCGTGTCCGGACCACTTTAGCGCGCCCGTTGTTTTGCGGCTTTCGTCGGCTTCGCGGCGTCCTCGAATGCTTTAGGGTGACCGGCGCGATATCCCTTCGCACAAGGTTTGCGAGGTCCACATGCTCAAGGCAATTCATGCCCAGCAGAGTTGTGAATGGCCGAACGGAAGGCGCAAGCGATCGTCGAAGATTTACGGACTGCGACGAGAGCAAGGTGGCCGCCGCGCAAACATGCCGCCCTTACTAAGAACCGACTGTCCCAGCCAAAGCCCCCGATGGGAGACCATCCTCGACGTGGATGCTCTCGCTGACACGGACAAGAAGAACTGGGTTCTTAAAAGGGTGGGCTGCCTCCCGCCCGAGGAGCGCCTATGCTTGCTCAACCTGTCCGAGGGCGGAAAGGACGCTGTGTTCGTCCGGGAGTTCGACGCAGTCGCCAAAACCTTCGTCACGAACGGCTTCGCACTCCCCGAGGGAAAACAGCAGGTCACTTGGGTAAATAGCGACACGGTCCTGATTACACGAGATTGGGGCGAAGGGACCATGACGCAAGCCGGTTACCCTTTCGTTGTGAAGGAGCTCAAGCGCGCTCAGTCGCTCGCGGAAGCGCGCGAGGTCTTCCGTGGTGAGCCGACCGATGTCGAGGCCAAACCATTCGTGCTGCGCGACAGTGAAGGCACGATCCATGCGACCGGCGCCGTCCGCAGGATCGGTTTCTTCGAGCATGAGTATGTTCTCTTTGGGTCCAAGCCGATTAATCTCAATCTGCCAAAGAAGGCGACCATTGGGGGCATCGCGAGTGGTCGCCTGCTGATGACGCTAAACGAAGACTGGATGCCGCCGTCCGGAGATACCCCTTCTCAGCCGGCTCGATCATCTCGTATGACCTGGCCGAATGGAGGCAGGATCCGCTGCGCGCCATGCCCACCCTCGTTTTCAAGCCTGGACCTCGACAAGCGATCAGCGGATTCACCGCCACAAGAAACTTGTTAATCCTAACGATTCTCGACAATGTTCAGAGTAGGGCGTTCGTCTACAAGTACAATCAGGCGCCTGGCAGGCCAGGCCGATCCCGCTTCCAGAGAATGCGAGTGTCGGGCTAGCTGCGACATCGCATGAAACGGACGAGGCGATGTTCACCGTCTCCAGCTTTCTTAGCCCGACGATGCTCTGGTACTTCGACGCCGCAACCGAACGCCTTGAGACCCTGAAGACGACCCCTCCTAGGTTCGACGCCTCGAGACTTGTCGTCGAACAGTTCGAGGCAATCTCGCGCGATGGCACCCGCATTCCTTACTTTCTGGTACGACCCAAGAGCGCAAGATTTGACGGATCAACTCCAACGCTTCTCTCTGGCTATGGTGGGTTTCAGATTCCACTCATCCCCTATTACGCGGGTCCTACCGGACGACTCTGGCTCGAGCAGGGGAACGCGTATGTCGTCGCGAACCTGCGCGGCGGCGGTGAGTTCGGGCCCCAATGGCACCAGACTGCTCAAGGAGCAACGAAGCAGCGGACATGGGATGATTTTATCGCCGTCGCGGAGGACTTCATCCGGCGCAAAATCACTTCTCCCCGCCGGCTGGGCGTGGTCGGCGGTAGCCAAGGAGGCCTCCTGGTAGGCACCGCAATCACCCAACGACCCGACCTCTTCAATGCGGCCATCTTACAGGTGCCGCTGTTCGATATGGTTCGGTTCACCAAGCTGGGCGCCGGAGCCTCCTGGATCAGCGAGTATGGCGATCCCAGCTCTCCCGAACAGCGCAAGTGGCTCGACGCCTACTCGCCCTATCAGAGGTTGGTGCCAGGCAAGACCTACCCGGGCCCCTTCATTCTCACGTCCACCAAGGACGACCGCGCATCCAGCGCATGGCCGCAAGGCAGCGGCGAGGCTCGCTGCGTTGGGCCAACCGTACTTCTACTATGAGAATACCGACGGGGGCATAGCGCCGCCGCCAACCTAATTGAACAGGCACGCCAGATCGCTTTGGAATATACGTATGCATCCCGGCGGCTTGTCGATGAGTGATGTCGAGGACGAAGATCTACTTCAATGATGAGGCTTGGCGGACGACGTTATCGGCAGCGGCGTCAGACCCGTCTTTGCTCATTCTCGGCGGGACGATCTCCCTGAGGGATGAATCCGGGCGATCAGCTACGCCCTCAGTCTCGCGTATCAGTCTGGGTAGGTCACTCAAGGCCGATTTCTCCTTGATACCCACCAGGCATTTCGTGTGAACAGCCCTCAGGGCAAAGCCGCTGCGTCAGCCTCTCGATCCCGTGGCTAACTTCGTTGGCAGTGCGGATGCGGATAGGGATAGCGCCTTTCTCATCAAGTCCCCTCGATAGGCGCCGGCGCATCCGCGCTGCGTTCCATCTATTGCTGACCGGCCTATATTGCTCAGTCGTGCGATGCTGTATTTCTCTCGCACCCTAGAGCCTACAATTTAAGTGCACAATCATCATCTGGCTCGCTTATCGTCGATCCGCAGTCGGTTGGAGGCTTACTGGAATTCCACCAATGCACTCCGACAATCGATCGATACGCGGAGTGCGACGAACATGGCAGTACAATATGCACGGCAGAGGGATGGGGGCGCAAAGCACCGAATTCGCAATTTGACGTCACAGAGACCTGCCCCCAACGGGGCGGAGTATCTAGATGGTGTGGTCCGCAACCGACAATGTCTCACTGATCAGCAGCCTGAACCGTCCGGGTGTCCTGACGTCGTGATGGCTGACAGCACGAAAGCATGTCTGAGTGGTTGCAGAAGTTTCCGTGGCGGATTGAGCGGGTGTTGATAGCCCACACACTATTGACCGACTGCGCAAAGTCCTGTCAGGTTGCGGTAAGCTATCACAGATACAGAGCCCTTGGGGTTAACGGGATGTGACAGGGACAGCGTTATCGCTCCAGATCGATCAGCGCCGAGTCACTTTTCCGCTAGTCTCAACGGCAGTGCGGATGTGGTAGGGACTAGTTGGCCTGGTTTCAGCCCCCGAGCCGGTTAGCACCGAGCCGCGCCCGCACTGTTTTACATCTTGCCCCGGGACCAATCCCGCTAGCTATCTCCGACAAGCTTCGCAGGTACTCTGGCGAAGGTCGGTACACCACCCGAAAAGGTGAGGGCCACGTACTTCCATTCCTGCCGCAGCGCGCGCAAGAGTGGCCTTGTATACTGCATGCCGCCACGAGAGCCGCCTGAACCGCGAGTTCGGCCGCTAGCGCTTCGGCGTTGAAGGCTATGCCATGGGAGAGTTGGTCGCGGAGCTTGGCGCGGGCTTCCTGTCTGCCGATCTCGGCCTAACACCGGAGGTGAGGGAGGATCACGCCTCCTATATCGGCTCTTGAATCAAGGTGCTGAAGAACGGACGCGCGATCTTCACGATCTCGTCCAATGCCCAACGGACGGCGGACTTCCTTCATAGGATTCAGGCCAAAAAATTCCGTCGCGACCTGAGCCGCGGCGGCAATCATCGATCTGGACCTCGTCATTTTAGCTCCAAATAGCTTAGGTCTCCAATGGACTCTGGACGAAGTTGTTGACTGGGCGTCCTCCGACTTACAGCGGGGCGGATTTTTCGCACCGGTTTCAGATAGATAAATCGCTGCGGCTGCAAGCATTTTGATTGAGGATGCATGGGTTTGAAGCCGAGGCCCGGTCTCAATCGCGGCGACCGTATCGACCCTGTGAGGTCAACGGCCCTGCTCACTCCTTGCATACCACGATGTCCGTAGATGCTGCGCGAGCGCTCGTCCCCCCCCCCCGACCATGGGTTGCGAGTCCGGCTTGTGTGCGAAAGGCTCGAGGCCGAGCCTGATAACCAAGTCCTTTCCAGCCGACATAGACCGCAAGACGTGCAGCAACCACGAACTGCCGGGCGGCAACACAAGCCAGACCGTGAAAGCAATTAGTAAGCCGCCATTGAGGGCGAGAAATACGGCTCGTTCACTCATGAGGATCAGCGGACAAAACTTGCGATCCGAGTAACGCTGCTCGTCGATGACCCAGATCCTTCAAAATAGCCGGGGTCAGATTAAGGGCCGTCCGCAATGGTCGAAATCCATGCGTTTGGAAATGCTGCGCAATGATTGATAGTCCGCGTGTCGTATGCCGAAAGGCAGCCGGCGCCTTGCATCCCACGAGCAATTTGGGATCCGAGGCGCGCCTTGGCATGGGTGCAGCCACGCATCGAGCGGCGAGGGGGCAGCATGGCTCGCAACGTCGAGCGGCGAGAAGGAAATGCTCATGCGGATTGATCCCACGCACATGAGCGCGCGCGGCTCATGGCACGTGAGGAGGCGCCACTGGGTGTCACATCCGAGCAAGGCGACACCGAACAGGCGAGGAACTTGCCGCAGCGGAGCGGGGATTGCTGAGCCGGTACCAGGGTCTACTTTATGTCTCTGAAAACGTTAGTACTTCCGTTGACCGAGAATGTCGACCTGACATTTCGGAATGTCGGCGAGCGGCTACATTTATAATTGTCAGCGAGCGGCGACTTATGCTAATGTAAGCGAGCGCTAACATTTGGGATTGGAATGCTTATCCGTACACCTGGCGACCTCGGCGCCGTCATTCGCGACAGACGCAAACGCCTCAAGCTAGACCAGGCGACACTGGCCAAGCGGATCGGCGTCAGCCGTCAATGGGTGATTGAGGTCGAGCATGGTCATCCCCGCGCAGAGCTGGCTCTTGTCCTTCGTGCTCTCGACGTTCTCGGCATCCCGGTGGACGTCAACAGTGGAGGGCCCACCAGCCGCGGGTCTACCTCCGCAGTTGATATCAACGCCATCGTCACCAAAGCCAAGGAAGGCAAGACATAATGGCCGAGCTCATTGCACTCTTGGATGGCACCGAAGTCGGTCGCGTCCGCAGTGAGGCGCGCGGCCGGCTGACCTTCGTCTATGACAATGCATGGCGCAACGCGGAGCGGGCCTATCCCCTGTCGCTTTCGATGCCGCTTGCCGCCGAGGAGCACGGTCCAGCCACCGTTCAGTCCTTCTTGTGGGGGCTGCTGCCTGACAACGAGCAGGTGCTCGAGCGCTGGGCCAAGAAATTTCAGGTATCGGCGCGCAACGTGTTTGCCCTCATCTCTAACGTCGGTGAGGATTGCGCCGGGGCCATCCAGTTCGTCACGCCTGATCGATTGGGGTCTCTGAAAACAGGCAAAGATGACAAGATCGAATGGCTGGATAAGTCGGAAATAGCAAATCGGCTTCGAGTCTTGCGCGAGGATCACGCTGCCTGGCGTCTGCCCAGCGACACGGGTCAATTCAGTCTTGCAGGCGCCCAGCCGAAAACCGCGCTTGTCCTCAAAGACAACAAATGGGGCATTCCGTCCGGGCGCATACCAACCACCCACATTTTGAAACCACCGACGGGCCATTTCGATGGTCACGCCGAGAATGAGCATATCTGCCTGCAGCTCGCACGCGAACTCGGGCTGCCAGCCGCTGAAACCAAGGTGATGCGCTTCGAACAGGAAATAGCGATCGTGGTTGAACGCTACGATCGGCAGGTCAGCGGGAACGACATTATCCGCGTTCATCAGGAAGATATCTGTCAGGCCATGGGCATCCCGCCGACCAAGAAATACCAGAACGAGGGCGGACCAACGCCTGCCGATGTGGTCGAGCTCTTGCGGACCTACTCGACAGACCGCGAGGCCGACCTTGAGACGTTCGTCAGCGCTTTGGTCTTCAACTGGCTCATTGGGGGCTCTGATGCTCACGCCAAGAACTATTCATTGCTTCTGGCCAGCGGCGCTCTCGTGCGTCTCGCTCCCCTTTACGACATCGCCAGCATTCTTCCTTACGACCACGTCGATCAGCGCAAGATCAAACTCGCCATGAAAGTCGGGGGTGAATACAAGCTCGATCAAATTGGCTTGCGTCAGTGGCAAAAATTTGCACGCGAGACGCGTGTTGATGCGGACGTACTCATCGCTACGCTGAACTCCATGGCCGGGCAGATCCCTGACCTGGTGGCGGACATTCGCACGCGAGCGCAAAAGGAGGGATTGGAGAACGCTGTCATCGAGCGATTGGCAACGGCTTTGAGTACGCGAGCCAAGGATTGCGAACACGTTCTGAAGGGGATCTAGGATACGGATCATCCATCAATTGAAGGGAGTCGAACGCAAAGCTGCCGGTCTAGATTCATGATCTCGCGTTGAGTATTGCCGATGGGGGCTGGAGCGCTTGGGTAATTCGCTAGGGGGGACGCGTGTGGTATGTTTCAGCAGAGTTTTCCCATCTGACGCGGGGTCGCAGGTCCAGCTACCAGCGCCGACACTTCTGAAGAGAGCGAGCTTACGCGGACACACGAAATCGCTGTCCTCTTGCGCGACGATGCTGACTTGCGCCAGCGCACTCTGCCAGAGTCGCTAAGACATCTACGCTGAATCATTTGTTGATCCCGCCCTCGGCGTCCTCCGGCTGCTGCGATCTTTGCGTCGCTCAGCAGGCGATCGCTCGTCACCGCGCTCACCTTCAAAACCGACCGACCGCTCATCGGCAGAAAGCTTCAATCTGCCGTGCCGTTCAAGTGCCGGGCGCAAGAACGGCTCGCGACGAGCCGCTTACTGCAGAGCCGGTCAGAGGCGTCCCATACCACGATCAGTGCAGCGCGAATGGAAACCCCATAGGTCCGGCTCGGCCGCCGCGGCAGGGCCGATCCGATGCTCGTCCACTGACAGTGGTCGGATCGCGTGCTTACGATGTCATACCGTGACGGCGCAAAGCTCGTCCAGGAGTCGTCCCTTCTCACGCCGACCGCCCGGCCGATGACGCACGGCCAGGGCTGATGTGATCTCGCGCTTTTCGCGCATGCTGATCGTCCCTGCCGTAGCCGCTACGGAACTGATTCGGCAGCTCCGCCCAAGGCACGACTGGGAAGTTGTCCGGTAACATTTTTAGTGAGGCAATGCGCCCCTCGGCGACACGAGGATTACCGTCTCCTTGGGTAGCCGATGAGAGAGCGAATGAACGAGGAACGAATCGCGGAAGGCTCGTCGTGGAGTTGCGAGACCGATCTGGATCAACTGTGGCTTGGCACCCATGCGTGCACCTGCGGCCCGGTATGGTCGTTTTGCAACCAGAGCAATGACGAGTCGTCGGCTCACATGCCGCCGGAAGGGTTCATCGGCGGCGAGGACGGCGGGTCCTTAAACCCATGAAACCCGCGACGATTGAGAGCCGCGGGGCAGTTTCGCTTTGCAGATGTGGCGATGCATTGCTTCACGAGCGACGGCCTCGTCAGCTTCTGGAAAGCCTATCCATAATAGGATCAGCTCAATTGATTTCTTGGACGTGAGGCTATCGTGGACCCGTACAATTTCGATCCACCCAATCCAACAGCTTGGTCCCCGGTGCAGCACGCCGTCTTGGAAGAGGACCAGGGGGGCCATGCCGGGCAAGAGGGCTTTGAGCAGCACTTGGCCGAGGCGCGCTCACCCGATCCGGGTCCTGTCTCCCGTGGCGGCCGCAACTACCATCCCCATCTCTCTGCAGAACATCGGGACACTATCGACAAGGCGATTGCCGAATATGCAGCTCAGAAAAACCCACAACGGAACACGGTTAAGCGCTATACTCAGGCGCTTCGCCGACTTGGAAATGATCTTGGCGCTCATCGCATTACGATTGATCTGAGGGACCACCAGTCCCTGGTCCGTCATGTCAAGACTTACTTCCCGAACGACGAAGACATGAAGAAAGGGTTGGGTGTCCTTCGTGCGTATCATGATCCGAGCTATGTAGCTTCTGGCGGGCGGCCGCGCACGATCCCTTCAGCGGAAGACGCGCCCCTCTCAGAGCGGCTTAATGCCAGTGGCATGACGTCGGGCAGTGCTGCTCGTCATGATCGTAGTCTTCGCAGATTTTCTAACGCGCTTAATCTTGCGGGCTACTCGATATCCGGGTTAGACCACGCGGCGCGCATTGAATTCGCTCAGAAGTTGTTCCCGAACGACGAGCTTCTGTTGTTTGCATTAGGCAAGGTTCGCGATGCCGAGAACGTTCCCGGCGCGCGTGCATCTCGGAAGCCCAGCGGTCGTGCTGTCCCGTCGCCCGCGTTGCATCTTTATCCCGATGACGCCCGCATCATTGATGGCCTGGAAAAGGCAGAGCTGAGCATGCTCAAACCCGAGGAGAAGAGCCGGAAAAAGGTTGTTCAAAATCTGGCCCGCAACCAACGAAGATTGGGTGCTTGGCTCCAAAGGGAGGGGCGGGGGAGCATAGTGAGCCGACTCACCGGCACCAGTGAGCAGCAAAAGTCGTTGAACGACGATCACACCGACTTTAAAAAATCCAATCGAAACGCGGACACGGGCTTCGATCGGCTTAGGAGCTACCTATTGCTCGTCGAGGCGAACGCTGCGCTGGGCGTCTGCCCTGAACAGGCGGGTGGGGAGCCGCGGCGTGGCGAGTCGAACTCAACGTGGTCGCCGCACCTGCCGTACGATTTTGAGTGGCCGACGCCGGAAGCGGTGCCAGATGGGTCGTCGGCGATCTACCGAGGTCTCGACTCCTTCGTTGATCTGCCGTACACCTCGCAGGAGGTGAGAGACGATGCTCAGTCAACGCCGGTGGGTAGGGCTGCCGCCAGACCGCCGCTCTTCAACGGACCATCGGACGCGCCAGCTCAGTCGCCCGACATTTTCCGCGGTCTTCAGTCTTTCGTTGATTTGCCGTACACGCCGCAACAGATGCGAGACGATGCTCAGTCGGCGCCGGTGAGTGGGGCTGCCGCCAAACCGCCGCTCTTCACCGGACCGCCGGACGCGCCAGCTCAGTCGTCAGACATCTACCGCGGTCTCAACTCTTTCGTTGATCTGCCGTACACACCGCAGCAGATGCGAGACGATGCTCAGCCAGCGCCGGTGGGTGGGGCTGCCGCCAGACCGCCGCTCTTCACCGGACCGTCGGACGCGCCAGCTCAGTCGTCAGACATCTACCGCGGTCTCAACTCTTTCGTTGATCTGCCGTACACACCGCAGCAGATGCGAGACGATGCTCAGTCAGCGCCGGTGGGTTGGGCTGCCGCCAAACCGCCGGTCTTCACCGAACCATCAGACGTGGCAACTCAGTCGTCACAGATCTACCACGGTCTCAACTCTTTCGTTGATCTGCCGTACACACCACAGCAGATGCGAGACGATGCTCAGTCGGCGCCGGTGGGTGGGGCTGCCGCTAGACTGGTGCTCTTCACCGAACCATCAGACGCGCCAACTCAGTCGTCACACATCTACCGCGATCTCAACCCTTTCGTTGATCTGCCGTACACGCCGCAGCAGATGCGAGACGATGCTCAGTCCGCGCCGGTGGGTGGGGCTGCCGCCAGACCGCCACTCTTCACCGAACCATCAGACACGCCAGCTCAGTCGTCAGACATCTATCGCGGTCTCAACTCTTTCGTTGATCTGCCGTACACACCGCAGCAGATGCGTGACGATGCTCAGTCAGCGCCGGTGCTCAGCCCTGCCGGTAAACCCGCGTTCTTCGTCGGGCGATCGGGCGTACTTCAGGAGCTTGAGGACATCGGATACCGAGTCGACGAGGATTGGCAGGATGGCTCCCAGCCGGTGCCGGATTTCTTAATCGATGTCCTGGATAATATCAGGGTCCTGCCGACCCAGTTCAGCGGCCCAACCCAGCTCTCCATGAACGGTGAGACCTACTCGATCACATTGGAGCCGCGAGGACGCCGCGTTGCGCAATTCATCCATCATCCTCGCCCGTCCCCTGTCCCGGGTGCTCAGATCGGCCCCTCGGCTACTGTTGCCTCTTCCGGCCACCGCAGCGGTCCCGTGCTGGGGCCCACGCAGTGGCTGGGTGACGAGCATATCCAGCGGGACTATGAGCTCCTGGCGCAGGAGTTGCAGCAGAACAATCCGGATCTCGCCGCTCGGACGCGGTTCGTGGATCCCCTGATAGCCCAAATGTTGCGATCCCCCTCCAAGGAGGTAGCCGAACGAGCATTAGGGTGGGTTCGCCCTGGTACAGCTGACTTCCTGTTCCTGCCGGTAAGCGATGCCAGCGATACGGATAGACATCAGCGCGGCAGTCACTGGTCGCTGCTGCTGGTTGATCGCCGCGATCGTGGCCGGCGGGTCGCCTATCACTATGACTCTACCCAGGGATACAATGACAGGCTCGCAGCGGAACTCGCAGGACGGCTCGACGCTAACCTGCAACAGGCCCCGATAAGACAGCAGCAGAACAGTTATGACTGCGGCGTCTTTGTCCTGGACGGCACCAGGGAACTGGTAAGGCGATTGGCAGCAAGACGGCCGGACCTGAACCTCAACAATCTTGTCATCAGTCGGCAGGAACTGCGGGACCGACTAGGCGCTGGTGTCGGCTTCAACTGAATAGGGCCACGACCGAGTGAAATGCTGTTCTCGCCGATCGAAGATCCGCAATCGGTGTGTTCGCAGAGCATTATAGTGTCTCACGTGAGGAGCTGAGTACGCATACGACGAAGACCGCCTGATTGACGCATGCCCGCGGGCACAGCGAGCTCTATGATCGGTCGGGGGAAAGGTCAGCGGCCTGCTGACCCGGCGGGCTTATCGGCCTGGCGCAGGAGCTTCCATTTCCAGGGCAGCAGTTCGTGCAGGCGCGACGCGGGAAGATCGGCGATCCGGGCCAGGACCTCGGCGAGCCAGGCCTTGGGATCAACGTCGTTGAGGCGACAGGTCGGTATCATCGTCAGCATGATGGCGGCACGGTCGGCGCCACGCTGGCTACCAGCGAAGGTCTAGTTGCGCCTTCCCAAGACAATGCCTGTCAATGCGCGCTCAGCGCATTGGTCAAGCAGATCTTGCCATCGTCGAGGAAACGGGCGAAGTCGAAGTCGCCCCGCGCCTGAGCATGTAGTTCCTAGGCTTCAGGACGTCGGAGGAGCGCGAGAGGGCTTCGCGCTCGCGCAACAACCAGACGTGCATGTCCTCGAGAAGCGGCTTGCTTTTCCTCTGCGCTGCGCGCGGACGTAAATCGAGGGGCAAAGATCGAGCCGCAAGCGGTCTCATCAAGTGCGTTTGTGAACAGCACATCTGCGACTCTGACGTTGCACAATCAGCGCATGCTAAGATACCTATCAGGCTCAGCTCCTGCGCCTTCTCAGCAACGACTGGGAACTGATCGAGCGTCGTCAGATTCTGAAGTAAGTGCGAGATCAGGCACATCTGCGGAGATCTTGCCTTAGGGTAGGCTCTACAGATGTTGTGAACTCCACGTCGCGCTTATACGTCATCGAAAGCACGTTCCGGGCCGCGGGCCACCGCACTCTGCGCGCCGGGGATGTCGAACACGGCTGCGCTCGCAATAATCTTCAGGCTCGAGGAGGCAGCCGCAAAGCTGGGTCGGTCGATGGCCGCAATTAGTTGGCGAAACTCTTCCCGTAAATTTCGCCGACGAATCAGTCGTCAGACCACGAACTCAATCCACTGCCGCCTAGCCCGTTGGGGCATCAACATTCACCGATGGTTCTTTAGCCCACGATAAGTCACACGTCGGATCGAAAAACAAGTAATTGCAAGTCAGTTCTTCACCAGGTTGTACGTCACGCACGGTTAAAATTCGGCAATGATCGTCCTGATATGTATTTGGCTGACTGCTGTGGTTCCTGAAGCGGGCATTGTCAGCATTGTACTCTATAACACCATCATTAGCCTTGTAGTCTCTTGGATAGGCATGCTTATCAAGTAGAGCTCGAAATGTTGGAGCTAGAGCTTCGTACTGCTTAGGCGTTACCGCGATGTCAACGATTGGGTTGTGAATCCAAATCAGCGAACCTTTGGGCAAAAGGGCAGCGGAGAAAAGTCCAATACCGCCAAACTGGTCTGGCTTTAAAACAGTTTCGATAATCAACATTGAAGAAGTCTCCCTAACACCCAGCAAGCTAACTGACCTGAGCCCCGAAATCTCCTGCGCAAATCGGTAGGGTCGTCTAATCGCGCCTCCGTCCCAAATTGGATTTTTTCGCATTCGTTGCCGCAGCGGCTGGCGGATCGCCTTTCGCGGTACCGCCATTTTGGCGGCGGTGGAAGCGGTGCAAGTCAGTGGGATTGCAAAGATCTGCGTCAATCAAAGATCCGCGTGACCAAGGCGGCGAGTTCATGTCGCGCGATCGTGACCTGTAAGCCTACGAGTGCGGCGACACGCTTGCTTTATCGCCGTCCGGCAAGCCGCGGACATCGGCTTCATCGAGGCCCTCAAGAGCTGCTTTCGCGCCGAGCGTCCATGGCCACTGGTTCCTGCCCCTTGCGCATGCCCAGGACAGAAGTGGAGACATGGGCACATCGTTAGCGAACGGCCACCCCGTGGGCGATCGGCTGTCGAACGCTGATTTCGCCGCACAACCACGTCGGCGTAACCAGCCTGCCATCATAATCACGCGACAAAGCTCTAGCCTTGGGGTGGTCTAAAGCGCGGTCTCGCTGAAATCGCGACATGTGACTGCTGCTGTAAGAAAGTTCGATGGCAGGTCAGGTGCAGGATAATTTCGCGGGCGTATGCACCGTATCGGTCACCTGTGAGCGACCTAGAGCTGGTGGTGCGCTCGTAGACTCCTGGTCATCGCCCGTGCCGCTTCCGCTGCGAGGCCGTCCTGTGAGGACGCCGGATCTGCACTAAGCGTTTGGCCGTAAGGGATTTGACGCGATCGGCGCGACGCGCGGCGAGGCTGGAGTCTAGGGTGCAGCATCCCGGTTTGGTGCTTAGCGGTAACGGACAGTAGGCTCCGCAAAACGGCTGATCCTGCAGGTGAGCAACGACAGGCTTTTGCGCTTTGTCCGAAGCCGCAGCCGGTCGCAGCCGATTGTCTCAAGCTCATCGGCAAACTCGCCAGGCCCGGCTGCACGCGGCGCATGAACGAATTGCGATGTTCTCCGCGTCGAGACCCCAGAGCGGACCTGAAGCCAGAGTAGATCGTTTCCCTAAATCGAAGGGCCACCTCTAGCCTTATGGCCACGAGGTAATCGAGCCATAACCAGGGCTGCATTGCTCGCTCGGGCCGTTCCTTTGAGAGCAGCTTCTCGGCCAAGCCGTGATCGCGCCGGGTTCCAAAGAGAGACGACACTCGTGCCAGAAAGTACTCCCCCGCGCTCTATTCCTCAGCCCGGACACTGAAACAGGCAACAAACGCACGGCACAGCCTGCGCACGATTGGTCCAGGCATCTTTCAATGTGGCGTTCGTCGATCCGCCGCTAGGGGCATGCAGACGCCTCGTGAACTTGATCGCCTCGCGCGAGTCGCGCCGGCCAGATGCTTCCGGGAGCCGCGGTGTGCCCGCCTGGTGCTACTTTCGGCCAGGCAGGCTTGCACGATCAGCTCAGGTAGAACATTGTCGCGGCGATCCTCAGTTGAAGCCGGCAGGAAGTGCGAAACGCCTCAACGTTCGCGCCGGCGAGCCTTGCCCTATGATTTGTCCCGGCATCAAAGTACGCGCGAGATGTGCGGTCGTTCACACAAGATGGTCGCGATATGGCTTAGATGGGGCAGCAGCCTCGGGGTCGGAGTTCCTGGTGTTGACATTCAGCAGCGAAAGCTGGTCGCGGACAGATACAGCTTTGGTGCTTGGCAACCATGCTGCAGCGATCGTCTTTGCGGCTCGTTCGCTATTTTGAGGGTCCTCAAACACTAATCTTGCCGATTTGATCAGCCGGACAGAGGTCGCTGCGGCTTGCTCAGCTTCATCCTGCGCTGAAGCTCCTTGAGGAGAGGTCATCTCAGGTCGTCGTCTTCGACGGGCAGAGCAGTGCCGACGGCAGTCCGCGCTGAACCGAAACCTTATCCCGGAGGACGCGGTTCTCATCAAAGCGTCCAAAACCGGAGTAGCGACAGATAATTCACGGTCTATGCACTGCTCTTAAGGTTTCAGCGACTGTCTACGCCGAAAAATGGGAAGGGCATTGCTGACCGGCTTTCCGCGGGGACGTTGAATGCACATGTCAGGAGTATAACCACGGCAGTAGCTTCGGGGTAGCACTGTGTGAGCTGCGGAACACGTCGGCTGGGCTAAGCGATGAAGATCGCGCACGGTATTCCGGACCATTGCTGACCCCTCAGATATGTACTGAAAGGCTCGAGGCGAATCGACGAGGTGCTGGGCAGCGCCTCGTCGGCCAGACGAGCTTTCTGCGGAACGCCACGGCCAGGATGTGCATCTGGAACTGATGGACGACCACACCCATCTGCAGCCAGCTAAGCTCAGCCGACGCGTGTTCGATGCGGGCTCGAGGATGCTTCCCTGTCTCGGGGCCGAGGCCCCAATCAATGGCAATGCTGTAAAACGCAACGGCGATAACACCGTAGGTGTTCTTCGCAGCTTTGGCGTTCGGAAGATCAAAGAAGATCGCTGTGCGGCTCAACGAGGAGCCGCACAGCGATGATGCGCGCAAGTTAATCGGGCGGGGGAGCGCTCACCCGGACCCCCCGGAACCGCGCCAAGCTCGCTGGCGCAAGCTATGCTACATTAATAAGTCCAATACCGGAGCTATGTGGTCGGGTTCCTAATTCTTAGCGCGGGGATTGTCTCTCGGCATCTCCATTGCTTGGGTGATGGATGAGCCGCACGTCATTTGGGCCTCCCGGCCCCAAGAGGGCGGTGTAACGCTCGCCGAGAATATCGTAGTTTATTGCCGGGTGCGCATCGTTCGGCAACTGGCCCCAGCGGCGAAGCATCGAGAGCATCGTGTCCGGGGCTGGTTGGTCGCCGTGCGAAAAATTCTTGGGAACGGCGAATGATGCAGCATAAATCTCGCGGGGCGCGGGGGACGTCCCCTCAGCCCTGGAGGAGGACGCCGGAGCGGCTTGCTCCATCGACCGTCCAAGCCGCGATGATGAGGCTCGGTTCGCTGGTTGCGCGCTGGGCTGCGGAGCGTTTTCCAGCCGAAATCCCAGAGGAATGGCAGCGCCTTGCGGAAGAGGGGTGCTTCGCCTCATCGTTGCCGCGGGCACGAACAGCGCCGTGTAGCGGTCATTGTGAACGATAAAACTGTTGGGTCGGCTGTCCTGGCTCGGCGCGACGTTGCTACGGTCAAGCGCAGCGGACGCGTGCTGGTGGCCCTGCCGGAAATTGAAGGGAATAACGGCCGGTTCTGAATCCAGCCCTTGGTGATGACCCTCGGTTGGCTGGACGGAAGACGATGGGCCGGCGTTTCCCACCATCGCCCACAGCAGATCCTGATCGTAGCCTTCCGCGGGAAGGACGAGCCGATCGCTGGCCTGAAACGGTGCGCCGGCGTCTTCCATCGGCTCGCGAACGACTGAACTGCCGGGCTCGCTCACCTGGCGTCCGATAGCATCCCCTTCTGTATGGCTTAGTGTTCTCTGCCTCTTCGCAGGCCTCAACTCCCCGGTGTAATCCTCACCCATGAGGACCTCGTGACTTGAAGAGGGAGCGCTCCCGGTCAGCTCGTTCCGAGCCGGTTGGTAGCCGTCGCTCCAGTTGAACTGAACGGCTTTTCCGCGGTCCGGTCCCTGGTGATCGCGCGCGGTTGGGAGAGACGATGTTAGGTTGGGTTCGCCCATCATCCCTCGCAGCGGGTCCTGATCGTGACCTTCCGCAGGCAGCTCTTTCGGCCAAGTCCAAGCTTCCCGCGGCGCGCTGTGCTCGGCAGCGGTGTCCCCGAGGTGTCTGGTGACTGCGTCTTCGGGATGAGGACCGTGGGCCGCCTGGTGCCCAAGATCCAAAGCCTCGATGAGGCTACGCTCTTCCTCAGACAGAGGAAAATAGTAGGGATCTGAAGAAGCGGGGATCTCTGCAACGGCAGGGGCATCAAGCTGCGGCACTTCATCCAAGTACGGCTCAAACTCCGCTTGCTGCTGTTGCGGTTGTGACACTGCGGCGTGGTCACGGTCGAATGGGTTGATGCTGCTAAATGGGTCCATGTCAACTCCCCGGGGGTTGGGTCGGTTCGCAATGCCGAGCCGACAGTGTCGCACTCTCCCGATCTATTCGGATCAGCTGTCGACAAGCTGACGCGCTTAGAGACTTACGGATTGCGATCTCAGATCAATCATTTCGCGCTCTTGAACGCGACTCGTGACAGAACCGAGCAGGCGGCATGGCTTTGCCCGTTCGGGACGAGCACAATGGCGTCGGCACTCTGACGCCGCGACCATCTCGGCAACTGAATTGGGTCTCTTCAGTCAACCCGCACGTTTCGAGGCCATCTCGATCAGCTTGCACCAACAATCTTACGGCTTGTGCCGACAACGCTTCCTTGGCTCGCAGGCTTGTGTGCCGCGCCGCGGCGGATGCTCTCGATTGGATTGCAGTTCTCAGCTGGCTCTGGTGCTCGGCAGCAAAGTCAAAGAAAGCCAATGGGCTGTACATTGGCGATCCTTGTCCGGCAATCACGTCACGCGCATGTTTGGCGCGGCTTTCGGCGAAGGTATCAAGTGCATGCTCCGCGACCGCCCGGCTTGGCGCCATTGAGATCCTGCTTGGCCTTCTTGCCACTCCAAACCAGTTCGGGATGTCTTTGAGCAAGTTGACGGCCTTTTGCTGCGGGCGCTCGTATTCGCCCTGCGATTGGTCATTCAGGCCCGAAATCATCGAAGGCGAAAGGTTCGGTGCATCCCCTCCAGCAGGCCGAGAGCGCCTCCTGGATCGCCCGTCGACATAGCGCGCAGCTAAGGGGCGGGCAGCAGGGGATCGAGGCTTCCTAGTTCGCCGCGCTCGGACTGGCAAAATCACCGAGGTGAAGCCGATCCAACTGGCGAGCCGCTCGCGCGCCGGTCCTCACCTTGGGCCTGGCAATCTCGATTGCGCCAATACCCGTTTCGATGTTGCGCGTCGGCCCACGGCCGTGCCGCACGGCCGGGCGCGACCATCCGCGGCGGCTTCAGCTCGCCGGCGTCTCCGAAACGCGGCAATTGGGTCTGGACGGCCCGGACGAACAGATCGCGCGCTATGTTGCGGACAATTTGTAGCAGTGCATGATCAACCACAGGCGGCTGACCGAAGGGCAGGATGTTGATCGTCTCCTTCGGGCCTCATCGGGTCCTTGAAGAAGTTCTCGCAGGTTCGCCATCCACCTGGATACGCTGCCTCTCTGAGCGCGTTATCACCCAGATTCCTGCGCAGCTCCCGCTTTCTTCGTATTCACCTGGTCCCGTTCAAGACCTCTATGTGCAGAACCCGACAGCAAATTGCAATTGAGTCGATCTGAAATCGCAGAAGAGATGCTTGCCTGAACCAAGCTCGGCCGTCCTGGCACGTCGATTGCTAAGAAGTGCCTGCTACATCGTGCCACTGACGCAAAGGCCGAGACCAACTTGCAATCCAAACGCAATTCTCTAGCAGACAAGCGGCGCTGTTAACTGCCGCTCCGCTAACGGAGCCAGTCATGCTGATCGACACCTCCAAAATCTTCGACTCCATTCGCATCAACAAGAAGGAAGCGCGGGAGCGCCAGACCTCGGCGCTATGTGAATGGCCTGGTTGCCAGAACAAGGCGACCCATCCCGCGCCCAAGGGCCGCGACAATGCGCGCGAATATTGGCACTTCTGCATCGACCATGTTCGCGAATACAATGAGTCCTACAATTTCTTCACGGGAATGGACGCGGAAGCGGTCGCGCGCTACCAGAACGACGCGCTGACCGGCCATCGTCCGACCTGGAAGATGGGCGAGAACATCAGCGCCCGCAAAATGGCCGGCAGCGCGGCCGATTTAGAGGACGACTGGCATGCCTTCTGCACGCAATTCGAGCTGAACGGACGCGCCGGTACCCGCCCCCGCGCGGAGACCAAGCCTGAGGCGCGCAAGATTTTAAATGCCGAGCGGAAAGCGTTGCAGGTGATGGGCCTGAATGCCAATGCGACGCTCGGCGATATCAAGGCGAAGTACAAGGCGATGGTCAAGCAGCACCATCCCGATGTCAATGGCGGCGACCGATCTACGGAGGATCGCCTGGTCGAGATCATCAAGGCCTACCATTACCTCAAGACCGTGGTGCGCGAGAGCTAGGGCGGACACGACTTGAACGGCTTCACCCCACCGGCCGCTACTAGCACTTCATCGTGTGAAAGCTGCATCCGAGCTGGGGTGTAATCCGCTTCAGACCCCCACGCCTAGGCTGAGAGGTGCAGCATCTCCGCCACGTTAGCCGGAGTCTTTATCAACAGCGCGCTCCGGATCAATCCACGACGAGCCTTCCGTGATTCTTTCCTCTTTCATTTGCTCGCTCCTCGGCGTTGCAAAGAGGGGGCAAGTCCTCGCGACGCCGAAGGGGGCGGTTCGCAAAGGCGCGCCACAGCGAAACGCTGAAGGCGCCGGTCCTCGGCTGCTCAAAGACCCCGCAACACTAAACTGCTGCTGCGCTGCTCGATTTCAAGGATGGAAAGGCCCGTACTGTATTTGGCTTGCGCGTTAGGACCGCACGGGCAGCGCCCATCCCGTTCCGCGTCATGCAGGTGAGGCAACCGCAATCATTCTCATGATCTATATCAATTCGATGTCGCGTCTGACGACGTTGTCGCATGTTTGACGTATGTCGCATCCGCTCGAAACAACTCAGATGAGACGGTCTTTCTCTTAGTGCCTCTCTCTTAAGGGGCGATTTTGCCAAACCGGAAAGTGGTACGAGAATTGCTGTGCCCATCATGCTGGTTCTTGGAAGTCCTGAGGATCGCATGCACGGTGTCGTCCTTGTCAAGCAGCTGGTTGTCAATGTCCGCGAGTGGCGGCCCAACATGCGCAAGCGCCCGAGAGGGGCTGCACCGGTCCGTGACCTGAGGCGTGTCGAGCTGCGCGAAGAGTTCCGTGCCGAGCGCACTTCTTTACGTCGCCGCTTGAGACGTTGGTATGTTCTTACGAGAAGTGCTGACCTTGTCCGCCGCAACCGTTGCATCATTTGCCAGCCATTCTTTCGAGAGTCTGGATACGCACGTGACGATTCGGCAGCTCGGATAGCAACCCGACCGGTCGGCAACGAACCAACTCAGCTCCGCGTTGGCTCACCTGCGGGGGCGCGCGCCGGTTTTCTCCACCTATCTGATCGGTGCGCGCTGGGACCCGGGCAAACATTTCGGGCTCGGCGCTTTCCTTCCCGCGCGGGCGTCCAGCTGCAACAAGCAGAGCCAACATCTGTACAAGTAAAATGGGAAATAGAAATGGATGACCAATCGCACGGCCAAATGCCACTCTCTTCAAGCCGACGGGAAAGCCGCGGGCCAGACCTATTCAGCTTCGTCGAATGCGCTACACAGACAAGATCAATCAAAGCGCTGTTCGAGCTTCTTGTGAGTTTCGCGAGCAATGAAGGCTTTAATAAAGTCGCGTACGCAGCACTCACCTGCTCGAATGAGCGTCGTCTGCTGGACTATCTGCCGCCCCCGCCAACGATAAACTTCCCGTCTGATTGGTGCCAACGCTATGCTGAGCAAGAGTATCGAGCGATCGACCCGGTAGTCCGTCGGACAGCAATGCTGCCAAGGCCCTTTCTTTGGGATGACCTAACCAATAAATATAAACTGCAGCCCCGTGAGCTGCGCGTCTTGCACGAGGCCAGAGAAGCAGGTCTTAAGCATGGCATAAGCGTGCCATTGTTTGGATCGCAAGGCCGATTGGCTTTCGTATCGTTTGCATCTCCCTTCGATGATGCCGATCCACAGCATCGCATGGCTCATCTGGCGACATTGGCGTCGGCGTTTCACAACGCTGTCGCACAGATTACACCGCTCGTTGATGAAGGTTGCGAGCCAGACATTCCGCTAACCGAGCGAGAAACAGAGTGCCTATACTGGGTTGCAGAAGGAAAGTCAGCCTGGGTAATCGGGCGACTTGTGGAGGTCAGCCCGAATACCGTCAACTTTCACATGAAGAACGTCGTCAGAAAGCTAGGGGCGGCGAACCGGACAAATGCTGTACACAAAGCAACCCGACGCCGCCTCATTTAACTCCGCGCCCGTTTAAAGGCACGATCAAAGGCCCCGTCTTCGGGCGGGCTCTTCTGTTATTGCCGCGGATCGGGACAACCGATCTCAAGTGGCTTCAACGATGTACTTCAACGGAAGCGGCTCAAAACAGATAGCTGGGCACGCAAGCGCATCAGGCGCGCGTATGCGGTATCCCTCAACAGCGCCCGGTGTGGACTTCGGGCGTCGTCGTTGCATGCAAGTCTCTCGTTGCGCCAGACTCTCAATCCGCCTCTCAAGCGATCTAGTGTTGCTAAACAGGCGGCTCAACGAGACGGCGGAAGACGCCGAATCATCTTCATTCTCCCCAGCAACCGTCCCGAGGCGATCGAGGCCGCGCCAGCGGTGCGCCGCCGTGGCGGCCGCAAGCGGGCGATCGGGACCCGGGCGCTGATGACGGTGCCGATGGCACCGAACGACCGCTGGTCACTGGACTTCGTCTCCGATCAGGTCACGGATGGCCGCCGCTTCCGCATCTTGACCGTGGTCGATGACTGTACCCGCGAGTGCTTGGCGCTGGTGGCCGATACCTCGCTCTCCGGGGCCCGGGTGGCGCGGGAGTTGGATCGGCTGGTCATGGAGCGCGGCAAGCCAAAGATGGTGGTCAGCGAC
>NZ_FMAE01000014.1 GCF_900094575.1 Bradyrhizobium yuanmingense | reverse complement strand
CCAGGCCAGGACGCTGATATTGCCGCAGCGCCAGCCCTTTTGGAACTCGCGCCACCCATGTCTGCCCTCATTGGCGACAAAGGGTACGACGGCGATGGCTTTCGAGCCGAAATCGTCGATCGTGGTGCCAAGCCCGTCATTCCAAACAAATCCAACAGGGTCACTCTCCACAGCTTCAGCAAACGCGCCTACAAGGGGCGCAACGTCATCGAGCGCTGTTTCTGCCGCCTCAAGGATTTCAGGCGTGTCGCAACTCGCTACGACAAACTAGCCACGAACTTCTTGGCTGCCGTCCATCTCGCCGCCATCGTTGCCTATTGGATCAATTGAGTCCGAGCCCTAGTACGCCGAGCAGATCGGGCAGGGACTCGTCGGCCGGGCCGGCGACCTGGTGCGACGCCTGGATGCCCTACTGCGGGACGGCAGGCACCACAAGGCGACAATCGAATGGAGCATGACTTCGTTCAATCCGTGACCGGCAATCAGCGCCGCGATCCTGGCCACGAGAACAAGATTCTCGGCGACTGCATCTTTTACAGCCTGCAGACGACCGCAGAATTCATCCAGGCGAGCGGAGGCCGCTCACCAATGAGCGAGTTCAGCTTCGGGAAGCAGCTGTCCTCAAGCGAGACGCGCGCCGCGCCAGCCTGACGAAGTTTGCGTGCGAGGAGGCGAGCATTGTTGAAACTGCCGAAGCTGCCATCCCCGTCAACGAGCACAGCTAGCTCTGTCGAGTCCACCATACGTTCGACGCTCTGGACGAGCTGGCTCCATGAAGCTTCATTGGCATCACGATAGCTCAGCGAGCTGGCAATCGACCGACCAGAGCCCAGAGCCCCTTAAATTCTGAGCGCTGGGCGATTGTGGCGGAAGGGCCATCATGGGCTTCTATCAAAACGAGAGCTTATCATTCGAGCAGTCCTGGGCACGAAGCATTTCCACAGGCGAGGGCCGCGCGCGTTGTTGACCTGCGGTGGACCGAACGCCTCTGGCTTGATGCTGCATGCCTAGATCCTGTAAGCCGACCTAGATTGCCACCAACGTCGCTGCCCATATTTTTTCGGGTGATGCCGCTCAATGAACAGCATTGGTAGTTTATTGGGACCGCAAAGGCTTGCATGATCGCCATAGGAGGCGCGCCGAACGCAAAGCTTTCGCTATGGGTTGATTGACATCGCGCCTAAGGCTGGCAAGAAGGGCTTGGATGCAAAATGAATGACCTGGGTTCGCGAGCCCGTGCTACGCCTCGAGAGAGAATTCCCACAGTCCTTCGGGGGAGGAGTGCTTAGGGAAAGGGTGATATCCGGCTCACATAGATTTAGACGAAAATATCGACAGCCACGGATGTCGTAATGCTGCCGTCGGATTGACGACAATGTCGAAAGCCCGTCGATAGGGCTACAGCAGGATGGCAGCCTCGTGCGAATGGAGCGGCAATCGCCGAAGAACTTGTCCTGCCTCGCCGCCAGTTTGCTGGCGCCACTGAGTGGTATGGCATTTGCTGATGCTTTCCTGTTCTCTGGACTACAGGAGAAATTCATGGCGGATAGGCAAGAGGTTGTGCTGTCGGAACGGGAAAGACAGTGTTTGCGATGGGTCGAGGAAGGGAAGTCATCCTGGGCTATCGGAGTGATCCTGAAAGTGAGCCTGAACACCGTCAACTTTCATGTCAAGAATGCGATGCGAAAGTTGGAAACGACCAGCCGGACGCAGTGCGTCGTCAAGGCGCGGCGTTTGGGTCTTCTTTAAGCCGCGGTTTCGGTGGCGCTGTGGCGAATACAAGCAGACGTCGCGTGGCAAGTGTACAGCGATGATAGAGGTGCTGACACTATGAACAGTGCGTGCTTCCATGTCATCGCTGATTGCGACGGTGAGGCGCAACGTGGACAAGGTAATCAAGCCAACGGCGCACGCGCATCACACTCTTGAAAGCTGGACGGTCGGTCGAATTCCAATGTCCGTCCTCCCCTTACCGGCGTAGCGGTTCGATATGTGTCGGAAGCTGAAATCTGGTGATCATAGCGGCTGACGTGCTGAAATGGTGATCACCCAAACGCGGCTCGGACGGCGCGGGCCGCACCCTAAGACGGCAATGATGGTCGGCAGACGCATTTCCAAAACACGCTGCTGGTAGAAGTTGGACGAACTATGACTCTGCGCGCTCAACCAACGTTCGGGTGATTCCTCCCGAAACGTTGCTGGCTTAGTGACCGATACTTCGCGGACCATCAATGCAGACGTCGTGTTGTTGGATTATTGGGGCGTGTTCGATGCGTGCAACTCTCTTGTGAACCGTTCGCCGCGGCAACTGAAGCGAAGGTCAAATCGCCATCCGGGACCACAGGAATGGAAGCGAAGTGCGGTCGCGTCAGGGGCTTTCTATCGTTTGCATATTGGGCGACAGCTAGGCGATCGGACAGAAAAATGAGACGAGATCTTCGCATTCATGCCGCGATGTTTTTTGCCGCTGCTCTTGATGGCCGGAAGACTCTTCGCTAGATCACAACGGTTCACTATGGAGGTGCCGAGGTGGCAATGGGTATTGTGAAGTGGTTCAATCCGACCAAGGGTTATGGATTCATCAGGCCCGAGGATGGAGGCCCCGATGTCTTCGTGCACGTCAGTGCCGTGGAAAAGGCCGGTTACACCACTCTCGAAGAGGGGGCCCGCGTAAGTTATCAGCCCAAGGCCGGGCGTACGGGCAAGATCTCAGCTGAAGATCTCCGGGTTGGCTGATCGAAAGACGAATGACGCCTTGGACGAGAGCGGGGTCTCTGTCTCGGGTTGATGAGGATAGTTGTCAGGTAATGGTGAGGTCTTGCTGACGTGACCACTCCCCTTCTCAGCTGAAGCAACATAGCCGAGGCGTACGCCGTCCAGGCATTGGGATTGCGACACCGGTGAAGCGCTGCTGGCGCAGAGCCGTCAGTCCGGCCACAAATAGTTCTTGATGCGGGCTGGTAGAGATTGTGGTTCGAGTGCGGTGAATGTTTCATCACGAGAGCCGAGCTAAAAAGGCGCGTCAGCATAGCGCCGCACCGTCCTCTGCCGCAGAGTCTGGCGCGTCTGCTCTGCCTGAACTGCCTACTGAAGATGGTCCGGAATTTATTGCCTGGCATGCGCCGCCTGAGGCACGAACTCGTCCTGGACCTCCATCAAAGCCGTCAGGCTCGACGCGGAGGATTGTCTACGCTCTGCTCCTTCTTTCAAGGACAGCACCGCTACACCGGAGACCTCGCGAGAAGCTGACGGGCTTTGCCGCCGGCTGCAAAAAAGGCGACGCGCCAGTTGCCGCACTCGATCTTGCCGATCACGGGCTGCCATAATCCTAAACGCAATTGTTCAGACCACTGCCGCCAGCTTGCGAATCGATTGTGAAGCCACTCCACCATTCCACAGAGTGCCCGTGAACCGCGTTTCGTGGTGGTTTACGCGAATTCGACCCAAATATACTTCGGGATGGCTGCCCGCCTCAGCCCACGTGAGAGGCGTGCCAGATCGTGCCAATTCTTGGACTCACAGATTTCTCGTTCAGTCACTGAAGCCCGGTTTGTATATGGACGGGAAGACGCCGGCCTTTGCCTTGCGCGTCCGCAAGAGGCGAAAAGCCTGGTCGTTGTCAAACAACCGCACCAAAGTTCGGCTGGGTCACTATTCTGACTTGAAACTTGCTGAAGCACGCCGCCGCGGCTTTGCCGCTCTCGGTACTCCCGTTGGGGAAAATGAAACGTCAATGACCTGGGTCAAAAACATGCTGCTCGATTTGAGGAAGCCGATCGCTAACGCAAGCGCCAAGGAGGGGAGAGACATCGAGAATGATGAGGGGCTAAGGCGCCCATGAACTCATTTTCGTGCTTTGCGTTACGACACGGATTTGCGCCTGCAGCATGATCGTACCATACGCTACTACCTTGCGAGTAATCAGCGGAATTCGGTTTATGCGCGCCGCGAATCGTCGCCCCTCTTGAGGCAGTCACTCTGCAACCTTAAGGTCCATTAGGGGTACAAAATTCCACTGCTGAGCAACTGACCCTTTGAATTGGTAGAGCCAAGTAGGATTGCCATTTTTCCTGACGCGGCTTTTGTTGTCGATGCACGGCTTAGTGTCGACGATACTCAGAATAGCAATTCCCATCGCTGCTTGGGATCGGCAGGGTTGTAGACTGCAAGCGTCAGCGCTACTTCCGGAGCGATGCGATCGCCTTCCTGTGCGATTTCGAGCTTACCTGCGCTTGAGTTCAACGTTGATGCGCGAATGTCGGCTTGCAAACGTTTTGCGTCCTGACGGACATGGAGACAGAACAAAATAGGAGACACTTCACAAGTATACACAGCCCAAGCGAGGTACAGCAGCCTTTTGGAAGAAAGGCACGGTCCTTGCTTGGGTGCAGTGAGCGTCACCGGTCTTGCAGGGGCTGTGATGCTGGGGCGGGCCTGATATGGTTCAAGACCATTTCGGGTCCGCCCCGTTACTGCTCGCGAGGCAACATGGAGCAACGCATTCGGGCGGCTTCAGCGGCTATCGCGTTCGCTCATGCGCTCGGTCGCGAAGTCCTCAGCGTGTACGAACATGAAGGCCGCAGGTACAATAGAATCAGAGTCCGCGTAACCGGGAGCATAACAAACGGTTACGACTTCGAAAGTGAATGCCACATCGCCGGTGCGCTACCGAGTGTATATCACTTCGGTGCGGAATCGCATTGGCTACTGAGGCCCAAGTGCCCAGGAGTCTACAGCGGTCTTGATTATTGCACCTCAACCTCCTTCTCCGTGAGAGTGACAGACAATGGTGTCCAGATAGTCGATTGGCGGAGGAATTCCTTCACATACAACGTCTGGTGGGTGGTCCGCGCAATAGAAGGAAGCCGACGATGGAAATTGTGCTAGCAATTGGCGCTGTACTCGTTTTCACCGCAATCACGGTCGCTTGCCTGTGGGCGCTTGGAGCCCGGCGTGGCTGAGTATCTTGGTGAATGAGCCCGATGGAAAAAGGGTTGTCACCATGCCGCTCCTTCTCGTTGAATTTCTGTGCGGTCCGGATTGGGCTGACGGACCCCCAAGCGGTCGTGCTGTTGTGGGTGTTGATTGTGTGCGAGTGCCGCCGGAACAAACGGGTGCGGACTGCTCGAAAGCTATACGGCTGCGTGGCCTAACTCGCGGCCCGCTCTCAGGGCCGCGCGTTTTTGAGCGGATCACTCTGGAAGCTTAAGGTTCAATTAGTTCGGAGAGTAGGGCAGGTCAGCGGTTGGCGTGACAGCACCGAAACGCCCATCTTGAAGGCCATGATCTCACCGGCGCTTCCTTTGTAGAGTCACCATAGCTCAATACGTGCGCTAGATTGCGTCTATTCAGTGGAAGGGGCGCGCCGCTGACTTGAATACGCCGATGGCTGTCTTCGCGATGCTTTGTGATGCGCGTGATCTGGCGAGGTGCCATCTGGCTGACTCTGGTTAACTTCTAAAATCTACAGTTCGTCAGAAAGACGCGACACTCCCAGCTTAAGTAGGCCATTTCCCAATGGACCGCGAACGCGTGCGTTATTCTCGCTTGCTGATCGTCCCATGGAAGAACGGCAGGCAGCCACGACGGGCGGTCTCGCCCCAGTGATCATCGTGCGATTGCTCTCTCGTCGGTTTTCCTCGGCTGCTGATCCCACCAACTCTCCCGCTCGTTTTATCAATTCGAGCTAAGCCGCGGATAAAGGATTATGGATTCCGCTACCGGGTTCGCTGTCGGCTACAATTGCCTCCCTCAGTTCTTCGTCAGTGAAGAACTCGGGGACAAAAAATCGCGATCTGTTCTTTGACGGACGGTTGGCGTGCGCGACTTATTCCGCGAGACATGGATCTTCGGACGGCGGTCTCGCTCCCGCAATGAGCAGCTCCACCGTGCTCGCGAGTATCAATTGCGGGAGATTTCGGAGGTCTTGAGCCTCTCATCGGGCAAGCAAGCGAGAACGCGCGATGAAGAGTGAAACCGAAACGCTGTTGACATTCGAACATTGTCCGGGCTCCAGATCGGCTTGAGCTTGGCATATTCGGACGCGAGTGCTTGGCTCACTCTAGGCTCAACCGTTCAATCTCCCACGCCATCCAAGATGCCCATGCTGACTGAAGGTGCGACAGTCCGTTCCGAGCGGCGCAGTTGCGTAGCATCGCGACGTAGGATGCAAGCGGGCCACGAACTGATCTTCGACCAGGCTGGGCCAAACGCGGCTTCGGAATTCAAGCGTGAGATCAGTATCGTGAACAGCCGTGGCACCAGATTGCGAGGAGCCTCCAACGCTCTTCTGCATTGGGGATCGACTGCCGATCGGCCGCACAGCACCGTCACTCTGGCGTTAACGCTCGCCACTGTGGCTCACGCCACAACGTCGTGCGCAAAAATGGTGGGAGCACTCTGGCCGAAATGGCTGCCGGAGTGAGCGCCGCTACAGGCTCGTGGTTGCGGCTTTCGCTGTCTTGCTCAAGACATCGGTTGTTTCAGTCGCGACAAATATTATTGCCGGCAGCCAGATGGCGCGAAAAAACTACATAATTCTGTCTATGAAAATGCTCGAGGGCATTGGCATGCCGGTTGCTTGAATGTGTGACGGCACCAATTTGGCCATGATATTCGTTCAGCACCCGATCCAGGTATTCAATGAAACGTGCCCACTTCATCGACGGCAGACGTCTCCTGATGCACGTTCCAAAACGGGCGCCAGCATCGCGAACTCCGCTACCTTCGGATTGCCGTTTGCTTTGCCGGCCAGAGTCCGACTGTCCTGCAACGGGCTCGCGACCAATGGCGGTCCTCAACAAGATGGCGCACACCGGGGTTAAGACGTTACGCTTCTGGACGATCGTTTGCGCCACCTTTAAGCCCTGGCTCAAGCGCCCGTATCGGCGAGATGCCAAGCCTGGGTTCTTGGAGCTAAGCGCCGGCCTTGCATCAGTGGTCACACATGGTAAATGAGCTGTTGCAGGACGATTGGGATGCTGAGAACATAGTCAGGCAGAAGGACGAGCTCAAGGTCAAGCTGCTTCGTGCCCAATCGGTCGTCGCCGAATGTAAAGCAGGATTGGCGGATTTGGAGCGGAGGCTTGAGGGTCGAGCGATCTCATTGCCGATCGATGAACGCCACCGCAACTCTGCGGCAAACAATTGAATACGTGACGCGCTACCGCGCGAACCGCGAAGCATCGATGATCCTGTTGGCTAGTGCCGCCGTGGCGTTTTCCAGGCGATCATGAGACCATTAAAACTGCCGTAACCCACGTTAACGGCGAGAATACCGACCGGCTTGGGAGGCATCATTTTTACGGACCGGGGCGCGCGAACTGGCGGCCTGCCGTTATGCGGGGCGTTTTGGTGATCGCGGTGCGTTGGGCCGGCGGATGGGGCGCGGAGTAACACCACATGCGGGACGTCTCCCTGCGGTGTTGACTAGAGCCTCCTATCTGGAGGGCTGCTCACGCACATGTCTGGATTGAACGTCAAGAGCTGTCCCCCTTACTCAGGGCCAGTTCGGTCGTTTTATCCATCTTCCCGGCCGTAGCCTCGTCAGCTTTTCGAAAGCTTCTCCGAATATGGATAAACCCATTGATCCTGGACGGTAGGCGGGCGTGCACTCGCACAATTTCGACTATCCAGTGCTGCCCCTCCACCATCGGTACAGCACGCCGGACTAAACGATCAGCAGCCGAAACTGGCGGAAGAAGATGCCTTTGAGCCGCAACTGAATACAGCGCGCGTGGCAGGCCTTGCCACGATGCCGCGGTCGCAATCCGCCGTCGAATGGTCTCGCGCGCGGATCATGATTACATTCACGAGATGGTGAGCGGTCCCAGTACTCGTCGGAAACTCTCACCATCTACGGCTGAGAAGTATCTTCAGATGCTTTAAGGTGGCGGATTTTCCCGGCGAGGGCGGCAGTCGCTCCAGGCCAGTGGTGACAGTACACTAAACCAGCTCGCCAACACGGTGTTCAAGGAGAACAAGCACGCAGGTTGGCTTTCCGGACGCTTCAAGAACAGCGCGGAGGGTCAGTAGCAGCAGTCGGGGTCAGGCGCGCGTCAGTGCCGCGGACTTCGGCGGGTACTGGGCAAGCACCAATTGCTCCCAGTGAGGCTGATGCGCCGCTTATCGAAATCGTTATCAAGAGCGAGCACTGGGCGCCGACGACTTTCTAGATGCAAAAAAGCCGAATCCGGCGACCCGCTTGATTGGCGTGAGAAGGCCGACCATTGACGAAGCTGTCGGATTTTGAACATGACGCTTCCTGTTTTTTGCGCATCTGCAAAGTGCTGCTGCGCAGGTGCACGGTCCGGGCCTCTGCTGCGTCTTATAAATGTCATCTTGCGCGCGCCAGTGACGCGCGCGGCTGCTAGATCGAGCCAGCGGCTCGACACCGATGGGGCGTGGATGCCTGACAAAGCACGAGGAGGTCGATGACAAAGCGTTTTCGCAACTTGGCCCTATTGTTCATACTCACCTCCATCGTTGTCTTCCCCACCGCGAAAGCGCAAGACCGCCGGACTATCACTGAGCCTGTTGCACCTCATACGGTGTGCGAACGCCTCGTGCCGTCTGGCAAGCAAGATACGACCACGTTGCAAAATGCCATCGACCAATGTCCTTCCGGGGCCGCCGTGTATTTAGGGCGTGGCGAGTTCCGGTCGGGCCCACTCGAGATGAAATCGGGTGTGACGTTATGGGTCGGACGCGGGGCGGCGCTGATCGCCATCCCCGAACCTGCTGCTTACGACAAGGGCCTCGGACAATGTGGTCGTATTGCGGAAAACGGCGGCGGTTGCCGGCCATTCATCAGCTTTTCCAAAACGAGCGGCGGTGGCATCTACGGAGAAGGCATCATCGATGGTCAGGGCGGCGCAATAATTGGCGGCGGCGCGGAAACCTGGTGGCAGCTAGCGCGCCGCGCTCAAGCCCAGGGCGGCAACCAGAACGCCCCGCGCTTGATCCAAATCGATCATGCGCAGGACATCACTTTCTCTGATGTCACCTTGCGCAACGCTCCCAACTTTCATGTCGCGATGAACCGGGTCCAAGGTGCCACGTTTTGGGGCCTCATAATCGATTCACCGGCGGATGCGCGCAACACTGATGGCATCGATCTTGGCGCGAGTCAGGATGTGACCATTACCCGCAGCTTGATCCGTACGGGTGACGACAACGTCGCAATCAAGGCCGGCGACAATGGCTCAAGCAGCCATATCTCGATCATTGATAATTATTTCGGCTGGGGGCATGGCATGTCGATCGGCAGTGAGGTGAATTCCGGGGCCAGAGACATATTGGTGCGTAATCTGACGCTGGATGGTACGACGTCCGGCCTGCGCATCAAGAGCGATGTTAGCCGAGGCGGTCTGGTCGAGAGCGTGACTTATGAGTACGTGTGCCTGAGGGGCAACCGGTGGCCGCTAGCTTTTGATACGAAATATGATCCGCGCGCACAAGGCACGAGAATTCCGGTCTATCGGCGAATCGTTCTCCGTCATGTGCATGGCGACACCGGTGTGTTGCTGATGCGCGGCGTAGACGAGGAGCATGCACTTGACGTGACACTCGAAGATGTCCGATTTGCCGATTCCGCCACTTGGCAAGTTGAACATGCGAACGTCACCGCAAATAACTCTGACGTATCACCGCCGCTGCCCGGACGAGCTGCAAAACCGCTGCTGCGCGGCTCGGAGGTATGTTCCAGGACGTTCCGCAACAGCAATCGGTAAGCACTACATCCGGCGCCGAACTCGGGTGGTGAGTTCAGCATCTGGGCCAAGATTACTGGTGTTGACGAAGGTCAGCCTCATGTCCGGACTTGTTTGCAATTGTCTGACGGTTTGCAGGGCCAGGAATGCGAAGGTGACGTGGAGGTTCTGATTTGGCGCGAAAAATGTGTTGGCCATGCGCGGCGGCTATCCCGCCGAGAGAGGCTCTGTCGACTGCGTCGAGGTGCCGCTGACTCAACGAAGTGTAGGATCATGCGTATTTTCGTTCACCCTGCTGCACTTCTGACGGGATGTTTCTGCATCTCGTCAGCATACGCTCAGCCACTGTTCGTGTCGCATGCCGTAAATGCCGACTATCACTCGGTGCAGCAAGCCATCGACGGATTGCCGGCGGAAGGCGGAGATGTTCGGATCGCGCCGGGTATCTATCGTGAGAAGGTCAAAATCTCCAAATCCGGTGTTCATCTCTCAGGCACTGGTAGCAAGCCGGAGAATACCGTCATTGTGTATGGCGATGGCGCGATCAATGTAGGAGGAACCGCCCGGTCGGCGACGCTGGATGCCACTGGCGATGACTTCCGGCTCGAGAATTTGACCATCCAGAACGACTACGCTCTCAACCCGGCCAATCCACCCTCGCAGGCGGTTGCATTATCCCTTACCGGAGACAGGGACGTCGTTACGCGCGTCCGCCTGCTCGGCGCCCAGGACACGCTGCTTGCCGGCAAGGGTCCAAACGGCAGAATGTCACGTCAATACTTCTCGAACTGCTACATCGAAGGGCATGTCGATTTCGTATTTGGCAACGCCAAGGCCTGGTTCCGGAAATGTGAGTTGCACGGCATCGCCAATCAAGCGGTCGTCTTTACCGCTCAGAGCAAGGCAGCCCCTGACGAGGACAGCGGCTATGTTTTTGATCATTGCACTCTAAGTGCCGACCCTGCCGCGCGCGATATCGCGCTTGGCCGCCCCTGGCGGCCGTATGCCACAGTGGTCTTTCTGTCGACAAAGATAGATGCCCAGGTCATTCCGGAGGGCTGGCGCGAATGGGATAGGGGCAAGACCAACAACTTGAGCACGAGCTATTATGCCGAATATAGATCCTTCGGGGTCGGGGCTAACCCCTCAGGCCGCGAACTTTACTCCCATCAACTGACAGATGGGGAAGCCGCGAGATGGTCGCTGACAGCGTTCTTCGGGGGTGCCACGGATTGGCTGCCCGCGGAACCATATCGATGGAAGACAAAACAACGCTGACGGTGAGGGAACGACTGCGATCCTCGGATGAATGACGGAGAGAGCGGACATGATGGAGAGTGGTGTCCAGCAACCAAACTGCCAGGGGCGTGAGAGGGGCAGGGCTTCGGCTGACACTCCACGCTTAGAGGAGCTCGTTAAGACGCTCCATCGCTCGCGGCGGGATGCGATCATCCGCTTATCCCGCCCTTATTGGCAGCCTGTCCAACTACCCGTCGAAGATTGGTGCCAATGGGCGTAAATCGAATGTGAGGCCAACATCGCAGCTCGATTTAATCGAATGCACCAGCGAGCGCAAAAGGTCATTCTTCAGGCTCAGATGAAGGCAAAGTCGGCATAAATTTCTTGTCAGGCGCCGGTCGTCGGCATTCAAGATAACACGGTCAATCGACTCCTTCTTATGTCAAGTGCCGCGCAACATTTCCAAGTGTGCCGATGGCCCTTTTTCTTCTAGGAGAGCCCTGATGCAAGAGCATGCCTTCATCACGGCAAGCAGACCTGCATGGCGCGGTGACGGGGTTGTAGCGGCTCTTCCGTCGTCGGCGGGCTTGCCCAGCGAACCGATTCAAATGGCTCCGATAGCCGGGCACCGCCAGCGGCATATTGCTGCGGGCGTCTCGCGCGATCCGCGATGGCGTCTTTACGGGCGTACGCAAAGCGCTGTCGGCGGTGCCTTGAAGCTTGTTCCCGAAGGAAGGTCCCGAACCGTCTTGGAGCAGGATTACCAGCACATCGTTGATGACGGGCTGTTGTTCGATGTGCCGGACACGTTTGACGAATTAATGAGCCGCTGCGTGGAGATCGAAACGCGCGCGAATAAGCCAGCTTGAACTCTCATTGCAGGCGTGTCCGATAAATGTGTACTGGCGTGCTCCGCATGGAGAGTTGGTATGACTGACGATCCAGTCGTTGCGTATAGGATCCTCAGTAGAGAGCTAGCAGCCAGTCTACTCCAAGCCTCGACCTGACCTACATCAAACGGCAGCATGAGCGACAGGAGCAACGCCCGGTCTCTCGATCGGCACTCCGCTGCATTCGCTGCGCATTACGCGTTCCTCTCGGCCACCAACCGGCGCACCAGAGGAACGGCAGCAAAATTAACAGCATCCTACGGCAAAGGGGCCTTCAGAGCGCGAGGCCGTGCTCATTGAGCACCTTATCTCTTAGGGCGCCCTTGATCTCACGGGCGATCTCTTTGCGAATTGCGGCGCCCAACACTCGCTTGGCATCTTCGAGGAGGCCAGCTTCAGCCCCGGTCAGGCCTTGATCGGCGAGCTGTTGCTCCATTCGGCTGTCGAACTCCTTTCCCATTGCACCAATGAGCTGGTCCTGCGTCTTGGCATGCTCTTCAGGTGCGATGCGGCGAATCACATCCTCCCAAGGCTGCCAATCCATTGCCAAATAGTCGGCAAATTCGGCCGCCTCCCTCTCCCGCACGGATGTCTCTGCCCTGTCAACGTCAGAGTCGGTGACGCCGGAGACCTCAAAGAAGCGCATGTCCGGCGCGACGTGTTGTAGTCCCAGCCGCTCGCGCAGTTTGTTCTGATAGGCAAGAAAGACTTCAACGGCGTCGATGTCTTCTACGTTGTCGACCGAGGCGAGCGAGTGAGCCTTATCGCGCGCGATCGCCTCGAGCGCGTCCATGCGGAACATGACGCGCCCCAATTCGATGAGATCGGCAAGCCGTGCCTTGTTGTCATAGAGGCCGTTCTCGACTTCCGCGATGAGGCGCGCGGTCTGCATTCCGTTCCAGGTTAATGTTCTGCGGTCCTCGCAGCTCTGGTTGGCATCCCATGCCAGTTGAAAGTACTGGGCACGCAATTGCGGGTTTTTTGCCGCCTGACGCAGATCATTGGCCACCGATTGCCGGAACCCTTCATTGCCAGAGCTGACGGACTCGAACAGCTTGGCGAGGAAAAGCCCGTATTCCCGAGCGCCCGGCTCTTCTGCAAAGTTCTGCCAAGCGGCAAGCACCTCCCGATCGTCCTCCTGTGGATTGCCCTTCAGCCATTCTGCAACTGTTTCAGCGAGAGCGTCCGCCTGCTCATCGTCTGTCGCGGACGATTCACTTTCGTCGTCGTGCGAAAGGTGGACAGTCGGGCCGACATAACCCTCCGCGCCTAGGATTGTACTGAGGTTCGCCAGCACCTGCTCAGATAGCGGATTTTCAGTCAGAACTAGGGTGCCACCATCGCCCAAGGCGGTCAGCAGGTTCTCGGGCAGACTGTTCAAATGGTTTTGGCTTACGTCGAGAAACCGGAGCGAAGCTGGGAGAGCCGGCGGCAGATCCGTCAGTTGATTTTGGCTTACGTCGAGAAACTCGAGCATAGCAGGGAGCGCCACCGGTAGACTCGTCAGCTGATTATCGCTGACGTGGAGAAATTGGAGCGAAGCAGGGAAGGAGTCGGGTAGGTTCAGCAGCCGATTGTGGTTGGCGGAAAGAAATTGGAGCCCGGCAGGTAGGACGGCAGGTAGGCTCTCCAGCCGGTTCGAGTTCACGTCGAGGCCTCTGAGCCCGCCCGGGAGCGCGGGCAGGCTGCTCAACTGATTGCCACTAACATCAAGACGCTGGAGCGAAGCCGGAAGTTCGTCAGGCAGATTGGTAAGCCGATTGAAGGGCACATCGAGCACGACGATCTCGCTTGGAAGTCTGGGCAGACTGGTAAGGGACAGCGACTGGAGATCCAGCATGGCGTCTTCACCCAGAGCATTGACCCGCCTTGCCGCTTCGTCCCGGTCCTCGAGGAGACCCACGTGCTGTTCAGAAGCCCAATTCTCAAGGGTCTCGTCTGCTTCGGTCACCGCATGAGTTGAATGCCCGGAGTTTGCTGCGAAACCCGTCACGAATGCATCCCACTGTGCCGCCCCCCGCCCGTCTTCCGCCCCCTCTTGTTGGGAAGATGCAGAAGGAATGCCTCCGTCAGGCCGAATTTGCCCTGTCTCAAAAGGATCCATTTCACCTCCCTTACCACACCGGGCCAACTCAGCCCGTGACGACACCATCTAGGACCTAGGACACTACTCTTTCGACAAGCTGACGGCCCTATCGCAGTTACCGCAGCGATGGCATCGAAGCAGGCATAATTTCGGTGCAACGATTTGGAACAGTGAATCCATGGCGGTCCGTTAGCTCCGCCTACACGTTTCCGCACCGACGCGGCAGCGGCTTAAACATCGAGCCCGGGGCGCGGCAACGGTGCGTTACGTCAATGGCAGGCAGGGGTCCCTTTTCGGCCGAGTCCGTGAAGAACGACGAGCGGCAGGCGCTCGAATACTCACCTCCGCGGCCGCCCTTTCACTTGCCAAGGCAATCGGTGCAACGCTGGTCTTTGCTACGGGTGGCAAACCGAGTGACTTGGGCGTTTTTGCAGCGAGACTCGTCAGCTGATCGACAGGTGGCCGTGCTAGCGGCAGAACGCTTTCACGTTAGCGGTCCTCTGGATCTATCGGCCAACGGAATGGCAGCAAACGTTGCAGCAGCAGCGATCCATTCGCCGCCTCCAAATCGTGTGAAGCTGAGCCGCCTTCGACCAGGGCGGGCCGCCGCGGGCGCACGTGCGCCCGCTCGAATGATTATTGCGCCAGCGCGCAAACTCCTGCTCCGCGGCCTTGCGCAGCGGCACGCGGATTTCTTAGTTTCTGACGAGGGAGATAAGGTGATGGACACAGGACAGGCACAGCGGAGCGCAGGTTCTGCCCCGGATAATTTTGAAGAAGGGGAGCGGGAAAGCTACCTCGGCGGCTTCAACCGCGCCTTGGCAAATTTGGTCGAAAGCTTGACAGGGTATCGGACCCCCAGCTCCGCGCGCGCGCGGATCCTGGACGAGTGGGTTGGCGAAGAGGGGCAGGGCTCAGCGGAGAGCCGCGGACAGGGGCGCTCGCGAATCAGGGCTGCGGACAACATGCGCTCGCACTTGGTCGATTTGTCATCCCTGTCCTTAACCGCTTTGCCCGACGCCCTGCCGCCGAGACTGCTGAACCTCCGCGCCATGCACAACGAGCTAGGCAGCCTGCCCGCTAGCCTCCCACCTGGTCTCCACGAACTTTTTATTAGCCACAACCGGTTGACCAGTTTGCCGGACGCTCTTCCGGCGAGCCTCTATCGCTTAGAGGTGAGCGATAACAGGTTGACGAGTCTCCCAGATAGCCTCCCGGCGGAGCTGGGGATCCTGAACGCAAACAACAACCGACTGACTAGGTTGCCCGACGCTCTCCCGAGCAGCCTCACCTCGCTCGAGGTTAGTGGCAATCAGCTGACCGAACTCCCCGAGTCTCTCCCTTGGCGGCTCGTTGAGCTCGATGTCAGCAGCAATCAATTGGCCAATCTCCCCGAAACCCTTCCGAGCTGGCTTGAATCGATCGATGTCAGCGGTAACCGGCTGACCAGCCTGCCCGAGGATCTCCTACCGGGGAGTTTGAGCCATCCGCTGCAGAACGTCGAGTTCGGTAATAACCCATTCCCGGACGAGGTCCGCGCTCACCTAGCAGCACCCCATCTTGAGCAACTGCCTCTGGACGAGGCTGCCGCGCACTGGCTCGGGGACGATCCGACGGCGCTAGCCGAGTGGCAGCACTTTGCGGATGAGCCTGGCGCCCAAGACTACGCCCGGTTCCTAGAAAGGCTACGTGGGACCGTCAACTATGGCAATCACGAGTTTCGGCAGGCCGTGGCGGACGATCTGCGGCAGGCGGCGACCAATCCGAGATTGCGCGAGCAGTTTTTCACACAGGCTTCCGAAGCCAACGCGAGTTGCGAGGATCGTGTTACTCTGCACTGGAACGGTATGCGGACCGCGCGCCTTAATGCTGACGTCGAGGAGGGGTTGTATGATGATAGGCTCGGCCAACTCATCCAGCGCGGCCGCGTTGCGTTCCGCCTGGACGCGCTGGAAGGCATCGCGCGCGACAGGGTCAACGCGCTCCTCACTCTCCACCCGGACTTAGACGACGTTGAAGTCTACTTGGCCTATCAAAATCTTCTTCGCGAGCCGCTGGAGCTGATTCACGTCGCCCCTGACATGCGCTTTCTGACGGTTTCTCACGTGACATCCGATGATGCGGCGCGCGCACTGGACTCGGTTCGCGAGCAAGAAGCGAACCAGTTTACTGACTACATGGCAACCCGCTGGCAACCGTGGGAGACGGTGCTGAGGCGAATCGCTCCTGATGAATATGAAGCGATGCAAGTCCGGCTCGTCGAAGCCATGGGCGAGGAGTTTCAAACCCGCTTGGATCAGCGACTGGCCGAGCACGGTCTTCTAGGCGATCCGGATGCCGAGCGGGTGCTCGGAGCTCAAGTCCGAAACGAGCTCGCCAGCGAGATCAAACGCGATGTCATGCACCGTGTGCTGGCCGAGCGTGGCGGCCTCGAACTCTGAGGTCTCCTCACGCCGGAGATATATCTATCAATGCTCTGTGGCGGAGCCAAAAAGTCGATCGTCAAAGCCTCGCCAATTGCCGCGAAGGTGCTTTTGCAGGTTGGAAAATGCGGGCCTTTCGGTCTTGCCGAGCGATGAAAACGCGCGCGCAAGGCGAGGCATATCTGCGTCAGCTCCACAGCTCCTCGGGACCAGAGCTCCGTCAGTCGGAAGTTATTGAGCAGACCAGACAGGCCGCTGCGCCGGCCAACCAGCTGGTTTGACGTGGGAGTTAACTGTTCGTCAGATCTAGTTGACTTCGAGTCCTTCCAGCGAGATCCATCTGGGCAAGCAGTGTTGGAGTACCGTATTCGCAGCTTACGATGGCCAATCCGTCATGCGGGCGAAGTCCTGCACGCGCTTGATCGAGGCGCTTCCGAGACTGCACGACAAGCCTTGCGGTTCCGCAGTCAAGGGACGAATGAAGCCTGCCGGATTTTCATATGCCGAGCTGGCCTGCCAAGCTCAGCCTCGAACTGCGCTGCCTGTCCGCTCCCGAGCGCCGAGAGGCGCTCGGGATGACTGCTGAGAACTCAGGACAACCTGCACATCTTCTTGAAAAAGCTGTCTGGGCGATTTGATATCTGAACCCGCTGTTCCTCTCGTCTAGGCGACTACGCTCCCTCAAGGGCAGCCCTATGTGATCCACGTCTTCCGGAAAGCGGGGGATACGCCGTAAGCCTTCGAAAGGGACGTTCTGCATTCGAGCGAAAGCGCCGGACCTCGTAAACCGCAGTAGGCCAATTCGGTCCCTCACAAGCGCAGCCGAAAGCAACAAATGGAAGTCCAGGTCACCAGAACGCCCCCGGTCTGCGTCAAGGAGAGGTCGCTGTCCGCCGTTGAAGAGCACCCGCAGGATAAGCTCAGCGCCAAAGTTGATGCGAAGGAGGAGAAGATGCTCGTCACGCATGACCTTAGACATTCTTAGCGGCTGAGTGAGTTCCGGGCCTGATGCTTGAATTGCTCACACGATCGACAGGACGATCCATTGGTATCATCGGCTTACAAAATTCGCCGACTGGAACAGGCCGGGCGAAGAGGTGCGAAAAAATTGGAGCGCCTGTCGCCAGGCGGTGGCCGATGCGAGGCCGTCAATCGCGCAGCAATGTCCTGATCTCGTCAGCTTTTCGAAAGGCTGCGGCTACAACAATCCACAATCTGTTTCTTGCTAGACGATCTGCTACGAGGCCGTACCGATTGCTGTCCGGCCTGTACAAACATGAGGAGAGCAGGGTGGATCCGGTTGACCCATTCTTCGATTCAGGAGCCTGGATGCGGGAGTACGCCGCCCTGCAAGAGCGGACCGCGCAGCGAGGAGACAACCAAAGGGAGCGCCGTGGTTTTGAACGGCGGCTGGAGGATTTGAGTCTCGATCCGTCAGATGAAAGCAACTCAAATTCGCCTGATCGGGCTCCCGCAGGAGGGGGGCGAGCAGTCCGGCCGGAGGATTTCGGCGGTTCGATGCGGGTGCCGCCGGACTCCGCTTTTAGGGAGAGTGCGCTGGGCGGCACGCGCCGGAGCGTAGACATTCCCAGCTTCCAGCTTCCCGCTTCGGCGCAAGTGCCGCAGTCCGGCTTGCGAGATGATCCGTTCAGCAGCGCGCGCTACAGCTTTCCAGACGCAGAGTCTGCCGCGTCGGCCAAGAGCGGAAAGAGCGGCGGATTATGGTCACGCTTCAAGTCGGGAATCGGCAAGGCTTTTGGCGGGAGCAGCAGCGAAAAGTACTCGCGCAATGCGGGACAGGGGGATGCCTTTTCCACGACCCTTCGCATTGACTATGCTCGCCAGCCAGGCCGGACGCGCGCTGTCCCAGAGGAGGACGAGGTGCTGATAAGAGATTTCAGAAACAAGGCGGCGGGTAACCTCACCGACGGCACGATCAAGAATGCCGCAGCCGATTTGCGCCATTTGAGCGCGCGCCTGAGCACGGCCGGAAGGCCCTCAATTGCGGATCGAATTCAACGGGAATCAGAAAACGCGCAGCAGGACAACCCGGAGGTGGAAAACCGTCAGCTGGAAGCTGAGCTGGATGAGGATGTCGATACCTACGCAAAGGACAGAAGCAGACGCATCAAAGCGGCCTTGAAGAAGCTCCGCGAGGTCGGTGCCGGAAACGCCCTGGCGCCTGATCTCCGCCGACTGGCCCCTCACCGCGCGGACGCAATCCTCATCGACATGTGGTCGGCGGCGGAAAAGGCGGCGCACAGGATCGAGCCGGAGACGATCGACAGGCAAGCTCGCCGCATGTATAGGCTAAGTGAGTGGCTGCAGACGCATGATCGGCCGGCAATGGCTGGCAGACTTTCCACCCCAGCGCTTGACCGGGACGTCGAGGAATACAGGCGCGAAACCAAGGACGGCAAGATCAAGCCTGATCTAGTCAAGCTTGGCCAATACGAGCAAATCCTGGAGGCGAACAGGGCGCTTGGATTGCGGCCTCCTGACGATCCGGGCCAGCCTTCTTGGGAAGCTGCTCGACAGCCGCACTCAATGCAGGAGCCTCCTGCAACGCCAGCCACCCCGAGCGCGGGAGCCTGGGATTGGCTTGGCGAGCAGATCCACGGGCCCACCACATCGATGCGAGCGCCTAGCGATTGGCAGGCCGGTTCGTCGCAACAGCTTCCCGCAGCCCCGGCAACGCCGAGCGCGGCAGCCCGGGATTGGATTGGCGAGCAAATCCACGAACCCGCCTCACCAGTGCCAGCGCCGCACTGGGCCGCGCAAGCTCATCCGCCGCTCGAGCTTCCTGCTACTCCGGCCACCCCGAGCCAGGGAGCCTGGGCCTGGCTTGGGCAACAGATGCAAGAACCCGCATCGCCGTCATCGGTAAGGCCCCGATCGTCAAACATCTACGGCGGTCTCGACTCCTTCGTTGATCTGGATCCACCCACACCGCACGACTTGCGTGACGATGCGCGCTCTGCGCCAGCACCTGAATTTGCAGTCACCTCGTGGTTCGCAGGACCGCCGGGGCCGGCTCCGGAGCTGCGGGATATCGGAGCGATCGTTGGCGCCGACTGGCGCCACGGCTCCCAGGCGGCTTCAGACGTGTTGATCGATGTCTTGAGCAATATCAATCTGCTGCCAAACCAGTTCGGGCCAAGTCAGTTTGCGATCAATGGGGAGCACTATTCCGCGACTGTCGGGCCGGAAGGCCCCATGGATGTTCGCCTGATCCACCACGCGCGCGCTGGCGGGATAAACGAAGCTGGCCCATCGCAGCCCCTCTATCGTCCCCCGCAGATCGTCAGGGCCGCGCGACCCGACGAAGGTACAGTCGATCTTGGGTACTTGATTCGGGGCGGATGGGAGCACCGGGAGCGATTCCTGCCCGATTACCTTGTCCGCGTCCTTGAAGGGCAGCGCATCATGCCCGAAGTTGGGCGCCCGACCTATTTCGATATCCGTGGAGTGCCTTATAGGGGCGAGTTGGTGGAAAGCGAGGGACGCCGGCGCGTTCGCGCCTATCCCGAACGTGGCTGAAGAATCAAACTTGGCTGCATTTCCAATTGCTCGGCGGGCAGTTCGCGCGCGGCCTTCGCTCACGTCGCGCTTGATGGGCCATGCAGCCAGTCGATGTAGATTGCAGAGCTGAGGCGTGACGTTGGCGATGGTGCTGGCGGTCGGTTTATCGTGCTACAACTTCAATGCTCGTACTCAGACACGAGGTTGGTCTCGAAGACGACTGTCTCTCGCCAACGCCGTGTGCACCCCGATCGATAGGGCCCTCCCGCAACGCTTACCCGAGGGTTCCTCCCGAGAGCCCTGCTCTGCGTCGATCCCCCCTCGAGAACTGCTCCTCATCACAGTAAACTCTTCTGGATCAACGAAGAACGAGAGGCCAAGGGATGCTTTCATTGCCGCTGAAGCTCGTCACGTAAGTCCTTTCGAGCTGCTGAAGCTCCTGCGAAGGGACGGAACACGGCAAGGGTATGGATTGGTCGCCCAGATGATCCAGTAGGCAGCGAAGCTGCTCTTAAGAAGCTGCTCTGGACCGACAAGGACCTGTCCTTCGTGGAGAGCCGACGGTACGGGCGTATTATCCTGCCCACCCTGATGCTCCTCTTGCCGATTAGCCTCGTGCGGCGCGCGGTCCTGCACAGGGGCGCCATCGATCCGTGTCCGTGGGTGTGGCGTCCGGATTGATGAGAGTCCGGTTCTGTGGGGGAAGGATTGAGATTAGCGCGAGTGCGCCTTGAACGCACGATGGGCACGACGCCCCCGTCGAGCGAAAGGTCCGTAGATACTTTAATGCTTCAACGAGTCTGTTGCTATTCGCGTCCCCGCTGAACTCGCGCACGTCACCGCCGGGTCAGCGACTTTCCGTCAAGCCGAGCAACAATGCCTGGCTAGCGCAGATGCGGCGGATCCTTTCAAAGAGATCGCCAAGCTCAAGTCCCTCGGGTCACGAGGAGTTGGTAGCACAATGGCGGTTGCGATGATCAGAAGAATATTAACGTAGATAGCAACAGATTGAGCGCGTCTTTAGTCTGGGGTGTGTGCGTGATGCTTGTCGGGTTATGAATGTATGACAGTCCGACCCCTGCATATATTCCCGGAGCGAGATGGGCGGTATATGTTGCGGTGATTGCTGTTGTGTCGCGATGCGCAAGCTGCCCTTTGGCGAGGGCAGCATCCACCGCAAATTTGCTCCAGCTCGTGTTGCTAGCAACGAGTGCAATCAGATCACTGGGCCGACTGTCAAATGCTCCCCTCGCGTAAAGACGAAGCTCAGAATACCGGCTGATCCTGTTCAGGTCCGGCGGAGCTTCCATGATGGAGAAGCCGCCATAGATGCCGCGAGATGGGATCCCATCGGGGTCGTTCTGCCAGAACTGCCTGTCCGCAGCGATGTAGTGAAAGTTATTCCCGCTTTCCCTCCCTCGCTTGGGATCCGTCAAACTCGTGTACCGGCTGGTGTTGAAACCAACGCCCGCCCGCAGCCACGTATCGGGTACGCCGGGAGCTGCCTTGCTCTTGTAGCCGGCTTCATCAATGAGAAGAATGCCTGCATGGGGCGTGCTCCAGTTCAAGCCCGTGGGATTCTCCGTTATCTGGACATAGGGACCATCTGGGCTAATTGAGCGCTGGACGGAGACCTTGTTGTACAAGCCACGGTCAAAATTGTACTTCAGGTTGACCGCGGGCGTCGGTGCGGCATTGGTGCTCATGCCCCCCTGGAACAAGGCAGACATGTTCGATCCTGTAATCCCTCCGAACAATGTGCCGGTGAATTCATTTTGGTTTCTGAGATAGCCGAGTTTAAGCTCTAGTGTCTTGTCGAAGAAAGTCTGGTAGTAGGCGAGCGTATTGAGCCCCACTCGATCTGGTCCCGGGCGATCCCACGTCCAGTGTTGCTGCTCGGCCCCTATGACAATTTGTCCGTCGGAAATGCCAAGCCGGCTGAGATCGTAGGTGACGATCATGAAGTTTGCCGACGCGAAGGTCGGATTCTGGCCCATATAGAGCTGGTTTGCGATAGTACTTCTGGCGGCATTCGGCAGCAGGTTGTTTGCAAAGCTGTTGTGTGTCCAGCCGATGTAACCGATGCCGACATCTGCAAGCGCCGATCTAACGCCGCCCTTGTCCTGATCGATCGTGTCCACAGCGCCGGGTATGTTGAACCACACTCCTTTTTCACGCAGATTGTCGTACCGTGCGAAGGGATCGACCGTCTTTTGCGTTCTAGTCTGAGTAGCTCTGTCCGCACGAGCGCGCTTTTCGAAAGGCGCGCCGGGATTTGGTGCTGGCGCCGGGGCACGAGGGCTGGTTGCCAGGCCCATCCGGAGCTTTTCGGCCGGATCAGAAGCCTTTCGTCTTTTGCTGGCCTGATCCACAGGGTGGCTCCTAGGATCAAACCCGCTGGCGGTTTGTGCCAGTACGGAATTGTCGACCAGATAAGCTGCGAGCGAAACTGCGATAACAAGCCAATGTTGCTTTCCTCTCGGCTTTAAATTAAAGGAAAGTGCTTTGGCCGCCGGGTATCCCCACGGCAAACTCGTCTCAAGAAAGCGATCACGCACGGCGCAGCTTGCTTTCATCTTTCCCGGCCATGAATAGATTGCGCTGCGGCCTGATTGGCGAACGGTAAGCTCTCAGGGTTTTCTCGTTCGAGGGCGAGGACGGCGAGCTGGATCTCGATTGTTCCGACAAGAACCATCCACGCCTTGTAAAGCTGTTAGCTCGCGACGTGATGATCCGCTTCGCAACCACGGCTATGAACGAGGCCGGTGCGCCGAGAGCCAGCCCCGAGCGTTGGTTCATCAAGATGCTAATCACGAGCGCGCAGCGCCTCGCTGCAATGGGCACGAAAGCGTTGCGAATCTCCACTTTGCTCACCGTGAGTCAGCCGATTTGGCGGTGAGACCAGGCTTCACGAAGCGCTTCATCGGCATCGTTGTCACGGAAAGACGAGACAATCGCCAAGCTCGCCGAGGCGCGCCTTTGAATTTGCGCGTCCGGCAATCACACCAGAAGGTCTAACCGGATGGCCCAGGAGGCCGGAGGGAACAGCCATACAGCGGCTTTGCCGCCTATCTGCGAGCACGTTGCTGGCTCTGTTACCGCGGTTGTCAGTGCAAAATCTGTGTTGCATCGGAGTCCATAACGTGCGCGGCGTTCGTTGGTCACGCTTGCCATCTATCCGTCATCTCAAGCAACCCGCCGGAATTGGGAGTTGAACAGTTTGCAATGATAGCTAGTCCGATCGGCCATTGCGGGTCGGCCGTTCAGCCGTTGTGCCTATGTGGCGTGTCCCGGATGAAGTTTGTGATGTCGTCAGGCCTGAGGCGAGGCTGCTCTATCCAACACAATGCAGGAAGCCGCGGACGATTTGCATTCGTGCGACGCTCGAGAAAATCTGCAAGATTCTTCTGAATGAGCAAAATGCTGGGCCATCGCCATGGCCAAACGACGACCACCAATGCTCGCTGCGGGACTCTATCATGGAGAACGAGCGCAAATTGTCGAGTTGCTGAAGGGGATAGCATCGAAAGCAGGAGCAGCCGATCGGGAAGGTGGCCGAAATTGCTTATTGTGGACGCTAGTAGCCCTTAGAAGCGCGTCAGCATCGTAGGCTCTCACGTCGACAAAGAAACCTGCTGGGAGGGATGTTGAGGGAGGAGCAATGGAGTCGATTGCTCAAGCGGCCGGTTCAGACGTGCGGCCGCTCCTGCATAGGCCGTCAAGACGGAATCTCGCGGTTTTGGTGCTGCCGCTTGTCCTCGTCGGCTCGCTTCTGGCGCGTGGCTTTGGGCCATCTTGAATAATTTGTCGAGTCGCCAGAAGTGCAGGAGGTCGCTTCAAAGATGAGCCCGTCACCACGGGAGACAGGTTCAGTCCGAGATAAGGGAGGCGCAACAGAAAGCTGACGATGAGATCGCGGAACTCAAGCGCCGGGCCGTTGCCCAGCGTGATGACCTGAAAGGGATCCTGGATCAGATCACGATCCTGACCTCGCGAATCGACTCGCTGCAGAGTTTAACTCCTCTCCCATCTGCTGCTCCCGCGACTGCTTTGTCGGCAGCCCGGGCTGTTCAAGCAGCGCCAGGAAACCCTTCGGCCGGTCCAAACCAGAAGGGCCTGTTTCTCTCGGAGGCGCGCCAATGATCGCAGGACCGAAGAAAGCCGAGCCTTGAGGCCGAGACTGCTGCAGGTGTACTCGGGTCTTCAACTCCGCTCGAGGCGTGGCTTAGCTAATGGGGGTACGGTCGAGATAAGTGTCGAATGCGGCAGCAACCGCACGAACGACGAACCGATGCTCCTGCTTGACCCGAATTAAACCCCCTTCAACGTCCACTATCCCGTCTTCGGCAAGCATTCCCAGCCGGCCTGCAGAATTGAGAAGAGGAATCGGATCAAATCCGTGAGCAGCACAGATCGCTGGTATGTCGGCGTGCAAATCGCACATTAGACGCTCGATGATTGCGGCGCGGAGGCGATCTTCGGTCGACAGGCAATAGCCTTTTGAGGTTGCCAGGCGGCCGGCTCGAACGTGTTCGTGATAGGAAGTGGTTGCGATCTCGTTCTGCACATAACCCTCACGCAAACGGCCGATCGCGGAAGGACCTAAGCCGATTACGGTTTTGCAGGTATCAGCCGAATAGCCGAGGGAGTTGCGGCGCAGTCGACCAGCTTTCTGCGCTAGGGCGAGCTCGTCGTTGGGCAGGGCGAAATGGTCGAGCCCGATCTGGTGGTAGCCGGCCGAGACCAGAGTATTTGCAATGGCCGCGGCTTGCTCAGCGCGGGCAATATTGTCCGGCAGCGACCTCTCATCGAGCTGGCGTTGACGTTTCATATAGGAGGGGACGTGAGCATAGCCGAAAACTGCAAGCCGGTCTGGCCGCATGGCCAGAGCTGTCCGCGCGGTGTCCACGCAGGACCGCACCGTTTGATGCGGTAGTCCGAAGAGAAGGTCGAAATTGATGCGGTTTATCCCATGCTGGCGTAGAGTTTCGACGACAGAAGCCGTCAGCACCTCGCTCTGCGCGCGGTTGACCGACCTTTGAACTATAGGATCGAAGCTTTGCACGCCGATGCTCGCGCGGCTGACCCCGGCCGCTTGTAACGTTTCGACCATCTCGGGCGTGACCCCACGCGGATCGATTTCTATGGCGATGGTAGCTGATTTTTTGAACGCAAAGCAGTGGCGCAGGAGTTCCATCAAGGCGAGAAAATCGCTCGGTGCAATGGTCGTCGGCGTCCCGCCGCCAAAATGCACGTCGCTCACCGGCAGAGCGCGCGGCACTTGCTCTGCGACCAAGCCTATCTCCTCTCGCAACTGCCAAGTAATTGCGGACCGGTCGCTCGCTGCGAGTGAGGCTTGTAGGGAAGCCGCGATACCAACAGATAGAGCGACAGAACGGAACGTGGATGTAGAGCGATACGGGCTCGTCGGGCGGCAGTCGCCTCAGCCATGTCTCACAAGTCTCGGCACCGACCATCGCGGAGAAATCCGGTACGGTTGGATAGATGGTGTACCAAGGCAGGCGAGCATCGCAATACTTGTTCAGAAGGGAGGTCTGCAAGTCCTAACTTTCCAATGCTCAGGCCAGCATAAAGCTGACGAATACCCTCTCTAATGTCTTTGCGATATGTCAAACCCGCCTAGTGGTTTCTGAGATCTGGTCCCGTTTTCGATGTTACTGCAAACGCGGCTTAGGGGCAGGGTGAGGGAGTGAGAGTCGCTCGTTGGCGGCTATCTGAACGTTTAGGATATGAATTTCTCATGCGAGCACGGTCGAAGCGACTAGACGTGCCCGACGAGCCTGCGCAACGTTCAATCGCTCATACGAGGGCACGTCGTTTCCGCATTCGCTGAGGGCTGCTCATTCTGCGACGAAAACAGGGATTGCAGGTCTCACCAGAAGCAGCTGAGCTGGCGCAGATTTTCAAACCGGTTTTTCCAAGCAAAAGCCGATTTGGTTGCTCACAGGGTTCAAAGGATGCCTCCCGTCAAAGGCCGGCGTGCCACGGAAAGACAAGTTGCTTGCTGGATGAGAGCGAGAGGAGCGCAATAGTACAACGTGACGCGACGTGCGATTCAAGTCTGTCGGCGCAGCCGACGAAAGCTCGCTTTGATCTCTAGTATCGAAGCATAAGCCTCAATTCCGCCACGCTGCTTGTCTCATTGCCACAAGCATCATCACGGATGTACTGATGATGTTGGGGCGAACCCGGCGCACTTTCAGCCCCCCGGCCGAGTGCGTCGGGGCGCCTTGGTTCGGCGGCGTCTGGTTCCTGTCTAATGCAGCTCACCAACTCACAACGGTTGTGGACGTTCTGCTGATGGCAAAGCGAATTCTGGCCAGATACATCAGATGTAACACTATCTGTATGGTCTATTCTGCGTGACCAGCTGGGTAGTTTTCTTTGGAACATAGCCTTTGCAGCTATCGATCGCTGCCAGACGCGCATATCTACTCCGTTAGCCTTCATTCGCGTCGCGTCGATGTGATGCACCTGCAGCTCTCAGTGTCACATAGGGCGCCCGGTCAGGCGTCGACCATCCAGTCACTATGTTCTCGATGCTGCGAGCTCGAGCCGTCTATGCAGGATCGGGGTGGAGAGCTTGCGGCTTTTCATTGCATGAATGCGTTCCCATCCTGGTATTCCAGTCCGGTCACAATGGATTGAGGAAGTTTGTGGTTCGGTAGACCAATCGAGCCTGCAGATGCTCTTACGCGAATGCGAGCTGAGCCTACCCAGGCGTCGAGGAGATTGCGGCAACCGCTTGATCAGGCGAAAGTGGGTGCCCCACCCGACCTCTGTTGTACAATGCAGTGGCATACCAACGAAAGTTATTAGCAACAGAAATGCAGTACCACCCGCCTCACCAACGCTCGCATAGAGCAGCGAGATGATCGCGAAGAGCGGAGGCTAAGCTCTTGGCCGTTTTCCACCGAGCCCTTCATAAGTTGTGCATCAGGTGCGGCCTAGTTGTGTTCCGCAAGGGGCTTAAGTGGGATGGCGCGGCCGGAGCTGCAGTCAGGTCAAGGTCCTTAACGAGCGTCGTGTGTAGACCGTCCCATCAACTGCCGAACTTTGTACTTGACTGGGCTGGAATAGGGCTGCGCTTTTGGCCCTGAGAGGGCCGGACTCAAGGGGCCGCCGAGGTAAGCTGCATTTCTTGCTGTAAGTCACCTCGTGTCCCTGCTTCGCAAATGGTGCTGTCGCCTTCCCTACCAATGTCATGATTGCCGTTTTTGTGGGATCAACTCGCGAAAGAACCCCGACCGCAGGCCGGGGTTCCGATTCACGCAGCCGCGTGGAGGTCTCTATCTAGCAAAGGGCGAGCCAAACTTGTAATTGAGCCGTGCCGTGATGAGATCGACATCCTGGTGGACGCGATCCGTACCAAGAGCCGCTGGGAAGCTGATGTTGCTGCGCTGCATGAACAAGTGGTTATACTCGACGCCAGCTGACCAGTTCGGCGTGAGGCTGACTTCGGCACCGGCGCCCAGCACGCCACCCCAACGCACATCACTGCTTTTGCCAATCTCGGTGCCAGTAGCCAACGAGTTGACCTGATAGGTGTTGCTGGTCACCGCAGCACCACCCTTGCCGTATAGTAGCACGGCATTGAACGCGTAGCCGATATGGCCCGTGAGTAGACCGAATGCATCTGTCGTGGTGCCAACGGTGCTTGCCGGAAAGGCGGTGCTGATATTGGAGCCGCTGAAGTCGGCCCAGTTGCCCTGACCTTCGATGCCGTAGACCATGTTGAAGATGTGCCAACGATAGCCAATCTGGCCGCCAATGGTCCCGCCGGTCGAATTATGGCAGCCCTCGGGAGTGGCGCCATTAAAATCCCAGCAATTGTGGCTCGTTCCCCAGCCGCCATTTGCACCGATATAGTAGCCGGACCAATCTGTAATCGGGGCCGCGGCCGGCAGCGGTGCCGCTTTGACCTTGACAGGCTGCCCGGCCAAGTCCGTGCCGAAGGAGGGAGTGGCCGCAACGAATGCGCCGATGCTTGCAGTCAGAATTAGAATGTTTTTCATTCGAGTGTCGTTTCCTTTCGGTGCCCCCCGGCGCCGTGCGTTTATCAATATGAACGCGAATTGCTGTAACTGCCGCACAACATGTCTTGGAAAGAAATGTGTCCAATCGTACGCGGCGTTAGATTGCGGAGCGCGCAAAATGCCGCTGCTCCACATCCATCGAGACGCTGCGGCCCGGCAGTGGTGCCTCGCGGGGCCCTTCTTTGGACACGAGCCGTTCATGATGACGTCGATGCGACTGCAAAGTTGGGAGGTGCTTGGCTCCTTCTGTTGCAAACCGGCAAACCGAGGCCGCGCTTACACACTTCGTGTATGCTGACGGCTCAGGCAGATCGGTAATGAAGGCCTTGATTACAGGCGCGCCGGGCAGAGCCTCAGTAGAGGAAAGTCTGCTCGACCACGCTCTGACGCGATTTCTACGCATAGACCCGTTAGATGTGTTTACCCAGCCAGACGCTCCCAGCGGTACGGCTGCAAGCGCTCATTGCTCCGTCGACGGCGCGAGTTCAGCACGCAAGTTGCGTATCGCCTCATTTGCCAGATTGAGAGTATTCCGTTCGCCTTTTCTTATCGAACACTCAAGGTAAGTGCGCAATCGTCTATGAAGGACGGCCTTGAGATTATGTGCCAGCAAGGGATCCTTCTCGACAAAGCCCCAAGCCTTGTCAAATGCGACGCTCACGACAGCATCTGGCACCTGCACTTGGTCGGAAGAAAACTGATCCATCTAAAACACTCCTCGACATCCTGACACAAGGGAGTACCCTCCCAAAAGCTAACCGAGATTTCGTGACGTGTAGCAAGCAAGACATCAGCGTGCAGACCCCCCATCGAGCTGCTCTCGGGCTTCAGGGAAGTTTATAGATCGTTGTTGAAAGTCGGATGACCGAATGTCGTATTGCCAGGCGCAGTCGAATAATTCTGAAAGGAGTAAAACGAGCAGGATTCGAGCGCGCTTCTTTACCGTAGTGCGCTGTTGATTGGCGTCGACAATAAATTGTGGATATTCGTCCTGCAATCGGAAGATCCGCGCCAGGCCAGTCACGACTAACCGGACGTGAGCGGCCCAACCGCAATATGGTGATCTCGGAAGCTATGTGAGGTTCTCGGATACGGACAGGTGGTGCGCGCCGCGTCTCAGCGCCACCAGTGCGCGGCGGACAATATCGTGGTGCCTCGCGGAAAGATTGCTAACGTGCGGAGAGGCTGATCGCCCTGTTCCGAGCATTAGCTTTGAAGGGTACCACACATCCAACATGTCGTAGCTGCCTTATCTGGTAGATCTTGATCGGAAGAAGAAGCACCACATCTCCTAGCAGGCCGTTGAAAAAGGCGCTCGCCGCCGACCGGCGGCCGTGATTCATTGGCTCCGACGAGATTCGGAGATGGTGCGTGCGCGGCGGCGACTATCGAGCGGGCGAGCTGTTCAGCTACGTCGACCTGGAGGCGCGGGTGCGGGATAATCATCCGCTACGAGCGATCCGGACGATTGGGAACGAAGCGCTGTCGGCGCTGGAGCGCGAGTTTGCCGCGCACTATTCGCCGATTGGGCGGCCGTCGATCCCGCCGGAGAAGCTGCTGCGGGCGATGCTGTTGCAGGCGTTTTATTCGATCCGCTCGGAGCGGCTTCTGATGGAGCGACTGGAATACGACCTGCTGTCCGTTGGTTCGTCGGAATCGGCCTTGACGACGCAGCCTGGGACCATTCGGTGTTCTCGAAGAACCGCGACCGGCTGCTGGAAGGCGACATCGCGGCCAAGTTTCTGGCGGCGGTGCTGGCGCAGCCCAAGGTGAAGAGGCTTCTGTCGAGCGATCACTTCTCGGTCGACGGTACGCTGATCGAGGCCTGGGCCTCGATGAAGAGCGTCAAGCCGAAGGATGGCTCCGGCGAGCCGCCAGCGCCCGGCGGCGGGCGCAATGCCGAAGCGGACTTCCATGGGCAGAAACGCCCGAACGACACCCACGCTTCCACTGATCCCGATGCCAGGCTCTATCTCAAGCGGAAAGGCAAGGAGACCAAGCTGTGCTTCATCGGGCACGGGCTGATGGAGAGCCGCCACGGCCTGCTGGTCGACGCTTGCCTGACGCAGGCCGACGGGCATGCCGAGCGAGTGGCCGCGCTGCACATGATCGAACCACATGCCGACCGGCCGACGGCGATCACGCTTGGCGCCGACAAAGCCTACGACGCAGAAGACTTCGTCAACGAACTGCGCTCGATGAACGTGACGCCGCATGTTGCACAGAACACCAGCGGCCGTAGTTCCGCGATTGACGGACGAACGACCCGGCACGGCGGCTATGCCGTCAGTCAGCGCATCCGTAAGCGCATCGAGGAGGCATTCGGCTGGATCAACACGGTCGCCGGGCAAGAGAAGACCAGCTTCCGTGGCCGTGATCGCGTCGCATGGGCCTTTACCTTCGCTGCCGCCGCCTACAATCTGTTGCGACTGCCCAAGCTGATTGCGGAGACCGGCTGATGGCCAAGGTGCCCGGCTTCGCCAAGGCCTGTGTCGGCCGCTGGCGCATCGTCGAGATGGACGTCTGGGACAGCGACTTCCTTGATCTTGTCGAAGAGGCGCATCTCACCTTCCAGGGCAAGTCCGATGGCGAAATCGCCTTTGGGGCTCTCAAGGGCTTCCTGGACGTGCGCTACGGCACCCGCGACGGATCGGCCTGCGCCGAGTTCTCATGGGAAGGGCACGACGAGAATGATCCGGCCTGTGGTCGCGGATGGGCTATAATCGGCACTGCGGGCAGGCTCGTCGGCCACTTCTACATCCACAATGGCGACGATTCAGCCTTCGTTTGCGAACGCGGCTGAGTTCTTCAACAGCCTCCTATGGCTGCTTTGGGAATCGTATCTGATACATGTAGCGAGTTCGAAGGTCGGCGCAGGGAGCGGTCGGAAGCGGCGATAGCCGTCCGGTGTCTCGAACGTATGTGTTGGGTTGCGCTTCCGCGCTACCAGCTCTTGGTGGCCACAGGCGTCGAGGAACAGCAAGGTCTTGCTAGATCCGAACGTAATTGCGTCGTCCGCGGCGCGAGATAAAGCGAGCCTTGCTCTCGAACGTCGTCACGAGCAGTTGCGATATAGAAAGCCAGCGGAAGCGACCCGCTTGTGGGACGGGGAGCCCATAAGCCGCATACCTCCATCTGGTGCGGACGACATTGGCACGATTGTCAGTCCAGCGATAAACGTTCGGTCAGCGCCCTCAACCCAGAAAAAGCCAAATGAAAGTTCAGTCCGCCGCCGCACGTGAAAAAATCAGCTTGGCGATCGTCATTCGATTGACGGAAGTTCGGAGCGCTGCCGGTAATGCTGCCACAGTCTGATCGAAGAGGCGTCCCAAGAACTGAAGGTCCTCGGGCTGGTAAACGCCACGGTCTCGAAACAGTCGCATTCGTCCGTCACCGGTGCTCGTATCACCACGCTGGCCGAGCTCCAGCTCCGCCGTAATCATTTGGCCTATGAGTGCATTGAGCAGTCGGATCGCTTCGAGCTCGTTGCCTTCTTCGCGCATGAGCGCGGCCACGATGTCGAGTTGCAGGTCGATGCGATCCTCGAGATCCTGTATGCGTGAATTGGAAGGGTCAAGTTTCACGGTATTTCTCCAAAGTGGTGAAATGCAAGACAGGCGGAATAAGGGTAGTCGTTTCCCGTTCGCCAGACGCCGGATGCGTCGGCCGACAAATCGCTGTTGCACAGGAGGTGCGCACGCTCCCCAAACAGGGCGGCACACATGTCCCGCGACAGGATCGCAAAGGGGAAGTGGGCGTATATGGAAAAGCCGACAAGCGTTGTAGATGGCCCGGAAGTCTATTGGACCGTAATCGAGCCGTCCGGCGTGTCGGATAACTGCAGTGACTCCAGTCGGGGTCACACAGGTGGTTGTACTGCCTTGCTTGGAGCCGCGGCGACCCGGCTGGATTGTTGATGCTATCGGCTCTGGTCAGAGCGAAAAGTCCGGCCCGCACCGGTGCAAAGGACAGTTCACCTGCCCGAGTTCTATGCTGCGGACGCATTTACCTTCGCCGAACAGTGCGCGTGAAAGCTGTCTTCTTAGAGCCGCCAAGTATCATCGCAAAGGCGAGAGACGACAACGTGATAGGCTGCGCGCCCGCCTGCGGTTGCTCATCGCACTGCATTGGTGCCCCGCGTGTTTCGCTGTCAAACATTGCGTGATGCAGCCACGACAGACGCGAATTGAGCTGCGACCAACCTGCAAAGAGCCATTGTCACGAGACATTCGTGGACTGTTCTTTCCGTAATCCGGCGTCGACTTATGCGGTGTTTGGGTTGAATTAGTACAATCGAAAGTGTTGATGGGATGCATCCAGTTCGTTGATAGCGCCCGCGAGCAGCCTCACTGCCTTCATGGGAGCCGGTTAACTGGTTTTTCCCGCGGTCTGGGCTCAGAGCATAAGGGATGTCGGGCAGGGTTGCTGATCCGTTGATCACCGATCATGATTGACAAAGAAAAGTCGCAGGGCTGCACGTTTGCGAATAGCTTTGAAATGGAGCCGAAGAAGCTCTGCCGTAGTCCCGAGCCGAAGAGACAGACATGCAATCTCGGCGCCGACGATCCACCAGCTGTGGTTACCCGCAATACCCGGCTATAGCCTATGTAATGGGCCCTGATTGCTTCATGCCGTCCCGCTCTCTCTTCCCTGCGTGGATCCGAGCTTGCGCGATATGATCGGTACAGGAGAATGCGTCAATGGCGATCCGGCTATCAGTTTGATCGAAGTAGCGAACGCGGCCCCCATCTGAGCCATTGCGTGACTGTAAACTCGTTGGCTTCGCGTTCCTCGTCCTGAACCTTCAATCGCTTGGCGCAGAAAGGTCATGCCTTCAGACCCGCCAGAACTGTAGTCGACCGCTCAGCGGTCCTGTGCTGCCGGACGGATCAGGACAACGGGGCTGCTAATTGTCTATCATCGGACGTAGCACCTCCGTCAGCTCGACCCTAGCTAGCTCTGCGAGCGCCGCCGCGAACGCGAAAAACGCTCCGAAAGCAGCAAGTATTAAAGAGCTAGCGAGTATCGCTGCGATAACGTTCTGAGGGCGTCTCGTCATTCGTGATACATTGCGTTTGGAGCCGGCGGTGCGTGCCAATCAGTACTTCTTGACACGTTCAACACGGCCGTCGCGCCAGCGGTAGACCAAAAATCCAGAAGCCGAGTTGTCTCCCTTTTTGTCGAACCGGACCGGGCCAATTACGGTGTCGACCGGCCGTGAACGAAGTGCGCTGGCGACCCGCGTAGCATGGAAGGAGCCGCTCCGGTTCACCGCCTCTGCCCAGGCTTGCACAGCTGCATAGGCGTATAGTGTGTAGCCTTCACCGGACAGGCCGGAAGCTTTGAGTCCGGCGACCACGCCGGCCGCCTTGGCACTCCCGGCGGGATTGGGCATGAAGGTAAACAATGTGCCATTCCCAGCGCTGCCGGTAATCGCCCAGAATTCAGAGGTCATCAGCGGATCGTTTGCCATGACTATGAAGTCTGCTTTTGAATCTGATGCCTGGCGCACAAACAATCCGATTTCCGTATGATAGCCGCCGATATAGGCGACGCGCACTCGATCCTTTTTCATTCTTGAGACTAGCGCTCTGAAGTCCCGTTCACCTGCAACATAGCTTTGCCGACTGACTTGTCGTCCGAATCGATGAAGCTGGGCTTCGACCACGTCGGCAATGCCCTTTCCAGCAGTGCTCTTGTCGTCGAGCACCGCGATGTTCTCGTTGGGATGGTTCACGTGAATGTACTCGGCGGCAACTGTTCCCTGTTGGTCGTCGCGGCCGGAGATCCGAAAGACAGTCTTAAGGCCGCGCTCTGTTAGCTGAGGAGTTGACGAGCCTGGTGACACCTGAACGATGCCTGCTTCAGCGTAGATGTCGGAGGCCGGGATCGACGAAGAGGAACAAAAATGGCCAACCACCAACAGGACGCGCTCTGTCGCGAGCTTATTCGCAACTGCGACAGCTTGCCTTGGATCGCAGGCGTCGTCAGCGACCCTCAATATAACTTTGGCATTATCCGGAAGTAGGCCCCAAGCGTTCAAGTCCTCAACCGCCGCAGCTGCACCATCGCGCATTTGCGCGCCGAACGCGGCGCTGCTTCCAGTCATTGGGCCAGCCACGGCGATCTTTACTTCAGAACCGCGCGCAAGCGGGGCGGCGAGAGCGCAGAAGAGAATCGCCGCACTTGCAACAGAAGCGCGCTGCGTATTTGCAATTGTATAGCCTTCAATGCTCACTGAAGTGATCCCAAGTGGTTGTGATCAGACACCCCTGCAGGTCAAGGCTGCTCCAAGCCAAACGTGCGTTGGTTCGACCAGCTTCCAATTTCCGTAGAGTCTACAATTTGACGTTACGTGCGGATCAAGCCGTTTTAAGGGGCATGGGTGCGTCAGGAGCGCGCATCGGCGGGCCATGACCATTTGTTCGCTTAAGCTCGTAAAGCTTTCAGCCCGCATCAGAGCGCGGCCGATCAACCTAGCATTGTCAGGTTGCCTTCAACCGACGTGTGGAAACGGCCATGAACGGGTCAGTACGGCTAATCCTCCAACCCGCCAAGGGCGAGATCGAGATATTGCATCAGGCAGGGATCCCAACCAGCCAGAGCGCGGGGGGCGCTCAGTCGTGCAAGTACCTTCAGGATCATCGAAACGCGTGAATCGGCGCCGGCGATTTCGCTGATCAGCAAGCGTGCTGCAACTGCGACAGCCTTTGCGCGCTCACCGCAAGGGGGCTCGCGCCGATCCATGCAATCGCGAAGGTCGTCACGGATTCGCCGCCACCGGTCCTCGCGCTCTGAAGCTAAATTGCAGATGCATGGGGACGTTTGACTACGCGTCTCGACTCGCGACATTGCACTCAGAGTGGCAGGCAGCTCATCCACACTTACTTGCGCCTCGCCGTCGATGGTCATGTTGCGCAAACGGTCGCGCAACAGAGTTGCTCGAGCGACTTGAAGTTCTATGCGCTCTAAATGTTTGCGCAGCAGGTCCGTGAGAGAAGTCGTGCCCTCCATGGCTTTACGGATCTCGACAAGTGAGAAGCCAAGCTCGCGCAGCGCGCGAATCTGCTGAACCCGCTGCAGGCTTTCGCGGTCATACATCCGGTGGCCGCCGTCAGTACGCTCTGTGGCTGCTAGGAGTCCTGTGTGCTCATAATGGTGCAGCGTGCGTACCGTTACTCCGGTCGCCTCTGCAAGTTCGCCAATGCGCCATCGACGCCTTCTTGGTGTAGGTTTGTTCATGTTGTTCAATTTTGAAGCCTACAACCTGACGTCACGTATGATTCAAGCTGCTTCTAAGCGTCAGCCTGAATCGTCTTCCATTCTCCAGCGCGAGAGTGGTGACTATCCTTAGAATGGCGGCGGATCAACCCTGAGGGGAAAGGGTGATCAACAAGTTCGCAAGGCATGCCAGTTGAGTCTCGCCAGCCACTGTACGCTCCAGGATGAGCTTGGCGATTGCCGTGCGATTCTCTGGACTCCGCATCGATGGGGGTAGCGCGTCGATGGCGCTGTCATAAAGTCGTCCGAGGGCAGAAAGCTCTTCTGGATCGAACACGCCGCTGGATAGCTTCAACCTTCAGCTCCTTGTTTGAATTGGGTCCAGGGCAGCGCAGGTCGTCAAGACGTTTGGCTGCGGTAGGGCCAAAAGAAGTCATACCTGCGGCGCAGAGCGATGGGGATGCTGTGTACTGTAGAGTGATGCCATAGCGCCACACGCGAGCGCGGATGCTTGCTTCGTCTTTATGATCGACGACCTCTATGCTCACGATGCATTGTGTTGCGACTCCAAAGAAGCCGATCGCCTCCATTCATCGGGAGCAACTACTAACCCGGAGAGTTGACGAGAGGATCCCGTGCCGGTCCTGCCTTCTCGAGAGACGGGATTGGCGGCCGCCGTTGCAACGTAAACGCCTGGCCTAAGCGCGAACCTGCTGCTCCGTCTCTAAAGCCAGGCCAACACTCTGCGTTTGTGACATCTCGCCTAACCCCAACGCGCGAAAGAAAATCAAGAACGTCTCAAGGACCCCGCGCGCCCGGAGGGTCTTTGTCCCGGGACGAGGAGAGCAAGGCAGGCAAAGAAATAGTGTGTAAGTGTTGGAATTTGAGGTTCGTAGACTTCACGAACGTCCTTACGGCAACGGCGAGACGGATTGTGCGAATTTTCCGGCACTGCCCGCTCCTTCCGGAGTGCTGGTGACGGGGGGCTCTTGTGCAGTTGCCATGCGCGTGGCCTCCTCGAACAATATCTCCCGTATCCACAGGCTTTCCGGGTCATTGTTGTGAAGTGCGGGCCATTGGACCGCTTCAGTGAAGGCGGGGAATGGATCCGGAAGCTCGACAATCTGAAGAGGCATCGTCTTTTGGAAATGCCTCACGAGCCCTAATGGCATCGTGCCTATGCGGTTCGTCCCAACAAGGAGGGGCGGGATCATGCTGAAGCTCTGCACGAGAATGTCGATGCGCCGAGTAGGACCGAGATCGATTAAAAATGATTGCTCAACTGGCGCGTGGGGCGCGCCTCCGTGCTTAACTGCAACGTGACCCATCGACACATATCGATCGAATGTAAGCCCGCGTTGTAATTCCCTGTTCGTGCAGCAGCCTACGCAGACGAGTCTCTCCTCAAATAGGGCCGCCCTGGGGTGCGCGCTGGACATGAGAGAATCTGGCAGGATAACAAAATCGACTTCGCCGCGGCGGAGGAGCTCCTCGTGCTCAGCGGTCGGCGCCGCCAGTTCGAAGCTGACGGTGGGGGCTTCTCGTGTGACGCGCTCCACGACATTTTTTAAGAATACAACTGTTATGAAATCAGAAAGGGCGATCCTGAACCGCCGGCTCGATCGAGCTGGATCGAAGACATCTCGCGCCATAATTGAGAGTTCAATGTGCATCAGAGCCTGGCGTACAGGAGCTGCGAGCCCTTCCGCGCGCGAGGTCAAGACAAGTTCGCGCCCCCTCATCCCAAACAGTTCATCGCCAAAATATGTGCGCAACCGGGCAACGGCTGCGCTCATGGCCGGCTGACTGAGATTGATGCTACGCGCCGCTGAGGTGAGATTGCGCTCAGTTATCAGAGCATCCAGCGCAACGAGAAGATTTAGATCCAGACCTTTGAAACGCATCTCTTCTTATCCGGCGCAAACGTCCTTGCTGCGAAAAAGCGTGCGGTGGCGGCTGCGTCTGGAGCAATCGTCCTGGCTCGCCCGAATGGACATCGGCTCAACCCTGCCATCACGACAAGAAGCTCGCGAAATGACCACAAGAATGGACGGCAAGCGGTAAGCCGATCGGCCGTGGCGGGAAAGCTTCAGGAACCTCCAAGCTGATCCGTCTCGCCGGTTTCGGCCGACCACGTAGCTGGTCCGTTCAGCTCGCTGATGGCAGATCATCCCAGCGTCCGTGAGCGCCGTGAGGTCCCCAAAGCGCTCCGTCGACGGCTGCGTCGTGCAGCGCTAGTCGCGACGGTCAACCTACAACCTGACGCAATGTGCGATTCAAGCCATTTTATTGGCCAAGCTAAACATTTGTAATGGAGGTGTGTTCTATCCGCGACAGTGCCAGGGGGAGCCCTGAACGCGGCGCGAGCCCATCAAACAACACCTGGGAAGTCACCACGCTTAGAAAAGTCTTCGCAAACGGATCGCTGCATTGTGAGGTCGTGGCAGTGTCTCGCCAGGAGACGCGGAAGCGAGGAAGGGACCGAGCACGTCGAAGGGCCTGTAGCGTGCTTGGGATATTCGGAGTCGCAGCTTGCGGTAAGCCTAACAGCGCCTGCGAGTTGGAGGCTTTTGCTCACTAGATGCCATGTTGGATGCCTCCTCGAGCAATATCCGCCGCATCCAGATGCTCGCGGGATCGGTATTGTGGAACGAGGGCCACTGCACGGCCTCTGTGAATATGGGTAGGGGGAGAGGCGGTTCGATGATCCGCAGTGGCATCCGCTTTTCAAAGTGTCTGGCCAGTCGTAAGGGCATCGTGCCGATACGGCTCGTGTCTAACAATATGGGCGGAATCAGGCTAAAGCCCTGCACGACCACCTCAATTCGTCTCCTCAGACCGTGCTCAAGCAGAAACCATTCTTCCAGGTTCGGTCTCAGTGCCCGTCCGAACTTGGCAGTAACGTGCCCCATCGAGCTGTATTTCTCGAACGTAAGCTGTCGGGATAGCTGTTTGTTCGCGCGGCATCCCACGCACACGAGGGTCTCGTCGAACAGCGTCGCCTTAGGGTGCGCACTCGACATGAACAGTTCCGGCAGAATGAGAAAGTCGACTTCGCCCCGACGGAGCAGCTCATCGGGTTCATCGGAAAATGGCAGCAATTCGAACCGCACGGCGGGAGCTTCTTGTGCCATGCGGTCCACAATTCTGCGGAAGAAAACGATCGTCATGAAATCTGAAAGAATGACCCTGAAGCGCCGACTAGACTGAGTCGGGTCGAACGCGTCGCGTGATATGATTGAGAGTTGGATGTGCAGCAGGGCCTCGCGAACCGGACCTGCAAGCGCCTCCGCGCCAGGTGTCGGGACAAGCTCTCGACCTCTCATAGTAAATAGTTCATCGCGGAAATAGGTGCGCAGCCGTGCGATCGCAGCGCTCATAGCGGGCTGGCTGAGGTTAATTTTGCGAGCCGCCGCTGTGAGATTGCGCTCCGTCATCACGGCATCGAGCGCAACGAGAAGATTTAGATCGAGTCCCTTGAACCGCATGTTGTGAGTCTATCCATCGTGTGGATGTGTTCTATCGAAACAATCGATTTTACCAAATTGCGGGATGTTGGATAGCAAACTGAAGTTTGAAAAAGTAACCAGGCACACCACAATGGTTTATGGTCGTTCAGGTGAGCTCAGAGGAAAGCTCCTGGACGTGCGAGCGCGCCGCCGAGTCCGTTTCATGGGCGTCTACAGGCGCGGCATGCGAGCCGTGTTGCGTCTCCGTGCGAAGTGCGCTCGTTTGGTCGGCAAGCGAGGTCCGATAAACCTTGGTATGGGGATGCCATCCGTTTCCATATTCGAGGTTTACCCGCGTACACTTGAGAGCGCATTCAGCATCATTCTAGTGTCAGGGAATAGCGGCAGGCGCAGATTGCGGATGCCAAGAATTCCAGGCGCCTTTCCAAATGGCTCGCCTGTCCAGTGCATTTGGGGCGTGTCGAAGATGTATGAAAGCCAGTTTGACTTGATGCCGATCCGAAGCGCCGTCCATGAGGGCCGCGCGTCGATGGCCTGCCCTCAGAGATCAAAGCGACGGACATCGATGCGACAGGAGGCGCAAAAGCTCTTTGGTGCAGACAGGTTCTGGCTAGTCGAATCGCATCGTGGGCATCTTCCGATATATGGCGCGCAAGGCATTGGCCGGATGAGGAGCGCGAACCGAGCGCTCGCTGCCTCGCGAGCATGGCGCCAGCGGCGCTGTGCAGGCGAGCGGTGCCGAGCCCCGACACAGCAAGTCCGCGCATCTCGGTATTGATCGGCGGTTCGGCGACTAACGAGTTCACGTGAACGTCTCGCTCTTAATTCCATTGGCGCAAGGAAGCTTGCCATGAACATTGCCGTGTCCCCGGCTGCGGAACGTTCTTCTACGCGCGCTCAAGTGCAGTGGAGCCTTCGTTGGGAGAACGAGCTGCGGCTCGCCGATCATGCCGAGCTCGCGGAGTTTTTCCGCAAGAGTTATGGACCGACGGGCGCGTTCAATGCGCAGCCTTTTGAGGGAAGCCGAAGTTGGGCCGGCGCAAGACCGGAGCTCCGTGCAATTGGTTACGACGCGCGCGGGGTAGCGGCCCACCTCGGGCTACTACGTCGCTTCATCAAAGTTAGTGAAGTCGATCTCCTCGTAGCAGAACTGGGGTTGTATGCGGTGCGTCCGGACCTCGAAGGGCTCGGAATAAGCCACGCAATGCGCGTGATGTATCCCGTACTGCAGGAGCTTGGCGTTCCATTCAGCTTTGGCACGGTTCGGTCGGCGCTTGAGAAACATATGACGCGACTGGTCGAAAGGCAGGGGCTCGCCACCCTGATGCATGGCATTCGCGTCCGCTCCACGCAGCCGGATGTCTATCCCAATTTATCGCCGACCCGCATCGAGGATGTGATCGTGGTGGTGTTTCCGCTGGGACGCTCGATAAGCGAATGGCCGGCCGGGACTTTCATCGATCGGAACGGGCCAGAGTTGTGACAGAGCGTTCCACCCCATCCACTGTCCGCTGCGACTACGCTGACGTGAGCGGAAGTCGAGCTGTCTATTTGACCTTTGACGACGGGCCGAACCCGTTTTGTACGCCAGAGGTGCTCGATGTGCTGGCGCAACATCGGGTTCCGGCGACATTCTTCGTCATCGGCACGTACGCGATCGAGCATCCTGACCTCATCCGACGAGTGATTGCGGAAGGGCATGAGGTTGCGAACCATACGATGACCCATCCTGATCTATCCAGATGCGGACCTGCGGAGCTACAGGATGAAGTGCTGACCGCGAGCGAGGCGATCCGTCTGGCGTGCCCGAAGGCCTCGCCCAGGCATATGCGAGCGCCTTACGGCATATGGACGCAACAGGTGCTCGCAATGACTGCGAGCGCTGGTCTCACGGCTCTGCACTGGTCGGTCGACCCGAGAGATTGGTCCCGCCCTGGGGTTGATACAATTGTGAATTCGGTGCTGGCGAACGTTCGCCCGGGCGCAATTGTGCTCCTGCACGACGGGTATCCACCCGATGAGGATAGACTGTGCACCGATACAACGCTGCGCGATCAGACCACGAAGGCGCTGGCATCTCTGATTCCGGCACTACAACGGCGCGGGTTTGTAATCCGTCCACTCCCTCAACTTCACTAAACAAGAACTGACACCCTATGGACCTGCTCGCGATAACCAGTGCTGCCGCTGTTTCGAGTTATGCGCTACTCTCGACTATCTATAAGAGTGTGCAAGCGCTTTATGCCCAGCCGACGATCAACTCACCGCTACAGGACAGCCTCGGACAAGCCGAGGTGGTCCTTCCCACTGTGGACGTCATCGTGCCGTGCTTCAACGAGAATCCAAACACGCTTGCCGAATGTCTGGAGTCGATTGCCAGTCAAGACTACACCGGAAAGATGCAGGTCTATGTGGTCGATGACGGGTCTGCAAACCGCGACGTAGTCGCGCCTGTACACCAGATATATGCCAACGATCCGAGATTCAATATCATCTTGTTGGCCAACAACGTCGGAAAGCGCAAGGCGCAGATCGCTGCAATACGCAGCTCATCCGGGGATCTGGTTCTCAACGTCGATTCCGACACGATTCTTGCTGCCGACGTCGTCACGAAGCTTGTATTGAAGATGCATGACCCGGAAATCGGTGCGGCGATGGGTCAACTCATAGCAAGTAATCGCGACCAGACCTGGCTGACCAGGCTGATCGATATGGAATATTGGCTCGCGTGCAACGAAGAGCGCGCGGCACAGGCGCGCTTCGGTGCCGTCATGTGTTGCTGCGGCCCATGTGCAATGTATCGGCGTTCCGCACTCACCTTGCTTCTTGATCAATACGAAGCGCAATTCTTTCGTGGGAAGCCGAGTGATTTCGGCGAGGACCGCCATCTAACGATACTCATGCTCAAGGCGGGGTTTCGAACCGAATACGTCCCAGACGCGATAGCAGCCACCGTCGTCCCGCACAGTCTTGGGCCATATCTGCGTCAGCAGCTCCGTTGGGCGCGCAGTACCTTTCGAGATACGTTTCTTGCATTGCGCCTGCTGCCAGAGCTCGATGGTTATTTGACCCTAGATGTTATCGGGCAAAATCTCGGCCCATTTCTCCTTGCCGTTTCAACACTTGCTGCGCTTGCACAGCTCGTGATTGGCGGCTCTATACCCTGGTGGACGGGACTGACGATTGCTGCAATGACTATGGTCCGGTGCAGTGTGGCAGCAATTCGTGCTCGCGATTTGCGGTTTATCGGCTTCTCGCTCCATACACCGATCAATATCTTTCTATTACTACCATTGAAGGCCTATGCGCTTTGTACATTGAGCAATAGCGATTGGCTATCGCGAAAAGTTACCAATGTGCCGGCGGAAGAGGAGAAACAGCGTGTGATCCTGCGCCACAATGCCGGACGAGGTGCGGTTAGTGTAGGGGTGGGGCCTACTGCCATTCATAAAGCGGGGGTATCGCACCGTCCATCGAGCCTGGCGGCCATGGAGAGTGTTTCCGGTCGCGAACGCTCGACTGCCTACAAATAAGTGGTCGTCTCATGAATCTGGACGCGAACCATCAGCTATTAGAGCGAGAGTTAGCTGTCGACGACCCATGGCGCCTTGACAGTAGTTCGTTCGAGCAGGAGCGATACGCGCAAATGCTCCGGATGTCGTTTGGCAACGGAGATGCTGCGTCTGCCCTCGAAGTAGGATGTGCAGCCGGTGCATTCACGGACATGCTGGCGCCGCTATGCGAGCGACTTACCGTGGTGGATGTCATGCCGCAGGCAATCGAGCGAGCGCGACTGCGAACCAGTAAGTGGTCACATATTACTTGGGTGACCTGCGACATTCAGCGGTTCTCGACCACTGAGCAGTTCGATTTGATTGTCGTGGCCGAGGTTCTTTACTACCTCAAAGACGTGAGCGAAATGCATGCGGCTATCCGCAACCTGGTGAGTATGCTTGCGCCAGGTGGCACTCTGATTTTCGGGTCTGCGCGTGATGAACTATGTCAACGCTGGGGGCATGCTGCTGGTGCCGAAACTGTGATCGCTCTCTTTAGCGAGAGCCTACCGGAGGTCGAGCGTCGGCACTGCTGCACCGGATCGGCAAACGAAGACTGCTTGATCGTCCGGTTTCGGAAGCCGGGCGCCTCGTCAGAACAATCGAACGTCGGTCAATAGGCCAGGAGGACGTATGCGCATCTGCGGAATAAAGCTGACACATGACGGAGCAATTGCTGTCGTCGAAGACGGTCGGCTTCTTTTTTGTGTTGAGCAAGAGAAGCGCGACAACAGTCCACGCTATCAGTCCGTCGACAATCTCGATGCAGTCGTGTGCGCCCTGGCGGAGCATGGCCTGGAGCCGCGGGATATCGATCAGTTCGTCATTGACGGCTGGGACGGGGAGAGTGAATCGCAGTTCCAGCTCCTAAGCGGAGCGGTGCAGGTCGCGCTAAAAGGCGCGCCATATGTCGAGCGTCATGCTGAGGGCCTCCTTGATCCGGTCGACGGCGTTGGCCTCCTCCTCGGAGGCAAGGAGTTTCCATATAAGAGCTACCCGCATGTCACGGGCCATGTCGCGTCAGCATATAGCACCAGTCCCTTTGCAGCCGCGGGAAAGCCCTCGTTCTGTCTGGTATGGGATGGCTGTATCTTTCCACGTCTTTACTATGTCGAACCGCGCGGGGCTCGGTTCATTGGATCGCTGTTTCCGATGATTGGCCACGCCTATGCTGCCGCGGGCCTTCACTTCGGGCCATACCGGCAGCCGAACCGCTCCAGTTGGGATCTGGGCATCGCCGGCAAGCTGATGGCTTACATCGCGCTTGGCTCCGTCGATGAAAGCATCGTGGAAGTGTTTCAGGAGCTTTATGAAACACGCTTGGCGGCCGACACGGAGCAGGCTCGACGCTACCGCGAAGACATCAACAATGCGGAATCGTCTCTTGCAGCTATGCACGCGTTCTTCGAGGCAAGCGCATTGCGCCTGGCCACCAAGCGAGCGGAGGACGTCCTCGCCTCGTTCCATGTGTTTCTGGAACGTCTTCTTGTTAAGGAAATCGCGCTGCTCCTGCTAAGATATTCGTCGCTTCCGGGAGCGCGAAATCTATGTGTCGCCGGAGGTTGCGGTCTCAATATCAAATGGAACAGCGCGCTTCGCGCGACAGGATTGTTCGATGATGTCTGGGTGCCGCCGTTTCCGAATGACAGCGGCTCGGCAATCGGCGCGGCGTGCGGCGCCATGGCAGCGCAGGATGGCTTCGGGCCATTGCAATGGTCAGTTTACAGTGGTCCTGCCCTCCAGGAGAGCGAGGTGCCGCCGGACTGGGACGCCGCACCTTGCAGTCTGAGTGAACTTGCGTCGATTCTTGCCGACAATAAGCCCGTCATCTTTCTTTCCGGGTGCGCCGAACTTGGGCCGCGGGCGTTGGGGGGTAGAAGCATTCTTGCAGCCCCAACATGCCCTTCAATGAAGGATCATCTCAACGACATTAAACGTCGCGAGCACTTCCGACCAGTGGCGCCGATCTGTCTCGAGGATCGGGCGCCGGAGATCTTCAGCCCGGGCACGCCAGATCCTTACATGCTGTTCGATCACCAGACTCGGGCGAATTGGCGCGACAAGGTCCCGGCGGTGGTCCACCTTGACGGCTCGGCGCGGCTGCAGACAATTTCCCGCAACTCTCCTCACGAAATTGCTGCGCTTCTCGTCGAATTTGAGCAACTCACGGGCATTCCGCTGCTCTGCAACACGAGCGCCAACCTCCACGGACGAGGATTCTTTCCGGACGCTGCGGCAGCTTGCCAATGGGGGCGTGTCGACCATGTTTGGTGCGAGGGCATGCTCTGGAGCAAAACGGTCGCCAAGAAGCCATCGTCCACGGAACGACTTCTGTCAGCCTAAGATGAATATGTCCACTGTGGCGATCGACCTTGCCGATGTAAAGAAGTCATTTGGCGACAAGCTTATCGTCAACGACCTGTCGTTCTCGGTTGCGCGCGGAGAGTGCTTCGGACTGCTTGGGCCGAATGGAGCTGGCAAGAGTACGATTGCGCGCATGCTCCTCGGCATGATTTCGCCCGACGGAGGCAAAATTACAGTCCTCGATGAGCCTGTGCCTTCCCGCGCTCGTGCGGCGCGCGTGCGCGTCGGGGTGGTGCCGCAGTTCGACAACCTTGAGCTCGAGTTCACAGTTCGAGAGAACCTGCTTGTGTTTGGCCGCTATTTCGGCATGAGCGCTCGCAGGATCGAGGCGGTTGCGCCCGCCCTGCTTGAGTTTGCGCGCCTTGAAAGCAAGGCGGACGTGCGTGTCTCCGAGTTGTCCGGTGGCATGAAGCGGCGGCTGACGCTGGCGCGTGCCCTGATTAACGATCCAGATCTACTCGTGATGGACGAGCCGACCACTGGGCTGGATCCGCATGCACGCCATCTGATTTGGGAACGTCTGCGGGCCCTGCTTGCGCGTGGCAAGACGATCCTATTGACCACTCACTTCATGGAAGAGGCCGAACGCCTGTGCGATCGGCTATGCGTGCTTGAGAGTGGATGCAAAATCGCCGAAGGCAAGCCAGACGCCTTGATCGACGAGCATATCGGGTGCAACGTGATCGAGATCTATGGTGGTGATCTCAATCAACTCCGGGAGCTGATCCGGCCTTATGCGCGGCATATCGAAGTGAGTGGAGAGACGCTTTTTTGTTACGCGCGATATCCGGAGCAAGTCCGCGTGCACCTGCGCGGGCAAGCGAACCTTCGCGTACTGCAGCGTCCCCCGAATCTCGAAGACGTGTTTTTGCGGTTGACCGGGCGCGAGATGGAGAAATGAGCAATGGATGATGGTTACGCGTCGTTGATGCCGGCTAACGCGTACAACTGGATCGCGGTATGGCGACGAAACTTCCTGGGATGGAGGAAAGTCGCGCTTGCATCGCTTCTCGGCAATCTCGCAGACCCCATAACCAATCTGTTGGGCCTTGGCTTTGGCCTCGGACTCATCGTGGGACGGGTTGAGGGGACTTCGTACATTGCCTTTTTGGCGGCCGGTATGGTCGCAATCAGCGCGATGACATCAGCGACCTTTGAAACCCTGTATGCGGCCTTTGCTAGGATGGGTGTCAAGCGCACCTGGGAGGGAATTCTGTTCACACAGCTCACGCTCGGCGATATCGTTCTAGGTGAGTTGGTGTGGGCCGCCAGTAAGTCCGTTCTAGCCGGGACAGCAATCGGGATTGTCGCTGCCGCGCTGGGTTATGCATCCTGGACGTCCATTCTTTGTGCGATACCAACAGTCGCCCTTACGGGCCTTGTCTTCGCCAGCCTGGCAATGGTCGTCATATCTCTTGCGCCAACTTACGATTACTTCGTGTTTTACCAGTCGCTCGTCCTTACGCCTATGGTGTTTCTTTGTGGCGCGGTCTTTCCGACGAGCCAACTGCCCGACTCATTTCAGCATTTTGCCGGCTTGTTGCCGCTCGCACATTCGGTCGACCTTATTCGTCCAACGATGCTTGAGCGCGGCGCCGACAGTGCCGCCCTGCACGTAGGTGCGCTCTGTGTTTACGCGGTCTTGCCATTTTTCGCGTCGACAGCACTATTTCGGCGGCGCCTGCTGCGTTGACGTGAGTTGAGCGAAAGGAAGAAAGTCAATCGATGAAGTGTCATCAGCCCTTCCGCGGTAGCTCGCGAGTGACCTGGTCTGTTACAGCGGCTTCTGCAACGGCCTTAAGAGGCCGCGATCGAGCCAGCTCTATGGCCGCCTGTTCGGTCCATCTGCATCGGACGCCAGCACCCTATTTCTGAGCGCCTGTCGCTAGTCGCCGAGACAGACCTTGCAAACTCGTGTTGTGCTGTCTGGCCCGCGCACCGGCGGAGCGTGACTGTACAGGTTAGTTCGGTGGGACGGCAGTTGGCCTTCCCGTCATGACGATGGAGAACGGGATGTTGTGCCCGGGACTGAGTGGTGACCTTGACAGAATCCATGAAAGCTCTCCGGAGCTGCCGAATGCATTTGTTCACGATGGCGCTGCGGTTCTTGTGCAGGATGGCCGCGCAATTGCTGCTCTCGAAGAGGAGCGTCTCAACTGTGTCAAGCACTCCAACGAGTCTCCCAGCAACTCGATCCGATACTGCCTGTCTACCGCAGGAGTCGAGCTCGGGGAGATCGACCGCATCGCGTTCTACGCGACTGAAGCCTGTTGCAAAACCATGCTCGAGCGTCCTGTTGTTTCTCGGCCCGTTACGTTGGACGCCAAACTGTTGCGGCGCAGCTGCTGGCACGGGAGTGTGGGGCAGAGATCGATCCGTCTCCGACTTTCCTTCGTGAATCACCACGAAGCGCATGCCGTGAGCGCGTTTGCCATGTCCGGGTTCGAGCAAAGTCTCGTCCTTGCGATCAACGGCGGCGGCGAGTGTCTCTCAGGCTTATTGGCGGTAGGATCTGACACGGGAGTTGCGCAACTTGATAGCCGTAAGTCATGAGCATGGCCACGCTCCTATGCCTGCATGTGAGGGGACCAGTCCATCCGACGCACAGGGAGCATTGGGCATCGGACTTCGGGCAGGTCGATGCAACACCGCTGACAGAAAGTGTTGAGAGAACGCGGCCATCACGGGTAGCCCTGCTATGAAGTTCTACCGACGCAGCTCGCCGGCACCGCGATTTCAGACCGTGACGCCGGGCGAGAAGAGACGGGAGATGTCTGTATCGATGTCTTTTGTCCAACCAGGAGCGCGCGAAAAGGCAATCGAGATGGTTAGCGGTGCGATGAATGATCGGTTCGTAGTGTCCCGGCGACGTACGGGTTTTGGCGACTGTCTGTGGTCCCTGGCGGCAGCTTGGCGTTTTGCAAAGCAGACAGGGCGCATGCTAGCCATCGATTGGCGGGGGTCTTGCTATCTTGATGAACCATTCACCAATGCCTTTCCGGTCTTCTTCGAACCGGTCGAAGACATTGCCGGCGTGCCGGTGATTTGCGACGACGACATCAACAAACGTTCGTTTCCGGGACCATTCTTTCCGGCATGGTGGAACAAGCCATCTATCGATTGCGTCTACCGCCCGGACGAGCAGATCTTCCGGGAACGCGACCAACTCGATCAATTGTTCCAAAGTCAGAGAGATAGTGACGCTAACACGGTTGTGTGTGATGCCTGCCTGATGTGGCGCTGCGATCAGGAGGCGGAGCGAGAGATCTTTCGGAGTATCAAGCCGCGAGCGGCAATTCAGGCTCGGATTGATGCCATCTACCGCAAGCACTTTGAGCCGTACAGCGTGATCGGCATTCATGTCAGGCATGGCAACGGTGAGGACATTATGGGGCATGCTCCCTACTGGGCGGACGCGGAGCGCGCGTTTCGACAGATCTGTAATGCCATTGACAAGGCGAGGGCGTTAGCACATGCGAAGCCTGTGAGGGCATTCCTGTGCACGGACAGCGCGCTCATCCTTGAGCAGGTTTCGGCAATATTCCCCGATGTTTTTGCGATTCCAAAACAGTTCCAGGCGCCTCACGCCGGCCCGTTGCACAACGCCGCCCTCGGAGCCGAAGGTGGCTTTTCTGCCCTCACTGAGATGTATCTCCTTGCGCGCTGCGACACGGTGATCCGTTTTCCCCCAACGAGCGCCTTCACGCGCTATGCGCGTCTCTTTGCTCCACGCGTTATAGAATTCGAGTTGAACGATCCGAGCAGGTTGATCTTGGTCGAAGACAACTCGCAACAGCTCGTGGCTTCATGAAAGTTGTAGCCCGCTTGATCGACCTGATTGTCGCTCTTTGCATCCAAGAGTACTGCCAGTTCTTGTACAGGCGACAATCGTCTGCCCAACGTGATGCTGTTGGCGAGAACTTGCAGCGAAGAGCAGAGCGAAGCGACGCGGGGGTGCCTTCGCTTGAGCCGTGACGTCGATAACAACCGCCCTAAAGTGCTGCGCAGCGTTAAGCAGACGGAGCACGTCGTCGTCCTTCGGTCAGCTACAAATCGGAGCTGATCAGTGCTCGAGCGTGGATGAACATATCAGTTCGCCAGCTCGTGCCTGGAGCGAACCCGTCCAGCGATATCCCCAACTCTGCCCAGGGGGTGCGACAAACGGAATCGACGATTGACGAATCTGACGTGCGAGGCTGGTACGTCAGTTTTGGAGTTAGCGCGGCAAAATGTCCGTGGTCGCTCCCGAGCGGTCGTTGGTTTCGGCGAGGCGCCGACAAGCTGCAGCTCATTCGGTTGCGCGATCAAGAAAGCGAGCGCGGCCCGTCCCCTGTGATGAAGCAGGCGAGTGTGCTAGAGAGCTTACGTAGCTGATTTGCCATCGTTGTCACAAAGCACACCCACGGCTGTCTGAAATCGGCCAAGTGTTCGGCGTGCGCGACGTTAGGACGCAAAGCGGAGGTGATTTACCTGCACCGCGGTGGCGCAAATCCTGCTAATCGTCCGCTGGCTTAACAGTAGAGGAGGCGGCCTTGGGTCTCGATCTGCCGAATGACAATCTGATTAGAGAGCCACTGGCCGAAACACATTTGGGTTGCCTCGTTTACGCCGATAAAGCGCGTGATGATCGTAGAGAACAAAAGACGATGTTGCTCACGGGGGCATCGCGCGGAATTGGTCATGCCACTGCCAAGCTGTTCTCGGAGGCGGGCTGGCGTGTCATTTCTTGCGCGCGCCAACCTTTCGACAGCGAGCGCTGCTCCTGGGAGGCAGGGAATGACGATCATTTCCAGATCGACCTCAGCAATCATCGAATGCTGCCGCGTGCGATCACCGAGGTCAAGAAGCGCTTGGCTGGTGCGCCCTTGCACGCGCTGGTGAATAATGCCGGGGTCTCGCCGAAAACGCCCACTGGCGATCGGATGACGTCGTTGACCACGTCAACCGAGACCTGGATGGGGGTGTTTCATCTTAATCTGGTAGCTCCGATCCTGCTGGCGCAGGGTCTGTTTGACGAGCTAAGAGCCGCGTCAGGATCAATCGTAAATGTGACTTCAATAGCAGGCTCACGGGTGCACCCATTCGCCGGTAGCGCCTATGCGACCTCGAAAGCGGCGCTTGCGAGCCTCACCCGCGAGCTGGCCTATGATTATGCGCCGCATGGCATTCGTGTGAATGCGATCGCGCCCGGCGAAATCAAGACCGACATGCTATCGCCAGACACGGAAGCCCGTCTCGTGCCAGGTATCCCGCTGCGCAGAGTGGGGACCCCGGATGAAGTGGCCAAGGTCATCTTCTTCCTGTGCTCGGATGCGGCGAGTTATGTCACGGGAGCCGAGGTGCCGATCAATGGCGGGCAGCATTTGTAAAGCCGCCGCTCTGGCGACGCAGCTGACGTGTCCTGCAGCGGCACGTATGTTCTCCACTGACGACGCGCACGATCCGCAAAAAGTGAAACGAGGGCACATTGCAAGTGTGGTGTCGTGCCATAATAAGGTGTCACGGTTCTATGTCATCTCCTCAACACGTGGGGCTAGATCAGAGAGTGACATGCAAAACGAAGCTCGCCAATCCCAACATGGCTCCACGGAGGATAATCAAGACAACGGAGACAGGCTCATGCTGCACATCCCATCCTCGGGCGAACGACCTGCCTCGCAACCGGAGCCGGAGCGTGATCCCTCGGGGCAGCCGTCGTATGAGAGCGCGCTGGCCGGCATCTTCGAAATATCGAAAATAGTCAGCGCCCCTGGTCGGCTCGAAGTCACGTTGGCCAAGGTCCTTGGCCTGCTGCAATCGTTTGTGCAGATGCGACACGGCATCGTCTCGCTATTCCACGATGACGGTATCCCGGAAATTACCGTTGGCGCCGGCTGGAGCGAAGGCAGTGACGAACGTTACCGCACGTGCCTGCCGCAGAAAGCAATTGCCCAGATCGTAGCGACAGACGGGCCTCTTATTGTCGAGAGCGTAGCCGGCGAGCCAGCCTTCAGCGCTGCCGACCGGGAGTTTCTCGGCGCCTCCGACAGCGTGCGCGTATCGTTTATTGGGGTTCCTATTCGTATTGAGGCGAGGGTGGTTGGTACGCTGACGGCAGACCGCATCCAGGACGATAGTTCCAGTCTTCGGCTCGAGTACGATGCGCGACTGCTGGCTATGGTCGCCAACTTGGTGGGACAAACAGTCAAGCTACATCGCTTGTTGGCCTGCGATCGCGAACGATTGTTAGTGGACAAAGACCAGCCACAGAAGATTGTTGAGCTTGAGGTGGCCGCTCGCGAGCGCAAGAAGCTTCACGCCCACGGGATCATTGGCGACAGCGCCGCGCTGAGCGCTCTGCTCGAGAAGATTGCGGTTGTAGCCAAATCGAACAGCACGGTTCTGCTGCGGGGCGAATCCGGCACCGGCAAGGAGCTCGTAGCCAAGGCCATTCACGAGTCCTCGTCCCGCGCTAAACGACCGTTCGTTAAACTGAATTGCGCGGCGCTGCCAGAGACGGTCCTGGAATCGGAATTGTTTGGCCATGAGAAAGGTGCCTTTACCGGTGCGGTCAGCTCGCGCAAGGGGCGCTTCGAGCTTGCTGACAAAGGGACGCTATTTCTGGATGAGATCGGAGAGATCTCAGCTCCGTTCCAGGCGAAATTGCTGCGAGTTCTGCAAGAGCAGGAGTTCGAGCGCGTCGGTAGCAATCACACGATTAAGGTCGATGTTCGAGTCATAGCTGCGACCAACAAGAACCTTGAAGAGGCTGTGGCAAGGAGCGAGTTCCGCGCGGACCTCTACTATCGTATTAGCGTAGTTCCCTTGTTGTTGCCGCCGCTGCGCGAAAGACGCACTGATATTCCGCTGCTAGCCCGAGAGTTCCTCAGAAAGTTCAACAGCGAGAACGGCCGTACGCTCACCCTGGAGGCGAGTGCGATCGAGGTACTGATGAACTGCGGGTTTCCGGGAAATATTCGCGAACTCGAAAATTGCATCGAGCGAACAGCGACGCTGTGTACCGGGCCGTCGATTGTGAGAAGTGACTTTGCATGCTGCCAAGGCCAGTGCCTTTCCATGATGCTCTGGAAAAGCACATCGAATGACAAGACCGACGTGGCGGTACCCATGCAGCCGATGCCTGCAAAGTCCATCATTCCGCTAGCTCAAACGACATTGCCACCGCAGTCTGTCTGCGGACCGGCCCCACCGGCACCTGCCGGCACAGTTCTCGTTGGTGGTGCAAGCATGACCGATCGCGAGCGTGTCATTGCGGCCATGGAAAAATCTGGCTGGGTGCAGGCCAAGGCAGCGCGCCTACTCGGACTAACCCCGCGCCAAATCGGCTATGCGCTGCGAAAATACGGAGTTGAGATAAAGCGGTTCTGAACGACCACATCCGCCGGAACTTCTGCTGCCAAACAGATCGTGTCCGAAGAGGCAATCTACGCAGTCTGCAGGGAATGGGCCGGCCTGCGGCGACGACGTGGGCGCGCGCGCAACATGGATTTGTGCGCCATGAGTTGGAGCCTCACCTGCGGGCCATACAATGGCGAACCATCGGTAGCTCGAACATGTAACAAGCTATCATCCCTATTTTGCGGACGAGTGAGCGGCAATGCTTAACCGTCGATCGGCCCGATGCCCGCAGGTGGTTCGCGGCAGTTATCCTGCGAGCATTCCTTGCGTCTCTCGGCTGGCGTGACGAGCGGAACCGCCTTGTCGGTGCCCTGACTTGTGTCGGCATTCGTTCGTCAGGAAGAGCGGGCTGGAGCGACTTATAGCCCGGTTTAAGCCTTTGTGACAGCGAGCCGATTCCAGAACGGCAGCGATGGTACAACACTTGCTCTTCTCTTCGTAGCTATCGCAACTGTTGGAGCAACATCGTGCACAATGTCGTCTGCATCAAACAGGTACCGGACTCGGCGCAAATCCGTGTTCACCCCGTGACCAATACAATCATGCGCCAGGGAGTGCCGACCATCATCAACCCATATGACCTCTTCGCGCTCGAGGCCGCGCTGGAGCTGCGCGATCGGTTCGGCGGCGAAATTACCGTGCTTACCATGGGACCGCCATCGGCAGATGAGTCCTTGCGAAGGGCGCTGGCTTATGGTGCCGATCGCGCCGTCCTACTCACCGATCGCTGCTTTGCGGGCTCCGACACACTGGCCACAACGTACGCACTTGCAACCGCCATCCGAAAAATCGGTAAGGACTATGGCCCGACGAATCTCATTTTCACGGGAAAGCAGACCATCGATGGCGATACTGCGCAGGTTGGGCCCGGCATCGCAAAGCGAATGGGCGTAGGGCAGCTGACTTACGTTGCGAAGATCAGATCCTTGGACCTCGCCGCTCAAACGATTGAAGTGGAACGACGCTGCGAAGGTGGTGTGCAGGTGTTGCAAACCAAATTGCCGTGCCTCATCACCATGCTTGAGGCGACGAATCAGATCCGGCGCGGCGCGATGGCGGATGCCTTGCGTGCCGCGCGCGCCCAAATCGTGAAATGGAGCGCGCACGAAGCCGGTGTCGAAGACACCTCCAACTGCGGCCTCAAAGGCTCACCAACGGTCGTTAAGCGTGTGTTCGCTCCCTCTGCGCGGGCCGAGAAGGCGTCGCTGGTTGAGGCCGCTGAGCAACCGGCGCAGGCGTTGATAGACGCAATTTTCTCGCTTCAACCGAAGCTCGAAACCGATCTTGCGGCACTTGCTCGTGAGGCTCGATCTGGAGAGTCCAGGCCATGATGGTAGATACGCCCAGGAATGTATCAACGCCGCACCCGTGTCGAAGAGCGCGCAACATGTAGCGACGCATCTCGGCCAGCTACCAATAGGGTCTGCCTATAGCATCCGTCGATCTCGCGAGCAGCTGGGTCCGCATGTTCCGTAGACCAAGTTATGGCTACGATCGATGCCGGAGTCGCGCGGAATTGTCGGGGCAAAGGTCAAAGGGGCCTGCGCATGTTCCAGGGTCACCGTTCGGTCGTGTTCGAGGGCGTGGAAGGCCATTGCTTCTCACGTAACGGTCACGAGCGAAGACTGAATAATCAGCGACCCGGGTCACCGTACTAGGGCTCGGACTCAATTGATCCAATAGGCAACGATGGCGGCGAGATGGACGGCAGCCAAGAAGTTCGTGGCTAGTTTGTCGTAGCGAGTTGCGACACGCCTGAAATCCTTGAGGCCGGCAGAAACAGCGCTCGATGACGTTGCGCCCCTTGTAGGCGCGTTTGCTGAAGCTGTGGAGAGTGACCCTGTTGGATCTGTTTGGAATGACGGGCTTGGCACCACGATCGACGATTTCGGCTCGAAAGCCATCGCCGTCGTACCCTTTGTCGCCAATGAGGGCAGACATGGGTGGCGCGAGTTCCAAAAGGGCTGGCGCTGCGGCAATATCAGCGTCCTGGCCTGG
>NZ_FMAE01000013.1 GCF_900094575.1 Bradyrhizobium yuanmingense | reverse complement strand
CTAATGGCGGTCTTCTGCATTCTCAGCTGGCGCGTCCTCTGGCTCACCATGCTCAATCGCATCGCCCCGGACGCGCCACCGAAGCTCGCACTGACGAATACCGAGATCGCATTGCTCGATCGACTCATCAGCGGCGCCAGCCATCGACGATGTCGCCCTGGAACCCTTGCATTTTATCTCACCAAGCTTGCACGATTGGGTGGCTACCTGGCCAGGGCGGGCGATCCGCCGCCTGGAAATGTTGTCATCTGGCGCGGCCTCTCAAGACTCACAGATATCGAACTTGGCGCCGAAATCGCAACGGCTGGAAATGTGGGTAATTGAAAGCCTCACCGGACGGTTACGACCTTGCGCGGCACTTAGCCAGCCGAGGCGCCACGCTGACCTAAAGAGTGTTGGCCATCAGGGCCTGTGAAACAGGCAGTGTGATTTTGCGGAGGGAGGGTTCCTGGTTCATCGTAGCCAGCGGGAGCGAAGATGAAACAGAAACCCGGACCGGGCAAAGCACCGGCAGAACAAACTGTAAAAAGACCTTAGGCGACAGACCCGCCGGCAGTCGGCGGAAGAGAGGATCCGCATGGTGCTGTGCGCGGCAAGGAGAACATCTCGAGATCTGCCGCCCAGAAGGCATTGCCGCCTCGATGTATTGCAGCTGGTTCAAGGAGTTGTCTGACGACGGACGTCAGCTCTCAAACGAATGTCGACAACTTGACCCTGCAGCCCCGCTACGAAGTCCCTGCAGAACCTCCAATTCTCAATTCGGCACGGCCCTTGCTTGGTTAGGGGTATCATCACGTATTGCTCCAGATACGGCGATGTTAGGGGCGGGCTCGGCGCCGCGAGTGTCTGGTCCGCCCCGCCGATTTGCTGTGGCTTGCGACTCCGGCGCCTAAGCGGCCATGCCATAGCCTCGAACACACGCTAGATCAGAGATGCAAACTGGAACGGTAGTCTCCTACAGTGTTGAGACGGGCTGGGGCTTCATCAGACCGGACAATTGCGACGGCATGGATTTGTTCGTGCACATTTCGGACCTTCGCGACTGCACAGGGGCTGATCTGGTGCCGGGAACGCGCGTGTCTTTCGATCGTCGCTTCAACAAACGCCGCTCAAAGTACAGAGCCGCCGAGGTCAGACTAATCAATTGAGATGCCGTATTTTCTGAAGCACGCGTTGCTTATCATTTGATATCGGAACGGCGATGCAGGAGCGCTTCCCTTGCAGGGCGCATTAATATTGACGGCTTCCTCTCTTTACGTTCAGGTCGACCTTTTGAAGAAACTCGCCGACTCCAAGACTCCTTTTGGCGTAGTGACGTGTCACCTGGATGTCGCTGAGCAATCCTGGTCAAAATCGTTCGATGAAGAATCGAAGATGTTGGACCATTTTAGGACGCCGGCATCATCTGACGGCAGCGTTTCGGCACGGACCTCGGACAAATACGATCGTCCCCAAAACAACCGAAACTGGACGGCCGCGCCGACGGAAAGACTATCATACACGGGATTCGGCAACGCCCGCGGTGACGCTCAGCGTATTGCAGTCGACGATCTTGACGAGATCCTAGCCACGCCGCGTGTATTGGCCATCGGTATGTTCCAGACATGCCAACAACGCCGGCGTTGAGCGTAGCGAAGATCAGACACGAACAGGCGCGGCATGATTTGCCGGTCGAGAAACTTGCTCGCTCTCGACCTTAAGCTCGGCCAGCCGCTGATCGAGTTCTCGGATCGAGTTAACTACCTCGAGGCCGAACTCGCGTCAGCCCGCGACGGAGTCTTCATCGGGAGTCCTACAATGATGCTCCTTTGCTGCGTCCAAGTGCGCAGCACCTCCAGCGCTTTGATGTCACCGTGATTGTTTCAGATCTCGCAGGAGAGCCAGATCTCGGCTGCGCGATTGGGAGTACTGGACGCGTTATCTTCACCGGCGGTCCGATCGCACAATTCCGTCGGTTTCTTACGCGCTATGGGCTCTGATGCTGCTGCCCCTACGACTCTTTGCCGCCTTCCACGGCCTTTGTCGCCGTACTTGACGCCGATTTCGTTTCGCAGACGCCGCTTTCAGAATCGGGTTCCGCCTTACCGTCGTTCCGTTGCTCAATCCGGCGAAATGGTATTGGCGCGCTGTTCTCCTGGGAGCGGTTGCCATACTGTCTTAGCGCTATGTGGTTTGGCGGCTTGGCCGATACGCTGGTGCGACTCGGCTGGACTGCGGACGCGCTTCCCCATCCGGACTTAATCGAGCAGACGTTGGCACTGTTTAAGGAGCCGAGCGTTGTCGAGTTGAGGATTCGCATGCTCGAAGTCTTACTGTGCCGTCCTCGTCCATTGCGGCTCGAATCAACCCGGACTTGACGCCTTATCGTGGAGGAATACGGTGATCTGTTGCCGTACTCGAGCGCTCGTTCCTATCGACGAACAGATGCTCTTCAGATCGTCCCAGAGCTAGTTGGGGGGATCAAGTCGGGCTGGAGGACGGGCGCAGTCCGCCCCTGCCATAACTTGCGCGATCGACGATGCTTGTCAAAGTCGAGATCCAAGACAGCGCGTCGGCCAAATCGGCAGCGTCCTTCATCAAAAGCCGCGTGAAGATGACGTCGGCCTGGCATGCGGCCTGTCCGGTCACAACGCCGAGCACAGTCCATCCGAACCCATCCCGTCAGATCGCGTAGCGAGCTAATCTGGGTGAGAGCTCGATCGCGTTTCACCACTGTGCTCATAGCCGACGCGGCGCTATGGGATGCTTTGCCACTCAGACAAGTCTCGCGGGATACCCATCTTTGTAGGATCTCCAGCCCACGGCCAATGACATCTCCCGTTTGCTAACTCTTCTGCTGCTATGACTGGCGAGATATACTGGCCTAAAACCTGACCATCAGACAGGAGAGCGCATCCTCTCGGCACGATAATGATCTCGGCTAGCCCGCCGTATGTTTCATACCTTCATTTCATAGCTAACTACCGGGTTAACCCCTTTGATATCGACGGCAGCGCAGCGCGACTCGGCGCCTTCAGTCAAGTGAACTCGACGCTGTCCCTGCCGCGCCCACGCTGCCGGTGAAGTTAGCCACGACGTGACTCCGCGCTTGTGCTGGTCCGAAAAAGCGCTGTCCCTACCACGCCCCACTAACTTCAGTGGCCAACCTCGCCATAACAACGCTAACCACCTCGCCTTCGCGGGAGTATCTCAAGCTCCCACGTGCTGGGAATTGTAGCGCCAAGAGCGATCATGGGACGCCTACCAGGATCGGTAGCTGGCCCACGGCGTAAGGGCGCGCTATCAGTGTGGTAATGGCCGCACGAGATGGGCACATGCGCATCAACACGATTGCCCGCGCCAAGCTTGGGCAACTACGGGCGCTCACCTCAGCCACGTAGAAACGGGCCCCCGAGCATATCTGGCGAGGATGCAGACAAGCCGGCACTACAGCCGTGGTGATACGGGCGCGGCGTGTGCACGTTCACTGACTATTCTGCCGCGCTTCCAGTTCTATACAATTTGTCTCTCTGCGCATGCCCGGCGCAAGTTCATCAAAAAGGCATAGCAGTTGTCACCGCCGCGTCTCCTGGACCCTCGAACGCGAAAGCACCGACTGAGCTGCTGCCGGTTTAATGGACACCGGGTTCAGCTAAAGCCGTTTGCGCTCGAACTCAACCGGGCTGACATAGGCGTGGTCGAGTCCCTGCGGGTCTTGTTGTAAAATCTTTCGGTTTAGCTGAACACATCGGCGCGTGCCTCGTCTCTGGTTCTGTAAATCTTTCCTGCCGTCCGTTCGGTCTTGAGAAGAGAAGAAGCTCTCCGTCGCCGCATTGTCCCACACTCCCGGAACGGCTCATGCTGCAAACGATGCCATGGTCGGCCATCAGGCGCTGGAACTGCTCGCTCGTGTGCTGGCGCAGCAGTCGGGTGCTCTCGTGATGATGGATAATACCTGGGCGACACCGCTACTTTCACGCCGCCACCACATATCACGCTGGTTGCCGACGCATTCCTCGGGATGCGACAGCAAATGACGCCGCATGGCCGGCGCTAGGGGCGCGCCCTCATCAGTTCGGAGAGGTCGCCGGGCCCAGAGATATCCATTTGGCCTTGCTGAGACTACGCACCCTCACGGTCCGCAAACAGCATTGGGAAAACGGCCTTAAGCTGGCTCAAGGCCTGCAAGCCAATCCCGCTGTCGATCGTGTTTTGCACTCAGCACCGCCAGAGGCCCATGTGAAACTGCCGTCCTCCCAAAAAACCAGTTCCCCGAGGTTCGGTGAATGCCAATCACCCGTCGCATTCGCACCTCCTGCCAGACACGATGAGCCGAGAACTTACAGCTGGTCGCCTCTGACTCGCCCGGTTGCGCCGAGAGTCGGAATCCGTAGTTGTCGTGTCGCCCGCAGCTCCCGTCAGGTCATTTGGAACCGAGAGTTGTTAGGCGCGAGCAGCCTTTTCGGAGTTGTGCTGAAGCTGATGCCGCGCGCTCAGCTAGCGAGCGTAGCAGGGACAGCGTCGGGTTCTCACTCACTCGGGCGCCGAGGCACGTCCGCGCTGCTCCGGAAGCGACCTGCGTGCATCGACAGCTAGGAGTCCAAGCCGAGGCACCGGAAGCACGGTGCGGGCAGCCCGATACGCACGACACATGCAGGCCGCATTGATATCACGCGGACTGCGCTGCAGGATCAGCCGGTTCAACAGCCTCCAGAAGCTGGCGAGCGATTTCGGGCTCAACCCGCGGATGCGGCTGTCGGGACTGGGAGCTGCCCATCACGGCCGCATCAGCAAGATCGGCCGCAACTATGCGCGCGCCATGCTAGTCGAGGCGGCCTTGGCTGCGACCAAGGCGCCCGGTCCACTGCATCGTTTGGTACTGCCGGTTCTGCCCGCGGCGGGCGATCCTAGCGATAGGCTATCGCACGCAGGTTAACTCCAAGGCCGCACGCCCATCTCACAGGTTGTCCGTCACGGTCGGGGTGAGTCCTAGTGGCTCCAAAATGTCGTCGGCATAGGACCAGCTTCGGCTATGCCAACGTATAGCTTTCGAAGGAGTTCCTCCGCTGGCATTTTTGAGGAGGACACGATCACTGGGATAGCCGAGGACGCGGAGGCCATACAGTTGATCACACTTAAACCTGTTCAGATGAGTTTCGTCATCCTGATTTGGACTGTACTGCGCACCAGAACGCGAACGCGGAGATCGCAGACCAAGCTTGGCAATGCGCTCGGCACGGAACAGGCTGGCCCGGGGCTGGCGGACAGTTCTTCTCTAGAACCGCATGAATTCAGGGCTAAGAGGTTAACTTGAAGGTGGCCCTCCGTTCTCCTCGCTGGACCAAACGGGAAGATGAACTGTTGCGCGAGCTTGTTGACGCAGGCGCGCCTGTGGAATCCATTTGCGAAACGCTCAACAGGTCCGAGCCGGAACTTCGGAGGCGCGGCTACTACATTGGCCTACCAAGGAAATGGTTTAAGCGAAGAGTCGCCTTCTGACGTTAAGGCCGCGCTCGACTGCGATCCTGGTTTTGGCTAAGTAAGGCCACTAACTGAGGCCGCCTCTTTCATTCAGTAGAAGAGGCGACGTCGACCTCCGGGCCCGCCGGCATACGAGGATGGTAAGCGCGCATTTTGGCGCGCGGCTATGCGCTCAGTCGGCCGGCGGCACGATCTGACGCCGGGCTGGGTTGATTGAGCCCGGCGATCGAACGTCGGCATCTTCTTCAACCCCACTCATTTCGGACCGAACGAGGATCTCGGCACCTACCCGCGCGACTTCTTGCAGGATGAGGGACTGTGCCGCGACGCCCGGTGTTGCGTTCCTCTTTGCGCCGGATGCACAGGAAGTTTATCCGATTCATTTCGAGATCTTCATTGAACCGGGCGACCTCGCCAAACCTCTTTGCGGAGCCTTCAGGGCTGGACAGTTTCGCGGTGTCGCGACTGTCGTATGCAAGTTGTTGAACATGGTGCAGCCCGACGTGCTGTTTTTTGGCCAGAAGGATCTTCAGCAATGCGCAGTCGTGCGTCGCATGGCGGTTGATCTCAATCTCCCAATTGAGATCGTCCCGTACCGACCGTTCGCGAGCAGAATGGGCTCGCGATGAGCAGTCGCAACCGGTATCTCAGCAAGGAAGAACGTCAGCGGGCCCTTGCGATCAATCGTGGACTCTCCGCCGCGCTCGATGAATTCCGCTGGGGAGAAAGGCTAATTCCGATCGCCAAGGGGCATTTAGAGACAGTTGACCGACTCCAGTATCTTGAACTTGTGGACGGTGACACGCTCAACGCCGCCGACAGTCCACTGCGACGCCCCGCGGCGCTTTGTGCAGCATCCTACGTTGGCTCGACCCGGCTGATTGACAACGTAATACTGGCGTTGCCAACTCCGTAGCACACTGCGTAGCCCAACATTACGGAGCATATTGAGCTGGAAGAAGTGCTCAAGCCAACTTTTCCGTACCAAGGGCGAACTCCGAGCCGACGTTGTTCAGCGAGTTAGCGATGCGAGTGGGGTGCTTGCGGAATGTTGTAGGACCGAGAACTTTGCGTCTGGCAAGTTCACGAGTTTCGCGGGGCTGCGACCAGCGAGCGTTTCGACAAACCTTGGTATAGCGTTTTGTAGCCCATTCTATATTGCCCACTTACCTTTGTAGAGTTGAGCACCCGTCAGGTCGTGTGTACTTTCGATGTCGAATCCGCATCATTCGATCGACGGGTCGGCGCGAAGCTCGAAGTGACGCCTTGCTAGAAGTCGCTGCGTTCCAATCAGGTGTGAGGACAAACATCTTGAGTCTGACCGTTGGCCGGTTGAACGAAAAAACACTAGGGGGCTGTGTCTTAAGAAGGTGCCCACTATTCGAGATCGCGATGATTGATCAGAACAGCGCAACCAACCTTCATTCAAGCGACGAAGATGAAGAAGCGAAGGATTGGGCGCGCTATGCTCAGCAACGTGTGAGTCCTTAGAGTAGCCGACAACGCTTCCCTCATACTACGGGCTTTAGCGCAGTCGCCGCATTGATGATCATTGCTGTACACCGCAATTTGCTGGCGTATTTGCATCCCCCTCTGGAAATGCGAGTCGAGATGGCATTTACCGAGCTTTTCATCAAACGTCCGGTATTGTCTATTGTCGTCAGTCTCCTGATCTTGCTGATCGGCTTTCGCGCGGCCACCGTACTGCCGATCCGGCAATATCCCAAGCTATCTAATACGGTCGTCAATATCACGACTTCCTATCCTGGCGCCTCCGCCGACATGATCCAGGGATTCATCACGACTCCCCTGGAACAGGCAGTCGCTTCCGCCGAGGGCGTCGACTACATCAGTTCCTCATCGGTGCTCGGTACCTCGACGATCCAAGTCTACGTCAAGCTGAATTTTGATCCCAGCGAGGCGCTCACCGAGGTGCTCTCCAAGGTCAACTCAGTCAAATATTTAATCCCCAAGGAATCAAACGATCCTGTCGTCACTAAGTCGACCGGTCAGACCACCGCTGTCATGTATATCGCCTTCTCCAGCGAGGAATTGACGGCAAGCGCGATCTCCGACTACCTCTCGCGCGTCGTGCAACCCGTTATGGCAACCGTCGATGGCGTCGCAGCGGCAGACATCCTGGGCGGCCAGAGTTTTGCGATGCGGCTATGGCTGGATCCTACGAAAATGGCAGGGCACGGCGTGTCGCCAGCTGAAGTTTCGGCGGCAATCGCCGCTAACAACTTCCAGGCCGCGGCCGGCCAGACCAAGGGCAATTTCACTATCTCCGATGTCACTGCAAACACGGATCTGCGGAGTGTTGATGATTTTAAGCGCATGATCGTCAAAGCCAATGACGGCGGCTTTGTGCGCATGGAGGACATTGCCGTAGTCGAGCTTGCCGCGCAGACCACAGACATCAGCGTCGCCATGAACGGCGAGCACGCGGTCTTTATCGGCGTTCAGGCGAGCCCGCAAGGCAATCCGCTAAACATAGTGCGAGGCGTTCGGGATCTGTTTCCAGAGATGGAGCGTAACTTGCCGCCGTCACTGAAGATGAAAGTCGCCTACGACTCCACCAAGTTCATTCAGTCATCGATCGATGAAGTGGAGAAGACGCTCATTGAGGCCGTCGTTGTCGTGGTGGTGGTGATCTTCCTGTTCCTGGCCTCGCTGCGGTCGGTCATCATTCCTGTAGTCACTATTCCTTTGTCGCTCGTGGGTGTCTGCAGCATGATGCTGGCGCTCGGGTTTTCATTCAATCTCCTGACCCTTCTTGCCATGGTTCTCGCGATCGGTCTCGTGGTCGACGACGCGATCGTGGTGGTGGAGAATATTCATCGCCATTTAGAAGAAGGTGCGCCGCCTGTCCAAGCTGCTACGAGGGGCGCGCGAGAGATCGTCGGCCCCGTTGTATCCATGACCATTACCTTGGCTGCGGTATACGCCCCAATCGGATTTCTCGGCGGCCTCACCGGTGCGCTGTTCCGCGAGTTCGCGTTTACGCTAGCCGGAGCGGTGATCGTGTCGGGCGTGATCGCTTTGACGCTGTCGCCGATGATGTGCTCGCTCTTCCTGCAGCGCGCTGAGGAGGGGCGGGTCGCAAGATTTGTGAACCGCGGGTTCGGCGCCATGACACGATGGTACGGCCGCAAACTCGACCGCTCGCTCGACTATCGTCCGATTACCGGGCTGTTTGCGCTGACCATGTTGGGCCTCGTCGGCTTTCTCTATATGAATATTTCCAAGGAACTCGCACCCGAGGAGGACCAAGGTATCGTATTCGCTCTAATCAAGGCGCCGAAATACGCCAATATCGACTACCTCGACTACTACGGTACCAAGCTTGAGAAAGCGTTACAGAAATTTTCCGAGACTGATTTGAGTTTCGTGCTCAACGGCGTTAGCGGCCAGCAGAGTGGCTTGGCCGGCATGTTGCTCAAGCCATGGGACGAGCGCAAGCGATCATCGACCGCCCTAAAGTCCCTTGTCCAAGCCGAGCTGTCGAAAATCGAAGGGATTAACGCGTTTGCCTTTAGCTTGCCGCCACTTCCCGGCGGCTCTGGTGGCCTACCAGTGCAGATGGTGATCAATTCGACGCTTGGCTTCCAATCCGTCTACGAGCAGATGTCGAAGCTGAAGGATGCCGCGCGCAAGAGCGGTCTGTTCATGGTGAGCGACTCCGACCTCGAGTTCAACCAGCCGGTGGTAAGAATCAAGGTTGATCGATCTAAGGCCAACGAGCTTGGCATCACCATGCAGACCATCGGTAGCGCGCTCGCCACCTTACTTGGCGGAAACTACGTCAATCGCTTCAATCTGCAGGGGCGCTCCTACCAGGTGATCCCGCAGGTGCCACGTGAGGAACGCCTGGCGCCGCAAGCAATCGGGAGCTATTATGTGAAGACTGCGACGGGGGCGATGCTCCCGCTGTCTACCGTAGTCTCCATCGAGACTGCGACCGATCCGAACGCGCTCACCCACTACAATCAGCTCAACTGCGCGACCTTTCAGGCCGTGCCGATGCCCGGCGTCACGATCGGTCAGGCTGTGGACTTCCTGGAAACCGAGGCAAAAAAACTGCCCGCAGGCTTCAGCCACGACTTTCTCGCCGATGCCCGCCAATATGTGCACGAGGGTAACCAACTGGCGCTTACCTTTGCTTTTGCAATCATCATCATCTTCTTGGTGCTTGCGGCCCAGTTCGAAAGTCTGCGCGATCCCCTCATCATCATGATCAGCGTGCCGATGGCAATCGTCGGTGCCTTGATCCCGCCATTCTTTGGCTGGGCGACTATGAACATCTACACTCAGGTTGGATTGTTGACGCTGGTCGGGTTGATTTCCAAGCACGGCATCCTGATGGTTGAGTTCGCCAATGAGCTGCAGCTCAAGGAGAGGCTTGACCGTCGCTCGGCTATAGAGATGGCGGCGCGCGTCCGACTGCGTCCAATCTTGATGACTACGGCAGCGATGGTCACGGGCTTCATACCCTTGTTGACTGCAACGGGAGCTGGCGCCGCGAGCCGCTTCTCGATCGGGCTCGTGCTCGTCGCTGGCATGTCCGTCGGCACGCTATTCACGCTCTTCGTGTTGCCGGCGGTCTATGTCGCGGTCGCGTCCGATCACCGTGCCGATGCGAGCTCCGGCCGCGCGAAGATCGCCGCCGAGCTTGACCTCACCAGCGCTGCTGATGCCCAGCTGGCCAAACGATGACTATAACTTCAATCCAGGTTCGCTCAGTGTGGCGAGCGAAGGAGCCTGCGACCGGTTCACGCTGGGGGAGGAGAGAATTTATGCTCGCCCGATAAAAGTGGCCTTGCCAACTATCCCAAGCGCTATTGAAGGAGAATTTCCGTCTGACTGCCCGCGTTGCTTTGCTAGGCAAAAAAAGGATGACACTGAACCGCTTAGGATTTTGACACGAGTTCAATTCCGTGGGAACGGTCGTCAGGAGCCCCCGCATCCGTGACCGACGCACTTACGGCTTTCGACACGAGGACCATTGATCGACAAACCGAAAACAGACTGACACGTATTGCTGAGTGATCGTAGTTACTGGGAAGTGCAGCACAGCTTCTGTTGTACGACGGAAGTCGAGAACAAGAGCAACTGCTGAACGCGGACAACGGCCACTGCCAGTGTGAAGACGGGCGGGGCTGCTAAGCGAGTGGTCAGATCCGCCGCAATCGTGAAGACCAATGGCCGCGCTGGTTCCCCGACGCGTGAACCGACGCCCTCCGGAGTGGGAAAGTTAAGGAAATGCCTGAGTTTGATGCTGCTATGTGGTTTCTGGCCGCAACGACGTGTTTTGCGGCCTTTGTAAATGGAGCCATCGGCTACGGCTTTTCGTCGCTCACTGTACCCCTTGCCCTGGTTTTCTACACCAATCGCATTCTCAACCCCGCCATTGTCACCATCGAGGTCTTCGTCAACGTTTACGTCCTCCTCATCAATCTGAAGGGCGTGCGGGTGGTTTGGAGACGAGTGTTCCCCATCTTGCTTGGACTCTTGCCGGGCATTGCGCTCGGCGGCTACGCGTTGACCTCGCTCCAGCCGGGCTGGATCAAATTCGCCACCTACACGATCATCCTGCCCCTGATCCTGCTGCAAGCTGCAGGTTGGCGCCGCCCTATCGAAGCAAGCTGGCTGATCGGCCTGCCATTCGGGTGGATGCTGGGCATCCTCTATTCGGTGACGACTATCTCCGGCCCTCCGTTGGCGATGCTGTTCAACAACCAGGGCTTGGTCAAACACGAATTTCGCGCCGGTCTAGCGCTGGTTCGCGTGGCGGAATCGAGCGTGACCGCCTTCGTCTATTATCAGCTCGGCTTGTTCATTTCCGAAAGCGGCAGCTTGCTCTATGTTTTTATACCCAGTGTCATGCTTGGCATCCCGCTGGGGTCCTACGTCATTCGTCGGCTTGATCCGGAGACGACGCATCTGTATGAGCGTTGACGCTTGGATCGTGGGCTTCGGTTTGTCACGGGTGCTGATCGAGCTCGATCTAGTGCAGAGCGCCTGGGCTTATAGCGTGATGGCGGCGGCCATACTGATCGATCTCTGCCTGCTATACTTGTTCCTTACCACGCACAGTCCGATTTGGTCAGAGCGACGGTCTCGGCGAACTGCGGATATAAGCGGTTGAACGATGCCTGCGGGCACCTCGGTATCGAATGCGCGCGCGTCCTGGACCTGATCGACGCCCCTCTCTTCGGCGGCGACAATGATGGCATGGAAATCTGGTTGATTGCCCCAAGACAGCCCAGGGCACCGGCGCCGCGAGTTCGGGATCACAGGACAGCCCTGAACTTTTGGACACTGAATCGAAGTGGCTGTGCCGGCGGCGACCCGCTGGTCCAGAACAAACGAATGATTCGAGACACGACACATCGAGCGCGGCGCGGGGAACCATCTGGCCACCTAAAACCAGGACGATCGAATATCAAAGGTATCGGGCCGACATTGACCGCTTGCGATGTGATAGCGGTCCTCTTTGTGTTGATCTTGCGAGTCAGCGCCGTTACTCGTGAGAGCTTCCGATTTTGCAAAAGCTGTCGGAAAACCTACAGCCGTGCTAGCGCCAACTACATAGAGGCGTGGGCCGCAGTTGGCTTTGTAGGCTTTGCGACAGGCCATACTGAGCGTTGCGCCTGCGGCTGTCGCAGACCAGCAAAAACTATCACCCTCGTATGGGCTGGCTCATCCGGGAAAGATCAGCCGAAACACCGCATTCACGGGCTCGACGATCACTGCTACTTGTCGCTCGCCCTGTGACGTAGTCCAGTATTTGTGACGGCATCGCATTTGCAGGGATGAAGAAACGTCAACTTGAGGCCATCATCGTCGAACCGCTATGCAGGCGACGCATCGCAGGATGAGGGGCGCCGCGCTCGCGAGCCCGTTCTGTCAGGAGCGCCCGTGATACCATCTGCCAATGGGTCTGCCGGCCTGCTTGGGACGCGGCTGACATTTTTTGTGGCCGGATTCGGCCTCGCGGCCTGAGCACCTTAGTGCCGCTCGCCAAGGAGCAGCTCGCGACGGATGACCGCATGCTTGGTCTACTGCTGCTCTGTCTCGGAACAGGATCCGTCATCGCGATGCTTTCGACCAGCGTGTCGAATGCGGTATGGCAGCAAGCCCCCTATCCTCGCGGTGGAGTTGGACTCGCGATCATCCTGCCGTGCCTTGCAATTGCCGACACACCTGTCAGGCTCGGTGCCACGTTGTTTGCTTTCGGCGTTTCACTCGGCTCGATCGATGTAGCCATGAACATTCATCCGATTGAATTGGAGCGCGCAACCGGCCGTCCATTGATGTCCGGCTTTCACGCCCAGTACAGCATTGGGGAATTCACCGGCTCTGCCGCCGTGACCTCTTTCCTGTCGCTGCAGCTTGGCTCGCTTTTCTTGACGGTCGTCTGTTCGCCGCTAGTGACGATCGCGACTGTGTCGGCCTGGCCGGGGTTGCTCGCGACGGGTTCGAGACAGAGGGATCATTGTTTGTCTTGCCCCTTCGCAGTGTGTTGCTAGCACTACTTTGGCAGAATGTGTTTGCGCCATCGTTTTTCAAGGATTTGGCTTTCGGCAATATGGGCACTGCTGAGACGGCGGCCGAAGGATGAGATCGACGATGGCGTGACGTACGGCGGGCATGGTTGGTTGAGGCGGAGGCCCGTTGATTCCTTTTTTTCGTCCCGCGTATGCGAGGCGACGATGTTGCAGGAAGGCGTAGGCAATCATTGTCATCAGGGCGTGGCGATGAAGACCTTGCCATGATCGCCCCTCGAAGAAGTCCAAGCTCCTCCTTCAATTGCTGATGCGCCTGCTCACAAATCCACCGTGCCTTGATGGTTGCGGCCAGCGTGCGCAGATCCGTCGCCGCCGGAAGATTGGCGAGATAGTATTTCTTCTCCCCGGAGGCACGTTGCTCGCCAATGAGCCAGGCTTCGTCGCCTGGGAGATGCTGCTGACCTTTATCCCATATCCGCTGCGGAGGGCCGTCGGCGGTCCGGACACGGAGAGCAGCAAATTGGGCTTTGAGCCGACCTTTCGTCCCGCTACGCCAACTCACGGTTTTCCATTTGGCGCTGGCCAGCATTTGTTCTGCCGCAATCGATAAGATATCAGGCACGTGGTGCTTTCGTGGTTTCCCGCGGACCTTGGTAATCGGCCAAATGAGCTTCACATCGACCGGATACACTTTCAGGTGCCGAGGGATGCCGACAGCCCAGGCCAGCCCGCGCTCTGTTAGCCCTTGTCGAAACGGCGCGCTGAGGCCGTATCCTGCATCCGCTAGCACACATCCAAAGTGCACGTGGCTGCCATCGCGCGGTCAATCTCGGCCAAAGCAATCTCCGGCTTGGACCGTGGCGTTCGGTGTTCGACTGGCACGCGAGCGCGCTTCAAACGAGACACGTCGCTTGTCCAACTGTCAGGCAGAAAGAGACGTAACGCGATCATCACTGGCACTTCGCCGCGCGCAAGCGTTAAAGACACCAGCGTTTGGCAATTTGCCGTTTTACCGAGAGCCGACGCGTATTGAGCCGCAACACCGACCGAGCGCTCACCCTTCTTCGGCAGTGAGGTGTCATCAATAATCAGCACCGCATCCCTGCCGCCGACAAGTCGGTCCGCCTGGTCGAGCAGCTCTGTCTCCAGCGGCGTCGCGTCCCAGACACCATCCGCAATGAAATGGTGCAACTGGTCGTAGTTGCTCGTGGCAAGGCGTTCCGCCATCGGCTGAACGCTTTGCGATCGCCAGGACCGATCAATCCCGCAACATACAGAGGACACATCCGCTGCCGGGTCTTATGACCCAGTCGGGCCAAGAACGGCATCAGCCAGGGTTCGAGTTCGTCTTCCCATCCCGGCATGGTCAGCCCTCCAAGAGCCGACCACCCATGAATCATTGAAAAATTGATTCGGGAATCCTAGAAAACGCGACTAAATCAAAAATCTGCCAAAGTAGTGCTATAGCTGTGCTCGGTCCATCACCTTTCTTGTTGAAGGTGCAATGCTCGATTGGAGCGTTTTTGCTTCTCGTTGAACGAGATCTTCTCGCGGAGACGCACGGGGCATTGTCTGTATGCTCTTCTCAATCGTAATGAGCGCAGGGCGTTTCAGCGGAGATGCCGTGGTGGCGCGAATCGGCGACCGTGCCACATTGATGCTCGGGACTCTGCCATCGTGACAGGCTTCTTGGCTGTGTGGCCGTCCCGTTGCGTTGACTGCTATGGCGGGGTTCCTGCTTATTGGATTGGGTATTTCAAATGTTGTACCCGTACTGTGTCGCCGCGCCGGCAACAGAAAGTGATGCCAGCAGGCGTTGCGATCGCGGTCATCACGACAGCCGGACGCGGGTATACTCATCGGCCCGCCGGCATCGGGCTCGTGGCACACATGTTTGGCTTTCCCTTGTCGTTCGGGATATTGGGCGCGCTCACGTCCATCGTTAAGCTGTCGGCGAGGATGATGACAGATCATGGCTAAGCCGTGGTCGAGAGGAAAGGGACACGAGAACGCTTCTGGCTAATGATAGTCCACCGGTCGGCGTTTAGCGGCTTAGAGTCGATGAGCTCTCAATTGATGGCAGCAGGTCTCGATGATGGCGTTCTCCTTTTCCTGAAACTCGGTTGGCTGTGTCGTAGTAGGATACACCGCGTCACTCGGGTTCTTGGCGTCCAACTGAGCGCGGTTGTTGACAATGAACGCTTGTCAACTGGGAAGCAAAATTGATTGTTACGTGAGGTCAGCTAGGCTGGACGTTCACCGCCGCTTGATACTAGGATCGGCCCGTTATCGGAAACAGGCAGATCACTCTGGTGCCGTCCATCGCTGTCGGCGCGATACGCCCGGTATGCCAGCGGAATCCCGTCCTCAAGCGAGGTCGTGGCGCGCCAGCCGAGCCCGGACAGCCGCCCGACGTCGAGCAGCTTGCGCGGCGTGCCGTCCGGGCGCGACGCGTCGAAGCTGATCTCACCGCGAAAACCGACGGCAGCCGCCACCATGAGTGCTAACTCGGCGATGCTGATGTCTTCGCCGGTGCCGATATTAACCAATTCCGGCGAGGAATAGGTCTTCATCAGATGGATGCAGGCATCGGCGAGATCGTCGACGTAGAGAAATTCGCGGCGCGGCGTGCCGGTGCCCCACACCACGACGTTGCCGCCGCCCGAAATCTTGGCCTCGTGGAAGCGGCGGATCAGCGCGGCGACGACGTGGCTGTATTCGGGGTGATAATTGTCGCCGGGGCCGTAGAGGTTGGTCGGCATCACGCTGATGAAATCGGCGCCGTACTGGCTGCGATAGGCCTCGGCCATCTTGATGCCGGCGATCTTGGCGATGGCATAGGGTTCGTTGGTCGGCTCCAGCGGACCCGCCAACATCGAATCCTCTCGCAGCGGCTGCGGCGCCAGGCGCGGATAAATGCAGGAGGAGCCGAAGAACATCAGCTTCTCGCATCTAGTGGCATGGGCCGCCTGGATCACGTTGCTCGATATCGCCAGATTGTCGTAGAGAAACTCGGCGCGCAGCGTGTTGTTAGCGACGATGCCGCCGACCTTGGCGGCGGCGAGGAACACGGCTTGCGGCCGCTTCGCGGCGAACCAGGCATTCACCGCGGCCTGGTCGCGCAGGTCGAGCTCGCTGCGCGACACGGTCAAGAGATCGGCCTGTTCGCGTGCCAGCCGGCGCATCAGCGCCGCGCCGACCATGCCGCGATGACCCGCAACGAAAACCGTCTTGCCCTTCAGTTCAAAAGCCGTGCTTGCCATTGGACGCGCCCTGCCTGGCTTCGACGAGATCGCTGGCGACCATTTCCTTCACCAGTTGCGAGAATGGCGTCTTCGGAACCCAGCCGAGCTTCGCGCGCGCCTTGGCGGCGTCGCCGATCAGGAGATCAACCTCGGTCGGACGGAAATAGCTCGGGTCGATCTGCACCAGGGTCTTGCCGGACGCCTTGTCCACGCCGATCTCCTCGACGCCCTTGCCGCGCCATTCGACGCTGCGCCCGACCTCGGCAAACGCCAGCTCGACGAACTCGCGAACCGACCGCGTCTCGCCGGTCGCGAGCACGAAGTCGCCAGGCTCGTCGGCCTGCAGGATCCTGTGCATGCCCTCGACATAGTCGCGGGCATGGCCCCAGTCGCGCTTGGCGTCGAGATTGCCAAGATAGAGCGTGTTCTCGAGGCCGACCTCGATGCGGGCGACGGCGCGGGTGATCTTGCGCGTCACGAAGGTCTCGCCGCGGGTCGGGCTCTCATGGTTGAACAGGATGCCGTTGCTGGCGAACATGCCATAGGCCTCACGGTAGTTCACTGTGATCCAGTAGCCATAAAGCTTGGCGACGCCATAGGGCGAGCGCGGATAGAATGGCGTGGTTTCCTTCTGCGGCACCTCTTGCACGAGCCCGTAAAGCTCCGAGGTCGAGGCCTGGTAGAACCGCGTCTCCTTTTCCCTGCCGAGGATGCGGATCGCTTCCAAAAGGCGCAGCACGCCGATTGCGTCGGCGTTGGCGGTGTATTCCGGACTCTCGAAACTGACCTGGACGTGGCTCTGGGCGGCCAGATTATAGATCTCGGTCGGCCGGATCTCCTGCACCAGCCGGATCAGATTGGTCGAATCGATCATGTCGCCATAGTGCATAAGGAACGGCACGTTGCCGGCATGCGGATCCTGGTAGAGATGATCGACGCGCGCGGTGTTGAACGAGGACGACCGGCGCTTGATCCCGTGCACAGTGTAGCCGAGACCGAGCAAATACTCGGCGAGATATGCGCCGTCCTGCCCGGTGACGCCGGTGATCAGCGCAACGCGCCGCTTTGAGTCCTGAGCCGCCATGGTCTCTCTTGGTTGCGAAGCCGTTTCTCGAGGAATCTAGATGTGCAAGCCCGCTCCACTCGCAATTAGGAAAGCGATCGCTAGCGTCAGTCATAAACATCATGTAGGAATGCGCACTATATACATTGATTTAAATTGGACTGGAGTGCCAACACATTCATCTTCAAAATATAAAGTCAACTAACGCTCGCATCCTGGCTGATGTCCGCGATGATCCTAAGTAGGCGAGATGGATTCGATCGCCATTGCGAGCGCCAGGGCGCGCTTGTCCAGGGCGCTATCTCCAATGAGATAGGAGCAGAGGGTCTGTGCTCCTTATCTATCCTCAGTCGCACGTACGCATTCGCGTGGTCTTGCCCTGGCTTGGGAGAGCGACGAGCTGAGGCCGTAGTCGTCAATGCATTTGTCGGATGACGGATGCAAGCCAGCACACAGTCAAACCTGCGCGTCAATTCGCAGTCTACAAGGCGCCCGTACCGTTAACTTCCGGACAGAACACCCGGTCTTGACAGTCGACTCCTCAACCGTAATCAGCGCCGTTGCCAAGATCCAGCTCGCGGCAGGCAGCGGACGGTCGACGCAAGGCAAAATGAGAAAGAGTAGCAAACATTGGTATAGATCCTCGAACGTTTCGATAATCGAAAGTTTACGTTCGTACAATAGAGCTTCGCTGCCAATCGTTTAGTCTCGACGAGCGTAACTTGCCTCGGTCCGAGAATGATGAGTCTCTTAAACCCGCGCCGGAAAAATGTTTCCAGTAACACAGGACAATTCACGTTAGAGCGGCGGCGCAAATATATCGGCAGCATACCATGTAGAAGCCGTGGGCAGGTTTCATCTTTCTATCTGCCCAATGGAGCGCAGCTGAGACGGAACGTGAGCCTCTCGACAGTCAATGAGTGACACGCAAGGACTCAGTTACTGCCACTCAAGTGCCGCCCGGTTCGCCGGCTTCGCTGCTCACTTCCTTGAGAATTTGAGCGGCAAGTCGTGAAATGGCTCACAGTGATGATGATGAGCCGAACAAGACAAGATGTTTTATCGTAGCATAATTGGCTGCCAATCTGGTTCGAATGTCCTTAATCTAAGGAGCCAGACTATTTGCGCGATATGGCCTCGCAGCGGCTTTATGCGACGACGACAGCTATCGTCGCAACCCGAGCAAGTCTGTTTTTGTCGGGATTGGATGTCGCACCACCGTTTAAGCGCACCTGCATTCTGGCTCTTCTCAAAGCGGTCACGCTATTCGCAGTCGCATCCCAGTCTGTACTCGATGGGCAGCCAAGAACGGAATGTAGCCGGACGAAGCGATGATGGCTGAAAGAGATCTAACTCACGCTTGTGAATGCGGCGGCGATACTGGCGGCCGCGACAAAACCCGAACTTCACACCTGTTATCGCAAGCGAATTTCGTAACGGGGTTCCCGTGAGGGGGAATGTCGGGCTTCTTGAACTTGGGCAGCACTGATCGATATGTGTGGAATTGTCGGCATCTTGGGGCGTGGTCCGGTCGTTGGGCAGTTGGTCGCGTCGCTCAAGCGATTGGAATATCGTGGCTATGACTCCGCAGGCCTTGCGACCCTCGAGGGGCTCCGTATCGAGCGGCGACGCGCTGAAGGCAAGCTGAGAAACCTTGAGGAGCGGCTGCGCTATTGTCCGCCGTCGGGTCGCACCGGTATTGGTCACACCCGCTGGGCTACTCATGGAAAGCCGACCGAGCGCAATGCTCATCCGCATGCGACGGAAAACGTAGCGGTCGTTCATAACGGGATCATTGAGAATTTCAGCGAGCTGCGGGCCGAGCTGGAGGGCAATGGAGCCCATTTTGGCTCAGAGACGGACACCGAGGTGGTGGCACATCTCGTCGAATCTTATCTCAAGAATGGCTGCTCGCCGCAGGATGCGGTACAAGCTTCGCTGCCGCGGCTGCGCGGTGCCTTCGCGTTGGCATTCCTTTTCAAGGCCCAAGACGATCTTTTGATCGGTGCGCGCAAGGGGTCGCCCCTTGCGATCGGACATGGTAACGGTGAAGTGTATCTAGGATCGGACGCGCTCGCGCTCGCGCCTTTGACCGACACCATTACCTATCTTGAAGACGGCGACTGGGCGGTGCTTACACGCACGACGTGCGTGATTTATAGCGCAGGCGGCTCCGTCGTCCAGCGGGAAACATCAAAGTCGGGCGTATCGTCACTCCTTGTGGACAAAGCGAATTATCGCCACTTCATGGCCAAGGAGATCCACGAGCAGCCGACAGTGGCCGGCAAGACATTGGCGCATTATCTCGACATGCCGGCCAAGCGCGTCGCCCTGCCGCTCACATTGCCGTTCGACTTTAAATCCATTCAGCGCATCTCAATTACCGCGTGCGGCACGGCGAGCTATGCCGGGCACATCGCCAAATACTGGTTCGAGCGGCTGGCGCGCTTGCCTGTCGAGATCGATGTAGCGTCCGAGTTCCGCTACCGGGAGGCGCCTCTGCGCCGGGGTGATCTCGCCATCGTCATCTCGCAGTCGGGCGAAACCGCTGACACACTAGCTGCGTTGCGATACGCCAGGGGCCAGGGCGTGCACACGATATCTGTGGTCAACGTCCCGACCTCGACGATTGCGCGCGAGAGTGAATCCGTTCTGCCGACACTGGCGGGGCCAGAAATCGGCGTCGCCTCTACAAAGGCATTCATCTGCCAGCTGATGGTATTGGCGGCGCTTGCCGTCGCAGCAGGCAAAGAGCGCGGTAAGCTGTCTGAGATCGATGAATCAAAGCTCGTGCGTGAGCTTATCGAAGTGCCGCGGTTGATTGCTGCGGCGCTGTTGATCGAGCCGCAGATCGAGAAGCTCGCGCGTCATATCGCCGACTCGAGGGGCGTGCTCTATCTCGGTCGGGGCACATCGGCCCCCCTGGCGTTGGAGGGCGCACTCAAGCTGAAGGAAATTTCCTATATCCACTCAGAAGGTTATGCCGCCGGCGAGCTCAAGCACGGACCGATTGCACTGATCGATGAGACCGTGCCTGTGGTGGTGATCGCGCCTTACGACGAGGTCTTCGAGAAGACCGTCTCGAACATGCAAGAAGTTGCCGCTCGGGGCGGCAAGATCATCCTAATCACGGATGCGAAGGGTGCTTTGGAAGCGACGGTGGACACACTCATGACCGTTGTGCTGCCGGAGGTGGTCGCAAGCTTTACGCCGATGATCTATGCTATTCCGGTTCAGCTCTTGGCTTACCATACCGCCCTCGTAAGGGGCACGGACGTGGATCAGCCGCGTAATCTCGCAAAATCGGTGACTGTCGAATGAGGCCGCAGTGTTAGTGTCTGAGCATTGAGGCCTCCGCGTCGAGGTGTTGGCTTGTGTTTGGTCGCGTCGAGTTCGTGGAAACGAAACCGGACAAGTTCTCAATCTTGCTGTCTCCGAAGTTGCGTAGCTGTCGTATAATGCCGAAGCCGACGAGCAAGTCGGTGCAGACAGCTTCGGGCCGCTCCGTCGCGGCTTATTCACTGGAAGCGCATACGCGCGACAACTTACTTTGCCCAATTGCCAGCATGCGCGCCCTGTGGGGCAAGTTGAGCATGCGCTTCGCCCCCGGGGGGATTGCGATTAGCAGTCCAGTTTCTCCCTTAGATCGCGCGTATCAACGGCTCATTGAATCCGGTTGGGCCACAGGCGCCGTACACCTGCTGCCTGTCATCAAAAGAATTGTTGGAAACCGGACACTCCCGCGCAAGGTCAAGGGCTTAGAATCAAGCAGATGGTTCGCCGTACCGGAAGGACGCGGCGCCCCCGGCTGTATATGCGACAGGCGAGTACTATTGGCCATTATCTGGCGCAGCGACAGCCGACCCGCTCGCATAGCAGGATCAACCAGCGTTGCGGCGACGCGGGATTTAGCACGACTGGCAAATCCGGTTGGTGGGCGAGCGATCGCATCGGCCTCCCACCGCGGTGCCGCAGATCTGTTTGACAGAAGAACCGCTGCTCATTCTCGGCACGGGAATTGCTGTCCCGCTCCTCGAACGCAACTGGAAATGGACCAAAAGGTCGTAACCGCTACAGGGCGGGCTGGAGAAAGGCCTGGCAACGGCAGATAGCGTCACATTGAAAGGAGTTGACCGGAGCAGGCATTCAGCGTGCCCGCGAGTCTTGTCGTTCAGATACACTCAGAGCAGCCCGAGCGTCGAGGCCCGACCGATCATCGCAGAGTGGCAGTTTCGTGGCAGTCGTTGTGCGGCATAGACCAAAACGGCGACGGATCACAGATATGGCTAGCCGCTCTCGTCAACGGGGCGTCCAGCCGACCTGCGATCGCGGAAGCGGAGATCCGTCTACCTGTAATGAAGAGAGCTAATCAACATTGGATTCGGTTGCGCCAGCTCTTTCAGTGGACCCGCAAATCGCCACGTTCTGCTTGATGTCAGCTCTGTTCGGATCGAGCGCGCCAAACGGCCTCTTCGATGGATTGATCTGGCCGAAGGACGGCTGACGCCTCGACCGACTATGGCGCAACGGCGCCGATCGATTTCTTCTCCTGCCGGCTGCGCCGTCATTCCTTGCGAAACAAGAAATTCGCCTGGTTTTCCATTCTCCGCTGGTGCTTCGGCCTCTTCGGGGTACGCCGTCGATCGCCTCCGGCTTGTCGATCACCATCGAGGCCGCAAGGTGCGGGCTCGGGAAACAGAGATCAAGGAGAACTACCATGGCGATCATCGGCACCTTCAAGAAGACCGGCAACAACGAGTTCAAAGGCGAATTCGTCACCCTCTCGCTCCAGGAGAGGAACGTGCGGATCGTCCCCGAAGCCAGTCGCTCGCGCAACAACGCTCCCAACCACCGGATCTATGTCGGTCGTGTGGAGATCGGGGCCGCCTGGTCCAAGCGGTCCAACGAGGGCCGCGATTATCTCGGCCTCAAGCTCGACGATCCGAGCTTCCGCTCCGATCCTCTCCAACCTGCGCGGCGGCGATCAGGGTGAGACGCCGTATTGCCTCACGTATCGATGCTCCCGGGCGCGATCGGTTGCCTCATTTATTTTGCTCCTGGCTTGGGTTGAGGAGGAGGCCGGGTGCGGAGATGGCCGGGGTTTCGGAGCGCCCGGCCTCCTCCGCTGGCAGCCGCTACATCATTGCGTTGTCGTGACCTCTGACCTTGGTGGCATTTTCTCCGTAGGAGCGAACAGCAGCGCATTCGCTTGCTCGCTGCGCCAGGATTTAAGCCGCCGTTGAAGCGTTCGAAGAAGCTTGTTCGGGTAGGCTCCAGGATATTTCACCTGCAGGCGGGAGAGCAGTTCGCTGCCAGTCCGCCAGGGCTCGGCTTCAAACCATTTTCGCAAATCTGGCGTTGCGCGAATGAGCGGGTCGGGACGACGCCGGCCTCTTTTCGCCTTCACGATTGGCCGATCCGTCGGTCGCATAGCTCCGTCCTTCCAGGCCGTTCGCAGGCATGCCAGGAAGCGATCGGTCGATTGCGATGCCGCAGCAGGATGGACGATTGGTTGGGTATCCGCGAGGGCCGCGAGGCGCTCCTGCGCGTCGCGGATGTCGCGCAACAACGCGACCGGATCGAGAGCGGCATAGATTTCTTGGAGATGGTGGCGGACTGCGTCAGGCGTGCGGGCGTCGGCGGCCAGGCGCTGGTGGGGTGTTGCCGGCGCGCTGTATGTCTTGCGCACACGAGCACCGTCGCGCTGCTTGGCTATCAGCTTGAACGAGGGTTGGAAGAAGTTTACGAACAGCCGCGCTGCTCGATAGAGTTCTGCCAGCAGCTCGGCCGCTTCCAGGCCTTCGAACCGACGATAGCCGACCATCCTGCGCACGACCGCGCCGTTCTTCTGCTCAACGAACGCCTGGTCATTCTTCCGGTAGGGACGGCAACGCGTGAAGACAATGTTGGCTGCCTCGCAATAGCCTTTCAGCGTCTCGTTCATGAACACCGTATCATTGTCAGTATCGAGGCCGAGCAGCGCAAAAGGCAAATGTTTGCGCAATTCCGTCAGCACCGTGCTCAACAGCGTCTGTTCACGCACGATCAGGGGAGCGCACTCTGTCCAGCCAGTAGCAATGTCGGTGAGCACGAGGGTCTGGATAAAGCTGCCGCGCGCAGATGGTCCGCTATGCGCTACAAGGTCAGCCTCGACGAATCCTGGCGCCGGATCGTTCCAATCCGCCGACGTCCGTATTGGAACACTGCGACGCAGAGAATGCGCTGTGTGCCGCCGGCGCTTGCGACCCAATTTTTCTCGGATCGGCACCAATACGCGGTCAATCGTCGCAGCGCTCATCGCCAAAAGCTTGGCGCGGATCTCGGGGGCAAGGTCGAGGTGGCCATGCCGTTCCATCGCCTCTATCAGCGCAGGCATTAACGCCTTCAGCCGCTTCCCGCAGATCCGGTCTGACGCTTCCCAAAGGAGCACGAGCGCGTTGTGTTCTGCCTCATTATAGATCCGACGTCGCGGCCCTCGGCCTGGGCGTGCGTCTTCCTGGCCTCGAAGTAGTCGCATCGCATGCTTGCGATGAAACCCAGTGATGTCGACGAACTCATCTAATATTCGTGCCTTCTTCGCGCGATCCGAATGCCGATAACGCACGCCTGCCGCCGCCGTCAGTTCCTTCCGCGTTGCCATGCTCAGCCGCCCCATCTGCGCCCCCGCTCGTCCCCGATTAGGGGAGCAATTTACGTGAGGCAACGGCTCAGCATCCGGTAACAATTAAGGCGAGGCAATGCGGCTCTCATCCTGATTGTCGCGCCATACCAACCTCTTCGCCGGTGAAGAAGGTGAGGGCCTCAGCTGATCTGGTCTCGTCCCAAGCTCGGAACGGCGACTGAGCCGATCCGCGACGCTTCGCCCGGCTGGCCCGGGCGGGGCATCGCTAAGCTCAAGAGCTGGCCGCGCAGAGCTTGGCGAGCCGGTGCGCATGCCGGATCGATCCCGATCAGTGAGCGCGAGCCTGACCGCCTTGATCGGCCGTCTTCGATTGGTCTCCAATACGGTTGGACGATGTCTCCCCAGTCGGGGCAGATTGCGACGAGACGATCCAGCACCGTAGGATCCCGCTCGATCTGGCCAAGCGCCTGAGATATGAGGCGACGCGGCGGAACTCCGGCTTCAGCAGGTCAATCATCGGTCGACCCGATTCTAATGGAGGAGCATCTCCGAAGTGCTCGCGGCCTCTCATCAAACCTGATGAATGCCAATGGCACGAGCGTGCCGCCGTGTCGCTCAGAAGGAAGCCCTGTGACAAGCCAGCGTGAGGGCGACCGGCAGGACCACGTCAGGTTTTCGTAAGGCAGGTTGCCTATCAGCGCCGCAGGGCCTAGCAAGCCTGAACTAGATGCGGAAAAGAATATCCGACGGGAGCACCAATTGCCATGTATAATCGGATCGATGGCTCGTCCTATTTCACATCCTCTCCGCTTGACGAGGCTGATGAGCAAAACGACGCAGACAGTTTCGCGGATGCGTTTCGGCAACTGCGCTTAGCCCCGCCAAACTCCAGCGGCACTTCGTCTTCGGCAACACGGCCCTATTGGCTTGATTCAAGCCCGCCTGTCGTAGAGATCGATAAGAGGTCGTTCAGAAAAGCAGCAGAGGGCTATCACAGCGACGAAATCAGGAAAATCGCCGATAACCCACAAGAATATTCGGACTTCGTCTCTCAGAAAGCGGCGCGAACTGCAGAGGTTGCTGAGGAGTATGGAACAACTCGAGATTCTGATAACGCGCGATACTTCAGCTATCAATTGGGAAACAAGAGTGTCGGCCTTCTACGAATGGAAGGGGGCGACAGCATGACGAATTTCGACGTGGAAAAGTGGCAGGAGCTGTTTCCCGGGCGACCTGGGACGACCGCCACTGTAGATCTCCAGGTCGTTCATCCGCTTGTCGAGAACGCCGGCGATATTCTGCTCGAGCATCAACTTGGAATGGCCGGTGAACGGCCACTGCTGAATTTGCGTCCGGCTAATCCGGAGGCAAGAGCCCGTGCTGCAAAGATGGGGTTCGTCGAGGTTGACGCCGATAACATGGTTCTCGACCCAGTGAAATCAGACAAGTGGGTGAGGAATGGCGACGGCAAGTGGCAGCGAGAAGGCACCGCTTCGCGGTATCTTCGCAAAGCTGACGACAGCCAAGACCGTAAAATCGAGATGCCAGCGAGTGCTTCAACATACGATTATGAGGATGATTTCATGTGACCATGGAATCACCGGGCATTTGGCCTGGTGGAAAAAATCGATCTAGCCTGCTCCGCACTCCTCTGCGGCGGCGGCGGCGTTTAGCTCAGAGTTCCTCGTTTGGTTCAGAATGCTCTCTCCTCAGTTCACCTTGGCTTAGCAGTTGCTGATTGTTCGCGCTTGGGAAGTAGGGGCCTATTTACAAGCCTATTGCTGAGAATGCTCGCTGCGGCGACGACGTGTTTTGACTCCCGGCCGAGCGGCCGGGACGTGTGGCGCCGAGCACGTTGGACGGCTGGGACCACAACTCTTCCGCAGATGAAGCTTGCGAAGAAATAATGGCGTGGACGCCTGACGATAGTCGGTCGCAACAATGTACAGCGAAGCGGCCGCCCAATGGACAAGCCGGGCCCGCAAGCGTCAACGGACGTAACGATGCGGTGAGCACGAGCATAGTGCAGAACGCTCTCACCAGAACAGGGGTGCCCAATACATGGGGGGCTGCTGAGCGAAGCTCCATTTTCATCGTCACCGCGGTGGGGCTGCACAGTCAATCTCGTGCTTGCCGGGCCATCTCGGCGACTCCGCTCTGCAACGGAATATATAGCCTCGCTCCAGATGGAGCTAAGAAGTGCTTAGGCGCAAAGACGGCTCTGGGTCAGCGTTACCATGAGCGTTGGCGGAATGAGTCGAGTTGGCGTGCCAGCGTCTCTCGCAGGATAGTCTGTTCTGCAGCCGCCCATATCCGTAAAGCGTGGACGGGCAAGAAATTGCTGGTCGCTAGCATATTTAGACTAAGCCGGGGTTCGGACTGCGAAGACGTTGCCAGGTGGCGTGATTGCCGCCCACGAGGTTTTAGATCGGACATGAACTCAAGCTGCAGGTTGGAATCAGATACCGCCTCGGGCGCCATATGCCTTCAGTGCGCTGTCGAGGCACTTAAGTAACTCTTGTCCGCCAAATGGTTTGGCGAGGAAGCCAATTGCTCCCGCGTCCAGGGCTGACGTGCGCACACGCTCGCTGGGGAAAGCGGTAATGAAAATGAAAGGTGCTTCGTAACCACGCGTCCGCATCTGTGCCAGCAGCTCGAGCCCGTTCATAGTCGACATCTGCACATCGGTAATGACACAGGATATCTCGTTCAACTGCGGCGACCGCAGGAGCGCCTCGGCCGAAGCAAATATCTGCACGACGTAGCCACGCGATTTCAAGAGGTTCCCTGTCGCCGCACGGACTGAGGCGTCGTCGTCAACGACGGAAATCAAAGGCGTGGACAAGATGAGCCCTCCTGACTCGGGAACAGCGGCTGCCAAAGCACTAGCCACCTTCGGCGAAAGATGGGCTGGAGAGATGAAGCTGTAAAATCATACTTGCGTTTGTTCAGGACGATTTGCGCGAAGCCCCAGCGTCTCGCTCATTCTGATCAGCTCGGCGAGCGACCGGGCACGCATCTTTTTCATTACGTGACCCCGGTAGATCTTGACGGTAATCTCGGCGAGCCCAAGTTCGGCGGCTACCTGCTTGTTCATCAGGCCGGCCGTGACCAGTTTCATCACCGCCTGCTCTCGCGGGCTTAAGGTCTCAAATAAAGACTGCAGGTTCGCGACGGTTCGCTGAGCATCCCGTCTTTTGCGATCGCGTTCGGTCGCCGCAACCACAGCATCAAGCAGTTCCTGATCGCGGAAGGGCTTGCTGAGAAAATCGACCGCGCCTCCCTTCATGGCCCTGACGGTCATGGGAATGTCGCCATGACCGGTGATGAAAATGATCGGGATGTGTATGTTCAACCTGGCCAGCTCGGTCTGGTAGTCAAGGCCGCTCAGGCCTGGCAGTCGGACATCAAGAACTAGACAGCTTGGGACGTCCGGAATTGTGCTCTGCAGCATTTCCCGGGCCGATCCGAACGCAACGACCTCCAATCCTACCTGTTTAAAAAGGTTAATAAGCGAGCGGCGCACGGAGATATCATCCTCAACGACAAAGACGATCGTCTTCGTCGAGGCCTCGGCACTGCTACCCTGACCTGGCGAGTCAAATGGTCCTGTCACTGGATGGCCTCCTTATGCACGGGCAGGACAAACTGGAAGGTCGCGCCCGGTTCATTTTTCTGAAGAAACGATAGCCGCCCTCCGTGAGCTTCCACGATAGAACGGCAGATCGAAAGTCCCATTCCAAGGCCACTCGACTTGGTGGTGAAGAAGGGATCCAAGACGTGGTCAGCGTCCTTCTCAGCGATCCCGACGCCGCAATCGGCCACGGCAAGCTGCACGCGCCCCAGATCGTCCTTGGATGATTTAATCAGAAGTTCGCGCGGCCGGTCTGTAATTGCGTCCATCGCCTCGATTCCGTTCATTACCAGATTGATGATCACCTGTTGTAGCTGAATTCGATCACCCAGGATCCTAGGCAGCACGGCCGTCAACTCGGTTCGCAACGTCACCCGGTGGCTCACCAGCTCTCGTGTTATCAGCGCAATGACGTCCCTGACGACATCATTAATGTCGAGCGGCACCATCTCAATCTCGCCTTTCTTCGCGAGTGCGCGAACACTACGGATCACCTCGCTTGCCCGGATCGCGTCTTCGATGATCCATTCCACTGAAGAGCGCGCTTCGGCAAGATCAGGAGCTTCGCGAGCCATCCATCCGATGCACGCATCGGCGTTGGTGAGAATAGCGGCGAGTGGCTGGTTTATCTCGTGCGCGATGGAGGTTGTCAGTTCTCCTAACGTCGTTACGCGCGTCACATGGGCAAGCTCCGCCTGTGCCTTTCGCAGGTCTTGTTCGGCCTGATCGGCGCGAATAATGGCTGTGATGTCAGTGCTGACGCCACGGTAACCCAGAAAATTGCCGTTTCCGTCGAAGAAAGGTTTGCCACTTGTGCGCACGTAGATCGGAGATCCCGTCCTATTCACCGTGCGGTAGACCAGATCCCGAAACGGCTGATGCGCCTGCAACGTCGCCCGGTGCTGCCGCCACTTTTCGGGCTCGTCTTCGACGTCGCACGCAATCTCCCAGCGAAGCAGGTCTATCAATCCTGTGGCCAAAATTCCTGCAGTGCTGGTGTGCTCGGATAAGCGAGTGACCCGATGATCTGGACCGGTCTCCCAGAGCCAGTCGGAAGCTGTCTCGGCGTAGTCGCGAAAGCGCTGTTCGCTTTCGCGCAGCGCGACAAGTGTGTTTTCCAGGCGTTCCCTAGCTGCGTGTTGATCGGTGACATCCATATGTGTTCCAATCAGCTCGCTGACCTTACCATCGCTAGCGACGACAACATGCGCAACGGAGTGTATACGCCGTATCCCGCCATCTGGCAGAAGAACACGGAAATCATACTCGAACCGCTCCTGCTCCTTTTCTCTCGCCTGGCGCTGCACCTCCTGTAACCGCGGCAAGTCTTCCGGATGGATGCGCGAGCGAATGGTCTCTATCGATACCGGCTCTTGCGGGTTAAAGCCAAACAGTCGATCAACTTCCGCGGAGCGATAAACGAAATCTAGACCGTGGACGTCCCAAGACCAGCTGCCTGTGTGGGTGAGATGCTGGGCCTCGGCCAGATAGGCCTCGCTGCGACGCAACTGCTGTTCTGCTCTCCTCGCTGCCGTAATATCGGTAGCTGCCCCAACAAACTCGATTTCACCAGAAGCGGTTCTCGTAAGCCGTGCCTTCGCATGGATGTGCTTCACAGAGCCGTCTGGTAGCCGCAATCGATATTCGTGCTCGAAATCGCTCAACTCCCGCATCGCTCCATCGATAACCTGTTTAACCGAAGCCCGATCATCTGGGTGAGTGCGAGCAACGACAAGCTGCGGCGAGGGAGTCGTTTGAGGATCCAATTGGAAAATCCGAAATGTTTCCTTTGACCAGAACGCCTCGCCAGTGGTGGCGTTCCAGCTGAAGCTGCCTGTATGACTCAACTCCTGCGCTTGAGCCAAATGCGCTTCGCTCCGCTGCAGGGCAAGTTCGGTCTGCTTTCGCTCCGTGACATCTTCGCAGGCGATAAGGACAATAGGCCGGTCGTCGGCCCAAAGCATGGCCTTGGCGTTTTCACGTACCCACAATACGGAGCCGTCCTTCCTGACTTTCTGGACGTCCCACGTGCGCGATTGTCCAATATCCTCAAGGCACGCCCGAATGCATTTGTGAACGAATGCGCGATCCTCCTCAAGAAATATGCAGAGCACGGAGTGGCCGATCAGTTCTGCAGGAGCATAGCCGAGTTGGGTCGCGCCGAATGTATTGACGTTAAGGACAGTGCCGGCTTCGTCGACCATGAAGTACATGGCCGGATTGTGCTCGAAGATTGCTCGCCACCGTTTTTCACGATCCTCCAAATCCGCCGCACTCCGCTGAAGCTTGACCGCAGCCACACGCGCAGCCTCTCTTTCCTGGCGGAGCTTTCCGATCAAGTACGTTCCTACGATTGACACAATAAAGAATGCGACAACCACTCGAAGATCGCGGGGGTCATCGATTTGTAGGCTGAACGCCGGCGGCGCAAAGTAGTATGCGAGAGCAGCGATTGCCATGATGCAAAGCGCGGATGACGCGATGAAGCTGCCCATCAACGAAAATAGCAAGACTACTAACAAATAGGCGAACGCCGTCGCGGCGAAATGGGCATTAAGGTACACGCAACTCAGTGTAACAGCGGCTAAGGTTATGCCGCCGAAGGTCAACTGAGGGGCTGAACGTTTAAGACTGCTGATCTGGATAGACATTTTGAGACCGTCCGGCCTGTTCTCCGGCGGGAGAGCTATAGCATTTTAGGCAAAAATGGGGCAATCCTCGACGCTTGGATCGAGCGTGTCCGAGATTGATCACCTGCGGCCGAACTCAGCACGCGCGGGGAAAAAACGCATCATAAACGTACGTATAGTTGTCCTAAATTTTTCGATGAGGCGTCGCTGACCCTGCGGCAGTCGAAGCTGAAACCTCTGCTTTGCTCCCCTGCCGATAGCCTTGCCGGCAGTCGCTCGAGCCTGCGAGCCGATGCACCCCCTTTAGGCCCGCGGACGAGGACAGCGGTTTTTGTTCAGCCGAGAGGTTGAAGCGAAACGATCAGGCGGGTCTCCGGACCGGCAACGAACAGAAACAAGCGGGCGAACCACTCATCTCGCCGGCACAGTCGGTTCTGCGGAGGAAAGCGCAACGTTCATGTGCCGAGACAGGAAGGCCAAGTTGCGCGAACCACCTGGCGATTAGGCCATCACGCCTAGCTGCGGAGGAGTCGTCTCCAATTGGTTTCGGTGGAATCGAGCGCCGACATGACACCGAACCGACGGTGTGGACGACTCGCCGCATTCAGATGGACGGTAGCCGTGACCACCCAAGGAGGCGCCTTGAAGAAGCCCCTAGTTCTTTGATCGCGTGCTTTTCAGGGGCAGCTGCCTGGCGGCGACGCGGAGCAAGAGCTGTGCACTGGAGAGCGCACGAGACAGTGCCGGCTCACCTTAAGTCGGCTTGGCCGATTCGAAGTACGAGAAATGTGTCTCTTGCATTCAGTTCGTGTTCGGATGGTGGCGGTTAAGATCCGGGACCTACTTCATTGTGCTTGTAGGGTCGATAGTGGTCGAAACTGTGGGCTGGTTGAGCCGAGCCTGCAGCGTTCCGTGCTCTAGCTCGTCTTCCCACCAGGATACGAACACGGCTGCGATACCATTGCCGATGATGTTCGTCAGGGCGCGCACCTCGCTCATGAACTTGTCGATCGAAAATACGATTGCCATGCCCGGCACAAGCGCTGGGTTTACCACCGACAATGTCGCAGCAAGGGTGATGAAGCCAGCGCCGGTGACGCCGCTCGCTCCCTTCGACGTTAGCATTGCCACGAGCAAGATCGTGAGCTGCTGGTTAAAGGAGAGATCGACCCCGAGTGCCTGGGCAATGAACAAGGTTGCAAGTGTCATGTAGATGTTGGTGCCGTCGAGGTTGAAGGAATAGCCAGTTGGCACCACCAGTCCGACGACCGTCTTCGAGCAGCCCAACCGCTCGAGCTTCTCCATCAATTGCGGCAGCGCGCTTTCGGAGGATGACGTACCGAGCACGATCAGAATCTCGTCTTTGATATAGACAAGAAACTTGAAAATCGAAAAACCGACGAGGCGCGCGATCAGGCCGAGCACCACCACAACAAACAGCGCGGCTGTTGCGTAAAACAGCGCGATCAGACCGATCAAATTACCGAGTGCTGCCGGCCCAAACTTGCCGACCGTGAACGCCATGGCGCCGAAGGCGCCGACCGGGGCCGCTTTCATTACAATAGCGATTACGCCGAACACTGCGTGCGCGACGTCGTCAATCATGCCGCGCAGCCGCTCCCCACGTTTTCCCAGAGCCATCAGAGAAAAGCCGAAAAGGATCGCGAACAGTAGAACCTGCAGAACATCCCCGCGAGCGAAGGCGCCGACCACGCTATCGGGAATGATGTTGAGAAAAAAGTCGACGGTCTTCGAAGCTTCCGCCTGCTTGACGTAATTGGCGACCGCCGCAGCATCCGGCTTGACCGCAAGGCCATGGCCGATTTGGACGAGATTGCCCATAACAAGGCCCAACAGCAAGGCAAAGCTGGACACGATCTCGAAATAGAACAGCGCCTTCACGCCGACGCACCCCACTTTCTTCGCATCCTGAATATGCGCAATACCAGATGTGACGGTGCAGAAAATAATCGGCGCGATCACCATCTTGATGAGCTTGATGAACCCGTCACCGAGGGCCTTAATCCAGTCGTTGGTGGCTAGAGATGGCCAGAGGCAGCCGACCACGGCGCCCATAAAGATCGCGATCAGCACCTGAACGTAGAGTATCTTATACCAAGCTTGCGACGCGCGTGCAGGCGCCGCAGTTGCCATGGTGGTCATGACGCTTCCTTCCCGAATATACTCGAATGTGAGCCGCCGCGCTTCAGAGGCGGCAGCGTCATACGAGACTCATCATTTTAGCCGTGTCCGATTGAAGACGGTTCCGGGAGCCGGCGCGTCCTTCCAAAGGCAGGCGTGTAGTTACGTTGTCCATTCTCGTTAAGCAAGATATGCACCAGATGCCTAAGCGGCGGCCGATTGATCAGTCGTGGACAAGTCGTCTGCCTGGGCGGGATTGGCTGAGTCGAGCGCGGACCGCATTCGCAAGGTCGAAAAAATAATTGCAGCGTAGCGCGCATTGGCGGAGTTACGTCTCGACTGGGAGCCTTAGCGTGCTCGATATGCACACAGTGCTGAGATCGATGCAACAACACGTGGCATCGGTAAAATCGATAGTTTGGATTGCACGCATTTGCCGGATGGAAGCGCGGCTTGGAAAACAAGATTGTTCGTAAAAGCCATTGATGTAGGAACTACCGGCAAAGCTCGATGTGCACGGGGGCGTTTGTCTCCAGGCCTGTGCTGACGATCCGCATTGGCCAGGGCGGTCACGAGGCCGGCTTCGCTCACGGCCCCTCGCGCCTTTTGCGCCGTCGCAGAAGCAGCTTACAACGAGTTATCGGCTACCCGTTCCTGTTGCTGCCAAACGACGGGCTTCCTGCGGTCCGCTCCACTACCGGCGCGGCGAGCCGTCGACCAACCACACAGGGATCTCTTCGGCTGACAATTTCTAACGCTTCCTTGCAGGGCCGTCGCTGTCTGCTCGCAAACAAAGGTGCCGGAAACCTAACAGAGTGTTAGGTCCACTCCAAAGTGACGTCGCCGTCCACGCGAATTTCTCTCGCTGAGCATAGAGCTGCCACTGTTCGTACCCGGCACAGGAATTGCTGATGACAAATGAGAAGTTGCCGCCGTCATATGAACCGAAGCGGACCTGCCACAGGAGTTGTCGATGAGGCTTGCAATGCCGCTCTTGCTTGCACAAACGAAGCGCGTGAATTTGGCGGCCGCCACGAGCTGCCGCGCGACCAACGGGCGATTCGCGCCACCGCGCCGCGTGAGCCGCACGTGCAGGCCATCACTGTCAGGATACGTCGGCCCGCGCTCCCTGGCGGGCTGACGCAGATGGATGTGGTTTGGGCAGAGATTTCGCAATCCCTTGCGCTCACGATTGAGCTCGCCAGCTTGACGACCGTGATCCTTCTCTTGATTGGTGTGCCCCTGGCTTGGTGGCTAGCGCGCTCAAAGACCTTTGCGAGCGAGGCGGTGGCCACGTTGATCGCCCTGCCGCTGGTGCTGCCGCCAACGGCTCTCGGCTTTTGCGTCCTCGTTTTGCTCGGCCCCCACGGACCGGGTGGCGTTCTCGCCTCTTTCTGGGGCGAGCGCACGCTGGCCTTTACTTTCGCCGGAATCGTGGTCGGATCGGTCCTCTCGGCGCTGCCGTTAGTCGTGTAGCCGATCCGTAACGCCTTTGTTGCGATAGGCGATTTCCCCTTGGAGACGACCGGGTGCGTTTCGCCGTTGTATGCCTTCATCCCCATCACCGCGCCACTGGCGCGATTGGAATTTGTTAAAGCCGCCGTGGTTGGCTTTTCTCATACGATCGGCACATTCGGCGTCGTGATGATGATCGGCGGCAATATTCCTGGGCGCACTAAGGTGTTGTCGGCCTACGTCGTAGACTACGTCCAAGCGTCGCGCTGGCGTGAGGCAAGTGTGATTGCTGGTGGTATGGTGATGTTCGCCGACAATCTTCACTTTAGCGCTCATCGACAGACACTGTGCCAGGAGGGGCACCTAATCGTCTTAGGACTGCCGCCCGACATCCTAATGCGGGCGGCAGTCTTGCAAACTGGGCCCATCCATCCTTCCGAGGGTACAATGAACAAGCTTGCTATAGCCACGGCAGCTGCTGCATTCGCTCTCAATTCGGTGCACTCCGCGCCTCTGCCCGAAGCAGCGGCCGATGAGGTCGGCGTTTCTCAGCAGCGCCTTGCCAAGCTAGACGAGTTCTTCGCTCGCGAGATTGCAAGCAAACGCGTGCCGGGCGCGGTGATTGCAATCGCGAGAGACGGCAAGCTGATTCACTACAAAGCGTACGGCCAACTCGACCCCGTAAAAGGAAGCCCGATGCGGCTCGATGCGATCTTCGCGCTTGCTTCTATGACCAAACCGATGGTGGCCGTTGCTGGGCTCATCCTTATGGAGGAAGGTCGCCTTCCTCTACACGCCAAGCTTACGGATTACTACCCGGAATTCGCAAACATGAAGGTGGCAGTGCCACAGCATAAGGGTCATTAATATTTCAAACGCAGAGTTCTGCGATCTGCATCCACGATCTTTATCGCCACACAACCGGACTCACCTACGGTGCGCCCGACAGCTCAGACCAAGTGGCGCGTCTCTATCCCGGTTTCGCCGACCCGCCCCTAAGGGGCGATAAGCAGGCTTTCATCGAAGCGATTACCAAGCTGCCGCTAGCGCACCAACCGGGGACGGAATTCGAATACGGCTTCTCGACCGATGTGCTGGGAGCTGTCATTGAACAGGTCAGCGAACAGCGATTGGGCGACTATCTCATCCGCAACCTATGGAAGCCCATCAAAATACAAGATGCCACTTTCCGTTTGTCGGAATGGCAACGCGAGCGCCTCGCGCGTCCATTTTCGGAGGACCCGCTGACGGGAAAGCCGCAAGACATCGAACTCCTCGAAAGCCAGACGAAGTTTGACCGCGGGGGAGCATGCGCATTTGCGACAGTCGGTGACTACGTGCGCTTTGGACAAATGCTGCTCAACGGCGGGGAGCTCGATGGGCAGCGGATTCTTGGTCCGAGGACGGTGCGCCACATGATCTCCAACCACCTCGGGCCAGGAATCAAAATAAAGTCGCCAATGTGGAAGCGCACCGTGCCGGCTTCGGGTTCGGGCTTGGAGTGGCTGTACGGCTAGCCGGGGGGCTTTCAGCGGTTCCGGGCAATCCAGGAGAGTTCACCTGGACCGGCGCCTACGGCACACAATTTTTCTGCGACCCAAAAGAGCGTCTGGTCGTGGTGGTCGGAACGGCGGCGCCCGGGGAAATCCGGAAGTACTACCGCGAACAAGTCCAGTATATCGTCTATGCCGCGATACTCCGATGATTTCACTTTCCCTCGAAAAGCTCGATGATCCGTTTTGGGTAGCAGACAGGCAGTGTTGCTAATACGGATCGATGTCGAGTGAATGTAGGCGCCGTTGCCTTCTATCCGCGTCGGATGGATCGCACCAATGCTTCAAGACACGATCGCCTCCGCTGTCGCGAAGAAGCTCCTGCAAGCGGGTGAGTGTCGCGATGCGCCACGACGTCGCGCCTTGCCACCGATTGGCTTGTGCGATGAACGCTCCTAGATGATATTAAACGTCCGGTCTCTTGCCCACAGCGCCGTTGCGATGAGGTGCGAGGAGGCGCTTTTACCAAAATCAGATCGAGTTGACCAGCTCCCAAAGCAACGTCAGCGGGGCGCATCGCGGCTCGGTCCATTGCGGCCTCTCTTCCTCGCTCGACGGCCGCTTTTTGACGGGCCGCCTGTGCAGTCGCGATCATGAGAGCTTGAACGCCTCGTTGGTCAGCAATCGGCAGGCCTGATTGGGAGCGGGCAGTGCGGTGCCCGTCCACTGCGCCAATTCTATTCGACAATCGGGCTGACGAGTGTCGCGATTGTAGGTTAGTCCCCGTGCAGTGGTGAACCTTCCTGCTGATTTGTTCAAGTGCTCACATCTTCAAAACTGAACACCATCAGCATGACAGATCCATGGCAAAGGGGCTGGCACGTGGCCGGGTTCACAATTGCGCAAATTTCGGCGGTCGCTTGATGTCTTAAGTGTTTCGCTTCGCTGGCCTGGTTCTTGCTAAACGTCAGTAATTCGTAACGGCCACGACTACTCACTTGGAAGGTTTCATGGATGATGCAACGGAAACGTTCTACAGCGTGATCAGACGTCAGGGTATCACGCGCCGTAGTTTCCACAAATTCTGTAGTGTGACGGCCGCGAGCTTGGGACTTGGTTCGCTCACCGCAAGCAATATTGCCCATGCCCTCGAAACCAAACCGCGTGTGCCCGTCATCTGGTTGCACGGGCTCGAGTGTACCTGTTGCTCGGAAAGCTTTATCCGCTCGGCCCATCCCTTGATTAAAGACGCGCTGCTGTCGATGATTTCGCTCGACTATGACGATACGATCATGGCGGCGGCTGGACACCAGGCTGAGGCCATCCTGGAAGAAACCCGTGCCAAGTACAAAGGCAGGTATGTGCTCGCAGTCGAAGGCAATCCGCCGTTGAAGGAGGGTGGCATGTTCTGCATTGACGGCGGCAAACCGTTCGTTGAGAAGCTCAGGTGGATGGCAGAAGGGGCCATGGCAATCATCGCTTGGGGCACGTGTGCGTCCTGGGGATGCGTGCAAGCGGCCAAGCCCAATCCGACTGGCGCGGCGCCAATCGATAAGGTGATCACCGACAAGCCCATCATCAAGGTGCCCGGGTGTCCTCCTATCGCAGAGATCATGAGTGGTCTCGTGACGTTCATCGTCACGTTCGGAAAGCTTCCGGAGCTCGATCGCCAAGGACGTCCAAGTATGTTTTATTCCGAGCGCATTCACGACAAGTGCTATCGGCGTTCCCATTTCGACGCTGGCCAATTCGTCGAAGAGTGGGACGATAGGTACGTGCGCAAGGGCTATTGCCTGTACAAGATGGGCTGCAAGGGGCCAACCACCTACAATGCCTGTTCGGCCGTTCGGTGGAACGGCGGCGTTTCATTTCCCGTTCAATCCGGTCACGGCTGCCTCGGCTGTTCTGAGGACGGCTTCTGGGACAAAGGGTCATTTTACGACCGACTTACAACCATCAAGCAGTTCGGCATTGAGGAGAACGCCGACAAGATCGGCATGGCCGCTGCCGGGGTGCTCGGGCTAACGGTTGCTGCCCATGCGGCGGTCACCGCCGTGAAGCGGTTGACCCACAAGCCGGATCGCGCGGCCGGTAAAGGCAAACCGAGTTGAGGAGATACGACGGTGGCCATCCAGACGCCGAACGGGTTCAGTCTCGATCGTTCCGGCAGGCGAATCGTCATCGATCCGCTGACGCGGATCGAAGGCCACCTGCGCGTCGAAGCCAATCTCGATTCCGACAATGTAATCCGCAATGCGGTCTCAAGCGGGACAATGTGGCGTGGCATCGAAGTCATCCTGCGCGGGCGCGATCCGCGCGACGCCTGGGCGTTCACCGAGCGGATCTGCGGGGTCTGCACCGGCACCCATGCGCTCGCCTCCGTGCGCGCGGTTGAAAATGCACTAGGAATCGTGATTCCGGAGAATGCCAATTCGATCCGTAACATCATGCAGTTGTGCTTGCTCGTGCATGATCACCTCGTACATTTCTATCACTTGCATGCGTTGGATTGGGTCGACGTGGTTTCCGCGCTCAACGCCGATCCCAAGTCGACCTCCGCACTGGCGCAGTCTATCTCGCCTTGGCCGCTGTCATCCCCCGGCTATTTCAGAGATTTTCAGATCCGGCTCAACAAATTCTTCGGGTCAGGGCAACTCGGTCCGTTCAAGAATGGCTATTGGGGGCATCCGGCCTACAAGCTACCACCGGAAGCAAACCTGATGGCGGTAGCTCATTATATGGAAGCGCTCGACTTCCAGAAGGAGATTGTCAAGATCCAAGCTATCTATGGTGGCAAGAACCCGCATCCGAACTGGCTGGTCGGCGGCGTACCCTGCGCGATCAACATCGACGGAATCGGTGCGGTGGGCGCGATCAATATGGAACGACTGAATATCGTGTCCTCGATCATCGCCCGCTCGATCGAGTTTGTCGAGCAGGTCTATCTACCCGACATTGCTGCAATCTGCTCGTTCTATAAGGACTGGCTCCACGGCGGTGGTCTTTCGAGCAAAAGCGTGATGTCCTATGGCGACATCCCCGAAAACGCCAATGACTGTTCTGCGAAAAGTCTCAAGCTGCCGCGCGGGGTCATTCTTAATGGCAATCTCAAGGAGATACTGCCGATCGACCATGGTGATCCCGAGCAGATCCAGGAATTCGTCGCGCATTCATGGTATAAATACCCCAGCGATTGCGGTGGGCTGCATCCCTGGGACGGCATTACCGAGCCGAGTTTTAAACTGGGGCCAGAATTCAAAGGCAGCAAGACAGATATCAAGGAACTCGACGAAGGCGGCAAGTATTCCTGGATCAAAGCGCCGCGCTGGCGCGGCCACGCCGTCGAGGTCGGGCCGTTGGCGCGATACATCATTGGTTATGCGCAAGGGAAAGCCGAGTTCAAGGATCCCGCCGAGAGACTGCTCAAGCGGCTCAATCTGCCTCTGACTGCGCTGTTCTCGACCCTTGGCCGTACAGCGGCGCGGGCGCTCGAATGCCAGTGGGCGGCGCATCAGATGCGTTATTTTCAGGATAAGCTCGTAGTCCAGCTCAAGGCAGGCAATACGGCAACTGCCGACGTTAGCAGGTGGCGCCCGGAAAGCTGGCGTAAGGAGGCCAAGGGTTACGGGTTCACTGAGGCGCCTCGCGGTGCACTCGGCCACTGGATCAAGATCAAGGACGCTAAGATCGACAATTATCAATGTGTCGTTCCGACGACGTGGAACGGTTCTCCTCGGGATTCCAAAGGCAATATTGGCGCTTTTGAAGCTTCGCTGATCGGTACCCCGATGGCCGATCCGCAGCGGCCCCAGGAGATCTTGCGCACGATCCATTCCTTTGACCCGTGCTTGGCTTGCTCGACCCACGTGATGAGTCCTGAGGGCCAAGAAATGGCTTCAGTTAAAGTGCGTTAGGTCCATGCTGGATAGGGGGAAGCTCCTCACCGCCGACGATGCGGCACCGACTGATCGCAGCATTGGCGGTGGCGTCGCCCACGTTTATGCGCCGGTGCGACTGTGGCATTGGGCTAACGCGGCGGCCATTCTGGTACTAAGTTTAACCGGCTACCTTATTGGGACCGGCACACCAGCGATGAAGGGAGAGGCAAGCCGCAATTTCCTGTTCGGCTATATCCGCTTTGCCCATTTCGCGGCGGGATATGTGGCCAGCGTTGGCTTTCTTCTGCGCATCTACTGGGCCTTGATGGGAAATGCGCATGCCATCCAGATCTTTTGCGTGCCGCTCTGGCGCGGGTGCTTCTGGCGGGAGGTGTATCAGGAGATACTCTGGTATGCGTTCCTTACAGGGGATCCTGACAGGCGCCCCGGGCACGATCGCCTTGCTCAGCTCGCAATGTTCTTCATGTTTACACAGACGATCACGTTCATGGTCGTCACTGGCTTTGCACTTTATGGGCAAGGTGCCGGTACTGACAGCTGGCAGTACAAGGTGTTCGGCTGGCTGTTTTCAATCTGGCCGAACAGTCAGGACGTCCACACCTTGCATCATCTCGGCCTGTGGGTCATCGTGATGTTTGCGCTGGTCCACATCTACGCGGTGATCCGGGAAGACATCATATCGCGGCGCAGCTTCTTTTCCAAAAAGATCGGCTGAGCGCGGGTTTGGCGATTGACCGGGAAGCGAATGCTCAATCCGAAAGACAAAAAACGAATCCTCGTGCTCGGCATCGGCAATATCCTGTGGGCCGATGAGGGCTTCGGCGTGCGAGTGGTCGAAGAGCTTCATAGCCGCTACGCCGTCGATAATAATGTCACCGTCCTCGATGGCGGCACCCAGGGACTCTACCTCGTCAGTTTTCTTGAACAGGCCGATTGCGTGGTCGTGTTCGATGCCATCGACTATCGATTGCCGCCCGGCCAGTTGGAGCTTGTACGAGATGACGAAGTGCCAAAGTTTACTGGTGCCAAGAAAGTGAGCCTGCATCAGACCGGTTTTCAGGAGGTCTTGAGCGCGGCCGATTTTCTTGGCCGCCGCCCGCGAGAGCTCGCTCTCATCGGCTGTCAGCCACTGGACCTGGAGACTTGGGGCGGTCCTCTGACCGCGCCGGTGCGCTTTCAGATTGGGCCTGCGATTGAACTGGCTTGTAAGCTCCTAGCGCAGTGGGGCTCGCCGGCAAAACCGCGGGGCGCGCCGCTGCCTGCATCAGAACGGCTGTTGGCGAACAATATTGACCATGCGAATTATGAGATGAGGGCGCAGCCCGTCTAGCGGCCTGAGACTGACAATGTGCCTTGGCTTGCCAATGACGATTGCCGAGACCGACGGTATCACGGCGCTGTGCGAGTATGGCAATGAACAGCGGCGCGTCTCGGTCATGCTGCTCGCCGATGTACCGGTCGGCGCCAAGGTGCTCGTTCATATCGACAGCGCGGTGCGGGTTTTGGACGACAATGAAGCAAGGCTGATCTCGGAAGCACTTGACGGGCTTGAGGCCAGCCTCAACGGCCAGGACATCGATCGATTCTTTGCGGACTTGATCGGTCACGAGCCACAATTGCCGGAGCACTTACGCTAGCCGTTCCGCTCACTTGCGCCGACTGAAGGGATCTCACAATTCGAATTCCAATCGCACGTAACGTTTGCCTGGAAAATATCAGGCGTTTCGCCGTTGCTCCGAGCGCGAGTTGCGGCCAGAGCATTTGGCATGCGCCTTGCTAACCGCCTGCTAGCAGAAGCGAACAATATGAGAAAGGCGTCTGATGAAATTGCAGCCGGAGCAGCATGGTTCAGCGCGACCCCCTCCGTTCGACGTGGAGGGCGTCAGCGTCGATGCGCGCCTAGCCGTGCACGCTCAAGCGACGGTGACTGTGATGCCGCTGTCCGCGGCCGAACTCCGGATCATCCAGCTCGCGTTCTTCCTTCCTAAAGTTGTCAAGAAGTTTCGGCAAGGCACGCAAGGCGCAGTGGTGTCCCGCATCGTTAATGGCACACGAGTCGGCAGGCTCGGCCGACGTAGACCGTCGACGCCGAGCCTATGCGCTAGGCACGATGAACTCTGCCTGGTCGGCAAGAGATCGGGCCGTTTGCTCGCGATCAACCGCATCTCCGTACCGATCATTCGGGCACACGCCGCCAGCACTTGGGTCGGCAAGTGCATTGCCTCTCGGTACAGGCAGTGGAACATCGCATCATGAAAACGGCGATCCCCACTGTATCCGGCGGCGCTGAGCGGGCGACGAGCGACCTCGCCACTGGCCCTGCGAGTCTCGATGTATTCCATACCGGCCCCATGAGTGTGCTCGCCCGCCGCGCCTGGGGCGATGCGGACGAGCGTGGAAGGAACTATCCGAACGCCACCTTGCTGTTAGCAAACGCCGCTGCTGCCGTTCGCCGTCAGAGAAGCGGTGCTCGGACACAACTTTACGGGCTCGCAAATCTCAGCGATGGCGAACGCAAGTTGATTGACGAATTGCTCGGAGAAGGTGAGGTGGCCGGCGTGGTTGCGCTGCCAGATGGCTCTTTGGCGCAAATCCGGGAGTCAGTGCTCGCGGGAATCTGGCGCGTGCGCATCGGCGCGGAGCCTGCGCATGAATATGTTGAGGTCGGGTCGATTCCGCAGATTGTGCGGCGTGCCGCAACTGACTTGACGTCCGCCGATCTTGTGATCCGCACGCCGCCGAATGGCGCGATGAACGTTCAACCGGTGCTGGCCCAAATACGCGAGCGGGCGAGGGTCTGGCGATTAGGCATGCACGCCTATGTCATCAATCTGACGTCACTGCCAATGAGCATTATCGACTTGGCATTCCTACAGCAAAGCTTGGGCAATGGACCGGTCCAACTCATGTTGCACGGCTACAGCACCTGCCGAGTGCAGGCGACCGGGATCAGGAATGTCTGGTCCGTGCAGTTCTTCAATTCTACGGACGACATCATCCTTGATACGCTGGAGGTCGGCGGCGTGTCGATTGTTGCGTTGGCTGCTGATGAGGATTTCCAGGACTCAGCCGAGCGCATGCAGGAAATTATCGAGGCGTATTTCACATGAAGACGTCGGCGCATCGGGTGCGATCCCGCAGACGGCGCATGCGCATGGACTATAGCTTGCGCGGGACGATGGCGGAGTGTTGCGCATGAGCCTTGTTGCCCGCAACAAAATCGATGTACGCATATTGCTAGCTGCCGACGTAGTCGCCTCGGTCGAGATCCTGCCGCGAGTCCGGCCGCCGCTGGCGCGCGCGTTCGCCGGAAAGGAGCCCTCGACAGTGCTCAACGTGCTGCCGCGGCTTTTCGCGTTGTGTGTCGCTGCGCAGCAAACTGCATTATTGTCCGCCATCGGGACGGCCCGCGACGAAGTGATCACCCGCGCAACAAGGCAGCAGCGTATTGCACTTATCGTTACTGAGCGCATCGCGGATTTGGCACGGAGCCTTTTTGTCGGACATCTTACGTTAGATGTCGCCAGTGCGGCGGCAATCCGCTCCCTGATGTCGGAATTGTCAGCGTTTGTCCGCTCCGCACAGCCAACCTGGAGCTCCGCTCAACGCGAAGCGACCGCGCGGATTGTCGCTGCGCTGGCCGCGCTAGGTCTATATGAGGGGGAGGCGCTGAGGTCTGGTAGCCCGCTGGCGCTTCGCGTTACGGCGCTTAATGACGTCGACGTGAAGTCAATTCCGGCGGGGCACTCATTCTTGTCTGTTGCTGACGACCCCAACATCACGAAACGGTTGCTCGGGGATGACTCGACGTTCTGCTATTCTCCCGATGTTGACGGACATGTGCCCGAGACGGGTCCATGGGCGCGCCAGATCAGCCGGGATGGGGTCCCGCTGGGACCCTTCGGTGCGGCCGAGCGGCTGATGGCCAGACTTAATGAAATCCTGCGGCTATGTGCCTGGCTCAAGGCCGGCGCTCAGATTGGAGCCGCGGAGCATGGGATTATCGAAAGATATAAGCTAGGGCCGCGCCGTGCAGCGGCCGCGGTCGAATGCGCCAGGGGCCGTCTCTACCACGCGGTTGAACTCGATGCTCAGGGCAGAATATCCCGCTTCGAATTCCTTGCGCCGACGGAGTGGAATTTCCACCGGCGCGGACCGCTTGTTCGGAACCTGCAAGGCGCGGTGCTGACGGCTCGAAGACGCGAAGATGCAGTCCATGCGGTGATTGCATCGCTCGATCCGTGCGTCGCGTTCACCCTCAACCTTAGCGAAGTTCGCGATGCATGAAATGGCGATTTGTCTTGGCATCATTCAGATCGTCGAGGAGAAGGTACACGAGCGATCCTCTTCGCGGGTGCGGAGCATCTGTCTGGAGATGGGAGCGCTGAGTCATGCGGCGCCTGAAGCGATCAGGTTCTGCTTTGCTGCCGCTGCAACGCGGACCGTTGCCGAGGGCGCGGCTCTTAATATCGTCGAACTGCCCGGCGTTGCCTGGTGCATGAGCTGTTCGAAGAGCGTCGAAATTGCTCGGCGCGGTGAGTGCTGCCCTTGCTGCGGCAGCTATCACTTGCAGGTGACCGCGGGCGAACAGATGCGCGTGAAAGAGTTGGAGATCGATTGATGTGTACCATTTGCGGCTGCCACCAAGGGACGCCGTCCACAAAACGCGCCGAGGCGAATGATGCGGAGAGCCATGAGCGATCCCTTCAGGACGATCGCGATTGCCATTCTGCCCTTCCGCCGGGCGACCGACGGCCGCCGCAGTCAAACCACGCTGGTGATCGCTATAAGCGCTGTCCTCGCTCAGCCAATCACCAGGCGCATAACGCGCAGGCGCTTCCGAGCGGCGTCGATCCGCCTGATTTGAGGGGCTGTGGCATGACCAGAACGCGGCTCGTTGAGATTGAGCGCGATATCCTGGACAAGAATAATGGAATTGCGGCGAACAATCGCGGGCTCTTCGTAGCCGATGACCTGCTTGTATTTAATCTTTTGTCCAGCCCCGGTGCCGGTAAAACGACACTGCTCGTCCGCGCGGTGTCCGAGCTCAAGTGCAGCCGGTGGGTCGGGGTCATCGAAGGGGACCAGCAGACCTCGAACGATGCCAAACGTATTCAGGCCGCCGGCGTGCCAGCCGTTCAAATCAATACCGGCAAGAATTGTCATCTCGACGCTGCAATGATTGGCGACGCTTATCGCCGCCTGCCGCTGCTCTCGGGCGGTATTCTCTTCATCGAGAACGTGGGTAATCTGATCTGTCCCGCTGCCTTCGATCTTGGCGAAACCTGCAAGATCGTAGTGTTCTCGATTACTGAAGGTGAAGACAAGCCGCTCAAATATCCTGATGTGTTTGCCGCTTCGTCGCTCATGGTGATTAACAAGATTGATCTAGCGTCGCTGCTCGAATTCGACGTGGGCAAGGCCATCGAATACGCCAGACGGGTCAACCCAAAGATCGACGTGATTGTAGTTTCGGCTCGGACTGGCGAAGGCTTTGCCGCGCTCTACGCCTGGATCGATAGACAGGCGGGCCGTCAGAGGCGCGCCTTCGAGGACAAAGGGCGATGAGCGCCGCAGCCACCTGCGACCGAACACGGCTGCGCGTGGTCGTGAGTGGGGCAGTGCAAGGGGTCGGCTTTCGTCCTTACGTCTATGGACTTGCCGTTCGGTACGGATTGGCGGGGTTTGTCATCAATGGCCCTGAGGGCGTCATCATCGAGGTTGAGGGCCACCGTGCCTCGGAGTTTGTCGCCACGTTGCCGCTCGAGGCGCCTCCATTGGCACGTATAGTCGACATCTGCGTTCGCGAGACTACGGCGCTCGCGGCGAAGGGCTTTTCGATCGGGACGAGCGAAGCCGGCAAATTGTCAACGCAGATCGTCGCTGACGCCGCGGTCTGCCAGCAATGCCTCAAAGAGCTATTCGATCCAGAAAATCGGCATTACCTTTATCCCTTCATCAGTTGCTGCCATTGCGGTCCACGCTACACCATCGCCGAACGGCTTCCGTACGATCGCCGCAACACTGTGATGAGGGCTTTTAGTTTGTGCGCCGCGTGCGCGGCTGACTATGCCGATCCGGCAAGCCGCAGGTTTCACGCGGAGGCGATCGCGTGCCCAGCATGCGGTCCTCGGCTTAGCCATGGGATCAGCGATATTGTCGCGGCAATCGCGCGGGGGCAGATCGTGGCGATAAAGGGGCTGGGCGGATACCAGCTTCTTTGCGATGCGCGTAATCAGGACGCCGTGCAGCGTTTGCGCAGGAGAAAGCACCGCCTTCAGAAGCCGTTCGCGGTTTTGGTCGATTCCGTCGAGCGCGTCAGCGAGATCGCGGCGGCGAACGCGCCCGAGCTAGCGCTGCTAGAATCCGTAGCACGTCCGATCGTCCTCCTGCCATCACGCAACAATCTGGCGCCCGCCATAGCACCTGGTTTATCGCGAGTGGGTGTCATGCTGCCCGTACTGCCGCTGCATCACCTCATCTTCCATGCGCTTCGCTCGCCAGGTACACGTGCGGGGTCTAGCCCCGTCATCGTGGCCACCAGTGCCAATATTTGCGGCGAACCGCTGCTGATTGATAACGCGCAGGCATTGCGGCGGCTCAACGGAATCGCCGATCTTGTCGTGACCCATGATCGCGATATCTTGACGCGTGCTGATGATTCCGTGGTTTCGGTGGTGGCTGGCCGGCCGCAATTCCTTCGTCGTGCCCGTGGCTATGTTCCCGAGCCGATCCGCCTTGCGAGAGCCGTCCCGCCCGTGCTCGCTGTTGGCGGCGAACTGAAATCGACCGTCACCATCACCCGGGACAACCAAGCGTTCGTCTCTCAGCATATTGGCGATCTAAATACGGCCGAAGGCATCCGTGCGTTTGAGAGGACGATCCGACACCTAACATCGAGCCTTGACGTGGAACCTGTCGCTTTCGCCCATGATCTGCATCCCGATATGGCTTCTACCCGCTTTGCGCAAGAAAATGCTCGCGCGCTGATCGCGGTCCAGCATCACCACGCACACGCTGCCGCAGTGATCGCCGAGCATGGCCATGTGGGACCAGCGCTTGCCCTGGTGCTCGATGGCCATGGCTTCGGCTCCGACGGCGGTAACTGGGGTGGCGAACTATTGTTGTGCGAAGGGACGTGGTCCCGACGCATCGGGCACTTAGCGCCCATGCAGATGCCTGGTGGAGATCGTGCAGCCCGCGAGCCGTGGCGCATGGCGGGCGCAGTATTACACGGGCTCGGCAGGGGTAACGAAATCGGGCAGCGCTTTGCGGCGCAACGGCAAGCCGGGTGTGTGTCGGACTTGCTCGATCAGCCGGGCGGGACCACCACGACCAGTGCGGGACGGTTGTTCGACGCAGCAGCGGCGCTGCTGGGGATTGCGCATTTGCAGAGCTATGACGGCGAAGCAGCGATGAAGCTCGAAGCGCTGGTGCGGCGGGCAGCGATTCTCGAAGCCGGCTGGACGATCGATGGCGGCGTGCTGTCGCTTCGTCCGCTATTTTCGCGGTTGATTGCTGATGACATCGATGCCGCAGGCGGAGCTGGGCTGTTTCATGGCACTTTCGTCGCCGCCTGCGTCGACTGGGTCACGCGCGCCGCGCGGACAACCGGCGTCAATACCGTCGTTCTGAGCGGCGGCTGCTTCCTGAACGCGGTGCTGGCGGACGAGATCCCGCGCGGTTGCAGCGCTGCCGGTCTTTCACCGTTGGTGCCGCGGCGGCTGCCGCCCAGTGATGGCGGTTTGAGCCTTGGTCAAGCCTGGATTGCCGCTCTACAGATTGCTCAACAGTCGTCCGCCAGGGGAGGAACTGCCTGACATGTGTCTTTCGGTTCCGGCGAAGATCGCGAAAATTCTACCCGACGACATGGCTCTCGTGTCGATCGATGGCCTCAGCCTGGAGATATCGATTGCCCTCGTCGACGAGCTCGATGTCGGCGATTACGTCCTCGTCCATGTCGGCTACGCGCTCGCCAAGATCGATCCGACAGAAGCCAAACGCACGCTGGAGCTCCTGCAGGAGCTGGGCAGCGCCGCGCAGGAATGCCGGTCATGAAATATTCTGATGAATTTCGCGACAAGATCATCGCGCAGGGACTTGCGCGTGCGATTGACGCTGAGGTCAGTTCGCAAAGAGCCTATCGGTTCATGGAATTTTGCGGCGGACACACTCATGCGATCTCCCGCTATGGCCTCGAGGATCTGCTGCCCGCGAACGTCCGGATGATCCACGGCCCCGGTTGTCCCGTCTGCGTTCTGCCCGCAAGCCGAATCGACATGGCGATCCGGCTCATCGACCGACCAGAGGTCACTCTCTGCGTCTACGGCGACTTGATGCGCGCGCCCGGGTCGCAAGGACAGTCCCTGTTGCGAGCCAAAGCGCTGGGCGCTGACATTCGGATGGTCTACTCGACGCTCGAAGCTATCCGGCTCGCCGAACAGATGCCGGGCCGCGAGGTGGTCTTCTTTGCCATCGGATTTGAGACCACGACACCCCCAACGGCGAACATGATCCGGATTGCCGAGAGCAAGCGGATGGAGGGGCTGAGCGTGTTCTGCAATCACGTGCTTACACCCTCTGCGATGCACAGCATTCTCGAGAACCCGAAGATCCGCAACACCGGCGGCGTCCCAATTGACGGCTTCATCGGGCCTGCACATGTCAGCACCATTATCGGTACGCAGCCTTACGAGCCGCTGGCAGAACAGTTCGAGAAGCCGATCGTGGTTGCGGGATTTGAACCCCTCGACGTGCTGCAAGCTATATTGATGCTGGTGCGGCAAGTGAATCAACACCGCTATGAGGTAGAAAACCAATACAGCCGTGCAGTGACACGCGAAGGCAATCGGCGCGCCAAGGGCGAGGTGTCGCAGGTGTTCGAACTGCGTGATCAGTTTGAATGGCGGGGGCTTGGACTCGTACCCAACAGCGGACTGAAGCTGAAGCGGTCGTATGCAAAATTCGACGCCGAGACGCGTTTTGCGATCCACGACATGCCTGTCGCAGACAATCCGGCGTGCGAGTGCTGTGCGATCCTGCGTGGCGCCAAACGGCCGGTCGATTGCAAGTTGTTTGGAAACATCTGCACTCCGGAAACGGCCATAGGGGCCTGCATGGTGTCATCAGAAGGGGCTTGCGCGGCGTACTGGACCTATGGCCGAGTTCGCGATGAACGGGTGAGGCAGAGGTCATGAGCGTGAAAGCCTATCCACGCAAGCTCGACGTAAAGAACGGGCGCGTTGAACTTTCCCACGGATCTGGGGGCCGTGCCATGGCACAGCTGATCTCCGACCTTTTTCACCAAGCCTTCGGTAATGAATGGCTCGCCCGCTGCAATGATCAGTCGGCGTTTGACGTTTCGGCAGGCAGAATGGTGATGACGACCGACGGCTATGTGGTTACACCACTGTTCTTTCCCGGCGGTAATATCGGGTCATTGGCTGTGCACGGCACGATTAATGATGTGGCGATGTCCGGTGCGCGTCCCCTCTATCTGTCAGCCAGCTTTATCATCGAGGAGGGTTTCCGGTTTTCGGATCTGAGGACGATCGCGGATTCGATGGGCGCGGCAGCACGCGGGGCCGGCGTTTACATCATTGCCGGGGACACCAAGGTCGTCGAGCGCGGCAAGGCAGACGGTCTGTTCATCTCCGTGGCCGGGATCGGGCTTGTGGCCGATGGGCTGGATCTGTCCGCCGACAAGGTAAGGGTCGGGGATCGTGTGCTGGTGTCCGGAAGCCTCGGCGACCATGGGGTGGCGATCATGTCAAAACGTCAGAACGTCGCTTTTCAGACCGAAATCGTCTCGGACTCAGCAGCGTTGCATAATCTCGTAGCGGTCATGATTGCCGCCGGCGGTGGCGGCATCCGGGTGATGCGCGACCCCACGCGCGGCGGGCTAGCTGCGGCTCTCAATGAGATTGCACATCAATCCGACCTTGGGTTCCATCTGCAGGAATCAACCATTCCTGTGAAGCCTGCGGTTGCGGCTACTTGCGAGCTGCTTGGACTCGAGCCGATCCATGTCGCCAACGAGGGCAAGCTGGTTGCGATCGTCGCGCCTGATTCGGCCGATGCCGTGCTTGCTGCCATGAAAGCGCACCCGCTCGCGACCGATGCAGCTGATATTGGTGAGGCGGTGGCTGACGATCACAAGTTTGTGCAGATGACCACCGGTTTCGGCGGTCGACGCGTCGTCGACTGGCTGTGGGGCGAACAATTGCCTCGGATCTGTTGAACAGGGTACGCAGTGTCGATTTTCTGGAAGCCATCAGTGGTCATTGGCCATCAACTCCTGGAGCGCTATCGCTTGATAGGCAATCCTGCCAAACACGCGAAACGCCATCTTTACTGCTTTCGAACTTCGGCAGGCTGTGATTTCGGTCGTTAGCTTCTCTGCGAGCCGAGACCGCAATTCGGAACTATTTATCGCCTATCGCTCAGTGTCGACGGTTAAGCTCAGCGAGCAAGGTCACACGATCCGCTCGGCACCCGTGGGTTTGAAATCCTGCGAAGCCTGTCAAATATCGCTGAATTCCTGCGCCATTTCGGTCGGTTGCGTCGCGATATCGCTGCTCGCTTCCGATAAGAAAGGCCGCGTCAGGCAGGGAGTTATCAAATGAAGGTCGGAGTCCCAAAAGAAATCAAGGCGCACGAATATCGCGTGGGCCTTACTCCTGGAGCTGCCCGCGAATACGTGGCAGCGGGCCACAGCGTGATGATCGAGACCGATGCGGGCGCTGGCATTGGTGCAACCGATGACGATTATCGCAATGCTGGCGCAACGATTCTAACTTCCGCCGTTGAGGTATTCGCCTTGACCGAGATGATCGTAAAGGTCAAGGAGCCTCAGCCGTCCGAATGGTCTCAGCTGCGTGAGAATCACATCCTCTTCACTTATCTGCATCTGGCTCCCGACCTGGACCAGGCTACCGGCCTCCTGGAATCAGGATGCACTGCGACGCCTATGAGACTGTAACTGATGCGCATGGTGGTCTTCCACTGCTGGCGCCGATGAGCGAGGTCGCGGGTAGGCTTGCGATCGAAGCGGCGGGTAGCGCCCTAAAGCGGAGTACAGGCGGACGAGGGCTGCTGATCGGTGGGGTGCCCGGTGTTCAGCCTGCCCGAATCGTGGTGATCGGAGGTGGCGTCGTCGGTACGCACGCGGCACGCATGGCGGTCGGTCTGGGCGCAGAAGTGACCATCATCGATCGTTCGATAATCCGGCTCCGCGAGCTGGACGAGCTATTCGAAGGACGCGTTCGCACCAGATTTTCAACTCGAGTCTGTAGAGGAAGAGGTATTTGCGGCGGATGTGGTGATTGGTGCCGTGCTCGTTCCAGGTGCGAGCGCGCCGAAGCTGGTCCGCCGGAGCATGCTGAGCTCGATGCGCAAGAGGGCGGTACTCGTGGACGTCGCTATCGATCAGGGCGGCTGCTTTGAGACATCACACCCAACCACTCACGCGGATCAAACTTACGAAGTAGATGGCATCATTCATTATTGTGTGGCCAATATGCCCGGCGCCGTTCCGCTGACCTCGAGTCAAGCACTGAATAACGCAACTCTGCCGTTTGGTTTGGCTCTGGCCAACAAGGGTTTTTCCGCCGTGCTCGAAAATCCCCATTTGCGCGCAGGCCTCAACGTCCATCGGGGCCGGCTAACTTACAAAGCGGTGGCCGAAAGCCTCGGGCTGCCCTTCTCACCGATCGAACAGGCTGCGGCCTGATCCCAAAGGCCCTCATGGGCGTTTCCTCCGTGACTAAGCCACCCTTTGGGGTGGCTTTTTTTTCGGCTACACCCATCGACTGACGCCGCCGGCATCTATTTTGAGCGCGGAGCGTAGGTAGGATCACCAAACGAACACCTGGCTTCAGTCGCCCGCACGTGGGGGAGACAGTGTACTTTTGCGGCGGATGTGAATGCCGGTTCTGCCCGCAATACGGGGCAACTGAAAATGCGTTCCGCGGGCCCTGAGAGGGACGCGCATCACGGGTGTGACTGTATCTGGAGCGACCGCCGTGACCTTCTGACTGGCTGTGGCGAGGCAGACTGGTGAGGACCTGCCGGTTGCTGCCCGTGATGCTGTCGCGTAAGCCGCGGCTGTCCCGGTGAGTGGAATTAACAAGATGCGCTCTGGTTTGGACCCGCGGAGAACTTCGTGATGCCGCGCGACGCATCGATCTTAGCCGCGGCACGAAGGCGTTGGGGAGGATCTCAGATCGTCCCCCCTGAGTCTGGAGAAGGTGGTTCACCTGATCTGACTGCTGTGAATCAACCATGCGCAAATCAAAGCATCGAGATCAAGCCGCCACGCCCCTTGTAGGATTTGCGACAGCGTGTCGAGGCGGCGATTTGCGTTATCGAAATTACTCCAGACGAATCAAGTTCAAACTGTCTGGCACAAGACTTGATAGCAAGAAACTGTCCCGCACCTTTTGCTTATGGAATCGCAGTGATGGCTTACAAGATAATCGCATCCCAGTGCACCGTCTGCGGTGCGTGTGAGTTCGAGTGTCCCAATGCTGCGATCAGCCTGAAGAACGACATATATGTGATCAATCCGTCCCAGTGTACCCAATGTGAAGGGCATTTTGACGCGCCACAATGCGCGGTCGTTTGCCCGGTGCCCGATACCTGCGTGCCGGCAAAGGTAGGGTAGCCGACGAGAGGAGCTCCCGCACGAACATAATGAACACGCTCTCGACACCGCCGCCTTTCCTAACCGTCTCCTGTTTTTCTCACTTGCTAGCCGCGAGCTCGTGGTGACTCACGCGAGCCGCTCGCAGAGCTTGCGGCGGAACGAGCGCACCGCCCCGAGACCCCGGCAAAGGGACAGGAGTGAGCTTTAGTTTTTCTAAATTTTTCTGGCAAAATTTCATCACGACTAAATACAGCAGTCACCGCATTGCTGAAATGCGTCAGCTTTTTACCTGACTGAAGCCGCGGGCTCGATACCCGAGGCTGAGATGACGCATGGGAGAGCGACATGGATGGTCGCGGCGATACCAACGGCACCAAGGACGCTTCCACGATCGAAGCCGACGATGCGGTCGACCAGCGCCTGGGTGAAACCGTGCGGCTGCTGCGGCAGCGCGCCGGCCTTTCGATCCAGGACGTCGCCAACAAGACCGGCCTGTCGACCGGCATGATCAGCCAGCTCGAACGCGCACGCGCGATGCCCTCGATCCGCACGCTGCGCCTGCTCTCAATCGCGCTCGACGTTCCCATCTCCTATTTCTTCGAGAGCAGCGATCCTGCCGAAGCGCCGCGCTACACCGTGCGCAAGAACGCCAGGCGGCTGCTGCGGCTCACCGCCAGCGGCGTCGTCAAGGAAGCGCTGACCCCGGAAGGCAAAGGCCAGCTCGAGCTCTACGAGCTCACGCTCAACCCCGGCGCCTCCTCCGGCACCGACTTCCTGCAGCACACCGGCGAGAAGGCGGGCTACATCCTCTCGGGCAGCCTGCGGCTGTGGCTCGACAACCAGGCCCATGTGCTGGAAGCCGGCGACAGCTTTCGTTTTCCGAGCATCGTGCCGCACATGTTCGACAACCCGACCCAGCAGGTGGCGCGCCTGATCTGGGTGACGACGCTGCGCCAGACCGACTCGCCGGCGGGTTGAGGCGCGCCAAGGGGTGTTCCGTATCCCGTTGAGTTTCCGGCGTGACTACAATGAACTTCCTGCGGGCCGCACTGAACGCCCGACGCAAGGCGCGCGGCGAGCAGGAATTCTACACCCGCGAATTTCTGAAATGAGACGGTTGGCTTAACTTCGCCCAGGACATGCTCAAGCGCGGCTTCAATGTCGGCTTCTTCGGTCGCGAGAAGAAGCGCAACGAAGTTTTGCAGATGGCGCTGTTCGAGCCGAGCCTGTGCGGCCTGGACGAGATCGATGCTGGCCTCGACATCGACGCGCTGCGTATCGTCGCCAACGCAATCAACGGCTTGCGTTCGCCGGGTCGACGGCTCGCAAGGAATGCGTCCATCTGAACGCCGACTTCTGCGAGATCAATTGCGATTTCTAAGTCATGACGGGTCACAAACTGTACAGTCCGACTGGGGTCGGGGTACTTTACGGCAAGTCTGAGCACTGGCCTCGATGTCGCCCTTCAACCGGAAGATGATTCGCGAGGTTGCGTTCCAGTGTCATTTACGGCGATCCGCCACACCAGGTCAAAGCGGGTACGCCGCCGATCGTCGAAGCCCATCGGTTTAGGCGCCGCTGTCGATTACATCAATTCAATAGGCAAGGTGCAGAACCACACGCACGAGAAAATACTGCTCGGTTACCCGGAGGAGTCTCAGGCCATCAACTTCGTGCGCATGATCGGGACTCCGGCCGAGAAGGGCCGATCATTTCGTTTGAAGTGAAGGGAACACATGCGCATGATATTACCGCCATGCTCGACCGCGCCGGTGTAGCCGTTCGGACGGGGGCGCACTGTGCGATGCCGCTGCTCAAGTGTTTCAGCCTGCTGGCGACGTGCCGTGTGTCCCTTGGACTTAAAAATACACCGCGACTGCAGTGCTCTGCGATTGAAGGCGGAAGTCGGCCGCAAGCGGGCTGGCCGACATCACCTGCTGCGATGATGATGACGTGCACGATCCCATGCTGCAGAGCTCAACGCGAGCTGCGTCGCCTCGTTTACGCTCGCCAGGTCACGCGAGCAGTTGCCACGGCCTGATAAGGGCACGCACGGGCACATCGATCTCTTCGCAGCATCTGTAGGTTTCAGTAAGTATAGAAGCATTGGCAAGCCTGTCAGAACTGGGAAGGAATTCCAGGCAGAGCCCGCCTTGTTCCATTTCGAACGGGGCCACACCAAGAGTTCTCTGCGAAAGCGGGATGTCGGATTCGCAACAACGCCCGTGTCACCGCACGAGGCGCGCTAAGTAGCTTTGATTGTTACGGTCTTGGTGCTCACGAGACGCTGGCATGCTGGTTGCAAAAGTCTTGGTCAAGAAGCCGCCCTCGCAACAGCTAACCTTGAAGGACATCAGATGAGCCTCGCCACGACCCAGAGCATCGCAGAAATCAGGGCTCGCAACAAAGAGCTGATCGAGGAGGTGCTGAAGGTCTATCCGGAGAAAACCGCGAAACGGCGTGCCAAGCACCTCAATGTTCACCAGGCCGGAAAGTCAGACTGCGGCGTGAAGTCCAACATCAAATCCATACCTGGCGTGATGACGATCAGAGGCTGCGCCTATGCAGGCTCAAAGGGGGTGGTCTGGGGACCAATCAAGGACATGGTTCATATCAGCCATGGCCCCGTCGGCTGCGGTCAGTATTCGTGGGGTTCGCGTCGCAACTATTACGTTGGCACCACAGGTATCGATAGCTTCGTGACCCTGCAGTTCACCTCCGACTTCCAGGAAAAGGACATCGTATTCGGCGGCGACAAAAAACTGGTCAAAATTCTTGATGAAATCCAAGAGCTGTTTCCACTCAACAACGGCATCACGATCCAATCGGAATGCCCGATCGGATTGATCGGTGACGATATCGAAGCCGTCTCACGAGCGAAATCCAAGGAATATGGCGGCAAGACCATCGTGCCGGTCCGTTGTGAGGGCTTCCGGGGCGTGTCGCAGTCACTGGGCCATCACATTGCGAACGATGCGGTGCGAGATTGGATTTTCGGGCATCTCGAGGGCGATGGCAAACCCAAGTTCGAGCCGACGCCGTACGATGTTGCGATTATCGGAGACTACAATATCGGGGGCGACGCCTGGTCATCACGAATTCTGCTGGAGGAGATGGGCCTGCGGGTAATCGCGCAGTGGTCCGGCGATGGCTCACTGGCTGAGCTCGAAGCAACGCCGAAGGCAAAGCTCAACATTCTGCATTGCTACCGTTCGATGAACTATATCTCACGCCACATGGAAGAGAAGTTCGGTATCCCGTGGTGCGAGTACAATTTCTTCGGACCATCAAAGATCGCAGAGTCCTTGCGCAAGATTGCGGGTTATTTCGACGACAAGATCAAGGAAGGGGCCGAGCGGGTAATCGAGAAGTATCAGCCGCTCGTGAACGCGGTGATCGCAAAATATCGGCCTCGCTTGGAGGGCAAGACGGTGATGCTGTACGTCGGCGGGCTCCGTCCGCGTCATGTGATTGGCGCATATGAGGACCTGGGGATGGAAGTCATTGGCACCGGATACGAGTTCGGTCACAACGATGACTATCAGCGGACAGCTCAGCACTACGTGAAGGACAGCACGCTTATCTACGATGACGTCAATGGCTACGAGTTCGAGCGCTTCGTCGAAAAGCTCCAGCCTGACCTTGTCGGGTCAGGTATCAAGGAAAAGTACGTTTTTCAAAAGATGGGTGTGCCGTTCCGGCAGATGCACTCTTGGGACTATTCGGGTCCATATCACGGCTATGACGGATTCGCGATCTTTGCGCGCGACATGGACATGGCTATTAACTCGCCGATTTGGAAGAAAACGAAGGCCCCCTGGAAGGAAGCTTCGAGGGCCAAGCTCCAGGCTGCGGAATAAAGCAACTCATCTCGCTTGGGAAAGCCGGGCGATACCAATCTCGACGATAGTGAAGGATTTCACCAATGGCGCAGAGTGCCGAGCACGTGATCGATCATGTCGAACTGTTCCGCGGTCCAGAATACCAGCAGATGCTGGCCAAGAAGAAGATATTCGAGAACCCTCGCGATCCCGCCGAGGTCGAACGTATCAAGGAATGGACGAAAACCGCCGAATATCGCGAAAAAAACTTCGCGCGGGAGGCGCTAGCGGTAAATCCAGCCAAGGCGTGCCAGCCGCTTGGCGCCGTATTCGCCTCTGTTGGCTTTGAGCGCACGTTGCCCTTCGTCCACGGCTCGCAAGGCTGTGTGGCCTATTACCGCAGTCATTTGTCGCGGCACTTCAAGGAGCCTAGCTCCTGTGTCTCTTCGTCAATGACGGAAGACGCTGCCGTATTCGGCGGTCTGAACAACATGACCGACGGGCTGGCGAACAGCTACAACATGTACAAGCCCAAGATGATTGCGGTTTCCACAACCTGCATGGCCGAGGTGATCGGCGATGACCTCAACGCCTTCATCAAGACTTCGAAAGAAAAAGGCTCGGTTCCGGCGGATTTCGACGTGCCGTTCGCCCACACGCCGGCGTTCGTCGGCAGCCACGTCACCGGCTATGACAATGCGCTCAAGGGCATTCTGGAGCATTTTTGGGACGGCAAGGCCGGAACAGCGCCGAAGCTTGAGCGCAAACCGAATGGGGCGATCAACATCATTGGCGGATTCGATGGCTATACCGTTGGGAACCTTCGCGAGATCAAGCGCATCTTGGAGTTGATGGGCATCCAGCATACGGTTCTCGCCGACAATTCTGAAGTGTTCGATACTCCGACCGACGGCGAATTCCGGATGTATGATGGTGGTACGACGCTGGAGGATGCGGCGAACGCGATTCATGCCAAGGCGACTATCTCCATGCAACAGTGGTGCACGGAAAAGACGCTGGCATTCGTGGCGGAGCATGGCCAGGACGTCGTATCCTTCAACTACCCGGTGGGCTTATCTGCAACGGATGACTTCATCGTCGCGCTGTCACGCCTCAGCGGCAAGGAGATTCCCGAGCAACTTGCGCGAGAACGTGGCCGCCTGGTGGACGCCATCGCCGACTCCAGCACGCATGTTCATGGCAAGAAGTTCGCGATCTATGGCGATCCGGATCTTTGCTATGGGTTGGCTGCGTTTCTGCTCGAACTTGGCGCCGAACCGACCCATGTGCTGTCTACCAACGGCAACAAGGCATGGCAGGAAAAAATGCAGGCGCTGCTTGCAAGCTCGCCATTTGGACAGGGCTGCCAAGCCTATCCCGGCCGAGACCTCTGGCACATGCGCTCACTTCTGTTTACTGAGCCCGTCGATTTTCTGATTGGCAACACCTACGGGAAGTACCTGGAGCGTGATACCGGAACGCCACTGATCCGCATCGGCTTTCCGATTTTTGATCGGCATCACCATCACCGCTCCCCCCTATGGGGCTATCAGGGCGGCCTGAATGTGCTGGTGAAGATCCTGGACAAGATCTTCGACGAGATCGACAAAAACACCAACGTTCTTGGCAAAACGGACTACAGCTTCGACATCATTCGCTGATGAGCGACTGCGCGTGCCATCGCCCAGGCAATGGGCGATGGCACGAGCACATGGTCATTGAGTTTGCAATTTGTTCGCCCTGAGAGGAAACAGGATGAGTTCACTAGCGGCCACGGTCCAGATTATCTTCGACGAGCCAGGCTGCGCCAAGAATGGCAGTAAGTCAGAGGCTGAACGCAGGAACGGCTGCACCAAACAGCTGCAGCCGGGTAGTGCTGCCGGCGGCTGTGCTTTCGATGGCGCCAAGGTTGCGTTGCAGCCGTTCACCGACGTGGCTCACTTGGTACATGGTCCGATCGCGTGCGAGGGCAATTCCTGGGACAATCGGGGTGCGGTGTCGTCCGGCTCGGATCTGTGGCGCACCGCATTCACAACCGATTTGAGCGAAACCGATATTGTATTCGGAGGCGAGAAGCGGCTTTGCAAAGCGATCAAGGAGATCATCGACAAGTACGATCCGTGCGCCATCTTCGTTTATCAAACCTGCATCCCAGCGATGATCGGCGACGACATCAACGCAGTCTGCAAGGCGGCATCTCGAAGATTTCTAAAGCCGGTGATCCCGATCAATTCTCCGGGCTTCGTCGGTTCGAAGAATCTCGGCAACAAGCTGGCCGGCGAGGCCTTGCTTGACTATGTGATCGGTACACGAGAACCGGACTACACCACCCCGTACGACATCAATCTCATCGGAGAATACAACCTTTCGGGCGAGCTCTGGCAAGTGAAGCCATTACTAGACGAGCTTGGAGTACGAATTCTCTGCTGCATCTCAGGCGACGGCAAATATCGCGAAGTCGCTTCATCTCATCGCGCACGGGCGGCTATGTTGGTGTGCTCAAAGTCCATGATCAACGTCGCACGCAAAATGGAGCAACGCTACGGGATTCCATTCTTCGAGGGTTCTTTCTACGGTATTCAAGATTCGAGCGAATCGCTACGGCAGATTGCCCGCTTATTGGTTGAACGCGGGGCCCCGACAGATCTGCTCGGGCGCACCGAAGCGTTGATCGCGCGCGAGGAAGCGTGGGCCTGGGGTGCGATCGAGCCGTATAAGCCACGGTTCGGAGGCAAAAAGGCCTTGTTAATGACCGGGGGCGTCAAGTCATGGTCGGTCGTTGCGGCACTCCAGGAAGCCGGGCTTGAGTTAGTCGGCACCAGCGTAAAGAAATCGACCAAGGAAGATAAGGAGCGCATTAAGGAGCTCATGGGGCATGATGCCAATATGATCGAGAATATGACACCGCGCGAAATGTACGAGATGCTGAAGGGCGCAAAAGCGGACATCATGCTATCGGGCGGCAAGTCGCAGTTCGTCGCGCTGAAAGCGGCGGTGCCTTGGCTCGATATCAACCAGGAGCGTTGCCACGCCTATATGGGCTATGTCGGAATGGTCAAGCTGGTGGAGGAGATCGATAAGTCGCTCTCCAGTCCGATGTGGGAGCAGCTACGTCGACCTGCGCCATGGGAGGCGTTGGCCAAGGCGATGGAGCAGATGCAATCGCCCGCGACCGCGCTCGCCGACCCGGCGCTCGCCGAAAAGTCGCGCCGCGCCAGGAAGATCTGCATCTGCAACAGGGTCGATCTGGGCACGATCGAGGATGCAATCTACGCGCATCGCCTGAGGAGCGTCGAAGCGGTCAGGGAGCATACCAATGCGGTCGGTGGCTGCTGTCAAAGACGTATCAACGAGATCTTGGTGTCCGAGCCATCTGCCATGCGACAGGCCGCAGAATAGGGAGGCGTCATGGCCATCGTCACGACGCCGACAAAAGCCTGCGCTGTCAACCCGCTGAAGATGAGCCAGCCGATCGGCGGCGCATTCGCCTTCATGGGGCTGGGCGGGGCGATGCCGCTTCTGCACGGCTCCCAGGGGTGCACATCCTTCGGGCTCACGCTCTTTGTCCGGCATTTCAAAGAGGCTGTACCGCTGCGGACCACCGCGATGAGTGAGGTCACGACTGTACTGGGTGGTTATGAGAATCTCGAGCAGGCGATACTGAACATCTACAAGCGAGCTAAGCCAAAGATCATCGGAATCTGCTCGACTGGCGTCACCGAGACCAACGGCGACGATGTGGATGCCTACCTCAAGCTGATCCGGAGCAAGCATCCGCAACTCGCAAAGTTGCCGCTCGTTTACGTCTCGACACCTGATTTCAAGGGTGCGTTCCAGGACGGCTGGGAGAAGGCTGTCGCGCGCATTGTGGAGGTGCTGGTGGATGGGCCAAATGCCAGTCGCCTGAGGGATCCATCGAGGGTGAATGTTCTGCCGGGATGTCACCTCACGCCCGGCGATCTTGATGAACTCCGTGTCATACTGGAGGATTTCGGGTTGTCTCCGTCCTTCCTCCCTGACCTGGCGGGATCGCTCGATGGGCATATCCCCGATGAGTTTACGCCAACGACCGTCGGCGGCATCGACGTCGGCGAAATTGCGAATATGGGCCGCGCCGGGTGGACGATTGCAATCGGCGCGCAGATGCGGCGAGCTGCAGAGGTCATGCAGGCAAAGACCGGCGTGCCTTTTCGTGTCTTCGAGCGGCTGTGTGGCCTTTGTCCGAATGATGAGTTCATGACGTTTTTGAGCGAGATCAGCGGCCGCCCGATACCCTTGAAATATCGACGCCAGCGCAGTCAGCTCGCAGATGCTATGCTGGATGCGCACTTCCATATTGGCGGTCGCAAACTTGCAATCGGTGCCGAGCCAGATCTTCTGCTCGATTTGTCCGGCATGCTGAGCGACATGGGCACGCAGGTGACCGTTGCCGTGACGACGACTCAGTCGGAGGTGATCGAGCGGATCAAGACCAATGAAGTGATCATTGGCGATCTCGCAGATCTGGAAGACCTTGCCAAAGAGAGGCATTGTGACCTGCTGATCACGCATTCGCATGGAAGGCAAGCGGCGGCGCGGCTGAAGGTGCCGTTCTATCGCGCAGGTTTTCCGATATTCGATCGACTTGGCGCGGGACACCAGCTATCGGTAGGCTACCGTGGTACGCGGAATGTGATCTTCGAAATCGCGAATCTCGTGATTGCGCATCGCGACGAGAACGATCAGCCTACGCCCGATAAGTGGCGGACTGGGCGCGTACTGCCACGATGCGCGGGCCATCGCAGCTCCACCGTCGCGACTGAGAGGTCGGTTGCATGAAAGTTGCGTTTGCCACTCAGGACCTGAGACGCGTCGATGCTCATTTTGGTTGGGCAAAGAATATCGCAATCTACGATGTCGCTCCTGGCGGGCACGTGTTTGTTAAAGCGATCGAGTTTGATGGCGATCTTAAGGAAGACGGCAGCGATGATAAGTTGGCGCCAAAGATCGAGGCTATCAATGATTGCGCAATCCTTTACGTCGCTGCCATTGGTGGTGCAGCGGCTGCGCGAGTGGTGGCCAACAAAATCCATCCTATCAAGGTGAGCAAACCGGAAAACATTCTAGTGCTCCTAGAAAAACTCGAGCGGGTGCTGAAGGGCACACCACCTCCCTGGCTGCGCAAGGTCATGGCAAAGGACCAGGGGAGAACGTTCGAGTTTGATGAATGAGGTGATATGACCGAAAAAATAGAGCAGCAGGCCAGCCCGGTCGACGCGCCATTCCTCATCGATTTGGTCAAGATTTGGCGTGCTCAGGATACTAACGGAGCCTGGGAAGGGAAGAGCGATCGTGATCTGCTCGAACCCTATATCCTGAACATGGAGAAGCGGCGCGCATTGCCGATTATTGGTGATCCCGATGCCAAGACACTGTGGCGGCTTGAGCTGTTCTTCAATGCAGTTGCGCTGTCAGTAGAGAGGGAGACCGGCGTTATGATTCAGCCGATTCTGAAGCTGCATCATGAAGGCTTCGGGCGCATAGTGCTCATCGCAGGGCGGTTGGTCGCCGTAAACAAGCAGCTGCGCGACGTGCATCGCTTCGGTTTCGACAGTTTCGTCAAGCTGGCTCAGGAGGGGGATAAATATGTCACGGATGGAGTTGACCTGATTCGGAAATTCCCCGACGTGGCGAACTATTGAGGATGCACACTCATGAGCGATCGTGAAACACTGAAGGCCGAACTTAGGAAAGTGTCTGCCAAGGCGATACAGGCCAAGATGGATCTGCACGACCTTTCGGAAGAACTGCCCATCAACTGGACCTCGATCATGGTGGTCGCGCAGAAGGCGTACGATGCTTATGCCGAACTTGAGCGCAAGAGCCTCGCCTTAAAGGCGCTGGAGAATACCTAGAGGGGCAATGCATGTCGTTTCAAACACGAGACGGACGCGACTGGACGCCACAATACTTGATCACGATCGATGCAAAGAAATGCATCGGCTGTGGCCGCTGTTTCAAGGTGTGCGGTCGAGATGTCATGACCTTGAAAGGAATCAACGAGGAAGGCGAACTTATCGAGCTCGACAATGGCGACGACGAGGAGATCGAGAAGAAGATCATGGTCCTGGACGATCAGGGTGCCTGCATCGGCTGCGGTGCGTGCGCCAGGGTTTGCCCGGCCGACTGCCAGACCCACGTTTCAGCTGCAGCCGAAACTGCATGAGCGAAGGCAGCTCTCCGCGGCCTTTAAGAGCAGCAGGTCCGGCTCGGTTTAAAGGAGAGCATCTTCAGGAACAGCTGGGCTGCAACGATATCACGTTTGTGGTAGGTCTTCAGGTGCTCATCCGCGTCGAGAACGCGGGCGATATCTTCCTGGAACATCAAATGCGAGAGGACGGCGATCATCCGTTGGTCTTGTCACGTCCTGCCAGGAGAGGCATGGAGCCCGTCTAGCGGAAATGGGTGTTGTTCACGTGGGCCGCAACCATTTAGTGCTTGATCCTAACCAGCACCCCGAAGTGTGGACGAGGAACGAGAACGACAAGTGGAAGCGGGTCGAAAGGCCCACGAGGTAGTCGTCCGTTCTTTTCGCAGGCACGGTGTCAACCCCGATAGTAAACGTGATCCACTGCCGGGTTCATGGTTCTTTCCGCGGTCGTCTCCACAGGGAGCCGCCGCATGATCGCGTTCAAGAGGTCTGCATCTCGACGTGAAGCGTGCGGCGTGTAAAGCCCGCAGGCACGACTTCAAGATGGCCAACACCTTCGTCCCGGCAGGGACGCTTGTTCCGCCGAAGGCGCATCTGGCGCGTTTAAGACTGCCTCATGCGGCGCGCATCTCTGGCCGGAACTCAGTGCCATCGGCGGTCAGGAAGAGACGCCAAAGAGTCTTTAGCTAGGCGCGCAGGATGCCCAACTGCCGGTGCCCGAGCGTGGCGAGCAATTTGCGGCGTTGCATTCGCAGGTTGTGTGGCTCGATCCTGCCCGCTCGAAACAAGCTCGTGGACGTGCGGCGCGCCGGCCGTTCTCGCTGGACAGCGGCGGATGTCGATCCAGTCCCAATCGACGTTGCCGGCGAGCTGAACCGCGCGTGCTTCATATTGACGATCTGGTCCAGCCTGGCCCGGAACAGATTGCCCGATCCCCGTCGTCCTGTGCTTCTTCGGCCGCATCGCCACCTCCGATGCGACGGAATTATGGCTGTCGATTCGAGGGAATCCAGAAAATGAAATTCCAAGACTCCTATGCCCGATGCACCAAGACCGTGCCCTCGCATATCAGTCCACAACGATGAGATGCGGTTCTAGCTCATTTGCTTTAGCCGCTCTTCACTGACGAGGAGTTAGCTTCCTCTCACAAGAGCCGGCGACAGATGCTCAACCTCGGCGCGTCAGCTCGTGGTCAGCTAGACATCTTACCATCCTCGGTAGAGCTCGAGCAACGCGAGCTCTGACCCCCAAACCGTACCGACAGGAGAGCGATCCGATGTATGGCCGAATTGTTGGCTCATCTAGCCAATCCACAAGCGCTACCCAGGCTGATGAAGCAAGGCATTCAGATGACGAGGGCTTTGCGGAAAGGCTTGCAGGCATGGCGCCCGATGCTGGCCCAAGTTCGTCTCAGGCAGCGACACGGCCGTACTCTGTAACTTCCCGACCTCCGATCAAAGAGATCGACAGTGATGAGTTCGGGGAAGAAGTGAAGGCCTTCTATGGCGACGACATCAAGTACATTGCCGAGCGTCCACTGGAGTACTCGGATTTCATATCCACAAAAGCTGAGCGCGCGGCAAACATTGCTAGAACCTATGGTCATACCGACGAAGATACCGACCAGGCGCGATATTACGCCTATCGCTTGGGTGACAAAACTGTCGGGCTTCTGAGGACAGAAGGCGGACTTCGGGTAGGAGGAAGGCGATTCAGCGCCCAGTTTCCCGGTCGCAACGCGGTCACATCCCAAGTAGATCTTCGGGTTACTCATCCGCTCGTTGAGAACGCTGGCGATATTCTACTTGAACATCAGCTTCGGCAAGACGGCGAACAAGCATTGATAATGTCAAAACCTGCGTTCCCAGGCATCGAGTCCCGTCTGGCTCAGATGGGCTTTGTTCCTGTGAGTGATAAGAATCACTGGGTACTTGATCCTCACCAGCATCCCGACAAGTGGACGCATAACGACGAAGGTAAATGGCAACGTGTAGGCAAACCTGAAGGATATCTTGCCGCCGAGAGTAGTGGTGCTCAGGCAAACATCGAGCGAGCTTCGAGTGAAGCAAGTGATGAGACAGAGTCGTCAGGCGATGACACGTCTTGGTACTTCGAGCGCCTCAATCTAGGCCCGGGGTCGGCTGCCGAATAGTTGCTGTTTACGAGGTCGGGCCTGAAAGCGGTGGCTACTCGTGGTCATTGAGTATGTTGCTGCAGGAATGGCTCGCCACTTCAACACGCGCTTGCGTCAGGCGGCGTGATCGCGCCCAGAGTGCTGCCCGATCAGCTCTGGGCCGCTCGCCGCCAACGCGGCTTAGCCCTCAGCTGCCTGCGCTGGCGCTGCGCAGCCCGGTGCTCCCCCACCGCGGTTGGCTAGGGCGGCGGTCTACCGACCAATCCTGCTTGAGTGGGGCATCTTGATACAGTGGGCGACATCGTCAATGCACCAAAGCAGAGCCCGTAAGAGCGGCGACGGCGCTCAAAGAGAGCCATGAAGTGATCATGAATCCGATTGAGAATAAGCAACCTGGAAATGATATGGTCTCTCTGCGGGACGGTCAAACTTGGCCGCGAGCCTGGTCAAGAACCGCGAAACCCTGCTGGCCTTCTACAACTTCCCTGCCGAGCATTGCGATCAACTGCGAACGACGAATGAGATAGACTAGGGTCTGTACCTAATTAGCGAACTCTGATTCCCTGGCAGCGGGTTGATTCCACGCGGGGGACTTCGATGCGCAAAGGACTGTTCTGGCTCAACGACAAGCAATGGGCTCTGATAGAGCCGCATCTGCCAACGAACCAGACCGGACCGGTGCGCGATGACGATCGACGCGTCATCAGCGGTATCATTCACATGCTTCAGTGCGGCGCACGCTGGCGCGATTGCCCGCCCGACTATGGTCCGTACACGACGATCTACAATCGTTTCAATCGCTGGGCCAAGCGCGGACATTGGCGGGCGATCTTTGAAGCGCTCGCCCGCTGCGGCAAAGACGGCGTGACTT
>NZ_FMAE01000033.1 GCF_900094575.1 Bradyrhizobium yuanmingense | reverse complement strand
GGGCGAGCGCTTCAAAGATCGCCCGCCAATGTCCGCGCTTGGCCCAGCGATTGAAACGATTGTAGATCGTCGTGTACGGACCATAGTCGGGCGGGCAATCGCGCCAGCGTGCGCCGCACTGAAGCATGTGAATGATACCGCTGATGACGCGTCGATCGTCATCGCGCACCGGTCCGGTCTGGTTCGTTGGCAGATGCGGCTCTATCAGAGCCCATTGCTTGTCGTTGAGCCAGAACAGTCCTTTGCGCATCGAAGTCCCCCGCGTGGAATCAACCCGCTGCCAGGGAATCAGAGTTCGCTAATTAGGTACAGACCCTAGGACGTCTCGCCAGCCATAGCAGCAGTAGAGTTAGCGAACGGCAGATGCCATTGGCCCAGTGGCAAAGCGTCTCTTATCGGCGCCGTCGGCTATGCATACATGCTGAACCTCGATGAAGGCACCACCCAGATTAGCTCGCCAGACGCTCCGAGGTAACGTGTTGGGATGTGATGGACCCGACAGCCCGCGCCTCAGGAGCGCCGCAACGAACCGCCTCTAATCGCTGAACGCCTGGCGATGACAAGATCGCTCGCAGCGAAAGTCCGGCGGCTCCGCTTCTCGTCCAGCGTCTCGCAGATGATTTTGTCGGCCTTAATCGCGATGACCTGCATCGCGGGGCCACCCGCCTTAAGTTGCACGTATTGCCCAATTGCAAATTCCTGCATGAGAATCCTCAGGTCGTGTTCGCGCCGATTGCGCTCGACCACAGCTATGGTCAATTTCTCCATAGCGATCAGCGCCAGCTCCATCGCTTCCTCAACAATGGTTGACGTATCTCGACCGATACAGTCGAGGTGGTTCAGGGCCATCGTCTTGAAACTACGCGCTAGGCGCTCCTCGGTCTCGTCGCGAGCATAGTCTATAACAGTATCCAGGTGGGCGATGATTTCAGCCCGTTGCTCGGTACTTGTTGGATCGTCAAGCAACGTTGTCGCTCGAATAAGGGACTCCTCAATAGGGATCAAACCAGGTTTCCTTTGTTACTGTGAATGGAAGCTGCGATTCCTAGCTCGCGCCGTTGGTGCAGATTCAGCGAGGTCGACACGCAAAGGCAACCCCCAAAAAATGGGGGGGATTTTGCTTCGAATCAGGCGGATGGGCGCTTCATCGACGGCGCGGCTGTTTCACATTCGTTCCACGTCAAAGTTACCCCTCGGTTCTAGTTACTCTGCCTTGGAAGAGCGGATGAATCCTGATCGCGGTATCGGGCATGATGCGCGGCCAAATTCAGCGGGCACGAGCGCGCACTATGGTCGCAGGCAATGCTTGCAACGGCCCTCAAGGGCCGCTGTTCGTTTTGGGACTGCCGCGCAGCCTCGTCAGCTTTCGGTAAGCTGTCCCGCACTAGAGAGCATTTGTGGTTAACGGGACTTGGCAGGGACAGCACCATATAACCAGAACGGTCGGTGGCGAGTCATTTTCTGATCAACCTCATGGGCGGTGCGGGTGCGACAGGTGCCTTGTCTTCGGTTCAGCCCCCCTGGCCGGCAAGGTTCCCACTCGCGTCCGTACCGCTTCTGAATCACGGGCCCAATCCCCGTCTTATTAGGTACAGCGTCCGCTCCAGCGCAACCGAACGGCGCGGAGTCGCGCCCGCACTGCCTGCGATCTGAGGCTGATCGCCAAAGGTCACACCGCTACCCGTCTTGGTAGTTGCCCTGTGGCGTTGGCCGAAAGATACACACTCCAGCTGCTTTTTGCCGCCGCTTGGAGCCGCCCCTGGTGAAGTTAGCGGCGCGTGGTAGGGACAGCGCTTCTCTCTGGGCGCCGAGTCACGTGCCCGCTAACTTCCACTATAGGGACGAACAGTGCACGTATTCGAGCGGCATATCACAGCACTACGGTCGCAAGCGCTTGAGGTGCTTGCAGCCAATCAGGCCCGCGCGGCCGATCAGTCTCTGAGCTTAATAGATCGCGAAGTTGCGACATCGAATGCCGCTGAGGCTCAGGCGATGATAGACATACTCAATTGTGTGAAACCCAACTTGGCGCCGGACGAGGCGCGTGGCATCGCAGCACGCATACGCGCTCTTCTAGGGACGCCGCGTGAGAGCCCAGCGGTTCGGGTAGGGTGCCTGTGAGACGCCGATTGACGCTAACTTACCAATTGTGAGTGAGGTAACCAAAGGGACAGATCGCCTCTCTTGACCTTTTGCGACCACTACGCGCGCGAGGACGTCGCAGAAGCGGCAAAGTCCGCAAGATCAGCAGCGTTGACATGGTAGAGATCGGTCAACCCTCGTACTGACAGTCTCATGCAATCTGCATGAGGACGAACGATGGACGACTCCGCCACATTCGAGCAACTGATACAATTTCGTGCCCCTTCGAACCTGTCAAAGGCGATCGATAGGGCGGCGAGCCAACGTTGCCAATCAAAATCAGACTACATCAGACAAGCGTTGGTCGACCGCCTTCAGGCAGAAGGCGGCTCTCCCATGGGCGAGCAGCAATATTGCCTGGTTCGGGACGGTGAGCTCGTCTCGACCAGCTTCAAGCCGGCAAAAGATCCTGATGGCGGCGAGTGGCTGCCGATCGAGAACGAGGACACCGAGCCTTTCGACCGCGCCAAGCACTGGCGGTTGAAGCCCCTGCCCCTTCGCTTGGACTCAGCGCGTGGCATCGTGGTGCGGACTTATCCCGTTATCGCCAAGTGTCAGGAGCACGCCTGACGAGCGGCGTTGCTTGGTGGTCGCAGACGGCGGCGAACAACGCGACCTTTGATCCCGCCGTTGGGTGGGCGGAAGGAATGGCGCCCAGCAGCGTCAATGACAGCGCGCGGGCCGAAATGGCCTCAGTTGCCAAGTGGCGCGACGATATTTCAGGAGCGATTGCTACCGGTGGCACGTCCACGGCCCTCACCGTGACGAGCTACCAAAGCTTTGACAGCTTCTCCCGGCTCTCCAACCAAATGATTGCGTTCACGCCGCATGTGACGAACGGCGGCGCGACCACGTTGAACGTTGATGGTCTTGGCGCGAAACCGCTTCGCTCGGCGCCGAGCACTGAGCTTGTCGCGGGGCATCTTGTCCAGGGGACGCCATACGTGTGCGTCTACAACTCCAGTGACGCTGCATTTTACCTGCGCGGCTTCTTTGGCAATCCGTACAGCATCCCGGTTGGCGGCGTCCTGCCTTACACAGGCACATCGGCACCTAACAGCTCGTTCGTGCTGCCTTATGGCCAGGCCATCAGCCGCACGACCTACGCGAGCTACTTCTCGCTAGTGAGTACGACCTTCGGCGCTGGCAACGGCTCGACTACCTTCAACGTGCCGGATCTGCGGGGCCGCGTGATTGCCGGTCTCGACAATATGGGAGGCTCGGCTGCGAGCCGCCTGACTTCCAGTTACTTCGGCGCGACAGCGACCAACCTAGGCGCGACGGGTGGCTCTGAAAAGCCACACGCTCACTACGGCGCAACTCGCGTCACATATGGCCGGAAACGGTCCGCGCCTTGATCGTGCACTCCGCCGAGTGGACCCCGCAGATGCGCGCCCGTATCGACGCATGCAACGGCGCGAAGGGGCAAATACAGGCACTGGTACGACGCTATGGCTACGGAGTCCCCGATATTGGGCGGGCGCTCCTCTCGACGGTGAACGATCTGACGCTCATCGTCGAAGATCAACTCCAACCGTTTCAGCGGGAGGGGAGCGCTACTGCCAAGACCCGCGACATGAAGCTCCATCGCCTGCCGTGGCCGAAGGAGCAGCTGGCCGCGCTTGGTGACGCGCAGGTTGAGCTACGAGCGACTCTGTCCTACTTCATCGACCCCAATCCTGGAGAGCGTGGGTGGACGAGGCGACATCGGTACGCTTCACACGGTCTTCGCTTCCGTGCGAAGTCCGCGACGGAGACTGTCGACGAGTTCAGAGCCCGCATCAATCAGGCGGCACGGGACGAGGAGGAGGGGGCGCCTCCCGGCGGTGGCGAGGATTGGCTCCTCGGCACGTTTCGCGACAATGGATCGGTGCATTCCGATTTTTGGTCCGGAAGCGCAGCTGACCTTGCGGAACGTGATGCCATTGGCGTCTTTCCGGTCGGTGGCTGGTGGAAGGAAAAGCCCTACTTGGAGCGGTTCGACAGCACTGCGCGCTATGCGCTGATCGTGACGATCAGGGCGCCGGGGTCGAATGTGGACATCTTTACGCCAGAAGCTTGATCGCTATCGGCCTGTCCTGTCATTTGCACCCGGCAGCATCTTTGCCTTCGTCCGTTGGACCTCGAACGACTTTGGGACGATTATTTCACGCATCGACATCTTGCGCGCAGTCGCACCGGGACAGCGCTGCTCGACGGTCCCTTATGTGACGCCCGGCGGTGAGATTCTGCTGCGTCTATCCGGCTGGCCGAAGGTCGAGCGCGTGCTGCATATTATCGATGCCGTTGAGGCACTCGGCATCGATCCAGCTGATGTCGCGCCTGATCATTGGCATCACGTTCATAACCGCCTGTCCGTCAACGAAAACCCACGCCCGTATACGAAAGCGCGCCATCAGGCCTGGCTTCATCGCCAAAAGGTGATGCGATGACGGGCCGCCTAACGATGCTGGCCATGACGATTGGGGTTGTTGCTGCGCTCGTCGCGACGATCATCCTGGAGCCGCTTCCGCTTTACATCTGGAATGCATCCGCGAGCGTGCCGATCGGTCTCTACCGCCTCCGAACGGCGGACCAATTCCAAGTCACTGAATTGGTCGCCGTGCAGCCGCCGGAGCCGCTCGCGACCTTCCTCGACCTTAACGGCTATTTGCCCATTGGCGTCCCGATGCTGAAGCGCGTGCTCGCTCTTCCGGGGCAGATTGTTTGCAGAACCGGCCTCACGGTTTCGGTCGACGAGATTGCAATGGGCGAGGCGAGGGATCGCGACGGACGCGGGCGGCCATTGCCGAAATGGCAAGGCTGCCGCGTCGTCGGCGAGGGCGAATTCTTCGTCATGAACTGGCAGTCCGCCAACTCGCTGGATGGCCGCTATTTCGGGTTCTTGCCGACATCGGCCGTGATTGGCCGAGCGTTCCCTGTGTGGACTTGGGAGGACTGATCGTGCGCGTGTTGAGAGTCCGATCTGCCATTCCTCTGTTCGACCGAGTGCGGCACCATTCCTCCGTCCCGACCAACGCTTGCAGGTTCGACGCGCGCAGCGGCAGTCCAGGGCGGCCGTATGGCCGGCGCGAAGAGGCTTTACCTTGGACGGGCGCGAGCACGACGGCATGCTTGGCTCGGTCTGGCGTGCGTGTTTGGGCTGTAGTGTCGCTGCTGCTTAACTTCGCCGCGTCGGATGGTGCTGCTCTAGCCGAGAGCGGGTCGGCGTCGGTTCAGGCGGTTGCTCGGGTAGGCAAACCGTTTTCCGCTTTCGTCGACGAAGCCTCGAAGCGCTTTGCAACGATGAACTGGATCGGTTCGGTCATCAACATCGAAAGCGCTGGAGACGTCCACGCCAAGTCGCCCAAAGCCGCAATAGGCCTGATGCAGATCATGCCGGCGACTTGGGCGGAACTTCGCGAGCGCTACAATCTCGGGAACGACCCCTACGATCCGCATGACAACATTCTGGCCGGCACGGCGTACTTGCGCGAACTGCTCGATCGGTATGGCTCGCCTGGCGTGTTTGCCGCGTACAACGCGGGACCAGCTCGCTATGAAGAGCATCTCGCTGGTAGCTCCTTGCCAGAAGAGACGCGAGCATACGTCGCAAAGCTTGCAAATCTGCTTGCCATCGAACTGCCGCCGAGATGGACGTCCAGCGGACAGTCATCAGCAGCTGCGACGTTGTTCGTCACACGATCCGATCTCATGAAGTCGCGCTATCGGTTGCCGGCGCTCATGCCCGGTGTCACGACCGCAATTTCGGCGCCCGATGTTTCGCCCATGGTCCCTCGGCCTGTTGGCGTGTTCGTCCCTCGATCGGATTCGGGAGCATCGCAATGACCAGGTGTGCGGGTTCGCAAGCTGAGGGAGTACGGGCGATGCCTTCGGCCCGCGCTCTACTCATCGCTTCGCTCCTCACCGAGTCACCCTTCGGGTGTCTCGGCCCTTCGGGTAACGATCGCTATCGCAAGCGCTCGGAAGCAGTGGGGGCTCTTTCGGGAACCGGCGACCGGGAGACCACGACGGCAGGACGGCGAGATAAAAGGGGCTCGCCGGTCAAACCTCAAGCCATTGACATGGCTTGGGTTCCGGCGTGCCGGTCGGTCGGGGCGCGTGCAGGCCAAGAACTGGCGCCTAATGGCGTTCGGATGCCTGATGCTTGCAGCCGGTCTCGCAGGTAGCCTTGTCTGGCAATCGAGCCAGGGATCGATCACGCCTTGGGTGGTCGAAGTCGATCATCTCGGCCAAGCCCAAAGGGTGGCGCCGGCCAACATCGACTATCAACCGACAGATGTCCAGATCGCTTACCATCTGGCGCGCTTCATCGAGGATGTCAGAAGCCTGCCGGCCGACGGCATCGTTCTGCGCCAAAACTGGCTCCGGGCCTATGACTTTACAACCGATCGCGGCGCCGCTGCCCTCAATGACTATGCGCGCCACAATGACCCCTTTGCCAAGTCGGCAAGGCACAGATCTCTGTCGACGTCTCGAGCGTCATTCGCGCGTCGTCGGAAAGCTTTCGGGTCGCGTGGAGCGAGCGTGTCTACGACAACCGTTCGTTGAGTTCGACCGAGCGCTGGACGGCCATTCTCACCACCGTGATCGAAACGCCGCGCGATGCCGAACGTCTGCGCAAGAATCCTCTTGGCGTCTTCGTTCGCGCCATCAACTGAAGGAGTTGAGTCAGTGACTAAGACGCCGTCCGACGTTCATTCGAAGCATCCTGTCCCGTACAGCAGGATCAGTCCGACTCCGCCCAAATTCTCGATCGCGAGGCGAGCACTTTTGTTTGCTCTCCTGCTTGGTTCCTCGGCGCTCAGTGGTTGCGCCACATACATTCCGCCGGAGATCAGCTATGACGCTGAAGTTCCACCGTTACCGGCGACGCCAGTGGCTCTCGACGACAGATCGCGACCGCTTCACGTTCCACCCCTCTGGAAGCCGACTCTCGGCGGCAAGTCGGGAGGGAAGGAAGACGCTGAACCCGTGAGCCGGGTTGAGACCGCAAACAGCGCAGCCCGGGTCGAGCCGCGCAAGCGAGGGTATTTCAACGCAGCCCAAATCTACGCCTACAGTCCCGGAGCGCTCTATCAGATTTACGCTGCACCGGGGCAGATCACGGATATCGCGCTCGAGGAGGGGGAGCAGTTGACGGGGTCAGGGCCCATAGCGGCTGGAGATACCGTCCGCTGGGTCGTAGGCGACACCGAGAGCGGGAGCGGCGACACGCGACGCGTTCATATCCTGGTCAAGCCAACCCGTGCATCGATCGAGACCAATCTTGTCGTCAATACGGACCGCCGCACCTACCTGATTGAGCTCCGCTCCCGCGAGCGGCCATACATGCCCTCTGTTGCCTGGTACTATCCGGAAACGGCGCGCGAACGATCCCGTTCAACCGCTCTGAAACCCGTTCTTCCGAATCCGGCGCAGCGTATCTCCCGCTATGCCATCGAAGGGGACAGTCCTGCCTGGCGGCCGCTCGCCGTATATGACGATGGCCGCAAGGTCTATGTCGAAATTCCTAGAGGTATCGTCCAGGGAGAGATGCCACCGCTCTTTGTCATCGGCCCGGACCGTAAGACCGAACTAGTCAACTATCGCGCTTACGGCAACATGTTGATCGTTGATCGGCTTTTTGCAGCCGCCGAACTCCGGCTTGGCGGCGAACGCCAACAAAAGATCAGGATTGTTAGGACCGACGGGAGGCCGTCTTCATGACTACCCAGAACGGAAACGATCAGGTGCAAGTGGCTCACCGGAGGCGCAAGAGGACCACTCCAAAAGTTTCCGCTTGAGAGCAGAGCATCCGCGCGTGACACGGTTGTCGCGAAAAGTCCTGGCTGGAGGGAGTGCGGTTGCCCTGCTTGCTATCGGCGGCGCGATCCTGTGGTCGCTGCAGAACAATCGACCACGAAACCAGTCGGTTGATGAGCTTTATAGCACTGATCATCACAATGTTGCGGACGGCATTGCAACTCTGCCAAAGGACTATACTGGCGCTCCTCGGCAGCCAGTCCCGCAACTTGGTCCTCCGCTTCCGGGCGACCTCGGTCGACCGATCCTTGCCGCCCAGGGCCAGCCCTCGACGATTGGTGGTGATCCGGACCAGCAGCGCCGGGAGCAAGAGACCGAAGCAGCCCGCATCAGTCATCTGTTCGCTTCCACCAACGGGCGAGAAGTGCGTCCGTCCGCTGCTGCGGCTGTTGGAAACGAACGCGTCGTACCGCCGAACGCAACGAGCAGCAGCGATGATGGATCTGCGCAAAACGGTCAGGACCGCAAGCTTGCCTTCGCGAACGCTTCTGTGGACCGTCGCACGGTAAGCCCTGACCGCGTCACCAAGCCGGCTTCACCATACATCGTGCAGGCAGGAACGGTGATTCCGGGAGCGCTGATCACCGGGATTCGATCGGACCTGCCGGGCCAAATAACGCGCAAGTGACCGAGAACGTTTTTGACACGCCGACCGGCCGCTTTCTGCTTGTGCCTCAGGGAGCGCGCCTGATCGGCATCTACGATAGCCAAGTCGCCTTCGGCCAGTCCCGCGTCCTGCTGGTCTGGACGCGGCTGATCATGCCGAATGGTCGTTCTATCGTTCTCGAGCGGCAGCCTGGCGCTGACACCGCCGGCTATGCAGGCCTCGAAGATCAGGTGGAGAATCACTGGGGTGAACTATTCAAGGCTGCGGCACTATCGACGTTTCTGGCGGTCGGGACTGAGCTGGGCGCCGGCTCGGACACCAACAGCAACGACAGCGCAATCATCCAGGCATTGCGAGAATCAAACCGGACAGCAGGTCGTCGCCGCAGCCTCAGCATCCAGCCTATTCTGACTGTGCGACCTGGCTTCCCGGTTCGTGTTCTTGTCAATCATGACCTCTTACTTACTCCCTATAGAGGGTGACAACATGCCAAAACTCAAAATAGGAGAGCTTCCAGACGACAAGCCGGTCAAGGTGAGCACGGAGCTGCCTGCGGCCGTGCATCGTGATCTCATTGCATATGCAGAAGCGCTTACGCGTCAAGGTGGTCAAGTGGTCGATCCGACTAAGCTCATCGCCGCCATGTTGGCACGCTTTATGGCCACCATCGAGGATTTTCTAAACTGAAACGTGGAGGCCACGTACCGGCCGCTGAAGGACAGTGATGCTCAACGTTTCTCAAAACTGTTGGTTGACGCACTATAGTTGCTATGCATCAAACTAGGCGCTGCCGACCTGGCGCTAAGAGCCGAGAGATCTTGTCGGAAAGGTGTGTTCGCGCGTCTGCCCGATACAACTGCGATTACGAGGTTTTCTCGGTTTTCAGACGCGAGGCACGGGGCGTCGACTGCAGTTATTCGGTCACCTTGAAGCGCGTTACACTGCTCCGACCATCGACGCTAACAGGCACGTCACCCTCGATCGTGGCCCGACGTACGACGCGATGTTGGTCCCCGTAATCGTTGACCGCGTAATGCTGCGTTGCGCGGTTATCCCATATTGCAATATCGCCCTCTAACCAGTTCCAGCGCACAGTGTTTTCGGGCGCGGTGATGTGAGATTGGAACAGATCGAACAGCTTTTGTCCGTCGTATTTGGGCACCCCAACAAAGTGCTTCACCAAGGCGCCGAGCACTAGCGTCCGCTCGCCTGTTTCGGGGTGGACGCGTACAACGGGATGCTCGGTCTCAAAAACCGTTCTGGTGAACACCTCGTCAAAGTGCTTCTTGTCGACCTCGCGGACACGCGCGATCCCGGCGTAATCGAAAACGTTACTGTGAACGGCCCATAGGCCCTCGGCAAGCCGTTGTAGCGGCGGCGGCAGACCAAGATAAGCGGCAGCTGTGTTCGACCACACAGTGTCGCCTCCGAACCTTGGCATCACAACGGCCCGCAGGACCAAAATCTTGGGATAGGCGTCGGCGAAGGTCCCATCCGCATGCCAAACGTCGGCGCGACCGCCGCCGCGAGTGGAGTCCAGTTCGAGGAGCGACGCCATCCCCTTGGTGGCACCGAGCATCGGATGCGGCACTAACTTTCCAAGACGAGCGGCAAAGCGCTCCTGCTCGGTGTCATTGAGATGTCCTTGATTGCGGAAGAAGATCACCTTGTGCTCGAGCAATAAGCTGTTGATCGCAGCGATCGCGTGATCCGGTAGATCGCCTGATAGCTTGATATTTTTGATTTCGGCGCCGATGCGCGCTGCACGTTTCACTACATCGGTGCTCGGAATGACGCCACCGATCAAAGCCGTTGTGCTCATGTTCCTTTTGTAAGCCCTTGCAGTTTCTTTCTCGCCTCTCGGAGCGAATGATCTTCAGCAAGCATCGTGCCAAGCGAAAGACAACCATGTACCGCCAATGGGCACCGAACGGATCGTGGTATTTGGCGCGAGTCATCGAACTGAGCCGATGGTTGGACCGAGTGACGAAAGAACTCGATCGCCGACCTTCCCCTTCGAATGTCGAACCGTGAAGACGAAGCGGACAGCAGGAGCGCGCCAACCTGGCAGATATTCAGTTATGCTTTTGTAATCACTCAATTACGTTGAAAAAAGCAATGCTTCTGTAGAATTAGTAAAATTCATGACGGTCATTTAATCATGTAGTCGAGCCCTGCCGCGCGCAGATAAGACCGAGATTGCGGGCAATTTCCGTCTCAACTGGCATATCGCCCACGATGACAGTCCGTTCTGGGGATAAATCATGGGCCTGCATATACAAGCGCAGGTGCTCTTGCTTGCTCATGCTCCTAAACTGAATTGCGCGGTTCTCAAGCGCCAAAATGAGACTGACGTAAGTCTCGATTTCAAGTCTTTGCACTTGTGCCCGAATTGGTTCAACAATGTGGTTGCTGACAATGAGGTTTGAACGGCTCTCTGATCAGCGGCGAGCAAGACATTTCGTGGCCATTTACGTAAGCAGCGTTGCGCGCCAAGAATTCGTAGGCGTCGTGAAAAATGGCGCTACTTGCTATGCACAAACTCGATTTCATCTTTCGACATATCAAGATTGCGGAAAAGAATGGAGAAAGGGAGCTCAAACTCCTCTCGAAACCTCTCCATGTCGATGGTCGCGCGGCTGAAGCGGCTCAAAATAGCATTTGCAACACCGCGTTGCCGCCATCGAGGAGTGCCATTCCAGTCGAATACAATGGTGGATTTCATGCGTGAACCTAGGGAACGCCATCGTGCGATATTAATGTGTTCGAGACTAGGTATTTGCTGGTCTACATGTCTGGAGTGGTCGCGGTGGATATGTCCGAACAGAGTTGGCAGGGGTGCAACGCGCGTCAGCGAGCTGAACGGGCGGACCGTTCTTCCGAGGTGAGATGGGGTTTGGAGAGCGTGCGCATTGCTGCTTTTGTGGTTCTGTTTTTGGATCGATTTGTTTGAGCAATGGCCATGCCGGGCGGCGCTGGCAAGCCACAATGCCTAATGGACTTTCGATATGCGCGCTGTACTGGACCTGACACGAGATTGTGCCTCTGTCAGAATACGGACAAGTGTCTACAGCGCGGTAAGCCCGGGCTGACTGTTCGGTTAGTAAATTTGGCGAGGTAATTGTATGCCCGAGTTAATCTCTACTAATGCCGCTGGAGCGTGCGAGAGCTGCAGATGTAATGTCGATCGGCGCTGTTGACCATGGTCATGCACATTATCGTCTTAGTCCTGAACCACGATAAGAGCCGCAACTTCCTGGTCCCGTGCCAGTTTGCTCGCCGCTAGGCCGGTGGCGACACCAACGCGATCAGGCGCGGGGCGGTTTTGACTCATCTTGCGCTTGCCTTCGACCATGGTGATCGGGATGCGTACGCCGACGATTTCACGAAACTGGACGGCAATGAAATCCGCGGGAGCATCGCTGACGGCCCAGGGCGTCGCACGCGACGCCTCATGGACATTTGTCAGACGCGTCACGATTTGAAGCAGGCGTTTGGGATCCTTGAAGAACTCAATCGGCTCATGGGCGTGGACCGCGATGTAATTCCATGTGGGCACCACGTGTTCAGCTTGTCGCTCGCTGGGGATACCAGGATGGTGTCACATAAGCCTCTGCGCCACTAAAGATCGCCAGAGCTTCTCCAGTCGGGGCCGTGCGCCATTGCGGATTGCCCTTCGCCAGGTGCCCGTACAGTGCGCCGTGTTTGCCTTCGCTCTCATCGAGGAAGAGCGGAAGAGGCGTCGCAAGTGGCCCATCTGATGTCGCTGTGATCAGGTTGGCCAATCGGGCGCAACGGATTGTCGCTCGAATGTTCTCGAGGTCGTCATCTCGAAAGTGGGATGGTATGTACATAGAGGGTCTCCGTTGGCTGTTGTCCAGATAAACCCAAGTCAAGATGCTAGAAAACCGCCAGTTTCAGTAGCTCGCGTAGAGGTGCTCCGCTTCCTCTTTTTGACGTGGCGATTTCGGATTTGTCTGGGACGTGACCTGCCACGAAGTATTTCGTCCAGAAGGAGTTAGAGTCCGGCCCGAAGAAGGACGGACAGATGAGGCGAGTAAGGTTCAGGAAGCGCAGATTATCGCGGTATCAAAGGAGGATGAGGCTTGGGCGAAACGGCTGACCTGGCTCGCAAGCATGGGATCTCCGAAGCGACGATCTACAATTGGAAGGATAAATTCTGCGGCATGGATGTCTCTGAGGCCAAGCGCCTGAAGGCGCTGGAAGAGGAGAGCGCGAAGCTGAAGAAGCTTCTGGCCGAGCAGATGCTCGACGCCGCCGCCCTTCGCGAGCTGCTTTCAAAAAAGCGATAGGGGCCGCCCACGCCGCCGATCTGCCTCGTGCCGATCTCCGCGCGGTTGGCCCACCAGCCGACGTTAGCATCTTGCGCAATGCGGGAAGCTTCCCCCCGGTCCGGCTTGCAATGCGAGGGGTCGCAAATGACACGCGCGGGCGACGCTTTCGGTAAGCGCCTTCACGCCGACCTTGCCGCACAGCATCAATCCCCTTCGAGATTCGCTCTGGAGGCCAACAAGGATCGCCTGATGGCAACATACCTATGTCCTTAGGTGCAGCGGTTCGGGAGTGGCCCGACGGGGCGCTTTGCCACTTTGATCCGATCGAAAGGGATGAGGTGGCAGTTTGAACAGCATTCCCGCTTTCGGCTCAGTGCGGCAGGACTTCCACGTTCTTCACCTCACTACGACGTGCTTCGCAGGCAGGGAATCGCTGAAGTCAATTGGAGTGATGCGAATATTCCTTCGGCAGATGCACAATTGCGCCCTTGCCTAGATCGTAGCGCAACCGTATCGCAACATTTCTCGTTCTGCTGCCGGTCCGACAGACTTTGAGACGATAACCGTAGCCATCCAGCGTACTGGCTCTGACTCACTTCAGATGAAGTTCGACGGATGTCTGGCACTTTGTGGAGAGGATCTCGCAGTTCTGCTTCAGAAAGTCGGTTTGAAGCTCAAGAGCCTCGGTGATCGCGCAAACGCGCCCGCACGGACCTATCAAGAATGGTCGGTCGCACTGTTACGGGAAGTTGGTTATACTGTCGAACTCAACGGAGGGGGAACCGTGCCCTACAGTATTAGGTGTCACCGAACGGGGTTTAGCCGGAAGCATTTTTCGGTTCAGAGTTTAAGCGCAAGAGAAGCCCTGTGTAAGGCGGAGTGTCTTGAGAGATCGGGAGTAGACATAGACTATATTGATACTCCCTCAGGCGGACGTGTCGACCTCCGCACGTTCCGGAAGCTGGCTGAGATGGAGGGCGGCTTCGAACAAGAAATTCCCAGCCAATGATGGTGATCATACCTGCGCTTTCAGGAAAATACTCAAACATTTGAGCTCGCACCTACGAAGCCCTGTCACTTCAAAGCTGGCGCCTTCACGTTTCGATGCGATAGTACCTGGTGCATCGAGCGCGACGGTCTGCACCGGGTTCGTGTCGCGTTTCGGCCTGGAATCTCCGAGGCACTTCCCACCAGCGGGCCGGCCAATTTGCGTTGTCTCGAATACCCGCATCGTTGCTCTCTCTAGCATCCATCAACTTCGCGCAGATTCCACCATGCACAAGAACTAACAAGACGAGCGGCTGCCATGAACGATGGACATTGATTTGGTTCACTCTCGAGAACGCGGCTTCTCAAGCGAGTTCAGTATTGCGAGCTGCCTCGGAGTGCCACCGAAGCAGTGTCCCCTGCCGTTCAGATTGTTTCAGTCGAGAAGATGCTGCGCATTTCCGGAAGCGTTCAAAAGACCGTTAACAGTCTTCAAGCCGAGCCCGTCTTACAGCAGGATGCATGATCCGGCGAAGCAGCCTAATCTGCACAGTAGGCGACCGTTGTTGAGCCACGAGCCTACGACAGCTTTCCGGGCCGGCAGCCTCAAAGCCGAGACCTTACTCGCCATAGCGAAAAACGTGCAGATTGCCGACTGACGCGCACGTGGGGTGCGGCGTGGTTTTGGTCCGGCGCAAATGATCCATGCTTGCTTGGGCCTGCCAGTCCAGCTTCGCGAACTGTCCTAGACATGCACTACTTCCGGCGCTTGACCTTGCGTAAGCCTCCGGCCGGGGCCGCCTTCCCGGATTGCGGTGGGGCATGAGATGATTTGCTCATTAATTTGCAAGCAAATGAGCAAACGTGACGACGGTAACTGTTCTGTCTGGTCCGGAGCGGCGGCGACGGTGGACCACGGCCGAGAAGCTTCGGATCGTGGAAGAGAGTCTGGCACCTGGAGCGAGTGTTGTCGAGGTTGCGCGACGGCATGACGTCCATCGCAATCTGATCACGGTTTGGCGGCGGCAGGCGCGCACGGGCGTCCTCGCTTGCGGACGTGAGCCGACGCAACGGCAGGATGATGAAGTCCGTTTTGCAGCAGTCTCGCTTGCGCCAGACAGGCAACCATTGATCGCGGCCTCCGGAAGCTACGGCGCGATCGAGATCGAGTTCGCGGCCGGGGCTCGGGTGCGGATCACGGGCGCGGTGGACGCGGCAACGCTGACCGCAGTGGTGGCGGCGCTGACTGATGGACGGCCACGATGATCCCGTTGCCGGCCGGCGTGCGGGTGTGGCTCGCGACCGGCTATACCGACATGCGGAAGGGCTTTCCGTCGCTGGCCTTGCAGGTTCAGGAGATCCTGCATCGCGATCCGCTGGGCGGCCACCTGTTTTGCTTCCGTGGTCGTCGCGGCAACCTGCTGAAGGTGATCTGGCATGACGGCCAGGGCGCCTGCCTGTTCACAAAACGCCTGGAGCGGGGTCGCTTCATCTGGCCGAGCCCGGCCGAGGGTGTGGTGACGATCTCGTCGGCGCAACTCGGTTACCTCTTGTCCGGGATTGACTGGAGGCACCCACAGGAGACGTGGCGGCCGACAGCGGTCGGATGAGGCTTTGAACTTGCGGATCGTGATGGATGTGATTCCATCACCATCGTGACCACATCTGAATCGCTCCCCACCGATCTTGCCGCCGCGCATGCGATGATCCTCGCGGAGCGCACCGCGCGCCTGGAAGCGGAGGCGGTTGCGGCGAGTGCCAAAGCGGAAGCTGCCAATGCGAAGGCGGCCGAGGCACTGATCAACTACCTCAAGCTCGAGATCGAGAAGCTGCGTCGCCAGATTTACGGCAGCCGCTCGGAGCGCAAGGCACGGCTCTTGGAGCAGATGGAGCTTCAGCTTGAAGAGCTGGAAGCAACCGCAACCGAGGACGAGCTGGCGGCTGAGAGGGCCGCGGCGCGCACGCAGACCGTCAAGTCGTTCCAGCGCAAGCGCCCGGTGCGCAAACCGTTCCCCGATCATCTGCCGCGCGAGCGGATCGTGGTCGCCGCGCCGCAGAGCTGTCCCTGCTGCGGCTCATCGAAGCTGTCGAAGCTGGGCGAAGATATAACCGAGACGCTGGAGGTCATTCCCCGGCAGTGGAAGGTGATCCAGACGGTGCGCGAGAAGTTCTCGTGCCGGGACTGCGAGACGATCACCCAGCCGCCGGCACCCTTCCACGTGACACCGCGCGGCTTTGCCGGACCTAACCTCCTGGCCATGATCCTGTTCGAGAAGTTTGGCCAGCATCAGCCCTTGAACCGGCAGAGCGAGCGCTATGCGCGGGAGGGCATCGATTGAGCCTGTCGACACTGGCCGACCAGGTCGGCACCTGCCTGATCGGCTCCGAGCCGTGCGACTATCCCGCGGTCCTCACCGGCTTTCAATTACCCACAAATGCTTGATTCGATTGCGATAGTCCTAATCGAAAATTCTTGAATCGGATGAATCGCTTGTGATTCATTGTCGGGCACCTGAATCGCGACGGCGAGGTGCCTTGATGTGTTCAAGCGGAACGACGTGTCGTTGGTCGGCCGGCCCGGATGATGGTGATGGTGATGAAAGTGCCGTCGAACATTGGACGGAGCGTGAGATCGACAAGACAGCGTTCAAGGATGCCCGTCTCGGTCAACGATTTAGCGAGCTGTTGAAGCAAATTGGTGACGGCATGGGCGGGAGCATACCGTTCGCGTGCCAGGACTGGGCG
>NZ_FMAE01000009.1 GCF_900094575.1 Bradyrhizobium yuanmingense | reverse complement strand
CAGGACGCTGATATTGCCGCAGCGCCAGCCCTTTTGGAACTCGCGCCACCCATGTCTGCCCTCATTGGCGACAAAGGGTACGACGGCGATGGCTTTCGAGCCGAAATCGTCGATCGTGGTGCCAAGCCCGTCATTCCAAACAAATCCAACAGGGTCACTCTCCACAGCTTCAGCAAACGCGCCTACAAGGGGCGCAACGTCATCGAGCGCTGTTTCTGCCGCCTCAAGGATTTCAGGCGTGTCGCAACTCGCTACGACAAACTAGCCACGAACTTCTTGGCTGCCGTCCATCTCGCCGCCATCGTTGCCTATTGGATCAATTGAGTCCGAGCCCTAGATCACGTCCGCGAGCGAGTGGCCGTGCAGCTCGATGTTCAGCCCCTGCATGCCCAAGTCGTTGATCTCGCCGCCCATCGCCTTCAGGCTCTCTTCGCGGATCAGCGACATCAGCCCGCGGCGGAGCGCCAAGAATTCCGACGACATCATCATCGATTGCTGCCGCGGCCGCTCCAGCGGGATCGGGATCTCCGCCTTGATCGAGCCCGGCCGCGCGGTCATGCAATAGACGCGGTCGGACAGGAAGATGGCTTCGTCAATGTCGTGGGTGACAAACAGCACCGAGATCTTCAGCCGCTGCCACATATTGGTGAGGATCTGCTGCATGATGACGCGCGTCTGCGCGTCGAGCGCGCCGAAGGGCTCGTCCAGCAACAGCACTTTCGGTCCCGTCGCGAGCGCGCGGACGATGCCGACGCGCTGCTTCATGCCGCCGGAGAGCTTTTCCGGATAATGCTTTTCGAACGCTTCGAGTCCCGCAAGCCCCAACAGCGTGCGCGCGGCGCGTTCGCGCTGCGAGCGCGGCATGCCGCGCATCTTCAGGCCGAACTCGACGTTCTCGCGCACGGTTTTCCACGGAAAAAGAGAATATTGCTGAAACACCATGCCGCGTTCGGCGCTCGGACCGTTTACCCGCTCGCCGTCGACGGTAACTACACCGGTCGTCGGCTTGAGGAAGCCTGCGACCGCATTGAGCAGCGTCGACTTTCCGCAGCCGGACGGGCCGACGATCGACACGAACTCGCCGGGCCGCACATGGATCTGCGTGTCGGTGACAGCCTGCACCGCGCCCTCGATGGTCTCGTAGGCGAGGGAGAAGTTCTTGACTTCGATGTGGCCTTTTGGGCTGTTCGCTAGCACCTCGCTCATGTCGATCTCCACGGCATCACCAATTGCCCCGCGCCCCGGATCAGCAGGCTCGATCCGAGGCCGAGCACCCCGATCGCGATCATGCCGAGCGCGATGTCGGCATATTGGACCAGCGAATAAGCTTCCCAGGTGAAGTAACCGATGCCGTACTGACCGGAGATCATCTCGGCCGCGATCAGCGACACCCAGGCGACGCCCATGCCGACGGTGAGGCCGGTGAAGATGTGCGGCAGCGAGGCTGGGAAATAGACCTCCCGAAAGATCGAGCGTTCGCGCGCGCCGAGACATTGTGCGGCGCGTACCAGCACGGGGTCGACCAGCGACATGCCGTGCAGGGTGTTGACGAGAATCGGGAAGAACGAACCGAGGAAGGTGATGTAGACGATGCTCTGCTCGTTGGTCGGCCACAGCATGATCGCCATCGGCACCCAGGCGATTGCCGGGATCGGCCGCAGCACTTCGGCGACCGGGAAAATCACCTCATGCACCAGCTTGAAGCGCCCCATGATCAGGCCGAGCGGCACGCCGACGATCGCCGCGAGCGAGAATCCGATGAAGATGCGCCGGCAACTGAGCAGGATGTGCATCAGGAATTTGGGATCGTGAATCGCCTTTATGAAGCTGTCATAGACCGCGAGCGGCGAGGGCACGTTGGTGAAGCGCACGAAGAACACGACCCGATAGGTCGTGAGCAGATGCCAGACCAGCAGAAAGGCGAGCAGCGAAATCACGCCGATTGCCGCCGCGCGCAGACCTGCCCGATTGAGCCGGTACCAGCGCAACCCCAGTGTGGCGAAGGAAGGCGGCGTCGAAGGCCGGATGATGGCGGCGGGCGCGGAGCCCGCCTCAGCAAGTGCTGTTGCCGGCATGCTGTCCTCGGGCTGTCTGACGAGGGCGGGGCTGCTCACGTCTTGCCTCCGCCGACGGCGGCCTTCATCGCTTCATCGAAGCCGAGCACCTTGCCGCTGATCTTGGCAGCGTAGGCTTCGGCGTCCTTCTTCAGCAGGAACGGGGCGACCTCGCTATTGCCGACGGCGAAGAAGGCCTGATCGGCGAACAGCTTGATGCCGCGCGTGGTGTCGAAGACGTAGGCGACGTTGATCTTCTTGCCCTTGGCCTTGTAGTCGGCATAGGCGCCGAGCGTGCAGCTGGCGGACGAGAAGGGCATGATGCCGGCACCGTCGACCCAAACTTCGCCCGCCTTGCGCGGATCGGTGATGGGCTTCTTGCAGAAGCTGTCCTCGCCCGAGATCTCATAGTTGTTGGTGCTCGCGAGCTGGGCGTCGTAGTCGAGCTTCATTTCGGCATAGGCCTTGCGGATGTATTTGTCGTCGACCCATTTCTTCGGATCGAACTCCTTCATGCGGCCGAGATTCTGTAGCACCTTGACGTCGGTCGTGGCCGCATCGATCAGCGCTGGCTTGATCGTCGGATCGGTCGTCATATTGCCGCTGGGCCCTAAGAAGATGTAGACGACCTCCTTGTTGATGCCGGTCCATTCCTGGATCTTCTCGGCGGCCAGCTTGGGATCCGCACGCAGCCACTGATTGGCGGCGATTAGCGCCTTGAAATAGGCGACGACGACCTCGGGATATTTTTCGGCGAAGTCGGTGCGAACCACGATGCCGTGGAAGGTCGGCAAGTTCGTTTCGACGCCGTCGAAGATCTTCCGCGCGAAGCCGCGGAACGGCAACAGCTCGGCGAAGGGGACGAAATCGGCGTGCCCGTCGATCTTCTTCTCCTGCAGATTGGTCGAGCCGACCTCCGGGCTCTGGCTGACGAGCTGGAAGAAATCGGACGCATAGCCGCGATCCTGCATCGCTTTCAGCACCATGCCGTGCGCGGCGGAGCCGAAAGGCACGCTGACGAGCTTACCCTTGAGATCGGCGAGGTCGTAATAGGGTGAGTCCTTGTGGACGACGAGGCCGTTGCCCGAGCCGGACAGGCTGTAGGCGGCGATGCCGACGAGGCGGCTCTTGCTCTCCGGATTGCTCTCGAAGGTGAATCCGTTCACGATGAGCGGATAGTCGCCCATCATCCCGATCTGCAGCTTGTTCGCCATCATCGCGTTGGTGACGGGCGGACCGGAGGTGAAGTTCTGCCATTCGAGCTCGAACTTGATGTTGGCGTATTTGCCGTCCTTCGGCAGGTACTTCTCGAGCAGTTGCAATTGGCGGATGACGACGCCTGCGGTGACCGTGTTGGTCGTGGTATCCTGCGTTCCGATGCCGAGCTTGACGGTTTCCGCAGAAGCCGGCTGCGCGACGAGCAGCGCCAGCGACGTCACCGACATCGCGATCGAGAGCGTGGGAAGATGGCGGACCATTCTCATCCTCATTCGGTTGGATGTGCTGTGGGTGCCATGATTGGGGGAGGGCGCAAGCAGGGCAAATCCGGAGTGGCCGCCGCAGTCGATTAGTTGCCGGGAAAAGCTGATTGCATACTCCTTGGGCAGTCCTGCACTATAAAGCCGCTTGCCTGTGCATCGGCCATGGTCGCGGGCCCCCCTCAATCCGTCGCCTGGCCGCGCATCTCCTCGAGAATGTCGGTCCGGCAGACCACGATCTGCGACCGTTTGGTCAGCACGATTCCCTTCTCCTGCATCCGCTTCAGGCTGATCGTGACCCATTGCCTGGTGGCGCCGACCATGTGGGCGATGTCGGCGTGGGTGAAGGCCGCGGCGATCACCGTGCCGTCGGCATCCTCGACGCCGTAGAGCTCGACGAGATGCAGCAAGAGATGGGCGAGACGCTGCGTGATCGAGCGCGTCCCCAGCATCTGGGCCAGCGCCGAATAGCATTTGCCCTTGAACGTCAGGCCTTCGATCAGGCCAATCGCGAGGTTCGGGATCTCTGTAGCAAGGGACCGCAGTTCCTTTCCGGGCAGGTGCACGACGCTGCAATTACTGGAGGCAACGCCGGACCATTGATGCACGGTGCCTTCGAACACTTCGGGACCGCCGACGAAATTGCCAACATGCCAATAGGCCAGCGTGATTTCGCGTCCAAGTGGCGAGGTGTAGAACACGCGGATGCGGCCGCTCTCGATCAGCCAGATGCCGTCATGCTTGCCGCCCTGGCTGAACAGCGTCTGGCCGCGGTTCAGCACCTTGCGGCGGCCCTGCTTCAGCACCAACTCCCGCTCGCGCGGTGAGAGCTTGTCCATCAACGGTGGTGGACCGCCGATCCATTGCTGGTTCTCGGTGAGCAGTAGCGAGGAGCTGCCGGCAGGCCGTATCGCTGCGGGAACAGCCCCGCGCACCGCATTCGCCGCCTGCAACATCGCCTGCCTCCCGAACGTTCAAATCGTTCTAAAGAGGAGCAATGTCCGTGCCAGATGGGGGCAGACGCCTCGCGCGGGGAAACGACACCGAAGACCGGGTCACCGCCCCGCCAAGTTCAGCAGATACGACTTCGGATATATTCCCCGGTTGTGCCCATCCGAGAACGAGATGTTCAGCCCATAGCCGAGATCGCCGATGTCGGTGATCGCAATTCCCGGAAACGCTTTGGGGAAGCGGCCGTCGAAGCGGGCGCGGGTGCAATGGGCGCATTTGCAGGAGAGGCGGAGTGTTTCGGCAGAAACGCTGAGCGCGTCGTCCTGCGCCGTGCGGACCAGGAGCGAAGCGAGATCGGCGCTGGCTTCGTAGCCGGCTACGGTCGGTGCCACCAATGTCATTATCATGACGAACCTCTGACTTCATTCTACGTCGAGACGGGAACGCACGAATAGCAACTAATTGCCGGTGCGGGCGGGATCGCGAGCCTGTTCTTCGAGCAACCCACGCGAAATGTGAAACTAATCCACCGGGAATTTCACTTCAGAATTGCCGGACTCTCCTCTCTCCGAAACCTTGCGCGTCATCGATGACCAAGGAGAGACGATGAGTGCATTTCAGAAGGAAACGGTTCTGTCGGTCAGGCACTGGACCGATTCCCTGTTCAGCTTCACCGCGACGCGCGATCCCGGCTTCCGCTTCCAGAACGGCCAGTTCGCAATGATTGGTCTGGAGGTCGGGGGCAAGCCGTTGATGCGGGCCTACAGCATGGCCAGCGCCAATCACGAGGAGGCGCTCGAATTCTTCTCGATCAAGGTGCAGGACGGCCCGCTCACCTCTCGCCTTCAGAAGATAAGGGAAGGCGACATCATCCTGGTCGGTCGCAAGGCGACGGGCACGCTGATCACCGGCAACCTCATTCCGGGAAGACGCCTGCTGCTGCTTTCAACCGGAACGGGCCTGGCGCCCTTCGCCAGCCTGATCAAGGACCCCGACGTCTATGAGAATTGCGAGACCATCGTGCTCGCCCATGGCTGCCGCCAGGTCTCGGAACTCGCCTATGGCGAGCACCTCGTCGAGGACCTGCGCAATCACGAATTCTTCGGCCCCTTGATCCGCGACAAGCTCGTCTACTACCCGACCGTCACCCGCGAGCCGTTCCGGAATCGCGGCCGCATCACCGACCTGATCGCCTCGAACCAGCTCTTCGAGGATATCGGACAAGCGAGCCTCGACATCGAAACTGACCGCATCATGCTGTGCGGCAGCCCGGCGATGCTCGAGGAACTCCACGCGATGTTCGCGGCGCGCGGCTTTGTCGAGGGCAACCATAGCCAGCCCGGCCATTTCGTCATCGAAAAAGCCTTCGTCGAGCGCTGAGCTACAAATCGCGTCCCAGCGACAACTAATTGCTATCGCGGCGACGCCCCCTGAACAAATCTGACGCAAAGGCGCCGGGATCGGCGAACCAGGAGCAAGCGATGGCACTAGATCAGATCGTCGACGGACTTTCGGAAGTTTCCTGCGATGTGCTGGTGATCGGCGGCGGCACAGCCGGCCCGATGGCGGCACTGAAGGCGAAGCTGAAGAACCCGAAGGCCAATGTCGTCCTGCTCGAGAAGGCGAACGTCAAGCGCTCCGGCGCGATCTCGATGGGTATGGATGGGCTCAACAACGCCGTCATCCCCGGTTACGCGACGCCCGAGCAGTACACCAAGGAAATCACCATCGCCAATGACGGCATCGTCGACCAGAAGGCGGTCTATAAATACGCGCAGAACTGCTACAGCATCATCGAGGAGCTCGACAGTTTCGGCATCCGCTTCCTGAAGAACGAGAACGGCGACTATGCCGTCAAGAAGGTGCACCACATCGGCACTTACGTTCTGCCCATGCCGAACGGCGAGACCGTGAAGAAGGCGCTGTATCGCCAGCTCCGCCGCGCCCGCATCCTCATTTCCAACCGCTACATGGCGACGCGCCTGGTCAAATCGGGCGACGGCCGCATTGCCGGCGCCATCAGCGTCAATACGCGTACCGCCGAGATGCTGGTGATCAAGGCCAAGGCCGTGATCCTCTGCATGGGCGCCGCCGGTCGCCTCGGTCTGCCGACGTCCGGCTACATGTTCGGCACCTACGAGAACGCCGCCAATTCCGGCGACGGCTACGCCATGGCCTATCACGCCGGCGCAGCGCTCGCGAACCTCGAATGCTTCCAGATCAACCCGCTGATCAAGGACTATAACGGCCCGGCCTGCGCCTATGTCGCCGGCCCGTTCGGCGCATATACGGCAAACAACGAAGGCTCGCGCTTCATCGAATGCGACTACTGGTCCGGCCAGATGATGCTGGAGTTCTACAACGAGCTCCTCTCCGGCAAGGGTCCGGTGTTCCTCCAGCTCAAGCATCTCCACCCCGACACCATTTCCGAGATCGAATCCACGCTGCACAAGGTCGAGCGTCCGACGCGCGGCCTGTTCCAGCAGGGGCGCGGGGTCGACTACCGCAGTGAGTCCATCGAGATGCATATCTCCGAGATCGGCTTCTGCTCCGGCCACAGCGCGTCAGGCGTGTTCGTCGACGACAATGCCCGCACCACCGTACCCGGCCTCTATGCCGCCGGCGACATGGCGAGCGTCCCGCACAATTACATGCTCGGCGCCTTCACCAACGGCTCGGTCGCAGGCATCGACGCGATGGAGTTCGCCGACAACCATGATTTCGCGGAATTCGACGCGGCCGACGTCGCCATGGAACGCGAGCGCGTGATGGCGCCGACCAAGCGCGAGGACGGCATTCCGCCGAACCAGATCGAGTACAAGACCCGCCGTCTGGTCAACGACTATCTCCAGCCGCCGAAGGTCACGCGCAAATATGAGCTCGGCATGCGGCGGCTCGCCGAGGCGCGTGAGGATATGCAGGAGCGCATGATCGCGCGCAACGCGCACGAATTGCTGCGCGCGCTCGAAGTGCAGTCGATCATGGACTGTGCCGACATGGCCGCACACGCTTCGCTCTACCGCGAAGAGAGCCGCTGGGGTCTCTATCACTGGCGGACGGACTTCCCGGAGAAGGACAACGAGAACTGGTTCTGCCACACGCTGCTGTCCAAGCAGGACGGCAGGATGACCAGCGAGAAGCGCGCAGTCGAGCCCTATGTCGTGCCGATCGCGGACGACGAGAAGGACCTCTACGACAAGCAGCGCATTCGCGCCTCGGCCTGATCCACCAGAACATAGCCAACAGGAGACATCACATGCCTCTCGCGTCCTATCAGACATCGGTTCCGGTGGTGGTCGACGACACCAAATGCATCGCGGACAAGGGCTGCACGGTGTGCGTCGATGTCTGCCCGCTCGACGTGCTGCGCATCAGCGACATGACCAACAAGGCCTACATGGCCTATGACGAGTGCTGGTATTGCATGCCCTGCGAAGCGGATTGTCCGACCGGCGCCGTCACCGTCAACATTCCCTATCTGTTGAGGTGATCATGTCGAGCCCGTTCGAATCCTATGACGATCTCGAAGACGCCGACGAGCGGCTGCAGGCGGCCGATCCCGCCGAACGCCGCGTCGCCATCATTGCACTCGGTCATTCCGGCGATCCCGCCGCGGTCGCACATCTCGCCAAAATGGTCACCGATCCCGATGCCGGTGTGCGCCAGCAGGTCGCGATGGCGCTCGGCGAGTTCGACGGACCGGAGGCAGCAAGCGCGCTGGTGAAGCTGCTCGTCGATCCCGAGAGGATCGTCGCGGCGGCTGCGGCCGACAGCATGGCTGAATTCAAGGATCCCGCCTGCGCCGACGCGATTCTGCCGCTGGTCAGGCATACCCACGCTTTCGTCCGCATGGGCGCTCTGCGCGCGCTGAAGGAACTGCGGCGCAGGGATACACTCAAGCCCGCGCTGGAAGCGCTCCAGGACCCTGACGCCGCCGTGCGCGTGCAGGCGATCGGCGTGATCGGCTTCCTCAAGCTGGAGGAATCCATTCCGGCGCTGACCGCGCTGATCAACGATCCCGATGCCCATGTGCGCCGCGCCGCCGTGAGCGCATTGGCCTTTTCGCAGATGAAGCCGGCGGCGGAGACCATCACCCGCGCGCTGAAGGATGCCGACTGGATGGTCCGCGAGATGGCAGCGGAGACGCTGGGTCTCAACGTGAATGGTGCAATCGCGGCTGATCAGCTCGTCGGCTGCCTCGCGGACGAGTTCTGGCAGGTGCGGCTGAAGGCGATCCGCAGCCTTGGCAAGATGAAGATCGAACGCGCGGTGCGGCCGATCGGCAATTGCGTCAATCACGACCAGGCGAATTTGCGCAAAGAGGCCGCCGCCGCGCTAGGTGAGATCGGCCACCCTGACGGCGAGGCATTCCTGGCCGTGATCGCCGACGATCCTGATCCTGATGTCCGCAAGAATGCGCGCTGGGCACTGCACCAGATTGCAGCGCGAAAGGCGCGGGCAGGGGCTTAATTGCACGACGCGTCGCCGCTCTGGACTTCCAGCGCCAGACGTTTATTGGTCTTCGCTAACGGGAACGGCCGCTGCGAATGCGGCCATTCCTTAGAACAGCGAGGACGCGGCCATGACGACATTGACTGTAAAGGACCTTCTCCCCGAGGACGGCACGAAGGGAACGCTGGTCGGCCGCGTCTGGCTGCCGCAGGTCAACGGTCCGGCCATCGTCGCCGTGCGCGGTGACGGCGTGTATGACGTCACAGCAAAATTTCCGACCATCAGCGCGCTCTGCGAGACGGACGATCCCGCCAAGGCGCTTGCCGCCACCAAGGGCGAGCGCATCGGTGATCTCGAGGCGATCGTCGCCAACACCCCGCCGGACGGGCGCGATCCCCAAAAGCCCTGGCTGCTCGCGCCCGTCGATCTCCAGACGCTGAAGGCCGCCGGCGTCACGTTCGCGATCTCGATGCTGGAACGCGTTATCGAAGAGCGCGCCAAGGGCAATCCGGCCTCGGCCGAAGCGATCCGGAAAGAAGTGACGCGCCTGATCGGCGACGATCTGTCAAAGCTCAAGCCGGGCTCGGATCAGGCGATGCACCTGAAGCAAGTGCTGATCGATCAGAATGCCTGGAGCCAATATCTTGAGGTCGGCATCGGTCCGGATGCCGAGGTTTTCACCAAGGCGCCCACCTTGTCGTCGGTCGGCACCGGCATGGATGCCGGCCTGCACCCGAAATCGACCTGGAACAATCCCGAGCCCGAGCTCGTGCTGTTCGTGTCGAGCCGCGGCAAGATCGTCGGGGGCGCGCTTGGCAACGACGTGAACCTGCGCGACTTCGAGGGCCGCTCGGCGCTGCTGTTGTCGAAGGCCAAGGACAACAACGCGTCCTGTTCGATTGGTCCGCTGCTGCGCCTGTTCGACGACACCTTCACGCTCGACGACGCGCGCAGGCTGGACATCAGCCTGAACGTCATGGGGACGGACGGCTTCGTTCTCGACGGCCATTCCTCGATCAGCAAGATCAGCCGCGATCCGACCGATCTCGTCGCGCAGACCATCGGCAAGGTGCATCAATATCCTGACGGCTTCGTGCTGTTCCTCGGCACCATGTTCGCACCCGTGAAGGATCGCGATGCGCCGGGGCAGGGATTCACCCACAAGCGCGACGACATTGTCACTATCGCAGCGCCTCAGCTCGGCAAGCTCGTCAACCGCATGCGCACCAGCGACGAGTGCGAGCCCTGGACGTTCGGCATCGGCGCACTAATGAAGAACCTGGCGCAGCGGAAGCTGATCTAGCGCTGCTGCCCTTCGCCTCCCGCAAGCGGGGGCGCACCTTCGCCCCGCTGACAGCTGAGGCTCCATCGCGCCGCCTAATTTCTTCATCCCTCCGTTGCATGAAGGGAGCAAAATCGCGCTGAACGTGTCATAACTCGCTCGCCCCACCTCGCTGCGTTTGCTCCAAATAGTCAAATAATATGACTAGTCGGAACTCAACTTCCGTGAAATAGTGCCCGCCGCTGGCGCGAAGGCCGGCCTGTGGGTGCCATGCTACCAATCGGCGCCCCCGGATAAAACACCTTGGGAGACGCGCCTGATGCCCCCTAAAGCTCTCTGTGCGACCAGCGCCATGGCCGCCTTGTTGCTCGCGACGCCGGCCAGCGCCCAGCTCACGATCGGCTTCTCGCAGATTGGATCGGAATCCGGCTGGCGCGCGGCCGAAACGTCCGTCTCAGCATGAAGTCGACCTCCTGCACCGCGCCAAAGCTCTTGCTGATCCCCCGCACCTCGGGCGTGCTTCTATTCGCCTTCATCGCCCTGCTGCAGGGGCTGGTCGCGCTTGCGCGCCGGCCGGCGGCGAAGCATGCGGGAGCGGCGTCATGACCTCGCGGATCGTCGTCATCCCGACGCGGCGGGCCCATTCCAACCATGCGGAGGTGGCGCGTTCGATCGGCGTCGACATCATCGCCGGCCGCTATGCGGAAGGCACGCGCCTGCCGGGGGATGCCGAGATGATCGCAATGTTCGGCGTGTCGCGGCCGGTGCTGCGCGAGAGCGTCAAGACGCTGGTCGCCAAGGGCCTGCTCACCACCAAGGCGCGGGTCGGCACCGTCGTGCGCGAGCGAGGTGCCTGGAACATGTTCGACGCAGACGTGCTGGCCTGGCACCTCGATGCCGGCATCGACAAGCGCTTCCTTGACGACCTCGCCGAGATCCGTCTCGCCGTGGAGCCGCGCGCGGCGATGCTGGCGGCGACACAGCGATCCGAGCAAGACATCAGCGAGCTGCGCCGCAGCATGGATCGGATGCGGCATGAAGCGTCCGACTCGGTCGGTTTTGCAGATGCAGATCTCGCGCTTCATGTTGCCGTGGCGCGTGCCTCGGGCAATCTGTTCATGCGCTCGATTGGGCATGTCATTGAAGCAGCGCTGCGCGCCTCTTTCCTGCTCAGCGCTCCGGTCGAGCCGGAGGATCGCGATACCGTGCTGCTCTGGCATCAGAAGATCGTCGATGCCATCGTCGCGGGCGATGCCCATGCCGCATCCGAGGCCATGGTCTATGTCATTCACAACGGCATGCGCCGCCATGACAGTACGGCGATCGAGACCGCCCCGGCCGAGCCGCCACCGTCGGCCGACACTGGAGAACAAGCGTGACAGACCTTCGCATCGCCATCGTCGGCTTCGGCAAGATCGCGCGGGACCAGCATGTGGCGGCGATCGCCGCCACACCGGGCGCAACGCTTGCCGCCGTGGCGAGCCGCAACGCCTCGCTGCAGGGGGTGCCGCATTTTGCGACCATCGAGGAATTGCTTCAGAAGGGGCCGCCGATCGACGCGGTCTCGCTCTGCACGCCGCCGCAGGTGCGGCGGGCCCAGGCCGCGGCGGCGCTCGCCGCCGGCAAGCACGTCATGCTGGAGAAGCCGCCGGGCACCGGCGTTGCCGAGCTTGATCCGTTGATCGCGATGGCGGCGGGTGCGAAGCGGACATTGTTTGCGACCTGGCATTCGCGCCATGCGCCGGCGGTGGAGCCGGCCCGGCAATGGCTCACTGATCGGCACATCAAATCCGTTCACATCAGTTGGAAGGAGGACGTGCGTGTCTGGCATCCCGGGCAGGGCTGGATCTGGGAGCCCGGCGGCCTCGGCGTGTTCGATCCGGGCATCAATGCGCTGTCGATCCTGACCAGGATTCTGCCGAAGCCCGTGTTCGTCACCGCGGCCGAGCTGGCCTTTCCGGCCAATTGCCAGGCGCCGATCGCGGCGAACCTGAACCTGACGGATATCAGCGGCCTGCCCGTGACCGCCGAGTTCGACTTCCGCCAGACCGGGCCGCAGAGCTGGGATATCCTCGTCGACACCGATCAGGGCCGGCTGACGCTGTCCAGCGGTGGCGCGCGCATGGCCGTCGACGGCAAGGTGCTTGCCGAAGGGCCAGATGAGGAATATCGCGGGCTCTACCGACGCTTCGTCGCGCTCGCAGTGACCGGCGCAAGTGACGTCGATCTGACGCCGCTCCGTCTCGTCGCCGACGCCTTCCTGCTCGGCAAGCGCACGATCGTCGAACCGTTTGTGGATTGAGCATGGCCGCATCAACAATCACAAGAGACGTGTTCGGGACGCTGCCCGACGGCCGCGAGGTCGAGCGCGTCGTGCTGCGCGGGGAGGGCGGCTTCGAGGCGCGCATCATCAGCTACGGCGCGGTGCTGCAGGCGTTGATCGCGCCGGATGCCAACGGCGGATATGACGACGTCGTGCTTGGCCATGATGCCTTCGCCGGCTATCTCGCCGAACGGAAGTTTCTGGGCGCCACCGTCGGCCGCTATGCCAACCGCATCGCCAAGGGACAGTTTTCGCTTCAAGGCGAGACGGTGCAGCTAGCGGTCAACAACGGTCCGAATGCGTTGCACGGCGGGCTCGAGGGTTTTGATCGCAAGCTCTGGGAGATCGCGGAGATCGACGAAGGCGCCGAGCCCGCGGTGACGCTCACCTATGTCAGCCCGCATGGCGAGGAGAGTTATCCCGGTAGGCTCGACGTTCGCGTGACCTATCGCATCACCGGGCCGACCGAGCTGTCGCTGCTGATGGAAGCGCGGACCGACCGGCCGACCGTCGTCAATTTGACCAACCACAGCTTCTTCAATCTCGAGGGTGCGACGTCAGAGACGTCCATTCTCGACCACCGCCTGATGGTCGCCGCCGAGCAGTTCCTCGCCATCGATCCCACCGCCATTCCGCTGCCGGAGCCGCCGCGCAGCGTGGCCGGCACGCCGTTCGATTTCCGCAAACCGTGGCCGGTGGGTGAGCGCATCCGCGAAGGTGACCCGCAATTACGCAACGGCAGGGGCTACGACCACACCTACTGCCTCGGGCGCGACGGCAAGCTTGCGCTCGCGGCGCGGCTGGAGGCGCCGCGCTCCGGGCGCATCATGGAGCTGTTCACCGATCAGCCCGGACTTCAGGCCTATTCGGGCAATTATCTCGACGGTACGATGTCCGGCAAGGGCGGCAAGCTGATCCGGCAATCGGACGCCATGTGCCTGGAGCCGCACATCTGGCCCGACGCGCCGAACCGGCCGGATTTCCCGAGCCCGCGCCTCGATCCCGGCGCGGTCTATCGCCATCACACGGTCTATCGCTTTTCAGTGAGGTCGCCATGATGGAGCAGGTGCCGACGACTGTCCTCTCGGATCATCCTTGCCATCTCGGCGAAGGTCCGACCTATGACGTGACCACGGATATGGCGTGGTGGTTCGACATTCGCGAAGGCAAGCTGTTCGAGGCGCAACTCGGCACCGGCACTGTCCGCAGCCACGCGCTCGGGCGGATGGCGAGCGCGCTGGGGCGTATCGACGCCGAGCGGCAGCTGATCGTCGCCGAAGATGGCCTCTACATTCGCAAGCTCGCTGATGGTTCGATGACGCTGTTCTGTCCGCTCGAAGCGGACAATCCGATGACGCGCTCGAACGATTGCCGCGTGCATCAATCGGGTACGTTCTGGATCGGCACTATGGGCAAGAAAGCCGAGCCGAAGGCGGGCGCGATCTACGCGCTTCATCGCGGCAAGATCTCGACGCTGTTTCCCGGCATCAGCATTCCCAATTCGATCTGCTTCTCGCCCGACGGCGCCACCGGCTACTTCACCGACACGCCGCGTGCGGTGCTCTATGCCGTGCCGCTCAACCCCGCGACCGGCCTGCCGCGCGGCGAGCCGGAGGTGCTGTTGCGCCACAGCGGCATCGGCGGTCTCGACGGTTCAGTATGCGACGCCGACGGGCAGATCTGGAATGCGTGCTGGGGCGCGAGCCGGATCGACGTCTACTCGCCGCAAGGCGAGCGCCTGCGTTCGCTTAGCGTGCCGGCGAAGCAGGCGAGCTGCCCCGCCTTCGTCGGCCCCGACCTGTCGCGCCTGCTCGTCACGTCGGCCTGGCAGGATATGGACACGGCGGCACGCGCTGCCGATCCGCAAGCCGGCTGCACCTTTCTGCTCGAAGCAGCCGCGCGCGGACGCGCGGAACCCGACGTCAAGCTCGCATAGGAGGCCCAAGCCGTACACGACCGTCGTTCTCGACACCACGAAGAAAGTCTGACACCCAAAGGGAGTGAAACATGCTGAAACTGAAGACAACATTTCTCGCGCTGGCGTTGGCCAGTGCCGCCACGATGGCCACAGGCGTCGCTGCCTTCGCCCAGAAGGCGACGGTCGGCATCGCCATGCCGACGAAGTCCTCGGCGCGCTGGATCGACGACGGCAACAACATGGTCAAGGTGCTGAAGGAGCGCGGCTACAACACCGACCTGCAATATGCCGAGGACGACATCCCGAACCAGCTCTCCCAGGTCGAGAACATGGTGACCAAGGGCGCCAAGGCGCTGGTGATCGCCGCGATCGACGGTACCACCTTGTCCGACGTGCTCAAGCAGGCGAAAGCAAAAGGCATCACCGTGATCGCCTATGACCGCCTGATCCGCGGCACGCCGAACGTCGACTATTACGCGACCTTCGACAACTTCCAGGTCGGCGTGCTCCAGGCGGAATCGATCGTGCAAGGTCTCGGTCTGAAGGACGGCAAGGGCCCCTTCAACATCGAGCTGTTCGGCGGCTCGCCCGACGACAACAATGCCTACTTCTTCTACAACGGCGCCATGAGCGTGCTGAAGCCGTATATCGACAGCGGCAAGCTCGTCGTCGTGTCCGGCCAGATGGGCATGGATAAGGTCGCGACCCTGCGCTGGGACGGCGCCACTGCGCAGGCCCGCATGGACAACCTGCTCAGCGCCTACTACGGCAACAAGAAGGTCAACGCCGTGCTGTCGCCCTATGACGGCCTCTCGATCGGCATCATCTCCTCGCTGAAGGGCGTCGGCTACGGCAGTGCCGGCCAGCCGATGCCCATCATCTCGGGCCAGGATGCCGAGGTGCCCTCGATCAAGGCGATGCTGCGCGGCGACCAGTACTCGACCATCTTCAAGGACACCCGCGACCTCGCCAAGGTGACCGCCGACATGGTCGACGCCGCGCTCGCCGGCAAGCAGGTCACCGTCAACGACACCAAGACCTACGAGAATGGTGTCAAGACCGTGCCGTCCTATCTGCTGAAGCCGGTTGTGGTCTACAAGGACAATTGGGAGAAGACCCTGGTCGACAGCGGCTACTACAAGAAGTCGCAGTTCCAGTAAGACTCTCTCTTTTTCCCCTCTCCCCGCCTGCGGGGAGAGGGTTAGGGTGAGGGGCCTCTTTCCATACGGGCAGTGGTTGGAATGCACTCCGTCATTGCGAGCGCAGCGAAGCAATCCAGTCTGCCACCGCGGAAATTGTCTGGATTGCTTCGCTGCGCTCGCAATGACGATGTGGATGCAGCGATATCAGTCAACCTCTCCCCGCACGCGGGGAGAGACGAAGTAACGCAAGGGACACCAAAGCCATGACCGCCATGCTGGAGATGCGCAACGTCAGCAAGAGCTTTGCCGGCGTGCAGGCATTGCGCGACGTCAACTTCTCGGTTCGCGCCGGGCAGATCCATGCGCTCGTCGGCGAGAACGGCGCCGGCAAGTCGACGCTGATGAAGGTGCTGAGCGGGGTCTATCCGCACGGCAGCTACGAGGGCACCATCGTCTTCGAGGGCGAGGAGCGCCGCTTCCGCGACATCAATGATTCCGAGGCGCTGGGCATCATCATCATCCATCAGGAGCTGGCGCTGATCCCGCTGATGTCGATCGCGGAGAACATCTTCCTGTCGCATCCGCCGTCGAAGTTGGGGGTGATCGACCGCGACGAGGTCTACCGGCGCACGCGCGAGCTGCTGGCGCAGGTCGGCCTGAAGGAATCGCCGGATACGCTGATCACCGATCTCGGCGTCGGCAAGCAGCAGCTTGTCGAGATCGCGAAGGCGCTGTCCAAGCGGGTGCGGATGCTGATCCTGGACGAGCCGACCGCGAGTCTCAACGAGGCCGACAGCGCCGCGCTGCTCGAACGGCTGATGACGTTCCGCGAGCAGGGCATCGGCTCGATCCTGATCTCGCACAAGCTGAACGAGGTTGCCAAGGTCGCCGACCACATCACCGTGCTGCGCGACGGCCGCACGGTGGACAGCATCGACTGCCACGCCGAGCAGATCCAGGAAGATCGCATCATCCGCAGCATGGTCAACCGCGACATGGCGCACCGCTTCCCGGAGCGCAACGTGAAGATCGGCGAGCCCGTGCTCGACGTCGAGAACTGGTCGGTCTATCACCCCATCCATCCCGAGCGGCAGGTGATCAAGAACGTCAGTTTCGGTGTCAAGCGCGGCGAGGTCGTGGGCATTGCCGGGCTTATGGGGGCAGGGCGCACCGAGTTCGCCATGAGCCTGTTCGGCCGCTCTTGGGGCACCAATATCAGCGGCACTATCCGGCTCGAAGGCCGTGAGATCGCGCTGCCGAGCGTCGCCGCCGCGATCGACGCCGGCCTTGCCTACGTCACCGAGGACCGCAAGCAGCTCGGCCTGATCCTCGCCGACGACGTCCGCAAGAACATTACGCTGGCGAGCCTCGACCAGGTCGCACCTGGCAGGGTGATCGACGACATCGCCGAGCTCAAGGTCGCCAGCGACTACCGCAACCGCATGCGCATCCGCTGCTCCGACGTCTACCAGGAGACCGGCCAGCTCTCCGGCGGCAACCAGCAAAAGGTCGTGCTGTCGAAATGGCTGATGACCGACCCGAAGGTCCTGATTCTGGACGAGCCGACCAGGGGTATCGACGTCGGTGCCAAATATGAGATTTACTGTATCATCAACGAGCTTGCGGAAGCCGGCCGCGGCGTCGTGGTGATCTCCTCGGAGATGCCCGAGCTGCTCGGCATCTGCGACCGCATCTGCGTCATGAACGACGGCGCCTTCGTCGGCGAGTTCAAGGGCTCAGAGGCGACACAGGAAAAGATCATGCGCGCCATCATGCGCAACGAACGAAGCATTGGGAACGCCGCGCCCGCGGCCGCGGAGATGGGAGGATCGCAGCTATGACCGACAAGACGGTTTCGCTGCCCGAGGAGCGCCGGCACGGCAGCTTCATCAAGAACAATTTGCGCAATTACGGCATGTTGATGTCGCTGGTTGCAATCATGCTGTTCTTCCAGGTCGTGACCGGCGGCACGCTGCTGCAGCCGCTCAACCTCACCAACCTGGTGCTGCAGAACAGCTACATCGTCATCATGGCGCTGGGCATGCTGCTGGTCATCGTCACCGGCCATATCGACCTTTCGGTCGGCTCGGTCGCGGGCTTCATCGGCGCCGTGGCGGCCTTGCTGATGGTGACCTACAAGGTCGATTATACGCTCGCCTTCATCGCTTGCCTCGCGCTCGGTGGCGCGATCGGTGCGGCGCAGGGCTATTGGGTGGCCTATTTCAAGATCCCCTCCTTCATCGTGACGTTGGCGGGCATGCTGGTGTTCAAGGGCCTGGCGCTCGCGGTGTTGCAGGGCCAGTCGCTCGGGCCGTTCCCGGCGACCTTCCAGAAGCTGTCCTCGGGTTTCATTCCGGAACTGCTGCCGGAGGCCGGCACGCTGCATCCGACCTCGATGCTGATCGGCGCCGTTCTCGCGCTCGGGCTCGTCTATGCCAGCGCCAAGGGAAGGTCGCGCGAGCAGTCGCACGGCATCGAGGTCGAACCCTATGCGTTCTTCCTCGGCAAGAGCATCTTGCTCGCCTGCGCCGTGCTCTATTTCACCTATCTGATCGCCTCGCATCGCGGCCTGCCCAACGTGCTGGTGATCATGACTGCGCTGATCGCGCTCTACGGCTTCGTCACCCGCCGCACCGTGATCGGCCGGCAGATCTACGCCGTCGGCGGCAACGCCAAGGCGGCGAGCCTGTCTGGCATCAAGACCGAGCGGCTGACCTTCCTCACCTTCGTCAACATGGGCGTGCTCGCCGCGCTCGCCGGCCTCGTCTTCGCCGCGCGGCTCAACACGGCGACCCCGAAGGCCGGCCTCGGCTTCGAGCTCGACGTCATCGCCGCCTGCTTCATCGGCGGCGCCTCGGCCTATGGCGGCGTTGGACGGGTCGGCGGTGCCGTGGTCGGCGCCATGATCATGGGCGTGATGAACAACGGCATGTCCATCCTTGGCATCGGCATCGACTATCAGCAGGTCATCAAGGGCCTGGTGCTGCTGGGCGCGGTGTGCATCGACGTGTACAATCAGCGGCGGTAGCGCTTCGTAGCCCGGATGCAGCGCAGCGTAATCCGGGTCTCTGCGCTTGGTGAGATTTCCCGGATTGCGCTGCGCTGCATCGGGCTACGGTCCTAAGCACTACGGCAGCGGTGATTGCGTCGTGAACAGCACGGTCGCGATCCCGATCGAGAGCCCCACCGCCGATACGGTTCCCACCGTCGACAGCACGCCCATGCGCCTGAGCGCGATGGCGAAGGCAATGATGATGGGTGTTGCGGTCATCAGCCCGATCTGTGCATCGCTCATGGGATCGTCCGGCGCTCCGTGAAGCTCTGAGCCGGTTCGTACCGCGAAACGGCTGGCTGAACGTTGTGTCGGCGCAAACAGGAGCCCTGCAGTCCTCCAGTTTGTCCGGCAACAAATTCGGAACCGGGTGGCCGAGCTAAGTCTGACCGGCGTCCTGATCCAGAAAGACGATGTCGACGGCCGAGTGCGAACAGCAGGAAACAGGCTGGGGAATCCTGCAGGATCTCCCCGGCGATCCCATGATCTGGGTGCTGATCTTCAGCGAACTCGTCGCCTTCGGCCTGCTCCTCGGCGCCTTCTCTGTCGCCCGCGCGATTCACCCCGCGGTGTTCGCGGCCGGGCAGGCCACGCTCGATTCGCATCTCGCCGGCCTCAACACCGTCGTGCTGGTGACCAGCGGCTGGGCGGCGGCCCGGGCGACCAAGGCCGTGCGGAATGGACAACGGGCAACGACACGATACTGGCTTCTCGGCGCCATGGCGCTCGGCTGCCTTTTCATCGCGATCAAGCTCGCAGAGTACGCCGAAGAAACCGGGCGCGGGGTCGGGCTTGAGACCAATCCCTTCTTCACGCTCTACTTCCTGCTGACCGGCTTTCATCTCCTGCACGTTGGCCTCGGCATCATCATTCTCGCCGTGGTCTGCCGCCGTGCCGGGATATCAGGCGTCGAGACGGGAACGGCCTTCTGGCACATGGTCGATCTGGTCTGGATCGTGATGTTCCCGATCCTGTATCTGGTGAAATGACCATGCCAGATAGTGTCGACGTCACCTGGATCGCCTTGATCGGCCTTGCGCTTGCGACCGTCCTGCTGCCGCCGCTAATACCACGGGCGCTGCTCGGCAACGCTCTGCTGCTTGCCTTCGCCGCGCTCAAGGGGCATCGCATCGCGCTCGACTTCATGGATATTCGCGCCGTCCCCGCACTCTGGCGCGGTCTCGTCGCGAGCTGGATCCTCATCGTGCTGCTGCTTGCCTGGCTCGCCTCGGCGCTCGTCGCCCTGATCTGACGCGCTCATTGCGCCCTGACAAAGAACGGGCCGGGCAAAGCGGCAATAAATCACACCATCGCAATTTCGCAGGAATCAACCGGAAAGGATTGGCAATGGCTGAACGCCTGACCAAGTCGGCCGCTCGAAACGTCTTCTACGGCGGCTCGGCCTTTTTCTTCGCCATCTTCATAGGGCTAACGGCGCACAGCCATTACTACATGGCCACGACATCGACCGACGCAGCCACGCTGACGTCTTCGGTTGCCCGCGGCAAGCACGTCTGGGAGAAGAATTCTTGCATCAACTGTCATACCCTGCTGGGCGAGGGCGCCTACTTTGCGCCTGAAGTCGGCAATGTCTGGGATCGCTGGGGTGGCAACGAGGATCCGGCCGCCGCGCGCGAGACATTGAAGGCCTGGATGCAGTCGCAGCCTTCGGGCGCACCGGGCCGCCGGCAGATGCCTCAATTCAACCTCACCGACCAGGAGCTCGATGATCTCGCCGACTTCCTGCAATGGACCAGCAAGATCAAGCGCCAAGAGTGGCCGCCGAACAAGGCGGGCTGAGCGCATCGCTTCCTGAAATCCCTCAAGACAGAGAGCCTGAGATGAAATATCAGACCCAGAAAGTCGCGATGCTGTATTTCTACGGCGCGCTGACCCTGTTCGTGGCGCAGGTCCTATTCGGCCTCGTCGCTGGAACGATCTACGTCCTGCCCAACACGCTGTCGACCCTGCTGCCGTTCAACGTCGTCAGGATGATCCACACCAACGCGCTGATCGTGTGGTCGTTGATCGGCTTCATGGGCGCGACCTACTTCCTGCTGCCCGAGGAAACCGAGACAGAGCTCTACAGCCCGCTGCTGGCCAAGATCCAGTTCTGGATGTTTTTCGGTGCTGCGGGTGTGGCTGTGGTCGGTTATCTCTTCCAATACCACGAGGGCCGCGAATTCCTCGAACAGCCCTTCATCATCAAGGTCGGCATCGTCGTCGTCTGCCTGATGTTCCTGTTCAACGTCACCATGACGGCGCTGAAGGGCCGTAAGACCACGATCACCAACATCCTGCTATTCGGGCTGTGGGGCGTTGCGATCTTCTTCCTGTTCGCCTTTTACAACCCGGTAAATCTCGCGGTCGACAAGATGTACTGGTGGTATGTTGTTCATCTCTGGGTCGAGGGCGTCTGGGAGCTGATCATGGCCTCCGTGCTCGCTTATCTCATGATCAAGCTCAACGGCATCGACCGCGAAGTGGTCGAGAAGTGGCTCTACGTCATCATCGGGCTGGCGCTGTTCTCCGGCATCCTCGGCACCGGCCATCATTTCTACTGGATCGGCGCGCCCGGTTACTGGCAGTGGATCGGCTCGCTGTTCTCCACGCTCGAGGTCGCGCCGTTCTTCACCATGGTGATCTTCACGGTGCAGATGACCTGGAAGGCCGGCCGCAAGCACCCGAACCGCGCTGCATTGTTGTGGTCGGTCGGCTGCTCGGTCATGGCGTTCCTCGGCGCCGGTGTCTGGGGTTTCCTGCACACCCTGTCCTCGGTCAACTACTACACCCACGGCACCCAGGTTACCGCCGCGCACGGCCATCTCGCCTTCTTCGGCGCCTATGTGATGCTGAACCTGTCCGTGATGGCCTATGCAATCCCACAGATCAGAGGGCGTGCGCCCTACAATCAATGGCTCTCCATGGCGAGCTTCTGGATCATGTGCACCACCATGATGGTGATGACCTTCGCGCTGACCTTCGCCGGCGTGGTCCAGGTCCATCTCCAGCGCGTGCTCGGCCAGGGCTACATGGACGTGCAGGACCAGCTCGCGATGTTTTACTGGGTCCGGCTGGGGTCCGGCGTGTTCGTCGCGATCTCCGCGCTGATGTTCGTGTGGGCCGTGCTTGTGCCCGGTCGCGCCCGTCAGCCGGTCATCCCCGGCGCGTTGCAGCCGGCCGAGTGAGCGCGCAAAGGCGGCCGTGGCTCGCTGCGGCCGCCGTCACTATGTGAATTCCGGAGAAAGACCATGAATGCAGCAATTCTCGCCGTGGCGAAGCCCGAACCTCAGCCGCCCGCCTATATTGCCAGTGGCAACGAATGCGCGCTGTTCGAGCACGCTTGGCGCAATCAGCTGCCGGTGCTGCTGAAGGGGCCGACCGGCTGCGGCAAGACGCGCTTCGTCACGCATATGGCGGCGCGGCTGGGATTGCCGCTGCACACCGTCGCCTGCCACGACGATCTCACCGCGGCCGATCTCACCGGCCGCTATCTGCTCAGGGGCGGCGATACCGTGTGGAGCGACGGCCCGTTGACGCGGGCGGTGCGCGAGGGCGGCATCTGCTATCTCGACGAGGTCGTGGAGGCGCGCAAGGACGTAACGGTGGTGCTGCATCCCCTGACCGACGATCGCCGCATCCTGCCTCTGGAGCGTACCGGCGAGCAGCTTGCCGCGCCGAACAGCTTCATGCTCGTCGTCTCCTACAATCCAGGCTATCAGACGCTGCTCAAGGCGCTCAAGCCGTCGACGCGGCAGCGCTTTGTCGCGATCGAGTTCGGCTTCCTGCCGCCGGAGCAGGAGATTGCGGTGGTCGCCGCCGAGAGCGGACTATCGCCGGAGCGCGTGCGGCCGCTGGTCGGGCTGGCTGGCCGGCTGCGCGCGCTGAAGGGCCACGACCTGGAGGAGGGTGTCTCGACCCGGCTCGTCGTCTATTGCGCGACCCTGATTGCGGCCGGCATGCCGACGGCCGATGCCGTGCTCGCTGGCATGATCGAGCCGCTGACCGACGATGCCGATGTCAAGGCGGCGCTGCTGGACGTCGCGCGTGCCGTGATCGGCTGAGGCGGCTCCGATGCTCGATTTCCTCGAACTGGAAGAGACCGTCGGCCGCGCCTGGCACCGCATGGTCGGTGGCACCGCCAGCTATCCGGTTCATGCCGAGCATGCGGTCTCGCTTGCGGAAATGAGAAACAGGCTCGCGGTGATGTTCCGCGCGCTGGGCGGTGAGGCGGGTGTGCAGATCGCCGGTGCCGGCGCGCGCAAGTCCGGGCATCGGCTCGGCTGGCGGCAACGCATCGGTCTCGGTGACGAGCGCCTGGAGCAGCCGGGCCGCGATGCCACCTCCATCTTCCTTCCTGAAAGCATCGCGATCTTTCCCGACAACGCGCTGAATGCAGCGCTCTATCGCTGGCTCGCGGCATGGTTCGCAGCCGCGCCGATCGAAACCATCACCGAATCCGATCCGCTGCGGCGGGATCTTCTGGTGTTGCGCCGGGCCAGCGAGACGGCGGTCTTCGTGCTCACGCAATTTCCCGGCCTCGTCGACGACTATGCGCAACTCGCCGCAGCAACTGCCGAAGCCAGGCCGCGTCGCCCCTTGCCGCGCATCGAGCAGGAGGTCGAGCAGATCGTGCTGGCGCTACTTGGAACCGGAAAGGCTCCCGTGGGCAAGCTGTGGCCGGCGATGATGGGAACGGAGCCGCTACCGGTCAAGGCGTCGCCTGGCTATCGCTCGATGCTTCCGTGCCCGCTGTGGGGCGATTGCTGGACCCGCGAGCTGTCGCCTGCGCATGCGGGCGTGGATGAATGCGCCGATGGTGCGGAGGCCGCGAGCGAGGACAATCGCAAGCACTTTGCCGTGCGCGAGCGCGAGGACGGCGCCAATCGCCGCGATCCCTTCGTACTCAACCGCTTCGAGAAAATTCTCGCGATGGCCGAGATGGTCAATGTCGACCGCCCCACCGATGACAGTGAGGAGGAGGATGCGCAGAAGGCGGCGGACGATCTCGAGGAGATAACGCTCAGCCGCCGCAGCGGCAAGCCGGCGGGCCGGTTCAAGTTTGATCTCGACCTCCCGCCGGAGGCCCTCGATGCCTCGCGCTTGACTGCGGACCTGACCTATCCAGAATGGGATTATCGCAGCGGCTCCTATTTGCCGGATCATTGCCGCGTACTCGCATCTGCCGCCCCCGAGAATGGGGAAAGCTGGACGCCCGACGAGACCATGCGCCGGCACATCCGCCAGGTGCGCCGCCGCTTCGAGGTCCTGCGGCCGCGCCATGAGTTGATGCGGGCTCAGGCCGACGGGCATGATCTGGATCTAGACGCGCTGGTGCGTGCGCGGTGCGATCTCCGCGCCGGCAGCAGCAGCGGTCTTGATCGCGTCCACGTGGCGATGCGCCCGCAAGGTCACGATCTCGCTGTCACGCTGCTGGTCGACGTCTCGCTCTCCACGGACGCCTGGGCCAATGGCTACCGCGTGCTCGACGTCGAGAAGGAGGCGCTGCTCGTGCTTGCCCACGGCCTATCCGCCTGCGGCGATCACCACAGCATCCTGACCTTCACCTCGCGCCGGCGCTCCTGGGTGCGGCTCGAGACGGTTAAGGCGTTCGGCGAGCCGATGAGTGACGTGGTCGAGCGCTGCATTGGCGCGCTCAAGCCCGGCTATTACACGCGGATCGGTGCGGCGGTACGGCATGCCGTCGCCGAGCTTGCACGCCAGCCGCAGCGCAAGAAGCTGCTGCTCGTCCTCACCGACGGCAAACCGAACGACGTCGACCACTATGAAGGGCGCTTTGCGGTCGAAGACACCAGAAAGTCCGTGCAGGAAGCGCGCCGGCTCGGGATCGCGGTGTTCGGCGTAACGATCGACGCGGCGGCGCAATCCTATTTTCCGGCCCTGTTCGGGCGCAGCGGCTATGCGATCGTCGGCAACATCAAGCGACTGCCCGCGGCACTGCCGGCGATCTACCGGCAGGTGGCCCACTGAGGCGGTTCATGCAACTCGACGTTGGGCTATTGCTCACGGCTTGGGTATATGATCGAATGTCCGGATGGACCAGAGCCGGCCAAATCCCGATCTGATCATCTTCGACTGCGACGGCGTGCTCGTCGACAGCGAGCTCTTGAGCTGCCGCTGCCTGTCCGAGGTCCTGGCGGAATTCGGTCTCGTGCTCAGCGAGGAGCAGGCGCTCGAGCTGTTTCTCGGACGCAGCACCAAGGCCGTCGAGCAGCATTATCGCGATCTCGGGCACTCGCTGACGGACGCCTTCCCGCCCCGACTGAAGTCGCGTGTGCTGGAGAATTTTGCCGCCTCGCTCGCGCCGATTCCCGGGGTGGAGGCGGCGATCTCCGGACTGACCGTGCCGTTCTGCGTGGCCTCGTCGAGCGATCTCGACCGCGTCTCGCTCTCGCTCGACGTCACCAGTCTTCGGGCATATTTCGGCGATCGGATCTACACCGCGCAGATGGTCAGGCACGGCAAGCCGGCGCCTGATCTCTTTCTTCATGCGGCCGAGAGCATGCGCACGCCGCCATCGCGCACGCTGGTGATCGAGGATAGCGTCAGCGGCGTGCAGGCGGGTAAGGCGGCCGGCATGACCGTCTGGGGATTTGTCGGCGGCGGCCATTATCGCAGCCGCGATGGCCGGGCTATATTATCGGCCGCCGGGGCCGATCGGGTCTTTACACATATGAGCGATCTCTGGGAGGTGTGAGCGCGCATGGCCGCCGAGAACGACAAGTCGAGACTCGACGACGCCGCGCGCGCCGGCTGGCTCTATTTCATTGCCGGTCACACACAGGACGAGATCGCAAAGATGCTTCAGGTGTCGCGGGCCTCGGCGCAGCGGCTGGTCTCGTTGTGCCTCGCCGAGCGGCTCATCACCTTCCGGCTCGAGCACCCCATCGCAGCCTGCATGGAGCTGGCGGCGCGCTTGAAGCAACGGTTCGACCTCGTTCATTGCGAGGTGGTGCCGGCCGATCCGGCCGCGCCGCAGGCGGTGGCTGGAATCGCCGAGCGCTGCGCCAATTTGCTCGATTCCACGCTGCGTTCGGAGACGCCCGTGATCGTCGCGCTCGGCACGGGCCGGGCGGTGCGTGCCGCCGTCGAGCGCGTCACGCCGATCGAGCGGCCCAATCACCAGATCGTCTCGCTGGTCGGCAACATCTCCGCCGACGGCTCGGCGAGCTTCTACGACACCGTTGGCCGGCTCGCCGATCGCACCGGCGCGCGACACTATCCGATGCCGCTGCCGTTCCTGATGTCGTCGGAGGACGAGCGCAACAGGATGGTGCGCATCGAGCCGATTGCGAAGGTGAAAGCGGTCGCAGCCAAAGCGGATTTGCGCCTTGTCGGCATCGGCCAGATGGACCAGAAGGCGCAGGTGCACATCGACGGCTTCGTCACCCGCGACGAATTGTTCGAGATGATGCGGCTGGGCGCCATCGGCGAGATCACCGGCTGGGCCTATGACGCCAAGGGCCGCCTGCTCAAGGCCGGCACCAACAAGCGCCTCACCAGCATTCCGCCGGAAGTGCCGGCGAAGACCACCACGATCGGTGCGGCGGTGGGCGCGGCCAAGGTGGCGGCGATCTCTGCGGCCTTGAGCGGGGGCCTGATCAACGGCCTGATCACCGACGAAGCGACGGCAAGGGCGATTCTGGAGCGGTAAAGCGCTCACGCTTCGCGTGCCTACCACACTGGATGCTTCGCGTTCGCGGAGGACGGCAGCCGTGGGTGAAGCAAAACCTCCCCATCCTTCCCGCACCGCAGCACTCACAAGTTGCTGGAATGCCCACGCGCCTGCTTGACAACGTGCCGCCCTTGCGCTGAACATACGCCCAACGCGTGGGCATATGCCCAAAACGCGAATTGAGGGGAGGTCACCGTGAAACATGTCCTGGGCGCCGTCTGCGGCGCGTCTTGCCTGCTGCTGGCCGTCCCGGCGACGGCCGAAACGACCCTGACGATCGCCACCGTCAACAATGGCGACATGATCCGCATGCAGGGGCTGACGGGTGAGTTCACCAAGAAGAACCCTGACATCACCGTGAAATGGGTGACGCTGGAGGAGAACGTGCTGCGCCAGCGCGTCACCACCGATATCGCCACCAAGGGTGGCCAGTTCGACGTCCTCACCATCGGCACGTACGAGGTGCCGATCTGGGCCAAGAAGGGCTGGCTGGTACCGCTCGCCAACCTCGGCGCCGATTACGACGTCGCCGACCTCCTGCCCAAGATCAAGGACGCGGTCTCCGCCGACGGCAAGCTCTACGCCGCCCCGTTCTACGGCGAGAGCTCGATGGTGATGTACCGCACTGATCTGTTCGAGAAGGCCGGCCTGAAAATGCCGGAAAAGCCGAGCTGGGATTTCGTGATCGACGCGGCCAAGAAGCTCACCGACAAGAGCGCCGGCACCTATGGCATCTGTCTGCGCGGCAAGGCAGGCTGGGGCGAGAACATGGCGTTCCTCTCGGCGATGGCCAATTCCTATGGCGCGCGCTGGTTCGACGAAAAGTGGCAGCCGCAGTTCAACACGCCGGAATGGAAGACGACACTCACGACCTACGTCAACCTGATGAAGGAAGCCGGGCCTCCCGGCGCCAGCTCCAACGGCTTCAACGAGAATCTGGCGCTGTTCAACGCCGGCAAATGCGCGATGTGGATCGACGCCACGGTCGCGGCGTCCTTCGTCACCAACCCCAAGGAGTCCAAGGTCGCCGACAAGGTCGGCTTCGCGCTCGCGCCCAACACTGGGCTCGGCAAGAACGCCAACTGGCTGTGGGCCTGGAATCTCGCAATCCCTGCCGGCTCCAAGAAGACGGAAGCCGCCGAGAAGTTCATCGCTTGGGCAACTAGCAAGGACTACACCAAGCTGGTGGCGTCGAAGGAGGGCTGGGCCAACGTGCCGCCGGGCACGCGCACCTCGCTCTACCAGAACGATGAGTACCTGAAGGTCGCGCCGTTCGCGAAACTGACGCTGGCCTCGATCGACGCCGCCGATCCCAACAAGCCGACGGTGAAGCCCGTTCCCTACGTCGGCGTGCAATACGCCGCCATCCCTGAATTCCAGGGCATCGGCACCCAGGTGGGCCAGCAGTTCTCGGCGGCGCTTGCGGGATCGATGACGGTCGATGCAGCACTCACGGCTGCGCAGTCCGCTACCGAACGCGAAATGAAGCGCGCCGGCTACATCAAGTAAACCCGGGCTCTCCCTGAGCTCAAACTTGCGGCCATCCATCCTTGCGGGATGGCCGCCCTTCATCCTCCGAGCGGAGCGCCAAGAATGGCAACCCGGCAGACGCAGTTCCTTGCGCGCTCGCTTCTGACGCCGGCGGTCGGGCTGCTGTTCATCTGGATGATCGTCCCGCTGGGGCTGACGATCTATTTTTCGACGCTGCATTACAGCCTGCTCGATCCCGGCTCGGAATCGTTCGTTGGCCTGGAAAATTTCCGCTATTTCCTCACCGATCCTGCCTTCCTTGCCTCGCTCCAGAACACGCTCGTGCTGGTCGGCTCGGTGCTGGCGTTGACCATCCTGCTCGGCATTCCCCTGGCGCTGCTGATGGACCAGCCGGTGATCGGGCGCAATTTCGTTCGCCTGATGGTGATCGCCCCGTTCTTCGTGATGCCGACGGTGAGCGCGCTGGTCTGGAAGAACCTGTTGATGCATCCGGTGTCGGGATTGTTCGCCTGGCTCGCCTCGCTGTTCGGCCTGACGCCGATCGATTGGTTCAACGACGTGCCGCTGTTTGCGGTGATTTTGATCGTGACCTGGCAATGGCTGCCGTTCGCGACTCTGATCCTGCTCACCGCGCTGCAATCGCTCGACGAAGAGCAGAAGGAAGCCGCCGAGATGGACGGCGCCAGCGCCGTTTCGACCTTCATCTACATCACGCTGCCGCACCTGGCGCGTCCCATCACGGTGGTGATCCTGATCGAGACCATCTTCCTGCTTACGGTGTTCGCCGAGATCTTCGTCACCACCGGCGGCGGGCCGGGCCTGCAAACCACCAACATCGCCTTCCTGATCTATTCGCAGGCGCTGATCCAGTTCGACGTCGGCAGCGCCTCGGCGGGCGGGCTCGTCGCGGTGGTCATCGCCAACATCGTCGCCTTCTTCCTGGTCCGCATCGTCGGCCGCAACCTGGAGGCCTGACATGGCACGGATGGCGACGACGCGGCGGGTGATGATATCGACGGCGGCGGCCTGGCTGTTCGGCTTCCTGATCTTCTTTCCGATCCTGTGGATGGGGCTGGCGAGCTTCAAGACCGAGCTCGAGGCCTTCGCGATCCCGCCATCCTTCCTGTTCTTCCACTGGACCACCGAAAACTACGCGACCGTGCAGGAACGCAGCGATTATCTGCACCACGCGATGAACTCGATTATCATCGCCGGCGGCTCGACGCTCATTGCGCTGCTGATCGCCATTCCGGCGGCCTGGTCGATGGCGTTCTCGCCAACCAAGCGCACCAAGGACATCCTGCTCTGGATGCTCTCGACCAAGATGATGCCGCCGGTCGGCGTGTTGGTGCCGATCTACCTGATCTACAAGAGCCTCGGGCTGCTCGATTCCCGCATCGGCCTCGTCTTCATCCTCTGCCTCGGGAATCTGCCGATCGTCATCTGGATGCTCTTCACATATTTCAAGGAGATCCCGCGCGACATCTTAGAGGCCGCGCGCATGGACGGCGCCACGATCGGCCGCGAGCTGGTCTATGTGCTGACGCCGATGGCGATCCCGGGACTGGCGTCCACGCTGTTGCTCAATCTGATCCTGGCCTGGAACGAGGCGTTCTGGACGCTGAACCTGTCCACCTCGAGCGCTGCGCCGCTCACCACGTTCATCGCCTCCTATTCGAGCCCCGAAGGGCTGTTCTGGGCAAAACTGTCGGCGGCGTCCACGCTGGCGATCGCGCCGATTCTCGTCCTGGGTTGGTTCAGCCAGAAGCAGCTCGTGCGCGGGCTCACCTTTGGCGCGGTGAAATAGGGGGCTGCCGGATCATGGGTCAGATCACACTTCAGGGCGTGCAGAAATCCTTCGGCCCCGTGCACATCATCAAGGGCGCCGACCTCGAGATCGCCGATGGCTCCTTCGTGGTGTTCGTCGGTCCCTCCGGCTGCGGCAAGACCACGCTGCTGCGGCTGATCGCGGGGCTCGAGGACGTCAGCGGCGGCAAGATCCTGATCGACGGCAAGAACGTCGTCGATACGCCGCCCGCCAAGCGCGGGCTGTCGATGGTGTTCCAGTCCTACGCGCTCTATCCGCATATGAGCGTGCGCGGCAATATCGGCTTCGGCCTCAAGATGGCGGGCTTGCCGAAGGACGAGATCAACCGCAAGGTCGAGGCGGCCGCCGCGACGCTGAATCTCACGCCCTACCTCGACCGCAAGCCGCGCGAGCTCTCCGGCGGCCAGCGCCAGCGCGTCGCGATCGGCCGCGCCATCGTTCGCGAGCCCAAGGCATTCCTGTTCGACGAGCCGCTCTCCAACCTCGACGCCGCGCTGCGCGTGCAGATGCGCATCGAGGTGACGCGACTTCAGAAGCAGCTCGGCACCACCGCGATCTACGTCACCCACGACCAGGTCGAGGCCATGACCATGGCCGACAAGATCGTCGTGCTCAACGGCGGCAAGATCGAGCAATATGGCTCGCCGCTGGAGCTTTACGAGCGACCCGCCAATCTCTTCGTCGCCGGCTTCATCGGCTCGCCCAAGATGAATTTCGTCACCGGAGAGCCTGCTTTGCAGAAGGGGGCGGCGACGATCGGCGTTCGGCCGGAGCATCTGAAGATCGAGCGCGACGGCGGTGGCGGCTGGCAGGGAACCATTGCGGTGGCCGAGCATCTCGGCAGTGACACCTTCCTCTACGTCGACGCCGGCGCGCTCGGCATGCTGACGGCGCGCTACATCGGCGAATTGAGCCTGCATGGCGGCGACCGGGTGTCGCTGATGCCCGACCCTGCGCGCATTCACCGCTTCGACGAGAGCGGCAACGCTCTTCGGGGCTGACAAGAAACGGCAAGAAGATGGAAAGACGACCATGTATCTGGAAAAATTCAGGCTGAGCGGCAAGACCGCGTTCATCACCGGCGGCGGCCAGGGCATCGGCCTCGCCTGCGCGGAGGCGCTGGCCGAGGCCGGCGCGAAGGTCATCATCGGCGACCGCGACGGCAAGGTCGCCGACGGCGCCAAAGCCAGCCTGAGGGCGAAGGGCTACGACATCGAGACCGCAATCATGGACGTCACCAACACCACACGCGTGGCGGAGGTGGCAAATGATCTCGTCGCCCGCCATGGCAAGGTCGACATCCTCGTCAACAATGCCGGCATCGCGCGGAGCGAGACGCCGGCCGAGACCGTTACCGACGAGCACTGGCTCAACGTCATCGACGTCAATCTCAACGGCACCTTCTGGTGCTGCCGCGAGTTCGGCAAGCACATGTTGAAGGCCGGAAGCGGCGCCATCGTCAATGTCGGCTCGATGAGCGGCTTCATCGTCAACAAGCCGCAGGAGCAGTGCTTCTATAACGCCTCCAAGGCCGCCGTGCACCATCTGACCAAGTCGCTGGCCGCCGAATGGGGCGCGCGCGGCATCCGCGTCAACGCGGTGGCGCCGACCTATATCGAGACGCCGCTCAACGCCTTCGTGAAGAGCAATCCGAAAATGTATGACGCCTGGATCGGTGGAACTCCGATGGCGCGCATGGGGCAGGTCGAGGAGATCGCCTCCGTCGTGCTGTTCCTCTCGTCCGAGGCCGCGAGCCTGATGACTGGCAGCATCGTGCTGGTGGATGGCGGCTACACTTGCTGGTAGGCTCACCGTCAAAACGGACGGACCGGGAGAGACCATGCCGCGAGCGTATATCGGCGTCGACGTGGGGACCACGAGCACGCGGGCAGGGGTGTTTGACGAGGCCGGCACGCTGCTCGCGACGGCCCGGCATCCGATCAGGATCTGGCACGAGGCCGGCGACATCGTCGAGCAGTCGTCGGAGGACATCTGGCAGGCCTGCGCCAAATCGGTGCGCGCGGCGATGGCGGAAGCAGCGATTGCGCCGGGCAGCATCGGCGGCATCGGTTTCGACGCCACCTGTTCCCTCGTGGTGCTCGATCCGCAAGGCGAGCCGCTCACCGTCAGCACCTCCGGCGAGGCGCAGCGCAACGTCATCGTCTGGATGGACCATCGCGCCACGGCCGAAGCGCGGCTGATCAACGAGACCGAGGACGCCGTGCTGCGCTATGTCGGCGGCTCGATCTCGCCGGAGATGGAGATGCCGAAGCTGCTCTGGCTGAAGCGGCATCTGCGTGCGAGTTTCGATGCCGCCGGTCATTTCTTCGATCTGGCCGATTATCTGACCTGGCGGGCGACCGGCGCGCTGCAGCGCTCGACCTGCACCGTCACCTGCAAGTGGAACTATCTCGCCCATGACGGCGGCGGCTGGAGCGCGCCGTTCTTCAAGCGCATCGGCCTGTCCGACTTCGTCGCCGAAAAATATGCGCGCATCGGCACCGAAATCGTTGCGCCCGGTACGCGCCTCGGCGTCGGGCTCACGCCGGCAGCAGCAGTCGAGCTCGGCCTTCCTCCCGGCACCCCGGTCGGCGCCTCCCTGATCGACGCCCATGCCGGCGGTATCGGTGCGATTGGCGGCCGTGACGGGGCAGCCGGCCCGAGCGATGTCGGCGATCGTCTCGCCTACATCATGGGAACGTCGGCCTGCATCATGGCGACGACGAAGGAGCCGTGCTTCGTGCCGGGCGTGTGGGGTCCCTATTATTCCGGCATGGTGCCGGAGTTCTGGCTCAATGAAGGCGGGCAGTCCGCCGCGGGCGCTGCGATCGATCATCTCCTCAAGTCGCATCCCGGCCATGGCGAGGCGAGCGCGGCGGCACGCAGCGAAGGCCTCGATCTCATCGATTTCCTCGAGCGCCGCATCATCGCGCGCTCCGGCGGTGCCAGCCGTGCCGCGCTGCTGGCGCGCGACGTCCACGTGCTGCCGGAATTCATTGGCAACCGCTCGCCCTATGCCGATCCCGACACGCGCGCGGTGATCGCGGGCCTTGATCTCGACACCGACATCGCCGCGATGGAACGGCTGTTCGTCGCCGGCCTCTGCGGTCTTGCCTACGGGCTTGCGGAGGTCATCGAGGCTTTTGCCGCGCATGGGGTCCGCTCCAGCATCATGGTCATGGGTGGCGGTGCCAGCCGCAGTCCTTTGGTGCGGCAGATCATGGCGGATACCACCGGTCTCACGGTCGCGTTGCCGCAGACGAAGGAGCCGGTGCTGCTGGGCGCCGCGATGTTAGGGGCGGTCGCCGGTGGCGCCTATGCCTCGATCGGTGAGACCATGGCCAAGATGTCGGCGCTGGGGCGCAAGAGCGAGCCGGCCGCGCCTGATATGGCCGCGTTTCACGCCCGCAAGCGCGAGGTCTACAAGCTGCTGCGCGAGCTCGATCGCGGCAGCCGTGCCGCGATGCGCAGCGTCGCGAGAGGTTGAAGGACATGCTGATTGCCTGCGGCGACGCGCTGATCGATTTCGTGCCGACGCGAAACGTCGAAGGGCGCGAAGCGGTGATGCCCGCGGTCGGCGGCTCCTGCCTCAACGTCGCGATCGGCATGGCGCGGCTGGGCGCGCCGACTGGTTTCGTCGGCGGCATCTCGACCGACCTGTTCGGGCGCATGATCGCCGATCATGCCTCCGCATCGAAGGTTGCACTCGATCTCGCCACCCGCAGCGACCACCAGACCACGCTCGCCTTTGTCCGCATTGTCGAGGGCGAGTCGCACTACGCCTTCTACGATGCCGAGACCGCGACGCGGAACTGGACTTACCGGCATGGGTCCATTCCGTTCGATACTGTCGAGGCCGTCCATGTCGGCTCGACCACGCTGGTCAACGACCAGGGTGCGGCCGAGACCAAGGCGCTGATCGCAGACGCGCGGGCGTCGTCCACGATCTCCTTCGATCCGAACTGCCGACCGAACCTCGTCAAGGACAGGCCAACCTATCTCGGCCGAATGGCCGAGTTCGCCGGAAGCGCCGATCTCATCAAGATGTCGGACGTCGATTTCGCCTATCTCTTCGGCGAGGAGCCGTATCAGCAGCGCGCGAGCACATTGCTGGGGCAGGGGACGAGCCTCGTCGTCATCACCCGCGGCAATAACGGTGCCATAGCCTGGCATGCGCAAGCAGGGCAGATCGAAGTGCAAGCACCAAAGGTCGAGGTGGCCGACACTATTGGCGCCGGCGACAGCTTTCAGGCGGCGCTGCTGTTCGCACTTTACAAGCAGGGTCGCATCGCCCGGCCGAGATTGAAGGACATCGGCGCGGACGAGCTCCGCCGTGCGCTGTCCTTCGCCGCCAATTGTGCCGGCCTGACCTGCACCCGTCCGGGCGCCGATCCGCCTTGGAGCCACGAGATCAATTGGGACTGGTAGTCCACGTCACATCCGCGCGACGGCCTTCTCGGCACATTTGAGGAAGGTTCCGATCAACGGACTGTGGGAGTCCCGCCGCCAACAGACTGCGATGTCGAGGGAATCGGCGACGTCACGCAGGGGTCTGAACACGACTCCGCGTGGCGCGCCGAGCTGTGCGCAGGCCGGCAGGATGGCGAGACCTTCGCCGGCCAGGACCAGGCTCATCGCCGAATGCACCGTCTCGACGCGGCTGGCGATCGGCATCACCACCTGGTGCCGACGCAATAAAGGGACGACCGCGGAGGAGGAGGGCCCATGGTCCGGATGCGGGAGTGCGATCAGCGGGCGGCCCTGCAGCCGGGCCATCGGCACCGAGCTCAAGCGGGCGAGTGGCGAGCGGATCGGCATGGCCAGCATGAAAGGCTGTGCACCGATCTTTGCCACCTGTATCTCGGGATGATTGATTGCGGGCATACACAGCGCGACTGTGACGCTGCGGTCGAGCACGCGGGCCTCGCGCGTCGAGGCGCTCAGCTCAACGAAGCTGAGATCGACGCCGGGAACTGCGCGGCGCAGTTCGGGGATGAGTCGCGGCAACATCGCATTCGCCAGCACGAACATGTAACCGACTGACAGCCGGCCGCGCCGTCCCGAAGCAACCGCGCGTGCGGCTTCGGCGCCGTCGGCTGCCAACGCCAGCGCTTCGCTGGCGCGCGCCAGCAATGCCTGGCCGGCCTCGGTCAGATCCATGCCACGGGTGCCGCGGCGGAACAGCGGCGCGCCGATCTCGGCCTCGAGCTTGCGGATCTGGACCGAGAGGGGCGGCTGCGCCATCCGGAGCTGCTCGGCCGCCTTGCCGATGCTGCGCGCCTCGGCAACGGCGACAAAATAGCGGAGCCGGCGAAGATCCATTGGCATACCGAGAGCGTATGGGTTGGCGATAAAAATCGTATTGGACGGCGAGTTAACAAAACTGTCATTCTCGCTGTCAATGTCTTCGGGCCAATGGCGGCCCGCTTCGGAGCGTGATGTGACGATGAACGGCGATCCCTGTCTGTTGTCCGCGACCGAGCTGCGCGGTCTCGTCGCGGCAAAGCGGATTTCGCCAGTCGAGCTCACCCGCGCTGTGCTTGCCCGCGCCGAGGCCCTCCAGCCCGAATTGAACTGTTTCGTCACGTTGTGCGGCGACGAGGCGATCGCAGCGGCGCGCGAAGCCGAGCGCAAGGTGATGGCGGGCGAACCGCTCGGCCTGCTGCACGGCATCCCCGTAACCGTCAAGGACATCGTCAATACCAAGGGGGTCAAGACCACCTTCGGCGCCGTTCCCTACAAGGATAATGTGCCGGCCGAGGATGCCGTCGCCGTCGCGCGGTTGCGCAGCGAAGGCGCGATCCTGATCGGCAAGACCACGACGCCGGAGTTCGGCAGCAAGTGCCTCACCGATTCACCTTTGTTCGGTCGGACCCGCAATGCGTGGGACGCCTGCCGTTCCTCCGGCGGCTCCAGCGGCGGCGCGGCGGTCGCTGTGGCGAGCGGCATCGCGCCGCTCGCTATTGCGACCGACGGCGGCGGCTCGACACGAATTCCGGCCGCCTGCAACGGCGTGGTGGGCCTGAAGCAGAGCAACGGCGTGATCCCGCACAGCCAGGCGCTCGACGTGTTCGGCAACCAAACCTATGTCACGCCGACCACCCGGACCGTCGCCGATACTGCGCTGATGATGCAGGCGATGGCGGGCGAAGATCCTATCGATCCCTGGTCGATCGGCGTGCCCGTGCCCGACTTCATCGGCACCGCCGCCCCGCATGGTGATTTGCGCGGGCTGAGGATCCTGTACTGCCTGACGCCGCCGGGCCGTCCGGTATCGGCCGAAGTCGCCGCCAATTTCAAGGTGAGCCTCGACCGGCTGGCCGGGTTAGGGGCCGAGCTCGAGGAATTCTCCGGTGAGGGGTTCGACATCGAGCCGATCTGGCGCGCCATCAACCACACCGTCTGGCGCACGCGCTTTGCCAAGCTTGCGGCCGAGCATCGGGACGAACTGAGCGAGGCCTTCCTCAAGCAGCTCGCGCTCGCCAGCGAAGTCAGCGGCATCGACTATCAGGAGGCGATGTTCGCGCGCACCGCGTTGTTCCGCCGCGTGCAATCGCTGCTTGCGCGCGGTCACCTGCTGGCGATGCCGACGCTGACGCGCACCGCGCTGCCGATCAAGCAGGACCTGTTCGGCAATATCGAGATCGACGGCAGGCATTACGACAGCGTCCGGCCGCATTGGTTCCCCTGGACAATGCCGTTCAACATGACCGGTCACCCCGCGATCAGCCTTCCCTCGGGCTTTGCCCGCGACGGGCTGCCGATCGGGCTCCAACTGGTCGGCCGTTTCCGGGCCGATGCGGAATTGCTGCGCGTGAGCGCTCTGTTCGAGGCGTCAAGCGACCTTCTGTCCCGCTGGCCGTCTTGAGGAGATGGAGATGCAGCAAAGAGCTTGCTTAAGGCGTCCGGACATGTTGATCGTGGCCTGGGTGAGCCCTGAAGCCGAGCGCGCATGAGCGTCTTTGTCCTCCGACGTCTGTTGACTCTGCTGGCGACGCTGGTCGGCGCATCGCTGATCATCTTCCTGGTGCTGGACGCGCTGCCCGGCAACGCAGCGCAGATGCTAATGGGCGCCGATGCTTCGCCCGACGCGGTGCGCGCGCTCACCGTCAAGCTCGGGCTCGACCAGCCGCTGGCGGTTCGCTATTTGCAGTGGATCAAGGGCCTCCTCGTCGGCGATCTCGGCAATTCCTACGTCTACGGCACCCCGGTCGGCAGCCTGATCGCCGAGCGGCTGGTGCTGACCATTCCGCTCGCGATCATGGCCATGACGATCACGGTGACGCTGGCGCTCTCGGCCGGTATCTACACCGCCGCCAACCACAACAAGCTCGGCGATGTCGGCGTGATGTCGTTGACCCAAGTGGGCATCGCGCTGCCGAATTTCTGGTTCGCGATTCTCCTGGTGCTGCTGTTCTCGGTGCGGCTGCAATGGCTTTCGGCCGGTGGCTTTGCCGGCTGGGAGGACGGCATCTGGCCGGGGATCAGGTCGCTGCTGTTGCCCGCGATCTCGCTCGCGGTGGTGCAGGCCGCGATCCTCGCGCGCGTCACGCGTTCGGCCGTGCTCGAAGTGCTGCGCGAGGATTTCGTCCGCACCGCCCGCGCAAAGGGCCTCGGCAAGCGCGAGGTGCTGTGGAGCCACGTGCTGCGGAATGCCATGATCCCCGTGATGACCGTGATGGGCCTGCAATTCGCCAATCTGCTCGCCGGCACCATCGTGATCGAGAACGTGTTCTACCTGCCGGGCCTCGGCCGCCTGATCTTCCAGTCGATCGCCAACCGCGACCTGATCGTGGTGCGCAATTGCGTGATGTTGCTCGCCGCGATGGTGGTGATCGTCAATTTCGTGGTCGATGTGCTCTATGCCTTCATCGATCCCCGCATCAAGGTGCACGACCTGTGAGCGCGCCCATCACCATCGACGCGCCCGTCGCAACGCGTCCGCTGCCGGCGCGCACGTTCTGGCGCCGCGCGCTGCGCCACCGCAGCTTCGTCCTCGGTGGCACGCTGAGCCTTCTGGTGCTGGCTTCGGCACTGTTGTCGCTGGTATGGACGCCGTGGTCGCCTTACGAAATCGACATCGCCGCAAAGCTCCGCCCGCCCTCGGCGGCGCATTGGCTCGGCACCGATTCCTTCGGCCGCGACATCGTCTCGCTGCTGCTTGCGGGCGCCCGATCCACCATCATGGTCGGTGTCATCGCCGTCAGCATCGGTCTCACCTTCGGCGTCACTCTGGGTCTGATCGCCTCGGCCCGGCGCGGCTGGACGGAGGAGATCATCATGCGCTTTTCCGATTTCACCTTCGCCTTTCCGGCCGTGCTGTCCGCGATCATGCTCGCCGCCGTCGTGGGGCCGGGCATGGTGACCTCGATCGTCGCGATCGGCATCTTCCAGATCCCGACCTTGACCCGGCTGACGCGCGGCTCGGCCAATGCGATCTGGGCGCGTGAATTCGTGCTGGCGGCACGGGCGGCGGGCAAGGGGCGCTTCCGCATCACCATCGAGCATGTGCTGCCGAACATCCTGTCGATCCTGATCGTGCAGGTCACCATCCAGTTCGCGCTCGCCATTCTCGCCGAGGCCGCGCTGTCCTATCTCGGCCTCGGCACGCAGCCGCCGCAGCCATCCTGGGGACGGATGCTGAACGATGCGCAGACGTTGCTGTTCCAGTCGCCGATGCTCGCGGTCTATCCGGGCGTTGCGATCGCAATCTCGGTGCTCGGCCTCAACCTGCTCGGTGACGGATTGCGCGACCTGCTCGATCCCCGGCTGGCGCGGGAGCGATGACGATGGCCGAGTGCTCCAACATGCCGCTAATCGTGGTCGACAATCTCGGCGTTCGCCTCAACACCAGCCGCGGGCCAGCGCAGGCCGTGCGCGGTGTTAGCTTTGCGCTGACGCGCGGCGAGACGCTCGGGCTCGTCGGCGAGTCCGGCTGCGGCAAGTCGGTCACGGCGTTGTCGTTGATGGGGTTGCTGCCGGACAGTGCCGTCGTGACCGGCAGCGTCAAGCTGGACGGCGACGAACTCGTCGGACTTGCGGATTCCGACTATTGCCGCCTGCGCGGCAACCGCATCAGCATGATCTTCCAGGAGCCGATGACAGCGCTCAATCCGATGCATACGATCGGCAACCAGGTCGCCGAGCCGCTGCGCCGTCACAAGAGTTATTCGGCGGCGCAGGCACGTCGGGAAGCAATCGCTTTGCTCGACCGCGTCGGGCTGCCCGACCCCGCACGTCGTGTCGATGCGTATCCGCATCAGTTCTCCGGCGGCCAGCGCCAGCGCGTCACCATCGCGATGGCGCTCGCGTGCGAGCCGGACCTGTTGATCGCGGACGAGCCGACCACCGCGCTCGACGTCACCATCCAGGGCCAGATCCTCGACCTCATCGCCGATCTCGTCGAGGAGCGCGGCATGTCCATGATCCTGATCTCGCACGATCTCGGCGTCATTGCAGAGAACGTCCAGCGCATGATGGTGATGTATGGCGGCACCGTCGTCGAGAGCGGCCCGACCGACGAGGTGTTCCGTCGCATGGGCCATCCCTACACGCAGGGCCTGTTCCGTGCCCGGCCCAAGCTCGGCGCGCGCAAGGGGACGCGGCTGAGGACGATCTCCGGCACGGTGCCGGAGCTCGCCGATCTGCCGTCCGGGTGCACCTTCTCCGATCGCTGTCCACTCGTGATCGACCAGTGCCGCGCGGCGCTGCCGCCGATGGTGGACGTCGGCCCCGGCCATTTTGCGCGCTGCATCCGAACGGACGTGTCGATGGCCGAACGCGTCGGAGCGCTGACCGCATGAGCACCGCGCCGCTTCTCGACGTCAGGGATCTCGAACAGCGCTACACGCTGCCGCGCGAGAGCGTGTTCCGTCCGCCGGGACAGGTGCGCGCGCTCAACGGCGTCAGCGTGCAGGTCCGGGCCGGCAAGAGCCTCGGCATCGTCGGCGAGTCCGGCTCCGGCAAGTCCACCTTCGCGCGCGTCGTGATGGCGCTGGAGCGGCCGACCGCAGGACAGGTCGCGCTGCTCGGGCGCGATCTCAACCGCTTGCCGGCCGACGAGCTGCGCCGCGCCCGGCGCGATTTCCAGATGGTGTTCCAGGATCCCTATGGATCGCTCGATCCGCGGCAGACCATCGCGCGGATCGTCGCCGAGCCGCTGACCGTGCTGGAAGGTGCCGACCGCACCACGTTCCGCGACCGCGTCGCCGCGGTGCTGCGCCAGGTCGGCTTGCGCGATGCGGACATGGAAAAATATCCGCACGAATTCTCCGGCGGCCAGCGCCAGCGCATCGCGATTGCGCGTGCGCTGATCACCCAGCCGAAGCTGATCGTTGCCGACGAGCCGGTCTCGGCGCTCGACGTCTCCGTGCAGGCCCAGGTGCTGAACCTGATGCAGGACCTCCAGGAGCAGTTCGGCCTGAGCTACATCCTGATCAGCCATGACCTCGCCGTGGTCGACTATCTCTGCGACGAGGTCGCGGTGATGTATCTCGGCCGCATCGTCGAGCAGGGGCGGCCAGAGGATTTGTTCGAGCGCTGCGCCCATCCCTATACGCGGGCGCTGCTGGAGGCGGTGCCGCGGGCTCGCGCCGGAGGTGGCCGGCGCCGCCGCGGGGCCCAGGCGATCGCCTCGCACTCGGCGGTGACGACCGGATGCCCCTATGCATCGCGCTGCCCGCTTGGCGACCAGCATTGCCGCGAGGTTCCGCCTGAGTTACGCAAGGTGGGCGAGGGGCACCTTGCCGCCTGCCACAAGGCCGAGGCTGTGATGGCGTTGCCGCAGGCGGCCATGGAAGGTTAGTGTCCGGGGCAGGATTGGCGTTAAGCTGGAAACAGGATTGGTCGGGGAGTTCGCGCATGTTCAGGAAACTGTCGATCGTCGCCTTTGCCGCTGCGCTCGTCGCGGCGCCTTTGCCGGTGCTGGCGCAGAGCAAGAAGGACAGCGTCGTCATGGGGATGACCCTTGAGCCGCCGGGGCTCGACCCCACCAACGCCGCCGCGGCCGCGATCGCCGAGGTCACGCTCTACAATATCTATGAGACGCTGACCAAGATCAACGAGGACGGCTCCACCTCACCGCTGCTCGCCGAGAGCTGGACCGCGTCGCCCGATCTGAAGACCTATACGTTCAAACTGCGCAAGGGCGTCAAATTCCACAATGGCGAAGCGTTCGATTCCGCGGCGGTGAAGTTCTCGTTCGAGCGCAACGCGGCGCCCACCAGCACCAACAAGGACAAGAGCCTGTACCAGGCCTTCGAGAAGGTCGAGACGCCCGACGCCGACACCGTCGTGATCACGGTGAAATATTCCGAGCCGAACCTGCCGTTCCTGCTCGGCCAGGCGGGCGGCTCGATCGTCGAGCCGAAGAGCGCTGGCACCAATGTCACGCAGCCGGTCGGCACCGGACCATACCAGCTTGGCGCCTGGGCCAAGGGCTCTTCGATCACGCTGAACAAATGGGCCGACTACCGCAACGCCTCTGCGATCAAGCTGTCGAAGGTGACGATCCGCTTCATCTCCGATCCGGCGGCGCAGGCCGCGGCGTTGCTCTCGAACGACGTCGACGCATTCCCGCGCATCGCGACCCGCGTGGTTGCTCAGTTCAAGTCTGATCCGCGCTTCACGGTGCTGATCGGCGGCTCCAGGGCCAAGACCATCGTGGCCATCAACCACCGCAAGAAGCCGCTCGACGACGTCCGCGTTCGCCGCGCCATCCTCGCCGCGATCGACCGCAAGGCCTTGATCGACGGCGCGGTCGAGGGTTACGGCACGCCGATCGGCAGCTTCTACACGCCGGGATCGCTCGGCTATGTCGACACCACCGGCATCAACCCGTACGATCCCGAGAAGGCCAAGAAGCTGCTGACTGAAGCCGGCGTCATCACGCCGCTCGAACTGTCATTGAAGCTGCCGCCGCCACCCTATGCGCGGCAAGGCGGCGAGATCGTCGCCGCCCAGCTCGCCAAGGTCGGCATCATCGCCAAGATCGAGAACGTCGAATGGGCGCAATGGCTGTCGCAGGTGTTCGCCGGCAATGGCCCGCACAATTTCGATCTCACCATCGTCAGCCATGTCGAGCCGTTCGACCTCGTCAAGATCACGGAGCCGGACTACTACCTCGGTTACAACAACGAGAAGTTCAACGCGCTCTACAAGCAGATCGTCTCGACGCCGGACGAAGCCGGCCGCGCCAAGCTGCTTGGCGATGCCCAGCGCATGCTGGCGACCGATGCAGTCTCGGCTTACCTGTTCCAGCCGCAATGGCCCACCGTCATCAACAAGAAGCTGAAGGGCGTCTGGAAGGAAGTCCCGCAGTTCGAGAACGACTTCTCCGCTTGGTATTGGGAATAGGCGGCGTCCATTGCTGTGCCCTCTCCACGCGTTGGAGAGGGCAGCTCCAAACAAAACCCGAAAAACAACCCCATGCACAGTAGCCGGGGTCAGTCATTTCAATGGCTTGCACGTTGCGCCTGTGTGATCGACGCGATGCGCCCGAAAGTTGACCCGTCGGGCAAAACACTGGCATGATGGCATGCTCGAGTCTCGTGGTGGAGACGCGCGCCGTCGGTCGAGGCAGCCGTGCAGAAATCATCCCGCCGCAATGCCGGCATTGCCGCGGCGGCCGTCAGCGCCGAGGCGCCGATCTCCCCAAAGCTTGATCATGCAAGGCTCGATCATGCGTCGATGAGCGATATCGCTCATGCTTTGGCCGATGGGCATGTCACTGCCACGGCGCTGCTCAAAGCCTATCGCGCGCGCATTGAAGCCTACGACCGCGACGGGCCAAGCTCAATGCGGTCCGCGCGCTCAATCCCGACGCGCTCGTGATTGCGGACAGGCTCGACGGCGTCAAGCCGTCGGCCAAGCGGCCGCTGGCCGGCATCCCGATCCTTGTGAGGGACAACATCGCGACCGGCGACGCTCAGCCGACCACGGCGGGCTCGCTGGCGCTGGAAGGCGCCCGCGCCCGGGACGATGCAACGCTCGTCAAGCTGCTGCGCGAGGCCGGCGCGGTGATCCTCGGCAAGGCGAATCTGACCGAGTTCTCCAACATGCTCGCGGTCGACATGCCTTCCGGCTATTCGTCGCTGGGCGGTCAGGTCAAGAATCCCTATGCGCCGGCGCTGGCCGACGATCACGGCATCCCCGTCGTGTCCCCGGGCGGCTCGAGCGCGGGTTCGGCGGTCGCGGTGGCGGCGGGCTTGTGTGCGGCCTCGATCGGCACGGAGACCTCGGGCTCGCTGCTCTTTCCCGCCAGCCAGAATGGCCTCGTCACCGTGAAGCCGACGGTCGGGCTCATCAGCCGTGCCGGCATCGTGCCGATCTCGCATAGTCAGGACACCGCGGGGCCGATGACGCGGACCGTGCGCGACGCGGCGCTGCTGCTCAATGTGCTCGCGGCCAAGGACCCGCTCGATCCGGCGACGCAAAAGCAGCGGCGGCCGGCCGATTACACCGCCGGTCTGACGCGCGATGCGATGAAAGGTGCGCGCATCGGCGTGCCGAGCGATCCCGCCGATCCGCTGAATGATCCCTTCTTCCGCAAGCTGCCCCTCAAAGGAGCGAAGGTGGTAGGGGAAGCGATCAAGGTGCTGGAGGATCTCGGCGCCGTGATCGTGCGCGCCAGCATTCCGACAGCCGGCTGGATGAGCGGACCGGGTACGATCATGGCCGTGCTCAACCGCAATCCGCTGAGCGCCAACAGGGGCAATGCGGTCCCGCAGCGGATCGTCTTCATCTACGAGCTGAAACGAGATCTCAACCTCTACCTGAGGGATTGGGCGACCAACACCACCATCAAGACCATGACCGACATCGTGACCTTCAACGAGGCCAATGCGGGCAAGGCGCTCCGCTTCGGCCAGGACAACTTCCTCGCAGCCGACCTCACCCGGGGCGACCTAAGCGAACGCGAGTACAAGGCGGCACTCGCCATGGACCTGCTCAGCGCCAGGACCCGCGGCATGGATGCCTACATGAACCAGCACAAGCTCGACGCCGTGCTGTTCCCGGGCAGCGAAGGCGCCGCAATCGCCGCCAGGGCGGGCTATCCCAGTGTCCTCGTGCCGTGCGGCTTCGTCGCCGGCGTCGACGGCAAGGACACGCCCGATTATCCGTTCGGCGTTACCTTCGCAGGCCGCGCCTGGAGCGAACACAAGCTGCTGCGCCTGGCCTACGCGTATGAGCAGGCCTCCGCCAAGCGCAAGCCGCCACCCGGCTTGCCGGCGCTTTAGAGTGCACTGTGCATGTGCCGGTTGGAGGCGGTGGCATGCTGATAAATCTGCTGTCTGTTCTCACCGAACTGGCGGACGCACCGTCCTGCCCTGGGGAGGGCGCTTTGTGACCCGAAGGCGCCATCGACCAGACGTCTAATCGGCCCTTCAACTCACCTGTGTGCCCTTGTGTTATTGTATCCCTTCCGGGAACTCGATGGAGGGAAGGATGGACATTCGATCGAAATTGACGGCGCTGTGTGAAGCGTTCAACGCGCACGACTTGGATTCCATCATGGAGTTCTTTGCTGACGATTGTGTCTTGGAGATGCCGAGGGGAAGCAAGCCTTGGGGATCTCGCTTCGAGGGCAAACGCAACGTACGAGACGGGCTCGCGACGCGCTTTGAAGGCTTACCGGATGTTCACTACGGCGACGCCGAGCATTTTGTGGATACGATGGCAAACACGGGCATTTCAAAATGGACGCTAACGGGCACTACAGGTGAAGGAAAAAAGATCGAGGTCCGAGGATGTGACTTTTACACTTTTCGCGCGGACGAGGTGATCCGCAAGGACTCGTATTGGAAGATTGTTGAAGGATCTTCGTCAGCCTAACGACGCGCATGTCCGAATGTGGCCCAGAGGTGCAGGTCCAGGCAGCGTCTCTGTTCTCGGCTCATCGCGGAAATCGGAAGTAACCTGCGTGCCGACAATTGGCGCGCGGGCGGCAGAGCGCGCAGGCAGAACGCTTTCATACATTTCCTTTCCAGATCAGCCATCGGTAGACGCCGAACACGTTGATAAGTGTCACCACCACGTTTTGCACCATCAGCGCATATTCCGCTGTTAGATAGCCGACGACGATCCAGATCACCGATGCACCGCTCAGCACGACGAAGGCCCAGCCGGTAATGAGTGGCCGCGCCCGGGCAGCTAGGATCAGCCCGGCCCCAATCGTGCCGACTGTCGCCACCCAACGCAGGACTTCATCCATGACGCGTGCTCCCCGAAAGCCGATGTCGGAGCGTCGCTCCGCGATTTGCCTATACGGACGCAGTCACAGGCAGGCCGCCGGAGTGGAACTTTCCGTCTCGTGCCGACCACCATGCGACCCCCGCCCGAGCGACTTGGCCCCACAGTGGCGGCGGAAGGTCAGAGCACCACTGTGGTGATCCCATGCGGTATCAACTCCGCTGCGCCGAAATCGGAAGCTCCTTTTTTCTCATCCCCGAACCGCGTTTCCATCAACCGGCGTGCTGGCACATTCCCCCGGGCTGCCGAAATGACATCTGAGCCAAGGACTTATCTGCACAACGAGCTGATCGAATGAGCGCGACTTCCGCGTTTGCTCAACCTGAGTTCTTCGCGTTGTGACCCTTTACAGACGCCGAACACTCAACGGAACGAGCCAGTTTCCGTGGTTGCCGAAGGGGCGAGATCGACGTTTCGAAAGCGATCACGCGAGCGCAAAGACGTCCGCACGTTCGATGATCAGATCGCGGAACAGTCGCGCCCGGTGTGACATCCATTGCGGGTCGGGATAGACGATGTGCATGGGCAGCGGCGGCACGACGAAGTCGGGCAGCACATGGACGAGACGGCCGGCCGCGATGTGCTCGACGGTGCACCAGTTCGGCAGCACGGCGACGCCTATCCCCTCCAATGCAGCCAGCGTCATCACGTCCGCATCGTCACAGGTCATCGCCGGCGCGATGTCCACGACGTAACGGCCGGTTTCGGATTCGAACGTCCACTGATTCTTCTGCGACAGGCGTGAGTAGGTGACGCAGGGCATGCGGCGCAGATGGTCCGGCAGCGAAGGCACCTGATGACGCGCAAGCAGCGCGGGCGCCGCCACCAGCAGGCGTTTGATGGTGCCCACCCGCCGCGCCACCAACGAACTCGAATTGAGACTGCCGATCCGGATCGCAAGCTCGGTCCCGGTTTCGATGAGGTCGACGAACTGTTCCGTAAAGCTGACGTCCAGCCGGACATCGGGATAGCGGCGGGTGTATTCGGCGAAGATCTCACGGAAGAAGAAGCGGCCGAACGAGGTCGGCACCGTCATGCGCAACGTCCCTGACGGATTGCCGATCCGGCTCTGCGTCGGCGCGCCCGCGCTCTCGAGCAGCGCGACGATGTCCTTGGCGTATTTCAAGACGCGGTCGGCTTCCGGGGTCGGCCGCAGCTTGCGCGTGGTGCGCACGAACAGCCGGCAGCGAAACTCGGCTTCCAGCAGCGCGATGCGCTTGCTGATCGCCGGTTGCCCCAAACCGAGGTCGTCGGCGGCCTGGGTGAAACTCCCTGCCTCCATCACCCGGATGAAGGTCTGCAGCGCCTCGATCCGGTCCATTCATTCCTCGCCGGAATTTATATTATTCTGACCATTCCATATACGGCATGGCTGGTCCGGTCTAGCCTTCCTGCGTTCAGGGGAGGAACGCGAATGAGCAAATCGATCGGCATTCTCGGGGCCGGCATCGGCGGCCTGCATCTGGCGCTCTACCTGCAGAAGCAGGGCATTGCGGCAACCGTGCTGACGGACCGCGCCCCGGAGCAGTATGCGGCGACACGGCTGATGAATACCGTCGCGCATCACAGCGTCACCATCGCGCGCGAGAACGAGCTCGGAGTGAACCACTGGGACGATCCTCGAGTGGTCTATCACCACCACGATCATTTCTTTAATTTCCCGGATGGCGGGCTCCTGTTCCGCGGTGCATTTCAGCGGCCGAGCCGCGCGGTGGATTATCGAATCTACCTGCCGGCCCTGATGAAGGACTTCGAGGATCGTGGCGGCCTGATCGAGTATGCCAGCATTCAGGATGACGACATCCCCGCGCTGGTCTCGCGCTTCGACCTTCTCGTCGTCTCCACCGGCAAGGGCGCCCTCGGGCGCATGTTCGCTCACCGGCCCGAACTCTCTCCGTACACGCGGCCGCAGCGCCTGCTTTGCGTCGGCCTGTACGATGGCGTCGATCACGGCAGCCCCGATGGTGACGATCCACGCGGTGTCACCCTCTCCGTCTCGCCCGGCCATGGCGAGATGATCGTCATCCCCACGCTGAGCTTCGGCGGCATGAAAACGGCGCTGTTGATGGAAAACATTCCCGGCGGCGACATGGCCGACCTGGTCTCGCTCAGCTACGATGCCAACCCGGCAGCATTCCGCCAGACCCTTCTGGACAAGCTGGAAAAGCATCATCCGCACACCTACAACCGCATCGACACGCACCGCTTCGGGCTGGCCCAGCCTCTCGACCTGCTGCAAGGCGCGGTGGTGCCAACGGTGCGGCAGTCCTGGGTGGCTTTCGACGGCGACAAGCTCGCCATTGCCTTGGGCGACGTTCACTCCGTCGTCGATCCCTTGATGGGCCAGGGCGCCAACATGGCCTCATATGCGGCCTTCGAGCTCGGCAAGGCGATCGTCGATGCGGTGGCATTCGATGCGCGCTTCGTCGAGGACGTCGACCGTGCGCGCGAGAACCGCGTGCTTGCCGCTGCCCGCTGGACCAACATGATGCTGCAGCCGCCATCGGACGCCATGGGCCGGCTGATCTTCGCCATGTCGCAGGACCGGGAGCTTTGCGACGAGTTCACCGAGAACTTCAATTATCCGGAGCGCCAGTGGGATCGTCTGGCGAGCGACAAACGCATCCACGCCTGGATCGATAGAAGCGGCAGGATCGCCGCCTGACGACGAACCGCCGTACGGACTCAGTTCCGCTCCTGGGCGGATGCTGAACCATGTCTGAGAGGAACACCAATGCATTGCCTGACCGTTCTTTACCCGACGCCCGAGGATCCATCGGCCTTCAGGGCCTACTACGTCGACAAGCATGCCCCCCTGGCAGCGACGCTCCCTGGTCTGGTGCGTCATCATTACGCTTTCCCCCAACGACTCGGACCGGGGGAGGCGCCGTTCTGCATCTTCCAGGCATTCTTCTCCGATGCGGCTGCGATGGACGCGGCGCTCGGTTCGGAGATCGGCCGGAAGGTCGCAGCCGACGTGCCAAACTATTCGCCCAAGGGGGCGACACTCTGCCATTTCAAGATCGAAGGCGCGTAATGGGCCATCATGCCGAACCGGCCGGTTTTCGGGCAGCCGCATCGCGGTTCGCGACGGGCATTACCGTCGTCGCGACCGTCGATGAGGATGGCGCGCCGCTCGGCATGACCGCCAACAGCTTCACGACCGTTTCGGCAAACCCGCCGACGGTGCTTGTCTCTCTCATGCACGGGCGGACGTGGCAGGCTGTGGCCAGGTCCGGCGTCTATTCGGTCAATGTGCTGCATGCGGAAGACGCCGCGATCTGCGCGCACTTTGCCGGAAGGCCCTTGTTGCGCGACGCTCCGCCGCTCGTCGCTCGCCAAGGATTTTTCGTGCTCCCGCAGGCGATGGCGCAGTTCGCCTGCGAGGTGGTCCAATCGATCGATATCGCCGACCACACGCTCTTCATCGGCGAGGTGCGCTGGTGCCGGCACAATGAGGGAACGCCTCTCGCATTCTACGCCAGCCGTCTTCGAACGGGCGTCGGGATGGAAATCTCTTCCGCGGATCGTGTTTCCTATCCCGGTGACGGATGGTGGACCTGAGACGACTGTGCTCGGAAGGGTGAACCACTATACCTTCCGTCTCCCAATGCAACCCAGCGCATTGCATATGATCCGCGCGATCGCAATCGCTCCAAGATTCTGCACATCGCGCTCGGGAACGAATTCGACGATGTCCAGGCCGACTATTCTGGACTTTGCCGCGACACCCCGTATGAGGTCGATAACGTCGAAATAAGACAGGCCGCCGGGCTGTGGGACGAGCACGCCGGGGATGACCGATGGATCGAGACCGTCGCAATCGATGGTCATCAGGCACTCGCCGTCATCCTCGATCGCGTCGAGCACGCTTGCGATCCCGTGATGCTGGACATGTCTTGCCGTGAAGATCTTCGCGCCCCACGCCTTTGCATCGTCGAATTCGGCGCGACCGGAGCCGCCGATGCCGCGCAAGCCGACCTGCACGATGCGCTTGACCCAGGGCAATTCGCTGGCGCGCCGCATCGTGCTGGAGAAGGTATAGCCCGATCCGTTTCGCTGATCCCGCCAATCAAGGTGGGCGTCGATCTGCACGACTGTCAGTCCCTTGCAGTCCTGGAACGCCTCGAAGAAAGGAATGGGGACGGAATCATCACCGCCCAGGAGGATCGGAACGGCGCCGACCGAAAGGACGGCCTGCGTGGCTGCTCTGATGGCATCACGGTTGCTCTCCGGCGTCATTGGGTCGGTCGGGACGTTTCCACCGTCCAAGACCCTCATTTTGCTCGGATCGAGCAGCTCGGCGTCCTGATCGAAATCCCAGCGGGTGAGATCGCTCTCATAGTGACGCAGCGCGCGACGGATGACGTCGGGCGCTCTTGCGGCATGGCTGGTCTGACCTGCGAGGTACGGGGTGGCATCCGACGCGCCGAACAGGATCGCGTCAGCCGCCGGCGGTGGGGCGGTCAGGTCGCAGGCCTCAACACCTAGGAATGTCGTCATGTCGGGATGCACTACGCGTATCCATGGATCACCCGCGCGTCCGTCAACGTGCATCGCTCGACCGTGTTCCGGGTCGGTATCTCGATGTCCCCTGGAATGCCGCTGTCACTTGGAGGGTCTTGAACGTCTGGAACTCTCATGCGTTAGTCGGCGGCGCCATCCGGCATGACGATGCGGCCACGGAGTTCGGTTCTTGCTCAGACTTTACAGGTGGCCGTCCGACGACTGGCACGGCATCGGCGCGGAAATGCCCACGGAGGTCATCTGGGCCGATCTTCTAAACGGTACCGACGAGGAAAAGCAGTTCGTCGAGCGGCTGCTCGGCATCCGCATTCCCTCGGAAGACTCGCTCAGCGAGATCGAGGCGTCGAGCCGCCTGATCTTCGACCACGGCACGCTCTATCTCAGTTCGCCCGCGGTCCGGGTCACCGAGGCCGACGAGGCCGAGATCACGCCGGTGGGCTTCGTCATCGGTCCGCATGTGCTGGTGACGGTGCGCTTCGCAGAGCTGCCGATCTTCGACGACATCGGCAAGCGCATCGGCTCCGATGACAGCCTGGAGAACGGCATGTGCGTGTTCGTCAGCCTGCTCGAGGCCATGATCGATCGCGGCGCCGATGTCCTGGAGCATCTCGGCGGCAAGGTCGATCAGCTTTCGCGGGGTGTCTTTAGGGGCGGCCTGGTGCGCACCCAGCGCCCGGTGCGCTCCAGCCGCAGGATGCGGGAGGCCCTGGAGACTGTCGGCGAGCTGGCCGACCGGCTCGCCAAGGCGCGCGATGTCCTGCTCGGGGTGGGCCGCGTTGCCGCGTTTGCCGGCGACGTCGGCAGCGAGTGGATCACGGCATCCTCGAAGAAGCGTCTGGAAGCCGTGTCCAAGGACGTCGTCTCGCTCAGCGATTACGAGACGCGATTGTCGGACAAGATCCAGCTGCTGCTCGATGCCGTGCTCGGCTTCATCAACATCCAGCAGAACGAGCTGTTCAAGATCCTGACGATCGTCTCAGTCGTCGGCGTGCCGCCAACCATCATGGTCGGCGTCTGGGGCATGAACTTCAAGCACATGCCCGAATTGGACTGGAGCTTCGGCTATCCGCTGGCCTGGCTCGCAATCATCGCCAGTGGCCTGTTGCCGCTGATCTGGTTCAAGCGGCGCGGCTGGTTCGAGTGATGGCAGCGGCGCATCGTTCAAACGATGCGCCGCTGCTCGATCATGCGGCCTTGGCGTCCGCCTTGCTGATCCAGTCGCGGGACAGCGTCACATCGGCCTGCGACAATTGGTGGCCGGCTGGCAGCACCTTGTGATCGACGCGCGCGCCGGCGTCCGACAACAACGCCGCGAGCCGTGCCGAATTGCCCGCCGGCACGATCGGGTCGGCCTGGCTGGACAACAGCATCACCGGCTTGCCGTCGAGCGCAGCCTTTGGCGGATCCGACAACGGCACCATCGCGCGCAGCAGGATCGCGCCGGCCAGCACGTCAGGCTGCAGCAGCAATAGCGCCGCGGCGATGTTGGCGCCGTTGGAGAACCCGACCGCGATCGGCGCGGCGATACCGTAGCGTTGCCGCGCCTCCGCGACGAAGTCGCCGAGCTCGTTCGCGCGGCGGCGTACGTCCTCCTCGTCGAACACGCCTTCGGCGAGACGGCGGAAGAAGCGCGGCATGCCGTGCTCGAGCACGCGGCCGCGCGGCGAAAGCAGGGCAGAGCCGGGCGAGATCATCTGGCCGAGGCCGAGCAGGTCGTTCTCGTCGCCGCCGGTGCCGTGCAGCAGCAGCAGAGGTGGAGAGCCCGCGTCGCCTGCGGGCTCGAAACGATGGATGAATGCAGTCTCCGTCATGACGCGGTCTCTTCCAGATTCGGCAGAACGCCCTCGATCTGCTTGCGGTGCGGTTCGAGGAAAGCAGGCAGCTTCAGCTCGCGCCCGAGGCTCGCCACGGGCTCGTCCACGGCAAAGCCGGGGATGTCGGTCGCGATCTCGAACAGCACGCCGTCGGGCTCGCGGAAGTAGATCGAGCGGAAGTAGTTGCGGTCGCGCTGCTCGGTCGGGTGCAGGCCGTGATTGCTCACGAGCCTCTCGGCCATCTGGCCCTGCTCGGCATCGTCAGCCGCGCGGAAGGCGATGTGGTGCACCGACCCGCCGCCCTGATGCCCGCGCAGAAAGCCCTTCGCCTCGTAGACGTCGACGACGCTGCCTTCGACATCGCCTGGCGCCTTGAAACGGATCACCGAGCCCTCGCGCCCGGTCTCCTTGAAGCCGAACACGTCGGTGAGGATGGAAGCCGTCTTCGCCGCGCTGTCGAGCAGCAGGGTCACGCCGTGGAAGCCGCGGATCGCATGCTCGGCCGGCACGTCGCCATTGCTCCAGCCGGGCTCATTTTCGGCGCCGGGAATGCCGACCAGCGCGAGCGCCATGCCATCGGGATCGGTGAACGGCAGCACGGACTCGCCGAAGCGCTTCTCCAGCGCCTCATACGCGATGCCCTTCTCAGTGAAGCGCTGCGTCCAATAGCCGAGCGAGCGCTGCGGCACGCGGAAGGCGGTCTGATGGGTCTCGCCGACGCCGCGGCGGCCGGCCGAGACGCCGGCCCACGGAAAGAAGGTCAAGATGGTGCCGGGGCGGCCGGTCTCGTCGCCATAATAGAAGTGGTAGGTGCCGGGATCGTCGAAATTGACCGTCTTCTTGACGAAGCGCAGGCCAAGATCCCGCGTGTAGAAGCCGAAATTGCGGATGGGATCGCCAGCAATCGCGGTGACATGGTGCAGTCCAGACATTGTCGTCCTCCAAATTCGGGGAGCGGTCTTGCTCTGGCCGGAAATATCGTTCCGCTTTGGATTGGAGACAATCCATGCAAATATGACGACTATGTCTACGATTTGGAAACAGTCGACGGGGCGATCCCTTGGATAAGCTCGGCAGCCTCCGGGCCTTCGTGAAGGTGGTGGAAAGCGGCAGCTTTGCCGAGGCCGGTCGGCAGCTGCGGCTGTCGCGCTCGGCGATCAGCAAGTACATCGCCGACCTCGAGGAGAGCCTCGGGGTCCAGTTATTGAACCGCACCACAAGGCACGCCAGCCCGACCGAGAACGGCCAGCGCTATTTCGAGCGCGCGATCGTGATCCTCTCGGAGGTGGAGGCTGCCGACCAGGCGGTGACGCAGGCGCAATCGGCACCGCGGGGGCTGCTGCGCGTCAACGCGCCGATGTCGTTCGGCACGATGCGGCTCGGGCCGGTGCTGGCCGATTTCATGGCGCGCTTCCCGGAGCTGCAGCTCCAGATCGTGCTCAGCGACGATCTGCTCGATCCCGTGCAGGACGGCTTTGACGTGACCTTGCGGATCGCGGAGCTGGAATCGTCCAGCCTGATCGCGCGCAAGATCATGCCGGTGGCGCGCATGATCTGTGCGTCGCCGGATTATCTCGCCCGGCACGGCACGCCAAAACATCCGCAGGATCTGCGCGAGCATGCTTCGCTGACCTACGGCTTCCTGCTGACGGGCAATCAATGGAAGCTCACAGGCCGCGACGGCGATCACTGGATCCAGCCGGCATGGTCGCTCTGCGTCAACAATGCCGAGGTGTTGCGCGACGTCGCAGTCAAGGGCAGGGGGCTCGCGCTGCTGCCGGAGTTCATTGCGGCCGATGCGTTGCGGAAGGGCGAGCTGCGAACAGTGCTGGATGATTATTCTGCGCCGCCGCTTGCGCTCTATGCGGTGTATCCGCCGACGCGGCATCTGTCGGTGAAGGTGCGGCTGTTCATCGATTTTCTGGTCGAGCGGTTCGGGCGGGAGGATGAGGAAGTTGGCGGGCGCAGACGTGCGGAGGCTGGGTCGTGAAGCCACGAATCTGCCGGGGCAACGGCTCGCAGCGCCAGTCTAGGGACTCTGCCGCTGAAATTGTGAGTGGCATGGGTTCTCCCATTGTCAGCGTTGTTGACAGTGATTCCTCGGAATTACTCTTGCGCGAATGATAAGATGAAGTCCGGCAACCAGCAGAGGCCATGATGATTGTGCCTCTGCTGAGAGTCCCGCGCAGTGGCTGGATAAGATTATATCGCAACGGAGACTTGAACTTTCTTCCCGTGGCTTGGGACTCATATTCGCGTCCCGACTTCGCCTCAGGACAGAGAGAGTTCAGCCGCTATCGGGCGTTGCCGAGGGCTCTCTTCCGTGCCACCGCGAAGAGCCTGGCTCGATGAGTCGCCCGCACTTCTCGACTTGGTTTCAACAAGCGCAGGAGGAAGCTATGCGGAAGTCTCTCACCTTTTTCCTTTCTGGTGTGGCATTGGCCGTCGCGGCGTCAACCGCCGTAGCCGGTGAGCGGGTGCTCGAGTTCAAGCTCGTCACCAAGCCGCTCGACCTCAAGGTCATAGAGGCCGCAAACGTTGAAGGACAGACGGTCGTGTCCGGGAAATTCTTCGGAGTGGCCGTCTTCAGCGATGGCCGTATCGGCGTGAAAGAGTTCGTCAATAGTTCGGACCAGCTCAAAGGGTCTGGCCCCTTCTTCGGCTATAGCACTTACACGTTCGAGGAAGGCTCGATTACGGCGCGCTACACCGGATCGGCCAAAGACGGCAAATCGACGGGCGAATACACGATTCTGTCGGGCACTGGTGCCTACGCGAATGCAACGGGTACGGGAACCATCGAAAGCGCGCCGAACCCATTCAAGGGTGTCAACCTGCTCAACATAAAGCTGGTCGTTAAAACTTCGGGCTCGTGATAGCAAATGCTAACAGGTCCCGCACGAAGGTAGTTGATCTCTTGGGGGGCGCGCTGCCCCGGCCGGAAACACAGCGCCGGCCGGGCGACCTGCTGAAGAACCGGCTGGAGTCGTGGGATTGACCTTTCCGCTTGGCCAGCCGCTGGTGCCGCAGGAGAGAACGCTTGGGAGCTCCGACCTGCGCAAATCTAGCTGACAGATTGCTGTCCGGCAGGTTCAAGCAGATCATTCAGCGCTTGCATCGACGCCTGTCGAATCTCGGCGAGTTCGCGTGCGGCACTGTCGAGTTCGGCAGGTGACATCGCGGGTGCCGCCAGCTCGACGTCGCGGCTGCGCTCGAACAGGCGGACGAGGCCGAGCGCACTTGCCGCGCTGCCAAGTTGATGCGCGGATCGTGCGAGGTGCTTGTGATCGCCCGCCGCCGCGGCGTCGGCGATGTCGTGGATCAATCGTTCTCCCGTCTGCTGGAGCAGATGGTGGAGCTTGTCGATTTGCGCGGCGCCCAGCAGCTCCCGCTGGTCGTCGAGGAAAGGCCGATCGATCAGTTCGGTCGCCGGGCGTTGCGCGGCTGCCGGCTCGGCCACCAGATCATCCTCGATCGCCTCGCGCAGCGCGTTGACCAGGATCGGCTTGCTGACGACCTTGGCGATGCCGGCGCCGGCAAGCCGATCGCGGGCGCGGCCGGAGACGTCGGCGGTCACGGCGATGAGGCGCGGCATCTTGGCAAGTCCGAGCTCGCCGATCCGGAAGGCCGCCTCCACGCCGTCCATGTCGGGCATGTGCAGATCCATCAGGATGACGTCGAAGGCCTGATCGCGGGCGAGCTCGACGGCTGCGGCGCCGTTCCTGGCGATCGTCGTGTGGTGGCCGAGCCGGTGCAGGATCGCTGCGCCGACCTCGCAATTGACGGGGTCATCGTCGACCAGAAGCACGCGGAGCTGCCGCGACGGCGGCGCAAGCGCGCCTTGCGCCACGCTGCTTCCGGCAAGCCCGAGCGGCACTTCGAGCGTGAACGTGCTGCCCGCGCCGGGCGCGCTCTCGACCTTGAGCTCGCCGCGCATCAGGCGGGTGAGACGGCGCGCGATCGCAAGGCCGAGGCCGGTGCCGCCGAAGCGACGCGCGATGCTGTCGTCGGCCTGGACGAAATCCTCGAAAATCCGCTCGTGCAGCCCGGGCGCGATGCCGATGCCGGTGTCGCGCACGATGATGCACAGCAGGAGGTGATCGCCGCGCCGCTCGGTTGCCGCGCTCACGCCGATGCCGCCGCTCGGGGTGAACTTGATCGCGTTGCCGATCAGGTTGAGCAGGATGCGGTTGAGCCTGACGGGATCGCCATGCGCGGCGGTGTCGACCGTGTCATCGCAGGCGAGATCGAAGCTCAGGCCCTTGTCGAGGGCTTGCGGACGCATCAGGTCGCCGGCGGCTTCGATCAACTGGTCGAGACGGAAGTCGCACGTCTCCAGCATTTCCGTGCTGGCCTCGAGACGCGCATATTCCAGCACCGCATCGACCAGCGCGATCAGCGTTTCGCCCGACGCCGCCGCGGTGGCAAGATGGCGGCGCTGGGCCTCGCTGAGGCTGCCGTCGTCCAAGAGTTGCAGCACGCCTATGACGCCGTTGAGCGGCGTGCGCAACTCATGGCTGACGACGGCGAGGAAGCGCGACTTGGTCTCATTGGCCGCGACCGCCGCGCGGCGCGCGCGCTCGGCGGCGTCGTGCTCGGCGAGCGCGTGGTCGCGGGCCTTCTCCAGCTCGGAGGTGCGCTCGATCACCTTGCGCTCGAGCGTGGCGTAGGATTCGCGCAAATGCGCCGCCATGCGGTTGAACTGCTCGCCGAGCGCCTCCAGCTCGTCGCCGGTCTTGATCGCGAGCCGCGAGTTGAGGTCGCCGCTGCCGATCCGCCTGGCTCCTTGGGTCAGCAGCTGGATCGGCACGGTCATGCGCCGGCTGAGAACCAGCGAGACCAGCACCGCGCAGGCGAGCAGGATCACGAGCAGCAAGGTCGAGCGGCCGATCGAGGCATAGATCGGCGCGTAGGCTTCGGTAAGCGGCAGCTCGACGAACACCAGCCAGCCGAGCGAGGGCACCGTCGCATAGGTCGACAGCACGCGCTGGCCGGACAGATCCTCCTTGACGAGGCCGCCCGAAGGCGGCCCGATGCCGTCGAGCGCGGCGCGGACGTCGGCATGGCCGGAGAGATCGCTGCGCTGGAGCGCCCGCCATAAATCGGGATGCGCGATCAACACGCCCATGCGGTCGACGACATAGGCCTTGCCGGTGTTGCCGACCCTGATTCCCGTGACGAGGTCCCAGATGAAGCGCAGATTGACCTCGGCGACGATCACATCGGGAGCGCGCCCGGTGCCGCGCGTGGCGAGCGTCATGAAGGGCTCGGTGTCGCCGAAGAAATAGACGGGACCGTAATAGGCCCGGCTGTCATTGGCACCGCGGAAGGCGGCTGAAGCGGAGAGATCGGCGTTGCTGCCGACCTTGTCGGCGATCCGGCGCGATACGCGCAGCTGCTCGCGGCCTTCCGAATTGAGCTGGGCGATCTCCGCGATCGCAGGCGAGAGGCGCAGGAGGCGGATGGCGTTCAGCCGCTCGTCCTCGTGGGTCGACAGCTCCGGCGGCAGGCGCGCGAGCCACCTGATCTGGTTCTCGATCTGGCCGATGAACTGGCCGATCTGAATCGCTGCGGAGGCGGCCTGTTCGCGCTGGGTCGCCGCCAGCAGCTGCTTCTGCTCGCGATAGGAGAACCAGACGTCGAAGCTGGTGTTGATGGCGAGCGCGGCGAAGGCGAGGGCGACGATCGAGTAGAGATATTTCCTGAACAGCCGGCCGGAAGGCGTGCGCGAAGGTTCCTGGTCGCCGGGATCGTTCACTCGCGGATCTCGTCGGCGCGCGCGAGCAGCGTGAACGGGATCGTCAAGCCGAACGAGCGGGCGACCGTGCGGTTGATCAACAGCTCGTATTTGCGCGGCGATTGCACTGGAAGGTCGCCGGGCTTGGTGCCGCGCAGGATCAGGTCGACGTAATCGGCCGAGCGCACCTCGAGCGTTGGGCCGTAGCTCATCAGCCCGCCGGCATCGATGAAGTAATGGAACGGATAGATCGTGGGCACGCGGTATTTGGCGGCGGCCGCGACCACCGCCTTGCGGTTGACCACGAGGAAGCTGTCGACCAGCGCCACCATCGCCGCCTTGGGCAGTTCGGAAAAGCGCTTGACGGCGTCGTCGATCTCCGCGGGCGCGTTGACGGGCGCGGGGATCACGGAGACGCCGGATGCGGCAGCCTCCTGCTCGATCGATTCGAGGAAGAAGCGTCCGCCGCGCGGGGTGGTCGCGGGGTTGAACAGGATGCCGACGCGCGCGACGTCGGGCACGGCCTCGCGGATCAGCTGGAGCCACTTGCCGCCCATCTCGGCGCTGCTGTTGGTGAAGCCGGTGGCGTTGCCGCGGGGATGCGCGAGGCTTTCGACGAAGCCGTTGCCGACCGGATCGTTCGCGGTCGCAAACACGACCGGGATGGCCTTGGTGGCGGCAAGGACGGCGGCGGTCTCGATCGTCGACCCCGTCAGGATCACGTCCGGTTGGAGGTCGAGCAATTCCTGGACGGCCATCTTCAACCTGTCCGGCGCGCCGAAGGTGGAACGGAGCTCGAGGCGGAAGTTGACGCCTTCGACCCAGCCGCGCTGCCGCAAGCCGGCGACGAGGTTGCCCAGGCGAGAGCTTGCGCTGTCGATCATGCCGCGTCTGGTCAGCTCGTCGTCGAGCGGCAATGCGGTGAGTGAGGCGACGATCCGCATGCGATTGTCGGTTGCGCCGAGCGCGATCCATCCCGCGACCGACGCAGTCGCGAGGCGAATGAAGCCGCGGCGATTGACCGCCGAGGAAACGAAAGATCGCCCCGTCATGGACTACGTTGCACGATCGCCTTGCTTTGCTCGATGCTTAGCGCGAAAGCGGGGGGCCCACAATCGGCGAAAGGCGCATGTGAATGTTCGTTCGCAGGCTTTCGATCCGGCGCCCGGCGCCCGGCGGCCTAGCGCCGCAGCGTGAACGCGTCCGCGCTGCGCCGTTGCTCCCATTTCGCCTGCTCCAGCTCGGGCCGGTCGCACTCGATCTCGGGATAGCCGATGCAGAGATAGGCGATGAACTTCCAGCTGTCAGGCACGTCGAGAACAGCGTGCATGCGCGCAGGGTTCAGTATCGACACCCAGCCGAGGCCGATGCCCTCGGCGCGGGCGGCGAGCCACATCGCGGTGATGGCGGCGACCACGGAATATTCCGTCGTTTCAGGCATGGTCGCGCGGCCGAGGCCGTGGCCGATGTCGCTGCCCTTGTCGGCGAACACGGCAAGATGGCCGGGCGCCTGCTCGAGGCCGGACAGTTTCAAGGTGGCATAGCGTGCGGCGCGGTCGCCGGAGTAGCAGCTCAGCGCGTCGGCATTGCACGTCCTGAAATCTTCGACCACGGCGCGGCGCGTTGCAGCATCATTGACGATCACGAAGCGCCAGGGCTGGCTGAGGCCGACCGAAGGCGAGAGGCAGGCGGTCTCGATCAGGCGATCGATCGCCCCCTCCGGCAGCGGATCGCTGCGGAAGCGGCGCACGTCGCGGCGCCACACGAACAGCTCGCGTAAGTGCTGGCGGAAGCTATCGTCGAACTCGACCATGAGGTCATCGCCCCATTTGGAAGGACGCCGCCACCAGCAGGATCAGGATCTCGCCCGTCTGCTCGAACGCGCCGAGGATGTCGCCGGTCTGCCCCCCGATTTGGCGGATGGCAAGCCGCGCCAGCAGCAGGCCGGCCAGTGACAGCAGGATCAGGCCGACCAGCGCCTTGCCCGGCCCCAACGTCAGGGCAAGCGCAAGCGTTCCAAGCGCGAAGGCTATGGCCACGCTGCGCCCGGGCGGCGCCCCGGCGCCGGCAGAGAGGCCATCAGGCCGCGCCGACGGGACTAGCGACATGAAGGCCGGCAGGCCGGCACGGGCAGCAACGTGCGCCGCGCACAGCGCGAGCATGACGGCCCATGGATTTGCGATCGTCGCAAGCGCGCTCCAGCGTAGGCCGAACGATAGGATCAGGGCGCAGACGCCATAGGTCCCGATCCGGCTGTCGCGCATGATCTCGAGCTTGCGCTCGCGCGTGCGGCCGCCGCCGAGGCCGTCCGCGGTGTCGGCAAGTCCGTCCTCGTGCAGCGCGCCGGTGATGAGGGCGGTCGTGGCTAGCACGAGGAGGGCGGCAAGGCTCGGCGTCAGTCCGAAGCGAATGGCGATCTTGTAAGTGAGGGCGCCGGCGAGGCCGACCAGCAGTCCCGCGACCGGCAGCGCCCACATTGCCCGCGCAACGGCGCCGTCGCCCGCAGGCTTCGAGAATGCCACCGGCAGGATCGTCACGAACGATGTCGCCATCTTAAGATCGGCGAGGATGTCCTTGAGGTGCTCGGCGCGCGGGATCATTTCAGCTTCAACGGCAGGCCGGCGACGACGAACTCGACCTCGTCGGCGACACCGGCAATGATCTGGTTCATGATTCCGGCGGCATCGCGGAAGCTGCGCGCCAGCGCGTTGTCGGGCACTATGCCGAGGCCGACCTCGTTGGTGACGAGCACGACGGGGCTGTTGAGGCGGGGCAGCGTGTCGGCGAGCTCTCTCACCTCTCGCTCCCAATCGCGCGCCGCATGCATCAGGTTGGAGAGCCACAGCGTCAGGCAGTCCACCAGCCTCGCGCCGCCACCTTCGGTCGAGAGCAGCGCGGGCACGAGATCGAGCGGCACCTCGCGCTCGATCCAATCGGCTCCGCGCCGCGCGCGATGTCTTGCGATGCGTTCCTGCATTTCGCCGTCGAGCGCCTCGGCCGTCGCGACGTAGACGGGCTGGCCGGCAAAGCTGCGCGCGCGCGCCTCCGCCCGGGTGCTCTTGCCCGATCGCGCCCCGCCGGTGATCAAGATGATGGCCATAAAGGTCTCCTGCCGCAGCACTAATCATCAAACGCGGCCAAAGACAAAGCCGAAATCAGGCAGCGAGGGGCTTGCGCTCGGCCGCCGTCTTGCGCAACAGGGGCGGGACAGGAGCTGGATGTGGACTTTGCGGGCGCGATGGTGGTGGCGATGGCGGTGGATGCCCTTCTGGGCTGGCCGGCGTGGCTGTTCGCGCGGATCGGGCATCCCGTCACCTGGCTGGGCGGGCTGATTGCCGGCATCGACACCGCCTTGAATCGCGCGTCCGATCCGCCGGCGTTGCGCCGAGCCGCGGGCGTCGCCGGCGCGCTTGCGGTGATCGCGCTCTCCGCGGCGCTCGGCTGGGCGCTGCAATCACTGCTTCCTTCGGGCTGGATCCAGATCGTGCTGATTGGCATCCTGGCCTGGCCATTGGTCGCGCTGCGCTCGCTGCACGATCATGTCGCTGCCGTGGCCACGCCCTTGCTGGCCGGCGACGTCGCCGCCGCGCGCGAAGCGGTCTCGCGCATCGTCGGCCGCGATCCCGCAAGCCTCGATCAAGCCGGCATCGCGCGCGCGGCGATCGAGAGCCTTGCCGAAAACGCCTCCGACGGCATCGTCGCGCCGGTGTTCTGGGGCGCACTGTTGGGCTTGCCCGGCATCCTCGGCTACAAGGCGATCAACACGCTGGACTCCATGATCGGCCATCGCAGCGAACGCCACGAAGCCTTCGGCTGGGCGGCAGCGCGCATCGACGACGTCGCCAATTTCGTCCCGGCGCGGCTGACCGGATTCCTGTTCGTGCTGCTGGCACCGCAGCGGTCGGAATCATTGGCCTGCATGACGCGCGATGCGCGCCGGCATCGCTCGCCCAATGCCGGTTGGCCGGAAGCGGCCATGGCCGGCGGACTCGGTGTGCGGCTCAGCGGTCCCCGCATCTATCACGGCAGCGCGACCGAAGAGCCCTGGCTGAACGAAGGCGCGCGCGATCCGCGCGCCGCCGACATCGTCGAGGCGCTGACGGTCTATCGCCGCGCCATGCTGCTGGTCGCAGGCCTGCTTGCGATCCTGGCTTTCGCGTGAAACAACGGGGCATGCGCGAGCACGGTGGAAATCTGGACCAGGCCCAGCGGCGTTTCGGCGGACGCGCAGAGGATTGGATCGATCTGTCGACCGGGATCAACCGGCTGCCGTATCCCGTGGGCGAGGTGAGCGCGCGCGCGTGGAGCGCGCTGCCATCACGCGCCGAGATCGAGGCATTGCATCAGGCGGCGCGGCACGGCTACCGCACGAGCGCACCGATCGTTGCGATGGGCGGTGCTCAGGCCGCCATTCAATTGCTGCCGCAACTCGCGGCGCCCGGGCGCGCGCGTATCCTCGCGCCGACCTACAATGAATATGCCGGCGTCCTGTCGGCCGCCGGCCGGGACGTCCAGGAGGTTGCCGAGCTCGATGCGCTGGCGGGTGCGGACCTCGCCATCGTCGTCAATCCCAACAATCCCGACGGGCGGTGCCATTCGCGCAAGGATCTGCTCGCGCTGTTGCCGCGCGTCGGCCGTCTCGTCGTAGACGAGAGCTTTGCGGACCCGATTCCGCAATTGTCGCTTGCACCCGACGCGGATCGACCGGGACTGTTGATCCTGCGGTCGTTCGGAAAGTTTTATGGCTTGGCCGGCCTGCGGCTCGGCTTCGCCATCGGTCATGCCGCCGACATCGACAAGCTTGCCGCCGTGTCGGGTCCATGGCCTGTTTCGGGCGCGGCGATCGAAATCGGCTGTCGTGCCTTGCGCGATCAGACTTGGGCCGAGGCGACGTCGGCGCGGCTCGCGCGCGACTGTGTTCGCCTCGATGCAATGGCGCATTCGCGAAGCTGGCGGCTCATCGGCGGCACACCGCTGTTTCGCTTGTACGAAACGGCCGACGCGGTGGCTGCGCAGGAGAGGCTCGCGCGCAGCCACATCTGGTCCCGCGTGTTCGCGCAACAGCCGACATGGCTGCGCCTCGGGCTCCCCGGCAGCGAAGCCGAATGGACGCGCCTTGCCGAGGCCCTAGCGCGCTAGCGCGAGCAGGCCTTCGACGTCGAGATGCTTTTCGATGTGATCGGCCAGCGCCTCGAGCGCGCTTTCGACGCTGGCGTGATAGGGCTCGTCGCCTGCGGGAATGTCGAGCTTGGCGAGGTAGGCCTTGCGGAAATCATCCGACGTGAACAGGCCGTGCAGATAGCTGCCCTGCACACGACCATCCCTTGAGATCGCGCCTTCCGGCTCGCCGTCGAGCTTTGCGAAGGGGCGGGCGCGATCCGGGCCGTCGGTGCGGCCGATGTGGATCTCGTAAGCCTGGATCGGCTGATCCGTCGCCGCGTGCACGGCCGCAACGCGCGTGAGGGTCTTTTGCGGGCTCATCACCGTCTCGATATCGAGAAGCCCGAGGCCCGGCGTGTCGCCCGCAGGCCCCTCGATGCCTTCGGGGTCTGCGACGCTGCGCCCCAGCATCTGATAGCCGCCGCAGAGGCCGAGCACGTGGCCGCCGCGGCGGTGGTGCGCGAGCAGGTCGATGTCCCAGCCCTGCGCGCGCAGGAAGGCGAGGTCGCCGCGGGTGGATTTTGAGCCAGGGATGATGACGAGGCGCACGTCGCCCGGGATCGCCTCGCCCGGGCGCACCATCACGAGATCGACGCCCGGCTCGAGCTTGAGAGGATCGAGATCGTCGAAATTGGCGATGCGCGATAGCGCCAGGCAGGCGATCTTGCATTGGCCCGGCTTGCGCGCATCGCGCAGGCCGAGCGCGTCTTCGGCCGGCAGCTCGCCGGCACGCGGGAACCAGGGCAGCACGCCGAGGCCGCGCCATGCAGTCTTTTGCTCGATCAGCCTGTAGCCGTCGTCGAACAGCGTGGGATCGCCGCGGAACTTGTTGATGACGAAGCCAGAGATCATCGCGGCATCGTCGGGGTCGATCACCGTCCTGATGCCGACCAGCTGGGCGATGACACCGCCACGGTCGATGTCGCCGACCAGCACGACCGGCACATTCGCCTTGCGGGCAAAGCCCATATTGGCGATGTCGGACTTGCGCAAATTCACCTCGGCCGGACTGCCGGCGCCTTCGACCAGCACCAGATCGGCCCGCGCCTTCAGCCGTTCAAAGCTCTCCAGCACCGCGCCCATCAGCGACGGCTTCATCGCCGCGTAGTCGCGCGCGCGTGCGGTCGCGATGCGCTTGCCGTGGACGACGACCTGCGCGCCGACATCGGTCTCGGGCTTGAGCAGCACCGGGTTCATGTCGGTGTGCGGCTCGACGCCGGCGGCGAGCGCCTGCAGCGCCTGGGCGCGGCCGATCTCGCCGCCGTCGACCGTGACCGCGGCATTGTTCGACATGTTCTGCGGCTTGAACGGCAGCACCCGCAGACCACGGCGCGTAAAGGCGCGCGCGAGGCCGGCGACGATGAGCGACTTGCCCACGTCCGAGCCGGCGCCCTGAATCATCAATGCGCGTGCCATTGAAGCTAGAACTCGACGCCGGCCTGCGCCTTGATGCCGGAGCGGAAGGGATGCTTGACCAGCGTCATCTCGGTGACGAGGTCGGCGATCTCGATCAGCTCGTCCTTGGCGTTGCGACCGGTGAGCACGACATGCGTCATCGCAGGCTTTTGCGTCGTCAGGAATTCGACGACTTCGGCGATGTCGAGATAGTCGTAGCGCAGCGCGATGTTGATCTCGTCGAGCACGACCATGCGCAGCCGCTCGTCGAGGATCAGCTCCTTGGCCTTCTCCCAGCCGGCGCGCGCTGCAGCGATGTCGCGGGCACGGTCCTGCGTCTCCCAGGTGAAGCCTTCGCCCATCGCGTGGAACTGACAGAGTTCGCCGAAATGGCCGGTGAGCAGGCGCCGTTCGCCCGTATCCCAGGCACCCTTGATGAATTGCACCACCGCACAAGGGAAGCCATGCGCGACGCAGCGGACGATCATGCCGAAGGCCGAGGAGGATTTTCCCTTGCCCGCGCCGGTGTGGACGATGATCAGGCCTTTTTCACCGCTCTTGGTCGCCATGATCTTGTCGCGAGCGGCCTTCTTCTTCGCCATTTTGGCGGCGTGGCGGGCGTCGGTTTCCTCGGTCGTGTGGGTTTCCGGTTCAGGCGTCATCGGTCCCGGTCCTTCGGCTTGACAAGTGGCGGCCACCGGCAAATGGTGGCCTAGCGTTGGTTCCTGTCCTATGACAGGCGAAGAGGGAATGCGATAGGGTCCGAATCCGCAAAGATTTGGGTCCAAAATGCAGCCGCCCCCGCGACCGTGACCGGAGAGATGCCCGAAGCCACTGAGTCCCGAAAGGGAATCGGGAAGGCGGGGATCGAAGGGCCAAAACCCTGCTCCGCAAGCCGGGAGACCTGCCAGCGCGGACGAGTTTTGGACCGGCGGACGGGGTGTTCCGCGACGGGGAAGCGGGCCTTTCTGGAGAATGGTCCGTGCGCCTCATCGCCTCCCGCTGTTATCTGGAAGAGGCGATGACCGTCACACTTCATGTCTGTATCACTTGCCGCGCCGGCCAGACGCTTGGCGAGGGCGAGACGACGCCCGGCAAGCGCCTGCATGGCGCGATTCTCGAGGCCGGCGTGCCCGAGGGCGTCAGCGTGGTTCCCGTCGAATGCCTGTCGGCGTGCAGCCAGGGCTGCTCGGTCGCGCTCAGCGCGCCCGGCCGCTGGTCCTATGTCTATGGCCGCCTGTCCGATGCGAATGCGCAGGACGTGGTCGCAGGTGCTGCGGCCTACGCGGCGGCGCCCGACGGCATCGTGCCATGGCGCAGCCGTCCCGAAATCTTCCGCAAGCAGTCGCTTGCCCGTATTCCCCCTGTTACCGTCGTGCCGGAGGCCGCTGAATGAACTCGCTCGCAAAAGTCCCGGTTACGGTCGTCACGGGTTTCCTGGGCTCCGGCAAGACGACGCTGATCCAGCATCTGCTCAGCAACGCCGGCGGCAAGAAGCTCGCGGTGCTCGTCAACGAATTCGGCAGCGAGGGCGTCGACGGCGAGATCCTGAAGTCCTGCGCCGATGCGAACTGCCCGGAGGAGAACATCGTCGAGCTCGCCAATGGCTGCATCTGCTGCACCGTCGCCGACGATTTCATTCCGACCATGGAGCAGTTGCTGGCGCGGCCGGTGCGGCCCGATCACATCCTGATCGAGACCTCGGGCCTGGCGCTGCCGAAGCCGCTGCTGAAGGCGTTCGACTGGCCGGAGATCCGCTCGCGCATCACGGTCGACGGCGTGATCGCGCTGGCCGATGCCGAGGCTGTCGCCGCCGGCCGCTTCGCGCCGGATCCGGCTGCGGTGGAAGCGCAGCGCGCTGCGGACGACAATCTCGATCACGAGACGCCGCTGTCGGAAGTGTTCGAGGACCAGATCGCCTGTGCCGATATCGTGCTGCTGACCAAGGCCGATCTTGCGGGCGCTGCCGGAATCGAAGCCGCAAAGGCGGCGATCACCGCCGAGATGCCGCGCCGTGTGCCGATGCTGCCCGTTACCGACGGCGCGATCGACGCGCGCGTCATCCTCGGCCTCGGCGCTGCGGCCGAGAATGATCTCGCCGCGCGGCCCTCCCATCACGACGGCGAGGAGGAGCACGAGCACGATGATTTCGCCTCCGTCGTGATCGACCTTCCGGAGGTCGCCGACATCGATGCGCTGGTCACATCGGTCCAGAAACTGGCGCGCGAGCAGAACGTGCTGCGGGCCAAGGGCTACATCGCGGTCGCGGGCAAGCCGATGCGCCTGTTGTTGCAGGCGGTCGGCGAGCGCGTGCGCCATCAGTTCGACAAGCCATGGGGCGCGGGTCACAGGCAGTCGAAGCTCGTCGTGATCGGCGAGCATGGCGATATCGACGAGGCCGCCATCAAGGCAGGACTTGGTCTTTCAGGATCTGGCATCTGATGCACGTCGTCTTCCGCGAGAGCCGCGGTCTCGAGGAGACCGCGACGCCAAGAGACATCGGCCAGGACCCGGCCGATCTCGTGGTGCTCTCGTATTCGGATTCCGATTTGGCCGCGTTTGCGGCCGGCTGGCGCCGCGGTCGGGGCAGCCTGCCGTCGCTGCGGCTGGCCAATCTCGCGGAGCTGCGTCATCCGCTGTCGGTCGACACCTATATCGAACGGACGCTGTCGCAGGCGCGGGGCATATTGGTGCGCCTGATCGGCGGGGAGTCCTATTGGGCATACGGGCTCGCGGCGCTCCAGCAACTCGCGCAAGGGCGCAACATCGTGCTCGCCGTGCTGCCGGCCGACGGCCGCGACGACACGCGGCTGGATGCGTACTCGACCCTGCCGGTCTCGACGCTGCGGCGGCTCAAGGTGCTATGCGACACCGGCGGCCCGGTAGCCGCGCAAGCCGCGATCGCGCAGCTCGCGCTGGCCTCGGGCCTTTATGCCGGCCCGGTCATCGGCGAGATGACCGTGCCCGAGATGGGATTCTATGATCCCGCGCGCGGTGTCATTGCCGCGCCAGTTGGCGAGGGGAAGCCGCGCGCGCTTGTGACGTTCTATCGCTCCTATCTCACGGCCGCCGATACTGGACCGGTCGACGCCTTGATTGCCGCGCTGCGCGAGAAGGGATTTGACGCCTACGGTGTGTTCGTCACATCGCTGAAGGCGCCGGGCGTTGCCGACTGGCTGCGCGCGCATCTGGCGCAACATCCTGCGGCGGCGATCGTCAATGCGACGGCGTTCTCGGCCCTTGGCGATGACGGCACGACGCCGTTCGATGCCGCATTCTGTCCGGTGTTCCAGGTCGCGCTCTCGACGGCGCGGCGCGAAGATTGGGCGGAATCACTGCGTGGCCTGTCGCCCGGCGATCTCGCGATGCATGTCGTGCTGCCGGAGGTCGACGGCCGCCTGTTCGCAGGCGTGGTGAGTTTCAAATCGGCCGGTCAGCGCGATCCCGATCTGCAATTCGCGCATCTAGCGCACAGGCCCGACGAAGAGCGCGTCAACGCCGTTGCCATGCGCGTCGCGGCTTGGCGTCGCCTCGCGGAGAAGCCCGCCGGCGAGAAGCGGTTGGCAATCGTGCTCTCGAATTATCCGGGCCGTCCGCATCAGATCGCGCACGCCGTTGGTCTTGATGCGTTGGCGTCGGTCGAGGCTTTGATCTCCGATGTCGCTGAGGTCGGCTTCGACGTTGCGCCGGTTGATGCGCTCGGCGCAAAACTATTGAAGCAGAGCTTGACCTGGAGCGTCGCCGAATATCGCACGGGGCTGGCGCGCCTGCCGCAATCCTTGCAGGACGATCTCGTGCAGGCCTGGGGCGCACCGGAGAACGATCCGAGCTGCCGCGACGGCGCGTTCTACTTCGCTGCGATCCAATGCGGCCGGTCGATCATCGCAGTCCAGCCCGAGCGCGGCGATGCGGCCTCGCGCGATGCCGATTATCACGATCTCGCCCGCACGCCGCGCCACGCCTATGTCGCGTTCTATCTCTGGCTCCGGCAGCAAGGCTGCGATGCCGTCGTGCATATGGGCGCGCACGGCACGCTGGAATGGCTGCCCGGAAAATCCGTGGCGCTGTCGCAAGCGTGCTGGCCGGAAGCGCTGATCGGCGATCTCCCCGTCATCTATCCCTTCATCGTCAACGATCCCGGCGAGGCCGCGCAGGCCAAGCGGCGCATCGGCGCGGTCACGATCGGCCATCTGCCGCCGCCGCTTGAGACATCCGCGGTGCCGGAGGGCCTGCGCCGGCTCGAACGCCTGCTCGACGAATATTCGACCGCTGACGGTCTCGATCCCGCGCGCCGCCAGCGGCTGATCGCGGCGATCCGTGACGAGGCGCGGGCGGCGGGCCTCGAAGACGATCTCGGCCTCGATGCCTCGGCAGCACCAGCCGAAGCCATCCCGCGAATCGACCGCTTCGTCTGCGATCTCAAGGAGAGCCAGTTCGGCGACGGCCTGCACGTGTTCGGCCGCGGTGCCTGCGGCGAAGCGGAGCGCGATGCATTGCGTTCCGTGCTCGCCGGAAAACGCGTTGCCCCCGGGCCGTCGGGCTCCCCGTATCGCGGGCGTCAGGATGTGCTGCCGACAGGGCGCAACCTCTTCGCCGTCGACCCGCGTGCGGTGCCGACGCCGTCGGCGCATGCGCAGGGGATAAAACTCGCCGAAGAGCTGTTGCGCCGTCATCTGCAGAATCACGGCGACTGGCCGAAGGGCCTCGTGGTGGATCTCTGGGGCTCGGCGACGATGCGCACCGCAGGCGAAGAGTTCGCGATGGCGTTGCATCTGGCCGGCCTTGCGCCGCGCTGGGATCACGCTTCCGGCCGTGTCACCGGTTATGACATCATCGCGCCGGCCGAGCTCGGCCGCCCGCGCATCGATGTCACGCTGCGCGTATCCGGCCTGTTCCGCGATGTCTTCGCAGGGCTCGCGCAATTGTTCGAAGCCGCCGCCGAGGCGCTCGCCGCGCGCGAGGACGAGGGCGATGAGAATCCCTATCGCCAGCGTGCGTCCCGCGTGTTCGCGCCGCGGCCTGGACAATACGGCGTCGGGCTCTCGGCGATCCCGGATGCCTTCACGCCGGAGACGCGCGAGGCCGCAGGCGAAGCGTGGCTGTCGGCATCGTCCTGGGCGTTCTCTGCCGATGGCGCGATGCAGCCGGATCGCGCAGGTATCGAACAGCGTCTCGCGTCCGCCGACGCTTTTGTCCACGTCCAGGACTTGCCCGAAACCGATCTGCTGCTGGCCGCCGATTATGCCGCGCATGAGGCAGGCATCGCCGCGGCAGCCGCGAACCTCGGCGCAGGCGTGCCGTCGCTCTATCACCTCGATGCGACGCGGCCCGGCGAGCCGCATGCGCGCACGCTGACGGAAGAGATCTCGCGCGTCGTTCGGGCGCGCGCGGCCAATCCGGACTGGATCGCCGGCATGATGCGCCACGGTTTCCGCGGCGCCGCCGAGATCACCGCGACGCTGGAGCACATGGCTGCCTTCGCGCATCTCGCCGGCGCCGTGCCGCCGCATCTGTTCGACCTCTATTACGACGCGACACTCGGCAACGACGACGTCCGCGCCTTCATGGCGCGCGAAAATCCGTCCGCACTCGCCGCAATGGAAACCTGCTTCACGCGCCTGCACGAAGCCTCGCTCTGGCGAACGCGCCGCAATTCGATTGCGGCGGCGCTGCGGGAGGCGTCATGAGCACGGCCACGGTCAAGGGTTGGTGTCCGGGCGCGCTGCGCCCGATGCAATCGGGCGACGGGCTCGTGGTGCGCGTGCGCCCGTTCGGTGGGCGCCTTGAAGCGCCGCAAATCTCCGGGCTTGCGGAACTCGCCGAGCGCTTCGGCAATGGTCTGATCGACGTCACGAGCCGGGCCAATCTGCAGATCAGGGGCGTGAATGAGGACGGCCATCGGCCGTTGCTCGATGGTCTTGCGCGATTGGCACTGCTCGATCCCGACGCCGACATCGAAGCCAGGCGCAACATCCTGGTGACGCCATTCTGGAGCAACGGCGACGAAACGCAGTCGCTCGCCGCGGAGCTCGAGGAGGCGCTTGCCGATTCTGGCCTGGCGCTTCCCACCAAGTTCGGCTTCGCCATCGATGACGGGCGGTCGCGTGTTCTCGCTGGCGATTCCGCCGACATCCGCATCGAGCGCGACCGCTCGGGCGGTCTCCTGGTGCGGGCCGATGGCGCCAAGCTCGGTCGTTCCGTTGAACGCGGACAGGCCGTGAGCGCGGCGCTGGCGCTCGCAAGCTGGTTCGTCATCTCCGGCGGTGCAAACGGCGGGCGAGGGCGCATGGCAGCCCACATCGCATCCGGCGCCGAGTTGCCTCAATCCTTGCGCGGCGAGACCGAGCCTGCGCCGGTGATGGCCGCGGTGCGTCCCGGGCACTATCCGCAAGGCGCAATGGTCGGGGTGGCGTTCGGGCAGATGCTGCACGCGACGCTGCATCAATTCTCTGCTTGCGGCCATGCGCTGCGCATGACCCCCTGGCGGATGGTGCTGAGCGAGGGCAAGCGCGAGATGCCGAGCGCGGCGGGGCTCATCACCGAGCCGTTCGATCCGGCGCTGCGCGTCATCGCCTGCAGCGGCGCGCCGCGTTGCCGCGAAGCCCATGCCGATACGCGCGCGCTGGCCGCGGCGCTGGCGCCGCGCATCCCCGCCGACGCGCGGCTCCATGTCTCCGGCTGCGGCAAGGGCTGCGCCCATTCCGGCGCGGCTGCGGTTACCCTGATTGCGACGCGCGCCGGGTTCGATCTCGTCCGCGACGGCTCGACCCGCGACGCGCCGGTCCTGCGCGGGCTGAACGGCGCCGACATCGTCAGCGATCCCTCCATCCTGGTCGGAGGGAACTGATGCCGCACACCTACGAGACCGACGGCGCTGTGATCTACCGGCAATCCTTTGCCACCATCCGGGCCGAGGCCGATCTCGCGCGCTTCACGTCGGACGAGGAGCAGGTGGTGGTGCGGATGATCCATGCCGCCGGGATGGTTGGCCTCGAGGCGCATATCCGCTTCACCCCTGATATGGCGATTGCCGCGCGCGCGGCCTTGCAGAAGGGGGCGCCGATCCTGTGCGACGCGCGCATGGTGTCCGAAGGCATTACGCGGGCAAGACTGCCCGCGGCCAATGCCGTGATCTGCACGCTCGGCGATCCCGCCGTGCCCGCGCTGGCGCAGTCCATGCGCAACACGCGCTCGGCCGCGGCTCTGGAGCTGTGGCGGCCGCATCTTGATGGCGCGATCATCGCGATCGGCAATGCACCGACCGCGCTGTTTCATCTGCTCAACATGCTGGAGGATCGCGACTGCCCGCGGCCGGCTGCGATCATCGGCTGTCCGGTCGGCTTCGTCGGCGCGGCCGAATCCAAGGCCGCGCTGATGGCCGATCCGCCGGCACCGGCGCTCACCGTCGAAGGCCGCCTCGGCGGCTCCGCCATCACGGTTGCTGCCGTGAACGCGCTGGCAAGCCGGAGCGAATAGCCATGGGACGCATCATCTGCTGCGGTCTCGGCCCCGGCGATCCTGATCTGATGAGCGTGCGTGCCGATCGTACGGTGCGGGGCGCCAGCCACGTCGCCTATTTTCGCAAGAAGGGCAGGCCCGGTCAGGCGCGCCGCATCGTCGATGGCATGCTGGCTGCGGGCGTTACCGAATATCCCATGGAATATCCTGTTACGACGGAGATCGCTTTCGACAGCCCCGAATATGTCCAGCTGCTCGCCGGCTTCTACGACGAATGGGCCGAGCGCCTGGCGCGGCTTTCGCGCGCCGTCGACGTCGTCGTGCTCTGCGAGGGCGATCCCTACTTTTACGGATCGTTCATGCATCTGCACACGCGCCTGCAGGGCCGCGTCGAGATCGAGGTGATCGCCGGCATCCCCGGCATGGTCGGTTGCTGGAACGGCGTCGGCCGGCCGATCGCGCTCGGCGACGACGTGACGACGGTGCTGATGGGCACGCTGCCCGAGGCCGAGCTCGAACGCCGCATGCGCGATTCCGATGCACTGGTCGTCATGAAGACCGGCCGCAATCTCGCAAAAGTGCGCCGCGCGCTCAGCTCCGCCGGGCGGCTCGCCGATGCCTGGCTGGTTGAGCGTGGCACCATGCCAGGCGAGCGCGTGGTGCGGCTCGCCGAGATCGATGCGGCCGACTGTCCCTATTTCGCGATCGTGCTCGTGCACGGCAAGGGCCGGCATCTGGATGCCGCCGAATGACAGGCACACTGATCATCGCGGGCCTCGGGCCGGGCAGCGACGCGCTGGTGACGCCGGAAGTTTCCGCCGCGCTTGCGACGGCGACCGACATTCTGGGCTATGCGCCCTATGTCGCGCGCGTGCCGCCGCGGCCTGGGCTCACTCTGCATCCATCCGACAATCGCGAAGAGCTGCAACGCGCGAGCGAAGCCCTGCGGCTTGCCGCCGAAGGCGGTCAGGTCGTCGTCGTCTCTTCTGGCGATCCCGGCGTGTTCGCGATGGCATCCGCCGTGTTCGAGGCGCTCGAGCAGGCGCCGGAATTTCGTGAACTTTCGATCCGTGTGCTGCCCGGCGTCACCGCGATGCTGGCGGCCGCCGCGCGTGCCGGCGCGCCGCTCGGCCATGATTTCTGTGCGATCAACCTCTCCGACAATCTCAAGCCGTGGGCGGTGATCGAGAAGCGCCTGCGCCTCGCGGCGGAAGGCGATTTTGCCATCGCGATGTACAACCCGCGCTCGGCCAGCCGCCCGGAAGGATTCGGCCGTGCGCTGGCGCTGCTTCGCGAGGCCGGCTGCGGCGAGCGTCTCATGATCTTCGCGCGCGCGATCAGCGCGGCCGATGAAAAGATCGAGATCGTGACGCTGAACCAGGCGACGCCCGAGATGGCCGACATGCGCACGCTTGTCATCGTCGGCAATTCGCAGACGCGCCGCATCGGCCGCTGGGTCTATGCGCCGAGGCGCGCAGAATGACCGAGCCATTGCATCACGTCAGTGACACTCTCGACCCTTTGGCGCTCGGGCAGCTCTGGTCGCGAGATCATGATTACGGGAAGGCCGAGCATGCGCGCCGCGTCGATCTTGGCGCGCGCGCCGTCGCCGCCGGAATTGCGGGCGACGATCCAGGCGATGCCGCGCGTGTGCAGCATCTCCAACTCGCCGTCGAGGGTGAAGGGGCCACGCGATACGATCACATCGGCCGCGAAGGGCAGCGACGCTTCGGGCGGATCGACGAAACGCAGCGTGTAGGCATGTTGCGGCTTGGCCGCGAACGGCGCGATGTGCTGACGGCCGATGGCGAGGAACACGTTTGTCGGCACCTCGGGCAGGGCCGCAACGGCGGCGTTGACGTCGGCGACCTCGATCCAGTTGTCGCCGGACACCCTGGTCCAGGGCGCGCGCTCCAGCGCGATCAGCGGCGCATTGGTGTCCGCGCAGGCCTCGACCGCATGACGGCTCATTTCGGCAGCGAACGGATGCGTCGCGTCGATGACATGCGTGATGCCTTCGCGGCGGATGTAGTCGGCCAGCCCGCTCACGCCGCCAAACCCGCCGATGCGCGTCGGCAGCGGCTGATCGGCGGGCGCGCGGGTGCGGCCGCCATAGGAATAGACGGCATCGATGCCGGCGCGCGCGATCTCCGCGGCGAGCAGGCTCGCATCGGCCGTTCCGCCCAGAATGAGGGCGCGAATCATGTCTGATCCCTGGCTGACCATCATCGGTATCGGCGAAGATGGCCTTGCCGGGCTGTCGGAGGCAAGCCGAAAGGCGCTTGCCAAGGCCGAAACCGTGTTCGGCGGCGAGCGCCATCTTGCGCTTGCCGAAATTGGCAGCCGCGGTCGTCCATGGCCGGTGCCGTTCGATGCGGATGTCGTGCTGAGCTGTCGCGGCAGGCCGACGGTGGTGCTCGCCTCCGGCGATCCGTTCTGGCATGGCGCTGGCGCAAGCCTCGCCGAGAAGCTCGATAGCGGCGAATGGATCGCGCATCCCGCACCTTCGACCTTCTCGCTTGCGGCCGCGCAGCTGGGGTGGCGACTCGAATCCACCGTCTGCCTCGGGCTTCACGCCGCACCGTTCGAGCGTCTCGGCCCGCATCTGGCGCGAGGGGCGCGCATCATCTGTCTCGTGCGCGATGGGAAAGCGGCTGGCGATCTGGCTAGGTGGTTGAGCGAGCGCGGGTGGGGCGCCTCAGCCTTCTGGATGCTCGCCGCCCTCGGTGGCCCGCGCGAAAGCATCACAGAATATCGCGCCGATAGTCTTGCCGGTGATCTCGCCGGAAACCTGGTCACCGTCGCCGTCGAGGCGAAGGGCGGACAGGGGATGCCCCGCAGTTCGGGATTATCGGACGACCTCTTCGTCCATGACGGCCAGATCACCAAGCGGCCGGTGCGCGCGCTTGCGCTCTCGGCGCTGGCGCCGCGGGCCGGCGAGCGGCTGTGGGACATCGGCGCTGGTTCAGGCTCGATCTCCGTGGAGTGGGCGCTGGATGGTGGGACGGCGATTGCGGTCGAGGCGCGCGAGGATCGCGCCGCGAACATTCGCAAGAATGCGGCCGCCTTCGGTCTGGCACATCGGATCACAATCCTCACGGGCAGGGCACCGGAAGCTCTTGCCGGGTTGGAAGCGCCGGATGCCGTCTTCATTGGCGGTGGTCTCGACGAAGTGTTATTTGATGCGATCTGGCCGCGGTTCTCGCCGGGTGCGCGGCTCGTGGCGCATGCTGTGACGCTGGAGACGGAAGCTCTGCTCGGCGAGCTGCATCGGCGTCACGGCGGCGAACTGATGCGGGCCGAAATTTCTCATGCCGCCCCGCTCGGCCGCTATCGGTCGTGGGAGGCAGCACGCCCCGTGGTGCAGTGGAGTGTGGTGCGATGAAGGTCGCCGGACTCGGCTTCAAGCGCGATGTGACGCTGGCTTCGCTGCGTGAAGCGCTGCTCGCTGCGGGCGGTGCGGAAGGGCTTGCGGCGATGGCAACCGTCAGCGATAAGGCCGACATCGAGGCGCTGAAGCAACTCGCACGTGAATGCGGCGTGCCGATCAGGGCCGTTCCGGCCGCGACACTGGCCGGCATCGACACGCCCACGCAATCGAAGCTCGTCGCGGAGAAATTCGGCACCGGATCTGTAGCCGAGGCTGCTGCGCTCGCGGTCGCCGGTCCGCGCGCGCGGTTGATTGCAGCACGGGTTGTCTCGCAGGATCGCACCGCGACCGCCGCGATTGCCGAAGGAGACGGCCCATGACGGTGCATTTCATCGGTGCCGGGCCGGGCGCACCCGATCTGCTGACGTTGCGCGGCCGCGATCTGATCGCGGCCAGTCCGGTTTGTCTCTATGCCGGCTCGCTGGTGCCGGAGGGCGTGCTGGCGCATTGCCCGCCCGGCGCACGTATCGTCAACACCGCGCCAATGTCGCTCGACGAGATCATCGCCGAGATCGCAGGCGCGCATGCGGCAGGCCTGGATGTCGCGCGGCTGCATTCCGGTGATCTCTCAATCTGGTCGGCGATGGGCGAGCAGCTCCGCCGTTTGCGTGCGCTCGGGATTCCCTACTCGGTGACGCCCGGCGTTCCCTCGTTCTCGGCTGCCGCGGCCGCGCTGGAGGCTGAGCTGACGCTGCCCGGTCTTGCTCAGACGGTCGTGCTGACGCGCACGCCGGGCCGTGCCAGCGCGATGCCCGAGGGCGAGAAGCTCGCCGCGTTCGCTGCGACCGGCGCGGTGCTCGCGATCCACCTGTCGATCCATCTGCTCGACCAGGTCGTCGCCGAGCTGACGCCGCATTACGGCGCGGATTGCCCGGTCGCGATCGTCTGGCGCGCGAGCTGGCCGGAGCAGCGCATCGTGCGCGCGACGCTTGCAACGCTCGGTGCGTTCGTGGGTGGCGAGATGGAGCGCACGGCGCTGATCCTGGTCGGCAAGACGCTTGGCGCTGCCGATTTTGACGAGAGCCGCCTCTATGCCGCCGACTACGACCGCCGCTACCGGCCGGTCGGTGCCGAGCCGCGCTTTCCGGAGGCGTCGTGATGCCGGCGAGCCTTGTCATCTCCGCGCCGGCCTCCGGCGTCGGCAAGACGACGCTGACGCTGGCGCTCGCCCGCGCCTGGCGCAAGCGCGGCTTGAACGTGCAGTGCTTCAAGAGCGGCCCCGACTATATCGATCCCGCCTTCCACGCCGCGGCCACGGAACGCGCCTCGGTCAACGTCGACAGCTGGGCGATGGATCGCAGCACCATCGCGCATCTCGTCAGCCGTGGCGGCGATGCAGATGTCGTGCTCGCCGAGGGATCGATGGGCCTGTTCGACGGTGTCGCTGCGCGCGGTGTCTCCGGCACGGGAGCGACCGCTGATATCGCGGAGATGCTGGGTTGGCCGGTGGTTCTGGTGATCGATCCCTCCGGCCAGGCGCAGACTGCGGCAGCGATCGCCGGCGGCCTTCGCGATTACCGCGCCGGCGTGCGCCTTGCGGGCGTCGTGCTCAATCGCGTCGCCAGCCCGCGCCATGAGGATCTGGTGCGGCGCGCGCTGAACGAGGCCGGTATCAAAGTGTTCGGCGCGCTGCCGCGCCATGCCGAGATCAGCCTGCCGAAGCGGCATCTCGGTCTCGTGCAGGCCGAGGAGCAGGCCGAGATCGGCAAGCTGATCGACGAGGCCGCGCGCTTTGTCGCCGAGCACGTCGATCTCGATGCGGTGCTCCACTCGGCAGGCCAATGGTCGCCGCAAACTGTGGCGAACGGCTTGAACGTGAGGCCGCCCGGCCAGCGCATCGCGCTGGCGCGCGATGCGGCGTTCTCGTTCGTCTATCCGCATATGCTGGAAGCCTGGCGCGCGGCGGGCGCCGAGATCGTGCCGTTCTCGCCGCTGGCCGATGAAGCGCCCGATGCGAGCGCCAACGTGTGTTGGCTGCCCGGCGGCTATCCCGAGCTTCATGCAGGAAAGATCGCGGCCAATGCGCGCTTTCGCAGCGGCCTGCGCGCTTTCGCCGAGACGCGGCCGGTGCATGGCGAATGCGGAGGCTATATGGTGCTGGGCGCAGGCCTGACCGACGCCGACGGTATCAGCCATGAGATGGCGGGGCTGCTTGGCCTCGAGACCAGCTTTGCCAAGCGCCGCATGCATCTCGGCTATCGTCTTGCTGAACTGGCTGCGCCGATGCCGGGGCATCAGCCTGGCGCGCGCCTGCGCGGCCACGAGTTCCACTATTCGACCATCCTCGCCCAGCCTGATACGCCGCTCGCGGTCGTGCACGATGCCACCGGCGCGGTCATTGCCGAAACCGGCTCGCGCCGTGGCCATGCCACCGGCACGTTCTTCCATCTGATCGCGGAGGACCGGTGAGCGGTTTTGTCTCTTTCGTTTCCGCCGGTCCGGGCGATCCCGAGCTCCTCACGGTGAAGGGCGCCACGCGGCTGCGCGAGGCCGACGTCGTGCTTTATGACGATCTTGCCTCCGGCGCGATCCTCGATCTCGCCCGGCCCGGCGCCAATCTCGTCGCGGTGGGAAAGCGGGCCGGGCGTCCTTCGACCAAGCAGCACCACGTCAACCGTCTCCTGGTCGACTATGCCGCAACCGGTGCGCGCGTGGTGCGGCTCAAGTCCGGCGATGCCGGCATTTTCGGCCGGCTCGAGGAGGAGATCGAGACGCTGCGCGAAGCCGGCATCGGCTACGAGATCGTTCCCGGCGTCACCTCCGCCTGTGTCGCCGCCGCCCAGGCCGGCATTCCCCTGACCCGCCGGCATACCTCCCGCCGGGTGCAGTTCATCACCGGCGCTGACGTCACCGGCGAGCTGCCGCCCAATCTGAATTGGGCGGCACTGGCCGACCCCGAGGCCACGACCGTGGTCTATATGGGCCGGCGCACCTTTCCGGCGCTTGCCGCAAAATTGATCGCGCACGGCCTTGCGCCCAGCACCCCGGCGCTGTTCGCCGAATCTCTCGGGCGACCTGACGAGCGGCTGGTCCGCACCACGATTGCCGAGCTCGCCGAGCAGCTTGGGCGCGGCGGCGCCGCTTCCACTGCGGCCGTCATCCTGTTCGGCGCGCTGGCGGGAGAATATCCGGCATGACGGCTCCGGCAGCGGTTCGCCCCTTGACGCCCGCGATGCGAAAGGGGCACACAAGAGCGGCATGGTGCTCGACGCGGCGCAAAGCGCCGGAGCATAATCGGGAATGGGGATGGGCGGACCCAGTTGCGGCGCCCTAAACCCCAGCCGCCCCCGCGACTGTAAGCGGTGAGGGGCTCCGAACCGCCACTGGACCGCAAGGTCCGGGAAGGCCGGAGAACCCAGTGAACCGCGAGCCAGGAGACCGGCCGTGCACGTTTTGAGGCCAAGGCCGTCGGGTGTGACGGCGGAAAGGAATTGAGCCATGCATATCGAACCCGGGATCGTGACGGGCGCCAAGCTCGTGTTGAGTTACGCAACCGGCATCGCCGCAGGCGGCGTTGCCTTGAAGCTCGCGGTCGAGACCGTGCGCGAGCAGGGCGCCGGCTCGTTCGCGGCGCGGACACTGGCCACCACCGCTCTCGTCTTCGTCTTCTTCGAGATCCTGCCGCACTTCCCGGTTGGGGTATCAGAGGTGCACTTCATCCTCGGCTCGACCTTGTTCCTGCTCTTTGGTGCTGCGCCCGCCGCCTTCGGCCTTGCATTTGGCCTGCTGCTTCAGGGCATGCTGCTGGAGCCAGTCGATCTGCCGCAATACGGCATGAACGTCACCACGCTTCTGGTGCCGCTGTTCGCGATCCAGGCGATCGCCAAGCGGATCATTGCCCGCAACACCGCCTATGTCGATTTGAAGTACGGTCAGGCGCTGGCGCTGTCGACGACTTATCAGGCCGGCGTGATCGCCTGGGTGGCGTTCTGGGCGCTCTATGGCTCCGGCTTCGCGATGAGCAACCTCGCCAGCGTCGGGACGTTCGCTGCCGCTTATGCGCTGGTGATCGTGATCGAACCGCTCGCCGATCTCGCGGTGCTGGCGCTGGCGAAGTCGCTGCGCGGCGTCACCGCGCCCGGCCTCGTCACCCCGCGCCTGCACAACGCGGCGTAAGAGATCAGCGATGGGCGACCGGTGTGGCCGCCCATCGCGCTCGCGATGCTAACGCTCTCCCTGATCGGCATCGGTTGCGGCGATCCCGCGCAGCTCACGCGCGCCGCCGTTGACGCCATCAACGCCGCCGATCTCATCCTGATCCCGCGCAAGGGGACTGCGAAATCCGATCTCGCCGATCTCAGGCGAACGATCTGCGCCGGTGTGCTCACCAACAAAACGACGCGCATCGCCGAATTCGATCTTCCCGTGCGCGATGCGACCGAGGCGGACTACCGCAAGGGCGTCGACGATTGGCACGATGCGGTGGCCGCGATTTGGTCGCAGACGATCGCTGGGCATCTCGAAGATGAGGGCAAGGTCGCGCTGCTGATCTGGGGCGATCCTTCGCTCTATGATTCTTCGCTGCGCATTGCGCGGCGGCTCGACCCATTGCCGACAATCGAAGTCGTGCCTGGGATCACTTCGATCCAGGCGCTGTGCGCGGCGCATGCGCTGCCGCTCAACGACATCGGCGAGCCGTTCCTGGTCACGACGGGGCGGCGCTTGCGCGAAGGCGGCTGGCCGCAGGGCGTCGATACCGTCGTCGTGATGCTCGATGGCGGCACGGCGTTCCAGTCGCTGGATCCGGCCGGGCTTCACATCTGGTGGGGGGCCTATCTCGGCATGCCCGATCAGATCATCATGTCCGGCGCGCTGGCCGAGGTCGGCCCGCGCATCGTCGCGTTGCGGCAAGAGGCGCGCGAGCGGCACGGCTGGATCATGGACAGCTACATCATCAAACGCAGGCGTTGAGCAGCATGCTTCCCGAATGGGTTTATCAGAACTGCCCCGAGGTCTCCGCTGTTCATCGCGAGGCGGCCATTGCGCGGCAGGCGCAACTGACTAAGCCGACCGGCGCGCTCGGCCGGCTCGAGCAGCTCGCAATCGAGCTTGCGGGCCTGCAGGCCACCGAGCAACCGCGCGCCGCGCGGGTGCCGATCATCATCTTCGCCGGCGACCACGGCATCGTCGCGCAGGGCGTGTCGGCCTATCCGCAAGCCGTCACCATCGCGATGATGGCGAATTTTGCCTCGGGAGGCGCGGCGATCTCGGTGCTGGCGCGCGAGCTGGGTTCGAGCCTCGAGGTGGTCGACGCCGGCACGCTGGCCGAGGCGCAGATGGCGGGAATCGTCACCGACAAGCCGCGCAGCGGCACGCGCGACTTCAGTGTCGAGGCCGCGCTCACGCCGGCGGAATTGGCTTTCGCCTTCGAGGCCGGCCAGCGCGCGGTGGCGCGCGCCGAGGCTGGCCGGCCTGATCTGTTGATCTTCGGTGAGATGGGGATCGGCAATACCACGACGTCGGCGGCGATTGCTGCGGGCCTGCTTGCTGTGAGCGCCGAGGAGATCGCGGGCAGCGGCACCGGCGTCGATGTGGCCGGCCGCGCGCACAAGGCGCGGGTGATCGATGCGGCCATCGCGCGCCACGGCGTTGCCGGAGCCTCGGTCGAGAAGATCCTGTGCGCGGTCGGTGGCCTCGAAATCGCGGCGATCTCGGGCGCGATCATCGCGGCCGCGCAAGCCCGCATTCCCGTGTTGATCGACGGCTTCATCGTCTCGGTGGCGGCGCTGGCGGCGGCGCGCCTCAACCCGTCGTGCCAGCCGATCCTGTTGCCCTCGCACCAATCGGCGGAGCAGGGACATCGGCTGGTGTTGCGCGCGCTGAACGTGCAGCCGCTGATCAGCCTCGATCTCAGGCTCGGCGAGGGATCGGGTGCCGCGATCGCGCTGCCGCTGGTCCGCTCGGCCTGCGCACTTCATAACGGCATGGCGACGTTCGCGCAGGCCAACGTACCGGATCGGCCTAGCTGACCCGCTGATTGACGTAGACGACGCGCCAGCCGCCTGCGAGCCGGTCGATCCGGGTCAGCGACAGCGGATCGATCACGAAGCGCAGTGCGGCTTCCGGTGTGAGATCGAGCGCGATGCAGAGCGCAGCGCGGATGGTGCCGGAATGGACGACCAGTGCCGCGGAGCCTCCGCCAATCTGCGACAGGCCGAGGCGAACGCGCGCGACCTGATCCGCAAAGCTTTCGCCATTCGGCGGCCGTCCGTGCGCGGGATCGCGCCAGACCTGCGCGTAGGCCTCGCCGCCGGTCGCGGCGAGCTCGTCATGCCGATGGCCGGTCCAACCGCCGAAATCCTGCTCGCCGAATTCGCTGACCAACTCCGGTTCGAGTCCCAACGCGCGTGCCGTCTCAACCGTGCGCCGCGACGGGCTGGCATAGCCGGCGACATCCGCGGGCAAGCGCCGCCTCAGGGCCGTCAATGCGGCGTGATCGCCGAGGTCGGCCTGCGCATCGACTGCATGGATCGTCCCGGCCACGCCCGCGACGGCCGCATGCCTGATCAACCAAAGGAAGGTCTCGCCTTCCATGCTCATCTCCAGGGAAGTTGGCGAATGTGGCCACAACGCCGCAACTGGCACATTGACTCTGTCTTGATGGTAATCCTAGATGCTTGCGACGGTTTTCCCGAGAGGGAATGAAAAGGGAATGCGGTGCGGGGAAAATTGTCCCTAATGCCGCGGCTGCCCCCGCAACTGTAAGCGGTGAATCCTTCGTCACGAGCCACTGGGTCCTCGGTCCCGGGAAGGCGACGAAGCGGTCACGACCCGCGAGCCAGGAGACCTGCCGTCAGCCGTGGTCACACGCGAAGATGTCGGTCGGGGAGTACAGACATTCGGCTTCATCGGACGGCTGCAAGGCCAAGGGTGAGACCTCGTTCGCTGTGACGTGCCACTGACGTCATACCGAGGTTTAGACCTGTGTCTTCCATCCGTATCGCACGACCGCGCCGCGTCCTGCTGGTTTCCGCCGCGTTCACGTCCTTTGCCGTTCTCGGTCTGCCTGCCGCTCTGGCGCAGCAGGCCCGAGAGTCGCTGCCACCCGTCGAGGTGTCGCCTGCCCAGGCCCGCAAGCCGGCCAAACCGGCAGCAGGAACGGCGCAGAGCGCGCGCCGCGCGGCAGCGCGCAGGCCGGCGGCTGTATCCGCAGCGCCAAGACCCGTCACGCCGGATTCGACGCCGCAAACGCCGCTCAACACCAATGCCGTTGCCGAAAGCGCCTCGCGGCTCGGCCTGACGGTGCGGCAGACGCCCGCGACGGTCGAGGTGATCTCGGCCGAAACCATGCGCGAGCAGGGCCATCGCACCGTGTCCGAGGTGGCGCAGGGCGCCGCCGGCGTCACCTCGGGCGACAACCCGGCCGAACCTTCGGCCTTCTCGATGCGCGGCTTCACCAACAGCCAGATCAACACGCTCTACAACGGCATCAAGATCGGTCCGCAGAACATGACCTCGCGGATCGTGGATACCGCCAATCTGGAAGCGGTGGAATTCCTCAAGGGCCCGGCTTCGCTGATTTCGGGCGAGGGCGCCGCGGGCGGCGCGATCAACTTCGTCACTAAGCAGCCGCACACCGGAGCTGTCAGCAACGAGGCCGATTTCTCCTGGGACTCGCTGAACTCGTTCCGTGCCCATTACGGCTCCGGCGGCAGCACCAATGTGCAAGGCCTGGACTATCGCTTCGACATCAGCCGTTCCGCCCTCAACGGCTTTGCCGATGACACCAATGTCAAGACGTTCGGCACGTCCGGCCAGCTCAACTACCGTGTTTCCGACAGCCTCAGGATCTGGGGTGCGGTCGAATATCGCGAAGACCGCTCGAAGGCCTATTGGGGCGCGCCGCTGGTGCCGGTGGCCTTCAGCGGTTCGCATGCGACGACGGGGATCGTCTCCGGCAATTACGTCTCGAATTACAACGGAACCAATCTCGGTGCCGTCACCATCGACGACCGCACCTTCAACACCAATTACAACGTTCTCGATAACCGCAACGTGGCGCAGGAAGTGTGGCTGCGTGGCGGCTTCGAGCTGAAGCTCGCGCCTGACCTCACGCTGAAAAGTCAGGCCTATGGCTATGGCGCGGAACGGACCTGGTTCAATAACGAGATCGAGGCGTTCAATTCCACCACGAACCTGGTCGATCGCGAGCGTTTCTATGTCGCCCACAGTCAGCGACTGGTCGGCAACATCACCGACCTGATCTGGGATACAAATATTGCGGGCTTCGACAATCGGCTCGTGACGACGCTGTCGTCGAGCTATCTCGATTTCGTCAGGCCCGGTGCGGCAAACTTTCCCGGCGATTCCGTTTCGCTGGTCGACCCCAACCGCGGTTTCTACGGCTTGCTCACGACACAGCAGCAGACCGCGCGCATCGACAACGAGGCGCTGTCATTCGAGGACCGGCTCAAGCTGACGCGCAGCTTCGCGCTGATCGGCGGCCTTCGTGTCGAGCACATCGGGCTCGACCGCAACTCGACCGACAAGAACGGTGTGGAGAAGGTGGGCTTCCCATTCAGGAAAGACTGGGCGCCGGTGACGGGCCGCATCGGCTACACCTGGGAGGCCGTTCCCGGCCTGACCTTCTTCAGCCAATACGCCACCGGCGCCGACGTCGCAGCCAACAACATCTTCCTGCTCTCGCCCACCCAGCCGCTCGATCTGACCACCGCGCGCACCTATGAGACCGGTGTCAAGCACCTGTTCTGGGACAATCGGGCGGAGTGGTCGTTCTCGGCCTATGACATCCTGCGCAAGAACGTCTATGCGGCCGCCGGCGGCATGCAACTCAACATCGCCGGACGACAGGAGTCGAAAGGCGTCGAGCTTGCCGCCTCGATACGCCCGATCGAGCCGCTGCGGCTGTGGGGCAACATCGCCTATGTCGATGCGCGCTATGCCGACTACAATTTTGCCGGCGGCTCGTTCTCCGGCAACACGCCGCCAAACGTGCCGCGTATCGTCGCCAATGCCGGCGCGTCGTATCGCTTCTTCACACCATGGCCGGTGGAGCTTGGCATCACCGGCCGTCATGTCGGCGACCGCTACAACACCGACGCCAACGTCGTGACGATGAAGGCTTACACCGTGGCCGACGTCTACGCCTTCGTCGACATCCCCAAGACGGCGTTCAATGCGGTCGACCAGGCCCGCCTGACCTTCCGTGTCCGCAACATCACTGATAAGCGCTATGCGATCTGGGGCGATCCGTTCTATCCGGACCAGATCCTCCTGGGCGCGCCGCGCACCTACGAGATCTCGGCCGCGTTCAAATGGTGAGGCCCTGAGCGCATGATGGGCGCGATCGTCCTCACGCATCGCTGGCTCGGCATCGCGTTCTGCCTGCTGTTCGCGATGTGGTTCGCGACGGGAATCGTGATGCACTTCGTCCCGTTTCCGTCGCTGACGGAAGCGGAGCGATTTGCCGGACTTGTGCCGGTCGATCGCGACGGGACGAAGATCTCGGTCGCGGACGCCGTTGCGGCGAGCGGGATTGCCGATGCCACGCGTGTTCGGCTGATCCAGCGGAGCGATGGACCGGTCTACGTCGTCTCGGGCTCCACAGGTTCGCGAGCGGTTCGCGCCTCCGATGGAGGAGACGCGTCGGTGACATCAGCCGATGTCGCGCTCACCATCGTGCAAGCTTATTCACGTCAGCGCGAGCTCGACGCGCCGCGCGCCGCGATCGTCGCGCAGTCGGACTACGATCAGTGGAGCGTGCCGAACGGTTTTGATCGGCATCGCCCCTTGTCTCGCGCCGCTCTCGGCGATGCCCCTGGAACGGAGGTCTACGTTTCGTCGCTGACCGGCGAAGTCGTCCTGGATACGACGCGCAGCGAGCGCGCGTGGAACTGGGCCGGCAGCGTGCTGCACTGGATCTATCCGACAATTCTGCGCAGCAGCTGGGCGCTGTGGGATGGCGTGGTCTGGACGCTGTCGCTGCTGGCCCTAATCGCGGCATTGCTTGGTGCGGTGCTCGGAATCGTGCGTGTGAAGATACGGGGACGCCAGCTCTCGTCGCCCTATCGTGGCTGGCACGCCCTGCATCACATCATCGGTCTCGTCGCGACCGTGTTTGTGCTGACCTGGATCTTCAGCGGCTGGCTGTCGATGGATCACGGCCGCCTGTTCTCGCGCGGGCAACTGACTCCGACAGAGGCCGGCGTGGTCGATGCCGCCCCGGATTGGCGAGACGCGTCGTCGCTCGATCCGCAGCCAATATCGCCGTTGGCCCGCGAGGTCGAATGGTTCGCCTTCAACGGCCATGTCTATCGGCGCGACCGGGTTGGTCTCGGCCGTCAGGCGTTGATCAGGGCAGGGGACGCGCCGCGCGATGGACCGGCGCCATACCTGGATAGGCAGGAGATCGGCGACCTGACGGCGCGCCTTGGCACCGGCTGTGCCGCACCGTTCCTGCTCGCCGGCAACGACGACTATCCGGCGCAATCCGCACTTCCGGGGGCCCCCGTCTACCGGACGACCTGCGGCGATCGCTGGTTCGATGTCGATGCTGCCGATGGCAAGCTGCTGCAAAGACTGGACCCGTCGAGCCGCGCCTATCGCTGGCTTTACAGTGCGCTGCACACGCTTGATTTCCCGATTCTGCTGGCTCATGCGCGGCTGCGTGACGCTCTCATTGTCGGGCTCTGTACGCTCGGGCTGATGTTCTCCATCACCGGCATCGTCATCGGTTGGCGGCGCTTGCGGGCATGGCTGGCGAGCGCATAGCCAGTCGCGAAATCTCCGTACCCGGCGCGACCCGTTCGGCGCGCCGGGTTATCCACCAGCGGCCGGTGATGTCCTCGCTTACCGACCGTACAATAAAGAGAGGCTGAGCCGACCTGCGTGCATAGCTCTTGGTCAGTGCTGTCTCCCGCACCGCCGACCGATCGCCTGCAAATTAGACAAACGGCCTTGTGCGATCCGATTGCAGTGCAACGGGCGCTTCTATTTGCCTCGAAGAATCCAAGGGTGCGCTGCACATTTTGACTTCGCGGCCTTCTGCTCTCTGCGCGAGCAGCGCTGCACGGAAACGTGCAGCCGATGCTGCGCCGCGCAAGGCCGGTGGCTTGCTAGCGCTTTGGTTTGCGACAACTCTGACCCTATCCCGCGGCCATCGCTCTGTCGCACGCTCGCACGTGATGGCATGACAGGGAATGATGATGAACGTCACGCGTAGCTGATTGTGCAGATGAGCGATCCCGGCAATCATTGGGAGGTCGGCACCGATATCGGTGGCACCTTCACCGACATCATCGCGATCCGGCGCGATTCCGCGGAAGCGCGGATTGCGAAGGTGCCGTCGCGCCCCGACGCACCGGTGCAAGCGATGCTGGAGGCGATCGAGGCGGTCGGCCTGCGCAAGAGCGAGGTGAAGCGCTTCGTCCACGGCACCACGCGCGTGACCAACGCGATCGTCGAGAACCGGCTGCCGAAGGTGGCGCTGGTCGCGACCGAAGGCTTTGCCGACGTGCTCGAGATCGCGCGCTATCGCCGCCGAGACCTCTACCGGCTCGACATTCCGCCGAAATCGCCGCCTCTGGTGCCGCCTGAACGCTGCTTTGGGCTCGCCGAGCGCCTCGATCATGAGGGGCGGGTGCTGAAGGCGCTCGAGGAAGCGGAGGTCGAACGCCTGGTGGCGTGGCTGAAGGGGACCGGCGTGCAGAGCGTCGCGGTTGCCCTGCTTCACGCCTATGCCAATCCGGTGCATGAAAAGATGCTGGGCGAGCGGCTCAGGGGCGTCGTCGCCCACGTCTCGCTCTCGCACGAGGTGAATCCCGAGGCGCGCGAATATGAGCGAACCTCGGCAACCGTGTTCAACGCGGCCGCGATGCCGATCGCGGTGGAATATCTCAGCGAGCTGGAGCAGCGGCTGCCGATCGGGCCCGGCCTGCAGGTGTTTCACTCCGCCGGCGCCATGGTGCCGATTTCGGCGGTGAAGCAGCGTCCGCTGGTGATGGCGATGTCGGGCCCGGCGGCCGGCGTCTCGGCGTCGGTCAGCATTGCGCGCCAGCTCGGCTGCGCGCGGATGCTGACCTTCGACATGGGCGGCACCACGACGGATGTGTGCCTGATCGTCGACGGCCAGGCCGAGATGACCGACGGCCGCATGCTCGGCGACAAGCCGCTGCGCCAGCCGATGCTCGCGGTGCACTCGATCGGTGCCGGCGGTGGATCGATCGTGCGCAACGGTCCCGGCGGGCTGACGGTCGGGCCGGAGAGCGCCGGCTCCGAGCCGGGCCCGGCCTGCTATGGCCGTGGCGGCACGGAGCCGACCATCACCGATGCCAATGCGGTGCTCGGCTATCTCAATCCTGAGACCAAGCTTGGCGACCGCATCGGCATCGACATCGCGGCCGCAAAGCGCGTCATCGCGCCGATTGCCCGCGCGCTCGGGCTGAGCCTGACGGAGACGGCGCTCGGCATCATCAAGGTCGCGAACGCGACCATGGCCCGCGCGCTCCGCCGCGTCACGGTCGAGCGCGGCATCGACGGGCGCGATTGCACGCTGCTGGTCTTCGGCGGCGGCGGCCCGATGCATGCCGCAGGCCTTGCCGATCTCTACGGCATTGCGGAGGTGGTCGTGCCCAGTGCGTCGAGCGCATTCTCGGCGCTGGGCTGTCTCACCGCCGATTTCAGCTTCCTGCAGCAACAGACCCTTCGCGCTGCGCTTGACGGCATCGATCTCGCCCGCGTCTCGGGACGGATCGAGGCCCTGATTGCCGATGCCTCGGCTCCGCTTCTCGCCAACAATGTTGCGAAGGCCGAGATCCAGGTCGAGCTGGTGGCCTTGATGCGCTACGCGGCGCAGAATGACGCCATTCCGGTATCCTTCACGCTGCCGCTCGACGTTGCCAGGCTGAAGCAGGACTTCCTGACGCGGCATCATGAGCTGTTCGGCTATGCGACCGGCGAGCCCTGCGTCATCGAATCGGTGCGGGTGCAGGCGCGTCGCCCGTCAACGACAATTGTCAGCCGGCCGGCGACCGTGGCGAGGGCAGTGTCTATGACCACGCGCACCTGCTCGTTCGACGGCTTCCACGACATCGCAACCGCGATCGTCGACCGCGCCTCGCTCACGGAGACCATCATTGGTCCCGCCATCATCGAAGACGCCTGGTCGACCGTGGTGGTGCCGCCGGGCTGGCAGGCGAGGCCCGATACATCAGGCAATCTGTTCCTGACGCGGAGGGCGGCATGAAGCTCGATCCGTTCGTCGTCGAGGTCATCAGGCACGGGCTCTCCGCCGCGGCCGAGGAGATGAGCCTCGTCATGACGCGCTCGGCGCGCTCGCCGCTCTTGCGCGAGGCCGGCGACCTCTCCTCCGCGATCACCGACGGCCACGGCGGCCTGGTCGGGCAGGGCCGCGACATTCCGATTCATCTCGGCGCGATGGCCTACACCATCCCCGAACTCTTGAAGGTGATGCCGCGCGATGGCCTGAACGACGGCGACGTCGTCATCTACAATGTCGGCGCACTCGGCGGCAATCATCTCAACGACGTCAAGGTCGTGCGGCCCGTCTTCTTCGACGGCGAGATCATCGCCTTCGCGGTCAGCCTTGCGCATTGGCCCGACATCGGCGGCACCTGGCCCGGCAGCTATTTTGCCAAGGCCGTCGACACCTTTCAGGAGGCGATGCGGATTCCGCCGGTGCTTATCGCAACGGCAGCCGGCCTCAATACGCCGATCGTGCAGCTGCTCAAGGCCAATGTCCGCGATGCCGAATCCTGCGAGGGCGACCTTCTTGCCCAGATCGCGGCGACCAAGGCCGGCGAGAAGCGCATCGTCGAGCTCTGCCGCGAGCATGGCAAGGCGGTCTTCATGGCGGCGCAGTCGCGCCTGCACGACCTCTCCGAAATCGAGGTGCGGGAAGCGCTGCGCGATCTGCCGGATGGCATCTATGAGGGCGAGGATTATCTCGACGACGGCAGCGCGAACAACGCGCCGGCGCGCATCCATGTCAAGATCACCATCCGCGGCGACGAAGCGACCTTCGACCTTTCCGGAAGTTGCGACCGCGTCTCCAATTTCTGCAACACGACGCCGTTCATGGCGCGCTCGGCTGTCGCCTATGCCGCGCGCATCATGAGCGGACGCGACATGCAGCAGAATGCCGGCGCGCTGCGGCCGCTGACCATCATCACGCGCCCGGGCTCGATCCTCGAGCCCGGCTGGACCGCCTCCGTTGCCGCCGGCAATCACGAGACCTCCATGCGCATCGTCGATGCGATTTTCCGTGCCATGCAGGACACCATTCCCGAGCGCCTGTCCGCGGGCGGGGCAACCACCGCGGGTGTGCTGTTCTTCGCCGAGCCGCGGCCGAACGGGTCGTGGAAGATGCTCTATGAAGTCCATGGCGGTGGCGAAGGCGCGCGGCACGATCGGGCCGGCACGTCCGCGACCCGCGTGCATCTGTCCAACACCTCGAATACGCCGGTCGAGGTGATCGAGGCGAACTACGCGATCCGGCTCGAGCAGCAGGCCATCCGCCGGAATTCCGGCGGCGCGGGCGCGCATCGCGGCGGTGACGGCTCGGTCCGCACCTACCGCATCCTGGCGCCCTCGATGCACCTGACCACCTGCGTCGAACGCATGGTGATGGCGCCTTGGGGCATGCAGGGCGGCTCTCCCGGCAAGGCCTGCCGCATCTCGCTGGTCCGGCAGGGCGCCAACGTCGCCATCGACGGCAAGTCGAACCTGGTGTTGCAGCAAGGTGATCTCGTCACGATCGAGATGTGCGGTGGCGGTGGCTACGGCGCCGTTCCGGCGGAGTGAGGCAGTGGCGATGAGCAGATTGTTGCGAACCGGCCTGAATGCGGGCGAGGCCGCGCCGATGGCCGTGGTCGGCGGCGAGGGCGTCTACTTTCATCTTGCGGATGGCCGCAAGCTGATCGACGGCAGCAATACCGGCGGCGGTCTCGGCCATCGCCATCCTGCAATGGTGGAGGCGATCCGCCGCGCGGCCGATACGCCCGTCGTCAATGAAGGGTGGACCTGGGTTGGCCGCGAGCAGGCCGCCGACGATCTGATGACCACCGCCTTCAAGGGCGAAGAGGACTGGGTCGGCGCGGTGCGCTTCTGCATCAGTGGTAGCGAGGCCAACGACATGGCGCTGTCGCTCTGCCAGGCGCTGACGCAGCGCTCGGCGCTGGCAACGCGCGAGCGCGCCTATCACGGCATCACTGGGCTGTCGCGCAGCATGACGGTGCAGCCGCAATGGCACGGTGGCCTTGCGGTGCACGCCGGCGGCTCGAAACTACCGGCACCCATGGCGCCGGTGCGGATCCTGCCGGCGCCGGATGGGGCGATCTATGGCGCGCCGGCCAACAACACCCCGCCCAGCGAATATCTCGCGGACGCCCCGCGCCTGCTCTCGGATACGGCCGCGACGATCATCGACTACACCCAAGGCGGCATCTATTACGACGGGGCCTATCAGGACGAGGTCGCGCGCTGCGCGCGGCAGGCCGGCTCTTACTGGATCGCGGACGAGGTCGTCACCGGCGCGGGCCGCGCGGGGCGCTGGTTCGCGTTCCAGGGCGCGCAGAGCCGGCCCGATATCGTGACGCTCGGAAAGTCGCTCGGCGGCGGCGCGGCGGCCGTGGCCGCTGTCGTGGTGTCCAAAGACATCGTCGAGCGGCTGAAGGGCACGAGCTGGCAGAACTACGGCACGCTGCGTGGCCATCCGATCAGCATGGCGGCCGTCAGCGCCTATCTGAAGGTCGTCAGTGAGGACAAGATTCTGGACCACGTGCAAAGTCTGGAGAAGCTGTTCACCCGCCGCCTCCTCGCAATCGCGCAAAAGCATCCGAGCGTGCAGCGCGTGGCTGGGCAGGGGCTGCACTGGACGGTGGAGCTGCACGGCCCGGACTGGCGGGCCTGGCACGCCGACACCACCGAGGTGCCGATCGCCTCGCGGGTCGCGGAGCGCGCGCTGGAAGCCGGCGCCGTGATCGGGACCAGCGGCGAGCAGACCTCGCTGTTCCTGGCACCACCGCTGGTGATTTCCGAGTGGGAGGCTAACCAGCTTCTGGACGCGCTCGACCACGGCCTCGAAATTGCCGATAAGGAGCACGGGTGATCGCGGACCACGCAGCACCTCGTCGTTCGCCGGCCTGGCCGGCGGATGAGCCGTGGCATCTCGCGATGCCGGAGGGGACGCTCTACGACGCGCTCGCGCGTGCTGCACGTGAACGACCAACGCATCCGGCGACAATGTTCTACGGGGCGAGCCTGAGCTACGCCGAGCTGCGCGACCGGGTCGATGCCATGGCCGGCTTTCTGCAAGGCGTTTGCGGAGTGAAGCGCGGCGACCGCGTCATGATCGCGCTGCAGAATTCGCCGCAATACGTCATCGCTTACTATGCGACGATGCGGGCGGATGCCGTGATCGTGCCGGGCAATCCCATGAACAAGACCGCCGAGATCGCGTATCTCGCCGCGGATAGCGGCGCCAGAGTTGCGATCATCGGCAGCGAGCTAAGCGATGTGTTTGCACCGCTGGTGGGGAAGGCGATTACGCATGCGATTGTCGCGCAGTACCGCGACGAAGTTCCAGCCGCGACGCCCTACACGCTGCCATCATGCGTGACCGAGGCACCGTTGGAGCCGCCGTCATCGCCGGGCTGGTATTCGTGGTCGCCCGCGATAGTGCAGGGCCTGCAGCCGGGTGCGATGGAGGCGGGGCCGGCGGATCTGATGATCCTGCCCTATACCTCAGGGACAACAGGCAAGCCCAAGGCGTGCATGCACACCCATCGCAGCGCGCTGTTCACCGCCGTCTTGCAGGCGCGCTGGTATCGGCTCAATGGCAGCGACGTGATGACCGGCTTCATGCCGCTGTTCCATGTCGCGGGCATGCAGGGCTCGATGAATGCCGCCATCGTCTCCGGCGCCACGCTGCTGCTGATGGCGCGCTGGGACAAGGATCTGCTGCCGGATTTGTTCGAGACCTATGGCGTCACGTTCTGGAACGCTGCGCCGACCATGATCGTGGATGTGCTCGCCAGCGCCAGTTTCCGCGACAAATGTTTTGCGAAGCTCAAGGTGCTGACTGGTGGCGGCGCGGCGATGCCGACAGCCGTCGCGGAACGGCTGAAGGGGCGGTTTGGGCTCGATTTCGTCGAGGGCTACGGCATGACCGAGACGATGTCTCCGACGCACCTCAATCCGATGGCGGCGCCGAAGCGGCAGTGCCTCGGCATCGCCGTGCATGAGACCGACGCCAGGGTGATCGATCCCGAGAGCCTGATCGAGCTCGACGACAATGTCGTCGGCGAGATCATCGTGCACGGGCCGCAGGTGCTGCAGGGTTACTGGAACAGGCCGGAGGCGGATGCCGAAGCCCTCATTGAACGGGACGGCAAGCGGTTCCTGCGCACGGGCGATCTCGGCTACCGCGATGCCGGCGGCTATTTCTTCGCCGTCGACCGCCTGAAGCGGATGATCAATGTCAGCGGCTTCAAGGTGTGGCCGGCCGAGGTCGAGGCGGCGATGTACCAGAACCGCGCCATCCGGGAATGCTGCATCATTTCAGCGCCGGACGGCTATCGCGGTGAGACTGTCAAGGCCCTGGTGGTGCTCGATGACGCCGCGCGCGCGACGACGTCGGAGGGCGACATCGTCGGCTGGGCGCGCGGCGCGATGGCGAGCTACAAGGCGCCGCGCGCCGTCGTCTTCGTCGAGTCCCTGCCGCGCACCGCCAGCAACAAGATCAACTGGCGGCTGTTGCAGGATGCCGAATGGGGGCGGACGGCATGAAAGCTGCTTGGCTGGAAAAACAGCGCGAGGCTGCGATATGCTGCGTGCGCCTCGTCCCTGAAGCTGCGATCCCCAGCCTCGCCAAGAAACTCAAGAAATCAGGAACTCGCTGATGCGCATCGTCAATGTCGCCGCCGCCCAGATGGGCCCGATTCAGAAAGCCGACAGCCGCGAGGCCGTGGTCAAGCGCATGATCGCGCTGATGGACGAAGCCAAGAGCAAGGGTGCCGACCTGATCGTCTATCCCGAGCTGGCGCTGACGACGTTCTTCCCGCGCTGGTACGTCGAGGACCGCGCCGAGTTCGACATCTGGTTCGAGCGCGAAATGCCGAACGCTGCGACCAGGCCGCTGTTCGAGCGTGCGGCCCAGCACGGGATCGCGATGAATTTCGGCTATGCCGAGCTGACGCCCGATGGCCACCACTTCAACACCGCGATCCTGACCGACAAGTCCGGCAGGATCGTCGGCAAATACCGCAAGGTGCATCTGCCTGGCCATGTGGAATACGACAGCAAGCGCTCGCACCAGCACCTGGAGAAGCGCTATTTCGAGCCGGGCGATCTCGGCTTCAAGGTCTGGCGCGAGCTCGGCGGCATCATCGGCATGGCGATCTGCAACGACCGCCGCTGGCCCGAGACCTATCGCGTCATGGGCCTGCAGGGCGTCGAAATGGTGCTGATCGGCTACAACACGCCGTCAGTGAATGCCGAGAAGAGCGAGGAGGGCGTCGAAAAGCGCCTGTTCCACAACCGCCTCTCGGTGCAGGCCGGCGCCTATCAGAACGCGACCTGGGTGGTCGCCGTCGCCAAGGCCGGCGTCGAGGATGGTCACCCGCTGTTCGGCGGCAGCCTGATCGTCGATCCCAACGGCGAGATCGTCGCGGAAGCGAAGACCGAAGATGACGAAGTTCTGGTTCATCCCTGCGACCTCGATGCCACGACGTTCGGCAAGACCACGATCTTCGATTTCGCCCGGCATCGCCGCATCGAGCATTACGGTCTGATCACCAGCCAGACCGGCGCGGTGCCCCCGCCGGAGAAGTGACGCCGATGGCTGACAAGGGCATATCCTTGCGTGAACTCGATCCGCGCGATCGCTACAAGCTGCTTTGCGGCGTGGTGGTGCCGCGGCCGATCGCGCTGGTGACGACGTTGGATGAGAACGGGGCGGTGAATGCCGCGCCGTTCAGCTTTTTCAACGTGTTCTCCGAAAGTCCGGCGCTGATCGTGCTCGGGCTCCAGCACAAGCCGGATCACTCGCCGAAGGACACCACCCGCAACATCCATCGCGACGGCGAGTTCGTGGTGCACATGGTGGACGAGGCGCTGTCGGGCGCGATGAACGACTGCGCGGTCGATTTCCCCTCCGGCGACAGCGAGGTCGCCGCGACGGGCCTGGCGACGCTTCCCTCCGTCGACGTGAAGGTGCCGCGTCTCGCCGCGGCGCCCTTCGCGCTGGAATGCCGGCGCCATGTCGTGATGACCTTCTCGCCCGATCGCGAGCTCCTGGTCGGCGAGGTCTTGCGGGTTCACGCCCGCGAGGGGCTAGTCGACACCGCCAACATGTATGTCGATCTCGACGCTTACCGGCCGATTGGCCGCATGTTCGGCAATCTCTACACCACGCAGCGGGATACGTTTGCCCTTGTCCGCGAGAGCCATGCGCAATGGCTCGCGCGCCAGGACACCAACGAGCTGAAGGACGCCTAGTGAGCCGAGAACTGCACCGTACCCAGCGCCATGCTGACGGCCGCCTGTGTCGGGTCGATGACGGGAATCCGCAGCGCGTCTTCCAGCGCACGGCGGTGGCGGGCCATGCCGGCGCAGCCCATCACGATGGCACGGGCGCCGTCCTCGTCGCGCAGCGCGCGGCCGACCTCGATCATCTTGGCGAGCGTGCCTTCGCCGGAGGCGGTTTCGGCGACGCTCATGTTCAGCGGCCGCTCGCCGGAAAAGCGGTCGGTCAGGCCCATCTGCCTGAGATAGCGCATGTGCCGCGGGATCGAGCGCTGGGCGATCGCGATGACGCCAAAAGTCTCCGCGCGGGAAAGCGCCGTCAGCACGCCGCACTCGGCGATGCCGAACACGGGCCGGTCGGTGCCTTCGCGGCAAACCTGCAGCCCGGGATCGCTGTAGCAGGCGATGACGAAGGCGGCCGAGCTGTTGTCGCTTTCGACCAGCTTTCGCAGCGGGATCGCAACGCTATCGGCGTCCGCCTGGCTTTCAATGCCGAACGGACCCTCGGCCAGCGTCTGGCAGACCACTTCCGGCCCGCCCTCGAAATCGAGCGGCTTCAACGCGTCCTCCAGCCCCTGCGTGACCTTGTGGTTGGAGTTCGGGTTGATGACGAGAATGCGTGGCCGGGACATGATGGACTTCCTGCGAGATCTAGCGAACGTGCCTCAAGCCTATCACGGAGTGCCTCATGACTGAACCCGCTTACGACATGATCATCCGCGGCGGCCGCGTCGCCACCACGACCGACGTCTTCGAGGCCGACGTCGCCATCTCCGGCGAGACCATTGCGGCCATCGGCCGCGGGCTTCCGCCCGCAAAGCGCGAGATCGACGCGCGCGGCAAGCTGGTGCTGCCCGGCGGCGTCGACAGCCACGCCCATATCGAGCAGCTGTCGGCCGCCGGCATCATGAACGCCGACACGTTCGAGAGCGCGACCGTCTCTGCCGCTTTCGGCGGCACCACCACGGTGATTCCGTTCGCGGCTCAACATGTCGGCATGAAGCTGCCTGAGGTCGTCGCGGACTATCACGCCCTGGCGAAGAAGGGTGCGGTGATCGACTACGCCTTTCACATGATCATTGCGGACGCGACCAAGGAGACGGTCGAGGAACACATTCCCGCGCTGGTGAAGCAGGGCCATGCCTCGATCAAGATCTTCATGACCTATGACCGCCTCAAGGTCGATGACGAGCCGCTGCTCGACATCCTGCTCGCGGCGCGTCAGTCCGGCGCGATGTTATGCGCCCATGCCGAGAACCACGGCATCATCGCCTGGATGGTGAAGCGGCTGCTGTCGCGCGGCTACACCATGCCGAAATACCACGCCGTCAGCCACGCCCGCGTGTCGGAAGCCGAGGCCTTCACCCGGCTGATCGGCATGGCGGCGTTGATCGACCAGCCGATCATGATCTTCCATGTCTCGACAGCCGAAGGCGCCAAGGTGATCCGCGACTCGCGCGGGCAGGGGCTCAAGGTCTTTGCCGAGACCTGTCCGCAATACCTGTTCCTGACCGCCGCTGATCTCGACAAGCCCGGCGCGGAAGGCGCCAAATGGATGTGCAGCCCGCCGCCGCGCTCGCATGCCGACCAGGAGGCGCTGTGGCAGGCGCTCTCGCTCGGCGATCTCCAGACCATCTCGTCGGACCACGCGCCGTATCGCTACGACGAGACCGGCAAGCTGCGCGCCGGCCCCAATCCGAATTTCAAGCAGGTCGCCAACGGCCTGCCGGGCCTGGAGCTGCGGCTGCCGCTGTTGTTCGACGCGATGGTATCGAAGGGTCGGCTGGGCCTGGAGAAATTCGTCGAGCTGACCGCAACGGCGCCTGCAAAGATCTACAACCTGCATCCGCGCAAGGGCTCGATCGCCGTCGGCGCCGACGCCGATATCGCGATCTGGGATCCCAACCGCGAGGTCACCATCGCCGACGAGATGATGCACGACCTTGCCGGCTACACGCCGTTCGCGGGTCGCAAGCTCAAGGGTTGGCCGGTGTCGGTGCTTTCGCGCGGCCGCGTGATCATCGAGGGCGACAAGTGCCTCGCGAGCGCCGGCAGCGGAAAATTCCTGGCGCGCAGCGGCGGCGAGGCGGCCAGGCCGACCGGCCGGCTCGTCGCCGACATGGATCCCGAACGGAATTTTGGGGCAGAGCTGCTGTGATGGTGGATCGCGTGCGATGAGGATCGTCATCTTCGGCGGCACCGGCTTTGTCGGCCTCAATCTCGCCGAGGTGCTGCTCGCGCGCGGGCATGAGGTGACGCTGTATGATCGTAAGCAACTGCCGGCTGGAGCGGAGCGATCCTTTGCCGACTACCGGGAGCGGCTCACGATTATTCAGGGCGAGATCTCGGACGTCGAGAGGATCGAAACGCTTGTAAAGCAGGGCTTTGACGCGATTGTCCTTGGCGCTGCCATAACTGCCGGGGATCAGCTCGAGCGGTCCACGACCTCGAGCATTCTCGAGATCAATGTGATGGCTCAGTTCCCGATTCTGAGCGCTGCGATCCGCCGCGGTGTTCGGCGTGTGATCAATCTGTCGTCAGCATCTGCCTATGGAGCCGCGGGGCAACGCTATCCGATATTGGACGAGGAGACGCCGTGCGATCCCGTCTCCTTCTACGCCGTCAGCAAATTCACGTCAGAGAGATCCGTGGCGCGGCTTGCCGAGTTGTGGGGAGGCGATTTTCTGAGTGTGCGCTTAAGCGCAGTGTTCGGTCCGTGGGAACGCATCGGGAAGGTGCGCGATACGCCAAGCCTCCAGTTTCAGATTCTAGCCGCATTCGCGCGCAGCGAGCCGGCGCTGCTGCCGGCGCCAGGCATCAAGGATTGGACCTACGCGCCGGACGCCGCCGAGGCCGTGGCTGTGCTGATCGAAGCCGAGCGGCCGCGCCATCGGCTCTACAATATCTCCAGCGGCGCGGCCTGGTCGGCGCTGCAATGGGGCGAGGCTTTTGCGGCCCTGCATCCCGGGCTGGAGTGTCGGCTGGCGGAGCCGGGCGAGAAGACCTTCATCAAGCTTCATGGAGGCGATCGCGCGCCGCTCTCAGTGAGGCGAATGGCCGACGAATTCGGCTGGCGCGCGCGGTTCGGCTGTGCGGAGTCAGCTGCCGCGATGAGCGCCTGGTGGATGCAGCACAGGGAGGGGATCTGACATGCGGCTGCAGGGGCGCACGGCCATCATCACCGGCGCAGGCTCGGGCATCGGCCGCGCCAGCGCAAAACTGTTCGCGGAGGAGGGCGCGCGCCTTGCTTTGGTCGATCGTGACGCCGCGGGCCTCGAGGAAACGCTGAGCCTTATCGGCGAAGCGACGACGCATATCGGCGACGTCGGCGATGGCGCATTCGCCGAAACCGTCGTCGGCGACGTCGTGGCCCGGCATGGTCGGCTCGATATCCTCATGACCGCGGCTGGCTTCTCCTGTGGTGGCACGGTGCTGACCACGAGCCTGGACGACTGGGATGCGGTGTTCCGCGCCAATGTCGGCGGCACCTGGCTGTGGGCGCGGGCTGCGGTGCCGCAGATGCAGCGGCAGAACAGCGGCTCGATCATCACGCTGGCATCGCAGCTCGCCATTGCCGGCGGCAAGGGCAACAGCGCCTATATCGCGGCCAAGGGCGCGATCATCAGCCTGACGCGGACCATGGCGGTGGATTTCGCAACGGATGGCATCCGTGTCAACGCGATCGCGCCCGGCGCAATCGACACGCCGATGCTTCGCCGCAGCTTTGCCCGGCACGCCAATTCCGAGCAAGTGCGCGAGGCCTCGCGCAACCGCCACGCCATGAAGCGCTTCGGCGTGCCTGAGGAGATCGCGCAAACCGCACTGCATCTCGCGAGCGATGCCTCGTCGTTCACGACCGGCACCGTGATGGTGGTCGACGGAGGCTGGCTCGCCGCATGAGTGAGACGCTGACCCAGCTCGAAGCCGACATTCACGCCGATCTCGCTCGGATCGCGCATCCCGGCGCGGCGTGGCTCGAACCGAAAGCGGGGCCAGACGGCAAGCCGGCGCTGGATGTTCTCATCGTCGGCGCCGGCCAGTCCGGCATCGCCATCGGCTTCGGCCTGCTGCGCTCGCGCGTCAGCAACATCCTGCTGATCGACAAGGCCGAAGAGGGCAAGGAGGGCCCGTGGCTCACCTACGCCCGGATGCCGACGCTCCGCAGCCCGAAGGACTACACCGGGCCCGACCTCGACATCCCCGGCCTGACGTACCAGTCCTGGCACGAGGCCCGCTTCGGCAAGGCGAGCTGGCAGGAGCTCGGCCTGATCGCGCGCGAGCATTGGGCGGAGTATCTGCTCTGGCTGCGGCGCGCGGTCGGCTTGCCGGTGCGCAACGCTTGCGAGCTCAAGGAGATCGCGCCGGCGGCTGACGGCCTGCTCGCTGCGCGCGTGAAACGGGCAGCAGAGGTCGAAACGCTCTATGCCCGCAAAATCGTGCTGGCGACAGGGCAGGAGGGCATGGGCGGCTGGATGATTCCGGAGCAGCTGGTGCATCTGCCGGCGAGCTCTGTTGCAACCGTCGCCGACGACATCGATTTCGAAAGCCTGCGCGGCAAGCGCGTCGCCGTGATCGGTGCCGGCGCCTCCGCTTTCGACAATGCGGCGACTGCGCTGGAGGCCGGTGCCGCTGAAGTGCGCCTGCTGTGCCGACGCGCTCAGATCCAGGTGATCCAGCCCTATCGCTGGCTGACCTTTCGCGGCTTCCTGCGCCATCTCAGCGATCTCGACGATGCCTGGCGCTGGCGCTTCATGCGCAAGATCCTCGAGATGCGGGAAGGATTTCCGCAGCCGACCTATGACCGCTGCGCGCGTCACGCCAACTTCACACTGCACGAGGGCGCGCCGGTCGAAGCCGCGCGCAAGACTGATAACGGCGTTGAACTCCAGACGCCGCGCGGCGCCATCACCGCCGATTTCGTCATCTGCGGCACCGGCATCGACATGGACTTTGCCGGCCGCGGCGAGCTCGCCCAATGTGCCGGCAACATCGCGACCTGGGCCGACCGCTACCAGCCGCCGGAAGACGAACGCAACGAACGGCTCGGCCGCTTTCCCTATCTCGCCGACGACTATGCCTTCACCGAGCGCGAGCCGGGAATGACGCCGTGGATCGCCGACATCCATCTGTTCGCCATCGCCTCGACCATGAGCTTCGGCCCGTCGGGATCGTCGATCAATGCGATGACGACCGCCGTTCCAAAGCTGGTCCACGGCCTGACGCGCGGCCTGTTTCGCGCCGATGTCGCACGGCACTGGGATTCGCTCAGCGCCTATGACGTGCCCCAGGCTGTGGTGACGCGTCAGGCGCGAGAAATCGGGGAATCGCTGTGATCACCCATGCGCCGTCGCGACCTCGCGTCCCTCGAAATGTCCGATCGGACTGGCGCGCAACTTGCTTCCTTCTGAACCTGCCTTGCTGGCGTTCTCGTTCGAAATTCAGGGAAAAACCAATGCGTTTTGTGTCTTTCAGACTGGCGACCTCGGTTCTCGCCACCACTGCGCTGCTGCTCATCGCCACTGCGCCGTCGCAAGCGCAAACCAGGGCAGAGACCTTGCGCTACGTCACCGGCGCCTCCGTCAACACGCTCGATCCCAACATCCCCGGCTCGACCCGCGAATCCTTCGCGTTGAGCATGAGCACCTATGACAGGCTGGTGGCATTCGGCCGCAAGCAGCTCAACGGCAAATGGGTGTTCGACCTCGACACGATCACCGGCGAGCTCGCCGAATCCTATGACGTCAGTCCCGACGGCCTTAAGATCACCTTCCGCCTGCGCAAGGATGCAAAGTTCCAGGACGGCTCGCCTGTTACGGCCGAGGATGTCAAGTGGTCGCTCGACCGCTGCGTGACCGCGCCGATCCTCGGCAAGGCGCAGCTGCTGACGGGCTCGCTGACGTCGGCCGATCAGTTCAAGGTGATCGATCCCCTCACCATCGAGGTGACGCTTCCCAAACCCGACAAGCTTGCGCTGCCTAATCTTGCCACCGTGTACCCGATGATCATCAACTCGAAAGTGGCGAAAGAGCACGCGACGGCTGACGATCCCTGGGCCACGGCCTGGCTGAAGGAGCACACCGCCGGCAGCGGCGCCTATGCGGTCGAGAGCTTCAAGCCGGGCGAGCAGGTGATCATCAAGCGCAACGAGGCCTGGAACCGGGGATCGCCCGGCAAGCCGGCGTACTTCAAGCGCGTCATCGTGCAATCGGTGCCGGAGCCGGCGACCCGCGCCAACCTCGTCGAGCGCGGCGATGCCGATCTCGTGCTCGACCTGCAGGCCAGCGACGTGCAGTCGCTGGAGGCCAAGGGCAAGCTCAAGGTAATCTCGACGCCGCAATACAATGCGGTCACCTACGTCTCGATGAACAACCAGATCCCGCCCTTCGACAACGTCAATGTCCGCCGCGCCATCGCTTCCGCGCTGCCCTATGAGGACATGTTCAAGGCGGCCCTGTTCGGCCGCGGCGCGCCGCTGTTCGGCGCGACCTGGCCGGACGGCAAGCCGGCGAACGGCATCTATCCGTTCCAACAGCCGGTGAAGATGGATCTCGACAAGGCCAGGGAATACCTCAAGGCTGCAGGTCTGCCCGAAGGCTTCTCGACCACCTTCAGCTTCAATGTCGGCCAGGCCTCGACGGCCGAGCCGATGGCCGCCCTCGTCAAGGAGTCTCTTGGCAAGATCGGCATCAAGGTCGACATCCAGAAGCTGCCGGACGCGCAGATGTCGACGCAGATCAACGAGAAGAAGCTGCCGTTCTTCACCGAAGGCATCGTCGCCTGGCTGCCGTCGACCGACTATTTCTACCGCAACTTCTACACCGGCACTCAGCGCTGGAATTACTCTTCGATCAACAATCCGGACCTTGCCGCGATTGCGCAGGAGGCCCGCTTCGAGCCGGATAAGGCCAAGTACGAGGAAGCCGGCCGCAAGCTCAACGCGATGCATGTCGACCTGATGCCGCAGATCATGCTGTGGCAGCCCAATCAGGACGCGGTGATGGCGCCGTCGATCGAAGGCTACACCTATGAGTTCCACCGCCAGGTGGATTATCGCGATGTCAGCCGCAAGTGACATCCGCGGCCAGCAGGGACGCTGAATGGTGACGACCGGTCTTGGTGCAACGATGGTGCGGGCGGGCAGGCGGCTCTTGTCGTCGCTGCCGGCACTGTTCGGTGTGCTGGTCTTCACCTTCCTGTTGATGCGCGTCCTGCCCGGCGACCCCGCGGTGTTCTTCGCCTCGGGGCCCAATGCCGGCAAGGAGGAGATCGAGCAGATCCGCAAGCAGATGGGGCTCGACAAATCCGTGCCGGAGCAGCTCGTGTTCTATCTCTCCGACATCGGCCACGGCAATCTCGGCCGCTCGATGATGACGGGACAGCCGGTGCTGAAGGACCTGCGCGAGCGATTGCCGGCCTCGCTCGAGCTCACCTTCACCGCACTGTTGATCGCGCTCATCGCGGCGGTGCCGCTTGGGGTGCTGGCGGCGCTGCGGCCGGGATCAATCATCGATCACGGCGTGCGGCTGTTCTGCGCACTCGGCGTCTGCGTGCCGACCTTCGTCTCGGGCCTGCTCTTGATCTATGTCTTCTATTATCTGTTCGGGCTGGCCCCTGATCCGACCGGGCGCATCGACGTCTTCACCTCGCTGCCGCCGCAGCGCACCGGCTTCCTCTCGATCGATTTCCTGCTCGCCGGCGACGTCGAGGGCTGGTGGGCGGCCTGCAGGCAGTTGATCCTGCCGGCGGTGAGCATGGCGCTGTTCGTGATCGCGCCGCTGGCGCGGATCACGCGGGCCTCGATGCTGGTCTCGCTCGGCAGCGATTTCGTGCGCACTGCGCGCTCGGTCGGATTGTCCTGGCGCAAGGTGGTCGTCACCTATGCGCTCCGCAATGCGATCCTGCCCGTCATCACCATCGCCGGCATCGTGTTCTCGACCATGCTGGGCGCCAACGTGCTGGTGGAGAAAGTGTTCTCCTGGCCGGGCGTGGCCTCTTATGCGCTCGACGCGTTGCTGTCCTCCGACTATGCGCCGGTGCAGGGTTTCGTGCTGCTGATGGCCAGCCTGTTCGTGCTGGTCAATCTCGTCGTGGACATCTGCTACGGCATCGCCGATCCCAGGGTGTCGATCGAATGACCAGCGCCACACTTCGCCATTCGGTCTGGATCCTGCGCGGCAATCCGCTCACGGCGGTGGCCGCGGCCGGGGTGACGCTGTTCGTCCTGGTCGCGATCTTCGGACCGTGGATCGTGCCCTACGATCCCGTGGCCTCGAACGTGTCGGAGGCCCTGCTGCCACCGAGTGCGGCGCACATTGCCGGTACGGACCAGCTCGGCCGCGACGTGTTCAGCCGTCTCATCATCGCTGCACGGCTCGACCTTGCCATCGCAGTCTCCGCGGTCGGAATCTCCTTCGTGATCGGGGCCGTGGTCGGCGCGTTCTGCGGCTATGCCGGCGGACGGCTTGATCGCGCCGTCGGCCGCTTCGTCGACGTGATGATGGCGTTTCCGCTGTTCGTGCTGGCGATGGCGATGGTCGCCGCGCTCGGCAACCGGATCGAGAACATCGTGATCGCGACCGCGATCATCAATCTTCCGTTCTACATCCGCTTCGCGCGCGCCGAGGTCAACGTCCGCCGCAATGTCGGCTGGGTCGAGGCTGCGCGCGCCTGCGGCGAGAGCCATTTCTCGGTGGTGCTGCGCTTCCTGCTGCCGAACATCCTGCCGGCGATGGCGGTGCAGATCTCGCTCAATCTCGGCTGGGCCATTCTCAATGCCGCCGGCCTGTCGTTCATCGGTCTCGGCGTCAAGCCGCCGACGCCGGAATGGGGCATCATGGTCGCGGAAGGCGCGCGCTTCATCTCCACCGGACGCTGGTGGCTGGTGGCCTTTCCCGGCCTCGCACTGATGCTGGCCGTGCTGTGCTTCAACCTCCTCGGCGACGGCATGCGGGACATTCTCGATCCCCGGATGCGCACATGAGCGAGGACCTGCTTAGGATCGACGACCTCCACGTCGCGTTCTCGACGCGGCGGGGCATGGTCGAGGCCGTGCGCGGCGTCACGCTCACCGTCAAGGCCGGCGAGATGCTCGGCCTCGTCGGCGAGAGCGGCTCGGGCAAGTCGGTCACCGGCTTTGCGACGACGCGGCTGCTCGATGCAGCCGGCCGCGTCACCGGCGGCAAGATTCTGTTCCGCGGGCAGGACGTCACCAAGCTCCGCGGCGATGATCTGCGACAGCTGCAGGGCGCCGCGATGTCGATGATCTTCCAGAATCCGCGGGCGGCGCTCAACCCGATCCGCGCGATCGGCCTGCAGATCGCGGACGCGATCCTCACCCACAAGCGTATCTCGAAAGAGGCCGCGCGTGCCGAGGCGCTGGACCTGCTGCGCGCCGTTCAGATCCGCGATCCCGAGGCGCGGATGAACGCCTATCCGCACGAGCTTTCCGGCGGCATGTGCCAGCGCGTCATGATCGCGATCGCGATCTCCTGCAATCCCGCGCTGCTCATCGCGGACGAGCCGACCACCGGGCTCGACGTCACGACGCAGAAGGTGGTGATGGATCTGCTGGCAGACATTGCCGCCGCGCGAGGCATGGCCACGATCCTGATCACGCACGACCTCGGCCTTGCGGCACGCTACTGCCGCCGCATTGCCGTGATGGAGCGCGGCCGCATCGTCGAGGAGGCGAGCCCCGGCATTCTCTTCAGCGCGCCGCAGCACGCCTATACCAGACGCCTGGTAGCGGCGTCGCCGACGGCGACGTCACGGATCGCAGATCTCGTGACGGAGGAGGACAGAGAGCGTTACGCCAACGTCGTCACCAGACCCAGGCAGGAGCGAGCGCACGGCACGCCGCCGCTCCTGGAAGTGCGCAAGCTCGCCAAGCGTTTCGATCAGGGCTCCGCTGCGGTTGCCGACTTCTCGATGACGATGGCGGGCGGCGAGAGTGTCGGGCTAGTCGGCGAGTCCGGCTCGGGCAAGAGCACGACCTCGCGCATGATCTGCCGCCTGATCGATCCGAGCGAGGGCGACATCGTGTTCGACGGGCAGTCGATCGGGCACGTGGCGGCGCGCGATTTCCACCGCTCGCCGTTGCGCAAAGACATCCAGATGGTCTTTCAGGACCCGAACGAAAGCCTCAACCCGCGCTTCACGGCGTTCGATTGCATTGCCCATCCCTTGATGCGGCTCGACGGCATGCGCGCGGGCGCAGGCTTGCGCAAACGGGTGGAAGAATGCGCCGAGCGAGTCGGGCTGCCGCTCGATCTGTTGCCGCGGTTTCCGCATCAACTCTCCGGCGGGCAGAAGGCCCGCGTCGGCATCGCCCGCGCCATCGCCTGCCGGCCGCGGCTGCTGGTGCTGGACGAGCCGACCGCCGCACTCGACGTCTCGGTGCAGGCGGTTGTGCTGCAACTGCTCGATCGCCTCAGGCGCGAGAACGACATTGCGCTGCTGTTCGTCAGCCACGATCTCAACGTCGTGCGCATGCTGTGCGACCGCACCATCGTGCTGCGCAACGGCGGCATCGTGGAGCAGGGCGAGAGCCGGGCGTTATTTGATAATCCAAAGACCGACTACACGCGCAAACTGGTCGAAGCGATCCCGCATATCGAGACCGGGCCGACGCTGGCGGCCGCTCTGTAAGCCCCGAACTCGCATTCCTGGACCGCCAAATGGCGAGATCCCGCTGGCGAAGCCGCATTTAGTGGCATACCATTTGCTTGCAAATGGGCTCGGTTTCACTTGCCCTTTGCCAATGAATAGCTGGCATCACGGCACTTCTGGGAGGACTTCATGGATCGCAGGACGGTATTGAAGGGACTGGCTGGCGCGGGCAGCCTGGCATTGACGGGTGGCCTGTCGGCCCCGGCGATCGCTCAGGGTGCCTCGGCGCGCACCCTGCGTTTCGTGCCCCAGGCCAATCTCGCCAATTTCGACCCGATCTGGGGCACGCAATATGTCGTGCGCAATGCCGCCGCGATGGTTTGGGACACGCTATACGGCATCGATTCCTCGTTCCGGCCGCAGCGGCAGATGGTCGAGTCCGAGGAAGTGACCGACGACGGCACCACCTGGACGTTCAGGCTGCGGCCCGGCCTCAAATTCCACGATGGCGAGCCGGTGCTCAGCAAGGACGTCGTGGCAAGCCTGACGCGGTGGTCGGCGCGCGATCCGATGGGCCTGATGATCAAGGCGCTCCAGCAGGAGCTCACGGCCGTCGACGACCGCACCTTCAAATGGGTGCTGAAGCAGCCCTTCCCGAAATTGCTCTACGCGCTCGGCAAGAACAATTCGCCTTGCAGCTTCATCATGCCGGAGCGCATCGCGCAGACCGATCCGTTCAAGCAGATTTCTGAGTATATCGGCTCCGGTCCGCTCAAGTTCGCCAAGAGCGAGTGGGTCCCCGGTGCGAAGGCCGTGTTCGAGAAATTCGCCGACTATTCACCGCGGCAGGAGAAGGCGTCCTGGCTTGCTGGCGGCAAGCAGGTGATGGTCGACCGCGTCGAGTGGGTGATCATGCCGGATCCGGCAACCGCGGCGGCCGCGTTGCAGAACGGCGAGATCGACTGGTGGGAGAACCCGATCGCGGATCTCGTTCCGGTTCTGAAGAAGAACAAGAATATCAGCGTCGATATCGGCGATCCCCTCGGCAATATCGGCTCGTTCCGCATGAACTTCCTCTATCCGCCGTTCAATGACGTCAAGGCGCGGCGTGCGGTGCTGATGGCGCTCAGCCAGGAAGACTACATGCGCGCGATCGTCGGCGACGACAATTCGCTGTGGAAGCCGCTGCCCGGCTACTTCACGCCGGATACGCCGCTCTACACCGAAGTGGGCGGCGAGATCCTGAAGGGCAAGCGCGATCTGGACGCCGCCAAGAAGCTGCTCGCCGAGAGCGGCTATTCCGGCCAGCCGGTGACGTGCCTCGTCGCGCAGGACCAGCCAATCACCAAGGCGATGGGCGACGTCACCGCCGATCTTCTCAAGAAGCTCGGCATGAATGTCGACTTCGTCGCAACCGATTGGGGCACGGTCGGCTCCCGCCGCGCGCAGAAGACACCTCCGGGACAGGGCGGCTGGAACATGTTCCACACCTGGCACGCCGGCGCGGATTGCGTCAATCCGGCTCCCTACACCGCCATTCGTGCCAACGGCGACAAGGCCTGGTTCGGCTGGCCCACCAGCGCGGCCACCGAAAAGGAGGTCGCCTCGTGGTTCGAGGCCAAGAACGTCGACGAGGAGAAGGCTGCCATCGGCCGCCTCAACAAGGCGGCGCTCGATGACGTGGTTTACGCGCCCACGGGCTTCTTCCTGAGCTACACCGCCTGGCGCAAGAACGTCTCCGGCGTTGCCAAGGGACCGCTGCCGTTCTTCTGGGGCGTGTCGAAGTCCGCATGATCGTGCGCTGAGGCCAGATGCTCTCCTACATCCTCCGTCGCATCGTTGCGACCTTGCCAGTCATGGCGATCGTCGCGCTGTTCGTGTTCAGCCTGCTTTATATCGCGCCCGGCGATCCGGCCGTGGTGATCGCGGGCGATCAGGCAAGCCCGGAGGATGTGGAGCGCATCCGCCAGAGCCTCGGGCTGGACCGGCCCTTCCTGGTCCAGTTCGGAGGCTGGGTCTGGCGCATCCTGCACGGCGATCTCGGCACCTCGATCTTCACCAACCTGCCGGTCTCGGCGATGATCGGGCAGCGTCTCGGACCGACGCTGTCGCTGATGATCGTCACGCTGCTGCTGACGATCGTGGTGGCGGTGCCGCTCGGCGTGGTGGCGGCATGGAAGGCCGGCAGCCTGATCGATCGCGTCATCATGGGCTTTGCCGTGTTCGGATTCTCGCTGCCGGTCTTCGTGGTCGGCTACATGCTCGCCTACATCTTCGCGCTGGAGCTGGAATGGCTGCCGGTGCAGGGCTACACGCCGCTGGCCCAGGGTTTCTGGCCATGGCTGGAAAACCTGATCCTGCCGGCGATCGCGCTCGGCTGCGTCTATATCGCGCTGGTCGCCCGCATCACGCGGGCAGCCATGCTCGAAGTGCTGCAGCAGGACTATATCCGCACCGCCAAGGCCAAGGGCCTCGGGCAGGGCGGCATCCTGTTCATTCACGCGCTGAAGAACGCGGCGGTGCCGATCGTCACCGTGATCGGGATCGGCATCGCGCTCCTGATCGGCGGAGCGGTCGTCACCGAGAGCGTGTTCGCGATTCCCGGCCTCGGCCGCCTCACCATCGATGCCATCCTGCGCCGTGACTATCCGGTGATTCAGGGCATCGTGCTGCTGTTCAGCTTCGTCTACGTCCTCGTCAATCTGATGATCGACGTCGTCTACACGCTCGTTGACCCGAGGATCCGCTATTGACCGACGCCACCGTTAATCCGCATTCGCTTCCGGCCGGCCTCGTCCTTGCGCCGCAACTGCCCGAGATCCTGCGGCCGGTCAGGATACGGCGCGGCTTCGTCGGCCTCCTGCGCGGCCACCCGACGGTCGCGATCGGCGGCGCGCTGCTGCTGATGCTGGTGCTGATCGCGATCTTTGCGCCATACCTCGGCACGGTCGATCCGACCGCGCTTGCGCCCGCCAAGCGCACCCGCGCGCCGTCGGCCGATTTCTGGTTCGGCACCGACGTGCTCGGCCGCGACATCTATTCGCGCGTGCTGTTCGGCGCGCGCGTCTCGCTCACGGTCGGCCTGTCGGTCGCGATCTGCGCCTCGGCGATCGGCCTTGCCATCGGCATGGTCTCCGGCTTCATCCGCTGGGCCGACGGCATCCTGATGCGGTTCATGGACGGGCTGATGTCGATTCCGCCGATCCTGCTGGCGATCGCGCTCATGGCCCTGACGCGCGGCAGCGTCGGCAACGTCATCCTGGCGATCACCATCGCCGAGATTCCGCGCGTCTCGCGCCTCGTCCGCAGCGTCGTGCTGTCCTTGCGCGAGCAGCCCTATGTGGACGCGGCCGTGGCCTGCGGCACGCGCACGCCGATGATCATCCTGCGCCACATCCTGCCCAACACGGTTGCGCCGATGCTGGTCCAGGCGACCTACATCTGCGCCAGCGCCATGATCACGGAGGCGATCCTATCCTTCATCGGCGCCGGCACGCCGCCGACCATTCCGTCCTGGGGCAACATCATGGCCGAGGGCCGCGCGCTTTGGCAGGTGAAGCCCTACATCGTGTTCTTCCCGGCGGCGTTCCTGTCCGTCACCGTGCTCGCAGTGAATCTGCTCGGCGACGGCCTTCGCGATGCGCTCGACCCGCGCATGGCCAAAAGCCTGTGATGTTGTCTGTGATGGATCGAGGCTGATTGCGATGGCTTTGCTCGAAGTCGAGAACCTCCAGACCCATTTCCGCACGCCCGGCGGCATCAACCGCGCGGTCGACGGGGTATCCTTCCATGTCAACGAGGGTGAGACGCTCGCCATCGTCGGCGAATCCGGTTGCGGCAAGTCGGTGACGTCGATGTCCTTGATGCGGCTGATTCCGGAGCCGCCGGGCCGGATCGCAGGCAGCATCCGCTTCGCGGGCAGGGATCTGCTGAAACTGTCCGATCGCGAGATGCGCGCGATCCGCGGCAACGACATCTCGATGATCTTTCAGGAACCGATGACGAGCCTGAACCCGGTGCTCACCGTCGGCCGCCAGATCCGCGAGACCTTGATGATCCATCAGGGCCTCGACAAGCAGGCGGCGGAGGCGCATGCGGTGGAGATGCTGACACTGGTCGGCATTCCCGAGCCGAAACGGCGCGTCGGCGAATATCCGCACCAGCTGTCTGGCGGCATGCGCCAGCGCGTGATGATCGCGGTTGCGCTGGCCTGCAATCCGAAGCTTCTCATTGCAGACGAGCCGACAACCGCCCTCGACGTGACAATCCAGGCGCAGATCCTCAAGCTGATGCTGGACCTGAAGCGCCGGGTCGGTGCGGCCATCATCCTGATCACCCACGATCTCGGCGTCGTCGCCGAGATTGCCGAGCGTGTCATGGTGATGTATGCCGGCCGCAAGGTCGAGGAGGCGCCGGTGGCCGAGCTGTTCCGTTCCCCGCGCCATCCCTATACGCAGGGCCTGTTAGGCGCGGTGCCGAAGCTCGGCTCTTCGCTTGCGGGCACCGCGACGCGGCTCGCCGAGATTCCCGGGCAGGTGCCTGATCTGCGCAAGCCGATCACGGGCTGCGTCTTTGCCGGGCGCTGTGCGCTCGCGACCGATCTGTGCCGCCAGTATGCGCCGGGGCTGGAAGAGAAGGGCCCCCGCCACATCGCTGCGTGCCATTACGCCGCCAAGGGAGCGATCGCGGCATGAGTGTTCCGCTGCTCCAGGTCAACGACCTCAAGAAGCACTTTCCGATCAACAAGGGCCTCTTCGGACGGCAAACCGAATTCGTCTACGCGGTGGACGGCGTCTCCTTCGAGATCGCGCGCGGCGAGACGCTGTCCCTGGTCGGCGAGTCCGGCTGCGGAAAATCGACGGTCGGCCGCGCCATCCTGCGACTGTTCGAGATCACCTCGGGCCAGGTCATCCTCGATGGCCAGAGGATCGACGACGCCGCACCTGGCACGATGCGCCAGATGCGCCGCCGCGTGCAGGTCGTGTTCCAGGACCCCTTCTCCAGCCTCAATCCGCGCATGCGTGTGCGCGACATTCTCGCCGAGCCGATCCGCAATTTCGGCCTCGCCAAGTCCGCAGAGGATCTCGAGGTCCGTGTCACATCACTGATGGACACGGTGCGCCTGCCGCGCGAGGCGCTGAACCGCAGGCCGCACGAATTCTCCGGCGGCCAGCGTCAGCGCATTGGCATTGCGCGGGCGCTGGCTGCCGAGCCCGAGCTGATCGTCTGCGACGAGGCGGTCTCCGCGCTGGACGTTTCGGTCAAGGCGCAGATCGTCAATCTACTGCAGGATCTGCAGCGCGAGTTCGGGCTCGCGCTGCTCTTCATCAGCCACGATCTTGCCATCGTCGAGCACATGACCCATCGCGTCGCCGTGATGTATCTCGGCAAGATCGTCGAGCTGGCTCCGCGCCGCGAGATCTTTGCCGCGCCAAGGCATCCATACACCAAGGCGCTGCTTTCGGCCGTGCCGCTGCCGGAGCCCGGAGCCCAGCGCAATCCCATCATCCTCAAGGGCGACGTGCCGAGCCCGATCAATCCGCCGAAGGGATGCCGCTTTCACACCCGTTGCCCGTTCGTGTTCGATCGTTGCCGGACCGAGGAGCCGACGCTGCGCGCGACGGGACCCGAGCAGTGGGTGGCGTGTCACCTGGAAGAGGCTGCGCCGGCAGTCAGCGGTTAAGGACCTGACTCCAGTCCGCGTCGCACACCGCGCCGACGCTGGGCAGGTGCCTGGATGGCGGGCGCAACTGACATCGGGTGATGATTACATTATGCCCCTGTTTTGCCCGACGAGTCAAAATCCACCGCCGATCCTGGTCGGCATTGGCCTCGGATGCGAGGTCGCGCGGTGCATCGGAAATTCGTAAGCGAAAACAAGCCCCGTTTTACTGTGCATGGGGTTGTTTTCGCACTTTGTCGTGGCGGACCCTCAACCCTGCCGGCGCAGGAAGCCGGTGATCGTCACCTTGTCCCAGATGCCGGCCGCGGCAAACGGATCGGCGCGATTGAAGGCCTCGACCTCGCTACGGCTAGGGGCCTCGATCAGGAACAGGCTGCCGATCATGGTCTGGCCGTCGTCGGAGACGAGCGGACCGGACATCACGATCTTGACGCCGAAGCGCGAGGTGTCGCTGAGGAAAGCCTTGTGGGCATCGTAATTGGCGAGCCGGGTCGGCAACGCGCCGGTGCGGTCGAGGGCGTGAATGGCGAACAGCATGCTGTCTCCGTTTCTTGGCTTCATTCTTGGGACGGCCGCGGGCTGCGGCCGTCCGGTCTTGATGTGGGGGGATGGCCTACTTCGCGCTGAGCTTGCCGGCGTCCTCGAAGGTGGGGCAGGTCCGCTGCTCCAGCGGCACGTCGAACGGCCCGTAATTGTCCTTGGTGATCACCGTCGGCTTCAGCACGATCTCGCTGATGACAGGCTGGCCCCGCAAGGAGCGGATCGCCATCATGGTGCCGAGGCAGCCTTGCGCAAAGCCGTTGTAGTCGCCGCTCGCCAGCAGCTTGCCGGACTTGATCGCGTCGATCGCCTCCTTGGTGCCGTTGATGCCGATCACCTGCGCCTTGCGGTTGGCACCGTCGAGCGCCTCGATCGCGCCGACCGCCATGGCATCGTTGGCGGCTAACACGCCGTCGATCTGCGAATTCGACTGCATCAAGTTCTCCATCACCTGGAGCGCCTGGAGCCGCTGGTAGTTGCCGGGCTGCGAGGCCAAAAGCTTGGCGCCGGGGGCTTCCTTCAGCGCGTCGTTGAAGCCGCGGACGCGGTCGACATTGGTCAGCGAGCCCTTGACGCCTTCGATGATGACGATGTTGCCCTTGCCGCCGAGCGTCTTGAGCAGGAAGCGCGCGGTCTCCAGCCCAAGGCTGTAATCGTCGGCGCCGACGAAGGACAGGAACTTGCCGCCGGCAGAACGGTCGGTGATGTTGACGACCGGGATCTTGGCTTCGTTGATCTTCTCGACGCCCGGCACCATCGCCTTGTAATCGACCGGCGTGAACACGATCGCGCTCGGCTTCTTCACCACCACGTCCTCGATCTGGCTGAGCTGCTCGGGAATCGAGTCCGGCTTGGTCGGGATGTATTGCAGCGTCTTCGCGTTCAGCACCTTCGCCATGTTGTCGGCGCCGACCCGCACCGTCTGGAAGAACGGATTGGTCTGGTTCTTGGTGAAGACGGCGATGGTCTCGCCGTCGGCACGCGCCGCAGTGGTGAGCGCGGTCGCCATCAGCAGCGGCAGCGCCACATAGCCAATTGTCTTTCTCATATTGCCTCCATCCCTCATTTTGCTTGTTGGATTGCTGGAACTCATTGCGCGCGGCGGCGGGTCTTCATGTCGAGCCAGACCGCGAGAATGACGATAACGCCGGTGACGAGCGGCTGCCAATTGGCGCTGACCGCGAGCAGGTTCATGCCGTTCAGCACCAGGGTCAGTATCAGCGCGCCGATGAAGGTGCCGAACACCGTGCCGACGCCGCCGAACAGCGAGGTGCCCCCGATCAGAACGGCCGCGATCGCCGGCAGCGTCAGGCTCTCGCCGATATCGGCCTCGGCCGAATTGAGCCGCGACAGGAAGATGATCGAGGCAAGTCCCGCCATGGTGCCTGAGACCGCGTAGACCAGCAGCAGGCGGCGCGCGACGGGAATGCCTGATAGTCGTGCGGCGACAGGATTGGCGCCGATCGCGTAGATCTCCTGGCCCCAGACCGTGCGCTGCGCGAAGAACGTCCCGATGCCGAGGAACACCAGGAGCAGGTAGACCGGAATGGGTAGGCCGAACAGATAGCCGCTGCCGATCTGGCGGAAGCCGGCCGGGAAGCCGTGCAGGGTCTCGCCCGCCATGTACCAATAGGTGAGGCCGTTCAGCACCCAGAGCATGCCGTAGGTGGCGATGAAGGAGGGGATGCGGAGCGCCGTGACCATGACGCCGTTGATCAGGCCGACGAGCCCGCCGCAGGCAAGTCCGGTGAGGATGCCGAGCGCAGGCGAACCGGTCGTGTGGATCACGGTACCGGCGAGGCAGGCGGACAGCGCGACATTGGCGCCGACGGAGAGATCGAGGCCTGCGGTCAGCACCACCAGCGTCAGGCCGGAGGCGATGAAGAAGGTCAAGCTTGCCTGCCTCAGCACGTTGAGGATGTTGCCGAGGCTCAGGAAGGAATCGCTGAGCACGGCCAGCACCGCGCAGATCAGGAAAGCCGCGAGCAGGCGATAGAATAGCTGGACCGCGTCCTGCGACAGGAAGGAGCGGGGCGGCGCCATGGCGCCCTTGGTGATGTCGGTCATGTGCGGCTCCTGAGGCCGTCGAGGAACAGGGCAACGATGACGAGCACGCCGACGCTGGCGACCTGCACCGAGGAGGGGAGCGAGATCAGGTTCAGGCCGTTGCGCAACACGCCGACGGAAAGGACCCCGAGCAGCGTACCGAGTAGCCAGCCATTGCCCCGCTCGAACGAGGTGCCGCCGACGGCGACGGCCGCGATGGCATCGAATTCCAGGCCGAGGCCGGCGGTGGGATGGCCGGAGTTCATGCGTGCGGTCATCAACAGGCCTGCGATTCCGGCCATGGCGCCACCGATCGCGTAGACCGCGATCAGCAGCCTGTTGGGCGAGAGCCCGGCATAGCGCAGCGCCTCGCGGTTGCCGCCGAGGGCGAAGATGTAGGTGCCGAAGCGGGTGTGATAGAGCAGGCCGTGAAAGGTCGCATATGTCACCAGCGCCATCACGATCGGCACGGGAATGCCGAGCAGCGTCGCCGAATAGATGTCGCGCACGCTGTGGGGAATGCCGACCACGCTCTGGCCGTCGCTGACGATCAGCGACAGGCCCTGCGCCATGCCGAGCGTGCCGAGCGTCGCGACGAAGGGCGGTATGCCGAGAATCGCGACCAGCCAGCCGTTGGCGAGGCCGAAGGCGGTGCCGACCAGAAGGCCGGCGCCGAGGCCCAGCAGCATCGACTTGGTCGCAAGCGACACGATCGCGACGCAGAGCGAGGTCAGCGTCAGCACCGCGCCCATCGACAGGTCCAGCCCCTCCGTCATGATGATCAGGGTCATCGGCAGCGCGAGCATGGTCAGGATGGTCGACTGCACCAGCACGTTGGAGAGGTTGGCGACCGACAGGAAGCCGGGCGCGATCACGCTGAACAGCGCGATCAGTAGCACCAGCACCATGGCAACGCCGGGAATGCGCTGCAGCGGATTGGGTTGAGCGACGACCGCGACCTCACGCATGATGCATCCCCAATCGCACGATGTTCTCCTCGGTCAATTCGTTGCGGGTCAGGTGTCCGGCGATGCGCCCCTCGCGCATCACATAGGCGCGGTCGCAGACATGGCAGATCTCGACCTGTTCGGACGAGATCATCAGCGCCGCCGCGCCGTCCGCGACCAGGCGGTCGATCAGCGCGAAAATCTCCGACTTGGCGCCGATGTCGATGCCCCGTGTCGGCTCGTCGAAGATGAAGAGCTTCGAGCCGGCGGCGAGCCATTTGCCGATCACGACCTTCTGCTGGTTGCCGCCCGAGAGCAGGCCGACGGTCTGGCGTGCGCTTGGTGTCGCGATGCGGAGCTGCCGGATCAGACCGTCAGCGGTACGCTGGGCCGAGCGTTGGTCGAATAGCCCGCTCGGAAACAGCTTTTTCAGCGCCGACACCACCAGATTGTCGCTGACGGATCGCAGCAGCGCGAGGCCTTCGCTCTTGCGGCTTTCGGGGATCAGCGCGATGCCGCGACGGGCGGCGAGATCCGGCTCGCCGGAAATGCTCTTACCATCGAAGATGATCTCGCCCGAGGTCACGGGGTCGGCGCCGAAGATGGCGCGGGCGACCTCGCTGCGGCCGGAGCCGACCAGGCCGCATAGCCCGACGATCTCGCCCCGGCGCACCTCGATGTTGATGTCGGAGATGCCGGTGGGCGCGGAGAGGCCCTTGACCTGGAGCAGCACCTCGCCGGGCTTGTCGGCGAAATGGCGCGGATAGGTCATGTCGACGTTGCGGCCGACCATCATGCGCACGAGCTGGTCCGGCGTGACGTCGGCGGGCCGGACGCCGTCGATGCGGCGGCCGTCGCGCAGCACGGTGATGCGATCGCCGAGCGCGAACACCTCGGCCATGCGGTGCGAGATATAGACGATCGAGACGCCGTCGGCCTTCAGCCGCGCGATCAGCGCGAACAAGAGCTCGGTCTCGCGGTCGGACAGCGCCGCGGTCGGCTCGTCCATGACGAGGATGCGGGCGTTCTGGCTGATCGCTTTGGCGATCTCGACCATCTGCTGCTGGGCGACGCCGAGCTTGTCGACGGTGGTGGCGGGATCGATGTCGAAGCCGATCGTGTCGAGCACGCGCCTTGCGTCAGCCAATATCCTGCGGCGGTCGATGGTGCCGGGAATGCGGCCCTTCGGCTCGCGTCCCAAGAAGATGTTCTGGGCGATGTCGAGATGGGGGACCAGCGAGAATTCCTGGAAGATCACGGCGATGCCGAGCTTCTGCGCATCCGCGGTGGAATTGATCGCGACCTTCTCGCCCTTGTAGTAGAATTCGCCGGCGTCGGCGCGATAGGCGCCGCACAGCACTTTCATCAGGCTCGACTTGCCGGCGCCGTTCTCGCCCAGCAGCATATGGACCTCGCCGGGGTAGACGGCGAAGGACACGTCGTCGAGCGCCTTGACGCCGGGAAACTCCTTGCTGATGCCGCGCAGCTCCAGCAGCGGCGTGGGTGAGGTGACCTCGATCGGGAGCGCGTCGCTCATGGCTTGTTGCTCATGTTGTGGCTCTGCCAGAAAAGATCTTTCCGGGGTTCATCAATCCGTCGGGATCGAGCGCCGCCTTGATCGATCGCATCACGTCCACGGCCTCGCCGAGCTCGTCGGTGAGATAGTCGATCTTGCCGAGCCCGATGCCGTGCTCGCCGGTGCAGGTGCCGTCCATGGCGATGGCACGCGCGACCATGCGGGCCTGCAGCGCCTTGGCGCCCTCGACCGCCTCCGGTCGTGTCGGGTCGATCAGGATCAGCATGTGGAAATTGCCGTCGCCGACATGGCCGACGATCGGCGCGGTGAAGCCGTGCTCGTCAGCATCGCGCCGCGTCTCGATCAGGCATTCCGCCAGACGCGAGATCGGCACGCAGACGTCGGTGATCACAGCGCGCGCGCCGGGCCGCAAGCCAAGGCCGGCGTACAGGGTGTTGTCGCGGGCATGCCAGAGCCGGCTGCGGTCTTCCTGCGCCTTAGCCCAGGCAAAGCCATGGCCGCCATGCTCGGCCGCGATCGCCTGCGCGGCTTCGGCCTGCTCGGCGACGGAAGTCTCTGAGCCATGGAATTCGAAGAACAGGGTGGGAGCCTCGCGATAGCCGAGCTTTGCGTAGGCATTGATGCCGCGCATCATGACATCGTCGAGCAGCTCGATGCGGGCCACGGGGATCGCGGACTGGATCACGGAGATCGCGGTGTCCACCGCATCGTGCAGGGTGTCGAAGCTGCAGACTGCCGCCGAGATCGCCTGCGGCACCGGGTGTACCTTCAGCGTGATCTCGGTGATGACGCCGAGGGTGCCTTCCGCACCGACGAACATGCGCGTGAGGTCGTAGCCGGCCGCCGATTTCCGCGCGCGCCGGGCGGTACGGATCACGCGGCCGTCGGCCAACACCACCTCCAGCGCCATGACATTGTCCTTCATGGTGCCGTAGCGCACCGCCATCGTGCCCGAGGCGCGCGTCGAAGTCATGCCGCCGATCGAGGCGTCGGCGCCGGGATCGATCGGGAAGAACAGGCCGGTGTTGCGCAGCTCCGCATTCAGCTGCTTGCGCGTGATGCCGGGCTGCACCACGACGTCCATGTCGCTGTCGTGCAACATCAGTACCTTGTTCATCCGCGCGAAGTCGAAGCAGACGCCCCCCGCGACCGCGGCCGCATTGCCTTCGAGCGAGGTGCCGGCGCCGAACGGGACGATCGGCATGCCGACGCCGGCGCAGAGCTTGACGATTTCGGCGACCTCCTGCGTGGTCTCGGGGAAGACCACGATGTCGGGCGGCAGGCTCTGATAGTGCGACTCGCTCTGCCCGTGCTGATCGAGGACGCCGCGCGCAACGCTCGCGCGCGGACCGATCATGCCGGTGAGGCGCTCGGCCAAAACGCCCGTGCTGATCCGCGGTCCCATCCTCAGCTCCCGTCCCTGTTTTACGGACTCTTGTTGGTCCGTTGTTGAGCTTAAGCGGCTCTTGCGTTGCTTGCGACCTGCTTCAGGCCGAAATCATAGTTGAGATGAAAATAATCGCGCTCCACCATGCGACCATCCGGCGCACGGCCGGCGGGATGACGGACGAATTCGCGGATCAGGCTGTCCTTGACGCCGAACACCACGTCGCTGTCGAGATATTGGTCGCCGGCAACGAACACGTGCGTCACCAGCTGCTCGAAACCGGGCGCTGAGATCATGAAGTGCACGTGCGCCGGGCGCCAGGGATGGCGTCCCTGCACCTCCAGCATCTCGCCGACCGGTCCATCATGCGGAATCGGGTAGGCGGCCGGCTTGATCGACCAGAAATGGAAGCGGCCGTTGGTGTCGGTATGGAAGCGGGCGCGCATCGCGAGATCGCCGATCTTGTCGAGCTGCTGCACGTCGTAATAACCGTCGTGGTCGGAGTGCCAGACGTCGACGATGGCGCCGGCGAGCGGCTTTCCGTCCACGGCCGAGACCGAGCCGGTGACCAGCATCGGATCGCCATCCATCGGCCCGGAGATGTCAGCGCCGCTGTCCTTCTCGGGCGCAGCCTGGACGAAGAAGGGGCCGAGCACCGTGGTCTCGGTCGCGCCTTCGGGCACCGGATGGTTGATGGCATCGACCAGCATGGAGACGCCAAGCGTGTCCGAGAGCAAGATGAATTCTTGGCGCTTGTCGTTGCACATGTGCCCGGTGCGGGTCAGGAAATCGATGCCGAACTCCCATTCGTTCTGGGTGGGCCGCACCTCGCGGACGAAGGCGTGCAAGTGCCGCACCAGCGCTTCGCTCACCTGCTTGATGCGCGGGTCGGTCGCGCCCGCGATCCGCTCCAGCACCGCATCCGTGATCGTATTTTCGTTGAAGTTACGCATGTGTATCTCCGCGATCAGGGTTTTGGTTCGCCGAGGCCGGACAGCCGTTCGAGATGCTTGACGGTCGCGATGAAGTCGGTATCGCCGTCGCCCTGCGCGACCAGCGCGCCATAGGTCTCGCGCACTTGCGCGGCGAGCTGCAGCGGCACGCCGACGGCATGGCCGGCGCCCAGGATCAGGTCGAGATCCTTGGCCATCTGCCTGCAGGAGAAGGTGGACTCGAAGTCGCGAGTCCGTAGCGGCGCGGTCTTGTACTTCACCATGGGAGAGGCGACCGCGCTGTCGTCGAGCACTTTTAGGATGTCCTGCCAGGCGATGCCGCCCTTGCGCGCCAGCGCCAGGCTCTCGGCCATCATCGCCGCAGACACCGCGATCATCAGGTTGACCGAGAGTTTTGCGTAGCGCGCTTCCTCGGCCGGGCCGAGATAGGTTTGGGCGCGGGTGAATGCGGTGAACAGCGGCTTTGCGCTCTCGAAGGCGTCCTTCGGCCCCGAGACGAAGCAGGTCAGCGCCCCCGTGTGCACGATGCTGGCATTGCCGGAAACCGGCGCGCGCAGATAGGCAATGCCACGCGCCTGCGCGGCGGCTGCAACCTCAGCCGAGGCTTCGACACTCACGGTGCTGGTTTCGATCAAGACGGCACCGGGCGCCATCGCGGCGATCAGGCCGGCGGAGCCGAGCAATGCGCCGCGCAAAGCGGCGTCGTCGGGCAGGGACGTGATCACGGCGGCCTTGCCGCGCACGGCCTCGGCCGGCGAAGCGGCAATCGCAATGCCCTGCGCGCGTGCCTCGTCGATGCGCGCCGCGCTCTGGTCGAACGCGGTAACGGCAAAGCCCGCCTTGGCGACGAGCACCGACATCGGCAGGCCCATCTTGCCGATCCCGATGAAACCAACTGTTTTCAGAGCGTCAGTCATTGTTCTTGTCCATTGGCGCCTCAGGCGGCGCGTCCCTGTCGTTCAATATCCTGCACCAGCCGCCGGCCGGATTGCGCCAGCAGCTCCTTCTTCGTCTCGAGTCCCTCGACCAATAGCCGCCCGTTCTGCTTCTTCCAGGCACCGCCGATCATGACGGCCTCGATGTTGGCGAGGCTCGTCTGCATCACGACGGTTGCGACGGGATCATGCACTGGATGGAGATTGAGGTCGGAGGCGTTGATGATCACGAGGTCGGCGAGCTTGCCCGGCGTCAGCGAGCCGATCTGGTGCTCGCGGCCGAGCATGCGGGCGCCTTCCGTCGTGATCCAGCGCAGCGCTTCGCGCACGGGAATCGTGGTCGTCGCCGGAATGGCGCCACTTGCTTTGCGCGATTCCACATTGTCCAGTGCCCGCTGCATCGACAGCGCAACGCGCGCGGCGGAGAGGAGATCGCCGGCCAGCACGGACTCCAGGTCGATGCCGATGGTCGGCCGCACGCCGCGCTTCAGAAGGCGGCCGGTGATCGGAAAGCCATGGCCCTGGATCATCTCGTTCTCGGGCGTCACCGAGAACGATACGCCGAGATCGACGAGACGATCGAGCAGATCATCCGGCAGATCGTTGCCGTGGACGATGTTAATGCCGGGGCCGACGAGGCCGGCCTCGAGCAGCTTCTCCCAGCCGCCGGGCGTCTTGGCCGGACCGCCGCCCTGATGCATCGATGCGATCAGCTTCAGCTCCCGCGCCAGGCGGAAATCGTGCATGGCGACGTCGAGCGTCGAATAATGCGGACCGAGGATGGCGAGCCCGAGCGTGACGAGGCCGTCGCGGTCGGCGAGGGGCCCGGCCAGCAGCCGCTCGACCTCACGGCGCGGATGCGGCACTTCCGAGAAATGCGGCTCGCCCGGCTTCGGCTCGGGCTTCGGTGAGCCGTGGAAGAACGCGGCGCAGACGCCGCTTTCGATCAGGCCGCGCACGGCGGCGTCGGTATGATCCGGCGTCGGGTTGTTGTGGCACCAATCGACCAGCGTGGTGACGCCGTGATTGATCTGGTTCAGCGCGCCGACGAGGGTTGCGATGTAGATATCGTCGGGCCGGAACACGGTGGCGAGGCCCGCATGCATGCGGCGGAAATATTCCAGCAGCGTCCAGTTCGCGGCAAAGCCGCGCAAGCCGGTCTGCCAAGTGTGCATATGTGCGTTGATCAGGCCGGGAATGACGATGCGGCCCGTGCCGTCGACGACCGCCGTGTCGGCCGCAGCGTCGATCGACGGGCGCACCTCGGCGATCCGGCTGCCCTCGACCAGCACATCGCCGGTCGAGAGATCGCCGATCGCGTCATCCATGCTGATGACGGTGGCGGATCTGATCAGGGTGCGCCGCATCGCTTCAAGCTACCGCTTTGATGGCGCCGGGTGGCTCGCCGGTCCAGGCGCGCGCGATCAACTCGCGAATGGCGCCTCGTTCGAGCGGCCGCGGATTCCAGTAGGCATTCGTGACTGCGAGGTCAGCCGCCTTGTCGATCCCGCCCTCGGGCATGCCGACGTCGCGTAGCGCGACCTTCGCACCCAGCCGTTTCGCAAGTTCGAAAAGCCCCCGAGCTGCATCGGCTGCCCCGATCGCGCGCGCGATCCGCACCATCGCGTCGGGCACGGCCGGCGCGTTGTAGGCCAGCGCATGCGGCAGCACGATGGTGTGCGTTTCGGCGTGCGGCAGGTCGAAAGTGCCGCCGAGCGTGTGACAGAGCTTGTGATGCAACGCCATGCCGACCGTGCCGAGGCAGACACCGCACAGCCAGGCGCCATAGAGCGCCTCGGTGCGGGCCTCGCGATCGTCGCTCTTCGCGGCAATGGCGGGCAGGGCGCGCGCCAGCGCGCGGATGCCTTCTTCGGCCATCAGCGAGGTGACAGGATTGGCATCGCGCGCGTAAAGCGCCTCGACGGCATGGGCGATCGCGTTGATGCCGGAGGTTGCGGCGAGGCTCGCCGGCAGCGTCAGCGTCAGGTCGACGTCGTAGATCACGGTCTCCGGCAGCACGGCTGCATCGCGCACCGTGGTCTTCAGTCCGTTCTCGGTCTGGCCGACGATCGGCGTCATCTCCGAGCCGGCATAGGTGGTGGGAATGCAGAGCTGGTTGACGCCGGTGCGCAAGGCCAAGGCCTTGCCGAGCCCGGTGGTCGAGCCGCCGCCGAGCGAAACGACGCAATCGGCTTCGCATGCCTTCATTGCCGCGAGCGCGCGTTCCGTGACCTCGACCGGCGTGTGCATGGTGGCGCCGGAAAAGATGCCGGCATAGAGCGGGCCGAGCGCGGCTCCCAAGCTCTTGCCTTGTGCCTCCTGCTGCGGCGTCGTCAGCACCAGCGCACGCTTGCCGCCGAGCCGCTCGACCTCGGCCTTGGCTGAGGCAAGCGTGCCGCTGCCGAACACGACGCGGCAGGGCAGGTTTTCGAAGGTGAACGAGCCGATCATGCGCCGGTCTCTTTGATGGGATAATCGACCTGGAAGCGCCCGATCCGCAAGTCGCCCAGCGCCTCGCGCACGCGCAGATGCTCCGGGTGGTTGGCATAGGCGGCGAGCGCCGCCTGGTCGGTGAATTCGGAGAACAGCACCACGTCGCAGGCATAATCAACCGCGCTGACGTCCATGCCGACTTCGATATGGGTGAGGCCGTCGATCCGGCCCTTGAGGCCCTCGAACAGGGTCTTGACCTTGAGCCGGGCGGCCGAGCGCTCCTCAGGGCTCTCCCCGCGCAGTCGCCACATCACGATGTGCCTGATCGGGCCCGACATTTCCTGATTTCCTCGCCTGCAATGGTGCTTTGTTGGCGCCATTTTGCCTTGCAGAAAACGGAAATAAAGGTCAAAATTTGTAAGTCTCTTTTCCTTATTTCGTAAAAATGGACCGGCTGCTTCAACTCGAGGTGTTCTCCAAAACCGCTGAGCTCGGCAGCCTTTCCAAGGCCGCCGAAATCCTGCGGATGTCGAACGCCGCTGCGAGCCGCCATCTCAGTGCGCTGGAGGAGCGGCTTGCGGTCCGGCTGATCGAGCGCAACACGCGCCGGCAATGGCTGACCGAAGCGGGACAGGAACTGCTGCAGCGGTGCAGCACGCTTCTGAACGAGCTCGCCGAGGCTGAGGACGCCGTCTCCGACCGCGCGCTGTCGCCGAAGGGCATGCTGCGCGTGACGAGCTCGCTCTCCTTTGCGATGATCTACCTCGCACCGATGCTGCCAGCCTTCCGTGCGCTCTATCCTGATCTCAGCGTGCAGATCATCAGCGCGAACCGCTACCTCGACTTCATCGAAGCCGGCATTGACGTTGCGATTCGTACCCGCGAGCACGAACCGGATTCCAACATCATCGTCCGGCGCATCGGGCAAATGCACCGCGTGCTCGCGGCCGCTCCGTCCTATCTGGAGAAGCACGGCCGGCCCGAGCATCCCGCCGATCTCGCCCGGCACAACATGCTGATCTACAATCTCGCCAATGATCCCTATTCGCTACGGCTGAGCCAGGGCAGCACGACGCAGACGATCCGGATCGCGCCGACGCTCGACAGCAACGACGGCCAGATCATCTGTGGTGCGGCGCGCGCGGGGCTCGGCATCCTGATCCAGCCGCTCTATATCGTGCAGGGCGATATCGCGGCTGGGCGGCTGGTGCCTGTCCTGAGCGATTGGCAGCTGCCGTTGCTCACCATGAACATCGCCTATCAGAACCGCGTCAGGCTGCCTGCCAAGATCAGGGTGTTCTCCGACTTCCTCGTCAGCTACATCCGGGAGCATTCAGAGCCGGGGATCTGGATCGACGCGGCGAAGTGAGCGGAAGCAGCATGTATCTCGGCATCGATCTCGGCACGTCGGCGGTCAAGACGGTTCTCGTCGATGATGCCCAGCGCGTGATCGCAAGCGAGAGCCGGTCGCTCGCGACCGTCTCGCCGCAACCGGGCTATTCCGAGCAGGATCCGGCGCAGTGGATCGATGCGACCTTCGCCACGCTGGATGCTCTCAAGGCGTCGCATGCCGATGCGTTAGCAGCGGTCGCAGGCATCGGGCTGTCCGGCCAGATGCATGGCGCCACGCTGCTCGATGCAAGCTTGAGGCCGCTGCGGCCCTGCATCCTCTGGAACGACGGACGCTCTGCGACTGAGTGCCGTGTCCTGGAGCAACGCTGGCCCGCCTTGCGCGAGGTGACGGGCAACAAGGCGATGCCGGGCTTCACCGCGCCAAAACTGCTCTGGATCGCCGCGCACGAGCCCGAGATCTTCGCGGCGACGAAACTCGTTCTTCTGCCAAAGGCCTATCTGCGACTGGTGCTATCGGGCGAGGCTGTCGAGGACGTCTCGGATGCCTCGGGATCCCTATGGCTCGACGTTGCGCGCCGCGATTGGTCGGACGCCGCGCTGGCAGCGAGCGGCTTGTCGCGCGAGCACATGCCGCGCCTGGTCGAGGGATGCGCGCCCGCAACCACGCTGCGCAGCGAACTCGCGCGGCGCTGGGGGATGATCAGGCAGCCGGTGATCGCGGGTGGGGCCGGCGACAATCCCGCGGGCGCCATCGGCATCGGCGCAATCCGGCCGGGAGCCGCTTTCGTGTCGCTGGGAACCTCGGGTGCGCTCATGGTCCCGACCGACCGGATCGCCGCCAATCCCGACCGTGTCGTGCACACGTTCTGCCACGCCATTCCAGGGATGTGGATTCAGGCCGGCGCGATCCTCTCGGCCGCTTCCTGCCTTGCCTGGCTCGCGCGCCTGTTCGGCGCCGCCGAGGCCGAGCTGCTGGCGCCGCTTGGAGCACGACCGCAGGCGCCGTCGCCCGTGAGCTTCCTGCCTTACCTCGCCGGTGAGCGGACGCCGCACGACGATCCCGTTGTGCGCGGCATGCTGGATGGCCTGAGCCATGGCACCGATCGCGCGGCGATCGTGCAGGCGGTGCTCGAAGGCGTTACCTTCGCGCTTGCCGATTGCCGCGATGCGCTCGCGGATGCCGGCATCGGGATTGCGGAGGCCGACGTGATTGGCGGCGGTTCACGCTCTACCTTCTGGCTCTCGGTGCTGGCGAACGTGCTGAGCATTCCGATCCATCGCTTTGCCGGAGGTGAAACCGGCGCCGCGTTCGGTGCGGCGAGATTGGGGCGGCTTGCTGTCACGGGTGAGGCAATCGGTGACGTATGCATGCAGCCGCAGCGCATCGAAACATTCGAGCCCGACGCTGCACTGGTCGATGCCTACGCTGAACGGCTTCCCGCCTGGCGCGACCTGTATCGGCCGCGCCACTAGCTGGCCCAATCTGGTTTGCATACTTCGGTATATTCGCCTTCGGTATTGCCCTGCGTCACCCGCTTTTGTTTAATGACCAAACCGCGTTGCCGAGAAACGAGACGCGGGTGGGAAACGCATTGTGCGCCGGGAGGCACGATGAACGATCCGATCCTCGAGATGCGCGGGGTCTCGAAGACCTTCTTCGGCATCAAGGCGCTGCGGGCCGTCGATCTCACCGTCTATCCCGGCGAAATTCACGCCCTGATGGGTGAGAACGGCGCCGGCAAGTCGACGCTGATGAAGATCCTGTCCGGCGCCTACCGGCCCGACGCGGGCGGCGAGATCCGCATCGAGGGCAGGGCGGTGCGGATCGAAGGCCCGCTCGGCGGCCGCGCGGCGGGCATCTCCATCATCTACCAGGAGCTGTCGCTCGCTCCCAATCTCAGCGTTGCCGAGAACATCTATCTGGGACGGGAGATATCGCGGTCAGGCTTGCTGGCGCGCGGCACAATGCGCGAGGGCGTCGGCCCGATCCTGAAGCGCCTGGGCGCGGACTTCCTGCCCTCGACGCTGGTGGCGCATCTGTCCATGGGGCAGCGGCAGCTGGTCGAGATCGCCCGTGCGCTGCACGTCAGATCGAAAATCCTCATCATGGACGAGCCGACCACCTCGTTGTCGGCCGCCGAAAGTGAGCGGCTGTTCGCGTTGATCCGCCAGCTTCGCGCCGAGGGCCTTGCCATCATCTACATCTCGCATCGCATGGACGAGGTCTATGCGCTCGGCGATCGCGTCACCGTGCTGCGCGACGGCCGCCTGGTCGGCTCGCTCGACAAGCCCGAGATCCGCGCCGACACCATCGTGCGCTTGATGGTCGGTCGCGACGTCTCCTCGTTCTACAAGAAGGACCATGATCCGGAGGCGGGGCGGGGGCATCCCGTGCTCGCGGCGATCGACATGGCCGATGGCGGGCGCGTCAAGGGCTGCTCCCTCACCGTGCATGCGGGTGAGGTGGTCGGCCTCGCCGGCCTGATCGGCGCCGGTCGCACCGAGCTTGCGCATCTCATCATCGGCGCGTCGCCAAAAACCTCCGGCCGGCTCGAGCTGGAGGGGCGTCCGGTCGAGATCCGCACGCCGGGCGAGGCGCTCGAGGCCGGCATTGCCTATCTGACCGAAGACAGGAAGGCGCTCGGCCTGTTTCTCGACATGTCGTGTCTGGACAACATCAACCTCGCCGTGCTCGGCCGCGATGCGAAGCTCGGCTGGTTTCTCGATCGCGACAAGGCCCGCGAGCGCGCCGACCGCGCCTTTGCCGGCCTCAGCATCCGCGCCGCGAATGCCGGCGTTCCCGCCGGCGGCCTGTCAGGGGGCAACCAGCAGAAGGTGCTGCTGTCGCGACTGCTCGCCATCGCGCCGAAGGTCCTCATTCTCGACGAGCCGACGCGCGGCGTCGATGTCGGTGCCAAGTCGGAAATCTATTCGATCATCGACAATCTCGCCAAGGCCGGCACCGCGATCCTCGTCATCTCGTCCGATCTGCCCGAGATCATCGGCATCTGCGACCGCGTCATCGTGATGCGTGCCGGGCACATTGCCGGCGAGGTCAGCCGCGGTCCGAATTCGCCGCTTGCGCAGGAAGACATCATGGGGCTTGCCACGGGGATGGAGCATCTCGATGCCTGACAATGGTGCTGCGGAGGCAAAGCCGGCATCGACGACGACCAATGGCGCTGCCGCGGAGACAAGACGCCAGCGGATGAGGATGCTGATCAGCGCGCTCGGCATGTTGCCGGTGCTGCTGATCCTCTGCATCGGCTTCAACGTGCTGTCGGAAGGCCGCTTCTTCACCGGACAAAATCTCGGCATCGTATTGCAGCAGGCCGCGGTGAACACCGTGCTCGCCGCTGGCATGACCTTCGTCATCCTCACCGGCGGCATCGACCTGTCGGTCGGCTCGATCCTGGCGGCCTCCGCGATGGCGGGTTTGACGCTCTCCAAGATGCCGGAGCTCGGCTTGCTGTGGCTGCCGGCCGCACTGCTCACCGGCCTCGTCTTCGGCATCGTCAACGGCGCGCTGATTGCACTGCTGCGCCTGCCGCCCTTCATCGTCACGCTCGGCTCGCTCACCGCAGTGCGCGGCCTGGCGCGGCTGCTCGGGGCTGACACCACCGTGTTCAATCCCTCCATTCCCTATGCCTTCATCGGCAACGGCTCGTTGACGCTCATTCCCGGAGTCGCGTCGATCCCATGGCTCTCGGTAATCGCCTTGCTCGTCATTCTCGTCTCCTGGCTGGTGCTGCGCCGGACCGTGCTCGGCGTGCATATCTATGCCGTGGGCGGAAACGAGAGCGCAGCGCGGCTTGCCGGCATCAAGGTCTGGGCCGTCCTGATCTTCGTCTACGGCATCTCCGGACTTTTCGCCGGGCTCGGCGGCGCCATGCAGGCGGCGCGGCTCTACGCAGCCAACGGACTCCAGCTCGGCCAGTCCTATGAGCTCGATGCAATCACCGCGGTGATCCTCGGCGGTACCTCGTTCGTCGGCGGCATCGGCTCGATCTGGGGCACGCTGGTCGGTGCGCTCATCATCGCCGTGCTCTCGAACGGGCTCATCCTGATCGGTGTCTCCGACATCTGGCAATATGTGATCAAGGGCCTGGTGATCATCGGTGCCGTGGCGCTGGACCGCTACCGGCTGCAAGGCTCCGCGAGAACGTGAAAGGTCTGGCGCGCAACGGCGTGCGCATGGCTTGAGACGAGATTCCGTTGCGGCAACTGGTCTGCCGCGCCGGGGACGAAGACAGACCAGGGAGGAAGTCCATGTTGAAGACGATCATGCTCGCCGGCGCCGCCATGGCGCTTGCCCTCACCACCGCACCATCCTTCGCCAAGGAGCTCAAGTCGATCGGCGTCTCGCTGGGATCGATGGGCAATCCGTTCTTCGTCGCGCTGTCGAAGGGCGCCGAGTTCGAGGCCAAGAAGACCAATCCCAACGTGAAGATCACGACGGTCGGCTTCGAATACGACCTCGGCAAGCAGGTCACCCAGATCGACAATTTCATCGCCGCTGGCGTCGACCTGATCCTGCTCAATCCCGGCGATCCCAAGGCGATCGGGCCGGCCATCAAGAAGGCGCAGGCCGCAGGCATCGTCGTCGTCGCTGTCGACACCGCGGCCGAAGGCGCCGATGCCACCGTGACCACGAACAACGTGCAGGCCGGCGAGATCTCCTGCCAGTACATCGTCGACAAATTGGGCGGCAAGGGTGACGTCATCATCGAGAACGGGCCGCAGGTCTCCGCCGTGATCGACCGTGTGGTCGGCTGCAAGAACGTGTTCGCGAAGAATCCCGGCATCAAGGTGTTGTCGAGCGACCAGGACGGCAAGGGCTCGCGCGAGGGCGGCCTCACCGTCGCGCAGGGCTATCTGACCCGCTTCCCCAAGATCGACGCCATCTTCGCCATCAACGATCCGCAGGCGATCGGCACCGACCTTGCGGCACGCCAGCAGAACCGAACCGGCATGATCATCACCGCCGTCGACGGCGCGCCCGATATCGAGGCCGCGCTGAAAGATCCGCAGTCGCCGCAGATCCAGGCATCGGCGTCGCAGGATCCGTTCTTCATGGCGCGGCGGGCCGTGCAGGTCGGCGTCGGCATTCTCAACGGCCAGAAGCCGGCTTCGACCGTCGAGCTGCTGCCGTCCAAGCTGGTGACCAGGGACAACGTTGCCGCGTACAAGGGCTGGACCTCGGATCGCTCGCAGTAAGGCATCGGGGCGTTCGAAGCACGAGAGATGGCGGGTGGCGGTTCGTTCGCGCCGCCCGCCGCCGATACCTCGCGTGCTCACCAGTAGCACGCAGCAATGCCTGTGCTAGCTTTCCACGATCTCGTTCGGTCGATTCGGAAAGCAGATCCGGTGAAATCCACGACGTCAGGCACCGCGTGGCGGCATGCCAATATCGGCCGCCTGCTCAATAACGCGGTGCGGCGCTTCGAAGGCCGTGTGCTCGAATTGATGACCGAGCGGGGCCACGACGAGACGCGCATCGCCCATGTCAGCCTCACGCGCAATCTGGACGTGGAGGGGACGCGGCTCACCGAGCTCGCCCGCCGCGCCTCCATGAGCAAGCAGGCGATGGGCGAGCTGGTCGACCAATGCGCCGCGCTCGGCCTCGTCGATCGCATCGCCGATCCGACCGACCGGCGCGCGCGCATCGTCGTGTTCACGCCGGCCGGACGCAAATGGCTCGATGCGTTCCGTGATGCCGTCGACATCGCCGAGCGGGAGATGCGCGTCGAGCTCGGCAAGGCCACGATGGATGCAATCCTGAAGGGGCTCGCGGTGTATGGCACGGAATTCGACACGCTCGACGACCCGAATTAGTCAGGCAGCTTGACGAAATAGTCAGGTGTCCTTACCATGCAGGTTGGTGTTGGTAGGGAGAAGCATCTTGGAAATTCGTCTGACGGCCGCGGTGCTCATCGTTGGCGGGGGCCCTTGCGGGCTGATGCTGGCCAACGAGCTCGGCCGCCGCGGCGTGTCCGCGATCCTGGTCGACGAAAAGCCGGGCACGGCCTTCAACCCGCAAGCCAATGCGACGCAGGCGCGCTCGATGGAGCATTATCGGCGGCTGGGCTTTGCCGACGAGATCAGGCGCGAAGGTCTGCCCGCGGACTACCCGACCGATGTCGCATATTTCACGCGCTATACCGGATACGAGCTGGCGCGGTTCGCGCTGCCGTCAGCGTCGCGGGCGGGTGAGCTGATCAAGGGCATGTCAGGCTCCTGGAGCGCGGCGGAGCTGCCGCATCGGGTCTCGCAGAAATATGTCGAGGCGGTGCTGCGCCGCCACGCCGAACGGCTGCCCGGAATCCAGCTCAACTACAGTCACCGGCTGATCGGCTACACGGAAAGTGATGACGGTATCGCCGGCAATATCGAATGTCTCGACGATGGCAGCCGCTTTCGGGTCCGCGCCGACTTCCTGGTCGGGGCCGACGGGCCGCGCTCGATGGTCCGGCAATCGCTCGGGATCGTCTATGGCGGCGAGAGCGGGACGCAGCGCGACTTCATGGGCGGCCGCATGCTGGCGGTCTATCTCCGCTCGCCCGATTTCTACGCGCGCGTTCCCCACGCGAAAGCGTGGATGTACAATTGCTTCAACGGCGACCGCCGCGCCTTCATGGCCTCGGTGAACGGTCGTGATGAGTTTGCATTCCACACCCAGTTGCGACCGGGCGAGGACGAAACTGCGATCACGATCAACCAGGCCAAAGCCGCGTTCCAGCGCGCCTGCGGTGCGCCGATCGATTGCGAAGTTCTGTCCTTCCTGACCTGGACCGCCGGTCACGCATTGGTGGCAAGCGGGATGCAGCGGGGCAGGGTCTTCCTCGGCGGCGACGCGGCGCATCTGTTCACGCCGACCGGCGGGCTCGGCTACAACACCGCCATCGAGGATGCGGTCAATCTCGGCTGGAAGCTCGCAAGCGTCGTCAAGGGCGTGAGCCCGGCGGCACTGCTCAATAGTTACGAGGTCGAGCGGCGTCCGGTGGCGCTCCGCAACACCGATCATGCGCGCCGCTTCGCCGATTCGCTTGGCCTCTTCGCGCCGGCGCCGGAGATCGAGGATGCCACGGAGGCCGGCCACAAGGCGCGGCGAATCGCGGGTGCCTATCTCAATCAGCACGCCCGTGCCGAGTTCAACATCCCCGGCGTCACCTTCGGCGGACGCTACGACGGCTCCCCAATCATCGTCCCCGATGGTAGCGAGCCGCCGCCGGATGCTGCCAACGTCTACGTTCCCACCGCCTCTCCCGGTGGCCGCCCACCGCATGCGTGGCTGGAGGACGGCATGTCGCTATACGACCAGTTCGGATTCGAATGGACCTTGCTTCAGTTTGGGGACGTCATGTCGGCCCATGCGTCATTCGCTGACACCATTCGCGCGATCGGGGCCGACGTAAAGCTCGTCACGCTACCCAGATCGTTGCGCGATCTCTATGAGGCGGATCTCGCCCTGATACGTCCCGACCAGATCGTGGCTTGGCGCGGCAACGCATCGCAGGCAGGAACGATCGCACGCGTTCTTAGCCGCGTACTCGGGCGCGAAGACGCGCGGCTGCTAGCCGGCGGTGGAGGGATTGGTTCGCGCAGGTGACACGGCCGATGGAATTGCGCTCGTAAAGAGACTGGTCTTGGGCTGGACGCGCGATCCGTCGATCAGCTCGAGCCGCCCGCAGCGATTCAAGGTGTGCAGCTTCCTGCCCGGCCATGCCGGTCCGGGTTTCAGAGTGTGGCGGACGACCTGCTTGAATACCGTCGGCGACAGCTCGACCACTTCCGCCAGGGCAAGCGCTGCGCCGTATCCGTCGGTGCAATCCTGGACCGGTCGCCACAGTTTGTCATCGAGCGTGACGAAGTTTCCTGCCGGCCGCGTGCTGGCGCGGTCGATCAAGACGGGATTGCTGGCGTGGGGAAGCCAAGGCCCCAAGAGCCGATCGGCGTAATAGATCGCCAGCGAATCCGAATAGCCACCCGTTCCGTCGCGCCAGGCGCCAAACAGATAATACAGGCCGTTGTGGCGCGTGATCGTGACGTCGGCCAGCTCGAGGCCGGAAAGGAGCGTTGCGTATCGCTCCCATTTGTCCGGAAACCGAGTGCATTTGTAGAGGGCGACGTCCCCGCGGGTCGAGCTCTCCGGGATCATCCACAGCTCGCCATCGTCCTCGATCAGGAACGGATAGGAGAGGTGACAGGGCTCCTCCAGCACCGGCGTCACCTCGCCGATCGGCCCCGCGTCGTTGAACGCGATCGCGGAAATGATACCTTTTCCGACACGGTGATCGAGATCCTCGAAGAAGGCGAAGGTCCGTCCCTGCCACGTGACGGGAAAGGGATCGGCGTAGAAGTGGTTTCCAGGATCTCCCAGAACGTTCCAGCTTGGACCTGACAGGTCTCCGGTCTGCCAGACGCCCGGGCCGTCGTTGAAGCGCCATCCGATATGCCAATGCGGGGCATAGCAGCAGAGGCGATAGATCTCCTTGGCGATCGATACGGCAAGGCCGCGCGCCACGTAGCCAACGGGTCCGCGGTGCGGGACAGTTGAAGCGGGGCGCGGCAGGTGCGGCACGATGCGCGGCCTTCCCGACAGGATCGCCGCCAGCATGGTGAGGGTCCGCGCCATGATCGTTTCGAGCGCACCACTGAGGCCCGCAGCAATCTCACCGGACGGATGGCCGCGGTCGAGGACCGAACCGTCGATCTCGTTGACGATCTCGATCACGGGCAGGTCGCCGGCGAGGATGGCGGCGAGCGCGGCATTTTCGCCTGCGACGCCGTTGAACAGCGGCCGCAGATACAGCCGGGCCGGGCTCGCCGGATCGCGCGGGGCATTCGTGAAATCGACGATTACGTCGGCGGTGCCGATGCTGACCCGTGCTGGTTCGGAGCTGATCGTCAGCCTGTCGGCGGCGCTGTGCTTGCCCTTGTGCAACACGATGCGTTCGAGCTCGACCAGCGCATCGAGACCTGCCGGCCGCGGCTCCGCCGTTGCCGTCCATGCAACTTGCACCGACATGTCCCGGCCGTCGACCGACAGCGTCCTGCGGTCCATCCAGCGCCGCGCATAGTCACGTTCACAGCGAAACTCGATGATCATGTCGAGCCAATCTGTTCCGACGTATCAGGTCAAACGACCCGGTCGAGAATCCGGACGTATTCCTCGACCATGGCATCTACCGAATAGCGCAGCCGCAGGCCTTTGGCGTTTTGTCGCAGCTCGTCACGTAATTGCTTGTCGGTTACCAGCCTGGAGACCGCCGCGGAGAGCTTCGCATGATCGGAGGCATCGACGAAGAGCGCCGTCGGTCTGCCCTCGTAGGACAATACCTCGCGCAGGACGGGAAGATCGGTCACGACGGAGGGAACACCGGCGTTGGCAGCCTCGACCGCGGCCAGACCGAAGGTCTCGGCCTGGGTCGGAAAGACGAACACGTCGAGACAAGCAAGGAAGTCCGCCATCCGGCCAGGAGGAATCTCTCCCAGCAAATGCAGACGGTCCGCGACGTTCAAGTCGTTCGCGAGCTGCCTCAGCCGGGCCTCGTCGGCTCCCTGGCCGGCCAGCGCAAGATGCCAGGACGGTTGATCCGGCAGCAGACCGATCGCCAGATCGAGCCGCTTATGCGGATGCAGCCGTGCCGCGCAACCGAGCAGGACGCGGTCCGGTGGCAGGTTGAATTGACCTCGTGCCGCCTCCTTCGACAGGGTAAGGGCCTTGTCGTCGAAGCCGTGCGGCACATGCACCATGCGCGACCGGTAGGCCGCGGGGTAGCGCGAATATTCGCGCTCCATGTCCTGCGAATTGAGCGTGATGCAGTCGAAGAAGCCGAGGCTGCCCATGGCGATGTCGGCGGTGCGGACCGGCCAGCTCATCGCCAGCGCGGATGAAACCTGATTGGCGACGACGGGTGCACGGCTGACGAGGCGCGTGACGCCGGCGCCGATGACGTTGCCGAAATGCTGGAAGGTCAGGACGGCGTCGGGCCTGGTGGTTCTGATGTGGCGGCCGAGCGTCCACAGCATCCCCAGCAGCGCCAGCGGATTGCCCGGCCGGCTCGGCGCGCAGTAGAGCGTGGCGGGCGGTTCGTCAAAGGAGTCCGATTTGCGGAAGAAGAACAGATTGGTGACCCGGTGACCGCGCGCGGTCAGCCCGGCGCCGAGCAGCCGCGAGATCTCCTGTGCACCGGCGTTCTCGGCCTGGGTTTGCGCAAGAAGCACGTGGAGTTTTCGCCCACTGCCGTTCGGCCGCGCAGGTGCCGTCGCGCTCGTCTCGTCCAGGTCCTTGTTCTGCTGATAATGGAGCACGGATCCCGACCCGCTAAAGCAACGAAATCTTCACCTTCTTAACTCCGTACCTATCATGCGGGCATCCCGCGGACACCGGCTAGCAACAAACGGAGTTAATGCGGCGCGATGGCGACGGTGTCGTTGGCGCAGCATTTCCGCTGGTTCCCGGCTGGCGCGTTAACCAATCGGTCCTGCGCGTTCACCCCGGCGGCGCGTGCTGACACCTAGTCACGCGAGTCAGCGCTGCGAACGGCATAATTGCCGCGCCTCGATGCTGGGAAGCGCAAGAGCACCAGAACGGAAGGATCCACCCCGCTGCGCCGGCGGCAGAGGACGTTCAGGGCGATGGTCGCGAGCGCGAGCGACACGGTCGTCGAAATCGCCGCGCCAAGCACGCCGAGGAAGGGGACCAGGACGAGAAATCCGACGAGCCGCAGCCCGACGTTGGCAGCGACCACCGGCACATAGATTCGTTCATGACCGGTCAGCTGCAAGATCGCAGCAGCCGGGCCGCCCGCCGCCTGAATGGCGGTTCCGATTGCAAGCACGATCAGGACCGAATGCTGCTCGGCGAAATGAGGTCCGAACAGGTTGAGGAGATAGGGGCCGCCGATCCAGATCGTGGCGAGACCGGCGACGACGCAGAGCCCAGTCACTTCCGCCATCAAGCGCGAGGTCCGCTCGAACTCCCCGTGGTTCTTGCTGAAATAGAGCGACGGGAGCCGGCGCGCACCGAACGTGTAAAGCGCCGCGGACACCATGGCGAAAATGTTGGCGAGGCGCGAGGCGGCAAAGTAGATTCCCGCGGTCGTCGGATCCAGCATCCAGTAGACCAGAATGACGTCGAGATACTGATTGGCGACTTCGAGGATCGATGCGAGCCAGAAGTGCAGGGCACTTGATCGCCAGCGTGACGTCTCCGAGCGCGCCGGCGTACTGCGCAGATCCGGCAGCACGCGCGCGACGGATACGATCTGCGCAACAAGGCCAACCGACATGGCGACCGTCATCGCCGCGAACAGCTCGGCCGGATCGAGTTGGCGATGGGCGAGCAGCATGACGAGCAGGAACACGACGACGAGGGCCCGCCAAAGGAACTCGCGGTTTCCTTCGCCCATGAGAATGCTGACCAGCGAGCGCGCGATCTGGCTGCCGAGCATCAATCCGGCATTGACGGCCGTGTAGGCCGACACCGCAAGGATCAGCAGCCACCAGTCGCCTCTCATGCTCGCGACGATCGCGATTCCGCCGATCACGATCAGCATTGCGAGCGAGGCGATCTTCAAGCTCGATTGCAGCACGCCCTTGGTAAGGTCCGGCCTTTCGCCGACCTGGTATTCGTTCAGGAATCGCACCAGCAGGGATTCCTGGCCGACCAGTCCCACGACGGCTGCGATCTGCGCGACCGACAGCCAGGTCGCAAAGATGCCGAAGCCGTCAGGCGACATCGTCCGCGCAGCCAGCGAGAACAACGCGAACGCGAGCACGCCGCTGCCGACCTTGAGCAGGATGGTCCCGGCAACGCCGCGCGTGACGTCGCGCCGCATGAACTGGAGAATGGATGCGATCATGGAAGGGTTAAGGGAGCCGCGCTCCCCTGACGAGACATGTTCCGATACCGGCGAGAACCTAGCATGTCGAGCAATCGCGAGTGTTAATGGACGAGTTGGAGGATTTCGGCGATCGCGGTGATACGGGTTGCTTCGTTCTGGAACATCGCTGTCTCCATTGTCCAACATCTGCGAGTTTCAACTCGCGCGACGGACGGCATAACGCCGCATCGACGACTGAGAAGGCGAGATCCGGGGCTCGCGTGCAGAATGGTTTCGGGACAGCAAGACGCGTGCCGCGGCGAGTCGGCGAACTGGGCACCTGCGGTCATTAACCTCAATCTCAGGAAATGTTCGCACCCGGCCCTGCGATGCGACATCAGGCGAGAGAATTGCACTGCAGACGCTGTTAACCGTGGGAGCCGGAGCCATGACGAGAACCGTGACCGAGCCGGTCGACGGGGACGAGACCGCAACCATCGACTCGGACGTCGCCATCGTCGGTGGCGGTCTTGCGGGATCGCTTGCGGCGGCCGTGCTGGCGCGGGCAGGGCGTCGCGTCGCTCTGATCGACAAGCGGGCAGTCCATCCGGATGAGTTTCGGGTCGAGAAGATCGGCGGCCATCAGCTGGAGCTGTTCGGCAAGCTCGGCTTTCTCGATGCGCTCGAAGATGTCGCGTGCCGATATGATCAAGTGCTCAACATCCGTGAGGGCAAGGTGGTCGATGTCAGCGTCGGCAGGGCTTACGGATTTGCCTATGCCGATCTCGTCGCAATGGCGCGTCGCCAGCTTCCGGATCCTTCCAACCTGATCGTCGACGAGGTCACAGCGATTGGCAGCAGCGGCGATGTCCAGCATCTCGAGCTCGCCTCCGGACGGCGCGTGGCGGCGCGCCTCGTCGTTCTGGCCACCGGCATGGCGGGAGCCCTGGGCTACAAGCTCGGCATCAGGCGGCGCGTGCTTGCCGAGCGCCATTCGGTGTCGTTCGGTTTCACGATCGCTCGCCAGGATGGCACCCCGTTCGATTTCGAGGCGTTGACCTGTTACGGCGAACGCACCGCCGATGGCATCGACTATCTCAGCCTGTTTCCCGTCCACGCCGGAATGCGTGCCAATCTCTTCATGTTCCGCGATCCGACCGATCCTGTTATGCGCGAGTTGCGCCGCGAACCGGAGGCGACAATCTTGCGCCTGCTGCCGGGATTGCGGAGCTACCTCGGCGATTTCCGCGTGACCGATCGCGTCCAGAACTGGGTGATGGATCTGACCGTCGTCGAGGGGCATCTCCGGCCCGGAATCGTGCTCATCGGCGATGCGTTCCAGACCAATTGTCCTGCGGCCGGAACGGGTGTCGCCCGCCTGCTCGTGGACGTCGACCGTCTCTGCACCGAATATGTGCCGCGATGGCTCATGACTGCAGGCATGGGCCTGGAGAAGATCTCGCAATTCTATGCCGATCGCGACAAGATCGCGGCGGATCAGCAATCGCTGAAGATGGCACGCTTCCGCCAGGCGCTGACCTCGCGCAACGATATCGGCTGGGACGTGCGGCGACGGTTGCACTTCCTGCGGCGCAGTCTTGCACACCGCGTCGATCAGATGCATCCGGGCTGGCTTGGCCGCGTCCGCGGCGTATTGCGCGCCTGATCTCTGCGACCCCCCGCCGGTCAGCGCGTGGGCCTCGCGGTGTGGGCGGGCTGAACCTTCAAATCGGAGAGCCGCTTGGCCGCCAGCTTGAGCCAGGGCGCCTGCTTCAGCGCGAAGAGGGCGATCGCGCCTACGGCGCTGCCGACCTGCGTGACCTCCCACATCGGTGAAGCCTGTGCGCCGAACGATTTCTTGTATGGCTCGTCGCCGATGGTGAAGTCGAGCATCTGATCTCCGCGCTCAATACAATCTCGCGCCACTTGTTCGAACATCAGCGCGCCGATGGACTGGCTCTTGTAGCCGGCGATGTCGAAGGCGCTCATGATGACGAGGAAGCTGTCGCGGTGGCACAATCCGAGCACGGCGGCGATCACTTCGCCGTCCATCTTCATGGCATAGAGGCGAACGAAGGACCCGAGGCCCCGAAGGGCGACGTCGGAATAGAAGCCGTAATATTCGGGCCGCTGCAGCAGGTCTCCGTCGCCTTGTGCGTGAAAGCGCGGGCCGCGAAACTTCCTCATCACCTCCATCGTCTCGAGCACGGCGGCGCTGTCGCTGCAGCATGAGAAGCTCAGCGCGCCCTTCTTCTGCAGCTGACGATATTTCTTGGCGAGTTCCTTCTGGTAGGAGCGATCCATCGCACTGGCCCGCCATTGCTCGTAAGGCGCGACCAGAACCGTGGCATAAGCATTGGTGTTCATCGAGACACGGCGGGATGTGGCCAGGAGGTCCTCGATCGGAAGCCGTCCGTCGGGCAGCTTGGCCATCCGGAGTAGATCGAAGGGGCGGACAAGGCGCCGAATCTGCGCGCATGCGGCCGCATCATCGAGCAATCGTGAAAACACGTCCGGGCTGCAAACCGGTGCCAGATAATCGGAGACGCGGAGGTCGGCGAACTCGATGGTTCGTATCGGACCGCGCCGGATTCGGAGCAGCGGTAACACCATCGCAAGCGTGCCGGTGTCGCGGTCGCGCACGATGACGACCAGAGCCGTTGCATCCGTTTCCGGCGCGAGCCTGGTGTAGAGGCTATGCAACCAGACCGGATGCTGGAAGGCAGTGGCAGCCGAACGATCGAACAGCTCTGCATATTCCGGAGACAGAAAGTCGAACGACGGCTCGATGGCGATGTCGAACGTGTTGCTGGGCTTATTCATGCGCACAAGGAAACCGGATCATCCGCGAACGTCGTTCGAACCGTAGCTGCGCTTATACCAAGGCCGTTACAGGTCAGACACTGCCGCCGCGCGATTTGCGCCAATGCGTTCAACCATGCTCGTATGGTTACCAAATTCTGAAGCCGGAGGCGGAAATGGCGCATGGAGCGCACCTTGCGCGGCGCCATCGTCTGCATGGCGCAGGCAATGATCTACGATCCTCGGCTGCAGGAAGCTATGGTTCGCAAGGTCGAGCTCGTTCCCTCCGCTCCGATCCTCGGGCCGATCGGGCTCAAGCGCGAGTGAGACTTCTTAGAGCCGCACCCCGGTGGTGGCAAACGCGTGCGCGGCGGGCTCCTGCACGCGATCGAGGATCACCATCCCACCAACCGCGATCACCACGGCCGCGACGCAGCCAAGCAAAAAAGCCTTCATCCTCAGCCTCCCTCGATTGGACCACGCCATCTATACGACAGGGCCTGCGGCGAGCAAGCTCGTCGATCGCATCAGCCATCCGCCCGCTATGGGCTTTTGAACACGGGATCGGCGGAAAGACGCATCGCCCATCGAGCCAAGGGACCGGAGCTCGGCGCTGCTGCGCTGCACGATCCGGAACGGATGCGGGTCTTGCAAGTTTTCTGCAGGCCTGGTGAGCGCATCGGAGGCTTGGCGTGAAATTACCGAGAACGATCCTGTGCTTCGCAGCACTTTGCATTGTCGAGGGCGCCCTGGCCCAGCCGGCGCAAACCAACTCGCCGACGGGGCAAACGCCTCCCGAGGACAAGGGCCAGCTCCAGCCGCAAGGTTGGACGGGTCCGATCAATACCGGCTCGGGTGGTGCGCCGCCCGAAAGCCCCCAGGGCCAGAGTCCGCCCGGAATGCAGCCCGCGCCGGAGGGGTCGTCCAAGACCACGACGGCACCGGCCAAGTAGACTGTTTCAAGTAGACCGTTCCAGGATATTCATTTCCGTTGCCTCTTCTGGCAATCTCGAGCGGGTGAATGTCAGCAGGCGGCCAGGAATGAACAGATCGGCTCTGTGCACGAAGGTGGCCGCATTGCTGTGGACCATCTTTGCCGCATCGACGGTGCATGCCGACATGGTCGGACACGGCGGCCCGATACGGGCTCTCGCCATTTCGCCCGATGACGACAGCCTTCTCTCCGGCAGCTTCGACACCGCCGTCATCCGCTGGTCGCTCAGGACAGATACGGCAGAGCACGTGCTGCGGTATCATGCCGATGGCGTCAACGCCGTCGCCTTTCTCAAAGACGGCCGCATGATCACGGCCGGAGCCGATGCGCGCATTGCGGTGTGGACGGCGGGCCGGCCGGAGCCGGACCGGGTGCTGGAGGGACATGTCGCTCCGATCGCGGCGCTTGCTGTGTCGTCCGATGGGACGCTTCTCGCATCGGCGTCATGGGACCAGACAGTGCGGCTCTGGTCGCTGTCGGACAGCACATCCCGCGTGCTCGAAGGGCATACGCAGAACGTCAATGGGGTCGCTTTCCTGCCGGACGGCAGGCTCGTCAGTGTCGGCTACGATCTTGCGCTGCGCATCTGGCGTTTGCCGGATGGCCAACCTGACATCGTGACTTTGCCGGCGCCGCTGAACGCGGTGGCTGTCGCGCCGGATGGTGAAATCGTCACGGGCGCGGTCGATGGCAGGCTGCGCATGCTGACAACGGACGGCAAGGTCAGCGGCGAGGTCGCGGCCAGTCCGACGCCGGTGGTGGCCTTGGCCATGTCGGCGGACGGTGCGCTGGTCGCTGCGGCCGGGATCGGCGGCACGGTGGCGATCATCGATCGCAAGTCGCGCAACCTGCTGCGCACCCTGGTTGGGCCCGGGCTGCCGGTGTGGGCGGTCGCCTTCCTTGCCGATCGCGAGACACTGATGACGGGTGGTGCGGACGGCAGGATCAGGCGCTGGAATGCCCGCACCGGCAATCCCATCGGTTCAAGCCTGGTCGGCACACCGGCCGACCCGCTTGCGGCCTATGCCGGCGATCACGGCGCCGATGTGTTTCGGGCCTGTGTTGCCTGCCACACGCTCTCGGACAAGGAGGTGCAGCGCGCGGGTCCCACACTTGCGGGACTCTACGGCCGCAAGATCGCTTCGGTGCCGGGATATCGCTTCTCTGATGCACTGAAGACGATGGACATCGTCTGGACGCCGGAAACCGTCGCACGATTGTTCGAAATCGGGCCGAATGCCTACACCCCCGGCACCAAGATGCCGGAGCAGCGCATCGGCTCGGCCGAGGACCGGCGCGCGCTGACCGAATTTCTGGCCCGCGCGACGTCGAGATGATTGCCTTGCGCCGATTCGACCTCGTCCGCTTTAGTCCTTGCCGTTGCGTTCGCGGATGTAATCATCCGTCGTTCGCGGCGGCGTTCGTTCCGGAACGCCCTTGAACGGATCGAATTGCTGTTCGCTCATGACCACGACGCGGCAGTCCGCGCACATCCTGAGCGCCTCGATTCGCTTGTCGCCGGCCGGATACATCCAGTGCCGGCCTTCGAGCTTGGCGGCGATGCGGTCGATCGTGCTCTTGACGCCGAAGGGCGTGCCGCAGCGGACGCAGAGCGCGGGCTCCTCTTCCTTGATGACAACGGCGGGCGCGCGCGCCGCCCGGAAATCGATCTGCGGCTTGAGGCTGATGACCTTTTCCGGACAGGTGCTCTGGCACAGGCCGCACTGCACGCAGGCATCCTCGATGAATTTCAGCACCGGCCGCTCGGGATCGTCGCGCAATGCGCCGGTCGGGCAGGCCGAGACGCAGGATAGGCACAGCGTGCAGCCATCGGCCTCGACGCTGATTGCGCCGACCGGCGCACCTTGCGGCAGCGCGATGATGTCGACCGGCTGCGGCGCCAGCCGATGCAACTCGCTGAGGGCAAACCGCAAGAGGTCGCGCCGCTTGCCGACGGTCTTGAAAGTTGCCGGCGTCGGGACCGCGGCGAGCGTGCCGATATCAGTCAAATGCGCGCCGAGCGCGTCGGGATCGTCGGTTTCGATGGTGGCGAGGCGACGGCCCGCAAATCCAAGGCCGCCGAGGATCGCCTCAGCCATCGCGATCGTCTGCGTCAATCCGGTCACGTCGTGGCGCGGCTTGCCACGGAGCAGGAAGCGCACGGCAGAGACGCCATAGGCAAAGGCGCCGACGATCGCCTCCAGCCCGACCTGCGTGAGCTCGTTGACGGCAAAGGGAAGCACGTTCGCCGGCAGGCCGTCGCCATGCCGCGCGAGGGCGTCGATCAGCGGCGTGCCGTGCGGGCTGTCGTGAAAGAGCAGCACCGCATTCGCGCCGCCGGCCTCGCGGTAGGCGAGCAGCATGGCGCGAAGTTTATGGAGCTGCGTATCGGCGGGCGGCAGCGCGTAGGAGACCGCGCTGGTCGGGCAGGCCGCCGCGCATTGGCCGCAGCCCGCGCAGATATTCGGATCGATTGCGATATGATCGCCGACGGGCGTGATTGCCCCGGTCGGGCAAAGATCGAGACAGCGATGGCAGCCCGTACGCTTCGAGCGCGAATGGGCGCAAAGCGCCGGCGCAACCTCGACATATCTGGGCTTGTCGAAGCTGCCGACGAGATCGCGCGCGGTCAGCACCGCGCGCAGCACCGCGGCGGGATCTTTCGTGTCGGCGCGGAGATAGCCGTCGCGCAGGTCGTGGGCGGGAAACATTGGCAGACCGCCGGAAAGATCGAGCACGATATCGCAGCGCGAGGTGACCCCGCTTCGCGGCGAGTCGAGCACGAAGCGATCGCGCGAGGAGGGGCGGGGACGCGCATAGTCGTCGATGACAAGCTCGAACGCGCCGAAATGTCCCTTCGCGGAGCGGATCGTGCCCTTCACGATCGGGAACACCGTGGCAACCGGCGGCACCGTGTCATCGAGCTGCTTCAGCATCACGGTGACGTCGAGGTGATCGGCAAGCAGGCGGCCGGCCTCAATCGCGGCCTCATCGCGCCCGTAGATCAGGATGACGCCCTCGCTCGACAAGGTGACGAGCGGATAGTCCGGGGCGGGGATGGAGGCGGATGCGAGCAGGGCGGCCATTTTTGCGCCGGCGTGCGCGCCGTCGCGGGACCAGCCAGCCGTCTCGCGGATATTGACGAAGCCGATCGCGTCAGGCCGCTCGCCGGCCTCGTCCGAAAACTGCGCCGCCTGCTGCGTGCAGGCGACCGTCAACACGCCTTCTGTCGCGGCCATGTTGCGGAAATGATCGAGCTCCGCCCCGCAGAGGTGGCGGAAGCTCTTGACCTCGCTGTTCGGACATGCGCGCCGGATTGCAGCCACGTCGAGGCGCATCGTGTCTTCGCACGAGCAGATCAGGATGGTCTTCGACGGCTGCTCCAGGTTAACTCCTCCGCCTTTCGGACGACGACGACGGACTCGCGCCGGCCCTTCGCCTCGTATAGACATTATCCATCGGGAAGAAAAGGAAAGCGGAGGACGGTCTGCCGTCGATCCCAGTGAGCCATGTTTCCACGGCGGAACCGATCCACCTGCCGCCGCCGTTCACATTGGTGCGATTGCGCGAGAGCGGCGACGCTTTTGCCCATGCATGCCGCATCGCACCGGAGAGCGGCGCCGGAACGCTCGTCTATGTCGGCCGCTTCGACCTCGCCGAGTTCGCCGTGGTGCTCGAGCCGGCCGAGCCGTTGCGCAGCGCGCGGCGTGCGTTCTACGCAGGCATGGTTGCGCTCACCGACGCGCTTCGCGCCTATGCACCGCCGAGCAAGCCGATCACGATCGGCTGGCCGGATGCGGTCAGGATCGACGGGGGGCTGGTCGGCGGCGGACGGATGGGTTGGTGTTCCGGAGCTGACGAGGAGGCGCCGCCGCCCTGGCTGGTCTTCGGCGCGATGATACGGACGGTTGCCATGAATGATGACGATCCAGGCGTCCACCCGCTGGCCTCGGCGCTTGACCAGGAAGGCTTTGGCGAGGCGGGCGCGGCGCAGATCACGGAAAGCTTCGCCCGGCATCTGATGCTGGCGCTGGACGGCTGGCGGGTCGACGGCTTCGACAGCGTCGCGCGCGACTATCTCACGCGGATGCCGCGTGAAAGGCAGACGATACAGCGCATAGATGATTGCGGCGACCTCCTGACGCGCCGCATCGGGACGGAGACGATCGAACGAAGCGACCTGGTCCGGGCGCTCGCGGTGCCGTCCTGGCTCGATCCGGCCCTCGGAGGACCGCGCCTGTGAAACTCCTGCGCACGATCGCGCTCGATCCCTCGGACACTTTCGTGTTCGACGTGGCGGCAGAGCCGGGCGAATGGGCCGTTTCCGGCGCCTTCCGCTTCTGGGATTGCGATGGCGCGAAGCTCGAGGGCAAGGCCCGCGCGGCGTTTCGCGGTGGGTTCCTCGGGGTGCAATCCTGGGGCTGGTCGACGCTGGCGCAGATCGTTCCGGCGACCGCGGACGATTACCACGGCCTGGTCGATCTGCTGGCGAGGCAATTGGTCGATCGTTTCGGCGCGCCGGATATGGCGGCGGCGAAAACGGCGGCCGAAGAGGAGGTCGCTTTTGCCCAGTCGCTCTGCAGCCATCCCATCAGCTCGCTTATTGCAGTGCACCGCACCTCGAGCGACGGGGAGGTCCGCGAGTCGTTCCGCCGGCTGCAGCTTCGGGAAGGCCAGGGGCATGGCAAGGCGTTCTCGTTCATCGAGATGGAGGACGACGTCGAGCCGGACGGCGATCTCAGGCTTGCGGATCTCGGCCGGGAGCCGACCGTCCGATGAACGATTTCTGGATCTCCTGTGGTCACCACCTGCTCGATCGCGACGAGGGCGGCGGCCTGCGTGTCACGGACGAATTTCTCAAAGCCTATTTTGCCCGTCCCGAGCTGATGCCGCCGGACGACGCGTGCCCGGTCGAACGCCGGCTGCATCGCGATCTGCTCGCCGACCCGCGCCAGGCCGTCGGCGCCGGCGAGATCGCCGCGATTGCCGATGCTGATGCCAGGGAGAATTGGCAGTTCGTGCTGGCGTTCCGCGATCTTCTGCTGCGGCATCCGACGCTCGAAGCGGCCTATCTTGCCTGGCTCCGCTCAGGGGCGAACGATCTGCCGCCGCTGTTCGTCAACCAGCTCGTGCACGTCATCCTGCGCAACGCGCTCGACGGCTGCGACGACCCGTTCGTGCTGCGCGCGGCCGAATTGTTCTTCCGGATCCAGCGCGTTCTCCCACATGAGCACGCTTTGTTGCTGGGAGACGAGGAGGTCGTCGGCGGCCGGAGCCCGACCCCGGTGCTCTCGCTGATGTCGATGCTCGGCGCCACCACCGATGCGGTGGTCGAGGTGTTGGGCGAGGAGAATGCCGAGGCCTATTGGCACCGGAGCGACCAGTTCGACATGGCCCTCGACCTGACCGCCGACGGCCGCGGACCTGTAGCGCTGGCGCAGGCGATGACGCGTTGGGTCTCCCATCTGCTCGGCATCGATGTCGTGATCGAGCCGCTACGGGCGCTGCACGAGGCGAAGCTGAGCTGGTATGTCGGGCTCGATGCCGATGCCACGAGGCTCGGCGACCGTCTGTGGCGCGGCGAAGAGCTCGGCGAGCGCGACGCCGATCGCGTGCTGGCGCTGTTCCGGCTGACGTTTGCGGATTCCAGCCGTGCCCTCGACGATGTCGGGGATGAGCCGGTCTACCTGATCCTGTCGATGACGGCGGATCAGAAGCTGCGGATGAAGCCACAGAATCTGCTGACCGGGTTGCCGGTGAAGCGGCTGGAGATGGCGACGTGAGCCCCGCGGCATTGCCGTCCCTCTCGATTGCCGTCGGCGTCGTAGTCGAGCGGCGCAAGGCCGACTCGCCTTGGGTCGATTTCATCTGGCGCGGAATTGCTGTCCTGCCGGACGAGCCGTCGACCGAGCCATGGACCGTGCTTCGCGAGCAGGACGGCACGACCCTGTTCTATGCCGGAAGTGCGACCATCGATCTCTATCCGTCGGAGACGGCGCGCTATCGCGACAATCTCGCCTCCGGCGGTCCGAGCATCTGGGTCGTGTTGTCGCCTGCGCAAGGCGTCTGGCCCTATGCAGTCACCGCGGTGACCGCCGACCCCGCCGAGGGCGAAGGCTTTACCGAAGCCGCCGACAATCTCGTCGAGGCCGTGCCGATGCCGGAAGTGCTGCGCGAGGCGATTGAAAGCTTCGTGGCCGAGCACCATGTCGAGCGCGAATTCGTCAAACGCAAGCGGCGCCGTGCCGATCCGGAGGCGCTGGCGCGGCGCGAACATGAAGGCGGAAAGGAATGAGTGAGGAGGACTTCCTTGCGCGTTGGTCCCGCCGCAAACAGCAGTCGCGAGCGGAGCCGGCGAAACCTGCCCCGGCGCAGCCGACGCCGCCGTCCGAGGACAAAGAGGACGAGACGGAGTTCGATCTGTCGAGCCTGCCGTCGATCGACGAGATCAATGCTGCCACCGACATCACGGCCTTCCTCGGCAAGGGGATTCCTCGCGAGTTGAGCCTTGCGGCTCTTCGCCGCGCTTGGGCGACCGATCCCGCGATTCGCGACTTCGTCGGGCTCGCGGAGAATGCATGGGACTTCAACGACCCGACGGCGATGCCGGGATTTGGCCCGCTGGATTGTTCCTCGGAGGAGCTGGCCGCACTGGTCGATCGCATTGTCGGCGGCGTGCGCGAGGCGGCCCAGACTCTTGCTGAGGCGTCGATCGAAACGGCGGATTCTCCGGCGGAATCGCATCAAGCCGATGTGGCACTTGTTTCCAATGTCGTCGAGCCGCCCGATGAGACGCAGCACCTGGCAATCCCTGCTGCAGTGCAACCGACAGTGGGTGAAAGACCTGCGGATTCTGCAGAGCCTGTGAGGTCCCGCACGCATGGTGGTGCACTGCCGCGCTGAACCACGACCAAAGACTATAGGTACAGGCTATGGCAGGCGATTGACCGTTGCTGGAACCCGGATTACGCTACCTACTGCTTTGTAACAAAAGCGATAATCAAGCAGACGGGACTGGGATGGGAGGTCCACGTGCGCGATGACGGACTTGATCGAGCGATCGATGCCGCAGGCGGCATCGCTCAGCTTGCACGCAAAATAGGCATCAGCCAGCCCTCCGTCTCGAATTGGACCCGTGTGCCCGCACAACGGGTGGTTGCAGTCGAAACGGCGACCGGCGTCTCCCGAAACGATCTGCGGCGCGATCTTTACGGTGAGCAAGCCGGCTCCGCCGAGCTCGTCGATCCCATCGATGCGGCGCGCGCGCGGGAATACGTCTTGCTCGCGGCGCTGCTGTCTGCGCCTCCGTCGAAGCGCCTGCTCGATCAGCTCGCCGCGCTCAGCGGAGACGCGACGCCGCTCGGTCGTGCGCATGCGGCGCTCGCCGACGCGGCCTCGAGCGCCGTCCCGTCGAAAGTCGAGCGGGAGTATTTCGATTTGTTTGTCGGGCTCGGCCGCGGTGAATTGCTGCCCTATGCTTCCTATTATCTCACGGGCTTTCTCAACGAACGGCCTTTGTCGCGCCTGCGCGGCGACCTGATGACGCTCGGCATCGAGCGTATCGCCAACGATTCCGAACCCGAAGATCACGCTGCCATCCTGTGCGAGATCATGTCGGGCCTTGCCGATGGCCGCTTCGATGCCTCACACGAGGCGCAGCGCGCCTTCTTCGAAAAGCACGTGTCGCCATGGATGGGGCGGTTGTTCGCCGACATCGAGAACGCGGGGACTGCCCGTTTCTATCGCGCAGTCGGCGCGCTCGGCCGCACTTTCATCGAAATCGAGACGGAAGCATTTACATTCGCCAGCTGACCGAGGCGCTTCGGTCCGGGAGAGATGCGATGAGTGACGAGACGAAATCAAAGGTCGGACGCCGCGATTTCCTGCGCAAGGTCGGCTTGGGTACCGCCGGTGCCGGCGCGGCCCTTGCAACACCGTTGGTCGGGTCCGCCCAGGCCGACAGTGAAACCAACGATGAGAAGCGCAAGGCGCGCTACAAGGAATCCGATCACGTGAAGACGTTCTACCGCGTCAATCGTTATCCGGCCTGAGAGGGAGGCTGCCCGTGCTTATCAAGCGAACACACCAGCGTTCCGATCGCCGCGGTTCCGTCGCCGAATCCCTTGCGGGGCAGGGCGGGGGACTTGATCGCCGCACATTCCTGCGCAAATCCGGTTTGGCCGGCGGCGCGCTCGCCGCGCTCGGGGCCATGCCGGTGGGCAACGTGCGAAAGGCGGAGGCGGCCGCCGCCGGCCCGCTCGCGGCCGGCGCCACCGTCAAGAAGAGCATCTGCACGCATTGTGCCGTGGGCTGCACGGTGACGGCGGAAGTCCTCAACGGAGTCTGGATCGGGCAGGAACCGAGCTGGGATTCGCCGATCAACCGTGGCTCGCATTGCGCCAAGGGCGCCTCGGTGCGCGAGCTCGTGCACAGCGATCGCCGCCTGCGCTATCCGATGAAGCTGGTGAACGGGCAGTGGACGCGCGTGTCGTGGGACACGGCGGTGAACGAGATCGGCGACAAGCTGCTGCAGGTTCGCGAGAAGTCGGGCAGCGATTCGGTCTATTGGCTCGGCTCGGCCAAGATGACCAACGAAGGAGCCTACCTGTTCCGCAAGTTGGGCGCGTTCTGGGGCACCAACAACACCGATCACCAGGCGCGGATCTGCCACTCCACCACCGTCACCGGCGTCGCCAATACCTGGGGCTACGGCGCGATGACGAACAGCATCAACGACATGCGCAACTCCAAGACGATGCTGTTTATCGGCAGCAACGCGGCGGAAGCGCATCCGGTCAGCATGCAGCACCTGCTCGAATCCAAGGAGCTCAACAAGGCGAATTTCATCGTCTTCGATCCGCGCCTGACCCGCACCGCGGCACATGCCACCGAATATGTCCGCATCCGTCCCGGCACCGACATTCCCGTGCTCTACGGCATGATGTGGCACATCCTGAAGAACGGCTGGGAGGACAAGGAATTCATCGCCCAGCGCGTCTACGGCTTCGACGACCTGCGCAAGGAGGTCGAGAAATGGAATCCGCAGGAGGTCGAGCGCGTCACCGGTGTGCCCGCCGCGCAGCTCGAGCGTGTCGCCAAGACGTTCGCGACGGTCAAGCCCGCGACCATCATCTGGTGCATGGGCCAGACCCAGCACACGGTCGGCACCGCCAACGTGCGGGCGAGCTGCATCGCGCTGCTGATGACGGGCAACGTCGGCAAGGCCGGGGCCGGCGCCAACATCCTTCGCGGCCATGACAACGTGCAAGGCGCGACCGATGTCGGCCTCGATATCGTGACGTTGCCGTTCTATTACGGCCTCGCGGAGGGCGCCTGGAAGCACTGGTCCCGGGTCTGGGAGGTCGACTACGACTATCTCGTCTCGCGCTTCGACGAGAAGAAGCAGATGGAGACGCCAGGCATCCCGCTGACGCGCTGGTTCGATGCCGCGCTGTTGCCGAAGGCCGACGTCGCACAGAAGGACAACGTCAAGGCCGTGTTCGTGCAAGGCCACGCCAGCAACAGCATCACGCGCATTCCCGAATCGCTGAAGGGCCTGAAGGCGCTGGAGCTGCTGGTGATCGCCGATCCGCACCCGACCACCTGGGCGTCTCTGGCGGTCGAGGCCGGACGCAAGGACGGCGTCTATATCCTGCCCGTGGCGACGCAGTTCGAATGCGCGGGATCGCGCGTCGCCTCCAACCGCTCGATGCAATGGGGCGAGCAGATCGTCAAGCCGATCTTCGAATCCAAGGACGACCTCGAGATCATCTATCTGCTGGCGAAGAAGTTCGGCTTCGCCGACAAGATGTTCAAGAACATCAAGGTCGAGAACAACCTTCCGGTCCCCGAGGACGTGCTGCGCGAGATCAACCGTGGAAGCTGGTCGACCGGTTATTGCGGCCAGTCGCCGGAGCGCATCAAGGCGCACATGAAGAACCAGCACAAGTTCGACCTGGTGACGATGCGCGCCCCCAAGGACGATCCGGAAGTCGGCGGCGATTATTATGGCCTGCCTTGGCCGTGCTGGGGCTCGCCCGAGGTGAAGCATCCCGGCTCGCCGCTGCTCTACAACAACAATCTGCACGTCATGGACGGCGGCGGCGCATTCCGTCCGCGCTTCGGCATCGAGCGCGAGGAGAAGCTGCCCGACGGCACGACGCGGAAGGTGAGCCTGCTCGCCGACAAGTCCTTCTCCAAGGGATCGGAGATCGAGGACGGCTATCCCGAGTTCACGCTGGCGAGCCTGAAGAAGCTCGGTTGGGACACGGATCTCACCGAGGCCGAGATGGCGACCATCCAGCGGGTCAACCCGGCCAATCCGGATGCGGTGTCCTGGGCGCTCGACCTCTCCGGCGGCATCCAGCGCGTCGCGCTGAAGCATGGCTGCGTGCCCTTCGGCAACGGCAAGGCGCGCATGAATGCGTTCGGTCTACCGGATCCGATCCCGGTGCACCGCGAGCCGATCTACACGCCGCGCGTCGACCTCGTCGAGAAGTATCCGACCTTGCCCGATGCCAAGCAGTTCCGTCTGCCCAACATCGGCTTCTCGGTGCAGAAGGCGGCGGTGGAGAAGGGGATCGCCAAGCAGTTCCCGCTGATCCTCTCCTCCGGACGTCTCGTCGAATACGAAGGCGGCGGCGAGGAAACCCGCACAAATCCGTGGCTCGCCGAATTGCAACAGGACATGTTCATCGAGATCAGCCCGGCTGATGCCGCCGATCGCGGCATCAAGGACGGCGGCTGGGTCTGGGTGAGCGGCGCTGAGAACAACTCGCGGGCCAAGATGAAGGCGATGGTGACCGAACGCGTCGGCAAGGGCGTCGCCTGGATGCCGTTCCATTTCGGCGGCTGGCTCGGCGGTAACGACCTGCGCAAGAACTATCCTGCCGGCACCGATCCGATCGTGCTGGGCGAGAGCGCCAACACGATCACGAGCTACGGCTACGATCCTGCAACCGGCATGCAGGAGCCGAAGGTCACGCTTTGTCAGATCGTCGCAGCCTGAGAGGAGCACGCACATGGCTCGGATGAAATTTCTCTGCGACGCTGATCGCTGCATCGAGTGCAACGCCTGCGTCACCGCCTGCAAGAACGAGCACGAGGTGCCCTGGGGCATCAACCGGCGGCGTGTCGTCACCATCAACGACGGCAAGCCGGGCGAGCGCTCGATCTCGATGGCCTGCATGCACTGCACGGACGCGCCCTGCGCGGCGGTCTGTCCGGTGAACTGCTTCTACACCACGGCCGATGCCGTGGTGCTGCACTCCAAGGACCTCTGCATCGGCTGCGGCTATTGCTTCTACGCCTGTCCGTTCGGCGCGCCGCAATATCCAAAGGTCGGAAACTTCGGCTCCCGCGGCAAGATGGACAAATGCACCTATTGCGCCGGCGGCCCGGAGGCCGACGGCAGCAAGGAGGAATACGCGAAATACGGTGCGAACCGGCTGGCCGAAGGCAAGCTGCCGCTCTGCGCGGAAATGTGCTCGACCAAATCCTTGCTTGCGGGCGACGGCGAGATCATCGCGCAGATCTACAAGGAGCGCGTCATGAAGCGCGGCTATGGCTCGGGTGCATGGGGCTGGAAGACCGCTTATCGCGAGGCGATCGAGTCCTGAGGTGGCAACAGAAGGGCGCGCAAATACCGGGGAGGACGTGATGGCGTCATTTGGAAGGTTCATTCGCCTGGCGTTCGGCGTTTGCACGCTGCTTCTCTTGGCGATGGCGGCGCCTGCGAGTGCTCAGCAGGTCAATCCGACTGCAAGCTCGGTCAAGGAGCAGCAGCTTCTGCAGGAGCTGAACCGGATTCAAGGGCGTGTCAGCATTCCGGATCAGCGGTCCGGCGTTCTCGAGCAGCCGCAGGGGCGGGAATGGCGGGAATTCCGCATGGTGACGCTGCCCTGGATCGGCGGCGTTGCCATCATCGGCATGATCGCCCTGATCATGATCTTCTATCTCACCCGCGGCATGGTTCGGCTGGAAAGCGGCCACTCGGGCCGCACCATCGTGCGCTTCAACGGTTTCGAACGTTTCGTGCACTGGATGACGGCAACCTGCTTCATCATCCTGGCGATCTCCGGCCTCAACGTCACCTTTGGCCGGCAACTGCTATTGCCGCTGATCGGTTTCGAGGCCTTTTCCGAATGGTCGCAATGGGCCAAATACGCCCACAATTATCTGAGCTTCCCGTTCACGCTGGGGGTCGTGCTGATCTTCCTGATGTGGATCGGCGGCAATATCCCCAATAAGGTGGATATCGAATGGGCCAAGCGGGGTGGCGGCCTGATCGGGCATGACCATCCACCGGCCAATCGCTTCAATGGCGGCCAGAAGATGATCTACTGGATCGTCGTGATCGGTGGTGGGCTCGTCGCGGCGAGCGGCTATGCGCTGATGTTCCCGTTCTACGGCACGGGTATCGAAAGCATGCAGATGGCCCAGATCGTCCACTCCATTGTGGCGGTCCTGTTCGTCGCGGCGATGATCGGGCACATCTATATCGGCACCATCGGCATGGAAGGTGCGTTCGCCGCCATGGGCTCGGGCGAAGTCGACGTCAACTGGGCGCGCGAGCACCACAGCCTCTGGCTCGACGAGCAGATGGCGCGAACGGGACCGAACGATGGGCAGCGGCAACCTGCGACCGCAGCGGCCGAATAAAGCGAGCCTGCCGGCCTACCGCAGCTCTTTCGCAAACAAGACGGAGCGGTCCTGCAGCTCCTGCTCGGGAAGCTTGTCGGCCCGTCCCGTCTGCATATCTTGAATGGACGCCATGCCGGGCTGACCGAAATGAGGCACTGGATGCGGCCTGAACACGCTATTGGCCGCACCGGCGAGAAGCATGGCTGCGATTAGCGAGAGCATGAGGAGTTTCATGCGCGTCTCCGTCTGCCATCTCCACCCGGCACGATGAATACATCGGGATCGTCGAATCGGATGTGAGCGGCTTCACAGCAACGGGTTCCAGTTGCGTGGGTCGAGCTCCCCCTGACGACCGTCAACTTCGGCGTCAAACTGGATATCTGCTTGCCAATGCGAGCGCCCATCCCGCATCGGCGCGGTGATCCCGCTGACGCGGAATTCCTCCATCAGGCCCGCCATTTGGCTCGCATTCCGTCGGCTCGTCAGGGGGCAGACCGAAACTGGTCCGGCTCTTGCTCTTGCCAGTATGAGAAATTTTGATAAACGTCATACTGTAAGGGCGAGCGAATGGAACGAGCAGCGATGCGGACTTTGCGGGCGGTCGAGCCCGGAACGGTGGCGCTGCTTGGCGGGCTCGTCGCCGCCAACATCGCCGCATGGGCCTGGGCCTTCACGCTGTTCGGCGACCGGCCGACGGTGATGGCGACGGCCTTGCTGGCCTGGGTGTTCGGCCTGCGTCATGCCGTCGATGCCGATCACATTGCCGCGATCGACAACGTCGTGCGCAAGCTGATGCACGGCGCCGAGACGCCGCGCAGCGTCGGCCTCTATTTCGCGCTCGGCCATTCCACCGTCGTCGTGGTGGCGACCATGCTGCTGGCACTGGGCGTCGTGAGCCTCGGCGGCGACAGCCTGCTCAAGGAGATCGGCGGTCTCATCGGCACCTCAGTCTCGGCCCTGTTCCTGCTTGCGGTTGCCGCGATCAACCTCGTCATTTTCGTCGGCCTGTGGCGGACGTTTCGCGCGGCGCGGGAGCAGGGCGTTCACGATGCTGCGCAACTCGATGCGCTGCTTGCCAGCCGCGGTATTCTGGCCCGGCTGCTCGGCCCGATGTTCCGCCTGGTGACGAAGCCCTGGCACATGTACCCGCTCGGCTTCCTGTTCGGCCTCGGCTTCGACACCGCGACGGAGATCAGCCTGCTCAGCATCTCCGCCAGCGAAGCCGCGCGCGGCGCCTCGCTCGCCGATGTGCTGGTTTTCCCCGCGCTGTTCGCTGCAGGCATGGCGCTGGTCGACACTGCCGATTCCGCGCTGATGGTGAGCGCCTATCGCTGGGCCTTCGTCGATCCCTTGCGCAAGCTCTGGTACAATCTCACGATCACCGGCGCCTCCGTCGCGGTTGCACTGTTCATCGGCGGGATCGAAGCGCTCGGCCTGATCGGCGAGCGGCTCGGTCTCTCCGGCGGCGCATGGGCGCTGATCGAGGACCTCAACGAGTCGCTTGCCAATGTCGGCTTTGTCGTGATCGCGCTGTTTGCGGTCGCATGGCTCGTCTCGGTCGTGCTCTATCGCCGCATGTTCGCAAACGAGCCTCGCCGCGCCGGCACGAAAGTTTTGGAATGCACCGATGCGACCGAGGCGGCCTGAGCACGGTCGTCACGGCGGCGCTTTGACGGCACTCTCGGTCCTGGCGCTGCTCGCGGATGACGGCCGCGCCTTCGCACAGAGCAATGACACCTCACGCGAACTGCCGCCGGTTGAGGTCAGTGGCGGCGCCGCGCCCGGGCGCAAGATGACGGCCGCATCGCGCCGTGCCGCCAGATCGCCCGCGGCCGGTCGCCGCTCTTCCGCGACGGCGCAGGCGTCGGATCCGCGCAGTGCCGGCTCGGGTCCAAGGGCCGCAGCCGGCATGGCCAGCGAGATCACTGTCTCCGGCGACGAGATCAACGCGCGCCCTTTCACACGGCCGGGCGAGGCGCTCGAAGCCGTTCCCGGTCTGATCGTGACGCAGCATTCCGGCGAGGGCAAAGCCAACCAGTATTTCCTGCGCGGGTACAATCTCGACCACGGCACCGATCTGGCGATCATCGTCGACGGCGTCCCCGTCAACATGCGCACCCACGCGCATGGCCAGGGGTATGCCGATCTCAACTGGCTGATCCCGGAAACCATCGCCGCAATGGACGTGCGCAAGGGACCTTACTTCGCCGACGAAGGCGACTTCGCCTCGGTCGGAAGCGTTCACATCGGCCTGATCGACAGCACAAGGCGGCTGGCGCAGGTGAGCGCCGGCAGCTTCGGTTACCGCCGTCTGCTCGGCATGGATTCCGCGAAGGTTGGCGACGGTTCGCTGCTGGTGGCCGGCGAGATCGGTACCTACGACGGCCCGTGGGACAATCCGGACAAATTGCGAAAGCTCAACGGCCTCGTGCGCTATAGCCAGGGCACCGCGACCGACGGCATGTCGCTCACCGGCATGGCCTACGTCAACCAATGGAATGCGACCGACCAGGTGCCGCAGCGCGCCATCACCAGCGGCCTGCTCGGCCGTTATGGTTCGGAAGATCCGAGCGACGGCGGCCATGCCAACCGCTTTGCGCTGTCCGGGCGCATCGCGCAGACCGACGACATCGGTTCATGGAAGGCCAACGCCTATCTGGTGAAGAGCCAGCTCGACCTCTTCAACAATTTCACTTACTTCCTCGACGATCCCGTGCTCGGCGACCAGTTCCACCAGCACGACGACCGCTTGATGGCGGGCGCCAATGTCTCGCGCACGCTGGACGGCTCCTTTGCCGGCCTGCCGATGCAGACCACCTTCGGTCTGCAATCGCGCTATGATGCGATCGACCTCGCGCTCACCAATACGTTCCGGCGCGGCTTCATCGGCAATATCCGCAGCGACAAGGTCGGCGAGGGCAGCGTCGGGGTCTATGCCGAGAACACGGTGCGCTGGACCGACTGGCTCAGGACGACGTTGGGCTGGCGGGGCGATTATTACGCCGCCGACGTCACCTCTCTGTTCAACGCCGCAAATTCCGGTCGCGCCGATGCCGCGCTCGGCAGCCCGAAATTCAGGATGGTGCTTGGTCCGTTCAATCATACGGAATTCTTCCTCGGCGCCGGCTACGGCATGCACTCGAACGATGCCCGCGGTGCGACCACGACGGAGGATCCCACCGATCCCGCGACAAGGCTCACGCCGTCGCCGCTCCTGGTGCGCACCAGAGGCGCGGAGGTCGGGGTTCGCAGCAGGATCATTCCCGGCCTCGACAGCTCTCTCAGCCTCTTCATCCTGGACCAGGATTCCGAGATCCTGTTCGCTGGCGATGCCGGCGACACCTCGGCAACGCGCGCCAGCCGCCGCTACGGCTTCGAGTGGACCAACCACTACCGGCCACGGTCCTGGATCGACATCGACGCGGATCTCGCAATGACGCATGCGCGCTTCCGGGGCTATGACAGCGAGCAGGCCGCGGTCTATGCCTCGCTCGCCGGCTATCCGGAAGCGCAGATCGGCAATGCGCCCGGCAACTACATTCCCAACGCCCCCGCGGTGGTGGCATCGGCCGGAATAACGCTAGGCGAGAAGACCGGCTGGTTCGGCAGCGCGCGCTGGCGCTACATCGGCTCCAGCCCGTTGACGGAGGACAATGCGTTCCGCTCGCGGCCGACCGGCCTCGTCAACGCGCGGCTCGGCTACCGCAGCGAGAACGGCTGGCGCATCCAGTTCGACGTGCTCAATCTCTTCAACAGCAAGGCGAACCAGATCACCTATGCCTATGGCTCGCTGTTGAAGACCGATACGCTCTACAATCTCTGCGCCGCCAATGCCGCACCTGCCGCGGTCTGCGGGAACGGCGTGATGGATTATGTGCTGCACCCGGTCGAGCCGATGGCGTTCCGGGTCACTTTGGCCGGGACGTTTTAGGTTTATCGCGCTGGCGCATTGGGCGACCCGCCAAGGCCTTCACGGTTGCTCGGACATCGTCAGGCGGCCGCGTGCTGAATGGCGCGTCCTGCGCGCGGCGATGGCCGGCACGAGCGTGGGCGATTCCCCGGCGAGACGGAGCGCAAAATAGGCGATGGTCGCTTGAAGGCCGTCCTTCAATGCCACCCTCGGACGCCATCCCAGGATCTTCTCGGCGGCGTCGATCACAGGCTTGCGCCGCCTGGGATCGTCCTTCGGCAGGGGCTCGAAGCGCAGCGGGGACGCAGATTCGGTGCATGCCAGCACCTCACGGGCGATGGCCTCGATCGTGACCTCGTGCGGATTGCCGAGATTGCACGGACCGCTGACCGAGGCGGGGCTCTCCATCAGGAGCTGAAGCCCCCGCACGAGATCGTCGACGAAGCAAAAGCTGCGGGTTTGCGTGCCCTGGCCGTAGATCGTGATCGGCTCGCCACGCAACGCCTGCACGATGAAGTTGGACACGACGCGGCCGTCATTCTCGAGCATGCGCGGCCCGTAGGTGTTGAAGATGCGCGCGACCTTGATCTCGGTCCCGTGCATGCGCCGGTAGTCGAACATCAGCGTCTCCGCGGCGCGCTTGCCTTCGTCGTAACAGGCCCGCGGCCCGATCGGATTGACGTTGCCGAGATAGGATTCCGGCTGCGGATGCACCTCCGGGTCGCCGTAGACCTCGCTGGTGGAGGCCTGAAGAATCCGGGAACCCTTCTGCCGCGCCAGTTCGAGCAGGTTGATCGAGCCGAGCACGCAAGTCTTCATCGTTCCGACCGGATCGACTTGATAATGGCGGGGCGAGGCCGGGCAGGCGAGGCTGTAGATCCGGTCGATCCCGCCCTCGATCTCGATGGAATCGCGTACGTCATGCTCGATGAAGCGGAAGTTCGGATGGTTGAGCAGAGGCCGGATGTTGTCGGTGGTTCCCGTGAACAAATTGTCCAGGCAGATCACCATGCTGCCGCGTTGCAGGAGCGCGTCGCAGAGATGCGATCCGATGAAGCCGGCGCCGCCGGCGACCAGGACCGTCGGCGAGCGGCGGGACGCGTGGATGCGGGTCTGGAGCGTCATGACGTGGCCTTTCAGAGTTGGGCGACCTGCATGGGGCGAACGACGGGGAGTGGCGCCGTCTTGCGGCGGCGCCGCGCGGCTGCCTCGGCGTAATAGGTCTCCAGCTGCCGTGCGCGATGGTCGGGCGTGTGATCGGCGAGAACCCGCCGCCGCGCGTTGTGGGCGATCGTGCGCCGTTGCTCTTCCGGCATGTCGCGCAGGATCTCGACGACCTCGCGCGGGCTGGCTGCCAGCAGGATTTCCTTCGAGGGCGCGAAGATCGTCTCGATCCCGGGCCACCGGTCCGAGATCACGGGCGTGCCGCAGGCGGCGGCCTCGAACAGCCGGACGCTCGGGGAGAAGCCCAGCGCCTTCATGTCGGCGCGGGTGGCGTTCAGCGTGAAACGCTGCGCCGCGTAGAACTCCGGGTGCTGCTTCGGCGAGAGGTGCTCGATCCGCGTAACGTTGGCGGGCCAGGCGATATTGTCCGGATATTGCGCACCGGCGACGACGAATTGATCGCTCGGCAGCGTGCGCGCCGGTGCCAGCAGCAGCTCCTCGAGAACGGGCTGCCGGTCCTCGCTGTAGGTCCCGAGATAGCCGAGCGCCCATTTCGGCGGCGCCTGCTTCGGCGCGTAGATCTCCGCGTCTGCGCTGCAGTAAAGCACACGCGCGAGCGGACTGCCGTAGCTCTGCTCGATCATGCCGGGCACCGGTCCGCCGGTGAACGACAGATAGAGATCGAAGCGCGGGATCATTGCCGCCGAGAGATAGTCGAGGCCTTGCTCGAGCCGCGCCAGAGTGACTGGCGTGTCGATGTCGTAGAACGCGGTGATGCCCCTCGCGTGCGTCGTGGTCCATTCGGCGAGCGCGATCCCGTCAGGAACATAAGAGCCGATGATCACCAGATCGGCATCGCGGATCAGCTTGCCGAACTGGCGCGGAACATCTTTCGAAGAATGGTACAATTCGACAGTCCAGGCAGAGGGCTTGGTCAGGTCGCGGTGATCGCGATACCAGGGCACGTCCCGCTCCAGGAACGTGACGCGGTGACCTCGTCGCGCCAGCGCTTCGATCAGGGCGCGGTAGGTCGTGGCATGACCGTTGCCCCAGGACGAAGTGACCGAAAGACCGATGACGACGATGGAGAGGTTCATTCTGCTGCCTCGATTCGGGAGCTGTGGGCGACGAAGAGATCGTTGAACTGGCGGGCGCGCTGCCGGTAAGTGTGCTGGCTGAGGATGCGTGCGCGGGCGCGGCGGGCGATAGACCGGGCCCGCTCGGGATCGAGCGCGGTGAGGTGCTCGGCCACCTCGGCTCCGTCGGCGGCCACCAGCACCTCGCGGCCGGGTTCGAGGAAATGATCGATGCCGGCCCACTCGTCGGTGATCAGGCAGGCGCCGGCGCCGATCGCTTCGAACACCCGCGTCGGCGGTGAGAAGCCATAGCGCGCCATGCTGTCGCGATTGACGTTGAGCGTGGCGAGCGCGGAGCCGAAGAACGCGTTGTGATCGGCGGTGCCGACATGGCCGACCTTGCGCAGATTGGCGGAGGCGTCCTTGTCGTCCCAGCCGGAGCCGCCGAGCACGAAGGACTTTTCGGGCAGATGGCGTGCAACGTCGAGGAAGAAATGCTCAACGCGCGTCTCGCGGTCGGGCAGGCGGTTCGCCAGCAAGCTGAGATCGCAGGCAAAGCGCGGATTGGGCGGTGACGGAAAATGCGTGGAGGGATCGAGTGCGTTGTAGATCGGCACGCAGTCCCGCGCGCCCACCGATCGATACGCGGAGACGACGGGTTCGCCGCCGCCATAGGTCAGGACCATGTCGTAGTATGGGATCGCGCGACGCAGATGATGCTGCGGATCGCTTTCCATCGCCTCGAGCGTGGCGGGAGCATCGACGTCCCAATAGATCCGCGTCAGCCGCGAGGGCAGCGCGGCGACGGCGTTCTCCAGCTCGAGATCAAAGACGCCGACGCCGCTGGCCTTGACCAGCATGTCGGCCGATTGTGCGGCGGTGTCGAGCGCGCGGCGCCAGCCGTCGGCGGTCGCGGGATAGACCACCACCCTGGCCCAATCCGGCTCGTCGATGTCGCGATGCGACTGGCGGTCGAAGGCGTCGGGTTCGTAGAAGGTGACCTCGTGGCCGAGCGCCGCGATCTCCTTCAGCATGCCACGGTAGTAGGTGGCAGCGCCGTTCCAGTAGGACGAGACGAGGCTGGATCCGAAGAAGCAGATCTTCATGCGACGGCTCCGATGTCGTGCTGAGGCCGTGCCGAGCGGCTGGAATCCCTGAGGTCGGTGACGATGTCGATGAGCTGCTCGGCGCGGTGGCGGCAGGTATGACGATCCCTGATGACCTTCAGGCCGGTCGCCACCATCGCGGCAGAGAATTCCGGATCGTCGATGACGGACCGAAGCGCATGCTTCATCTGTTGGCCATCGCCAACGCTGAGATAAGCGCCCTCGGGGAACAGGCCTTCCTCATCCGACCAGGGTGCCGAAACCAGGGGAATGCCGCAGGCCAGCGCCTCGAAGACGCGGATGGTCGGGATGCCCGGAAGCAGGGCGACGTAAGGCCCGCGCGGCACATGGATGGTCGCGCGCGCGCCCGCGAAGGCGACGGGGGCCCAGTGCGCCGGCAGCCAGCCGCCATAGCGGATGCCTGCGCTCCTGATGGTGCGGAGCGCATCATCCGAATAGCGCACGCCATGGACGCTGGCGCGGAGCTTCATCTCCGCCACGGGCTCGACCAGGAACTCGGTCAGCTCGGCGCTGCGCTCGCCGTCGCCCCAATTGCCGATCCAGACCAGATCGTCGGTCCGCTCGACCTGGGGCAACGGGTGATACAGCGCAACGTCCGCTGCCTCGTGCCATGTGAAGACCCGGTCTGCCCAGCCGAGCTTCAGATAGATCTGCCGAAGCACCTCGCCGAAGGCGAGCACGCCGTCGAATCCGTCGAGATCGAATTGCGCAAGCTCGTCGGGCGCGCTGACCGCACGGTGATGGGTATCGTGAAAGAGCAGGGTGAAGGACCCGCCTTGCACCCGCCTGCGCCCGATCTGCGCGATGAGATCGGGCGAATTCCATTCATGCACGATGACGAGATCCGCGCCATCAAGCGCCCGCTCGAGATCGAGGCTGGTGTCGTAGCGGCGGATGTCGATGCCGGGGAAGAGGGCGGGAATGTCCTCCATCGCATGACTCCCTCCTTCGCGAATGGCGTTCAGGCGGCTCCAGCCGTCGATGGGCTCGAACACGACCACCTCGTGCCCGAGCGCATGGAGCTCGCGCGCATAGCCACGCAGGAAATGCGCGTTGCCGTTGTTCCAGCAGGAGGTGAAGGCATGATAGAATAGGACGCATTTCATGCGCGCACCTCGATCTGGCTGGCCGCGGCGCTCTTCCGGCGCGATGCGATCAGGTCCCGGTAGAGACCGAGATAGGCGCTCGTCGTGCGCGTCAGCGAATAGGTCAGGGATTGCTCATAGGCAGCGGTCTGCAGCTTTGCTCGACCCATATCGTCAGCGCAAAGCTCTGCCAGAGCCCGGTGCAGCGCCTCGCTGTCGGCGGGATCGACGAACAAGGCGGCGCCGCGCCACAATTCCCTGAAGGTCGGGATGTCAGAGAGGACCAGCGCGCAGCCGGCGGCGGCGGCTTCCAGCACCGAGAGACCGAACGGTTCATAGAGTGCGGGGCTGACGAAGATCGCTGCATGCTGCAGGCGCGTCTCCAGCGCCGCGTGCGGCAGCTCTCCGAGCCAGGTGATACCCGCTGGCAGGCGTGCTTCGATAGGACCGGCCACCTCGACCGGCCAATCCAGCCCAGGCGCGGCGGCGGCGAGCGCTTCGATGTTCTTGGCTCGGTCCCACAGCCGTCCTGCCGCGAAAATCAGGTCCTGCTTTCGCCCAGACGGGGCGCGTGGCGAAATTCCGTTCCAGATCACCGCGCCGCGCGATCGCGGCTGGTAGATCGCCGTGATGTCGTCGTGGAAGGCCCGGCTCGGACAGACCCAGGCCTGCGCCGCGTCGAGCGCGGCGGCGACCCGCTCGCTGTAGCGGCGCCATTTGGGCTCGCCAAGCCAGGCCGTATCGTGGCAGGCGAGTGCCCACGAATTTACGCAGGAATGCGCCACCAGCACGGTCGGGGCCTGCCATGCAAAGGTCGCCTCGCGAAAGCTGTTGAGATGCACAACGTCGGGCATCAATCTGGCTTCGAGCTTCGCAAGCACGCGCCTTGCGTCGGAAACGTTTTGGCCCTCCGGGTCCTGCCATTCGAGTGCGAGGTCCGTCTCGATCAGGTGAACGCTGGTCTCGTGCAGCATCTGACGCTGATCGACGCGCGCCCGCGGGCCCAGCGTCACCAGCGTGACGTCGGCCCCGGACGCAGCGAGACTTGTGGCGAGGGCGCAGGAATAGGTCCACACGCCGCCAACCGTGTCGGTCGTCATCATGATCCTGATGTCGGCGCCACGGTTCATGAGGCCACCTGGACTTCGAGGCTGTCGAGTGGCACCGGGCGACCGTTCTGCACGTCGCTGAACTGGTCGAACATCGCGAGATAGTGCCGGTGTGCGCGCTCCCAGGCGACATCGTCGGGCTCGCCCCAGAGCTTGCGGTAGTCGGGAGAGCCGGGATAGGGGTAGAGCGGCACCGGATCGTTGGCCCAGACGCCGGCATCCTGCATGGTGCGGCGCCAGCGCTGCACCACGGGATCGTCGTCCTCGGGCACCTCGATCAAATTGGCCTGCACGAAGGGGACGTGGCGGCGGGCTTCGACCAGCCGGTCGGCGAGCTGATCCGTCGTCATCTTGCAATTCTTGGCGAGGGCCGCGCGCCCTTCCACGGTGAGGCTCTCGATGCCGGCTTCGATCGAGACGCAGCCGGCGCGCCCGAGCAGGGCGAGCATGTCGGGCTTCCAGAGGTCGATCCGCGTCTGCACGCCGAACTTCAGCCCGCGCGTCGTCAAGCCTTCCAAAAGTTCGCGATTGGGAAGAAAGATCTCGTCGATGAAGTAGACGTACTCGATGCCATGGCGGCGCAGACGATCGATCTCTCCGAGAATGACGGCGGGTGGCCGCTTGCGATAGGCGTTGCGGAAATTCTCCTTGGCGCAGAACGTGCAGTTGTAGGGGCAGCCGCGCGAGGCCTCCACCTCGGCGCCCGGTGCGGTCGGCGCGGCCTCGAAGCGGTGATGATGGTGATGGTGACGCCGGATCATCTCGTCAGGCCAATCGAGCGCGGGCTGATCGTTGAAGGCGACCGCCTGCGGGCCGCCATTGACCCGGAGCGACGCACCGTCGGCGAAGCACAGGCCGGGAAAGTCCCGCTCGCCATTGGCGAGACGCAGCAGGGACGCCTCGCACTCGCCCATCACGACGATATCGACGCCGAGCTTCTTCAGCGCGGTCTTCGGCGTGGTCGAACCATGCGGGCCGACCGCGATCAGGGTCGGCGCAAGGTCCCGCACCGCGATGGCGAGTTGCTGCGGCACGCGCAGCTCGGGCGGCGCGCAGCGCCAGAACAGATAGGTCGGTGCGGTGGTGAAGACGATCTGGCCGGGACGAAAGGCGCGCAGCTCGGCCTCGATGTCGCGGAGGGAGAGATCGAACATATGCGCATCGAGCAGCAACGTGTCGTGGCCGGCCGCCTTCAGATAGTGCTGGGAGATGCCGAGCTCGAGCGGCAGGTGAGGCGAGCGGCAGCCGAAATAGATGCTGCCCGAAAAGTCCCAGTTCGGATTGATGAGGGCGACCCGCGTCATGCCAGGGCCTCGCTTCTATTCTGTGATCCGAAGCGGCTGTCGAGCCAGGTGTGGAGCGAGCGCAGGCCATCGGCGAGGAGCATTTGCGGCGTCCAGCCGAGCGCGGTGGCGAGCGCCCGCGTGTCGGTTACGTACCAGGGCTGATCGCCCGGTCGCCAGTCCGCAAAGCGATAGCTGAGCTTGCGGCCCGTCAGCTCGGTGATGCGGTCGATCAACTCGAGCAGGCTGATCGCATTCGCCGGACCGCCGCCGAGATTGAAGACGCGCCCGCGCGCCAGCGCGATGTGGTCGAGCGCCGCGAGCCAGGCGCTCACCGCGTCCGACACGTGCAGCGCGTCGCGGACCTGCTTGCCGTCGCCATAGATCGTCAGCGGATTGCCGCTTATGGCGCTGAGCAGGAAGTGTGCGATCCAGCCCTGGTCCTCGGTGCCGAATTGCCGCGGCCCGTAGATGCAGCTCATGCGCATCACCACGGTCTGCAGCCCGAACACCCGGGCATAATCGTGGACGTATTGATCGGCGGTGCCCTTGGAGCAACCATAGGGGCTGTAGAAATCGAGCGGGGCGTTCTCCGAAATGCCGCCGGCGAGCAGATCGTTGACCGGCGTGTAGCGACGGCCGGTGAGCGCGATCTCGCTGTCCTCGATCAGGCGCCCGTAGACCTTGTTGGTCGAGGCGAAGATCACTGGCGCTGAGGCGTTGTGCAGGCGGACGGCTTCGAGCACGTTCAGCGTGCCACGGGCGTTGATCTCGAAATCGGCCGAGGGATCGCTGACGCTGTCGGTGACGGCGACCTGGGCCGCGAGGTGCAGCACGGCGCGTGCCTCGCGCACGGCGTCGATCACCGGAATGGGGTCGCGGATATCGGCCACCGTGATCGCGACGCGCTCGCCATGCCGGGATTTCAGCCATTGCGCGTTCTCGCGCACGCCGGCGCGGGCGAGATTGTCCAGCACCAGCACACGGTCGCCGCGCTCGGCCAGACGGTCGGCGAGATTGCAGCCGATGAAGCCGCAGCCGCCGGTGACCAGGACAGGTCTGTTGTCTTGTTCACTCATCACGCGACCAACCCTCGTTGCAGCAGCTCACGGGTCGCCCGCTCCGCCTGATCGTCGGCGATCTGGTCGGCGAGGTACCCGGCGAGCTCTTCGAGCCCGTCCTTGAACGCGACATGCGGCTCGAAGCCGAGCAGGTCGCGTGATTTGCCGATGTCGGCGAAGCAGTGCCGGATGTCGCCAGCACGGTATTTCCGTGTGATCTCGGCAGCGATCTCACACCGTCCCATCACCTGGGCAAGATCCTCGGCTACCGACAGAATGGTGCGGCTCTGGCCCGAGCCGACGTTGAAGACGTCCTGGGCGTGGTCGGATTCGAGCGCCATGCGGCAGGCGCGGGCGACATCGTGCACGTGGACGAAGTCGCGCCGCTGCAGGCCGTCTTCGAAGACGAGCGGCGGCCGGCCATTGAGCAGCCGCGCGGCGAAGATGGCCAGCACCCCGGTATAGGGATTCGACAGCGCTTGCCGCGGACCGAACACGTTGAAGAAGCGCAAGCCGACCGTCGGAATGCCGTAGGCCTTGCCCGTGATCAGGCACATCCGCTCCTGCGCATATTTGTTCAGCGCGTAGATCGAGCTCAAAGACGGCTGCTTGGTCTCAGGCGTAGGCACGGGATCGAGCGCATGGCCTGCATGATCCCGCAGTTCCCACTCTCCTTGGCGAAGCTGCCCGATCGGTCGTTCGTCGCAAGCCACGACGTTGCCGACGGCATCACGATACAGGCCCTCGCCGTAGATGCTCATCGAGGACGCCACCACCAGCCGTGCGACCGGTCGCTTCGCCAGCGCCTGCAGCAGCACGGCGGTGCCGAGCTCGTTCGTCCTGACATAGGGCTCGATGTCGTACATGCTCTGGCCGACGCCGACGGCGGAGGCGAGATGCAGGACCATGTCGGCGCCGCGCAAGGCCTGTTCGACGGCGACGCTGTCCGTGACGTCGCCGACCACGAGCTCGGCATCGTCCGCGAGATAAGCGGGCCGCTGACGGTTGCCGCCATGGACCTGCGGAGAGAGATTGTCGAGAAGGCGGACCTCATAGCCAGCCGCAAGCAGCACGTCGGCCGTATGCGAACCGATGAATCCCGCGCCTCCGGTAATCAATACTCGCGTCATTCACCGCTCCGTGCCGCATGGGACCGATCCGTTCGGGACCAGCCGATGATGAGAGTTGAAGCGCGCCTTTGCTTGGTCGGGCGACCTGCGCGCCAGTCACGTCTGGGAGTTAGAAGCGGTGCAAGGAATGTTCGTTCCTGCGAAACCTACAAACGAAAATTTCTCTAACCTGGATCAATAACCCAAGTGAATCCCAGCTAGAATCCCGGCTAGAAATGCGCGCCATGAAGTGGCGCCGGCAGGTCGAGATGTCTTGCGACCGTCGCGCCGATGTCGGCAAAGCCGGCGCGTCGGCCGATCGGAGCCGTTGACTGCGCGGTCCACGCCAGGATCGGGACCTGCTCGCGCGTATGATCGGTGCCGCTCCAGGTCGGATCGCAGCCATGATCGGCGGTGATGATGAGGAGATGGTCGCTTCGCAGCCGGCTCAGCAGCTCGGGGAGGCGGGCGTCGAAAGCTTCGAGCGCCGCTGCGTAGCCGGCGACGTCGCGGCGGTGGCCGTAGAGCGTGTCGAAATCGATGAAGTTGGCGAACAAAAGCCCGCCTTCTGCAAGGCCTCCAAGCCCATCGAGCGTGGCATCGAACAGCGCTGCATTGCCGTCGCCGCGCAGGTTTCTCCCGGTGCCGCGATGAGCGAAGATGTCGTCGATCTTGCCGATCGTGACGATGTCGCGGCCGGCAGTTTCTGCAAGGTCGAGGATGGTTCGCTCGGGCGGCGGAACCGAGAAATCGCGCCGGTGCGAGCTGCGCTTGAAATTGCCTGCGTCCGTTCCGACGAACGGACGCGCGATGACGCGGCCGATGTTCAGGGGATCGACCAGCCGTCTCGCGATCGTGCAAACGTCGTAAAGCCGCTCAAGCCCGAACGTCTCCTCGTGCGCCGCGATCTGGAACACGCTGTCGGCCGAGGTGTAGCAGATCGGCTCGCCGCTGCGCATGTGGCGCTCGCCGAATTCGGCGATGATGTCGGTGCCGGAGGCGTGGCAGTTGCCGAGGATGCCGGGCAGTCCGGCTTGTTCGCACAGCTTTGTTACGAGATCGCGCGGGAAGCAGGGCTGGATCTTTGGAAAATAGCCCCAGTCGAACGCGACAGGCACGCCGGCGATCTCCCAATGGCCGGATGGCGTGTCCTTGCCCCTCGATATCTCGCTGGCGCATCCATGGCGCGCACCCTGAACCCGGCCGTCGAGCCCGGGCGGGACGCGCCCCGTCGCAAGGCGGCAGGCCTCGCCGAGGCCGAGCACCACGAGATTTGGCAGGCACAGCGGCCCCTCCCGCTGCGGACTATTGGCACGCCCGGCCATGCATGCATCCGCAATGTGGCCGATGGTGTCGGCACCTTCGTCGCCGTAATTGGCGGCGTCGGGCGCGGCGCCGATTCCGACGGAATCCATCACCAGGATCAGGGCACGCATGTCGGCTCCCTGATCGGCGGGGAGACGCCACTAGAGGAGGCGAGACCGGTCTTCGTGCAATAGCGCTCGACCATCTGCGCGCAGAAATCGGCGAACTCGTTCACGTCGAGCGGCGGGCTGGTGTGATGCGGTTCGAGACCGCGGTGTTCCGGCGTGAAGCAGAACGTCACAGTGATCTCGAACTCGGCCAGCGCATCCATCTGGCGGTCGAACCAGTCCAGTGCGTTGGGGCGGAAGCTGTCGGCCCATGACAGGCCGGTCCGCAAGTGCCGCACGCCGAACCGTCGCATCCAGCGCACGGCGTCATCGAGACGATGGTCCTCGAAATGAAACCACTGGCAGAGGCCCATGTCGGCGGCGTATTGGCCGAACAGCTCCGCCGCGGCTTTCGGCGTTCCATCCTCGCGCAGCAGGCCCATGTGGAAATGCCGGTAATAGGAGGACCCCTCGGCCTCCTTGTGCCGCGTGGTCGCCTCCCAGGCCGAAGGGAGATCATAGAGGCTGTACCAGTGGATGCGGGGCGCGCGGCCGATCAGAAGGTCGGCGGTGCGCGACAGGCCCCAGGCTTGCACCTCCTCGGCGCCGAACGAGGAGACGCCGACCTCGGTCACCCAGACCGGGAGCGAGGTAACAGCCTTGATCTCCTCGATCTTGGCCGGCCATTCTCCGATCTGCCATAAATTCCAGTCGAGCGGAAAGCCGTGCACGGCGACGGCGTCGACGTGATCGAGCACGCCACGCGCCTGCATGCTGCGCATGAAGGACGGGTCGATCGGCGAAATGCCGCCGAGCACGCGCGGCAAGGTCGGATGCGCGCTGCGGATGGCCTTGCCGGCCGCGAGCGCCAGGTTGGCAAACATCGCCCAGTCCGGGTCGATCAGGAGGTCCCAATGCGACTTGTTGTTGGGCTCGTTCCAGATCTTGGCCGCCTCGATCATCGGCTCGCCTCCCGTGACGGATAAACCGGCCCGTCGACCTGCGGCCGCGTCGTGCGCTTGCACAGATAGACCTCCTCTTCCGGATGGGCCGCGATGGCAAAGCCGGCGCTGCGCAGCATGGCCTCGACGCAGGCGCGATTGGGCACCCACCAATTGGTGGGGTCGTCGGCATATTTGTGCTCGATGAAGTGCAGCTTCGGGTAGCCGGAGGAATCGAACTGATCGGTAGTCCAGAAGTCGTAATTCTTCTCGATCGCATCGACCCGGCTGTCGCCGCGCAGCATCGACTGAAACAGGAGGAGATCGCCGGCGACGTGCTCATGGATCAGGTCCAGCGCCAGCAGCGGGTGTCGCAGATGATAGAGCACGCCCATGAAGATCACGAGGTCGAACTTTTCGCGCAGCTGCCCGACATCATAGGCCGACATCTTGCGGAATTCGATCCTGAGCCCGTTCACCTCGGCCGCGAAGCGGGCCTGGGCCAGATATTCTTCGTCGGTGTCGAGGCCGAGCACGCGTTCGGCGCCGCGCCGCTTCATCTCCATGGCGTAGAAGCCGGCATTGCAGCCGATATCGAGCACGGTCTTGCCTTCGAGCCGGTCCGGAATGATGCCGGAGAAGCGCTGCCACTTCACATTGGGGTAGTCGCCGAGAAAGTGCGACGGCGCTGTCGGCACGCCCTTGAGGTCGAGATTGTGAAACCATGGCCCCAGCGCATCGACGCGCTGGCGGATTTCCTCGCGGGAGAGGGCGCCTCTGGTCATGCAATCGCTCCGTTATTCATTGAGACCGGCCGGGCCCCGTCCGATGAGGCGCGGGTCCGCGACTTGGAACGGCCCTCGACGCCCTCGGCGAGCAGGGCCATTGCCGTGCGATAGCCGTCGATGGTGCCGACATCGACGTAGGATTCGCCGGCCTTGACCCCGATGCCGTTGCCGCCGGCCGAAAGGTAGGCATTGACCAGCGTCCCGAAATATTCGTCGCGGCGTTCGCGTGCGTGCCACAGCGCCTGGAGCTGGCGGAAGCCGTGGGCCGACATCTTGAAAGCACCCCAGATCCAGCGCGAGGCTGCATTCGGCTGCTTGACCTGGATCTCCGTCACCTGCTCGCCGTCCAGCACCACCGCATCGAAGAATTCGGGGTGCTCGACCGGGAACAGCAGGAACGAGAGGTCTGCCTCGGGCAGGGATTGCAGGGCCGCCTTGGGAAACCACACCGTGTCGGGCAAGCCGACCATGACGTCTTCGTGCCGCCCGACGACGGTGCTTGCCCTGAACACCGCGTCGCACAGGCCGGAGGCTTCGGGCTGCACCACATAGGCGAGCTCGGCGCTGCCGTAATGGTCGCCGAAATATTCGAGGATGTCGGACTTGCCGGGCGAGATCACGAAGCAGATCTTGTCGGCGCCGCCGAGGATGAGGCGCTCCAGCAGATATTCGGAGACGGCGCAGGGACGGTCGGTACCGTCGTCATGCCGGCTGCCGACCGGCAGCAATTCCTTCGAGAACGCAAGCGGCTGGATACGGCTGCCGCGGCCCGCGGCCGGAACGATGCCCCACATGATCAGGCCTCCTCGATTTGTTGCCGGCTGACCCGGCTCGACGCAATCTGCTCGAGCATCGAGATCAGTTCACGCGCCCGCTTGTCGGATGTGTGCTGGTCCATGGTGCGCTCATAGGCGCGCAGGGCCATGCGCCTGAGCTCGGCATCCGGCATCGCGAGTGCGGCAAGCGCGTCGTGCTCGTCGCGTGCGATCAGGATCTCTTCTCCGGGCGCGAAGAAGTCCGCTATTCCGGGCCAGTCGTCGCTCAGCAGCGGGGCACCGCAGGCCGCGGCCTCGAACAGCCGGCCGGACGGGCACCAGCCCATCTCCGCCATGGCCCGGCGGGTGACGTTGAGGGTCAGCCGCGATGAGGCAAAGAACGGCGCGTGCTCGGACGGCGGCAGGTGCCGCACGAAATAAATGTTGGGCGACCATGGGAAATCGTCCGGGTACTGCGCGCCGCCGATCAGGAAGCGGAGATCCTTGCGTGCCCGCGCGGGCGCAACGAAAAGCGCCTCGAGCGTGCGCTGGCGGTCTTCGGAGTAGGTGCCGAGATAGGACAAATCGGCGCGATAATGCGGCTGCGGCGTAACCGGATGGTGGATGTCTGTGTCGACATGCCCATAAAGCGGCAGGGTGTCGCGCGCGCCGAGCCTGGTGCGGAATTCGTCCGCAACGTGAGGCCCTCCGGTGAAGCTGAGCACCAGCGCGAAGTCCCGCAGGCCGCGCGGGCCGATATAGGGGACAGCCTCGCCGGCGATGAGCCTTGCCAGCGTAACCGGCGTATCGAGGTCGTAGAACACGGGAACGGCACGATCCTCAGCGAGAATCAGCTCGGTCGCGGCGATCGCATCGGGGCAATAGGAGGTCACGATCGCGACGTCGGCATCACGGATTTCGGCGCTTGCCGCCTGCCGCACGTCGTCCCAGTTCGCGAACAGCCGGAGCGCGCCACCCGGCAGCTCGTAGAGATCCCGGGCACCGGCATAATAGGGCACGTCGCGCTCGAAGAAGACGACGCTGTGTCCCGAACGCGCGAGATGCTTGCAGAGGCCGCGCCACAAGGTGGCGTGACCGTTGCCCCAGGAAGAGGAGATTGTCAGGCCGAAGATGACGATCTTCACGCCGGCACCCGCTTGTTGATCCCGATGATCTTCATGCCGCTTCTGTCGGCGCGGAGCGTGCTGATGCTGGCCGGATCGATCTCGATCGAAAGAAACTGGTCGAGCGGCGTGCGCGAATAGTGCAGCAGCGCGGCGCGGATCGGCTCGGCGTGGCTGACGAGGACCACGGCGTCGAGATTGCGATCGCCACGCAGCTGCTCCAGATGAGCGACCATCCGATTCTGAAGCGACCGCATGCTCTCGCCACCGGGCGGACGGCTGGTGCCGCGGCGCCCATTCCAGCGCGACCATCGGGGATCCGGCGCCAGCTCATCGAACGATCGTCCGGTCCATTCGCCATAATCGATTTCGTCGAGGGCGGGAACGATCTCGACCGGCAGCCTGAAATGCGCCGCGAGGATGCAGGCCGACTGCATACAGCGCCGTTGCGGACTGGACTGAATGAGCGATGGCCGCGGCGCGATGGTGCCGGCACAGCGCGCCATTTCCTCACAGCCGAGATCGTCGAGCTCGACGCCCTTCATCCTGCCGCACAGGATGCGGCCGAGCAGGGCATGATGACCGTGGCGGACGAGATGGATGATCTCAGCCATCACGCAAACGCCTTGTCGTCGATGAAGGCGCGCGTCCGCCGTCCGGCCTCTTCGTCGGTGAACTGCTGCGGCGGCGATTTCATGAAATAGCTCGAAGGGCCGGTCAGCGCTCCGGCCTGGCCGCGGTCCATGGCGAGCTTGGCACAGCGCACCGCGTCGATCACGACGCCCGCCGAATTCGGGGAGTCCCAGACCTCGAGCTTGACCTCGGCGCTCAGGGGAACGCCGCCAAAGGTCGTTCCCTCCAGGCGGATGAAGGCGAGCTTGCGATCGGTGAGCCACGGCACGTGGTCGCTCGGTCCGACATGGATGTTGTCGGGGTCCATGGGGACGTCGAACTGGCTGGTCACGGCCTGGGTCTTGGAGATCTTCTTCGAGGCCAGCCGCTCCCGCTCGAGCATGTTCTTGAAATCGGTGTTGCCGCCGACATTGAGCTGGTAGGTGCGGTCGAGCCGCACCCCGCGCTCGCGGAACAGGTTGGCGAGCACGCGATGCAGGATGGTGGCACCGACCTGGCTCTTGATGTCGTCGCCGACGATCGGCAGGCCGGCCTCCTCGAAGCGGCGCTGCCATTCGGGATTGGAGGCGATGAAGACCGGAATGCAATTGACGTAGCCGCAGCCGGCCTCGATGGCGCGCGCCGCATACCACTCGCTGGCACGCTGCGAGCCGACCGGAAGATAGGAGACCAGAACGTCGGTGCGGGACATCGCCAGCACTTCGGACACGTCGGCCTCCGGCACGTCCGCAATCGGAACGTCGTCGGTGAGATAATGCCCGATGCCGTCCAGGACCGGTCCGCGCTGCACGATCACGCCTGTCGGCGCGACGTCGGAGAAACGGTGCGTGTTGTTGGGCGAGGCGAAGATCGCATCGGCGACGTCGCGGCCGACCTTGTTGGCGTTGACGTCGAACGCCGAAGCGATCTGGATATCGCTGATATGGTAACCGCCGAGATCCGCGTTCATTAGCCCCGGGACCGGCTCGTTCGACTTGGCGTTCCGGTAGTAGGTGAGGCCCTGGACGAAGGAGCTCGCGCAATTGCCGACGCCGACGAGTCCGACGCGCACGCGGCGCCTGTGTTGGAGACGAGAATGCATGGAATGAAGCCCTCCGGAAAACGCGCGGCGTCGGTGCAAGAGTCGGTGTAAGTACGTCGGCGAACGTGTGGAAGGTATGTTCGTTCCTGGAAAGGAGATGGCGGGCGGCACGCCTCGGCCGATTCATCGCGAGAAAATGCGACGCGCTTAACATGGGATAAAATCCCGCACCGCCTGCTCGGAACGAACGGCTTTCATGATGAAGATGAAGAAGATGATGCTCGCCTCACGCGGACCGTTTGGTATCTGCCGCGAAGAACCAATCACTCCGGCCCGCGTTTGTCGGCCAATGGTTCGATGCGGTGCGGCGTTCATCGCCCGCCTAGTGAACGAGGTATGACATGACGTCCAAGGCGCAAAACAGCGAAGCTCACGAGACTACCGATCACAACGTCATCCAGAAATGGGCCGAAGAGCGCGGCGGGAAGCCGGCGACCGTGAAGGCGACGGAGGAGGATGGCCACGCCGGAATCCTGCGTATTGATTTCGATCCGCCGGATGAAGCGCTGGATCGCATCAGCTGGGACGCGTTCTTCGAGAAGTTCGATGAAGCCGGCATCGCGTTCCTGCATCAGGATCGAACCAAGGACGGCAAGCTCAGTCGATTCCACAAGTTCGTGCGACATTAGCGACCGCGCGACATGGCGGGCGGCTGGGCGGAAGCGATCAGGGCGGGCGATTTCGCACGCGCCTGGACCATCAACGATGGTGATTTGCTGGAGATCGCGCATCCGCCGAAGCACACTGGCCCGCGCCATCTCCAGCGGATCTGGCGCGGCGAGGAGCTGAGGGATAAGCACGTGCTGGTGCGCTGCTATCACGGACTCGGCGACACCATCCAGTTCCTGCGCTTCATGAAGCCGCTTCGCGCGATTGCGCGCAGCGTCACCCTGTGGTGTCAACCCGAGCTGCTGCCGATGGTCGAGGGCGCAGCGGGCGTCGATCGCGCCATCCCGCTGCATGATGGTGCACCCGAGAGCGCTTTCGAGGTCGACATCGAGATCATGGAGGTGCCGCACGCCATCAGAGCGCGCCGCGATCAGGTCGAGATGCGCGTTCCCTACCTGACGCTCCCTCCTGTTGCCGTACAACCGCTTCGGCTGCAAAGTCTGGCCGTCGGCCTGGTCTGGAAAGTCGGTGAGTGGGACAAGCGGCGGGAGGTTCCGGCCGTCTTGCTGCGCAATCTCGCTGGATCCGGCGTGACGCTCCATTCGCTTCAGCGCGGGACGAGCACCGAAGAGCTCGCGACAATCGGGGCACGGGACATCAGCACGTCTGATATCGTCGCTCTCGGCCATCGCCTGCGGCAGCTCGATCTCGTCGTATGTGTCGACACCATGGTGGCACACCTTGCGGGCGCGCTGGGATGCGAGGCCTGGGTCTTGCTGCATGCCGATTGCGACTGGCGCTGGCCCCAATCCGGTGCGCGTTCGTTCTGGTACCCGAGCCTGCGGCTGTTTCATCAAACACGGCCGGGCGATTGGGTCGATGTCATCGCCGACGCCCGCAACGCGCTACGGGTGCGGCTCGAAGGAGGTCGAACGACCGCGGCGATGTGATTTCCAGACGTTCTTTCCAAGACATTGATGAGGAACGAGCGCCGCCCACGCGCTTTGGTGCAACGCCCTCGCAATGGAAAGACGCTCATGCAAAGTTCCGACGCCGGTGTGTCGACTGCCAGCCTGTCGCAGGTGACCGACGATATCTGGATCGTGAACGACAAGCCGATCAACGCCGCCGGCCTGCAACTGCCCGTGCGGATGACTGTCATCCGCCTGTCGAACGGCGACCTCGTGCTGCATTCGCCGGTGAGATATTCGCCGGCTTTGCGCCAAGAGCTGGAGCGGCTGGGCACGATCAGATACCTGCTGGCGCCGAATATTGCGCACTGGATGTTCCTGCCAGAATGGCAAAGGCAGCTGCCGCAGGCCGCGATCTTTGCTGCGCGCGGCCTTGCGGCGCGCAGGCAGGTGCGGGCGGCCGGCCTCCGCGTCGATCGCGAGCTTGGAGACACGACGCCGGAGGAATGGGCCGCCGACCTCGAAACGGTGTCGGTGAATGCTCCGATGTTCTCGGAGGTCGAGCTGTTCGACAGGCGGAGCCGGACGCTGGTTCTGACGGATATCGTGCAGAACCTCGATCCCCACCACCTCAGCGCCTCGAATACAGCCGCGGCGAGCCTGCTCGGCATTGCCAAGCCGGACGGGAAGGCCCCGGTCTATCTGCGGCTGCTGCTCCGCCTCGGCGGCCGTTCGGCGCGGGCTGCGGGCGAGCGGCTCGTGAAGCTGGCTCCGGAGCGGGTGATCTTTGCGCATGGCGACTGGTTCGAAACACAGGGAACGGCACGCCTGCGGCGATCCCTGCGCTGGCTGCTTCCCGCGGACGTCTCGGGACGCGAGCACGGGCAGATGGTCGGCACGCGCGTCGTCATCACCGGCGCCTCCAGTGGAATCGGCCGCGCCGCGACGCTGGCCTTTGCCCGCGAGGGCGCAAGCGTGGTCCTCGCCGCACGCCGCGGCGAGGTCTTGATGCGGCTTGCTGCGGAGTGTGAGGCGCTCGGAGGCCGGGCCCTGGCCGTGCCGACCGACGTCACTGACGCGGAGGCGGTGCAGCGTCTGGCCGGTGAGGCGGATGAGGCCTTCGGCGGCATCGACGTCTGGATCAACAACGCCGGCACGGGCGTGTTCGGGGCCTATCAGGACGCAGACATCGCGCTTCATCGCCGGACCATCGAGGTCAATCTGCTCGGCACCATGCATGGTGCGTTCGCGGTGCTTCCGATCTTCCTTCGCCAGAACCGCGGTGTCCTGATCAACAACATCTCGCTCGGCGGCTGGGCGCCGACGCCCTTTGCCGCAGCCTATACCGCCAGCAAGTTCGGCCTTCGCGGCTTCACCGCAAGCTTGCGTCAGGAGCTCCGGGCTCATCCCGGCATTCACGTCTGTGGCGTTTTTCCGTCCATGGTCGATACGCCGGGCTTCGTCCACGGCGCCAACGTCTCCGGACGAAGGCTCGATCCTGGTCCGCTGCTTTATCAATCCGAAGATGTAGCCCAGACCCTCCTGCGCCTCGTCCGCGCGCCGCGTGACGAGATGGCCGTGGGGTGGCCGGCGCGCGCCGGGCAACTGGCCTATGCGGTTGCTCCTGAGATCACCGAGAATGTCATCGGAGCCGCATTCCGCTGGCTGCTGTCGCGCGCGCGTCCCGCAGCAAGGAACGAAGGCACCTTGCTCGAAGCGGGTCCGCAGGGCACGTCCGTCGACGGCGGCTGGCTGGTGCGGAAGAAGGTTCCGCCGGCCGCTGTGCTCAGCAAGGGGCTCGTGGTGCTCGGGATCGCTGCCGGCCTGGCGGTCGCGGCATCGAGCGCGGGCCGTTCCAGACCCCGCGCGAGGACGCGGCGGCGCCGCGCGTGAGTCCGCGGCAATCTCGCGCCGAGGACCGACGGCGATGCCCGCCCGCCGGACCGCAGATGGCTTCGGCGCCGGAACGAAGCCCTGAGACCGCGCGTTCCTGCGGGAACACCCGAGGACCAGACGTTGCCGCGCTATCATTTTGACTTGGTGGATTCTGAAACCGTAGCCGACGAGGGAGGTGCCGATTTGCCGGACGACATCAAGGCTCTGGATGTCGCCGAAGAGATTGCGCGGCGCCTGCTCGAGGAGCGTCCCGAGCTCAAGGGCCGCCACTTCTCGATCCTCGTCACGAACGAGGATGATGAGGAAATCGGCCGGATGCCGCTGGATGTAGTGCACTGAAGCCGTGATCTGACATGACGTTCACGATTGGGGTGATCGCCGACACGCATGGACTGCTGAGGCCCGAGGCGGAGCGCTGCCTCGCCGGCGTCTCGCACATCATCCACGCCGGCGACATCGGCGCCCAAGCGGTGATGGACGGGCTTTGCCGCATCGCACCCGTCACCGCGATCAGGGGAAATGTCGACCGGGGCACGTGGGCTGAACGCTTTCCCGAAACACAAACGCTGCACCTCGGCGGCCGCAGCTTCCACGTCCTGCACGACCTCAACGAGCTGACGATCGATCCTGCCGAGCTCGAAATCGATGTCGTGGTCTCAGGGCATTCCCACCGCGCGCGGATCGACACCGTCAACGGCGTGCTTTATCTGAATCCAGGCAGCGCAGGGAAGCGACGCTTCAAGCTGCCGATTACGCTGGCAACGCTGGAGCTCGATTCCGGCAGGCCGCTGCGGCCCGTCATTCATGATCTCGACAGGGTCTGACGCTAGGCCGGCGACCGCCGCCTAGTGCGTCTTCGATTTCTGCCACCGCTCCAGATCCAGCGGCGGCCGTTCCGGATCGATTTGTTCCTTCTCGGGATTGCCTTGCCAGGGCTTATTCGTCTGCCGGTGCGTCGGCATATCGGTCTTCCGGCGCGGATCGTCGAGCGGTGTCTCTCGCGGATCGGTTTCAGGTTCAGTGGCCTTTGGCATGTGTTTCCCCGTCGAGTGTTTCCCTGCGAGCTCGCACGATGGCGCTGCGGCAGCACCTTCTGATCAACCCGGGACGCAGCGCGGTTGTTCCCTGTCTCGCGCTGCGGCGATCGGCGCAGGAACGACCCCTGCGACAACTCATTGTTCTATTTCGACATTGCGAACCATCGACACAGGAGCAGCACATGTCAAAGATGCCTCCAGTCCCCGCAGAACAGCGGAGCAACAAGGGACCCGGTTCCGATCCGGCCGTCGAGCCGACAGAACGGGAGCCGGGCCGCGAGAATTTCGACACCCAGGGCCGCCACGGCAACATCAAGCAGAACACGACCAACCAGGGCTACCAGCAGGATCGATGATGCTCGACCTCAACAGATGCACCAAGAGACAGTCGATGAGCAGGACAGGTCTGGTGCTGCTCGCCGTGCTGGTGACCGCCTCCGCCGGAGCGGCATTCGGGCAGGGAGGTGGCGGCGGGGGAGGAAGCGCCGGTGGCGGGGCGGCCGGGAGCACGTCGTCGGCGCCCGGGACCAACTCGGCCGGGACAGCGCAATCGAGCGGCGGTTCCGGCCCACGGGGATCGACGACCGTCGGCCGACCCGGCAATCCTGCAGGCGGCACCAATATCGGACGCATCGATGGGACCGTCACGCCCGGACCCTCGCTGCAGGGCGACGATCAGATTCGCTCGGAGACCTCCCGCGATTCCGAAGCGGATCGAAAGATCAAAGGCATCTGCAGGGGATGCTGAGCCCATGATGCTGACCCCTTGATCAGCAGGGCTTTCGCATTTGAGATTTTCCCTGCGGCCATCCTTCGAGATGTCCGCTTGAGGCGGGCTCCTCAGGATGAGGTCGGAGTGCGCGGCAGCAGTTTCAACGGGCACTGACACCGATTAGCCTCATCCTGAGGAGGCGCGTCAGCGCCGTCTCGAAGGACGAGGCGTGCGCGCAGACCGCCGCCACAAGTCATATGCGATTGCGCTGCCCCTGATCAGGACGCCGGCTTGACCGGCGTCCAGTCCAGGTCCGCATCATCGCAAGGCTCGGGGTCGGCCGGGCAAGGCCTGATCTTCAACTCGTCCTCGAGCACCGCCTCGCCCTCGGCATGCTCGACCAACCCCGCCTCATCGGCTTTCTCCAGCGCTTCCTCCTTGGTCGGAAACGTGCGGCTCATCTTCTCTCCGTCCTTGAACAGGGCGTATGCCATGATCGCCTCTCTGGCTTCCGTCGCTACGCGCTATGCGATTTCCCTGAGGTTACTCAGGGTCGACAATCCGAGGCCACCCAAAGCAAGCAAGAACGATCTTCTCGGCATGTGCATCTCCAACATGTGAGCGACAGACGCAGCGTGATATCGAACGTTCCTATCGGGAATGAAGCCGATGACCAATCGCGCACGCGTGCCGACGAACGTCTCGCTCGCCTTAACGCATGTTAGTCTCGATCAATTGGCACGATTGATCGCAAGCTCGATCCCAGTGAGATGCTGATCGCCATAGGAACGTGTCCGTCTAGCATGGCTTAATTCCGCATCGGAAGTGCCGAGCCGCGCACGAGTTCACCACATGCAAGACAGACAAAGCAATTTCCCGACGTCCGCAGGCGTCCTTCTCGGACTTGGCCTCGGCGCATTCTTCGACGGCATCGTCTTTCATCAGCTGCTGCAATGGCATCATATGTTAAGCGGCTGGTATCCGCTCGATTCCATCGAGAACATCACCCTCAATACGACTTGGGACGGCATCTTTCACAGTACCGCCTATGTCCTCGTACTCGCTGGGCTTTATCTGTTATGGCAGCGGGCACGCCGAGGCGCGCCGCGGTGGTCCCGCTCGCAGTGTCTCGGGACGATCCTGATCGGGTGGGGCATCTTCAATCTCGTCGAAGGCGTGATCGATCACCAGATCCTGAGATTGCATCAGGTGAACGAGACCGTGCCCGACGGCCAGCGCATTTTCTGGGATATCGGCTTCCTGCTGTGGGGAGCTGCGATGATCGTCATGGGCGTTGCCATGGCACGCGCGGGCGCGCAGGAGGGAGTGCATGCGAAAGGCAGCTTACAGGCTCGTTAGAAACACGCCGCCGGCTCTGGTCTACGTGATGTTTCTGCTGCTGCTCGTGCTCGCGACGGCGCCGGCGTTTCGGCCAGTGCTGTTCGGCCTCTCCGTCGACGATCTCTTGCAGTTGCGCTGTTTTTCGCCGGTCTGAGCGCGGAGGTGACCATGGTGGAGTTCAGGCTTCCAAGAAACTCCCGCATCGAGCAGGGGGTGGTCTGGCCAAAGCCGGCCGGCAAGAGCTTGCGGGAATTTCAGGTCTATCGCTGGAATCCGGACGATGGCCGCAATCCCAGGCTCGACACCTATTTCGTCGATCAGACGGATTGCGGGCCGATGGTGCTGGACGGGCTGATCTGGATCAAGAACAACATCGACTCGACCCTGACCTTCAGGCGATCCTGCCGAGAGGGCGTTTGCGGCTCCTGCTCGATGAACATCGCCGGCCAGAACACGCTGGCATGCACGAGGTCGATGAACGAGGATGTTGCGGAAGGCGAGCCGCTCCGCGTGCTTCCCCTGCCGCATCAGCCGGTGGTGAAGGACCTGGTGCCGGATCTGACCAACTTCTACGCGCAGCTCGCACTCATCGAGCCGTGGCTGCAGACCACGTCCCCCACGCCGCAGAAGGAATGGCGGCAAAGCCACGAGGATCGGGCGAAACTCGACGGATTGTACGAGTGTATTCTCTGCGCGTGCTGCTCGACCTCATGCCCGAGCTATTGGTGGAATTCCGAGCGTTTTCTCGGGCCGGCAGCCCTGATCCAGGCGGCGCGCTGGATCAATGACAGCCGGGACGAAGCCACCGGCGAACGCCTCGACATGCTCGAGGATCCCTTCAGGATCTATCGCTGCCACACCATTCTGAATTGCGCGAAAGCATGCCCAAAGGGCCTCAATCCCGGAGAAGCCATTTCGGCTCTGCGGCTCAAGATGGTCGAGCGGAAGTTCTGATCGCGAGCGAGACGCCACTGCGCAAAACAGGAACCATGGCCGCGGCGCTCGCTTATCAGACGCGAGTTGGAGGCGCCTGATGGGAAAGAAGCAATTTGCCGCTCTGCCGTTTCGGCTGGACAAGTCCGAGCTGCGGGTGATGCTGATCACGACCAGGCGCAAGCGCAGGTGGAGCGTCCCAAAGGGATCGCCGATGCGCAACAAGGAGCCGCACCTGACGGCTGCGCTCGAAGCCTATGAGGAGGCGGGCCTGGTCGGTGTCGTGGCCACGCGCGCACTGGGCAGCTTCAAGCATCGCAAGCGAAAAGGTGATCGCAAGCGGACCATGAACGTTGCCGTCTTCCCCATGAAGGTGCACGGGCGCCAGCGCTGGTGGCCCGAGAAGGGCGAGCGGGAGGCGATCTGGGTCTCGCCCAAGACGGCGGCGCGCCTGGTGCACAAGGCGCAGCTCCGGCGCCTGATCGCCCGGTTCGCGGCGCAGACGGCGCGCGAGACATCCTCGCAGCTCGGCTGGTGAGGGGGGCCGGGATTAGGAACACGTCGCGCGCCCAATCATTCAAGCTTGATGGACCAACAAACCACGGGGCTCATATCGGAGGAGCGGCCGCCTCACGACATCCTGGCAGCGGCGATCGAGCGACGCCGCGCCGTCTTGTTCGTGGGCGCCGGTGTCTCGATGGCCGTCGGCCTGCCGTCCTGGCAGTCCCTGATTGATCATCTCTTGGACGATCTGGGCCTCGAACGCAACGTCATCGACGGAATGCATGGCGGCTATCAGATGCTTGCGGAATATTATCGGATCAAGCGCGGCGGGATCGGCCCGCTGCGCAGCTGGCTCGACCGCAATTGGCGTGTCGACCCCGAGAAGATCGCCGCTTCAGAGCTGCACCGGATGATCGTCGAGCTGGATTTTCCGGTCATCTACACCACTAATTACGACCGCAACCTCGAAACCGCGTTCGACGTGCTGAACAAGCCCTTTGCGAAGATCAGCAACGCGAAGGAGATCGCGAGCGCTCGCGCCGGCGTCACCCACATCATCAAATTCCACGGCGACTTCGATGACGATGCTTCGCTGGTTCTGACCGAGACCGATTTTCTCAACCGGCTCGCCTTCAATTCCCCGCTCGATATCCGCTTTCGCGCCGATGCGCTGGGAAGCACGCTGCTCTTCGTCGGATACAGCATGTCCGATCCGAACATCCGGCTGCTGCTGCACCGGATCTGGCAGATCTGGGACGAGTCCGGGCACAGCCAGGACCGGCCGCGATCCTTCGTATTCGTCGCGCAGCGCAATCCGGTGCAGGAGGCGGTGCTCGCCAACTGGGGCATCACCACCATCGCCCCGCCCGAGGGTATGGCTGCCGATGACGGTCTCAGGCGGCTGCTGCACGACATTCGCGAGCGGCTTGACGGCAGGACCGCGCCTAGCTCGGGTCCCGACACCGAGAGACATCGCTAGGGCCGCCGCACGCTGCAGATCTCGTTCGGGGCTAGAGTGAGGCTTGCGGCATATTGCATATCCAGAAAGCCGGCGCGCCAGCGCTGCGCCATGGCCGTCTCCGACAGATCAAAGGATTTTTCCGGCCCGGCCTCCTCGCGGCCCGGCCGGTAGCTCAGGAGATAGACCTCGTCCTTGTAGTGGAGGTCCTGAAGCTCGGCGCGGAGCTGACGGGCCTCCAGAGCGTAGCCGAGGCGCTGGAAGGTCTGGTTGCCGAAGGTCAGGTCGCTCTTGCGCTCGGAGGCGGCCTCGAGCCCATCGGGGACTTTGCCGTCGCGCGGAAACAGATCGATCACATAGAGGCGGAGCGGGCCTGCAGTCTCCAGGATCGGATCGAACGGCGCGTTCAGCGAGAACCCGCCGTCGACGAGCCAGCGGCCGGCGATCTGCACCGGAGCGAATTCGGGGAGAAAGCCGCAGCTGGCCAGGATATGGTCCATTTCGATCCGCTCCGATGCGGAGTCGAACAACACGGCATCGCCGCTTTCGACATCGGTGGCGCAGATCGTGATGCGCAGATCGCCGCCATTCAGACGTCCGAAATCAATCAAGCGCTGCAGGCCTTGGCGGGTCGGGCCGAGATCGTAGATGCCGCCGTAGTGAGACGCCGGAATGGGGAGGCGGGGGTGGAAGAAACCGGAATGACCCAGCACGCGCGTACTGATCGAGCTCAGCCACGCGAAAGTATGGCGGCCCGCGTTCGGCACGTCGGCTGGACTGCTTGGGGCATGCCAATAGCTGCGTAAATTGCGCAGCCGATCGTCGCACGGGCTCCCCGCGATCAGCGCGGCCGTGATGGCCCCGGCCGACGAACCGGTCACCCAGTCGATCGGCAGCCGAAGCGAACTGAGGGCTTCAAACACACCGCCATGATAGGCGCCGAGGCCGAGCCCGCCGGAGAACGTGATGGCGGTGAGAGGACGCTCGGCTGTGCCGCCAGGCTCAGCTGCACGGTCGGTCAAGACGGGCGCCAATTGCCGGTCGGGTGGTCGCGCCGATCACCGGTATCTCCCGCAATAGCGAAGATTGATCGCGAGAGCGGCGGCGAGCAATCGACATTCATCTCAAAGCTCCAATGTCGACAATTGAACGCGGCTCTTGATGCCGTGTTCCAAAGGCTCAAACGGCACGCATGGCCGCCCTTTGCGGCGAGCCGTTAACCTGTGTGAAGCCGGTCGCTGCAGATCGCGGCTAAGGTGACGGCTGCGACAGCTCCGACCGGAAGCGGGATGCCAGAACAATCTCCGAGCCTCAGAAACTTCACCATCAACTTCGGTCCTCAACATCCCGCCGCGCACGGGGTGTTGCGGCTGGTGCTCGAGCTGGACGGCGAAGTCGTCGAGCGCGTCGATCCGCATATCGGCCTTCTGCACCGCGGCACCGAAAAGCTGATCGAGGCCAAGACCTATCTCCAGGCCATTCCCTATTTCGACCGGCTCGACTACGTCGCTCCGCTGACCCAGGAACATGCCTTCTGCCTCGCCATCGAACGGCTGATCGGCATTGAGGTGCCGCGCCGCGGCCAGCTCATCAGGGTGCTCTATCACGAGATCAGCCGCATCCTCTCGCACCTTCTGAACGTCACCACCCAGGCCATGGACGTCGGCGCCTTGACCCCGCCGCTGTGGGGCTTCGAAGAGCGCGAGAAGCTCATGGTGTTCTACGAGCGCGCCTCCGGCAGCCGGATGCATGCCAATTATTTCCGGCCGGGCGGCGTGCACCAGGATCTGCCGCCCAAGCTGATCGACGACATCGAGGCCTGGTGTGATCCGTTTCTGAAAGTCGTGGATGATCTCGACCGCTTGCTAACGCTCAACCGGATCTTCAGGGCGCGCAACGTGGATATCGGCAGGGTGACGCTGGAGCAGGCCTGGGCGTGGGGATTTTCGGGCGTGATGGTGCGCGGCTCGGGCGCCGCCTGGGATTTGCGCAAGGCGCAGCCTTACGACTGCTATGCGGAGATGGATTTCGACATCCCCATCGGCAAGAACGGAGACTGCTACGACCGTTATCTCATTCGCATGGAGGAGATGAGGCAGTCCGTCCGCATCATGAAGCAGTGCATCGAGAAGCTGAAGTCGCCGGACGGCGGCGGCCCGGTGATCGTGCAGGACAACAAGGTCGCGCCGCCCCGGCGCGGTGAGATGAAGCGGTCGATGGAGGCGCTGATCCATCACTTCAAGCTCTACACCGAGGGCTTCCATGTTCCCCCCGGCGAAATCTACGTCGCCGTCGAGGCGCCCAAGGGCGAATTCGGCGTGTTTCTCGTCGCGGATGGGACCAACACCGCCTACAAGTGCAAGATCAGGTCGCCCGGCTTCGCCCATCTGCAAGCGATGGATTTCCTCTGCAAAGGGCATTTGCTAGCGGACGTCTCGGCGATCCTGGGCTCGCTGGACATCGTGTTCGGCGAAGTCGATCGCTGATCGTGAACGGCCGGCACGCACCTACTCGGGCAGAGGCGTGTCGGCGATGTCCAGCAGCGCGCCGAGGCCTTGGCGGAGGCGCCGCGTCGCGATGCTGTCGTTGGCAAGGCCGAACACCACGAGCGAGCGCGCGGTCACCGCGTAAGCATGCCCGAACTCGAACTCGGCCATCGGCGCGTCGGGCCGATTGGTGTCGATCAGGCCGAGCCAGCTGCGTCCGTCGGTGACCTCCGGCAGGGTGAAATTCACGACGTCGTGGTGCGCGTTGTAGACCAGCAGCATGGTCGCATCCGAGCCGCGGCGCTTGATCCCGGTCTCCTGCGCGCGGCCGTCGAGCAGCATGCCGAAGCACTTCGCATTGCCGTCCTGCCATTGCTCCGTCGTCATCTCCTCGCCGGACGGCGAGAGCCAGGTGACGTCCTTGACGTCGAGCTCCTCGTTGTGCGAGCCGACCAGGAAGCGGCTGCGGTAGAGGATCGGAAACGCCTTGCGGGTGGCGATCAGCTTGCGCACGAACTCGCGCAGGCTGCGGCCGTTCGCGGTGATGCCCATCCAATTGAGCCAGGTGGTCTCGTTGTCCTGGGCGTAAGCATTGTTATTGCCGTTCTGGGTGTGCCCGAACTCGTCGCCCGCGAGCAGCATCGGCGTACCGTGGGACAGCAGCATCGTTGCCAGCAGATTCCGCTTCTGGCGCTCGCGCAAGGCGGTGATCTCGGCGTCGTTGGTCGGCCCTTCGACGCCGCAATTCCAGGAATGGTTGTTGTCGTGACCGTCGCGATTGTCCTCGCCATTCGCCTCGTTGTGCTTGTCGTTGTAGGAGACGAGATCGTTGAGGTTGAAGCCGTCATGCGCGGTGACGAAATTGACGCTGGCCCAGGGCCGGCGTCCGCGCTTGTTGAAGAGGTCGCCGGAGCCCGAAACGCGCTTGGCGACGTCGGCCAGCGTGCCCGGATCGCCCTTCCAGAAGGCGCGCACCGTGTCCCTGAACTTGTCGTTCCACTCGGCCCAGCCCGGCGGAAACTGACCGACCTGATAGCCGCCGGGCCCGATATCCCAGGGTTCCGCGATCAGCTTGACGCTGGAGAGCACGGGATCTTGGCGGCAGGCGTCGAGAAAGCCGCCGCCTTCATCGAAGCCATAGGGCTCGCGCGCCAGGATGGTGGCGAGATCGAAACGGAAGCCGTCGACCCGCATCTCTGTCGCCCAGTAGCGCAAAGAATCAGCGACGAGTTGCAGCACACGCTGATGCGAGAGATTGACGGTGTTTCCGGTGCCGGTGTCGTTGATGTAGTAGCGTTTCTTGTCCGGCAGCAGGCGGTAATAGCTGGCATTGTCGATGCCCTTGAACGACAGGGTCGGGCCGAGCTCGTTGCCTTCGGCGGTATGATTGTAGACGACGTCGAGAATGACCTCGATGCCATGGGCGTGAAACTGGTTGACCATGGCCTTGAATTCGTTCGCAGACGTCGCCTTCAGGTAGCGCGGATCAGGAGCGAAGAAGGCGATGGAATTGTAGCCCCAGTAATTGCGCAGGCCTTTCTCGACCAGATAGCTGTCGTCGACGAACGCATGGATCGGCAGCAGCTCGGCGCTGGTGATGCCGAGCGAGCGCAAGTAAGCCGGGATTTCCGAATGTGCCAGGCCCGAGAACGTGCCGCGATCGGCTTCCGGCACCAGCGGATGCAGCTGGGTGAAGCCCTTGACGTGCATCTCGTAGACGATCGTGCGCTCCCACGGCACTTCCGGCTTGCGCGCCACGCCCCAGGTGAAGGCGGGATCGATGACGCGGCATTTTTGCATCAAGGGCGCGCTGTCGCGTTCGTCGAATGACAGGTCCTTGTCGGCGTGATCGAGTTGGTAGCCGAACAGCTCCGGCCCCCAGCGGAGCTGGCCAACCAGCTGCCTGGCGTAGGGATCGAGCACAAGCTTGTTGGGGTTGAAGCGGTGGCCGGCGTCGGGTTCGTAAGGGCCGTGGACGCGATAGCCGTAGACAGTGCCGGGCCGGGCGGAGGGCAGATAGCCGTGCCAGACCTCGTCGGTAAATTCGGGCAGCTCGATGCGCTCGAGTTCCGTTTCGCCGGCATCGTCGAACAGGCAGAGCTCGACCTTGTTGGCGTGGGCGGAGAACAGCGCGAAATTGACGCCGAGGCCATCCCAGGTGGCGCCGAGCGGGAAAGGTCTGCCTTCGGTGATCCGGGTGCGGCGCAGGCGTGAGGCCGTCCGCGTCAGGGCGTCGTCTGAATGTGCTGGCTGGTCCATCTCTGCCCCCGAGTTGCCCGTCAGGATGTCGGCGCAGTCGCGGCGGTGGGCTCCACGTCGGCCGGCTTGGACGGCGCGTTGGCTTTTTGCAGAGCCGCCTCCTTGCTGATGGCCGGAATGGAGTTGCCGATCCGCCCGACGATCGCGATCAGCTCAGCGTCCGAAAGTCCGAGCCGTTTCTTGACGAGGCGCACCTGGGCGCGGTCGGTCAGGTCGAGCTTGTTGCGGATCAGTTGCGGCTTCGGGCGGCGCATGGCCACGGCTCCTTTCTGGGGTGGTAACCGTCGCGCTGCTGATTCCGTTCCCGTTGCGCTGCAAATGTCCGGCGTCGGCGCCGTGCAGGAACGAACGCACACCGCTCCGCTTTGTCGCCCCGACGTGCGCAATTGCATGCCGAAGCGGGCATGCGGCGAAAGGGGACGGGCTTGAATCAGAGGCTGGGAATGGCCGAGCAAAATCGGCGCCATGGTCCTCAGATCGTCGATCATGGGGTCTCGTTCAACCTGTGGGCGCCGACGGCGCGATCGGTCGAGCTGCTCGAAATCGGCCAGCCGCCACGCAAGATGCCGCGCGATGCGGACGGCTGGTATCAGCTATTGAGCCAAACTGCGCGCGCCGGCACGCGCTATCAGTTCAGGATCAACCAAGACCTCGTCGTGCCCGATCCCGCCTCGTGCTTCCAGCCGGACGACGTCGGCGCGCCGAGCGAGGTGGTCGACATGGCCGCGTTGAGGGACCCGGTGCTCTATCCGGGCCGTCCCTGGGCGGAAGCCGTGATCTACGAGCTGCATGTCGGCACGTTCAGCGAGGAGGGGACCTATGCCGGCGTCGAGAAGAAGCTGCCTTATCTTCGCGATCTCGGCATCACCGCCATCGAGCTGATGCCGCTCAACGACGTCCCCGGGCGGCACAATTGGGGCTATGACGGCGTGCTCCTGAACGCGCCGAATGCCCGCTATGGCCGGCCGGAGGATCTCAAGCGGCTGCTGCGCGCGGCGCATGCCCTTGACCTCATGGTCTATCTCGACGTCGTCTATAACCATTTCGGGCCGCAGCTGAACTATCTGCATCTCTATGCGGAGAACTTCTTCAACCCGCGCCACACCACCGGGTGGGGGCCCGCCGTCAACCTCGAAGGAGCCGACGGCGCGTTCGTGCGCGGGTTTCTGATCGAGAATGCCCTGATGTGGCTGCGCGATTATGGGTTCGACGGCCTGCGCTTCGATGCCGTTCATGCACTGAAGGACGACTCGAAACGTCATTTCCTGGTCGAGCTCGCCGAGACCCTGCGCAGCCAGCTGGCGGGCCGGCGCATCCATCTGATGCTGGAGAACGAGGCCAATCAGGCGCACCTGCTCGCGCGTTCGCAGGGTCGAGCGACGTACTACGATGCGCAATGGGGCGACGACTTCCACAATGCGCTCCACGTCCTGCTCACGGGCGAGGACGAAGGTTATTACCGGGCGTTTGCGGACAAGCCGCTCGAGCATTTGGCGCGATCCCTCACCGAGGGCTTTGCCTATCAGGGCGAGGTGTTTCCCCTGCACCAGGCGCCGCGCGGCGAGCCGAGCGCTCATCTGCCGCCCGAAGCGACCATCTTCTTCGCCCAGAACCACGACCAGGTCGGCAACCGCGCTTTCGGGGAGCGGCTGTCGCGGTTGGCCGGTCCGGACAAGCTGGAGCTGGCCCTCGCACTGGTTCTGCTCAGCCCGCATATTCCAATGCTGTTCATGGGCGAGGAAGCGGCAGCCGAAACGCCCTTCCTGTTCTTCGCCGACTGGTCGGGCGAAGCCGCCGAACTGACACGGGAAGGCCGCCGCAAGGAGTTTTCACACTTCAAGGCGTTCGCGACGCCCGAAACGCGCGCCGGAATCCCGGACCCGTGCGACGAAAGAACCTTCCGCGCCTCCAAGCTGGACTGGACCAGCATCGAGCAATCGCCTTCCGGCACCAGGTTCCGAGCACTGACGACGCAGTTGTTGACGATCCGGCGCGAGAAGATCGTGCCGCTGATCAAACGCGGGTTCGTTTCGGCGCAGCGAGAATTGCTCGGCGCGGATCCCAGCATGGGCGGCGTGGATGTGCGCTGGCAGACCGAGCAGGGCGACGTTCTGCAGATTGTCGCCAATCTCGCCGACCTCGAACTGCCGATGCCCTCGCTGGTCGACGGCGAGAGCCTGTGGCGATTGCACTCTCATGACGCCGGAGCACTTGGGCCCGGCGACATGATCGTGAGGCTTGGCCGCAAGCGCTGACGACAGACGAGGTTCAGCGCTCTCAGGCTAGCTGCCGGCACGGCTCGCGACGGCCGGTGTGGGCGAGGTCGCGAACTTGCCGAGCCCAAGGTAGACGAGGCCCGCCACGCCGATTCCGAACAACCAGCTCAGATCGGCACCGCCGAGCAGATAGATCGAGATCGGCCCCTGCAGCGCGCTGACGAGGCCGTCCTGCACCAGCCATCCGGCAACGAGGCCGGCGAAGAACGCGATCATGCCGGCCCGGTTGATGTCGCCATAGGCGCTGCTCTCCGGCGAGCGATAGAGCTCGGCCACCTCGATCTTGCCCTTGCGCTTGATGAAGAAGTCGGCGAGCACCACGCCGGCCCACGGGCTAATCCACAACAGCAGGCTGATCATCCAATGGTCGAACGCCTTCGCGAAGGACGGCGCGAAGATGAAGTAGAGGGTGACCAGATAGCCGGCGACGCCGACGATGACGGTGAGCCAGAAGCGCGAGAGTTTCAGCCCCGCGCTTAAGGCGGCCAGCGCCGCCGAATAGACGTTGAGGATGTTGGTAGCGATCGGGCCGTGCAGCACCATCAGGAGGACAAGGATGCTGACGGGACCGCCGAACACCGCGCTGACCATCTTGGCGGGATCCGTGTCCAGCGTCGTCGAGGCAATGGTCGCGCCGAGAATGCCGAGCCAGACCGTCGGCACGAACATGCCGACATAGCTGTACCAGAACACGGCTTTCGACGGCGTGGAGCGCGGCACGAAGCGCGAATAGTCGGAGGCCCAGGTGACCCAGGAAATGCCCCAGCCGACGCCGATTGCGGTCATCAGCATCGTCAGCATCGCCAGATGCGCGCCGGGCGGCAGCGAGGTGGTCAGGTTCCAGTTGACGACGCCGGGCCGCGTCCAGGCCAGCACGCTCATCAGCACCATGATGGCGATGGTCGGCGGCACCGTGTACTTCTCGAAGGTGCGGATCGCGTAGAAGCCGTAGACGCCGATCATCACCTGCACCGCCATCACCAGCGTGATGACGATCATCTCGACCAGCCAGGTGTCGGGCACGCCGAACTGGCCGAGGATGCCCATCGAGACCTTGACCGGGAAATAGGTGTTCACGCCGATCCAGCCCAGCGTCATCAGGAACATCAGGATGCTCGGCAGGTAGGCGCCGCGGACGCCGAAGGCGGACCGGCTCAGCACCATCTGGTTGACGCCAGTCTTGTGTCCCATCACCGTGAAGGTCGCGAAGATCGCGCAGCCCACGATGTTGCCGAGCACGATAACCGCGATTGTCTCCATCAGGCCGAGCTTGAGGATGATGCCGAGCGCGCCGAGCGCCCAGTTCACCGGCGCGACGTTGGCGCCGGCCCAGATCCACATCTGCTGCGGCCCGCTGGAGTCCCGGTCCGCGTCGGGAATTGGCTCGATGCTGTGAATATCAGCGCGAAGTTCGGAATCCGTCATGGCATCCCCCAATACGAAGCACGCTTCGCATCATCGCAGCATAAATCGTGCCATGGGTTGCGGAGCGGCCGGGCCGGGCGCGTTTCGATGCCGGACGCAGCGAGGCTCGCCTCGGATGCGACTGCGTTTTTAAGCGCCGGCCATGCCGACGCGCCGGCCTGCCGCAGCACACCGGACCCGCCGCCGGTTGACGGCGATCGATGCACGGCCGGGCAGCGGTACGATGATAAATTAAGCAGCCCAACTCAAAAGCGCAGCACTCGCCTCTAGTCGAATAGGGCAGCGGCGCTGTCGCGACTGGGATGGCCGGCCACGATGCGCTGCATCATCTCGATGAAGAGGGCCTGTTCCCGCTGGCTCAAATCACCGAGCGTTGCGCGATGCGCCCGCCGTGCCGCGCCCTCGATTTTAACCAGCAGCGCGGCGCCGGCCGGCGTCAGGCGGCACAATCGCGCGCGCCGATCGTCCTTGTTCACCGCGCGCTCGACAAGGTTGCGCGCCGCGAGACGCTTCAACGCACCGGTCGTCGTAGTGCGATCGAGCGCGATATCGGCCGCCAAAGTGGTCTGATCGGCGGTTTCTCGCACCGCCAGCGCCGAGAGCAGGCTGTATTGCAGCGGCGTGACCTCGAATTCGCCGCAGGCTTCCTGAAACAGCGCGACGTGAATCTGGTGCAGCCGGCGGATCAGATAGCCGGGCCGTTCCGACAAGGGCCAGGGGCGGTGCCGCGTCCCGCCGCGACGTGTCTTCGCTTGCCGCAATGCACACACTCCCAAGCCGAAACCCTGCCGCGCTTAGCTCGATTCGAGTGCGCCTGCCACATCGGGATCATGGCACGATGCTTGCTTTTGTCAAAATGCGAAGCATGCTTCGTAATTCGAGGGACGAAGCCGTCGCCCCTCGCAAGAAGAGGAGAGCGCCATGTCCGTCACTGCCAGCTTCGATCTTCTGCTCCGGGGTGGCCGCGTGATCTGTCCGGCCTCCGGCGTCGATGGCCTCAAGGACGTCGCCATCCGCAATGGCAAGATCGCGGCGGTCGCATCCGACATTCTGCCGACCAGCGCGAAGGAGGTCGCCGATGTCAGCGGCAAGCTCGTGCTGCCCGGGCTGATCGACACCCACGCGCACGTCTATCAATATGTCTCCGGCCGTTTCGGCATGAACCCCGACATGGTCGGGGTGCAGTCCGGCGTGACCACGCTGGTCGACCAGGGCGGTCCGTCCTGCATGACGCTGCCGGGTTTCCGCCATTTCATCGCGGAAGCCTCGGCCTCGCGCGTCTATGCGTTTATCTCCGCCTATCTCGTCGGCGGCCTCGAGGGCCATTTCTATCCGCAGCTCTACAGCCCCGACGGCGTCGACATCGATGCGACCGTCAAGGCGGCAACCGCCAATCTCGATCTCGTGCGCGGCATCAAGGCCCATGCCGAGATCGGCGGCTTCGCGCGCTGGGGCATTCGCGTGATCGAGATGGCGGCCGAGATCGGCAAGCGCGCCGACCTGCCGGTCTATGTGCATTTCGGCCAGCTCTGGGGCCTGCCCGAGAGCGGCGCCAATGGCGAGGACGCCGACACCATCCTCACCCGCGTGATCCCGCTCTTGCGCGAGGGCGACATCCTCGCTCATCCCTTCACGCGCCATCCCGGCGGCTTCGTCAATCGCGAGGGCGAGGTGCATCCGGTGATCCAGGCCGCGCTCGACCGCGGCCTCAAGGTCGACGTCGGCCACGGCAGCCATTTCTCCTATCGGCTCGCGAAGAAGGCGATCGCCGCCGGAATCATTCCGACCACGCTCGGCGCCGACATCCACGGCTACAACACCCATGTGCCCGCGCCGGCCGGAACGCCCGACCAGCACGAGGACGATGAGAACCATCCCTTTGCCGGTCAGGCCAAGTTCAGCCTGGTCCAGGCGATGAGCTCGATGATGGCGCTCGGCCTGTCGCTGGAACAGGTGGTGCCGATGGTCACCGCCAATCCCGCAAGAATGCTTGGCCGCAGCCACGAGATCGGCGCGCTCAAGATCGGCATGGACGCCGACGTCTCCGTGCTCACGGAGAGAAACGGCCGTTTCGTCCTGAAGGACAACGAGAACAACGAGGTGATTGCCGAGCGCCTGCTGCAGCCAGCCTTCTGCCTGCGCGCCGGCACCCGCTTCGACGCGGTCGCGCCGATCCTGCCGCAGGCCGTCGCGGCATAAGGCCGGGCGGTGAAGGAGAACGCGAAGTTGCGCAGCGAGCGAGAATTTCCGGACGGAAAGACGGGGCAGGGCGTTGGCGCGCGGCTCCCGCGCAAGGAAGACGACCGCCTGATGCGCGGCCGCGGCCAATATGTCGGCGACGTCAGGCTCGCCGGCCTTCAGGACGTCGCCTTCGTGCGCAGCCCGCTGGCGCATGCGCGCATCCGCGGCATCCATGTGCCCGAACGCCATCGCGGCAGCGTGTTCACGGCGACCGATCTCGTCGGCATCAAGCCGATCCGTGCGGTGTCGGGCCTGCCGGGCTTCAAGATCTCGGAGCAGCCGGTGCTCGCCACCGGCAAGGTGCGCCAGGTCGGTGAGCTCGTCGCGATGTGCCTCGCGCCGACCCGCGCCGAGGCCGAGGACATCGCGGCCTCCGTGACGCTCGATCTGGAGGAGCTGCCGGCGATCCATGACATGCTGAAGGCGCGCGAGCCCGGCTCGGCGCTCGTGCACGAGCATTGGGGCGACAACGTCTTCCTGGAGACCAATTACGAGGTCGACATCTCCGCCGCGCTCGATGCGCCGATCAAGGTGACGCGCGAGATCTCGACGGCGCGGCAATGCATGTCGCCGCTGGAAGGCCGCGGCGTGGTCGCGAACTTCGACAAGAGGCTCGACCAGCTCACGCTGCATTCGGCGGCCCAGATGCCGCACATCACGCGCAGCGGCCTCGCCGAATGCCTCGACATGGAGGAGGGCCAGATCCGCGTCATCTCGCCCGACGTCGGCGGTGGTTTCGGTCACAAGGGAATTTTGTTGCCCGAAGAGGTCTGTCTGTCCTGGCTGACGATGCGTTGCGGCCATCCCGTGCGCTGGCTCGAAGACCGGCGCGAGCATCTCGTCGCCAGCTCCAATTGCCGCGAACATCATTACAAAATCACGGTCTATGCTGACCGTGACGGCACGCTGCGCGGCATCGATTGCGAAGCGACGGTGGATTCTGGCGCCTACTCGTCCTATCCGTTCTCCGCGTGTCTCGAAGCCGCGCAGGTCGCCAGCATCCTGCCCGGTCCCTACAAGATGCCGGCCTATCGCTGCCGCACCTTCTCGGTCGCCACCAACAAATGCCCGATCCTGCCTTATCGCGGCGTCGCGCGCACCGGCGTCTGCTTTGCGCTGGAACTGATGCTCGACCTCGTGGCGGCGAAAGCCGGCCTCGAGCCCGGCGAGGTGCGGCTGCGCAATCTGGTGCGTCCCGAGCAGATGCCGTTCGACAACATCACCAGGAAGCATTTCGACAGCGGCGATTATCCGGAAGCGATGCGCCGCGCGCTCGCGGCCATCGACATCGACGCCATCCGCGCCAGGCAAAAGCAGGGCGAGGCCGACGGCCGCCGCATCGGCGTCGGCATCTCCATCTATTGCGAGCAGGCCGCGCACGGCACCTCGGTCTATTCCGGCTGGGGCATCCCGATGGTGCCGGGCCATGAGCAGGCCTCGGCGCGCCTGACGCCGGACGGTGGCCTTGAACTGCGCGTCGGCGTGCACTCGCACGGGCAGGGCATGGAGACGACGCTCGCCCAGGTCGCGCACGAAATCCTCGGCGTGGATGTCGCAAACATCCGCATCGTCCTCGGCGACACCGCGATGACGCCCTATTCGACCGGCACCTGGGGCTCGCGCTCGATGGTGATGGCGGGTGGTGCGGTCGCGACGGCCTGCCGCGAACTCGGCGAACGTGCGCGCCGCATCGGCGCGAAACTGTTGCAGCACGATCCGGCCTCCGTGGTGTTGCAGAACGGCGAGGTTCGCGGCGTCAACGGCAGCGTCAGCCTGAAGGCGATCGCCCACACCTGGTACCGCCGCCCGCAGGATTTGCCGCCAGACGTGGATCCCGGCGGGCTCGAGGTCACCCAAGGCTACAAGCCCGTGCGCGACAGCGGCACCTTCAGCTATGCCGCGCATGCAGCCGTGGTCGCGGTCGATCCTGATATCGGCGAGGTCGAGATCCTCGACTATGTGATCGTCGAGGACGGCGGCGTGCTGGTCAATCCGCTCGTCGTCGACGGCCAGATCTATGGCGGCCTCGCGCAAGGCATCGGCACCGCGCTCTATGAGGAAATGCCGTTCGACGCCTCCGGCCAGCCGCTGGCGACGACGCTCGCGGATTACCTGCTGCCCGGCCCGACCGAGGTCCCGGCCGCGCGCCTCGACCACATGGAGACGCCGTCGCCCTATACGCAATTCGGGGTGAAGGGCATCGGCGAGGGCGGCGCCATCGCACCGCCCGCCGCAATCGCCAATGCCGTCAACGACGCGCTGCGCCCGCTCGGCGTCGAGCTGATGCAGTCGCCGATCACGCCGCATCGCATCGTCGCGGCGGTGCTGGCCGCGCGTGCGGCTGAGAGGAGCGCGGCATGAAACCGGCGCCCTTTGCTTACGAGCGCCCGCGCGATCTCGATGCGGCTCTCTCGATGCTGGCCGCAAGCGGCGGATCGGCGAAGATCATCGCCGGCGGCCAATCGCTCGGCCCGATGCTCAATCTGCGGCTGGTGCAGCCGGAGCTGATTATTGACATTTCCGGCCTTGCCGAGCTCAAGCGCGCAGAGGTCTCCGGCGACGAGCTCGTGCTGGGCGCCCTCGTCACCCATGCCGATATCGAGGACGGCCGCACGGCCGACGTGACCCGCGGCGCCATGCGGGCTGTCGCTGCCAACATCGCCTATCGCGCGGTCCGCAATCGCGGCACGATCGGCGGCTCGCTCAGCCATGCCGATCCCGCCGCGGACTGGATCTCGGCGCTGGCGGCCCTGGGTGCGCGCGTGACATTGCGCAGTCTTGCCGGTGCGCGATCGATGGCGGTCGAAGCGTTTGTGGTCGGTGCGCTGGAACCTGCGCTGCATGCCGGCGAGATCGTCGAGGCGGTCCACGTGCCGGCGCGATCGGCGACGGCGCATTGGGGTTATGCCAAGAGCTGCCGCAAGACCGGCGAATTTGCCCACGCGATCGGTGCGGTGCTGGTCGATCCCGCCGCCGCCTCGGCGCGTATCGTGATCGGTGCAATCGACACGCCGCCGATCGTCGTCACGAATGCCGAGCTGTTCGGCGGCCGGATTGCCGCCGACTACAAGCAGCGCTTCGATGTCCGTGCCGCCGATGCCCTGCTCGCAAGCGCCGGCATCGACGATGCCGCGCAGCGCCACATCCATGTCAGCGTGCTGAGGCGCGCCGTTCTGGAGGCCGCGGCATGACCACGATCGCGCTTCAGGTCAATCGCCGCGCGGTGGAGCTGCACGCCGAGCCGCGCACCAGTCTTGCCGATTTCGTCCGCGACAGGCTCGATCTCACCGGCACCCATCTCGGCTGCGAGCACGGCGTCTGCGGCGCCTGCACCGTGCTGCTCGACGGCGTGCCGGCGCGCTCCTGCATCACCTATGCGGCGGCCTGCGAGGGCGCCGATGTCACCACGATCGAAGGCCTCGATGAGGACGAGATCACGACCGAGCTGCGCGCTGCCTTCACCCGCGAGCATGCCCTGCAATGCGGCTATTGCACGCCCGGCATGCTGGTCTCGGCGCGCGACCTGGTGCTGCGTCTGCCCGACGCCGACGAGCGCCAGATTCGCATTGGCCTCAGCGGCAATCTCTGCCGCTGCACCGGCTATGTCGGCATTGTGCGCGCGGTGCAGTCCGTGATCGAGGCAAGGCGCGCGCGCAACGTCGCGCCGATGGCGGATGGGGGTCGGACCGTCCTTGGTCCTGCCGGCTCGGGGCGAGCGGCAACCGCCCGGAACGAGTTGCGGCCTGCGCGGCACGCGCCAGCTCCGGCACTGGAAAGTGCCACCCCAAGCAGCATCCCCGACTTCACGCCGGCAACCGTGCTCGATCAGCGCTTCACGTTGCCGTATCCGCCGGCAAAGGTGTTCGCGATGTTCGAGGATATTGCAGGCATTGCCGCCTGCCTCCCTGGCGTATCGCTGTCGTCGACACCAAAGCCGGAGCGCGTCGAAGGATCGGTCCGCGTCAGGCTCGGTCCGGTCGGAGCAAGCTTCGAGGGTGCCGCGCGCGTCGAGCGGGATCCCGCGACACTCTCGGGGCGCATCGTCGGCATCGGCACCGACCAGCGCAGCCATTCGGCGACGCAGGGCGAGATCCGTTACCGCCTGCTGCCACTGGAAGGCGGCGCGGCGACCGCGGTCGAACTGTCGATCGGCTACACGCTCACGGGAATGCTGGCTCAGGTCGGTCGTCCCGGCCTCGTGCGAGACCTTGCAAAACGTCTCGTTGCGGAGTTCGCCGCCAATCTCGACCGCCACATGTCCGGCGCCTCGTCGGGGCAGGCAGGTTCGGCGGAGCTCAGCTTCTGGTCGATTGCATCGGACGTCTTGCGAGCCCGGCTCGCGCAAATATTTCGCCGCACCTTCGGAAGAGGTGGCGCGGAATGATCGGCGAACCGGCGCCGCGGAGTGACGAAGCCTGGACTGCCCTGACATCAACAGCGTGGGATTTGGAGAGACAAACATGACACGAACACTCGGACTGGTTCCGGCAATCGCATTGGCGACGGCCTTGTTCGGCGGCGCCGCGGGGGCGCAGACCATCAAGATCGGCGTCAACGAGCCGCTCACCGGCGCGTTCGCGGCCTCAGGCACTTACGTCGTCAACGGTGCCAAGATCGCCGCCGACGAGATCAACGCCAAGGGCGGCATCCTCGGCAAGAAGATCGAGCTCGTCATCGAGGACAACAAGAGCAACCCGACGGAGGCCGCCGCCGTCGCCGAGAAGCTCATCACAAGCGACAAGGTGCCGGTCCTGATGGGCGCCTGGGGCTCGAGCCTGACGCTCGCGGTGATGCCGAAGCTGATGGAATACGAGACGCCGATGGTGGTGGAGACCTCGTCCTCCGGCAAGATCACGACGACGGGCAATCCCTTCATCTTCCGCATCTCGCCGCCCTCCGCGATCGAGGCGGCCGCGTTCAAGAACATCGTCGACAAGCTCGCGCTGAAAAAGGTCGACTTCCTTGTCATCAACAACGACTGGGGCCGCGGCACCGCCGAGGATTTCAGCAAGATGATGAAGGAGAAGGGCATCGGCATCGGCCTGGTCGAGACCATGGACCAGGGCGCGCAGGACATGAGCGCGCAGCTGTCCAAGATCAAGAGCTCGGACTCCGAGACCGTCATCGTCACCACCGCCGTCGACCAGCTCACGCTGATCTTCAAGCAGGCCGCTGCGCTCGGCCTGAAGAAGCGCATCATCACCACCGGCGGCTCGCAGAACCCGGACCAGATCATCGCCCAGGCGGGAGCGGCCGCCAACGGCACCATGCATCTGACGACCTTCCTGCCCTGGTTCCCGGACAAGACGCCGAACCCGGAAGCCACCAACTATTTCATCGCGGAATGGAAGAAGCGCGGCTTCGACTTCGCCGGCTGCACCGAGAGTTTTCGCGGCTATGACGGCATCCGCACCGTCGCCGCCGCGATCGAGAAGGCCGGCAAGGCCGAGCCTGCCGCGATCAAGGCGGCGCTCTGGAACATCAACATCAAGGGGCTGAACGGCGACATCGTGTTCCGCAAGTCGGGCCCTGAGGGCAAGGAAAGCGGTCAGAGCCAGCCGAACGTCTATCTCATCGAGATAGCCGACGGCAAGATCGAGATGAAGACGCTCTGACGCGCTTGTTCGCAGGCGAGGGCGGCACATCGCGGCCCTCGCCGGCATCCAGAATATCCAGGAACGGCCTTGAGCGAATTCCTCCAGCATTTGATCAACATGCTCGTGCTCGGCGGCACCTATGCGCTGCTGGGTATCGGGCTGACCTTGATCTTCGGCATCATGAACGTCGTGAACTTCACGCATGGCGTGCTCTACACGTTCGGCGCCTACATCATGTTCATCGTGGTGCAGCAGTTCGGGCTGAACTTCTTTCTCGCGCTACCCGTGGCCGTGCTGGCCGGATGGCTGCTGGGTGCGGCCATCGAATTGACCTTGCTGCGTCCGCTGCGCGGCTCCGACATCGACACCACCATGCTGGTGATGATCGGCGCCTGGATCGCGATGCAGTCGGGCACGCTGTGGATCTGGGGCGGCGTCGCGAAATCCGTGGCGACGCCATTCCCGGAGGCGCCGCTGGTGCTGGGGCCGGTCTCCGTCTCCTGGCTGCGCCTGTTCGTGCTCGCCGCTGCGGCCATGTTGATCCTTGTGACGTATCTGCTCATCAACAAGACCAGCCTCGGCCGCGCGATGCGGGCGACGTTCCAGGACCATGACACGGCGTCGCTGATGGGCGTGAACGTCGACATGATCTACACCTCGACCTTCGCGATCGGCTCTAGCCTCGCCGCCGCCGCCGGCGCGCTGCTCGGGCCGGTCTACGTGATCTTTCCGCAGATGGGCGATCTCGCCGCGGTCAAGGCTTTCGCCATCGTCATCCTCGGCGGCCTCGGCAACATCACGGGCGCGGTGATCGGCGGCTTCATCCTTGCGCTGGCCGAGGAGCTCGGCGCCGGCTACGTCTCGTCAGGCTACCGCGATGCCATGGGCTTTCTCATCATCATCGCGGTGCTGATCTTCCGGCCGACCGGCCTGTTCGCCCGCGCGGAGCGCGTCGGATGAAGGCGATCGTCACCATTCTCGCCGTCGCGGCGCTTGCCTCGGTGCCGCTCTGGCTGCGCGATCCCTATCTGCTCAACGCGCTGATCACGACCGGCATCTTCGTCATCGGCGCGATGAGTCTCAATCTGCTGCTCGGCTTCACCGGCCAGCTCAGCCTCGGCCATATCGCCTTCTTCGGCATCGGCGCCTATGTCAGCGCACTGACATCGCTCGGCTTCGACATCGGCCTGCTAGGGGGTTTTCGTCTTGTCCACACACCATGGCCGCCGATCGTAGGCTTCGTGCTGGCAATTTTGATTGCAGGATTGTGCGGCTATTTCGTCGGTCTGTTGTCGTTCCGCGTCCGCGGCGCCTATTTCGTCATTGTGACGATCTCCTTTGCCGAGGTGGTCCGGCTGGTCGCGCTGAACTGGGTCGAGCTGACGCAGGGTCCATTGGCGCTGACCAATATTCCGTCCGTCGCGTTGCCCTTGCCCGGCTTTGGCGAGCTGACGCTGCGCACGAAATTCCACAACTATTATCTCGTCCTGGTCGTTGCGCTCATCGCCTATCTCCTGATCGCACGCCTCGTTCATTCCCATTTCGGCCGCTCCATGCGTGGCCTGATGGAGAACGAAACGCTCGCCGTCTCCGTTGGCATCGACGTGACCAGGACGCTGACGATTGCTGCGGTGATCTCCGCCGCGATCGCCGGCGCGGCCGGGAGCCTCTATGCGCACTACATCCGGATCATCGACCCTGAAGTCTTCGCCTTCATCAACACCGTCACCATGGTGATCATGGTCATCAGCGGCGGCAAGGGCTCGCTGGCGGGTCCCGTCGTCGGCGGCCTGATCTTCGGCCTATTGCCGGTCGCGCTGCGGCCTGTGATGGCGCCGGAAGCGCAGTGGATCGCCTATGGCGGCGTGCTGATCGCCATCCTGTTCGTGTTGCCGCGCGGCATCGTGCCGTCGCTGGCGCAGCGGTTGACCCGGCGACGGAGCGGGACGACGGCGCTGGCGCCGGTCGCGCTCAGTGAAACCGGTGCCAAGGAGCCGGCGTGATGACGGCGCGCAGCATCGCCATGACCATCGATCAGGTCGCCGTCCGCTTCGGCGGCCTCGTCGCGATCTCCGACATGAGCTTTGAGGTCGGCGAGGGCGAGATCGTCAGCCTGATCGGGCCGAACGGCGCCGGCAAGACCACCGCCTTCAACGTCATGACCGGTTTCCTGACGCCGAGCGCCGGCCGCGTCACCTATCGCAACACTGCGCTCGCCGGATTGAAGCCGCACGAGATCGCCGATCTCGGTCTGATCCGCACCTTCCAGCGCACCAGCGTATTCCCGAACGACACCGTCTATGAAAACCTCCTGATCGGCCTGCACCGGCAGGGCCGGGTCCGGCTGCTCGACGCCATCCTCGGCCTGCCAGGCGCGCGCGCCTCGGAGCGCAAGCTGCGGCAGCGCGCGAGCGAGCTGCTCGAATGGGTCGGGCTCGAACGCCGCGCCCACGATGCGGCGGGCTCGCTCTCCTACGGCGAGCAGCGCTTGGTCGGTGTCGCGCTGGCGCTGGCGGCGGAGCCGTCGATGCTGCTGCTCGACGAGCCCGTCTCCGGTATGAACGCCTCGGAGACGCACCGTTTCGTCGAGCTGATCCGCAGCATCCGCGACCGCGGCATCACGATTTTGCTGGTCGAGCACGACATGCCGATGGTGATGACCGTCTCGGACCGTATCGTGGTGCTCAACTATGGCCGCATCATCGCCGAAGGGACGCCCGATGTGATCCGCAACAATCCTGTTGTCATCGAAGCCTATCTTGGACATGGAGCAGGACGTGCTTGAGATACGCGACATGGTCTGCGGCTACGGTGGCGTCACCGCGCTGCGCGGCATCTCGCTCGACGTGAAGGCCGGCCAGCTGGTCGCCCTGATCGGAGCCAACGGCGCCGGCAAGAGCACGACGCTGCGCGCGATCTCCGGCCTGGTGGCGCCGCGCTCGGGCCAGATGAAGTTTGAGGGCATCGACATCACCGGCGCGAAGCCGCCGCGCGTGCTGGCGAGCGGCATCGCGCATTGTCCGGAAGGGCGGCGCGTGTTTCCGCATATGAGCGTCGAGGAAAATCTCGATATGGGCGCTTACCTCCGGCGTCGTTCGGGCGAGATCGCGGCCGACCGCGACCGTATCTACTCGGAATTCCCGCGGCTCGCCGAGCGGCGCCGGCAGGCGGCGGGCACGCTGTCGGGCGGCGAGCAGCAGATGCTTGCGATCGGCCGCGCGCTGATGTCGCGGCCGCGCCTGATCATGTTCGACGAGCCGTCGCTCGGGCTCGCCCCCAACATCGTCGAGCGCACCTTTGCGATCATCCGCGGCATTCGCGATGCCGGCACCACGGTGCTGCTGGTCGAGCAGAACGCCTTCGCTGCGCTCGAGATGTGCGATCATGCCTATCTGCTCGAGAACGGCCGCATCGTGCTGTCGGGTGCCGGGACCGAGCTGATCGCGAACGAGCATGTGCGCAAGGCCTATCTCGGTGGGTGACGACGCCGGGTGGATTGCCGTCTGCGATCTCGACCGGTTGAAGGCGGAGACGATCGTCCGCGTCGCCGGGCGCGACCTGCTCGTGATCTGGAACGAGGGCGACGTCGTCGCCTGCGAACGTGCATGCCCGCACGAGCAGGCGGATCTGGCCTTGGGGCAGGTGACGGCCGGGCGCCTCAATTGTCCCCGCCATGCGGCGTCGTTCGATTTGCGCGATGGCGCAATCACCGCGGGATGGCCGAGCCGGCCGCTGCGGCTTTATCCGGTGCGGATCACGGGCGAGCGAATCTGGATTGAGATGCAGGAGCGGCAGCCGGGGCGATGATGACATCATGCCCCTGTTTTGCCCGACGAGTCAAAGCGGCGGCGGCGGTGTCGATCGGCCCTCAAACAATTCGCCTTTGCAAACAACGACATCGCTACTGTGCATGGGGTTGTTCTCGAAGTTTAGTCCAGCAGCCGCTGCGCAGCCTCCACCAGGACTCCGTCCGGGCGGCGCAAAGCCTCGAGAATGGTGAAATGGTCGGCGCCTTCGACCGAGATGAGCTTGCCCGGCGCTCCCGCAGCCACGCGCCTGTCGTAGAGATTGATGGAATCGCAGACGAGCGCCGGCAGCTCGCTGCTGCCATAGGCGATGTCGAGACGCTTCCGGGTGACGGGCAGGCGCAGTGGCGACAGCGTGGCGATCTCCGCGTCCGTCAGCTTCAGCGCCTCGTTCAGCCCCGTATCGCGGATCGGCGCGAGATCGTAGACGCCCGAGAGCGCGAGCCCCGCATGGACACGCGGATGATCCAGCGCCATTGCGACGAGATGGGCGCCAGCGGACCAGCCCGACAGCACGACCGGCCCGGCAATTCCATGGGACGCGCCGTGCGCCGCGAGCCAGTCGAGCGCGCGCGGGATCTCGGCGACGATGTCGGTGAGGGACACCTCGGGCGCCAGCGAATAGCCGGGAATCGCAACCGACCAGCCATGCGCGGCGACGCCTTCGACCAGCATCGCGAACAGCTCGCGCGAGTTGCGCTGCCAGTAGCCGCCGTGCAGGAACACCAGGCAGGGCGCATCAGGCTTTGCGGCCGGGTAGAGGTCGATCTTGTTATTCGCCCGCTCGCCGTAGGGCAGGTCGAGATGGGACTTGAGCGAGCCCCGCAGCCGGCTTGAGGCTTCGTTGCGCTCGGCGATCAGGGCCGGGCTGTTCTTGACCGCCGCGTTGTTGTCATAGGCGGCACTGCGTTCCGCCCGAGACAGCTCGGACCAGCGGTCGCGGGGGTCGAGCGGTCGAATTGTCGAATGAGCGTTCTCAGCCATGGGGACTCTCCGTTTGCGTCAGGCACTACGCAAGATCGCTTCGATCTCTTGCGCTGCTGCGAGCAGCGAGCGGTCTTGCCCGCGCGCCGCGATGATCTGAAGGCCGAAGGGAAGCCCGCGCCGATCCGTTCCGCACGGAATCGAGATCGCCGGCAGGCGGGCATGATTGACGAAGGGCGTGAACACCGCGTGGGCCCGCGGGCTTGCCGGCTTTCCGCCGATCATATCAGGGCCGAGCTGCGTCAGCGGCCAGGCGACGCAGGGGACGGTCGGCGTCAGCAGCAGGTCGATTTCGGTGAAGAACGCTGCGAAGGCATTGGCGATCGCGGTGCTGGCGAGCAGCGCCGCTGCAACGTCCGCACCCGACCAGGACAGACCTCGCTCGATCTGCTTGGCGATGTCAGGATCGAAGACAGTCGGATCGTTGCGAAAGCGTTCGCCGTGGAGTGCCGCGAGCCCCGCATGCTGCAGCGGCATGATCGCATCCTCCGTGGCGCCTGCCGGCCAGGCGGGATCGCGTTGTGTAATGTGCAAACCTGCGGCGCAAAGCCGGCCAACGGCGGCGCCGAGGCCATTCGCGACGACGTCGTCGATCGCGACGTCGAGCCCAAGGCGCGGCGAGAACGCGATGCGCTGACCGCCGACGTCTTTGGCCTCCTGCGCAACGACGACAGACTCCGGATCGCGCGGATCCGCGCCGACCATGGCTTCAAACGCCAGCGCCATGTCCGTCGCATCGGATGCGATCGGCGCGATGACGGAGAGGCCGAAGAAGGGCTCGGCGAAGCCCGGCCCATAGGGGATCGCGCCATAGGACGGCTTGAAGCCCGCGACCCCGACATGAGCCGGCGGCCTGCGGCTGGAGCCGCCCGCATCGGTGCCGATCGCGAGCGGCACCAGGCCGGCCGCAACCGCTGCGGCCGGGCCGCCCGATGAACCGCCTGGCGTCAGCGCGGGATCGAGCGGATGCCGCGTCGGCCCGTACAGCTGTGAGGTGGTGACGCCCTTGCAGGCGAACTCGGAGGTCGCGCCGATGCCGACGACGACGGCACCGGCCTTGCGCAGCCGCTCGACCGCGATGGCATCGCGCGGCGCGATGAAATGGTGGAACAAGCGCGAGCCCTGCGTCACGCGCCAGCCGCCGACCCAGACGTTGTCCTTGACGATCACGGGAACACCGGCGAGCGGCATGATCTCGCCCATACGCAGGCAATCATCGACCGCCGCAGCATCCGCCAGCGTGCGGGCGGGATCGATTGTGACGACCGCGTTCAAGGGCTTGGCGGCCTCGATGCGGCCGAGCGCGGCTTTCGCGGTCTCGACGGCATTGGTCCGCCCGGCGCTGACGTCGGCAACGGTCTCGCGCGCGCTATTTGTCCGCGTTGTCATGGCCTCCCCAGATCAACGCCAATGTACCGCCAAGGGCAAGGCACGCCAGGGCGAAGAAGGCCATGCCGAGGCTGGCCACGCGATCCAGGATCGACACCAGCGCGGGCGCGGCAAGGAGACCGGCATAGGACGCGGTCAGCACCGCGCCGGTGGTCTCGCCGATCCGGTCCTGCGGGGCGAGGCGGGCGATCTCGGCGACGAAGACGCCGTTCCAGCCCGACGCCGTCAGGCCGAACAATGCGGCAATGATGAATTGTCCGCTGCGGCCGAGCGAAGCGCCATTCAGGCCGAGCAGCGCGGCGCAGAAGGCCATACCGAGGCCGATGACGACGAGAACGGCGCGCGAGGCATCGAGCCGCATGGCGACATAGCCCCAACCGAGACGGCCGATCAGGCCGCCGGCTTGCGCGCAGGCGAGCGCCATGCCGGATTCGATATGGCTGAGGCCGAGCTCGCGTGTGCCGAGCGTGACGAAGACCGTGTTGAGCGACACCTGCATCGCGCTGAACGGCATCGAGGCCAGCGCCAGCATCGCGATCCGCCGGTCCGCGATCACCAGCGCCGCCCGCGCGCGGAGATCGAGCTTTGGCGGCGGGGCGACCTTGCCGGCATAGGCCGGCCGCAACCGTTCGAACAGCGCGATCGCCAGTAGCGCCAAGGCAGCAACGGCCGCATAGCACCAGACCGGTCCGAACACGATGGCGATCGCGGGCAGGGCCAGCGAGCCGCAAACGGCGCCGATCTGGTTGCCGGTCTGGCGCACCGAGAACACGAAGGCGCGCCGCTCGGCAGTGACGAGCCGCGCCAGCAGCGCCGCGCTCGCCGGCGTCTCGGGTCCCATAGCGAGGCCGATGCACAGGCCCGCAGCCAGCAGGGCGGCGCTCGTCCCGAGCGAAGCCAGCGCCATGCCGACGACGATGGCCGCCGCGCACAGGCTCGCGATCCGCAGCGAGCCAAGGCGCGCGATGAAGCCGCCGCCCCAGAACGAGGCGGGGATGCCGACCGCGAACACGGCGGCGGAGAACATCGAGAGCTGCCAGACCTCGATATGGGCTCGCGGGGCGACCACGCCGGGCGCGAACAAGGCCAGCGCGACCAGGGCCTGAAGCGCGGTCATCGCGCCCAGGGCCGGCAGCAGCGCGGGTGCTGGCCGAGCGGCCGTGTTTCCGTCTACCATGGCGGCGTGCTCATGGGAGGAACATTGTGGCAGGCGGTATTTCCATTCACGCGGTCGATGTCGCGAGCGGGCGTCCGGCGCAGGGGCTGCGCGTCGAGATCTGGCGGATCGATCCGGAGTCCCAGCGCATCGCCGACGGGCGGCTCGGCGCCAACGGCGTGCTCGATCATGCCGTCGCGCAAGGTGCCGGTGTGACGGAAGGCGCGTACGAGGTGCTGTTTCATCTCGGCGAGTTCTTTGGCGAGCGCGACGGTTTCCTCACCGTGACGCCGTTCCGCTTTCGCATCAAGAACGTTGATGAGCATTTTCATCTGCCGCTGAAATTCACGCGCTGGGGCTATTCGCTGTTCCGCGGCGCCTGATCAGTTGGTCAGCCGCCGCGACAGGCCGGTGACGCGCTCCATCACCGCGACCAGCGCGACGGTGGCGATGATCAGCACGCCCGAGAGGGCTGCGATGGTGACATCCAGCTTGCCTTCGAGATCCTGCCACATCCGGATCGGCAGCATGTCGGTGGCGGCATCGCGCAGGAACAGCGAGACCGGCACGTTGTCGAAGGACGACATGAAGGCGATGAAGGCGCCCGCGATGATGCCCGGCCGGATCAGCGGCAGCACGATGCGGCGGAACGTGTAGAGGCGGCTGGCGCCGAGCACGGCCGAGCTTTCGAGCAGGGTCGGCTCGAGCTGGGCCAGCGCTGCGACCGTGTTGCGCACGACATAGGGCACGCAGACCACGGTGTGGCCGATCACCAGCGTCAGCGGCGACACGGGCAGGCCGACCAGCGAGAACAGCATCAGGGCGGCGAGGCCGAAGGCGAGCGCGGGAAGCACCAGCGGCGACATGAAGAGCGAATCGAGCAGCCGCGCCGACAGCGTCCGCGACCTGGAGATCGCCAGCGCCGCGGCGACGCCAAGGGTAACGGACAGGCCGGTCGCCCATAGCGCCACGATCAGGCTGTTCTTGGCCGCGAAATGCAGCTGCCAGGCATTCCACAGCTCGACGTACCAGCGCAGCGAATAGCCGGGCGGCGGGAAACGCAGCGAGAAGCCGCTGGTGAAGGAGACGATCAGCACCACGAGCGAGGGGGCGATGATGATGAGAAGCGCGATCATCGCGATCACGGTCATGACGAGCTCGAAGCTGATCGCCTCGAGCGTGCGCTTGCGGCCGCTCATCATGCGCCTCCATAGCCGCGCGACATGCGGCCGAGCGTGGTGAAGACCGAGACGACCGCGAGCACGGCGAGCAGGAAGATGATCGAGATCGCGGCCGCAAACGGCCAGTTCTGCAGCGTCGAGGCCTGCTGGTAGAGATACATCGGCATGAACAGCATCTGCCCGCCGCCGATCAGCGACTGGGTGATGAAGGCGGTGATCGCGGCGGCATAGGTCAGCGTGCAGCCGGCGATGATTCCGGGCAGCGACAGCGGCAGCAAGATCCGGAAGAAAGTGCGCCAGCTTCCGGCGCCAAGCGAGCAGGAGGCATCGTCGAGATTGGGATCGATGCGGCCGAGCGCGGTGATCAGCGGCAGCGTCATCAAGGGCATCTGCACCTGCGCCAGCGCGATCACCACGCCGAACTGGGTGTAGAGCAGTTTGAGCGGGGTATCGATCAGGCCCAGCGATTGCAGCGTCGCGTTGATGATGCCCTGGCGCCCGAGGATGACGATCCAGGCGAAGGTGCGGACCACGACGCTGGTCAGAAGCGGCAGCAGCACGATCAGGATGATGACCGTCTGAAGTTTTGGCCCGACCCGCTGATAAAGCCAGGCGATGGGAAAGCCGAGCACGAGGCAGACGGCCGTCACCTCGGCGCCCAGCAGCAGCGTCGAGCCGAGTACGCCGAGGCTGAAGGGATCGGTGAGGAAGTGCAGGTACTGGCCGAGCCCCCAATGGAGCCCGGCCGTGTCGTTGTGGAGCGAGAGCCAGAACAATTGCAGCAGCGGCGCGACGAAGAAGACCAGGAAGAACAGCGCCAGCGGCGCTGCCAATCCCATTCCGTAGGACGTCACGTCCCGTGCTGCCGGCGCTGCGCCCATGGCTTGAACCTCGAGGCTTTAGATCTTGATCTCGCGGTTGAAGCGTTCGATCCAGGCCGAGCGCTGCTCGTTGATCTTCTTCCAGTCCTGGAACACGAACTTCTTCTTCAGCTCGGCGGTGTCCTTGGCCAGAACGCGCGCGATCTCGCCGCCCATCATCACTTTGGAATTCGTCGGCACGATCAGGTAGGGCGGGTTCATCAGCGTGGTCTGCACCTCCGGCGTCAGGGCCGCCTCGATCAGCTTGAAGGCGAGCTCGCGGTTCGGTGAGTTCTTGACGATGTGAATCGTGGTCTTGAAGGCGATGGCGCCTTCCTTCGGCGCCACGAACTCGACCGGCACGCCACGCGCTTTCAGGATCTGGATGGCGTTGAAATTGCCGGGCGAGATGTCGATCTGGCCCTGCTGGAACAGGGTCGCGAGCGCGCCGGGATTGGCGGCGACCGCGGCGAGATTGGGCTTGAGCTCCTCCAGTGCCTTGAAGCCCGGATCGACATTGGCCTCCGAGCCGCCGCGCATCTTGGCGATCTCGACCAGCCAGCCGGTGCCGAGTGTCGAGTTGAGGTTGGTGATGCCGACGCGGCCCTTGAATTCCGGCTTCCAGAGATCGGCCCATGACGTTGGCGGCGTCTTGACCGCTTCCGGATTGTAGGTGAGGCCGACGACCTGGAAGAACGGGGCGGGGCCCATCGGTTCCTGTGCCTCGGCGATCAGGTCCTTGTAGTAGGCGCTCTTCTCGACCGGATAAGGCTCGACCAGATCCTGGCCGACGGCGACGAGGGCAGGACCCGGGTCGTGCAGCATGACGTCGATGGGCGGATTTGCTTTCGCCGCGTTGACCTTGGCGATCTGGTCGACAGAGAGCATGGGATCGAGCACCATCGCGGCGTCCGCATTGGCTTTGCGGAACGCCGGCACCAGCACGGCCTTGTGCGCTTCCTCCCAGCTGCCGGTGAAGGTCGCAAACACCAGCGGACGCGCCTGGGCGTAGCTCAGGCCTGGAAACGCCTTCATGGCCCCGAGCGTGAGCGCCGTGGTCAGCAGGCTTCTGCGATTCATGATCATATCAAACTCCCCTCTGGACAAGGACTGGATCTAAAGCGTTGCGGGAAAGGCGTTGGCGAGCGATGGGGCGAGCGGCGCGAGGCGCACCGCAGCGCCGCTCTCCAGGGCGCGCGTCTCGCCGATGCGCGCCTGAGAAACCTTGACGCCGGAGCCATCGGCCGTGGTGACCTCGTGCACGACGGTGGCGCCCAGCGGCAGCGACATGCCAACGACGCCGGCAAAGCCGGTCTCGTCGCCGACGAATTGCAGATGCTCGGGGCGGATGCAGACGGTGACGCGGCCGCCCTCGCTGAGCGCACCGCCCGCGGGACGCGCGATGATCTCCGCGCCGGCATCGAGGCGCACCTTCGCTGCCGTGCGGTCCGCTGAGACCACGATGCCGGGCATGCGGTTGGTGGAGCCAACGAAGGTGTTGACGAACAGCGTCTGCGGACGATCGTAGACGTCCGATGGCGAGCCGAACTGCTCGAGCTTGCCATGGCTCAGCACCGCAACACGATCGGCCATCGACAGCGCTTCTTCCTGGTCGTGCGTCACGATCAGCGTGGTGATGCCGGAAACGCGCTGCAGCCGCTTGACCTCGATCTGCATGTCCAGCCGCAGATTCTTGTCGAGCGCGGCGAAGGGCTCGTCGAGCAGCAGGATCGACGGCTTGATCGCGAGCGCGCGGGCGAGCGCAACGCGCTGCTGCTGGCCGCCGGAGAGCTGCCGCGGCAGCCGCTCGGCCATAGCAGGCAGCTGCACCAGCTCCAGCAGGCGCTGCGCCTCGCGCTGACGTGAGGCCTTGTCGATGCCGCGGGCGGCGAGGCCATAGGCGACGTTCTCGCTGATCGACAGGTGCGGGAACAGGGCGTAGTTCTGGAACACGATGCCGACGGCGCGCTTGTTCGGCGGCAGCGCATCGACGATGTCGTCGCCGATGATAATCCTCCCTTGCGTCTGCGCGATGAAGCCGGCGATGATGCGCAGCAGCGTTGTCTTGCCGCAGCCGGACGGACCCAGCAGCGCAATGATCTCGCCGCCCTTGATGTCGAGATTGATGTTCTCGACCGCAAGCGCGCCACTCGGATACCGGTGGGTGACCGCATCGACGACGAGCGATCGGCCGCTTGGCGCATCAACCATGGTGTTGCCTCCCGTTGCCCCAGAGGAGAAAGCAAGTCTCGTGCCCGCGACTGTCGCTTTTCGCGGAGCGTTTTGGCATGGTGACCCCATGACATCGGATCGATCGATATGCGACCTGACGGCGACAGAGCTCGCGCGCGCCATTGCAAGGCGCGAAGTGTCCTCGCCAGGCCGTCGAAGCGCATCTGGCGCGGATGGCGAGCCTCGACAGCCGATTGGCGGCATTCGTGACGGTGGATGCGGATGGTGCCCGCCGTGCAGCGCAGATGTGCGATGCCGCCTCTGCGCCGATGGGCCCGCTGCACGGCGTGCCCATTGCGGTCAAGGACCTCACTGACACTGCGGGACTTGCGACGACTTACGGATCCCTGCTGTTCGGCGATCACATCCCGGCCGAGGATGATCTCGTCGTGGCGCGGCTGCGGCGTGCCGGCGCGGTCATTCTGGGCAAAACCAACACGCCGGAGTTCGGCTTCGGCGCGGTCTGCACCAACAGATTGCGCGGGCCGACACGCAACCCCTTCGATCCGGCGCTGACCTCCGGCGGATCGTCCGGCGGCTCTGCCGTCGCGGTCGCATCCGGCATGGTGCCGCTGGCGCACGGCACCGATTTCGGCGGCTCGGTGCGCACGCCCGCCAGCTTCTGTGGTGTCGCCTCGATCCGGCCGACACCCGGCCGCATTGCATCGCCGCGCCGGCCGCTCGGCTGGGACATGCTGGCGACCCACGGCTTCCTCGCCCGCGGTGTCGATGATCTCGAACTCGCGTTGTCGGTCTGCGCCGGAAGCGATCCGCATGATCCGCTCTCGCTCGGCAGTACCGATGATGATCGACCAGTCCCCGACACTGCCCGGATTGCGGTCACGCCCGATTTCGGTGTGGCGCCCGTTGCGCGCGAGGCTCGTGCCCGCTTCGCGGCGGCGTGCGAGGCGCTCGCGCGTGTCGCCGATGTCGTGCCGTCCTCGCCGGATTGCGGCGAGGCGATCGAAACCTTCCGCACCTTGCGCGCCGCGCATATCGCCAACGCTTACGGCGAGTTGCTGAGAACGCGGCGTGCGGAGCTCACGCCGACGGTGATCTGGAATATCGAAGCCGGGGCAAAACTGTCCGCGCAGAACTACCTCGACGCCGAGCGGCGCCGCACCGCGATCTACCGCAGCTTTCGCCAGCTGTTCACTTGCGCCGATTTCCTGGTCGCGCCGGCTGCGTCGGTCTTGCCCTGGCCGAATGAAATCGCCGACGTCACGGCCATCGATGGGGCCGCGCTGGAGACGCCGATCGACTATCTCGCCGTGACCTTCATCGTGTCGCTGGTCGGCTTCCCGGTGCTGACCGTGCCGGTGCCGCGCGGGGAGAATGTGCTGCCCTTCGGCATGCAGATCGTCGCACCGCCGGGATGCGAATCCCGCTTGTTTGCCTTCGGCCGCGTGCTCGAGAACGAATTGGGTTTTTCGCATCGCCGGCCGCCTCTCTGATCAGCTGTCGCGATGCTCGAGCCGGGCGGCGAGCGCATCGGCAAGGCCGATGGTCGGCTTGGCGGCGGGGCGGCGGAAGGTGCCCGCAACGGCCTTGCGCAAACGCAGCGCATGCAGCGCCTCGGCTTGCTTCACTGAAGCTATGACCTGATCGACCACGGGGACAGGGATCCGGTCGGCGACGCGCTCGGCAAGACCCGAGAGCGGGGCGCCGGCAAAGATCAGCACATCGGCCTCGTCCTCGACGATGGCGCGCCGGGCGAGCTCGACCAGCATGTCCTCCTTCTCGGTGCCGACCTCGGAGATCGCCTGAAACGGCGTATCCAGCATGCGGATGCCGGCGCAGCGCTCCCACAGCCCGTGGGCGCGGACGCATTCCTCGTACCAGGGCCCCAGCGCCTGCGCGAAGGTAACGATGGCAAAGCGGCGTCCGGCCATGCACGCGGTCAGCATCGCGGCTTCCGCCATGCCGATCACGGGAATGTCGAAGGTCTCGCGCGCCGCGAACAGGCCGGGATCGCCGAAGGCCGCGATGATCGCGGCGTCGACCTTTTTGTGCTGCTCGGCAAGCATCTCCAGCGCGATGGCGCCGCCGATCTGCGCTTCGGTGCGCGTGGCGATATAGGGCACGCCGCGGGTCGCGGTGCAGGGGATCAGCTCGGTGCCTTTTGAGGCGGCGCGCCGCCCGACGCCCAGCATCAGCTGCGTGACCTCGGTGCTGGTATTTGGGTTGAGCAGGAGCAGCTTCATGATCACGCCGCCGGCCGCTTGGCCTGAGAGGCGGCGAGGACTTCCAGCAGCGCCGTGCCGGTCCGCGCGACGTGCGCGCCGAGCAGCCGGCCGGCCGCTTCGCCGTCGCGCGCTTCGAGCGCAGCCAGGATGTCGGCGTGCTCGTCGACCGAATTGCTCCAGCGCCTGTCGGCGCCGAGCGCGAGATAACGCGCACGTTCGGCACGCGAGATCAGCGTCTCGTGCGCCTCGCGCAGCGGGGTGTTGCGGGCCATGCGGACGATGGCGTTGTGGATTTCGCCGTTGATCGCGAAATAATCGTCGAGCTTGCCGCTGCGGTGATGACCCTCCATCCGGGTCTGCAGCGTGCGTAGGCGGACGAGATCGCGCTCGGTGGCGCGTTCCGCGGCGAGCTCGGCGGCGAGCCGCTCGATCCCGGCGAGCGCCTCGAACAATTCCGAGATGCCGTCGACCGCGATATCGGCAATGCGCGGGCTGCGGTTCGGACGCAGCTCGATCAAGCCCTCCGCCGCCAGCACCTTCATCGCCTCGCGCAAGGGCGTGCGCGACACGCCGAGCTCCTTCGACAGCTTGGTCTCCTGAGTCTGCGAGCCCGGCGGCAGCTCGCCGCGAATGATCATCGTCCGCATCCGCGCGGCGGCGCGCTCATGCAGGCCCATCCGCTTGAGCTTGGGCGACTTTCGCGCCGGGTTCGTTTCGGATTTTTGCTGCACGCGAGGCTTCCTGCTTGCAACTCATCCTAGCCATACCGAGCCGAACGCGATGCTCAAATAGGCGACGTATGTGGCGTAAAACAAATGCATATCGAACAAATTGTATGCAGTATGCAAATTGCGGGTTGCGCACGGCGCCGGGGATGCCGATGATCGTTTCGAGGGAGCGTTTGATGCTCCCTGCGGCAACGGAGCGACTGTGATCGATGTCAGCCATGCGCAAGCGCCTCGGCATGATCACGCCGTCCTCCAACTCGGTGCTCGAGCCCGTCACCAGCGCCATGCTGGCGGGCACCCCCGGCGTCACCGCGCATTTCTCTCGCTTCCGCGTCACCCAGATCGCGCTCGATGCCGCCGCGCTGAGCCAGTTCGATGCCTCGGTGATGTTGCCGGCGGCAGATCTGCTGGCCGATGCCAAGGTCGACGCGATCGCCTGGAACGGAACGTCCGCAAGCTGGCTCGGCATCGGCCGCGACCGCAGCCTGTGCGAGGCGATCACGGCCCGCACAAATGTGCCGGCAACGACATCGACCCTGGCCTGCATCGATGCCGCCTGCGCGCTCGGCGCCAGGCGCGTCGGCCTGGTCTCGCCCTATACCGACGACGTGCAGCGGCGCATTGCCGACGTCTGGGCTGAGGAGGGGATCGCCCCGCATGCCGAGCGGCATCTCGGCTTGCGCGACAACTTTTCCTTTGGCGAAGTCGCGCCGTCGACGATCACGGATATGATCCGCGCCGTGGCGGCGGAGGGGACTGACGCGATCGTCATCCTCTGCACCAATCTCGATGGTGCGGCGCTTGCGGCCACGCTGGAGCGGGAGCTGGATATCGCCGTGCTCGATTCGGTCGCGGTGACGCTGTGGCGGACCCTCTGCCTCGCCGGCGGCGATGTGACGGCCCTTGCGCAATGGGGACGGATCTTCCAGACAATGCCAAATATCAGGTGACGGAGACATCAGTGACGCAGCTCGACCTCGCCATCCGCGGCGGCACCATCGTGACGGCCAGCGACGAGTTTCGCGCCGATATCGGCATTCGCGACGGCCGCATCGTCAGCATCGCCGATAGCATCGCGGGCGCAGCGCGCGAGATCGATGCGTCGGGCCTATTGGCGCTGCCGGGCGGCATCGACAGCCACGTCCATATTTCCCAGCCCTCGGGCCCCGACGTGGTGATGGCCGACGATTTTGCCTCGGCGACGCGCGCAGCCGCAGCCGGCGGCAACACCATGGTGCTGCCCTTTGCGCTGCAGGAGAAAGGCACCTCGCTGCGCAGCTGTGTCGAGAACTATCGCAAGCTCGCCGAAGGTGAGTGCTACATCGATACGGCCTTCCATCTCATCATCTCCGATCCGACTGCCGTGGTGCTCGGGCAGGAGCTGCCGGCGCTGGTCAAGGACGGCTACACCTCGTTCAAGGTGTTCATGACCTATGACGACCTCGTGCTCAGCGACAAGCAGCTGCTCGAAGTGTTCGAGGTCGCGCGCCGCGAGGAGGCGCTGGTCATGGTCCATTGCGAGGGCTACGACGCCATCCGTTTCCTGACCAGCAAGCTGGAGCGCGAAGGTCATATCGCGCCGTATTATCACGGCACCTCGCGGCCGCAGGCGGTCGAGCGCGAGGCGACGCACCGGGCCATCAGCCATGCCGAGGTGATCGGCGTTCCCATCATGATCGTGCACGTCTCCGGACGCGAGGCGATGGAGCAGGTACGCTGGGCGCAGCAGCGCGGTCTGCCCGTTCATGCCGAGACCTGCCCGCAATACATCACGCTGACGGCCGACGACATGAAGGGCCTCAACATGGACATTACGGGCGCGAAATACGTCTGCTCGCCGCCGCCGCGCGATGTCGAGAGCCAGGAGGCGATCTGGGAGGGCATTACGTCGGGCGTGTTCCAGACCTTCTCGTCCGATCACTGCCCGTTCCGCTACGATGATCCCAAGGGCAAGCTGACGCCGAACGCCCGTACCTCGTTCCGCTGGGTGCCGAACGGCATCCCCGGCGTCGAGACGCGGCTGCCGATCCTGTTCTCCGAAGGCGTCTCGAAGGGCCGCATCACCCTGCAGAAGTTCGTCGAGCTGACCGCGACCAACCACGCCCGCATCTACGGTCTCTATCCCCGGAAGGGCTCGATCGGCGTCGGCTTCGATGCCGACATCGTTCTCTGGGATCCCAAGTTGAAGAAGCCGATCCGGCAGGCCGATCTGCATCACGGCGCGGATTACACGCCCTGGGAAGGTTTCGAGGTTACGGGATGGCCGGTGACGACGATCGCGAGGGGAGAGGTGGTCTGCAGCGAGGGCCGGATCGTCGGCGCCAAAGGCGCAGGCCAGGTGCTGAGCCGGGGCAAGTCGAGCCTGATCTGATCCGGCTCGACACGCCGCCATCGCGCTTCAGAAGGTCGCGGCCATTGCAGCGAGACGTTGATGGGCCCGTTCGCGGGCGGCATCGATCGGCGCTTGTGGTCCCGTGGTTGGACCGATCAGGACGAAGCGGACATTGCTGATCCCGATGAAGCGCAGGATCTCCCGTAAGTAGGGCGTTGCCATGTCGATACGGCCGCGGTTCATGCCGGTGGCAAAATCGCTGCCGCTGGCGATGATCACCAGCGTCGGCCGGTCCTTGAGCAGCGGCAGATATCCCTGCGACGGATCAAACCGAAAGGTGAGGCCGGGCTGGACAATGATGTCGAACCACTGCTTGAGCTTGTAGGGAAGGCCGAAGTTCCACATCGGGGTCGAGATCAGCACGCGATCGGCGAGCGAGAAGCGTAGCGCCATTCGCTCGGCCTCGGCAAAGCTGTCGCGCTGCGCATCGGTGAAGACCTGAGCCTTCATGCGCGCGTATTTGGCCTCGACAATCGGACCTGTGAATTCCGGCATCCGTTCACGCCAGATGTCCACGACATCAATGTCCCAATCCGGCCGGGCCTGGCGGAAGCCATCGAGAAAGACCCGCGCGCCGGCTGTCGATTCGGCCTCGGCGCGCGGCGAGCAGGACAAGTGCAGGAGCTTTGCCACAGCTCATCCCAGCGCTCTGATCACGGCATCGGCCCTGGTCACGACCGCGACGTTCTGCATGGCGAAGTTGATCGAGGCATTGTGCCAGTCGGCATTCATGGTCGAGCAGCAATCCTCGGGCACGATCATGAAATAGCCCTTGTCGGCGCCGGTCCGCGCCGTGTGCTCGATCGACATGTTGGTCCAGGCGCCGGTATTGATGATCATGTCGCGGCCGGTCGCTTTCAGGATCGTCTCCAGCCGCGTGCCTTCCCAGGCGCTCATCCGCATCTTCTCGACCACGAAATCGCCGGGCCGGGGCTCGAGGCCTGAAACCGGGGCCGCACCCCAGCTCCCGCGCACCATCGCCTTGCTGTCGACCAGGACCTCGAACAACGGAGCGTTCAGCGTGACGCCGGGCGCGCCGGGCTCGACCACGAACCAGACATGGATGATGGTGACGCCGCGGGCGCGGGCGGCTTCCGCCAGGCGCCGCACATTCTCCACGACATGCTGCTGCTTGGCGTGACCCGGCGCGCCCGACTCGGCGAAAGCCCCGCCGTCCATGATGACGTCGTTCTGGAGATCCTGAATGATCATGGCGCAGCGTTGCGGATCGAGCCGCATCTCGCCCTCGGTCAGAATAGGTGCGGCTGGCGATGAGCCCGGGCTTGTTCCGCCGCCAGCGCGCCGGCCGCTCATATAGGGCTCATGCCGCGGGCCGACCCGGGTCGGGATCGCATACACCGAGTGCGTCGAGGTGAGATAGAGCGTGCGGAAATCCGGCCCGCCCCAGGCGAGGTTGGCGACCAGCTCCGGCACGCGGACCTTGCCGAGCAGTTCGCCGCGCGGCGAATAGACCCAGACGCCGCCGGGCGCGGTGACCCAGACATTGCCGTGCTGATCGCACTTCATGCCGTCGGGCAGACCGAGCTCGAGCTCGGACTTGATGCCGCTCGCAAACACGCGCGCATTGGACAGCGAACCATCGCTGTTGACGTCGAACACGCGGATCAGGGCTTGCACGGTGTCGTTGACATAGAGCAGCCTCTCGTCCGGCGAGAAGCACAACCCGTTCGGCTGGTCGAACAGATTGCGCTCGACCACGAGCTTCGGCTCGCCGCCCGGCACGACGCGGTAGACGCCCTGGAAGCCGAGCTGGCGCGGCCGTTCGACGCCATAGACCGGCATGCGGCCATACCATGGATCGGAGAAATAGATCGCGCCGGATGAGTGCACGCAGACGTCGTTCGGGCTGTTGAGCTCCTGGCCGCCGAAATGCGAGGCCAGCACCTCGCGCCGTCCGTCCGGGCGTTCGCGGATCAGCGACGAGGTCGCGTGCTCGCAGACGATCAAATTGAGCTCGGCGTCATAGGTCATGCCGTTGCATTTGTTCGACGGGCGTTTGACCTCGACGACCCCGCGCCGCGCATCCCAGCGCCGCCGCACGTCGGCCGGCATGTCCGAGAACAGCAGATAATGATCGACCGGATGCCAGATCGGCCCTTCCGTGAAGTCGAAGCCGGTGCCGATCTGTGCGACCGGCGCATAGGGGTCGATCAGGGTTTCGAACTCGCTTCGCAACGTCACATGCGTCATCGGTCGATCCTCGACAACGTCAAGCCGGGAACCAGTTGCGCTCGGGCAGCGACTGCACGATCGGGCCAGGGACTTGATCGTGCAGACGCCCCACGACATTGCCGCCTTCGATCTTGGCGGGACGGTCGTGGACCGGGAGCAGGTAACGCGAGCTGCTCAGCAGCTTTTTGATCGCCGCCTTTTCCGCGCGCTTGGTGGTGCCATGGTTGCCGGTGGTACGCGGCTCCCAATCGTGGATCTCATGGAAGGGCGTGACGATCTGGTCGTTGAAGTCGTAGATCACGTCGCCGCAGATGGTGGCGATGCCGTCGGCGGTCTCGACGATGATGTTCATCGAGCCCTCGGTGTGCGCGTTGGCGGCGTCGCAATAGACGCCGGGCATCAGCTCGATCGGCCCGGTGATCTCGAGGTCCAGGAAGCGCAGCGCGCTCTTGGTATGCAGCCGGTCGATCAGGTGCTTGATGTCTGGCGCGGGATATTGCGGATGCATCAGGCCGGAGACGGAATATTCGAGCTCCTTGCGGTTGAGCACGACGGTCGTGTTCATCGGAAACAGGTCGTCCTTGCCGGCATGGTCGATATGCAAATGCGTGTGGCAGACGAAGCGAACGTCGCCCATGCGAACGCCGTGGCGCGCGAGCTGGTTCTCGATCATGTTCTCATGATACTGGAGCCCGCGCATGCCCAGCGTCTCCATGATCTGGTTGGAGCGATAGCCGGTGTCGACGACAACAGGATATTTGCCACCGAGGATCAAAAAGCCGAGCGTGAGGACGCGGCGGGTGCGGCCGCAGTCGCGGCCGAGCACCAGGAAGCTCGATTCCAGCTCGATATCGCCGTAGTCCAGGATCTTGATCTCCAGCGCCATTCGTTTCCCTCCCGTCTCGTTTCTTGTCTGTCAAAGCCGATAGACGCGCGTCGCCGTCGTCCTGAAGATCGCATCCTGCTGCTCCGCACTGAACGGGGCGGCGGCGCCGCGAAAGGCTGCGACGAGCTCGCGATAACTGGTCCACAATTTCTCGATCGGAAAATTGGAGCCGAACAGGCAGCGCTCGGCGCCGAAGATCGCGACGGTATCGGTGAGCACGGCGGCGATATGCGCGGGATCGTTGCGATGGATGAAGGTGCCGAGCCCGGATAGTTTCGAGACCACGTTCGGACAACTCGCGAGCCGGGCCATCCCGGCGCGCCAGGCCGCCCGTCCAGCCGGCGAGAGATCCTCGAGCATGCCGGCATGCTGGAGGATGAAGGTCACGCCGGGACAGGATTCGGCCAGCTGCGCAGCATCCGGCATCTGCGGCGTGAACACCTGCAAATCGAAGCTCCAGCCGTAATCGGAAAGACGTGCGACATTGCGACGGATCGTCGGGTCGGCGCAGAGATCCGGACGCGCCGCGAAGCGATAGAGCGGGTTCTCGTGCCAATGCAGCTGCATGCGCACCCCGCGCAGCAGCGGATAACGCTTGAGGCGGTCGAGCTGCGGACGGACGTCCTCGGCCGCAAAATTGGCGTAAGCGACGATGCCGTGCGGCCAGCCATGCTCGTCGGAGGTGCGCTGCACCCAGGCGGTCTCCTCCTCGAAATGCTCGGGCGCCCAGTTGGTCTGCACATAGACGGAACGGGTGACGCTGCTGTCCTTGAGATCGTCGAGATATTCCTGGATCGGATAATCGCGCCGGATCGGCTCGTACGGTCCGAAGATGCGGGGCTGCATGGGGCCGGTCAGCCAGGGCAGGTCGGCCTGCCGCCAGATGTGATGATGGCCGTCGACAATATCGTTCACGCAGCTCTCCTTCCCAGTGCCAGGACGTGGGCGACGATCGAGGCGCTCGACCCGCCGTCCACGAGATCGTCGACGAAGCGTTCGATCGCGACCAGCGCTTCTGTCTGCGGACGGAACGCGGGGCCTGTCGCGAGCGGCGTCAGCCAGCTCAGCCGCCACGCCCGCCGCGACAGTTTCGCGACGGCGTCGCGGAGGGCGTCCGGCTCGCCGCGCTCGAGCCCGTCGGAGACGATGATCACAGCGGCGCCGCGGGCGTAGCCGCCGAACCGCGGGACCGCCAGGAACGCTTGCAGCGCGTCGCCGATCCGAGTGCCGCCGTCCCAGTCGCTGACCAGATGTGCCGCGGCGCTCAGCGCCTGCTCGCGCCGTTTCAGCCGCAGCGCGCGGGTGACACGGGTCAGACGCGTGCCGAAGGTGAAGACCTCGACATTGGGCGCGGCCTGCACCAGCGTATGCGCAAGCTTCATATTCTCCTCGGTGCGGCTTTTCATCGAGCCGGAGACGTCGATCAGCAGTAACACCTTGCGCGGCCGTTGCCGCCGTTTCATGTGGCCGAGCCGCAGGATCTCGCCGTCGCTGCGGACGCTGTCGCGCAAGGTGCGGCGGAGGTCGGCAAAGGGGCCGCGGCGCGCCCGCATGCGGCGGTGCCCGCGCCGCCGTGGCAGGCGCCGCGGCGCCTCGCGTGCCAGGCGTCGGAGGGCATCGGTCGTGGATAGCTGCACGAAGCGGCGCTCGACCAGCGCCTCAGTGCGCGATGCAGTCAGGCCGGACTCGTTGGCCTCGTCGGAGAGCAGGGGCTCCTCGTCGCCGCGACCTTCCTCCTGCAGACGGACGGTCTCGTCGTCCTCGCCGTCGTCGGCACGCTCGATCGCCTCGCTGCCGCGGAAATGCAGGTCGAACAGCCGATCGAAGGTGGCGCGGCGCTCGGGCGGAGGGGCTAGGGTGGCGAGCGCAGATTGCTTGATGTCCTCGAGCTTGCGCGGTCCGAGCAGCGCAATCGCCGCGAGGAACGCGGTGGTCTGCTCCGGCGCGACGGCGAAGCCGTTGGCGCGCAGCAGGGCGACGAAGGAAACAAAGGTGCGGGCAGCGCGCGGGAGCTGCGGCTCGATGCTCATGCGGTCGCCTCCGCGAGCATGGCATCGAGCCGCGGCGCGATGAAGTGCAGGTCCTCTTCGTCCTTCAGCGCGACGCCGATCGAGCGTTTGAAGGCATCAGGCCAGCGCGCGCCGCCCTTGTTGAGGAGGGTCGCGGCCTCGGCCCAGTCGACGGCTTCGGCGATCCCGGGGGCCTTGCTCAGCGGTTCGCGCCGCAATCTCTCGACGGCCGCGACGACGGCGCGGGCCGTGGCTTCGGCGACGCTGGAGGCGCGCATCATGATGATGCGTGCCTCGCGCTCCGCCGTCGGATAATCGATCCAGTGATAGACGCAGCGGCGGCGCAAGGCTTCGTGCAGATCGCGGGTCCGGTTCGAGGTGAGCACGACCACCGGCCGCTCGGCCGCGCGGACCGTGCCACGCTCGGGAATTGAGATCTGGAAGTCGGAGAGGAATTCGAGCAGGAAGGCCTCGAACTCCTGGTCGGCGCGGTCGATTTCATCGATCAGGAGCACGGTGGAATCAGGTGCGCGCAGCGCCGCCAGCATCGGCCGCTCGATCAAGAACGTCTCGCCATAGATGTCGATGCTCTCGTCGCCGGCCTGACGGATCGCCAGCATCTGGCGTGGATAGTTCCACTCATAGAGCGCGGCAGAGGCGTCGATGCCCTCGTAGCATTGCAGGCGGATCAGGCGGCGGCCGAGCACGGCGGCGATGGCTTTGGCGGCCTCCGTCTTGCCGACGCCGGGCGCGCCTTCGAGCAGCAGCGGCTTGCCGAGCGCGAGGCCGAGATAGGCGGCGGTCGCGAGCCCTTCGTCGGCGAGATAATAGGCCGCCCGCAGCGCCCGCTCCAGCGCCTCCGGGCTGTCGATGCCGACGATGTTGCTGCGAACCGCCACGGCCGATCCTCTAACGCCGCGCCTGCGGCCGCGCGCCGCCCTGCGCCTTGATCGCCCGCAGCACCTTTTCCGGCGTGATCGGCAGGTCGTCGATGCGAACGCCCACCGCGTTGAAGATCGCATTCGCCACCGCCGGCAGTACCGGATTGGCGCACATCTCGCCAGGGCCTTTTCCCCCGAACGGACCGTCAGGGGCGGGGCGCTCCAGCACGGCGATATCATGCGGACAGATGTCGCCGGGACCGGGCATCAGATATTCGACGAAGTCGCGGGGCCCGTGGACAGGATCGGGATAGTACGGCTCCGGCGTCTCGTAGAGGGCGTGGCTGACGCCCATCCAAGCGCCGCCGACCAGCTGCTGCTCGACGAGGCGCGGATTGAGCGCACGGCCGAGCTCGTAAGCCGAGTCCATCCGGACCATCGCGACCTCGCCGGTCTCATCGTCCACCTCGACCTCGGCGACAAGGCAGGCATGGGCATAGCAGGTCGCCGGCGACATCTCGCCGGTTTCAGGATCGACATCCGACAGCGGCACGAGAAAGATGCCGCGGCCCGAGATGGTCTTGCCCTGCTTGAACTGCGCAGCAATGGCCACGTCCTTTGTCGAGATCGAGCGGTGCGGGGCGCCCTTGACGTGGATGTTGCCGCGACCGTCGGTTTCGAGATCGGCGGCGTTGACCTCGAGCTCCTCGGCGGCGGCCTCCATCATCACGCCGCGCGCCTCGCGGGCTGCGGCCATCACGGCATTGCCGACGCGATGGGTGCCGCGCGAGGCGAACGAGCCCATGCAGTGCGGGCCGGTATCGGAATCCGCGGTGTCGACATAGACGTCCTCGACCGGCACGCCAAGCGTCTCCGCGCAGATCTGCCGCGTCACAGATTTCATGCCCTGGCCAAGGTCGATCGACGACAGCGCCACGGTGAACTTGCCGCTCGGGTTGGAATGCACCAGCGCCTGGCTCGGATCGCCGCCGAGATTCATGCCGATGGGGTAGTTGATCGACGCCATGCCGCGTCCACGATGCCGGGTCATCTCAGCGTCTCCTGGTGCCGAACACGGAGGAGAATCGGGTCGCGCCGTGCGATGGCGCGGCCGGGCGGGGCGGGGGAGGCGGCGGCGCCGGCGGAGGTGGTTCGCGCGGCGGCTCTCTTGTCGCCGTCACCGGCGCGCGGTCGTAGGTCGTGCGCTGCTGCGCAGGCGCAGCGGGCCGGCTGCGCGAATCCGTCGGTGTTGGCGGGATCACGGCGCGGCTGCCGCCGCCGTCCTTGCGCGAGGAGGCGCGCCTGAACTCGTCGCGGATTGGCCATTTGGCCTTCTCCGCCGCAACCTGGACGCACTCGATCAGCGCGGTGTTCTTGGCTTCGCGCCGGTGCGCCTTCATGTCGCCGTCGCGATAGGCATTCAGGATCCGGAACTCCATCGGGTCCATGCCGACGAGGTTTGCGAGCTTGTCCATCTGGCATTCGATGGCAAAATCCATCGCGGTGACGCCGAAGCCGCGCATGGCCGTTGCCGGCGTGCGGTTGGTAAAGACGCAATAGACGTCGCCATAGACGTTCGGGATGGTGTAGGGCCCCGGCAGGTGCGCGGCGCATTTCACGGCGGCATAGCTCGACAGCCGCGTATAAGCGCCGCTGTCGAAATAGGCGCGGATCTTGCGCGCGACGATGCGGCCGTCGCGCATCACGCCGTCCTTGATGTAGATGCGCTCGGCGCCGCGCGGTGGGCCGTATTGCATCTCCTCCTCGCGGCCGAACATGTAGCGCACCGGGCGCCCGGTCAGCATGGCGCCGAGGATCGCGAGTGGTTCGGTCAGCGTATCCACCTTGCCGCCAAAGCCGCCGCCGACGGTGCCGCCGATGAAATGGAAGGTGTTGGAAGGCACGTCTAGGATCTTGGCGCAGGTGTCGACCGAGAAGAACAGCGCCTGCGTCGAAGTGTAGACGACGTAGCGGCCGTTGGTGTCGGGTGCGGCGATGGCGCCGTTGGTCTCGGTCGGCGCGTGCTCGATCGGCGACATCTGATAGCGCTGTTCGAGCACGTGGTCGGCGGTCGCGAGCGCGGCATCGGCATCGCCAAAGCGCAAGCGCTGGTGATCATAGACGTCGTGATAGATGAAGGCGTTCTTCGGATAGGTCTCGTTGACGACGGGCGCGCCCGGTTTCAGCGCGTCCTCGACGTCGAACACGGTCGGCAGCGGTTCGTAGTCGATCCTGACCTTCGCGATCGCCTCGAACGCCTCGCGCTCGCTGTCGGCGACGATGGCGATGATCGGCTCGCCCTTGTAGCGAACCTTGTCGACGGCCAGCGATGGCTCGTCGTCCTTGCCGAAGTTGATCAGGCTGAGCAGCGTGTTCAAGTTGCGTGGGACGTCCGCGCCGCGGATGATCCGGCGCACGCCGGCCGAGCGCTCGGCCTCGGTGGTATCGATGCGGCGCAGCCTTGCATGGGCCTGGGTCGAACGCACGACCTTCAGGTGCAGCATGCCCTGCAGCTGGTGGTCGTTGAAATAGCTGGACGTGCCGGTGATGTGGCCGAGCATGTCCTGCCGCTGCGTGCCCTTGCCGATCTCCTTCAAATTATCGTCGCGCTCGTCGGCGAAGATGTCCTTGCGCAGTTCCAGCATGGTCTGACCTCAGGCGCTGGCCCGGCCGCCCGCGGCGGCGAGGATGGCATTGATGATCGGCTCGTAGCCGGTGCAGCGGCAGATGTTGCCGGAGATCGCCTCGATGACGTCGGCCCGGCTCGGGGCGGGATTGCGGTCGAGCAGCGCCTTTGCGGCCATCAGCATGCCCGGCGTGCAATAGCCGCATTGGGCAGCAAAGTTGTCGGCAAAGGCGCGCTGCAGCGGATGCAGGTTCGGGCCTTGCTTCATGCCGTCGAGTGTCTCGACCGAACGGCCCGCGACGGTCTCGGCGAGCGTCAGGCAGGAGAGGTGAAGCTCGCCGTCTATCAGCACGCTGCAGGTGCCGCAGCCACCCTGGCCGCAGCCGAATTTCGGCGTCATGTCGCCGATCAGCTCGCGCAGCGCGACGAGCAGGTTGGTGCCGCCGTCGACGAAGATCGCGACGTCGCGGCCGTTGTGGCGAAACTGCAGGGGGATTTTTGTCATGGCGAGCTATTCCTGTCCCGACAGCAGGCGCCGCAAATGCACACCGACGATCTCGCGGCGATACCAGGCACTGCCGAGCGCGTTGTCTGAGGGCGATGTTCCTTCTGTGGCGGCAGAGGCCGCAGCTGCGATGGTCGCCGCATCCAGCGAGCGGCCCTCCAGCGCGCGCTCGACGGCGCGAGCGCGGATCTGGGTCGGCGCCATCGAGCCCAGCGCAATCCGCGCACCCGCGATCCGTCCGCCGCTGACCGGCAGATGCGCGGCAAGCGTGATCACCGAGCCGCCCTTCGGCTTGATGCGGGCGATCTTGCGATATCGGAACGCCTCGCTGCTTGCCGGCCGCGTGCAGGACACCGACAGCACCAAAGTCCCGGCCTGGCGCTCGCGCCCCTGCAGAAACTCCTCGATCGGAATATCGCGCGAGCCGAAGCCGCCCTGAACCGCAATAGTGGCGTCGAGCGCCAGCAGTGCCACGGTGAAATCGCCGTAAGGGTTCGGCGCGAACAGATTGCCGCCGACCGTGCCCATGTTGCGCACGGCAGGACCGCCGATCGAGCGGGCGGGGGCATGCAGGAAGGCGAGGTCGCGCTCGGCGAGCACGCGCGCGAAGGTGACGCCGGCGCCCAGCGTGATGCGTGGACTTGAGGCGTCGATCCGGGTCAGCGCCTGGTCCCGCGCCCGGACGATCGTCGAGATCGAGACGTCGCCTTCGTTCAGCGCCCGCATCACCAGCGTGCCGCCGCCGAGATAGCGCGCGCTCCGGTCCGACGACAGCGCGCCAGCCGCCTCGCTCGCATTCGCAAAAGTCTTTACCGTCACGGCCATGGCTTAGGCGGCCTCCTTCAGATGGCGGCGGATCGCTTCAAATCCGGCCTGATAGATGTCTTCGGCGACCATGTGGGTGATGCGGTCCTTGTCCTCCGGCTTGGTCGTGAAGCGCGATTCCCAGTGCCAGAAGGTGCGGTCGCCGTCGGTCACCGGCAGCAAGCGAACATGGGCGACGTAGTTGAACATCGGGACCGGCGTATCGAGCAGGCAATAGCTGAAGGTCTGTTCGAGATCGGACAGCGCCAGCAATTGTTCGCGTAGCTCCGAGCCGTCCTTGAGCTTGAACCGCCTGACGCAGCCGATCTTGTCGGCGGACTGCGCGCGTTCGATGGAGGAGGTCGCGACCGCCGGGTGCCAGCGGTCGTGCCCGTTGAAATCGCGCAGCACGTCCCACACCGCGTCGGTCGATGCGTTCAGGATCGTGCTCTTGACGATATGCGGCACGGCTAGCCTCCGAACACGCGCTTGAGGGCGTCGAAGCCGCCCTGGAATACGCCGCCGCCGATGTTGTTGACGAGCTCGGTTTCACGCTCCGGCGCGCAGTCGAATTCCGCCGTCCATTCCATGAACGTCTGGTCGCCGTCGGTGACGGGCGTCAGGCGCAGGGTGGCGACGTAGTTCTCGACGCCCATCGGCGATTCCAGGATGGAGTAGGTGCAAAACATGTCGAAGTCGGAGAGGCCGAGCAGCTTCTCGCGGATGCGGTCGCCGTTGCGCAGGCGGAAATCCCTGACACAGCCGATCTTGTCGGAGGGCTCGCCGCCCTCGATCCGGCTTTCGGCGATGGCCGGATGCCAGTTCGGCAGACCGTTGAAATCGCGCACCCGCGCCCAGACGCGGTCGTTGCGGGCGTTGACGACGGTGGAGACGTAGACGCGGGCCATCGCTTGAGACCTCAGCTCTTCTTCCGCGGGCCGCGCTCGGCCGGCGGCTCGCCGCCCTCGGTCGCAGGCGAGGAAGCCGCCGGCTTGTCACCACCACCGCCACCACCTCCGCCGCTACCCTTGCGCGCGGCCTCCTTGATGCCCTGCATGTCGCGGGCTTCACGGATCAGCCCCGGCATCTTGGCGAGACTGCCGCCTTCGACGCCGATATCCGACAGGATGGAATCGATCAGCGGCGCCTGGACGCGGTAGCGCAGCGCCGAGTCGATCACCTCGTCGGTGGCGCTGCGACCGCCATTGCCGTTCCCATGGCCGTTGCCGTTGAGGCCGTCGACCTGGAGGATGCGGATGCCCTCGATCTTCTCCATCGGCTTGACGCTCTCGCGCACGATGCCTTCGATGCGGTCGAGCAGCTTTCTGCGGAACAGCGAGTAGCGCGCCTGGTCTGTCAGTACGTTCTCGGCTTCGTTGAGCATGCGCTGCGCTTCGGCTTCGACGGCGGCGCGCACACGCTCGGCTTCGGCCGCGATGCGGGTCTCCTCCGCCTGCTTCTCGGCCAGCAGGATTTCGACCGTCTTGCGACGCTTGGCGATCTCGCTCTCTCGCGCGGTGACGACGCGCTCGGTGGCTTCCGTCGCGCGCATCCGGGCTTCCTCGGCAGAGGCCTTGGCTGCGGACTCTTCCAGGGATTTGGTGTGGATCGCGATCGCCTTCTCCATCAGGACGGTCTCGACCTCCTTCTCACGATTGACCTCGAGCTTGCGCAGCTCGCGCTCGCGGCCGATGCGAGCCTCGTCGAGGCCGCGGTCGGAGGCGATGCGGGCTCGCTCGACCTCCTCGCGCGCGGCGATTTCGGCCTCCTGGAGCGATTGCACGCGGGCGACCTCGAGCTGCTCGATGGCGCGGCGCCGCTCGATGCGCGCCGCCTCCAGGGCCTGCTCGCGCGAGACGTCGGTGGTCTCGACTTCCTTGCGCGCGACGATCTCGGCCTGCCGGACCTGGCGGTCGGCGTCGATCCGCTCGGACTTCTTGGTGGACAGCGCGATGACGCGGTCCTCGTCCGCGATCTCGATCGCCTTCTTCTGCTCGATGTTCAGCACCTCGCGCTTCTTGGAGGCATTGATGCGCTCGGCCTCGAGTGCCAGATCGACCGTGATGCGCTGCCGCTCGATGGCGTCGCGCCGCTTCAGCTCGGCGGCATCCAGGATCCCGGTCCGTTCGATCTCCAGCGCGCGCGTTTCCCGTTCGGCCTGGATGCGCTCGGCCGCGACCGTCTTTTCCTGGGCGATGCGGGCTGCCTCGATCGCCTCGCGCGAGGCGATATCGGCTTCCTCGACAGCGCGGTTGCGGGCGATTTCCAGCGAGCGCACGCGCTCCTCCTGCGCGATGCGCGAAGCTTCCGTGGTCTCGCGTGCGGCGATGCCGGCGACGTCGAGCGCCTGGTTGCGCTCGATCTCCAGCTGCCGCGTGTTCTGCTCGGCGGCGATGCGCTCGGCGGCGAGCGTCCGCTCGCGGGCGATGCGGGCGGCTTCCACCGCGCGCTGGGCCTCGATCTCGGCCTCCTGGATGGTTCGCACCTGCTGGATCTCCAGCGCGCGGGTACGCTCGTCGGAGGAGATGCGCTCGACATTGACGATCAACGTCTGGGCGATGCGGGCCTTTTCGGTGGCCTCGCGTGCTGCAATCTCGGCCTCGTCGACCGCGCGCGTCCGCTCGATCTCGCGGCGGCGCGTCTCCTCCTCGTTGGCGATGCGGGCGTCGGTGACGACGCGGTCCTGCTGGATGCGGGCCTTTTCGATCGCCTCGCGCGCGGCGATCTCGGCTTCCTCGACCGTACGCATCCGCTCGATCTCGCGCTGGCGCACTTCGCGTTCGGAGGCGATGCGGGTGGTGTCAATCGAGCGCTGGTTGGCGATCCTTGTCTTCTCGATCTCCTCGCGCGCCAGCAGCTCCTTTTCCTCGATCGTGCGGGTCCGCTCGATCTCCTTCTGGCGGGTCTCGCGCTCCGAGGCGATGCGGGCTTCGGCGATCGCCTGCTCATTGGCGATGCGGGCGCGCTCGATGGCCTCGCGGGCGGAAATCTGCGCCTGTTCGGCCTCGGTCTCGCGCAGGGCCCGCTCGCGGGCGACTTCGGTGCGCTGAAGCGCGCGGCGCATCTCGATGTCGCGTTCCTGCTCCAGGCGTGCGGTCTCGCTCTCGCGCTCGATCTCGAGCGCCTGCCGCTCGGCTTCCAGGTTGCGGGAGCGGATCTTGATCATCGAATCCTGCTCGATGTCGTTGCGCAGCTTCCGCCTAGCCTCGATGTCCTCCATCAACCGGGTCAGGCCTTCGGCGTCGAACCGGTTCGACGGGTTGAAGAACTCGAGGTCGGTCTGGTCGAGATCGGTGATCGCGACCGATTCCAGCTCGAGGCCGTTCTGGGCGAGAGCTTCCGCCGCTTCGGTCTTGACCCGCGCGACGTAGTCGCCGCGACGTTCGTGCATTTCCTCCATGGTCATCTCGGAGGCGACCGAGCGGATCGCCGAGATGAACTTGCCGGCCAGCAGCGCATGGAGCTGCCCCGGTTCCAGGGTGCGGCGGCCGAGCGTCGCCGCGGCGATCGAGACGGCCTCGCGGGTCGGCTGCACGCGGACGTAGAAGTCGGCCTCGATGTCGACGCGCATGCGGTCGCGCGTGATCACGGCATCCTGCTTCGACCGTACGATGCCCATCGGCAGCACGTTCATATTGACGGGCGTGTAGTCGTGGATGAACGGCAGCACGAAGGCGCCGCCATTGATCACCACGCGTTCGCCAAGGAAGCCGGTGCGGACGAACGATGTCTCCTTGGAGGAGCGGTGGTAGAGCCAGTTCACGATATAGACGCCAACCACGATCACGATGATCGCGACGATCAGCCAGAGGATCAATTCACCGACCAACATCCCTGACATCTTTTCCTCCCTCGAACCAATCAGACGTTATCGCGCGCCGATCGCCTTGAATTGCCGCACCTGTTCCGTCAGCGCCCGCTCCACCGGCAGCCGCTCCATCGAGGACGCGCCGTAGAAGCCGTGGCAATGACGGGTGTTCTTCATGATGAAATCGGCGTCGGCCGGATCGGCGATCGGGCCGCCATGCGCCAATACCAGGATGTCCGGATTGACGCTGAGCGCGGCATTGGCCCAGGTGTCGATCCGCGCCGGGCAGTCGTTGAGCCTCAAGGCGGTCTGCGCACCGATCGTGCCGCCGGTGGTCAGACCCATGTGGCAGACGATGATATCGGCGCCGGCGATCGCCATCGCTGCGGCTTCCTTCTCGCTGAACACGTAGGGCGTGGTCAGCATGTCCTTGTCGTGCGCCCTGGCGATCATGTCGATCTCGAGCGCATAGGACATACCGGTCTCTTCGAGATTGGCGCGGAAGGTGCCGTCGATCAGGCCGACGGTCGGAAAGTTCTGGACGCCGGCAAACCCGAGTGCCTTCAGCTGGTCGAGAAAGACGTCCATGTCGCGGAAGGGATCGGTGCCGTTGACGCCCGCCAGCACCGGGGTCTGGTCGACCACGGGGAGCACTTCGCTCGCCATTTCCAGCACGATGGCGTTGGCATCGCCATAGGCCATCAGGCCCGCGAGCGAGCCACGCCCGGCCATGCGGTAGCGGCCGGAATTATAGATGACGATGAGGTCGACGCCGCCGGCTTCCTCGCATTTGGCTGAGAGCCCGGTGCCGGCCCCGCCGCCGACGATCGGCTCGCCGCGCCTTGCCATGTCGCGAAACCTTTTCAGCAGCGCCGCGCGTTCAAACCTGGCCATCGGTCACCTCGCTACTCTCCGCCGCACCCCGGTGCGCCCGAACAGGGTTCGGAACGCACCGACGATGGCGGCGGCGAAATCGGGATCGTTGATGTTCTTAGGGATGCGAATGAGCTGGCGGTTGCCGGTCTGCCGCACGGTCCGCTCCAGCGTGCGGAACAGCGCGGCGTCGGCATCCGGATCCCAGAACGGCTGGCCTCGTGCGTCGAGGGCGGAGACGCCGCCCTCGGGCAGGAAGAAACGCACCGGGCCATCCATCTGGTTCAGCCGCTCGCCGATCCAGCGGCCCATGCGCTCGTTCTCTTCCACGGTCGTCCGCATCAGCGTCACCTGCGGATTGTGGACGTGGAATTTGCGGCCGCGATAGCGCTCGGGAACGGTGTCGGGCGCGCCGAAATTGACCATGTCGAGTGCGCCGAGCGAGCCGACATAGGGCAGGCGGCTGCGGATGACCGCGCCAAAGCGGTCCTCGGTCGCGGGAAACACGCCGCCCATCAGGAGGTCGCAGACCTCAGTCGTGGTGAGGTCGATCACGCCGGCGAGCTGGCCGGACTCCACGAGCTTCTCCATCGAGCGTCCGCCGACGCCAGTGGCATGGAAGACCAGGCATTCGAAATCGCCGCGCAGGTCGGCGGCGATCTTCTGCACGGCCGGCGTGGTGACGCCGAACATGGTGATGCCAATTGCGGGCAGCCCGCTGGCCTCGCGCGCCGTGGCGGCACGCGTGTCGAGCCGCGCCTTGACCATGCCGGCGAGCGCATTGGCCCCATTGGCGAGCACCGCGCGCGAGATCGAGTTCAGCCCCTGTACGTCGGTGACCGAGTACATCATCGTGATATCCGCCGGGCCGACATAGGGCCCGACATCGCCTGAGGCGACGGAGGAGATGATCAGCTTGGGCACACCGACCGGCAGGCCGCGCATGCCTGGGGCGACCAGCGAGGCCGCGCCGGACCCGCCGGCGGAGATCACGCCGGCGACATTGCCCTGACGCCGCAACCAGTTGGCAAACGCGTCCGCCATTGCTGTCACGGCGGCACCACGGTCGGTGCCGAACACGGCGGAGCCGCCGCGACCGTGGTTCAGGGCGATCTCCTGCGCGGAGACGTCGCAGGATGAATGCTTGCCGCTGGTCGAGACGTCGACCAGCCGCGTCCGCAGGCCGCTTTCGGCGATGATGTCGCGGATGTAGCGCAGCTCCTGGCCCTTGGTGTCGAGCGTGCCGACGACCAGCACCACCGGCGGGCCCGAGGCCTGCGCCGCCGCCGGCTCGCGCTTGCGCCGCGCCGTCTCGTCGACGCGCGCGACTTGCGTCGAGAGCGTCCGCGCCGCGGCCTCGATGCGCGCGATCGGCACCGGTTGCGACCATCGCGTCGGCAGCGTCGGGTTGGAGATGTAGATGCGCACCGGCCCGTCCCGCCGTGGCGCCGGTGTCGGTGTCGTTTCGGCGCCGGAAGCGGCGACGTCGATATCCGTCTCGAGCTCCGCATGAAGCCCGACGCCGAGCAGGCGCTGCTGCAGCTCGCGGTCTGCGGCAAGGCGCGCGGAGTCGATGATGCGGTTGATGCGGCCGTTGACCATGATCGCGACGTTGCGCGAGATCGCGGTGGCGACGCCGATGTTCTGCTCGATCACGAGCACGGACATGTCACCGTCTTCGCCCAGCTGCAGCAGCATCTCCTCGACCTGCGCGACGATGACGGGCGCGAGGCCTTCGGTCGGCTCGTCCATGATGAGCAAGTGCGGGTTGGTGAGCAGCGCGCGCGAGATCGCCAGCATCTGCTGCTCGCCGCCGGAGAGCTGGCCGCCGCCGTGGCCTTTGCGCTCGGCGAGGCGCGGGAATGTGTCGTAGATGCGCTCGACGGTCCATGCGCCCGAACGCAGGCCGCCGGCGAGCTGCAGATGCTCGTCGACGCTGAGCGAGCGCCACAGGCGGCGGCCCTGCGGCACATAGCCGACGCCGAGCCGGGCGATCTGGGCCGGCGGCCGCCGCGTGACATCCTCGCCGCGGACGCGGATCGAGCCGCCACTCACGCCGACCAGCCCCATGATCGCCTTGCACAGCGTGGTCTTGCCCATGCCGTTGCGGCCGACGACGGAGAACACGCCGCTATCCAGCGTGAGATCGACGCCTTGCAGGGCGTGCGAGTGGCCGTAATAGACGTCGAGGCCGCGAACCTCGAGCGCGGGATTGCTGCGGCGGGCCTCATTCATGGCCGCCTCCCAGATAAAGCTCCTGCACCTCAGGGTCGGACTGGATCTCTTCCGGCAGGCCCTCCTTGAAGACGCGCCCGTTGTGCATCATCGTGACGCTCTCGACGACGCGGAGCGCGACGTCCATGTCGTGCTCGATGATGATGTAGCCGATATGGGCGGGCAGAGAGGTCAGGATCTCGATCAGCTCGGCCCGCTCCGTCGGCGACAGGCCCGCGGCCGGCTCGTCGAACAGCACGAAGCGCGGTGCGCCTGCGAGCGCCAGCGCGATCTCGAGCTGGCGCTGCTGGCCGTGGGCGAGCTCGGCCACGCGCTGGTCCTTCACGGCGGATAGATGCACGGCCTGCACGAGATTGTCCGCGGCATGCATCAGTGCGTCGTTCTGCCCCGGACGCAGGAACGAGAAACGTCCGCGCGAGACGCCGCGGCAGGCGAGATAGACGTTGTCCTGCACGGTAAGGCCGGGGAACAGCGCCGAAATCTGGTAGGTGCGGCGCAGCCCGCGACGGATGCGCTCATAGGGCGGGAAATGCGTGACGTCCTCGCCGAAGAAGCGGATGGTGCCGGAGGAGGGCGGGAAATCGCCTGTGATGCAGTTGAACAGCGTGGTCTTGCCGGCACCGTTCGAGCCGAGCACGGCGCGCCGCTCGCCCGGTCGCACCGTGATGGTGACGTCGGTCAGCGCGGCGAGCGCGCCGAACAGCCGCGTCACGCCGCGCAGCTCCAGCGCAGCGCCGGCACCGACGGCGGAGAGGCGCTGGGCGACGCTATCCATGACCGCGCCCTCTACCGGAGCGGCTCACCTCGCGCCGTTGATGCTGACGCCAGCGCTGCCACAGGCCGATGACGCCGTCCGAGGACCAGAACACGATGGCGAGGAAGCCGAGCCCGATCAGCAGGCGGAAGCGGTTGCCGTCGAGTCCTAGCCGGACCAGGAAGTCGAGCGCGAAGGTCCGCAGCAGCACGAATGTCAGCGCGCCGATGAACGGCCCGATCGGGCGCGTAATACCGCCGACGACGGCGATGATCAACACGTCGATGCAGGCCCCGACGCTGACCGAGCCCGGTGAGATCTGGCGGTAGTTCCAGACCTGGAGCACGCCGGCCAGCGCCGCAATGAAGGATGCGAAGGCATAGGCCGCGATCCGGTGCGCGTTGACGTTGAAGCCGAGCGCCGCCATGCGCCGCGGATTGTCGCGTACGCCCTGAAGGGCGAGTCCGAAGGGCGCTCGCACGACATACTGGACCGCGAAATAGCAGAACGCGGCGACGGCGAGCACGATGTAGTAGAAGGGAATGTCGGCGCGCCAGTTCACGCCCCAGAAGCGCGGCGTGGCCACGTTGTTGATGCCGGTATGGCCGTTGAAGATCGCCCAGTTCTGATTGGTGAAATAGTAGAAGGCAGCCCCAATGGCGAGCGTGATCATGATGGTGTAGATGCCTTCGGTACGCACCGCGAGCGCGCCGCCGAGCGTGCCGAACGCGGTCGCCAGCGCCAGCGCCATCGGCACTGCGAGCCACCACGGCCAGCCCAGGCTGATATTGGCGTTGCCGCTGACGCCGAACACGGCGACCATGTAGGCCGAAAAACCTGCAATGGTGAGCTGCATCAGGCTGACCATGCCGCCATAGCCGGCAAGAAACATCAGGCTCAGCGCCATGGTGCCGAGGATCAGCGTGGTCGCGAAGATCTCGATCAGAAAAAAGCTGCTCGCGATCAGCGGCATGATTACGAGGATGGCCGCGACGGCCCAGGCGGCGGGGTTGTTGATCTCCGGCCAGGTCCGGGCCGCGCGCTGCGCCTCGGTGGCGCGGCCTACGGCGAGGCGGGCATCGTGGGCGAGCGACATCTCAGCGCCTCGCCAACAGGCCTTGCGGCCGGATCGCCAGCACCAGCACCATGATCAGGAAGGTCACGACGATGGCATAGGTCGGGATGTAGACCGAACCGAGCTGCTCGGCGAGGCCGATGATCACCGCGCCGAGCGCGGCGCCCGGGATCGAGCCCATGCCGCCGACGATCACGACGACGAGGGACGCCAGCAGGAAACGGATGTCTTCGCCGGGCGACAATGACTGGAAGGTGCCGCCGACGACGCCGGCGATGCCCGCAAGCCCAGCACCGAAGGCGAACACGCCGACGAAGACGAGCTGGATGCGCACGCCGGTCGCGGCGAGAATATCGCGATCGTCGACGCCGGCACGGATGATCATGCCGATCCGGGTGCGGTTGAGCGCAAGCCACATCGCCACACCGATGATCACGGACGCGATGAAGATCACGAGCCGCACCATGGGATATCTGAGATAGACCGGCTCGCCCGAGGACTTGATCGCAGTGATCAGCGGCAGCTCGATCGGACCGATCAGCCAGTTCGGGGTCTGGATCTGGTAGAAGTCGCCGCCGCAGGCCCACAACATCAGATCGGCAAACACGATCGACAATCCGATCGTCACCATGGTTTGCCTGAGATCCTGACCCTCCATCCGGCGGAACACGATCACCTGCAGCAGCACGCCGACGGCAGCGGTCAGGATGAAGGCGATGATGAAGCCGAGGATCCACGAACCGGACGATGTGCTGATGGCGTAGCCGATATAGCCGCCGAATAGATAGAGCGAGCCGTGCGCCAGGTTGACGTTGCGCATCAGGCCGAAGATCAGCGTGAAGCCGCTGGCGACCAGGAAGTAGAGGCCCCCGAGCGTGATGCCATTGAAGACCGCGTTGAGAAAGACGCGCTTGCGGCCGATCGCCTCTTCCAGCCCGGGCGGCCAGACCGCGAAGACCAGCCAGAGCGCGACCGCAATCGCGATGATCGTAATCAGCGCCCAGGCCGGATGGCGTTCGACGAAGCGGCTCATGGCTTACCTCGCCCCGCTCGCGGGGAGGGGTCGGCGCGCAGCGCCGGGTGAGGGGGCTCTCCGCGAGTCAAACCGCCACCGCGCTTGCGGAGACTCTCCCCGACCCCGACCCTCTCCCCGCGAGTGGGGCGAGGGGGCATGCAAGCCGTTGCCGGCTGCTGGCCCTGCCATGGACGAACGTCCTCCCGTCACTCACGATCCTCTCTTTCGGGATCGCGTTGCCGACATCCTAGCCAGACGGGGAGGACGACATTTGATCGTGAGTATCTTTTCGTGGTCTGCGCTCAGGCGCGCAAAACCTTGGCGGCGCGACGATAATCGGTCGGGGCCATCCCGACATTGGCGGCAAAAAAGCGCGTGAAACCGCTCTGCGAGGAGAAGCCGAGATCGAAGCCGATGTCGGCGATCGGTACCTCGCTCGCCACCAGCGCTTCGAGCGCCTGTTCCATGATCAGCGTGTTGAGATAGAGGTTCGGGGTGACGCCGGTCTGCACGCGGAACAGCCGGTAGAAATGCGGTCGCGACAGGCCGGATTCGCGCGCGATGGCGTCGAGCTCGATTTCAGCGCCGGGGCTCTCCGACATCATCTTGATGCACTTGCGCACGCGAAAGTCGGTGACGGCGCCGCCTGCGCGCGGATCGCGCGCGATCTCGGCCTGCTGCCAGCTTTCGTCGTAGCAGATGTCGATCAGCCGCCTCAGCTCGGAATCGAGACTGGAGAGCGATGGTGCGCCGCACACGAGCGCGGCGGTCCGCCTGATGTGCTTGTCGAGTGCTGGCGTGCGCTTGAACTGGGTGCGGCCGAAGCGCAACCGGTCGGAGCCGGAGGCATCCGGCGCAAACCATTCGGCGTTGACGTAGAGCACGAAGAAGATGGCGCCGCCCTCAAGATCGGTCGGCAGAAAGTTGTGCGGTTCCCAGGGATTGACGGCGACGACCGACGTCTCGGTGAGATCGTAATGCCCGTCGGAGACATCGATGCATGCCGACATGCCGCCGACATGGAAGATCAGATGACCTTCGCGATGGGCGTGGATATTGAAAGGCCGGTTCAACTGATAAACCGTCGCCCGGCCGAAGCGGCCATGGAAGACGGCGAGCGCACGGCTCATGCCTTCCCCTCCCGAATGTTCTTGTCTTTTCGGCCAGCCTTCAACAACACCGCCGAGATTGCAAGAGCGGAGAGCGACCGCGTCAGCGAGTCGCTCCCCGGTTGCGTCTGCCTGACGTGATGCGTCAGTACTTCTTACATTCCGGCACGGTGCGGCTCGGCAGCCCGATCTTGGAGAACACGGCCGGGTCGTAGCCGAGCGTCTGGTTCACGTTCGGGATCACCTTCACGACCTTGCTGAACAGCGCGCCCTTGCCGTCGTCGACGACTTCGGTGACGAAGTTGGTGCCGATCGCCTGGCGGTTGGAGTCGAGCTTGATCTTGCCGTTCGGTGCGTCGAGCTCGATCTTCGCCAGTGCTTCCTTGTACTTGGCCTGGTTGTTGGAGAGATCGCCGTTGACCTGACGCAGTGCGAGGATCAGCGCCATGGTTGAATTATAGTAGTTGGTGGCGAGCAGCGACGGGCTCGGGAAGCGCTTGTTGGGCGGGAAGGCGTCTTGATAGGCCTTCACGAATTTCTGCCAGCCCGGATCCTCCCAGGTGTCGGCCTGTCCGCTCGCCGCGATGGTTCCGATCAGCGCGTTCTTGGCGTTGCCCTTCGACGACAGGATCGTCTGGTCGATCATGATGGAACCGCCCATCAGATGCGCCTTGCCGCCGGCCTGCTGATACTGGTTGAGGAAGTTGACAGCGTCGGCGCCGCCAAGCCCGAGATAGATGGCATCGACGTCGTCGGGCAGGGCAGCGATGACGGAGGCGAAGTCCTTCGTTCCCAGCGGCACCCATTGCCGGTTGGTGACCTGTCCGCCCATGCCGCAGAACTCGAGCACCAGCCCGAACACCTGGGTATAGATGAAGGAATAGTCCTCGCCGACGGTCGCGATCTTGCGATACTTCTTCTCTTCATAGGCGTATTTGCCGAGGCCGATCTGCCACTGCGCGCCGTCCATGTTGTAGCGGAAGAAGTTCGGTGCCGGGTCGACATAGGTCGTTTCCTGCGCACCGGATGCGGCATTGATGAACGTCAGCCCGGGATGGCTCTTGGCAAAATTCTTGACCGCGATGCCTTCGTCGCCGGAGAGCGGCGACAGCAGGATCTGCACCTTGTCCTGCTCGATCAGCTTGCGCACGGCGCGCACGGCGGAGTCCGGCGTTGCATCGGTCGAAGCGACGATGAATTCGAGTTCCTTGTCGCCGACCTTCTTGCCGAGCACGTTAAGCGCGGTCTGGTGGCCGCGCATGCCGTCCTCGCCGAGCACCGTGTAGGTGCCCTCGAGCGTTGCGGTCACGCCCACCTTGATCTTTTCCTGGGCGATCGCCGCGCCCGAAAGAAACAGGCTGCTCAACGCGAGCAGTCCGATGCTGCATTTCGACATGTGCTCCTCCCTGTGTCATCGCTTGTTGCCGCGACGAACCGTATGGTGCCCGTGGCTCTCGAAGCCCGCGGCTTTGGAGGAAAGCTAACCGAAGTCGGATGCGCTGCACCCATCGCGGCCTCGTTCGGCTTGACTGGCAGTCTCATTTTTGAATGTTGCGGCGCGAGTGATTTTCGCGGTGCAGCAGGACGCCGCGCTAGCTGTAATCTTCGCCGAGAAACTGGTTGATCGCATCGAACGCCTGCAGACGGTTTTTCTCCAGCAGAACCATGTGCGTGCCTTCGCCAATCTCGACCCATCGCCGGTATGGCGCATGCTTCAACGAAAGGAAGAAGTTCTGCGCCGAGTCGATAGGAACGTCCTGGTCCCATTCCGCGTGGACCAGGAGCACGGGCACGCGAATGTCGGCGGCGTCATAGAGCCTCTTGCCCGCGGCCCAGTATTCGCGGATGTCCAGGATCGGGCCGTTGACTGCACGCATGATGGCAGGCGCTTGCGCGCTGCCTAGCGGGTCGGTGGCGAGCGAGATATTGGCCCAGCGCTCGAAGCCGCCCGCCGGGATCAAGCTCGATCGTGCCGCTTCCGGCGCAGCCGAAAGCCAGCGCTCCCTGAAGTCCAGCACCGGAACGTTGCGATAGCCGCCGAGGCGCCCGCCAGCATCGATCGGAGCTGGGCCCTGCAGCACCCAAAGCGGCGCGACCAGCGCGAGCTTGACGACCTTGTCGTTGTTGCCTGCGGTGTAAGCGCCGGCCACCGAGCCGCCCCAGGACATTGCAACCAGATTGAGGCGAGCGATCCTGCGCTGCTTCAGGATGTGCGCGACGGCGCTGGCGAGGTCGCGCACGCCGGCCTCGGTGCGCACGAGCGGTTCGGACTGCTCCGGCGGCGCGTCCATCTCGGACGGGCGGGTCGATTGGCCATAGCCGCGCACGTCGAGCGCGAAGACGTCGTAGCCATGGCCGGCGAGATGATCCATGAACGAGAGGCCACCGAGCGGCGTATCGAAAAGGCTTCCCGATGAATAGGTCGCGCCGTGCATCATCAGGATGGTTCGCTCGGCGGAGAAGGTCTCGAGCGCCGCGGGGCGCTTGTTGCGCAAGTGAAGCGAAAGTCCCGCCGTGTCGCTCGGGATCATGAGATCCTCGACCACGATCTTGGGCCTGTCGACGCGCGTGCTGGCGTGCTGGTTCATGATCGTTCTCCGTTCAGACGAATTGCCAGGTGAAGCGTCCTCCGGTGCGGCTGACGCGGCCGACCGATGACTGTGCGAAATGGGTGGTGAAGATGGTTGAGCCCCGCTCGGCAGCGCCCTCCAGCACGAAGGCGCGCGAGCGCAACGCGGCTTCCGGGAATTCGCAGAAGCAGGAATTGAGTGAAGGCTCATAGACCTGGAGCGGATGGTGCATCACGTCTCCGGCGAACAGCGCCTCCTCTCCACGCGAGACGAGGCGGATGGAGGCGTGATCGACGCTGTGGCCGGGCGTCGGGACGAACGAGATGCCCTCGATGGCCTCGCTCCCGTCCACCGCGATGAGCCTGGCAAGTCCGGCCTCGATCACCGGCCGGACGCTGTCGTCATAGACACGGTCGGCCGGCTTGCGCAGCGCGGGGCCGAGGGCCGGTGCCGGGCGGGCCGCTCCGGTCGACTCTGTGCCCGTCGCGAGGCTCTCGCCATAGGCCTGCTCGATCGCGGAGAAGACGTAGGTCGCATTCGGGAAGGTCGGGACCCAGCGTCCGTCGACGAGGCGGGTGTTCCAGCCGACGTGATCGGCATGCACGTGGGTGAGCAGCACGTAGTCGACCTGCTCCGGCGTGACGCCCGCTGCGGCCAGCCGCGCCAGGAACGGTTCGTTGAGCCGGTGAAGCGGCGGAACCTCCGGCCGGTTCTTGTCGTTGCCGGTGGCCGTGTCGATCAGGATCGTGTGGTGCGGTGTCCTGACCAGCCAGCTGTGAATGCTTTGGATGAAGGTACCGGTCGAAGCATCGAACGAGCCCGCCTCCAGGCTGTCGCGATGGCGCTCCAGCGCCCGCGGCTCGCCTCCCGGATAGAGCGCGTCGAACCTGAATGCGGCAAGCCGCAACTCGTCGATCCGCGTGATGGATGCTTCGCCGACCTGATAGGTCTTGGCCGCGTGAATCATCAAGATGTCCTCCACTGGACCGCGGCGTAGGGCTGGTTGCCCGGGCCGCGGTGACGGTGAGGTACGAAGCGCGCCAAGCCTTGGGGAGAGTCGCGGGCTCGATAGGTCCCATCGACATTGTCGATATCGGAAAGGACGCTGGCCCAGCTTTTCACGCCGCCGTTTTGGCCCTAACCCTCGTATCGCGGCTCGTCGCGGTCGCGACATGCCCCAGACGGAGGTGCCACCGATGCAGGATGCGGAACACGGCCGGGGTCGGCCGGCCGATGATAACGATCTCGCCGAGATCGACCTCGGTCTGTTGCTGGCTCTGGAGGCTCTCCTGCGCGAGCGGAACGTGACGCGCGCGGCCTCCCGGCTCAATATCGGGCAGCCTGCGCTCTCGGCGCGGCTGAACCGGTTGCGGCAGATCTTTGCCGATCCGCTGTTCGTGCCCGCGGCGAGCGGGCGCGGCGTCGTGCCGACGACGAGGGCGGTGGAGTTGCAGACGGCGCTTGCGGACGTGCTCGGCAAGCTTCGTCGCATGGTGGAGGGGCCGGCTGAGTTCGACCCCGCCAAGAGCCAGCGTACCTTCATCGTTGCCATCCACGAGAATCCGGCCGTGACGCTGGCGCCCGGCCTGGTCGCGCGCTTGACCGCGATGGCCGAGCGGGCGCGGCTCGCCCTTATTCACCCCGCGCGCGATGTCGTGGATCAGCTCGAAAGGGGAGAGATCGACATCCTGGTGACGGGCGCCGACCGCGCACATGGCGAGCTGATGCAGCGGCCGCTGTTCGAAGACGGCTTCCTGTCCGCACAGCGCAAGGGTCATCCCCGCGGCATCGGTCCGCTCGATCTCGACAGCTTTTGCGCGCTCGACCATCTGCTGATCTCCGCCGATGGCGGCGGTTTCTCGGGCCTGGTCGACGACGCGCTGGCGGTGCTCGGCCGCTCCCGGCGCGTCGCCGTCTCGATTCAGACCTATGCGCTGGCGCCGGTCATCCTTGCGCACAGCGACTGCATTTGCACTCTTCCGCGGCGCTTCCTGATCCGTTTCGCCCACGAGCTCGATCTCACGCCACCGCCGCTCGATCTGCCGCCCGCTCGCATCGTCGCGCTGTGGCATCCGCGCAATCAGGAGGACAAAGGCCACGCCTGGCTTCGCGAGTGCCTATACCAGGCGGCTGCCGCTTGATCGCGACGTGCCCTCACGTGGGGAGGAGCGGCGCTGTCAGGTTGTAAGTTCTGATTTCTGGAATGAAGTCGGCCAGCTTGCATTCGTTGCGTCCGGTATGCCGCCTGCCGCCTTCCTGAGCTGCGTGCCGAGATGGGCAGGTGCCTCGAAGTATCACCGGATCGCCATTACCGCCGGCTTTCGCCCCTTGTATCCTTGCTCGATGCCGAGCGCAGGAGAGCGCATGATGCGCCGGGCCTGACGACCGGCGGCAAGCCGGTAGCGAGCCCCCCGGCTGGCCACTGACGTTGCCGGCGGGCGATCGCCCGAGACGCCAGCTGGCGATCCATTGATTGCATCATCCGGACCTGCCCCACGCTGACGATTGACAAGCGAATTATTACATGTCTAAAAATATGCAAATTCATATAATCCGTGAGATGCCTGAATGGACGTGCATCCGCTCAAGCTCAAGGTCAGGTCGTATGTCGCGGAGACGCCGTTCATACGGAGCCTTGTGTTTGGTGTGGAGGACGGCGTCGTGCCGCAATGGCAGGCAGGCGCGCATCTCCGCGTGACGCTCCCGAATGGCGGAGATCGGCCGTACTCTCTGATGGCGTTGCCGGGACTTCCTGAAGATGCGCTGGCGCTAGGTGTCCTGCGCGAGGAGGCCTCGAGCGGCGGCTCGCAATTCATGCACGCGCTCAAGGTCGGCGACGTCGTGAAGGCGAGCGCGCCGGTCAACAATTTCCGACTGCACGAGGGAGCAGCGCCGGCGCTGCTGTTCGCCGGCGGCATCGGCATCACGCCCGTTCTGTCGATGGCGGCGGAACTGGCGGCGCGGGGAAGCTCATATCGCCTGCACTATGCCGGGCGCACGCAAGGACTGCTGGCGTTCCTGCCGCAATTGCAGGAGATCTGCGCCGGAGGGCTGTCCGTCCACTACGACAGCGATGAATCCCGCCTCGACATTGCCGCGGCGCTCGGCGATGCCGCAGCAAACACCCACGTCTATGTCTGTGGCCCTTCGGGCATGATCGAGGCGGTGAAGGCCGCTGCGGCCGCCGCCGGCGTATCAGCGGATCGCGTTCATTACGAGCTGTTCAAATCCGAACAGACGTCGGCGCCTGACCAGCCGTTCGAGGTCGAGATCAAGTCGACCGGGCAGGTCGTCGGCGTTGCTGCGGGGCAGACCATCATCGAGGCGCTGGAGGCGGCTGGTTTCGACGTGCTCTACGACTGCCGGCGCGGCGATTGCGGCATCTGCCAGTGCGGCGTGATCGCGGGAGTCCCCGATCATCGCGACGTCATCCTCAGCGACGAGGAGAGGGCGTCCAACAAGGTCATGCAGATCTGCGTGTCACGCGCGAAGTCGGAACGACTGGTGCTGGATCTCTAGGGGAGACGAGGGACGCCATGAAAAGATACGGCGGGAATGCCCACGCGATTGCGGCGCTGGTGCGCGAGGCCGAGGTGCATCGCGACGTCTATGTCGATGCCGAGATCTTCGAGCTCGAGATGGAGCACCTGTTTCCCAACAGCTGGGTCTATGTCGGCCATGCCAGTCAACTTGCAAAACCCGGCGATTTCATCACGGCCAATATCGGCCGGCAGCCGGTCATGGCCAGCCGCCATACCGACGGGTCCATCCATGTGTTCTACAATCGCTGCCCGCACAAAGGCGTGAAGATCGCGTCCGAACCCTGCGGCAACACCGGAAAGTTCTTCCGCTGCCCCTATCACGCATGGTCTTTCAAGACCGACGGCTCCCTGCTCGCGATCCCGCTGAAGAAGGGCTACGAGGGCACCGGCTTCGGCGACACCCAGGCCAATGAGGGCTTGTCGAGGGTCAGGAACGTCGTCATCTACCGTGATTTCATCTTCGCTCGCCTGAGCGATGAGGGCGTCTCCTTCGAGGATTATTTCGGCGAAAGTCTCTCGACCATCGACAACATGGTCGACCGCTCGCCGGAGGGGAAGCTCGCGGTACAGGCGACACCGATCCGCTACATGCACACGTGCAATTGGAAGATGCTGGTCGAGAACCAGACCGACACCTGCCATCCGATGGTGGCGCACGAGAGCTCGGCCGGCACCGCGGTCAAGGTCTGGAAGCGCGAGCAGGGCGATTCCACGGAAACACCGATGGCGGTGCAGCTCTACGGTCCCTTCATGAGCCCGTACGAGTTCTACGAGCAGAGCGGCATCCGGATCTGGCCGAACGGCCACGGCCACACCGGCGTCGCTAACTCTATCCATTCGAACTATTCGGATATCCCGGGCTATCTGGACCAGATGGTCGCGGCCTATGGCGAGCAGCGTGCGCACGAGATTCTCGGCGAAGTCAGGCACAACACCGTCTACTTCCCGAACATCATGGTGAAGGGCGCTGTCCAGATCCTACGCAATTTCATCCCCATCGCGGTCGACAAGACGCTGGTCGAGAGCTGGGTCTATCGCCTGGTCGGCGCGCCCGACAAGCTCTACGAGCGCGCATTGATGTACAACCGGTTCATCAACGCGCCGACCTCGATCGTCGGCCACGACGACCTCGAGATGTACGAGCGGGCGCAGGAAGGACTGAAGTCCAACGGCAATCAATGGGTCAATCTGCGTCGGCTCTACGATGGCCATGAGGAACAGGACGTCACGGCAGTGATCAACGGCACGTCCGAGCGGCAGATGCGGAACCAGTTTCACGCCTGGGCGAAATTCATCACCATGGGCATGGACGAGCGCATCGAGGCCGCGGAATGATCGGCGAGAACACCATCACGGACTTTATCTATCGCGAGGCCGAGCTGCTCGACACGATGCAGTGGCAGGCCTGGCTCGATCTGTTTCACCCCGAAGGGCGTTACTGGATGCCGCTCGAATGGCAGCAGCAGGATCCGGTGCTGCAGCCGTCTCTGATGTACGAGGATCTTCTGCTGCTGAAGGTGCGGGTCGAGCGGCTCGCCGGCGAGCGCACCTTCAGCCAGAAGCCGAAGAGCCGTTGCCATCACCTGCTCCAGGCACCGCGGATCGTCGCGTGCGATCCTGCTGCCGGAATGTTCAAGGCACGAACCTCCTACATCTACACCGAGACGCGCGGCGATATGCTGGAGCGCTATTCGGGATGGGCCTCGCACGAGCTCGTGCAGGTCGGCGATGCCCTGAAGATCAAGCTCAAGCGCGTCGATCTCGTCAATTTCGATGCGCCGTTCGGCAACATCCAGCTTTTCATGTGAGACTGCCTTGACCGCTGCGACCACTGTCCATGCCCGTTTTCAAGAGACCGCGCTCCGCCGCGGCGAGGCGGGTTTCCTCAACGTGCTGCCGGAGACCGCAGGCATCTACGGCATAGCGGCGGGCGAGATTTCCTACCGCGCGATGCTCGACCGGGTCGAGCACCGTCGCGCGGCGTTTGCGAGCCGCGGCTACGGCGAAGGCCACCGGGTCGGGCTGCTGTTCCAGAACAGGCCTGTCTTCATCGAGCTGTGGTTCGCGCTCAATGCGCTCGGCGTCTCGGTGGTGCCGATCAATCCGGACCTCCGTCTCAGCGAGCTCGAATACATCATCGGGCATTCCGAGATGAATGCCGCGTTCGTCCTCACCGAACGGCGCGAGGAGGTGGGGCTGGCCGCGCGTCAGGCCGGCCGGCCGATCCCTGTCGTGGCCGATCAGGACGACGTTCCCGCGCCCTTCGGCGGTGCGCGGCCCTTGACCGCGGCAAGCGAGGGAAGCGAATGCGCGCTGCTCTATACGTCGGGGACGACGGGCCAGCCCAAGGGCTGCGTGCTCACCAACACCTATTTCCTGCATTGCGGAAACTGGTATCGCGACGTCGGCGGGCTGATCGACCTCAAGCCAGACGGCGAGCGTATGATCACGCCGCTGCCGCTGTTCCACATGAACGCGATGGCGGTGTCTCTGATGGCGATGCTGTCGGTCGGCGGCTGCCTGACCATGCTCGATCGCTTCCACCCGCGCAGCTGGTGGGCCTCGGTGCGCGACAGCCGTGCCACCTGCCTGCATTATCTCGGCGTGATGCCCTCGATGCTGATGAGCGCGCCGCCGTCGGAGCTGGACCGCGCGCACAGCGTGCGCTTCGGCTTCGGCGCCGGCGTCGACAAGCTGCTGCATGCCACGTTCGAGCAGCGCTTCGGCTTTCCGCTGCTGGAGGCCTGGGCGATGACCGAGACCGGCAGCGGCGGCGTCATCGCCGCCAATGTCGAGCCGCGCAAGGTCGGCACCAGCTGTTTTGGCCGCCCGGCCCCCGAGATCGAGGTTCGGATCGTCGATGACGGCGGCAATGATGCCCCGGTCGATGTGCCCGGCGAGCTGTTGGTGCGGCGCGCCGGCGCCGATCCGCGCTACGGCTTCTTCCGCGAATATCTCAAGAACGAGGCTGCCACCACCGAGGCGTGGGCCGGCGGCTGGTTGCACACCGGCGATATCGTGTCGCGCGATGCGGACGGCGACCTGCACTTCGTCGATCGCAAGAAGAACGTGATCCGTCGCTCCGGCGAGAACATTGCCGCGGTCGAGGTCGAATCCGTTCTCAACCGCCATCCCGCGATCCGGCAGGCCGCGGTTGCGGCGACGCCGGATCAGGTGCGCGGCGACGAGGTTGCGGCGGTCATCGTCGCTGAGAAGGCCGGCGCGGACCGCGCGCTCGCCGAAGAGATCGTGCGCTGGAGCCTTGAGCAGATGGCCTATTACAAGGCGCCGGGCTGGATCTGCTTCGCCGACAGCCTGCCGCTGACCGCGACCGAGAAGATCCAGCGCGGCGGGTTGAAGGATTTTGTCGGGAAGCTGATGGGCGAGGGCGCGTTCTTCGACCTGCGCGACCTCAAGAAGCGGCAAGTCTGATCAAGAAGGTCTGATCAAAGAAGGTCTGATCATGAGCGAGATCCGCACCACCCTCATCACCGGCGGCAATTCGGGGATCGGCGAGGCCCTGGCGAAGAAGCTCGTCGCGCGCGGGCAGCGCGTGGTCTCGGTCGGGCTCGAGCAGCCCGGCTGGACACATGATCTGCTCGCGGCCTATCGCGCCGACCTCACCAATATCGAACAGACGCGTGCGATCGCGCAGGAGATCTGCCGGGATCACGCCGTCGACAACCTGGTCCACAATGCCGGGGTCATCCTGCCGAACCTGCTGCCCGACGCCAAGCCGGAAGACATATTGATGCTGGCGCAGTTGCATCTGGGCGCGCCGATGCTCCTGACCCAGGCGGCGCTGGAAGGGATGCGTGCGCGCCGCTTCGGGCGCATCGTGTTCGTCTCTTCGCGCGCCGCGATGGGGGCAGTGACGCGCTCGGCCTATTCGGCCACCAAGGCCGGCGTGCACGGCATGGCAAGGACCTGGGCGCTGGAGCTTGCCGCGAGCGGCATCACCGTGAATGTCGTCGCGCCGGGACCGATCCTGACCGATAATTTCTGGGGCATCATCCCGAAGGGCTCCGAGCAGCAGGAGCGGATGGCGCGCAACGTTCCGGTCGGGCGGCTCGGCTCGCGCGAGGACGTCGCGCACGCAATCTCGTTCTTCCTCGACGAGCACTCCGATTTCGTCACCGGCCAGGTGCTCTATGTCTGCGGCGGTACCAGCCTCGTCGGCCTCGGGCCTTGACGCGCGCGCTCTAGATCTGGTTCTGGCGGATATTCTCGACCATCTTGGCCAGCACGCGCGCGCAGACCTCGATGTCGTCGGGCTCGATGCCCGCGACCAGCCTGTCGTAATTGTTCGCCATGATCGGCCAGATCTTGCGCAGCAGCGCTTCGCCCTCCGGCGTCAGGCCGACGACGCGGCGGCGCTGGTCCTCCTCGGCGATCTCGCGCTTGACGAGGCCCGACGACACCATGGACTCGACCATGCGGCTCGCCGTCGACTGCTCGGTCACCGCGAGAACGGCGACCTCGTTGACCGTGAGGGTCTTGTAGATGAACAGCACCGACAGCGTCCGGAACACGACATTGTTGATGCCGTGCTCGCTCAAATCGCGGTTCTGATCCAGGTTCCAGCGATTGGCGAGCCGGTTGAACAGATACGGAATATAGGTTTGCAGCTGGTCCCTCGTCCTCGGCGGACCCGACTTCCATCTGCTCTTGGATTCTCTGGCCATTATCTCTTGCGACTTTGCTTCTTGCTCTCGGTATGAAGTTTCGAGGAAAGCGATTTCAGCACGGACAGCGCGGTGTCCAGCTCCCGGGCCGGGACGTTCTCGAGCCGTCTGGCGAGATGCTTCTTGTGGATTTCGGCGGCCTGCCGGAACAGCGCTTCGCCTTTCGGCGTCAGGCGCACGATGAAGGACCGCCGGTCCTCGCTCGACATCTCCCTGCTGATGAGGTCGTCGGCGAGAAGACGTTGTACCAGCCCCGAGACATTGCCGCCGGTCACCTTCAGATTTTGCGACAATTGCCCGAGCGCGAGGCCCTCCTGGTAACGATCGAGCTGGGCCAGCACGTCGAATTTTGCCAGCGACAGGCCGAACTCCGAACTCAGCATCGAATTGAGCGAGGCGAACAGCTCACCATGCAGCGACAGCAATTGGAGCCAGAGCCGGGTTTCGATCTGCCCAGGGACGGGAACAACGTTCTCCTTGAGTGCTGCCGGCATCGCATGACCATCGAGTACAGAATGTCTCGTCGAGTGAAGGGAATTACTGCGGGTCGTTCGCTCCGATTAACAACCTGAGAATCGTAGTCAAGCCGTCCGATCCTGACCTCCTGAGGGGCGAACGGCAATCCAATCCTGCGTCCGGCGCCCGTGGAATCATGCGAAAGTCTTTATGGTCTGGATCACGCCGTCGAGCGCCGTTCCGGCGCTGTCCTTCAGCGCGGCCTCGCGCAGGCGGCGCGCCCAGTCGGCGGCATCCTCGCGGCGCTCCACCAGCTTGATCGCCGCGAGCGTCCTGTCGAATTTCGACAGCCCCCGGCTGTGGGTGTCTGAATAGCCTTTGACGAGGCGTCGGCATTGCAGGATCTCGACACCGAGCTGGTAATTGGTGCCGACCGCCTCGGTCGCGGCCTTGAGCCATGAATCCCGGTGCGCCGTCTCGATGGCGTGACGCAGCGAGCGGCGGCGCAGGCCGCGCATTCCGCCGACGACATAGAGGGCCAGGAACCAGGGCAGCGAGTAGGTTCGCACCCGGCGTCCCCGGTTGACGCGGCGATCGAGCCAGCCGAGCAGGCGCGGCCGCGCGCCGAGCCAGCGGCCGAAGCCTGCCGGCAGCATGCCCATCACTTCCTCCATGCGGGGATGCATGAACTCGGTGGTCTGAAGCACCTGTCCGTTCGACATCTCGAGTTCGCTCTCGATGCGCGCGCGGCGGCCGGCGCGCGTCTTGAGGTCGGCGACGCGGATGACGTCGTCATAGGTCATGGCGTTGGCGAGGTACTTCGCCGCGGCTTCCGTGAAGGCATAGGCATGTGCGTCACCGCCGGCGTTTCGGTCGGCTGCGTGCAACCTCTTGAGGATGTCGAGATATTCGCCGCCATAGGCGATGTCCTGGAAGTCGACGACCTTCCGCAAGCCTGCACGAGCCATGCCGAGTGCAGGCTGGGGCAGCTCCCCATTCAATCTTGCGACGAGCTCGCCAAGCTGCGGATCGGGCGTCGCGGAAGAGGGGGTATCGTCGGTCGGTTTGGTTGGCGCGGGGGCCGCAACTTCGGTCGGGCCGGTCTTGACCCGCTCGAAGGCGGCCTCGAACGTCTCGACGCTGGCCTTGGCGCCTTTGCCGCCGGTGCGGATGACGTCGAGATAGCTGTCGCGGCTGAACGGCAGCACGCCCGCGCCTGCGAGCGCGCCGAACATCGCGGCCGAGATGACGCTGCCATGCGCGATCGCCAGCGCGTTCAGATCGAAGATGATCTCGGTCTTCGCCGCAATGCCGATGGCGCCGGTCACGGCGCCGCCGTCGGCGATGCCGTTGCCCGGCGCGATCTTCTCGCCGATCGCAAACGAGCGGTGGTTGGACGCGATCAGCGTGGTGCGATCCGGCGTCACGAGGCCGCGCAGGATCGATCGCCCGGCCTCCATGAATTCCGCCGCCATCACCACGTCGACGTCGCCCGGGGTGGGCATCAGCGACAGGATCGGCTTGCGGCCGTCGAGCGGCGGCATCGCCTCGATATAGTAGATGGTGGCGCCGGTGCGCTGGGCGACGCCGGGCACCGAGGTGGACTGCGCGACCCAGCCATGGTTCTCGGCGAGCTGAACGATCCAGTCGGTCAGGACGCCGCCGCCCTGGCCCCCCATCGCGACGATCGCGATCGAGATCGGCCGCTCCGTCGCTTCGCCTGCGGCGGGGAGGGCCAGCCGGACCGTCTCGTCCCTCATGCCAGTGCCTCGAGCGCCGGACGCCGGCGGTCGCGCCGACGCTGCAGCCAGCCGATCACGCTCATGGCGACCTTGGATTTGAACATGTCCCAGCGCGTCGGATTATGGATGACGTCGGCTCGATAGAACGAGGGGCAGAGCACGGCGGCCTCGGAAACCTCGCCGCAATTGCCGCAGCCGACGCAGGAATTATCGATCGCCGCGACCGGATCGTCGCGCAAGGGGTCGTCGAGCTGCTTCACCGACAGTGACGGGCAGCCGGAGAGGCGGATGCAGGCATGGTCGCCGGTGCAGACGTCTTCGTCGACGCCAAAGCGCTCCTTGACGATGCGCGTCCCGTCCTTGATCGCCTTGTTGATCTGCGGCTTCACGCGCCGCTGCTTGTTCAGCATGCATTCGGAGGACGCGACGATGACCTTCGGGCCTTCCTCTTTCGTCGTCAGCGCTTCCTTCAGCGTGTCGCGCATCTTGCCGACGTCGTAGGTGCGGTCGAGCTGGCGCACCCACTGGCCGCCGATGCCCTTCACCGCCTGCACGATCGAATTGTTGGTCTTGCGGCGCTTGTTGACCGCGCGCGAGGACAGGATGTCCTGACCGCCCGTCGCAGAAGTGTAGTAATTGTCGACGATGACGAACACGCCGTCATGCTTGTTGAACACGGCATTGCCGATGCCGCTGGTCAGTCCATTGTGCCAGAAGCCGCCGTCGCCCATCACCGCGATCGACCGCTTGTCCGCCTTGACGTTGAAGGCCGAGGTCGAGGCCGGGCCGAGGCCGAAGCCCATCGTGGTCGCGCCGATGTTGAAGGGCGGCAGGATCGAGAACAGATGGCAGCCGATGTCTGCGGAGACGTGGTGCTGGCCGAGCTCTTCCTCGACCAGCTTCATGGCGGCGAAGATCGGCCGTTCCGGGCAGCCGGTGCAAAGCCCGGGCGGGCGCGCCGGCACCACCTGCTTGAGCTTCTCGACCGCGGGGTGATTGAGCACGGGCGCTGCGTCCGGCGCCGGCGGCCGGTTGCCGAGCAGCCGCGGCTCGGTCTTCTCCAGGAATTCCCTGACGCCGCCGAGCAGCACCTGAGCGGTGTAGTCGCCGCCCATCGGCAGCACGTCCTTGCCGTGGACGCGCGCCTGGATGTCCTTGCGGCGCAAGACCGTATTAATCGCCTGCTCCAGATATTCCGGCTGGCCTTCCTCGACGATGAGAACGGCCTCCTTATCGACGCAGAATTCCGCAACCTCGGTATCGATCACGGGGTAGGTGACGTTCATGATGTAGAGCGGGATCTGGGTGTTGCCATAGGCATCCGACAGCCCGAGATATTGCAGCGCGCGGATGACGTTGTTGTACATGCCCCCCTGCATGATGATGCCGACCTTGCCCTGCTTCGGCCCCATCCACTCATTCAGCTTGTTGTCCCGAATGAATCCGATAGCCGCGGGCATCCGCGTCTTGATCTTCTCCTGCTCGTGCTCATAGGCCGCCGGTGGCAGCACGATGCGGTTGACGTCACGCTTGGGATTGTTGAGCGCGTCCTTGATGGTGTGCGCCGGCCTGACATTGTCCTTGCAGGCGAAGCTGCCGTGCATGTGGCAGGCGCGCACGCGCACCTCCAGCATGACCGGCGTGTTGGAGAACTCGGAGAGCTCGAAGCCTTTCTCGATCAGATTGACGATGCATTCATGCTCGGGGCGGGGATCGAGCAGCCACATCTGCGACTTCATCGCGAAGGCGTGGGTACGCTCCTGCATGATGGAGGAGCCTTCGCCATAGTCCTCGCCGACGATGATCATGGTGCCGCCGGTGACACCGCCCGAGGCGAGGTTGGCAAGGGCGTCGGAGGCGACGTTGGTCCCGACGGTCGACTTCCACGCCACCGCGCCGCGCAGGGGATACATCACCGATGCCGACAGCATCGCCGCAGCGGCGGCTTCGTTGGCCGAGCTCTGGAATACGACGCCGAGATCGTCGAGCACGTCCTTGGCGTCGGCCAGCACGTCCATCAGATGCGAGATCGGCGAGCCCTGGTAGCCGCCGACATAGGCGACCCCCGATTGCAGCAGCGCCTTGGTGATGGCGAGGATGCCTTCGCCGCGGAACGTGTCGCCATCGCCGAGCCTGAGATCCTCGACCTCGCGAGCAAAAGACCGTTCAGCCATTGCACCCTCCAGAAATATGCGATAGCATACGTTTACATGTGAAGTAAGTCAACGCCGCGCCATGCTATCACGCTTGCGGATGCTCTCTCCGACAAGGCGGTCATGAGCCAGCGACAGGGTAGGGCCGATGCTGAAGCTGCCTCGCTTTAAAGCTGCCGCCGTCCAGGCTTCACCAGTCTATCTCAACGCAAGCGCGACCGCGGAGAAGGCGGCTTCACTGGTCCGTGAGGCCGCAGCCAACGGGGCGAAGCTCGTCGCGTTCCCCGAAGTGTTCGTTCCCGGCTATCCTTATTGGAACTGGATCACCGATCCCGTCACCGGCAGTGCATGGTTCGAGAAGCTCGCCAAGGCGTCCGTGCTGGTGCCGGGGCCGGAGGTCGAAATCGTCTGCAAGGCCGCGCGCGATACGGGATGCCACGTCGTGCTCGGCGTGAACGAGCGCAGCCCGGTCTCGCTCGGCGCGATCTACAATACGCTGGTTTTCATCGGTCCTGACGGCGCCTTGCTCGGCAAGCATCGCAAGCTGGTGCCGACCTGGGCAGAGAAGCTGACCTGGACCGGCGGTGACGGGTCGAGCCTGCGCGTCTATGATACCGAGATCGGGCGTCTCGGAGGCCTGGCCTGCGGCGAGAACACCAACACGCTCGCGCGCTTTGCGCTGCTCGGGCAGGGCGAGCTCGTGCACGTCGCCAGCTATATCTCGCTTCCCGTCGCGCCCCCTGACTATGACATGGCGGAGGCGATCAAATTGCGCGCGATTGCCCACTCCTTCGAAGGCAAGATCTTCACGATCGTCTCCTGCTCGACCGTATCGGAGGAGATCATCGCGGCGATGGAGACCGTCGTTCCCGACGCTCGCGCACGTCTGCAACGGAAGTCGAGCGCATTCTCCGGTATCATCGGGCCGGACGGGCGCGTGGTCGGCGATCCCTTGATCGACGACGAAGGCATCGTCTATGCCGATATCGACCTCGAGCGCTGCATCCAGCCGAAGCAGATGCACGACATCGTCGGGCACTATAACCGGTTCGACATTTTCGATCTGCGGGTCAACCGTCGTCCACAGACGCCGCTCGGTCTGGCAGAGGCGGAAGCCGTCGCCGGACCGGAGCAGGCGGGCTTCGCGTCGATTCCAGGTCGAGCGGAATGACGGGCTGGCTCGCTTGAGGGTGCGGGATCATAAGACAGGACTTGGAGGATAGGATGCGCGAGAACGTGATCGGCCGGGCCAATGTCGAGGACACCCCCGAGCTCGAGGCCTATTACAAGGATCTCGAAAGGTACGAAGCCGGAGCGCTCTGGACCGTCGCCAACAAGATCGAGCCGTGGGCGCCGCAATCGGCCTCGGTTCCCGTGCTCTGGCGCTACAAGGATCTGCGCGAGCACGTGCTGCGCTCGGTCGAGCTGGTCTCGCCCGAGAAAGCCGGCCGGCGCGTGATCTATCTCAACAATCCAGGGCGGCGCGACGTGTCGGCCGCGGTCGGCTGGCTCTATTCCGGATTGCAGGTGATGCATCCCGGCGAGGTCGCCACGGCCCATGCCCACTCGGCCTCGGCGCTGCGCTTCATCATGGAGGGCGCGGGCGCCTACACCATCGTCGACGGTCACAAGATGACGCTGGGCGCGCGGGATTTCGTGCTGACGCCGAACGGCACCTGGCACGAGCATGGCGTCGAAGGCGACGGCTCGGTCTGCATCTGGCAGGATGGCCTGGACATCCCGCTCGTCAACGCGCTGGAAGCCAATTTCTTCGTCGTGCATCCGAACATCCAGCAGGAGCCGTCCGGCTATCCCGTGGACGACATGACCCGGACCTGGGGCAATCCCGGTCTTCGGCCGGCGGACTCGCGCTGGTCGAAGGGTTATTCGCCGATGTTCAAATATGAGTGGGAGCCGACCTACGAGTCCTTGCAGAAATATGCGGCCGCGACCGATGGCTCGCCCTATGACGGCATCCTCATGAACTACGTCAACCCGGTCACCGGCGGGCACGTGATGCAGACGATCGGTGCGAGCATGCAGCTGCTGCGCCCCGGCGAGAAGACCAAGTCGCACCGGCACACCGGCAGCTTCATCTACCAGGTCGCCAAGGGGCGCGGCTATTCGATCATTGGCGGCAAGCGGCTCGAATGGGAAGAGCGCGACATCTTCTGCGTTCCCTCCTGGGCCTGGCACGAGCACGGCAATGCATCAGCGAGCGAGGATGCCTGCCTGTTCTGCTTCAACGACCTGCCCGTCATCGAGGGCCTCGGGCTCTATCGGGAAGAGGCCTATGGCGACAATGGCGGTTATCAGTCGGTTGCCGCCTGATAGGCCCTTGCAGAATTCAACCAGAACAGCCGGACAGAAGCCTTCATGCGTCTCGTCACCTACACCTTGGGCTCCAGCGGTGCCCGTCTTGGAGCCCTGGTCAATGGACTGGTCGTCGATGTCGAGCACCTTGGTGCGTCCAGCGGCGTGACATGGCCGGGTGACATGCTGTCGTTCATCGACAACAGCGTGACCCTGCTGCCTGCGCTCAGGGATGCACTGGCGGACGCCAATGGCCGCTTCCCGGCTGGCTCGGCGGTCGCGGTCGAGGATGTAAAGCTGCAGGCGCCGATCCCGCGGCCGCGGAAAAACATCTTCGGCATCGGGCTGAACTACCGGGCGCATGTGGCGGAATCCGCCAAGAGCCTGGATACGGACAAGGACCTGCCGAAGCAGCCGGTCGTCTTCTCCAAGCCGCCGACCTCGGTGATCGGCCCCGGCGCGGCGATCCAGCACAATGCGAAGATGACGCAGCAGCTCGACTGGGAGGTCGAGCTCGCCGTCATCATCGGCAAGACCGCAACGCGCATCGCGACCGACAGGGCGATGGACCACGTCTTCGGCTATTCGGTGATGATCGACATTTCCGCGCGCGACAATCGCCGCGCCGGACAGTGGATTTTCTCCAAGGGCATGGACACTTATGCGCCGTTCGGCCCGTGCATCGTGACCGCGGACGAGATTCCTGATCCACACGATCTGCGGCTGTGGCTGACCAAGAACGGGGTCATGAAGCAGGACTCTAACACCAAATATATGATCTTCGACATCCCGGTGCTGATATCGGACATTTCGTCCGGCATGACGCTCGAGCCGGGCGACATCATCGCCACCGGTACGCCTGAAGGCGTCGGCGCCGGCATGAGCCCGCAGGAATGGCTTTGGCCGGGTGACGTGGTCGAGGCCGGCGTCGACGGCGTCGGCGTCATCCGCCACCCCGTTGTTGCGATCTGATGACGAATTTTTCGTTCGATCGCCAGCTCAGGTTCGGACACTGCGATCCCTCGGGAATCGCGTACTTCCCGTCCTATTTGAACCTCCTCAACGGCGTGGTCGAAGATTTCTGGGCGCGGATCGGTTTTCCATGGCCGGAGCTGATCACCGTCCGGAAGATCGGAACGCCCACGGTGCACCTGAATTGCGATTTCTCCCGGCCGTCGATGTTCGGCGATCTCCTGACGTTCAACCTGCGCATCATCAGGGTCGGTGGGTCATCTCTCCATCTCGAGCATGTCATCTCCGGCGCGAATGGCCCGCGCTGGCGCGCGCGCCAGATCCTTGCTGCGACCTCGCTGGTCGATCATCATGCGATCCCATGGCCCGATGACATTCGCTTCGCACTGATGGCGCATGTGAGTGTGGGCGAGGGGACCGAGGCGACGCCCGCGTGATCTCGCTGTTCATGACATTCTCCGGTTCCACAGGCGAACGGCGAGTTCGTCCCGATGAGGTTGCCTCCGTGGCGGAGCTCGTCGGATCGATCCCCGACATGACCGAGGCCCTGCTGTTCACGCCGCTCGAACAGTCGGTCGACCATCCTTACAAGGCCGACGGCACCGGCCCCGCCTTTGCGCTTCAACTCCGGTTTCCCGACCTGTTCGCCTGCGAGGCGGCAATGGACCGCGGCGGCGTCCTCGCCAGCCTCGCAACAGGGGCCGGGCTATCCGGCCTCACCGGACTCGATGTCGCACACCAGGTGATGCTGACGCGCCCGTTTCCGGTCGATGTCGCAGAGCATCCGGCGGGAACGACCACCCCGTGCAGTTACCTCGTGCACTATCCCGGCCCGGCCGAGGATATGAACGCTTGGAACCTGCATTATCTGAAGCACCACCCGTCGATCATGCGGACCTTCCCGAACGTCCGCCAGATCGAGATCTACACCCGCATCGACTGGGTCGACCGGCTGCCGTCGCGGCGCGTCGAGCACATGCAACGCAACAAGCTGGTGTTCGACAGCCCGCAAGCCCTCGCGCATGCACTCGGCTCCGACGTGATCAAGCACATGCGTGCCGACTTCGTGAAATTCCCGCCATTCGCAGGCGGCAACAAGCATTTTCCGATGCTGACTAGGGTGGTCGCGGCTAGGTCCTAGGCCGCGTACCCGTAACCCGAGCGTGATGCGGCCAAAAGCAATATCTGCTTTGCTCCTATAGCGACCGAGTTCGTGCGGCGGCGCAGTATGTCGCGATGGGCCCAAAGCGCAAAGCGCGGTCGGTGTTTGTTTTTTCGCACGCTGGAATTGGAGGCATCGACCATTTGGGGCCCTTGTCCGTTACAATCGATGCGCAGCCGACAAAATGGGCGACGGCGTCGAACCGGGTTCGTCGGCTCGCGAATGACAGAAGAGGGCTGGCAACACGCGACAATTATAGTAGCGTTGTTGCAAGAAGAAGCGCACGGCGGCTGAAACCGGGCGCAACAATAAAACAGGGAGGATTTTCAATGAAATTTCTCAAGGCTGCGGTTGCGGCCGGGCTTGTAGTTGCGGCCTTTACGGGCACCTCGCTTGCGCAGAACAAGCCGTCGGAGCTCAAAATCGGCATCACGACGTTCCTGTCGGGCCCTGCGTCAGTCTTCGGTGTGCCGGCGAAGGCCGCGGCGGAGATGATCGCGGAGGACCTCAACAAGAAGGGCGGCATCGGCGGCGTGCCGGTCAAGCTCTCCTTCATCGACGAAGGCGCGGGAGGCGAAGCGCTCGTCTCGAACTACCGACGCGTTGTGCAGGACGAAAAGGTCGATGCCACGTTTGCTTCGATCTCGTCGGGCAGCTGCACCCAGTTGGTGCCCGTCGCCGAAGACCTCAAAGTCATGAATTTCATGTGGGACTGCGGTGCGGCCTCCATCCTCGAAACCAAGAAGTACCGCTACAATTTCCGGACTCAGGCGAACGGCACGCCGGAAATGCTGGCCGTGCTCCTTTACCTGCTCAAGACCAAGCCCGACTTTAAGACGATCGCGGTGGTCAATCAGGATTATGCATGGGGTCGGGAGAGCTGGGAGATCTTTTCGACCGCGCTCAAGGCAATGAAGCCGGACGTGCAAGTCGTCGCGGAGCTCTTCCCGAAGTTCGGCGCACCGGACTACTCCACTGAAGTTTCCCGTCTGTTGGCGCTGCGGCCGGATGTGGTTCTGACCACGTCTTGGGGCGGAGATCTCGACACGCTGGTCCGCCAGGCCGGTCAGCGCGGTCTGTTGCAGCAGTCGACCTTCGTGCTCGGGATCGGCGAATCATCGATCCAGCGGTTGGGCAAGGACTTGCCTGAAGGCCTGATCGTCGGCGCGCGCGGAGACCACTGGTTCCTGCATCCCGAGAAGAAGAACGACGCCGCCTTCAAGGCGTTCAATGAAGCCTTCAAGGCGAAGACCGGTGCATGGCCGATCTACCCGGTCTATCACATGGCGCAGGCATTCAAGGCCCTGCAGACGGCCTACGACAAGGCGATCAAGTCCAACGGCGGCAACTGGCCCACCCGCGAACAGGTCGTCGACGCGACGGCGGGCATCGAGTTCGCCACCGGCTTCGGCCGTCCGATTACGCTGCGGCCCGAGGACAACCAGGGTCTCGAAGCTCAGCTGGTCGGCGTCACCAAGTCCGTTCCGGGGTACGACTTCAAGCTGCTCGACAACATGATGATCTTCGATCCGAAGATGATCACCAACCCGGCGGGCGTACGGTCGGTTGAGTGGCTCAAGACTCTCAAGCCGGACTTCGTCAAGATGGACGTGCCGACCTTCAAAGCTCAGTAACGGCACGCTCGACTTTTGATCCCCGTCCTCCGAGCCGCGTCCCGGAGGACGGACCTTTTCCGAAGGTCATCATGAACTCGACACTCGCTATCTTGGCGATCCTCGATGGGATCAGCTACGCCGCACTGGTGTTTTTGGTCTCGGTCGGGCTCAGCCTGATTTTCGGCGTGCTGCGCGTGGTCAACGTCGCGCACGGTTCGCTGTATGCGTTCGGCGCCTATCTGGCTGCGACGTTCAGCCTTGCAATCGCGCCGATCTCGCCTTGGCTCACCTATCCCGCGCTGCTGGCCGCCTCCATCGTGATCGGCGTCGTGTGCGGCGGTTTCATCGAACGGTTTCTGCTGCGACCGCTCTCCGGACAGGAGGACGTCCTCCAGCTTCTGATCACTTTCGCCGCCTTCATGATCATGGACAACCTGCAGCGCCTAATCTGGGGCGTGCAGCCCATCTTCGCCGCGGAGCCGTTGAGACTACTTCCCAACATCGCCGTGTTCGGCGTCAGCTACACGTCATACCAGGTCATTCTGCTGCCCGGCGTCGCATTGGCGACGCTGTTCGGGCTCCGCTACTTCCTGCGCAGGACGCTGTCGGGAGCGGTGATCCTTGCGGTCACGGAGGACCGCGAAGCTTCGACGGCCATTGGGATTGACGCAAAACGCGTATATTTCGTCACTTTCGTCATCGGAGCGAGTCTGGCCGCGTTGGGAGGAGCGCTGGCTTCGCCGACCACCTCGCTGGTCCCCGGTATGGGCGCCGATATGATCGTGCTTTCCTTTGCCGTCGCTGCGACCGCGGGTCTCGGCCAGATCGAGGGCACCGCGCTCACCGCGCTGATGATCGGCCTGACCCGTGCCTTCGTGATCTATCTCCAGCCGGAATTCGAAGTTCTCGTTCCCTATCTGCTGATGGTGCTGGTGCTTCTGGTGCGTCCGTTCGGCCTGTTCGGCGCCGTGCAGGTAAGGAAAATATGATGAGCGGTCGCGTCAAGCCGGTCACCACGATCGCGACTATCTTCTTTCTGGCCAGCGCCGTCGCGCCCCTTTTTGTAGCGAGCTGGGCAACCTTGTTCGCGTTGATCCTAGCGAAGGGCATCGTCGTTCTCGGTATCATTCTTCTGCTGCAGGCGGGACAGGTGTCGTTCGGACATGCAATGTTCTTCGCTACCGGGGCATATACCGCGGCGTTCTGGGGCAAGTACGTCGGTGGCGGCGACATCGTGCTCTTCATCGTGCTGGGCGGCATAACCTCCGCCGTCTTCGGCCTCATCGTCGGGCTCTTCGTCGTGCGCTACCGGGAGATCTTTTTTGGAATGCTGAATCTGGCGTTTTCGATGGTGCTGTGGTCGCTGCTGGAGAAGATGTTTCATTACACTAACGGCGCCGACGGCATCCGGGTCCCTCGTCCGGCCCTGTTGGGGCTGTCGTTTACGCCCGAAACCTTCCAGTACGTTATTCTTTACGTGAGCCTCTTGATCGCGGTCGTCGCCTTCTACGGCGTGCAACGCTATCTCGATAGCCCGCTCGGACACATGCTGCGTGCCGTCAAATCGAACGAGACCCGGCTCGAGTATCTCGGGACGTCCGCACGGCGCGTGCTTCTGATAGGTTACGTAATCTCGGCTTTTCTCGGCGGCATCGGCGGCACGCTGGTGGCGATCATCCAGCAGATCGCCACGCCCGAGTTCGGGTTCTGGACGAAGTCGGGCGAATTCGTCTTTATCGCGATCCTCGGCGGCAGCGCCCACGCCTTCGGAGCGTTCGCCGGCGCGGCGATGTTCGAGTGCGTGCGCTTCTATGCGGCGGCCCACCTGGCCGACACCTGGCAGCTGATCCTCGGCGCGGTCTTGATCGTCATCATTCTCTATGCGCCTAACGGACTGATAGGTCTCAGGCAGCGCTACGGCCAGGCGAAGCAGGGAGGACATTGATGGCCAACGTCCTCCTTTCTGCGAAGGGCATCAAGATCCGGTTCGGTGGCGTCGTCGCCGCCGACGGTATCGATCTGGACGTGCTCCAAGGCGAGAACCTCGCGATCATCGGACCGAACGGCGCCGGAAAGACCACCTTCCTCAACATCTCGACGGGTTATCTGCGGCCGCAGGCCGGAAGCATCACCTTCCTTGGCCAGGAGATCACGGCGCAGCTCCCGCGCACGATCACCAAGCTCGGCATCGCGCGGGCCTTTCAGATACCGCAGCTTTTTCTCGATCAGACTGTGATGGAGAACATGCTGATCGCCGCAGCCTCGCGGCTGGGAAGCCCTTCCGGCTTTAGGGCTCTTTCCGCCCTGCCTGAGCTGTCTGAAATGGAGCGCCTCCTGGATCTCGTCGGCGTCAAGCTGTACGCATCTCGCAAAGCGAGGGAGCTTCCCGAGGGACAACGCAAGCTGGTCGACATCGCTCTGGCGCTCGCGCTGAAGCCCAGACTGCTCCTGATGGACGAGCCCACCTCGGGCGTCGCCTCCGCAGAGAAGCTGGAGATCATGGACATCCTGACGTCCGCGCTCGCCAAGGAGAAGGTGACCTCGGTCTTCGTCGAGCACGACATGGACATGGTGGAGCGCTATGCCCACCGAGTCGCGGTGTGGAACGTCGGGAAGATCCAAAAGGTCGGCACGCCCGCGGAGGTTCTGGCCGATCCCAAGGTCCGCGAACAGGTGATCGGCATATGACGGCGATGCTGGACTTCGAGAACGTCAACGTCGCGATCGCCGATGCGCCGGTGCTGCGCAGCGTTAGTTTCTCGCTGCCGCCGGGCGCGACCGCCGCGCTCATCGGGCGAAACGGCGCCGGCAAAACCACGACGGTACGGACCATCATGGGCTTCACGAAGGCGAGCGGTACCGTGCGCCTGAGCGGTCAGGACCTGGGGCATGTTCCTCCGCACCGCCGGCCCTTCCTGGGCATCGGCTACGCCCCCGAGGACCGTCGTCTCTTCTCGGCCTTTACGGTGGAAGAAAACATTCTTCTGCCCGGTCGCGTCGCTAAACTTGGCGCGGACGAGGCGCGCCGGCGGCTGGAGCGAACCTACTCCGTCCTGCCGGAACTCAAGGAACTGGCGGATCGCCCGGCGGGATCCGTCTCGGGCGGCCAAGGCAAGATGGTCGCCCTTGGTCGCGCCCTGATGCTGGGCACCCGCCTCGTCATTCTGGACGAGCCGTTCCAGGGCCTCGCCCCTGTGCTGGCGCAGAGGTACGCCGAGGCGCTGCGTCGGCTTCGTTCGCAGGACCGGGACATTACCCTGCTGATCACAGAGTCGAACCCAAAGCTGCTCGAGACCTTCGCCGACGTGACGCTGACGATCGAGCGCGGCGAAATCGAAAGCCGGGTCCTTGCGTAGCGCTCGCCTCTGCAGTCGCCGGCTCACAGCTACAGATCTGCTTAGTCGATGGTTGAACTGCCGAAGCCGCCTTTGGGGTCGAAGACCGGCTGCTTCTCTGTCCTCTTTATCGAGGAGAGGCCCTGCAACCATTTCTGAGACGAGCGGCACCAGTACTGATCCTTGGGAACGAGTTGATCTCGCTGTCGGATGCTGCCGACCCGCAACGCCACCACTCTTGAAGCGAGACCCGGCGGAGCGGAGTAGAGGTGCGTGCCACAGTTGCCGCAGAATGCTTGCTCGCGCTTGTTGCCACTCTCTCCGGTTTTGACGTAGCGCTTCGGCGCGCCGGACAACAACACGAACGTACCCTCCACGGCGGGAACCGCCGTGCGGAAGGCACCACCTGATAGTGTCTGACAATCCGTACAGTGGCAGATGATCACGTTGTCCGGGTTGACCTCCGCCTTGTATCGAATGTCACCACAGTGACAGCTTCCATCAATCTTCATGGTGTGCCCTTTGGCTGGGTTGACCAAGCAAAACGAGGCTAACTCGCCGGATCGCGGCTGCAAAGGGGTCGCAGGAAGGAGCGTTCCGCCAAGGCATGAGCGGACGGAAGGGCGCGTGGCCAACATCCTGCTGCGGTTGCTTTTCGGCGAATCCGATCTGCTTCAGCCCTATCTCTACCGCGCCCGCAACCGGGTCGAGCGGTTCTTTGACACGATCAAACAATATCGTCGCCTGGCGACACGCTATGACAGGCTTGCTGCCAACTACCTTGCCTTCGCTCAACTCGCGTCAATCAGGCTGTCGCTGCGCCTTAATGAGTCCCGTCCTAGTGCAATACGGCCGTAAGAGAGCATCGCCCGTCCCTGACAAGTTGTGGTCGCCACGGAGTTATTGCCCAAAAAAGAAAGGGCCAGCGTGTAGCTGACCCCTTCAGCAGCACTGGAGCGATCAAAAAACGTGCTTACTTCTTGCACTTCTTGGCCGACTCTTTGTCCGCATACGGACCACAGTTATAGGCGTTGGTCAGTTCGTCCATGGTCTGCGGCCAGCTATCCATGGAGCCCGCCCGGGCACCATTCTGGCTAGTTCCCACGTTTTTCACCTGCTGGGAACGAGTTGGTTCTGCTTCTGCATCAACTGCGAAAGATGCAGAGAGAAATCCGGCTGTAAGAAGTCCGACGAACAGCGTCTTGGTAATCATGGTTTCCTCCCTATGGAGTTCGAGTTCAGAGTAGCCGTTGGTGGCCACGCAAAGCGGGGGAGTTCAAAATCAGCGCGACATACGGCGCACGATCGGAGGGGGTTACTTGAATAAGGTGATGTAAGTCACTCTAGACGCACTTGCTGCTGCCCATGATGCCGCTGTCCAGAGATCGACACCTCGATTGTCCGCGTCCATCAGCATGGCGCTGTGCCACTAGGAACTGGGACCAATCGATGGAAAGGTCACGCGGTGGCTTGACGAGTGAAATCCACGGCTATGGCTGACCGCGCGTTACGAGTCCACGCGCTAGATTGGCGAGAGCGTTGGAGAATTGGCGTCGCACGGATTCAGACGGTCGGCGCGTCTTGCAGTGTACCTTATGAAAACGGAAGTCCAGGTTGGCGGTTGAAGCCGTCGGCATCCGGAGCGGCGATGATGGCATTATGCCCCTGTTTTGCCCGACGGAACAACCTGTTTTCGTAAAATCCGTAAGCCTCGCCGCAAGTCATTGAAAACGCTGTCAGCGGCTACTGTGCATGGGGTTGTTTTCGACTTTCTGTTTTTCCAGCGACCCTGCCTGTCCAGATCAGCGCTAGTGTCCGCCGAGATAGGCTGTGATGAGCCGGGGATCGTGGATGAGATCCTTGGCGGGGCCGGACTGCACGATCTCGCCGGTCTCGAGCACATAGCCATAGTCGGCCGTCTCCAGCGCGGCGCGGGCGTTCTGCTCGACCAGCAGGATCGAGACGCCGAGATCGCGCAGCGAGGCGATGGTGCGGAAGATCTCGCGCACGATCAGCGGCGCGAGGCCGAGGCTCGGCTCGTCGAGCATGAGCAGCTTCGGCTTGGCCATCAGCGCGCGCCCGAGCGCCAGCATCTGGCGCTCGCCGCCGGAGAGGGTGCCGGCGGCCTGGCGCTGCCGCTCCTTCAGGCGCGGAAAGCGATCATAGACCTCGTCCAGCGTCTTCTGGACGCCCGAGCGGTCGCGCAGGCTGTAGGAGCCGAGCAGGAGATTATCGGCGACCGACATGTCGGAGAACAGCTCGCGCTTCTCCGGCACGAGGCACAGCCGGCGCTCGACGCGGTCCTCGACGGACATCCTGCCGATGTCGTTGCCCTGAAAGGCGAGGCGGCCGCGGGAGGCGAGCAATCCGATAGCGGCCATCAGCAGCGTGGTCTTGCCGGCGCCGTTCGGGCCGATCACGGTGACGATCTGGCCTTCCTCGACCGACAGCGAGACGTTGCGGACCGCTTCGACATTGTCGTAGCAGACGGTCACATCCGTCATGGAAAACATCTCGCTCACGCGACGCCTCCGAGATAGGCCTCTTGAACCCGTTCGTCGCTCCGGATCGCGGCAGGCGCGCCCTCGCAGAGCTTGGAGCCGAAGTCGAGCACGACGATGCGGTCGACCAGCGACATCACGAACTCCATGTCATGTTCGACGATCAGGATGGTCAGATGGTCCGACCGCAGCGAGCGGAGCAGCTCCGCAAGCCTGAGCTTCTCCTGGCGGCGCAGGCCCGCGGCCGGCTCGTCCAGCACCAGCAGCGCCGGGTCTGCGGCGAGAGCGCGCGCGATCTCCAGGATGCGCTGGTTGCCGAGCGGCAGATTGCCCGCGAGCTCGAACGGCTTGTCGCCGAGCCCGACGCGTTCGAGCTGCTTCAAGGCCTCGTGCCGGGTGCTGGCTTCCTCGCGCTGGTTGAGGCGGAATGCGCCGGCGAACAGGCCCGTGCTGGTGCGCGCGTAGGTGCCGAGCATGACGTTTTCGAGCAGGCTCATGCGCGGCCGCAGCTTCACATGCTGGAAGGTCCTGGCGATTCCGCCCCTCGCGATGCGGGATTGTGGATCGCGCGAGATGGCGCGTCCGGCAAAGACGATCTCGCCCTTGTTGACCCTGAGCGCGCCCGTCAGGCAGTTGAACATCGTGCTCTTGCCGGCGCCGTTCGGGCCGATGACGGCGAGGATCTCGCCGGAGCGGACTTTGAAGCTGACATTGTTGACCGCGACGAGACCGCCGAACCGCCGCTCGGCGCCGTCGACCTTCAGAAGCAGTTCGCCCGGTTTCGGCTGGGGACGGCGGGGCAGGGGCGGGGCGGCTGGCGGCCGTTCGCGCTTGATCTTCGGTAAGTAGCGCGCGACGAACGGCACGATGCCCTGCCGCGCCCATTGCAGGAACAGGATGAACAGCGCGGAGAAGGCGACGATCTCGAGCTGGCCGGACGCGCCCTTGGCGATCAGCGGCAGATAGTCCTGCACGCTGTTCTTGAGCAGGGTGACGATAGCGGCGCCCACGACGCCGCCGAGCAGGCTGCCGGCGCCGCCGACCATCGACATCATCAGATATTCGATGCCCATGCCGGCCTCGAACGGCCCCGGGCTGATGAAGCGGCTCATATGGGCGTAGAGCCAGCCGGAGAGCGAGGCGAGGAAGGCCGCGATCACGAAGGTCACGAGCTTGATCCGGAACGCGTTGATGCCGAGGCTTTCGACCAGGATATTGCCGCCGCGCAGTGCGCGCATGGCGCGGCCGACCCGGGAGTCCAGGAGATTGTATCCGAGGAAAAGCACCACGACGACGATGCCCCAGATCAGGAAATAGATCTGGGCGCTCGAGACGAGCGCGAGTGATCCGATGCTGATCGGCGGGATCGACGAGATGCCGTTGAAGCGCCCGAGCCCCTCGACATTGCCGAACAGGAAGCCGATGGCGAGCCCCCAGGCGACGGTCGAGAGCGACAGGAAATGGCCCTGGAGCCGCAAGGTGACAACGCCGAGGACGGTCGCGACGCCGCAGGTCAGCGCCACCCCGAACACGAGGCCGAGCCACGGGGAATATCCATTCAGAGCAGAGACCCAGGCCGTGGCATAGGCCGCGACGCCGACGAAGGCGGCCTGTCCGAAGGACACGATGCCGCCGACGCCGGTGAGCAGGGCAAGGCCGATCGCGACCAGCGAATAGATGCCGATATAGTTCATCAGCGTGATGCTGAAGGGGTTGAGGACGAATGGCGCGAGCGCGAGGCACGCTATCGCCGCCACTGCCGCGAGCTGAACGTGAAGGCGCGTCATTCCTCGATCTCCTCCTCGGAATGCAGCGAGGCGAGGGATCGCCAGATCAGGATCGGGATCAGAAGCGAGAACACGATGACATCCTTCAGCGCGCTGCTCTCGAAGGATGCGAAGCTTTCGAGGATACCGACGCCGACGGCGCCGATGGCCGCGCCGGGATAGCTCGTCATGCCGCCGACGATGGCGCCGACGAAGGCCTTGAGGCCGAGCAGGAAGCCGGAATCGTAGAATATGGTGTTGACGGGCGCGATCAGGATTCCGGAGACGCCGGCCATCAGCGAGCCCAGGAGATAGGCGATGGTGCCGGCGCGGGCGGGACGTATGCCCATCAGGCGGGAGCCGGTCCGGTTCACGGCCGTCGCGCGGAGCGATTTACCGACCAGCGTGAAGTCGAAGAAGAGATAGAGCAGGCCAGAGAAGACGAGGGCTGCAATCACGATCAGCATGGTCTGGCCCGAGATCAGCACGCCCGCAAGTTCGGTCGACAATGACGTCAGCGGCTCGGTCCTGACACCCTCGGGACCGAAGAAGAGCAGCCCAAGGCCGACCAGCGCGAAGTGCAGGGCGACGGAAACAGTCAGGAGCAGCAGCACCGTTCCGTCCGCAATGGGACGGAAGACGATCCGGTCCAGCAGCGGGGAGATGGGGGTGATCAGCATCAAGGCCAGCACGAGCCTGATGGCGAGCGGCGGATCGGCGCGCATGGTCAGCGAGGCGAGGCCAACCACGGCCAGCGGCAATGCGAGATAGAAGAAGAGAGCGCGCGGAAGCTGCCGACGCTCGCCATTGCGCAGCAGCGAGACGATTTCGATCAGGGTTGCGAGGCACGCAAGGATGACGACCAGCGCACCCGTGCCCGGAAAGCGCTTCGCGTCGAGCGCCGCCAGCGTCAGCGCCGTGAAGGCCGCGATGTCGCCAAAGGGAATGAAGATGACCCGTGTCACCGTGAAGATGAGGACGGTCCCGATCGCCACCAGCGCGTAGACTGCGCCGGTGGCGATCCCGTCGATCGCAAGAATGGCTGCGATGTCGCTCGTCATTGAGAACGCCGTCCCCTTGTTCTGGTGGCCTGCCCTGTCCGACTACGGCGCGTATTTCCAGGCGCCGCCCGTCAGGCGCACCACGACCAGCGCGCGCTCATCGACGCCGGTCACCGAGCCGGGCTTGAAGTTGTAGATGGCGTGCACGCCGGGCAGCTCCTTGGTGCTGAGGATCGCGTCCCGCAGGGCGGCGCGAAATTCCGCCGTGCCGGGCTTCGCCGTCTTGAGCGCGCGCTCCGCTGCGTTGGCGAAGATCAGCCAGGCGTCGAAGGAGTAGGCCGAGAAGCCGTCGGTGGTCGGGATGTTATGGACCTTCTGGTAGACGCTGCGGAAATCCAGCGCGATCTTCTTGGCGAAATGTTCGTCGGGCAGCTGCTCGGCCACGATGACCGGGCCGGCGGAGACTTGGATGCCTTCGGCCGCCTTGCCGCCGACGTTCACGAAGTCCGGATTGACGAGCGCCACCGTGCCGTAGGTGTTTCCCTTGAAGCCGCGCTCCGCGAGGCTGAGGAGCGGCAGCGCGCCTTGCGTCCCCGAGCCGCCGTCCAGCACGGCGTCCGGCCGCGCCGCGAGCACTTTGAGGATCTGCGCCGTGACCGAGGTGTCGGTGCGCGCATAGCGCTCGTTGGTCTGGATCTTGACGTCGCCGGCGGCCTCCGCCGCCTTGGCGCCGTTGTAGACGAGGTCCCCCCAGGCGTCGGAGAAGCCGATATAGCCGATGTTCTTCATGCCATCGCGCTTCATGCGATCGGCGATGATCTTGACGAGGAGGGACGCAGGCTGCGGCACCGACACCACCCACTGCTCGGGTGTTTCCGGCAGTTTGCCGATCGGCGAGACCGCGATCATCGGCACTTTCAATTCGCTCGCCACCGCCGCCATGGCAATGGTCGAGGGCGCCGTCGCGGTGCCTATCAGGAGGTCGACCTTCTCTTCTTCCACCAGCTTGCGCGCGTTGCGGGTCGCGGCCGACGGGTCGGAGCCGTCGTCGAGCTGGATCAGACGGATGGTCTCGCCGTTGACGGTCTTCTTGTATTCATAGGCCGCGTTGATGCCACGCCCGTAGGGGATGCCGATCGACGAGCCGTTGCCGCTGAGCGAGGTGACGAAGCCGATGGTGATATCGGCCCGCGCGGCGGGGGCTGTGACGATGCCGGCGGCAAGTGCAAGTAAACTCAGAGTCTTGCGCATATGCGTTCTCCTCCGTTGATGCTGGATAGGAATGCTTCGATGCTGCCGCACGGGGTCCCCGAACGACGAACCGACCGATTGAAAACATTGCTGCGGCGCCAAATACCGAGCGCGACCGAAGAGAGTGTGCTCGCCCGGCGCTCAGCAGCCATGATGTTGCGTGCCGCGCGAACGATAGGCCCACCGGCACATGCAAGCGGGCCTTTTCCGGAGCGATGAAAGGTCGTCGGTGCCGCCGCGATGCGCGAACGGCGATGCTGCTGCTAAGGCCGGCTGTTCGAGCACGGCGACTGTCCACACGATCGAGTCTCTCAAAATCGGTGCCCTGCAACATCATTGTCATGGCCACCGGTCTTTGACCGGCGAGGAATTACTTAAAGCCTAAAGTAACTCCGGTGGCGCCGTCAACACGTGTCACGGGGCTGTCAGAAAAAAATGTTGTTGCATACAATTTCGTCAGTGTGCGGCCCTCCTGCGCTCATCGACGCATAGAAAACGCCGTGCTCGCCTTGACCCCGACGGCACGGGTCGCCGTCGCCGCCGCGCGCATTTGACGCGTCAATTAGTTTATGGTTGAAATATATTCATCGGCAGCCGACGACCGATCCTCCGATCACCGCTTGAGGAGAAGGACGATGCGCATCTTCTGGCAGAGCTTTGTTGATGCGAGCGTGAATGCGCCCTACATGGCGCGGCTGTCGGAATACCTGAACGACATCGCTGCGCCAGGCACGACGGTCCACGTCCAGGGCATCAGTCCGCCGGACCGCGAGTTCGGACGGCTCGCGGAATTGGGCTGTGCGGTCCAGGCAATCGACAACGGTATTGCGGCGGAGGAGGGTGGGTTCGACGCCTTCGTCATGGGGCATTTTCAGGATCCCGGACTCTACGAGCTGCGCTCGGCGCTCGACATTCCCGTGATTGGGACTGGCGAGGCGACGTTGCTGGCGGCCTCACAACTCGGGCGGCGGCTAGGTCTTGTGACGCTCGATCCCGTCTTCGAGGTCTTGCACTATGAGCAGGCTGAGCGTTACGGCCTCGGCGATCGCGTCGTCCATGTGACCGGCCTTGGCTGCAGGCCGGATGATTTCGCCGATGCGTTCGCCGGAAACGCCGCCGCCCAAGCCCGCATGATCAAGGATTTCGTCGCCTGCGCGCTCCCGCTGGTGGAACGCGGCGCGGATGTCGTGATCCCGGCCGGCGTGTTGCCAGGCCTCTTGATCGGGCGAGAGCATGGCCTGAAGGTCGGCCACGCTCCGGTGGTCAACTGCGCGGCCGTGGCGCTCAAGAGTGCCGAGATGTGGGTACAGCTCCGGAAGCTCAATGGCACCGAGCCCAGCCGCGGGCCGAGCTTCAGGCGGGCCAGCGCCCAGGCCCGCGATGACTTCCGCGCGCTACTTGCCCGTAACGGCCGCTAGTCGTCGAAACACCGTTTCTGGAGAACAAATCATGATGACCCCCGAAAAGCTCCTGTACGAGACCGAGGTGACGGCGACCGGAGGTCGGGATGGCAAGGCGGTCAGCGCTGACGGTCTGCTCTCGGTGTCCCTGTCCTTGCCGAAATCGATGGGTGGTCCCGGCGGCGAAGGCACCAATCCCGAGCAGCTCTTTGCGGCCGGCTATGCCGCTTGCTTTCTCGGCGCGGTCAAGCTCGTCGCGCGCACGCGGAAGGTGGTGCCCTCTGCCGAGCCGTCCGTGACTGCGAAGGTTGCGATGGGGCCGGTGCCCGTCGGATATGCGCTCGCTGTCGAGCTGAAGGTCAGCCTGCCCGGTGTCGAGAAGGCCGTGGCCGAAGAGGTCGTTGCCGGTGCGCATGAGCGTTGCCCCTATTCGAACGCAACCCGCGGCAATATTGACGTGAAACTGACGGTGGTCTGAGGCGGATGAACGAGGGCGGTCGGTGACCAACACCTTGCGCGCACCATATGACGGCGTGGTGATCGCGGCTCCCGTCACGATTCCCTATGTGCGCTACTCCATCGAGAGCGCGCAGTGGTGGATCGGGCGGGCGCTGAGCGCGCTCGTCGCGCAGGCCGGCATCAAGGCCTCCGACATCGACGGCCTGTGCGTCTCCAGTTTCACCATGGGCACCGACAGTGGCATCGGATTGACACAGCATTTCGGGCTCTGCGTCCGGTGGTTGGACACGATCCCGCTCGGCGGCGCCAGCGCTATTGCGGCGCTGCGCAAGGCGGCGCGCGCGGTTCAGGCGCGCGATGCCGACATCGTGGCGTGCGTCGCTGGCGACACCAATCACGTCGATTCGTTCAGGCTGACGCTGGAGAATTTCTCGCGGTTCAATCAGGACGCCGTCTATCCTTACGGCGCGGCCGGCGCCAATGCCAGCTTTGCGCTGATTGCGCGCAACTATATGCGAATGTTCGGCGTCGCGCGCGAGGACGTCGGCAAGATCGCTGTCGCCCAGCGCGCCAATGCCCTGCGCAACCCGCATGCGCTCATGAAGGCTCCGCTCACGCTCGAGCAATACCTGGCGGCCCGGCCGATTTCCGATCCGATCCACCTGTTTGATTGCGTGATGCCCTGTGCGGGCGCGGAAGCTTTCCTCGTGATGCGCGATGAGACGGCTTCATCCCTGAAGCTGCCCGCCGCGCGACTCCTTTCGACGATCGAGCGGCACAATGCCTTTGCCGACGATCCGATGCAGGTGCGCGGCGGCTGGGCGATGGATGTCGACGAGCTCTATGCGATGGCCGGCGTCAAGCCTGACGATCTCGATGTCGTGCAGACCTATGACGACTATCCCGTCATCACGATGATGCAGTTCGAGGATCTCGGATTCTGCAAGAAGGGCGAGGGCGCTGAGTTCGTGCGCCAACACGATCTCACCATCGATGGCGACTTCCCGCACAACACCTCGGGCGGACAGCTCTCGGTCGGGCAGGCCGGTGCCGCCGGCGCCTATCTCGGCCTCGTTGAAGGGTTGCGGCAGGTTCTGGGCAGTGCCGGTCCCACGCAGGTCAGGAATGCGAGCCTCGCTCTGGCCTCGGGGTTCGGTATGATCAACTATGATCGTGGTCTCGCCTCGGGTGCCGCGATCCTTGCTGGACCGTCGCGATGATAGAGCAGATCAAGCCGCCCCGGCGCAAGAATCCGCTGCTGCGGACGCGGCTGCCGGCCTCGCCACCGCGACCGCGCAGCAGGATATCGCACGGGTTCACGCGCGCGGCCGCCGAAGGCCGCTTCATGCTGCAGCGCTGCGAGGCTTGCGGCGCCTTTACCTATCCGGCGCGCGAAGCCTGTCCGTCTTGTCTTTCGGCCGGCCTCGCTTTCGTCGATGCGCCGCGGCGAGGTGTACTGCTTGCCGAGACAACGGCGCGGGTGCCGAGCGACGTCTATTTCCGCGAACGGGCACCGTGGCGGATCGGCCTCATCAAGATGGATTGCGGTCCGACGATCGTCGCACATCTTCATGCCGACTGTGCAGAGGGCGCGGCCGTCAGCATGTCGCTGCAACTCGACAAGAGCGGCCAGGCGGTGGCCTTTGCCCATCCCGAAGCGGAGACACCCAACATGGCAGACGACAAGCAGTGGCGGGAAATGACGGCCGATCCGAAATTCCGTCGCGTGCTCGTCACCAATGGCCGCAGCGTCATCGGTCAGGAAGCCGTCGCCGCATTGAAGGCGGCGGGTGCCAAGACGGTGTTCGTCGGCATTGCCGAACCATGGCGACCGTTCGCCGGCGAGGAGCGGCTGCGCGGTCAGGACGGGATCGAGATCGTGACTCTCGATGCGGCTGACGAGAAATCGGCTACCGATCTTGCGGCCGACATCGGCGGCAAGGTCGATATTCTCGTCAACACGACGGAATATGTCCGGCCGGGCGGCCTGCTCGACCGCAGGGGCACGAGCATCGCACGGGACGAGATCGATCAGGCCTATCTCGGCTTCATCAATCTGGCTCAAGCCTTTGGCCCGGCCATGCGGATGCGCGGTGCCGATGGCATCAACAGCAGCGCGGCATGGGTCAATATTCTCTCGGTCTATGCGCTGGCGAACTGGCCCGCCTTCGGCGCCTACTCGGCCTCGCAGGCCGCCTGCCTGTCGCTGTCACATTGCTTGCGCGCGGAGCTGCGGCCGGGTGGCGTCCGGGTGATGAACCTGTTCACCGGCCCTGTCGACACCGAATGGTTCCAGACCGTGCCGCCGCCGAAGGTCGCACCGCGCGCGATCGCGCAGGCGATCGTGTCGGGTCTCAAGAACGGACTCGAAGAGATGTATGTCGGAGATGTCGCCGAAGAGATCCGGCAACGTCTCGCGGCCAATCCGAAAGCGCTCGAGCGCGAGCTCGACCGATAAGAAGCGGGATTTCAACCGAGCTGGAGGACTTGACGATGCAAAGCAATCTCCTGGAGCTAGCGAGTGCGATTTCTTCCGGCGCGGTGCGCGTCGTCGATCTGACCTTCACACTCAGTCCGGACTTTCCGGTCATCGTCCTGCCGCCGGAATTCGGTCAGGCCGCGCCTGTCCGCATCCAGGAGATATCGCGATACGATGGTCGCGGCCCGGCCTGGTACTGGAACAACGTTACGTTCGGCGAACACACCGGCACGCATTTCGACGCGCCGATTCACTGGTTCACCGGCAAGAACCTGCCGAACAATGCCGTCGACACGATGCCGGCCAAGGACATGATCGCACCGGCCTGTGTCATCGACTGCTCGGCGCAGGCGGCGCAGGATCCCGATTTCCTGCTGACCGTCCCGATTGTCGAAGCTTGGGAAGCCAGGCACGGCCGGATCCCTGAGCGGAATTGGGTCCTGCTCAGGACCGACTGGTCGAAGAAGGGCTGGCGTGACTACTCCAATCTCAGGGACGACGGCGCGCATACGCCGGGCCCGAACCCGGCGGTGATGAAGTGGCTGGTGGAGGAGCGCGGTGTCATCGGTTTCGGCACCGAAACCATCGGCACGGATGCGGGGCAGGCCGGACACTTCGAGCCGCCTTATCCGGCGCATCACTTCCTGCACGGCGCGGGCCGCTACGGCCTGCAATGCCTGTGTAACCTGGATCAGCTTCCGGCCACCGGCGCCGTCATCGTGGCCTCGCCACTAAAGATCCAGAACGGTTCCGGCAGCCCGCTTCGAGTCATCGCTCTGGTGTCGTCCACTTGAGCCCCAATCAATGGCGCTCGCCAATCAGACCAAGAAATTCTCCCGAAAGACAGGTGCCATGAACTTGATCAAGAGCCTGGTGGCTTCCACTGCATTGCTGCTTGCCGTTCCGCAATTCGCGCGAGCCGAGATCCTCGTCGGATTCGTTACCGGCCTCAGTGGGCCGGTGTCATCGATCGGCATTCCCAACGCGAAGGGCGTCGCCGCAGGTCAGGCCTATATCGGCGAAATCGGCGGCGAGAAGCTGCGGGTCATCCAGCTCGACGACGGCTCCGATCCGACCGCGTCAGCACGCAATGCGCGCAAGCTGGTGGAGCAGGAGAAGGTCGATATCCTGATCGGCACGTCCGGCGCTCCTCAGACGCTCGCGATGGCGACCGCGGCCATCGAGATGAAGATTCCGATGATCGCGGTGTCGCCGATCGCACCGGTGCCGTCAGGCGACGGCGGCCCCTGGGTCGTGCAGACGCCGCAGCCGACGCCGCTTCTGGTGCAAGGAATCGTCGACCACATGAAGGCGAAGGGCCTGACGACCGTCGCCTTCATCGGTTTCTCCGATGCGTTCGGCGATCTCATGTACAACTCGCTCGAGCAGAGTGCGAAGGCCGCCGGCATCAAGGTCGTCGCCAACGAACGCTACGCCCGGTCGGACGCCTCGGTGACGGCTCAGGTGCTGCGCGCACTCGCTGCGCGTCCCGGCGCCATCATGCTCGGCGGCACCGGCACGCCAGGCGCGCTGCCGGTCATCGCTCTGTCCGAGCGGGGATATAAGGGACCGCTTTACGGCAATCACGGGCTGATCAGCGCCGATTTCCTTCGTCTGGCCGGCAAAGCCGCCAACGGCATCATGTGCCCGACGGGACCTGTGACCGCGGCGGAGCAGCTTCCGGCCAGCAATCCGATCCAGAAGGTCGCCCTGGATTTCCGCGCGGCCTTCGAAAAGGCCAACGGCGAGGCGCCGACGGATTCATTCTCGTCCTATTCCTTCGACGGCTGGCTGATCTTCGCCGACGCCGCCAAGCGTGCGCTGGCAACCGGTGCCAAACCAGGCTCACCTGAGTTCCGTACCTCGATTCGCCAGGCACTGTTCACCACCAAGGAGGTCGTCGGGACGCAGGGCGTCTACACCTACACGCCGGCGGACCGGCATGGAGTCGACGATCGCTCGCGCATCATGGTTCAGATCGAGGACGGCAAGTACAAGCTGTTGCCTTGAGGTGCGAGCATGGTCGCAATGGAGAAAGATGCGCTGGCGAACATCACCGAGGTGGTCGGCGGTGAGGACGTGACGCCTGCCTGGGCGCGCGCGATGGCGTCGTTTCCGCCGTCTGAGCGCATCCTCTCGACGATGCTCACGCGCCAGGCGGAGCGTTACGGCGATCGCCTTCTGCTCGTTGCCGGAGAGGCGCGTTGGAGCTTTACGCAGGCTGCGACGATTGCGGCTGCGTCGGCCCAGACGCTGGTCGATACCGGGATCAAGCCGGGCGACCGGGTCGCGCTGATGTGCTCGAACCGTCCGGAGTTCTTGCAGGTCTATCTCGGCTGTGCGTGGCTGGGGGCGATTGCGGTCCCGATCAATACCGCCTTGCGCGGCTTCCAGCTGTCCCACATTTTCCGCAACTCGCGTCCCGCGCTGCTCGTCATCGAGGCTCAGTTCGCCAGCGCGGTCGAGAGTGTCGAGGCGGATGTCGAGCTGCCGCCTCGGACCTGGATCATCGGAGCTGCCGCCGACGCAATCGGTGCCAGGCTTTCCGCGGTCCCGCTGCCGCCTCTTGGCGCCGCAGCCCCGGCCGGCGCCGTGCGTCCCGGTGACACCGTTGCGATCCTCTATACGTCGGGCACCACGGGGCCTGCGAAGGGTGTGTGCTGTCCGCAGGCGCAGCTGTTCTGGTGGGGCGTCTATTCGGCGCGCGCGCTCGGAATCCGCGAGGGCGATGTGCTGTTCACGACGCTGCCGCTGTTCCACACCAACGCGCTGAATGCGTTCTATCAGGCGCTGCTGAACGGATGCACGTACGTGCTCGAGCCGAAGTTCTCGGCTTCCGGCTTTTGGGCTGCCGCGCGACAGCACAATGCGACGGTCGGCTATCTGCTCGGTGCGATGGCCTCGATGCTGCTGGCACAGCCGAAGAGCGCAGACGAGTCAATGCATCGCCTTCGTGTCGCTCTTGGCGGCGGCGTGCCGCCGCAAATCCACAGCCCGTTCCGCGAGCGCTTCGGCGTACCGCTGGTCGACGGCTACGGGTCGACGGAGACGAATTTCGTGTTCGCCGGCACGATTCCGTCGGATCGGGCGGGGACGATGGGGTACCTGGCCGATGGCATTGAGGCGCGGATCGTCGACGAGAATGATTCCGCGCTGCCTGATGGAGAGGCCGGCGAGCTCGTGCTTCGCGCGAGAGAACCCTTTGCGTTCGCGTCCGGCTATTTCGGCATGCCGGAGAAGACCGTGGAGGCCTGGCGAAATCTGTGGTTCCACTCAGGCGATCGGGTCGTTCGCGATTCCGACGGGCATTATCGCTTCATCGATCGCATGAAGGATTCCATCCGCAGGCGCGGCGAGAACGTGTCCTCGTGGGAGGTCGAGCAGGCGATCCAGTCGCATCCCGCGGTCGCTGCCTGCGCAATCTACCCGCTGCCGTCGGAGTTGGGTGAGGACGAAGTTGCCGCTGCAATTCTGCTGGAGCCGGGCCACTTGCTACAGCCCGTCGACGTCGTCAGGCATTGCGAAGGGCGGATCGCCCATTTCGCCATTCCGCGCTATGTGCGAATCCTCAGTCAGATGCCGCTGACGGAGAACGGCAAGATCAAGAAGGGCGTGCTGCGCGATGCCGGTGTCACGACGGATACATGGGATCGCGAAGCGGCCGGAGTGAAGGTACGACGCTGACGTCGTATTCGCTCAAGGTTTTTGCAAGGCGTCCCTGACGGCGGCCTTGAGTTCGTCGAGCTCGCCGATCAATCCATCGAACCGATCTGCCGGGAAATCCGCCAGCAGCTCGGCAAGCCATGCGCCGTGGCTCTTGGCCATTCGCCTGAAGATCTTGCGGCCTTCGACCGTCATACAGACGATCTGCACCCGCCGGTCGAGGTTCGACGCCGTGCGGGTGATGTATCCATCTGCGACCAGGCGGTCGACGATTGGCGTGAGGTTCCCGGCCGAGACCATCAGGCGCTTGGGCAGCTCTCCCAGCACAAGTCCGCTTGGTTCGCGGTCGAGCTGGGCGAGAACGTCGAAGCGGGGCATCGTGAAGTCGAACTCTTCGCGAAACCGGCGCCGCAACTCGCTTTCGATGAGGGACGTGCAGGCGAGCAGTCGGAGCCAAAGGCGTGTTTGAGCCCTGTACTCAGCCTCCTGATCCGTCTCGTTCTTGGCCGAAACAGGGGTGGACTCCTTCGCGAGTGCCAATCGAATCTCCCGGGCTTCGTGGCTTACGAAAGCTGGCGCAGCTCTCGTGGACATTGGCAAGATAGTTCGTGCCAAAAGTAAATTCAAGGCTGGGTCCGAGGGATCCGGAATCGGCGCCGCCGTGCATCCGATTTACACTAAAATTCAGATCGACGCTGCGGCGAGGGGCGTGCCCTCCAGGGCCTTTGCAGAACCGCCTTGACAAGGCACGCGTCGAGGAAATATTTTATACTTAAAATAATTGGGTGAGAGCTCGGCGCAACGCGCGAAAGCGAGGGATCATGCGCATAGTCTGTATCGGCGGCGGGCCGGCCGGCCTCTATCTGGGCCTCCTGATGAAGCGTCGACATCCGGAACATGTCGTCACGGTCGTCGAGCGCAACAAGCCCTACGATACGTTTGGCTGGGGGGTGGTATTCTCCGATGCCATGATGTCTGCGATGCGTCTTGCCGACCCCGAAAGCGCGGCCGAGATCGAGGACGCCTTCAATCATTGGGACGACATCGAGCTGGTCTTCAAGGGGACGCGGCAGCGCACGACCGGCCACGGCTTCATCGGCATTGGTCGCAAGCATCTGCTCAACATTCTCCAGAGGCGCTGCGAGGCTCTGGGTGTCGAGCTCGCCTTCGAGCGTGAGGTGGAGTCCGATCTTGAATTCCCCGACGCCGACCTGATCGTGGCCACCGACGGTGTGAATTCCAGGATTCGCGCCCGCTATGCCGAACAGTTCCAGCCGGACATGGTGATCCGGCCGAACCGCTACATCTGGCTCGGCACCAAGAAGGCGTTCGACGCCTTCACGTTCGATTTCCAGAGGACCGAGCACGGCTGGTTCCAGGCACACATTTACAAGTTCGACGCGGAGACCTCGACCTTCATCGTCGAGACCACGGAAGAGACCTACAATGCTCACGGGCTGGGCGAGCTCGATCAGCAAGGGTCGATCGACTTCTGCGAGAAGATCTTCGCCGAGACGCTCGACGGTGCGAAGCTCTTGACCAACGCCCGCCATCTGCGCGGCTCGGCCTGGCTCAATTTCAGCCGCCTGATCTGCGGCAAATGGAGCGTGTTCAACGGCCGCTCCCATGTCGTGCTGATGGGGGACGCCGCGCACACCGCGCATTTCGCCATCGGGTCGGGCACCAAGCTCGCGCTCGACGACGCCATCGAGCTCGCCAACCAGTTCGATCGCCATGGTCACGGGCGCGACCGCATCCAGACCGTGCTGGAGGCCTACGAGGAAGTACGCCGCGTCGACGTGGCGCGCATCCAGAACGCCGCGCGCAATGCGATGGAATGGTTCGAGGTGGTCGGCCGGCGCTATGCTGATACGCTCGAACCGCCGCAATTCTTCTATTCGATGCTGACGCGTTCCCAGCGCATCAGCCATGAAAACCTGCGCCTGCGCGACCGTGCCTGGTTGGAAGGATTCGAGCGATGGTTTGCCGCGCGCTCGGGCATCGCCGTCGAGGACGGCGAACGGGTACCGCCGCCGATGCTGACGCCGCACCGCGTGCGCGGCCTCACGCTGGCGAACCGCATCATGGTCTCGCCGATGGCGATGTATTCGGCGAAGGACGGGCTGATCAACGACTTCCACATCGCCCACCTCGGAGCGCGCGCCATGGGCGGCGCCGCGTTGATCTTTGCCGAGATGACCTGCGTCTCACCGGATGCCAGGATTACGCCGGGCTGTCTCGGGCTCTGGAATGATGAGCAAGCGGCACAATGGCGCCGGCTGGTCGATCTGGTCCATAGCCTCGGACATGCCAAGGTCGGCATCCAGCTCGGCCATGCCGGGCGGAAGGGATCGACCCGGCTCGCCTGGGAGGGGATTGACCAACCGCTGGCTTCAGGCAATTGGCCGCTGATCTCGGCTTCCGCGCTGCCCTATCTGCCGCACAGCCAGTTGCCGCGGGAGATGAACCGCAGCGACATGGACCGCGTCCGCGACGATTTCGTCGCCGCAACGCGCCGTGCTGCCGACGCCGGTGTCGATTGGCTCGAGCTTCATTGCGCCCATGGCTATTTGCTATCGAGCTTCCTCTCGCCGCTGACCAACCGGCGGACTGACGAGTATGGCGGCAACCACGAAAATCGTGCGCGCTTTCCGCTGGAGGTCTTCAGGGCGATGCGCGCGGCGTGGCCATCCGATCGGCCGATGTCGGTGCGGCTGTCCTGCCATGACTGGACCGAAGGCGGCAACACGCCGGCCGACGCCGCGATCTTCGCTGCGATGTTCAAGGAGGCGGGAGCAGACGTGATCGATTGCTCCTCGGGACAGGTCTGGAAGGAGGAACGGCCGATCTACGGCCGCCTGTTCCAGACGCCATTCGCCGATCTGATCCGCAACGAAGTCGGCATCGAGACGATAGCAGTCGGTGCGATCTCCGAGGCCGATCACGCCAACTCGATTCTCGCGGCTGGCCGCGCGGATCTCTGCGCGATTGCGCGGCCGCATCTCGCCGACCCGGCCTGGACGCTGCACGAAGCCGCGCGCATCGGGATCACAGCGGTCAACTGGCCAAAGCAATATCTGTCCGCCAAGGGACAATACGAAGCCAATCTGGCGCGTGCCGCTGCCGTGGCCGCGCAGTGAGCGAAGGAGGGATCGGATGAACTCCGTGGTAAAGATGATCCGGCGCGAATGGCTGGACTGGCCGTTCTTCGAGCCCCGCCATCTTGCGATCGGCGAGGCGCTCGATCGCTTCGTGCAGTCGGGAGCCCTCGGCAAGATCGATCACAATGATGTGGATGGTGCCTGTCGCAAGCTTGTGCGCGCGATGGGCGCGGCGGGGTTGCTCGATTGCGCGGTCGCGGCGCCCGATGGCGATGCGACGTCGATCGATTCCCGCTCGATCTGCCTGTCGCGCGAGTCGCTGGCCTATGCCGATGGCCTCGCCGATTTTGCTTTCGCCATGCAGGGGCTTGGCTCCGGAGCGATTGCACTGGGTGGCTCGGCGGAGTTGCGCAAGGCCGTGCTGCCGAAGGTGCGTTCCGGCGAATGGCTCGCGGCCTTCGCGCTCTCCGAGAAGGAGGCGGGGTCGGACGTCGCGGCGATGTCCTGCACGGCGCGGGTCGACGGCGACAACTACGTCATCGACGGCGAGAAGACCTGGATCTCGAACGGCGGCATTGCCGACGTCTATACGCTGTTTGCGCGAACGGGCGAGGCGCCGGGCGCCCGCGGCATTTCGGCCTTCGTCGTCTTTCCGGATGATCCCGGTTTTAGCATTGCCGAGCGCATCGACGTCATCGCGCCGCACCCGCTGGCGACGTTGCGCTTTACCAATTGCCGGATTCCCGCGAGCCGTAGGCTCGGCGCGCCCGGGGGCGGGTTCAAGCTCGCGATGCAGACGCTGGACATTTTCCGCGCATCGGTCGCCGCCGCAGCCCTCGGCTTTGCCCGTCGCGCGCTCGACGAGGCATTGTCGCATGTCCGCAGCCGAAACATGTTCGGTGCGACGCTGGGGGATCTTCAACTGACCCAGGCCGCGCTCGGCGACATGGCGACCGACACCGATGCCGCGGCGTTGCTGACCTACCGCGCGGCCTGGCGCCGCGATGTGCAGAAGCTTCCGACGACGCGCGAAGCTGCCATGGCGAAGCTGACCGCCACCGAGACCGCTCAGCGCGTCATCGACCGTGCCGTCCAGATGTTCGGCGGCCGCGGCGTGCGCAAGGGAGAGGTCGTCGAAAGTCTCTATCGCGAAATCCGCGCGCTGCGCATCTACGAGGGCGCGACCGAGGTCCAGAAATTGATTGTCGCCCGCGAGCTGTTGAAGCCGCGCTGAAGGGATTGAGAACTACGCATGAGCACGATCAGCAAGCCGGAAGTCCCCGCGACGCGTGGTCTGCAACTGCTTCAGCCCAGCGGCTGGCGGCAGCCGAAGGGGTATGCGAACGGCGTCATGGCCGAAGGACGACTCATCGTGACGGGTGGTGTGGTCGGTTGGGACGCAGCCGGGCGATTTGCGGACGGCTTCGTTGCGCAGGTCCGCCAGACGCTCGAGAACATCGTCGCGATTCTGGCAGAGGGGGGCGCGCGGCCGGACCATCTCGTGCGCCTGACCTGGTACGTCGTGGACATGGACGAATATGTGTCGAACCTGAAAGCGCTCGGCAGAGTCTATCGCGAGGTCATTGGCACCCATTACCCTAGCATGGCGCTGGTGCAGGTCGTGCGTCTCGTCGAGCCATCCTCGCGTGTCGAGATCGAGGCGACGGCCGTCGTCCCGCGCTGACGAAGGCGTCGGCCGCAGGCCCGCGGCGAGACCGCGACGATGGAAAGCTCTCTACGGCGCCCGTGATGGATTGGAGCGAGAGCTCAATATTTTCAATCGGCTAAGGGGCGGCGTGTGCACCATGTGTGCACCGGGAGATGCACAAAAATCTATCGACTGCAAATTTGAGCAGACGGTCTGAGGCGTGATACTGAGCTCGGCTTCCGCGCGATCGAATTGACGAGAGCAGTGCAGCGACTACAACAGGCGTTTCGCCGCCGGTCATGAGTGAGAAAGAAGCCCAATGTTCCTGACCGAGAACGATCTGAATGAATTGGTGACATGGCGACGCCATCTTCACGCCGTGCCGGAACTGTCGGGGCAAGAGGCAAAAACCGCGGAAGCCGTGCGGGCCCGTCTTCAGGCGGCGGGTGCCGACAGGATCGTTTCGGGCCTCGGTGGTCACGGCGTGCTTGGAATCTATGATGGACGTGAGTCTGGCCCGACGATCATGCTTCGGGCCGAACTGGATGCACTGCCGATTCAAGAAAAATCAGAACTCAAGCATCGATCGCTGATAGCAGGAAAGGCCCATCTCTGCGGTCATGATGGTCATATGGCAATTCTGGCGGCCGTAGCGCAAAATCTGAGCCAGCAACGTCCAAGCCGAGGTCGCGTAGCGCTCCTGTTTCAGCCGGCCGAGGAGGACGGGTCCGGTGCGGCCGCCGTTCTGGCTGACGCGAAGTTTGAGCAGGTGCGGCCCGACTTTGTCTTCGCGCTGCATAACCTTCCCGGCCTCGGTCTTGGACAGGTCTCTCTTGCCGAAGGTTTGGTGAATTGCGCCTCGCAAGGAATGCAGATCAGATTATCAGGACGAACGACGCACGCGTCGAATCCGGCGCTCGGTATCTCCCCGAAAGACGCGCTCGCCAGGCTTCTGCTGGAGATACCCGCGCTCGGGCGCGGGACGGAGCTAGACGACGACTTCTCAATGCTGACGGTCACCCACGCAAGACTTGGGGAGCCTGCGTTCGGTATCGCGCCGGGCTTCGGCGAATTGTGGGCGACACTGAGAACATGCACCGACATGATGATGGAACGGCTCCGCCTGGAGGCGGAAGACTTGGTTCGGCGCGTGACGGCCGGCGAGGGGCTGAGCACGGAAATCGCTTATCGCGACGTCTTCAATCATTGCGCAAACGACGTCGATGCTGTTGCCCAGCTTAGAAGCGCGCTGGACGCAGAGGGGGTGCGACATTCGGCGGAGGGCCTTCCACTGCGTGGCTCCGAGGACTTCGGACGTTTTGGCTCCCGTTCGAAGTCGGCGATGTTTTTCCTGGGAGCCGGCAAAGAGCATCCCGGGCTGCATGAGTCGAACTACGACTTTCCGGATCAGTTGATAGAAATTGGTGCAAGAATATTCGTGCGCACCATACGCAACCTGCTTGGCTAAATACAGAATTCCGGACGGAGTGACAGCGTATCGCCTGCATGTCACATGTTGGATCGGCGCTTAGAACGATTTGAAACTAGAAGCTTTCGAAAATTTGCAGTGAAGTTCGAAACAGGAAATCGCTTCTCCGATCACGACGGTTTCGTCGTGCAACCTTAGATAATTTCTAGGTCCCAATTCCTTCTCGCAGCACCGTCGTATGTTAGGAAGCGACGGGGACGTGCTTGCAAGTGGAATTGGGGCGCAGGAATGACGCGTGAACTCTCGGCCAGGAAAATCGTGCGTACACTATCGTTGGGCGCGGTGAGTTATCTCGCACTGTCGATGGAATTTTCGGGTGACCTTCAGCGTGCGGTTGCGCAATCCAATCTGCCGCCCGTGACCGTGGATGCCTCCAAGCCGAGAGCTCGTCAGCCGGTCCAGAGATCACAGTCGACGCGCGCCTCGCGTGGACAGCGATCCGTCGCCGCGGTGGCTCCGCGCCACGCTGCACCCGTTCCCTACGTGGTGCCTTCGACCGGTACGGTCGGCACGGTGCCGCCCGCTTACGCAGGCGGCCAAGTCGCAACCGGCGGAAGCCTCGGTCTGCTCGGCAATCGCGGCGTGATGAACACGCCGTTCAACCAGACGAGCTATACGGCGGAGCTGATCAAGAATCAGCAGGCGCGCACCGTCGGCGATGTGCTGTTCAACGATCCCTCGGTCCGGGTGAAGACGCCTGCCGGCAATGGCATCGATGGTGTCTACATCAGGGGCTTCTACCACGACAGTGGCGACTACGCCATGAATGGCCTCTATGGAATGGCGCCGTTCTATTCCACGTCAGCGAATTTCCTTGAGCGCGTCGAGGTTCTGAAGGGACCGGGCGTGCTTCTCGGCGGCATGCCGCCTGCAGGTGCCAATGGTGGTAGCATTAACTTGGTGACTAAGCGCGCACCTGACTTCGACATCACGCAACTCACTGCACTTTACATATCAAGGTCTCAGTTCGGACTGCAAACCGATGTGAGCCGTCGATACGGCGAACATAAAGAATGGGGCGTCCGGTTCAATGGTGAGGCGCGGGGCGGCTCGACTGCGTATGATCGGCAGACCGATCAGTTCGGCAACGCCGTGCTCAACCTGGACTACCGGGGTGAACGCGTGCGCTTTTCAACGGATATCGGTTATCAGGCTGATGATCTGAAGCCGCCGCTGCGGTTCCTGACGTTTACCACCAGTCCTCCGTTCGCGACCACCATCCCAGTTCCCGCCCTTCCGAAGCCCGGCGCCAATTACATGCCGGAATGGGCGACATGGAAACCGAAAGACGCGTTTGCCATGACGCGCGGTGAAGTCGATTTAACGGAGTCGGTGACGGCGTACGGTGCGGCTGGATATCACAAGAGCGAGATCGACTACGTCTATCCATCGCCGCGCATCACGAACGCGAACGGCAACTGGACGGCCGTTCCATTCAGCGGGCGCGATGTTTATGACAATTATACAGGTGAGGTCGGGCTGCGAGCCTCGGTGGATACCGGCCCCATCAATCATCTCTTGACTGTGAACTACTCGGCTTTCGAGCGAGATTACAGTTCGTTCGGCAGGGCAGGCGCTGCGATCAATTCAAACTTGTACAATCCGGTTCCGATCCCTTATCCCAACTTCGCTACCGTCGCCCAGAATCTGGAGACGCGAACCAAGCTTACCAGTGTCGGTATCGCTGATACGATGTCGATGTTCAACAACAGGCTTCAGTTTGTTGTCGGGGCGAGGCGGCAGACAGCGGGCGTAGACAGCGTGAACCTGCTGACCTCTGCCAAATCGAGTGTCGACGTTCCGACCTGGAGTCCCGGCTATGCGGTCATCGTCAAGCCGGTGGAGAACATCTCCCTTTACGCAAACTACATCGAAGGCCTTAAGGCGCCCGAAGTCGTTGTCGGCGCCACGTCGTATTCGAACGTTGGCGAGATCATTCCTCCTGCTCAGACCAAGCAGAAGGAAGTCGGCATGAAGGTCGATATGGGCCGGATCGGCTTTACTGCCAGCGCATTTGACATCACCAGTCCGAACATTATTTCGGTCGCAGTGCCGGGGCAAACCCTACCTGCGAGGCGACTTTCCGGCGAGCAGCGCAATCGGGGCTTCGAACTGTTCACCTTCGGGGAGGTGACCCCGACGTTCCGGGTGCTGGGTGGTGTGAGCTTCATTGACGGCGAGGTCGTCAGGCAGGCGGTCTCCGTCGGATCGATCATCGTCAACTACAATGGCAAGGTTCCCGTCGGCGTGTCGGCGGTTAACTTGAACCTCGGCGCCGAGTGGGACACCCCGTTCCTGCCGGGACTGACTATGACCGGCCGGGTCATCTACACTAGCGAAAGCTACGCCAACGATGCGAATACGCAGGAGCTTCCAGCGTGGACGCGAGTTGACCTTGGCGCGCGCTACACATTCCTATCGCCTTGGAACGGCAAGCCGATTGTTGTTCGCGCCAGCGTGGAGAACGTGTTCAACGAGGCGTACTGGAATTCCTATCGCACGGTGAGTAGCGCGGTATCACTCGGCGCGCCGCGCACCTACCTCCTGTCGACGACGTTCAATTTCTGAACGCTGGTCCTTGGTACTCCCGATGCGCACCGCCGTGGATCTGGTCCGCGGCGGTTTTTCGTTGGTCCATAATCAGCAAGCTGCACTTGTCGCGATTGATGACAGTGTCATGAAACACCACCGCGATAAAATGCACCATCACGCTACATCGGAAAAGTTCCTTCTTACGCAGTTAGAATTGCAGCAATCTGCGACATGTTCTGAAATCTCGATATTTTCCCGCGTATTGGCGCGCAAGCGCGGAGGTTGCATTGTGTTCTCCCGTCGCCAGTTTTGAGGTCTTACAAAAAGGCGCGTCGATATTGCTTTGACCCTCGTCGGCTTCTGACCTAGTCAAACGTCTCTGCTTTCGCTTTCCAAAAAGGGGATCGCGCCATGATGGTGTTCGACAGAGACGACGTCACCTTCACCGTCGTCGTCAATCACGAAGAGCAATACTCCATCTGGCCGACGTTCAAGGAGATTCCGGCCGGCTGGAAGGCGGTGGGCAAGTCAGGCAGCAAGAAGGAATGTCTCGACCATATCGAGCAGGTGTGGACCGACATGCGCCCGCTCAGCTTGCGCAAGTTCATGGACGGCGCGTCGCCTCAGCAGACGACGTAGTCAGCGAAGTCTGGTCGTCCGATGCGGCTTCTTTGTCTGCCTTATTCCGGCGGCAGTGCCATGTTCTATGCGCGGTGGCGCAGGCTGCTGCCGTCATGGATCGACGTTCGGCCGGTCGAATGGCCCGGGCGTGGTGCGCGCATGGACGAGCCGCTGGCGACCGATCCGGGCGTGCTGGCGGCGCAGCTGGCTGGTGAACTCGCGGCGCAGCTCGACGGGCCCTATGCGTTGTTCGGGCACAGCCTCGGTGCCGTGATCGCGTTCGAGCTCGCACATGGCCTGCTCGATAGCGGAGTGCCTGCGCCGGCCATTCTCTTCGCCTCGGGTGCGGAAGCGCCGGCGGTTCGGGACGGCAGCAAGTGGCGCCATCCCCTGAGCGACCAGGCGCTGATGCAGGAGCTGCGTGATCTTCAGGGCACACCCGACGAGGCGCTGTCGAATGCCGAGTTGATGCGATCCGCGCTGCCGGTACTGCGCGCAGATTTTCTGATGTGCGGAGCCCATGCCTACCGGCCGCGGCGTCCATTGCCGTGCCCCGTACACGTTTTCGGCGGAGCGGACGACGAGACCAGCCGCGAAGCACTCGAGGCTTGGCGGCTGGAGACCTCGGCGGCATTCACGCTCGATATTCTGCCCGGGCATCACTTCTTCATTCACACACAGCAGGCCGAACTGATCGACCGGATCGGCTGGGCGCTGGCCCGGCAATCGGGGCGATCGACCGGTTTGCATCGGAGCGAGGATCATGAGCGCGTTCTCCGTCCAGCCACTCATTGAGGGCAAGGCTCTTCCCATGCTGCTTAGGGCAGGTGAGGCCGGGCAGCCGCTCGGCGAATCCCTTCCCATGCTGCGTGCAACGATCGACCGGTACCTCACCGACAGCGGCGGCATCGTGTTTCGCGATTTCGCGCTCGATGGTCCCGATGCGTTTCGAGCCTTCGCGGCCGATTTCGGCCACCCGCTGCTGACCTACGAGTTCGGGTCGACGCCGCGTTCGCAGGTGACCTCAGGCGTCTACACGTCCACGGAGTATCCGCCGCACCAGCATATCCCGCTGCACAACGAGCAGGCCTATACCCGCGATTGGCCGATGAAGATCTGGTTCTACTGCATGCAGCCGGCGCTGGAAGGCGGCGAGACGCCGATCGCCGACAGCCGCGCCATCTATCGCGACATGCCGCCGGCCATTCGCGAGCGGTTCGCCGAGAAGGGCGTGATGTATGTGCGGAACTACGGCAACGGGCTCGACGTCGATTGGCAGCAGGTGTTCGGCACCGACTCCAGATCGGAGGTGGAAGCTTACTGCGCTCGCCACGACATCGAATGCGAGTGGAAGGAAGATGGCGAACTCCGTACGCGCCAGGTCTGTCAGGGCACGGCGCAGCACCCGGTCACGAAGGAGTGGGTCTGGTTCAACCAGGCGCATCTGTTCCATGTCTCCAATCTCGAGCCGGAGGTGCGCGAGAGTCTGCTCGACGTGGTCGAGGACGAAGCCGATCTACCGCGCAACGTCTTCTATGGCGACGGTTCGACGATCGAGGACGAAACATTGTCAACGGTCCGGACCGTTCTGGAGAGGCACAAGATCAGCTTTCCCTGGCAGGCTGGGGACGTCGTGATGCTCGACAACATGCTCACCGCGCACGCGCGGGCCCCGTTCAGGGGTCCGCGCAAGGTGATCGTCGCCATGGCGGAAGCTCATCGGCAGGGGTGATCGGCAAGGGTGATCAGCGGCACGTCTCATTCGGGCGGCGGGGATTTCCGGCGCGCGGCCGGACAGGAATTTGAGAACATGGACAGATCCGACCTCGTCGAACGCTTGCGAGAGCATGCCGCCTTGCGACCGGAGAAGGTGGCGTTGCGATTCCTGGAGGGCGACGACGTTGCCGATGAGCTGACGTTTGCCGCGTTGGACGCTCGGATCAGGGCGCTTGCGGCATGGTTTCAGCAGATGGGCGGTGCGGGCGAACGGGCGGTGATTCTGCTTCCGAGCGGGATCAACTATGCCGTCGCATTCTATGCCTGCCTGTATTCGGGCGTAGTCGCCGTGCCGGCGTATCCGCCTGAGGGCGGTCCCGAGCGCTATGCAGGACGACTGAACGGTATCCTGCGGGATGCCGCGCCTCGCTTCATCCTGGTGGAGACGGGGCTGCGCGGTCTCATCGAGGCGGCATTGCCCGAGCTCGCCGACGTGGAGATCGTTGCGGTGGACACGATTTCGCCCGATCTCGCCGCGGACTGGTGCGAGACGAGGCCTGCCACCGATGGGATCGCGTTCCTCCAATACACATCCGGCTCGACCTCGCAGCCGAAGGGCGTTTGCGTCTCCCATGGCAATCTAGCGGCCAACGAGCGTGCGATCGAAGCGGTTTGTAGTGGAACGCCGGACGATGTGTTTGTGAGCTGGCTGCCGCTCTATCACGACATGGGGCTGATCGGCGGACTTCTGAACCCGCTGTTCACGGGCTTTACCGGCGTCCTGATGTCGCCACGGAACTTCCTGGAGCGGCCACGGCGCTGGCTCGAGGCCATCGACCGTCACGGCGGCACGTTGAGCGGTGGCCCCGACTTCGCGTACTCACTCTGCACCGACCGCATCTCGGAAGAGACCATCCGTCGGCTCGACCTCAGCCGGTGGAGGTTTGCGTTCTCGGGCTCGGAGTTCGTCCGCCGCACCACCTTCGAGAAATTTGGCGACCGGTTTGCGCGGGCCGGGTTCGATCGACGGGCGTTGACGGCTTGCTATGGACTTGCGGAGGCGACGCTGCTGGTCACGGCCGGCGACATCACCGCCGAGACCGTCAGCTACACGCTCGACACCGCGGAACTTGCCGCCGGCCGCATCGCGAGCGCCAGCGAAGGCACGGACCTCGTGGCATGCGGTCGAACCGCCGCTGGTCACGCCATGCGCATCATGCGTATCGACGGCTCCGCCGAGGCCGAGGCGAATGAGGTCGGCGAGATCTGGGCCTCGGGTCCCAGCGTCGCGCATGGATATTGGAACAATGCCCAGGCCACACATCAGGCCTTCGTCGAGCGGGATGGCGTGCATTGGCTGCGGACCGGCGACATCGGCTTCCTTCGCGACGGCGCACTCGTGGTGGCCGGTCGTCTCAAGGACCTGCTGATCGTTCGCGGGCAGAACGTCTATCCGACGGACGTGGAGCAGGCGGTCGAAGCCGAGGTCGAATCCGTCCGCAGCGGACGGGTTGCCGCCTTTCCCGTCGAGGTCGATGGGCGTGAGGCCATCGGAGTGGCGGCGGAGTTCAGCCGCGCCGTGCTCAAGCGCAGCAACCCGGAAGCGCTCGCACATGCGATCGGCGAAGCCGTCCTCCGGCAGGCGCAGGAATATCCGGCGGTGATCGTTCTGCTGAACCCGCAAGCGATGCCGTTGACAACGAGCGGCAAGCTGCAGCGGTCGGCCTGCGCAACGCGTCTCGCCGACAACACGCTCGACAGCTTCGCGGTGTTCGAGAGAGGGCGTCGCCGCGGCACTGCATCCCTGACGGTGCCGGCGACTGATACCGAGCGCGCCGTCGCTGCGATGTGGTGCGAGGCGCTTGGCGTCGCGGCGGTGCATCGCGAGGACGATTTCTTTGTGCTGGGCGGAAACTCGATCGCGGCTGGCCAAGTAGCCGCGGCGATCCGCGACCGCCTGAACGTGGAAGTGGAGCTGCGCACCTTCTTCGACGCGCCGGCGCTTGCGGCCTTCGCTGGCCGGATCGATGTTTTGGCGGGCACCGGCGCTGGCCGGGCGCTCCCGCCGATCCCATGGGCCGTCGCGGCCGATCGCACGATGCTGTCGCACGCACAGGAGCGGCTCTGGTTCCTCTGGAACATGGATCCTGCTGGGACAGCCTATACCGTTGCGAGCACAATCGGTCTGAAGGGACGGCTCGACCGTGCAGTGCTTTCGCGTGCTTTCGGCGAGATCGTCCGTCGTCACGAGATATTGCGCACCAGGTTCATCGCCAGAGACGGTCGTGGAACGCAGCTCATCCACGATGTCGTGAGCATCGGCGTCCGGCACGAGGATCTCCGCGCCTATTCTGTGCGGGAGCGCTCCGAGCGCGCGGAGACGGTCAGGCGATCAGAGCTCGGCAAGCCGTTCGATCTCGTGAACGGGCCATTGTTGCGCGTCGTGCTGCTTCAATTCGCGGACGATGCGTATGAACTGCTGCTGCTGGCCCATCACATCATCGTCGATGGCAGGTCGCTTGATGTGTTGCTCGAAGAGCTGGCCGCTCTCTATCGGGCCGGTACTGGTCAAGGCGCAGGCGTGCCGCCGGTTCCGGCAATTCAATATGCTGATTTTGCGGCCTGGCAGCGAAGCTGGCTTGCGGACGGCGAGGGCGATCGGCAGCTCGCCTATTGGCGCGCCAAGCTCGGCGATGTTCACCCGGTGCTGGCGCTGCCGCATGATCGGCCGCGCCCGACGATCCAGAGCCATGCCGGCGATACGATCGGTCTGGCCATCGACGCCGTGCTTGCGTCCCGGCTCCGGGAGATCGCCGGCAAGCAGCGCGTCAGCGTCTTCATGCTGCTGCTCGGCGCATATTACGCGCTGCTCCAGCGCTACACCGGGCAGAGTGATTTGCGTGTCGGCGTGCCGGTCGCCGGGCGCCGGCATACGCAGCTCGAACGACTGATCGGATGTTTCGTCAACACGCTGGTGCTGCGGGCCGAGATGACCGCCGAAGCGAGCTTCACGAGCCTGTTGCGTCAGGTCAGGGAATCGGTGGTCCAGGCACTGGCGCACCAGGATCTTCCGTTCGAAATGCTGGTCGACAGCCTCAAGCCCGAACGCAGCGGTGGGCAAAATCCCCTGTTCCAGGCGAAGTTCAACTACATGACGGCGCCGGGCGGTTTCTCCGGCGTCGAGGGGCTCACTGCCGACATCGACATTGTCGATCTCGCTGGTTCGCATTTCGATGTCGCCCTCGACGTCATCGATGGCGTCGGCATGAAGGTCACGTTCAACTACGCCACCGATCTGTTCGAGCGTCCGACTATCGCGCGATTGGCGACGCAATTCGGTTCGATGCTGCGCCAGATTGCCGACAACGCCGAGCGGCGGATATCGGACTTCGTCATCGACGACGGACACCGGCAGACCGTGCCGAGTGAGGCTGCGGCGTTCGGCTTCGCCGATGTGGTGAGCCTTCATCGCGCGGCGACAGTAGATCGACAGACCGCCATCGCCATTCGATGCGGCCGGGGGCAACTGACCTTTGCGGAGCTCGAGCAGTGGTCAAATCGTATCGCACACGCCCTCATCGCGAAGGGCGTGGCACGCGAGACACCGGTTGCGCTGTGGATCGAGCGCTCTCCGGCCTTTGTCGTCGCCTTGCTCGGTGTGCTGAAGGCGGGCGGCTCTTATGTCCCGCTCGATCCGAAATGGCCGTTGGAGCGCGTCCGCCGTATCCTGACCGACGGCGGCATCGACATCATGCTTGCGGCGGGCGACAAATTGGCGGATGCGCGCGAGCTGGGCTGCCTGGTGCTCGACGCGGAGGCGGAAGCGGCGCGCGCCGAGGTATCGAGCCTGCCGCTCGACACGACCATTCATCCAACGCAGACCGCTTACGTCATCTATACCTCCGGATCGACCGGCGCGCCTAAGGGCGTCAGCGTCTCGCACGGGGCCTTGGCCAATTATGTCCAGGCTCTGCTGCAACGTCTGAAGCCGCGCCCGTCGGCGAGCATGGCGATGGTTTCGACGGTGGCGGCCGACCTCGGCCACACTGTCCTGTTCGGTGCGCTCGCATCCGGCGGCACGCTGCATCTGCTGTCACCGGAGGCCGTATTCGACGCGGATGCGTTTGCACAAGCGATGCGCGAGGGCGAGGTCGACATTCTCAAGATCGTGCCGAGCCATCTGCGAGGGCTGCTTCAGGCCTCGCACTCGGCCGATCCGCTCCCCCGCGACGCGCTCGTCCTGGGCGGCGAGGCGTGCGATGGCGCGCTGCTGGACGACGTCCGGCGTTTGCGGCCGGAATGCCGGATCCTGAATCATTACGGGCCCACGGAAACGACCGTCGGCGCGGTGACGCATGAGTGCGCGGCAGGCCGCGGGGACGGTTCGGTTCCGATCGGTCTGCCTCTTGCCAATCTGCGCGTCCATGTCCTCGATGACGCCTTGAACGAGGTGCCGATCGGAGTCGTTGGCGAGCTCTATGTCGGCGGCGCTGGGCTGGCGCGGGGCTATCGCGGCGCGGCGGGCCTGACCGCGGAACGCTTCGTGCCGGATCCGTTCGGCGCCGCGGGCGGGCGCCTCTACCGAACCGGGGATCGTGTCCGCTGCGACCGCGAGGGCCGGCTGATATTCCTGGGTCGTTCTGATGACCAGATCAAGTTGCGCGGCTATCGCATCGAGTTGGGCGAGGTCGCGCGCGTTATCAAGGCGCTGCAGGGGATCGGTGACGCGGTGGTCGTTTCACGCGCCATCGGTGAAAGTGAGCGCCAGGAGCTGATCGCCTATTGCGTGGCTGAGAGCGGCGCCGCTCCACAGGCCGATGCGATCAAGCAACAGCTGGCTGCAATCGTGCCGGACTATATGGTTCCGTCACACATCGTCATGTTGGCGCAATTGCCGCTGACGCCCAATGGAAAGGTCGATCGTCGCGCCTTGCCCGAACCGGCCGAAGAGGGGGCGTCGGCCGGCTATGCCGCGCCTGCGGGGGATATTGAAATTGCCATCGCGGCGGTCTGGTGCGAGGTGCTCGTTCGCGAGCGCGTCGGCCGTAATGACAATTTCTTCGAACTCGGCGGCGATTCGATTCTGAGCCTGCAGATCATCGCCCGCTTGCGCAAGCGCGGCATCCGGCTCACTCCGAAGCAGATCTTCAGCCAGCAGACGATTGCCGGGTTGGCGACGGTCGCCGTGATATCGGCGGGGACGACCAAGAAGGAGAGACCGGCGGCGAAGGCGTCAGTCGGCGACACCGCATCTGGCATGCCCCATCTGATGCCGATTCAGACGCGCTTCTTCGCCGAGGACATTGCCAACCGGGATCACTGGAACCAGGCGGTTCTGCTGCTGCCCCGTATGCAGGTCGATTGGGAGACGCTGCGGCGCGCGCTTGCGGCCATCTCGGACCATCACGATGCGTTACGTTTGCGGTTCAAGCAGGTGGATGGTGCTTGGCGGGGGGAGCAGGGACCGGCGCCGGGTTCAACCGAACTGTTATGGCTTCATGCGGGCGTCGGCGGCGCGATGGAGGTCACGGCGCTCGCCCGCGCTGCGCAGGAAAGCCTCTCACTGTCTTCGGGACCGCTGCTGCGCGCGGTCGGCATGGACCTGGCGGACGGTAGCCAACGCTTGCTGCTTGCGATCCATCATCTCGTCGTCGATGGCGTGTCCTGGCGTATCCTGCTGGAAGACCTGGCGTTGGCCTATGACCAGCTGCAGCGTGGCAGTCCCGTCGCGCTGCCGCCGAAGAGCGACTCCTTTGCCTCGTGGAGCGAGCGGCTGCATGCCTATGCGGGAACGGCGGAGATCGCGGCCGAATTGCCGTATTGGCTGGATCGTGGCGCCGGCGCACGCCTGCCATGCAACGACGACCATGGCGATGTCGATCGCGTCGGTGATGGCGGCGAGGTGTCCTTGGTGTTGGATGCCGATCTGACGTCGCAGCTCCTCGAACAGGCGCCGGCTGCCTATCGGACCGGGGCCAACGATCTCCTGCTCGCCGGTCTCGTGCGCGCGGTGTCGCGCTGGAGCCAGCACGACGAGATCACCGTGGAGCTCGAAGGCCACGGCCGCGAGGAGATCTTCCCAGATGCGGATGTGTCCCGCACCGTCGGCTGGTTCACGACGGCCTTCCCGGTCCGGCTGAAAGATGCAGGCGACGAGGCGTCGCTGATCAAGGCGGTCAAGGAGACGCTTCGCGCCATTCCGAATCGCGGGATCGGCTATGGCGTGTTGCGCCATCTCGGCTCTGAACAGCAGCGCCATGCTCTGGCGCAATTGGCGGAGCCGCAGATCGTCTTCAACTATCTAGGACGCTTCGACGCCAACATAGGGACCAACCAGCACTTCTCCTTCGCAGCGGAGAGTGCAGGTCCCTCGCGTAGCGCCACGGCACCCATGCGCGGCTGGCTAAACATCACTGGCCTCGTGCGTGAAGGCCGACTGGAATTATCTATCGGATACGGACGCAAGCGCTACCGGCGCGCGACGGTCGAGCGGTTCGCCGCACATTACAAGGACGCACTGCGCGAACTGATCGCCCATTGCTGCAACGGAGCGTTCGGCCTCACGCCATCGGATGTCCCGTTGTCTGGGCTCGCTCAGGTTGATCTCGATCGGTTGGCTGCGGCCTTGGATCTTCGCGGCATTGAGGACATCTATCCGCTCTCGCCGATGCAGCAGGGCATGCTTTTTCATGCGCTGCGCGACGGTGCCAACGACGCCTATGTGAATCAGGTCGGGCTCGAACTGTTCGGCGTCGATGCGGGCAAGCTGAAAGCCGCGTGGCAGATAGTCAGCGACCGGCATGCGGCCCTGCGGACCGGGTTTGTCTGGCAGAACCTGTCGGGCGCAGCGCAGCAGATGGTGCATCGTCATGTGACGGTGCCGTTCGTCGAGGAGGACTGGCGCGGCAGCGCGCCTCCGGATCTGCAAGCCGCGCTGGCGGAGATATCCCGGCGTGAGCGCGAGATGGGCTTCGACATTTCGCAGCCGCCGCTTCAGCGTATCCGTCTGATCCGTCTCGACTACGACAGGCATTGGCTGATCTGGACCCATCATCACATCTTCGTCGATGGTTGGAGCTCGGCCCGGCTCGTGGCCGAGGTGTTGCAGCAGGCGAGCGGCCGCCCGCTGCCGGCCGTGCAGGGCGGCTATCGCGACTACATTGCATGGTTGCAGGGCCGCGATCGCGAGAGCGCCGAGAGGTTCTGGCGCGAGGCTCTGGCAGGGCTTGAGGCGCCCACATTGCTCGCGAACACACTGACGCCCCCCAAAACATCCCTCGCCGAAGGCCATGCCAGCGTCGGGCTTGCGGTGGACGCAGCGTTGACCGAGCGATTGAAGTCCTTTGCAAAGCATGAACGGGTGACGCTCAATACGCTCATCCAGGGCGCGTGGGCACAGCTGCTGCGGCGTCATTCAGGGCAGTCCGCGGTCTCTTTCGGCGTGACCATCTCGGGCCGTCCGGCCGAATTGCCCGGTTCAGAGGAGATGGTGGGCCTCTTCATCAACACGCTTCCCATCGTCGATGCGACCAGCCCGCAAGCTATCGTGGGCGATTGGCTGCGCCAGTTGCAGGAACAGAATTTGGCGCTGCGCGAGCACGGTTGGACGCCGCTCTACGACATTCAGCGCCTCGCCGGCCGTGCCGGGCAGCCGCTGTTCGACAGTATCCTGGTGTTCGAAAACTATCCGATCGACGAGGGGGTGCTACGAGGCGGGGAAGGTGGTCCGCGGCTGGGACGTGTGGCGCATGTGACGCCGACGAACTATGCGCTGGCGGTCGCGGTGTTCGCCGCCGGCGATCGGCTGAACATTGAATTCAACTATGACCGGAGCCGGTTCGACGAGGCGGCGATCCTGCGCCTTCGCGACATTCTCCACGCCCTGCTGGAACGGATTGCGGCGAATTCGGAACGTGCGCTCGGTGATCTCTCTGCGGCAGGCGAGCAGGACGCGCGACGAGCTCTCGAATGGAGTGGCGCAGCGCGGCTGACCTCCGCATCATCCTGCGCCGACGTCGTGATGCATATCGAAGCACAGGCCGCGCAGGCGCGGTCTGCCATTGCCATCGTCTGCGGCGACCAGCGCATCTCCTATGGCGAGTTGAACGCGCGTGCGAACGCGCTCGCACGACGCCTTCGCCTCTGGAACGTCGGTCCGGATCGGCTGGTCGGCATTGCCTTGAGCCGAAGCCCGGACATGATCATCGCGTTGCTCGCGGTTCTGAAGGCCGGAGGCGCCTATCTGCCGCTCGATCCGGATTATCCGGCCGAGCGGCTTGCCTACATGCTGCGTGACGGCGGCGCGGCGCTGGTCCTGACGCAAGGCGCGCTGCTCGAGCCGCTTGCACCGGTGCTGCGCGAAGCCGGGGTCGAGGCGCTCTGCATCGACCAGCCATCGCCGCGCGCCGGCGAGGACGGCGGGAACCTCGACATCGAAATCCATCCGGACAGCCTGGCCTATGTCATCTACACGTCCGGGTCGACCGGCGCGCCGAAAGGCGTGGCGGTTGCGCGCGGACCGCTGGCGATGCATTGCGAAGCCATCGGCCGGCTGTACCGCATGACCTCGCGTGACCGCGAGTTCCAGACGGCATCGATCAATTTCGACATCGCCCACGAGCGATGGCTGGTGCCGCTGATGACGGGCGGTTCGCTCGTCCTGCCTTCGAAGCCCGGTCTCCTGATTGACGATCTCGTCAGCGAGATGACCCGCAATGCGGTGACCTCGATCTTCCTGCCGCCGGCCTATGCGGATCAATTGAGCGCGGCATTGCGGCAGGGTGGGCGCAGGCTGGCGATCAGGGCCTGTATCGTCGGCGGCGAAGCCTGGTCCGATACCGGGGTCAGGGCATTTCGCGAGGCCGTCGATATCCATCTTCTGGTCAATGCCTACGGCCCGACAGAGACGGTGATCGCACCGACGGCGTGGATCGTCGACGCCGCGGCGCTGACACCTCGCCAGCCCGCACCGATCGGGCGGCCCGTCGGTGCGAGGTCGGCGCACATTCTCGATTCCGACCTCAATATCGTTCCCGTCGGTGTCACCGGCGAGCTGTTCATCGGTGGTGTTGGCCAGGCCCGCGGCTATCTGAACCGGGCTGCACTGACCGCGGAGCGGTTCGTCCCCGATCCGTTCAGCGTCGATGGCACGCGCCTCTATCGCACCGGCGATCTCGCGCGCTGGCGCGACGACGGCGTGATTGAATATGTCGGCCGCGCCGACCAGCAGGTGAAGATCCGCGGCTTCCGTATCGAGCTCGGAGAGATCGAGGCGCGTCTGCTCGAGCAGCGTGGCGTGCGTGCGGCGGCCGTTGTGGCGGGCGAAGGCCGGACCGGGCGCCAATTGTTCGCCTATGCGAGTGGCGGGCCGTCGCTCGAGGGCCGCGCCTTGCGCGATGCACTGTCCGCCGTTCTGCCTGACTACATGGTGCCGTCGTCGGTGACGGTGCTGGAGCAGTTGCCGCTCACCGCTAACGGTAAGATCGATCGCCGTGCACTGCCGGCGCCGGGCGAGGATGCGTTGATGCGTCGCACCTACGAGGCACCCGAGGACGAGATCGAGCTTGCGCTGGCTGGGATCTGGGCGGAGCTGCTCGACGTCGATCAGGTCGGACGCAACGATCACTTCTTCGAGCTCGGCGGACATTCCTTGCTCGCAGTGCGGGTGCTGAGCCGGGTGTCGCAGGAGATCGGCGTGTCAATCGCGGTCTCGGATCTGTTCGCTCATCCCGATCTTGCCTCATTTGCCCGGGTCGTGTCGATCAGGCTCATCGAGCAAGAATTCGATGCCGAAGAGCTCCAGGAACTGGTGGGAACGGAGCAGTGAGCATGGCTGACACGGCAAAGCCGAGCTTACGCGATCTGGATCCCCAGCAGATGAGAAAGCTCGTCGCGCTGGCCAGGGATCGCGGCCGGAGTGCCGACAGGAGTGGCGCCAGTGCCATTCCGGTGGTGGCGCGGAGCGGATCGTTGGAAATGTCCTTTGCGCAGCAGCGGCTCTGGCTGCTGACGCAGCTCGATGGTACGAATTCCAGCTATCACATTCGCGGAGCATTGCGGCTTACGGGCGAGCTCGATCTCGAAGCCTTGCGTCGCAGCATCGACCGTGTGTTCGCGCGCCACGAAGCCCTGCGCAGCGTCTTTCGCGTAGTGGACGAACAGCCGCGCGTGGTGCTGCTGCCCACGGATGCGCGTGTGCCGCTGCTCGAGCATGATCTGAGTAGCCGGGACGATCGCGAGCAGGAGCTGGCGCGCCTCTGCCGCGAGGAGGCCGCGACGCCGTTCGATCTCGCCGCAGGACCGTTGGTCCGCGGTCGCCTGATCCGGATGGCGGAGGGAGAGCATCTCTTCTTGCTCACCCAGCATCACATCGTCTCCGATGGCTGGTCGATCGGCGTGCTCATGCGCGAGCTCGGCGCTCTCTACCGGGCATTCGCCGCCGGCAAGGACGATCCTCTGCCGCCATTGGCAATCCAGTATCCGGACTATGCCGTCTGGCAGCGGCAATGGCTGTCGGGCGAACGCTTGCAGCGGCAGGTCGACTATTGGCGAGAAGCACTCGCGGACGCTCCTGCCGTGCTTGAATTGCCGACGGATCGGCCGCGTCCGCCAATCAGGTCGCTCGCCGGGGCGTCCCTGCCGATCGAGATCGATGTGGAGCTGGCCTCCGGCATCAGGCGACTGAGTCAGTCGCATGGCGCCAGTGCTTTCATGACGGTGCTGGCGGCCTGGGCAGTGGTGTTGTCGAGACTCTCCTCGCAGACCGATATCGTCATCGGGACTCCGACGGCCAACCGAAATAGGCCGGAGATCGAGGGCCTGATCGGATTCTTCGTCAACATGCTGGCTCTCCGCGTTGATCTCTCGGCGGAGCCCAGCGTGGCCGAACTGCTCCGCCGCGTGCGCGCGGCGGCGCTCGCGGCGCAGGATCATCAGGACCTACCGTTCGAGCAGGTCGTCGAGATCGTCCAACCGCTGCGACGGCCGGAGCAGACACCGGTCTTCCAGGCCGTGTTCGCCTGGCAAAACAACGAGAGGGGGCCTCTCGAGTTGCCCGGCCTCAAAGCCGAGGTCGCTGATATTCCGCTGCAACAGGTCAAGTTCGATCTCGAGCTCAATCTCGGCGAGATGGACGGGCGCATTGTCGGCTCCCTGAATTATGCGACGTCGCTATTCGACGAAGCGACGATCACGCGCCATCGGGGCTATCTGTTGACCGTGCTGCGGGCGATGATCTCCGATGCGGACCAGGAGGTCGACCGGATCGATATCATTGGTGCCGATGAGCGCAGGCGCGTTCTCGACACTTGGAACGAGACGGCCACGCCGTTTCCCTCCGAAAGCTGCATTCAAGATCTGTTTGCGGAGCAGGTGAGAAGGGCGCCGGACGCCATTGCGCTGGCATACGAGGACGTTCGTCTGAGCTATAGCGAGCTCGATGCGCGGGCGAACAGGCTTGCGCGGCACTTGATCACGTTGGGAGTGGTGCCGGATCAGCCCGTTGCGATCTGCCTGCCGCGGGGCATCGCAATGGTGGTGAGCCTGCTGGCCGTGCTGAAGGCGGGCGGCGCCTATCTGCCGCTCGATCCCGCTTATCCTGCGGAGCGGCTACGTCAGATTGTCGACGATGCCAGGCCGCGCCTGCTGATCGCAGACGCCACAGGACGCGCGATCATTCCAGATGGGACCTGCGAGATCGTCGACCCCGACGCAGACGCGGGGCAGGCGACGTCGGATCCGAGTGATCTTCTCGAAGGACTGACTGCGCGAAGCCTCGCCTACATCATCTACACGTCCGGCTCGACCGGTCGGCCGAAGGGGGTGATGGTCGAGCACCGTGGCTTGGTGAATCTGGCGTTGGCGCAGCGGGCGTTGTTCAACGTCAATTCGAGCAGTCGCGTCGTGCAATTTGCCTCGCTCAGCTTCGATGCCAGCATCTGGGAAATCGTCATGGCCCTGTGCTCGGGCGCCGCGCTGTTTCTGGCCGGCACGCGCGAGCATCAGGACACCGCGGCATTGTTCGGCTATCTCGCGGACAATGCGATCACGCATGCGACCTTGCCGCCGGCGATGCTGCACGGGCGGACCGATCTCGAACGGCTCGCCTCGTTGCGGGTTCTCGTTCTTGCCGGTGAATTGCCCAGGGCCGAGCTGGTCAAGGGATTGCCTCCTGATATTGCCGTCTTCAACGGTTATGGGCCGACGGAAGCAACGGTCTGCGCCACGAGCTGGTTGCGGCATCGGGACTTTGACGACGACGCGGCTCCGATCGGTCGTCCGCTGCCGAATGCGCGGATCTATCTCCTGGACCGGTTCGGTGCGCCCGTTCCGCTCGGTGCCGTCGGCGAAATCTACATCGGCGGGGTCGGAGTCGCTCGCGGTTATCTCAATCGCGCCGATCTGACGGCAGAGCGCTTCGTGCGCGATCCCTTCCGCGGCGATGCGGATGCGCGCATGTACCGCACCGGCGATCTCGGCCGCTATCTCCCGGACGGCAACATTGTGTTTCTCGGCCGCAACGACTACCAGGTCAAGATCCGCGGCTTTCGCATCGAGCTCGGTGAGATCGAGTTTCGGCTCAACGAGCACGCCGACGTTGCCGATTCAATCGTGCTGGTGCAGCGCAATCATGGCGGCGACATGCGGCTGGTCGCCTATGTGGCCGCTAGGGGGGGCGTAAGGCGCGATGGCGGAGAGCTTGCCAGCGCGTTGCGCGATCACCTGCGTGCGTGTCTGCCGGACTACATGGTGCCGTCAGCGTTCGTAAGTCTCGATGCACTCCCGCTCACGCCGAATGGCAAGGTGGACCGCAAGGCGCTGCCGGCGCCGGAGAACGATGCATATGCGCGGCGCCGTTTCGAACCGCCGCGAGGCGAGGTCGAGCAGATTGTCGCAAATATCTGGGCCGAGCTCTTGGGCGTCGATCGGATCGGACGCAGTGACCACTTCTTCGAGCTCGGCGGCCACTCGCTGCTCGCAGTGCGCATGCTGGAGCGATTGCAGCGGCATGCGCTGAGGGCGGATGCGCGCATGCTGTTCGCGAAGCCGGTGCTGGCGGAATTTGCCGCCAGCCTCGATGGCGGCGTAGAAGCCGACGTTCCGGTCAATCAGATCACCCGGCAGACGACGGCGATCACACCGGAATTGTTGCCGCTGATCACGTTGACGCAATCCGACATCGACAGCATCGTGGCCGACGTTCCTGGCGGCGTCGCCAACATCCAGGATGTCTACGGCCTCTCGCCACTTCAGGATGGCATTCTCTTCCACCACCTGCTGTCGAAGGAAGGCGATCCCTATCTGCTGGTCGGCCGAATGGCATTTGCCAGCCGCGACCTGCTCGATCGCTATCTCGACGCGGTCCGGCAGGTGGTCGCCCGTCACGACATTCTGCGAACGTCTATCGTGTGGAGCGGACTGTCCACGCCGGCACAGGTGGTTTGGCGGCAGGCGTCCTTGGTCGTCGACGAGGTCGTGCTGGATGGCGAAGGCCCTGGGGATGAGCAGCTCGCGCGACGATTCGATCCGCGTTTGCATCGGATCGATCTCGGACGGCCGCCGCTTTTGCGATTTGCGGTCGCGGCCGATCCGGGTGGAGAGCGCTGGCTGCTTTTGGTCCTGCTGCATCATTTGATTGGCGACCACTCCACGCTCGAAGTGATGCACGACGAGGTCGGGAAGATCCTGTCCGGGCGGAGCCACGAATTGCCGCCGCCTTATCCGTTCCGGAATCTGGTGGCACAGGCGCGCGGATCGGCGGCGACCGTGGAGCATGAGCGTTTCTTCCGCGGCATGCTCGCCGACATCGACGAGCCGACCACACCGTTTGGACTGGACCGGGTGCACGGCGACGGCGGTGGCGTCGTGGAAGCCCGGCGAATGCTGCCTGAAGGGTTGAACGCAAGGCTTCGTGTGCAGGCGCGGCGGTTGGGCGTCAGCCTCGCCAGCCTTTGCCATCTCGCCTGGGGGCAGGTGGTGGCGCGAACCAGCGGGCGCGAGCACGTGGTGTTCGGGACCGTCCTGTTCGGCCGCATGCACGCCGGCGCGGGCGGCGATCGCACCATGGGCTTGTTCATCAACACCTTGCCGTTGCGGCTGGATCTTGGTGACGCTGCGGTCGAGGACAGCGTTCGTGATGCGCATCGCCGGCTGACCGAACTGATGGCACACGAGCACGCCTCCCTGGCGCTCGCGCAGCGATGCAGCGGCGTCACGGCACCTGCGCCTCTGTTCAGCGCGGTCCTGAACTATCGGCACAATGCAATGCCGGCGGATCTGGCTGCCAACAGGGAGAGCACCGGCATCGAATGGCTCGGGGGCGAGGAACGCACCAATTATCCCCTGATGCTGGCGGTCGAGGATTATGGCCAGGCGCTTGGCCTGACCGCCCAGATCGTCCATCCGTTCTCGGCCGATCGCATTTGCGCCATGATGCAGCAGGCACTCGATCAACTGGCCGATGCGCTGGATCGCGCGCCGCGTGCGCCGGTCCGGCAGCTCGACATTTTGCCCCCAGACGAGCGGCAGCTGTTGCTGGAGACGTGGAACCGGACGCAGGCGCATGATCGGCGACAGTCGTTGATCGAGCAATTTGAAGCACAGGTCCGGAAGTCACCTGAGGCGATCGCGCTGGTGTTCGGCGAGGCGGAGCTGAGCTATGCCGCGCTGAATGCGCGCGCCAACCGGCTGGCGCGACGATTGCGGGATCACGGCGTCGGGACCGAAATCGTGGTCGGGCTGGCGCTCGACCGCGGCGTCGAGATGCTGGTCGCGCTGCTGGCGGTGCTAAAAGCCGGCGGGGCCTATTTGCCGCTCGATCCGGATTACCCGCCGGAGCGGCTGGCGCATATGCTGCGCGACAGCGGCGCGGCGCTGGTGCTGACGCAACAGGGATTGCACGATCAGTTCGCAGACATACTGGCGGAGACTGGCGCAGAAGCCTGGCTCGTTGATGGACAGGACGGCGAGGGCAGCGATGCCGCCAATCTCGATGTCGCCGTTCACGGTGAGAGCCTCGCCTATGTGATCTACACTTCGGGCTCGACCGGTCTGCCCAAGGGCGTGATGGTTCGCCACGACGCCGTGACAAACTTCCTCGCGACCATGGCGGAGCAGCCCGGCATGACGGCCGCCGACCGGGTGCTTGGCCTGACCTCGCTGTCCTTTGACATCGCAGTGCTTGAGCTCTGGCTGCCGCTGACGATTGGCGCCTGCGTCGTGCTGGCGGATCGCGCGGCCGCGCATGATCCTGCCAAGCTCAAGGCGATCGTGGAGCGGCATGGCGTGTCCCTGATCCAGGCCACGCCGTCGACCTGGCGGATGCTGCTCGATCATGACGGCCCTGCGCTGCCGGCGAGCTGCCGGGTGCTGTGCGGCGGCGAGGCGCTGCCGCCGGATCTGGCGCGGCGGCTGGTGGCGCAAGCCGGCGAAGTCTGGAACCTGTACGGTCCGACCGAGACCACGGTGTGGTCGGCGCGCCATCGGCTCGATGCGATGGATGATCGTCCGCTGCTGGGCCGCCCGATCGGCAACACCACGCTTTACGTTCTCGACGGTGACCTCAACCTCGCGCCGGTCGGCGTCGCCGGCGAGCTCTATATCGGCGGGAGCGGGCTCGCCCGCGGCTATTGGCAGCGCGGCGCCCTGACGGCGGAGCGCTTCATCCCTGATCCGTTCGGTCCGCCGGGGGCGCGGCTGTACCGCACCGGCGATGTGGCGCGGTGGCGATCCGACGGCGTGCTCGATTATGTCGGCCGTGCCGATTACCAGGTGAAGATCCGCGGCTTCCGCATCGAGCTCGGCGAGATCGAGGCGCGGCTGCAGGCGCAGCCGGGCGTCCGCGCGGCCGTGGTGGTGGCGCGCGAGGCCGGCACCGGCCGCCAGCTGGTCGGCTATGTCAGTGGCGAAGCGCTGGATGGGGCGGCGCTCAAAACGGCGCTGTCCTCGGTGCTGCCCGACTACATGGTCCCGGCGCGGATCGTGGTGCTGGAGCGTCTGCCGCTGACGCCGAATGGCAAGATCGACCGCAAGGCATTGCCGGCGCCGGATCAGCTCGCGGAGTCAGAACGCATCGCGCCGCGCACGCCGGCGGAGGCTGCATTGGCCGCGATCTGGGCCGATCTGCTGCGCCAGCCCAACATCGGCGTCACCGATAATTTTTTCGAGCTCGGTGGTGATTCCATCATCTCGCTGCAGATGGTGAGCCGCGCGCGGCGCGAAGGCGTGCTCATCGAGTCGCGCGACGTGTTCCGGCATCAAACCATCGAGCTGCTGATTGCGTCGTCCCGAGATGTCGAGCCCGATAAGGAAGACCCCGCATCGGAGCGTGGCTCGCTGGCGGGACTCTCCAGTGAGCAGCTCGAACGGCTCGGTCTGGACTGGAGCCGCGTCGAGGACGTCTATCCGCTGTCGCCGATGCAGCAGGGCATGCTGTTTCACAGCCTGCGCGATGCTGGCAGCGGCGTTTATGTCAATCAGGTCAGTGTCGAGATCCGGGGCCTCGACCCGGAACGGCTCGGCACAGCGTGGCGCGAGGTGAGCGCGCGTCATCAGATGCTGCGGACCGGCTTCCTCTGGCGTGAGCTCTCCGGCTCCCCGCTGCAAGCCGTCTATCGCGACGCCATCGTGCCGTTCGCACAGGAGGACTGGCGGGGGCAGGCGATCAGTGATGAAAGAATTGCGGCGGCTCTTGCCGATGAGCGCGCCGCCGAGTTCGATCTCCAGAGGCCGCCGCTCCAGCGGGTGCGGCTGTTGCGCCTCCAGGACCACCTGTATCGGCTGATCTGGACCTATCATCACATCCTGATGGACGGCTGGAGCTCGGCAAGGTTCGTCGGAGAAGTCCTGGAGTGCTATTACGGCGGCGCTGCTGCCGCGAACGCGACGCGCTACCGCGACTATATCGCCTGGCTGCAGGCGCAGGACGCGAAGGCTGCCGAAGCTTTCTGGCGTGAACAACTCAGGAGCTTTGATCAGCCAACGCAGCTCGCCGACGCCTTCGGCGCGCGCCGCCATCAGGCATCCGGCCACGAACGCTGTTACACGCGTCTCGGAGAGGCCGCGACCGCGGAGCTGAAGGCGTTCGCGCGCCGCGAACGGATCACGCTGAACACCGTCGTCCAGGGCGTGTGGGCGCTGCTGCTGCAACGCTATACGGGCCAGAACACAGTCACATTCGGCGTAACCGTGGCCGGTCGTCCGGCCGGTCTCGACGGATCGCAGCAGATGCTCGGGCTCTTCATCAACACGCTGCCCGTGATCGATACGATTCCGCCCGAAAGCCCGATCGGTGAATGGCTCCGCGCGCTGCAGGACCGCAATTCGGCGATCCGGGACTACGAGCACACGCCGCTCTATGACATCCAGGGCTGGGCCGGCCGCGCCGGTCAGACCATGTTCGACAGCATCATCGTCTTCGAGAATTATCCGATCGAACGCAGCATGCACCGCGGTGCAGGCGGGTTGCAGTTCAGCGGTCTGAAGAATGTCGACGTGACGAACTATCCGATGGACCTCTCGGTGCTGGTCGAAGACACGCTTCAGGTCGAATACACCTATATGCCGAGCCATTTCACCGCGGTGCAGGCGACCCAGATCAAGGTGCAGTTCGAGCACTTGCTGGCGGAGCTGACGCGGGATGCCGCGGCCTTGCTTGGTAGCATCGATCCCGTCACGGAGCTCGATGCCGCTCTTGCAGATCGTTGCAATCGGCACGCGACGTCAAGCGCTCCCCTGCCGCTGGTGCATGAGGCGATCAGCAGCCATGCGCGGCGTTATCCGGAGCGGACGGCGCTGACCATCGGCAGCTCGGTGCTCTCGTTCGGAGACCTCGAGCGCAGGGCCAACCGCCTGGCGCATCACCTGATCGCCCGGGGGCTCAAGCCCGAGCAGCGCGTCGGCGTAGTGGTCGAGCGAACCGGCGTCACGATGATCGCGCTGCTGGCCGTGCTCAAAGCAGGCGGAGCCTACGTTCCACTCGATCCCGAGCTGCCATCTGAGCGGCGCGCGTTCGTCATGAGCGATGCCGCGATCGCGTTCCTGTTGGCGGGACGGCTCGATTTCGATGGCAGCCCGGATGGCGTTGAAACAATCTCGCTGCTCACGTTCGATTTCGACGCGGGACCCGACCATCCGCCCCAACCCGAACTGCACCACGAGAACCTTGCCTATTTGATCTACACCTCGGGCTCGACGGGGACGCCAAAGGGCGTCGCTGTCGCCCACGGACCGCTGGCGATGCACTGTCGCGTCACGGGCAGCCTCTACGAGATCGACGAAAGCTCCTGCGAGCTGCATTTCCTATCGCTGGCCTTCGACGGCGCTCATGAGCGCTGGCTCACAGTTCTGTCGCATGGCGCACGGCTGTTGATGCGTGACGCCGAATTGTGGACGCCGGAACAGACCGTCGAGAACCTGCACGCCCATCGCGTCAGCCATATCGGATTGCCGCCGGCCTACCTCCAGCAGGTCGCCGATTGCGTCGAGCAGAGCGGCAATCCACCGCCGGTCAAGCTCTACTCGTTCGGCGGCGAGGCGATGCCGAAGGCGGGCTTCGACAAGGTCAGGCGCGTTCTCAAGCCACGCATTCTGATCAATGGTTATGGTCCGACCGAAACCGTCGTCACGCCGCTGGTCTGGAAAGTCGATGGCGCGTCGGAATGCGACACGCCCTACGCGCCGATCGGCGTGCCGGTCGGAGATCGCCGTGCCTACATTCTCGATGCCGCGCTCGACATTATTCCCGCCGGCGTCGCCGGCGAGCTTTATCTCGGCGGCTTTGGGCTGGCACGGTGCTATCACGGCAAGGCCGGTATGACCGCAGAGCGCTTCGTGCCTGACCCATTCTCGTCGGCCCCGGGAGCGCGGCTGTACCGCACCGGCGATCTGGCGCGGTGGCGCGAGGACGGCACCGTCGAATATCTCGGCCGCAGCGATGACCAGGTCAAGGTCAACGGTTTCCGGATCGAGCTCGGAGAGATCCAGACCTCACTGCTCCGTCACGAGGCAATCGCGCAGGCCGCGGTGGTGGCGGTGCCGGGTGCAGCCGGAAATCAGCTCATTGCCTATGTCGCGCCGAAGGCGGCAGATGACGCCGCGCCTGATGCGGCCGAGACGCTGGTCGAGCGCTTGACCGGTTTCCTGAAGCTCGTCCTGCCGGCCTATATGGTGCCGGCTCGGATCGTGGTGCTGGAGCGGTTGCCGACATTGTCGAGCGGCAAGATCGACCGGCGTGCATTGCCGGCTCCCGATGCGTCGATGCGGAGCTTCGTCCCCCCGCGAACCCCGGCAGAGATTGCAATGGCGCGCCTGTGGTCCGAGATCCTGGAGGTGCCGCAGGTCGGCGTCACCGACAATTTCTTCGAGCTTGGCGGCAATTCAATCCTGTGCCTCAAGGTCGTGGCGCGGGTCCGTCAGGACAAGACGTTCGGGATCGAGATCAAGCTGCGCGATCTGCTTCAGAAGCCGACGATCCGCGCCTTGCTCGCCGGCAGCGCCACCGCGGCGTCCGCCGTCGCACCCGCGCCATCGGCGCTGCTGCCGCTGAATGCCGCGGTTCGCGGCGTGAACCCGGTCTTCGCTGTGCATGGGGGCTTCGGCACCGTGTTCGACTACGGGCCGCTGGCGCGCCGCCTCGAAGGGCACCGGCAGCTGATCGGGCTGCAATCGAGAATGCTGGTCGATCCCTCGTGGACCGACGCCTCCCTCGAAGCCATGGCCGTGGACTACGCGGCCGAGATCAGGCGGATGCAGCCGCGCGGTCCCTATAGCCTGGTCGGCTGGTCCTTGGGAGGACTGCTGGTCGGTCTCGTCGCGGCCGAGCTCGAACGCGGCGGTGAGCGCGTCGATCGTCTCGCGCTGGTCGACAGCTTCGTGCCGCGGCAGCCGGACGGACCGAACCGGCAGGAGTCGATGGCACACTGGGCCGACGATCTCGCAGGATTGCTGTCCGCGGTTCTTCCGAGCGCTGCGGCCTCTCGCATCAAGGCGCAGGTCGAGGCAGCGAAACGCGCTGATTTGCCGGAGACGCCGGAGCGCATCCGCGATCTGGTCGCCTCTGTTGTGGAGCAGAGCAGGAGCGTGAGAGCGAACGACGCCTCGCTCGGCGCCGATGATTTGTCCGCTGCATTCGCAGTCGGACGGCACCTCAACAGGCTGGCGCAGAACACAGCGCTGCCGCGGGGCCTGGAAGCCACGCCGCTCTGCTGGTGGACCTCGACCCGTCTGGCACAGCGTGATCGGCTGGAATCGCAGATGCCGAAGGCGGTCGATCGCGGCTTCGTCGGCGACAACCATTTCACGATCCTGAGGGATGCCGGCCTGCTCGATGAGATCTGCGGTCTGCTCGTGCCGGCGGAGGCGTCGACGATCGCGCAGGATACGGTCCCGGAGCCAGCGGAGTAAGTCTTTGAGTCTTGATCCAGATATCGCGGCATTGCTCGAGATGGTGCAGGCCGGCACCGAAAGCGGCGCGCGCGTTCCGTTTCCGCAATTGACTGCTGCGCAGGCGCGGGCCGATTTCGATGCGTCCTCGCCGCTGCTCGACGTCGATCCGCCGGCGCTCGCCTACGAACGGCGTTTGTCGCTGCCGGTGCGGGATGGCGCGATCATCGAGGCGCGGCTCTATGCGAGCGCGCAGCCGAGCGAACGCACTCCCATTCCTGTTCTTCTTTACATGCACGGCGGCGGCTTCGTCGTCGGCAGCCTCGATTCGCATCAGCCATTGTGCCGCGGCCTCGCCGAGGACAGCGGTGCGGCCGTGCTGTCGGTCGGCTATAGGCTCGCACCGGAGCACAAGTTTCCGACCGCTTTCGAGGATGCAGTCGATGCGCTGACCTGGATCGGCCTCGAGGGCCGCGCGATCGGGCTCGATCCCCGCCGGGTCGCCGTCGGCGGCGACAGCGCCGGCGGAACGCTTGCCGCCGCGCTCGCGATCGAAGCGAGGACAAACACGGGCCTTCCGCCGCCGGTGCTTCAGGTTCTCGCTTATCCCGGTCTCAGCTCCCGACAAAGCTCCGCATCCTACGAGCGCTACGGTACCGGCCATCTTCTGGAGCGTAGCACCGTCGATTGGTTCTTCCGGCAATATCTCCGCGACGAGTCGGATCGCGACGATTGGCGTTTCGCACCGCTCGCAGCGGATGATTTGTCGGGCCTCGCTCCCGCATGCATCGTCCTCGCCGAGTTCGATCCGCTGGTGGACGAGGGAAACGATTATGCAGCCCGCTTGGCGGCGGCCGGTGTTCCCGTCGATCTGCACGTTTATCCCGGCATGATCCATGAATTCCTTCGCATGGGGAATGTCGTGGCCGATGCCTTGCAGGCGCGGGCGGCGATCGGGCGGGCGCTGGCCAAGGCCTTTCTCGCCGCTGGCGAAAAGGCGGCCTGACATGGAATGCAGCGTGAGCCAAAGTATGTCATGATCATCATCTCTCGCGGCCTCTCTGCGAGAGGCGCCTGAACGGATCCCATGAGCACGTCTATTCCAGACCATAGGCTGTCCCGCCGTGCGCTCCTCGGCGCGGGCGCAGCGATCGGAGGCACGGCCCTTGCGGGTCCATGGCCCATGGCGTTTGCCCAAACCGCTGGATCGCAATCCGGGCCCCGGGTCGCCGCGCTCGGCTGGGCCTGTGCCCAGACGATCCTGGCGCTCGGCGTTGTGCCGCTGGTGATTCCGGAGATCGAGCGCTATGGCCGGCTCGTCGTCGAGCCGCCCGTTCCGTCCGCGGTTCAGGAAATTGGTCTGCGTTCGGAGCCAAATCTCGAACTGCTGCAGAGCTTCGCGCCCGACATCATCGTCATCGACCCCAGCATTGCGGCCGCCGTCCCCCGGCTCAAGCTGATCGCGCCGGTCGAAACGTTTACGATCTTCAGACCCGGCGGGCATCCTCTCGACACGGCGCGCCATTCGACGCTGGAGCTTGCCAAACGTCTCGGAGTGCAGTCGGCGTGCGAAGCCTATTTCGCCCGTTTCGACGTCGCCATGGCCGGCTATCGTGAGCGGCTCCAGGGTCGCGGCGGCAAGCCGCTCTATCTCGTCAGCGAGATCGCGCGCAACCGCGCGCTCGTGTTCGGACCGAACAGCCTCTATCAGGAGGTGCTCGATCGGTGCGGATTGAAGAATGCCTGGACGGGACAGAGCGGCCCATGGGGCCATACCAGTGTTGGGCTCGAAGTGCTCGCCGCGGTTCCGGACGCGCGGCTGGTGTTGATGACCTCGCGGGTCGCCGATGTCGAAGCGCTGCTGAAGGCAAGCCCTGTGCTTCAAACCCTGCCGTCTCTTCGGTCGCATCGGCTGACGGTCCTGGGTAACCAGTTCTTCTATGGCGGCGTGCCGGCGGCCGAACGTTTCGCCCGCCTTCTCGCCGAACGTCTGCCGCGGGAAAGCCATGAGCAAGGTTGAGGCACTGCCGGCCCGGTCCGGCTTGGAGATGCATCCGGCGGTGCTGATCGGCTTGCTGCTGGCAGCCGCGGCCGCGCTGACCTGGCGGAACCTGTCCGGATATCTGCCCGCAGGCGCCTGGCTGCCGGTGTTGTGGCGGCCCGAGGTCACCGATCCCCAGCAGATGCTGGTGCACTACACCGTGTTTCCGCGCATCGCAGTGGCGCTGCTGGCCGGCGCAGCCCTCGGTCTTGCCGGCACGGTCTCTCAGCAGGTGTTGCGCAATCCGCTTGCGGAGCCGAGCACCATCGGCGTCCTGAACGGCGCCTATCTTGCGCTGGCCGTGACGACCCTGTGGGCGCCGTCGCTGCTGGCCTTCGGCCGCGAGTGGATTGCGCTGTGCGGCGGGTTCGCTGCGTTCCTGTGCGTGTTCGGGCTGACCTGGAAGCGTGCGCTGTCGCCCGTCGTCCTGGTGCTCGCTGGATTGATCGTCAGCTACTACTGCGCGGTGACCACCCAGGCGCTGGTGCTGCTCAACCACGAATATCTGATCGGTCTGTTCATCTGGGGCGCCGGCTTCCTCAATCAGCAGGATTGGAGCAACGTCACCTTCCTGGCGCCGCGGCTGCTGATTTCGATCGTGCTGATCGCGGCGATGGTTCGTCCGCTGACCCTGCTCGGCTTCGACGACGAGACCGCGCGCAATCTCGGCCTCGGATTGACGAGGGCCCGGGTCTTCGCGCTCGTCATCGCGATCGCGCTCAGCGCGTCGGTCGTCAGCGTGGTCGGCGTCATGGGATTTGTCGGTTTGTCCGCGCCGGCCATCGTCATGCTGTCAGGCGCGCGCCGCTTTCGCGACCGGCTGATCTGGGCGCCACTTTGCGGCGCCCTGCTGCTGTGGCTGACGGATCAGCTCGTGCTTCTGATCCCGCCCGGCTATCGCGAAATGCCGGCCGGTGCGGTGACGGCCCTGATCGGCGCGCCAATGTTGCTCGTGCTGCTGCCACGGCTGCGAGCCACCATGCCGATGGGAAACCTCACGCCATCCGCTCCGGCGCGGCTCGATCATCCCTGGCGCGAGATCCTTTTGGCCTTAGTCTTGCTGCTGCTCGCCGTCTGGATCGCGCTGGCCCTCGGCGTCGGCTCCGACGGCTGGCGCTGGAGCGGCCTGTCGGGCTTGCAGGAATTCTGGCCGTGGCGCTGGCCGCGCGTGGTGTCGGCGCTGGCCGCGGGCGCGACGCTGGCGGTCGCCGGCACGCTGCTGCAGCGGATGACCGGAAACCCGATGGCCGCGCCGGAGGTCATGGGCATCAGCTATGGCGCCGCGATGGGCGTGATCGTTCTGCTCTATCTCTTTCCCGCCCACACCCGGCTGGAGCAGATTGCAGCGGCCGGGATCGGCGCCTTCATCGTGCTGGCGCTGGTGCTGCTGTTCAGCCGGCGGTCCGAGTTCAGTCCGGAGCGCGTGCTGCTGGCAGGCGTCGCCATGAGCGCGGCATTCGGCGCGATCATTGCCATGGCGCTGGCGACCGGCGATCCCCGCATCGGCACGCTGCTGTCGCTGCTGACAGGCTCGCTCTACCAGATCGGCCCGGCCGAGGCCGCAATCCTCGCCGCCGCGGCGCTCGTTCTGCTGATCATGGTGCCAATGCTGTCCCGCTGGCTTGATATCCTGCCGCTGGGGCCTGCGACCTCGCGTTCGATCGGCATCTCGCTGACGCGGAGCCGCGTCATCATCATGCTGCTGACGGCGTTGCTGACGGCGACGGCCACGCTGATGGTTGGTCTTCTGAGCCTGGTCGGCTTCATCGCGCCGCATATGGCACGGATGATGGGGGCGCAGCGCGCGCTGCATCAGGCGGCGCTGGCCGCGTTGATCGGGGCGATCCTGATGGTCACGGCGGATTGGGCCGGACGCATGGTGATCTTCCCGTTCCAGATGCCCGCCGGCATCTTCGCCATGATGCTTGCTGGACCCTATCTCATCTGGCTGCTGCGCCCGCAGCGCGGTTGACGGCGCTCACCGCGCGAAGCTGATGAGATGGCCATGGTCCGGCGACGGCATCACGCCCATGGGGATGCCGTAGATGGTTTCGAGCTCGGCCGGCGTCATGATCTTGTCCGGTGTGCCGCGCGCGATCAGCTTCCCGGAATGCAGCGCGATGATCTCGTCGCAGAAGCGGGCGGCCATGTTGACGTCGTGGAGCACCACGATCACGCCGAGATTGCGCTCGCGGGCGAGCTGCCTGACCAGCGACAGCACTTCGATCTGATGAGCGATGTCGAGCGCCGAGGTCGGCTCGTCGAGCAGCAGGCACTCGGCATCCTGCGCAACCAGCATGGCGATCCACGCCCGCTGGCGCTCGCCGCCGGACAACGTATCGACCAGGCGATCCGCAAAGGGTTCGATATGGGTCAACGCCATGGCGTTTGCGACCTTCTCGCGGTCGATGTCACCGAACCGTCCGAGCGCGCCGTGCCAGGGATAGCGACCGAGTGCGACCAGCTCCTTGACCAGCATGCCGGCGGCGGGCGGCGTCTGCTGCGGCAGGTAGGCGACCTTGCGGGCATAGTCCCGATCGCTCCAGGCGCGCAGTGCGCGGCCTTCGAAACGGATCGTTCCCGACGAGCTCGGCTGCTGGCGCGACAATAATTTCAGCAAGGTCGATTTGCCGGAGCCATTATGGCCGATCAGCCCGACGACGCTGCGTGCGGGAAGAGATAGCGTCAGCGGTTCGAGCAGCGCGCGCCCGGCCACCGCGAAGCCGACCTTGTCGAGCTGGAACAAGGGGGCGGGCGCTTCCAGTGAGGCCTGCGTGACGTCGGGCAAGGCGAGCGTCCTTTCGCTCGTCTGCGCGTGTTGGATCGTCATGGTTGGCGTAGGCTCCAATAGGCGACGGCCAGAAGCTGGTCGCGGGAAAGCTTTCGCTCATCGCGCAGATGGTTGCGCAGGGCCTTCAGCGCCTGCGCCTCACACGCGATCCAGGCGAAGACGTCCTGATGGTGCGGCCATCGCACCGCCTTGACGGCGTCGATCAGGAGCTGCGTCGTCCCGGCTGGACGGCCCTCGCGATGCAACCAGCGGATTGCTACCCCGACCGGGGCGACCAGCGGAACTTCCTCGCGCCGATCTGCGACCTCGATAAAGGCCTCACCCGCCGCTGTCGCGGGCAGCGTCTCCAGAGTTCGCGCGATGGCGGGCAGGGCGGTTTCGTCGCCCGCCAGCAGCATCCAGCGCGCCGGACGAATGCCCCGGCCGAGCGGGCCAGCCATGCCGCAGATGGCGCCGGCCGTCGCGTTGACGGCGAACGCCGAGCCCGGCCCGGCATGATCATGGACTACGAAGTCGATGTCGATTTCGCGGCTCTGCAACTCGATGCGGCGGATCGTGTAATAGCGGGTGACGGGCCTGCGGTCGGGCTCCGGCCACAGGATACGTCCGTCGGGCGCGGGCCACGGCCATTCGGGCTTGGCGAGGCCCTCGGGCGGAAAATACAGGCGCACGTGCAGGTCGTCGTCATTCACGAAACGGGCGATATCGTCGCCCGTGAAGGTCAGCCGCCGCATGTGCGGCGTCAGGGTGATCGCGGCCTTCAGCCGCACTTCACGGAAATTGGCCAGCGTGCCGCCGTTGGATTCGTGACCTGACCAAATGATGGTTGGGGCAATGTCTCCCGCGAACTCGATCACATGCGAGGCGACGACCGAGCGCAGCATTTCCAGATTGCCCTTGTCGTTGGCCTCGACGCGGATCTTGAGCGCTTCGGCCTCGACGGCGAGGAAACTGGTGCCGAACGGCAGTTTCGCCACCATGAGACCGTCCCGGTCCTCGAAGGCGATGTCATGCTCGGCCAGATGATCGATCATCCGCGCGGCGAGGCCGGCGGCGTCGGGAAGCGCGATGCGGGTTTCGGAGATCAGCAAGTCCAAACTCATTCTCCACCGGCCTGTCCGATGCCAGCCTGCAAGCGCTTCAAATGTCCGGATGTCGCGGCCTGGCACGGCTCTGGATCAAAAATCCTGCTCGCTCGCCGGCTGCGATGCAAAAGCGATACTACCCGCATCATATTAAAGGCATTGCCGATCCCAAATTAGAATCCATCGAAAGAGCAGCGAAAATAACCGCTGGAGTTGCGGTGCTGCCATCATGTATTCGCATCACTTCGGCACGGCTTGTCCGGCCATATAGGTTCGCTTCAGGTCTCCTCCAGCGCGGCTCTCATCATGAACTCACGAAGCGGCCTGACGACGCAGATCCTGCAGCTCCTGCGGCCCTACTGGCCACTCGTGCTCGGCGGCAGCGTTCTCGGAGTGGTCGGCGGTGCCTCCGTCGCGGCGTTGCTCGCGGTCGTGAATCATGGGCTTTATGCCACGCAGGCCGACGTGGTAACGCTGTTTTTCGCCTTCGCTGGCCTGTGCCTTCTGATCCTGATCGGTTCCATTGGCGCCGACATCAGCGCCAATTTTGTCGGACAGCGGATCATCGCCGAGCTTCGTAAGTCGCTCGCCGCCAAAATCCTGGCTGCGCCGATCGATCAGCTCGAAATCTACCGGACGCATCGCCTGATCCCGGTTCTCACGCAGGACGTCGACACGATCAGCGATTTCGCGTTCTTCTTTTCGTCCTTTTTCGTGTCGCTCGTGATCGCGCTCGGCTGCATGGTTTACCTGGCGGTGCTGTCTTGGCAGCTTTTCCTGATCACGGGAGTCGTCATCGTGCTGGGATCGCTGGCGCATGGATATGCGAGGACGCGCGGCGTTCGCGGCTTCAGCACCGCGCGAGAGGCCGAAGATCAGCTGCACAAGCAATATCGCGCGATCGCCGAAGGTGCCAAGGAGTTGCGCCTCAATCGGGTGCGCCGTCGGCGCGTCTATGTCGAGCAGCTCCAGCAGACCGTCGACCGGATCAGCTCGGTGCAGATCAGGTCGATCAATCTGTTCGTGACGGCGCGGGCGTTCGGGACGATGCTGTTCTTCGTCGTGATCGGCGTGGCGCTGACCTTGCGACCGTTCCTGTGGCCCGACAGTCCCGCTGCGGTGTCCAGCGGGTTCGTGCTGGTGCTGCTCTTTATGCGCGGGCCTATTGACCAGGTCATCGGCATCCTGCCGGCGCTCGGTCGCGCCCAGGTCGCGATGCGCCGCATTGCGGAGCTCTCGGGGCAGTTCTCGAGCCCCGAGCACGATCTGCTGGCCAGTGCGCCCGCTGCACCCGGCAAGACCGCCATCGAATCCATCGAGCTCCGCGGCGTAACCTATGCTTTTCGCGCCGTGCCGGGCAGCGATCCCTTTGTCCTCGGGCCGGTTGATCTGTTCGTTCGGCAAGGCGACATCGTCTTCATCGTGGGGCAGAACGGCAGTGGAAAGACGACCCTGATCAAGTTGTTGCTGGGCCTTTATGCTCCGCATGGCGGCGCCGTGCTGCGCGACGGTTCGCCGGTCCTGACGGAGACACGCGACGATTACCGCCAGCTCTTCACGACCATCTTCTCCGACTATTATCTGTTTGAGGATCTCATTCGTGGAGAGGGCGTGGTTCCTGATGTGGCGGAACGCTATCTCCAGCGGCTGGAGGTCGCGCACAAGGTCTCGGTCGAGAACGGCGTGTTCACGACGACGGACCTGTCGAGCGGACAGCGCAAGCGATTGGCGCTGATGAATGCATGGCTGGAGGAAAGACCCGTGCTCGTGTTTGACGAATGGGCCGCGGATCAGGATCCGGCGTTCCGGCACATCTTCTATACGGAGCTGCTGCCCGATCTGAAGCGTCTCGGAAAGACCATCATCGTGATCTCACACGATGATCGCTATTTCGGGATTGCGGATCATCTGGTGCGGCTGCGCGACGGCAAGATCGTCGCAAGCGAGGCAAGGGCCAGCAACGTCGCTGGGCCTTCCGCAGTTCCAACCGATGCGCCGCTTTAGACACAATGTAGCGAGCCGCTGGCGCCATCTGTCGCACAAATGACGGCATACGATCCCGTTTTGCGACAGGCCGTCAGATTTGTAGAGAATCTAATCTGCGTGTGCGCGCATTCCTTGTCAGCCTGTAGGCGAGTGATCTACACCACGCCTCAGCGATGATCGAGATGCGAGGGCCGGATGAACAAGGCTTCGGATTCCGGGACCGGACCTCGTGCGTTCCCGGTCGGCCCATATTCCGCTCAGACCGTTTTCCAGGAGGGCGATCGCCTTCGCGTCGTCGCCGCCGATGTGACCGCGTTGGAACTGCGTCTGCGCGAGCGCGTCGATCACCTCGATATCCTGAATGCCTCGGACGACCGCGAGGTTGCGGCACGGGCGGTGTCGGCGTCCGCCGAGGCGCTGTTTGCCTGGCGACCTGGCGCCGATCGGCTTGTTCTGGACTTCGCTGGGAGAGCGCCGCTTGCACGAGAGCTGACCGAGAGTGGTCTTGCCATCATGTCCGAGGGGCGACTGGTGCTGCTGCCCGAACTGGTGATGCAGCGGCGGGACAACTGGCTGGTCAACCCCGGGCGACCGCCATTGCCGCAACTCCACGTCATGACGGACGACAAGCGTCATCCGCGCCGCGCCGCAAAGCCGGCGGGAAAGGTGTACGGTCGTTTCATTCCCTGGCTGTCGGAGGTCATCTCGTTTCGCGTGGCCGATCTCGAGAATGACCTCCATTTGTTGCACCGCTGGATGAACGATCCTCGCGTCGATGCATTCTGGAACGAGGCGGGCGATCTCGACAAGCATCGGCGATATCTGGCCGGCATTCTGGCCGATCCTCATATGCTGCCGTTGATCGGCTGCTTCGGCGAGCAGCCGTTCGGCTATTTCGAGCTCTATTGGGCCAAGGAAAATCGCATTGCGCCGTTCTATGATGCCGACGACTATGACCGGGGATGGCACGTGGTCGTGGGCGAGGACGCTTTTCGCGGCGCTCGTTACATCAGCGCGTGGCTGCCGTCTCTGATGCACTACATGTTCCTCGACGATTGCCGCACGCAGCGGATCGTCGGGGAGCCGGCGGCGGCGCATACGCAGCAGCTTCGCAATCTCGAGCGCTCGGGATTCGCAAAGATCAAGAACTTCAACTTTCCCCATAAGCGCGCGACCCTGGTCATGCTGTTGCGCGAGCGCTTCTTCGGCGATCGGCTTTGGCTTCCGGCAGCCGCCGGCCCAACGGTCTCGTCTTAAAGCGCAAGCGGAGCGCGGCTTCATGTCCCATCAACTTGCGATCGAGCACGACGTCATTGGCGTCGGATTCGGGCCTTCCAATCTCGCGCTCGCCATCGCATTGGACGAATGCGCGAAGCGATCACGGCTGAAATGCACGCCGCTGTTCGTGGAGAAGCAGCCGCACTTCACCTGGCATGGCGGCATGCTGCTTCCGGGCAGCGACATGCAGATATCGTTTCTCAAAGATCTGGTCTCCTTGCGCGATCCGACCAGTCCCTTCACCTTCGTGAACTACCTGCATAAGCGCGGCCGCCTACTGGATTTCATCAACTGCCGGACGTTCTATCCGAGCAGGGTCGAGTTCAACGATTACCTGCAGTGGGTGGCGAGCCATTTTAAGTCGCAGGCCGCTTACGGCGAGACCATCGTCGCCGTCGAGCCGGTGACGGCCGGGCAGACGGTGACGTCGTTGCGGGTGCATTCGCGCTCGCTCGCCGGCGGGGAGACCGTGCGGCTGGCGCGAAATCTCGTGGTCGCGGTTGGAGGCCAGCCCTATGTTCCGCAGGTGTTTGCCAAGGCTACCGACGATCGCAGGCTGCTGCATTCCAGCCGCTATCTCGACCTGATCGAGCGCGTTGTCCCGCGCGGCCGGTCCGTGCGTGTGGCCGTCGTCGGTGGCGGACAGAGCGCGACCGAGGTAACGGTCGATCTTCATGGCCGATGTCCCGAAGCGCATATCGATCTGATCTTCCGCGGCCATGCTCTCAAGCCGTCCGACAGCAGTCCCTTCGTCAACGAGATCTTCAACCCCGACTATACGGACTTCGTCTACGCGCAGCCTGCCGAGCGGCGGGATGCGATCGTCCGCAACTTCCGGAACACCAACTACGCCGTCGTCGATGCCGACCTGCTGGACCAGCTTTATCGGCTGCTCTACCAGCAGCGCGTCGGTGGCGACACAAGGGTCATGTTGCGTCCCCGCAGCGAGATTTCCAATGTGGATGCGGGACCGGACGGCATCGAGATCGGCGTGATTGACAAGTTCCGCGGCGAAAACCGTCGTTCGACTTATGACGTGGTCGTGCTGGCGACGGGATACGACAGGGAGACGCCGCACGGGTTTCTCGAACCGATCCGTCGCTACATTCGCGATGCAGCGCTGGATCGCAACTACCGGCTCGTGATCAATCCGGCGTTCCGGCCGCAGATCCACCTCCAGGGCTATTCGGAATCCTCTCACGGTCTGAGCGACACGCTGCTTTCGGTGATTGCCGTGCGGTCGCAGGAGATTGCGGAGTCTCTGCTCTCGACAATCTCGCGCCGGGAACTCATCGCCTAGAACACGATCCGGGAGAGATCGCAGCTCCAAAAGCCTTGCGCGGATGGAGATTGAAACGCATCACGAATCGTCCCGTTCTCATTACACAATAGCCGGCGTTCTCGCGGTCACCCTGCAGGCGTGCTCCGCTGTCGCTTTGGGGTTCCCCGATCTAGAACCTGTCTAATCGAGATCAACCGCAGCGTGTACGTGTGAGACAACGCCGATTGGCTTTGCTAGAGGAGTTCTTAGAACGATCTTGGAATTTCTGAAAGTCTAGCTGGAATTGACCGTGAGGAAAGCTCTCGTTCCCAAGCAGGGGCAAAGCCTTCTCCCTGAGCGAATTGCAGGCATTCTGGTTCACAGTCCGCTTGCGGCGTTGGTTGGCAGAGAGCCCGTGACGCGCATGCACTACCTCCTCGAGATTGCGTCGCTTCACACCAAGGCCGAGCTCCTGGCGCAGCCGGGCTTGGGACGTTCAGGCATGCGTCGCATCGAGAACTGGATGGCCTTTCACGGACACCGCATGCGCGACGTGAATGAGAGTCTCGATAGCGTCATCTGCCGCTTTGCGTTCCGACGTTCTTCCGTTCGGAAAGGAAACGTTCGTTCTCTCCCCTTATCGGCGTTGCCCTCGCGTTTCACGCGGGCGGCTGGTGGCTAAGGCGGTACATGCGTGGGCGCAAAGCAGGTCGATTGTTTTCAGACGCTGTCTCACGAGCTTGTGCATTGGACCGGCGCTCCCTGTCGAAGCCAGCGAGCTCGCCCGAGTGCTCGGGCGAGCTGCTGCTTGAGCTTGGTGTAGCGCCGCGGCGTACGCCAATCCTCGCGGCCCGCTACAAGCAAGGTAACGACGGCCGAGTGGCGAAGCCTGATCTGATCAGGCGCAACCACGCTGCACAGATTTGCTGCATGGCGACGTGATTGGAGCAGCCTGCGCTGCAATAGCGCGCTTGATTCCGCTTTCGATCTCTCATGTTGGTTAGGGGGCGTGTCCACGACATGTGCACCGGGAGATCAAGGCAAATCTTCCGACGGCCCACGTGAGTGAGCATGCTCTTCGCGCGCTACTCGCTGGCAGCGGACTGGTCGCGTTCGACGTGTACGCGTTCGAGCGCGGCGCCGCGCCGTGCTGCCGCGAACCGCTTGCCGTCTGGTCTGGCGCCGGCTTTCCCCGCGCCGATTGGCTCGCAGAGCGTGCCATCGGGCCCGGCACGGTCATGAAATCCGCTATTCCCGTCGGGGGCTCGAAAGTCTATATGATCCATATGTTGTCTCATCGCTTTTCCGTGGCCCCCATGATGGATTGGAACGAGAGTTCAAGGGTTTCAATCGCTTAGAGGTCGGCGTGTGCATGACGTGTGCACCGGGAGATCAAGAAAAATCTCACCACAGCCAACGTGAGCAGGCTCGTGGCGCATTTGCAAAATCTGGATTTCCGAGGGCAGCAGGCCGGCGAGTGCCTACTTGCAATCTCGGCTACTCGACGCGTAATGATCGAAAATCGCGGGTTTGACTCCCACGCTCTCCGCCACCGTCTGATGGCAGTGAAAAAGTGCTTCAGATACAATCATTTCTCGAACTGCCGGAAACGGACAGCGCGTAGCACCATGATGTAGCACTGTGGTCCGTTCAAGTTGCCGTCATTGAGGCTTCGGTGCGAGTCGAATCTGAAATCAGAGTTCTTCACGGACGGCAGTGGACGGAACGCATGTGCAAGGCGCATGCGGCTAAGCGACTGCTGTAATGATCAGCGTGCCGTGATGCTCCTCTTCAGCGATGCAAACTGCTTCTTCAGGCGCGGCACTGCAAAGTCGGTGAAGGCGCGCACCTTTGGCACCGCGAGCCGGCCCTGCGGGCAGATCAGATGCGCGGGCATCTGCGGATCCTCGTGGTCGGCCAGTACGATCTCGAGGTCGCCGCGGGCGAGGGGCTCCGCCACTTGGTACGAGTACATCCGCGCCACGCCGCGCCCGGCGACCGCGGAGGCGACTGCCGCATAGGTACTGTTGACGATCAGGCGCGGATTGAACTGGACGGTGCGCGGCGCTGACGAGCCGGCCTGCGGCGCGAACGTCCAGGAATTGGGCAGATGCGCCATGGCGACGATCTGGTGCTTGGCGAGGTCGCCGGGCTCGGCAATACGCGGATGCTGCTTTAGATAGCGCGGCGCCGCCACGACGACACGGCTGATCTCGCCGACCCGCATCGCGATCATCGACGAGTCCGCCAAGGGACCGATGCGAAGCGCGACGTCGATACCCTCTTCGATCAGATTGACCGCGCGGTCGAATAGCAGGAGCTTTGCCGACACGGTCGGACAGGCGTCCAGAAACGCATCGAGGATGGGGCGCAAGACCATCTCGCCCGACACGACGGGAGCCGTGATCGTGAGAAGGCCGCGCGGCGCCGCGCGCGCTCCGGTCGCAATATTCTCGGCCTCCTCGAGCTCGGTGAGGACGCGGCGGCAAACCTCGACATAGCGCTCGCCGTCCTCGCTCAGCTTGATCGATCGCGTGGTCCGGTGCAGCAGCTCGGCGCCGACACGCTCCTCCAGGAAGGCGATTGCACGGCTCACCGCGGCCGGGGAGCGGCCGAGTTTGCGCCCTGCCGCAGCCAAGCTTCCTTCGTCCACCGCAAGGACGAACACCTTCATCGCATCCAGTCGATCCATGCCTTCCTGCCGCACCATCACATTCCGGTGGCAGGCTAGGCGTTCAGCCTTGTCGCGACAACCACCTCGAGGCGCCAGCCCCGCATTCGTTCGCCTGGCGAAAGAGTGTCTGCCGGGCCGCGGATATTCGCAAGCAAGCCGCCGCAGCGTAGCTGAGGAGGCAAGCCAGCCGGCGCTGGCGGAGCTTTCAACCAGCAACAGGAGCCTCTCATGGGTATCGAGCAGAAGGTTGCCATCATCACCGGTGCGTCGCAGGGTATCGGCGCAGCCCTGGTCCAGGGTTTTCGCAATCGCAACTACCGCGTCGTGGCGACGGCGCGCTCCATCAAGCCATCCGACGACGATGACGTCCTCGCCGTTGCCGGCGACATCGCCGATCGCTCCACCGCCGAACGCGCCGTCTCGCAGGCGATCGCCCGCTTCGGTCGGGTCGACACGCTGGTCAACAACGCCGGCATCTTCGTCGCAAAGCCGTTCACGCAATACACGGCCGAGGACTATGCGGCGGTGATGGGCACAAACGTCGCGGGCTTCTTCAACGTCACGCAACTCGCGATTGCGGAAATGGAGAAGCAGGGGTCGGGTCACATTGTCCAGATCACCACGACGCTGGTCGATCAGGCCAACTCGAACGTGCCGTCGGTACTGGCTTCGCTGAGCAAGGGTGGGCTGAATGCCGCGACCAGGTCGCTTGCGATCGAGTATGCCAAGCGCGGCATCCGTGTGAATGCCGTGTCGCCCGGGATCATCAAGTCGCCGATGCATCCGGTCGCGACGCATGCGCAGCTCGACGCGCTGCACCCGGTCGGCCACATGGGTGAGATGTCGGACATCGTCGATGCGGTGCTCTACCTCGAGGGTGCCTCCTTTGTCACCGGCGAGATCCTGCATGTCGACGGCGGCCAGAGCGCAGGTCACTGAACGCGGAGCGAGACCATGCCAATCGTTACCATTCAAGTGACCCGCGAGGGAACGAAGCCGGGAGCGGCGTCGCTCACGGCGGAGGAAAAAGCTGCGTTGATCAAGGGATCGAGCGAGCTCTTGCGCGACGTGCTCGGCAAGCCGCTCGACTCCACTTTCGTGGTGATCGAGGAGGTCGACACCGACAATTGGGGCTGGGGCGGCCTGCCCGTGCCGGAATTCCGGCGCCGCCGAGCCGCGCGGACGGACTGATCCGCCCGGGTTTCGCGCGCAGGAGGATGACATGACCACTGCAGATACGAAGCGGCACATCAAGCCCCGGTTGCACCCGCGACCGGAGTTGGACTCACGATCAACCTGGCGATACGCCGTAGCAGGCTTGTCTGCGTCGCTGGTCGGCCTCGGGCTCGCACGGTTTTCCTACACGCCTCTAATTCCGGCGCTCATTGCAGCGAAATGGTTCGGCGCGTCAGATGTCGTCTATCTCGGTGCGGCGAACTTGGCCGGCTATCTCGCCGGCGCGCTCGCGGCGCGGGCTCTCGCGACCCGAATCGGTGCGGTCCGCACGCTGCGGGCGATGATGTTGCTTGCTACGCTCTCTTTTTTTGCAAGCGCAACGCCGCTGTCGTTTGCGTGGTTCTTCGCTTGGCGCTTCCTGTCCGGCCTGACCGGCGGCATCATCATGGTGCTGTCGGCTTCCGTCATCCTGCCGCACACTTCCGCCGCCCGGCGCGGCATCGTCGGGGGCGTGATTTTCGCTGGCGTGGGCCTGGGAGTGGCCGCATCGGGCACGCTGGTGCCGTTGCTGCTGCAGCAGGGCTTGTCGCAGAGCTGGTACGGTCTTGGTCTTCTTTCGGCGCTCCTCACGCTCGCGAGCTGGTGGAATTGGCCTGTGGAGGCCAAACCTGTTGCCACGCCTTTGCATGACGCGAAGCACCATCGTGGCTCGCTGGCTGCCCGCGCGCTCCTGCTCCAGTACGGCCTCAATGCGGTAGCCCTGGTGCCGCACATGGTCTTCATCGTCGATTTCGTAGCGCGTGGCCTTGGCCAGGGCATCGCCGCGGGGTCCCGCTACTGGGTGCTCTACGGCTTGGGCGCAGTCGTCGGGCCACTCGTCACCGGCCACCTGGGCGACCGGTCTGGATTCGGTCCGGCTTTGCGCGCGGCGTTCCTGGTCGAGACCGCGGCCGTGCTGCTGCCCACTGTCAGCACGGCGCCGGCGTCACTGATCGTCTCAAGCGTGGTGGTCGGTGCCTTCACGCCCGGGATCGTGCCCCTGGTCCTTGGACGGGTGCATGAACTGGCGCCGCACTCGCTTGAGCAACAGCGAGCGAGGTGGGGCCACGCCACGACCAGCTTTGCCCTGTTCCAGGCGGTTGCTGCTTACGGATTTTCGTGGATCTTCGCACAGGCCGGAAGTGACTATTCGGTCCTTTTTGGACTCGGCGGCGCCGCTCTGATGCTCGCACTGGCGATCGATCTTGGCGTCTCGCTTGCGCCCCGCGAACGGTAGACACTGGAACTCGGCCCGGAATAAGGAAATGCCGAGCTTCATGGCAGCTCCCGAGACGAGCCCGTGCATCGGGTTCGTCGTGGCAATCCTCGCATATCGAGCCGTCTCGCGGAAGCTAACGAACCATAACAACGCATAACGAGCAAACGGCGGCCGCCCGTAGCAATGTGTTCGCAGGACAGCGGCAATCCAATGCCGAATGTACGACGAGGATCTGCCCCGTGCGGATCCGCGAAAGACTTCGGCTCGAACGTGCCGATGACATGCAACACATTGGGAGATCAAGAGATGAACAACCAGATCGTCGATTCCAGCTTCACCGCCATCATCAATGCGCCGATCGATCGGATCGATATCCCCAATTGGTGCTTCAATCTGTCCGAGCGCGAATATCAGGGCTGTTCGCCTGCGCATATCGCCGCGGGCTTCACGACCACGTCCGATGGCAAGCGCATGTCGATCAATGTCGAGATCATCGGCGGCAGCCTCATGGTTCAGCATTACGTGGAAACGCTCGGCCGCAAAGATCACCTGATCCTCGACTCCACATCCGACGTCTTCACGCCGAACGGGCGGACCACCATTCACGTGACCTGGGAGCTGAGCGTCAAGGAAATCGAACCTGGAAAATGCGAGTTCACCAACAGGGTCAAAACCCATGCCACGGACGAGTTCATGACGTTCATCGGCAAGCAGGGCATTCCGTTCGAGCTGTTCCGGGCGCAGCGCCAGCCCTTCTCGATCGCTCACAACCAGAGCGAAACACCGTTGTTTGCCGCCAGCATCGAGCGCGCGGCGCTGCAGAACAACCGGTAGCCCGAAAGGAGAGTTCGATGACACAACTGTCCTATGAGAAGGAAATCACCGCCCTGCTGGTGGTCGATCCCTACAACGACTTCATCTCGGAGGGAGGCAAGATCTGGCCCCGGATCAAGGCCGTGGCCGAAAGCAACGACTGCGTTCCGCACATGATCCAGGTGCTACAGACTGCTCGGGACGCCGGCATTCGTGTTTGTTATGCCATGCATCACCGCTACCGGCCCGGCGATTATGCCTCCTGGAAATACATCGCCCCAATTCAAAGGAGAGCCTGGAATAACAAGAGCTTCGAATTCGGCACCTGGGGTGGAGAGTTTCGCGCGGAATTCGTGCCGGCGCCCGGAGAGATCGTGGCAGACGAACATTGGTGTTCTAGCGGCTTCGCGAATACCGACCTCGACCTGCAGCTCAAGCGGCATGGTATCCAGCGGCTGATCGTCATAGGGCTGGTCGCTCACACATGTATAGAGGCGACCGTGCGCTTTGCTGCCGAGCTCGGATACGACGTGACGGTCGTCAAGGACGCAGTTGCCGATTATTCCGACGACATGATGCGGGCCGCGCTGGAGATCAACATGCCGAACTACGCCAGCGCGATCGTGACCACGCAGGAAATCGTCGAGGCGTTGTCGGCAATGAATTCCGCAGCGTCAGCCGCGTGACCTTCTCGTCGGCATGTCCCCCGTTCTGAATCGTCTTTCCTGACTGGAAGGGAAAACTCAATGGCTCGACAGATCACCATCGACAAGCCGTCTTCCGGCCTCTGGACGGCGACGTTCAATAACCCGCCCATCAATCTGATTGATCCCGACACGATCGGCGAACTGCAGGATCTGCTTGCGGAGCTCGAAAGCGATGCAGAGATCAAGGTCGTGGTGTTCCGAAGCGCGGATCCGGATTTCTTCCTGGCGCATTGGGATGTGCTCGCGGACAAGCGCAAAGTCGCCGCGATGCCGCCGGGTCCCACGGGCATGCATCCCTGGATCGACCTGCTCGTTCGGCTGTCACGTGCGCCGGTTGCCTCCATCGCGGAGATTCGCGGGCGCGCCCGCGGGGCCGGGAGCGAGTTCGTGCTGGCCTGCGACATGCGCTTCGCCAGCCGCGAGCGTGCAATCCTCGGGCAATTCGAAGTGGGCCTCGGTGCGGTGCCGGGCGGCAATCCCATGGCGAGGTTGGCTGGTCTGATGGGCCGTGGGCGTGGGTTGGAGGTGATCTTGGGCGCGGACGACTTCTCGGCGGAGCTCGCCGAACGCTATGGTTATGTCAACAGAGCCTTGCCGGACGGGGAGCTATCCACCTTTGTTGAATCCTTTGCGCGTCGTCTTGCCTCGTTCGAGAAGCACGCCATCGTAGGTGCCAAGGCCTTGATGGATGAGGTCACTTTGCCGGCAGATGCGGTCTTCCCCCCTTCGTTATTGGCTTTTTTTACATCGGTGGCTCACCCTGGCACCCGGAAACGCGCGGCATCTCTCCTCGAACGAGGATTACAGCGCCGATCCGAAACCGAGATGAGGCTCGGCCAGGCGGTGGCTGAAGCGAGGTTCTCGGAACGTGGTTGATCTTCCGATCGATCGAAGGCAGCTGGCCTTGCCATGTGCGGCAATGCCGTCCTTGATTTCGACGGGCCGTCGCATGGGCTGGTGGGCGCCGTTCGGTCGAATGCCGACACGTGTCGCCTTGAGCGTCGCCATAGGCGCTGATTGAGCTCAAGATGGGCAGCCCAAAGCCGGAAACCGACTCGCGCGGATCCGTTGAGTTTCGGTCCGGCCCTGCCTATACTCTGGCTCACCGAAATCGCAGTCGAGGTTACGCAGTGCCGCGCGCTCGCCGTATCCTTGGCGATAAGGCGCGCACCCGGAATGAACTCTCCCAAGAGCAGCACACAGCCGGAAGCAGCGACCGGCTCCCCCCACAGCAACACCGGGGCAGGTCGGGATTTCGATCCGGTCACGTTCGGCCCGTTTTCTCTTCGATCACGAATCCTCGAAAAGGACGGGTTGCCAGTCAAGCTTGGCAGCCGGGCAACTGACATCCTGCGCCTGCTCGTGGATCGCGCCGGCGAAGTCGTGCCGAAGAGTGACATCCTCGCATATGTGTGGGCTGGCCTCGCGGTAGAAGAGATCAGCCTGCGCGTGCACGTTGCCGAACTCCGGAAAGCCCTGGGCGATGGGAAGGAGGGAGCCCGCTATATCACCAATATTCCGAGCCGAGGGTATTGCTTCGTCGCGCCCGTGCGACGGGGCGAACGCAGTTCGCCGCCGGCGGAGATCCCGCAGACCCAGGCCGGGGCGATAGACCCGCCATCCGCACTCCCATATCGCCTCGACCGAATGGTCGGACGAGAGGACGTCCTGGCCGAGCTCTCGGCACGTCTGCTGAGCGAGCGCTTCGTCACTCTGAGGGGACCGGGCGGCATTGGAAAGACAACCGTTGCCATCGCGATCGCACATAAGATGTGGGAGGAGTTCGAGGGGAAAATCCACTTTCTCGATCTTGGTCCTCTGAAGGATGGAACGCTCGTTGCCACCACGGTGGCCGCCGCTCTTGGCCTCGTCGTTCATCACGCCGATCCAACCGAAAGCATCATCAACTTTCTTCGCGGACGTCGCCTGCTTCTCGTGCTCGATAGCTGCGAACATGTGATTGAAGATGTCGCACGTCTGGCAGAGACGATTCACCGCGAGGCATCCGACATCACCATTCTTGCGACCAGTCGCGAGTCGCTATTGGTGCAGGGAGAGCACATTTACGAACTCGTTCCGCTACCAGGCCCCCCGCAGGGCGCTCGGCTCAACGCCGGTGAGGTGCTGAGCTATCCGGCCGCGCGTCTTTTTGCCGAACGTGCAGCTGCTGCCGGCCACCGCTTGGATATCACCGATCAGGATGCGGAGGTTCTTGCCGAGATTTGCAGCAAGCTTGACGGCATTGCGCTGGCGATCGAACTCGCTGCCGCACGCGTTGGCGTTTACGGCTTGCGGGAGATAGCAACATTGCTCGATGGCCGGCTCAAGCTCGAGTGGCGGGGCCGACGCACGGCGCCGCCGCGACAACAGACGCTCGGCGCCACGCTTGACTGGAGTTTCGGTCTGATCGGCGAGGCCGAGAGGCTGGTCCTTCAGCGTCTCGCCATTTTTGCCGGGCCCTTTACGCGGCAGGATGCAATTGCCGTCGTGGTGGAAGAGGGGGAGCCTGTCGAAGGCGCCGTCGACGCACTGGAGCAACTCGTAGCCAAGTCCTTGTTGTCGACGCAACCGAGCCGCTTGTCGCGAAGCTTCCGCCTGCTCGACGCCACCCGCGCCTATGCGCTCCACAAGCTCGGTGAGAGCGGCCAAGCCCAGGACGTCGCGCGGCGTCACGCCGAACACATTCACCGCTCCCTCGAAGCGGGCATGGCCGATTCTGCCTCTGCAGATCGGATGTTGCCTGCGCTCGGCCGCGGCAGCCTGTTGGCAGACGCCCGTGCCGCGCTTCAATGGAGCTACGCTCACGACGACGGTGGCGAACTTCGTGTTCCGCTCGCAGGCAGTTGTGCACGTCTGTTCGTCGAGCTCAACCTGCTTAATGAGGCGCGCATCTGGTCTGAGCGCGCGCTTGCCGTTCTCGACGACCGTCACCGCGGAGGCAAGTGGGAGCTGGAGCTTCAAGCCACGCTCGGTCATGCCTTCATGTTCACGGAACGCAATGGCGAGCGAGCCGAGGCCGCACTTCGACGCGGACTCGAGATCGCGGCCGCGATCGGAGACGACGCCAACACATTCAGGCTGTTGGCGCGATTGAACATGTTCTATCGCCGGACAGGCGATTATCGGCATCTGCTGCCGGTGGCACTTGAGGCCGAGCGCGTCGCTCGTCTGATCGGTGATGCGGCGGGGATCGCCGGCGCAAAGGCCCTCATCGGGGTATCCCATCATCTCGTCGGCAACCAGGCCGAGGCGCAGCTTCATTTGGACGAAGGCGTTCGCAACGACGCGGCGCTACGCGGGGCGCGACCCGGCCATTTTGCCTATTCCAGAACACCGCAGATACCGCTTGCTCGCGTGTTGTGGCTGCGCGGCTTTCCCGATCGAGCCGTGGATTGTGTTCGCCCACTGACGGGTGCCGGCGCGCCTCGCGATGTCGTCATGCACTGTATAGCGCTCTGCTGGTCCGCCTCGCTGTACGGGTGGATCGGAGACTGGACCGCGGTCGAGGCGATGGCCGGTCGGCTCGAAACGCATGCCGGCCTGCATGGCCTCGCGCCCTACCAGGCGGTCGCGGCCGGTTTCCGGGCGCAGACGATGATCGCCGGCGGGGATTTGCGCGGCGGTGTCGAGTCGCTGAGAATCGCACTTCCGCGCCTGCATGCTGATCGCTACGAGCTCTACGCCTCCGCATTCGTTGCTGACCTGTCTTGGGGCTTGGCCGAACTCGGGCAACCGTCCGATGGACTTGGAATACTGAACGAAGCGATCGCGCGTATCGAGCTTGCTGGCGGCGCCTTCGACATGCCGGAGCTCTTGCGCGTGCGGGCGGAACTGGAGCTGCGCAATGGGAATCTTCATGCCGCAGAATCAAGTCTCCGGTCGTCGGCTGCGTTGGCTGACCAGCAGGGCGCGCTCTCCTGGCGATTGCGGACTGATATGTCGATGGTGCGCCTGAGGCGCGAGCAGGGAACGCTAAGTCACCTGGAGGAGCTTGCCGCGACTTATGCGAAGTTCTCGGAAGGGTTTGAGACGGCTGATCTGAAGGCCGCTCGGCTCATGCTCGATTCGTCGCTCGTCTGACCGGTTGAGGGTCAGTCGAACCGCAAATCCCAGAGATCGATGGATATCATCAGCGTATCAAGCATCGGGGCCAGGGTCGTCTCGTCACGTAGATAAGTGCGCCGTCTCGTCGGGATCTTGATGCCGTCGACGTCGACGGGGTTGGACACGTACTCGGCGACGGGAAAATTCCCTGCTATTTCGACACGATAATCATGGCGGCGAATGAGCAGGTCGGGACCGAAGTAGAAGTCCTGCTCGATGCTGTGGCTTGCGATCGCCGGCGAGAAGGTCGCCCGCAGCCCCCGCCACACCTCACTTCCCTCATGGCATGGCTCGATCTCGTGCACGTCCGAAGCTTTGTCGGAAAGCAGGAACGGCGTGGTGAGGCCGGTCCAGAGGGCGCAGCTTTCGAAGTAAATTCGGTGCAGCGGATCCCAATGCGTCCGCATATCGTGTCGCGCGAATGAGGTGCGCGGGTCCTTTCGCTCAGCGACGACACGTTCGTCGGCGGCAACAATGGCGACCCGCTCGGGCCTGAACTCGCTGTGCTGGCCGTTTCTTCCAAACGGCTCAATGAGAGCCTGCTCACGGTGAAGATCAATCCGCACGGTTCGCTGCAGATGATCCTGTTCGACGCCTTTCAGGACCCAAACGTCGCCGCCCGCCGCGATTGTGGCGGTGAGGCGCTTGCGGGCATTCCATCGGTTTAGGCCGCCATGAGCCTCGATCGCATTCGCCAGCAGCGCAATCATCCGTCGATTTTCCTTCGTGAGAACTACCCTGACAGGTATGCCCAAATGCGGATGATCGCTCGTTAAGCGTTGTTAAGTGGCGCTGCATAACCGAAGAAAACGCCGTAGAAACCGGATCTCTCATCCAAGCAGCAGAGGTGCCGTCCAGCCGAACCTCGGATCGGCTAGACGGTCGCGCTTTGATCAGACGTCGGCAGTAACGTCCATGATGGCAGCGGCAAATGCCTTGGGCGCCTCTTGCGGCAGGTTATGGCCCACGCCTCCCTTGATCGTGCGGTGCGAATACTTGCCGGAGAACATCTTGGCATAGGCCGACGGATTGGGATGTGGAGCCCCATTGGCGTCGCCCTCCATGGTAATGGTCGGGACACCAATGACAGGAGCCCGTGAAAGCAGCGCCTCATAGCCATCATACTTTGCTTCACCTTCGGCAAGGCCAAGACGCCAGCGGTAGTTATGGATCACGATCGCAACGTGGTCCGGATTATCGAATGCCGCGGCACTGCGCTCGAAAGTGGCATCGTCGAAGTGCCATTGCGGCGACGCGAGCTGCCAGATTAGTTTTGAAAACTCCCGACGATATTTCTCATAGCCTTCGCGACCACGCTCGGTCGCGAAGTAGAACTGATACCACCATTGAAGCTCTGCCTTTGGCGGCAGAGGCATCTTGCCGGCCTGCTGGCTGCCGATGAGATAGCCGCTCACCGAGACCATCGCCTTGCAGCGCTCCGGCCACAGCGCCGCGATGATGTTGGCAGTCCGCGCGCCCCAGTCGAAGCCGGCGATCGTGGCTTTGTCGATTCTGAGCGCATCCATCACAGCGATGATGTCGGCAGCGATCGCCGATGGCTGCCCGTTCCGCATCGTCCCATCGGACAGGAACCGCGTGGTGCCGTAGCCACGCAAATAGGGCACGATTACGCGGTAGCCGGCGGCCACGAGAAGTGGTGCGACATCAACGAAGCTGTAGATGTCATACGGCCAGCCGTGCAGCAGGATCACGGCTGGGCCGTCGACGGGGCCTGCTTCGGCATAGCCGACGTTGAGAAGGCCGGCATCGATCTGTTTCAGCGAGGCGAACGAAGTGTTGCCTCCTATCTTGACGCCGGCGGCAGGTTTCGCAGGCTTGGCCGCGGCTGTGCCCGGCGTAAGCTGGGCTGCAGCGAGCATCGTCACGGCGCCTGCGAAGAAGCGGCGGCGATTGTGGTCAACATCGTCTGACATGAATGGCTCCTATCGTGGTTCCGTTGTGTGCAGGCGCAGCGTGATTACGCCGCTGGTGGTCAGCCCTTTTGCCCTTCGAGCCTTGCAAGAAAGTCGCGGACCAAGGCGGCAACTTCGTCGGTCGCCTCATCCAATGCGAAGTGGCCGGCTTCCAGGATGTGGACGTCCGCCGTCGGGACATCGTCGCGATAGGCGGTCGCGCCGGCGACGGTGAAGGAGGGGTCGTACTTGCCCCACGTCACCAGGATCGGAGGTTGCCTCCTGCGCAGCCAGTCCTGCCATTGCGGGTAGGACGCGACATTGGTTCGGTAGTCCAGGAACAATGTCGTCTGAATCTCGGGCTGGCCGGGACGCGTGAGAAAGGCGTATTCATCGAGCCAAGCGTCCGGATCGTAGCGCTCGGGATGTGGGCTCGAGCCGAGGTGGCGCTGACGCGTCGCCTCGAGAGACGTGAAGTTCGCCTTGAGCGCCTCGAGTTCATGCGCGGGATCGGCCCAGTATCTACGACGCGCGTCCCAAAGCGGGCTCAAACCCTGCTCGTGGGCAACAGCGTTCTGGATGATCATGGCACGAACACGTTCCGGGTGGTCCAGCGCCATGCGGAAGCCCACCGGACCACCATAGTCCTGCATCAGCAGGACGTAGCTGGTGAGACCGAGCCTGTTCGCGAGTTCGCCGATCACGCCGGCGATGTTGTCGAAGGTGTAGGTGAAATCGGACGGGGATGGTGCGCTGCTGTTGCCGAAGCCGGGATAATCGGGCGCGATCAGATGATATCGGTCCGCAAGCAGCGGCAACAGCGGTTCCCACATCCGCGAGGAGGAAGGAAAGCCGTGCAGCAGAAGCACGGTCGGCGCGTCGGCGGGGCCGGCTTCGCGATAGAAGACCTTGAGGCCTCGAATATCCACCGTGTGATAGCTGATCGAGCGGCGGCTCGATCGCAGATCTTGCGCCGAAGCCTGCACCGATGCGCAGGCCAGGGCCGCTGAGAGGGCGAGCGTGGTCGGAATGCTCATGTCATTGCTCCAATGTCATGCCGCTGCGTGAACGCCTGCGTCGGCGCTTGCCTGCGCGGCGGCTTCCGCGCGTCGGACAACCGCCGTGAGTTCGGGCGTGAAGCTCTCGTCACCTTCCTCGATATGTCCGGTCAGTCGTGCGGTGATTTCCTGGAATATCCATTCGTTGCCGTCGGGATCGACGAAGAAGGCGTAGGAAGCGTAGCTCTTGCGCTCCGGATTGGGACCGGGGACGAGGTCGTGCATGCTGATGTGATGAAAAATGCCGACGGGATCGTGGAAGGGCTCGCTGACGGCGACGCCGCGGCGGCGCAAGTCGTCGCGTGCCGCTTGAATGTCGGACACAACGAGGTGAAGCCCTTTCACCGAGCCGGGGGCGGCAGTCGTGAGTTTGCTGCCGAAGATGACCGAACACTCGGACCTCGGCGGAGTAAACTGGATTACGCGATAGCCGTCCTTGCCTTCGTAGTCGATATCGAGTCGCCAGCCTAGTTCGGCATAGAACCGCTTGGAACGCTCGACGTTCGAAACCGGGAGGACGACGACCTCGAGCTTCATTTCGATCTTGTCGAGGGGGGCGGGTTCGCGGAGCCCTGCTTCGAGGATCCGGACGTCCTGCTCCACGGTGCCGCCGCTGATGCCGACGCCGGCGAGGAGTTGGCCGTCGATGGAGAGTGGTGCTCCTCCGCCCATCGAACAGAAGCGTCCGCCCGCGACGCCCATCAACGGAAATAGCGCCTGGCCGGGCTGTACCATGGGTGACAGGTCCGCGGTTCGAAGCCCCACGAGCGCGGACGTGTAGGCCTTTCGCTCCGAAAGTTCGAGCGAGAATGTCGGGGCGCCGCTCATGCGGTGCTTGAGAATGATGTTGCCGTGTACATCGATGATGCAGATTGCAACCGGCACCTTGGCTTTCGTCGATTCCGCCTCGATGCGCCCAGCGATGGTCTTGGCGTAGGAAAGCAGGTCCATGACAGTGTCCTCTCCAATAAGTGTAGCGTGCGCTTTGCGGAGGCCTTCGAAGGCCTCCACGCGAGCGTGGAGGCGCGTCGGCTTGGGTCTCGCTCGAACTCCGTTACTCGCTGAGTGCAATCTGCACCCCAAGCCGTCTGTTGGCTCGTTATGTATTGTTAGGCGTTGAGAGCGATCGCTGTTGTCGCGATCATTCGAAGAACGCGTCGAAGATCTCGATGTCCATCAACACCGGCTTGGCGACCACGCTTCCGTCGGGCTGCAGCATGTGCACGCGGCGAAGTGTCGGCGCGATCAGGCCGCCGAAGCTGCCGTGTGCCCAGGAATATTGCACGACTTTCATTCCGAAGAGGTCGTGATCCGTCCGCCGCAGCAATCCGTCTGCGTCGAAATAGAACACCTGCTCGGGTGCGAGCGTAATCACGCTCGGAGGAATTCGCGCCCGTAGCCGGCGCCACGATTCCTTCCTCTCCTCCCAGGGCGGCAGTTCCTCCACAACCACGTCTGGACGCGCAAGCAGGAATGGGCCGACCACATAGTTCCAAATCGCAACGCCGCAGAAAAAGACGAGCTGCAACTCGTCTGCGAGAACGGCAGAGTCGGAGTCCGGGAACGCAGGGCTGGGATTGCGCCAGGTTCTCAGCACCTCGCCATGCAAGGTTTCGACCGTGATCGCATCCGGCTGAAACGAGCCCGAATACTTTCCGCCGGTGATCCCCATGAAGCGGATGGATTGCGTCCGGGTGGCGCCTTCCGCAGTCACATCCTTGAATTCACCGGCACGCCCGACGCCGTCAAACAGCTTTCCGCTGATGGAAAGGTGGAGCGTGAACCGGCTTAGACTGTTCCAGCGGGCCAAGCCGCCACTGGCACTTAAGACGTCGTCGAGAAGAGACATGTCCCGCCATATCACCATGAAGCCCCTCCATCATGGCGGGGTGGCTGCGGCTTGGCGTGTTAGAACTTGTTAGGACTTGCGAGCCGGGATTTTGGCGGTATCCCGTTGAAGGCGTTATCGATTTAGTGCGCCCAGGAGCTCATTCGCTGCGATCAGGTCGCGGGTCTGGAGGCCCTCGCCGTAGCGCGCGACAAGTGGGGCGAGCAGGGCGCGGGCGTCCCCGGCTCTGCCGCTCTGTTGCCACACGCGGCCGAGGCTGATCGCTGCGCGGAGCTCCCAACCGAGGGCGGATTGACGACGCGACAGGTCGAGCGACTTGCGGAAAAAGCGTTCGGCCTCGGCGGCTTCGCCCGACCGGACAAGGATATCCCCCTTGACCCTCAGCATCTCGGGCATATCGAAAGATTCGCCATGGCCGGGGATCTCCGCGATGGCCTCGTCGATCGTGGACAAGGCCTCAACCGCATGATTTTGCGCCGCGAGACCCTCCGCGAGCGCCGTAGCAAACACCGTCGTCATGATCCGGTGTCGCGTCGCATAAAGAGTGGCCTGGCTGGCGCGAAGATGCTCGATGCCAGCGGCAAGGTCACCGCGGCGCAGCAGCAGCTCGCCCTTCTGGCCGATGCCTACGGCGTGATAGGGCCCGAGAAAGTGTCGCGCCGAGTGATCGATCAGCCGCTCGATCAGGATTTCGGCATTCGCCCAATCGCCGACCCAGAGAAATACGTAGATGGTCCAGATCAAGGAAATGCCGAGCGTGAGCGGCTGTTCGAGCTGTTCGGCCTCGCGGACTGTGTATCTGGCCGCTTCGATTGCGCGATCCGGCCGTCCCGTGAGCCAGAGCCCGCGCGCCAGCGCGACCAGCGCGACGATGCGGTCGTCATAGCCGAGATGCCCGATGTTCAACCGCTGCGAGTCAGGGTTGTGCACCATCGCGCTTGCGCAGAACCGTACGGCTTCGTGCTGGTTGCCGATCAAATGATGAGCGACCCCCACCATCCACTCCACGTTGAATGTGGCGGCAGGATCGTTCAGCTTCCGCGCGACGTCCTCTCCCCGTTCTCCAGTGCCCAGGGCACCGTGGAAATCGCCGACCCTCGTCAGGTAGATATGGAGGCCGCGCAAAAGCCAGAGCTGCCAATGTAGGTCCTCAAGCTCCTCTGCAAGCTGAAGGCCGCGCGTGAACGCCGACCGTACCGCTTCGGTATTGCCCTGCGTGAACATCACGGACACGCCATGTGCAGCCTGCAACGTCATCTCCTGGCGAATGTCCGCAGCTGGCTTGTCTAGCGAGGCAAGGGCCTGCCGGGTCCAGCGATAGCACTCGGTCAGCAGAGTCAGTTCGAGGAAGAATTGGGCGGCTGAAGCCGCCAGATCGACGCCGATCGTCCGATCGCCCTTGTCCGAAAAGCTCCAGATCAGCGCGGCCCGAACATTCGGCAGATGGTCGGCGTAGGGAAGGAAGCCGCCGGTCGATTGCAGGCCCGCGGACTTCAACGCAATGTCGCGCAGGAAATCGCGAAAATATTCGGCATGTGCACGCTCGACGCGGTCCGCCTCGCCGTTCTCGACGAGCTTGCCTCCGACGAAGGTGCGCGTCGTATCGAGCAGCCGATAGCGCAGCCGTTCCGCAGGAACAGTTGCGATGAGCGATTTTGAGAGCAGGTTCGAAATTGCTTCAACCGCTTGAAATTCGCCGATGCCTTGGCTCAATGCGACCGCGAGCGCAGCCTCCAGCGTGAACGGCCCGACGAACACGGACAATCCGCGCAGCACCGCGCTTTCGGCTGCGGGCAGCAGGTCGTAACTCCAGGCAAGCGCGGCGCTCAAAGTCTGATGCCGCGGAATCGCGGTGCGTCGTCCCCGCCACAGCAGCGAGAACCGGCTGTCGAGCAGGGACGCCGTCCCGGCGATGCCGTAGGCGTCGACACGGCCGGCGGCGAGCTCGATGGCAAGCGCGATACCGTCCAGGCGTCGGCAGATTTCGGCAACGAGCGGCGCATCCTCTTCGCTCAGCTCGAACCCGCTCAGGCTCTCTGCAATGCGTTCCACGAAGAGCTGGCTTGCAGGATAGGCAAGGACTTCGGCCATCCCCAGCTCCACGCCCTCGGGTGGGCAAGCCAATGGAAGCAACCGATGGACGCGCTCACCCTCCGTTCGAAAGGATTCGCGGCTGGTCGCGAGCACATGCAGCCCTGGCGCCTCCTGAACGATCCGCTCGGCCAACGGAGCGAGCTCGTCGATGACGTGCTCGCAACTGTCGAACACCAGCAGCGTTCGCCGGCTGCGCAGGACCGTCAGTAGTCCCGGAGCCGGATCGTCCGAGTTGACAGTCAGGCCCAACGCGGCCGCAATCGTCCCTGCAACGAGGCTCGTGTCCGAAAGCGCGCCGAAATCCACGAAGTACACCTGGCCGTCGAAAGTCTCGAGCGCGCGATGGGCCACGGCCACTGCGACCGAGGTCTTTCCGATCCCGCCGGGGCCGACGATTGTGACAAAACGATGCGCGGCAAGCTCGGTGGAAACCTGCTCGACCGCTTCGTCCCGTCCGATCATCCTCGCCAGCGGAGACGGCAATGGATGCGCAGGGCCGGCCGGCTGGGTGGGCTGGCTGTGGAAAGGTGTCGAGCGGAGCAGCGGGGCTGCGAGGCAGTAGCCGCGTCCCGGCACGTTGATGACGTATCGCGAGCCTTCGCCGGCATCTCCCAGGGCCTTCCGCAGCGTGGTGATGTGGAAGCGGAGGCTGCCTTCGTCGACGGTCACGTCGGACCAGACGCGCTTGATGAGCTCGCGCTTGTCCACCACCTGGCCCGCCCGTTCGGCCAGAAAAATGAGAATGTCGAGCGCGCGGCCGCCGAGGTGAAGCGGGGCTCCGTCTTTCTCGAGCCGGCGCGAGCTCGCAAATAGCTGGAAGGCCCCAAAGGAAATCGGCGAATCCTGATCGCTGGTGTCCGGCATGGGCACAAATTCCAGTAAGGGACTCTGTCACGTTTCTGTCTAGCAGAACGATGTTGCGAGTAAACGGCCTAGGCGTGGCGAAAGGCGTGCCAACCGCCGAAACGTCTGAAGGGGAACCCAAGCATTTTAGCTTTAGCGTGAGCAGCTTATCGCGCCGCCGCGACAATTCGTCAGCGCGGTCGAGGTCGCCCCAGGGGGGTCCGCTTTGGATCGTGACCGCGCCGATCATAACAGAATCTCGCAACGTCTAACGAGCTAAACGCGCGCTGCGCGGCCAGTATGAGCCTCGAGCTAGGTCCAACCAACGGGGAGGCTATCATGTCCGCCATCGGCTCCATTCCGAACGGAGGTACCGTTCGATCTCAGTTCGTCTCTGGCCTTGAGGATCAATCGCGGGATTGGGAGCTCGTGCTGCAGGAATCCCATCACCGCATGAAGAACACGCTGACATTGCTGGGCGCCTCGGTCCGCCGCGACCTCACCCGAGCCGGCAGTCGGGACGTCTCGGGGGCGGTGGATCGGTTCGAGCGGCGAATCTGTGCCTTTGGCAGGCTCTACCAACTGCTTTCGAACAGCGACGAGCCGTCCGTGTCCGTTGCGACATTCTTTGAGAATCTCTGCGAAGCACTTTCGGCAGCGGTCCTGGAGCCCGCCGGCGTCCGCTGCGAGGCTTTGGTCGAAGACGGTGTTCTATCAGCATCCCAATGTCATCGGCTTGCGCTGATGATCACCGAGCTGGTCACGAATGCGGCGAAGCACGCCTTCCCGAGCAAGAATGAGGCGTTGATCCGAATCGAGATCCTCCGCCGAGATGGCACATGGATCTGCACGGTGGCTGACAACGGCATTGGTGCGACAGGTCAGCTCCGGGGCACCGGCAGCCGTATCCTGGAAGGGCTTGCGCGCAGCATTCACGCCCGCCTGAATGGCGAAGCGGGGCAGGGCGGCACTCGGATCTCCATCGAGATGCCGACTATCGCCTGAAGATTGAAGGCTGTCACGAACGCTGCGCCACGACACTAAGAGCAAGCAGGTGATGCAACAGCGGGGTCAGCTTTGGGCCCGCCTCATACATCGGGAGTTCGACATGGCAAAACTTGAAGTTGATCGCGACGCAGGGAAAGGCACATCGGCATCGCGTAGCGTTGATCTAAAGCTCGAAGTCGTCGTGATTCCAGTGTCCGACGTTGACCGTTCCAAGGCGTTCTACGAGCGTCTAGGCTGGCGACTGGACGCCGATTTCGCCGCTGGCGATGGATGGCGCGTGGTCCAGTTCACACCGCCGGGCTCTGCCTGCTCGGTGATCTTCGGCCGCAATGTCACGTCGGCGTCGCCGGGCTCGACACGCGGTCTGTATCTGATCGTGTCCGATCTCGAGTCTGCAAGGAATGAGTTGATCGAGCGAGGGATTGCTGTCAGCGAAGCTTTTCACGGCGGTGGCGATGTCCATACCGGCGCCGATGACCCCTACCTGTTCGGCACCGTCCGGATCGGCGGCGTCGATCCGAAGCGCGGTAGCTACAGCTCGTTCGCCTCCTTCAGCGATCCTGACGGCAACGGCTGGTTCCTGCAGGAGGTGACCACGCGACTGCCCGGACGCATCGAGCGTGACGGCGCGACATTCTCCTCCGCTGCCGATCTGGCTGCTGCGCTGGGTCGTGCGGCGGTAGCACATGGCGAGCACGAGAAACGCACTGGCGTGCACGACGAGAGTTGGCCCGACTGGTACGCCGAGTACATCGTGCGCGAGCAGGCTGGTCAGTCCCTGCCATCCTAAAGCAACAGCATTTTCTGCCCACGGCGCACGGCGGCTCGCTGTCGTGCGCCGTTTCGCGTTGCATCGCCCGAAGCAACATCGCCGCTCGTCCTGATCGCGCACCCTCGCAAGGGCTAACGAGGTCTAACAACCGATAACTCGCCAGGCAAAGGGGGCTGCGTCAATCTCCATGCACGACGAAGCGACGGCCCGATCTCGAGATCGGCCACCGACCGATCATAGCAAGGGAGATTCGCAATGACCACGCAGGCGCGCGCCGACATCCTCAACCCCGACCGTCGTCAACTGCTGAGCCAGGCCGCGATGGGAGCCGTTGCCGCCGGTGTATCGAGCCTGCTGCCGCTGCATCCGGCGAAGGCTGCCGCGAGCGAGGCGATCCGCCCGTTCCGCATCAACGTGCCCAAGGAGGACCTGCTCGATCTGCGCCGTCGCCTGGCGGAAACGCGCTGGCCGGATCGCGAGATCGTCACTGACCAGTCGCAAGGTGTGCAGCTGAGGACAGCGCAGGAACTCGTGCGCTATTGGCAGAGCGATTACGACTGGCGCAAGATCGAAGCGCGGTTGAACGCCCTGCCGCAATTCGTCACCGAGATCGACGGCGTCGACATCCATTTCATTCACGTCCGCTCGCGGCACGAAAACGCGCTGCCGATGATCGTCACGCATGGGTGGCCAGGCTCGATTATCGAGCAGATCAAGATCATCGATCCGCTCACCGATCCGACTGCGCACGGCGGGCACGCCAGGGACGCATTCGATCTGGTCATTCCCTCGCTGCCCGGTCACGGCTTCTCCGGCAAGCCGACCACGCTCGGCTGGGATCCGCAGCGTATCGCGCGCGCCTGGATCGTGCTGATGAAGCGTCTCGGCTACACTCGCTACGTGGCGCAAGGTGGTGATTGGGGCAATGCTGTCACCGAACAGATGGCGCTGATCGCGCCGCCGGAGCTGCTCGGCATCCACACCAACATGCCCGCCACCGTCCCCGACGATATCGCCAAGGCACTTCAGCCGGGCGGGACGCGACCGGCGAACCTCTCGGCTGAGGAGCGCATCGCCTACGATCAGCTCGACGAATTCTACAAGCACGGCCTCGGCTATGCGATCGAGATGTCCAACCGGCCGCAGACGCTTTACGGCCTGGTCGACTCCCCCGCGGGCCTCGCGTCCTGGATGCTCGACCATGATGCGCGCAGCGCCGCGATGATCGCGCGCGTCTTCGACGGCAAGACGGAAGGCCTGTCGCGGGACGATGTGATCGACAATATCACGCTCTACTGGCTCACCAACACCGCGGTCTCGTCGGCGCGGCTCTATTGGGAGAACAAGCTGGTGTTCTTCGCGCCCAAGCAGGTGCAGATTCCCGTCGCCGTCAGCGTCTTCCCGGACGAGATCTATGCCGCGCCGCGCAGCTGGGCCGAGAAAGCCTATCCCAGGCTGATGCATTACAACCGGCTCGACAAGGGCGGCCACTTTGCAGCCTGGGAGCAGCCCGCATTGTTCACTGCGGAGATGCGCACCGCATTCCGCCCGCTGCGCCAGTCAATCTGAAACGGCATAGATCAGGAGTGAGACCATGAACCGTCCCGAACGTAAATTTGCGACCGACGAGATCCGCCTAGAACGCCGGCTGCCGACCTACTGGCGTGTCACCTTCGACATGCCGCCGGTCAATATCTTCGGCCCCAGGCATCTTCCGCTGCTCAGCGACATCGTCACCGCGATCGAGACAGATCCGCAAGTGAAGGTGGTGGTGTTCGACAGCGCCGTCGAGGGATTCTTCATCACGCATTACGATTTCCTTGCGCCGCTAGAGGAATCGCTTGCCGTGCCGCCCGGACCGACAGGCCTGCAGTCGCTGCCCGACACCCTGGTGCGCCTCAGCCGCGCGCCTGTTGTATCCATCGCTTCGATCAGGGGCCGCGCGACCGGTGTCGGCAGCGAGCTCGCGCTCGCCAGCGACATGCGCTTTGCCAGCCGCGAGAAGGCGATCCTGTCGCAATGGGAGGTCGGCGCGGGCCTCGTGCCGGGCGGAGGACCGATGGCACGATTGCCACGCCTCATGGGCCGTGGCCGCGCGCTTGAGGTTCTACTGAGCGCCGACGACGTCCATGGTGATCTGGCCGAACGATATGGCTATGTGAACCGATCCTTGCCGGATGCCGAGCTGGACGGCTTCGTCGAGGCGCTCGCGATGCGTATCGCCACGTTCGACAAGGACGCCATCGCCGAGACCAAGCGCCTCGTCGATATCGCCAGCCTGCCGCCCGATGTCGAGATCAAGCCCGAGTGGGACGCGTTCCTGGCCGCTCTCGCACGCCCCGCAGCCCAGAGCCGCATCAAGGCGCTCATGGCGCGCGGCTTTCATCGCCCCGGTGACGTGGAGAATCGGCTCGGTTTTCACGTCGGCCAGCTGGGCGGATGACTCAACGGTCCCGCGCGCGACCGCAAGTCGTGCCCGTTCTGTCGCAATTCAAGGAGGATCATATGAGCTTCACAATCGATGTAAACGGAATCCCGCGCAGCGTCGACGTCGATGGCGACACCCCGCTGCTCTGGGTGTTGCGCGACGTGCTCGGCATGACCGGTACGAAATTCGGCTGCGGCATGGCATTGTGCGGAGCGTGCACGGTCCATCTCGACAGCGCGGCAGTCCGCTCCTGCATTACCACTGTCGATAGCATCGGCGAGGGCAAGGTCACCACGATTGAAGCGATCGGCGGGACGTCAGCAGGCGCGAAGGTTCAGAGGGCCTGGTTGGAGCATGAAGTGCCGCAATGTGGCTATTGCCAGTCCGGCCAGATCATGTCGGCGTCGGCGCTGCTCGCCGACAAGCCTCATCCGACCGACGCGGATATCGATGATGCCATGAGCGGCAACATCTGCCGCTGTGGGACGTATGTCCGCATTCGGGAGGCGATCAAGCTTGCCGCCGGATCGCAGGTGAAGGAGCGTTGATCATGACATCGGATCGCAAGGCGTCTGACGCCACTGTCGCGCTGTCCCGTCGCAGCTTTCTGGTGAAGACGGCCCTGGCCGGCGGCGGTCTGGTGCTGGGCCTGAGCTTGCCGATTGGCGAGAGCAGAAGCTCCTCCGCCGAGACGTTTGAGCCGAACGCCTTCATCCGGATCGGCCGTGACGGTCAGGTGGTCCTGACCATGCCGTATGTTGAAATGGGGCAAGGCACCTACACCTCCATTCCGATGCTGATCGCCGAAGAGCTGGAAGTCGGCCTTGAGCAGGTACGGCTCGAACATGCGCCGCCCAACGAAAAGCTCTATGCCAACCCGCTGCTGGGTGTGCAGGCCACCGGAAATTCGAACGCGATTCGCGGCGCCTGGAAGCCGTTGCGAGAAGCTGGCGCGACTGCGCGGATCATGCTGATCGAAGCAGCCTCACGGCGCTGGGGCGTCGGTGCAGGACACTGCCGGGCCGAGGCGGGCGAGGTCGTCCATACGCCGAGCGGGCGTCGTCTCAATTACGGTGAGCTCGCCGTCGAGGCTGCGATGATCCCTCCGCCTGCCAAAGTGGTTCTGAAGAATGCGGATGAGTTCAAGCTGATCGGCACGCCGGCTCGGCGGCTCGACGTGTCGGGTAAGGTGAACGGCTCCGCCCTCTATGGAATTGACGCGCGGCCACCCGGGCTGAAGTTCGCGACTTTGGCTCAATCGCCGGTGTTTGGCGGTCGACTGAAGAAGGTGGATGATAGTGCGGCGATGGCCATCAAAGGCGTGCGCCAGATCGTCAGGCTCGACGATGCCGTTGCCGTCGTCGCGGATCACATGGGGGCGGCCAAGAAGGGTCTGGCGGCACTCAGGATCGAGTGGGAAGACGGGCGCCATGCCGGTCTCAGCACGCGAGACATCGCCCGCGAGCTCGAGGACGCCACTCTGAAGGCCGGTCCGGTTGCGCAAGACATCGGCGACGCCGCGAAGGCGTTGGCCGGCGCCGCGACCCGGGTCCAGGCAAGCTATCACCTGCCATTCCTGGCGCATGCAACGATGGAGCCGATGAATTGCACGGTCCACTTCCGCGGCCATGAGTGCGAGATCTGGGTCGGCACGCAGGCGATCGCAAGAGTGCAGGCGATGGCAGCGAAGGCAGCCGGCCTGCCGCCCGACAAGGTCACGGTCCACAATCATCTGATCGGCGGAGGCTTTGGGCGCCGCCTTGAGGCCGATGGCGCGGTACGTGCCGTCGAGATCGCCAGGCAAGTCGATGGTCCCGTGAAGGTGGTGTGGACGCGCGAGGAGGACATCCAACACGACATGTACCGTCCCTATTGGGTCGATCGCATCGAGGCCGGTCTCGACGAGAGCGGTAGACCTGTGGCATGGAGCAACCGTTTCGCCGGCTCCTCCGTGATCGCGCGGTGGCTTCCGCCCGCATTCAGGAACGGGCTCGATCCCGACACGACGGAAGGCGCGATCGACCTCGTCTATTCGCTTCCGAACTTCCATGTCGAATATGTTCGCGTCGAACCGCCCGGCATTCCGACGGCCTTCTGGCGCAGCGTCGGTCCCTCGCACAACGTATTCGTCACCGAAAGCTTCATCGATGAATTGGCGGCAGCGGCCAAGCAGGATGCGGTCGCCTATCGCCGTGCGCTGCTGGACCACAACCCGCGTGCGAAGGCTGTACTCGAGCTTGCGGCGGAGAAGGCAGGATGGGGCACACCATTGCCCCAGGGGCGAGGCCGGGGCGTCGCTTTGCAGAATGTTTTCGGAAGCCATCTCGCGCAGGTTGCGGAGGTCGAGGTTGCCAAGGACGGATCGGTCCGCGTGCACCGCGTCGTGTGCGCGATGGACTGCGGCATCGTGGTCAATCCCGACACAGTGCAGGCACAGATCCAGAGCGGCGTCATGTTCGGCGTCACCGCGGCCCTTTACGGTGAGATCACGCTGAAAAGCGGTCGCGTCGAACAGGCCAACTTCGATACCTATCAGATGCTGCGCATCGACCAGGCGCCTTCCATCGAGGTCTACCTCGTAAAGTCGGCGGAGCCTCCCGGCGGAATGGGTGAGGCTGGAACCTCGGGCATCGTCCCGGCCGTGGCGAACGCGGTTTTTGCAGCCACCGGCAGGCGATTGCGCAAAATGCCGATCGACCCCGACACGCTCAAGACGTGAATGCATCAAGCACATCGGCAAAGGAGACCAAAATGCATCAGCCCGATGAAGACAGGTTCCGGGCCATCCTGCCCGAGGATATCGCGTGGAAGCCATTTCCAGCCTTTCCGCCGCGCGCGCGGCTGGCCGTCATGGTCGGCCATCCGGCTGAATCTGGTCCCTACGTCGTCCGAGTGAAAGTGCCCGGTGGCACGAAGTTGATGCCGCACAAGCATCCGGAGGATCGGATTTACACGGTGATGTCCGGCGTCTTCTACATAGGGCTCGGCGAAACCTTCGACGGCGGCAAGGTGGAGGCCTATCCGCCGGGTAGCGTCCTCGTCCTGCCTGGCGAAACGTGGCATTTCCACTGGGCAAAGTCCGGCGAATACGTCACGCAGGTCTCGGCGATCGGTCCGCTTGGCCTCGAATATCGCGACAATCATGATGATCCGCGCCTGAGTGCGGTAGAGAGCCGGGGCACGCATTCAGGCTAATGCACGGGCCGGTTACCGATCGTGGATCGATACGTTAGCGTGGAAGTCTTGTTCGAACCACGACATTCCCACCGGTCAGGCAACCATGTGCATATGATCTCGTGAGACCCTGTTTGCCGGAGCTCACTCAAATTGGCTCATGATGGATTGGAGCGAGAGTTCAAGTTTCTCAGTACGTTAGAAGCCCGCGTGTGCATAACGTGTGGACCGGTAGATCAAGAAAAATCCAGCGCGGGCCAACGTGAGCAGGCCTCTAGAAACAGGCGGGTTGATCGGAAGCGCAGCTCTCAATGCGGAGAGCAGATGCGCCAACAGGCGACGCCGAGCGAGTGAGAGGGAGGAGAAGGGTGCGATCATGAATTGCCCCTGATGACTAGCAGCGTCGGTCGGGGCACCCATTCGTAAAGATGCTTCGGCCCAATCGACATTTCAGCTTAGGAAAGGCGAAACGAACGGGCCTGGCCATTTCGCTGGAGATGGACAACAAGTGCTTCGGGATCGGGGCGATGTGAGTGACAGCTAATTTGTCGTCAGCGCGAGCGCACTCGGCCGAGGTTGTCTTTCGGCCAAATACGCATCGATTGCCGCTCTTGGTCGCATCGGTTCGGGGCCGGCGTCTAAAACGGTCCCGCGAACTCGTCAATTTTTGGCGTGTCGCCCGATTGAAGGGCCGTGGCAAGAGCGGAAGTTATACTCACATCGCGAAGTGAGTATAAGTGAGCCCGGAAGCCGAGCACTGGAGAAATTCTGGCCACGAACCTGTGTGCGCCCTCAACTCCGCTACGTGTGCACTGAAAATCCGAATATGTGATTTCCGCTTCCAATTTAGGCATATATTGCCCTAGAAGAGCCCGGTGGCAGAAGCCTCATCAAATTGGATTTCTCGGTCGGTCCAATTGTAGATAGGGCCGATCAGATCCGAAATATATCAATAAAATGAACCGCTTAGATCGCAGATTTTCTACGGCGCCCAGGATGGATTGGGACGAGAGTTCAAATTTTTTCAATTGGTTAGAGGGCGGCGTGTGCGCGGTGTGTGCACCGGAAGATCAAAAAGAATCTCGCGGCAGCCAATGTGAGGAAGGCTTTCTGGGGTTGCTGGGCCGGTCGCGGAAAGTGCCCGCCTTTTCGCAACGCAGTCGCGTAGCTGCGCCCGCGGCGCAATTGATCAACGACGCGGCGCGCTGAAATCGGACCAACTGACTCTTAATCAGCGGGTCCCAGGTTCGAGCCCTGGTGCGCCCACCATATAAATCAGGACCTTAGCGAGAGAGACCGTTTGAGACGGCCGAAC
>NZ_FMAE01000022.1 GCF_900094575.1 Bradyrhizobium yuanmingense | reverse complement strand
TTTGCCGCCGTAGCTTCGGAACCTTCAGATTGACGTCGCCCGCCTTGGTCTGCAGCGTTCGCTCGTAGCTGCCTGCCCGCGTGTCCTGCCGCGCCGGGCTGCGCTCATACCGCCCAGCACCGCACAGCTGGTCCGCTTCGGCCTCCAGCATCGCGTTCAGTGTCTCTTCCACTGTCCCGCGGACCATCTCGCCCAGGTGATCTCGAATCCGGGCCTCATCAATTTGGATCACCTGACCCATGGCATTCCCATCGTTCATTCAAAGCTCCTTCATTCTAGAAGAAGCCGTCAATCCTGAAAGTGCGAAAGACTCTGTACGTTATCGGTCGAACACGTCGATGGCTGACCAGAACGGTTCATCGAGAGATCATTCTTTGTCGCTCGGCCACCGATGAGCTCCCTTTCCTTTTCAGCCGCGTCAATGGCCGCCTTCATGGCAATCAGCGATGAAAGGCGGAATTGGAGCGTGACCCGAACACGCGGCGGAGGAGCGCGGGATGGCTAATCTTTGCGGCAGTGTTGCCTCGAGATGCGTACGCCGACGGTGTTCGCCTACGAGCGGAGGAAGAGGAAGCAGGCTTGCCGGACGTTACCATGGGCACGACAGGATGGATCGCGACCGATTGCTCGCTTCAGATTTGTCAGTATACCTGGAGTAAGCGCAGGTTCGCCGGAGCCAGCCCCGGAAAACCGCGGCCCGAGCTTCGTACTGCGTGGGAGATTAAAGCCGCCGAGTCGCGGCCTCGGCTCGGCTTTAAGGCAGCTCGGCGTGTCCTTGGCCGCACGCGCAGCAAGAAGCGCGAAGCAAACCCTCAACCTAGTAGAAGTCGGACTTCCTCTCTGGCCTTCCTTACCGCATCGTAGATTCTGATCTGCAGCATGGGACGGCGTCTCTTGAGCTCCACCGCTTCTGACGATGCTCCATCTTTGCTCGCGTACTCGGTTTTGAATTGATCCACTTCGAGCACGTAACCGGAAGCTGGCAGTACACGAGTGGGTGCGACCATTTTGTTCCTTTCGAGCGAAAAGTTTGATCGCAGGGCCCGCCTGAGCCAAGTCGCCTGAGCTGCGCCAGCAGGAATTCTGCCTATCGATGACGCGGTGCGATGGACATCTAACCATCAAGAATTGAACGCGAGATCAAGAGATCCACTACCGCTCTGGCTGAATGCTCTAGGGTCTGCTCCATGGTCCTGAGATGAATATCCGGTGTTTCTGGTGCCTCGTAGCAGGCGTCGATTCCGGTGAAGTTCTTGATGTTGCCTGATTTCGCCTTTGAGTACAGCCCTTTCGGGTCTCGCCGCGCGCATTCCTCGATCGGCGTATCGACAAAGACTTCTATGAACTCATCCTTGCCAACCAGGATGCGCACCCTGTCCCGTTCGGCTCTCGTGGGCGAGATAAACGAGCAGATCACGATCAAGCCGCTGTCCGCCATCAACTTGGCAACTTCACCGACACGCCGAATGTTCTCCACGCGGTCCGCCTCCGAGAAGCCCAGATCCGCGCTTAAGCCGTGCCGGAGGTTGTCGCCATCCAGCAGCATTGTATGCCGCGACATTGCAAACAGCTTTTGATCAACGAGATTGGCAATCGCCGACTTTCCCGCGCCAGACAGGCCGGTGAACCAAATGACGCAAGGCTTCTGATTCTTGAGCGCGGCACGTTGCCTCCTATCCACGGATAGGGCTTGCCTAGCAATATTGGCGGTCTGCCGTAGCGGAACGGCAATCATGCCGGCCCCCGCCGTACGATTGGTGTAACGATCGATGACGATGAATGATCCGGTCTTCCGATTGACGTCATAAGCATCGAATACTGCGGGCATTGTGGTCGCAACATTACAGAAGGCGATCTCGTTCAACGAAACCATCCCGGCGGCCAGATGCTCACAAGTGTTGACGTCGATCCGATGCTGAATTTCGGCAATGCTGCCGGAAATCGTCTGCGATCCGATCCGCAGGATGTAATTGCGTCCGGGAGCGAGCGGCTCCTCGTCCATCCAAATCACATAAGCAGCGAATTGGTCGGCGACCTTCGGTTGATCGTCCGGTCGGGATAGAATGTCGCCCCGGCCGATATCAATTTCGTCTTCCAGTGTAATGGTCACCGCATCCCCGGCTTCGGCGCCGACAAGGTCGCCACCGTGGGTCACGATCCGCTTGACGCGCGTGGTCCGTCCCGACGTGGCGACAATGATCTCATCCCCCGCCGAGATCCTCCCGGAAGCCACCGTCCCGGCATAGCCTCGAAAATCCGGATTTGGCCGGTTCACCCATTGTACCGGAAAGCGGAAAGCCTGGCTTGCGGTGCCGGACTGGATGTCAATGCTCTCCAAATATTCAAGCAGGCAGGGACCACGATACCAGTTGGCACGCGCGGAGCGGTCTACGACGTTATCCCCGTAGCGGGCCGAGATCGGGATCGGGACGATCGAGGTGAAGCCGAGACCGGCGGCAAAGGCCATATAGTCGCGCGCGATCCGATCGAAGCACTCCTTGTCGTATGCGACAAGATCGATCTTGTTCACTGCCAGCACGATATGACGAATACCGAGAAGCGCACAGATAAAGGAGTGGCGGCGCGTCTGAACCATCACGCCTTTGCGGGCATCGATCAGGATAATGGCTAGCTGGGCTTGCGAGGCGCCAGTAGCCATATTGCGGGTATACTGCTCGTGGCCGGGAGTGTCGGCCACCATGAAGGAGCGCCGCGGCGTAGTGAAGAAGCGGTAGGCAACATCGATCGTAATGCCCTGCTCCCGTTCGGCCTCGAGGCCGTCCACAAGCAGCGCGAAGTCGATGTTATCCCCGGTGCTACCGTACTTGATGCTGTCGCGTTCCAGCGCCATGATCTGATCGCGGTAGATCATCTTGCTGTCGTGCAGTAATCGGCCGATCAGCGTCGATTTTCCGTCGTCCACCGAGCCACATGTGATGAATCGCAGCTGATCCTTCGTTCGCGCCGGATCCGGTTCCATTGTCGGCTTTGTAAACATCAAAAGTAGCCTTCCCGCTTCTTCTTCTCCATTGAAGCGGCTTCATCGGTGTCAATTAGGCGCCCCTGGCGCTCAGACACCGTCGCGGTCTGCATTTCTGCGACGATATCTTCGATCGTCGTCGCATCGGATTCGATAGCCCCGCTCAAAGGATAACATCCAAGGGTGCGAAAGCGGATCATCCGCATTTCCGGCGTCTCGTCGCAGTTAAGCGGCAATCGCTCGTCGTCAACCATGATCATCGCACCATTTCGATGCACTATCGGTCTTCGTTTTGCGAAGTAGAGCGGAACGACCGGAATTTTCTCGATCATGATGTATTCCCACACCTCGAGCTCGGTCCAGTTTGACATCGCAAACACGCGCATGGTTTCGCCCTGGCGAATCCGTGTGTTGAATAGGCTCCAGAGCTCCGGCCGTTGATTACGGGGGTCCCATACATGTCCGGCCGAACGGAAGGAGAGTATCCGTTCTTTTGCCCGACTCCTTTCCTCATCGCGCCGGGCTCCGCCAAAGGCGGCATCGAATCCGTGGAGGTCGAGCGCGTGTTTCAGCGCGTCCGTTTTCATCACCTGGGTATGGAGGGCGGAGCCGGACTTGATCGGATTGATCCCACGCGCGCTGCCGTCCTTGTTGACATGGACAATCAGGTCGAGGCCGAGCCGCTTGGCTGTCGCGTCTCGGAAGCTGATCATCTCGCGGAACTTCCACGTCGTATCGACGTGAAGCAGCGGGAAGGGTATTTTTGCCGGATAGAACGCCTTGATCGCAAGGTGTAGCAAAACGCTTGAATCTTTTCCGATGGAGTAAAGCATGACGGGCCTTTTGAACTCGGCGACCACATCACGCATGATTTCAATCGACTCAGCTTCGAGACGGTGCAGATGTTTTGGCAGCATATATCTTGTTTTCGGTGCAGGATCTCTGTTCTTCGCCGCTCTATGGCTCCAGCGTAGAGCGGGGAATATCCGCGGCAGAAATGGCCGGCCAAGGCGCATGGCTCGTCAATGAGGCCAAGACCCGTTCGACAGCAGACTTCGGACGCAAAAGCATAGCGCATTCTGCCGCTCGTACGGCCGGCGCGTGCGGCACACCTGATCGGGAGATCAGCGTGCCAGTTAAGTTGGCTAAATCAACCAGCGTGGCTTGATCACAACCATTCAGAGTCCTTAGGAGCTCCCGAGGATCTGCTCAAGCCGCGCGACCTCCCCTCGCAACATCTCGATAGCCACGTCCCGGTTCTCCGAAATGTTCCAAGCATTTTGGACCGATTCTCCAGCATGAGATCTAGACAGTCCCCCCGCCTTGGCACTTCGCAAATCCCACCAGGTTCGGAATAACCGACGATAAAGTTCGGTTACTTCCCGTCCCCTGTCCAGAACTCCGGCTTTTTGGGCATGCAGCAGTTCCTGCTCGTATCCGAGTTCTACCAAAAGCTCGGCACCGACCAGATCGGTCACGGTTTGCATCTCCTCGACGCTCAATTGAGATTGCCATGATTTGACAGAGCTTTCGTCGATGGTGTTTCGTTCCAGGATTTTTCGGTCTCCAAAACTGCTGGACTGAAGATAATCTGCTCGTCCCATTCTCGCCGATGCGACGCCTCCTGGATCACAGCCGAGCGCTGTCAGTAGACGCTGGATTTCATCGTCCGGGTGCGCCACGAGCAGTTCGTATTGCACCAAATGAGTCTGCGGGCGAGTACGTTGCGCGGCGAGCCTGGGAAGACCCAAAACCAAATCGGCCAGTGAAGATATTATGCCATCGGGCAGTCGAAGCATGAGATCAGCGAGACTGGATACGCTGACCGGCTGCGCGCTTTCTGCCCGCAGTGGGATGCCCCACGTCGATTTCAGTGAAGCGGCGATCGCGTAGGGATTGCGCATCAGAAGGATGTGTGGCGCTTCCGGATAGACGGATTCAACAAATTCAAGTGTCGTCCAATAGCGTGGTGTCTTATCTATAATGATGCGCTTGCCCGCTTTTGCCAGATACTGATCGTATGCTGCATCTGCAAATGCGCGGCTAACGATCGTGCGATCTATCCGTCCCAAGAATTCGGAGGTGGCGGCCTCAATTAGAGAGCTGCCGGCCGGATGACGCCGATCCACGTTGCCAATTGCTTCAAGCGCCAGCATTAACCAGGGTTCAGGCGGAGCCACAATGTCTGGATGGCGCTGCAGCAAATGTGCCAGGAGTGTGGTTCCGGATCGTGGAAGACCAAGGAGAAAGCACACCTCAGGTGAACGACCAAGACGTCCGCTCATCATTCAGACACTCGTTCTTGGCAAGCGCCATCCGTCGGCGCTAGCTCGATTGGGCGAAACAAAGCCGGCCGCCGGATCACATGGGAGCAACCGCTCGCGTACAAGGAGTCGAAAGGACAAGAATTTTGTCTGCCACTCATGACTTGAGACCCGTTCAGTCCGATCGGGCGGGATCACAGAGCGATAACTGCAATCGCTTCCCCGATTGCTCGACCGATAAAACGAAATCAAGCAACAGCTCAATTGCACGAAGATTGACTGCGAATATGGGAAGGTTGAAAAGAACTATACGGACGTTTGTTAAAGACCGCGCGCGGCACATGGAAGGTTGATACGTATAGAAGATGCATGCGCTGAGGCATTGAAGAGGTAACTGCGACATGCACCTCGCTGAGGCTCGGCAGACACAAACAATTTCGGCATATGAGCGCAGTGCTGCAAAGAAGCAGACCATATCGCGGACATTCACACATGACAGGACGCAGGTCTTCTCAGCGCGGGAGCGATCCAGACGCTACCTTCAGGGAGCGCCGCCGTTGGTCGGCGTTCATGTGAGAGATCCTTGACAGGGCCATCACCAAGACGATGTCTTCACTGCCGATTTGTGACAACCGTTGAGACCACGCCTAAGAAAGTCCATCAATGATGATAGGATGCTGGAGCTCCTACCGCGACAGCGAAACACCATTCAAACACTCTTCTCAGACAAAATTTCTATGGGTACTGAGGGCGGCCCCCAGGGAGCCGCCCTACCGCGCCAGTACCAGCGCTGCTCAAAACTACCGCTGATGTCCGAGTCCGATTCCAAGATGCAAGGCCTTCTGGCGGAGCGCGCCGACGCTGCGTTTGGTCATCTTTGCTATTTTTATGACCGGGGTTCGGGCCTTCGAATGGACTTTGAGCTCCTTGATATCTGCCCTCGTCCATTCGCGCCGCTTAACGCGTTTCTTGGTTGCTTTCTTCACGATGAATGCTCCTTTTGAGAGGAGCGGCTTGTAGCATAGTTTTCACAGCACGACGACCGCAAAAAACAGACAATGTGATAGGAGTTGCGCCAAGGTATAACTTCATCATGCCTTCCAAACGCGAGAAGTCTGGGCTAGTACAGCTGTGGAACAGTAAACTTCATATACACCTCGCGCTATGAGAACGTTCCAATCGACGCCCTTCTATTCGCAGCTAAGCAACTGACACGCTCTGGAATGAGCAAGCCAAGCGCGAGATCAGTTTAGTCGACCGTGTCGACCACGCTGATGTGCATGAAGAGGCCAGATTCTCCATCCCTCAGGTTTGAATCAAGCCAGTATCCCTAGCCGCGTTGAACAACTTCGCAATACCCATTACAACGCCACTGTTTCAAATGTGAACTTCGAGATCTAGTTGAGTACATCACGATCAGCAAGGGGTTGAGCGGCTGGCGGTCACCCCGGCAGCAATTTACGTGGGCTCAATCGCTTGCCGTGGGACGCTTTCTGCCCGCGTTCGTTCCTAGCTGCGAAGTCAAAGGGGCGGTTGCTCGGCTTTCGGCTGTTGCGCGGTCTCTCGCTCAACCTACACGCCGATCTAACTGTTCGAGCGTCTCAAGATATTCCCTTCCCTCCTCGGCGAGCATCCAGCATCCAGCATCCGGCCTCCCGCATCAGCTTTGGCCGAAAATACCGAGTTGGGACGTGCGGCCTGCGATGCGCTTCATACGAGCCGGCCACTCCGGGCCGCTGCTATACAGATATCCAATGCTGCTTAACGACTTCGATGCTCGCCCGGTCGTGCGGCTGGCCGGCAAGTATCTTCAGTATAGACAGCTGAAAACTCACGCGCACGCCATTGACTCATGCAAGAGCCCGATAACGCCTATTTTGCGGTAAGCTCCAGAGGCGTGCCCCGCTTTCAAAAGAAGGTTTCCTCCTTAAGCCCAATGCGCGACACCCGCCTGCTGTCGCCGCGGTAAGCAACGCTTTCTACGGCATCGGCCACATCCTGCCCGAAGTTTCTGAAGAACGGTTCAGCATCAGATAGCTGCGTTGACTAGGAGTGTGACGAGGTCTCAACTGCCGCCCCGGACCGGTACGAGATCAAACGAAGTTGGTGGTAACCAAGCTGTTGTACATCTTGACGAATGACGTCGCTCACGGAACGAAACGCCCGGTTCTTTCTCCTCCAATTGCCGTCTAATCCCGCGGGGATTCCAAAGCCTGTCGGGACGACCAAAAGATCGTGTCTTCGGTTCAAATAGATATCGAACATGTGATGTCTCTTGTCGCACGAGCGTAGATCGACCGTTCATCGGTTTGGTGACATCGAAGCAACAGTCTCCCTTAAAGTCACTGGACGACCAAATGACATTCGAAAGCTCCCGTCCTGAAACGTCAAGACCGTCACGGGCACGATAGTCTCGCAAGATGTGGGCGTGTTCACGCCCCAACTTGCGGTCCGCTGAGAGGCGCACTCGACGATCGTCGGCCTGAAACGTGGCGAGAGTACATCTAGTTGACTCAGCTGCTTTGCGGCTCTGCGGAGCCTACGCTCCAAGTTTTGGGTTCTGGCAACTAGTTGATGCGGCATAACCTTGACCAGTCCTAGCGAGCACATCCTCCCCAGCTATCAGGCTCCCAAAGCAATGGGTTTACGAGCCGCCGCCTTGCGAAGCAGACGATTACGTTTATCGCCGATACTAGTTGAAGTAATCCTCCGACCCGTCTTCGCGGACCGTGTCCAGAGTAAAGCAATGGCGCCCCCGATAAAGATGCACCTATGGCGGTGCCGAGCCGGGACGACCTGAACGCGACTATGTTCCAGGATCCGGGCCAGTTCGGGGCAGGCGTCGTTGACTAAAACGACGTCAGGAGAGACCGAAAGGACGTTGATATCTATGTAAAGACTGGACAACAGCAGATCGTCATCGTCGTAAGCTGGGGAATCACTTTTGAGTGGTTCGGGCGCGACTATCAGTTGCGCATTGCTTCTGGCAAGCAATCGGTCACCTCGCAGGACCCCGCACGAGCAAAGGGTCATCGGTCGATGCACGGTCGCGTTAAGCTCCTGCAACGTGTTCACACAACTCCTTCGACGTCCTCATTCAGTTCGTCGAGATAGCGGTTCTTGATCCGGTGGCGGACCCGTGCGCCAGCTTGCGTAGCTGCTGCCGCCGACGAGAGAACGCGGATAATACCACACCGAGCGAAGCTTAAGATGGGATATAAAAAAATAGATCGCAAGAGAGTTCGCGATCGTGAGCCGCATGATTGGTGGCCGTACCCACCACGACTTCCTTCAATCTCGACCACTCGTCGTACCGAATTTAAGGCCACGCTTACCCCATATTGGCCGTGCCTTCAGATTCCATAGACCGACTGCCGATCTGTGCCGATTGTGTAAGTGGAGCGTCTGCCATAGTAAGGCTACCGCACGGAATGGCAGCGGCCGGAAGTAAGCTTGCCGGAGCGCCGCCGCCAAGGCTCGAAGGCGGACGCCGGCCATTGAAGGCGAGGTATCATCCGATCGAGACGCGGGCGTCGGACACAGTCTCATAGGCATGCTCGACGAGCACGTTGTCGCACCGGGCAAGCAAGCCGTCCATGCTGGTGGCGATGCCATGACAGGCGAGCACGCCGGTGAACCTCGCGCCCGTGAACTACGAGTCTTGTTCGGTGCTGAAGAAGTCCCGCTTCCGTGGAACATTCAGGAAGTGCGAAACCCTCGCTTGCTCATGAGAGCTCGTCCTTGCGGGACGCTCGAAAGGCTGATGTGGACGGATTAGCTAATGCAGGTGGGGTTCGAAGCTCCAACACATCGGCGAAGATTGTCCAATCGCGGACACTCTTTTGCTTGCAAAAATCAGTCTCCGCCTGCTGAGCAGCAGCACTCAGGGAGGCGGCATCGACCTTGAATGCTGCCTGGCACGCACGATGCTCGCCGCCAGTATCGTCACAAACGGTCTTAATAAATCGAACATTAAATGAAGGCGTGCCCCTCTCTTCCCGTGGTTCGCTTATCCACTATTCTGCTATTCGCACCGAGAGTATTTGATCTGCCTCAAGCAGCACCCCAAGAGGTATGTCTGCTCCTCCGAGATAGATCCAGATGTAACAGCGCGGCGCGACCCGCTTGTTGTCGCGAAGACTAGCGACGGTCTGTCTGTCCTACCTGCGGTATCGCACGACGCTTTGAGCCGAGGGGCAGCGCCTCTCAGGAGCCTCATGCCGCCGACCGGCAAATCAAGTCTTTGATCGAGGATTGTCTCGCAGAGACGATCGAGGGCAACATGCACTTACGCGCAGGAGATCGTGCGGCAATCAGGCAAGGAACCCCGATCTTGCACCCGACGGTCCACCAGCCGCCGCCACAGCAAAGCCGATCATAAGGCTTGTCGCAGCCGACGTTTCGACGAGCCCAGGTTCGGACTTCAGTGCCAAACCCTAAGGGTGGGATCAGCCTCGGCAAGGCTACCGACAATGAAAGGCGAACAATCGTTTGACCATCCGCGTGCGCGGAGCAATGAGGAAAAATGCTGCCGTAGCCCATGAACCGTGAGTTGCGCCTCAAATCAACACGCTGGCGTGCTGCAGAGAGCGCCAGGCCCTGGCGGACGCCCGAGTTCGGACATGTCGACTGCCAACGCGAGCGTCTGCGGCACGTAGCGACCACTCGAGCTCAACCACTCCCGGACGGACCAGCCTTTTGACCCGCATCAATGCTGCGGCGGCTGCGTCCTAATAGAAGTGATCTTCTAGTAAGGTCAGACGCATGGCGGAAAGAACGACTTGAGCCTATGATGCTTTCATGTCCGGCTACCAGCGATCACTTTTTAGGACTCCTTCCGGGCGCAGCCGAGCCGCGGGTCAATGACCTGCACATGATAAGTTGCGCCGCTTGCGATGGCGTCTACTTTATCGACTTGCGGACAAGCCCGATTATGCGCTCCGAGCGAAGCTACGTCCATCCTAATGGTGTCAACCGAATTCTTCGCGCTCTCGCTGGAGCGCGTGCTACGCGCGCGAGAGCGCGGCTGAGGTCGCCTGCACACCCACGCGATGACGCTGCAGAACACGGAGATGTCTCACCAACAAGAGACGTGACATGACAGAAAGCCGGACCATTTACCCCGCTCCGGGCCGGATTGCCGGAGCTGCAGACCAGTTTAGTTCGTGCAGAACAGTTACAAATACCAACAGCCGAGGTATTGAGCTGACCCAGATCGATTTGACGGAAGCTCAGGCCTTGTTGCCCGGCAGAAATCCAAATATTTCGGTCCGCGAGCGGATCGTATTCCGTACCAACGATGCCACGACCGATAGCCCTCTGCCGCGGCTCACGCCATAGAGACCGCGCGCCGTCCGGTCGAGTCGGGCAGAGCCTGTTCGCGCGGAAGCCAAGCGATGTTCGTAATGTTCACAAGGTTGTCTGCATTTGTCAGCTCGCAGCGATGAACTTCGTCCAGGATCCAGTGGCGATTCGATCTGGGAGCGGCTCGAAATCACGCCGCCCTTCGATCAGGATCTGGAGATTGCCGTGATCGAGGGCACTTCAATTCACCGGGTGATCTTTCCTTGTCGCCGGGTGTTCGGCGGATGGATCAACGCGAATACCGGAGAGCACGTCGCCGTGCAGCCGACGCATTGGCGTATCTGGCCCGGATAGCGGCGGCGATCCTGCACAATAGATTGGCGTTAGTTGAGGCAGGAACTGGCTTCGGCGTCCTCTCGTCGGACACTATGTAGAGTTCATCGCATGAGAGCCCTGACGGGAAACATGTCCGAGCGGACCGATTATGGTGGGGGCTTGCGGTGACCGCCCGGCATCACTCCTCGCATTGCTGTCGCAACCGTTCCCAATGTACTCGCGAGCGACACACCTCGGTGTAGATTCTGAATCTCAGACCAACGATCGCTTACCACGTCATAATGAGCTACGATAAACGTGTCGATATGGGTCCATATTTTCGGCGAATGTTCTCACCTTGATGAACCGTCGGCTATTCTCTCTCGGCCAAGTAGCGCGACGCGTCTGCGTCGTTCCTCCGGGTGCACCTCCTTCGGACCACCAAGTGGGGCAGGCATTTTTGTTGGCCCCAAGGCTTGCTCGAGATTGTGGAGAACGCAAATGAGCACAAGCGAATTCGCTTGGTCGAGAACAGACCCGAGCGCGGGATCAATGGTTTTGCGGATCGGATGCTGCACGCAGTTCGCGGGCGGCAACGACCATGTTGGTTAGGGCAGGCCGAACCTCCTCCCAATTGCGCGTTTTTAGGCCGCAGTCCGGATTGACCCAGAGCTGCGATTCCTGCAAACGCGTCCGAGCCAGCACCATCAGCTCCTTCATTTCGCCCACCTCCGGAACGCGTGGAGAGTGGATGTCGTACACGCCCGGTCCGATTTGATTTGGATATTCGTACTTGCTGAATGCGTCCAGTAGCTCCATTTTCGACCGCGACGTTTCGATCGAAATGACATCCGCATCCATTGCAGCGATTGCACCGATGATGTCGTTAAACTCTGAGTAGCACATGTGTGTATGGATTTGCGTTTGATCGGCAACGCCCGATGAGCAAATGCGGAAGCAATCTCCCGCCCAATCGAGATATGCCTTCCACGCCGATCGGCGCAATGGCAATCCTTCCCGGAGTGCAGCTTCGTCGATCTGGATCATGGCTGCACCGGCATTCTCGAGATCGCGGACTTCGTCGCGGATCGCGAGCGCAAGCTGGCGGCAGACCTCGCTTCTGGGAATGTCATCGCGAACAAACGACCAGTTCAGGATCGTGACCGGTCCGGTCAACATCGCCTTCATTGGCTTGCTAGTTAGTGATTGCGCGTAGCGCCACCAGTCCACAGTGATCGGCTTCGACCGCACTACATCGCCAAACAGGATCGGAGGCCTGACGCAGCGCGAACCATAAGACTGTACCCATCCATTCCTGGTAAATAGGAAGCCGGCGAGTTGCTCGCCAAAGTACTGCACCATGTCATTGCGCTCAAATTCGCCGTGCACGAGGACGTCAAGACCGATGTCCTCCTGCCAACGTACGGCGCGGGCTATCTCTTCCTTGATAAACTCGCCGTATTGTTCGTCGCTCATCGCACCTCGCGCATGCGCCGCACGAGCATTTCGGACTTCTGTGGTCTGCGGAAACGATCCGATTGTCGTGGTGGGAAACGTTGGCAGTCCAAAGCGTTCCCTTTGGATCTCGGAACGACGGACAAATGGGCTGGCGCGCCGGCGCATCGTCTGGTCGATCGCCCTCATCCTCACAGCGACATTGCTATCATGGATCTTGGGCGAAGTCCGCCGGGCAGTCGCAGCGCATTCCGAATCGGCGAGAGCGAGCTCGACATTCTGGTCGCCAGCGAGTGCTCGCGCCAGGATCGCAAGCTCACGCATCTTCTGAACCGAGAAAGCAAGCCAGCTCTTGACGTCGTACGTGAGCCCGGTCTCGAGTTCAACATCGACTGGCACATGAAGCAGCGAGCAGGATGGGGCGAGCTGTACACGGTGCTTGCCGAGCTTCGCAATCGCGGGCTCCATCCGCTGACGGAGCGACGACAAGTTCGACCGCCATACATTCCGGCCGTCGATGACCCCGAGCGACATGACGAGGTCACTTCGGCCGACAGCGATGACCTGATCCAACAACTCTGGCGCTCGGACCAGATCGAGGTGCAGACCGGAAACCGGGAGGCTCAATGCGGTATCCAGATTGTCGCCTAGCTCGCCGAAATAGCTGGCAACCATGATTTTGATAGCCGGTCCCTCCTTTGCGAACCGGTTATAGGCATGTAGCAATGATTTTCGCGCCGCCTCATCCAGATCAAGGGCCAGGCAGGGCTCGTCAAATTGAACCCAACTTGCCCCTCGGTCGGCCAATTCATGCAGAACCTCGATATAGACCGGTATTAGATCATCGAGTAGGGAGAGGGGCTGGAACGCGCTATCGGCACTCTTGCCGAGCTTTAGGAATGTGATCGGCCCGATCAGGACAGGGCGGGTCTGAAAGCCAAGAGCCTTTGCTTCCTCATACTCTTCAATGGGTTTGCGAGAGCAAAGTCTGAACGCCTGTCCCTTGTAAAACTCGGGAACCATGTAATGGTAGTTGGTGTCAAACCACTTAGTCATTTCCTGCGCGGGTGCGCCAGACCCCCGCGGCCCCAGACCGCAACTCGCATCCTGGTCGTCGCATTGTGATCCGCGAGCCATGGCGAAGTACGTCTTGAGGAAAACGTATTCTCGTTTCGAGGCGTAGATCTCCGGGATAGCACCAACCATGACACTTGTATCGAGCACCTGATCATACAGCGAGAAGTCATTCGACGGAATGATCGTGACGCCGAGAGACTTCTGACGGGCCCAGTTCGCTGCGCGCAGACCGGATGCGTCCTCGAGCAATTGCTGTTCGCTGATCTTTCCCGCCCAGTAGCTTTCAAGAGCGAATTTGAGCTCACGCCTTGGACCGATGCGTGGCGTACCGAGCGTAGCAACCGGAAGAGAGAGAAGAGACATAGTGTTAACCCCTGTTAGGGACAGAGGCCATGGCGGACGCAGGCAGAGGAAGTCGCGCGCGCGACGGCTGCTTGGCGCACCACCGAGACACCCCGCCCGTGGACCAATCTATCGTCGGGGCAGGTCTCCTGGCTCGCTGGTCGTCGCTGCTGTCCGGCCTTCCCGAAGCCGTGCGGGCTTCAGTGACATCGTTGGACAGTAGCTCGCAGCTCACAGTTGCGGGGGCAGCGCCGGCATTTGGACCGGCTTCCCTCTTAGTTCCGGATCAAGTGGGATTCGGAGAACCTCGACGAGTTCGATTATCGGCAGGAGGACTCTTCCGTCAACCTCTCAGATTTTGTGGCACGCTAATCTGAGACATCTAGTAGGCGAATGACCGTGCATCTCTATGATTCTCTAAACAGAGCTGTCGCAATCAGAGATGTCCTTGTCTCAGAGGTGGGAGTGAGACTCGGAGCTGCCTTGAGGCGACGCCACCCGCCCCATCAATGAAAGGGACAAAACCAGCCCGCGCGGCGGCGATTACCGCCGTTTCGAGCAGAATGCATTCGATGCGGCTTCCGACTTCCAGCGATTCGCCCAGCACATCCGCTGGCCAGCTATTTTCGCGACAGAGGATCCCCATTGAACACGTCAAGGCAGGCGGCGCAACTAGCCACATACGCGGCGAGGAGGTTGCTTTTCGTGCCAGCCAGACTTCAAAGTTCGTCGATTAAGTCGGCTTCGTATCGCCAGCCATCATGTAGGCCGAACGCCGACGGGCAACTATAGCGAACCACACGGTTCAATGACGGCAAACGCACTCCCGATTCTCATCAGGCACTTGGCCTCGAGCTACGGCCGATACACTGAATGGAACATCGAACCGTGCGCAGGTCGGAAAGTCGACAAGAGGGACATAAAACCCGTGCAAATCTCTGCCTGCTGCCTGGCACGAAGAATGCAAGCCCCTCGACATGCCCAGTCTCTTCTGCTTGGGGATGTCCAGCTCAGCCAATTGACGCTGTCGCTGGCTAGGGAAGTTAGCGGCGCGTGACATAGAGAGGAGCGCCTGCCCTCGTAGGACAGCCGCGGGTGCCCCGTCGCGTCTCCGTAAACTTCTTGCGCTCGCTTATAGCAGGTTCAAGGTTACCGCTTTGAAAGATGTATGGATGAAACGCGATAGGCGGAGGATTATGAAGAGAATGTCGGGAAGACCCGCGCTATGGCTTCGTCTGGGCGGACTGTTAATCTGCCTAGGCTGGCCGGCTGCCATGAGCAACACTATTCGCGCCAGCGACAACCCACTTGTCGAAAGACTCAAGTCAACTTGGCGAGCGCAAGATGGTGAGACGATAGAACAAATCATCTCCAATGTCTCGAAGGTGGCACAGTTCGTCCCTCAGATGTGGGGGGTCGCTGAACTCGGCGAAAGCGACCATGTTTTCGTTTCGTGGACCAGGCACCGAGACAACAAATCAGACGAACAGTACGCGATCACCTGGAAAGTCGCGCTCGACGGTACGATTGAGCTTGCGTCAACCTATGCGAAGCCGATGGAATTGGGCTGGCGTGCCCTAGCACTCTCGTTGATCGCCAAAGAAGTCGCAGATGGTGAAAGGGACGCAAACCTTAGCTTTCTGCATGATCCAAATAACTTCAACTTTGTGACTACGCCGCAAGGCCGGCTCGGCGATCTTCTGCGGCAGGGCCGATGCACTATCATTGAACCTGTTGGGGTAGACTACTTACCCAAGCAGAATGACAAGCCGAACGAGAAAGGCGATCTATGGCGCATTCTGCTCTTGGTGAATTGCGATATCCAAGGACCACGTTATTTTACACACAACGGAGTCATCACTTTTGAGAAGAGCGAAGGCCAAGATTGGGAGCCACAATCCTCTTTTGCCAAGCGCATCGCGAAATTTCCTCCGGGCTCCTGGTTCCAACGGACCGAGCCAAAGGAAGAGGAAGACTCAGGAGAGCGAAGGCCTTAGCAGACGGTCGCGCAGAGCAACACCGCACCGCAGCTGCCGCACGGTCGAACGCCTCGTACTAACTGCAAGAGACACGCGCTCTGCAGTTGCGTTGTTTAAGGCCTGCCTTTCTCGCAGCACTTCGGCCCTCGTACGGAAGGTCGAGCAGCACGATTGCGTTTTTCCGCCAGGTGTCGAGCTCAGTGGCGCGTACTAGTTTGCGAGATGTGGTTTGCCCGCCTGCACTCCACCCCGTTAGAGTACACCAACTGCGGGGGAACCAGCTCTCATGCATTCTTCACTAGAGCGCTTGGAGATGCCTCCGGCCAAGCCGATTCGGGGTGCGCGCCGCGCATCGTGTGGTTGCGCGGCATACGCAGGAGCGTGAGCTTAGCGACTTTGAGCCGGCACTAGGGACCGATGCTGAGACGAAACAGGAAGTTACAGGGTAGTAACCCCGGCATACCCGCTGAGCGCCTGCCAATTTCCGAGTGCACAGGGCGGGAAGCTCCGGAGCAGTACGCAAGAAGGTCGATTACCGCACTGACTCAGCCGTAGATTTCCTCGCACTCATTCGTCTGCACGTCATAGACCCGGATTTTAAGCATGGGAAACCGCCTTTTTAATTCTGCTCCACCTGCGGTGGCACCGTCTTTGGTTGCGAATTCGGCTCTGAGTTGGCCATCTACTTCAAGCGCGTAAGATGAGACCGGTACTTCCCGAACGACTGCGACCATGTCATTCCCATTATGTAGTGATGTGCTTTAGAATGATGTAGCTTGAGTCGGCTAAACCGCACCAGAGCTATTCACCCGAAGTACGCGATGCGCAAACACGTATTGTGGACTTAAACCTCACACGAATTGCATGGCACTCGCGATTGTCCGAACACGTGGGCAGCTTGCCCACGCCTGGTGCATCCACGGCAAAGCCCGCGGCTCAATATCGCAGCCTTTTCAATTCCTGGAGAAAACGGGCACTGATGCCAGCGCTCCTGGGTAAGTCACTTGAGATCGCGGCGAACCGTCACTACGAAGAGCGGCGGCCCGTAGCGCCTGAGCCATAAACAGTTCAAGTCTTGTACGCACGTCTGGGCAGTAGCACTAACGACTATGGTGCCGCGCGGAGGAGCCAAATGCCATAATGCGATTGGTATCAACGATCATCTCGTCTGGCGTAACAAGGAACGGATTTGCGCGGTTTGCTCGAACAAGAAACCTTCATTTACGCGGCGAGCGTTGAGGCTGAACTCCATCACGTCTTTGTCTAAACCGGTCAGAGCGAGCCAGAGCAGATCCTTTTTGAGCATCTTTTTCGTGACAAGACTTTGGGGCGCATTTCCTCGCCCTCGTCGGAACTGTCCGGTTTGCCGATGGAAGTCGTCACCAACAATGGCAAGGTTGCTCCTCAACGCCTGAGTCCGCCGCAAGCACCGACGCTTCATAGCCGCTCAATTTTTGCAAGGAGGGAGCACAGCGTTCCAAGGCTCGGGCTTGTCCAGCATCCCGAGTTCGGCGCCACGCGATGAGACTCTCCTCCTTACGTCCAGAGGGTACAGCACGCTCGCGGTGAGAGAGCCGCCGATGCTCGAAGGATACCGCCGCACGCACACGGGAAGAAATCTCTTGATCCTTACGCAGCGTCAGGTCGTAGGTTCGAACTCACGCGAAGCTCTCATAAGGCACACATCGAAGCCGGCGGAATGGACATCTGCGGTCGAGCAATCGAATGTATCGGCACCGTATCGTGCGCGTGAACATGGATCAGGAGCGAAAGGTTATTGTCGGGATGAAGCACCGCGGAATTATGTTCGCATTGATCGCTCTCATCACATCTCCGGTTTCCGCCGCGACACTCAGCGGTGCTCCGCGCATCCTCGACGGAAATACGATCCAGATCGAGAAAACCACCGTTCGGCTCTCAGGCATCGAAGCTCCTGAGACCGATCAGATTTGCCTCGACGCACAGGGCCGCAAATGGGCCTGCGGCGTAGCTGTTCGCGACGAGCTCATCAAGCATTCGAATGGGCGAACGTGGGATTGTCATACCGAAAGAGTCGATGAGTATCGGCGAGCCCTCGGCAGCTGCTTCATCGAAGGCGAGGATGTAAACGTCTGGATGGTACGCTCGGGCTTGGCGCTATCGGCTGGTGCATCTCACCATACCTACGTTGTTTATGAGTTGGTGGCCAGCACAGCCCATGCGGGGCTGTGGTCCGGCGCGTTCATCGCGCCCTGGGACTGGCGTCGCCGCAATAGAAGCACGATTATCGTGGGCGCGACGTCGGTTCCGGTCGACGCTCAGGAAGTCCTGCTTGGATCCGTCTTGCTATTGGAACCGCCGTCCCCCGAGTGCCCGATAAAAGGCACAGTCGAGCGCAGAGGCGAGCGCATTTATTACCTGCCAGGGCAACCCGGTTACGAACAAATCGACATGACGAAGAAGCGCGGCCAACGCTGGCTTTGCAGCGAAGCGGAAGCCGAAGCCACCGGGTGGCGTAAGGCCGTGCCATGAGGCGACACATGCAAGCAGCCCATTCTCAAGACATATACCATTTAGCCAAGCACGCGCGTTCGCGGCGGTCACTGTTGCTGTTTGCTGCTTCGACAGTTTTCCTGCGGTTCGGCAATAAGATTGCCGACGCGAAGGAAGCAAAAGGCCCGCCCAAGCCAAACAACGTACTCTCGCCAGATGCTGCCCTGAATCGGCTGCTGAACGGGAACGATCGTTATGTCCAGGGCGCACCACGAATCGACGATTTCAGGCGCGAGCGGCCGGTCTTGGTTGAGGGACAAAATCCATATGCGGCGGTTCTGAGCTGCGCCGACTCCCGTGTGGTCCCCGAACTTGTCTTCGACAGCGGACTAGGTGATCTGTTTGTCTGCCGCGTCGCCGGCAACTTCGCTAACGATGACACGCTCGCCAGTATGGAATACGCGGTTGCCATACTCAACACGCCGCTGATCCTTGTACTCGGCCACGATCATTGCGGTGCGATAGACGCCACGATCAAGTCGATCCATGAAGATAAGCGGCCGCCGGGGCACATTTCATCCCTGGTCGCTGCGCTTTCTCCTGCAGTGAAAGCAACCGGCGACCAAGCCGGCGACGCGTTCGCCCAAGCAACCCGACAAAATGTGATCGATAACGTCAACAAATTCAAATCGACGGGCCCGATTCTGAACGCCGCAGTCGAGCAGAACCGACTGAAAGTCGTGGGGGGCGTATATCGGATCGGCACCGGCAAGGTCGACATTGTGAGCTGATGCCAGCACCTTCACACTCCGACAAATCGTCTGCCGCCTGATACAGCGCATCTGTTCCGAGCAGTTTTGTTGGTCCATCGTCTACAACAACGACGCCGGATACTATCCGCTCCACAACTGTCATCGCTTCAGGACTCCTTAGATATGCGCGGTCTCTTAATTCTTCTCTTGTTATACGCACTCATGTTGGCAACGCGTGGCCAGCATCCAGAAACCCACATAGCGCGTCCGGCAGCATTCATGCCTCCTGGTTGAGCCGCCAACCCAATGGAGGTGGTTCAGGCAGCAGATCGCAATGCGAAGAATTGCAAGCTCTGCACTCCAGAGCACGCGACGATCCCGAGAGCTTCTCAGCTCTGAGCGGGCAAGGCATCCACGGTCCTGCTTTTGTAATCGAGCTCAGCCAGGGCCGAGGATCAACAGAACAACCAGCATGACTCCCCGGCCTGGGGCTGAAGGCAACATGCTACCCGCATCAGTACCGGACGGTCTCCCTGCACCAGCCACTTGGGAGACCGCGACCGTCGGAAAGCCAGCGTCGCATCAATCATTCGTTAGATCGTCTCGTTCGCCGTCCTCCATGACGAGCTCGACACGAGAAGAAACTCGAAGCTTACAAAGTGGCGTCGCCTGTACACGGAGGCTGGTCGGTTCTAAGCCGCGGCGAGACTTAGAGAATGTTTCTAGTTCTACCTGCACAGGTGACGTCGGTGCGCCAGCCATGTTTCAACCGCGCGCACCGCCTCTACAGGCCTGAAATCAGCTGGCAACCGCTTCCGAAATCAGGCTCTTGCACGGAGTCGCTTAGTGGGAACAGAGCACTAGCTTCACATCGTGTGGCGCCTGGTCTGTCGCAACGCTCGTGGTGCGCGCATATTGTCGCACGAACTTGGCAAGCTCTGCCAAGATCGGAAGCATTGGTAGATCGAAGAAAGAGGCGCCAGCGGCCGCAAGAGGGCGGCCAGTCAGGAATGTGCACGAACTGCTTGCGTTCGGTACGACAGAACGTGGACAGGCTCCTCCGTCGCTGGCAAACCCGGAAAGCCTCCGAAACCTGTTCGAAAAGCTTCGTCTTCGCTTGCATGAGCGGTGCACTCTTGTCACATCGAACCAGAGTTGATCGTGCAGTTTCAGCGTCTGGAGCCGCCGTGCGTTTCCGCTTCTAAGCAAGCGCTCACCAGCACTCGCACGAACAGCACATTTTGGCTGTTGGTAGCGTCAGGAGACCGGAGCGGGACTTAAGCTTAAGCAGGAACGTTGAACCCGGTCGGTGGCGGTCGAGGTCCGCCTCTGTGGTTTTCTTTGCGGCTTGTTGAGTTAATGACATCTTGTGCCTGAAAGCAAACACGGAGGCACGAGCATTGTGCTAGCATGGCACGGCGGAGTGATCTCGCGCGATTCAGACAAAGCCGGCAGCCATGCTTGATGGCACGTCAATTGCTGGGAAGACGGGCAATAGGCCGCAGGCTTGGGCGCTCTCCCAAGCACAAGTCAAGAATTTCGACTTGGTTCGACCCGGCCTGTCCCAAGTGTGACCACACGTTCATGTGGAGAAGACATGCACCGCAGTCCCCGATCGACCGCCAGAGACCCAGTGCGGTAAGGGCGGATCGATGCCGCCGCAGCGTATCGGCTGCTTTGCCGGCCAGCCTCAATGCCAGAACAATAGCTATATCTCCGTCAGGCCTCCGGCCGCTTAACTTGGGAAGCTACCCTATGCAATCTCATGCATTCGATATCAATTGCGACAGCTTTGAGAATGCCGTCCAGCGGGTGCCAAATCACTGGCCTCGCCATACGCGCAGTCCATATGAATGACGCGCGGCGATGATCGGCTCAAGATACGGAGGATAATCTATGAACGCTCCACCAGAAAAGATAACTTCCGGGACCCACGCCGCGGCTGCGACCTGGGCTAATCTGTCGCCACTACTCGTCGAGATCCGTGCGCGTCGCAACGAGTTTAGCCGCGCGCAGAAGATTCCAAAAGACATCGTCGACCGCTTCAGACGCGTCGGCGTCTATCGGGCTATGGCTGCCAAGCGATTCGGCGGTGAGGAGCGAACGCCGGCCGATTTTTGTCGGCTGGTCGAGCGCATTTCCGAGGCCGACGGCTCCGCCGGTTGGGTCGCCAGCTTCGGGGATGGAGCTCGCTACCTCGCTGCTCTTCCGGACGACACCCTTCGCAAAGTGTACGCCAATGGACCTGACGTGGTGTTGGCGGGTGCGCTTTTCCCGCTCCAACCCGCTAAGCGATGCGCCGACGGATTTATCGTGAACGGCGTGTGGCCATTCGCTAGCGGCTCACCCGAGGCGGATTTGATAGGAGTTGGTATCACGTTGGAAGACGATCCGAGCGGTGACCTCCCGCGCGTAGCGGTGATGCCGGCCGAGAAGGTGACAATTCGGCCCAATTGGGACGTCATCGGACTGCAAGGCACCGGAAGCCACGATGTCGTGGTCAGCGACGTCATTGTGCCAGAGGAATGGACCTTGATCCGCGGCGGTCCGCCGACACTTGATGGGCCGATCTATCGTTATCCGGCCGTCGCCTTCGCCGCGCAGGCGCATGCCATTGTCGGCATCGGGATTGCGCGCTCCGCAATAGACGACGTAATCGCCATGGCCGAAACCCGTGCCTCGATCACTGGAGCGCCCATGATGGCTGAGCGCGGCTATGTCCAGCTTGAAATCGCCAAAGCCGAAGCCATGCTACGTTCCGCTCGTTCCTTCTTTTACGAAGCCACGGAGGAGCTGTGGAAGGAAGCGCTCAAGGGTGAGGTAAATCTTGGCACCACGACGCTAATGCGGCTCGCCGCGACGAACGCCGCGCGGCAGGGGGCTGAGGTCTGCAGGATTGCGAGCGGTCTGGCTGGAACTGAGGCGCTCTATAGCACCAGCAATCTAGCACGGGCCATGTGCGACAGCTTCGTGGTTGCCCAGCACGCAGCTTTAAACGAGGGAACGCTCCAGAGCGCTGGCCGCGCCCTGCTGGGAAGTGCAATACAACAGGGCTTCCCATAAAGTGGGGCACGCACGGGCAAGCCACACGCCACACCGACGGTTACACTTGCGTGATGATGTGGTCTGCCGCTGAGGACATGGCCCTATGTTCCAATGTGAACAAAGACACCGCTGGGCTCTCTTGATCCCCCTCCATATCCTGGACTACCCGTTCGTTGTCCAAACATACGAGCCCTTATATTCCTCTTGGCCCCTGCCCCGATCATTGACGTGGCCGCGCAGGATACACCTGAACTTCTGCGCAACGGCTCGCCGTTCAACTCACGAACTCTCCAAACCACCGCGCAAGCGGGCTCGACTCTCGCACCGGTTGCCTACTTTGGGGCGCACGGCGCGGAAGAAGCTCTCCACGGCGCACTATCCTATCACTCACCCTTGCGGCTCATCGATGCGGCACGCCAGCGCTGGCAACGGCCGTGGGACGTTAATCTGAAACGTACTGTACACCCCCGATCGGAAAATCGATCAATCCGCTCTTGCCACTGCCGTCGAATCGGCATCGACCGCGCGGAAGAGGCGCTTCGGCCCGCATGAGGTCGCGCTTCGCCCGGGCGGCTCTCTTGCGGCTGAAGAGATCCATGGCGCCCGCCAATACAGCTAGCCCTATGCCGTTTGGATGGAGTGATATGGACAAGCCGGACCCGATTTTGGCTGCGCCGATGAAGCCACGCGATCAGGTTCGGCGTGATCGGCGTTAGATCTTGGCGAGTGTCGGTGGAGCCGAACCGACGTAGCGGCGCCATGAGCGCGCGAGCGCCGTGCTGCTACATCGGCTGTTCGATCGCCACGCTAGCCCCACGGCCCTGCCCTCCTCAGGACGGCGTGGACCCGAGGACTGCGATAGCGCGCTGGCCGCTCCCGCTCGATCGGCCAACGTGCACGCCGGCCCAACGGCAACCGCAGCCGCACTGCCTGTCCGGCCCGCGATAACCGCTCGCCTTGATGATCAACGTTGTGCAGCTGCGGCCAGCATAGAGGCCGCTGGCTAGGCCATGAATGAGACGCTCGATATGAGTAGCCGCTAGGCACGCGTATTTTTGAGCAATACATCACCTTCCACTGCGCGCGGATAGTGAGCCGCCACTTCAAATGATGGCAACAAGTTAAGAATGGCTTGCAGGGACAACTGCCCTTCATAGAGCTCGCGGTCACTATATTCGGTGTAGATGAAGCGCGTGTTGCTCAAGGTCCGCATACCGCCGGCGATAACGTCGGCCTCGGCTCCCTGAACGTCCATCCAGATAAAATCGACTCCGTCCAGCTTGGCTTCGCTACACCAGTCGTCCAGCCGCCGTGTCTCAACCGAGACAGGGTGATCAAACCGGACCCAATCGTACTCGGTAAGATGGTTCTTTGGACGGCGTATTGAACCCGATAGGTCCCAATCTTTCGCATCGCCATCTGCATTGCTTGGATGGAAGTCGATCGTTCCGTTTCGATCACTGATGGCGATTTCAAACAGCTTCACCCTATTGAGGGATGGGCCGAGCTTCTTCTTGAAGCGCGCGATCGCTCGAGGGTCCGGCTCAAAGCAGTAGAGCTGGGGTTGCGGGCACAGTTCTAGGAACTTTTGCGTATCAGTTCCGTCATTGCAGCCGATATCCAGGATGACCGGATTCGGCTTCTGAAGAAGTGAGAGGATGTGCTGATGTACTTCTACGGACGACACAGCTGCTTTTCCATGGTGCGCGGAGATCTGGTGAATTTCGACTTCGAAGCCGCCTTCACACGCCGGAAGCCGCCGCACAACGTATATCAAGGTATAAGATTCATTTATCCGCCAGTCCTTTTGATCCACGACAGCTGTTTGGATGCCATCGACATCAACCGGAGAGGCTATCCCTCGCGATGCAAATCTCGAGATTTATCGTCGGAAAGTGCGGCCTCAGTGAACCAGATCGTCGTCTTAGCTCTTTCGAGTTGCCGAAAGAACGCCTTCGTTTGGGTGTCACCTGTCAGATATGGATGCCAATTTCGCAGAATGTGCTCTGCCGACCGATGGCCGCCATCTCAGATTCGCTGCCAGTAGCTCCCGGCGGTCCTTCCCTCGGACTCGTGGGCGAGGAACGAAGTCGGCCAAAGCCCCGACGCACGCGTTGCTCGGCGCAATCGAGCTTTCGTGGCCCGTGCAACTTTCTTCAAGTGCTGTCGGCGTACGAATGACCAGGGTCAATTCGGTAGGCTTTAAGCGCCGTGCCACGGCTGGACACGGGCGATCTGGTAACAATTCGATGGTGACCTGCCTTGGAGACCGCCACCTCTTACAAGAAACAGCACCGACTTTTTCGAGAATGTTGCATACATATTCGCATGCACGACCACGGTAGATTTGACGAGCCGCTCTTCCATAAAGCTTGTAGACCGCACGCTTCGCCGGCCAAACTGCTAGATTGTACCGTCAGGTAATCATGTGCAATCCCGACGTCGTCGAAACCCGAGGCCTCTCGATCAGTGCAACCGCCGCCTGAGCAACGTTGAAGTGTCCCGGGGCCCTCTGCGGGTGTTTCGAAGGAGCGCAATGTCATTTTCACAACAGCCGGGCGGGCTGTGCACCTCAGCGGGTTTGCTTCCGGACAAACACACACGCTGCCCGGGCAATGCTTTTGCAGAACTAGAAGGATAGATCGCTCAGCGCATTTCTGGCCTGACTCTTGCTACAGTATACTTGTCACATTGTGCCTAACTTCAACTGTTCAAACGCTCAGGAGACCTCTATGACTTTCCGTCCGCTTCACGACCGCGTCGTGGTCAAGCGCATCGACGCCGAAGAGAAGACCGCTGGCGGCATCATCATTCCCGACACTGCCAAGGAAAAGCCCTCCCAGGGCGAAGTCATTGCAGTTGGGCCGGGCGGCCGCGATGAGGCCGGCAAGCTAATTCCGATCGACATCGAAGTCGGTGAGCGGGTGCTGTTTGGCAAATGGTCCGGCACTGAGGTCAAGATCGATGGGCAAGACCTGTTGATCATGAAGGAGAGCGACATTATGGGCGTTCTCACCGATGTGTTCTCCAAGAAGAAAGTCGCCTAATCCTGGGCTCGCACAGCTCACCCTCCTGAGGAGAGCCAACCGGGGCGCTGAAGGATGAATTAAACGGAACTGAGGGAATTCTCTATGTCAGTCAAGGACGTGAAGTTCGGAGTAGATGCGAGAGATCGTATGCTGCGCGGCGTCGACATTCTCGCCAACGCCGTACAGGTTACGCTTGGTCCAAAGGGCCGCAACGTCGTGCTCGACAAGTCGTTCGGCGCGCCACGTATTACCAAGGACGGCGTTGCCGTTGCCAAGGACATCGAACTCGACGACAAGTTCGAGAACATGGGCGCCCAGATGGTGCGCGAAGTGGCTTCGAAAGCTGCGGATGCTGCCGGCGACGGCACCACCACCGCGACCGTCCTCGCCGCCGCAATCGTGCGTGAAGGCGCCAAGTCGGTCGCCGCCGGCATGAACCCGATGGACCTCAAGCGCGGTATCGACCTCGCGGTCGAAGCCGTCGTGGCCGACCTCGAGAAGAACTCGAAGAAGGTCACCTCGAACGACGAGATCGCCCAGGTCGGCACCATCTCGGCCAACGGCGACGCCGAGATCGGCAAGTTCCTCGCCGACGCCATGAAGAAGGTCGGCAACGAGGGCGTCATCACCGTCGAGGAAGCCAAGTCGCTCGAGACCGAGCTCGACGTGGTCGAGGGCATGCAGTTCGACCGCGGCTACATCTCGCCCTACTTCGTCACCAACGCCGACAAGATGCGCGTTGAGATGGACGACGCCTACATCCTCATCAACGAGAAGAAGCTCTCCTCGCTGAACGAGCTGCT
>NZ_FMAE01000103.1 GCF_900094575.1 Bradyrhizobium yuanmingense | reverse complement strand
AAACCCCGAGACTCTAACTGCCGCTGGATGAAAATGCAGTGGCAGGTCAACAAGGATCTGCACCGGCCGCTTGCGACGCATGACAATATTGACGACGCCTTTGCCTGGAAGGAGGAGCGCACTCTCTCGAACAATCTGACGCTCCAGTACGACAAGGTGCTGTTCCTGCTCGAGCCGAACGAGCTGACCCGTCCCCTCGCCCGTCAGCGCGTCACGGTGTTCGACTATCCGGACGGGCGTTTTGTGATCAAGCACCAGGGGCGCGAGCTGCCGTACCGCACCTTCGACAAGCTACAGCAGGTCGACCAGGCCGCGATTGTCGAGAACAAGCGGCTGGGGCCAGTTCTGGCGTACATCGCCGAGCAACAACAGCTGCGCGATGAAGGACGCAGCAAGAAAGCACCGCGCCGCCGCGGTCAGGGCAAGAATCTATTCCGGGTCGGCTGACGGCCTCTCGTGGCCAGCGCTGGTCCTTGTGCCACCGTGCTCGGAGCCGTCAAGGACGGCCTTTGGGCCGCCGCCTCCGGCGGTCTTCGATCCTTGACCGCTCCTACGCGCGGGGGCGCGCCGGAAGGCGTCGGGACGAAGGGCGTCCCGACCATCGACCGCGCCTCCGGCGGGTCGAACAAAGGGCGATCAGCCGAGCCTGGCTATCCTCTCACCGATGACATTTCTAATGAGCGGAACCTGCGACACATATTGTTGAGCGTAATCAATTGCTTAGGTTTTGCGCAACAGGACAGTTCGTCCGGCATGCCGAGCGTGACGTCTCTCCTGCGGATACCACCCCATCACGCCTCCCCGATTACGTTATGAGGTAATTGGCACGCGCAGGGCGGCGAGCCCAGGCGTGGTAGCGCGGAGCATCGTTGTGCGCCTCAGGAGGCCCGAGCAAATCGACAGCGGCCGCATTGGTGGTCGACCAGCGAATTCGGCGCACTATCCGTCACCGCAGGTGCCACCTCGCGTCGCGAGGCTGTGCCGATCTCACTGCCCGTACCGGCGAACGATTCTCACCGTCAGTTAATGGGAGCGGTCGGTCAGCCATCATCCAGATCACCGTACTCGAGTTCCTT
>NZ_FMAE01000040.1 GCF_900094575.1 Bradyrhizobium yuanmingense | reverse complement strand
CTTGGTCTGCAGCGTTCGCTCGTAGCTGCCTGCCCGCGTGTCCTGCCGCGCCGGGCTGCGCTCATACCGCCCAGCACCGCACAGCTGGTCCGCTTCGGCCTCCAGCATCGCGTTCAGTGTCTCTTCCACTGTCCCGCGGACCATCTCGCCCAGGTGATCTCGAATCCGGGCCTCATCAATTTGGATCACCTGACCCATGGCATTCCCATCGTTCATTCAAAGCTCCTTCATTCTAGAAGAAGCCGTCAATCCTGAAAGTGCGAAAGACTCTGTACGTTATCGATCCGTGTCCAAGGACATGGTTGCTCCTGTTGATGATGGATGATTGAAGGGGCGGGAGGTAATTGGAACGGCGCGAGTTCGGCTCGCGCCATTCTAGCTTGCAGCGCGTAGCTTTACTTGCTGCCGCGGCTTAGGAGTGCGACCGCGCGATAGTTCCGGTAGAATTTGGGTAGCTTGGATAGTCGCGATAGCGGAGGGTCAACAGGCCATCCTTCCGGTCGACAACAATCGCCTCGGCCCAACCGTATTCGGGAGATTCCTGGGCGATGACGAGATGCCCGGTCTCGATGATTTCCCAGCTTTCGGGAGATCCCTTCTGAGGAGGCAGAGGGCCGCCGAGCTTGTCTCGCGGTACTGCGGCCGCGTCGTCCGAAATGCCCACGACGACTTCACTGTACAGGGCTTGGCGGATCTCAGGGACAGAGGCGGCACCGGTGGTTGGGAGTTTTCCAGCCGGGAGAGCGCCCGCCAAGCTGATTGAGTCGGCGGATTTCAGCTCGTATAGATTGAGCGCCGTCTCCTTCGATAGTTTGATGAGTTCCTCCTCGTTGGATGTGCGGTATCGCGCGCCGCGTGGCTTTTGGTTTTCATCGAAGCCGAGAACGATAAAGACCTTGGACCGGGACTTTGCTGCCTCCATTGCCTTCGCTGGAGGGGCCTTTGTTGCAGCGGCGGCACTTGATCTCGCCGGAAGAACGGCGGCCGCGAGCTCGTCGTACAAGCTGCGTTTGATGTAGGGCAGAAGCGCTCTGCCTTGGTCGTGAACGCGTCCGACCGGAATTTTCGCGCCGATTTCGACAAGGGCTGGTCGATCGACGTTGCAAACAGCCAGCTTGAGTGAGCGCGCGGCCTTTTTGGCTGCCGCTGCCTGGCGCTCCGGGAACCGGCCGGCCTTCGGCTTGCCGGTCGCGTCGATCCCGTAGACGATGATTGCCGAGGCGGAGAGTGTCTTCCGGGTCGTAATATTGGGCTTGGCGATTTCGCCCTCCTGAAAAGCCGAAGGGGCCCGATTTGGGCCCCTTTCTAAAACGGCGTTGTCGCTGGTCTTCCGGGATGGTCCCGGCAATGGCGGTCTTGTCATTGGACGTCTCCTTGGCTGAAGACGAGAAGAGTGTTCAAACCATCTCGTCGTAAGTATAATAAAGCAGAGTCGTCAAATCGCAATGATGTCAATACTTTAATTGCCGCAAAACTGCGCAGAAATAGAACGTCATTGCTGTAATTTTAGCGCTGTTTTGGCGCAATTACTGTAAACAATACACGACGAAAGATCGCATGACTTGCGATCATCAATATTGTTGCCGTTGCAGACGTTCAAACCGTCAGCAGCGCAGTAATGCCAAAGAGCGTGCTGAACAAAGCGCGGAAAATCCGCCGGAAAATCACCGTCAAACTGGCGCGCGTCGATCTGCGCCGAGACGCGCCGCAAGACCTCGGCGCAGCCGCCGTCTGCATAGCAACGGGGACCGTAAGGGTGAACCATGCCAAGTTGCTGCAAAATACCGGTTCGGACCAGAAAGTTGTGAACCAGCCGATCCACGACGATCATGGCACTGCCAACTGCATACCAATCAGGACGGCCCTCGCGATCCGCCATCAAGACGGATGAAAGCGTCATCGTCAGAACCTTGTCCGAAACCCCAAAAACATGACGGGTCGGACCGACTAACGCCTCTTGAGCGGACCCATCGCCAAGTTCGCCCGCCGCCGAGAGCTGGCCATCGATCCACCCAAAAAGATCGGAATCCGCGACATCTCTGACAAACAGAAAGAAGCTGAACGCAGTCTGGTTGAGATGGCCATTTCTCAGTGGAGCCTTGGGAACGGGGCACCGGCGGATATAACGGGGGTGGCTGCACGTGCGCCGAGTCTTGTCGTAGCGGCAGCTTTCGTAGGTCCAATAACTGTCTAACAGGGCGCAAGCGGGATCACGCACTATTTGGCTGATCTCATGCCAGGTGATGCCGCCATGGGCGTGAAGATAAGACGCGGCCACCCTGTCCGAGATCCCCTGGAAGCTGAAGGTCTCGACCATCCAGTCAAATAGCGGCGGTGTGTTTCGAGCGCGCACGATCTGATGGAGGTCCGGATCTGGTGAGCCGACGCCGATCTGAGGCGCCAACGAGGGCAGGCCAGCGCCATTTCGGCAGATGGCGATGATCAAGCTGGCCGCGGATCTGACCGCCGCTCCGGTGGGGTGCCGGGGTTGCGCCGGCACTGCCAATGATCGGGACTTCCCTAAATCAAAGATACCAGCCTCCTTTGGGCGTCGCTGTCACCATCAATATACCGCTCGGTCGTTTGGATCGAACGGTGGCCGGCCAGGAGCTGGACATCCCTTAGGGAGCCGCCGGCCTTGTGAACGAGGCGTGCGGCGCGCGTAATAAAGGTTCGTCGTCCGGAATGAGAGGAGCAGCCGCTGAGGCCAATCGCTTGAAACGCGCGATTGAACCAGACCACGATGCTGAGTGGCGTCATCGGTCCGCCGCGTTCCGATCGCGCGATTGGTCCGTTTCCCGGAGATAGCTTTCGTAAGGCGATGAGTGCCTGTCGCAGATCCTGTTGGACCGGGATTCGGCGGCCGTGTCGCCGTTTTGCGACGCTGTCCCGTACCTCGATTGTCGAGCCAATCTCGCCTTCGGCGCCTTCAACCATATCCCAGGTCAGCTTGGCAATCTCGGCGGCGCGCAGGCCTGCCTTCAGCGACAAGAGGACGATAGCGCGATTTCTATCCGGATGCCGGGTCGTGCCGGCGAAGAAGAGCAAATCTCGCGCCGCTTGATCAGAAAGTATCTTGGCTTGTTTGCCTGCCATGTCGATCAAACCGAATGCCAGATTCTAGCCGTTCGGCCGATCGCTGCAACACAATAAATGCTTATCAGTTCGTCGAGCGAAGAGCTTTCGGAAGAGATCAGCGCATCCGGATGAGAGGTGCTCGGCGACTGATGAGGCTTTGAGAGTTTGCTTAAGAGTGCGATCTGGATAGCTCGGGAGGCGAGATTACTCGATGTTGTAAATCATTATTGTAAACAAGAGAGGAGGGAGCCTTCCAAGGCAAGATCAGCTATCGCCCGTGAGGGGCTACGCACTCGGCATCCAGATGCGCACGGCCAGTACTTTGTCGCGGCCACTACGTCACCTGGCGAGTGAGGAGGTTGGATCTGAAACCAATCTCATCGAAGATGAGGTTAAGGAGCAGCGAGCATGGCTGCGCAAAATGGAACGACGTACGTGGAATTCGATAGTCGAACTGTATTTCCCTCTAAGCAACGTACAACAGGATCTTCTTCGAATCGGCTAGTAGACACGGACGTCAAGCTACGCTTCAAGAAATGAGAGGCCCGCTAGGTAGGGCGCGGACTCATTTATGCGCCGCCACAACCGGATTGACGCGAGTTGGAGAACGCAAGGTAGTGGGCGGCGAGCCTGCCGTAGCCACGCCGACGGCGTTGCTTGATCCCATTGAAGAACCGCTCAACCTTGGCTCGAATGGTTCACGTCATCAACGGAAACGTGAGCGTCGTTGTTGTGCCCGTGTCGGCACTTTGCTGCTGAACGTCGCCACCGATTTGTTTGGCAAGCGATGCGATCAGCTTAAGACCCGATCCATGCTCGTTCGATTTCTGGATGCCACACCCATTGTCGGATACTGTTAGACGGGCCTCGCCGTAGCCGACGCCGCCTACCAAGTGCACCTTGATCCTGCCGCCGTTCCGGTCGAATGCATGTTTAATGCTGTTCATTGCAGTCTCATTTAGGATGAGACCGACCGGCAATGCTCGGTCGATGCTCAGTTCGAGCTCGTCGCACTCGACATCGATTTCGACTCCTTCAACCTGCTGACGGATCGCGCTGCAAAGTGCGCGTATGTAAGATGATAGGTTTACATTATGGCCTTCGTGTCGAGGGGCGAGTTGATCATGCGCCAGCGAGATGGCGTTGATACGGCTAGCGACATGATCCAGCTCGCGATGAACCTCTGTGCTCTGATGCCGGCGCTTTTGGAGGGAGATAGAAGATAAAACGAGCTGAAAGTTATTCTTGACGCGATGTTGCATTTCCCGAAGTAGCACTTCTCGCCTTTGAGCTTCGGCGGCAGCAGCCATCAAACGCGCTTCTTCATCCGGCCGCGCATAGTGGCGAAGTACGGCTCCTATCAGCGCGGCAGCGGCGGTCAGAAAATCGCTCGTGTCCTCGGTGAACTCTCTCGCCTTGGTGCTGTCCACTTCGAGCACACCCCAGGCTGCACCATCTATAAGCACAGGAACGTTGGTCAACGAGATGATGCCATGCTCCTTCAGAAGATCCGAATGAATGTATTCTTGTTGTTCACCGAGATTCTGGACGGTGACGGGTTCTGCCGTCTGAAACGAGCGCCCGGGTGGAGAGCGTAGGTCGGCCGATAATGTCGCGGTCCCTACGACCCCATCCTTCCATCCCACACCTGCGACTAGGAGGAGATCTGAGGAGTGCGGACGATATTGGAGAATCTTTACGTGGTGTATCTCTACTGCGCGCGCGACTTGAACGACCGCTTGATTTAGAAAGCGATGCAGATCGACCTTTTCACCCCCGAGTCGCCCGATATCGACCAGAATGCGGATGTGGCGCCGGAGCCTATCCAGCGAGCCACCTTCGTTCATTCCGGGCGCCAGTTCTTTCATTTACTTCCAATGCCACGCACTCCGAAAAGTGCCAGGGACAGTTGCTGAAGCCAATCTCTTATCGGTCCAGTTCGCTTATTGCGCTGCCGCACGAATTTGGCCGCTATAGCGGACAAGGCCTACGTAGCAGCTACGGCCCATTGACGGTAAACAGCCTAGCACTCCCCAAGTCGAAGCCGAGTTCGCTTAGCTGGCTCGCAGCCGCACTTGAGCGCCCTTGCCGTCATTACTGCTCTAGTTCTCTGAGGATGCGGTCTCGATGCTACAGGTGCTGCATTTGAGAGGCCTTGAAATTATCGAGCAGCTTCCGCGCCTCGCCGGTGTCATAGCCCTGACGAACCATGAACCCTATCCGTCCCTCCTGCTCAAAGATGTGGCGCTTGCCTTGAGCTATGTGCCGCTCGGCTTCTTTCAAATGTCGGAGCTGCATCGCGCGGTCCATGCCACAGCTTATCACAAGGAAGATGATCTTGGCGCCCGGAAAATCCTGCTATTCTCAATCTTCCTCGGCATTATGTCGCGGCGCGTTGCTCCCAGGAAGGTACTCGGCGGTGGGTGTTTCAGGATTTCCGAACACTGCTCGACCCTCTCATGGGAGCGTTTAATCAGCTGCTCGTCGATCGTACGATCAATTCGATAGACAGGTTTTCGCTGTTTTTGCGGCATATAGCCTTCAACGGCCGCTCTGTCGGTCATGCAGATGACGAGGTCATTGTTCCGATCGCGACCGGCCGGCGCAGGAAAGCGGGCGACGAAGACCAATTTCTCAAACTGCTCCGGGGCCGCGATGAATCAAACTCGACAAAACTCAATGTGAGCATAATAGGTCTACTGCCAGGCGGATAGCTCCAAATCCCTAGGCGGGAATGCGGACATTCGCTAGCAAGATGTCGCGCACGCGCCGATCAGGGGCACGTCGCTCGGCCGGGATCCCCGCTGGCGTAACGAACCCCACGCGGCGAATCGTCGAACCGAGCTCGGAACAGGCGATTGAAATGCGAAAAATCCGAGAAGCCTACCTCGAGCGCGATATCGGAAATTAGCTGCGCGCTGACGCGCGCCTCGGTTAACAGTTTGAACGCAAGTTGGAGACGTAGCTCATTCACATGCCCGGTGAACGATGATCCTGATGACGCCATCAGGCGCTGCAGATAGCGAGGTGAAATGCCTTGGCGATGAGCGACCTCCTCGACGCTAAGCCCGGGCTTCTGAAAGTGTGCCGCGATGTAGTCGAGTACGGCGCTGTGGCGCGCGGCCACGATCGCACTCGCATCGCTCTCGCCCAAGGGGGCGCACTCGCTGACCGCGAGCGCAACAAGATCACAGGTGTGGGCTACGATCGCATCACGCAGCTTGGGGGCGGCCAGAGCCCCCTCCTTAAATGCTGACTTCAGATAGGCCATGAGGAGGCGGAGTGGTTCATTTCTCTGCGGAATCGGCCGCATGGCGAGGCTCTCGATATCTGCCACGCGCTGCGCAAGGGCCTCGCGGGGTACCGCGAGACCTAATAGCATTCCGTCGATATAGGTGACGGTAGCGGGTTCCGAATGCAGAATCGAGGTTGCGTCGCCGGCGCAAAGCTCGATGTCCCGCCCGCGCTGCGACAAGCGAGTTTTGCCGGGTAAGCAGACAATGAGGCCGATTGAGTCGTCGCCGTCAGCAACGCTCGCCCGCAAGCGCTTGAAGCACATGGGAGAGCCTCTCAGTGCGAGCGTGCGTAGACCCCGGAGCGCTTGCAATGTTGCGTCGGCTTGAAACGGAACGTTCGTTAGAGGTTCGATATCGACGTGAACTATTCCCCGCACAAACCTCTCGCGCCATAGTGGAAGTCGCATCCGCTCCGGATGCTCGCGCGTCGAGAATCGATGCGATACGAAAGTGGCAGCGTCCATAGACATGAGGATCTCCAGCCTTGATAAGCCACAATGTCAAATTGCGGCAGGCCAGCCGCCGGTATCCGTATTGTGCAATTCGCGCACCGACCATCTCCTCAGGTACGCAAGATTCCAAGAAGCTACTTCATTTGTCGGCTAGTCTCATTCACCTGTGATTGATGCTGATGTGAACTGGCTCACGTGGCGGCCAGAAAATTACGGCAATTTCTGATTGCAAATGTAGCGTGCAAATATCTCCTTTAAGAGGAGATGATTGTAACTACTCTATTTCAAATTGCTGCCGTCGGATCCAGTTTGAACATCCCTGGCTGCAAGACTTTATCGCACTGCTCATCGCAGGCGGAAGTTCTGCAGAACAACACTGTCCTCTAATCCGGTCTCCTATCGTGCCTTGATCGCCGCATCACCTTAAGGTTCGTCGGACCCAATGACTTCCCGGCACTGTTCTTTTTTAGCTGCCGGATGAAATGGTCGAAATCTGTCACATGGGACGTCAACATGGTGATCAGGAAGAGGTTCGATCATGTCCATTATACTCGACATGGTTTACCGCGAGTACTGCCGGGCCCGCCTCACCGAAATGCGAAAGCAACTTTTGATACGGGGCGTTGGCGAAAAAATACCGGAAGCCCCTTGGGAAGACGATGACCCTCCCGACCCTGGCGCTCGGGACGGCTGGGCGACGAACGAGCCCTCATCATCCATCGGATAGCTGGAGCGCGTTATCATCGACCCTATGAGGCGCGGACGCGGGCCAACAGATGGACGATCGAACTCAAACCTCGAGGCGATTGTTCGGCGAGACTCCGCCGGAGTTCAGAGCGGCCGGCGGCGATCTGCGTATCGATGTCTATCGCGGGATCGCGTTATGGTGGATCTTTCTCGATCATGTCCCCAATAACATCGGGAGCTGGCTGACACCGCGCAACTACGGTTTCTGCGATGCCGCCGAGATCTTCATGTTCCTCTCGGGCGTTACCTGTGCGTTGGCCTACGGCAGGGTGCGTGAGCGCGAAGGCTGGAGCGGCATGATCGGCCGTTCGCTACGCCGGGGATGGGACATCTACGCGGCGTTTCTACTGCTTACACTTGCTTGCGCTATCCTGGTCTATCTTACGGGCAGCGATGATCTCGCCGACGGGAGCAATACGCGAATTCTGCTCGAACGTCCGGGTGCGACCCTCGCGCACGCCGCAATCCTGCAATACCGGCCTGTCAACACTGACGTCCTGCCGGTTTTTGTGATTTTTCACGTGCTGTTCGCGCCGCTGCTGTGGCTGCTGCTGCGAGCGCCGAACGTCACGCTTGGGGTGTCCTTGTCGCTCTACGCGCTAGTGCACGTCTTTGATTGGAGCGTTCCGGCCTGGCCCAACGGCGTCTGGTTCTTCAATCCGCTGGCTTGGCAGTTTCTGATCGTGCTGGGCGCATGGTGCGTCATTGAGGGAGAGAAATTCCGGCCGTGGGTGATGGCGCGCTTGACGCTTATTCTGGCCGTTTCTCTATCTAGTTTTCGGCCTGGTTCTTGCTCAGAGTTGGAGGATCGAGCCGCTGGTCTCGCAAACTTTGAGGGACCTGCTATTTCCACCGGACAAATCGAATCTCAGTCCGATACGGCTGCTGCATTTTGTCGCTCTTGCAATTGTGGCGCTACGATTCATTCCGCGGAATTGGGAGGGGCTATCGACGCCGGTGCTGAGCTGCGCGAAGTGCTGTGGCGAGAATTCGCTGCCGATCTATTGTTTCGGCGTCCTTCTGGCGCTCGCCAGCCATCTTGCGCTGCTCGACCTCTCGAAGGGCCTTGCGATGCAGATCGTAGTCAGTGTTGCCGGAGTGCTGATGATGATCGGCATCGCGCGGTTACTGAACGCGATGGGCATCCGGCGCGAGCGGAAGTCAGCGGGGACGCAATCGATCGGGCAAGTTCCGCCGGTTCGCTAAACTGGTAAATTGCGGGTGGAGCACGGAGAGCAGCTCTTGCCCTTTCGATGCCGTCCACGATCTGTCAAACACCCGCTCCATGTCGAGAGCGGACAAGCTCCACATCATTGGATTAACCTAACGCTCAACCATCCTTTCTTTTCAGGGCAGTGCGAACTGAGAAACTCGATAAACTGGTGCATATTGCCGTTCCAGCCGCGTTCCGCAGCAAAGGCCCGACCTTCCTTCGAGAAGGCGAGGCCTGCAGGCGTGGTCACCTCGCTGGAAGCGTAAACCACGGGCCATTCGACGTCCTCGACAGCTGGCAGTATCGGGGTCGAATACAAGACGGGCGAGGAAACCCGTTCGCTGGTGGGTTTGCCAGAATTATCACCGGGCCGGCGTGGCAGGACACGCCCGCGCAGCGGTTTGTCCGCTCGTGGTATAACGACCCGGCCATCCTCAGCTATAATCAGTTCACGGCTTCGCGGTCGACCACGTCCGCGAGTTTTACAGAGGTGAACAGCGAGATTCGAATCGAGGCGTTGATCTGGAGCGGCGGAACCTGGGACGTCATGGAAGGCGTTGCCGGCTTCAGCAACAGCACGGTAAGCACCAACAGTTTTTCCGCCATCGGAATCGACAGCACGACGACACCCGAGCCAAACGGCGTGCTCTTGACCTTGTTGGGGACTGGTGTTGGCGGAATGTCGGTCGGCGCTTCTGCGCGCAGCATAAAAACAGGGCTCCTTACTCGGGTAGTAAGCGGGCGGATCGGCGCCATCTGCTCGAAATCGCCCGAGCCGACGCGCTTGCCTGCAGGCTAGACGACCACGCCGCCCGGCTATAGCTTGTTGAAGCCATGGGCGTTGGCGCGCCACTAGGAGCGACCGCGCACCCTAGCTTTGATTTGAAAACGGAGAACTGAAAGTGGCTATTGGTACTGTGAAATGATTCAACCCGACAAAGGGCTACGGGTTCATTCAACCGGATTCGGGCGGCAATGACGTCTTTGTCCACATCTCCGCGGTTGAGAAGGCTGGTTTTACTTCGCTCGCAGAGGGCGCAAAGTCAGCTTCGACATCGTGAAAAATCGCGGAAAAGACTCAGCGGAAAATTTGCGGATCGGGTGACGCACCCAGCATTCGATCCAACGGATTCGCGGCGTCCAATGTCCGACGTCGCCCGTGCGTCGCTGCATAAAGCCCTAGCTCGACAGAATGTCGCCGCCGATTCAGGTAGGTGCCCGGCAGACTTTTCGCCCATACAACTTGAGGCGCGTGGGCTACACTCCCCACGGGAAGCGCGGTCAGCTTCTTTCGCCGCTGAGGCTGGCCCGAGGTTAGCGGCGCGCGGCAGGGACAGCACTCGTGCCGAGTCACGTGCCGCTAACTTCACCGGCAGCGCGGGCGGGGTAGGGACAGCGTCTGATCCAACGCAACCGAACAGCGCCGAGTCTCGCCCGCACTGCCTGCGATCTGTGATCGACAATCATCACGGAAATTCAGGGAGCGAAAGGAGATTGTCCGGTTGAATTCGGTCCACTGTTGTCTTGATGTACTTGTGTCGCCCGTCGGTAGCGACGATGACCTCAACAGTGACGCCTGATTCTTCGACGTAGTACTCCCACTCGCGGCTTTCGAGGTTTCGGATAGTCTTCTTAACGGATAGCTTCCATCGCGTTCCGTCTGAATTTAGCCCGCCGACATTTTTGATTCTCTCGTGTGCGCTTCGCCTGTCAGTCTTGTTTATGCAACGAATGCGTACGCGTTTGGCCATGCGGTGTCTCCCATCTCTGCAAGCCTGAGGCACTAGCTTAGAGACTGGTCGTGGAGGAGGGGACGGCCAACTCTGGCAGTTGTGCCGCGGCTTTTTGCGGTGGATGTATCCTACCGTCAGCCTTCTTCCGTCGCTGAGGCTGGCGGTGGAGTTAGCGGCGCGTGGTAGGGACAGCGCTTCTTCTCTCAGATGAGCGCCGAGTCACGTGACCGCTAACTTCTACCATGGTGCCCAAATGGACGGTGAGACAACGTCGGCCAGTCCGGCAGACGACGCGCTTGTACGCTGGCTGGCTTCACACGCTCAAAGGAAGTGGCCCAGCTAAACGGACCGTAAGCGCTCAGCCGGGGTGTCAATCGGCCCTTTAATTGCGGTTTGATGTCAAGCCACCTCCTTGCTTCCCTGCTCTCCACTTGGCACGGCGGTAGCGCTTGCTCCCTTGGAGCTGGTCGGGTTGCGGAGACGGGGCGAGCGCGGCTTATCTACGATTGTTAGCCGTTGATGCATCGCTGAGTCATGGTCCTTTCCGAGGTCGCTAAGCGCCTCACGATGATGTCCGGGCCGTGTGCCTCAACGTGTTGGGCGGAGTGCGGTAGCAACCGCCACCAGCCGATTGACGGAGGTCACCACGACCACCGTCCCAGCGGGACATCGCCAGCCCGGCGGACTAGGAATTCACGAGACGAGATTAGGCGGGCTTCGCCTGGCCCCAGTCGAACGACGTTCCGTCGACCCAGATGCAATGGAGAATCACGGCGATCTTCCGAGCAATGGCGACCTTCGCCTTCTTCGCGCCAATTCGCTTTGCGAGCTTCATTCCCCAAGCCTTAAGCGAGGACCATTTTTTCGTCCGATAAAGCAGAACGGTCGCCGCTTCGAACAGGTAGCTTCGGAGAAGCCGGTCGCCCCATCGCGATATCTTGCCAGTGATGTCAGTTTCGCCAGATTGGTTCCGGCGAGGGGTAAGGCCCAGATAGGCGCCGACCGTCGAAGCCGATCGGAAGCGCGAGGGGTCATCGATCGTGTGGCGGAACGTTAGGGCCGTCACGACACCGACCCCCGGGACCGTCATCAGGCGACGCGTCGTCTCGTCCAGCTTTGCCAACCGGCGGACCTCGTTGTCGAATTTACCTTGTTGTTGACAAACGTTCTCATGGATCGAGAGCAGCGGCGATATCACGCTGAGAAGCAAATGATCGACGCCCAAGAGTTCGCTGACCTGGTTGCGGAACTGTTGGCCGATCGCGCGAGGGAATAGCAATCCACATTCCTTGATCAAGCTGCGAACCTGGTTCTCGATGTCTCGGCGCATGGACACTAGCCGAGATCTGGCGACAGGATCGCTCGGATCTTCTGGCTTTCCGCACTTTTGACTTTGACCTCTCGATAACGTCCAACCCGCACCAGTTCGGCAAGGCCTCGCGCATCATTCTGATCGCTCTTGTTCATTCGGACCGACAAGGCTGCGTGCGCATGCCGAGCGTCGATGCAGACCACCGGAAGCTCGACCCTGCGGAGTTCATGCCATAGCCAACTCGCCATCGCACCGGTCTGGAAGCCGATACGCTCGGCATGAGGCGCATGTTTGCTCAGATCAGTCAAGGCACCAGGATTAGGCCTTGGCTTTTCCTTCGAAGATTACTTGACCAGTCTCGTTGACAACGCACACAGCGGTTTCTCTCTGTGAGACGTCCACCCCGACGTACTGCTTCATGGGAGCTCCTTCGAATCATTTGATTGCGAGGGCTCAACGATAACGGAGGTTGTCTGCCACGAGCGCCGACCGCAATTACGTCATCGTGTTCAAATTTTGCCCCCCTAAGCTGGGGGATCGGCGTCCAAAATTACCGGCCACCACGGCCGGCCAACGACAACGGCTGAGATTTGTCGGCCTCACGTCGCAACATGAGCAAGGCGTCTAAATCGGCTGGTGCGGAGACCTGTTGCCATGAAGATGCCCCGATGGAGAGAAGCTAATTGTCCTAACGCTCACGGATATCTCGAAACGCCTGCAACGCAAACCTGAAGGAGATGTCCCGATCGCTGTTGAACTACGTCGGGCCGACGTTGCCGGAACGAATGATTACGCGGCCCTCGTGACATGGGCAATGGGCTTGATCGTCATGCGATCGTGGTGAGCTTGAAGGGCCGCACGCAGAACCGGCAATTGCTTATGCGCCTTCAATCGCCGGAAGCCCTTGTTGGCTTCGATCATGCCGGCCGCGACCCATCGCAAGGCCATGCCGGCATCCCGCCAGCGTTTGACGTTGCGCGTGACGCGGCGAATGGTGCCCATCATGTTCTCGGCGATGTTGGTACAGGCGAGCGATCGACGAAGCTCCTTCGGCAGCTTCAACC
>NZ_FMAE01000005.1:364091-804802 GCF_900094575.1 Bradyrhizobium yuanmingense | reverse complement strand
ATGGCTGAGGCGAAGCCCTGCGTGGTGGAGACGTAGTTGCTGTTGATGTTGACGGAGACGATGTAGGTCGTGCCGGCCTGGATGGTCAGGGGTGTGGCGAGCGCCTGCTGCTGCCAGCCCGATGCGCCTTCGTTGGTAAACGTGACCGTCGCCAGCTCCTGGCCGGTGGCCGACCAGATGTGGCCGATATGCGTGCCCGTCTCGCTCGGAGCCTTGTAGTACCGGATTGCCTGGATCGAGCCGGAGGTGTCGCTGGTGAAGCGCATCCCCAACTCATAACCTACTCCGTCGCTGGCATTGGTGATGACAGGCGTCTGGGTGGTGAACAGCGTAGTGGTGGCACTCGCCGCGGCAACCGTCGCCGTGGCCGCGCTGGTCACGTTCTCGTTGGCGCCGAACAGGTCGGTGTAGGTGGCATTCACGCGGATCCGCTTGCCGACCACGTCAGTTGTACTCCCCCAGCTAGCCAGCGTGATCAAACGCTATCTAAAGTAGCAACACCAACTGTGCGGGTTGTAGTTTTGATCGCGGCAGTCATGTTGGTTCATATTAACAATATTTAAATAACATTAAAAATATTAAATCGGAAGCGATTTATGCCTTTGGAGTAGCGCCGTTCGTCAACTTCTCTTGAGCTTGAAGGCAGGCGCGCGTCACGGATCTCGTGCACTCAGCGGGATGTGCCGTTTGCCCAGCTTCGAACGCACTCGCGATGTCCAACTCTTATGGTTCCATCCGCTTCGCGATTAGGTCGGCGAACTCACCCAGATTCCGCGCCGCCTCGACCTCGCCAACGCGAAATCGAACGCGAAACTTCTGCTCGACGGCGATCACGAGCGAGATCTGCATGAGCGAGTCCCACTCATCGACGTCCGCCGCCGAGAGCTCGGGGGTGGCCGCGATCTTCTCGAGGAAGATTCCGTCGAATACTTCCTGCAACTTCGCTAATACTTCAGCCGGCTTCATAGGCTCTCCGGGCAACATCTATCTTGTCGAATGCACCTGATACTTCCTCACCTCCAGCTCGAACTCTTTTCGGGTTGCGGAGTCTTCCATACGCGCGAAACCAAACTCCTCGTAGAATTCGGCGACGATACGGTTCTTGGTTGTCGGAAGATAAATGACGCGCACTGTCATGCAACCGGCCACCTCTGCGAGTCGAAAAATCTCATACATGATCTTGTCCTCGACCTGGCGCTTCAGCACGCGGCAACTCATGAGCCAGGTATTGAGAACGAAGACGCCGCCATCGATCTTTGCAATGACTACGGAGATGAGCCCGGAATCACCGAATAGATCCTCGAGCCGCATCGTGAAGCACCGGTAGTCCGGCCTTCCCAGGAGCGCCTAATGCGGCTTGCATTATGTGGCTTTAGACGCAAGCTGAACTCGCGCTGGACAGCCGAACGCCTTTGCACCCGCGGGAATGTCTCTATCGACGAACGAGTTCGCGCCTACAATGGCGCGGTCGCCGATGGTTGTACCCATCTGAATCACCGAATTCGGCCCGATGTAGACTCCATTGCCGATCGAGGTGGGCGCGCAATCGATGGGATCCCGGCCGAGCGAAATTGAGCGGTTTACCGTGTGATGCGTGTAGATTTGAACGCCAGCAGAGATGGAGCACCAATCGCCGATCTGCAAATCTCCACCTGAACCATCCAGAATACATCCCGGTCCAATCCAGGTATTCCGTCCGACCTTGACGCGCCCAAGAACGAGCACGTTGTCGTACATCGTGCTGCCCTCTCCAAAGCCATATGCTGCGGCGTTATCCTCGCGCTCGGTGAGAAGGTCTCCGATCGACACCCTCCGATCGAACTGCTTCCTCTTGCGAGCTGCCAGAGCCTGCAAGAACTCGCGCGCGAAGGCGAGCCACTGGTCCAAATTGTGATCAGACATGCTGGGATCGAGCTTTGAATGCATCAGAAAAGCCCATTTGCGTCGTCGTCAATTGACTCGTACCGACGGCGTCCATCTAAAATCGACGGCCTTCGCGGAGTGGACATGAGGTACCTGCCCGGGCGAACCGCCGATTCAAAAATTAGAGTTATATTTTTGGGATTTCAATTATTTTTAGTATCGCGTTGTTTCGGTCCCGGACCGCCGTCAATCAACCGCCTCGAATCAAAGAACGCTTGGCCGCTCGCGGGCATCGGTTTCCCCTGTTCAGCGTGTGTCCACGCTGCGTTTTCGTGCATTCCTTTCGCCAAGGAATAGCTCCCGGGACATGGCACGCTAGTGGCGTGGACTTGCGGAAGGTGGCAATTAAATTGGTTGAATTAACATATTTAACTTGCGATGCATCCAAATCCGCTTATTTTCTATGACCATCGCAGGGAGAGCGCTGATGAACCCGACCGACTCCAATAGTGACGACCGCCGTGAGTTCTTGAGAAGCTGCGGAAAATTTGCCGCCGTCACTCCTCCCGTGATGACGCTGCTGCTTTCGACCTCTCTGACCTCATCCGCCATCGCTAGTTCTGGCGGAAATGTTGTGCAGGGCAATAATGGCAAGGGCAACGGTGGTCGCGACGGCAGTCCTAACGGGAAAGAAGATAGCACTCGCTAAAGTGGCGCCTGGCGGCCCAGCCCTGACACCATCGTCCCGGGGACCGGTCGGAGGTTCAGCCAGCCCGGCGGCGCCGTTGTGCGGACGGGCGGTCGATCAAGAGATCGTTTAGCTTCTTGCCGGCGCGAAGCTGCGCCTTCAGCCATCGAGGCTGCTTACCACGGCCGGACCAGGTTTCGGACGGGTTCTTAGGGTTCTGATACTTCGGCAGCACGGGAGGGTAGGGGCGGCGTGCACGTCCCTCGGTTTGCCCCCCGGTCTTACCTTCGATCTTGCGAAGCCGCTCTTCGAGCTTGGCTTTTTCCGCGGTCATCCTGCGACTCAGAACAGCAGTGACCTCATCGTAGAGTCGCCACAGCTCAGCTGTGGTCATAGATGCCCAGTCATCGTTCTCCATGGAAGCCGTCCCCACTACCTCCGAACCGAAACAGGAGGGGGGCTTATCAGGTCAAACCGGGGTCCGGCAAGCACGATCACCCGTGCCGCTGCGCCAGTGTGCGTGGTGGTCGGAGTTACCGGCTGGGCCCGTGCCTCCGAACCAGCGGTCGCTTCGCCCTCCGCCCCCGGGCTCGTCGCCTCGGCGCAAGCAATCGCTGCTCGGCCTTCGACACGCGGCTACGCAAGTTCTGCAATTCAGTGAATTGAATGATGAGAGCCTGATGAGTTTGACGCAAAACTGCTGAAGAATACATGTGACCACCTACTCATTGCCAACGATGCCCTCCATGACCGCTCATTGAAGTTGCTGAATTGACGAATATGCAGCTCCAATTTGGGTGACCGGATTTCGTCGTTGCTACACTGGCTGCGCGACGCAGCCGTTTTCGTGCTTTACTAACCAGCTTCGCCTTGATGAATAGTATTACTTTTCCTCCCTTCAAAAACGCTGCTTTTTTGAACGATCTTGTGTTCGTCGAAACTTCGTCGAATGTTAGATTTGAATCGTGAATAACCCAATATATCGTTGGTAATAACGGTGCCAACGAAGTTAATTGGATGTTGACCATCATGACACAGCAGCCGATCCCTGCGCCTAGACATTCTATGGGGGAATTTGCTGATCGAATCTATCATGCGTTGTCGAAACAACGCTGCTTTCGCACCGCATTCTTACGGTGCTGCGCATACTTGCCGGTCAAGTTACCGTGGGGCAGTCGTCGAACGTTCGGCTGTCTAGGATTTGAGACTGTGTGACGTTGTCGCCGAGCGGACCCGTCATCCTCGCGTTTTGAAGAAATTGTTGGATTAAACGGCTGCACGGGGGGTTGTTAGCGATAGGCAGGGGAAGCATGCACCGCACCAGAATTGTCATCGCGGATCGACATCCGATCGTTTTGCAAGGGATCAGGAGCGTTCTTGCAGCGCAGCGTGATTTTACGATCGTTGCGTCCTGCAGCGATGGCGCAAGCTGCAATGAGGCAATCCGATTTCTTGTGCCGGACGTCGCGCTCGTCGATGCTGCACTGCCTGATGTCAGCCGGCAGCAGATCCTCGCTCCCGCAAACGCTTCAGGCCCAAGTCCCGCCGTCGTCTTCTTCGCCGGTGTCGCGGCCGATTGTGAGTTGCAAAGGCTGGCCTTGGAGGGGGCCTGCATCGTCCTCTCAAAGGATTCGGATGCCGAGATACTGGTCTCAACCCTGCGGAAAGCCGCCCAGGGCCAAGCAGCGGCCTCGCCGAGCGCATGGCTAGCCAATGATGAGGCCCGCCCCGATGAGAAGCCCCTGGCACAACTGACGGACCGGGAGCGGCAAATCATGCGGCTCGTGTCGGAGGGTCTATCGAACAAGGAGATTGGACGTCGGTTGAACCTTGCCGACGGTACGATCAAGGTCCACCTTCATCATATCTTCCAAAAGCTGGACATCAGCAATCGCACGATTCTCGCGGCATTGGCGATTTCGCGAAATGAGCTGCATGCCGCGTCACGTAAGATGGATCCCCCTGATCTTTTGCATCAGGATCCGGCGAGCGTAAAATAATGGGGTGTCTGGCTCTTCCGAACGTGCGCGGGGGGTTATCGTGGCGCCAGAAGCCCAGCCATGTCGCTGCAGGCCCCTTCGGCCTCGGCTAACGTTCGAAAGGGCGAACCGCCAATCTTGATTGCCGCCTGGTTTTTGTGGAGCGGACGCCAACTCGCCAAATAGCCGGCGCGGCCATGAAAGCCGGGGCCTCTCGGGCTTCCGAAGCTGATCACGAACGAGAAGCCCTCGCTGGTTGCGCTCCAGATCTCCATGTCCCGGACAGACCGGTGGAATTGCAGTGGCATCGTCATCACCCGTTGCAATCGAGCCCTGCGCTCGACGTCCGTTAAAACGCAAATTAATCATATTAAATGGCGAGCGCAACTCCGAAGCTGCGCCCGAAAGGCCAGAAAGTACAAGAACGAGCAGGGAGATTGCCCACGATCAATTGACGGCGCACGTCAAGCAACGCCACTCACATAAAGAAAATTATCGGTTGAAAAGACATTTAATGTATAATACCGTGAATTAATATTTTAAACCGAGGAGAGCGTGTTGTGACCCGGGACGGCAACGAAGATGACGACCGGCGGGCGTTCTTGAAAACCTGCGGAAGATTTGCGGCCGTCACACCCCCAGTGATGACTCTGCTTCTATCCACTTCCCTGACCTCAGGAGCCATTGCAAGCTCGGGGGGCCTGCGTGGAGTGACGCAGAAGGATGGGAGGCAATCGTCGTTCTTCGATAACGACCGGTCGTCCGTATCGGGACCGGGGAGCTCCAGCGGCGGGTCAACAGGGGGCGGGGGAGCCCCTGGCGGGGGCTCTGCTAAATCATCTCGCGCCGGAGGAGGGGCAGCCGGTGGCGGATCCGGCGGTAGCGGCGGGTCTGGCGGTGGCGGAGGCAGTGCGAAAGGGCCTTTCGCAACCGGCGGCAGCTCTGGAATTCCAAACGCAAGTGGTGGGCTCGATTGCGCAGAAGAAGACGAGGAAAAGCGCAAGGCCGAGTGTCCGGGAGCTAACACCAGGATTTCGAGTGCAGCCGAATCCAGCCGATAGCAGTCTTCTCAGCCCATGCGTGAGCCTGCGGCGCCGTACGGTTTGGCAGGGCTGGACCTTTCTTAAACTCCGGCCGAGTCGTCCCTTGTTGCACCGCCGCAGCGCGATTTGCGGTGTAAACACTGCCAAATGTTCATGCGATTGTGGTGAATTACATACTTTTCCTGACCTTATGCGACTTCTTCTCAAGACCTCGATCAGGAGCGTGTCATGAATATCCGCGTTCGAGCGGAGAGTCCTGCGGCGCTGCTTCGAGAACGTCTCGAGGCGCTGGTGGCAGAGCTTGCGGAACTTGAAAAGCTCAGAGAGCGGGTAGGTCGAGAGGAGAATCTTCAGCGCAAGCTGCGCAAGGCAGGCAGCGCCAACAACCCCGCTCGGACCGCGGGTGGGCCTTCCGGCTTCGCACAGGCAAAGCTCATGGCCATACCGCTCATTCGCAAGAAGTCGGGCTGTTGTGACGAGCGTCCCAAGGCGAGTGGATGACAGGAATTTTCGTCCATTGTTCGCTTCGGCCGGGAGCCGGCCGCAAAGTCGAAAGAAATGCCGCGCAGGATCGGACGTTTGCAGCGACCGAGCCTCGCGCGGTTTGCCGAATGGCGCGGGCAAATGCGGGGTGGTTCGCGAAAACGAACTGGTTCTAAGAGCCTGTCCCGGCTATTCGGCCGCCAGGCGAGCGGGAGGCGCTCCGCGCTGGAGGCCTATGAACGAGCCCGACCGTGCTCTGCGAGACGATCCGATCGATTCTGCGGCTCATGACCTTGTAGCATTCGCATGCCATGGCTTCGAGCCGCGGCCGATCGATTTCAAGCTGGCCACGTCGATTGGATCTTAGTGCTCTTGATGTCCGCATTGTGCTCACGACATGTGTGACGGTGGTGCGGCGGACGCCCAGCAATTCCGACAACGTTTCTTGGGTCAGCGGGAGGAGATCGCTGCCATTTGCCCGATCGTGAATGTGAAGCAGCCAGCGCGCCAAGCGGGCTTCGACAGAATGTAATGCGTTGCAGGCAGCCACGTGCTGGAGTTGCGTCAGCAACGATCTCGTGAACACTTGCACCATCGCTGCGACGGCGGGGCTGCAATGTTGCGCTGTCAGGAATTGCGCGGGCGAGATCTGCAGCGCGGTCCCGGCGATGCGAGCAACGGCCGTCACGGGCGAGTGGGAGGCGCCAAGCGCTGACGTCAGACCCACAGCCCCTTCATGGCCCACTATCGTCGTGGCGACCGTCTGCCCGTTCGGCAACTCCATGATAGTGGCTATCGCGCCGCTCAGGGGGAAGAGAAGATGTTCGATCCGATCGCCTGATCGGACGAGCACCGTATCGCGCTCGATCCCGATCTTCCGCAGATGAGGTGCAAGCAAAGCAAAATCCGCCGGCGGCAACGCTGCTAACAACCGATTACCAACCCTGGTCGCGTGGTCCATCATGGGATCAACCCCCCGACGGATGTTCGGCGCGAGAACTCATGCCGGCTCGTCAAGCTGCTGTCCGGCGTGCAGCTCAACAGCAGTCAACTGGCAACCACAGATATGGTTCCTGCGATGAAGGCCAGCACGCGCTGGTCCGCCATTCAAGGGACGGCCTGCGCCCGCGACTCCAGCTTGCGCTTATACGGACCTGTCGCGGACCTGCAATTGATGTCGTCGACTCGCCGACGGCAGCCTGCGCTGCGGCTGAACAGCATCCCAGCCAACGATCAGTCTCCGAACAGCTGATCGGCCTTGAGTTGTGAAGCGCGCCAGGCGCGGATCGCGAGCGCGCTCTGAAAGTCTCGTCTCAGGGGCGGACAATTTCCAAGATGGCGTTCTGGCCGCCGGGACCAATAGCGTTGGAATGACGGCCGTGAGCCGTTCGTGTGCCCCACTCGAAGCCCACCCAACGGCCTGGCGTCGCCGTACTGTTCGGCAAAAGGCTAGGACCTACGGCAAATGGGCACATTTGCACGTCAAATTCGCGATTTTAGATATGGTTAAACCGGATTAAATCTCTTTCTTTATTCTATTCGTTGTATTTTAATGACTTCACTCGGTCTCGGCTATATGCCGAAGGACATAGACGGCCGGGTCGAGGCAGAGTCCATGTTAGACACGTCTGCGAAAGAGCGGATACTCAAGCCCGTCCGGCTTGTGATCGTAGATCGACAGCCGATCGTTCTACGGGGGCTAGAGTCGATACTCGGGGCACAGCCGGACTTCGACGTCATCGCGTCGTGCAGCGACGGGACAAGCTGCATCCAAGCGATGCGGAATTTGACACCCGACGTTGCACTTCTTGCTGACACCCTGCCAGATCTAACGGCATCCGAGATCCTCGTCATTGCGAAAGCTGATCGGCTGCCCACGCGCCTGGTGTTCTTTACAGATTCCGACACGGACCACGATCTAACCTTGGCCATCGCTGCTGGCGCGTGTGATGCAATCGCGAAGCATGTTGCACCGGACGCTGTGCTGCGATCGCTGCGACTGATGACGAAGCGTAGCTTTTTGGAGCAGTCCGATCTCTCGCCAACCGTCGAGAAAACCGACAGCAGCAAAATCGACAACCTACTGGAGCTATTGACGCCGCGCGAACGTCAAATTGTACGACTGGTGTCAGAAGGAATGTCGAACAAGGAGATCGCGCACCAGCTAAACGTTTCAGATGGAACCGTTAAAGTACACCTGCACAACATATTTCAGAAGCTTGAAATAACCAACAGGACGGTGCTCGCCACCCTCGCATTGCTACAACGCCCGTCCGGGTTCGGAATGCTCTCGCTGGCTCTCCTGGCGGTCGCCATTGCGGACGAACTCAAGGCGTCGGAGGCAAACGACATTCTTCCGCATGACGACAGCACCGGCCCCGCGGTGGAGTATGCCGAATATGAGCTCTGGAAGCGAGCTATCCTCCGTCACGCCATCGTCGCGGATTCCGACGAAAAGCCGTCGCTCACTCAGAGAGGCGTTTTTGTCGGGGCGAGCCAAATCTCGACCGCGGCCTCGGCAATGGAAGCGCCTCGCACCGCTGAGCAATCCGCAGGCTCGAAATCGTGGAAGGACTACGGTTCTGTTGGATCAAGCACGCCCGGTTTGGCCACACCTTCCCTGCGAGGAATGAACGACGCGAAGATTGGAGGTGACTCCACCGAGGAACATCTATTCTCGCGGCTGACATCCAATCCGACTTTGATTCACGGAGGGTATGGTACTTTCGCCACCCTCACCGGTGCGTTGATCTACACACTCAGCGATCCCCATTTGGCATTGCCGTCGCATGACCCGGCCAAAGCGCCGCTCGACAGCTTCGTGGACGTTACCGGATACAATGCGGCCACCAAACTGGCTGCGATCACCAATGCCGACGATCATCATGTAGATGATTCAGTCCCGGGTTTCCTTGCGCAGGCTTCTCGCCTGCCTTCCGCGTTTGTGGCCGCTGAAAATGAAAGCGCCGCCGGAGAAGGCACTCGGGGCCACTCGAGTGATGGTACCGTAGGGGAGACTCTCCAAAAACTTGCCGGCCTCGTGCACTTCAGTCACGATGCCGGTAGTAGCGGATATAGCCACGATCAGCTGATGGGCGGCAACGTCACTGAAAACGTTGTTCATCGCGACCCGACCGATTCCAGTTCTACCTCTTCCGACTCTGTCTTCAACTTCGCGTCTGGGCCGAGCAGGATCAATCTTGCGGCTTTCGGAGCCCTTGCCAGGCTTCATATGACAGCAGCAAGCAAGTCCATACCGCCACACACCGTCGCTTGGATCTTCAACTCCACAACCAATGAAACGATCGTCTATGTGAATGCGACCGATCATGTTCTGGAGATCGGAGACCGCGACCTGTTGGAAATCCATCTGCCGGGAATTGTATCCATCGCAGAATCGGATTTTGTCGGCCAGCCGACAGCCGCGGCGGCCGCTCTCACGTTGGAGCAGCTCGAAGAAGCGCTGACATCCGTGATTGCAATCGAAGCTATTCTGAGTACCGACAGTGCCCATGCAAGTATCGGGACGAGAGAGAGCACATTCGGGACCAATGGAGTTTGGGACAGTCTGGCTGATGCCGGCTTGAGGACTGAATTCGCGCCGGTCCGCACAACGGAAGAGAGCGTGGATGGGACCGAGGGGTCGGCTCGCATATCACCGATCGTGCTTGCTCATGCTGCAGCGGTAACGGAAGTTGAAAGTCTTACATTGAAGAGTCAGGGGAACGATGCAGGCACCGGCCCCAGCATCGCAGCGGCCGGTAGCGCGGGCGGCAGTAACTCACAGCATGTTCTGGAGCCATGGCCTGCAAAGGAAACAGGTGCGGAGCAGACGGACGGTGGCTTCATACCTGGGAGTGATGTCGGTGATGAGAACGAGCGTCAATCCCCGGCTTCGGACCCTTCGGGAAGGTCAGGGAAGACGGCAGAAACAGGCAGCGCGGAACATGGCGAGCCGGTGCATTCAACCTCTAAAAACGCACCGGAAGCAGCCGATTTTGGTGAATCGAGCCTCGCGACAGCGCACAGGGACGACCGCGAAGGGGCGCAGCACGCTCCCGAGCAAATGTCTGCAATGGCCGGCGCCAGAGATACGGCCGACGTGAAGTCCATGCCGGGCAATCGCGCTGGCAAGGACAACGCGCATGATTCATTGGCTTCGGACGATTGGTCAGGGCCAGCAAAAGCGGCCGAACCAGGCGGCCGGGACCACAGCAACTCGCACGCGTCGGAGCGAGGGTCGGCAAAGGCAGCCACGGAGACGGCCGAAGCGAAGTCCATGCCGGACAATCGCGCCGGCAAGGACAACGCGCATGATCCACCGGCTTCGGACCGTTCGTCAGGGTCAGCGAAAACGGCCGAACCAGGCGGCCTGGACCACAGCAACTCGCACGCGTCGGAGCAAGGGTCGGCAAAGGCACCCACGGAGACGGCCGAAGCGAAGTCCATGCCGGACCATCGCGCCGGCAAGGACAACGCGCATGATTCACTCGCTTCGGACGATTCGTCCGGGCCAGCGAAAACGGTCGAACCAGGCGGCCTGGGCGCCAGCAACTCGCACGCGTCGGAGCGAGGGTCGGCAAAGGCGGCCACGGAGACGGCCGACGCGAAGTCCGTATCGGGCAATCGCGCCGGCAAGGACAACGCGCATGATTCACTGGCTTCGGACGATCCGTCGGGGTTAGTGAAAACGGCCGAACCAGGCGGTCTGGACGACAGCAACTCGCACGCGTCGAAGCGAGGGTCGGCAAAGGTGGCCACAGAGACGGCCGAAGTGAAGTCCATGCCGGGCAATCGCGCCGGCAAGGACAACGCGCATGATCCACTGGCTTCGGACGATTCGTCAGGGCCATCAAAAGCGGCCGAACCAGGCGGTCTGGACCACAGCAACTCGCGCGCGTCGGAGCGAGGGTCGGCAACGGCGGCCACCGAGACGGCCGAAGCAAAGGCGACACCGGGCAATGGCCTCGGCAATGACAACGAGCATCATTCCTGGACTCCAGCCTATACGCGCGAGTCAGCGAAGATGGCAGAGCCCAGCGGCGTGGAGCAGAGTAACAAATGGGAGCATTCGACCTCTGCTCACGGCCCGAAGGCTGACGAAAGTGTTGCAACGGCGGAGCCGGAGCCTGTAAAGGCGACAACCACGGAGTTGGCTGAAACTGTCTTCATGTCCGAGATGAGTGTCGGCGATGGCGACAATCATCGTGCATCGAACGCAAGCGCGTCGGCAGCAGTGGCCACGGCAAAATTGGCTGACCTGCAGCACAGTAATTCAGGATACAATTCACACTCGTCACACTCGACCTCCGCAAAGGCATCAGCAGCAGCTGAAATTGCCGAATCGAGCGCCACAAAAGGCGATAGTGCAGGGAACGGAAACTCGCAGCACGCTACGCAACCTGCCGCAATCGCATCGGAGGCCGCACAGCCGGCTAAAGCTGCGTTCGAGACCGGCGCCGCCGATCAAGAGCGGGTGTTCCGCTTCGACAGCGACGCAACTCCTTTCACTCCCATCGTCACGATTGAACCTAGAGAGGTCCACATTCCGCTCGATCCACGCGTCAAGCCCGGTCAGACGGCCACCCTCGATATCCTCGTCAAAATCCTGCCCAACGGACTGGATGATCCCGCGGCCAACCATGGCAATAACGGTCCCCATCACGCCCCTGTAGCTGCGCACCATGACCTACTGATTTGAAATGTTGCATTGTCTCGCGAGCAGGACGCAGGGCCGATGTTGAACAGCCTGCTCCGCATACTGGTCGGTTGATATGCAGCCTAGATCCTTGAGTGGCCGGCGTGGGACCAATCGTGCCGTGGGACAGCGCGATCTCTCGAAAAACGCCACCCGACAAGACGCGCCTTGGGTGGCCTTCCTGAAAGATATTCTTAGACTTGAAATGCCCCTGATGCATTGATAGTCCTCGATAACTCATTGAAATCGCAGAAAATGCGACCGCCCTCCGAGCGCACCACCTTCATTTTTATAGCTTTTCTGGGCGGGGTTCGCGCTGCACGCCGCGATTCGGAACCAAAGCCCTCGCCCCGCATTCGCAACTGGTCGCCGAATGCGCTTGAAGGTGGAGGACGATGAGGGACGCTATGTCCGATGTTGCCGAGATCCGCGGCGCCGTTCACCTGTGCATCGACATGCAGAACATTTTCGCCCCCGATGGCCTTTGGGCGACGCCCTGGATGGAGCGGGTGCTGCCGACGGTCGTCTCGGTCGTTGCGCGCCACGCGGAGAGAACGATCTTCACACGCTTCATCACCCCGCAGGATCCGGAGGATCGCCCGGGGCAGTGGCAGAGTTATTTCCGCCGCTGGCGCCAGGCCACGCGCAGGCATCTGCCGTCATCGGCTCTGGAGCTCGTGCCGGCCTTGGCACGTTTCGTTCCGCCGGCGGCGATGATCGACAAGCCGGCCTATTCCGCGTTCAGCAATCCCGGTCTTGCGAGCCTGCTGGTCGAGAAGAACGTCGGCACCGTCGTGATATCGGGCGCGGAGACGGACGTCTGCGTGCTCTCGACGGTGCTGAGCGCCGTCGATCTCGGCTTCAGGATCGTCCTTGTCGAGGACGCGCTGTGCAGCTCGTCCGACGTCGGCCACGACGCGCTCATGACGATGTACCGCACCCGCTTCCACGGCCAGGTCGACCTGGTGACAGCGGAAGAGCTGGCCGAGGTCTGGCGGGAGTAGGGTCCGACGTCATTGAGCCGCGCAAGGTCCTCGCGCCCACGAGGCGGATCAAGCGACCGCGACGTCGGCCGCCACCGGTCTCGCATGCGGCGGCCGAGCATCGTCCGCGCCGGACCGCATGCTCAGGTAGGTTGGGTCGAAGCCGGCGAGCCGGACCAGGCCCGGCCAGTCCGTGATGGTCAAGGTCTTGCCCTGCCATTGCAGCAGATGGCAGCGGCGCAGCTCCTGGATGGTGCGGTTGGCATGGACCGGGGAGATGCTGCAGGCTGCGGCGAGGTCGGACTGGGTGAAGGGCGAGGACAACCTGAAATCCCGGGCGAGCCCGACGGTTTGCAGCCGCACCGTGATCTCGCAGAGCAGGTGCGCCACACGTGTCAACGCGTCCCGGCTGCCGAGGTTCACCGTCCAGTTGCGCTGGATGGCGTGATCGGCAAGCAGCATCAACAGCAAGGCGTGCGACATTGCCGGAGATCGCACCGCGAGCTCGCGAAAGAAGCGGTGCGGCACGAGCGCGACGATTGCGGAACCGAGCGCGGTCAGGTTGCCCTCGATGCGCGGGCGATACAGGCTTTGCAGGTTGGCGATGTCGCCGGGCACGCAAATCGCGGTGATCTGGCCATCTGCGCTTTCGTCATTCTGCCAGGACAGATATCCCTGGAGCACCAGGCAGCATTGCGTTGCCTCATCACCTTGCCGCAGGATGGTCTGATGCGCGCCGAAATGCGCGATGCTGCTCGGCATGTCCGCAAGCAGATCGAGATGTTCCGGGGTCAGTTCGACGAGGCTCGTCAGGCGGTCGGCCAGCCTCGAGAAAGCAAATCCTGCCTGCATTTGATCTCCGACGGCCCCCGTCGGCCCAAGTGTGGCCGATAATGACGGCGGAAAGCATTAACGTTTGATAGGTTCGTCTGGAGTATCGGCGAGGCAGCAGGCCGCTTGCCGATACAAGATCCTCACGTTCAATTGACGTTGTCGCCGAGCATGTTGCGGACGCCTGTGGTCACGGCGGCGAGGCCGCGCGTGCCGTGCATCAGCGCGATCTCGCCCTGCTGCTCGTGGCGGATGGCATGCGCCATGATGCGCAGACGAGGGTCGCCGCGGCTGTGCCACATCTGGTCGGCCATCCTGACCGCACCGCGGTGATGCCGGCTCATCGCCTCGATGAACAGCATGTCGAACTGGTCCGGCGGCGCGGTCTTGACCTGGCGCATCTCGGCCGGCGTCAGGAAGCCCGGCATCGCCGCCCGCTCCTCGGTGCTGCAATCGGGCATCTCCGTGTCGAACCAGCTCAGCCACCAATTCTCGAATATGCGGTTCTCTCCGGTCTGGCTCGCGACCATCAGCATTGCGAGCTTGCGCAGATGCGGATCCTGCGCGCGCTCGGCAGCCGTCCGCGCCAGCTCGATGCCCTGGGCATGATGCGTTGTCATGTGACGGATGTAGGCTTGGTCTTGATCCCTGTCGCGGCCCATCCACGGCGGCTCGTAACCATGACCGCCGAACAATGCGACCGCCCCGAGCACCGCAATCAAGGCCAGCGCGCCGGTGATCCATATATTCGTGAACCGCACGTCGCTGTCAGGCGCAGTCCCGCGCCTCCAGCGCAGGCGCGCGAACAGGGGATACATCACGGCGGAGGAGCCATGCACCAGCAGCCCGATCCAGTAGGGTTGTTGCAGCGTGAACAGCGGCTGCCAGAATGGAAACAGCGGCACCAGCACGAACCATTCCATGCCTGAAGAGAACGCGGCCCAGGGCAGCGCCAGCAGCAGGATCGTCATCGGCCGCAAGTCGGCCGTCCAGCGTCCGAGCACGCCGAAGAAAACCAACGCCCAGGAAAAATCGGCCCATTGGTGAAAGGCGATCCCGGCCAGGATCGCGCTCCAGGATGGCTCGGAGCTGATCGCCCAGTCGCGCGCAGGAATCGCGGCAACCGTCATCCAATCGACCGCCGCATCGCGGCCGATTCGGGCAGCGAAGAGCTGGCTGACGATTGTCGAAAACGTGCTGCTGATCAGGCCGAGTGCGGCCGCGGCAATCCAGCGCGAACGCCGCCGCTCGCCGGTGGTGCGCCGCGCCCCACTCGTGAGTGCTGGTCGCGGCTCGGCGTTCACGTCAGCTGCTTGAGCTTCTTCAGCGGATTGAGTTCGCTCGGCTTGTCCTGTTCGTCGCGCCCGCGCTCGGCCTGCGCCTTGCCGTCATCGTGCAGATCCTGGTCGCCGATGATCTCGCCGACGGCCTGCTTGGTCTTGCCGGCGATCCGCTGCTGCAGACCTTTGGTCTTGCCCATGAGCTGCCTCCGATATGTCCTGCCGTGGCTCACGCCGCTACCCCGGCGCCCTGAAGGGGGCGTGGGCGCCGGGGCTGCGGTCTTGCAAATTGCCTCCGGCGGCGGGGGGAGACGCCGGAAGCCTTGATCAGACTCTTCGCGACGCGGATGGTTCCTCTTGACGTCACCGCGCTTCGAGCGCGATGATCACGCCTTCGTTGCCCCGGAGCAGGATGGACGCATCCGGCACCGGCTCGGGCGGCCGATCCAGATGCGTCGACATCAAGAGACGGCCGCGACCTTGCCAGTGGAATTTCCGCGGTTCGGCCGCGAGATTGAGCGCGACCAGGATTTCGTTGCGGCCATCCCTCCGCTTGTACGCCAGGACATCATTCTGCGAGCGCAGCGGCTCGTAGCCGCCCCGTGGCAGGCCGGCATGCTCGCGCCGCAGCGCCATCAGCGCGCGAAACAGAGCGAGGATCGAGCGCTCGTCGCGCTGCTGTGCAGAGACATTGGCCGCACCATCGGGCGGCTCGAGCGGCAGCCATGGGCGGCCCGTCGTGAAGCCGCCATCGGGGCTGTCATCCCATCGCATCGGTGCGCGTTCGGGATCGCGGCACAGGCCATAGCCGGGCACGAGCTTCTCGAAGGGATCGCGGACGCGGCCCTGCGGAATCGGCACGCGCTTGCGGCCGATCTCGTCGCCCATGAAGAAGAACGGCGTTCCCCGCAGCGTCATCAGCAGCATCGCAAGCACGCGCATCTGCGCCTCGCCGATCTTGCTCGCGATCCGCTGCTTGTCGTGGCCGCCGATGACCCAGACCGGCCAGCCATCGTCAGGGATGGCGTTGAGATAGGCGTCGACCGTGGCCTGCAGCGACAGGGCGTCCCATTTGGAATCGAGCAGGGCGAAGTTGAGCGGCAGATGCAGGCGCGGCCGGTCGTTGCCGTAGAAGTGGCCGATGCGATCGGTCTTGCCCTGAACCTCGCCGCACAGCATCCGTCCGGGATAGGCATCGATCACCTCGCGGATGAACTCGATGCAATCCATCGTCTCGGGCCGGTCGTCGGTAAACACCGTCGTGTGCCGCTGCGGCGGCGGCTTGCCCTCTGCGTTGGGGTTCGACGGATTGTCGCGCAAGAGCCGGTCCTTGATCAGGACCGCGCTGGCGTCGACGCGAAAGCCATCGACCCCGCGGTCGAGCCAGAACCGCATGGAATCGGCGATCGCTGACCTTACCTCCGGGTTGCGCCAGTTGAGGTCGGGCTGCTCCACCAGGAAGGAATGATAGTAATATTGCCGTCGCGCCTCGCACCATTCCCATCCGCTGCCGCCGAACCGGCTCAGCCAGTTGTTGGGCGGCCCGCCGTTCTCGGCAGGATCGGCCCAGATGTACCAATCCGCTTTCGCGCTGTTGCGCGAGCTCGCGCTCTCGACGAACCATGCGTGGTCGTTCGCGGTGTGATTGGGGACGAGGTCGAGGATAAGCCGGATGCCCGCACCGTGCAGCGCTTCGAGCAGGCGATCGAACTCCTCGAGGCTGCCGAAGGCGGGATCGATCGAACAATAGTCGGAGATGTCGTAGCCGAGGTCGCGGAAGGGGCTTTTGTAGATCGGCGTCAGCCACACCGCATCGACGCCGAGCCATTTCAAATAGTCGATGCGCGACATCAATCCGGCAAGGTCGCCCTTGCCGTCGCCGTTCGAGTCCTGAAAGGAGATCAGCGCGATCTCGTAGACGACGGCGGATTCCCACCACGCAGCTTCGTCACGGGACGCGTCGCTCATCACCTTGCTTCACCTCGTTTGTCTCGACACCTGTCTTGGCATGCGCCGCGATTTGCCTTGCCGCAGTTCGGGCGCTCTCGATGCCCTTGGGAAAGCCGCTGCGGTTGGGATAGAGCTTGCGCCGTGCATCGCGCGACGGGCGGCGCGGCTTGGTGTCCTGCGCGGCACGGTAGTCGAGGACAGCGATGCCGCCGACCATCAGCAGTGCGAGTGCGATATTGCCCTTCTTGGGATTGTCCGCCGTCAGCCCGGACAGCAGTGCGGCGGCATCGAGGCCGTCGCCGCCGACGCGAGCCCATAGGCCGGCGTTTTTCTCGACCGACAGCGTCATGATCCCGGCCATGATTTCGCGCACGCCGAAGGCGCGGACCAGCGTCTCATGGCCTTCCATGCCCAGCGTGCGGGTGACGCGCCGCGGCGCGAACAACTCGACGACGCCGAGACCGATGCTGAACCAGCCGAGCGCGCGCGCGAGCTGGTCCGCCGGCTGCTTCAGGCTCGGTCCGCCCTCGAGGATCTTGGGGTCGCCCTTGGTGCGAACGATGTTGGAGAAGTGAAACATGGCTGGTCCTTCAGGGCTTCAGTACGACCTTGACGCAGGAATCGCGCTTGTCGCGAAACACCTGGTACATCTCCGGTCCCTGTGCGAGCGCGACGGTGTGGGTGATGACGAAGGACGGGTCGATCTCGCCTTCTTCGATGCGGCGGAGCAGGTCGTCGGTCCAGCGGTTGACGTGGGTCTGGCCGGTTCGCATCGTCAGGCCCTTGTTCATGAAGGCGCCCATCGGGAGCATGTCGGACAGGCCGCTGTACACGCCCGGCACCGAGATGATGCCGCCGGGACGGCAGACATAGATCATCTCGCGCAGCACGTGGGGCCGGTCACTCTCGGCCATCACCATCTGCTTGGCGCGGTCGAGCAGGGTGTCGGGCAGCGACGGCATCACATGAGATTCCATGCCGACGCAATCGATGCATTTTTCCGGGCCCTTGCCGTCGGTCAGCTCCTGGAGGCGCTCCACCACGCTCTCGGTCTCGAAGTTGATCGTGGTGGCGCCGCCGGCCTCGGCCATGCTGAGCCGCTCGGGCAGGCAGTCGATCGCGATCACCTGGTTGGCGCCGAGCAGGATGGCGCTGCGGATCGCCATCTGCCCGACCGGGCCACAGCCCCAGATCGCGACCGTGTCGGTCGGCTCGATGTCGCATTGCGCGGCGGCCTGCCAGCCGGTGGGGAAGATGTCGCTGAGGAACAGCAATTGCTCATCCGGAATGCCCGCCGGAACCTTGATGTGGGTGGCGTCGGCAAAGGGCACCCGGAGATATTCGGCCTGGCCGCCGGGATAGCCGCCGGTCAGATGCGTGTAGCCAAACAGGCCCGCCGTCGCGTGTCCGAACACCTTGTCGGCGAGATGACGCTTGCGGTTCGTCGTCTCGCACACCGAGAAATTGCCGCGCTTGCACTGGTCGCATTCACCGCAGATGATCGTGAACGGCACGACGACGCGGTCGCCCTTCTTGAGCTTGCCATTGACACCCGAGCCGACCTCGACCACTTCGCCCATGGTCTCGTGGCCCATGATGTCGCCGGGCAGCATGCCCGGAATGAAATTGTGAAAGAGGTGCAGGTCGGAGCCGCATATGGCGCAGCTCGTCACCTTGATGATGGCATCACGCGGATCCTGGATCTCGGGGTCGGTGACGGTGTCGCACCGGATGTCCTCCTTGCCGTGCCAGACCAGCGCCTTCATCTTCGTCCTCCCGGTTGAGCCACGTGCCATCTAAGTCCAGGCCCGTACGATGGTTGCTATCGCCGCGCGCAAATTCTTCGCGCTGCGCAAATAGGAACGGGAGAGCAGGGCGGCGATTGAGCGAGATCACCTCAATTCAGAGACCTCAATTGCAAGGATTTGCCGCATGCCCGCCAATCAACTCGCCGTCGTCACGGGCGCCTCAACCGGTATCGGTCTGGAACTCGCCAGGTGTTGCGCGCAGGCCGGATTCAATCTCGTCATCGCCGCGGACGAGCCTCAGATCGAGCGGGTGGCCGTCGATCTGCGCCGGCACGGCGGCAGCGTGGAGCCGGTCGAGGCCGATCTTGCCACCACTGAGGGCGTCGACAAGCTGTGCGCGGCGGTCGGCGATCGGCCGATCGATGCGCTGCTGGCCAATGCCGGCATCGGCCTCGGCAAGGCATTCCTCGATCAGGACTTTGCCAGGGTAAAACACCTCATCGACACCAACATCACCGGCACGCTGTATCTGATCCACCGCGTCGGCAATGAGATGCTCCGCCGCAATGCCGGCCGGATCCTGATCACCGGCTCGATCGCCGGCTTCATGCCAGGCAGTTTCCAGGCCGCCTACAACGCCAGCAAGGCGTTCCTCGATTCATTTTCATTTGCGCTACGCGAGGAGCTGCGCGACAGCGGCGTCACCGTGACCTGCCTGATGCCGGGTGCGACCGAGACCGAGTTCTTCCGCCGCGCGGACATGATGGACACCAAGGTCGGCACCGACAAGAAGGACGGCGCCTACGATGTTGCCAAGGTCGGCTTCGATGCGATGATGCGGGGGGAGTCCGACGTCGTCGCCGGGATGAAGAACAAGATCCAGACGACGGTCGCGAACGTCACGCCGAACGAGATGCTGGCCAAGCAGCATCGCAAGATGGCGGAGCCGGGTACTGCGAGATCTTAGAGCGACGCGCGCGCACCCTTGCGGTGCGCGCGAACCGTTTTGCGAGGCGAAAGAAGACCCCGATTCACATAGCCTAATGCGCCGCGGCCCTCAAACCGTCAAATTGTACGGGCTGAACCAAGAGGGGGCTGCTGTGGCGATGGACCGCATCGAACAGGCCTTTATCGCGACTGCCGTTACGGGTTTTCTCGTGATGATGGTTGCGATCGTCTGGATGATGATGAGCTGAAGGTGGGGAGCTTGCCGTCTTGCGCATCGCGCTACCTTACGCCGCAGTTATCCTGTGCCTGGCGGTGACCGCCTGGCTTGCTTTCGCGCATCTATTTTGATCGTCGCCCGGCTGCGAGCTTTCAACCGCATTGACTAGACCGGCTGCGCGGCGATGAGCCCGGTGAGCTTCCGTGCCATCGCCGCAATATCGATCGGCTTTTCCAGCACCGGCACGTCCTGAAATTCCGGACTGAGCGTGATCTTGTCGTAACCGGTGGTGAAAAGGAAGGGCACGTTCCGTGCTCTCAGCTCGCGGGCGATCGGAAAGATCATCTCGTCGCGAATGTTCACGTCGAGCACGGCGGCGTCCAGGACGCTGCCGTCATGCAGGATCTTGAGCGCCGCTTCGAGATCACCGACGGGACCGGCGATCTCGGCGCCCAGCGCGCGGAATGTCTTGCCGATGTCATCGGCGAGAAAATACTCGTCCTCGACGACGAAGATGCGGCGTCCCTTGAGCTCTGCGCGCTGATGCGACGACGTCGCCATGGTGTGTCAGCCTCCAAACGCATAGGAACATAAGCCGGCGATCCGCCTTGGTGCAAACTGCAAACGATGCAATCGGAGGCCGGTTCCATGGGCAACCGCGACATCATTGTCATCGGGGGCTCGGCCGGAGCGACCGCGCCGCTGAAGCAGATTTTGAGCCGTCTGCCCGCGGACTTGCCCGCCGCGGTTTTTGTCGTGCTGCACATCCCGGCCCAAGGCATCGGCATCCTTTCCACGGTCGCCAGCAGTGCCGGCCCGCTTCCCGTCCGGCAGGCCGAAGACGGCATGAAGATCGAGCCCGGTCAGATCTACCTGGGTGCTCCGGACCATCATCTTCTCGTCACGGAGGACCGCATCTTTCTAGGCCGCGGCCCGCGCGAGAACATGGTGCGGCCGGCTATCGATGCCCTGTTCCGCTCGGCCGCCCTCTATCACGGGCCGCGCGTCATTGGCGTGCTCCTGAGCGGCCTGTTGTCGGACGGCGCTTCCGGCCTCAACGCCATCAAGCGCTGCGGCGGGATGGCCGTGGTGCAAGACCCCGCGGACGCGATCTCGGACGAAATGCCGCGGCGCGCCATGGAGGCGACCACCATCGACCTCTGCGTTCCCGGCGCCACCATGGGCGACGTGCTGTCTGAACTGGTCAGGGAGCAGGCCGGAGCCGCACTGCCGATCCCGCCCGAGATCAGGCTCGAGGTCGAGATCGCGGCCGGTGAGCGGATCGGCAGCGACAATCTCGTCTCTATGGCCGACCCTGTCGCCCTGACCTGTCCAACCTGCGGTGGGGTGCTCTCGGAGGTCAAGAACGCCCGCCCGATGCGTTTCCGCTGCCAGGTCGGCCACGGTTTCACCGCCGATGCGCTCGCCAAGGAGCAGGAGGGGCGCGTCGATGAAGCCTTGCGCGTGGCGCTGCGGATCATCGAGGAGCGGGCGGAACTGGTGCAGCGTATGGCCGACGATGGTCGGCGCACGGGCCGGGCTGCCGTCGCGGAGATGTACGAAGCTCGGGCGCTCGAATACCGCGAATATGCCGACATGATCCGACGCGTCGTGCTAAAGTCGCTCGATCCTTCCGTGGGCAAACGGGAGGCGTGAAGGCGCAGTCATGGCCATTTCCCTCGCCGAACGCGTCGCGCAGCTCGATGCCGAGCAACGCCTGCTGGTGAAGGCGGAGCAGGATATCGAGAGCGGCTGGCAGCGGGTCCGCGATCAGGAGGACCGGGTGCGCGAGCTCATGGCAGGCGGCCATGACACGCGTCAGGCGGAGCGGCTGGTCGACCTGCTCAAGCAGACGCTGATCGAATGGGAGCGCCACCGCACGCTGATCGAGCAACGCGTGACCTTTCTCCAGCACGAGGTTAATCCGGAAGCATAGGGCGGTTGGCGCCTGACCTCCCGCGTGCGCCCCTTCCGCAGCGACAGCAGGACGCCCGACACGCGCTCGTCCCTCTAAATCGGGCTACCTGGAAGAGGCGCCGGGACATTTTTGCCTTTGAAGTGTTGGGATAATATCGAATTCTGTTATTGCAGGGGCGGGGCTCCCTTTGGGTTCCGCCAGCCAGTGAGCTACCAGAGCCATGACCGAAAACGGCCACCAGCCGGTCGACGCCCAGCACCAGAGCAAGACCCCGCTGATCATAGGGGTCGGCGCCTCGCCAGGCGCGCCAGACAGCATCGAACGCTTTTTCGCCAAGCTGATCGTTGGGACCGATCAGGCCGTCGTGTTGGCGCTTCAGCATCACGAGGCATTCGACGAGCCACGGCTGCGCGACATTGTGCAGAATTCCAACGGACACAGGATCGCTGAGATCGCCGACGGCCACCCCATCGAAGGTGGTACCATTTATCTGTGTCCACCCGCCATGATCACCACCGTCCAGGGTGATCGCTTTGCAATCCGCAAGGCCGAGCAGGCGCCCGGCGAGCGCGCCACGATCGACAGCTTCCTGGTTTCGCTGGCGGAAGAGCGCGCCGAGCAGTCGATCGGCGTCATCCTCGCCGGTACTGGCGGCGATGGTACGCTCGGCACCGCAACGCTGAAGGATCACGGCGGTCTCGCCATCGCCGAGAAGATCGCAAAGGCGGACGAGGCCGGCCATCTCGACGGCAACACGCCGGCTGCGATCGCCGATTACGTGCTGCCGCCCGAGGATATCCCCGAGCACATCCAGGTCTATGCCCGTCATCTCAGGCGTCTGGAGGAGAAGCAGGGCTTCGACGAGGTGCTGGCTGCGGCCGCCAGCTCGCTGTCGCGCATCGCCGACATCCTGCGCAACAAGACCGGCAACGACTTCCACGGCTACAAGCAGAACACCTTTCTCCGCCGCGTGCAGCGGCGTATGCAGGTGGTGCGGATCGACGACATTGCCGCCTATTTGGATTTCCTTCGGAACGACAAGGACGAGGTCCAGCACCTCTTCAACGACCTCCTGATCGGCGTCACCGAGTTCTTCCGCGACAAGCGCGAATTCGAGGTTCTGGAAACCCAGATTGTACCGCAGATATTCGAGGGCAAGGGCGCCGGCCAGCAGGTCCGCGTCTGGGTGCTCGGCTGCGCCACCGGCGAGGAGGCCTATTCGATCGGCATTCTCCTGCGCGAGCACATGGCGCGAATGGATTCCGTGCCGCAGGTCCAGATCTTCGCCACCGACATCGACGGGCGGGCGCTGGCGACCGCCCGCGTCGGCCGCTATCGCACCAATATCGAGGCGGACATGACCAGCGAGCGGCTGGCGCGCTGGTTCGTGCGCGAGGGCGATACCTATTGCGTGGTGAAAGAGCTGCGCGAGATGTGCATTTTTTCCCAGCACAACGTCATCAAGGATGCGCCGTTCTCCAAGCTGGATCTCGTCTCCTGCCGCAATCTGCTGATCTATCTCAACGCCGAGCTGCAGAACCGCGTCATTCCGCTGTTTCATTTCGCGCTGCTGCCGGAGCGGTATCTGTTCCTCGGCAATTCCGAGAACGTGACCCGGCATCCGAAGCTGTTCGCCCCGGTCGACCGCCGCGCCCGGATATTCAAGAAGCTCGAGACCGGAACGCGGCTGCCGCCGGAATTTCCGATCACGACCGCGGCGGGCAGGACGCCGGTCGAGGTGCCGCCGGTTCGCTCGTTCGGGCCCGACGTCGGCCTCGAGCGACGCGCGCAGCGCATCGCGGAGCGCTATGCGCCGGCCTATGTCATCACCGACGAGAATTTTCAGGTCCTGCATTTCTCCGGGCGCACCGGCCGCTACATCGAGCCGAACGCAGGCGCCGCCACGCTCGATCTGCTGCAGCTCGTGCACCGCGATCTCCGGCTGGAATTGCGTACCGCACTCAGCCGCGCGGCCGAGACCAACGAGTCCGTCCATGCCGAGCAGGTGCAACTCGGGGTGAACGGTCACCGCGTCCTGGTGGACATTACAGTCGAGCCGATCCAGGAGGGCGCCGGCGGCCACCGCAATTTCGTCGTCCTGTTCAAGGACGGCCCGGCGCGGACCATCGAGGCCGACCCCGCCAATCCCAGCGCCCTGGTGCGCACCGAGCATGTCGAGCGTCTCGAGAACGATCTGCGTGCGACCCGCGAGCGCCTTCAGGCGACCATCGAGGAGCTCGAGAGCACCAACGAGGAGCTGAAATCGTCGAACGAGGAATACCAATCGCTGAACGAGGAGTTGCAGTCGGCCAACGAGGAGCTGGAGACCTCGCGCGAGGAGCTGCAATCGGTCAACGAGGAGCTGACCACCGTCAACGGCGAGCTGGCGCACCGCGTTCAGGAGCTGACGCGCGCCACCAGCGACCTCAAGAATTTCCTCGAGAGCACGCAGATCGCCACGGTGTTCCTCGACAACGATTTGCGCGTGATGAACTTCACGCCCGCCATCACCCAGCTCCTGCATCTGGTCGAGACCGACACGGGCCGCCCGATCAGCCATATCAAGGCGCGCATCCCGATCGAGGAGCTTTACGATGACGTCCGCCGGGTGCTGCGCACGCTCGCCAGCGTCGAGCGCGAGCTGAGCGCGCCGGACAGCGGCACGCGTTATATCGTGCGCATCCTGCCATATCGCAGCATCGACAATTTCATCGCGGGTGTCGTCATGACCTTCATCGACGTCACCGCAATCACCCGCGCCGAGGAGCGGCAGCGCCTGCTGCTGGCCGAGCTCCAGCACCGGGTCCGCAACACGCTCGGCGTGGTGCGCTCGATTGCCCGCCGCTCGGCGGAAACGAGCTCGACCGTGGAGGAATACGCTTCCCATCTCGACGGGCGTCTCAATGCCTTCGCCCGCACCCAGGCGCTGGTGACGCGCGATCCCGAAGGCGGCGTCGATCTGGAATATCTCGTCGTCGAGGAGCTGGTCGCCTACAATGCCAGGGAAGGCGAGCAGATGCGGGTTTCGGGCCCCAAAATCCGTTTCCAGCCCAAGGCCGCCGAAACCTTCGCGCTCTCGATCCACGAACTCGCCACCAATGCGCTCAAGTACGGGGCACTCAGTCAGCCAAGCGGGCGCATCGAGGTCACCTGGCGCGTCGATGAGAGCACCGAGCCGGCGGAGCTGGTGTTCGAGTGGCGGGAGCGCGGCGGGCCTGCTGTCACGACAAGGCCGCGAAAAGGATTCGGAACCGAGCTTCTGGAGCGCACACTGGCGTTCGAGCTGAAGGGGCAGACCACGATGGCATTCAATTCTGCCGGGCTGCAATGCACCATCACCATCCCCTTGACAAAGCGCGCCTTCCACACACCGGTGGTGGCTGCCTGATGCCGCTGTCGACAGCCGATCGCAGCGTTTTGGAGCCGGCCATTCGTCGGCTGAGCGCGCTACGGCCGTTGTCGGCCGAGGCTCGCGCATCGCTGGAATACGCCATGCTCGAGGGCCTCCAGCGCGCCGGATCCGGCGAGGATCTGATCAGCGAGGGTGATTCCGTCGATGCCGTCCGCGTCCTGTTGTCGGGCTGGCTCGGCCGTTACAAGACGCTCGATGACGGCCGGCGCCAGATCGTCAATTTCATCTTCCCGGGCGAAAGCTGCGATGCGCATGCTTACCTGCTGTCGGAGATGGATCATTCGATCGTGGCGCTGACGCCCGTGGTCTATGCCGAGATCAAGCGCATTCGCTTCGAGAGCCTCCTGGCCAACAATCCCACGCTGTCGGAAGCGTTCTGGTGCGAGACGCTGCTCAACAATGCGATCCAGCGGGAATGGGCGATCAATCTCGGCCGTCGCGTCGCGCTGGAGCGCGTGGCGCACCTGTTCTGCGAAATCTTCGAGCGGCTTCGCCCGGTGGGAATGGTCGACGGCAATTCCTGCCTCATGCCCGTCACGCAGACGGATCTCGCCGATGCGACGGGGCTTTCGGTCGTTCACCTCAATCGGACGCTCCAGGAGCTGCGCGCGGCGAAGCTGATCGTGCTGCGCGAGCGGACGCTGACCATCCCGGACCTCGATGCGCTCAAGAACGCGGCGCTGTATTCGCCTAGCTATCTCGGGATCTACCGGGCGACTGAAGCGGTCCGTTGACGCCGTTCCGTCGCGGCCAGACGAGTCATTTCGCTGAGATGGGCCGGAACAGGATGTCGTCCTGCTCGCAATCACGCCGGTTTGGGACGCTGTCCGTCCTGCACACCAACATCGTCTTCACTCGGAAAAGGCTCGTGAGTTTTCCGGCCCAGGAACGTATCCGGTCGAGGAAGCGTCAATACCTCCAGCGATTCACGGATCGCCTTGCGAATCTGCTGCACGTGCTTCTCATCGGACTGCAACGGATAACGAGTTGGCTTCGCCATCAGGCGCTCCCCCGGTCATGCAGGCGGGAGCACCATTGGTCTCTCAGCCACCGGCGCCTACGGCAGAGCCACAGCCGGTGATGACGTGACCGTACACTGGCTGCGGCGCTTCAGCTAAGGAAATCGGGGATCTCCGGGTCAATTTCTTGTTCCAGGCCGCCGCCCGGAGTTGAGGGCGGTCCCCCCGGGGGTTGTAACAGCTTGATCCAGGTTAATCGCCGGCGCTTTTTGAGCCGTTGGCGCGATTTGAGTAACTTATGCAAGGGCGCTCGCGCCAGCTCTGTTGCATGATGCCTGATGCCAGACGCCCTGTTTGCCCGCGCAACACGCGCTATCGAAGAGAGTCGCGCCCTCCGGGAGCAGCATAGACAAGTTGCGGGCCGCTACGGCGACACCGTGAACGATTTACGTTTGGCCATTATGGACAGCGCCATGCTTCGCTCCGAGATCAGGGCGCGCCGGGACAACGAGGAATCGTAACTCCGGTCTTTTTCCCCAAACAGGCAACCGTTCCCTTTCTGGAACGTTAGATCCTTGGCCAGGCTGTGCAGCCTGGCATCAATACCCGTCGGAACGCAACGGCGCGATCGACCTCATGCACCAGGAGGACGCCTGATGAGGACGCGACATCGATTCAAGCAAGTCGACACTCTGGAAGCGCGGCTCGCCGCCGAGGCGGAGCGGCTACGCGAACAGGCCAGCTTGCTTCCGCCCGGCGCGGCGCGCGACGAAGTCCTGCGCAAGGCGCGTCAGGCGGAAACGGGGTCTCAGATGAGCGAGTGGCTGAGGTCGCCGGGCCTGCAGCCGCCAAGCTAGCCCGGCGCGATGCGCGTCGTCAGCGCCGCTTCGCGGCCTTGCTTCGCCGATTGTACGGGGAGCGGTTGACCGGCCGCAGCGATATTCCTTCGCGTTGCGCCTTGCTGCGAATGGCCGTGACGGGGCGCTGCAGCTTGATGCTCATCACGCCGGTCGGCGTGTTGCCTTTCGCAAGCTGCTTCAGCTTGCTTACATCCGCCGCTGTCCACGGCTCGCGCGCGCGGCGCTTGTAGGCGGGATTTGCCTTGCGCGGTCCTTTGCGGCCGATCGGTGAGCCCGGTCGTTTCCATGCTGCTCTTGCCATGATGATCCTCCTTCAAGTCGTCCTTGAACATACGAATCAGCATTTCGGTTCCGGCGCGGTCCAAACCGATCGGTCCTGCGGTTGTGCTTTGCGCAAAATCGCGCAGCGTTAACTTATTGAAATGCCGGAACCGGCTGTTGCGACGGAAGCTACAATCGTTGCCGGGCCGAGCCGCCTCGACCGGCAAGCGACTTGAGTGACAAGAGAACCTGGGCCCCGGCGCCCGATCCCCCGCCGGGGCCGATTTCCTTCCAACCGAATTGTCCACGAAAGTTCAAAAGTACAAATGACCGCCAAACGTAACCGCAGGAAACAGACCCAAACGCTTCAGGAGCGGCTGGCCGCTTTCGCCGAAAGCGCCCGCGAGCGCGCCCGCAACCTGCCGCCCGGCAGGGAACGCGAGATGCTGCTGCGTCGCGCCAAGCAGAACGAAGTGACCTCGAACCTCACGGATTGGCTCAGCGCACCCGTCGCTCCAAGGCGAGGACACCTGTAGTGGCAAGTATCAAGCACTACCGTGCGTTCCAGATCGATCCGGACGGGCACGTGTTCGGATGCATCAACCTCGTCTGCGACGACGACGAGCAGGCCAAGCGCGAAGCCGCCTCGCTCGTCCTGGTGCATCGCATCGAGCTGTGGCGGCTCGATCAACGGATCGCCAAATTCGATGCGCCGCAGGAGCTTGTTCGCCAGTAAGGCTTGGGAACCGCGCGCTGGGCGCCGGGTTGGGTCGGAGGGATTCGACTTCGCCAGGAGCCAGCATGACGGACGCCGACATTCGCAAGGGGATGCCGCCCGTCAAGCTGTCGCGTGAGGAGTTCGAGCGGCGCTACAAGCGTCAGTTCGTCGATCCCGCCTATGCTCCGCTTGGGCGCGAGCTCGATGCCATCATCGCTGCGGCCTGGGACGCCTACAGCCATTCGCGCAAGGCACCGTTGACGCGGAAGGCCGGCGCAGGCTTTTCCGACCCGGACTACGATCTTGCCGTCGACTGGCTCGATGCGCGCTCAAAAATCCTGGAGGCGCAGCGTCGCCACGACGATGCCGACGAGACGCCGCGCATCCTGATCATCAACGGCTCGGCCCGCAGCGAGCACACCTGTCCCGGCGAGATGTCCAAGACCTGGCGGATGGTCAAGCTGGCCGAGCCCGTCTTCATCGAGATGGGATTTGCCGTCGACATCCTCGATCTGTCGCGCCTCGCTTCGGAATTCGGCAAAACCATTCATCCCTGCAAGTCCTGCGTCGGCACCGCCATGCCGCTGTGCCACTGGCCGTGCAGCTGCTATCCGAACTACTCGCTGGGCCAGACCCACGACTGGATGAACGAGATCTATCCGCTCTGGGTTGCCGCCCACGGCATCCTGATCGTGGCGCCCGTGAACTGGTATCACGTGCCCGCCGGTCTCAAGGCGATGATGGACCGCATGGTCTGCGCCGATGGCGGCAATCCCGATCCGACCTCGACCCACGGCAAGAACGCCGCGGAAGCCAAGGCGATCGAGCTGAAGGGCTGGCCCTATCCGCGTCATCTCGCCGGCCGCCATTTCGGCCTCGTCGTTCACGGCGATGCGGTCGGCGCCGAGGGCGTGCGACGGGCCTTGTCCGACTGGCTGACCGACATGCAGCTGATCTCGGCAGGGCGCTACGCCGAGCTCGACGGTTATGTCGGCTACGACGAGCCATACGCCACATCCCATCGTGAGCTCGACGAGGACCGCGAATTCCAGCAGGAAGTGCAGAATGCGGCGCGCGCGCTCGGCAATGCCGTCCGGCTCGCGCGAAGCGGGCGCCTCGATGAGCCCGGCGCCGGTCTTGCGGACCCGAACCCCAAATGACTGGCGCGCCACCCCTTGAATGCCTGATCGTCGGAGGCGGGCCGGCGGGACTGATGGCCGCGATCTATCTAGCGCGCTTCCGCCGCCGCGTCTGCGTCGTGGACGCCGGCGCGAGCCGGGCGGCCCTGATCCCGCGCAGCCACAATGTCCCCGGCTTCGTCCACGGCCTGTCCGGCGCGGAACTGATCGAGCGGATGTCGGCCCAGCTGAACGAGCTCGCCGTCACACGCGTGGAGGCCGAGGTCACGGCGTTGCAGCGTCACGAACACGGTTTTGAAGCGAGCTGGAATGGCCGCGGGCATGCGGCCGCCACAGTCATTCTCGCCTGCGGGATCGTCGATACCCATCCGCCGTTCGCGGAGTGGCGCGCGGCGGTCGCGGACGGACTCCTGCGCTACTGCCCGATCTGCGACGCCTTCGAGGCCACCGGCCGCCGCATTGGCGTCGTCGGGCCGCTGGATCGTGCCGCCGCAAAGGCGCTCTTTCTGCGTGGCTATGCGCGCGACGTGACGCTGCTTGCGACCGGCGCGGACGACGCGAAGGCCGCAACGTCGGAGCTGTCCGAGGCGGGCGTCGGAATCGTGTTCGCGCCCGAGCTGCGCCTGGCGCGGCGAGGCGGCGGCGTTGAAGCGGATTTCGCCGACGGACGTACCGCGCAATTCGACATCGTCTATCCTGCGATGGGCGCGGAGGTCCGCTCCCAGCTCGCGATGGCGCTGGGCGCCGACCACACTGCGGACGGTCATTTGAAGGTCGACGATCACCAGCGCACGTCGATCGCCGGGCTCTACGGAATCGGCGACGTCGTCACCGACCTGCACCAGATCTCGGTCGCGTTCGGCCACGCGGCCATCGCGGCCTGCACGATCCACAACAGCCTGCCGCCGCGATTTGCGTGATGGGGCGGCGGTGAGCCTCACAATCGACTGGAACCGGGAACGAAGCGCGTTGCCCCGCTTTGGTCGAGCGGAGCGGGGCGCGCAACTGGAGACAACCGATGGCTCAATCCGAAGACATGACCCGCTGCATCGCGCTTTGCATGAGCTGCTACCAGACATGTCTCGGCACGGCGATGAACCATTGCCTCGAGACCGGCGGCAAGCATGTTGAGCCGAAACATTTCCGCCTGATGATGGCCTGCGCCGAGATCTGCCGGACCGCCGCGCACTTCATGCTGATCAACACGCCGCATCATAAGCACACCTGCGGTGAGTGCGCCGAAATCTGCACCGAATGTGCCGAGGATTGCGCCCGGATCGGCGGCATGGACGAATGCGTCGCGACGTGCCGCTCCTGCGCCCAATCCTGCCGCGCGATGGCGGCTTGAGGAGGTGCCCATGCTGGAAGAGAAACTCAAGGAAGCGATCGTCGGCGAATTGCAGCGTCAGGCCGCCGACCGGCCGCAATCGCTGAAGGTGCAGGGCGCGGGAGACGCAGCGGCCTCCGAGGAGCTGACCGTCAACGGCAAGATCGACCTCGGCGCGCTTGTCATGGTGATCGCAGGATCGGTCGCCGGCGGGCCTTGAGCTCGATCGTCGACCGCGGCCTCAGCCATACTCCTCGCCGATGCCGTATTCCCGGTAGATCTGCAGCGGGTCGAGCTCGGGAAACAGACGGCATTTGGCCTGCGCAAGATGCAGGCTCACCGCTGCCGGCTCCTTGCCGTTCGCGAGCAGCTTGCGGATGTCCTCCATATGCGCGTTCGGCTGGTGCTTCGGTTCGAGCTGCTCCAGCGCGACCAGGGCGGTCGCGAGTGCCTCGGTCAGAACCCAGTCGTCGTGGCCCGTGATTCCCTTCTTCGACATCGGAAGAACCCCACATCTGGTGGCGGTCACAGTTTACCGCGCCTTCGGCCAAATCGCCATTGAGCCGTTGCGGGCCGTTCGCGCGCGCGAGGCCATGGGCCATGCTCCGGCTTGCCTTATGGCCGCCTCAGGCTAAAAGGCGGCTAGTTGCGGGGGCGGCAGTATCTTTGTTGAAACAAACTTGGCGTAGACGGGCCGTATCCAGGCTCGCCGTTCCGGTCTGGGTCCCGATCCCGCACGTCGCAACACCATAGGGTTGCGACCCCTCAAGGTTCGAGCCAGCATGGTTTTTCTCAGTTTCGTCTACCGCTTCCTCACCAATTTCGCCTTCATGGCGGTGGTCTATTTCAGCTTGAACTTCATGGAAAAGTATCCGAACCGGGCGATCCTGGCGATCCTGGTGCTGGTCTATGCCGCCATGCGCGCGGCCTCGACGCTGCGGGCGTTCTACTTCTTCCAGAAGATCGAGAAGCTGGAGGCCGAGACCAAGCGCCTTCAGGCTCCGATCAACGACGGTTCGGGCAGCACCACCGCGCGCAAGCAGGTGATCACCGACGTCGCGCGGCTGCGGCGGGACGGCGAGCTCAAGTCCTACATGGACCTGTTCTTCCTGGCGCTGATCGTGCTGCTCTGCGTCGCCGCCATCATTCGGCAATAGCAGATCAGGCGCGTTTTTTCAGGCTGGCGACGCGGGTCGGACGGGGCGGCACGCCCTTGGAGGCCGCGCCATTGGCCGCGGCGCTCTTCGCTGCGGTACTCTTGGGTACGATGTCGACGGGCTGCGCGGCGTGATCCGCTGCAGCCGGCGCCGCCTGGGCGGTACGCCGCCCATGCAGCTTGGCCGTCTTGCCCTTCGCGCCTCTGCCCTGTGCTGCCTTGTCCTTGGCCGGATGTGGCCTCTCGGCCGCCATGGCGAGCCGGGTCGCGGCGCGCCGCGATGAGGTCGTCGACATCAGCACCTCGACCGAGCCTTCCGGAATCGCGAACAGATCGCGACCCGGGACGGGCAGGGTGGATGCGAGGTCGATCTGGCCCTTGCTCCGGCGCGGCAGCAGCGACTGATGCTCGCCCTGCACATTGAGGTTCGCGAGCGCAGGCGCCGGCAGCGTCCTGGTCTGCGTGAACACGAAATGCGGCACGCGCGGCCAGCGCGCGATCGGCGTCGTCTCGGATGGCGGATGCATCAGCCATTCGACCGGCGTGGTCGGCGTCGCCGGCCGCTCGGGACTGGCGGGCACCACATGCACGATGCGATAGCCGCGCGCCTTGAGGTCGCGGATGATCTTGGGCAGTGCCGCCACCGTGCGGGCCTGAATGTCGTGCAGCAGCAGGATGCCCTTGCCCTTGGCCTCCAGCCGCTGGATCGCAAGCTGGTAGACGCGGTCGGACGAGACGTGCCGCCAATCGTCGGCCGGGAAGTCGGCGCTCCAGACCTGGAGGCCGCGCGAGATCAGATGGTTCTCGAGGCCCTCGGCGCGCATCAGCCCGGGAATGCGGAAGAAGGGGGCGAGCTGCGACGGATCGGTCATCGCGGCTGCGGTCCATTCGATGCCGCCATTGATCTCCGCCTCGGCCTTCTCGATCGGCATCCGGTCGAAGGTCAGCGGATGGTCCATGCTGTGCGTGCCGACGGTATGGCCCGCCGCGACCAGCTTGCGCACGCCTTCCGGATTGGCCTTGGCCTGGTTGCCGACGATGAAGAAGGTCGCCTTGATGCATTCGTCGGCGAGGATCTTGAGCACCTGGTTCGAATATTTCGGGATCGGACCATCGTCGAAGGTCAGGACGACCTCATGGTCCTTCAGCGGCAGCGTCTCGCGGTACTGCATGGTGCCGATCAGCGGATGTTCGCGCGGATCGACAACGAGGGTGCGGGAGGTGCCGAGGGCGTCGGGGTGGCCGGGACAGTCGGCTGCGAGCGCGGCCGGCGAACCGGCGGTGAGCATTCCCAGACAGAGGACGATCCACGATCGCGTCCGCAAAACAACGCTACTTCCGATCATGAACCTCGTCTGCCCCCATGCAATTTGGCGCCCTAGATAGGTCGGAGATGGCTCAAAACGGTTCAGCCGCAGCCGCTCTCATCTTCACGGGGTAGCATGAACAGAGTGTTAATTGGCCCCAAATCACCCCATTTTGCCCGGGCGTGACATTCCGGCATCAGCGCGTATCGGCGCTCTTCTGTGATGTGCCCGCCGGGACGATGTGGACCACCCGATAGTCGTTCTCCCTCAGATACCGTAGAAACGCCGGCATCATTGCGGCCGTGCGCGCCTTGTTGTCGTGGAAGAGGATGATGCCCTTTCCGCTCGCGGCGAGACGCTCGGTGACGAGCTTCAATTGCTGCTCCGGCGTCATCTCCTCCCAGTCGCTGGCCCATAAATCGGCCCCGAACACAATGATGCCGCGCGTCTGGAGCAGGTCGAGCTGCGCTTGGGTCGACTCGAAATAGGGAAAGCGGAAGAACGGCGTCGAGGGTGTCGTCGTCGAGACTCCGTGTAGCGCCATTTCGTCTGCGGCAATGCCCCGATCGATGTCGGCCATGGCCTTCTCGAACGGAATACGCCCCATGAACGGATGCGAGTAGGAGTGATGCCCGACGGTGTGGCCCTCGCGGGCGATGCGCTTGACCATGTCCGGGTGCTCGGAGGCGTGCTGGCCGATCAGGAAAAAGGTCGCGCGCACGCATTCCTGTGCCAGCGCCGCCAGCACTTTCGACGTCGTCGGCGGGTTCGGCCCGTCGTCGAAGGTCAGCACGACCTCGCGATCGGCCAGCGGCAGCGTCTGCGGAAAGCTCTTCAGGCCCACGCGCGGATAGGTCTTGGGATCGACGCTGAGGACGCGCGAGGTGCCGAGCGCGTCCTTGCGCGGGCACTCGGCGGCCTCCGTCTCGGCGGCGCCGATGACGGTCGCGGCATTGCCGATGACGGTTGCGACAAGCGCGCCCGCCATGGTCGAGGTCCACCTTAGTCGCAGCATCTTTGCCATTGCGCTCGGCTTTGCCTTGTGGGTATTGCCTGAAGCCTCAGCTCACACCACCGGTTCCAACCTGTCAAACGGCGAGGCGCGCCATGGATGAACATCTGGACGTTGCCCCATCGGCTGCGGATTCGGTACTCGACCACGTGCCGATGCGCAATGAAGACGGCGATATCAGGCACGAATTCGTCGAGGAGGTCGCCCGTGCGATCGAGGCCGGGGACAGCGCGGCGCTGCGTGCCTGCGTCGCGGAGCTGCACGAGGCCGATCTCGGCGATCTGATCGGCGCCCTCGAGCCCGACGACCGCGTCCGCCTGGTCGAGCTCACCGGCCGCGATTTCGATTTCTCGGCGCTGAACGAGGTCGATGAGACCGTCCGCGAGGAGATCCTCGAGGAGCTGCCGCCGGAGACGGTCGCCGAGGGCGTCCGCGAGCTCGAATCCGACGATGCGGTCGAGCTCTTGGAAACCCTCGGTGCCGAGGAGCAGGAAGAGATTCTGGAGAAGCTGCCGCTCAAGGAGCGCGTCGCGCTCGAGCGCAGCCTGCTGTACCCGGAGAACTCCGCCGGCCGCCGCATGCAGACCGAGTTCATCGCCGTGCCCCAGGATTTCACGGTCGGCCAGGCGATCGACTACATGCGCGAGACGCCGGATCTGCCCGACCGCTTCTACGAGATCTACGTCGTCGACAAGGAACAGCACTGGCAGGGCGCGGTGCCGCTCGACGTGCTCCTGCGCACGCGCCGGCCGGTGGCGCTGACCGAGCTCACCGACGAGGACCGCCGCCGCGTCTCCGTCCTGGAGGACCAGGAAGAGGTGGCGCGCATGTTCGGCAAATACAATCTCGTCGCCGCGCCCGTGCTCGACACCCAGGATCGCCTCGTCGGCGTCATCACCGTCGACGACGTCGTCGACGTCATCGAGGAGGAGGCGGACGAGGACCTCAAGGCGCTCGGCGGTGTCACCAGCGACGAAGAGCTGTCGGACACGTTCCTCACCATCGCCCGCGGCCGCTTCAACTGGCTGCTGGTGAACCTCGCCACCGCGTTCCTGGCGTCCTCCGTGCTCGGCCTGTTCGAGGGCCAGCTGGAGAAGATGGTCGCGCTCGCGGTGCTGGCGCCGATCGTGGCGAGCCAGGGCGGCAATGCCGCGACCCAGACCATGACGGTGGCGGTGCGGGCGCTGGCGACGCGCGAGCTCGGTTCCTCCAACGCCTGGCGCGTGGTGATGCGCGAGGCCCTGGTGGGCCTCGTCAACGGCCTCGCCTTCGCCGTGATCACCGGCATCGCCGCGGTGGCCTGGTTCAAGATCCCGGGCCTCGGCATCGTCATCGGGCTCGCCATCGTCTGCAACCTCGTGGCCGGCGCGCTCGGCGGCATCCTGATCCCGATGGCGCTGGATCGCGTGCGGGCCGACCCGGCGGTGGCGTCGGGCACGTTCGTGACCACCGTGACCGACGTCGTCGGCTTCTTCTCCTTCCTCGGGATTGCGACGCTCTGGTTTGGGTTGAAGTAGGTCTCACCCCATCGTCATTCCGGGGCGCGCCACTTGGCGCGAACCCGGAATCCATTTGTCCGCGTCGACGCTGCACAATGGATTCCGGGCTCGCGCTTCGCGCGCCCCGGAATGACGACAACCGTCTTTAATCCGACTTTAAGCGACCTGCCGCATCATCGCCTTTGCTTGGGGGAATGGGCATGCGGTTGCGGCTGAAGGCGGACGGACGGATCGTCGAATTGCGGAATGGGCAGGAATTTCCGGTCCAGCCGCTTTCGGTTCAGCCGACGGCCAATGCGGCGCCGTCTGACACCGGCCCGCTCGCGGTGCGCGATCTGCGCCGGCGCGCCTGCCTGACCCAGATGGAGTTCGCCGCCAGGCTCGGCGTACCCGTCGAGACCATCCGCAACTGGGAGCAGGGCAAACGCGCCCCGCGCGGCCCGGCCCGCGCACTGCTCACGGTGATCGCGCATGCCCCCGACACGGTGTTCCAGGCGCTCGCCAAGACCTGACGCCAAGCCTGACGCCAAGCCTGACGCACAACCTCCCGTTAGGCCTGCATCGAATATCCCGCCTGGCTGCCGCGGCTTCCGTTGGCAGTATCATCGACCGGGTCCATAATGACGTCTGGGGCTGTCGCAACGGAAGAGGATTCCTCATGCTGTTCGTCGAGGCCAATGGCGCAAGGATTCCGGCGATCGGTCTCGGGACCTGGGAGCTGAGCGGAAGGCCGGCCGCGCGCGTGGTCGAGCAGGCGCTACGGCTCGGCTATCGCCATATCGACACCGCGCAGGTCTACGACAATGAGCGCGAGGTCGGCGACGGTTTGCGCGCCTCCGGCGTGCGCCGCGACGACGTATTCCTCACCACCAAGGTCTGGACCAACCATTTCGCACCCCATGATCTCGAACGCTCGGTGAAGGAGAGCCTCGCTCGCCTGCGGCTTCCCTCGGTCGATCTGTTGTTGCTGCACTGGCCCAATCCTCATGTGCCGCTCGCGGAGACGCTGGGCGCGCTGTCGCATGCGAAGACGATGGGCCTGACCCGCCACATCGGCGTCTCCAATTTCACCGTGGCACTGATCGAGCAGGCGGTCGCGCTGTCGGCGGAGCCGCTGGTCTGCAACCAGGTCGAGTATCACCCCTATCTCGATCAGGCGAAGGTACGGGCGGCCTGCGACCAGCATGGCCTTGCCCTCGTCGCCTACAGCCCGATCGCCAAGGGCCGCATCAAGTCCGACCAGACGCTGGCCGAGATCGGTCGCGTCCACCGCAAGACGGCGGCGCAGGTCTGCCTGCGCTGGCTGGTGCAGCAGAATGTCGCTGCGATCCCGCGCACCTCGCGCATCGAGCGCCTGTCGGAGAACATCGAGATCTTCGATTTCGAGCTGTCGGAAGACGAGATGGACCGGATCGCCGCGCTCGCCAATCCGAAGGGACGCCTGACCGACTTTGGCTTCGCCCCGAAATGGGATTAAGAGGGACCCGGGGTATGCTAGGACCGCGGCGGCAACCCAAGATCGGTCGATGGAACTGGGGAAGATCATACGGACGGACATTGCCGCCTCGGCAATCGCCCATCTGACGCTGGTGGCGCTGATCATCGTGATCAGCGAGGTCCGTCCGTTTCATAGCCAGCCGCCCGAAACCGTCGCGGTCGACATCGTCACGCCGGAGCAGGTGAAGCAGGAGGAAACCAAGGCCGAGGAGAAGAAGGAAGAGGCGAAGCCGCCAGAGCCGCTCCCCGATCTGAAGCTGCCGAAGCCGGATATCACGGACAAGGCGGAGGCATCGAAGCCTGCGGCCAGGCCGCAGGCGGCAGCACCATCGCCATCACAGCAGGCCTCGCCTGAGCAGCAGCAGAAGCAGCCGCAGGCCTCGAAGCAGCGTGAGGCCAACGCGCAGCCGCCGCCGCCGGCCGCGCCGCCGCCGGCCTATCAGACGCCGCAACCGGACGTCACCATCAAGTACGGGGTCATGCTGGGCTTGCCGCCCGAATTGCCGGTCGAGCCGAAAGGCGCCAAGGACGACGGCGGGGATGCCAACGATTCAATCGCTGCGAAGCTTCCGCCCGAGGTCATCGCGGAGCTTCGCCGTCACTTGCGCGGCTGCGCCAAGCTGCCGCCCGGCGTCGCACCGACCGACAACGTTCATGTCAAGCTGCGCACCGTGTTCGCCACCGACGGCACGCTGGCGCGCGAGCCCATCCTGATCGAGGCGCCGCCGTCCGCCAAGGGCGTGGCCATCGTCAAGTCCGCAACGAGCGCGCTGCAGAACTGCCAACCCTACAAGATGTTGCCGGCCAATCTGTACGGGGAATGGAAGGTGCTGGATCTGCCGTTCAGCCCGAAGGATTTCGGCGGATAGCGCGTCGTCGTGTAGTCGTGTAGCCCGGATGAGCAAAGCGTAATCCGGGGCTGCTCGCCCGGCAGCTCGAATTGTCCCGGATTACGCTCGCGCTCCATCCGGGCTACGAGAGCAGGGTGTTTCGCTTCTCTGTCAACCTGCCCGCTCTAAAATATTCCGCTTTACCGAAATTCGGAAATGACGTATGTGTCGCCCATCCCGGCTCAATCTCGAGGGGCGATCATGAGGTCGTCATTGTCGCGAGCCGGGCTTGCGGTGGACGCGGCAGCGTCGTGTACGAGAGCTGAGGGCAGGGCGGATTGCTCTCCGTGAGCCCGAGGCTTTGTACGGACGAGCGGCGCCGTCAGGTTCGTCGCGCCGGCATTTCGATGGCAACGTGCACAACGCCGTCGAACCCTGCGGCGCCAACGAACCGCGCGTACGGCAAAACCGTGTGGTCCTGGCCGTCGTTGCTACGGCCAAGCTCTGGCGAATGCGGCCCTCGCGTCAACCGGCGCGGTGCCGGCGACTTTCGCGGGAGTGAGGGAGGCCAGAGGGAACTCGGCTCCCGGGAGAGCGCGGCATAAGCCGTCCGACCATCGCGCAGGGGAGGCCGTGTGTTGGGCTTCACCTGTATGCTGCTGTGCGGTTCTTCCTGCGTGTGCTCTAGCGCAGCGGACCGCGGGTGCCGCCGGCACCCGGCCTTCCCTGCGCCCTCTTGGCTAAGAGGGCGGCGAGACGAAGCAAAGCTCGGGCGAAGCAGCCGCGAGATCGCGAAGGCATGTCTGTGATCCGATCTCGTGCCCCGGACGCAGCGCAGCGTCCCCCCGGCGATGCGAAGCATCGTCCGGTTCGACAGTGCGCTGCAGAGCCGGGGCCCATGTCTCCGAGCAATCCGTGTGGCGCTGGGTCCCGGCTCGGCGAAGCAGCGCTTCGCGCTGTATCGCGTCCGGGACACGTGCCTCAATGCCCCCGCTTCATCCCCTCGCCACCATTCACCACCTCCGGCGCCATCGCGGCCCAGGCGCTGGACGCGAACTGCCGCCGCCAGGTCACGACCACGACCGCTGCCGTGGTCACGAACAGCACCCAGGGGCTGACGAACCAGCCGAGATAGCCGAGCGCGAAGAAGAAGGCACGCTGGCCGCGGTTGAAGTGGCGGCCGGCGGATTCGAACAGGCGCGAGGTGCGGATGACGTGGGCTTCGGCCTCGGGGGTGTCGCGCTGTGAGGCCGGCGGCATACCGCCGAACAGGATTGCGACATAGTTGAACAGGCGATAGGCCCAGGCGAATTTGAAGAAGGCGTAGACGCAAATCAGCACGAGGCCGACGCATTTCAGCTCCCACAAAGCGGGCGAGCAACGATTGATTGGCGGCAGGCGATGGCGCTAAAAGCGGCTGCAACTGCAGGACTCAACGAAGGACCAGTGACATGGCTGCGCTGAAACTCGCGATCGGCAACAAGAACTACTCGTCATGGTCGATGCGGCCCTGGCTCGCGCTCCGCGCCAACGACATCCCGTTCGTGGAGACGCTGATCCCGCTCTACACCGACGATCCCGCCGACAAGGCGCAGATCCTGTCCTTCAGCCGCGCCGGCAAGGTGCCCGTGCTGGTCGACGGCGACGTCACCGTGTGGGATTCGCTTGCCATCATCGAGTACGTCGCCGAGCGCTATCCGGAAGCGAAGCTCTGGCCTGACGACGTCGCCGCGCGCGCGCATGCCAGGTCGGTATGCGCCGAAATGCATTCCGGCTTTGTGGCGCTGCGCAACGAATGCGGCATGAACCTGCATCGGCCGATCCGCGCCGTGGCGCTGTCGGCGGATGCCAAGGCGAACATCGCGCGCATCGAGGAGATCTGGCGCGAGTGCCGCACCCGCTATGGCGCACAGGGACCGTTCCTGTTCGGCCGCTTCGGTGCGGCGGACGCCATGTATGCCCCCGTCGTGCACCGCTTCCGCACCTATGCGATCGAGGTGGCGCCGGACACCAGGGCCTACATGGAGACCATGATGGCGCTGCCGGCGTTCCAGGAATGGACCCGGGATGGACTGGCCGAAACGCTCGTCATCGCCAAGTTCGAGGACGCCTGAGCGGCAGTCCGACCGGCGCCGGCCGGAGGCGAGGACGCCAGCCGATCGGGAGGAGGGTGCGACAGGCCTGCGACAGGTCGGCGGAATAAGCAGCTCCGCCGGTACCATCGCCCCACCGGCTGTCCCGTTATCATCCTGAAATAACTGCAAAAATTGTGCGCGGGCCATGCCGGCATGGCGCTGGCCAAAAGCATCGGACGCGTGCTATACAGCCGCCCGGGTTTCCGGCCGGCCCTCGCAGTGGGACACTGGGCGAGGCGGGCGCTGTTTGAGTAATGGAGAGGGTGTTGAAGCACAAATTCCCCGTGGGAACGCGCGTCCTATTCACGGCCAGCAATGTCGCGCGTCCGGCTGCGAGCGGCGCGTATGAGGTCATCCGTCTGCTCCCGACCGAAGGCGACGACTGCCAGTATCGGATCAAAAGCTCGACCGAAGCCTTCGAGCGCGTCGCCAAGGAAAGCCAGCTCGCGCTCTCCTGAAGGCCGACGCCGTCAGTGCATAGGCGCCTCCCGGGAATTGTACTCTGCCGCCGTCAAAAGGCCCGCTTCACCTTCACAAGGGTGGGCGGGGGCAGTTGCCGACTCGCGGTGCTCGCTTGACCATCCGCTCTTTGCTCGCGTGAGGGGACGTCGCGCATGAACTGGGCATGGGCCACTTCGCTCGACCAAATCTGGCTCTCGCCGGCCTTCCCGATTTGGATGACGCTGGCGGCTGCCGGATTCTTCGGATTGATTCTGCTGATCACGCTGTTGCGCGCCGACAGATCGGTCGCGAACGGCGCGCTGACCGTCATTACCCTGCTATCCATCGCGATCGCCGGCGCAGCCACGGTGCGTCTCTATGGACCGGACGCGCCGTCCGCTCCGGCCGAGGCGCGCGCGCAAGCTGTGGTGAGCGCGAGTCTGCCTGCGCTGTCCTGTCTCGACGATCTCGCCGGCGATGCCGTTGGCGCCGGCTGCGAGAAGGCGCTGTTCGGCGCGCCTGACGCTGCGGCCGCGGCGGTCTCCTACACCGCCGCCAGGATCGACCGCCTGACCGCGCTCGGCGATGTCGCCACGGCGGAGAAGAGCCTGACCCTCGACATGAAGGTGCTGCGCAAGTCGCTCGAGCGAGATCGTTACGGTCTCGTTGCACATGTGCTGGTGGCGCGTGACGGCTGCACGAAGTTCGATTGCGCCGCGTTCCGCTCGCTGACCGACCAGCAGCAGGTTGCCGCCAACATGGACTCCCATCTCTACGAGACCCTGGTCGCGCGCTATGCGCCGACCTGGAACGCGCCCGCAGCAGCCGCAGCGGCGATGCCCGCCAACGCCGCGCTCGCCGGACTGCCGCCGTCAATGCCGACGGGCAGGCCGACCAATGCCGAGTTCCCGAGCGCGTCCTCGACGCCGCCGGTGAGCATCATGAATCCGGAGCCCACGGCGGCGACGCGCCAGGCCGCGCCGGCCGCAAATGCGGCGGCAGCACCGCGTGCGCCGGCCGCGGCCTCCGCACAGGCCGCAGCGCCTCCGGCATCGAGCCCGCCGGCTGCGAAGAAGCCGCCGCCCCAAAAGGCTGCGCGTGCGCCTGCGGCGCCGGTTCCGCTCGCGCCGCCGCCGGCCTCGACCGCCGCGCCCGCGCCTGCGGATAACGAGTAGATCGGCATTCCAAATGCTGGGTTGCCCGGCTAATGCTTGGGCATGCCACTCCATCTGATCAAGCTCGCCGTCGGCTGCGACTCCGTCAAGGAATTGAAGGAGTGGGTGGCCGAACGGATGCAGACCGCCAAGAAGAAGGGTCTGCCGCAACATCACATCCACATCACGCGCATGGTGCCCAAGCGCGACGCCGAGATCCTCGCCGGCGGCTCGCTCTACTGGGTGATCAAGGGCGAGATCGCCGCGCGCGAAAAGATCATCGGCATCGAGCCGTTCCGCGACAAGGACGGCATCGGGCGCTGCCGGATCGTGATGCAGCCGAAAGTGATCTCGGTCTCGCCGCGGCCGATGCGCCCGTTCCAGGGCTGGCGCTATCTGACCGACGATTCCGTGCCGGCCGATCTCGGCAAGTCAGCGGCCGGCTCGATTGCGGCGATGCCGGAGCCGATGCGGCGCGAGCTGCGTGACCTCGGACTGCTCTAAACAGCCATATTGTCGATCAGCCGGGTGGTGCCGAGCTTGGCTGCGACCAGGATCCGCAAGGGGCCGTCCTTGCGCGAGGTGACCGGTGCCAGCGTCTCGGCATGGCGGACCTCGTAATAGTCGAGCACCAAGCCGGCCGCCTTGACCATGTCCGCACCGCCGGCCATCGCCGGCGCGATCGAATCGCCGGCACGGATGCGCCCGGCGCTCTCTCTCATGGCGCGGTAGAGGACAATGGCGGTCTGGCGCTCCTCGGGCGAGAGGTAGACGTTGCGCGAGGACATCGCGAGTCCGTCGCGCTCGCGCACGGTGCGGGAGCCGATCACCTTGACACCGAGGTCGAGGTCGCGCGCCATCTGCGTCACCACGCGCAATTGCTGGAAATCCTTTTCGCCGAAGATCGCGACATCCGGCCGGACTTGCGTGAACAGCTTGCCGACGACCGTGGCGACACCGCCGAAGAAGTGCGGGCGGAAGCGGTCCTCGAGGCCGGCGAGCGCCGGCCCCTCCGGCGCGATGCGGGTGGCAAACCCCTCCGGATACATGGCCGCGACGCCCGGGTGCCAGACGATATCGACGTCCTCGGCCGCGAGCTTGGCGATGTCGGACTTCCAGGTGCGCGGATAGGCGCCGAAATCCTCGGTCGGAGCGAACTGGGTCGGGTTGACGAAGATCGACACCACGACGCGGCTGGCGCGCCGCTTGGCGAGGCGAACCAGCGACACATGCCCGTCATGGAGTGCCCCCATGGTCGGGACCAGTGCGATCGTGGCCTTTCGCTTGCGGAGATTGTCGACGGCGCGTCGCAGGGCGGGGACCGTGCGGGCGATCAATGGGCTTGCTGACATTGGGACTCGACGATTGGGAAGCGGCGCAGGTGCGGGCGTCGCGCCCGGCCGGCTAACCTTAACAAGCGGCGATCGTGGACGCCATGCATCCGGATGCGGCACAGCATCCCGCGCAAGGCGGCGTAGAACGTCGCGACATTTTGGGCTGGATCACAGACGAAAGACGGCGCCGCGACACATCGTGAGAACGGCGCGTTGCAATTTGCATTTCCTGTCACGCATTTCACTTGACCGCTGACGCGGTCAACTCGAAGATATTCGCAAGGGGTGTTGAGGATCGCCATGCTTGTGCAGGCTAGCCAAGGCCAATCCGGCTCGGCGCACGTGGTCGTGCTCGGCAACGAGAAGGGCGGCTCCGGCAAATCGACCACGGCCTTGCACATCGCCGTTGCACTTCTGAAGGCCGGCCAGCGCGTCGCCACCATCGACCTCGATTGTCGCCAGCAGAGCTTCACGCGCTACATCGGCAACCGGTCCGCCTGGGCGCAACGTACCAAGCTCGACCTCGAGCTGCCGGTGCATCGCTGCATCAAGCTCGGCGAGACCATGCAGATTGCCGAGAACGAGAATTCCGAGTTCCAGCAGTTCATGGAAGCCGTCTCCGCGGTCGAGAGCAGCTTCGACTTCATCGTCATCGATACGCCCGGAACCGACAGCTATCTGATGCGGCTCGCGCATTCGATGGCCGACACCCTGGTCACGCCGATCAACGACAGCTTCCTCGATTTCGACGTGCTCGGCACCGTCGATCCCGCGACTTACGCAGTGACGGGCGAGAGCCACTACGCCGAGATGGTGCGTGACGTCAGGCGCAAGCGACGCCAGCTCGACGGCGCGACCACCGACTGGATCGTCGTGCGCAACCGCCTGTCCATGCTCGGCTCGCGCAACAAGCAGCTCGTCGCCGAGGGCCTGAAGGATCTGTCGCTGCGGCTCGGCTTCCGCTACGTCGACGGCTTCGCCGAGCGCGTCGTGTACCGCGAATTCTTCCCGCGCGGCCTGACCGCCCTCGATGATATCGACGAGGCCACGCTCGGCATGCGGCCCAATCTCGGCCATCTCACTGCGCGGGAGGAGGTGACGAGCCTGCTCCGCCAGCTCAAGCTCCCGCTCGACGAGCGCGGCCGCCGCCGCGCGGCTAACCGGGCCGAGTGGTTCAGCCAGGTCGACAAGCCGCTCGAGGTCCACGATATCCTCGGCGCCTGACCTCGCGGTATAAGGCTACTCCCGGCCGATCCGGGCCTTCGGCCGACGCGGGAACCGGGGCTGCGCCGCGCGCGTTTTCACCCTGCATTTACCGCGAGTCGAACCCGATCAAGACCGGTTGCGTCGAATAGGGACCTGCACCCTCACGTAGCGGTATGAGAATGGGGTGCTCACCGAACGAGTGCAACGCACAATGAAAGGGCTGCCGATTCACAACATTTAGCCTTCCTGTCACGCTGCTGTGACATATATTAGGGAATAGGCGACAAGGGGACGAAGAGCCCCGGAGAACACGATTTTCAACAGGGATTCAGGCCGCTTAGGCCTGAGGCTGAGGACGAAAATGAAGCGTGGAATTGCCGTTCTGGTTTCGGTCAGTGCCCTCTGCGGCATCGCCTATTTCACGGCGAGCAAGTGGGCGATCAAGCACGAGACCATCACATTCTACGATGCCTCGCGCGATAACCGTCCGGTGCCTGTTTCAATCGCGGTGCGCCGCGACAAGGAAATGCAGGCCAATGCCGGCATGATCAAGCTGCCCGTCGCGGTGATCAATCACGGCAACACCGTCAAGAACACCGAATACGGCTTCCTCGCCAACATCTTCGCTGCGCGCGGCTACATGGTCATGAGCCCGCAGCACGATCTGCCGACTGATCCTCCGATGGTCACCAAGCCCGGCGAGCTCTATGTCGGCCGGCTGCCGCAGATCCTGCGCGGCGTCGCCAACATCCATCTCGCCGTGCACGAGATGAAGAAGGTTCAGCCCAACGCCGATTACGACAAGGTTACGATGGTCGGCCATTCCATGGGCGGCGACATCACCATGTACTTCGCCAAGCAGTATCCGGATGAGGTCAAGAAGGTCGTCACCCTCGACAATCTGCGCGTGCCCTTCGTCACCGCGGGCAAGTTCAAGATCCTGTCGTTCCGCTCCCAGGATCCGCAGTTCAAGGCCGACGCCGGCGTGATTCCGACCGACGAGGAATGCGAGCAGGCAGGCATTCAGGTCGTGAAGACCGAGTTCCAGCACAACGACATGCGCGATACCGGTCCGGATGTGGCGAAAAGCTCGATCCAGAGCATGCTCGACAAGTTCCTGAGCGCGACCGACAGCGAGATCGCACCGGTCGACACGCAGTCCGCCCCGCCCAAGATCCTGGAGCCGGGCCCGGTCGCCCTGATGGCTCCTGCCAAGAGCTGACGTCCAAGAGCTTACCGAGCTGACGTCGTCGCAAGGCTGCACCAATCGTCGAAGCCTCCGCCGGCGCCCGCCCGCGGAGGCTTTGCGCATTGACCGGGCCGCATGCGCTGACCACATTAGCTGCTGACGCAAGGTGTAGCTGCGATGTCGGGCGAACCCATCAAACCGCGCGGCCGCGATACCGTCTCGGCGCGAGCAGACGGCGTGCTGCCGCAAGCGCAAACCTCGACCTCGGAAGACATCGCCGCGTTCGTTGCCAAGGCGCGGACCCTCTCGCCGCATGCCCCGGGCGCGAGGGGGCGGCTGATCTTCGCGCTGGATGCGACCATGAGCCGGCAGCCGACCTGGGACATGGCCTGCGCGCTCCAGGCCGACATGTTTCGCGAGACCGCAGCGCTCGGCAGTCTCGACATCCGGCTGGTCTACTATCGCGGCCTCAACGAGTGCCGCGCCACGGCTTGGATTTCAGACAGCGCCAGGCTGGCGACGCTGATGAGCAAGATCGATTGCCGCGGCGGCGATACCCAGATCGGCAAGGTCCTGAGCGAGGCTAGGCGCGAGGCAGTCGCATCCGGCGTGCGGGCCGTGGTCTTCGTCGGCGATGCCATGGAGGAAGACATCGACGAGCTCTGCGCCAAGGCCGGCGAGCTCGGCATGCTCAAGGTGCCCGTATTCGTCTTTCAGGAGGGCCATGACGCGGTCGCCGAACAGGCCTTCCGCGAGATGGCGCGGCTGACTGGCGGTGCCTGGTGCCGGTTCGATCCCGGTGCGGCAGCGCAGCTGCGCGAGCTGTTGCGGGCAGCTGCGGCCTATGCCGCGGGTGGACGTGAGGCGCTGTTGAAGCTGGCTGGAAGCGTGAGTGGCGCGGCGAAGCTGATCAGCCAGATGAAATAGCGGCCCGGCCGGTGCGGCTTGCGGCGCTGGGCGCCATGCTTTTTGACAACAGCACGACTATATTCCGGCCATGACCCTGATCGCCGGCGCTGTCGCCGTTATCACGCTGTACCTGCTGCTCCAGATGTTCCGCTCCGCCAATCCAGCGGTGCTGGCGCGCACCCTCAAGTTCGGCGGCGGCGTGCTGGCGCTGGTGGTTGCGGCCTTCACCGGCTTGCGCGGCGAGCTGGCGGTTGCGATCCCGCTCGGAATTTTCGGCGCGGGCCTGCTCGGCTGGACACCACTCGCGAATGCCGGCTTCGGCAATGTCGGCGGGCTGTTCGGCGGCGGTGCGACGCGCCCGTCCGGGCAGGCCTCGCGGGTGCGCTCGCAATTTCTGGACATGCGGCTCGACCACGATTCCGGCCAGCTTTCTGGCCAGATCGTTGCGGGGCCTCATGCCGGGCGCAATCTCGACGAATTCGATCTCGCCGGCTTGCTCGTGATGGTCCCGACGTTCGACGCCGAGAGCGTGGCCCTACTTGAAAGCTATCTGGACCGCCGGTTTCCCGCTTGGCGTCAGAACGCGCAGGGCGATACGGCAGGGCGGCAGCGCCGCACGGCGGCGAGCAGCAAAATGACGGCGGAGGAAGCCTATCAGATCCTTGGCTTGCAGCCGGGAGCGGGGCGCGACGACATCAGCCGGGCCCACAAATCCCTGATGAAGAAACTCCATCCCGACCAGGGGGGCTCGACGTATCTCGCTGCCCGGGTAAACGAGGCCAAGGATACTCTGCTTCGCACGCATAACGGCTAACTCCGGCACCAACGCTACAAACGCCCGTACCGCGTGAGCTCCGTTTGCTCTGTCTGCCGTCGCCCGCCCTTGTCGGCGTGGTCGATCCCCTTGAGCAAAGTTTTAACCGTAAATCCTTGACGAGAGGTTGTCGTGGAACAGCCTTGTCCGGAACAGCCTGCGCATCACCGCCTCACCAAAACGAAAATGCCCGCGCAAGGCGCGGGCATTTGGTCTGGAGCGGAGAAGAAAATCAGTTGCGAACGGTGATGCAGGAGATCTCGGCACGTTTCAAGGTGCGGCAGACGGCTTCGGCCTGATCGCGCTCGAGCCCGGCGAAGCGGGCGCGGTAAAGCTTGCGATTATCCTTGGCGACGACGGGCTCGGTGAACGGGTCCGCCTTGCTGAGCAGGCCGCGGGCCGAGTTGCGGGCCGCGTCGATGCGCTGCTGAGCTTCGTTCTCGCTCTCGAGCGCACCGACCTGGACGATCCAGCCGCTGTGGATGACGGCGGGCTTGGTGGTGGCGCTCATCTGGATCGGCTGCGGCGCCGGGTCGGCCGAGGCGAGCTTGGGTGCGGCGGGAGCCGGTGCGGCGGGGGTTGCGGCCGGCAGCACGCCAAGGATGCCGTTGCCGGTACCGAAGCCCGCCGGCTGCCGCGGCAGTTCGGTGCGGGCCATCTCGGCCTTCGGCGCTTCGGGCTGGCTCACCGCCTCGGGCTTGTTGATGAGATCTGCCCTGGCGACGACGGCACCGGAGGTTTCCGCGACGTCGGAGCGGTGCGGGACGGTGCTGGTGACCGGTGGCGCAACGACCTGGACACCACCCTGGGCCGGAGCCGCGGAGGCGACCTTCACGGCGCCGGCCTTGACCTGAACGGTCTTGACCCGAACCGGCTTCATCGGCTCGGACGAGCCGGGGATGATGGAGAGCGGCTGGCTCGAGATCACGCCATTGGTGAGCGGCGCCGGCTCCACCTTGGACTCCGTCGGCCGAGCTTCGGGTTTGGAGTGAGCGGGCGGCATCGCCGCAGTCGCTGCGGCCAGCGTCGACAGACGCGCGGCGAGGCGCGAAGGGGCGGCTTCGGGAGCAGGGGCCGCCGCGGCTTGGACCGGCAGGGCGGGCCGTGCCGGCATATCCGAGGCATCGGCGACATCGGTGTTGGCTTCAGTGCCGTTGCGCTCCGTGACCGCAGCGACAGTGCGGACGGTCGCACCCTTGTCGAGGTTCTCCGCGAGCAGGTTGCGCATGATGGCGTCGCGCGAGCCACCGCTGCGGCCGCCGAGCACCACGCCGATCAGGTGGCGGTTGCCGCGGCGGATCGAGCTGACGAGGTTGAAGCCGGAGGCGCGGGTGTAGCCCGTCTTGATGCCGTCCACGCCTTCGACACTGCCGAGCAGGCGATTGTGGTTGCGGATCGACTGTCCGCGCCAATTGAACGTCGAGGTCGCGAAATAGCGATAGTAGCGGGGGAAGCGCTCCTGAATGGCGCGACCCAGCGTGGCCTGGTCGCGCGCGGTCGTGACCTGCTCGTCGTTGGGCAGGCCGTTGGCATTGCGGTAAACCGTCCTGGACATGCCGAGCGAGCGCGCCTTGCGCGTCATCATCCGGGCGAAGTCGTCCTCGTCACCGGCGATCGCTTCCGCGATTACCACGGCTGCGTCGTTGGCCGAACGGGTGACGAGGCCCTTGATCGCGTCCTCGACGCGAATAGTCTGACCGGCACGCAGATTCAGCTTGGTCGGATCCTGGTCGGCGGCGTGCTTGGACACCGGCATCTCGGTGTCGAGCTTCATCTTGCCGGATTCGAGGCGCTCGAACAGCAGATAGAGCGTCATGATCTTGGTCAGCGAGGCCGGGTGGCGGATCGCGTCAGGGCTCGTCGCCTGGAGCACTGCGCCGGAATTGCCGTCGATGATGATGGACGCGAATTTCGAACTGGAGCTCTCGGACACGTCGTGCTGCACCCGGTGGTGCGCATAATGTCGACGATGGCGCCGCGCCTCGGCTGCGTCGACGGTGAAGATGACTGCGGTGGTGACCGTAAGAAGCCCGAAAACGCCAACCCGCGCCCAGCGCGAGGCAGACAAGTTTTTACGAAGCATGGAACCCCGTCCCCGTTTCTGACTTGATCACCGGCTCGTGAGGCGAAATTGTGCCCGACGGACCCGGGATCATTACCTGCTCAGGCTGTCCCTCCGCTGGTTGTTGGCCGCGGGGGACGTTGGACCCGAGCCGCTGTTCTGGCTAAGGTGATGTTCTCAAACGGCTTTTGGCCGCTCGCGGAAGTGACCACGTCCAGGGAATCAAAGTAGGGTGGCCCGGTTTCCAAAAGCTTAAGGAACCCTTGCGGGAAACCCCGGGAATCTCTGTGATTTGCGCCGGATTTGTGCGCCGCACAAGATTCTTGACTTTGTTGTGCGTTGCACTAATTTTGGGCGGAGTCAGGGAGCCGGGGCTTCCCGACGCGAGCCAGGGAAAAGGATTCCGAAATGTTCAAGGTTGAAGACTTCCAGAGCTACGGGAAAGAGCAGTTCGAGCAGTGCGTTGCCTCCGCGACCTCAGTGCAGCACGGCCTCCAGGCGATCGCCAGCGCCTATGGCGACTACACGAAGAAGTCGTTCGAAGACACCAAGTCCTTCGTCGAGAAGCTTTCCGGCGTGAAGTCGCTGGACAAGGCGATGGAAGCGCAGACCGATTTTGCCCGTTCCGCCTACGAAACCTTCGTCGCGGAATCGCAGAAGATCGCCGGCCTCTACAGCGACCTCGCCAAGCAGGCGTTCAAGCCGGTCGAGACCATCGTGTCGAAGTTCACCCCGGCCGCTCAGTAACGTCTCGAGACATCCTGGAATCGAAAAGCCCGGCTGAACCAGCCGGGCTTTTTGTTGGGGAGCGATGCGACCGTCAGCGTGCGACGCGCAGCTTCGACAGCGAAGTGCCGATATCCTTGAACACCGAGACCGTCTGGCTCGCCGAAGTGACCAGATAGAACTTGTCGCTGCCGCTGGCGCAATATTGCAGCACGCTCGAGGTCGGATCGCCGCCGGTGTTCACCTGCACCGTATAGATCGTGATGTTGTTGGGCTGGGCCTTGGCGTTGTCGCAGAGGACCTTCTGGCGAGCGTCGATCTGCGAAGCACCGCTGTACCAGCGGTTTTGCGTGTTGAGACCGTCGGAGAGCAGGACGATCGCATCCTTGTAGGTGTAGTTCGTGTCCTTGGCCGGGGCATTCATGGGGTCGCCCATCGACAGCGTCATCCAGCCCCAGGCAAGGCCGATGCCCTGGTTGGTGTTGCCGGTCGGAACCAGCTTGTCGATCAGAGATTTGAGCGAGGTCCAATCGTAACTGAGCGGCATGACCGGCTGGATGTAGGCCGAATTGCTGGAGTTGCAGTAGGAATATTGCTCGGCCGGGAAAAGCGTAGCCGAATTGCTGCTCACTGGAGTCGTGTTCTTGGTGTCATAGTCCTGGTCACGATCGGTGACGCACCCGTTCCACGTGTTGTGGTTCCTCGGTGTCCAAATCTTGCCGTTGTTAACGCAGGTCCACTGTCTCGTGTAGGATGTGTTGCTACAGGTCCCGTTCACGGCCTCCCAGTCGGACCAGTCGATCCAGCTCTTCGTGTAGTTGCTGCTGCCGACGTTGACGTCCTTGGCGAACGGCACGATCGAGATGTAGACGTCGCCGTTGGTCTTCGCGAGCGCGCTGAGCTGGTCGACCAGGTTCTTCGCGGCCGTTTTCATCGCCGGCATCTTGTCGTCGTACGCCATCGATCCCGTGACGTCGAGCACCAGGGCCACGCGCATGCGCGTCAGGCCCCAGGCGCTGGTGGATGAGGTGCCGACGTCGAGGGTCGGGAAGCCGGCGATCTTCATGAAGCTCGTCGTGTAGGTGCCGGTTCCGGTCAGCTGGATCGTCGAGCCGATACTGGTGCTCGCGTTGTAGGTGGCGCCGACGCTGACCGAGGGCAGGGTCTTGGTGTCCGTGAACAGGGCGTTGAAATAGGATTGGGCCTTGGTGGAGATCTGAGACGTCGAGATGGTGCCGGCGGACAGGTCCCGTGACAGCATCAGCGCGGTGGAATCGAGGGCCGACTGCATCGCGGTGCGCGCCTGGGCCGCGCGGCTATAGTCGATCGCAGCGCCGACGAAGCTCAGCACTGGAACGAGCGCAATGGCGAAGATCACTGCGATATTGCCTTGCTCGGCCGCTGCGAAACGGGCGAGTTGTCGACCAAGGCGGCTGACGAGGGGCAGACCAGACATGACGATCCCCGAAATCTGTGTTTTGCCCGATTTCGCGCCATGCCATTGAATGGCAGGTAAATTGGACTGTAGAAAAACGGAGCGTTTTGCGGAAAACCGTCGCAGCCGGGTTAACGGCCGGGTTCCTGGTCAACACGTTCTAAACCTGCCGCGCGGAAATTTTTGTCAAATCGCTCCGGATTGATTAACCTGATCAGGATCGCCCGGACCGGGAATCGGGACTGCTGCGACCGCATGGGCTGAACCCCCGCGTGCTTGCGGCGGGCCGGGGGCAGGGCCATATTGCTGGCGAGCGATCCGGCCTCGACCGCATTTGCCGGGAGCGGCGATCCAAGGCGGCGCGCCTGCGCCAGGCTCCGAAGGGCGGGGTCGCGCGGTGACCGCCATTCGCTTCCGTGGGGAATTTGAACGCCTGTGCCATGCTGCAATTGACTTCCAGCCTCGATCTGTCCGCGCCAGCCGCTGCCGACGCGCCTCGCATGAGCAATGACGACAACCGTTCGGGTACTCCCTCGGGTCCGAGCACGTCGGTCATCACCAAGGTCAAGCCCAAGACCAAGCGGCCGAACCTGTATCGCGTGCTGATCCTGAACGACGACTACACGCCGATGGAGTTCGTCGTTCACGTGCTGGAGAAGTTCTTCAACAAGGACATCGAAGCCGCGACCAAGATCATGCTGCACGTCCATCATCACGGGATCGGGGAGTGCGGCGTGTTCACCTATGAGATCGCCGAGACCAAGGTGACGCAGGTGATGGACTTCGCCCGCAAGCACCAGCACCCGCTGCAATGCGTGATGGAAAAGAAGTAAGACGGCTTGCGGCGCGTTTGAAGCCGGCTCTTGTACAAGCCGCAGTGTGATTGTCGCGTAGTGGGCTGCAGCCGGCAAAACTACGGAATTCTGCGCCGGCGCCGATCCCGCCCAAATCGGAACGGGTTTTGCATCGAAAATGCCGCAAGTGTGTCGCCGCCGAGTCGCGGAACCGGTCTTTCGCCGCGGTCTTGTATAACTATATGTGACAAAGGTTGTTGTTGCCTGACCGGGCGATGACGATCATGATGGTGGGGGCCATAGAGGACGCGAATGCCGACTTTTTCCCAAAGCCTTGAACAATCCCTGCATCGTGCGCTGGCGATCGCAAATGAGCGTCATCACCAATACGCGACGCTCGAGCATCTCTTGCTCTCCTTGATCGACGACTCCGATGCAGCCGCCGTCATGCGCGCCTGTAGCGTCGATCTCGACAAGCTCCGTACGAGCCTCGTCAACTACCTTGAGACCGAATTCGAGAACCTGGTGACGGATGGCGCCGACGACGCCAAGCCGACCGCCGGTTTCCAGCGCGTGATCCAGCGCGCGGTGATCCATGTGCAGTCGTCCGGTCGCGAAGAGGTGACAGGCGCCAACGTGTTGATCGCGATCTTCGCCGAACGCGAGAGCCATGCCGCGTATTTCCTGCAGGAGCAGGACATGACGCGTTACGACGCTGTCAACTACATCAGCCACGGCATTGCCAAGCGGCCGGGCGTCTCCGAGGCGCGGCCGGTGCGCGGCGTCGACGAGGAGACCGAGACCAAGGGTAACGAGGACGCCAAGAAGAAGGGCGAGGCGCTCGAGACCTATTGCGTCAACCTCAACAAGAAGGCGCGCGACGGCAAGATCGATCCGGTGATTGGACGCAATTCCGAAATCAACCGCGCGATCCAGGTGCTGTGCCGCCGGCAGAAGAACAACCCGCTGTTCGTCGGTGAAGCCGGCGTCGGCAAGACCGCGATCGCAGAAGGGCTCGCCAAGCGCATCGTCGACAGCGAAGTGCCGGAGGTGCTGGCGGCGGCCACCGTGTTCTCGCTGGACATGGGCACGCTGCTTGCCGGCACGCGCTATCGGGGCGACTTCGAGGAGCGCCTGAAGCAGGTGCTCAAGGAGCTCGAGGCGCATCCCAACGCCATCCTGTTCATCGACGAGATCCACACCGTGATCGGTGCGGGCGCGACGTCGGGCGGGGCGATGGACGCCTCGAACCTGCTCAAGCCGGCGCTGGCCTCGGGCACGATCCGTTGCATGGGCTCGACCACCTACAAGGAATATCGCCAGCACTTCGAGAAGGACCGCGCGCTGGTGCGGCGCTTCCAGAAGATCGACATCAACGAGCCGACGGTCGAGGATGCCATCGCGATCCTCAAGGGCCTCAAGCCGTACTTCGAGGACTATCACCGGCTGAAGTACACCAATGAGGCGATCGAGGCGGCGGTGCAGCTCTCATCGCGCTACATCCACGACCGCAAGCTGCCCGACAAGGCGATCGACGTGATCGACGAGTCCGGCGCGGCGCAGATGCTGGTCGCCGAGAACAAGCGCAAGAAGACCATCGGCATCAAGGAGATCGAGACCACGATCGCCTCGATGGCTCGGATCCCGCCGAAGAGCGTGTCGAAGGACGACGCCGAGGTGCTCAAGCATCTCGAGCAGACCTTGAAGCGCACCGTGTTCGGGCAGGACAAGGCGATCGAATCGCTCGCCGCCTCGATCAAGCTGGCGCGTGCCGGCCTGCGCGAGCCGGAGAAGCCGATCGGCTGTTATCTGTTCTCTGGCCCCACCGGCGTCGGCAAGACCGAGGTCGCCAAGCAACTCGCGGCGACGCTCGGCGTCGAGCTGCTGCGGTTCGACATGTCCGAGTACATGGAGCGGCACACCGTGTCGCGCCTGATCGGCGCGCCTCCCGGCTATGTCGGCTTCGACCAGGGCGGCCTGCTCACCGACGGCGTCGACCAGCATCCGCATTGCGTGGTGCTGCTCGACGAAATCGAGAAGGCGCATCCCGACCTCTACAACGTGCTCCTCCAGATCATGGACCACGGCCGGCTCACCGACCACAACGGCAAGCAGGTCAACTTCCGCAACGTGATCCTGATCATGACCACGAATGCCGGCGCGGCGGATCTCGCCAAGCAGGCGTTCGGCTTCACCCGGTCGAAGCGGGAAGGCGACGATCACGAGGCGATCAACCGGCAGTTCGCGCCGGAATTCCGCAACCGTCTCGATGCCATCGTCTCGTTCGGCCATCTCAGCGTCGAGGTGATCGGCACCGTGGTCGAGAAGTTCGTGCTTCAGCTCGAGGCGCAGCTCGGCGACCGCGACGTGACCATCGAGCTGTCCGAGCCGGCGAAGGCCTGGCTGGTCCAGCACGGCTACGACGAGCAGATGGGCGCACGTCCCATGGCGCGCGTGATCCAGGAGCACATCAAGAAGCCGCTGGCCGACGAGGTGCTGTTCGGCAAGCTCAAGGGTGGCGGCCACGTTCGCGTCGTCCTTGTCAAGGACGAGGCCGACGAGACCAAGGAGAAGATCGGCTTCGAATTCGTCGAGGGCCCGGTCACGCCGAAGCAGGAGAAGCTGCCCGGCACCCGCAAGCGCCCGCCGGGCAAATCCAAGCCGGGTGGCCCCGGCGGCTCGAAGGGGCCGACCTCCAAGGGGCCGCTGGTCAAGGTTTGATCGGCACGTGATGAAATCGAAAAGGCCGGCTGCAAAGCCGGCCTTTCTGTTTGCACCGATGTCTGCGCGAGGAGGCCTTACGTTCCGGCCTGCGGTTCGCGCGGCGGCCGCGGCTTTCTCGGTGCGCGCGGTGCTGCGTGCGGGACCGACGGCTGCATCGTCACGATGACCGGATTCGGCTTGTGATCGGTCGCGGCTCCGGTCGCTGCGTCGACGCCCATGCCGACGATACCGCCCAACAGGAGATTGCCCGCAAAACCCGCGGCTCCGCCCGTCTGGACGTCCCGGCTGAGCGGAACGATTTGCGGCTGATAGCCTTCCTTCTGGAAGGTGATCGAGATGTCGGCGTTCCGCTTGACGACCACGGAGCAAGGGGTCGTGCAGGTGGTCGGAACGTCCATTCCGCTGACGACGGCTTCCACGCCTGATGGTGTCGATGAAATGCTGATATTCTCCGTCGTACCGCGCGTGACCGACGCGCAGCCGCCCAGCATGACGCTGAGCGCCACAATTCCAAATGAACGCATGAAATGCCCCTTGTCCCACCGCCACTATGCGCAACCGGCGCGGGAGGGCAATAGGCCATTGCTCCGAATAGTTAAGCCACGCGGAGGTTGTGCACGACTACGCGCGAACCGGGTCGGGTCCGGCTATTCACCCCGCAGGCGCTGATCGTCCTGCACGCGGACGTGCTCGGCACCGCGCGCGCCGGCTGTGGAAAGCCGCAGCATGCTCAGCATCGCGCCGCACAGCGCAAATCCAACGCCGACAAGGAGCGCCAGCCTGGTCCCCTCAAGCGGATACCGTCCGAGCAACAGCGCCACCAGCGCCGCTCCAGTGGTCTGGCCGAGCAGGCGCGCCGTCCCCAGCATGCCGCTGGCGCCGCCGGCGCGCTCGCGCGGGGCGGCTGCGATCATGGTGCGGTTATTGGGGGTCTGGAACAGACCGAAGCCGGCGCCGGCGAGCGCCATCCGCCAGATCACGTCGAGCGGCGTTGGCGTCGCCGGCAGGAAGGCGAGCGCGCCAAGGCCGCAGGCGAATAGCGTGAGCCCAATACCGCCGAGCAGGCCGGCCGGATAATGCTCGACCAGGCGGCCGGCGAGAGGGGCCGCAAACGCCAATGCGATCGGCCATGGCGTGATCAACAGGCCCATATGCACGGCCGAATAGCCGAAGCGGCTCTGGAGATAGAAGGGGATCGCGACGAAGGCCAGCATCTGCCCGCAGAACGATGCGATCGAGGTCGCAATCGACAGCGCGAAAACGGGGATGCGCAGCAGGTCGATCGGCAAGAGCGGCGAGGTCATGTGAGTCTCGCGATAGATCAGCAGCGCACCCGCGGCGATCGCGATGACGAATTGCACGAGACAAGTGATCGCGGCCTCGCCATGACCGACGTTGTCGACCGCCGCGATGCCGACGCCGAACGTGATCGCCGACAGCCCTGCACTCTGCCAGTCGAAGGAGCGGCTCGCGGGCTTGGTGTGCGGCAGGCTGCGCAGGCCCAGCACCAGTGTCACCACGCCGAGCGGCACGTTGATCGCGAACAACCAGGGCCAGCTTCCGACCGCGAGGATGCCGGCGGCGAGTGTCGGGCCGATCGCGGCCGAGAAGGCGACGACGAGCGCGTTGAGCCCGATGCCGCGGCCGAGCAGGCTGCGCGGATAGGTGAAACGTACCAGCGCGGCGTTGACGCTCATGATGCCGGCCGCGCCAAAGCCCTGGAGGATGCGCGCGATCGTCAGCAGCGGCAGCGTGTGGGCCAGCGCACAGAAGGCCGAGGCCAGCGTGAACAGCGCCAACCCGACCAGATAGACGCGGCGATAGCCGACGATCTCGCCGAGCGAAGCCAGCGGCAGCAGCGAGATCGTGATCGCGAGCTGGTAGCCGCTGACGATCCAGATCGACAAGGCCGGGGTCGCATCGAGATCGGCCGCGATCGTCGGCAGCGCCACATTGACGATGGTGCTGTCGACCACCGCCATGACGATGCCGAGCGCAATGGTCAGCACCGCCTGATTGCGTTGCGGCTGCGGCAGGCCGTCGGCATGCTCAATGGTGACTGTCGACATCGTGAGCGGCGTATCGTTGGCGAATCGGACTCGGCCAAATGCCGAGTATTGCGCCAACAGGGCAGGGCCGCGATAGTTCCGGAACCGGCCGCCAGCGCGCCGGCTTACCCAAGCGCGCTTGATGCAGCTGTCCTACACCGCCGGTGGATTGCGGTCGCTGAAGGTCACGCGCTGGTGCCAGTAGGGATAGGGCAGCGTCACCGTGCTCGCGGCATCGAGCTTTGCGACCTGGTCCTTGGTCAAGGACCAGCCAACCGCGCCGAGATTTTCGCGCAGCTGGGTCTCGTTGCGTGCGCCGATGATCAGCGTCGAGACCGTCGGACGCTGCAGCAGCCAGTTCAGCGCGATCTGCGAGACGCTCTTGCCGGTCTCCTTGGCGATCTCGTCGATCGCATCGACGACACGGTAGACGTGCTCGTCCGAGACGGGCGGTCCGAATTCGGCCGTCTTGGGCAGGCGGCTGACTTCCGGTTTCGGCTGACCGCGGCGGATCTTTCCGGTGAGGCGCCCCCAGCCGAGCGGCGACCAGACCACGGCGCCCAACCCCTGGTCGAGGCCGAGCGGCATCAACTCCCATTCGTAGTCGCGCCCGATCAGGGAATAGTAGGTCTGGTTGGCGACGTAACGCGGAAAACCGTGCTTGTCGGCGACGCCGAGCGACTTCATCAGGTGCCAGCCCGAGAAATTCGAGACGCCGACATAGCGGATCTTGCCGGCGCGCACGAGCACGTCGAGAGTCGAGAGCACCTCTTCGGACGGCGTGAAGGCGTCGAAGCCGTGGAGCTGGAAAAGATCGATATAATCGGTGCCGAGCCGGCTCAACGAACCGTCGATGGCTTTGAGCAGGTGCTCACGCGACGAGCCGATATCGTTGGGACCGTCGCCAAAGCGGAAGGTCGCCTTGGTCGAGATCAGGACCTTGTCCCGGCGACCCTTGATGGCCTCACCGAGCACCCGCTCGGACTCGCCGAGCGAATAGACATTCGCGGTGTCGAACATCGACACGCCGGCCTCGAGGCAGATGTCCAGAAGACGCCGCGCCTCGGTCGCGTCCGTCGTGCCCCATGCCGCAAGGCGGCCGACGCCGCCGAACGTGCCCGTTCCCAGGCTCAAGGCAGGCACCATAAGGCCGGACCGGCCCAAGCGTCGGTATTCCATCGATCTGCTCCTTGGCTGGCCGCTGATGATCGTGGCGGCCTTGGCGGCGGAAGATACTGCAAGCAGGCGCCGTGTCCTATCACCTGCTCACATACCGGCCCTGCTCGGCATGACCTGATCGTGCAGATGACAGCCGACTGGAATGCACCTCAATGCCGCAACTGGCTCTGCCGGAAGTCGCGCGGCGACATCCCGAAATGCTCGCGGAAGACGCGGCCGAAATGCGAGAGGTCGTTGAAGCCCCAGGCGAAGGCGATCTCGCTGATGTGGCGATGGGCGAGCAGAGGCGAGGCGAGATCCCTCCGACATCGGGCGAGGCGTTCGGCAAGGACATGACGCTGGAAGGAGGTGTCCTCGTCTGCGAGAAGATCGTTGACATAGCGCGGCGAGATGCCGAACGCGGCTGCGGTTTCAGCGACCGAGAGATCGGGATCGGCGAGGTGCGCGCGGATGTGCGCCTTCACTCGGTAGAGCAGGGCCGAGCGGTGGGTCGAGGACGGCAGCGATGACTTGCCGAGCCGCTCGCTCAATGCCATCGCAAGCAGATCAACTGCCTGCTCCGACAGCGCCGTAGCCGTATCCAGAGCCAAGCTATCCGCATTTTGGCAGAGCCGGACAATGAAATCATAGGCGAGCCGCTCGAGCGGTGCGTCGGCGCCAAATGACATTGCTGTCAGCGTCTCGGTGCCGCCGAGCCGCCGCTGCAGCATCTCGCGTGGGACCTTGAAGATGGTCTGCGTAAAACTGTCGTTGAACTTCAGCTCGTACGGGCGCGTCGTGTCGTAGAGCGCGAACTCGCCGGGGTGGATCACGGTCTCGCGGCCGTCCTGTACAACGCCACCGTTGCCGCGATTGCCGAGTGCGACTAGGACGAAACCCTGATCCGAGCGCGCGATGCGCGACGGTGTGCGGAAGACGTGCTGGCGGTCCGAGCAGACCTCGGAGCACACGGCCTTGCCGAGCGAGGCCTGCGTGACCGAGCCATGAAAGGCGCTGCCGAGGTCGGACTTGCAGTCGAGCCCGACGAAGACGTCGCAGACGATGTCCTGCCAGAGCGCGAGCCGCCGGTAGCCGGGACTGCCGTCTGTCGTGAACTGGATTGGCATCAGGACAGCCTCCCTTTCACATCCTGCAAAACCGCATGTTGGCGCAGATCGAGCCTGACCGGAGGCAAATTCCGTACCGGGCGATCCCTTCCAGTCGAGTTTTTGTTCCGCCGTGGTCGAGCGCCTGGCCGCCCAGCTTGGCCAAATAGACTGCATCGGACGTGGCTTGCGATCAACCGGCAATGGAGGCGGCAATGGGCATCGAACATCCGAAATACAAGGTTGCGGTGGTGCAGGCGGCACCGGCCTGGCTCGATCTCGACGCCTCGATCGACAAGTCGATCGCGCTGATCGGGGAGGCCGCGGAAAAGGGCGCCAAGCTGATCGCCTTTCCTGAAGCTTTCATCCCCGGCTACCCCTGGCACATCTGGCTGGACTCCCCGGCCTGGGCGATCGGGCGGGGCTTCGTGCAGCGCTATTTCGACAATTCGCTGTCCTATGACAGCTCGCAGGCCGAACGCCTGCGCGAGGCCGTGCGCAAGGCAAGGCTCACCGCCGTTGTCGGCCTGTCCGAGCGCGACGGCGGCAGCCTCTACCTCGCGCAATGGCTGATCGGCCCTGATGGCGAGACCATTGCAAAGCGCCGCAAGCTGCGGCCGACCCATGCCGAGCGCACGGTCTATGGCGAAGGCGACGGCAGCGACCTCGCCGTGCATGTGCGGCCCGACATCGGCCGGCTCGGCGCCCTGTGCTGCTGGGAGCATCTGCAGCCGCTGTCGAAATACGCGATGTACGCTCAGAACGAGCAGGTCCATGTCGCGGCCTGGCCGAGCTTCTCGCTCTACGATCCCTTCGCGCCGGCATTAGGGGCCGAGGTCAACAACGCGGCTTCGCGCGTCTATGCGGTGGAAGGCTCCTGCTTCGTGCTCGCGCCTTGCGCCACCGTCTCGCAGGCCATGATCGACGAGCTCTGCGATCGGCCGGACAAGAATGCGCTGCTGCATGCGGGCGGCGGCTTTGCGGCCATCTACGGCCCCGACGGCAGTCAGATCGGGGAGAAGCTGGCGCCCGAACAGGAGGGCCTGCTGATCGCCGAGATCGATCTCGCCGCCATTGGCGTTGCCAAGAATGCTGCCGATCCCGCCGGACATTATTCGCGGCCCGACGTCACACGGCTGCTGCTCAACAAGAAGCGGTACCAGCGGGTCGAGCAGTTCGCGCTGCCGGTCGACACTGTCGAGCCTATGGACATTGCGGCGGCGGCAAGCTGAACGCGGCGATCACGGGGAGGGCATCGCTATGGAATCCGCAATTCCTGCGCATCTCGAAACGCCACGCACGCGCCACAAGCGCGTGCCGGACGATTACCAGCCGCCATATCCGTCCTTCGTGGCGCGCTACAAGCCTTCGGTCAGCCGGGTCGTGATGGCCTATTTCGGTGTTCAGTATGGCGGTGCGGCACCGGAGGCAGCAATTGACGCGTTGAAAGAACTCGCAGGACTGTTCGCAATGGATGGCGGTCCGTCGCATTGGGACCGGGCAAGCTATAGAGATCAGTCCGGCAGCGAGAATGTTGTCACGGTCGCTTATTGGGACGATCTCGCACGCTTTGATGCCTGGTTCGCGCAGGCTCGCGAGATGTGGACCGGGCGGCAACGCGAAGGCATCGGTACCTTCGTCGAGGTGCTGCGTCCTATTGTGGCCCGTCACGAGACGCTGTTCTCCTCGCCCGATCGGCCGGAAGGTGTCGCCGTCGTTGCGGAGGGCATGAGCGGCGAGGTGCAGGAGCACGCCTATTGGGGCGGGATGCGCGACCGTATCCCGCTGTCGCAGACTGATGCGATGGCGCCTGGTGGCGCGCCTGAGCTGATTTGCGACGGCCCGCGGCTGAGAGTCGTGGCGCACGATAATCTCTGCCTGATCCGGTCCGGGCAGGACTGGAGCGATACGGAAGCATCCGAGCGAAAGCTCTATCTCGACGACGTCGAACCGGTGCTACGCGAAGGCATGGACTTTCTGCGCGATGATGGCCTCGCGATTGGCTGCTATGCCAACCGCTACATGCAGGTGCTGGCGGCCGACGGAAGCGCGAGCGAAAAATCCTACGGGCAGAGCTGGTGGAAGAGCCTCGCCGCGCTCGAACGCTGGGCGGAGTCGCATCCGACCCATGTCAGGATCTTCGGCGCGGCCATGAAATATCTGTCGACGCTCGGGCCGTCAGCCAAGCTGCGGCTCTATCACGAAGTGACGGTGGCGGCCGCCGACGAACAGTTCTTCGAATATCTGAACTGTCACCCGAAGACAGGCATGCTAGCGGCGGTCGAAACTGTCAGCACCTAAGCGACACAATGGCCGAGCAGCTCGGGATGTGCCGCGCAGATGTGATGCGCGCCGGCCTCCCGCAACTCGGCCTCGCTGCCGTAGCCGTAGAGCACGCCGATGGCGATCATCCCGTTGGTCCTGGCGCCGACCACGTCGTGGCTGCGGTCGCCGATCATGATCGCGCTGGTCGCATCGACCTTGGCCTCGTCGAGCGCGTAGCGGAGCAAGTCGCGTTTGTCGACGCGCGTGCCGTCGAGCTCGGAGCCGAACACGCGTTCGAAATACGGCTTCAAGCCGAAATGATCGACAATGCGGCTGGCGTAGACGGCGGGCTTGCTGGTCGCCACGAACATGCGCTGACGTGTCGCTGCGAGCGAAGATAACGTGTCCGTAATTCCGCTGTAAGCCTCGTTCTCGAACAGGCCGATATCGCTAAAGCGCTCGCGATAGAGCTGCAGTGCTCGGTCGGCGAGCTCATCGGCTCCGGTGAGCTTGCGAAGGCTGGCAAGCAGCGGAGGGCCGATGCACCAGGTCAGTTCGTCCTCGCTCGGCACGGGAACGCCGAGCCGTTCCAGCGCATATTGGATCGAGCGGGTGATCCCGGGCTTAGGGTTTGTCAGCGTGCCGTCGAGATCAAAAAAGATTGTCACCATCGGGCATGACCGGTGTTGATACTGCCGTCTGTTGCTAGTTGGCTCTGGTTCCAAGTCAAGGTCCGATTTGTCCGATAGCGTCAATGCCATGCGAATTGCTCGGGTCATTGCTGTGTTGTGCCAGGTCGTCCTGCTGTCGCCGGCGCTCGCGGAGGAGGCGCCGCCCACCGATGCGCCTGCGAAGGCCGCGGAACCCGAGAAGCCGGCGGAGAAACCGAACGACGCGCGCGAGAGCGACACGCGGGAGTCGATCTGCCTGATCGTGGAGGCGGCCGCGCGCGACAATAGCCTGCCGCTGGAATTCTTCGCGCGCGTGATCTGGCAGGAAAGCCGCTTCCAGGCCGATGCGGTCGGGCCCATGACGCGCAGCGGCCAGCATGCGCAGGGGATCGCGCAGTTCATGCCGGGCACTGCCAGCGAGCGCGGTCTGCTCGATCCGTTCAATCCGGTGCAGGCTTTGCCGAAGTCGGCCGAATTCCTGAATGAGCTGCGCAACCAGTTCGGCAATCTCGGCCTTGCCGCGGCCGCCTACAATGCCGGCCCTCGGCGCGTGCAGGAATGGCTCGCCGGCACCGGACCGATGCCGGAGCAGACCCGCAATTACGTCTATGCCATCACCGGCACCAGCGTCGATGCCTGGGCCAAGGCGGGGAGCACCGGCAAGGGACCACCGAGCTCGCCGACGACGAGCTGCCGTGATCTGATGGCGCTGCTCAAGCGTGCTCCCAATCCGTTCGTCGCCGAGCTCGAGCAGCATGTCGAGCTTGCAGCCGCAAAGATCTGGGGCGTCCAGCTCGCGGCCGGCTTCGACCGCAACAGGGCGCTGACGATGTATTCCCGGGCCGTGACGAAGCTGAGCACCGTGATCGGCGAGCGCGATCCGAGCCTGCTCTCCTCGGTGATGCGCAGCCGCGGCACGCGCGCGTTCTATCAGGTCCGCATCGGCACGGATACGCGCGCCGAGGCTGATGATCTGTGCAACCGCATCCGCAAGGCGGGCGGGGCGTGCTTCGTGCTGAGGAACAGGGGTGTGGCGGGGTAGGATGAGCTGTCATTCCGGGGCGCGACGAAGTCGCGAACCCGGAATCCATCGTGCAGCGATTTCTGTGGCCTGATGGATTCCGGGTCCGCGCCAAGTGGTGCGCCCGGAATGACGGCGGTGGATGTGCCGCGCATGCCAGCCCCGCCGCGCGGTTCCTTGACGCGAGGCGCCGTCTCGCCCGTTATGCGGGCACGATTCCTTACCGGCCAAAGCTCCCGTGGCGCTTCCTCCGCTCGATTCACCGCAATGGAATAGTCCCTGGCGCGCCTTCGGGTGGGGACTGCGCTCGATCACGCAGACGATCCTCACCATCGTGCTGTTCGTGACCTATCTCGGCATCGGTGCGCTCGCTCACGACACCCATTTCAGCCTGCTCTGGGCATTGTGCTCGACGCTGTTCGTCTGGGCAGGTCCGGCGCAGATCATCCTGATCACCACGCTCGGCTCGGGCGCCACCATCATCCAGTCGGCGATCGCGGTGACCGTCAGCGCCATCCGCCTGTTTCCAATGGTGGTCTCGGTGCTGCCGCTGATGCGCACACCCACGACCAAGCGGCGCGAGCTGATTTTCGCCGCGCATCTCACCGCAGTGACGCTGTGGGTCGAATGCCACCGCTTCCTGCCGCAGGTGCCGCGCGAACGGCGGATCGCCTTCGTCCACGGGCTCGGCTGCGGGCTCGTCTCCGTGTGCCTTGTCGCCAATATCGTCGGCTATTTCCTCGCCGCCAACCTGACGCAGACGCTTGGTGCGGCGATCCTGTTGCTGACGCCGCTGTCGTTCCTGTTCTCGACGGCGCGCAACAGCCGCGAGGTCGCCGACGTCGTCGCGCTCGTGCTGGGCATCGTGCTCTATCCGCTGGCGGCGAAGATGAACTCCGGCCTCGATATCCTCGTCAGCGGCGTGGTCGCCGGGACGATCGCTTATGGCGTGCACTGGTGGCGGGAGGTACGCGCATGAGCTTTGCGCAAGCGATCGGCGACTGGCACGCGCTGGCCGTCCTGTTCGTCGCCGGCGTCGTTCCCAACCAGATCTGGCGCATGCTGGGCCTGTGGTTCGGCGGCGGCATCGACGAGGGCTCGGAGCTGCTGGTCTGGGTCAGAGCGGTCGCCACCGCGATCCTGGCCGGCGTCATCGCCCAGATCGTGGTCCAGCCACCGGGCGCGCTGGCCAGCGTGCCTGATGTCCTGCGCTATGGCGCGGTCGGTGCCGGGCTCGTCGTTTTCCTGCTGACCCGCCGTTCGATCTTCGCGGGCGTGGTCACGGGCGAAGTCTTCATGCTGGCCGGCAAGTGGTGGTTGGGCTAAAACCGCCAGCGAACAGCCAGGGAACAGGACATATGGTTCGCGAACAGGAGCTCCGCGAGGGCGAGGTCGCCATCGAGCTGCCGCCGACGCAAGATGCCGGCCTCGTCTTCATCGGCCGGATCCGCACGCCCTGGTCGTCGCGGCTGGAGACGCCGCGGCAGGGACGTCACGACGGTCCGATCTGCCGCCTCGAGATCTTCGAGCCGTTCGTGCCGGCCATCAAGGGCGTCGACTTCTACAGCAACCTCGAAGTGCTCTATTGGCTCGACCGCTCGCGCCGCGACATCGTCCTGCAGAGCCCGAAGAACAACGAGAAGACCCGCGGCACGTTTTCGCTGCGCTCGCCGGTGCGGCCCAATCCGATCGGCACCTCGATCGTCAAGCTGGTCGGCATCGAGGGTAATGCCATCCTGGTGCGCGGCCTCGATTGCATCGACAACACGCCGCTGATCGACATCAAGCCCGACCGCTGCGAGTTCACGCCGCTGGCCGCGCCGCAGACGGGCGATTTCGAGACGGAGTGATCCGTCACTCCGGGGCGACGCGAAGCGTCGAGCCCGGAATCCATCGGGCAGCAATGACGGTGGTGAAATGGATTCCGGGTTCGCGCCAAGAGGCGCGCCCCGGAATGACGAGTTGATAAGAGTTACACTGCCTTCAACGCCGCCATCAGCTTCGCCGCGTGCTCTTGCAGCACCTTGTCGTCTTCCTTGCGGCTCGCAGGCGGCAGCATGGCGACGCCGTCGTGGCGCGGCATCACGTGCATGTGCAGGTGAAACACCACCTGTCCGCCGGCAGGCTCGTTGAACTGCTGCACTGTGATGCCGTCGGCATTGAACGCCTTCATTGCGGCGGCCGCGATCTTGTGCGCGCCTCGGGCGACATGGGCGTAATCGTCGGGCTTGATGTCGAGGATGTTGCGGGCAGGAGCCTTCGGGATCACCAGCGTGTGACCGGGCACGCGCGGCATGATGTCGAGGAAGGCGAAGACGTGCTCATCCTCGTAGACCTTGTAGCAGGGCAGCTCGCCGCGCAGGATTTTCGCGAAGATGTTGTTAGTGTCGTAGGCGGTCATGGCGGCGGCTCCTCGAACGATTTGCGCTTACTGTCACCAGCCGTGGCGACGCGTCAAGGCGCCTCGTCGGCCGCTTTGCGGAACGGGCCGAGCTCGGCGAGCTCTCGTCCGGCTTCCGCGACATAGGCGCGCTCGCGCTTGAGGTAATCGTCGATGGCGCGGCGCAGGCCGGGATCGGCGATGAAGTGGGCGGAATGAGTGGTGCGGGGCAGGTAGCCGCGCGCGATCTTGTGCTCGCCCTGCGCGCCGGCCTCGACGTGTTTGAGGCCGCGTTTGATCGCGAAATCGATCGCCTGGTAGTAGCAGACCTCGAAATGCAGGAACGGGTGATGCTCGACCGCGCCCCAGTTGCGGCCGAACAGCGTGTCCGAGCCGATGAAGTTGATCGCGCCCGCGATCCAGCGGCCGTTTCGGCGGGCCATCACCAGCAGCACGTCCTCGCTCATGGACTCGCCGATCAGCGAGAAGAACTCGCGCGTCAGGTACGGCCGGCCCCATTTGCGCGAGCCGGTCTCCATGTAGAATGCGAAGAAGGCATCCCAGGCATCCTCGGTGATGTCCTTGCCGGTGAGCCAGTGAATGGTGACGCCGGCGGCGAGTGCATCGCGCCGCTCGCGCTTGATCGATTTGCGGTGGCGCGAGTTCAGCGTCGCCAGGAAGTCGTCGAAGCTCGCAAAGCCCTCATTGTGCCAGTGGAACTGCTGGTCGGTGCGCTGGAGGAAGCCGTGCTCGGCGAGCAGCTTCCATTCTGACTCCCGCGCGAAGGTGACGTGGACGGAGGAGGCCTTGCTGACGCCGCACAGCGCTATGAGTCCACTCGCCAGCGCCTCGGTGATACGCTCGCGATCGACGCCATCACGCACCAGCAGCCGCGGCCCCGTGGCCGGCGTGAAGGGAACCGAGACCTGGAGCTTCGGGTAGTAGCGCCCGCCGGCGCGCTCATAGGCATCCGCCCAGCCGCGATCGAAGACGTACTCGCCCTGGCTGTGCGATTTCAGATAGCAGGGCACGACGCCAGCCACGCGGCCGCCGAGCCGGGCGACCAGATGCCGGGGTCCCCAGCCAGTCCGGATCGTGGCCGAACCCGATTTCTCGGCCGCAGAGAGAAAGGCGTGGGAGACGAACGGGTTATAGGCGGGTTTTAAGATGCTGGCGGAATCGCCTGGGAGAGCGGATGAGGTTCCCGCGCCATGGCCATTACAAGCTTTGCCCGGATTCGCGCAGGCGTCCCAATCCTCGGGCGAGACTTCGCCGATGGACGGGACGGCCTCGAGCGTGATTTCGGATGATGGCATCGTGCCCAAGATCGTGCATTGCAGCAGCGACTTCAAGGGGTGGAGAAAGCTCGCTCTCGTGCCCCGGACGCAGCGCAGCGCTCCTTCAGCGGGCGCTGCAGAGCCGGGGCCCATGTGGCAGCGCGCTCGTGGAGAGATGGGTCCCGGCTCTGCGCCGCAACGCTGAAGCGTTGCAGCTTGTCCGGGACACGCGAGGTGCTACGGCACGAACCCCTCGAAGATCATCTGGTCCGCATACCGCCCGACCCGGCTCCGCTGCTCCGGGGTGCGGACGGTCCAGCCGAGCAGGGCGCAGCCGAACAGGTTGCGGGCAATCCAGGGGGCGGGGGCCGGGAGGTGGTCGACCTTGAAGGCGACGAAATGCGGCCGGGTTTGCAAGCCGTGGCGCAAGTACAGCATGCTGTCACGCTGCTCTTGGGTGAGGTTGGCCCAGTACTCGTCCTCATAGCTGCGCTGGGCGACGATGCCGCGCGGACGATTGGGCAACAGGTCACGTAGCGCCAGCACCTGGTCGGGATCGAAGGACATGCCGACGGCGGGGCCGTCATACGAGGCCAACACCTCGGCCATCCGCTTCACCAGCTTGCGATCGCCGCCGAAATGGCTCTTCACCTCGATTACCAGGGGCACACGTCCGGCGACCATGGCGCAGAGGTCGGCGAGCGACATCATCCGCTCGTCGGTGTCCTTGAACCTGACGGCCTTCAGCTCGGTCGCGGTCTTTGCGATCACCTCGCCGGTGGCCTCGGTGAGTCGGCCCAGGGCATGGTCGTGATGGACCATGGCCTCGCCGTCGGCCGAGAGCTGGATATCGACCTCGATCGCAAAACTACCAGCAATCGCAGCCTGCACCGCGCCCGGCATGTTCTCGACGATGCCGCGCGAAATGTCATGCAGGCCGCGATGGGCGACCGGCCGCGCTGTCAGCCAATCCGGAGCGCGCATTTGGCGTCAGGCGACCTCGAACACGCCTTCGACCTCGACCGCCGCATCCGCGGGCAGCGAGGCGACGCCGACGGTGGTGCGGGCGTGGCGGCCCTTGTCCCCGAAGGCGGCAACCATCAGGTCGGAGGCGCCGTTGAGCACCTTCGGCCCATCCAGGAAATCCGGGGCCGAGTTGATGAAGCCGCCGAGGCGCACCACGCGTACGACCTTATCGAGATCGCCGAGCGCCGCCTTGACCTGGGCCAACAGGTTGACGGCGCAGCCGCGCGCGGCTGCGGCGCCGTCCTCGATCGAGACGCCGGCGCCCAGCTTGCCCTTGGCGATCAGCTTGCCGGCGGGGTCGAAGCAGACCTGGCCGGAGACGAAGAGGAGGTTGCCCGTGCGCACAAAGGGCACGTAGTTGGCGACGGGGGAGGGGGCCTCGTGCAGCTTGATGCCTTGCTCCGCCAGTTTCTGCTCGACCGTGCCCGCCATGTCCGACCTCGTTGTGCAAAAATCCTTCGCTCCGGCGCGTCCCCTGGATGGCCGGGCGCGCCCTGTTTCGCCCATCGTGCCGCCACATGCAAGCAACCGGAGGGGCTGCATTTTGTTGAGGCAGGCCAGCAGGTTCAACGTGGAGGGGCAATTTACGTGGACGGCCTCAGTTGCGGCGCAATGGAACGGTCATTAAAATGTCGAATCTGCGCTTTCCTCAGGGAACAGACATGGTGCATCTTTTCCGGACTTCGCTCGGTGTGATGGCGCTTGCCGCGGCCGGTGTCGGCCTTGGCGGCGTAGCCGAGGCCGCCAACGGTCCGTTTCTCGCGCACCAGGCGCTGTATGATCTCCGCCTCGTCAAATCGCGCACCAATTCGGTCAATAGCGCCCGCGGCCGGATCCTCTACAATTTCACGGGGAACGCCTGCGAGGGCTATACCTCGGAATTCCGCCAGGTCTCCGAGCTCGACAGCGGCGAGGGCAAGGTCACGCTCAGCGACCTCCGCTCCAATTCCTGGGAGGATGCCGCCGGCAAGAGCTACCGTTTCAAGATCGAGACGCGCATGAACGAGGCGGATGCCGGCCGCGTCGACGGCTCGGCCGAGCGCGACGGCGACCACATCAACGTCAAGCTCAGGCTGCCGGCGCCGAAGACGTTCACGCTCGACGGCAAGATCGTGTTCCCGACCGAGCAGATCCAGCGCATCATCGCCGCCGCGAAGGAAGGCAAATCGCTGCTGGAGCTCTCCGTCTATGACGGCTCCGATGACGGCCAGAAGGTCTACAACACGCTGACCGTGATCGGTCAGCCGATCCCCGCCGACCGCGCCACCTCGTCCGATCCGTCGACTGCGGACGAGCACATGAAGTCGCTCAAGCGCTGGCCAGTCACCGTCAGCTATTTCGACCGCGACGCCCAGCAGAAGGAGGGCGAGCAGACGCCGGTCTATGCGATGGCGTTCGAGCTCTACGAGAACGGCGTCTCGCGCCAGCTCATGCTCGACTACAACGATTTCGTCATCTCCGGCGCCATGGGCAAGTTCGACGTGAAGGACAGCAAGCCCTGTAATTGAGGGCTAGGTCTCTCGTCGCGAGCAGCGTCGTAGGGTGGGCAAAGCGGATCGTGCCCACGCTTTCTCTCGATAATCGTTGATAGATGGTGGGCACGGCGCAAGTGCGCCTTTGCCCACCCTACGAGATCTCTCTTGGTCGCTTCGCTCCTCGCAATGACGGGGCTAGCTCTCGTCACACTCTCCCGCTACGCTCCCTCGCAACCACAAATTCGGGGAGCCAGCCCATGCCGAAGCTCGACCATCTCCGCCCCAGCGGCCTACATCACAATCCAGCCTATTCCCACGTCGTCACCGCGACGGGTGCGCGCACGATCTACATTTCCGGCCAGGTCTCGACCGACGAGGAGGGGCGGATTGTCGGCGAGGGCGATATCGCCGCGCAGACGACGCAGGTGATGCAGAATCTCGGCCTCGCGCTGAAGGCCGCGGGGGCGAGCTATTCCAACATCGTCAAGATCACGACCTTCGTGGTGAACTACAAGCCGGAGCTGCGGCCCATCATCGGCAAGGCCCGCTCGGCCTTCTTCGAAGGCATGGAGCCGCCAGCCTCGACGCTCGTCGGCGTCTCCGCGCTCGCTGCGCCGGAATGGCTGATCGAGATCGAGGCGGTCGCAGTCGCCGATTGACGTGACCGTAGGATGGGTTTCGCTGCGCTCTACCCATCCTACTTGGCTGCGGATATCTCGCGCAGAACGGCTATCGCCTCATCCGCACGGTCAACGGGTACGAAGAGATGGTCGTGGTGGAACGCCGACACGGCATTCACGCTGATGCCGGCGTCGGCGAGGCGCGCCGTGATTGCCGCCAGGAAGCCGACCGCATCGAGCGCGGAGTGAACAGTGAGCGTGATCAGGCGTGAGGCGAATTCGTAGCGCAGTCCTGCGCGTTCGGCATCCTCCAGCGGTGCTACGACCGTTGTGCCCTCCGGCTCGCGGAAGATCAGGAGCGGATCGACTGCTGCGGGAATAGTCTCGTCTGCCGCGATCGTGCAAAATACGAAGGTGCCCGGTCGCAGCTCCGGCTTCATCAGTCTCAGCAGCGCATTGAGATCGCGTTCACCCGTCATCACTCCTGCGCCTTCTCCGGGCCCTCATAGGCAATGCCGCGGATCACCGCGGCGCTGCCGAACTTCTTGCGCAGGCTGTCGACCGCGCGTTCGGCGTGGGCGGCGCGGCGGTCGAGCATGTCGGTGTCATCGACCGCCGAGCCCTCGCGCAGCGCGCTGACGCCGGCGCCCATCAGGCGGAAGGCGGTGCCGTCGATTTCCTTGGCCAGCATCTCGCGGCAGATCGAGAAGATCTTCGCGGCCAGCTGCGTCGGGGCGGCGATCGATTGCGAGCGCGTGCGCTGGCGGAAATCGGCGGTCTTCAACTTCAGCGTCACGGTGGAGCCGGCGAGCTCGCTGCTCTTCAGGCGCGACGACGTCTTCTCGCAGAGTCGCCACAGGATCTTCTCCAGCGTCGCGAAATCGCGGATGTCGGTCTCGAACGTCGTCTCGCTTGAAATGGTCTTGGCGCCGCGGTCAGGCTCGACGCGGCGGTCGTCGATGCCGCGTGCGAGCCGCCACAGCCTGCGGCCCTCGCTCGGAAACTGCCGCATCATCTCGATCTCGTCGGCCTTCTGCAGATCGGCGATGATGCGGAAGCCGCGCTGCACCAGGCGTTCCTGCGTCGCGGGACCGACGCCGAAGATGAAGCCGACCGGCTTTTCCGCCAGCATCAACCGCGCTTCCTCCTGGTCGAGCGCGGCAAAGCCTCTGGGCTTGTCGAGGTCGGAGGCGATCTTGGCCAGGAACTTGTTGCAGGACAGGCCGACCGAGACGGTGATGCCGATGTCGCGCTCGACGTCGCGGGCAAAGCGCGCCAGCACCTTGGCGGGGATCATGCCGTGCACCCGCTCGGTGCCGGAGAGATCGAGGAAGGCCTCGTCGATCGAGAGCGGCTCGACCAGCGGCGTCAGCGCCTGCATGGCCTGGCGGACCTCGCGGCCGACCCGGACGTACTTTGCCATGTCCGGGCGGATCACGGTCGCATGCGGGCAGGCTTCCAGTGCCTTGAACATCGGCATCGCCGAGCGAACGCCATAGGTGCGCGCGATGTAGCAGGCCGCCGACACCACGCCGCGCTTGCCCCCGCCGATGATGACGGGCTTGTCGGCGATGTCAGGGTTGTCGCGCTTCTCGACCGTCGCGTAGAAGGCGTCGCAGTCGATATGGGCAATCGTCAGGCCGGCGAGCGAGCGGTGGCGGACGAGGCGGGGGGAACCGCAGGCCGTGCAGCGCCGCACGCCCAGGTTCTGTACGCCCATGTCGAGGTCGGCCAGACAATCCCGGCAGAAGCAGCGGGGCCCGGCCGGCTCTGGGACGCTCACGGCACGTCGCGCTCCCAGGAGGGGTCACCGAGCGCATCGCCGAGGACCTGCCGCGCCGCGGCAACGTTGGTCGGGTGCAGTTCCGCCACCTTGGCAAAGGCCTTCACCGTGGCATCGTCCCGCATCACGAAATCGAGCACGCTGAGGAGGAAATTCGGGTCCGCGGCGGCGTTGCGCAGGGTCTCCGGACCGACCCCCGTCTCGGCCAGGAACAGGCCCAGCCGCTCAGGCTCGCCCGCGACGAAGGACAGGGCCTGAATCGCAACGATTTCAGCGACTTCGCGGGGGTTGTGAACAGGCTTTTTCACGGGGACGGTTTGCCTTTCCGTTAACTTTCGGTCTCTAATTTGGAATCATCATGCCCGAGTCTCGTGCTCAAGTCTTCCGGCCCCGGACAAGCAACTGGAAACCACATCGCAGAAAGTGGACCCTCGGGTTTAACGAAACTCAAGCGAATCTGAGGCTAGTTTGAATCCAGTTTTCGAAACGCCGGGAAGCGGCGTCTGAGGCGTCACATGTACCGGTCCTTCGGACCAATCAGGAGGGCGGGATGGCTAAGACCGTCCTGATCGTGGAAGACAACGAGCTCAACATGAAGCTCTTCCGCGACCTGTTGGAGGCGCACGGGTACCAGACCTCCGGCACCAGCAACGGCTACGAGGCGCTCGACCTCGTGCGCAAGATGCGGCCCGACCTCGTGCTGATGGACATCCAGCTGCCGCAGGTCTCCGGCCTCGAGGTGACGCGCTGGATCAAGGACGATCCGGAGCTGCGCGCCATTCCAGTCGTCGCGGTCACGGCGTTCGCGATGAAGGGCGACGAAGAGCGCATCCGCGAGGGCGGCTGCGAAGCCTATTTGTCCAAGCCGATCTCGGTCGGCAAATTCATTGAGACGGTCCGGCGTTTTATCGGATAGGAAGTGAGTTCACAGTGTCCGCGCGTATCCTGGTCGTCGACGACGTCCCCGCCAACGTCAAGCTGTTAGAGGCCCGCCTTTCCGCCGAATATTTCGACGTGATGACCGCCGCGAACGGCACCGAGGCGCTCGCGATCTCAAGGCGCGCCGAATGCGACATCATCCTGCTCGACGTGATGATGCCCGACATGGACGGCTTCGAGGTCTGCCGCCGCCTCAAGACCGATCCGGCCACGCACCACATTCCCGTCGTGATGGTCACCGCGCTCGACAGCCCCGCCGACCGCAATCGCGGGCTCGAGGCCGGTGCCGACGACTTCCTGACCAAACCCGTCTCCGACGTCGTGCTGATCGCGCGGGTGCGCTCGCTGACGCGGCTGAAGATGATGACGGATGAGCTGCGCATGCGCGCCATCACCTCGCTCGAGATCGGCATGCAGGCGCCCGAGCGCAGTGCGATCGCCGACACCGGCAAGGGCGGCCGCATCCTCCTGGTCGACGACCGCCAGTCCTCCTACGAGCGGCTGGCGACGATCCTCGCTGCCGAGCACACCATCGACGTCGAGCCGAACCCGACGGAGGCGCTATTCCACGCCGCCGAAGGCAATTACGACCTCCTGATCGTCTCGCTCGACCTCAACAATTTCGACGGCCTGCGCCTGTGCAGCCAGGCGCGCTCGTTGGAGCGCACGCGCCATGTGCCGATCCTGGCGATCGCCGACCCCGAGAACTCGACACGGCTGCTGCGCGGCCTCGAGATCGGCGTCAACGACTACCTGCTGCGCCCGATTGACAAGACCGAGCTCTTGGCGCGCGCCCGCACCCAGATCCGCCGCCGCCGCTACACCGATCATTTGCGCGACAATGTGCAGAACTCGATCGAGATGGCGATCACCGACGCGCTGACCGGCCTGCACAATCGCCGCTACATGGAGAGCCATCTGGCAACGCTCGCCGAACAGGCTGCGACCCGCGGCAAGCCGCTGGCGCTGATGATCCTGGACATCGACTATTTCAAGTCGATCAACGACAATTACGGCCACGATGCCGGCGACGACGTGCTGCGCGAGTTCGCGGTGCGCGTGCGCAAATCGATCCGCGGCATTGATCTCGCCTGCCGCTACGGCGGCGAGGAATTCGTCATCGTGATGCCCGAGACCGATCTCCATGTTGCCGGCATGGTCGCCGAGCGCCTGCGCCGCTCGATAGCGGGTGAGCCCTTCGCGATCCACAAGGGGGCCAAGCGCATCGAGGTCACGATCTCGATCGGCCTCACCACGCTCGAGCGAAAGGGCGAGGCGGTGGCCGACGTCCTCAAGCGCGCCGACACCGCGCTCTACCGCGCCAAGCACGACGGCCGCAATCGCGTGGTCTCGCAGGCGGCGTGAGGGCCGTCCGCGCAAAGTTGCGAAAACAACCCCATGCACAGTAGCCGGTGCGAGCGGGATCAATGGGTTACGCGGGTGGCGAGATGGCTTGCGCCGGCGGCAGCGTCATTTGACCCGTCGGGCAAAACAGGAGCATATTGGTAGGGTCGCGAAATGGTCCTGACGGGTAGTCAGGCGCCCGCGCTTTCTCCACAAATTCCGGTGTCATTCCCCGCCTTGTGCGCAGTCGCGCGCTGGAGCGGGGAATCCAGTACGCCGCAGCTTCTCGGGTCTAGCCTCACTATCTCTGGAATACTGGATCACCCGCTTTCGCGGGTGATGACAGCGAGCGATCAGGCGACAGCGGTTAGTCTGGAGCGCACTCGCTCCGTTTCTCCGCCGGGTTCGCATCCTCGCCCACATCCACCCCCGCATTCCGCAGCAGCACCTTCGCCGCTTCCTTCGCGGCTCTGGCCATCGCCGGATCATCGCGCACGAGGTCCTGCGCGATGGAGCCGTCGACCAGCAGCACGAGCTGCGTCGCGAGCGCGTCCGCTTCGGCAACGCCGAGCTCGGTCAGGCGGTCGCGAAACCAGAGGCGGCGGCTTTCCTTGAAGGCGATCGCGATCTTCTTCACGGCGCGGTCGCCGGGGCCGAGCTCGGCGACCGCATTGACGAATGGGCAGCCGCGAAAGTCTTTCGCCGCGAAGCGCCGCTCCAGCGAATCGAACGTCGCGAGGATCTGCTCGGCGGGCGGCTTGTCGGAGGGGCGTGCGCTGACGAAGCGGCGCTCGAGATAGGCCGCGATCAGCGCGTCCTTGGACGGGAAGTGATTGTAGAGCGTGCGCTTACTGATGCCGACCTCGGCCGCGATGGTGTCGACGCCGATGGCGCGAATGCCTTGCAGATAGAACAGCTTGTCGGCGGTCTGAAGGATCCGCTCTTTCATCGTCTGTGGGGCAGGCGGGGGAGCCATGCGGAGCTAAGCGTCCTGTTCGCTTGACAGCCGCTTCCATCTATAGCCTAAGTGCACAGGTCTGTGTACCCAAAAACATCGGCAAAAGCAGACGACGGCACGCGTGCCGCGCCCAAAAGGGAGAAGAAAAATGCCCCTGCTGCAGGTTCTGCGTCCCACCTTGCCGATCCTGATCGGCGCCTCGATCATGCTGACCTTGAGCATGGGGCTGCGGCAGTCGCTCGGTATCTTCATGCAGCCGCTGACGCGCGACATCCACATTTCGATCTCGGATTTCACGCTTGCACTGGCCGTGCAAAACCTCGCCTGGGGCTTCCTACAGCCGCCCGCCGGTGCACTCACCGTGCGCTACGGCTTCCGACCGATCATGATCGCGGGCGCGCTGATGTACATCGCGGGCCTCGCGCTGATGGCAACGGCGAATGGGCTTCTCAGCATCATGATCGGCGCCGGCGTGCTGATCGGGACCTCGCTCGCCTGCACCGCGGCGGCGATCGCGATGTCGGTGGCGGCACGTGCGGTGCCGGAGACGGTGCGCTCGACCGTGCTCGGCATCGTCTCCGGCGCGGGCTCGCTCGGCGCGCTACTTTCGGCGCCGATCGGACAGATGCTCAACGAGGGCTTTGGCTGGCGCGTCGGGCTCGCGGGCTTCGTCATCATGTCGGTGCTGATGATCCCTGCGGCCTGGTATGCCGGGCGCGTCGACAAGATTCCGTTGCCGAAGCCGGCGGCCGACGAGATCGATGATGCCACGGCTGCAGCCGCGGCGAGGACCGCGTTCGGCAATGCCTCCTTCGTGGTGATGACCTGCGCCTATCTCGTCTGCGGCATGCAGCTCGTGTTCCTCACCACGCACCTGCCGTCATATCTCGCGATCTGCGGCCTCGATCCGATGTTGAGCGCACAGACGCTCGGCATGATCGGCGGCTTCAACGTGCTGGGCTCGCTGTTCTTCGGCTGGGCCGGCCAACGCTGGAACAAGCTGGCGCTCTTGGGCGGGATCTACATCCTGCGCTCGCTCGCACTCGCCTGGTACTTCATGCTGCCGGCAAGCCCGTTCTCGACGCTGCTGTTCGGCGCGATCATGGGCTTTCTGTGGATGGGCGTCGGCCCGCTCGTCGCGGGCGCGGTCGCCGAGATGTTCGGCCTGCGCTGGCAGGCGATGATCCAGGGCCTCGCCTTCATGAGCCACCAGATCGGCAGCTTCCTCGGCGCTTACGGAGGCGGGCTGCTCTACGACGCGCTCGGCTCCTACACCATGGCCTGGCGCATCGGTGTCGCGCTCGGCCTTGCCGGCGGCATCGTGCAGGTCGCGTTCGCGCTTGTCAGGCCGTCGCAGCCGCCCACGCCAGTGCTGCGGACAGCGTAGGGCGGGGCGGGTGGTCGTTTTCCTTGGCCTTGCACCGCTGCCGTTCTCACAAATTTGCATTTGCCTCAAAGCGCTCGGTTGCTGACGTGCGAGAGAACTTTTCGTCGACTCGGCAGGCGGTCGTTCATGGGCTTGCCAATTTCGCGTTTGGGTCGTGTCAGGCTGTGGTCAGCCTTCTCAGATTGAAAATGGGCTTGAGTTGCAGAGTGTTAGCCAGTTCATAATCCTAATCGCGCCGGCCAGCTTAAGCTTTCGAGACAACCGCTCGGGAGGCAACGATGACGCCCGGCTGGCTCATTTTCCCTGCGACTATCGCCTGTGTCTACTTCCTGGTCATTGTGAGTTTGATCATGCTTGGCGCTTGGTAGGCGGCTGAGGGAAGAGAATCTTGAAAGAGCGCGCTCAAGATTCGCCCATAGACCGACGCGAACTCATGTCGGTCGGAATTCGATCGGGTGCGGCCATGGATTGCGCGAATTGCGGCAGAGTCAACCCGGAGGGAACGAAGGTCTGCGGCGATTGCGGCGCGCCGCTGTTCTTTCGCTGCCCTGCGTGCGGGGGCGACAATCCGACAGGCAAGAACTTCTGTGGCGACTGCGGTGCCGCGCTCACGCCGACCGTACCGCCGCAAATGACGAGAGGGGCCGGCGCAGCGACGTCCATCGTGCCACCGGTCACGGAGCGCGCAGGCTTGTTGGCCGCACCAAGTTCTTCCGCCGAGCGTCGTCAGCTCACAGTGATGTTCTGCGATCTCGTCGGCTCGACTGCACTTGCGACAAAGCTCGATCCGGAAGATCTACGGGACATAATTGCTGAGTACCGCGATAGCGTAGCGGCGGTCGTCCGCAAATACGGTGGCACCGTCAGCCGTTACATCGGCGATGGCATGCTCATACTATTCGGTCATCCTTCAGCGCATGAGGACGATGCCGAACGCGCAGTGCGCGCTGCGCTTGAGATCGCCGCGACCAGGCACGCGCCGGGAGCCCCAGCCGAGTTCGAGCTGCGGGTTCGTCTTGGGCTCGCGACTGGCCTCGTCGTCGTAGGTGACCTTATCGGCAGCGAAGCGGCGGAGGCGCAGGCCGTGCTTGGCGAGACGCCGAACCTTGCCGCTCGACTGCAAGCGCTCGCCGAACCGGATGGGGTAGTCATCCCTGAGGACACGCGGCGGCTCATCGGCGGGCTCTTTGACTACGAGAATCTCGGCGCCGTGACGCTGAAGGGCTTCGCCGCACCGGTGCAAGCCTGGCGGGTGCTTCGTGAGGGAACAGCGGAGAGCCGGTTCGAGGCGTTGCACCCTTCGGTCCTCGCCCCGCTGGTTGGGCGTGAGGAAGACCTCGCGCGGTTGGAGCGGAGCTGGCGCCATGCGCGGGCGGGTACCGGTCAAGTCATGCTGCTTGTCGGCGAGGCGGGGATCGGCAAGTCGCGCCTCGTTGCGGCTCTTCAGGAGCGTATCGAGCGAGAGCCGCACACCTGCTTGCGCTACTTCTGCTCGCCTCATCATCAGGAAAGCGCGCTTTACCCCTTCATCGCACAACTCCAGCGAGCGGCTGGCTTCGATCGTGAGGACACACCGACGACCAAGCTCGACAAACTTCGAGCGCTCCTGTCGCCTGCATTGTCGCCCAACGAGGACGCGGCGATCCTGGCCGAGTTTCTGTCGATCCCCAACGATAATCTATACTTACCGGTTACGAGTACGCCGCAACAAAAGAAGGAGAGAAGCTTCGCCGCTCTGGTTCGCCAGCTTGAAGCTCTCGCGCAAAGACGTCCAATCATGATCGTGTTCGAGGACATGCAATGGATCGATCCAAGCTCGCGCGAGCTGCTGGACCGAACCGTCGATCGCGTAGCAAGCCTGCCGGTTTTGGTCTTGATCACCTACCGTCCCGAGTTCCAGTTAGTATGGACCGGAAAGCCGCATGTCAGCTTGCTCGTGCTGAACCGGCTCGACCAGAATGCGGGCGCTGCGCTCATCCGGAGCGTGGCAGGTGGCCAGACGCTGCCGACCGAAATCGTCAATGAAATTGCTGAACGTACGGATGGTGTGCCGCTGTTCGTTGAGGAGTTGACCAAAGCGGTGCTCGAAACAAGCCCCCAGAGTATCGCGCGAGCGATCTCCTTCGCGCCGCTGCCCGGACTTGCCGTACCGGCCACGCTACATGCTTCGTTGATGGCGCGGCTCGACCGGATTGGGCCGATCGCCAAGGAGGTGGCACAAATCGGCGCAGCTATTGGCCGCGAGTTCTCCTATGATCTGCTGGCCTCGGTCGCACAGCGGTGCGACAACGAGTTGCGGGCGGCGCTTGACCGGCTGGTCAACACCGGCCTCGTGTTTGGGAGTGTCGAGCCGCCCGACGCCAATTTCTTGTTCAAACATGCACTGGTCCAGGATGCGGCATACGGCACAATGTTGCGCGGCCAACGCCGCGAGCTGCACGCTCGGATCGCTGGCGCACTCGAGGAGAGGCTCGCTAGAGGCATCCAAGAGCAGCCGGAAATCCTCGCCCACCACTGCGGACATGCGGGCTTGGCCGAAAAGGCGATTTCCTATTGGCAGGAGGCTGGTGAGCGTTCAAAGGCTCGATCGGCAATGACAGAAGCAATCGCGCAGATGCGAAAGGCGCTTGATTTGCTATCTCAACTGCCGGATGCTCCCGGGCGCCAGCGCACCGAAACTGAACTTCAACTCGCGCTCGGCGGTGCACTGATCGCCGCGAAGGGCCACGCGGCCGAAGAGACCGGCAGGGCCTACGCCCGGGCGCGTTGCCTCTGCGAGGCACTCAACGACACGCCGAATCTGCTCAAGGCACTCTGGGGCGAGTTCGTGCATTATCACGTCCGTGGTGAAACGGACCGATCGCATCGCATCGCCGAGAATCTGCTCGATTTGGCCGGGCGACAGAACGATGCGGCCATTCTTGTCGCCGGTCATCGGGCAGTCGGCGATAGCTGGCTTCATCGCGGACAATTGGCCTTGGCGCGCACCCATCTCGAGCGGGGGCTCGCCCTTTACGATCCGGCGCAGCAGCGCTCTCTGACGGCCCTGTTCGCAGAAAACGCCCGCGTGGCGATGCTTTCGTTCCTTTCGCTTACGTGTGGCCTTCTTGGCTTCGCCGATCAGGCGCGCGTGCAGAGCAGTGACGCTCTGGCAGAGGCCCGCGATTCGTCGCACCCGATCAGCCTCGCATTCGCGCTGAGCGTTGCCTGCCGGTTGCATTTCGTGCTCGAAGACGCGGGCATGGTTGGGCAACGGGCGGACGAGCTGGTTGCGCTCACCACCGAGCAGCGCTTTGCCTTCTTTCTCGCGATGGGGACGGCATATCGCGGCTGGACGCTGGCCGAAGCCGGCGACCCCGAGGCCGGGGTGGACTTACTGCGGCGCGGCATCGAGGGATTCCAGGCGTCCGGCGCAGCATGGACTCTTCCGTTCTACCTTGCGCAGCTCGCAGCAGCCGAGGCAAAGAGAGCACGATATGAAACGGGGCTCGGCCAACTCTCCGACGCCTTGGCACTAACCCAGAAATCGGGGGTGCGGTGGTTCGAGGCCGAGCTGCATCGGCGCCGAGGCGAGTTGATGCTAAGGGCTCGGCCAGGCGCGGAGGCCGATGCGGAGGCCGAGTTTCGCCACGCCATTGCGATTGCTCACCAGCAGGAGGCGAAACTCTGGGAACTTCGCTCCGCCGTCAGTCTCGCCCGGCTCTGGCGTGATCAGGACAGGGGTGATGAAGCACGCGGTCTTCTCGCGCCGGTCTACGGTTGGTTCAGCGAGGGCTTCGACGTTCGCGACTTGAAGGAAAGCAAGGCGCTGCTGGAAGAACTCTGAGTGTAACGTGGAGCTTGTCGTAAGCGCGCTCCATTGGAGCTCCGTAACGTTCTCGGGTTTCGCGACTCCGCTGCACCCTAAAGAAACGTAAGGGCAACGGTGACCTGCTCGGCGCCGTCAATTCTCGGGTCGGCCCCGTCGCTCCGGTTCGCAGCTGGAGTTGGTCCGCGCTGCTGGTCGCGCTTCGGGTTATTCGCATGACCTCTCCCGGCTTCGCACTTTGTGCTGACCCGGTCCGGATCAGGTACTCGACCGCAACCACTGCGAAAAGACCCGAATGGTCCGCGCGCGCGGGTGGCTTGGCCTGCTGACCACATAAAAGCTGTAGCCGGGTAGGTTCAACGAGAATGCCTTCACGAGCGTGCCGGCGGCGAGGTCGTGTGCCACGAGCACATCACTGAAGATCCCGACGCCCTGCCCACTGATCACCGCCTCGATGGCGTGCAGTTCTTCCCGGAAACTCAAGTGCTGCAGGTCCTTGTATTGGGGCACCTCGCGCCACCGGCGCTGGGCCAAACCGAGCCATCTCTGCCACGTCGGTGGCTCACGATCGGCCGGCGACCAATAGGAGTGGATCAGAACGTGCTTTGCGAGGTCGACTGGTCTCTTCAGCCGTCCGGTTGAAAGCAAATCCGGATTGCAGATCGGCCAGAACGTATCGCTAAAGAGTTCATCGACGATTCCGTCTGTCGGCGGTACGCGGCTGGTCGCATAACGGATGGCAACGTCACTGTCTCCGGCCTGCAGATCGAGCACCGTGTCAGTGCCGATCACTTCCAATGGCACGTCAGGATGCAACTTCCGCCACAGGGGCAGGCGGGGCACGAGCCAGCGGCTAGCGAAGGCGTTGGTCGTCGTAACCCGGAGCGGCTGCTCGTCACCTTCCTGCTTGAGGGACGCAATGGCAGCGGCAAACGCCTCGAGTCCGCCGCGAATGGCGGGAAACAGCCGCGCGCCGGCATCGGTCAACGAAAGAGGGCGTGGTCTGCGCCGGAATAGAGCGCGGCCGCAATACTGCTCGAGCAATCCGATCTGGTGGCTGATCGCGGTCGGCGTGACGCCGAGTTCTGCCGCGGCTTTCTTGAAGCTCAGATGACGCGCGGCAGCCTCAAAAGCGCGGAACTCGATCAGGGGCGGCAGCTTGTGCATGCGGCGAGTGTAGGTGAAATCAGTTCATCGTCACCTGAATTCTTCGGATTTGCTCTGAGACAGCCCGCGATCGAGGATGTGGCGGGCCAAGCTAGGGAGCTCGTGTCATGTCCATCGCATCTGTTGCCAGCGCTGCCGCCGAACTTAGCGCCTCCTTCGGAGGAGAACTGCTCAAGCCAGCGGACGAGGGCTACGACGAGGCGCGCAAGGTTCACAATGGGCTGGTCGACAAACGGCCAGCATTGATTGCCAGATGTCGCAGTGCGGCTGATGTCGTGGATGCCGTGGCACTTGCGACCAAGCTCGGCCTCGAGGTCGCTGTTCGCGGCGGTGGCCACAATGTGGCCGGGCGCGCAACCATCGACGGCGGGATCATGATCGACCTCTCACCCATGAAGGGGGTCCGGATCGACGCGATCGGCAAGACCGTATGGGCGCAGGGCGGGGTCACCTGGGGCGAGCTCAATCGAGAAACGCAGCTTCACGGACTTGCGGTGACCGGCGGCGTGGTCTCGACCACCGGCATCGCGGGCCTGACGCTCGGCGGAGGACTGGGCTGGTTGATGGGCAAGTACGGCCTCGCGTTGGATAATCTGCGGGCTGTCGAACTCGTCACCGCCGATGGCAAGGTTGTGCGGGCCAGCAAGCAAGAGCAGCCCGATCTTTTTTGGGCCGTGCGCGGCGGCGGCGGAAACTTCGGGATTGCCACCAGTCTTGAATACGACCTCCATACGGTAGGGCCCATCATCACCGGCGGCCCGATCGTTCACCCTATCGAGCGTTCCCGCGACGTGCTGGAATTTTTCCGGACCAGCACGCGATCGCTCACGGACGAGCACATGCTGTTCGCATCCCTGACCCATGCGCCCGACGGGTCCGGCAGGGAGGTCGCGGCCCTGGTTACCAGCCACTGCGGTCCAGTCGCCGAGGCCGAACGAGCGATGCAGCCGCTGAAACAGTTCGGGCCTCCCATTCTGGATGCGGTCGGACCGATGACCTATTGCGAGCTCAACCGCATGCTCGACGCCAACTATCCGAAAGGCGCGTTCAACTATTGGAAGTCGAACTTCCTCACGGAGCTGAGCGATGGTGCGATCGCGACGATGATCGAATGCTTCGCCCGCTGCCCGACTCAGATGGGGCAGCTGCTGCTCGAGCACATCCACGGTGCCGCGGCCCGCGTGGGTGCCGGGGATACGGCATTTGTGCATCGGCAGGAGGGCTACAATTTCCTGATCCTCGCGCAATGGACGCAGGCCAGCGATACCAGCCGCAGCATCTCGTGGGCACGCGCAACCTATGAAAGGATGCGGCCCTTCTTTGCCTCAGGACGCTATGTCAATTATCTCGACGACGATGAGACAGGCGATCCGGTTGCCGCTGCTTATGGGCGGAACTACAGGCGCCTGCAGCAGATCAAAGCGAAATACGACCCTACGAACTTCTTCCGGATGAACCAGAACATCCGGCCGCTCGCCTGATTGCCGGCTGACGATTTCTCGCTCTCATCAAGATGTGAGTAGAAACTAAGCCGCGACCCGATGCATCGTGGGCGGGGCGAGCTGACGCCCGGGAGGGACTAGAGAATGGCGGTCGTGTGCAGGCCCGCTCGCATCGACGACTTGAAGCAGGCCGATGACATCGTGGTCGCCAGCATCAATGAGCTAACCGAACGGCGGGGGTTCGGGAAGATGGCATCCTCTCGTCCGCCGAATTTTCAGGCCTTCTCGCTCGCGGATGATCCCGGGCTTATGGGTGGCCGATGACGACGGAGAAATAGTCGGCTTCGCGTGGAGTTGGGTCTGTGGCGAGCTTTGGTTCCTGGCCCAATTGTTCGTCGCGCCTGATCGTCAGAGCGACGGCATCGGCAATCAACTCATCAACAAGGCATTCGCGCATGCAGAAATGCGCGGAGCACCCATCAAGGCACTGATCACCTTCACGTTCAACAACGTATCTCAAGGCCTCTACATCCGCCACGGACTGTTCCCGCGCTTTCCGATCTACATGGTCGGCGTCCCTCGTGACCGCCTGGCGCCACGGTTGGCTGCGCCGCGGCTCCGTCTTGAATCTCTCACGGCCGACGCGATCCCATACGACAGGCTGGCGCAGATCGATGTCAGCGCAGTCGGCGTTTCCAGGGAGAAGCATCATCGATTTCTCCTTGGCGACAGCACGACGCGCGGATTCACCATCCACGCCGGCAATGAGTGCGTCGGGTACGTCTACATTTCGGGTGGACACATTGGTCCGCTTGCAGTCCACAGGCCAGATCTGGTTGAGTCCGCTTTCGCCGCTGCGTTGTCGTTCGCGGCCCAGAGCGATTGTCCGGCCATTTCGGCTTTTGTGCCGGGCGCGAGCGAGCCGGCGCTCAAGGCGGCAATCGACCACGGGATGCGGCTGACGTTCCCGATGCTGCTGATGTCAAATCGACCATTCGGAGATTGGGGTAGCTATTTCCCGCGCAATCCGGGTTTCATGTAGAGGATTCAACCGAGAAGGTCGACGTTGCGGGGCAGGCCGGAAGGCACGGAATGATGGCTGGATCGGCGCTCGTCACGGGCCGATCATGCTCTAGCCCTACCGGGGACGCGCGCTGCGGCCTGGAGGGGACGGCCGCTGCACATATGGGTTTTCCAGGCACATCGCCGAACGGCCCGCCGCGCTGGCTCTGCATTCGTCAAATGAACGATACTGGCAAGAGATGTAGGTGCCGCCGCCCCATTCCCACTCCTGCAGACATACCGGAAAATTGCCGCCGAACCGCTGCGCTGCCGCTGGACCGGGCGCGGACATGGTGATCAGGACGAAGAGCAGACAGGCAAGCGCGCGCATCATGATCAGCGCGGCCGCTGCGGAGCGTGCTGCTTGAACCTCACGCGCGGGTTCACATCGCAATAGGTGTTCGATCGCCCGGATGCCGAGGCCAGGCACTGTTCCCGCGTCGAATACATGCAGTCTCCGGAAGCGCCGAGCCCTCCGCCAAAAACGCACCAGGGATAGTCATACTGAGCGTTTGCTGCGGAAGAAAATCCGATGACCATAACGACAATGAGCAGAGCGATGCGCATGCGATTCTCCCATCAAGTCAGTTGAGCGGCAACGCAAGAGGTTCGCTCCGAAAGATAGCCGCTTGACGATGCTGGCTCAACAACCACGACTCAAGCGAGTTCCTCTCGTCACGCCGGAGTGTCCCAGTGTGATCTCGCAGAGCCGGTCCGGATTTGCTTCGCTGCGCTAAGCAGCGCAGCGCTGGGTAGCAGGGTACATGAGCAGGGACATGCGAGCCGAAACGACAACGGGGCCCGCAAGGGCCCCGCAAAAAACCTTAGCGCGCTACGCCGCGATCTTACTTGATCTTGGCTTCGCGGAATTCGACGTGCTTGCGCGCGACCGGGTCGTACTTCTTCTTGACCAGCTTGTCGGTCATGGTGCGCGAATTCTTCTTGGCAACGTAGTAGAAGCCGGTGTCGGCCGAGGACACGAGCTTGACCTTGATGGTGACCGCTTTGGCCATGTTCTGAACCTCAGAATATCAGGGGAATCTGGAGCCGGCCAAACGGCCCGCGTTGGCCGGCAACCTAGTCAGAAACGACGGGAAGTCAAGGTTTCAGGCGGCGGAAACCGCTCAAATCGGGCCCATTAGGCCTCAAAGAACCGGTTTTTCGGCCGCGGCAGGCCCAGATTCTCCCTCAAAGTGGGTCCTTCGTACTCTTTGCGGAAAATCCCGCGCTTCTGCAGCTCCGGGACCACCTTGTCGACGAAATCGTCGAGACCGGCAGGCAGGAACGGGAACATGATGTTGAAGCCGTCGGAGCCGCGACCGACCAGCCATTCCTCCATCTGGTCGGCGATGGTCTTGGCGGTGCCGACGAAGGACAGGCCGCCATAGCCGCCGACGCGCTGGGCGAGCTGGCGCACGGTGAGCTTCTCGCGGGCGGCGAGATCGACCAGGCGCTGCCGGCCGCTCTTGCTGGCATTGGTCTCGGGAATCTCGGGAAGCGGCCCATCGGGATCGAAGCCGGAGGCATCGGTGCCGAGGATGACGGAGAGCGAGGCAATGGCGCTGTCGTAATGCACGCGGCTGTCGAGCAAAGCGCGCTTCTCCTTGGCCTCGTCGACGCTGTCGCCCACGACGACGAAGGCGCCGGGGAGGATCTTCAGGTGCTCGGGGTCGCGGCCGATCTTCTCCATGCGGCCCTTGATGTCGGCATAGAGTTTCTGGCCGTCGGCGAGGCTGCCGCCGCCGGTGAACACCGCTTCCGCGGTCTCGGCGGCGAGCTGCTTGCCGTCTTCGGAGGCGCCGGCCTGCACGATCAGGGGCCAGCCTTGCACCGGGCGGGCGATGTTGAGGGGGCCGCGCACTTTGAAGTATTTGCCCTTGTGGTCGAGGGTGTGCATCCTGGCGGGATCGAAGAACAGGCCGCTCTCGACGTGGCGCATGAAGGCATCGTCGGCGAAGGAGTCCCAGAGGCCGGTGACGACGTCGTAGAACTCGCGGGCGCGCTTGTAGCGCTCGGCGTGCTCCATGTGATCGTCGAGGCCGAAATTCAGCGCCGCGTCCGGGTTCGAGGTGGTGACGATGTTCCAGCCGGCGCGGCCGCCGCTGAGATGGTCGAGCGAGGCGAAGCGGCGCGCGACGTGATAGGGCTCGTCGAACGTGGTCGAGCCGGTCGCGATCAGGCCGATGCGCTCGGTCACGGCTGACAAAGCCGACAGCAGCGTGAACGGCTCGAACGAGGTTACGGTGTGGCTGCGCTTCAGCGCGTTGATCGGCATGTTCAGGACGGCGAGGTGATCGGCCATGAAGAAGGCGTCGAACTTGCCGGCCTCGAGCTTTCGGATCAGCGTCTTGATGTGCGAGAAGTTGAAATTGGCGTCGGGCCAGGCCCCGGGATAGCGCCAGGCGCCGGTGTGGATGCTGATCGGGCGCATGAACGCGCCAAGCTTGAGTTGCCTTTGTGCCATCGCCCGGTGTCCGTTCTTGGTGACGCTCGCAAAGACATAGGCATGAGTGGGAACTCCGCCATTGGGGGAGACGGGAAGAATTTTTTGTTTTTCGTAGCTCTCTCAGCACGTCATTCCGGGGCGACGCGGAGCGGCGAGCCCGGAATCCATAACCACCATCCGGAGTATGGATTCCGGGCTCGCGCCAAGAGGCGCACCCCGGAATGACGGAGGATAGACTTGATCGAACTACGCCCCAGCGCGCCAACTAGCTCAAAACGTCCTTCTGCATCTTTCCGCCGTAGAAGTGGAAGAACGGCACCGGCGCGTCGTGACGGAGCGGGCCGGTGGCGAGGCGGGTGTCGAGCTCGTTGAGCACGTTGCGCGTCATCGGATGCAGATCGGCGAGCGGTTTTGAGCCGAGCTCGACCCAGACCAATTCGACCAGCTCCGCATCGGCATGGATCACGCCTTCGACGCGGTGGGTGATCGCGGAGGCATCGGCGGTGAAGAAACGCGTGTCGAAGCGCTTGACGCGGCCGGGCGGGGTGATCGCGCGCGCGATCAGGAACAGGCTGGAGGGATCAGGCAGCAGGCCCGCATCCGCGAACGGCTGCCAGGGACCTTCGAGCTTCGGCACTTTGCCTTCGGCCTTGCGGCCGAGGCAGAGGCCGGTCTCCTCGCAGGCTTCGCGGATGGCGGCAACGGCGAGCGATTTCGCGCGCGAGGCCGGCGTCTTCGGGCTGCCTTTGGCGAGATTGGCTTCCAGTTCGGCGGTGATGGGCGCAGCGCAGGGCACGCGATAATCGGCCTTGTCGACGCGCCCGCCCGGGAAGACGAATTTTCCCGGCATGAACACCACCTTGTCGTGGCGCTTGCCGACCAGCACTTTCGGAATGGCGCCGCTGCGGTCGACCAGGATCAGCGTCGCCGCATCCTTCGGGCGGAAGTAAGGATGATGATCGGCTTCCTTCTCCTCGTGAACCCTGGTCTTCTCCTCGGCCTGCGAAATATCGGTCATGTCCTCACCCGAACTGTTCTTTTACGTGTTTACACAGGCGGAATACCATCGGGAGGGTTGTCGTCAAACCCGTGCATGCGCAGAGCCCATTGCAAGCCGACCACAGCTCCCTTCACGGGCTGCAGCAGCGCGAGCGAGGCGACGAAGGTGAAGGGCAGATAGGCCGCGAAGCTGAGCCAGACCGGCGTCGAATAATTGGTCTCGATCCAGAGGATGGCCGGCACCACGATGTGGCCGACGATGACGATGACGAGATAGGCAGGCAGATCGTCGGCGCGATGCGGGGTGAAGTCGAGGCCGCATTTGGCGCAATGGTCGGCGGTCTTCAGGAAGGCGCGGAACAGCTTGCCTTCGCCGCAGCGCGGGCAGCGGCCGCGGAAGCCGCGCTTCATTGCCGACCAGACGTCGCGCTTCTCGACGAGACCGTTCTCGCGCGTCCAGATCTTTGGTGCCGTGCTCATCGTCACCATGCCTTGCCCTTCTTGCCCTTACCCTTGTTCTTTCCTTTGGCCTTCCTTCCCTTGCCGGACTTTTTCTTCTCCGGCTTGCGTTTTCGCTCCGGGCTGCGTCCGGGCTGCGGCTTGGACGATTTGCGCTGCGGACGGAGCGGCCTGCGCTGGCGCGGGCCGCTGTCGGTCTCGAACGACAGCAGCTCGAAACGCAGCGCGCCCGCGATGGGAGCGGCCTCGATCAGACGGACGTCGACGACGTCGCCGAGCTGGTACATGGTGCCGCTGCGCGTGCCGACGAGGGCATGGCGGCTTTCGTCATAGTTGAAATATTCCGTGCCGAGGGATCGGATCGGGATCAGCCCGTCAGCGCCGGTCTCGCTGAGCTTCACGAACAGGCCGGCGCGGGTGACGCCGGAGACGCGGCCCTGGAAGCTGGCGCCGATGCGGTCGGCGAGGTGATGGGCGATCAGGCGGTCGACGGTCTCGCGCTCCGCCTTCATGGCGCGCCGCTCGGTCAGCGAGATATGCGCGGCGACTTCGCTCAAGCTTTCCGGCGTCTCGCTGTCGGGCAGGGCGCCTTCGCCAAGGCCAAGCGCACGCACCAGCGCGCGGTGCACGACGAGGTCGGCATAGCGGCGGATCGGCGAGGTGAAATGCGCATAGCGGCGCAGGTTCAGGCCGAAGTGACCGTAATTCTCTGAGGAATATTCGGCCTGCGCCTGCGCGCGCAGCACGACCTCGCTCACCAGCGGGTAATAGTCGTGGCCTTCGAGCTGGGCCAGCACGCGGTTGAACGTGGTGGGGCGCAGCGCGCCGGACTTGGCGAAGGGAACGTCCAGTGTCTCCAGGAATTCCGCGAGCGCGTGAACCTTCTCCAAGGTCGGCTCGTCGTGCACGCGGTAGATCAGCGGCAGCGATTTCTTCTCCAATGTCTCCGCTGCGGCGACGTTGGCGAGGATCATGAACTCCTCGATCAGCTTGTGCGCATCGAGACGCTCGGGGACCACGACGCGATCCACGGTGCCGTCGCTCTTCAGGAGGATCTTGCGCTCGGGCAGATCGAGATTGAGCGGATCACGCTCGTCACGCGCGCGCTTGGCGCAGGCATAGGCGGCATGGAGCGGCCTCAGGATCGGATCGAGCAGGGGGCCGGTGGTGTCATCAGGCCGGCCGTCGATCGCGGCCTGCGCCTGCGCGTAAGCGAGCTTGGCGGCCGACCGCATCAGGATGCGATGAAAACTGTGCGAGCGCTTGCGGCCGTCGGGGCCGAGCACCATGCGCACCGCCAGCGCGCCGCGCGGCTCGCCGGGCACCAGCGAGCAGAGATTGTTGGAGATGCGCTCGGGCAGCATCGGCACGACGCGGTCCGGGAAATAGACCGAGTTGCCGCGGTCGAGCGCGTCGCGGTCGAGCGCCGTGCCCGGCCGCACGTAGAAGCTGACATCGGCGATGGCGACGTTGACGATGAAGCCGCCCTTGTTGTTGGGATCCGGATCGGGCTCGGCATGCACCGCGTCGTCGTGATCCTTGGCGTCGGGCGGATCGATGGTGACGAGCGGGACGTCGCGCCAGTCCTCGCGGCCTTTCAGATTGGCGGGCTCTGCCGCTTCCGCCTCGCGCTCGGCGGCGGAGGAGAATTGCAAGGGGATGTCGTGGGCGTAGATCGCGATCAGGCTGATCGCCTTTTCCGACTTGACCGAGCCGAGCTTCTCTTTCACCCGGCCGGAGGCGAGGCCAAAGCCGCGGGTGCGGACGATGTCGACGCTGACGAGGTCGCCATCCTCAGCGCCGCCCGTATCGGTCCTCGCGATGTTCAGCTCGCGGTCGGCGAACTTCTTGTCGACGGGGACGAGCCGTCCGCCGCCCTCCGGCAGGCTGCGGAAGACGCCGAGGATGCGGCTCTTGGCCTTGTCGATGACCTTGATGATGCGGCCGCGATAGGCGGGACCTTCATCGTCATCGCTGCGTTCGACGCGCAGCAGCGCGCGGTCGCCGACGCCGGCGGCGGTGCCGGGCCTCGGCCGGCGCGGCATCTCGATGAGGATCTTTGGCGGCTCGCCGTTCTCGACCTCGTCCCATTCGGCGGGGGAGGCGATCAATTCGCCATCGGAGTCGCGGCCGGTGATGTCGGCGAGCAGCGTCGGCGGCAGCGCGTCCGGCTCGGAGACCTTGTGGCGCTTTTTCTTGATGATGCCGTCGTCGGCGAGCTCGCGCAGCATGCGCCTGAGCTCGGCGCGATCGGCGTTCTTCAGGCCGAACTCGCGTGCGATGTCGCGAGTCCCGACCTTTCCTGGATTTGCCTTGATGAAGGCGACGATGGCTTGCCTGTCGGGAAAGCCACGGTCTTTCTTTGGTTTCACTTAACCTCTAATTCTTGATCTCAGGTCTTGCCGGCACTCTTCTTGGCCGGAGCCTTGGTGGCGGCTGCCTTGGTCGGCGACGTCTTTGCGGTCGACGGCACGGCGGCGCGCGCCTTGCTGGTGGATTCGGATTTGGATTTGGCCGCGGCTTTCTTCGCAGCCGGCTTCTTCGGCTTCGGTGCGGCGTCCTCGCCGTCCGCAGCCTTCTCTGACGCTTTCTTGGCCTTGGCCGGCTTCGCCGCCTTCTTGGCCTTGCCGCCGCCCTTGCCGGCGCGCTCGTCGATCAGCGCGATCGCCTGCGGCAGCGTGATGGTGTCCTTCTCGAACTCGGCCGGGATCGTCGCGTTGACGCCGCCCGCGGTGACATAGGCGCCGTAACGGCCGCTCTTCACGGTGACGGTGCCAAGCGTCGGATGATCGCCGAGCGCCTTCCCGGGATCGGCGCCGAAGCGGCGGCTCGGACCCTTGGCAACCTTCTCCGCGATCAGCGTCACCGCACGATTGAGGCCGATGTCGAACACCTCGTCGCCGGCCTCTAAGCTCGCATAGGTCTTCTCGTGCTTCACGAACGGTCCGAAGCGGCCGAGGCCCGCGGTGATCGGCTGGCCGGTCTCCGGATGCTTGCCGATCTCGCGCGGCAGCGACAGCAGCTTCAGCGCAAGCTCGAGATCGACGTCGCTGGGCGAGGTGCCCTTCGGAATGCCGGCGCGCTTGGGCTTCTCGCCTTCCTCATAATCCTTCTGCTCGCCGAGCTGGATATAGGGGCCAAAGCGGCCGGCCTTGACCCAGACATCGCGACCCGTGTCGGGATCCTGGCCGAGCGAACGGTCAGCAGTCGCCTCGCCATCGGCGGCGAGCTGACGGGTGTAGCGGCATTCCGGATAGTTCGAGCAGCCGACGAAGGCGCCGAACTTGCCGGCCTTGAGGTTCAGCCGGCCGGTGCCGCAGTTCGGGCACTGCCTGATATCGCCGCCATCGGCGCGGGGCGGATAGATGTGCTGGCCCAGCATGTCATCGAGCACGTCGAGCACCTGGGCGACGCGCAGCTCCTTGATGTCGTCGACGGCGCCGATGAAGCCGGTCCAAAAGTCCTTCAGAACCTGCTGCCAGGAGATCTCGTTGTTGGAGATACGGTCGAGTTGCTCTTCGAGGCTCGCCGTAAAGTCGTACTCGACATAGCGGGCAAAAAAGCTTTCGAGGAAGGCGACCACGACGCGGCCCTTGTCCTCGCCGTGCAAACGCTTCTTCTCCAGCTTGACGTAGCCGCGGTCCTTCAGGACCTGGAGGATCGAGGCATAGGTCGAGGGCCGGCCGATGCCGAGCTCTTCCATGCGCTTGACGAGCGATGCTTCCGAGAAGCGCGGCGGCGGCTCGGTGAAATGCTGGGTGACGGACAGGCTCTGTCGCTTCACGGCCTCGCCCTGGCTCATCGCGGGCAGGCGGCGGGAATCCTCGTCCTCCTCGTCGTCGCGGCCTTCCTGGTAGAGCGCGAGGAAGCCGTCGAACTTGACGACCTGGCCGGTGGCGCGCAGCTCCAATGTGCGGGAGCCTGCCTTCGCCGTGATGTCGACGGTGGTCCGCTCGAGCTCGGCGGATTCCATCTGGCTCGCGATGGTGCGCTTCCAGATCAGCTCATACAGCTTGGCCTGATCGGCATCGAGCTTGCGGCTCATGCTGTCGGGGCGGCGCGAGAGGTCGGTCGGGCGGATCGCTTCGTGCGCTTCCTGGGCGTTCTTGGCCTTGGCCTGGTACTGGCGCGGGCTATCCGGCACGTAGGCGTTGCCGTAATCCTCGCCGATCACCTTGCGCGCCTGGGTGATCGCCTCGGGGGCGATCTGTACGCCGTCGGTACGCATATAAGTAATGAGTCCGGTGGTCTCGCCACCGATGTCGATGCCCTCATAAAGACGCTGGGCGATGCGCATCGTATGCGCCGGCGCAAAGCCGTATTTGCGGCTGGCTTCCTGCTGCAGCGTCGAGGTGGTGAAGGGCGCCTGCGGATTGCGACGGGCCGGCTTGGCGTCGACCGCGGTGACCGCGTAAGTCGCCAGTTCCAGCGCCTTCTTGAAGTCTTCGGCTTCCGCACCGGTGCCGATGTCGAGGCGCTGGATCTTCTTGCCGTCGGCGCCGACGAGGCGGGCCTCGAAGGCATCGCCCCGCGGGGTGAGCAGGGTCGCGATCAGCGACCAATATTCGCGGGCTACGAACTTCTCGATCTCGAGCTCGCGGTCGCAGACGAGGCGCAGCGCCACCGACTGCACGCGGCCGGCCGAGCGGGCGCCCGGCAGCTTGCGCCACAGCACGGGGGAGAGGGTGAAGCCGACCAGATAGTCGAGTGCGCGGCGCGCCATGTAGGCGTCGACCAGAGCGCCGTCGATCTCGCGCGGATGCTTCATCGCCTCCGAGACGGCCTGCTTGGTGATGGCGTTGAACACCACGCGCTCGATCTTCTGATCCTTCAGCGCGCGCTTCTCCTTCATTACCTCGAGCACGTGCCAGGAGATGGCTTCGCCCTCGCGATCGGGGTCGGTGGCGAGAATCAGGCGGTCGGCGCCCTTCAGCGACTTCGCGATATCGTTGAGCCGGCCGGCCGCCTTGGGGTCGACCTCCCAGATCATCTTGAAATTGGCGTCGGGATCGACGGAACCGTTCTTCGCCGGGAGATCGCGGACATGGCCGAACGAGGCCAGAACCTCATAGGACGAGCCCAGATATTTGTTGATCGTCTTGGCTTTCGCCGGCGACTCCACAATGACGATATTCATTTAGTTCCAGTGGCTTACGGGAAAATCTTGGGCCGAAAACGAAAGGACTCGGGTCGGCCGTTTCGACCCGAACATGGGTGGTGAGCGGCCCCCTGTCAAATCGTGGGGTGTTGAAAGGCGCCGCAATGGGAAAAGTTTCATATCGAAAAAGTTGCAGAATACCACCTTGGAGTTGCGGTTGATGTGGGCGTAATGTCCTGTCGGGGCATGGATTCGGGTGGGGTACTGGTGACCAAGCCAGGAAAAAAACGGGCGCGCGCCGGATCCGGCGCGCCGGGGGGCACGCGTCACGAGGAACCGGGGGAGGGCGGTGCCGACGAGGCCGTGGCCTTCATCGCCGAGCAGACCGGGGCCTTACGCAAGCTGGCCGAGCGCCACAAGCTGGACGTGCTGCATTATCTCTTAGGCATGACCAAGCTCGAGGCCGACGAGCACCTGCGGCTACGGACCAAGCGCAAGCTGTCGTGAGAGTGGCTCCCCGGTGATCGTGAGAGACTTGAGCGCCGCTCTCTCCCCGTCATTGCGAGCGAAGCGAAGCAATCCAGAGTCTTGCCGCGGTGGGATTCTGGATTGCTTCGTCGCAAGGGCTCCTCGCAATGACGTCGTGGGGGCGGTGCGCCACAATCACCCCGACCGACGTCGCGACGACGGTCGTGGCTTCAGCGTGGTCTCCGCCGGCGTGAGCAGGCGGCCATCCTCGGCGCGCATTTCCAGCTTCTTCACCGGACGGCCCTTCTCGCGATCGACCAGCATCGTCGCAATCTCCTCGGGACGGTCGTCGAACTCCTCGCTCCACTGCCGCAGCGCGACCAGGATCGGGAAAGTGCCGCGGCCCTTCGGCGTCAGCACATATTCCTGATAGGCACTGCCGTCGGAGGCGGGGGCGGTTTCCAAAATGCCATGGTCGACCAGCGATCGTAGCCGCGCCGCCAGGATGTTCTTGGCCATGCCGAGCTTGTTCTGAAACTCGCCGAAGCGGCGGACGCCGAACAGCGCCTCGCGGATGATCAAGAGCGACCACCAGTCGCCGAGCGCCTCCAGCGACCGCGCGATCGGGCAGGCATCGCCGGCAAAGCTCGTCCGTTTCACCATTCTCGCTCGTCCTATCGCGTTCGCACGGCTCCAGCGCCGATCACGCGCTTGTGTGGTTGCATTATAAAACCGGCTGGCCTAGATGGCAATCAAGTTTCATCATGCAACTACTGGAGGCGAGCGTGAGACTGAAGGACAAGACGGCGCTGATCACCGGCGGCAATAGCGGCATCGGGCTGGCAACGGCAAAACTGTTCGTGGCCGAAGGCGCCAAGGTGGTGATCACCGGGCGCAACAAGGAGACGCTGGCGGCGGCCGCCAAGGAGCTCGGGCCGAACGCGCTCGCGGTGCCAGCCGACGCGACGGACATCGCGGCGACGGAAGCTGCAATCAAGCAGGGCGCGGAGAAGTTCGGCAGGTTCGACATCGTGTTCGCCAATGCCGGCATCGCCGGCGGCACTCCGCTGGGATCGGCGACACCAGAGGTGTTCGAGAAGGTGATCAGCACGAACCTCACCGGCGTGTTCTTCACCGTTCAATCCGCGCTGCCCCATCTCAACGACAACGCCTCGATCATCCTCAACGGCTCGGTGATCTCAGTGCTCGGCATTCCCGGCTACTCGGCCTATGGCGCGGCGAAGGCCGGCGTGCGGGCAATGGCGCGGATCATGGCTTCAGAACTGTCGCCGCGCGGCATCCGCGTCAACGTCGTCGCGCCCGGTGCGATCCGCACCCCGATCTGGGGGCCCGCGACCGCGACGCCGGAAGCCGAGAAGGCGTTCGAGAAGCGGATCGCGCTGTCGACGCCGCTCGGCCGCCTCGGTGAAACCGATCACGTGGCGAAGACGGTGCTGTTCCTCGCCTCCGACGATTCCGCGCATGTGCAGGGCCAGGAAATCTTCGTCGACGGCGGCGCGGTGGCCTCGCCGAGCGGCGCGCCGATCTATCGCGGCTGATCAAATCAAGCGAACCTGCTCGGGCGCAACATTCGCGTTGCGCCCGAAGTGTTAGCCACGGCTAGGCTGCGCTCAGGCTTGTTGCCGATTGGAGCGCACCAGCGATCGCCTTCTCGCGGTGCTCCGGCCCCAGTTGGATACCGTCGGCCGGGATGAATTCGACGCTGGTGATACCCATGAAGCCGAACACCCAGCGCAGGTAGGTTTCGAGATGCTCGCCGGCTGCGTAAGGCGTCTCTGCGCCGTAGTGGCCGCCGCGCGAGATGGCCACGATCACGCGTTTGCTGCCGGCGAGTCCCTCCGGCCCGGCCGCGCCGTACCTAAAAGTCTTCCCCGCCACCAGGATACGGTCGATCCAGGCCTTGAGCTGGCTCGGAATGGTGAAATTGTACATGGGCGCGCCGATCACGACGATGTCGGCGGCCAGGAACTCCTCCAGCGCCGCCGCGCTTGCGGCAAGGTCGGGCCCGAGTTCCGCCGGCGCGGGGGCGCCTTGCGCGGCCGCCAGATGCGAGGCGGAGAGGTGGGCGAGCGGAGTCTGGGTCAGGTCGCGGTAGACGACTTGGAGCGAGGGCGCCGCCTGCCGGAGCCGGTCGACGATGGCGGCGGAAACCTGCCGGCTGACGGAGTGGGGGCCGAGCACGCTGGAGTCGACATGGAGGAGCTTCATGTGGGGTCACCCTGGTATAAGTTTGTAACCAGCGCTACATGTGTGACTATCGAAATCCCCGCAAGAACGCACTTTTTTGAGCCATGGGCACATCATTGAAACCTGCGCACACCGAATTGCCCGCAATGCTGCGGCCAAATCCGAGACTGGATACCAGGCCCATGCCGGATCCCAACCATGCGGATTGCCGTGGGGTCGCCTCCGTGCTGTCCCGCGTCGGCGACAAATGGAGCGTGTTCGTCATCATGATGCTGAGCGACGGGCCAAAGCGCTTCAACGAGCTCAAGCGCATGATCAACGGCATCTCGCAGCGGATGTTGACCCTGACGCTGCGCGGCCTCGAGCGCGACGGCCTCGTTACGCGCACGATCTTTCCGACCATCCCGCCGCGGGTGGACTATGAGCTGACCGATCTCGGCCGCGGCCTGTCGCGCCCCGTCGAGGCGCTCGGCAAATGGGCGAAGGACCATCTGGATCAGATCGAGGCCGCGCGCACGAAGTTCGACCAGCGTAACGACGGCTAGCGTTGCGCCTCGATAGTTCATCCCGTCATTCCGGGGCCTGAGCGAAGCGAGGGAGCCCGGAATCCATTTGGCGACAGATCAAGTGGATGAATGGATTCCGGGCTCGCGACTTCGTCGCGCCCCGGAATGACACCTGGGGAGGCTAAACCAGCGACACCATCCCGCCGCCGTGGCGTTCGAGCTTGCCGGCGAGCTCGAGCTCCAGCAGCACGGTGCGCACGATCGCAGGCGAGGCGCCAGACATCCGGACGAGGTCGTCGATTGTAACAGGGGCCGGGCCGAGCAGGGCGGTGATCTGGTCGCGATCATGGCTTTGCGGATCGCTCTCGAACGGCTCGCTGTCGGGCTCGCCCGCGGGATGCATCAGCGGCCGCTCCATGATCGGCTGAACCGCGTTGACGATGTCGGCAGCTTCCGTGACGAGCGTTGCGCCCTGCTTGATCAGGTCGTTGGTGCCGGCGGCGCGCGGATCGAGCGGCGAGCCCGGGACGGCGAACACTTCGCGGCCCTGTTCGGCCGCCATGCGTGCCGTGATCAGCGAGCCCGAGCGGTGCGCCGCCTCGACCACGACGACGCCGAGCGAAGCGCCCGAGATCAATCGGTTGCGCCGGGGAAAGTCGCGGGCGCGCGGCTCATGGCCGAGCGGCATTTCGGAGATCGCAGCGCCGGCGTGGTCGAGGATCGCGGCGAGCAGGTCGCCATGCTCGGGCGGATAGATGCAGTCGTGGCCGCCGGCGAGCACCGCGATCGTGCCGCTCTCGACGCTGGTGCGATGCGCGGCCTGGTCGACGCCGCGGGCGAGCCCAGAGATGACCACGAAGCCGGCTTCGCCGAGCTCGCGCGCGAGCTGGCCGGCAAATTTGAGGCCGGCGCCGGAGGCGTTGCGTGAGCCGACGATCGCGATCATCGGCCGCATCAGGGATTTGGTGTCGCCGCGCACCGCGAGCAGCGGCGGCGCATCGTCGATCATCGCCAGCCGCTTCGGATAGCCGTCCTCGCCGGGCGCGCGCCAGGCGATGCCGAACTTGCGGCTCGCGGCGAGCTCGGCCTTTGCTTCATCCGCGCTGCAGATGCGCGCCGATCGCGCCGCGCCGCCGCGGCGGGCGAGATCGGGCAGCCGCTCCAGCGCGGCGCGCGGGCTGCCGAAATGATCGACCAGCGAGCGGAAGGTGCGCGGCCCGACATTGTCGGAACGGATCAGCCGCAGCCGGTCGATCCGCTCAGCCTCGGTCAGCTCCACGCTTGAATTGATGGCGTCCACGGCGTCTCCTTGCAGGGGCAGCATGGAACAACCAGAGGGCGTTGCGCAACAGGGACGTGCGCTTGCACGACCTCGCTGCGATGCTAAAAGCGATGCCAATAAGAAGGATGTTGTCATGATCTCACTCGCCGACCTCCAGCGCCGCATTGAAGCGGGGGAGCTTTCGCCCGACGCCGCCATCGCTCAGTCGCATGCGGCGATCGAAGCCAAGGAGAAGGACGTTCAGGCTTTCGTCCGGCACGACAAATCCGCGAGAGCGCAAGCCTCGGGCCCGCTGCGCGGCATTGCCGTCGGCATCAAGGACATCATCGACACCGCTGACATGCCGACCGAGATGGGCTCGGAGATCTATCGCGGCTGGCAGCCGCGCGCCGATGCGCCGGTCGTGATGATGCTGAAGCGAGCCGGGGCCACCATCATCGGCAAGACCACCACGACCGCGTTCGCCTCGAGCGATCCGACGCCGACGCTCAATCCGCACAATACGGCGCATTCGCCCGGCGGCTCGTCCGCGGGTTCGGCGGCGGCCGTCGGCGCCGGCATGATCCCGCTGGCGCTGGGCACCCAGACCGGAGGCTCGGTGATCCGGCCGGCGGCCTATTGCGGCGCTGCCGCGATAAAACCATCGTTCCGGATGCTGCCGACCATCGGCGTGAAGTGCTATTCGTGGGCCCTCGACACGGTCGGCCTGTTCGGTAGCCGCGCGGAAGATCTCGCGCGCGGATTGCTGGCGATTACCGGCCGCACTGAATTCGACGGCATCGGTCCAGCCAAGGCGCCGCGCATCGGCGTGGTCAGGCAGGAATTTGCCGAAGCCGTGGAGCCGGCGGCAGAGGAGGGTTTGCTGGCTGCGATCAAGGCGGCCGAGAAGGCCGGCGCCCGCGTGCAGATCATCGATCTGCCCGAGGCGGTCAAGGAAGCCTGGCGCATCCATCCCATCATCCAGAACTTCGAGGCGCATCGCGCGCTGGCCTGGGAGTTTTCCGAGCGTCACGACGAGATCGCGCCGCTGCTGCGCGCCAGCCTCGATGAGACGGTCGGACTGACATCGAAGGAATACGACGATGCGCGCCGCATCGCCCGCCGCGGCCGCCGCGAGCTCGGCGAGCTGTTCGAAGGGTTCGACGTGTTGCTGACCTATTCGGCGCCGGGGATAGCGCCAGCCAAGGAGCTCGCCTCGACCGGCTCGCCCCGTTACAACCGGCTGTGGACGCTGATGGGCAATCCTTGCGTCAATGTGCCGGTGCTGAAGGTTGGCGGCCTGCCTGTTGGCGTGCAGGTGATCGCGCGCTTCGGCAATGATCCTGTCGCGCTGACCTCTGCCTGGTTCCTGGAGGACGCGCTGGCGAAATCACGCTAGCGCAGGTTCGGAGGGAGCACGGGCCTGAGCGGGCGCTGAGCCGGCTCTTGCACGTTGTCCAAGCCAACGTTCCGCGGCCTCGCGACCGCTCCGGTGCAGCAGGCGAATGAAGCCGCGGCCGAGATCGGTGGATGAGCGCTGCGCCAGGCCGTCAACGGAGTCTTCCGCCGCGATCCTGGTGAGCCGCAGCGGAGAGGCCATGTGCGACTGCGCCCATTCGATCGCGGAGATCTCGGCATTGAGCGCGGCGTTCGCCGCGATCTGGTCGAGCCGGCGGTCGATCGCGGCGAGCGTGATCGGCACATAGCTGTCGCGCGTCGGCGTGACCTGGACCAGCAGCAGATCCGTTGCCGCGGTGTCCTGCACCAGGCGCAGCAGCGGCGGATTGCCGCCGAAGCCGCCGTCCCAATAGGCCTCGCCATCGATCTCGACCGCACAATGGACCAGCGGAGGGCAGGTCGAGGCCAGCGCGACCTCGGCGGTGATGGCCTCGTTGCCGAAAATCTGCTGCTGCCCGTCGCGGATCCGCGTCGCCGCGATCAGCAGTTTTGGGCACCGCGCATGGCGCAGGACGGAAAAATTGATGTCGCGGGAGACCGCCTGCCGCAGCGGATCGAGATCGAACGGATCGAACTGCCCGGAGCGCAGGGTCGGGCCGAACGCGACCGAGCTTCCCGCCGGCGAAAAGCCGCCGATCAGCATCAGTGAGCGGAACGAGGCCTCGTGCATCAGCCGGACCCAGAACCGGTTCAGCCGGGAGCGTGCGCCTTCACGGCCGCCTTCGGCCAGGCCGCAAGCGAGGAGCAGCGCATTGATGGCGCCGGCGCTGGCGCCGCTGACGGTGTCGATCTCGATGGAGGTCTCTTCGAGCAGGCGCTCCAGCACGCCCCAGGTGAAGGCCGCAAAGGTGCCGCCGCCCTGCAGCGCCAGCGAAAGCTTTCGCGGCGGCCATTGCTCGGAACGCGCCCGCGCGGGCGCGACCGGTGCAGCCTTGGCGACGGCGACATCGAGCGGAGCGTCAGGCTTGACTGCAGGCTCCGGCTGCGGCGCTGGCCGTGCAGCGGGCGCGGGCAGCGGCGCGTCGGACCAGATATTGGTCGCCGAGAGCAGCCGGCTTGCTGCAGTGCCGGAAGCACCGAGCGAGCCGATCCCGTCATTCACGCCGACAATCTTCTCGCTCATTCTGAGCAACCGCCTAACGCCGTTTCCCGTATCAGGATGACAGGCATGGAACCAGTTCGCTACAGCCTGCCGTGACTCGCAGGAGAATTGCGAACAGGATTTGGCATATAATGCGGAAGGGGTGCGGCGGTATCCGTACTTTTTCCGACTTCAAATTCTTGTTTGAGGCGTTGTCGCGACGCGAACCGGAATCCAATTCGCTCGAAAACGCTCTAAAGCGCGATGCGATTAGGAATCGTCATCACGCTTTAGGTTATTGTTTGAGCATGATCTTTTCGGAAAACCGCTACGCACTTTTCCGGATCATGCTCTAGGCCTTCTCGCCGATCCGGCTTTCCTTGCCCGCTTGCAGGCGCTTGATGTTCTCGCGATGCGCGTAGAACAACAGCAGGGTCAGCACGGCGGCGAGCGCCGACAATGCGAGATGACCGAACCACCAGAGGAACATCGGTGTGATGAACGCCGCCACCAGCGCCGAGAGCGAGGAATAGCGGGTGGTGAAGGCGGTCGCCAGCCAGAGCAGGCAGAACACGACGGCGCCCGGCCAGAACAGCCCCAGCAGGATGCCGATATACACCGCGACGCCCTTGCCGCCTTTGAACTTCAGCCAGACCGGGAAGAGGTGGCCGAGGAAAGCGCCGAGCCCGGCTACCATTGCGGCGTAGGGGCCTGCGATGTAGCCGGCGATCACCACCGCCACGGTGCCCTTGAGCGCGTCGAACAGCAGGGTTCCCGCGGCGAGGCTCTTGCGTCCGGTGCGCAGCACGTTGGTGGCGCCGATGCTGCCGGAGCCGATCGAGCGGATATCCTGGGTGCCCGCGAGCCTGGTCAGGATCAGCCCGAACGGAATCGAGCCGAGGAGATAGCCGATGACGAAAGCCACCGGCAGAAACGGTTCAAGCGCCATGGCGGCATCTCCAAAGGCCCATTCTCCACGTCGAACGAAGCCGCACGTCAGACATGCTCATATACCGTTCGTCCGCCGACAATGGTGCGCACCACCCGGCCTGTAAAGCGGGCCTCGTCGAACGGGGTGTTCTTGCAGGGCGACTTGAGGTCGGCGGGATCGACCACCCAGGGCACGTCGGGGTCGATCACGATGACATCCGCGGGGCTGCCGGCGCGCAGGGTTCCGCCCGACAGGCCGAGCAGCTCGGCCGGGCGGGTCGACATCGCGCGGATCAGCGTCTTCAGCTCGATCTCGCCGTTGTGGACCAGCCGCAGGCCGGCCGGCAGCATGGTCTCGAGCCCGACGGCGCCGGGCGCGGCTTCCGCGAACGGCAGGCGCTTGCCCTCGACGTCCTGCGGATTGTGGTCGGACATGATGACATCGAGCAGACCGGAGCCGATCGCCGCCACCAGGGCGCGGCGGTCGTCCTCGGTGCGCAGCGGCGGCGACAGCTTCAGGAACGAACGGTAAGGACCGATGTCGTTCTCGTTCAGCGCCAGATGATTGATCGAGACCGAGGCGCTGACGGCGAGCCCGGCATCGCGCGCGCGCTGAAGGATGTCGAGGGAATCGATGCAGGTCAGCGACGCCGCGTGGTAGCGGCCGCCGGTGAGGGCGACGAGGCGCAGATCGCGCTCCAGCATCACGGCTTCGGCGGCATTCGGGATGCCCATCAGGCCGAGCCGCGAGGCAAACTCGCCCTCATTCATCACGCCTTCGCCGACAAGATCGGGGTCTTCGGTGTAATGCACGATCAGCGCGTCGAAATCGCGCGCATAGGTCAGCGCGCGGCGCATCACCTGCGCATTGGTCACGCTTCTGGCGCCATCGCTGAAGGCGACGGCGCCAGCGGCTTTGAGCAGGCCGAACTCGGTCATCTCCTGGCCGTGCATGCCCTTGGTGAGGGCGGCCATCGGCTGGATGTTGACGATCGCGGTGTCGCGGGCGCGGCGCATCACGAAGTCGACCGTTGCCGAATTGTCGATCACCGGCGAGGTGTCGGGCTGGCAGATGATGGTGGTGATGCCGCCGGTCGCGGCCGCCTGGCTCGCGGTGGCAAAGGTCTCGCGGTGGCTGAAGCCGGGTTCGCCGACGAAGGCGCGCATGTCGATCAGGCCGGGTGCGACGATCTTGCCGGAGCAATTGACGATGTCGGTGCCCTCGGGGACGCCGGCAGCGCCGATGCCGCGGCGGGTCTCGCGAATGCTGCCGTCGGCGATCAGGACGTCGCCTACCCCGTCGAAATCCCTGGAGGGATCGACGACGCGGGCATTGGCCAGCAGGATGGGGCGGCGATCGGTCAGCATCGGCATCACGCGTTCGGCAGGTTACGGGCGAGCGCTTCCAGCACCGCCATGCGCACGGCGACGCCCATCTCCACCTGCTCGCGGATCAGGGATTGCGCACCGTCGGCGACCGCGGTGTCGATTTCGACGCCGCGGTTCATGGGGCCGGGATGCATCACGAGCGCGTCCGGCTTGGCATAAGCGAGCTTCTTCTGGTCGAGCCCGAAATAGTGGAAGTATTCGCTCGACGAGGGCACGAAGGAGCCGTTCATGCGCTCGCGCTGCAGCCGCAGCATCATGACGATGTCGGCGCCGTTGAGACCCTCGCGCATGTCGCGCGCGACCTCGACGCCCATCCGCTCGATGCCCGGCGGCAGCAGCGTGGAGGGCCCGACGACGCGGACGCGGGCGCCCATGGTGTTGAGCAGGATGATGTTGGAGCGGGCGACGCGCGAATGCATCACGTCGCCGCAGATCGCGACCACGAGCCCCTCGATCCGACCCTTGTTGCGGCGGATGGTGAGCGCGTCGAGCAGCGCCTGGGTCGGATGCTCGTGCGCGCCGTCGCCGGCATTGATCACGGAACCGTCGACCTTGCGGGCCAGCAGTTCCACGGCGCCGGAGGCGTGATGGCGCATCACCAGGATGTCCGGGTGCATCGCATTGAGCGTCATCGCGGTGTCGATCAGTGTCTCGCCCTTCTTGATGGACGAGGAGGCGACCGACATGTTCATGACGTCGGCGCCCAGCCGCTTTCCCGCAAGCTCGAACGAGGATTGGGTCCGGGTGGAGGCCTCGAAGAACAGGTTCACCTGCGTCCGTCCGCGCAGGACGGTGCGCTTCTTGTCAACCTGGCGGTTGAGCTCGACATATTCTTCGGACAGGTCGAGAAGGCCGCTGATGTCGGCCGCGGAAAGGCCCTCGATGCCCAGCAAATGCCGGTGGCCGAGGACGAAGGTCGATTTCGATGTCATTAAAAGCAGAGCTATAGGGGCGGACGGCGGGGGGAGCAAGCTTCAAATCCCGCCGCCGGACTTATCCACGGCGCTTTGCGGCGGAGGCGGCGCCGCCAGCCGGTGTTCGGGGCAGCCGCTTTGCGCTAGACTCGCAACATTGGTTGCGTCACGGGCTGGATCATGACGGGCACGCGGTATTTTAATCGACTGGCGCGCAATGTTGCTGCGCTCGCGACCGCGTGCATGGCTGGCCTTGCGACACCGGCTTGGGCCGAAAAACGCGTCGCACTCGTGATCGGCAACGATCTCTATCCGAACCTGCCGGCCGACCGGCAATTGAAGAAGGCCGCCAATGACGCAACGACCGTCGCCGACGCGCTGAGGTCGCTCGGGTTCGACATCGTGCTCGGGACCAATCTTGGCCGCCAGGGCATGATCGACCGGCTTGCGGATTTCACGTCGCGGCTCGTGCCGGGCGATACCGCCGCCGTGTTCTATGCCGGACACGGCGTTGCGATCGCAGGCGTGAACTACCTCGTGCCGAGCGACGTTCCCACTGTGAACGAGGGCGCCGAGGCGCGGGTGCGCGGGGCCTCGATCGCCGAGCCCGACGTGATCGCGGAGCTTCAGGCCAAGGCAGTGCGGGTCGCCTTCGTCGTCATCGATGCCTGCCGTGACAATCCGTTTCCTCGCGCCGCGGGACGTTCGATCGGGAACACGCGGGGGCTTGCTGACGCCCGGCCCGCGCGCGGGATCTTCACGCTCTATTCCGCAGGCATCGGCCAGACCGCGCTCGACCAGCTTGGCAGCAACGATACGGCGCACAATTCGGTGTTCACGCGGATATTTGTCGAGCAGCTCAAGCGGCCCGAGCTGCATCTCGGCGACCTCGCGGTCGAGGTGCGCGAGCGCGTGGCGGCGCTGGCGCTGACGGCGACGGATGCCGGAGGACAAGCAGCACCGCACGAGCAGACGCCCGCCTATTACGACCAGACGCTCGGCGGGCGCATCTTTCTCTGGAATGCGGAATCGTCGAACGGGGCGCCGAAAGTGGCGGGCATGCTGGTGAAGCCGCTGGCAAGGCCTGCGGTCGCGGAGCGCGCCACCATGCGTCCGCCGCGTCCCTCCGCGGCAGGCGAAAGCTGCGCCCGCAGCGGCTTCGAGACCTATTGCGTCAGCTCGATGCTGAAGCCGCAATTCGGCAATTCATACGGCGCAGCGAATTTGTTCGACGCCTCGACGGGGACGGCCTGGGTCGAGGGCGCATCCGGCAACGGCGTTGGCGAGTGGATCACCATCGAGTTCGAAACCGTGCGGCGGGTCAAGTCGATCCACGTGCAGAACGGCTACCAAAAAAGCCGCGACATCTTCGCCAAGAACAACAGGGTCCGCCAGATCCGCGTGCTGTTCTCGGGCGGCGAGTCGCAGACCTTCGTTCTCGACGACAAGCTGTCGGCGCAATTGCTGATGTTGCGGCCACCGGTGTCGGCCCATTGGATGCAGTTCATCATCGACGATGTCTGGGCCGGCAACAAATATACGGACACCGCGATCACGAAACTTCTGGTCAACTCGGATCCGGTGCAATGACCGCAAGGACCGGAACCGCGGCGCGCGTCGCGCTTGTCGTGCTGCTCGCACTATCGTTTCTCGTTCCCGTGCGGGCGCAGAGCTTGCCCGGTGACTTCGTCTATCTGCGCGATATCGATCCCAGCATCATCCAGGATATCCGTTACGCCACGTCGAACAATTTCGTCGGCCGTCCGCTCGCCGGCTACCAAGCAGGCGAATGCGTGGTGAAGCGCGAGGTGGGGCTGCGGCTGAAAGCGGTGCAGCAGGAGCTGGCGGCGCAAAATCTCTCGCTCAAGATGTTCGACTGCTACCGGCCGGCGCGGGCCTCGCTCGACATGGTCAAGTGGTCGCAGAACGGCCGCGAGACGGCGTCGGAGCGGCGCTACAATCCGAAGATCCCGAAGACCGAGCTGTTCCGCCTCGGCTACATTGCGAGCCGCTCGCAGCATTCGACCGGTGCGGCACTCGATCTCACGCTGGTCGATCTCAGGGCGGACAATTCTGCCAAATATGATCCAGCCAAGACCTATGCGGATTGCACGGCGCCGGTCGAGGCGCGGGCGCCCGAGGGCAGCGTCGACATGGGCACAGGCTACGACTGTACCGACCCGAAGGGGCACACTGCGGCACCATCGATCACTCCGGAGCAGCGCGCCTGGCGCAAGCGGCTGGTGGCTGTGATGGCCAGGCAAGGCTTTGTGAACTATTCGAAGGAGTGGTGGCATTTTTCGCTGCCGGGGGCAGGCGGGGCGGCCTATGATTTCCCGATCCAGCCGCGACGGAACTGATTCCGCGCCGAGGACGCAAAATGACCCAGCCCACATTTGCGACCCACGAGGTCTTCAACCAGTCGCCGCCGTTCGAGGACGTCGATCTTTTCGCCGTGGACCGGCCGCTGGTCGAGGCGGTCAGGTCCAATGGCGGCGCAGCGGCGGAGCGGGAACTGTCGGAGTTCGGCCGGCATTGGGGCTCGGCAGCAATGGCCGATCGCGGGCGCCTTGCGAACGAGAACACGCCGAAGCTGCGCAGCTTCGATGCCAAAGGCAATCGCCGCGACCAGGTCGAGTTTCATCCCGCCTATCACGAGCTGATGGCGCACAGTGCGCATGCCGGCGTGCACAATTCGACGTGGATGGCGGACGGAAAACCTGCGGGCGATGCCACTGAGGTCATTCGTGCCGCAAAGTTCTACATGGCTGCGCAAGTCGAGACCGGCCACCTTTGCCCGATCACGATGACGCGCGCCTCCGTCGGTGCGCTGGCGATGCAGCCTGACTTGCTCGCGCGCGTGATGCCGGTGTTGTCGACCAAGAGCTACGATCCGAGCTTTGCGCCGTGGTGGCAGAAACGCGGCATGACGCTCGGCATGGGCATGACCGAGAAGCAGGGCGGCACCGACGTGCGCGCCAACATGACGCGTGCGGTGCGCGACGGGGACGGCTATCGCATCACCGGCCACAAATGGTTCATGTCGGCGCCGATGTGCGATGCGTTCCTGGTGCTGGCACAGGCCGACGGCGGGCTGACCTGTTTCTTCATGCCGCGCTTCGCGCCGGATGGATCGGTCAACGCCGTCCAGTTCCAGCGGCTGAAGGACAAGCTCGGCAACCGCTCCAATGCCTCGTCCGAGGTCGAATTCACAGGCGCCTATGCCGAAAGGGTCGGCGAGGAGGGCAAGGGCATCCGCACCATCATCCAGATGGTACAGCTGACGCGGCAGGATTGCGCGATCGCCTCCGTCGGCCTGATGCGCTCGGGGCTTGCGCATGCGCTGCACCATGCCCGGCATCGCAGCGTGTTCCAGAAGCATCTGGCCGATCAGCCCCTGATGCAGGCCGTGCTGTCGGACATGGCGCTGCATGTGGAGGCGAGCACGGCGCTGGTGATGCGGCTCTGCCGCGCCTTCGACCGCACGCCGCACGATGCGGCGGAGGCGGCCTATATGCGGCTGCTCACGCCCGCGATCAAATACTGGACCTGCAAGAGCGCGCCGCCGTTCCTGTTTGAGGCGATGGAGTGCCTCGGCGGCAACGGTTATGTCGAGGACGGCATTCTGGCGCGCCATTATCGGGAGTCGCCGGTCAACGCGATCTGGGAGGGCTCGGGCAACGTGATGTGCCTCGACGTGATCCGCGCGCTCTCGCGCGAGGGCGAGGCGGCGACGGCGGTGCTGCAAGCGCTGGCGGCCGAGACCAAGGGGCTGCCGGGGGCGGGCGAGGCGGCCAGCTTCATCGGCAAGACGTTTCGGCGCGCCGACGGCGAGCGCGTCGCGCGGCTTGCGGTCGAGAAGCTGGCATTGCTGGCCGCGACGGCCGCGCTCAATGGCGTGTCGCCGCGCCAGGCCGAATTGTTTGCCGCGACCCGCCTTGCGACGAACCATGCCAGCATGTACGGCGCGGTCGAGCTCGACAGCGCCGACGTGCGCGCGCTGCTGGATCGGGCGCTGCCGTGAATCTCCAAAACGAAAGCCTGCTGATGGACTCCCTCAATCCCGATCATCCGCCGCTGACCGCGACGCCGGCGGCGCCGCGTGTCTGGAAGTTCTGGGGCACGGCGCTGTGGGGCCTCTTCATCTTCGTTGCGATGTTCGTCGGGCAGATCGGCGCCGTCCTTCTGCTGGCGGCGCAGCGTGGTCTACCCATGGACCTCGCTTCGCTGCAGGTCGTCGGCCGCGAGCCCCAGACGCTAGCGCTCTCGGTCATCATGGGCTTGCCGGCGACACTGGCCGCGGTCTGGCTCGCCATTCGCATCAAGAAAGCTTCGTTCATCGATTATCTCGCGCTGCATTGGCCGTCCTGGAAGCAGCTGCTGTTCGGCGCCGTCGGCCTCATCCTGATCGTGCTGCTCTGGGAGACGATGTCGCGCGCCCTCGGCCGCGAGGCGACGCCGGGCTTCATGACCGATCTGTTGAAAACGGGCCGCGACAAGGGCGCCGCGCTGCTGCTGCTGGCCGCATTCGCGGTGGCGGCGCCGATGTCGGAAGAGGTTCTGGCGCGAGGCTTCCTCTATCGTGGCTGGTCGGCGAGCTTCCTGCGCGCACCCGGCGCGATCCTGATGTCGTCGCTGGTGTGGACAATCGTCCATCTGCAGTACGACATGTACTTCCTCGCCGAAGTTTTTGCCATCGGCCTGTGGTTCGGCTACATGCGCTACCGCTCCGGCTCGCTGTGGCTCACGATCGTGCTGCATGCGCTGAACAATCTCACCGCGGTGGTGCTGACGATGTGGCTGGGGAGCTAGGCCGCAACTTCGTCATTGCGAGCGCAGCGAAGCAATCCATAATCTCTCCGCCGCGGCAGCCTGGATTGCTTCGTCGCAAGAGCTCCTCGCAATGACGAGGTCAGAGAGGTGCGCTCGAATTGACGAGTGCTAGGCCGCCAGCGCGATCGCGATCGGCATTGTAATGGCTGCAAAGATCGTCTGCAGCGTGATGATCTGCGCCAGCAGCGGGGCGTCGCCGCCCATCTGGCGGGCGAGGACATAGGCGCTGGACGAGGTCGGCACCGCCGAGCAGATCGCCACGATCGCCAGGCTGTTGCCGGAAAGCCCGAACCAGAGACCGAGCCCCATCGCGAGCGCGGGCATCAGCAAGAGCTTGAAAACGACGCCGACGGCTGCGCCGAGGCTTGGACGGAAGAGCCCTTCGAGATGCAATCCCGCGCCTGTGACGAGCAGGCCGATGGCGAGGGAGGAACTGCCGAGCGCGTCTGCAACCTCATGCCAAAGCCTTGGCAGCGGCAGGTGGGTGACATTGACAGTAAGGCCGATAATGCAGGCCCAGATCAAGGGATTGCGCACCAATGTCATGACGATGGCGCGGCCGGATTGCTTTTCCGGCGATGCGTAACGAGCGAGCACCGAGACGCTGAACACGTTGACGAGCGGGATGATCGCCACCATCGCAACGGAGGCGAGCGCCAGCCCGACATCGCCGAACAGATTGGCGGCGATCGACAGCGCAACGAAGGTCTGCCAGCGCGTCGCCCCCTGAAAGATCGAGGTGAAGGCGGGGCCGTCGATGCCGAGCCGGGACAGGGCCGGGCGCAATGCGAGGCAGAGCAGCGACATCGCCAGCGCCGACAGCAGCAGCGCGCCGCCGACGCCGGCGACCGGCACCCTGGAGAGGTCGGCTTTTACCAGGGTCTGGATCAGCAGCATCGGAAACAACACGAAATAGGTCAGCTGCTCCAACCCGTGCCATTGCGTGTCGAGCCGCATCAGGCTGCGCTTCAGCACGATGCCGAGCACGATCAGGATGAAGACCGGCAGCAGCGCCGCGATGACGACGGCCATGGATCAGTCCGGTCCCGGGCTCGTGCGAAGATTGGCAAGGCGATCGAGTGCGCCTTGCAGGATGAAGATCGCGGCGTGCTCGTCGATCACCTCGGCCCGCTTGGCGCGGCTGACGTCCATGCCGATCAGCTCGCGCTCGACCGCCGCGGTCGAAAGACGTTCGTCCCAGAGACCGATGGGCAGCGCGGTCAATCCGGCCAGATTGCGCGCGAAGGCGCGGGTCGATTGCGCGCGCGGGCCTTCGCTGCCGTCCATGTTGATGGGCAGGCCGAGCACGAAGCCGACCACCTTGCGCTCGGTGGCGATGGCCAGCAGCCTGGCGGCATCCTGCTTGAACTGCTTGCGCTGGATCGTCTCGACTCCGGTCGCCAGCCGCCGGTCCGGGTCGGATACCGCAACGCCGATGGTCTTCGTGCCCAAATCGAGGCCGACCAGCGCGCCACGCGCGGGCCAGTGGGTTGCAGCATCGATGAGAGGCAGGATAGGAGCCGGCATGGCTTTAGCGCATATCATGCGTCGCGCCGCGGGGTGAACTGGTAACCATGGATGCACTGACACTATTCGGCCTGTTTGCCGTGACGGCGATGCTGGTCTGCTATGCCCTGGAGGATCGCAGCCACTTGTTCGTGCTGCTGTTCGCGGCGTCCTGCGCGCTGGGGTCGGCCTATGGCTTCCTGCAAGGCGCCTGGCCGTTCGGCCTGGTCGAGGCGATCTGGGCCATCGTGGCATTGCGGCGGTGGCAGGTGAGGCCGCGGTGACGGAGGGGTGGGCGAGGGGCCTGCCGCGCGGCAAGCGGCTCCTCGCCCGGTTTTCAGCTCAGCGGATCGCGATCGGGTTGATCATGGCCTGCACGGCGCCGGTCCAGCGCGGCTGGCCCAGCACGAACAGGAATTCGTAGCCCTTGTCCCGGGCGAGCGCGGCGGTGTCCATGTTCTCGAGGATATAGGTCCCGTTCATCGCGAGCAGAATCTGGTGGACCTCGAACACGGTCTTGCCTTCGAACGGCAACACCTCGAGCCCCCAGGTGTCGGCGCCGACCGCGACGACGCCCTTGCCGGCGAGGTACTTCGCGCCTTCGACGCCGAGGCCGGGCTCGCCGGCCGAGTAGCGCTTGTCGTCCTTGCCGATCAGGCTGAGCCAGCCGGTGTGGAAGATGACGACATCGCCCTGGCGGATCTCGACGTTCTGCTGCTTGGCGGCTTCCTCGATCTCCTTGACGTTGAAGGCGGTGCCTTCCTTCACCACGTCGGTCTTGAAATAGGCGGCCATGTCGAGCAGCACGCCGCGGGCGACCATCGGCGGCACCTTCTCGATGCCGAGCTTCTTCAAGCCATTGGGATCGGCGAAATCGGCCAGCTTGTTGCCGTTGTAGTAGACGTGCTCGACGCCGAGATGGCCGAGCCCGTCGAGCTGACTGCCGATGCCGACCCAGCTGTCGAGGATGTCATCGTTGTAAGTGGCCTTGTTCGGACCGAGACCCGGGGTGCCGGCCTGTCCGGGCTGCACGATGGTGAGCTTGAAGGTGCGCGGCGGGTAGGCGGGCGTCTGCGGCGTGACGGGGATGCCGAGGGCGTAGGTCTTGCCGGTCTTCACCAGCGATGCCGCCTTCACAACGAGCTCGGGCGTCATGTAGTTGGCGGCGCCGATCTCGTCGTTCGGCCCCCATTTCGATTTGGTCCAGTCCTGTGCGCTTGCAGTTCCTGAAATCGCCGACAACGCAGCGACGCAGCACAACACGAGCGTATTGCGCATCAATAGTCCTCCCGATGTTTTCTGCCGGTGTTTGGCTTCGTTTATGGTTTCGCGCTGGCCAGTCACTTATCCTAACGTAGAAGAAGCGCGGGCTTCAAAGCTTTTCGAAGTGCTGCGCTGCGATGGCAGCACGCAGCGCGGATCGATTCAAACGCGATGGATTTGTGATGAATTTCGTGGCGTGGAACGTTGGCGCTCCGTCATGCCGCGATGACGTCCTCGTCCTTCTTCAGGCAATCGGCAAAACCGCTCAGCGCGCTGTATTGATGTCCGGCGCGGCGCTGGATGAAGAGTGTTTCGACACGTGCATGTGACGGGCTCAGCGTGTGGACGGCGACGGCGCCGTTCATCGCGCTGCGTTCCACGACGGCGCGCGGCAGCAGGGTCACGCCCATGTCGGCGGCGACGCAGCCGATCATGCCGTCGAGCGTGCCGAGCTCGAAGCGCGCCGCCGATGGCCAGCCGAATTCGACGAAGATCTGTTCGAGCCGCTGGCGATAGGTGCAGCCGGTGCGGAACACCAGCGCGGTCGGACCCGACTCGGGCGTGCCGGCGCGCAGCTCGGCGAGCGAGGCCCAGCGGCGCGCGCTGACCAGCACCAGCTCTTCGCGGAACGCGCTCGTCGCGGTGAGGTCGTCATGCGTGATGGGTCCAGCGACGAAGGCGCCGTCGAGCGTGCCGTCGAGCACGAGGGCGACGAGGTCGGCGGTCGGCGCGGTGCGCAACGAAAGGCGCACGGCCGGGAAGCGGCGGTGGAAATCGGCGAGCAGCGGCGGCAATCGCACGGCTGCCGTGGTCTCCATCGAGCCGATCGCGAGCGGTCCTTTCGGCTCGCCATCGTCGCGCGCGGCGAGCAAGGCTTCGCGCGACAGCGCTGCCATCTTTTGCGCATAGGGGAGGAGGCGCTTGCCGGCGCCGGTCAGCGTCATGCCGCGCGAGTGCCGCTCGAACAGCGGCGTGCCGATCTCCGCCTCCAGCGCCTTCACGCGCTGGGTGACGTTCGACTGCACGGTGTTGAGCTCTTCGGCGGCGCGGGTGATGCCGCCGGTGCGGGCGACGGCGGCGAAGGTCTTGATATCGCTGAGTTCCATGGTGTCGTTTCGCTTTTGAGATGGCAGCGTTCGCAACAATTCAATTTTCGAGAATGCTAGTCGCGCCTAATCTCGCTGTCCAGATCGGGGAGGAGCCGTATGCCGATGACGACGTCGCTGACCACGCTGCTGGGGATCGAGCACCCGATCCTGCTGGCGCCGATGGATGTCATTGCCGGCAGCCGTCTGGTCGCGGCGGTGAGCCGCGCTGGCGGGTGCGGCATTCTTGGCGGCGGCTATGGCGAGCGGGTCTGGCTGGAGCAGGAGACGGCGAAGCTCGCCGACCTCAGTGCACCGTTTGGGATCGGCTTCATCACCTGGAGCCTCGCCAAGCAGCCCGAGCTTCTCGATGTCGCGCTCGCTGCAAAACCAGTTGCGATCATGTTGTCGTTCGGCGATCCCGCGCCGTTCGCGCCCAAGATCAAGTCCGCCGGCGCGCGCCTGATTTGCCAGGTGCAGGACGAAGCGATGGCGCGGCAGGCGCTCGATGCCGGTGCTGACATCCTGATTGCGCAAGGCACGGAGGCGGGCGGTCATGGCGCTTCGCGCACCACTGTCGATCTCGTGCCCGCCATCGTCGATCTCGTCGCGGGGCACGTTCCAGTGGTGGCGGCTGGCGGCATCGCGGATGGGCGCGGCCTCGCGGCCATGATGATGCTGGGCGCGAGCGGCGTGCTGCTCGGCACGCGCTTCTATGCCAGCCAGGAGGCCGACGGTGCGGAGGAGGCCAAGCGCCGCATCTGCGCGGCGAACTCCGGTTCGACCGTGCGCGGCATCCTCTTCGATCTCTCCCGCAACAATGTCTGGCCGGCGCCGTTTACCGGGCGGTGCCTGGTCAACGATCATGCCAAGCGCTGGATCGGCCGCGAGGTCGAGCTGATGCAGAATGTTGCCGCAGTCGCTTCCGAGTATGCGGCAGCAAGGGCGGCGGGCAATTTCGATGTCGCGGCCGTGATCGCCGGCGAGGCGGTTGGGTTGATTCATGATATCCCACCGGCGGCGGAGATCGTCGAGCGGATTGCGGCGGAGGCGGAGCAGTTGCTGGCAGGACGCCGGAATTCAGCGAGAGGCGTTCTTCCTTCTCCCCTTGTGGGAGAAGGTGGCGCGCAGCGCCGGATGAGGGGTTCTTTCCGCGGAGAGTGAAGTCAAATCTGAGAGGTCTGCTTCCGCGGATGCAAACCCCTCACCCGTCTCGCCGCTATCGCGGCGATCCACCCTCTCCCACAAGGGGAGAGGGAAGAGCGAATGCGAGGCAAGCATCATGTGGCCTGACCGTCGACTGATCGATCTGTTCAAGACCGAATTCCCGATCGTGCTGGCGCCGATGGCTGGCGTGATGGATGCGGAGCTGGTGATTGCGGCTGCGCAGGGCGGGGCGCTGGGGTCGCTGCCGTGTGCGATGATCTCGCCGGAGAAGGCGCGCGAGCAGGTTGGTCTCATCCGCCAGCGCGTCAAGGCGCCGGTCAACATGAACTTCTTCTGCCACACGCCGGTCGAGTTGACGCGCGAAGCCGAGGCGCGGTGGAAGCAGCGGCTCGCGGGGTACTATTCCGAGCACAGTCTCGATCCCTCCGCGCCGATCGCGGCTGCGAACCGCGCGCCGTTCGATGCAGCGTTCTGCGAAGTGGTCGAGGAGCTGAAGCCGGAGGTCGTCAGCTTCCATTTCGGCCTGCCGGAGCAAGCGCTGCTGCGGCGCGTCAAGGCGGCGGGTTGCCTCGTCATCTCGTCCGCGACGACGGTGAAGGAGGCGGTCTGGCTGGAAGAACACGGCGTCGATGCCGTGATTGCGCAAGGTGCCGAGGCGGGCGGCCATCGCGGCATGTTCCTGACCGACAAGATCGCCGAGCAGCCCGGCACCTTCGCGCTGGTGCCGCAGGTCGTCGATGCCGTGAAGGTGCCGGTGATCGCGGCGGGCGGCATCGCCGACGGACGCGGCATTGCCGCGGCCTTCGCGCTCGGTGCCGCCGGCGTGCAGATCGGCAGCGCCTATCTGCGCTGCCCGGAATCCAAGCTCAGCGCGGGCGGCCGCAAGGCGCTCGCCGAGGCGCGGGACGATTCCACCGTCATCACCAATGTCATGACCGGCCGGCCTGCGCGCGGGGTGCAGAACCGGCTGATGCGCGAGGCCGGTCCGATCTCGCCGGATGCGCCGCCGTTTCCCCACGCCGCGACGGCGCTGGGGCCGCTGAAGGCGGCTGCCGAAAAGCAGGGCAGGGTGGATTTCACCAATCTCTGGGCAGGGCAGGCCGTTGCGCTGGGCCGCGAGCTTCCCGCCGCCGAATTGACCCGGGATCTCGCCAAATCGGCGCTGGGGCGCATGAAGGCCCTCGCCGGATAGGGGGAAGCGCCGGTTGCGGCGCAAAACCGGCCTCTGCTATACGGCACATAGGTTTTGCCGTAAGAGGCCTTATATAATGTCCGTCGACGCCGCTACCGTCCGCCGCATCGCGCATCTGGCGCGCATTGCGGTTTCCGAGGGCGAGGTTCCGCATCTGCAGGGCGAGCTCAACGCCATGCTCGCTTTCGTCGAGCAGCTCTCGGAGGTCAATGTCGAGGGCGTGGAGCCGATGACCTCGGTCACCCCGATGCAGATGAAGAAGCGGCAGGACGTGGTCGACGACGGCGGGATCGCCGACGATATCGTTGCCAACGCGCCCGCGACCGAAGGTCACTTCTTCCTGGTGCCGAAGGTCGTTGAATAAACAGGTTAGATCCGATGTGCCTGCTTTGCGACGATGAGAAGGCCTATCAGGCCTACATGAATTATCTCGACAAGATGGAACGGCAGGGCAAGGCTGCCGATCCCAACGTCGCCGTCAATGCCGTGCTCGACGAGATCGAGGCGGCCGCGAAAGCCGCCGCCAAAAAGGACGACCCGGCCAACGACAAGACCCTGTCTCCGTTCTTCTGCAGCCCGATCAATAAATGACCGATTTGACATCGCTGACGCTCGCCGAGGCCCGCAAGGGCCTCGCGGCAAAAAATTTCACGTCGCTCGAGCTGACCGACGCGCATCTTTCCGCGATCGAGAAAGCGCGCGTGCTCAACGCCTTCGTGATAGAGACGCCGGACCAGGCGCGCGCCATGGCGCGCGAGGCGGACAGCAAGATCGCCAAGGGCGATGCGGGCCCGCTCGCCGGCATCCCGCTCGGCATCAAGGACCTGTTCGCGACCAGGGGCGTGCGCACCACGGCGTGCTCGAAGATCCTCGGCAATTTCGTGCCGACCTACGAGTCCACCGTCACCTCGCAGCTCTGGCGCGACGGCGCGGTGATGCTCGGCAAGCTCAACAATGACGAGTTCGCGATGGGCTCGGCGAACGAGACCTCGTGCTTCGGCCCCGTCGGCAATCCCTGGCGGCGCGAGGGCAGCAACACCACGCTGGTGCCGGGCGGCTCGTCCGGCGGCTCGGCCTCGGCCGTGGCGGCGCTGCTCTGCATGGGCGCGACCGCGACTGATACCGGCGGCTCGATCCGCCAGCCGGCCGCGTTCACCGCGACCGTCGGCATCAAGCCGACCTATGGCCGCTGCTCGCGTTGGGGCATCGTCGCCTTTGCCTCCTCGCTCGACCAGGCGGGCCCTATCGCGCGCAGCGTACGCGATGCCGCGATGCTGCTGCGCTCGATGGCCGGCCACGATCCCAAGGACACGACGTCGGTCGATATCCCCGTGCCGGACTACGAGGCGGCGATCGGCAAGTCCGTGAAGGGCATGAAGATCGGCATCCCCCGGGAGTATCGCCTCGACGGCATGCCGGCCGAGATCGAGAAACTGTGGAGTGAGGGCGCGGCGTGGCTGAAGGCGGCCGGTGCCGAGCTGGTCGAGGTGTCGCTGCCGCACACCAAATACGCGCTGCCGGCCTATTACATCGTGGCGCCGGCAGAGGCCTCGTCCAACCTGGCGCGCTATGACGGCGTGCGCTACGGCCTGCGCGAGCAGGGTAAGAACATCATCGAGCTCTACGAGAACACCCGTGCGGAGGGATTTGGCGCCGAGGTGCGCCGCCGCGTCATGATCGGCACTTACGTGCTCTCGGCCGGCTATTACGATGCCTATTACCTGCGCGCGCAGAAGGTGCGCACGCTGATCAAGAAGGATTTTGAGGACTGCTTCGCCAAAGGCGTCGACGCCATCCTCACCCCGGCGACGCCGTCGGCGGCCTTCGGCATCGGCGAGAAGGGCGGCGCCGACCCGGTCGAGATGTATCTCAACGACATCTTCACGGTGACCGTGAACATGGCGGGCCTGCCCGGCATCGCGGTGCCCGCCGGCAAGGACGTGCAGGGCCTGCCGCTCGGGCTGCAATTGATCGGCCGTCCGTTCGATGAGGAGACGCTGTTCTCGCTCGGCGAGGTGATCGAGCAGGCCGCCGGCCGCTTCACGCCCGCGAGGTGGTGGTGAATGTCGCCGATTTCATCGCGAGCATCGGTGGCGCGGCGCCCGCGTCGGACCTGAATGCGCCGCTCGCCGGCCTGTGGTGGGCGGCGAAGGGCGACTGGGACCGCGCGCACACGATCGTTCAGGACGAGAGCAGCCGCGAGGCCGCCTGGGTGCATGCCTATTTGCACCGCGTCGAAGGCGATCTCGGCAATGCCGGCTATTGGTACCGCCAGGCCGGCCAGCCGGCGGCAAAGGATTCATTGGAAGCGGAGTGGGAGCGGATCGCTGCCACGCTGCTCGGGAGCAGGACATGAGCACGGCCACGCACAAGCTTCTCAAGGGCTCAACTGGTGACTGGGAGATGGTCATCGGCATGGAGATCCATGCCCAGGTGACCTCGAACGCCAAACTGTTCTCGGGCGCGTCTACCGCTTTCGGCGGCGAGCCGAACAGCCACGTCTCGCTGGTCGACGTCGCGATGCCAGGCATGCTGCCGGTCATCAACGAGGAATGCGTCAGACAGGCTGTCCGGACCGGGCTCGGCCTCAACGCGCAGATCAACCTGCGCTCGGTGTTCGACCGCAAGAACTATTTCTATCCTGACCTGCCGCAGGGCTACCAGATCAGCCAGTACAAATCGCCCATCGTGGGCGAGGGTGAGGTGATCATCGATCTCGACGGCGGCAAGACGGCCACCATCGGTATCGAGCGGCTGCATCTGGAGCAGGATCCCGGCAAGATGCTGCACGACCGGTCGCCGTCACTGTCCTACATCGATTTCAACCGCTCTGGCGTGGCGCTGATGGAGATCGTCTCGAAGCCTGATATCCGCGACGCCGAGCAGGCCAAGGCCTATGTGACCAAGCTGCGCTCGATCATGCGCTACCTCGGCACTTGCGACGGTGACATGGAGAAGGGATCCCTGCGCGCCGACGTCAACGTGTCCGTGCGCAAGCCCGGCGCGCCGCTCGGCACCCGCTGCGAGATCAAGAACATGAACTCGATCGCCTTCATCGGCCAGGCGATCGAGTATGAAGCGCGGCGCCAGATTGAGATCCTGGAGGACGGGGGCGAGATCGAGCAGGAGACGCGCCGGTTCGATCCCAACAAGGGTGAGACGCGCTCGATGCGGTCGAAGGAGGAGGCGCACGACTATCGCTACTTCCCCGACCCCGACCTGTTGCCGCTGGAGTTCAGCCAGGACTTCGTCGACGCGCTGAAGGCGAAGCTGCCGGAGCTGCCGGACCAGAAGAAGGCGCGCTTCGTCGCCGATTTCGGCCTCTCGGCCTATGATGCGAGCGTGCTGGTCGCCGAGCGCGAGAGCGCGCTGTTCTACGAGACGGTGCTCGACAAGCTCGCCAACCGCGCCCGCGACGGCAAGATGGCGGCGAACTGGGTGATCAACGAGCTGTTCGGCCGTCTCAACAAAGAAGGCCGGGATATTACGGCCTCGCCCGTCAATGCCGGGCAACTGGCTGCGATCATCGACCTGATCGGCGAGGGTACGATCTCGGGCAAGATCGCCAAGGATCTGTTCGAAATCGTCTGGCAGGAGGGTGGCGATCCCCGCGCGCTGGTCGAAAGCCGTGGCATGAAGCAGGTCACGGATCTCTCAGCGATCGAAAAGGTGGTCGACGACATCATCGCGGCCAATCCCGACAAGGCGGCGCAGGTGAAGGACAAGCCGCAATCGCTCGGCTGGTTCGTCGGCCAGGTCATGAAGGCATCCGGCGGCAAGGCCAACCCGCAGAGCGTCAACGACCTGCTCAAGTCCAAGCTCGGCGTCTAAGCCTGACGCATTCGAACGAGGTGACGGACGCGTTTCGTCACCTCGCTTTTGGTTCTCGCTGCGACGCTCGCGCGCATCCTCGACGGCAAACTTCATCCTGATCGACGGCGATGCGGCGGGGCGAATCGCCGCCGCGCGATTCGCCCGAAACGGCGGCTTGAACGCGCTCCGGCGAGCGCCCGCGCCGTTAAGCATGAAAATATTTTCGTTGCCAAAAATCGCGACTCAGAGTCCGCGAAACGCCTTTGCGAGGCGACCGCACGATTGTCGATGCGCATCGCTGCGTTGGTCGCGCGCGATACGCGCGTGCGAAAAAATACTTGCTGCATAGTGTTTTCGTGCAATCGCATCGTTCGCGAACGTCGGCGATGCGAGCGCTCTGCATGATCGCAAGTGCACGTCGTACGAAGCGCCTGCGTCGCGCCCGCCAAGCGCAGGCGCCTTGCTGCGTCAACACTTCTTTAAGCGAGAAGCTGTTTTTTTCTTCGTGTTGGTGTATTCGGGATGAAGTGCATTCGATCCCCGAGTGCACGCAGCGATTAAAGCCATCTCACACATCGGAGGGCAACATGGCCAAGAAAGCGAAGAAGGCGAAGAAGGCGAAGAGCGCAGTGAAGAAGACTGCGAAGAAGACCCGCAAGGTCGCGAAGAAGAAGAAGTAACTTCGCTTCTGAAGTTGCCGGCTCCAGATAGCCGGCACGTCATCAGCGCCTCCTAGAGGTTCTGGTCGACGATAGAGGGTGTCGGCGAGACATCAGGTCAACGGTCGGACCGTTCTCTTTCGCGGTCCGGCAGAAGAAACGAGTTTTCTTCGTTCGGTGCGGTTCTCCTCAAACGGGCTCCGCAATTTCACGACAGGCCTTCGGGCCAAAGTGGAATCTGGTCCTGACGTGTTCGCCGACGCCCTCGTTCCCTTGAAGCCGGGGCATTGCCGGCATTCCTCTCCCTCACATCGTTGATTTGACCGCGTCGCGTCCGAGCGCGCTTCTGTCATGCCGGCTTGATCGCTTGGCTTGGAGAGGCAAGGCGGCCCGTGGCGTGATCGCGCGCCGTTTCGCCCGGCGGTGTCGCCGCCCGGCTCCGACGGGCCGATCCAGCACGCGCGGCTTGTCGTGGAACGATTGCGGCCGCTGGAATACTCGGTCACCCGCCTGCCACCTTCGCCGCTTCGGCGGCCCGAGACCGCATACCGTGGAAGCCTTGGCGTAGCGAGGGCGCGGGTGACGCCAGTTGAAGAAAAGCAACCACATGACCTGCGCCACCGCGCGCGATGGTTATCGATGTCCTGAAATCCCAAGGTAAACCGAATCTGACGAATGACAGAAGTCCCTGCGAATCATGGACTTCTTGAATTCTCGGCGCAGGAGGCGCGCGCCCGCGTTTACGTCTGCTTCATCGCGATGCTTAAACTGCCATTCAAATTTGCCCGCCATCATCGCCTCCAACAAGCCGGCAAACGGCGACGGGGAAGAGTTGAACAGTGCACGATCCCGTGACGGGTCATGCACATCAGAGGTTGGACGGGAGCCGCGCTCGGGGGACGAGGCGGCATAAGAACAAAGGGGATGCGTGATGTTTCAGGGTACTTTCGATCTGGAGACGGCGACGCCGGTCGATGCGAGCGCGCTGTCGGACGTGCTGTTCGAGCGCGGGATCTATTGGGCGAGCGGCCGCTCCGGCATCGTCGATCTCGTCGCCGCGCACAAATGGTTCAATCTCGCCGCGCTGAAGGGCCGCAAGGACGCCGTGGCGCTGCGCCAGGAAATCGCCGGGCAGATGTCGGAGGCCGAGATCTCCGTCGCGCAGCGTGAGGCGAGAGCCTGGGTCTGCGCGCACTGAGCGTCACTTCGCTTGGGAACCGGACCTTGACCGGGCGGCGCCACCGCGCCGAGGCGGCTTCAGGTCGAGGTTTGCACGGCAAACGAGGCCGGCGCTTCGCCCGCGCAATGCCTGCGCCAGATTTCGTCGAATGCCTTTTCGATATCCCGCGTCATGCGGACAGTATCGAAAAGCGGCCAAGTGGTCCGGCGCGCCGCCAGCTTGCTCCGGAGCGCGACGCGAAGTTCGGAATCGTGCGCGATTCGAAGTGCCAAAGCCTCATATTCCTCCAGCGATCGCGTCACCAGCTCGGGAAGGCCTACGGCGTTCAGGAGACTGGCTGCAACGCGTCCGGCAAAAGTGGTCCCAAGGCACGTCAGGACCGGCAAGCCAGCCCAGAGGGCGTCGCTGGCCCCGGTGTGGGCGTTGTAGGGCAATGTGTCCAGGAACAGATCGGCGACCTGGTGGCGCGCCAAATGCTCCTCAGCAGGGACGCGCGGAGCGAACACGATTCTCTCAGCGACAATCCCCCGCGCAACGGCTTCGCGCTTCAGATTCTCGGTGGCGACCGGGTCACCATCTAGCAGCCAAAGGACGCTTCCGGGGGTCTTGTCGAGCAGCCGCATCCAGACGCCGAACAACGGGGGCGTGATCTTGGGGCTTCTGTTGAACGCGCAGTAGACGAACGCATCGTCCGCCAGTCCGAGCTGGCTCCGGCTCGGTGGCTTTGACGGGAGCGGTCGCTTCGCGTCGGTCGCCTGGTAGCTATTGGGAAGATAGATCACCTTCTCGGCGTAATAAGTCTGCTCTGCTTCGGGGATGACGATCCGGTCGGCCATGAGATAGTCGACATAGGGGGCGCCCATCGTGCCGGGAAAGCCGAGATAGCTGACCTGGATAGGAGCCGGCCGGCGCGCAATGATTTTCGGCCGTGCACCGGCGGTGAAGCCGCCGAGATCGACGAGAACCTCGATCTCGAGCTGGCCGATCAGCTTGACGACGTCCTCGTCGGCAAGGTCGCTGACATCTTCAAAACGTTCGAATGCGGCCCTCAGGCGGTTGCGCATCTGGCTGTCGTCGTCGGGCCCGTAGGAGATGGCGGTGACGTCGAAGCGCTCGCGGTCGTGCGCCTCGAAGATTCCGGCCATCAAATACGCGGTGGCATGACTGCGAAAATCGGCCGACATGTACGCGATCCGGAGCCGGGACGCCGGTCTCGGCGTTCCGGGCCTGGCGGCACCCCCGTCGGGGGTCACCTTGGCGACATAGGCCTTCGCGCAGGTCAATTGGCGTGCAGGCGATGAGGAGACATGAAAGAAGGTGAAGGGGTCGACCGGCACGCCTGCCTCGGCAGCGTCTTCCATAGTGGCCTGTTCACGTTCGAAGCTGCTCCAGTCGGCGCGCTTCCGCTTGCAAGCAACGAGGTTGCTCAGCGCAAACGGGAACGTCTTATCAAGTGCGACCGTTCGTTCCAGAGCCACGATCGCTTCGTCGTCTCGCCCCAGCTGGCCAAGAACCTCAGACAACGCGAAATGGTTCTGTGGGTCGGCCGGTGCAAGCTCGATGGCGCGGGCGTAGCTGTCACGCGCTTCCACGAGTCGACCAAGCTGCTGCAACGCGCTGCCTCGGTTGGCGAACGCGACGCTCGACGGTGCGATCGCAATGGAGCGATCAAACTCGGCTATGGCTTCGCGAAGCTGCTGCCGTGCAATGAGGATCGCTCCGCGATTGAGATGCGCGTCCGCGAAGTTCGGAGCCAGGGCGATTACTTTCGCAAGCCAGACGAGCGCATCGTCCGGCTTGTCCAGCGCGCGCAGCACGTTGGCATAGTTGAAAAGAACGTCGGGATTGCCGGGGTCGACGCGTGCAGCCTTCTTCAGCAAAGGCTCGGCATCCGCAAAATGGCCGCGCTGGGCGTGCAACAGCCCCAGCATATGGAGCGCGACGGCATGCGTTCTGCTTCCCTTCAGAATGGTCGTGTAGGCCCGTTCCGCTTCCGACAGATTGCCCGAACGGTGCGCCGCAATTGCCTGGTCCAGAATAGCTGACGGATGGAGTGAGGAGGGGGCCGAGGCTCCCTTGTTGCGGCCTTGTTGCGACATGCAATGGGTTCTCGACCCGACGTAGGGGGTCTGTGCTCGGGCGAAATGGTGCAAAAACTCTAGTCACCTTTGCCGGCGAGAACAACGGCCGCGCCGCCTGCGCTCATTCGCACGGGCGGACGCGCTTGCGCTGGAGCAAGTTTCTTCTTCATGGCGTCGCCTAGAATCCGACGGCATGAGCAACCAGGCTACGAATGGACGATGGCTGCCGATTCAGATCGCTCCCGACGAGTGCGACCTGGAACTCGGGCGTCTGCACAAAACAGGTATTGTGCCATGGTCCTTTCCATGCCGGCGTAAGGGCGGCATCTGGTTCAATGTTTGGGCCGATGAGGCCGTGCTGATAGCGCCCTCGCATTGGCGGGTCTGGCGATCCGGCATTTAGGTTGGGGGCTCACATATATAAGGAGCGCGCGAATCGCGCGGGCTCGCCGCCCTCATCCTTGTGCGGAACTTTCGTACCGGCGTCGCCCATCGCCTTCCGCTGGACGCGCGCAGGGACCTTGATTCTGCTTCCGGGGATTCTGCTGCCGGGTGGCGGAGAGGGAGGGATTCGAACCCTCGATACAGCTTGAGACCGTATGACGCTTTAGCAAAGCGTTGCCTTCAGCCACTCGGCCACCTCTCCGGTGCGAGCCTTATGCATCTATTTGCTCGGGCTGGTCAATTTGGAAGCGCGTGTTTTCGCTCGAATATTCCCAGCGATTTGCGAAACGAGACGGGTTTGCGCTCGGATCAGGGCGTGGCGCTGAATTTTCGAGGAAATTCAAAGGTGCAAAGAAGGACTAGCACCTCTGCGTCCTCGCTCGCCGAGCTGTCCGGCCCGATTATCCCGCCAGCGTGACTTCCATATAGAGAGTGATGGCGAGCCCCGGACGGCGGAGGTATTTGCAGGCTGCCTGCGTCAGATTGCGCGACGGGGAGGCGGGTCGATGCCTGCCCGTTGAGTCTCCTTCTGATTCCACGATTCGAGCGCCTCAAAAGCTGGCTCAAGCCGAGCTCTCGCGCGCGGCGCCTCATGTGCGGAACTTTGATGGCATTTGGAACCGATCCGAAAACTTCAATGTAAACAACGCGTTACGAGAGCAGTTTGATCACATCTGCGTGTTATTTGTGCAACACCCGTTGGAAAACACGCTGCACCGGCCCGTTTCGGAGCGTTCTCTTGTTGTGTGTGCAAGGACGTTCGGTAATTGTGACTGAGCGACGGAGGGGGGCATCCCGAGGTCGTCCCGTTTAGGTCATTCGCTTAAGTCCCTCGCGTTCATGCGGGTGTGTCCGAAGACGCGAAGGGGCCGAAAGCGGTGATTTAGAGGGGGTTGGGGAATTGGCCGTCCGGTCAGTGACCTTCCCTGAAGAGCAACTTGGAGGTTTAACATGAAGTTGGTTAAGAGCCTTTTGCTCGGCTCAGCGGCGGGTCTGATCGCCGTGGGCGGAGCTCAGGCAGCCGATCTCCCCGTGAAGGCCAAGGCGGTCGAGTACGTGAAGATCTGCTCCCTGTACGGTGCTGGATTCTACTACATCCCGGGCACCGACACCTGCATCAAGTTCGGCGGCTATCTGCGTGCCGACATGCTGTTTAACACGAACAGCGACTACGGCATTGGCCAGGGTGCTCCCGGCGGCGCCAACAACCGTCTGGACAACTACTACCAGACCCGCGCTCGTTTGGACTTCACCATCGATACCCGCACGGCAACCGAGTACGGCGTGGTCCGCACCTACGCCGATACGGTTTTCAGCTGGGATGCCACGTCGGTGACCGGCAGCGCCCCGTCTGCCTTCTCGACGGGTTCGGCTTCGCTCGGCCTCTACCATGCGTTCATCCAGTTCGCTGGTTTCACCTTCGGCCGCACCGTCTCGATCTTCGACGCACCGTGGCAGAGCTATCCGGCTGGCGGTCCCGACTTCCTTCCGGGCGGCAGCAACAACGTCACCGGTGTGAACCAGGTCGCCTACACGGCTGATTTCGGCCAGGGCATCACGGGTTCGGTCGCGTTGCAGGATATGACGACCGCCGCTGGCGGCCAGTCCAACCTCTGGAACGCGAGCGTGACGGGCGTTGCCGGTGCAGTGGGTGGCTTCGCCTCGACTGCGGCTGCGGGCGCTGCCTTCATCCAGGGCATCTACGGTGTCAACGATTGGGGTGGCACGCGCATGCCCGACATCGTCGGTCAGGTTCGTGTCGATCAGGCTTGGGGTCTGTTCCAGATCTCGGCGGCGGCGCACGAACTCCACTCGGCTTATTACGGTACGACGGAGCTCACGGGTCATCCGTCGGACAAGTGGGGCTGGGCGGTGCAGGGTGCCTTGTCGATCAAGAACATCCCGACCGGCGCGGGTGACTCGATCAACTTGCAGGCGGTCTACACCGACGGTGCTTCGCGGTACAACTTCCAGAGCCTGTTCCCGCAGACCATCTTCATCTACGGCGGCAGCGGCATCGCGTATCAGAGCATCGGCTTCGCCGGTATCGCTGATGGCGTGTTCGGTTCCGGTCTCGGTATCGAGACCGTCAAGACCTGGGGCTTCCGCGGTGGTTATACCCACAACTGGTCCCCGAACTGGGCGTCGGGCATCTACGGTGCTTATGCTTCGCTCCGCTACGGCGATCAAAGCAAGGCTCTGATCTGCGCCAACTTCGCTGCTGCTCTGGCCCCCGCCGCTGGCTCGACCTGTAACCCCGACTTCAACCTTGCGGTTATCGGCGGCAACTTGGTCTGGACTCCGGTCAAGGGTCTCGCCTTCACGGCTGACGTGAGCTACGTCTGGCTCGACCAGAAGCACTCTGGCGTTGTCACGGGCGCCAACACGGCCAACCTGGCTGTTGCCAAGCCCGCAGCGACCTACGAGCTGAAGGATCAGGGCAACCTGCAGATGCTCCTGCGCGCTCAGCGCAATTTCTAAGGTCGACCCTAGGTTGATCCACGAACCCCGGCAGGAAACTGCCGGGGTTTTTCTTTGGAGCGTAGCGCTTCGCCTAACGTGCGGACCTTGTTGGCTCGCAAGCAGGAATGTCGGCTAAGTGCTATCAAACTACCATCTCAGGGCCCTTCCACTCCTTGAAGGTATAGGTCGGGTTGAGACCGCAGGCATCGATCGTGCCCGACGCGGTCGCCATGCACTGGCTGTAGTTGGACAACTGGCAGTTGCCAGGATTCCCCCAACGCCGTTCTTGCAGGCAATAGCGATCCTGGATGCCGGTTACCTGTGGCTGGGCAGGATGGCGGTTCTTGCCAAAGGGGGGAGCGGCCGGTCGCGAGGCCCGACGAGATCACGGCTGCGAACAGGAACGCACCGACCACGCGCAGCGTGACACGTTCCCAGCTTTGTGAGGCATAAGCTAACCCGTGCGTGGGAACGCTTGGTCCAATTCTATCGTCAGGTCGCTGGTGCCGTCGACGAATCCTGCCGAGCCCTGCCCAGCAACCAGGCTCTGATTCTATCGGCCCATCGACGCGCCGCTACTGCACGCTGACCGCGCCGCGGCGCAGGTCGGCTTCGATCTGCAAGCGGGTGCCGCCGCCGAAACGGGCGCGGTAGACTTGAAGGTTTTCCATGATCCGCTGCACATAGTTGCGCGTCTCGGAGAACGGAATCAGCTCGACCCAGTCGACCGCGTCGACCTTGGGGTCGCGCGGATCGCCGTAACGCTCGACCCACTTCTTCACGCTGCCGCGGCCGGCATTGTAGGCGGCGAACGTCATGATGTAGGAGCCGCGATAATCCTCGAGCAGTCCGCCGAGCTCGGCCGAGCCGAGCGTGGCGTTGTAGACGGAGTCGTTCTTCAGCCGCGCGAGGTCGTAGGTTGCGCCGTGGCGTTTGCAGACGTAGCGGGCGGCATCCGGCGTCACCTGCATCAGCCCGTAGGCCTGCGCCGGCGAGACCACCGACGGGTTGAACGCGCTCTCCTGCCGCGCAATCGCATAGATGATGCTGCGTTCGACCTCGGGGCCGATCGGCGTGAACTGAGGGATGCCGTTGACGGGGTAGGCGTAGAAGTCGAACGGGAGGCCGCGGTTGAGCGCGGCCTTGCCGAGCAGCAGCATGCCGCGCGCGTCGCTGTAGCGCTGGGTGAGCTCGCCGAGGCCCGCGAGCGCCTCGGGATCGCCGTTCTCGCCCATGTCGGCGAGCAGCGGTATCGCGAACTCGCGCTCGTCCAGCTCGTAGAGCAGTTGCGCGGCGCGCACGATCTCGAGCCGCTCGGCGCCGCGACCGCGCGGCTGGCTGTTGAGCTCGATCTGCGGCAGGCCGAGCTTTGCGCGCGCGAGCTGGCCGTAATAGCTGGTCGATTGCTCGGCCGCCCGCGCATAGGCATTGCGTGCCTCCTGCTGGCGGCCCATCGCCTCGGCAGCGCGGCCCTGCCAATAGCCGGCACGCGCCAGCGCGGTGGGATTGACGCTGCCGACGCCGATGCGAGCAAAATGCTGGGCGGCGGTCGCGGGATCGTTGAGGAAGCGCAGCGCGATCCAGCCGGCGGTGAACTCCTGCTCGGTCTTGTAGATGTCGCGCGAGGGCAGGGCGGCGTCGCGCGCGATCAGATAGGCGCTGCGGAATTCCTCGGTGTCGATCATCTTGCGCGCCAGGAGGCGCCGCTCGATCCACCATTCGTCGAGATTGTGGAGGCGACCCGGATCCTTCGGCGCCGACAGCATCAGCTGGGCGGCTTCAGTGAACTTCTCCTCGCGGCGCAGCAGCTGGATCTTGCTGAAGATGAAGCCTGGATCGCCGTGCAGCTCGCGCGGCACGGCATCGAGCAGCGCCCGCGCGTTCGGCGCTTTCTTGACCGCGGCGATGCGGGCCTTGGCGAGCGCGACATAGCCGGCGCCGAGACGCTTGGCGGCGCGTAGCGCCGCCTCGTTCTCGCTGCCGTAGAGCAGGTTGTCCATCCGCGCTTTCTGGTCGCCCGGCGTGAGCAGGGCGCCGAACTGGTCGAGTGCGTTGTTCTCGGTGTCTTCCGACATCGGATCGGCGCGCCAGGCGTCCCGCACCAGCCGCTCGGCATTGGCGCGGTCGCCGCGCGCCAGCATCGCCCTGGCGAGCGTGAAGCGGCCCTTGGCGGAGATCGGCGACTCGTTCTCGAACCACGACCACGCGACCGACTCGTCGCGCCTGTCGTCCCACATCGCGGCCTCGAGGCGCCGGCGCAGGAAGGTCTGCGATGGCCAACTCGGATTGGCTGAGAGGAAGGCGCGATAGCGTTCCACGGTCGCGCCGTTGTCCTCGCTGCGCAGGATGATCCATTCGGCGAGCTTTCGCGCGACCGGATCGGAGATGCCGGCCGCGGCATTGGTGGCGTCGCCGGCCTTGCGCTTGCGCACGAGCTCGATGACGCTCTCCAGGGTGTCCTTGTCAGCCTGCGACGTCGACGACGTCGCAGCCACGGCGGCCGGGATGACCGGCTTGCGCGGCGCTGCATGCTGGCGCGTTGCAGGCGCCAGTATGGGAGCTGCGGCCGGTCTGGCCGGGGCCGGCGCAGTCGGTTTGACGGTGGCAGTCACGGCCGGGGCGGGGGCTGCCTTGGGCGGCGAGCCGCTCGCAGTCGGCGCTGCCTTAGGTGCAGCTGCAGGGGTCGTGGCAGCAGGAGCGGTGGCCGCAGGCTTGGATTTGTCTTTGGGCTTGTCCTTCGCCGGTTCCTTGCTGGCGTTCTTGCCGGCATCCGGCTTCTTCGCGGCGTCCTTGGCGGGGGTGCCGAGCGTACCCTTTGCGGCCTTCGCGGCGTCCTTGCCGGTTCCCTTGGCTGTATCCTTCGCCGTTTCCTTGGTTGATCCTTTGGCCGGGCCATTCGAGGCGTCCTTGGCTGCTGGCTTGGCGGGATCCTTGGTCTCCGCGGCCGTCTCGTTGGACTTGGCGAACGCGGCGCAGTCCATCGACAGCCCGGCCATCAGGCACAATGCCATACTCAGGGATCGCCACGCGGCAGATGCAAAGGAGGTCACGGCGTTTCGTCGCCCCGAATCAGTGAAGTGGCTCAAGACCTAGCTGAATTTGCTTGAATATGCGGAGAAAATACCAACAGCCGCTTACCTCGGGCCGATTTGCACCAGCACCGCGGCAAAATCGCGGCCTAAACCCAGCCTGGCACCGACCCCGGGTCTTTTACCGGCCGGATAGACCCGATATGAAGGGGGCTTGCTCAAGAGATCGCCGCGTACGGAGGAAGTCCATGGCAGCCAAGACGAAATTCCGAGGGTCGTTCACCGCCTTGGTCACCCCGTTCAAGAACGGCTCGCTCGACGAGGCGGCATTCCGCTCCCTGGTCAATTGGCAGATCTCCGAGGGCACCAATGGCCTCGTTCCGGTCGGCACCACCGGCGAGAGCCCGACGCTCAGCCATGACGAGCACAAGAAGGTCGTGGAATGGTGCATCGCTGAAGCCAAGGGCCGCGTGCCCGTCATCGCCGGCGCCGGCTCCAACTCGACCAAGGAGGCGATCGAGCTCTCCCAGCACGCCGAAAAGGCGGGCGCGGACGCCGTGCTGATCGTCACGCCCTATTACAACAAGCCGACGCAAGAAGGCATGTACCAGCACTTCAAGGCGATCAACGATGCGATCGGCATTCCGATCATCATCTACAACATCCCACCGCGCTCGGTGATCGACATGTCGGTCGACACCATGAAGCGGCTGTGGGAGCTGAAGAACATCGCCGGGGTCAAGGACGCCACCGCCAGCATGGTCCGCGTGTCGCAGCAGCGCGCGGCGATGGGCGAGGACTTCAACCAGCTCTCGGGCGAGGACGCCACCATCATCGGCTACATGGCCCATGGCGGCCATGGCTGCATCTCGGTGACCTCGAACGTCGCGCCGCGCCTGTGCTCGGAGTTCCACGCCGCCTGGCAGAAGGGCGACACCAAGGCGGCGCTCGCGATCCACGACAAGCTGATGCCGCTGCACAACAACCTCTTCATCGAGAGCAATCCGGCGCCGATCAAGTACGCGATGTCGCTGCTCGGCAAGCTGGATGAGACGCTGCGGCTGCCGATGGTTCCGGTGTCCGAGCCGACGCGGGTTGCGGTGCGCAGCGCGATGGTTCACGCCGGCCTGGTCAACTGACGCATTACCGTTCGGGGGAGCCTTTCATGAGCGTGGAGGAAAAGGGCGCGCGGATGCTCAAGGAGTTCCGCGAGTTCGCCATGAAGGGCAACGTCGTCGATCTCGCGGTCGGCGTCATCATCGGCGCGGCCTTCGGCGGGATCGTCACCTCGCTGGTCGGTGACGTCATCATGCCGATCGTCGGCGCGGTCACCGGTGGCCTCGACTTCTCGAACTACTTCATTCCCTTGTCGAAGGCGGTCACCGCCACCAACTTGGCGGATGCGAAAAAGCAAGGCGCCGTCCTTGCTTACGGCAGCTTCCTGACACTGACGATCAACTTCATCATCGTCGCCTTCGTGCTGTTCCTGGTAATCCGCGCCATGAATACGCTGAAGCGCAAGGAGGAGGCGGCACCCGCTGCTCCGCCAAAGCCGTCGGCCGAGGTCGAGCTGCTGACCGAGATCCGCGATCTCCTCAAGAAGTGACGCGCCCACTTCATCCGAACTGTTAGAATCCGAGCGCATCTCGATCAGGTTTGCCCGTCATGGCCGATAAGAACGAACGTCCGATCAAGGTGATGGCGGAAAATCGCAAGGCGCGTTTCAACTACGCCATCGAGGACACGATCGAGGCGGGCATTGCGCTGACCGGCACTGAGGTCAAGTCGATCCGCAACGGCAAGAGCACGATCGCGGAATCCTATGCCGATTCCAAGAACGGCGAGATCTGGCTGATCAACGCCACCATTCCCGAATACCTGCAGGGCAACCGCTTCAACCACGAGCCCAAGCGGCCGCGAAAGCTGCTGCTCCACCGCCGGCAGATCAACAAGCTGATCGGCGCGGTCGACCGCGAGGGCATGACGCTGATCCCGCTCAAGCTTTACTTCAACGAGCGCGGCCGGGCCAAGCTGCAGCTGGCGGTTGCGAAGGGCAAGAAGCTGCACGACAAGCGCGAGTCCGAGAAGAAGCGCGACTGGAGCCGGGAGAAGGGCCGGCTGCTGCGGGCGAGGGGATGACGAGATGAATCAACGGAACCTGCTCGAGGTCGACTGGAGCCAGATTCCCGCGCCTTCCGACGATGGCGCCGCCGCGCATCTTGAGGGCATGACGTTGCCGCCGATCGGCCTGCTCGCGACCGACGATACATCGGTCACGCTGTCGGCGCTGCGCGGCCGCACCGTGGTGTTCGCCTATCCCCGCACCGGCGAGCCCGGCAAGATCGCGCTGGTCGACGATTGGGACATGATCCCCGGAGCGCGCGGCTGCACGCCCCAGACCTGCGCCTTTCGCGATCTCTACGCCGAGCTGAAGGCCGCCGGCGCCGCGCACGTGTTCGGCCTCTCGACCCAGAGTAACGACTATCAGATCGAGATGGCCTCGCGCCTGCATCTGCCGTTCCCGGTGCTCTCGGACGAGAAGCTGGCGCTGACGCGCGCCTTGAACTTGCCGACCATGGAGGTCGCGGGCCTGACGCTGATCAAGCGCCTCGCGCTTGTTATCGACGACGCCAGGATCACGCACGTGTTCTATCCGGTGTTTCCGCCCGACCGGAACGCCGGCGACGTGCTGGCCTGGCTCAAGGCAAATCCCGTCAATAAGGCGCGATGCGATTAGGATGAATCGTCATCGCGCTTTAGCTTATTGTTTGAGCATGATCTTTTCGGAAAACCGCTACGCACTTTTCCGGATCATGCTCTAGCTAATCGAGATCCGCCTTCACCTTCGCGAACACGGATCTGAACATGTCTGGCGTCAGCACGCCGGTGTTCGTGTTGTAGCGGGAGCAGTGATAGCTGTCGTAGAGCCTGAACGCGCCGGCCTGATGCACCGCGCCGTGGCCGAAGGGGGCTTGCGAGGCCTTCAAATTCAGCGGCTTGAGCACGCTGTCGTGCGCAATTCGCCCGAGCGCGACGATCGCGCGCAGCTTCGGCATCGTCGCCAGATTGGCCACGAGAAACTGGCGGCAGGTGTTGATCTCGATCGGCAGCGGCTTGTTCTGCGGCGGCACGCAATGCACGGCATTGGCGATCCGGCAGTCGACGAGTTTCAGGCCGTCGTCGGGACGCGCCTGATAGGTGCCCCTCGCAAAGCCGTATTCGATCAGCGTGGCATAGAGCAGGTCGCCGGCATAATCGCCCGTGAACGGCCGCCCCGTGCGGTTGGCGCCCTGCATTCCCGGGGCGAGGCCCACGATCAGGAGGCGGGCCTTGATGTCGCCGAAGGGCGCAACCGGCGCATTGTGCCACGAGGGCTCGCGCGCGCGGTTCGCCTCGCGGAAGGCGACCAGGCGCGGGCAGAGCGGGCAGTCACGGTCGGGAACGATTGTGAGAGGCTGGCGGCTTGACCGGGCCGCCTCACTCCTCGAAGTCGTCATCGCCCCTCGGCGCCGTCGTGGTCGCGCGCTGGAGGAATTGCGGGGCGTGGTGGCGTTCACCACGCTCGCCGCGGTCACGCGGGGCGGGGCGCTCGGACGGATCGCGGCCGAGCTTGGATTGCAGCTCGACGAGGTCGGTGAAGACGTCGGCCTGGCGGCGCAGCTCGTCGGCGATCATCGGCGGCTGGCTGGCGATGGTGGAGACCACCGTGACCCGCACGCCGCGGCGCTGGACGGCCTCGACCAGGGAGCGGAAGTCGCCGTCACCCGAGAACAGCACCATCTGGTCGATGTGCTCGGCGAGCTCCATGGCGTCGACGGCGAGCTCGATGTCCATGTTGCCCTTCACCTTGCGGCGCCCGGAGGCGTCGATGAATTCCTTGGTCGCCTTGGTGACGACCGTGTAGCCGTTGTAGTCCAGCCAGTCGATCAGCGGGCGGATCGAGGAGTATTCCTGGTCTTCGATGATGGCGGTGTAATAGAACGCCCGCAATAACGTCCCGCGGCTCTGAAACTCCTTCAGCAGGCGCTTGTAGTCGATGTCGAAGCCGAGGGTTTTCGCCGTCGCGTAGAGATTGGCCCCGTCGATGAAGAGCGCGATCTTGTTGGTAGGAGAAGGTGACATTCAGTTTGCTCGCGTAGCGTTCGTGATTGATCGTTTTTTGTTGGCGCGGCGACAACAGGCCGCGCAGTTCTAGAGTGCCGCAGAAACCCGTCGAAACCGCAAATCCGGAGAAGTCGGGGCAATCAAGGTATAGTTATGGCGGACTTGCATACACCCCGGGGCCGCCCCCAACGGCAGCCCGGAAAACCACCCGTCCCAGCCCCAATGTGGGGGTAGCAGAGCGGTTTGGCGAGGCCAAATCACAAAATGGTCTTGCGAAACCGTCCCGGCCCCTATAACTAGCCCCAATCATCCACATATTTCGTCCCACCCACAACGGAGCGACAGTCCATGGCTCGCGTCACCGTAGAAGATTGTATCGACAAGGTCGACAACCGGTTTGACTTGGTCCTGCTGGCCGCCCACCGTGCCCGCATGATTTCATCCGGTTCACAACTAACGGTTGACCGCGATAACGACAAGAACCCTGTTGTGTCTTTGCGTGAAATTGCCGAGACGACGATCTCGCCGGAGGACCTCCGCGAGGAGCTGGTCCACTCGTTGCAGAAGTTCGTCGAGGTGGACGAGCCCGAGCCGGATACAGTGCCGCTGATCGGTTCCGCGGGGGCAAGCGTCGATGCCGACGACACCGAGGTCGCCGTGGAGCGCATGACCGAGGAGGAGCTGCTGAAGGGCCTGGAAGGCCTCGCGCCTCCCGAGGAGCAGCCCGAGGAAGACGAGTAATTCCTCCATCGCGATCATCTTCTTCTTGTGATCATATCAAAGGCCCGAACGATCGTTCGGGCCTTTGCTTTTGTTGACCTTTTCGTGGTTACCATAGCGCTGCGGTCGGTGCTTGGCCCTGTCACTGAATTGATCGGACACGAGCGCGATCGGAGTTAGGATGTATGCAGCGGGCCGGCTCAAGCCCGTTTGAAGGCAGGACGGCATGGTATATCGGCGCCGCAGATCCACGCAGATGCAGGCCGCAACCGAATCGGTTGCCGTGGCCCCGACTGCGCCGGTCGCGCGCCCCGCCAGGCCTCGCGCCCGGATGATGCGTCAATATGACCTCGTCGAGCGCGTCAGGTCCTACAATCCCAACACCAACGAAGACCTGCTGAACCGTGCCTACGTCTACGCCATGAAGGCCCACGGCTCGCAGACCCGCGCCTCGGGCGATCCGTATTTCTCGCATCCGCTCGAGGTGGCTGCGATTCTCACCGACCTCAAGCTCGACGACGCCACCATCGTGGCCGCGCTGCTGCACGACACGATCGAGGACACCGAGGCAACGCGGGCTGAGATCGATCAGATCTTCGGCTCGGAGATCGGCGCGCTGGTCGATGGCCTGACCAAGCTGAAGCGGCTGGAGCTGGTGTCGCGGGAGGCTAAGCAGGCCGAGAATCTGCGCAAATTGTTGCTGGCCATTGCCGACGATGTCCGCGTGCTTTTGGTCAAGCTCGCCGACCGTCTGCACAACATGCGCACGCTGGACTTCGTGCCGACGGAATCGCGCCGGCGCATCGCCGAGGAGACGCTCGACATCTATGCGCCGCTGGCGGGGCGCATGGGCATGCAGGAAATGCGCGAGGAGCTGGAGGATCTGTCCTTCCGCACCCTCGATCCCGAAGCCTATTCGGTGGTGATGCAGCGGCTCGACGCGCTGGCTGAGCGCAACCGCAACCTGATCGGCGAGATCGAGGACCAGCTCTCCAACAATCTGCGCCACCGGGGCTTGGGGGCGCGGGTCTATGGCCGGCGCAAGAAGCCGTTCTCGATCTGGACCAAGATGGAGCGCAAGTCGGTCGGCTTCGAGCAATTGTCCGACATCTTCGGCTTCCGCCTCGTCGTCAGCGACGTCGAGGCCTGCTATCGCGCGCTCGGGATCGTCCACACCACCTGGCCGGTCGTGCCCGGACGTTTCAAGGACTATATCTCGACGCCGAAGCAGAACGACTACCGCTCGATCCACACCACGGTGATCGGCCCCGGCAACCAGCGCGTCGAGCTGCAGATCCGCACCGAGGCGATGGACCAGATCGCCGAGCGCGGCATCGCCGCGCACGTTTTCTACAAGGAGGGCGTGGGTTCGCCGACCGAATTCCTCAAGCGCGAGTCCAACGCGTTCGCCTGGCTGCGCCACACCATCGGCATCCTCTCGGAAAGCGCGAACCCGGAGGAATTCCTCGAGCACACCAAGCTCGAGCTGTTCCACGACCAGGTGTTCTGCTTCACCCCGAAGGGCAAGCTGATCGCGCTGCCGCGCCATGCCAACGTGATCGACTTCGCCTATGCGGTGCATACCGACGTCGGCAACAGCGCGGTGGGCTGCAAGATCAACGGCAAATTCGCGCCGCTGTCCTCGGAGCTTCAGAACGGCGACGAGGTCGAGGTGCTGACCTCGGAGGCGCAGTCCGCGCCGCCCTCGGCCTGGGAAACGCTCGCCGTCACCGGCAAGGCGCGTGCCGCGATCCGCCGCGCCACGCGCACCGCGGTGCGCGACCAATATGTCGGGCTCGGCCGGCGCATCGTCGAGCGCCTGTTCGAGCGCGCCAAGATTGAATACGCCGACGACAAGCTCAAGGGCGCGCTGCCGCGGCTCGCGCGCACATCGATCGAGGACGTCATGGCGGCGGTCGGGCGCGGCGAGATCAAGGCCTCCCATGTCGCGCGTGCGATGTACCCGGATTACAAGGAGGAGCGCATCGCGCGCTACGGCGTCAAGAAGGGCCTTGCCGCCAAGCTCAAGGAGAAGGGGGTCTCCGAACAGTCGCGCAGCCCGGTCGCGATCCCGATCCGCGGCATCAATTCCGACCTTCCGGTGAAGTTCGCGCCGAACGGCGGCGCCGTCCCCGGCGATCGCATTGTCGGCATCGTCACGCCGGGCGAGGGCATCACGATCTATCCGATCCAGGCGCCGGCCCTGAAGGATTTCGAGGAGGAGCCGGAGCGCTGGCTCGACGTCCGCTGGGACATCGAGGATTCCGCGCCGCAGCGCTTCCCGGCCCGCATCAAGGTCGAGAACGTCAATGAGCCCGGCGCGCTGGCGCAGATCGCGACCGTGATCGCCGAGCACGACGGCAACATCGACAATATCAGCATGCAGCGCCGCTCGCCCGATTTTACGGAGACGACGATCGATCTCGAAGTCTACGACTTGAAGCACCTCAGCGCGATCCTGGCCCAGCTGCGCGCGAAGGCGGTCGTCGCCAAAGTCGAACGTGTTAATGGATAGGCGCATCTCGCATGCGCCGTTCCCTCTGATTTCGCGAGTTCTGAAATGCCCGCACCTCCGCTCCGCCTCGGCGTCAATATCGATCACGTCGCAACCGTGCGTAACGCGCGCGGCGGCCGCCATCCCGATCCGGTGCGCGCCGCGCTGCTCGCGATCGAGGCCGGCGCCGACGGCATCACCGCACATTTGCGCGAGGACCGCCGGCACATCCGCGACGAGGACATGGCGCGCCTGAAGGCGGAGATCTCCAAGCCGCTCAATTTCGAGATGGCCGCGACGGACGACATGATGCGGATCTCGCTCGCCACCAAGCCGCACGCGGTGTGCCTGGTGCCGGAGCGGCGCCAGGAGGTGACGACCGAAGGCGGGTTGGACGTGGTCGGCCAGCGCAGCGCGCTCGCGCCCTATATCGCGCGGCTGAGCGAGGCCGGCATCCGCGTCTCGCTGTTCATTGCGGCCGATCCCGCCCAGATCGAGATGGCGGCACGGCTGCGCGCCCCTGTGATCGAGATCCACACCGGTGCCTGGTGCGATGCCGTCGTCGATGGCCACACCGACAAGGCCGAGGCTGAATGGCAGCGGATCGTGGCCGGGGTGAAGCTGGCGAAGGACGCGGGACTCGAGGTTCACGCCGGCCACGGGCTGGACTATGCGACGGCGGAGAAGATCGCGAGCTTGCCCGAAATCATGGAGCTGAACATCGGCTATTACATGATCGGCGAGGCGCTGTTCGTGGGGCTGGCCGAGACCGTGCGCAGCATGCGCGGGGCGATGGATCGTGGCCGGAGCCGGGCATGATCATCGGCATCGGCTCCGACCTGATCGACATCACCCGCGTCGCCAAGGTGATCGAGCGCCACGGCGAGCGTTTTCTCGACCGCATCTTCACCGCGGCCGAGCGTGCCAAGGCGGAACGGCGCGCCAAGAACGAGAAGATGGTGGTGGCGACCTACGCCAAGCGCTTCGCCGCCAAGGAGGCCTGCTCCAAGGCACTCGGCACCGGCATCAGGCGCGGCGTCTGGTGGCGCGACATGGGGGTGGTCAACCTGCCGGGCGGGCGGCCGACCATGCAGCTGACCGGCGGCGCGCTGGCCCGGCTCCAGGCCCTGACACCGGAGGGGTTCGAGGCGCGGATCGACCTTTCGATCACCGACGACTGGCCGCTGGCGCAGGCTTTTGTCGTCATTTCCGCCGTCCCGCTGCCGAAACCTTGATCGCGGCTCGGGCGTTTTGTGATTTTCTTTATAAATCAATATCTTAATCAGTTTTGATGCGATCCTTGATTGCGTGGCCTCCGACAACCGTCTAAAAGTCCGCGAACGCAAATCAGCCTGGGCGAATTCGGCTTTACGCCGGAATTGGCCCTCACTATCAGAATCAGGACAATCTCCTTGCGCCGCGAACCGGTGGGCCGTTCGCGGGAGGAGGGCGCTCTATGATCGCCGGCCGGAATTGAGAGAGCAATGAGCGTGACTTCGGGAACGAAAACTGAGAGCGGCGTCGGCGAAACGATCCGAGTCGTCATTCATGCTCTCCTGATCGCGCTCGTGATCCGCACCTTCCTGTTTCAGCCCTTCAACATCCCGTCCGGCTCGATGAAGGCGACGCTGCTGGTCGGCGACTATCTGTTCGTCTCGAAATATTCCTACGGCTACAGCCATTACTCGATTCCATTCTCGCCGCCGCTGTTCTCAGGACGGATCTGGGGCTCGGACCCCGCTCGTGGCGACATCGTCGTGTTTCGCCTGCCGAAGGACGATTCCACCGACTACATCAAGCGCGTGATCGGCCTTCCCGGCGACCGTGTCCAGATGCGGGACGGGCTGCTCTACATCAACGATACGCCCGTCGAGCGGCAGCGCATGAGCGAATATGTCGGCGAGGACCCTTGCGGCTCGGAAGGCGGCGGCATCTCCCGGGTGAAGCGCTGGAAGGAGACGCTGCCGAACGGCGTGTCCTATGAGACGCTGGACTGCGCCGACAACGGCTACATGGACAACACCAACGTCTACACCGTCCCGGCCGGCCACTTCTTCATGATGGGTGACAACCGCGACAACTCCACCGATAGCCGCTTTCTCGGCCAGGTCGGCTACGTCCCGCAGGAGCACTTGATCGGCCGCGCCCAGATGATCTTCTTCTCCATCGCTGAAGGCGAGCACGCCTGGATGCTCTGGCGCTGGCCGTGGGCGGTGCGCTGGAATCGGTTCTTCAAAATCGTCCGATGAAAGACGAAGCCAAGGACATCGCGATCCAACCGACCGAGGTGCAAGCCGCTCCCGAGGGCGAAGCTGCGGCGAAGGCGCCTGCCAAGAAGAAACGGCCGCGGAGCAGCAAGGCCAAGGGCACGAATGCCAACGCGGCGCTCGAGGCGCGGATCGGCCACAGCTTCGCCGATCCAAATATGCTGATGCAGGCGATCACGCATGTCTCGGCCCTGAAGTCCGGGCGCAAGCGAGGCGACAGCTATCAGCGGCTGGAATTCCTCGGCGACCACGTGCTCGGGCTCGTCGTCTCCGACATGCTCTATCACGCCTTCCCGAACGCCGATGAGGGCGAGCTGTCCAAGCGGCTTGCCGAGCTCGTGCGCAAGGAGAGCTGCGCGGACGTCGCCAAGTCGCTCGGTCTCGTCGACGACATCAAGCTGGGCTCGGTCGGCTCCAGTGCCGATGCCCGCCTGCGCAAATCCATCCTCGGCGACATCTGCGAGGCCGTGATCGGCGCCATCTACCTCGACGGCGGCCATGCGGCGGCAGCCGAATTCGTCAAGCGCAACTGGACCGAGCGGATGCACAAGCCGCGCCGGCCCTTGCGCGATCCCAAGACCGTGCTGCAGGAATGGGCGCAAGGCAAGGGACTGCCGACGCCTGTCTATCGCGAGGTCGAGCGCACCGGCCCGCATCACGATCCGCAGTTCCGTGTCGCCGTCGATCTGCCGGGCCTGGCCCCCGCCGAGGGTATCGGCGGCAGCAAGCGCGCGGCAGAGAAAGTGGCAGCGTCAGTGATGATCGAACGCGAAGGCGTCGGCGGCAGCAATGACGGTTGAAGCAAGCGGCGGGGCACCCGGCGCGACGCGCTGCGGCTTCGTCGCGCTGATCGGCGCGCCGAATGTCGGCAAGTCGACGCTGGTCAACGCGCTGGTCGGCGCCAAGGTCACGATCGTCTCGCGCAAGGTGCAAACCACGCGCGCGCTGATCCGCGGTATCGTCATCGAGAACAACGCGCAAATTATCCTTGTCGACACGCCCGGCATCTTCTCGCCCAAGCGCCGGCTCGACCGTGCCATGGTCTCGACCGCCTGGAGCGGGGCGCATGATGCCGATCTGGTCTGCGTGCTGCTCGATGCCAAAACGGGCATCGACGAGGAGGCGGAGGCGATCCTCGCCAAGGCCGCCAGCGTCAATCACGACAAGATTCTCGTCATCAACAAGGTCGACCTGGTCCAGCGCGAGAAGCTGCTGGCGCTGGCGCGGGCCGCCAACGAGCGCATGGCGTTCGCAAGGACCTTCATGATCTCGGCGATCTCGGGCGATGGCGTCGACGACATCCGCAAGACGCTCGCGGACATGGTGCCGCCGGGTCCGTTCCTCTACCCCGAGGACCAGATGTCGGACGCGCCGATGCGGCAGCTGGCGGCCGAGATCACCCGCGAGAAGATCTATCAGAAGCTGCACCAGGAATTGCCCTACCAGTCCACGGTCGAGACCGACAAGTGGGAGGAACGCAAGGACAAGTCTGTGCGGATCGAGCAGACGATCTATGTCGAGCGCGAAAGCCAGCGCAAGATCGTGCTCGGCAAGGGCGGCGCCACCATCAAGTCGATCGGCGCCGACTCGCGGAAAGAGCTGATGCAGATTCTGGACGTGCCGGTGCACCTGTTCCTGTTCGTCAAGGTGCGCGAGAACTGGGGCGACGATCCCGATCGCTATCGCGAGATGGGCCTGGACTTCCCAAAAGAATAACCAAGAAAAGATCGGCATTCGATGAGCCTACCCACCAACGTCCAGCGCTTCGAAGCGCTGCTCTATGCATCGTTGATGCTGGACGCCGTCTCGGTCGCCGTGCAGGACCGCACGCCCAATGCCGCGGTGACCGAGCAGATGATCATGACCGCGACGCTGCTCGCCGGCGGCATGATCCTCCTGCTGCTCTATTTCGTCCGGCTGGCCGCGCATCATCGCAAGAACTGGCCACGCTGGGTGCTGGCGGCGGCCCTCGTGTTGTCGGTGATCTCGCTCGGCCAGATCATCGGCGAGAAGGGCCTGGAGCTCGACAGCGCCATCGAGATCGTCTCCTGCGCGCTGACGACGATGGGCCTGTATTTCTCCTTCAGCGGCGACGCGCGGGACTGGTTCAACGCGTGAGGCGCCGTAGGGTGGATTAGCGAAGCGTAATCCACCTTTGACGTGCACGGGCGATTGGCGGGTTACGCCTTCGGCTAATCCGCCCTACGATTGAACGCCGGAATCCGCTACACTTCCCCTATGGAATGGTCCGACGAAGGCATCGTGCTGGGGGTGCGGCGGCATGGCGAGTCCAGCGCCATTGTCGAGCTGTTGACGCGCGCGCATGGCCGGCATCTCGGCCTCGTCCGCGGTGGCGCCGGCTCGCGGATGCGGCCGCTGCTGCAACCGGGGAACAGCGTCAGTGCGGTGTGGCGGGCGCGGCTCGACGAGCATCTGGGCACCTACGCCATCGAGGGATTGAAGCTGCGCGCGGCAACGCTGCTGGCATCGTCCCACGGCGTCTACGGCGTCACCCATCTCGCCTCCGTCGCGCGGCTGCTGCCGGAGCGCGATCCGCATGAGGACATCTTTGCGCTGCTCGAGCATTCGCTCGACGATTTCGACGACATCGGCAGCGCGGCCGTGCACCTGATCCATTTCGAGCTGGCGATGCTCGCCGAGCTGGGTTTTGGCCTGGCGCTGGACAATTGTGCCGTGACCGGCGAGACCACGGACCTGATCTATGTCTCGCCGAAATCAGGCGGCGCGGTATCGCGCGGCGCGGGCGAGCCGTGGCGCGACCGGCTGTTGCGGCTGCCGCCGTTCCTGCGCCAGGGCGAAACCGCGGGCGATCTCACCGAGCAGGATCTCCAGGACGGTTTTCGGCTCACCGGCCTGTTCCTGCTCCGCCACGTGCTGGAGCCGCGTGGCCAAGGCCATTCCGATGCGCGGGCCGGCTTCATCAACGCCCTGATGCGGCAGCAGGCGAGGGCGGCGATCCCGGCGCCATGACGTAGTAGCTGCTCAGCCTTGCCCAGCAGCATGCAGTTCCCTGGAACGAAATCGGCCCGCGCGGACTTGGGGCTTGAGGTTCCACATCCGGGGGACAGCCCAAATGTTGATCAAGGGATTCGCCTTGTCGGCGACGCTGCTTGCGTTCGCGCCCGACGCCATGGCTGGCGAGCCGCAGCCCGGGGCGTTTCGCCGGGCCTCGTGCACGGTGGTGCGGTACTATGTGGCGAAATATTCCGCTGCCGCTGCAGAGACATGGGCGCGGTCGCGGGGCGCGACCGACGCCGAGATCGAGGCCGCCCGCCGTTGCCTGACCAATGCGCCGGCGCCTGCGCAAACACCTGGTCCAGCCCCAACCCAGACCGTCACAGCCGGCTGGGCAGGTTAGTACGTCGCCCACAGGGAACCATTCGATCCTTGCCCGATTCGCTTCCACGGTTTAACCGGGCGGCATGGGAAAACGAATCGTTCCGCCGGAAGAACCGGCTGAAATCCACGAGGTGCCGCTGCGTGAGGCGCTGGAAGAGCGCTATCTCGCTTATGCCCTCTCCACCATCATGCACCGTGCGCTGCCGGACGCGCGCGACGGCCTGAAGCCGGTGCACCGGCGCATCCTCTACGGCATGCGCCTGCTCAGGCTCGACCCCGGCACGGCCTTCAAGAAGTCGGCCAAGATCGTCGGCGACGTGATGGGCTCGTTCCATCCGCACGGCGACCAGGCGATCTACGACGCCATGGTCCGCCTCGCGCAGGATTTCTCCTCACGATATCCGCTGGTCGACGGCCAAGGCAATTTCGGCAATATCGACGGCGATAACCCCGCCGCCTACCGCTACACCGAAGCGCGCATGACCGACGTCGCGCGGCTTCTGCTCGAGGGCATCGACGAGGATGGGGTCGAATTCCGCGCCAACTACGACGGCCAGTCGAAAGAGCCCATCGTGCTGCCGGGCGGCTTCCCGAACCTGCTCGCCAACGGCGCGCAGGGCATCGCGGTCGGCATGGCGACCTCGATCCCGCCGCACAACGCCGCCGAGCTGTGCGACGCCGCGCTGCATCTGATCGAGAAGCCCGACGCGAAATCCAAGGCCCTCTTGAAATGGGTCAAGGGGCCGGACTTCCCGACCGGCGGCATCATCGTCGATTCCAAGCAGGCGATTGCGGAAGCGTACACGACCGGCCGCGGCTCGTTCCGCGTCCGGGCGCGGTGGACGCAGGAGGAGGGTGCGCGCGGCACCTGGGTCGTCGTCGTCACCGAGATTCCGTTCCTGGTGCAGAAGTCGCGTCTGATCGAGAAGGTCGCCGAGCTGCTGGACCAGAAGAAGCTGCCGCTGGTCGGCGACATCAGGGACGAGTCGGCCGAAGACGTCCGCATCGTGATCGAGCCGAAGTCGAAGAACGTCGATCCGGCGCTGATGATGGAATCGCTGTTCCGCCTCACCGAGCTCGAAAACAAGATTCCGCTGAACCTCAACGTCCTGATCAAGGGGCGCATCCCCAAGGTCGTGGGGCTCGCGGAGTGCTTGCGCGAATGGCTCGACCATCTGCGCGACGTGCTGATCCGCCGCAGCAACTACCGCAAGGCGCAGATCGAGCACCGGCTGGAAGTGCTCGGCGGCTTCCTGATCGCATACCTGAACATCGACAAGGTGATCAGGATCATCCGCACCGAGGACGAGCCGAAGCCTGAGCTGATGAAGGCGTTCAAGCTCACCGAGGTGCAGGCGGAAGCCATCCTCAACATGCGCCTGCGCTCCTTGCGCAAGCTCGAGGAGATGGAGATCCGCACCGAGGACAAGAACCTCCGCGCCGAGCTCAAGGGCATCAATGCGGTGCTCGCCTCCGAAGCCGAGCAGTGGAAGAAGGTCGGCGAGCAGGTCGGCAAGGTCCGCGACATGTTCGGACCGAAGACACCGCTCGGCAAGCGTCGCACCACCTTCGCGGATGCGCCCGAGCACGACCTCGCCGCGATCGAGGAGGCCTTCGTCGAGCGCGAGCCGGTGACGGTGGTCGTCTCCGACAAGGGCTGGATCCGCACCATGAAGGGGCATGTCGAGGATCTCTCGGGCCTTGCCTTCAAGCAGGACGACAAGCTCGGCTTCGCCTTCTTCGCCGAGACGACCTCGAAGCTCCTGCTGTTCGCCACCAACGGCAAGTTCTACTCGCTCGACGTCGCCAAGCTGCCGGGCGGCCGCGGCCATGGCGAGCCGATCCGATTGTTCATCGACCTCGAGCAGGAGGCCGCGCCCGTCGCGCTGTTCGTCAACAAGGGCGGCCGCAAATTCCTGGTCGCCAGCCACGAGGGCCAGGGTTTTGTGGTCAACGAGGACGATTGCGTTGGCACCACCAAGAAGGGCAAGCAGGTCCTCAACGTGGACATGCCGAACGAGGCCCGCGCGATCACCGAGGTGACGGGCGACACCGTCGCCGTCATCGGCGAGAACCGCAAGATGCTGGTCTTCCCGCTCGACCAGGTGCCGGAGATGGCCCGCGGCCGCGGCGTGCGCCTGCAGAAATACAAGGACGGCGGCCTGTCCGACGTTGCGGTATTCGACGCCAAGGCGGGCCTGACCTGGAAGGATTCCGCAGGACGCGAATTCTCCGCGACCATGAAGGAGCTGGCGGAGTGGCAGGGCACGCGCGCCGACGCCGGCCGCCTGCCGCCGAAGGGTTTCCCGAAGTCGAACAAGTTCGGTCGAGTGATCGGGTAGGGCACTGGCCCCAACTGTCGCCGCAACGACGCTGTCATGCCCCGCCTAGTGCGCAATTGCGCACGGGGGCGGGGCATCCAGTACGCCGCGGCTTCTCCGTATCCATCAGCTGTCTCTGGAATACTGGGTCGCCCGGTCAAGCCGGGCGGCGACAGCGCGTGTTGTGCTCTCTGCTCCACCGTCATTGCGAGCGCAGCGAAGCAATCCAGAATCCCACCGCGGAAAGACTCTGGATTGCTTCGCTGCGCTCGCAATGACGAGCTGCGCCAGCCTCGCTCTCCAACTCTAAGTATGTGCATCCTGCAAACGCGTGGCAGCTAGCTATGAGCGCATACGTGTGGGCACGAACATTGCTTTTTTCCTGCTGAACGCAAACGGCTGGTCAAAAGGCAAAAACACCCCAATGCTCAAACTGAAGACTTTCATTCCCGCGCTGTTCGGCCTTGCGCTGGTGGCGGCGCCCGCGCATGCGGCGGGCAATCTCGTCGCGGTGCTCGAGGCGGAGATCGTCACGCTCGATCCGCATTTCTCCACGGCCTATATTTCGCGCACGTTCGGCTACATGGTGTTCGACACGCTGTTTGCGAAGGATGCCAAGGGCGACATCAAGCCGCAAATGGTGCAGGACTGGAAAGTCTCGCCCGATGGCTTGACCTATACGTTCACGCTGCGCGACGGCCTGAAATGGCACGACGGCCAGCCCGTCACGGCAGCCGATTGCGTGGCCTCGCTGCGTCGCTGGGGCACCCGCAGCGCACTCGGCCGCCGCATTTTCGCGATCACGGCTTCGCTCGAGCCGGTCGATGCGAAAACCTTCGTGCTGACGCTGAAGGAGCCGTCCGGCCTCGTCATCGACGCGCTCGGCAATCCCGTCAGCCCGGTCGCTTTCATGATGCCCGAACGCATCGCGAGGACGCCCGGCGACCAGCGCACCACCGAGATCGTCGGCTCCGGCCCGTTCGTCTACAGCAAGGCCGACCACCGCACCGGCGACCGCATGATCCTGAAGAAGTTCGGCGACTATGTGCCGCGTCCCGAGCCCGCGGACTTCCTGGCCGGCGGCAAGCGCGTCAATGTCGACACGCTCGAGGTCCGCGTCATTCCCGATGGTGCGACTGCCGCCTCTGCGCTGCAGGCCGGCGAAATCGATTTCATGCAGTACGCGCCGTTCGATCTGCTGCCGCAGCTGGAGAAGAACACGCGCGTCAAGCTCGTCAACTTCACCGGCGGCAACATGTTCGCCGGCGCCTACCGTCTCAACGCGGCCTCGAAGCCGTTCGATGATCCGGAGATCCGCCGCGTGCTGTGGAAGCTGGTCGACCAGCGCGAAGTGCTGGATGCGCTCGGGCTCGACGCCAAATACGCCACCCCTTGCGCGACCTACTTCACCTGCGGCACCACATACGAGAGCAAGGCCGGCACGGAAGCCGCCGCAAAGCCCTCGATCGAAGCGGCGAAGGCTGCGCTGAAGGCGACCAAATATGCCGGCGAGCCCGTCGTCGTGATGCAGGCCAACGACCTCGAAGCCCCGCGCGTTTCGGCGCAGGTGCTCGCCGAGCGGCTGAAGGCTGCAGGTTTCAACGTCGATCTGCAGGTGATGGACTGGGCGAGCGTGCTGGCGCGCCGCGCCAAGAAGGAGGGCTGGAGCGTCTATGGCGTCCACGCCGGCGGCTTCGACCTCGGCTCGCCGCTGACCAATGTCATGGTTGCCTTCAACTGTGCCGACTTCACCGGCTGGCAATGCGATGCGCGTATCACCCCTCTGATGGAAGCCTTCGCCAAGGCGCCGGCCGAGGCGGACCGGAAGAAGATCGCGGGCGAGATCCAGGCCGTCATGTACGATCAGGCGCCCGGAATCCCGTGGGGCCAGTTCGCGCAGCCGGCCGCCTATCGCGCGACTTTGCGCGGTCTGATACCGTCCGCCATCCCGGTGTTCTGGAACGTTGAGAAGTAGCGCGATGTACGATGTCATTGTTGTCGGCGGCGGCTCCGCCGGCGCCGCCGTGGCCGCAAGGCTCTCCGAAGATCCCGCACGGCGCGTCCTGCTGCTCGAGGCGGGGCTCGACTGGCGCGCCGACGAGGCGCCCTGGGAGGTGCGGACGCCGAATCCGATCCCGATCATCCACAAGCGCGAGTACCAGGAGAAATGGCAATGGCCCGATCTTCTGACGCGCCGCGTCGCTGGGCAGGAGCCGCGCTTCTACTGGCGCGGCAAGGGGCTCGGCGGCTCGTCGATGATGAACGGCCAGATCGCGATCCGCGGCGTTGCCGATGCGTTCGACGAATGGGCGGCCAATGGCTGCACCGGCTGGTCGGCGAAAGAGGTGATGCCGCTGTTTTCGGTGATCGAGGACGATCTGGAATTCGGCGATGTCGAGGGCCACGGCCGCGGCGGGCCACTGCCGGTCTACCGCGCGCCTTTGCAAAAGTGGGGTCCGATCGACCGCGGCTTGCGCGATGCGGCACTTGCGAGCGGCTATCCCTGGTGCGCCGACGTCAATGGTCCGGACGGCGAGGGCGTTGCGTGCTACCCCATCAACAGCCGCGACTTGCGCCGCATCACCACCAATGAGGGCTATCTCGAGCCCGCACGCGGGCGCGCCAACCTGGAGATCCGCGGGCATGCGCTGGTCGATCGCGTGCTGATCAGCGACGGACGGGCGACCGGTGTCCGCGTTCATGTCGAGGGGCAGGGCACCCAGGAGATCAGCGCCCGCCAGATCGTGCTGTGCGCCGGCGCCATCCACAGTCCGGCGATCCTGCTGCGCTCGGGCATCGGGCCGGCCGAGGAGTTGAAGGCAATGGGGATTGCTGTCACGCGCGATCTGCCGGTCGGCCGCCATTTCTTCGACCATCCGCTGTTTCGCGCCACGATCCAGCTCCGGGACGAGCTTCGTCCCACCGATCCGGATACGCGCCACACCAATTGCTGCGTGACCTATTCCTCCGGCCTCGCCAATGGCGGCAAGCGCGACATGATCCTGATCGCCTTCAATCATCGCGGCATCGGGAACCCCGGAGCGATCGGCGCGGGGCTGTTCAACGCCTATTCGCGCGGGACGCTCAAGCTGGCCTCGACCGATCCTGCAATCGATCCGGTCGTCGAGGAGAACATGCTGGCCGATCCGCGCGACATGCTGCGCATGATCGATGCGGTGAAACGCCTCGCGGTCATCACGTCGCAGCCGGCGCTGTCAGGCATCGCCGACTGGATCAGGCTCGCTGACACGGATTTGACGCTGCCGCAGGCCGCCAGCCTGCCCGATCACGAGCTCGACGCGGTGCTGCGCCGCGAGACCGGCGACATCCAGCATGCCGCCGGCAGCTGCCGCATGAGCGGCGGGAACGACCCGGATGGCGTGGTCAACCCCGACGGCACCGTGAAAGGGATCGGCGGCTTGCGTGTCGCCGACGCCTCGATCATGCCGTCCGATTGCCGCGCCAACACGCACTTCACGACGGTGGTGATCGGGGAAGCGATCGCGCGGATGATGATGCGGTAGCCGGCAGCCGGGATTCAAGACGCATTGTGTTGAGTCATGCCTGCGTCGCGGAAGATGGGCGAGTGGCGGGACCTAGACTCAATTCAACGTTGCGCGACATCGTTCCTACCAATGTTGAAAGCCTCCGACGAATATCATCAGGAACGTTTGCGCGCGGCTTCGATTGGCATGTCATCGTCAATCGGAGTTTGAACAATGCGAAAGACAATCTTCTCAGTAGCCATGTGTGCGTTGCTTGCTGGCGCGTCGATCGGGTTCGCCCATGCGCAGGCGGGCGGAGGTGCCGGAGGCGGGGCAGGCGCAGGTGGAGCGGGCGGCGCAGGTGCGGGCGCTAGCGCCGGGGCCGGAGGAACCAGCGGCGGAACGAGCGGCGCGGCGGGTGGAACAGGAGCGGGCGATGCAGGTACCGGCAGTTCGACGGGATCCAGCGTAGGCTCCGGCGGCGGCAGTGGCGCAGGTTCCGGCCAGGGCGGTCCTCAGACCATCCGCCCGGGCGGCACAAACGATCCAATCCGACGCTAACAAACGTCGGCGCTTACGACGTGAATAAGGGAAGGCTGCTGGGTTCGACTCAGCAGCTTTCCCGCGGCATCAGCGAGCCGGCCCAAGGTGGAACGGGTCTATGGACTGAACAAGCTGCGGAGAAACCGCTCCTTTTCGCCGGGCGCATAACCTTGAGAAGCGCCGAAATAAGATTCAGTGGCGCCAGGATAAGCTGAGGTTTCCGGGGGCGGCGCGTAGGCGAAGCCCGAAGCTGGACCGGACGGGACCATACCCTGACCGGAATGGACAATCGCGTGCCGCCGGTGTGGATGACGCGCCTGTGCGGCGTCGGCAGCGCCGACCAAGGTGATCAGAAAACTGAAAACCAGAAGGAAACGCATCGCTGTTTCTCCAAACGCCCCCTGCTTAGGTGGCGTTCGGCCGCGGCGTTCCAACTCATCCTGGACTCACGATTAGTCACGTCCCTGGCATCAGATCATCCCGGCCATCCGCAACGCCACGCCCGCCGCGCAGCTGCCCGCCAGCACCGTCAGCATGCCGAGCTTGAACCGGAAGATCGCGGTGGCCGCCGCGATCGCCAGCACCAGCGCCGGCACGTCGACGCTCCTCAGCACCGGCATGTCGAAGTTCAGCGGAAACGCATGCACCGGCACGGTCTCGCGGAACAGGATGTGCAGCGCGAACCAAATCGACAGGTTGAGGATCACGCCGACCACGGCGGCGGTGATCGCGCTGAGCGCGCCGGCGAGGCCCGCGTTGCCGCGCAGGCGCTCGATGTAGGGCGCGCCGACGAAAATCCAGAGGAAGCAGGGCATGAAGGTAACCCAGGTCGCGAGCAGGCCGCCGAGCGTGGCCGCGAGCATCGGCGACAGGCCGCTAGGGTCGCGATAGGCCGCCATGAAGCCCACGAATTGCAGCACCATGATCAGCGGGCCCGGCGTGGTCTCGGCCATGCCGAGACCGTCGAGCATCTCATGCGGCTTGAGCCAATGATAATGCTCGACCGCCTGCTGGGCGACATAGGCCAGCACCGCATAGGCGCCGCCGAACGTAACCAGCGCCATCTTCGAGAAGAACAGCGCGATCTGGCTGAACACATTGGCCTGACCCAGGGCCATCAGCAGTGCGATCACCGGCACCAGCCAAAGCGCCAGCCACAGTGCACCGACGCGGATCGCGCGCGCCGTGTTGGGCCGGACGTGATCGGGCACGGCCTCGCCGAGCATGCTGTCGATCGCAGCGCCGCCGCCATGGGCGTGACCGGCCGGCGCGAATTCCGGACGGCCGCTTCGGGCGCCGGCATAACCGATGAGGCCGGCGGCGATGATTATGATCGGGAAGGGGACCGCGAAGAAGAAGATCGCGACGAAGGCCGCGGCCGCGAGCGCGATCATGATGCGGTTCTTCAGCGCGCGCTTGCCGACGCGCACTACCGCCTCGACGACGATGGCGAGCACGGCCGCCTTGAGCCCGAAGAACAGCGCCTCGACGAAGCTGACATTGCCGAAGGCGGCATAGATGTAGCTGAGGCCCATGATGGCGATGATGCCGGGCAGGATGAACAGCCCGCCCGCCATCAGCCCGCCGGCGGTGCGATGCATAAGCCAGCCGACATAGGTCGCGAGCTGCTGCGCCTCAGGTCCCGGCAGCAGCATGCAATAGTTCAGTGCGTGCAGGAAACGGCCTTCGGAGATCCACTTCTTCTCCTCGACCAGGATGCGGTGCATCACCGCGATCTGGCCCGCGGGCCCGCCAAAGCTCAGGCAGGCGACACGGAGCCAGACGCGGAAAGCTTCGTTGAAGCTGATGCCGTGACCGGCACCAGCTCCCGCTTGATCGGCGCGAACGTCCATTACGCCTTCACCTTGTTGGTCGGCCAGTTGTGAGTCTCGGTGGTGGCGTCGCGGCACCAGCGGTAGAAGGCATCATAGAGCAGCATGCCGGCCTCGAGCTGCTCGAGGTCGTCGTCATACATGCGCGACAGCCCGAGCGAGGCCGCGAGCAGGCCGGGCGCCTCCGGCGCGAGGTCGGGTCGCGCGGTGTCGGCGCCGCGCACCAGCGTCGCGAGGCGCAGCAGGGGCGGAGTCGCGATGCCGAACTCCTCGATCATCACGTCGAAGGTGCAGAGCTCGCCGCGGTGGCTCCAGAACACGTTCTCGATGTCGAAGGGCGCTGCGCCGAACCGCTCGCCGACGGCGACCACCTCGGACGGCGCGACATAGAGGAACACTGCGTCCGGATCGACGAAGCGGCGGATCAGCCACGGGCAGGCGATGCGGTCGACCTTCGGCCGCGCCCGCGTCACCCAGACGGTGCGCCCCTTGGCATCCCGCGGCGGCAGCTTGCGGGCGTCGACCAGCGGCAGCTGGGCCGCCTTCCAGCCCTCGAAGCCGCCCTCCAGCGTTTCGGCCTGCGCGCCGAGCTGGCGTAACCAGGCCGCGGTGCCTTGCGCGAGCTTCTCGCCGCGGAGGCAGGAGACTACGGCGCGGCGGCCGGCGAAGGCGCCGCCCCAGTCCGCCACGTTGTCGTGGCCGAGCTTGATGGAGCCGGGAATCAGCCGCCGGTCGGCGGCGAAATCCTGCTCGGTGCGCACATCGATCAGAACAGGCGCATTCGCCGTGCCGATCAGCCGTGCCATTTTGTCGGATGAGATGGTCGTGAATGTAGACATGATGCGTCCTCGAGAACCAAACGGGACGCGATGCTTGGGCCTGTCGCCTCGTGGGGAGATCGCTCAAATCCCCATGGCGCAGATTACAGCGAAACTAAGAAGCACTGTCAATCCGCGGGACGATTGGTCCTTAGAAAATTGGTGCCTGCCGTCTATATTGGAGGCCAACAGAGCTGAATCTTCTGGAGAATTCGATGCATTCCCATTCCATCGAACAATGGACCCATGACCACGCCTTCCTGGGCGAGAAGCACGACGACAACGAGCGCCGCACCTGGTTCGTGGTCGTGCTGACGCTGGTCATGATGGTCGGCGAGATCGTCGCCGGCTCGCTGTTCGGTTCGATGGCGCTGCTCGCCGACGGCTGGCACATGGGCACCCATGCGGCGGCGCTCGGCATTGCCGCCTTCGCCTATCGCTTCGCGCGGCGGCATCTGGGGAATGCGCATTTCACCTTCGGCACCGGCAAGTTCGGCGATCTTGCCGCCTTCGCCAGCGCGATCATCCTCGGCCTGATCGCGGTCGAGATCGCCTATGAGAGCGTGCTGCGCTTGATCAATCCGGTGCCGATCGTCTACGGCGAGGCCATGGCCGTGGCTGCTCTCGGCTTGGGCGTCAATCTCGCCAGCGTGTGGCTGCTGCGCGACAGCCACGATCATCACCACGGCCATGGCCATGCGCATGATGACCACGCCGAGCATGACCACGAGCGCGATCATCACCACCATCAGCACGACAACAACCTCCGCGCGGCCTATGTCCATGTCATGACCGATGCCGCAACCTCGGTGCTGGCGATCGCAGCGCTCGGCCTTGCCATGTATTCCGGCTGGGTCTGGGCCGACCCGGCGGTGGGTCTGATCGGCAGCGCCGTGATCGCGAGCTGGGCATTCGGCCTGATCAAATCATCGGGTGCGGTGCTGCTCGACGTGCGCGCCGACGAGAAGCTGGAGCGGGTGATCCGCGCCCGCATGGAGGTCGGTGAGGATCGCGTCACCGACCTGCATCTCTGGCAGGTCGGCCCCGGCCATTGTGCCGTGCTGCTCTCGGTGGTGTCGGACAAGCCGAAGCAGCCGGCCGTCTACAAGCGGCGGCTCGCCGGGCTGAAGGGCCTCAGCCACGTCACGGTCGAGGTCGAGACCTGCCCGCATTAGCAGTGAGTGAACGTGACTTCGCGCATGACGAGAAGAAGTTTGCGTTTTCATTTTGAGTTGTCGCGAGTGCGACCCACGCGGGCGTTTCGCAAATCGTGATCTGGTTCATAACCGAGCGGCCAGCTGCGCAGTATGGATTGACGTGCGCTCGATGAGGACGTGCGTGCGCTGAGTTCGCAACTGCCGGGCAAGGTCCGGTCAACATCAAGGTAGTGAAGCAGTACCGGCCTTAAGGGCCATTCACCTGAGAGCCCGGTCAGCGGAGGCCGGGCTTCGGAGAGACGAGCAATGGGCCTCGTGCAGCAGGACACCGTGGTCCTCTTGGTCGACCTCGTCGAGTCCGTGCGTCTGATGCGGGAGCATGAGGCGTCCGCGGTGCGTCGATGGACCGACTTCGTCCAACTTGCCACCGGCCAAATTCTGCCGCGTTATCGCGGCGGCCTCGTGAAGAGCCTCGGAGACGGGCTCATGGCCCGCTTCGAATCCGTGCGTGACGCCGTCAATGCCGCCGCCGAAATGCACCGGAGTATCGCCGTTCAGAACACCGGGCGGCCTGAAGATCAACACTTCCAGCTTCGTGCGGGGATCAACTCCTCCACCGCCTGGAGTGACGGCACTGACATCTATGGCACCGGCATCAACCTCGCAGCCCGGCTCGCAACTCTTGCCGGTCCCGGTGAAACCATCGCCAGCGAGGCCGCGCATGAGCAACTGGCGACAGCTCTTGCCAGCCTGGCCAGTCCGGGGGAGACGATTGGCAGCGCTGCGGCGCGCGACGAGCTGACGCACGGAGTGGATGCGCTGTGCGAAGATTTGGGCGACTGTATCCTCAAGCACTTTGACAAGCCGGTTCGCGCCTACCGCGTTGGTCCGGCCAGTCCACACCCAAGCCTCGCAGCTCGGCGAGACTATGGAACTCCCATGGAGCCGACGATCGCCGTCATCCCCTTCGACGCGCGCAAGGACGCGGAGGAGCATCTCGACGTTGGTAACCTGATCGCGGACAGCGTGATCTGGTGCCTCTCCAGATCGGCGAACCTCAAGGTGATCTCGCGTCTGTCGACCAACATATTTCGCGGCAGGGTCAGCGATGTGGCGGAAGTATCGGCGCATCTCGGTGCCACCTACATTCTCAGCGGCAGCTATGTGGTCGATGCGGACCGGATTCTGGTGACGGCGGAGCTGTCCGCGGCGCGAACCAATCAAGTCGTCTGGACCGACCGCCTGAGCGGCAATATCGGCGATCTGCTGCAGCCGGAGAGCGAACTGGCTCACCGCATCGCCGCTGCAGTGCATCTGTCGGTCTTCGATGCCGAGGTCGAGCATATCCTGACCCAGCCGTTACCGACGCTAGAAAGCTACTCGCTGCTGCTTGGCAGCATCCGCCTGATGCACCGGTCGAGCAGGGAGGAGTTTCTCCAGACCCGGACGGTGCTGGAGGAACTGATCAATCGCCACGGCCGAATAGCTGCCCCGCGCGCCTGGCTCGCCAACTGGTACATCCTGCGCATGACGCGCGGCTGGTCCGAGGACCGCAAACGCGAGGCCGCCGAGGCCTTGAGCGCCACTCGCGCGGCGCTCGACCGTGACCCGTCCGACGCGCTTGCGCTTGCGACCGAAGGCTTCGTCTATTGTCACATGTTGAAGGACCTGGACGCTGCCCGAAAGCGGTGCGAGCAGGCCGTCGATGCCAACCCCAGCCACGCGTTGGGCTGGCTCTACCGGGGCACCGTCGACGCCTTCAAAGGCGACGGCGAGGCAGCCGTGGACGCAACGCGGCGCGCTCTGAAACTCTCCCCGCTCGATCCGCAGCGGTATTATTTCGAGTCCCTGGGCGCCACGGCGCTTCTATCGGCGCATCGATACGACGAGGCGGAAGAGCTCGCGCGCTCATCTCTCATTCTCAATCGCATGCATCCGTCTACGTGGCGGGTCCTCGCTATCGCACTCGTTTCGCAGGGACGGGTCGCGGAGGCCCGCGAAGCCTTGGGCAAGATGTGCGAGCTCGAGCCGCATTTGACCCTAGATCGATACATCGGGCGCCTCCCCAATGCGCATCTCGAAACAGGCAGGCACTGGGCTCGCTGCCTCGAAGTGGCAGGACTACCGACGACAGGCTGACTAACCTCATACCGACTTGTTTTCATAAGGAGGCAGGCAATGGCTCAACTAGGCGGGGCGGGAGGAGCAGGCGGCGCAGGTGGTGCTGGCGGAGCCGGCGGCGCAGGGGGGGCAGGAGGTGCAGGCGGAGCGGGCGGCGCTGGAGGGGCCGGTGGGGCGATAATTGGCACACTCGGCGACGTCTGGGCCAATCCCATCATGGTGGATGCACTCATCCACGCTCGCGAAGGGACAATCGTTGTTCCGGAGCGACCGACCTCTCCGTATTTTTACTACTACGCGCCGGCCTTGCCGGCGATCGAAGACCCAGCCCAATTGGATCGCTGGGAGCCGTGGGTGCGCGCCTACACAGCGGTCGGGGAGATGCTGCAGGGCATCACCCTTCAGGTGTCGGGCGCCGATCCGAACGCATTCCTGGTTCGCTCGTCCGCATACGTGATTGCGGAGATAGGGCGTCCGGTCCAATCGACGTTTCAAGACCAGATTGAGATGGTCGTGAGCTGGGCCGAGCTGCGCAACGAACGCGCCACAGAAATCATGGCGCAGATCGATCCCCAGTATGCCTTCTGGTCCTCGATCGTCTACCTGCATCCCGAGAGGACCAGGCGGACATTCGAGCTCATCAACATGGTCCTGCAATTCTGCGTTTACGTGGAAATGCGCTTCAAGCATGCGCTGGGGTGCTCGCGTCCCGTGGAATACAACGCCCAGGTTCAGCCGATGATCACGACGCCGGGACACGGAAGTTTCCCGAGCGGACATGCGACGCAGGCTTACGCGGTAGCCTACGTGCTGAAACGGCTATTGAGCCTGCACAAGACGACATCCGGATTCCCGGAGATCGTCGAGCAGCTCGACCGGCAGGCCGCACGAATCGCAACCAATCGGGTCGTGGCCGGAGTCCATTTTCCAGTCGACAGCATGGCAGGGCGGATGCTGGGTATCGCCTTGGGCGAGTACTTCGTCGGCCGTTGTCTCGGGAGCACGGCAACCAAGAGCCGCAAATTCAACGCCAGCCACGCCGACAGTAACTCTCGCACGGATTTCAATCCCTTCCATGCTGACCAGGCGCTCAATGCCAACAAGTTCTATTCGGAAACCACAGGAGGGACTGTTACGCAGTCCCTCCTGATGAAGGAACTATGGGACAAGGCCTACTACGAAGTTTCGACAAGATTTCCGTAGGAAACACGTCCCTGCAACCGAAGTGGAGAGCATTCCATGGCCGAGGAATTGCCGAGATGCTTCGACCCGTACCTCCGGTACGCAATCGCGAGCGAATTTAAGAACTTCGATTTTTTCGACGAGCAGGAGTCCAAGCTATTTCTGTTCGTGGAGCTTAAGCACGCCGGGCTGGCCGATAATTTTGTGAGAGCCATGAGTCCTAGTGACTTCGGCGCCGAATTCGGGCTGACCAGCCCGAACTCGCGATATCTGACCATGCGGGCTTACATAAGGGCTGTCGAGAAGGACAGTTTCCGGGCGTGGGACGACAACGTATCCCGGGTCGAGCTGTCCCTCCCGTTGAAGCCGACGGCCATACAAAAGGGTGCGCAGCGCAACAGGTCCGCGAGCGAACAACCACCGACACCTCTCCTCATCGGCGTGATCGACGATGGCTGTCCGTTCGCGGCCGCTCAGTTTGTCAAAAGGATCGCGGGTGTCGCATCCGGGACACGCGTGCGCGGTGTCTGGGATCAGAACGAGCACGCAGGCCGAGTCCCGATCCCGGTAGGTGCCGACGTCTTTGGCGAGAAGCCGTTCGATTTCAATTACGGCCTCGAGTTCCTTCGAGACTCCATATCCGGCGTGGTTGGGCTCAACGACTGGATCCAGTTGCACAAGAGGGCAAACACGATCGACGAGGATGGCTGCTACGCGCGTGGAGGTTTCAAGACCCTCAAGCATCAGGCCTCGCATGGTGCACATGTAATGGATGTCCTCGCCGGACGCATTCCGCTCTCGGCACGCATCGCGCGCCGCGATCCGCCAAGTTGGCAGCCCGGAGATCCCCTGACCGATCCCGCTTGCGAAGCAGATATCGTGTTCGTGCAGTTTCCCGAGAGCTGCCTTCGTGACGCGACCGGCGTCTGGCTGAAGGGTTACGTCGCCGATGCAGTCGATTACATCATGTCATTTGTCGATTCTGGCACAACGAACGTGGTGATCAATGTCAGCTACGGGCCGACAACCGGACCTCACAACGGCACGTCGGAGCTCGAGGGCAAGCTGAGGGAGCTTGTCACCCACTATGACGGCGTTTCCGTAAGTCCAAAGCTCGACGTCTTCCTGCCTGCCGGCAACAACTATCTGAGCGATGGGCACATCCATTTCGTCAGGCAAACCATGGCAGAGCCCGACCATGTCGAATGGACGTGGCGCCTTCCCCCCGACAATACCGTGCTCTGCTTTGCCGAAGTCTGGATGAAGAAGAACTGCACGGACAATGTCATTGTTACGCTCACCTCGCCCGGCGGTCGTAGCTCCTCGTCGACTGCCGGTCCAGCGCCTCCCGGTCCCCCACCCCCGCCGCCCGCTGCACCGGCGCTTCCGCCCTATACCGGTGCGTATGCCCCCGTTGACTGGGGTGACAATAGGGTGTGGCTGATTGCGGTCGAGCCCACCATCGCGGGAGCCGGCATGGTGCCCGAGCATGGGAATTGGAAGATCAAGGTGGAGGGCATCGAGTTGGGGAGCGAGGTTCATGCCTATGTGGCACGTACCGATCCGAACATGAACATGCGCACGGGTGCGAAGCGTTCGTACTTCATCGACGCCGGATGGGAGGCGGGCCGCGCGGCCGAGGCCGGCTGCACGTATGCCGGTGGGGAATTTGACAAGACCGGCTCGCTTGTTTCTCGCCTGGGCACCCTCAACGGGATCGGTACGGACAGCGTCGCGGGTGTGCAGGTGGCCGGCGGCTACATTCTGTCGGCGCCGAAACGCAAGTCGCCTTATTCGTCGGCGGGCCCCGTACGAACCGGGCCGCTCCCGCGGCGAGTTGGTCCCGACTATGCGCTGTTCTGCGACGAGTCAGATGCTCTGCAGGGTGTACGTGCCGGGGGCAATCGAAGCGGCGTGGTGTTTCGGCTCATCGGTACCAGCGCCGCCGCGCCGCAGCTGGCGCGATTGGTTGCGGATCGGCGACCGTTGACGGTGCACGATGCTCCAGCCAGCCCTCCGGACGAGAAGCGAGGTGATGGCGATCTCTATCCGCCGTGATGTGGGCGAAGAGCGCGCCAGCTGGAAGGGCATCCGATCGGGGCAAGCGTCAATCCGGCCGCCGCCGGCCTCGATGCAGAAGATCGCCGACAGGCTCGCCGTCGTGCTGGTGCTGGCGGGGTTGGTGAAGGGCAGCTTTGCAGCGCTCGAGCGCTTCACGGCGGCGCAATGGGTTGCCGGCGTTTATCTCGGCATCGGCGGCGGCGCGCTCGCCTTCATCCTCTGGGTCATGGCGCTGGCGCGGGCGACGCCGACCCGGGTCGCCAATACGATGACGGTCAATCCGATCGCCGCCGCTTGGCGGCGCTGCTGATCGGCGAGCCGATCAAACCCAATCTTCTGGCCGGGCTGGTCGCGGTGTTCGCCGGCATCGGGATTGCGACCAGCGAGTCGAAGGTGGCTTAGCTCTTCGGCGCGGTTGCTGTCGGCGGGCTCGCCTCCGGCGTCTTCTTCGGTTTCAGCGTGCCGGCATAGAACGAGACCAGCCAGACCAGGAGGATCGCGAGCAGATAAACGCCCCAGGCCTGCGGCGGCGTGGTCGCCCAGCGCACGAGGTCTTTGAACGTGCGGGGCGGGCTGTTATCGTCGCTCATGGCCCGCTTGTGCGCGAAAGCTCAGATCTGGTCAATCTGGCCGCCGCCCGGTGCGGATCAGGAACAGTGCTGCCAGCGCCGAGAGGCTGAGCGCGGATGAGACGATCAGCACCTTGGCGCCCATGAGGTCGATGAGCAGGCCAAAGGCGAGCGGCGCCACCGCCTGCGCCATCCGTGCCGGCGCGCCGATGATGCCGAGGCGATAGCCGAAATCCTTCGGGCCGAAGATCGACAGCGGCAGGGTGCCGCGGGCGATCGTCAGAATGCCGTTGCCGGAGCCGTGGAACAACGCGAACGCGCTCGCCGCAGCGCCGCCGAAAATCGCAACGATCACGGCGCCGAGCGGGTGGGTGAGGCTGGCGAGCCGCGTCGACCACAGCGGATGGAAGCGGCTGAGGAAGCCGGCCTCCAGCATGCGGGCACCGACTTGCGCCGGCCCGATCAATGCGCCGGCCGCGATCGCCTCGGCTGGCGTCGCCCCCATCGCCTCCAGGATGCGCGGGAAATGCGCGGCCATCGCGCCGGTGACGGTCCAGACTGCCGCGAAGATGAAGGCGAGCAAGATCATCGTACGATCGAGCGGCACATGCGGCTTCTCGGCAGTGGCCGCCGCCTGCTTGGCGCCCTTGATCGCCGGCAACATGAAGAAATTGAGCGGCAGGCCGATCAGGATGTTGGCGGCGGCCCAGGCGAAACAGGTTTCGCGCCAGCCGATATGGGCGAGGCCCCAGGCGGTGAGCGGCCAGCCGACGGTGGAGGCGAAGCCCGCCATCAGCGTGATGCCGGTGATCGACCTGCGCGCCTCGCTGCCGTAGATGCGCCCCAAAGCCGCGAAGGCGGCATCGTAGAGCCCCATCGCCATGCCGATGCCGAGCACCAGCCAGGCGATCGCCATCACTATCACCGACTGCGATATGCCAAGCAGCACGAGGCCGGCGGCAATGGTCACGTTGGAGGCCGACAGCACCTGACGGCCGCCGACGAGATCGATCTGCCGTCCAATGCGCGGGCCCAGCATTGCGGAGATCACCAGCGCGGCCGAAAACGCACCGAAGATCCAGTTGGAGGAGACACCGAGCTCGCGCCCCATGGGATCGGCGAGCAGCGCCGGCAGATAATAGCTGGAGGCCCAGGCCAGAGTCTGCGTGGTGCCGAGCGCCAGGATGATCGGAAGCTGGCGCTGGGTCATGTCCTCGTATTTCTGATCGGCCGTGTCATCGGCGCATTTGCAGCTCGCGGCGAGAGCGCGTCAACCGCGTCTGCGGCATATTCGACCTGCTGCCGGCGGGGAGCCTTTGGGTTGTATGCAGACATCCGCCTTCCGCTCGTCACGAATGCACGCCATAATGGCGCATGCAATTGACCTCGCGCCTTACGCTGATGAACTGGCTGACCGGCCAGGGGCTCACGGGCCTGCCTGAAATTGAACTGCTCCGCGGCTTTTGCGAGCGTTGCTGCGCCGAGGGGCTGGAACTGTCGCGTGGCCTCGTCGTCATCGACACGCTGCATCCGATCTATGAAGGCCGCGGCTTCCGCTGGAGCGATCGTCCCAGCAACGAGAGCGATGCCTTCGAATACGGCTCGACCGCCGACGGCGACGCCGCCAAGAGCTGGCGCCGCTCGGTGTTCTTCCACATGCTCGAGAATGGCCACGACGAGATGGTGATCGATCTCGCCGATGCGCCGTCGATGGATTTCTCGCAGATCGGCGAGCTCGCCGAGAAGGGCCACAAGCACTATCTCGCCTTCGTCCACCGCTTCGGCGAGAACGGCGCGCTTGGCCTGATGGATTGCCTCTATTCCTGCTGGACCACCCGCCGCGCGAGCGGGTTCTCCGGACTGGAGCTGGAAGCGCTGCGCGATCTGGTTCCGGTGTTGGGGCTCGCGATCAAGTCGGCGCAGCAGGTCGACATCGCGCGCACGCTCGGCCGGGTCTATCTCGGCCGCGACGCCTCCGAGCAGGTGCTGCGCGGGCGCATCTCGCGCGGCGTCACCGAGCGCATCAATGCCGTGCTTTGGTATTCGGACCTGCGCGGCTCGACCGGCATCAGCGAGAGCATCGGTCCCGACGAGATCATCCCGTTCCTCAACGACTATGCGCAGGCCGTGATCGATCCGATCCACGAAGCCGGCGGCGACGTACTGAAGCTGATCGGCGACGGCGTGCTCGCGATGTTCTGGGGCGAGGACATGGCGGATGCGCGGCGGGCCGCGCTCCGCGCCGAGCACCTGTTCCGCAAGAATGTCGCTGCGCTGAACGAACGGCGGGCGGCGGAGGGCCGTCCGACCACGTCAGCCTATATCGGCCTGCATGTCGGCGAGGTCTTCTACGGCAATATCGGCAGCGAGGACCGGCTTGATTTCACCGTGGTCGGCCCGACCGTCAACGAGGTCAGCCGCATCGCCTCGATGAGCCGCTCGGTGGATCGCGAGCTCTTGGCCTCGTCCGAATTCTACAAGGGCCTAGATGCCGCCGGCCGCCGCTATCTCGTCTCCACCGGCCGCTACGCGCTGCGCGGCATCGGCCGCGCGCAGGATCTCTACACGCTCGATCCGGAAGTCGACGCGAGCGAGCCGGTCAGGGGCAGCTACGAGCGCTATCTGGCGGGTTAGTCTCCGCGGCCTCAACAGGCGCCGTCATTGCGAGCGCAGCGAAGCAATCGAGGGTCCCTCAACGGAGGGACCTTGGATTGCGTCGTCGCTACGCTCCTCGCAATGCACTTGTGGTCAGCACCGCGCCGCCACCTCATCTCCCACCATGTCTGGCTGCCGGTCCAGTCCCACTGCCGGTGACAGCAGGATCACCAGCGCCTGCACGCCGAATAACGCCGCGGCGAGATAGAGGCATGCCTCCGCGCTCCAGAGGCCGCCGACGAGCGCGCCCAGCACTGAACCGAGCGGGCGGGCGCCGTAGCTCATGATGTTGATGGCGGAGACGCGGCCGAGCAGGCGCGGCGGCGTCACGGACTGGCGCAGCGTCGTGGTCGAGATCACCCATAGGATCGGGCCGACGCCGAGCAGGAAGAAGCTCAAGCCCGCGAGCCAGGGCGAGGGGACCAGCACCGTCAGCGCCATCACCAAGGCGGCGACAAAGCCGGTGACGGGGCCGAGCCCCACCACGGTGCCAAAGGCGATGCGCTTCATCACGCGCGTGGCGAGGAGCGCGCCGATCACCATGCCGACGCCGTACATCGTCAGCACCGTGCCGACACCGGCGGCGCTCAGACCGAGATGGCGCACGGCGTAAGGCACGAACACCGCAATTTGCAGGAACCAGCCGGTGTTGAAGATGAACTGGGTGATGAAGACCGGCCGCAGCAGCGGATGGTGAAACACGAAGGCCGCGCCCTCGCGGATCTCTTGGAGCGGATGCCGCCGGGGCGCCGGCGCACGTGCGGGCTCGTAGATGCCGGAGAGCAGCACGACCGCGATGGCCGAGAGCGCCGCGGCAAAGCCGAACGCCGGGCTCGCGCCCCACCACCCAACCAGCGCACCGCCGAGTGCAGGCCCGCTGGCGAAGGCGATGGTGCGCGCCAGCTCGATGCGCGCATTCGCCGCCGGCAACAAGTTGGAGCTCACCAGCGAGGGCACCAGCGCCGGTGCTGCCACGCTGTAAACGACGGTGCCGCACACGGCGGCGAAGCCGAGCAGGGCCAGCAGCGGCAGGTTGAGGGCTCCCAGCGTGAGCAGCAGCACGACGGCCGCGAGCGCCACCGCCCGCAGTGCCTCGGCGCTCGCCATCAGCCTGCGGCGGGAAATTCGGTCTGCAAACACGCCGGCGGGGATGGCGAACAGGACGAAGGGCAGGGTGAGCGCGGTCTGCAGCAGGCCGGTCTGGCCTTCGGCCACCCCCAGCGTCAGCACGGCGACGATGGGCGCTGCCGCGAGCGCGATCTGCTCGGCCGACTGCGCTGCGAGATTGGACCAGGCGAGGCGGTTGAAAGTGTCAGGAAGGCGAGGCGGCGTTGACATGGCGCATATCCCGTAGAGGCGAATTTGCGCCAATGTTGGCCCCCGATGACCACCAAACCCACCCGCTTCCCGACAAGAGGCGATTTCCGCGATCGGCGGCGGGAATGCCCGCCGCTAGATGCAGTTGCAAATGAGTTGCAATAAGAATGAACTTGGGTATTCTGCCGATATGGATGCCCGATCACCCCACATAACTCCCGACCTCGCCGGCTGGCGCGCTGATGCGCCCACCACCAAAAGCCTCGCTGAGGTTAATTCCACCGTTGCCATTCCCGCCGCGGGCCGCTGGTGGCGCCGGCTGCTGGCCTTCGTCGGGCCGGGCTACCTCGTCTCGGTCGGCTATATGGACCCCGGCAATTGGGCGACCGATCTCGCCGGCGGGTCGAAGTTCGGCTACACGCTGCTCTCCGTCATCCTGATCTCGAACTTGATGGCGATCCTGCTCCAGTCGCTGGCGGCTCGGCTCGGCATCGTCACCGACCGCGATCTCGCGCAGGCCTGCCGCGCCTCCTATCCCCGGGTGGTGAACTTCCTGCTCTGGCTCGCCTGCGAGGCGGCCATCATCGCCTGCGATCTCGCCGAGGTGATCGGCACGGCGATCGCGCTGAAGCTGCTGTTCGGCATTCCCCTGATCGGGGGCGCATTGATTGCAGCCCTCGACGCCTTCCTGCTGCTGCTGCTGATGAACCGGGGCTTCCGCTTCCTGGAGGCTTTCGTCATCGCGCTGCTGGTGGTGATCGCCGTTTGCTTCGCGGTGCAGATCGCGGCGGCGGCTCCGCCGGTGGCAGAGGTCTTGCGGGGCTTCGTGCCCAAGAGCGAGATCTTCACCAATTCCGACATGCTCTACATCGCGATCGGCATCATCGGCGCCACCGTGATGCCGCACAATCTCTACCTGCACTCCTCGATCGTGCAGACGCGCGCTTATGAACGCAACGACACCGGCCGGCGCGAAGCGATCAAATGGGCGACGACGGACTCGACCATCGCGCTGATGCTGGCGCTGTTCATCAACGCCGCGATCCTTGTCGTCGCTGCTGCGACCTTCCACAAGAGCGGCCACTCCGACGTGGCCGGGATTGAGCAGGCGTTCGAACTGCTGTCGCCGCTGCTCGGCCTCGGCATCGCCTCGACGCTGTTCGCGGTGGCGCTGCTCGCCTCGGGCCTCAACTCGACGGTCACTGCGACGCTCGCCGGCCAGATCGTGATGGAGGGCTTTCTCGATCTGCGCCTGCCCAGCTGGGCGCGCCGCCTCTTGACCCGCGGCATCGCCATCATTCCCGTGATCATCGTCACCGCGATCTACGGCGAGCGCGGCACTGCGGATTTGCTGGTGTTCAGCCAGGTCGTGCTGTCGATGCAGCTGCCTTTCGCGGTGATTCCGCTGGTCCGCTTCGTCTCCGACCGCCGCAAGATGGGCAAGTTCGCGATCCCGATGTCGGTTGCCGCGGTCGCCTGGATCGTCGCGGGCATCATCGTGATTTTGAATCTGAAGCTGCTGGCAGATACGTTTTTTGGGTGAGTAGCGAATGGCGAGTAGCGAGTGGGGGGTGTCATCCTATTCGCTACTCGCCATTCACTAATCCTGCGGCTCGGACGCCGTGTCGCCCTGCGCGTCGATGCGCAGCCAGCCTGAGGGGGCGAGGCGCTGCTGCGGCAGGAAGCGGGCCTTGTAGTCCATCTTCTTAGAGCCTTCGATCCAGTAGCCGAGATAGACGTAAGGCAGCCCTTGCCGTCGCGCACGGGCGATATGGTCGAGGATCATGAAGGTGCCCATCGAGCGGCTGACCTGGCCAGGCTCGAAGAACGAATAGACCATCGACAGGCCGTCGCTGAGAACGTCGGTGAGCGCCACTGCGATCAGCTCCTCGCCGCGGCCGGTGATGCCGCTGTCGGGGCCGCGCTTGCGGTATTCGATGATGCGGGTCTCGACGTGGCTGTCCTCGACCATCATGGCGTAGTCGAGCACGGTCATGTCGGCCATCCCGCCGTGGCGGTGGCGGGCGTCGAGATAGGCGCGGAACACCGAATATTGCTCGGAGGTCGGCACCGCGCTGCGCTGCTCGCCGATGATGTCGGCGTTACGGGCCATCACCTTGCGGAAGTTGCGCGAGGGGCGGAACTCGTTGGCGATGACTCGGACCGAGACGCAGGCCCGGCACTGGTCGCAGGCGGGACGGTAGGCGATCGACTGGCTGCGGCGGAAACCGCCATGGGTGAGCAGGTCGTTGAGGTCACCGGCGCGGTCTCCGACCAGATGCGTGAACACCTTGCGCTCATGTCGGCCCGGCAAATACGGGCAGGGTGAGGGCGCCGTGAGGTAAAACTGGGGGGTGTCGCGCGAGTGCTGGGTCAAGGGACGTCGTGGGCCTCCGAAACAGGCATCAGCATCGCGCTCCAAAAGCCCCCGGTCAATCGATTAGCTCACCACGTCCGCGCCGCCTGCGGAGTGGGTATGCGAACCGAATTGTTGATCACGACCGTTCCCAGCACGAAATCGTGCAGCAGGCGACGGCGGCCGTTGAACAGGCCGACCAGCACCACGAACGGCGACAGGAACGAGACCGTCACCCAGAACAGCACGGCATGGGTGGCGCCGAGCACGAAGTAGCCGGGCGCGCCGTACCAGGTGCGCAGCTCCAGGTCCATCAGGCGCATGCCGACCGTGGCGGAGGACGCACCGCCGATGCTGGCGCCGTAATAGACGATAGCCCAGATCACGGAGGCCGGCCAGGCGATCCAGAACAGCGCCCAGCCGATGCCGAGGGTGACCACGCCGAACAAGGCGATGAAGATGTAGCCGAGGATCACCGGCACCGAGATCACGACCATGTCGATCAGGAAGGCGAACACCCGCCGCGTCGCGACGCCCCGGAACAGTTCCGGATGCAGGTCAGGGTCGTAGGCATGCGGTTGCATGGCGCCGTCATCGCGCCAGCCTCCTGAATTGCCCGAGTTGTACGACATGGACCGTTCTCCCAGCGAAGCCCCCCCCCGCAGGACATGGGAACAGGCCATGCCCGTGCCAAGGGCGCGCGGGCGGCAGCAAGCCGAAATATTCCGGCGATTCGGGGGCGGTGGATCGGGCGGTCCTCTAGGGTGGGCCAAGGCGCGCTTGCGCCGTGCCCACCATTGCCCGCCGACTTACACGATGGATGAATCGGTGGGCCCGCTTCGCTTGGCCCACCCTACGACAGCTTACGTCTGGCCCCGCAGCTTCTCCGCCGCCTTCGGCGCAAAATAGCTCAGCACACCGTCGGCGCCGGCGCGTTTGAAGGCGAGCAGGCTTTCCATCATGGCACGGTCGCCGTCGAGCCAGCCGTTGTTCGCGGCTGCGGCGATCATCGCGTATTCGCCGGAGACCTGATAGGCGAAGGTCGGCATCGCAAACGTGTCCTTCACGCGGCGGACCACGTCGAGATAGGGCATGCCGGGCTTCACCATCACCATGTCGGCGCCCTCGGCGATGTCGAGCTCGACCTCGCGCAGCGCTTCATCGGTGTTGGCGCTATCCATCTGATAGGTGCGCTTGTCGCCGGTGAGCGTCTTGGCCGAGCCGATGGCGTCGCGGAACGGGCCATAGAAGGCGGAGGCGTATTTCGCGGCATAGGCCATGATCTGCACGTCGAGCAGGCCGGCGCGGTCCAGCCCCTCGCGGATCGCGGCGACGCGGCCGTCCATCATGTCGGAGGGCGCGATGATGTCGCAGCCGGCTTCGGCCTGCACCAAGGCCTGACGCACCAGCACGGCGACCGTCTCGTCATTCAGGATCTTGCCGTCGGAGATCAGGCCGTCATGGCCGTGGCTGGTGAAGGGATCGAGCGCGACGTCGCAGAGGATACCGATCTCCGGAAACTCCTTCTTGATCGCGCGCACGGCCTGGCAGACCAGGTTGTTCGGGTTGGTGGCTTCCGAGCCTTCCTCGTCGCGCAGGGACGGATCGGTGTAGGGAAACAGCGCGATGCAGGGGATGGTCAGCTTCATCGCGCGCTCGGCCTCGCGCACGGCCTGGTCGACGCTGAGGCGGTCGACGCCGGGCATCGAGGCGACCTGCTCGCGCTTGTTGGTGCCGTCGATCAGGAACAGCGGCCAGATCAGGTCGTCGGTGGTGAGGACGTTCTCGCGCACCATGCGCCGGGCCCACTCGGCCTTGCGGTTGCGGCGCGGACGGACGGTCAGATCGAGGGCATGCGGCACTGCCGTGCTGTCCCGGCGCGAAACGTCGCGCAATTCGATCGGACGTCCGTATTTGATCGCCATCACTCTTCCTCCGGCTGGAATTATTCTTATACCAGCTCGCATGGTTCCCGTCACCGCGGCTTGACCTGCCGCAAGGCAGATCTGAACCTGACTTGGGCAGCCGATTGATTTTGCGGGCCGAAGCAGCCAGAAGGGGCCATGTCCGAGATCTCCACCCGCGATGCGGCCCAAGGCGGCGCCAATGCCAGGGACGCTGCCCGTGACACTGCCCGAGAGAGCGCGCTCTCAGTGGCGGCGATCTCCTCGGAGCGCTCGGAGTCCGACGACAATGTCTGGACCCGACGGCTGGTGCTGTTCCTGCGGGTGATGGCGCTGCTCTCGATCCTGAAAGGCCTCTATCACTGGGCGCAGGTCACGGGCTTCGTCGGCGGCGAGGACGAGGCGTTCGAGAACCAGTCGATGGCCTGGCAGGCCGCGACGGTCTACTTCGCGGTGATCGAGCTCGTCGCCGCCGTCGGCCTCTGGCTGGCGACGCCCTGGGGCGCGGTGGTGTGGCTGACGACCGTGGTGTCGATGGCCGTGATCGAGCTGATGTTCCCGGGAATCTACGGCGGCAGCCTCGTCGTGGTCGGCATCGAGGTCTTCATGCTTGCCGCTTATCTTGCGCTCGCCTGGATGGCCGCGCGCGAGCGGCCGCCGTAGCGCGCAGAGATTCACGCTCACGCTCTCGTGCCCCGGACGCAATGCAGCACGCCGAAGTTTGCGGCGTGATGCGTTGCAGAGCCGGGGCCCATCTTTCCGATATCTCGCTTTTGGCTTCTGGGATCCCGGGTCGGCGCGCCGCTTGCTGCGCTTGTCCGGGACAGGAGAATGTTGCGTTTGGTTGACCGCTGGTTGCCTAAAATTCGCGGTAAGTTTTCATTGACCAGCCGGTTCCGCCACAGCTCTTACGCGTGCGTTTCGAAACGGGGCGGGGCTGTTCTGGAATGCGACAACAGCGGCGGACGGAGGGTGAACAGGACCTTGCGAAGGTCAACAGAGGCTTTCAAAAAGTACTTGTGGCACAGGCTTAATGCGCAATTCACTGTCTTAAATTCATGATCTCTTTATTCTCTTATTTAAGCCGATCTTCAAACGCCCCTCTTAAGTTGCACCTATCAGACGGGACACAAGTTTCGTCGAATAAGTGTCGATAAAAACGACAACAGGGGAAGTGTCATGATGAAAGCCGTCGCAACTGCGGCAGATACCGCAGAGCGCGTCTCCGGCCAGCAGGGTTCGGTGCAGTCGCTCTATCTGGAAGCTTTGACTCTGGTGGAGCGGCTGCATCGCCGGCTCCTCGACGTGATCAAGGACGAATTCGATCGCCGCGGCCGCGCGGACATCAACTCGGTCCAGGCGCTCTTGCTCTACAACATCGGCGACAAGGAGCTGACCGCGGGCGAATTGCGCACGCGCGGTTACTATCTCGGCTCCAACGTCTCCTACAATCTGAAGAAGCTCGTCGAGCTCGGCTTCCTCGATCATCAGCGCTCGCGCGTCGATCGCCGCTCGGTGCGCATCCGCCTGACCCCGCAGGGCCAGGAAGTCCGCCGCATCGTCGATGCGCTCTACCAGAAGCACGTCAAGACGGTGGAGCAGGTCGGCGGCATCTCCGGCGACGAGTTTGCGAACCTCAACAAGTCGCTGCACCGCCTGGAGCGGTTCTGGACCGACCAGATCCTCTATCGCCTCTGAGTTCTAAAGGGATCTGGGCGAAGCCGGCCCGCAACAAGACCGGCAGCCCTCCCGAACGTGCCTGACTTCCCCAAGCGCGCTGGTCCGGAGTTGCCCCGGACCGGTGCGTTGATATTTTTTTGCACCTGCGAAAAAATCCCCCCGGCAGCCAGGAACCAGTTCCGGGCTCGGCGCTTATCTTCTTCGGATCGGAGAAACGGCGATGCTGGTCGAGCGCGGGCTTCGGGTGATGAACGTGGAACTCGTCAGCGAGGCCTACGCCATCGCCGCGAACTACCTTCGCCGCTCCGGCGCAATCCCGGACACTCTCGTCACCGACGACCGCCTGCTTCACCTGATCGTCAAGCTGCTCCAGCAGGGCGAATTCAACAAGATCAGGCTGGCCAACAGGGCGATCGCCCGGTTCCAGGCGCAGACCGAGGCCAGAGCGGTTGCCTGATCAAAACCCCCAAGATCCCGACCAACCAGAGGATGCCATGGAAGCTGCCATCGACCGCATCATGCAGACCTACGACCTGCTCGCCAACCGCACCGCGGCGGCCAGCGCCGAGGCGCGTGAAAAGGTCACGAACTACCTCAACATCCTGATGGAAGCCGGCGAGACCGACACCCATAGGTTGACGGTCTGCGGCCTGACCTATCTGCGCCAGCTCGACGGCAGCGTCGACCCCGTGAAGGCGGGGTATACCGGGCTGTAAAACGACGCCGGCTGCCCCGGCGGCAGCTGGCAAGAAATAAGGCCCAAAGCGGCCCCACCCGGATATTGACGGGGAGCGGATCTCGCAAGACCGCTCCCGGGCTGAAAACCTCCAATCCCACCATATCTTGCATAAATATCAGGCCCGACCCGCAAATGCTTGGCCGCGGTCGGCCGATGTGGTAGATCGCGCGTGCTTCCGACCGCCACACCAGACCCGCCCGTAGCCCGCCAAAAGGCTGCGGCGGTGGAGATATTCGCAAGATGACCGCACCCAAGTCCGCCTCCGCGCCCGATTCGTTTTTCACCGCCTCGCTCGAGCAGGCCGATCCGGAAATCGCTGCCGCCATCAAGGGTGAGCTCGGTCGGCAGCGCCACGAGGTCGAGTTGATCGCCTCCGAGAACATCGTCAGCCGGGCCGTGCTGGAAGCGCAGGGTTCGGTCATGACCAACAAATACGCGGAAGGTTATCCGGGCGCGCGCTATTACGGCGGTTGTGAGTGGGTCGACGTCGCCGAGAACCTTGCGATCGATCGTGCCAAGAAGCTGTTCGGCGCCAGCTTTGCGAACGTGCAGCCGAACTCCGGCAGCCAGATGAACCAGGCGGTGTTCCTGGCGCTGCTGCAGCCCGGCGATACCTTCATGGGCCTGGATCTCGCCGCCGGCGGCCATCTCACCCATGGCTCGCCCGTGAACATGAGCGGCAAGTGGTTCAAGGCCGCGCACTACACCGTGCGCCGCGAGGACCAGATCATCGACATGGATGCGGTGGCCAAGCAGGCCGAAGAGGTCAAGCCGAAGCTGATCATCGCCGGCGGCTCGGCCTATTCGCGCGCCTGGGACTTCAAGCGTTTCCGCGAGATCGCCGACAGCGTCGGCGCTTACCTGCTGGTCGACATGGCGCATTTCGCTGGGCTCGTCGCCGGCGGCGTGCATGCTTCCCCGGTGCCGTATGCGCACGTCACCACCACCACGACGCACAAGTCGCTGCGTGGTCCGCGCGGCGGCCTGATGCTGTGGAATGACGAGACGCTGACCAAGAAGCTCAACTCGGCGATCTTCCCGGGTCTGCAGGGCGGTCCTTTGATGCACGTGATTGCAGCCAAGGCGGTCGCCTTCGGCGAGGCGCTGCGTCCGGATTTCAAGGTCTACGCCAAGAACATCGTCGAGAACGCCAAGGCCTTGGCCGAGACGTTGAAGGGCCATGGTCTCGATATCGTCTCCGGCGGCACCGACAATCATCTGATGCTGGTCGATCTCCGGCCGAAGGGCCTGAAGGGCAACGTCTCGGAGAAGGCGCTGGTTCGCGCCGCCATCACCTGCAACAAGAACGGCATTCCGTTCGACCCGGAATCGCCCTTTGTGACCTCGGGCATTCGGCTCGGCACGCCGGCTGCGACCAGCCGCGGCTTCGGCGTGGCCGAATTCCAGCAGGTCGGCGGCATGATCGCCGAGGTCCTCAATGCGATCGCGCAATCCTCCGACGGCAAGGCGCCGCTGGTGGAGGCTGCGGTCAAGGAACGGGTCAAGGCGCTCACCGACCGGTTCCCGATCTACCAGTAAGGCGCCGCATGATCCGGAAAAGTGGGTACCGGTTTTCCGAAGAGATCATGCGAAAATAAAGGTCACACGGATGCGCTGCCCGAACTGCAACAGTCTCGATACGCAGGTAAAGGACTCGCGTCCGACCGAGGACTCGTCCGTGATCCGCAGGCGGCGCGTGTGCGTCGCCTGCAATTTCCGCTTCACCACCTTCGAGCGCGTACAGCTGCGCGAGCTCACGGTGATCAAACGCAACGGCCGCCGCGTGCCGTTCGATCGCGACAAGCTGATGCGCTCGGTGCAGATCTCACTTCGCAAGCGGCAGGTCGAGCCGGAGCGCGTCGAGAAGATGGTCTCCACCATCGTGCGCGAGCTCGAGACCGGAGGCGAGGCCGAGATCTCCTCGGAGGTGATCGGCGAGACCGTGATGGAGCATCTGCGCACGCTCGACGACGTCGCCTATGTGCGCTTTGCCTCGGTCTACCGCAATTTCCGCGAGGCCAAGGATTTCGCCGACGTGCTCGGCGAGCTCTCCGGCGAGGAGGAAGCGCGGCTCGCCGCGATCCGCAAATGATCTTCCGCATCCTGGAAGACCAGTTCGCGCAGAAGGCCCGCGAGGCCAAGGATGCTGATCGCCGTTTCATGGAGCTGGCGCTTGCGCTCGGTCGGCGCGGGCAGGGCCGGACCTGGCCCAATCCGGCCGTGGGCGCCGTCATCGTCAAGGACGGCGTCATCGTCGGCCGCGGCTGGACGCAAGCAGGCGGACGTCCGCACGGTGAGCCCGAGGCGTTGCGGCGGGCGGGCGAAGCAGCGCGGGGCGCCACGCTCTACGTCACGCTGGAGCCGTGCTCGCATTTCGGCAAGTCGCCGCCTTGCGCCGATGCTGTGATCGCCGCCGGCATCAAGCGCGTGGTGGCGGCGATCGAGGACCCCAATCCGGAAGTTGCGGGCCAGGGCCATGCGCGCCTGCGCGCCGCCGGCATCAATGTGGACGTCGGTCTGTGCGCGGCGGAGGCCGCGTTCGACCATGCCGGCCATTTCCGCCGCATCCGGGACCAGCGTCCTCATGTGATCCTGAAGCTCGCGGTCTCGCCTGACGGCAAGATCGGTGCGGCCGGCGGCAAGCCCCTTGCGATCACGGGGGAGGCGGCACGCAACCGCGTGCATCTGCTCCGCGCGCAAAGCGATGCCATCCTGGTCGGCATCGGCACGGTGCTGGCGGATGATCCGCAGCTCAACTGCCGCCTGCCGGGCATGGCGGCGCGCTCGCCGGTGCGTGTGGTGCTCGACCGGAGCCTGCGCATTCCCGCATCGAGCCAGCTGGTTCGGTCCGCGCGCGAGACGCCGCTTTGGGTGATCGCGTCTGAGCTTGCGGAAGCGGCCGCCGCGACGCGCCTTGGCGCGGCCGGTGCGCAAATCATGCGCATGCCTCCGGGGAGTGCATCCGGGCTCGATCTTTCGGCCGTGCTGCATGCGCTGGCGGACAAGGGCATCACACGGCTGATGGTCGAGGGCGGCAGCCGCGTTGCGGCATCGTTCGTCGCGGCCGATCTCGTCGACGAGGTCTGGCTGTTCCGCGGAGCGGAAGCGGTCGGCGAAGGCGGCGTCGATGCGCTCGATGCATTGCCCCTGTCGAAAATCACGCAGTCGCCGGCCTACAAGGTTCATGCTAGCGAGACCTGCGGCAAGGATAACCTCACCATCTACGAGCGCGCGTAATGTTCACCGGCATTGTCACCGATATCGGCGAGATCGTCAGCTTCACGCCAACGGCGCCGGGGCAGCTGCACCGGCTGCGGATCGCCTGCCGCTACGATCAGAGCACGATTGCGGACGGCGCCTCGATCGCCTGCAACGGTGTGTGCCTGACCGTGGTTGCCTCGGGCGTTTCGGATGGCAGGGACTCCAAGCAAAGGACCTGGTTCGACGTTGACACCGCGGCCGAGACGCTGGCGCTGACGACGGCCAAGCACTGGAAGGTCGGCACCAGGCTCAACCTCGAGCGCGCGCTGAAGATCGGCGATGAGCTCGGCGGCCATATCGTCGCCGGCCACGCCGATGGCATTGCAACCATCGTCAGCCGCGAGGACTTGCCGGATATGGCGCGGTTCGTGCTCTCGACGACGCGGGAGCTGGCCCGGTTCATCGCCACCAAGGGCTCGATCACGCTCGACGGCGTCTCGCTGACGATCAATACGGTTGCAGACGTGACCTTTTCGGTGCTGATCATTCCGCACACGCTTGATGTTACGACGATCGGCAGCTGGAAGGCGGGGGATGAGGTTAATATCGAGGTCGACCTGATGGCCCGCTACGCGGCGCGGCTGACGGAAATGACGGTCTCTTAGAACTTGGCTTACATGCTTCCGGCGACTACATAGCGCCGACCCCTTTCGAAACGGATTGAACGATGGCAGACGCGCGGCGCGCACCCCTGAAGGACCAGACCGACATTTCCGGCGCGCGCGCGCTGATTGTCGAGGCGCGGTTCTATGACGATCTCCAGGATGCGCTGCTGGACGGCGCGGTGGCCGAGCTGAAGGCGGCCGGCCTGACCCACGACGTCATTACGGTTCCCGGTGCGCTGGAGATCCCCGCGGCAGTCGCCATCGCGGTCGATGCCGCGGCGGCGAACGGCAGGCCCTATGATGCGGTGATCGCGCTCGGCTGCGTGATCCGCGGCGACACCATTCATTTCGAGATCGTCTCGCAGGAATCCTCGCGCGCGCTGATGGACCTCGCCGTTGCGCGGAAGCTGCCGCTCGGCAACGGCATCCTCACCGTCAACACCGAGGCGCAGGCCTGGGCGCGGGCGCGTGCCAGCGAGCTCAACAAGGGCGGCGATGCCGCGCGCGCCGCGCTTGCGATGCTGCGCATTAAACGCCGCCTGGCGCGGGCCTGAAGCCATGGCCGATAACACCAAGAAGCCGACCGGCGTTGTCGAGAAGAAGGCGAACCGGCGCGGTGCGGCACGGCTCGCAGCCGTGCAGGCACTGTACCAGATGGACATCGCCGGTGCGGGCATCAACGACATCTTTGCCGAATTCGAAAGCCATTGGCTCGGCAACGAGGTCGAGGGCGAGACGTATCTGCCGGCGGAAGCCGCCTTTTTCCGCGACGTCGTCTCCGGCGTCGTCCGCGACCAGAAGAAGCTCGATCCTCTGATCGACGAGGCGCTGTCGAAGGGCTGGCCGCTCAAGCGGATCGAGGCGATCCTGCGGGCAGTGCTGCGGGCAGGAGCCTATGAGCTCCAGCATCGCAAGGACGTGCCGGGCCGGGTGGTGGTCTCCGAATATGTCGACGTCGCCAATGCTTTCGTCGACCGCGAGGAGACCGGCATGGTCAACGCCGTGCTCGACCAGATCGGCCGGCAGTTTCGCGGCGACGAGTTCGGGCGGGGGTAGTTTCCCGCGAGGGCGGTGAAGTGATGCGAGACGACTGCCCCATTCTTCGTCGTCATCACCCGCGAAGGCGGGTGATCCAGTACGCCGCGGCCTATCGGGCTAACACGACTGTCTCTCGAATACTGGATCGCCCGGTCAAGCCGGGCGATGACAGCGGTGGATGGGGCTGACGCCGATGGAAACCACACAAAATCCCTCCGGCGAAGACTCCCTCATCGCGCGCTATTTCAAACCGCTGGCGACCGATTCCGGCGCGTTCGGGTTGGTCGACGACGCGGCGGTGCTGTCCTCGTCCGGCGAGGACATCGTCGTCACCACCGACGCGGTGGTGGAGGGCGTGCATTATCTTGCCGGCGATCCGCCTGACAACATCGCGCGCAAGGCGCTGCGGGTGAACCTGTCCGATCTCGCGGCGAAAGGAGCGACGCCGGCAGGCTTCGTGCTGACGCTGGCGCTGCGCAGCAAGGAGGATGCCTGGCTGCGTCCCTTTGCGGACGCGCTGGGCGAGGATGCGAAGACCTTCGCTTGTCCTCTGCTCGGTGGCGACACGGTGTCGACGCCGGGCCCGCAGATGATCTCGATCACCGCCTTCGGCCGTGTGCCTCAGGGGCGGATGATCGGCCGCACCGGCGCAAGGCCGGGCGACCGCGTCCTGGTCACGGGCACGATCGGCGATGCCGCGCTCGGCCTCGACGTGCTCAAAGGCGGGGCTGCCGCCAGCGCGCTGACCTCCGATCCCGCTGCACGGGATTTTCTGGTCTCGCGCTATCGGGTGCCGCAGCCACGCAACGTGCTGGCGCCGGCCCTGCGCGATCATGCCACCGCGGCGATGGACGTCTCCGACGGGCTCGCCGGCGATCTGACCAAGCTCTGCGCCGCCTCCGGGGTCTCGGCCTCGGTCGACGTGACGAGCCTGCCACTCTCTGCCGCGGCAGCCAGCCTTCGCGCCCGCAACGTCGCGTCTGTCGAGACGCTGCTTGCCGGGGGCGACGACTACGAGGTGCTCTGCACCGTTCCGCCGGCACAATGCGAGACGCTGATTGCCGCGGGGCAGTCCCTCGGCGTTGCCGTGACTGCAATCGGTACCATCACGGAGGGGCAGAAGCCGCTGCGCTTCCTGGACGGGCAGGGCCAGGATCTGCTTTTGACGCGGCTGTCCTACAGCCACTTCTAGGAATTGCTCCAAACCGGCATCTGAGTTCTCAGCGCTTGGTCCTAAATACCTGCCAAGATCGGCCTTTTCGGGCTGATCCGGCGTTGCACCCTCAATGTGATTTTGGCAAGCTCGCGGCCGACTGGAGCCGTCCCTTAAGGGCAAGGGGGCGGCTTTGTTCAAAATCAAGGCGCTTCACCGCACGACGGACAACAAAAGGCGCCGGGGGTACATCAAGGATCTGAGGCAAACATCACATGACAGCATTATGGTTGATAGTGCTCTGCGGAGCGCTTTCCGTCGCCTACGCGATTTGGGCGACGTCTTCGGTCTTGGGCGCGGATGCGGGGTCGCCGCGCATGCAGGAGATCGCAGGGGCGGTGCGCGAAGGCGCACAAGCCTATCTCCGGCGGCAATACACCACGATCGGTATCGTCGGCATCGTCATCTTCGTACTGCTTGCCTATTTCCTCGGGCTCTATGTCGCGATCGGTTTCGCCATCGGCGCGATCCTGTCCGGCGCTGCGGGCTTCATCGGCATGAACGTCTCGGTCCGCGCCAATGTGCGCACCGCCCAGGCCGCGACGACGTCGCTGGCCGGCGGCCTGGAGCTCGCCTTCAAGGCGGGCGCCATCACCGGCCTTCTGGTGGCGGGTCTGGCGCTGCTCGGCGTGACGCTCTATTTCGGCTTCCTGGTCCATTCGCTGAAGCTCGCGCCGGATAGCCGCGTCGTCGTCGACGCCCTGGTGGCGCTCGGCTTCGGCGCCTCGCTGATCTCGATCTTCGCCCGTCTCGGCGGCGGCATCTTCACCAAGGGTGCGGACGTCGGCGGCGACCTCGTCGGCAAGGTCGAGGCCGGCATTCCCGAGGATGACCCGCGCAACCCTGCGACCATCGCCGACAACGTCGGCGACAACGTCGGCGACTGCGCCGGCATGGCCGCCGACCTGTTCGAGACCTATGCGGTGACCGCGGTCGCCACCATGGTCCTGGCGGCGATCTTCTTCGCCAAGACGCCGATCCTCGCCAACATGATGACGCTGCCGCTCGCGATCGGCGGCATCTGCATCATCACCTCGATCATCGGCACCTTCTTCGTCAAGCTCGGGCCGAGCCAGTCGATCATGGGCGCGCTTTACAAGGGCCTGATCGCAACGGGCATCCTGTCGCTGATCGGCATCGCCCTGGTGATCTACTACCTGATCGGCTTCGGCAAGCTCGAGGGCGTCAACTACACCGGCCTGGCGCTGTTCGAGTGCGGCGTGGTCGGTCTCATCGTCACCGCCCTGATCATCTGGATCACCGAATACTACACCGGGACCGACTATCGTCCGGTGAAGTCGATCGCCCAGTCCTCGGTCACCGGCCACGGCACCAACGTGATCCAGGGCCTCGCCATCTCGATGGAAGCGACCGCGTTGCCTGCGATCGTCATCATCGCCGGCATCCTGGTCACCTACAGCCTCGCCGGGCTGTTCGGCATCGCGATCGCGACCGCCACCATGCTGGCGCTGGCCGGCATGATCGTCGCCCTCGACGCCTTCGGCCCCGTCACCGACAATGCCGGCGGCATTGCCGAAATGGCGGGACTGCCGAAGGAGGTGCGCAAGTCGACCGACGCGCTCGACGCGGTCGGCAACACCACCAAGGCGGTCACCAAAGGCTACGCGATCGGCTCCGCTGGTCTCGGCGCCCTGGTGCTGTTCGCGGCCTACAACGAGGACCTCAAGTTCTTCGTGGCCCGCTCCGCGCAGCATCCCTACTTCGCCGGCGTCAATCCGGACTTCTCACTGAACAATCCCTACGTCGTGGTGGGCCTGCTGTTCGGCGGTCTGTTGCCGTACCTGTTCGGCGCGATGGGCATGACCGCGGTCGGCCGTGCGGCCGGTGCGATCGTCGAGGAGGTCCGTCGCCAATTCCGCGAGAAGCCGGGCATCATGCAGGGCACCGACAAGCCTGATTACGGCAAGGCGGTCGACTTGCTCACGCGCGCGGCAATCAAGGAGATGATCATCCCCTCGCTGCTGCCGGTGCTGTCGCCGATCGTCGTCTACTTCCTGATCTATGCGATCGCGGGCGGCGGCGCGGCCGGCAAGTCGGCGGCATTCTCGGCCGTCGGCGCCATGCTGCTCGGCGTCATCGTGACGGGCCTGTTCGTCGCGATCTCCATGACCTCGGGCGGCGGCGCCTGGGACAACGCCAAGAAGTACATCGAGGACGGTCATTTCGGCGGCAAGGGCTCTGATGCCCATAAGTCCGCGGTGACCGGCGATACCGTCGGCGATCCCTACAAGGACACGGCGGGACCTGCGGTGAACCCGATGATCAAGATCACCAATATCGTGGCCCTGCTGCTGCTGGCGATCCTGGCGCACTGAGCGGCGCTGACGCGACAAGAGAAAACCCCGCGGCGTGAGCCGCGGGGTTTTTGATTTGGCGATCCGACGCTCTCCCGACGTCATTGCGAGGAGCTCTTGCGACGAAGCAATCCAGCATCGTTCCGCAGAGACAGCCTGGATTGCTTCGCTTCTCTCGCAATGACGTGAGAGAGACCTACTGCACGTCCATCTGCAGGCCTTCCTTCTGGATGATGCCGGCGAACTTCTTCGTCTCGGCGTCCACGAAGGCGGCGAACTGCTCGGGCGTGCCGTAGTCGGCGCGGGCGCCCATGGCGGCGATCTGCTTCTTGACGTCCTCGCGCTCCAGCATCGCCTTGACCTGGAGATTGAGCGCGCCCAGCACCTCGGGCGAAGCGCCCTTCGGCAGGAAGACCGCGAACCAGGAGGACACGTCGAAATTCGCCAGCTCCGACGCGCTCTCGCGCATGGTCGGCAGGTCTTTGGCGAGGTCGCTGCGCTCGGGCGTGGTGACGCAGAGACCGTTGAGCGTGCCGCTCTGCACCTGAGGCAGGGTCGGATAGAGATTGTCGAACAGGATCTGGATGTCGCCGGCAAGGGCGGCCTGGAGCGCGGGGCCGGCGCCGCGGAACGGGATGTGCGTCATCTTCAGGCCGGTGAGCTGGAGAAACCAGGCGCCGGTGAGGTGGGGGCTCTGGCCGACGCCGGAGGAGGCGTAGCTGAGCTTGTCCGGATTGGCCTTCAGATACGCGATCAGCTCGGGAATCGTTTTGATGCCGGTCTTCGGATGCGCCGAGACGATGTTCGGAATCCGGATCATGTTCGAGACCGGCTGAAGCTGGTCCGGCTTGTAGCTGAGGTTCTTGAAGATGCTGTAGGCGATCGCGTTCGGGCCGGGGTTGCCGACCAGGATGGTGTGACCATCCGGCTTGGCGCGCACGGCCTCGGCGGTGCCGATCGTGCCGCCGCCGCCGGAGCGGTTTTCCACCACAGTCGACTGACCCCAGGCGGTTTGCAGATGCGCGGCCAGGAGGCGGCCCATCACGTCCGTCGAGCCGCCGGCCGCGGCCGGCACGATGAGACGAACGTTTTCAGTGGGCTTCCAGTCGGCAAGGCTCGATCGCGGTAGAATCGCTGCGGCCGAAAGGCCGGCAGCACCGGCGAGCACACGACGGCGGGACAACAAAGGCTTATGCACGAATCCACTCCTGCTTTTTGCTTTGCGGGAACCGTAGGGAACGGCACGTGCGACCGCAAGTCGCGCGCGACGACAAGTGCCGCGCAGAGAGCGGCACGACGACGCAGGCGTAAGCCCATATACCTTGCGATGGAATTAAGCGGCTTCAGGAGCCTCGTTCGACGCGCATTTTCGACGCGAAGCGACAAGCCGCTTCGATCGAATCCTTCGACGGCCTCAGTTGAAGCTGAGCAGCTTGAACAGCGGGGTAAGGTAGCTCATCTCCTGACCCGACGTCGGCGTGGTGCGGCTGATGAAGTCGAAGATCTTGCCGTCCTGGAGACCGTAATTCGCAAGCCGGCGCACGCGCCGGGTCTTGTCGAAATAGACTGCGATGACACGCTGATCGACCACCTTCTGGTTCATGAAGGCGACCGGGCGCTCCGAGCGCTGCGAGATGTAGTAGAACACTTCACCGTCGAGGGTCGCGACCGTCGAAGGCGTGCCCATCACGATCAGCACCTGATCCTGGCTCGCGCCGATCGGAATCTGCTCGAGCGCGCCGGGCGGCAGGATGTAGCCTTTCTGGAACTGCTCGCCGGTGCAAGCTGCAAGGGCCACGCCGATCACGGCGGTGGCCGCGAGCATGCGCAGGCCGCGCCAACAGGCATGAAGGCCGCGCCGCATATCCGCGCGCAGGCTGATCTGGTTCGTTGTCGTCATAGCGGAACTGATTCCGTCCCCTTGCGTCGCGCGAGGCGCTGAAGTACCGGGCTGGGCGTCTGAATGCAACTCGCGCGCGCCCGCTTGCGGAAACCACAATGCTTTGGCCGTTCAATCACTTCAGGAAACCCCGGCGAACCCCGCCCGGCACCATTGAGGCCATCTATGGCATGATCGTGACGCAGGCGCGAGAACCCCTGTTTTACCGGGTTTTGGGTGTGCCCGATACGGTTAACGGGCGTTTCGACCTGTTGCTGCTGCATCTCTGGCTGCTGCTGCGCCGTCTGCGCGCGGTTCAGGGCGCCGCGGAGCTGTCGCAGGCGCTGTTCGACCGCTTCTGCGAGGACATGGACGACAATCTGCGCGAGATGGGGGTGGGCGACCAGACCGTGCCGAAGCGGATGCGGGCCTTCGGCGAGGCATTCTACGGCCGCGTCCAGGCCTACGACCAGGCGATGGAAGCCGGCGGCGAGGCGCTGGCAGCGGCGATCTGCAAGAATATCTTGAATGGGACCGGCTTCGACCAGGCGGAGCGGCTCGCGGCCTATGCGAGGGCCAGCGAGGCCGATCTTGGCCGGACCGACGAGGCCGCGCTGCTGCGCGCGTCCTTCAAGTTTCCCCGGGCGCTGTCAGAGGATGTCACGCCATGAGCCGACCAGATACCGAGCGCGATCCCTGGCGGGCGCCCGTCATCGTTGCGCAAATCCCGGACGGCGGGTTGCATCGCGAGCTCGAGGCCTCAGTGGCCGAGCGGCAGGCGATGGCGGAGGTTGCGGGCTTGCGCGAGATCCTGTCCGCCCATGCCAGCTTCGATGTTGTGCCGAAAAGCGGGGGGCGGGTCCAGGTCACGGGCCTGGTTCGTGGCCGGATCGGCCAGACCTGCGTCGTCACGCTGGATCCGATCGAGAGCGAGATCGAGGAGGAGGTGGACCTGATGTTCGCCCCCGAGGCCGAGGCGCGCCGCCTGGCCGATCTGATCGAGGAGGGGCAGGACGACGAGGCGCCGCCCGAGGTTGCCGACCCGCCCGAGCCGATCACGGGCGGCATCATCGACCTCGGCCGGCTCGCCACCGACGTCCTGTTCCTGGCGATCGATCCCTATCCACGCAAGGAGGGGGCCGTGTTCGAGGCGGAGGTCACCGCTCCCGACCCCGAAGACCATCCCTTCGCCGTGCTGAAGGCATTGCAGGACAAGAAGAAGGGCCAATGAGGGGCATTTTGGCTCGCGGCTGCCTTGCCAGGGGACGCGAGCCATTTGCCCTGATGGTTTGAGACAGCTGTTTATCTCACTGATTTCAATGGATTTCTCGCGAAATCCGCGCCCGGCGGCCGGATTGCCCCGAATGCAAAAGGCTGGGGGCAAGAGGTTGTTTCGGGGGTACAAAACGCTATTGTCGCGCCCCGGTCCGGGTGCGGCGTGGCGCTTGGCCGGCCGCCGTCCCGGTGGCGAACCCATTTTGCGGCCCCGCTGATCCCAAGACCGCACCAGACCAGGTTTCCAGGACTTACATGCCAAGCAAGGTTCGCATCGCGCTGGACGCCATGGGGGGCGATGTCGGCCCCGCCGTGGTCATTCCGGGCGCCGCCATCTCGCTTGGCCGGCATCGCGACACCGAGTTCCTGCTGGTCGGCGACCGCGCCAGGATCGAGCCCGAGCTCGACCAGCACCCGAAGCTGAAGGCCGCCTCCAAGATCATCCATACCGACGTCGCCGTCAGCATGAAGGACAAGCCGAGCCAGGCGCTGCGGCGCGGCCGCAAGACCTCCTCGATGTGGCTCGCGATCGACGCGGTCAAGAAGGGCGAGGCGGACGTCGCGATCTCCGCCGGCAATACCGGCGCGCTGATGGCGATGGCGCGCTTCCATCTGCGCACCCTGCCGGGCATCGACCGGCCGGCGATCTCGGCGATCTGGCCGACCCTGCGCGGGGAGTCCGTCGTGCTCGACCTCGGCGCCACCCTCGGCGGCGATGCCCACCATCTGGTGTCGATGGCGGTGATGGGCGCGGCCAAGGCGAGCGTGCTGTTCAACAAAACCCGGCCCACGGTCGGGCTGCTCAACATCGGCGCCGAGGAGATCAAGGGCCACGAGGAGATCCGCGAGGCCAGCGAGATCCTGCGGGCGCGGAACCTGCCGGAGCTCGACTATATCGGTTTCGTCGAGGGCGACGGCATTGGCAAGGGGCTCGCCGACGTGATCGTCACCGAAGGCTTTAGCGGCAACATAGCGCTGAAGGCGGCCGAGGGAACCGCACGGCAGATGGCGGAATTGCTTCGTCACGAGATGCAGCGGAGCTGGATGTCCAAGCTCGGCTACCTCTTCGCGCGCAGCGCCTTCCAGGCCCTGCGCGACAAAATGGACCCCAACAAGTCCAATGGTGGCGTGCTGCTGGGACTGAACGGGGTGGTGGTCAAGAGCCACGGCGGAACCAACGCCGAAGGCTTTGCCTATGCGATCGATGTTGGCTATGAGATGGCTCACTACGATCTCCTGAACAAGATCAATCAGATGCTCAACCGCGAGGGTGGTGCACTCAAATTCGTGCAGCCCGCGCCGGAGGATGTTTCGTGACTCAGATTCGTTCGGTCGTGCTGGGCTGCGGCTCTTATCTGCCGGAGCAGGTGGTGACCAACGCCCAATTGGCGGCGCGCATCGATACCTCCGACGAGTGGATCGTGCAGCGCACTGGCATTCGCGAGCGGCACATCGCGGCCGAGGGCGAGTTCACCTCGCACCTCGCCATCAAGGCGGCACAGGCGGCGCTCCGCGATGCCGGCGTTGACGCGCAATCGATCGAGCTGATCGTGCTGGCGACCTCGACGCCCGACAACACCTTCCCCGCGACCGCCGTCGCCGTGCAGCACGGCCTCGGCATCAATCATGGCGCGGCCTTCGATCTGCAGGCAGTGTGCTCGGGCTTCGTCTTCGCGCTCGCCACCGCCGACAATTTCCTGCGCACCGGGGCCTACAAGCGCGCGCTGGTGATCGGCGCGGAGACCTTCTCGCGCATCCTCGACTGGAACGATCGCGGCACCTGTGTGCTGTTCGGCGACGGCGCCGGCGCCGTGGTGCTGGAGGCGCAGGAGCAGCCCGGCAATGCCGCGACCGACCGCGGCATCGTGACCACGCATCTGCGCTCCGACGGCCGCCACAAGGCAAAGCTGTTCGTGGACGGCGGGCCGTCCTCGACCCAGACCGTCGGCCATCTGCGCATGGAGGGCCGCGAGGTCTTCAAGCACGCGGTCGGTATGATCACCGACGTCATCGTCGATGCCTTTGCGGCGACAGGGCTCAATGCCGACGGCATCGACTGGTTCGTGCCGCACCAGGCCAACAAGCGAATCATCGACGCTTCCGCGCACAAGCTGCACATCGCGCCGGAGAAGGTGGTGCTGACGGTGGACCGTCACGGCAACACCTCGGCGGCCTCGATCCCGCTGGCGCTCTCGGTGGCGCGCAAGGACGGCCGCATCAAGAAGGGCGACATGGTCCTGCTGGAGGCCATGGGTGGCGGCTTTACCTGGGGCTCCGCGCTGGTGCGCTGGTAAGCCACACCGATAAAATTTTGCCGGAATCCGCGCCGATTATCGCGACGTGTGCATTGATGTGCGGTGTTGACCGCCGTATCGTAAGCTCATAATTTCAGACAAGAATTGTTCGCCGTGAGGTGGGGCAGGGCGATGAGCGAGACCAGCAAAACCGTAACGCGTGTCGATCTGTGCGAAGCCGTCTACCAGAAGGTGGGCCTATCGCGCACGGAATCGTCTGCCTTCGTGGAACTCGTGCTGAAGGAGATCACCGACTGCCTGGAGAAGGGCGAGACGGTGAAATTGTCCTCGTTCGGCTCCTTCATGGTGCGCAAGAAGGGCCAGCGCATCGGCCGCAACCCGAAGACCGGCACCGAGGTGCCGATCTCGCCGCGCCGCGTCATGGTGTTCAAGCCGTCGGCGATCCTGAAGCAGCGGATCAACGCCCAGCACCGTACCAACGGTGACGCCACCCAGGCTCAAGAAGAGGCGTAACCGCCTTTCGGAAAGGACTGGCCTTTGGACAAGGCGCCGGATGCGTTCCGAACCATCAGCGAAGTAGCGCAGGAACTCGACATTCCGCAGCACGTGCTGCGGTTCTGGGAGACCCGCTTCTCCCAGATCAAGCCGATGAAGCGCAGCGGCGGCCGCCGCTATTATCGCCCCGACGACGTCGACCTGCTCAAAGGCATCCGCCGGCTGCTCTACGGCGAAGGCTATACCATCCGCGGGGTGCAGCGGATCCTGAAAGAGCACGGCGTCAAATCGGTGCAGGGCCTCGCCGACAGCGCGGCCGCGGTCTCCTTTGGCGCCATCGAGGACGCCATCGGCGCGAGCCTGATGGAGCCCGAGGACGAGGCCCCCATCAAGGGCATCACCGACACCGACGATGACGACTATCAGGGCGATGAAGAGGAAGGCATCGACTTCCGCTTCACCGAGGTCGACGACGAGGAGATCCTCACCACCTTCCGCAAAGGCGGCGCCGCCGTGCCCGCCGGCCCCAGCGCGCTCGACCGCGAGCGGCTGGAGCGGGTCCTCGGCGACCTCATCGCCTGCCGCGAGATGCTGGATCAGGCCCTGAAGGAGGGCTAGGGCGGTCCCCGGCTTTGCGGGGCAGTTCCGGGAGCTTTGGGCGGATACACCAAAATGCTGCGGCCTCGCCTTGCGCAAAGCGGCGATCCTAGCTAATGGAACGGCATTCGGAGCGTGGCGCAGCCCGGTTAGCGCACTAGTCTGGGAGACTAGGGGTCGGAGGTTCAAATCCTCTCGCTCCGACCAAATTCCTCAAGAACGGAATTCCTTTCCGGGCCGTCGGTTGACCGCGGGCCGGCCGTTTGCGGTTGATTTTGCAACGTTCCGCAGGTGTTGCCCTCGCGTCACACCATCCAGTGTCAACATGATTTAAGAATTTTGGGCACTTTGGAATCGCGGAGGGGTGTCCCGTGAGAAGAGCACTGGCTGCTGTAGCAGTCTTGGCGAGTGTCGCTTCGGGGGCGGAAGCTGCTGACCAAAGCCCTGCACTTTTCACGAAAGCGCGCACGGCTGACTCCAGCCCAAGCTGGACGGGATTTTATGCTGGCGGCAACGTTGGCGGCGCATGGGCAGACCGGTCCGTCAATTTTACGAGTGACGCGGCCACCGCTTTCATCTTCAATCCTGGAGTTCCGATTCTGCCTCCTTTTGCGGGGCAGGTTGCTCCCGGCCCTCACGATTTTTCGATGAGTGGTGTAACGGGAGGCTTGCAAGCCGGCTACAATTGGCAACTCGATAGCAAGTGGTTAGTCGGCGTGGAAGCTGACTTGAGCGCATCCAGCTTGCGCGGCGGCGGTCGTGAAACAACGCCGATTCTACCCCCAGCCTTCGCACAGACCATCTCGGCTGAGCAAAAGATTGACTGGTGGGGGAGCGTTCGTGGTCGTCTGGGGGCGCTGGTCACGCCTAGCGTTCTTCTGTATGGGACCGGCGGCTTTGCTTTTGGTCGAGTAGCGACATTTGACGACTACATCGTGAACGGACCGGGGGGCGCTTTGAGTGTCTCCGTCGCCGGCACTTCATTCAGCTGTACGATCGGATCGACTTGCTTCACGGGGAACGATTCCCGCATTCAGACTGGCTGGACGGTCGGCGGAGGCGGTGAATGGCGCTTTGCGCCTGGTTGGAGCTTCAGGGCCGAATATCTCTACGTTGACCTCGGCAAATCGTCAGTGACGGCCAACGCACTCGCAACGGGTATTGGTCCGAACTTGTCCAGATACACCGCAAATTTCGGCCGGGCGGATTTCCACGTCGCCCGAGTCGGCGTGAACTATCATTTTTGACCTTTTGAGCAGATCGTGCCCTAAGGGCCCACCGACCTCAAATACCCGCGTCGTCTCGTCCACCAGCGTCCGCACCATCTCCGTGCCATCACGCCAGTACGGTTGAGCCTCCCAGAAGACGCTACGATCAGCCGCCTCATAGCGGACCATCGATACGTGGTATCAGGACGCTTCCATTTAGGTGCGAGGGCAACACATGTTTCAGCTATCGTGGAACGAGATCTTCGTCCCGACGCATTCCATCATGGAAATGATCGTGCGGGGCACCATCATGTATCTCGGCATCTTCACCCTGATGCGGTTCATTTTGAAGCGACAAACCGGCGGACTCAGCATTCCCGATTTGCTTCTCGTCGTCCTGTTGGCGGACGCGGCGCAGAATGGCATGGCGGGCGAATACCACTCGATCACAGAAGGTATCGTGCTCGTTGCCACCATCATTTTCTGGAATCTAGCCATCGACTGGGTCGGGTATCACGTGCCTTTCGTGGAGCGGCTTGCTCGGCCGGCGCCGCTCCTGCTCATCAAAAACGGGCAGGTCCTTCGCCGCCACATGCGGCAGGAGCTGGTGACGATGGATGAGTTGATGAGCAAGCTTCGCGAGGAGGGGATAGCGAGTCCCTCGGACGTCGTAGAGGCATATATCGAGGGCGACGGAAATATCAGCGTGAAGAAGAAGGAAGCCTGACGACCTTCGTCTGCCCGCCGACATGATCGGCGTTGCGGGACTACTTGTTATTCTGCGAGGCTTCCGCCGGCTTCCCCAAAAGGCACAAGCGCTGATACCTCAAATACCCCATCGCCATCCCGTTGAAGGCGGTGAGTACTCGAGGTCATATCCACAAACGCGTCGGGTTTTCAATGTCACGGCCGTTCAAAAGCCGCCCGCTACAACACCTCGGCACGAACCTGAGCTACGCCGCGATTCGTAATCCCCAAGCTGCGCGCGGCAGCGAGCGAGAGATCGAGGACGCGGCCACGAATGAACGGGCCTCTGTCGTTGATGGTGACGATGACGCTGCTTCCTCCATGGGTCACGCGGACCTTGGTGCCGAACGGCAGGCTGCGATGCGCCGCCGTGAGGTGATTCCGATTGAATGTCGAACCGCTCGCTGTCTTGCCTTTGGAATATGAATAATAGGAGGCCTTTCCCGAAAAGACTCGATTGAAAGATCGCATGCCCGAGCGATCAGCCGATGGCTCTTGTGCGGTTGGAGGTGGCGCCTCAATCTGATCCTTCTTCGGCTGTTCGGGTCCAGCAGGCGCCGGCTCTGCCTGAGCCTTCGGAATGATGGACCACCGGTCATGGAAATCCTGTGCTGCAGCGCCGTTCGCGTTCAATCCGATCCAAGCAGGGACTGTCGCAATCGCCGCCATTCTGACGAGAAGATGCATTGTCGACCTCGTGAACGATTGAAGATCAAGCCGACAATGCAAGCTCAGAGGTCGCGTTCCTCAAGACGCGCAAAACGGTGATGACATACCGACATCGCGGAGCAAGAGCGTGCCTGACTGAGATTGGCCACGCTCCGGTTCTGCCCGGCCTCAAATAATAATGATTTAATTTGTCAAAATTAAATATGCATAAATATTTAAATTGGCGAGGCGAGTTACCGCGCGACGACTGACGCGGTCGCGTCCCGGCGGAGGATGAGTCGCGCAAATACGATCAGCTTTGGACGCGGGCAGTGCGATCGTCATCAGGCCAGATGCGAAGCTCAAGAAGCATCGTGCGGAGCTAGATCGCAAGTGCCCTGGCTTGTCGCCCACCCAGCTCAAATACCCCACCACCATCCTTGTCGTCTCGTCCACCAGCACCTTCACCATTTTCTCCGACAGCATCTCGGCTGCGTTCAGCGCCGTGTTGTGCGCGATGGCTTCGATCGTGCTCACGCACATGAACGCTGCGAGCGCGGGGTCGAGCTTGCGCATCTCCTTCCGGTGACGTTCGAGATAGGCGCGCACGAGGGCGTGGATTTCGTGGCTGTAGGCCTCGACCTCGGCGAGGTGGCCGGAGCGGGGGATCTGCTCGGCGAGGACGCGGTGCAGATTCGGGTCGATGGAATGGGCCTCGATCGCGATCTTGACGGCCGGCGCGGTTGTCAAACTTCCCTTAACGGCTGCTGCTGCGTACCCGTCCCGCAAGCGACCTGCGGCACCGTTCCGGCGGCGCGCACTACAAGATGCTCGAGGGGGCCGGTGCTTTCCGGCGCCCTCTTTCCATCCACCGGACTCTCATGTGAAGGTTTCTCTACTCGCTTTGACCAGGATCTGTAGTAGGCAACCGCCGTCATGATCGCGATTCCCGCAGCTCCGACGAGCAGTTGAGCGAGGATGCCGTTCCCTGCCAACTGCAGGATGAAGTACCCGATGAAGGCCAGGAGAATGCCCACACAGAACACTTCGAGGGACTGCTGGCCGCACTTTACCAGGGGTCGCAAGATGGTGGCTTGTAGCCCGCGCGCATCGATCGGTATGAACCGGGCACCAAGGATAATCAGTACCATCAAATGAAGATAGCGGTAGGGCGCCAGATTGGTCTTGTCGTTGGGATTGAAAAGCTCGAACAAGGCAGGCGCAAACAAGGCCCGGAGCTGAGGCTGGTGAGCAGCTAACGTCATGATCGCCGCAAAAATCAAATAGGCAACCGCAACAACCAGCACGAACCTGGACCGCAGCAAGAAATGCAGACGCCCCGCACCGGTCAACGCGAGCCATGCGCCCGTAACAAACAGAAGCTGCCACGCCAGCGGATTGAAGTACCAGCTTCCCGACGGATAGGAAGGCAGGTTCCAATGGAATTGCCGCGCAGCCAGATATAACAGCACCGACCCGATCATGGCGGCGTCGGGAAATCTCAACATCAACCAGAGGATCGGAGGAAACAGGCCCATCAAGACGACGTACAGCGGCAGCACGTCCAAATTCAGAGGCTTGTATCGCAGCAAAAGCCCCTGCGTCATCATCTCGATCGGCGCGCTGGTGACCGGTCCGGCGTTGAACAGATCGATCAGATCAGGCGCGTTGAACCTCTCCGACAGGAAATGGATGAAAGCCAGGTAGATCATGAATAGCACGATATGGGCGGTGTAGATTTGCCATACGCGCCTGAAGAGCCTGCTCGTTCCGAACACAAAGCCTCGCTCCATTTTTCGGGTATAAACGAGCGCCGAGGTGTAGCCGGAGATGAACACGAACAGGTCGGCCCCGTCGCTGAATCCATAATTTCGGAACGAACACCACACCAGCACTGTGCCGGGCACATGGCCGAGAAACATCGCCCAGTTGGCGAGGCCGCGAAACAGGTCGAGACGCAAATCACGTTGCGGTGGTGGCAGCGCAAGCGCGAGCTTCATTCTGCTTTCCGTCGTGTCACGATTCACGATCGATGTCCGCGCCCCGGCACTCCGCCGGGATCGCTCACGCTAGATGGCAGGCAATACAACACCCATACGACAATGTTGGCGCGCTGAGGCCGGCGGGATATTGACCTGAGTCAAGCGGCCCGCCGAGAGCCCCGGTACTATGCATGGTAACTTGGTCCCGAACAAACGCGGTGCGCTTTGTGTCATCGGGCCTGGCGAAGTGGGCGCTTCCTCGATCCGTCGTGTTCGGACATTACGGTGACAGTGCTGGACTGCATTCTGGCGCGCCTCTCAGGGCGCAGGACGCTGCCTCATCCAAATGGGCGCGCTGTCGCCGATTTCCGTAATCTCAGGCTCCGCTACCTCAAATACCCCACCACCATCCGCGTCGTCTCGTCCACCAGCACCTTCACCATCTTCTCCGACAGCATCTCTCCGTTCAGCACGGTGTTGTGCGCGATGGCTTCGATCGCGCTCACGCACATGAATGCTGCGAGCGCGGGATCGATCTTGCGCATCTCCTTGCGGTGGCGTTCGAGATAGGTGCGCACGAGGGCGTGGATTTCGTGGCTGTAGGCTTCGACTTCCGCGAGGTGACCGGAGCGGGGGATCTGCTCGGCGAGGACGCGATGCAGGTTCGGGTCGATGTGATGGGCCTCGATCGCGACGGTGACGAGGCGGTGCACGGCCATCTCGATCGGCAGGTCGGCGACCTCCGCGAAGGCGGCGCGGACGACATTCATGATCGCATCATTGTGGCGATCGATCACGGCGGCGACGAGGGCCTCCTTGCTGGGAAAATATTGGTAGAGCGAGCCGACGCTGACGCCGGCGATCTCGGCGATGCGGTTGGTACTGGCCTTCTCGAAGCCTTCCTTGACCAGAATGCGAGCAGTTGCCTCGACCAGCGCGTCGACGGTGGCACGGGATCGCTCCTGCGAGGCATTTTTCCGGGGTGTTGTGGACGGTTTGCGGGCCACGGACTTGTGATCTGAATGCGAGTAGGAAAAGCGAGTGAATGCTCGCATTATATCGACCAATGGCGGCGGGTCGGCAACCCTCTTCGTCGCCGGGTCGAAACAGCCGGATGGGGATGTGGCGATGAGCGTTGCGAGACTTGTATCGGCCTTCCAATTCTGTCCGGGCGGCTGCGTATTCGGCGCGCGGGCGCCGCGCGATCCAGCACCAAGCCTGCAAAGCCGGGCCCTTAACCTGCTGCTGCGGCAGCTTCCCTACAAGCAGCAGCTTGCATCCGCCGAGGCGGTGCTGGCGCGTGTGCAGAAGCTGGCGCTGGCGCCGGCCTCTCACGAGCCGGTCGGGGTCGGCAACGTCGAGGTGACGCTGACCAAGATGGGCGGCTGGCCGGTCTACTACACCGAGCCGGCGTCAGGCCACGAGGGCTGCAACTACGTCATGTTCCTGCATGGCGGCGGCTACATCAACGAGATCGCGCCGGCGCATTGGCGCTTCATCGGTGAGATGACGCGCAAGGCGCGAATCTGCTGCGTCGTGCCGATCTACCCGCTGGCGCCGCGGGCGACCGCCAAGGACGTCGTGCCGGCGACGGCCGAGCTGCTGCGCATGCTGCTGGAAGACGCTGGCGATGCAAAAGTGACGGTCGTCGGCAATTCGGCCGGCGCTGGGCTTGCGCTCGCCGCCTGCCAATGGCTGCGCGATCGCGGTCATCGGCAGCCGAGCCGGTTGCTGCTGATCTCGCCCGCGGCCGATGCCTCGGTCGGCCGTCCGGAGCAGGTTGCGATCGCGGCGCGCGATCCGATCCAGGATATTCCGGGCATCGTCGAGGCCGCGCGGCTCTATGCCGGCGAGCTCGAAGTCGGCCATCCCTTCGTCAGCCCGCTCAACGGCAGTTTCCGCGGGCTCGCGCCGATGACGATTTTTTCGGGCACGCGCGATCTTCTGTATCCAGACAGCGTCGACCTTGCCGCAAGAGCGAGGGCGGTGGGCGTGCCGATCGAGCTGCATCTATTGCGCGAGCAACCGCACAACTTCGCGCTGATGCCGACGCCGGAAGGACGGCGGGCACGCGCGATCATCTTGCGTGAAGTGGCTTAGAGGGAGGGCGTGATCATTGTCACAGAGCGCCTGCCGTGATCGGTCTGGCGCTGGCAGTGTCCGCACGCAGGGATAAGCGGCCCCCGGGCGTTTCCTCTTGGATCGATCGTTCTGGTATCCGTGGTCTCGGTACCAGTGGTTTTGCGGGGCCTTAGGCGTGGCCCTTGATCTCGTAATGACCCGGCACGCATTTGTAGCGCTCGAGGCGCCAGTTCGCGTGATAGATCGGATGCTCACCCATCCACTTCGCGAGAGGCGCTTGTGCGCCGATCGCGCACTGCATTAGCGAAATCTCGGGTGTCATGTTGCTGTCTGTCACGATTTCCTCGACACAACTGCCTGAGCTGGCTGCGCCAAGCCGGCAAAGCACGGCAACGACGGTCACGAACATTCCTATCACCTCGTTGGTTGTTTCTGACCACGAAGAGGATGCAAGCGGAGTGCCAGAGCCTGTGACACGCAAACAACACGCTGGCCTGGCCGACTCAATCCAGCGTCCACCCCCATTTGGCGATTCGGATTGTAGAAAAATTGCCATTAACCCGAAGCCGGACAAATACGGGGAACCCGCTGGAAAATACTCAGGAATGATCGATTATCCGGGCCGTGTCGCCTATGAGCCACTTCACAAGGCCCGCGCGCAACATCGCGCGTAGTCCGCCCGCCGAAATTACCGAAGGCGAAGAGGGCAGCGCACGGCTTTTACCCGCGGATGTCGCGCTGCTACAGTTTTGCGCGCGCCGCGGTCAGCGGCGCCGTGACCAAGAAACACACCGACAAGGGGAGGGACCGAAGTCCCATGAAGGATTTTGCTGGAAAGATCGCAGTCATCACCGGCGGCGGCACGGGCATGGGGCGCGAGCTCGCGCGGCAGCTCGTGGCCGAGGGCTGCAACGTCGCCATGTGCGACGTCTCGGAGGCCGCGATGGCCGAGACCAAGCGGCTGTGCGAGGCCGAGAAGCTGCCGCAGGGGCTGCGCGTCACGACGCACGTCGCCGACGTCGCGATCGAGGACCATCTGAAGCGTTTTCGCGACGAGCTCGCCGAGCAGCAGCAGACCGACAGGATCCATCTGTTGTTCAACAATGCCGGCATTGGCGGCGGCGGCAGCCTGTTCACCAACACCCGCGAGCAATGGGAGCGCACCTTCAACATCTGCTGGGGCGGCGTCTATCTCGGCGTGCGCACCTTCCTGCCGATGCTGGTGGCCGCGGACGAAGCCCACATCGTCAACACCGCCAGCGTCAACGGCTTCTGGGCCTCGATCGGCATGAACCAGGCGCACACCGCCTACAGTGCGGCCAAATTCGCAGTGAAGGGATTCACCGAAGCGCTGATCAACGATTTGCGCCTGCATGCGCCGCACGTCAAATGCTCGGTGGTGATGCCCGGCCATATCGGCACCTCGATCGTCTCCAACTCGCGCAAGGTGCAGAGCGCCGACGGCTCGGAGCGGCTCAATGCCGATGAGGTCGCGCTGACCCGCAAGCGCATGGTCGCGGCCGGCGTGCCGGATGCCGACGGGATGTCGGACGAGGACATCCAGGCGGCGTTCGCCGAGCGCGCCCGCAGCTTCCTGGAGGATGCGCCGACGACGGCGGCAGAAGCCGCCAAGATCATCCTCGACGGGGTCAAGGCGGAGCGGTGGCGCATTCTGGTCGGCGAGGACGCCAAGCTTCTCGACGAGCGCGTGCGCGCCGCGCCGGAGCAGGCCTATGACCGTGCCTTCTTCGAAAGTATTACGCAGGAGGTCGGCTGGCGGCTTGGTTGAGGCCGCTGCCGGGGCGCCCACCCATCGCACCCGAGGAGGCACGTCAGCGCCGTCTCGAAGGAGAGGCGTGCGCGCACGCCGCCGCTAGGGGTCATATTCTTTAGCGCGCCCAGCAAGGCGCGCCGATATGGCTATGATGGTCGTCATGGCAAGAGATACTTGGACAATTCTAAGTGCCAGCTCCCGCCAATGTTCGTCGCGCACCATGATCTGTTGCAATGTCACGCATCCGTCATGACGTTGTTCAAGCGATGTTGATCTCACATGCCTGTAATGACGCGCGCGCCGGCTTGGTCGGCGACTTGAAATGGTTTAGTCAATCGGGGTAACGCGACGATTAGAGCGTAGCTCCCAATGATGCCCGCATGCCTCTCCGACGACTGGACCTTTTGCCCGGAGCGAGAGGACATTTCAGCTGAGTTCACGCGGCTGCTCGCGGCGGCCCAGGAGGGTGGCGCCACGATCGCGGAATGCCTGATGATCGCGCGGCAGCTGAAGCGCGGCGACGACCGCTCCTGGCACCGCGAGTGGAAGAAGCTGGCGCAGACCAATCGGCAGCGCGCGGAGACCGCGTTCGCGGAGGGCCACCGCGCCAGTGCGCAGCGCAATTGGCTGCGCGCCATGAACTATTATGGTGCCGCAGCGATGCCGCTCGATCCCGCCGACGAGCGCCGCTGGGTCGCCGTGCTGGCCATGCAGGAATGCGCGCGCCGCTATCTCGCCGCGCGCAGCCCGGCCGGCGAGGTGGTGACGATACCCTGGCTCGACGGGCACTCGCTGCAGGGATACTTCCTGCCCGCGCCATCGGGGAAGGAGCCGGCGCCGACCGTGATCTGCATCGGCGAGCCCGGCCACCGCAAGGAAGAATTTCTGTTCAAGCTCGTGCCGCACGCGCGCGAGCGTGGCTTCTCGATGCTGGCGCTCGACCTGTTCGGCGACCAGCGCGACGATTTTCTCGAGGCGCTATTGCGGCGCCAGGATCTCGAGAGCGCGATCCCCGGCGTCATGGATTATCTGGAGATGCGGCAGGACGTCGATTTCGCGCGGGTCGGGATCATCGCCGATGGCTGGGGCTCGTCCTTCGTGGCGCGCGCGGTGCTGCAGGAGCCGCGGCTTGCCGCCGCCGTCTGCGACGGCGGCCTGTGGGATCTGCACGAGCGGGCCTTTTTCGCCAGCCGATTCGCGATGAGCGACGTCAGCATCGTCCCTGTGCCGCATGCGCCGCTGATGGCCTCCAGCGCCGACTGCCCGGTGCTGATCACGCTCGGGGAGGACGGCTGGCTCAAGGCCGACCGGGCGCGTCAGCTCGTCCGGAATTCCCGGCTCGGCAGCTCGGATGTCACGCTGAAAGTGTTCACCGCGGCGGAGACCGGCGCCGCGCAGGCCCATGCCGACAATCCGAGCCTTGCCAACGAATATATATTCGACTGGCTGGAATCGCGGCTCCGTGGCGCGGGGCGGATCTAGCGGCGAGCCGTCAGAGGTCCAGGCTGAGGCGGACGCAGGCCTTTTCCAGCCGGGTCTTCAGCGTCGCGAGCTTGGTGGTGAATTCGGCGAGCTCGGCCTCGTCGAACTCCTGGAAGACGAATTCCTTGATGGTCTTGTACTGCTCGTTGAGGCTCGCCAGGTGCTTCTGCGTTTTCTCGGTCAGGGATAGCCGGACCACGCGCGCGTCGGTCGGCGAGGGGCGGCGGCGCAAAAGGCCCTTCTTCTCCAGCAGCTTGGACTGGGTGGTGACGAAGGACGGATCGACGTGGAGGAGCTTGGACACGACGTTGACCGGAATGCCGTCGTCCTTGTCGAGGTCCGAGATGGCCATCAGGATCAGCCATTGCGGTCCGCTGATGCCGAGCGTCCTCGCCCAGAACTGACGCAGCTCCTCGAGATACATGTTGATCGACGATATCTCCCAGGTGAATCGCCTGATGATATCCAGGTTGCCGATGGTGCGCAGGCGCGCGCCTTCCTTCCTCGTCGCGGACACAGCGTCACTCCCGCAAGCTGATTCTCTTTCCGGCTCATTTTCGGCGGGCATAGTCCACGCAACTCTGCTCTGACGCAAGTGCAGAGCAGGGTAATGGTGTCACGAAAACTACAAATATGACCCGATCAGGCTTTTTGGCTCAACACCGGTGTTGCGTTGCGGCCACAGGGTTAGTGAAACCACAAAGCTGATCTAATAAACTATTTTGATTAACGGAACGGCGCGGGCATATTGATCCCGACGGTGGGGGGTTCTCGATCGTCCCGTTGCAGGTGGTTCGCTCACGTCCCTCGCGAATGCAGGTACGTCCGAAAACGCGAAGCGGCCGAGCGGATTTGATGAAGAGACGGGGATCTGGGGGGCCTCACGGTCCGGTCTCCGTGAAATGAGCAACTTGGAGGTTTTAAATGAAAGTGGTGAAGAGCCTTTTGCTCGGCACTGCGGCGGGACTGATCGCCGTTGGTGGAGCTCAGGCGGCTGATCTTCCGGTCAAGGCCAAGGCAGTCGAATACGTGAAGATCTGCTCGCTCTACGGCGCGGGTTTCTACTACATGCCGGGCACCGATACCTGCATCAAGTTTGGTGGTTACATCCGCGCTGACATGCTTCTCGGCGGCGGCGGCGACTATGGCTTCAGGAACAGCTCGAGCAGTGTGAACGGCGGGTCCAACAACCGTCTGACCAACTACTACTACAGCCGCGCTCGTCTGGACTTCAACATCGATACCCGCACGGCGACCGAATACGGCGTTGTTCGCACCTACGCCGACCTGGTCGTCAGCTACGACTCCACGAACGTCACCGGCAGCAACCCGTCGGCGTTCTCGACCAGTTCGGCCTCGCTCGGTCTCTACCATGCGTTCATCCAGTTCGCGGGCTTCACCTTCGGCCGCACGGTCTCGATCTTCGACGCTCCCTGGCAGAGCTATCCGGCCGGCGGCCCCGATACCCTTCCGGGCGGCTCCAACCACGTCAACGGCGTGAACCAGGTTGCCTACACGGCTGACTTCGGCCAGGGCATCACTGCTTCGTTCGCGCTGCAGGACGAGACCTCGGCGAACAATGGTCAATCGAACCTCTGGAACGTGTCGTCGGGTACGGCGGCGCAGTTCGTGACCGGCGTCTATGGCGCCAGCGCCTGGGGCGGCACGCGCATGCCCGAGGTGATCGGTCAGGTTCGTGTCGACCAGGCCTGGGGTCTGGCGCAGATCTCGGTCGCGGCCCATGAGCTGCATTCAGCCTATTACGGCGCGACTGAAGTGACCGGTCATCCCTCCGACAAGTGGGGCTGGGCCGTGCAGGGCGCCTTGTCGATCAAGAACATCCCGACCGGCGCGGGTGACGTCATCAACCTGCAGGCCGTCTACACCGATGGTGCGACCCGCTACAACTTCCAGAGCCTGTTCCCGCAGAGCTTCTTCATGTTCAGCGGCAGCGGCAACGGCGCGTATCAGAGCACCGGGTTCGCCGGTCTCGCCGACGGCGTGTTCGGAACCGGTACCGGCATCGATACCGTCAAGACCTGGGGCTTCCGTGGCGGTTATACCCACAACTGGAGCCCGAACTGGGCCAGCGCCATCTACGGTGGCTACGCCCAGCTGAAGTACGGCAACACGGGCAAGGCCCTGATCTGCACCAACTTCGCCGCAATCGGGTTGGCCGGTTCGACCTGTAATCCGGACTTCAACTTCGCGGTGGTCGGTGTGAACACCGTGTGGACCCCGGTCAAGGGCCTGGCGTTCACTGCCGACTTGAGCTGGTCGCGTCTGGACCAGAAGTACTCCGGCTTCATCGCGAGCCCGGGCATTGCCAGCGCTGCGAAGCCGGCGGCCGTGTACGAGCTGAAGGACCAAGACTCGGTGAGCATGCTGCTGCGCGCTCAGCGCAACTTCTGATCATCGATCGCGCAAATCGATCGGAGACCCCCGGCGGGAAACTGCCGGGGTTTTTCATGGGCAAGAGTTTCGGAAAATCGAATGCCATTGCGGAACACGAAGGCGAGCCATGCGATTCCGTCGCGTCAAACTTATTTACTTACTTGAGCTACTAAGCTATATCACTGCCAGCCAGATACGAAAGTTGCGGCTCTTAGCTTCATGCTAAGCCTCCAGAAACCTCCGGCGATGCCCCGCCGGAGGTTTTTTGTTGTCAAGATGCCCGCAACGTCAGCCGCGTATCACGCGGGTGCGCGCCGGCGGCCGGTAGGCGAGGCGGCTGTGGCCGGCGCAATAGGGCTGGCCGTCCGGCGCCGTGTTGCCGCAGAAGCAGAAATCGGCTGCGCCCGGCGTCGAGATCGGCCAGCGGCAGCGATTCTCCGACAGCTCCAGCAACGAGCAGCGGTTGGCCTCGTCGATTGGGCCGGCAAACACCGGCGCATCGGTCTCGCCATAGATCGTGGCGAGCATCTCGTATTGCAGCCGCGGCACGGCCTTGCGCATCCGCGCCGGCGCCAGGCCTTTGTCCTGGACCTTGCGGTCGTCGACCGTCCGGCCGCGCGTCAGATTGAGCCGCGACAATTTGCCGATCACCGCGTTGCGGCTGACGCCGATGTCGGCGGCGATCTCGCGACAGGAGAGGCCGGCCTCGAAGTGCTGCTTCAGGAGTTCGATTCGTTCGTCGGTCCAGGTCGGTGAGAGAACAGGCATTTGTCGGCGATCCCAGGTTGCAGATGTCGGCCATCCGCGGTCTCGAGATCCGTCCGCCTCACGTACCGAGCGCGCTCACGTCCTGCCATTGTCGCGGATCGACAGAAGACCGTCTTTGATGGCGAGACGGATGCCTTCCTCGATCAATGTCCGTGCGACGCCGGGAACGCTGGTGCCGTGGGTGCCCTGTCTCACCAGCTTCTCCAGATACGCGATGGTCGAGAGCGCCAAGGTTACGGGAATGCGGTCAGTCTCGGCTTTTTCGGTGGCCATGGCCCGAACGCTAGCCTCTTACTCGGGTACATAAAAGTAACGATTAAGACTCTATTTAGGTTCGGGGGTGGAAGTCAAATCAGCGCTGGGGCCGAAGGTCACGTGATTGGAATCGCTTGGGAATCAGGCACGCCACGACGCGCCGCCGGGAAGACCGGGCGGCGGCGTGATGTCGGCAGGTCAGGAAAGGGCGCGGCGGCTCAGCCGTGCACGATCGCCTTTTCGATCATGCAATGGATGCCTTTGGCGCCGTTGACGGTCTGGGTCACCCGGAGATCGGCGGCGAGGCTGCACAGCGTGTAGGCATCCTCGCGCGACAGATTTCGCGTTTCGCCGAGCAGCGCGATCATGTCGCGCAGCGCGCGCACCACGCATTGGTCGAGATCGGGGTCCATCGCCATGGTCATGTAATGCGTCGGCGTCTCGGCGCGGGGGTAGTCGAGCTTCAGGTCCTTGCGCAGCGTCAGGCGGAAGCGGCCCTGCAGCGCGGTCTCGATCGCGGTGACGCAGACCTCGCCGTCGCCCTGCACGCCATGGCCGTCGCCGCAGGAAAACATCGCCCCCGGCACGAACACCGGCAGATACAGCGTCGCACCTGCGCCGAGCTCCTTGTTGTCGAGATTGCCGCCCATCGCGCGCGGGATCAGCGAGGAGATGCGGCCCCAGGCTGGCGGCGGCGATACGCCCATCACGCCGAAGAACGGCTTCAGCGGCAGGTCGAGGCCCCACGGCATGCGGCCGACCATCCTGGTACGGTCGAGCGGAATGTTCAGGATCCGCGTCTCGTGGAAATCGTCGGGCAGGGTGCCGGACAGCGGCTTGATCATGTTCCAGCCCCAATCCTGCCGGAGCTGCACGTCGAGGATCTCGACCGCGAGCACGTCGCCGGGCTCGGCCCCTTCGACCGCGATCGGACCGGTGAGGATGTGGCCCGGCAGCATGCGTTCGCTCCTGGCATGAACCTCGTGCATCTCGGGCGGAATGTGAAACCTGTCGCGATCAGGCAGCATGTCGGGACCGCCGCTGATGGTGTCGACCGTCACCTCGTCGCCGCTGGCCACGGTGAGGACGGGCTCGAGTGCGGCTTCGAAGAAGCCCCAATGGCAGGTTTCGGGGCTGGAATGCAGGTGATGATGGGTCATTTGCCGCGTCCGGTTGGTTTGATCGGTCCGGGCTTGACCCGGCGATCGATCCTCTTTCAAGAAGGATTTCCGAACAAGGCCGTGCCGGCCAAGCCCGCGCATGGCAGGCACGATCATTCCAGCGAGGCTCCTCTGTTTTTCGCTCTCTCCAAGACCATTGGCGTCGCGCTGCTGCCGATCAATCTTCTGGTCGAGCTCGGAATTGTATCTGTCGTGCTGATGGCGACGCGCTTTGCCGCGTTTGGCCGCCGGCTTGCCGTGACCACGCTGGTGCTGCTGGCGCTCGCGGCGTTCTCGCCGCTCGGCAATCTCCTGATCTACCCGCTGGAGTCGCGCTTCCCGGCGTGGGACGCCTCGCGCGGCGCGCCCGACGGCATCATCGTGCTCGGCGGCTCGGTCGACACCGATCTGTCGGCGGCGCATCGCACGCCGGTCGTCGCGCACGCGGCCGATCGTCTGTTTGCGCCGGCCGAGCTTGCGCGCCGCTACCCCAATGCGCGCATCGTCTTCACCGGAGGCTCCGCGAACCTGGTGTCGAGCGAGGCCAGGGAGGCCGACTATTCCGCGCCGATCCTGGAGAATCTCGGCATCGCGAAGGACCGCCTGATCCTCGAGCGTAACTCCCGCAACACCTGGGAGAATGCGATCTTCACCAAGCAATTGGTATCGCCAAAGCCCGGCGAGCGCTGGCTCCTGGTGACGTCGGCCTTCCATATGCCGCGCTCGATGGGGATCTTCCGCAAGGCCGGATTTGACGTCGAGGCCTATCCGGTGGACTGGCGGATGGGAGGACGTGAGGATCTATTCTCCTTCACCAACATGGGCGCGGACGGCTTGAGACGAACCGAAGTTGCGGTGCGCGAGTGGATCGGTCTTACCGCTTACCGTCTGATGGGCAGGATCTCCGAGTTGCTTCCGGGACCGGGCAGGGACTAGAACAAAGCCGCAAAACAAGAATACGCGGCGCACCATCGCCGGCGCGGAGGAAGCCATGCAACAGCAGAGTACGGGCAGGATCGACCTTGCCGGCCTCGTCGCCGATCTCAACAGCCTGCTGCGGCTGAAGACGAACGTGATCGGCATGAAGCTGTTCGCGAGCGTCGCAGAAATGGAGGCGATCCCGAAGATCCGCCGCCCGAACGCAATTCACACCACCGACCAGATCGTCAGCATGGCTGCGCGCCTGGGCTGGACCGTCGGCATCACCGCCGACGATCTCGTGGGTAGCCAATGCCGTGCGGTGATCGGTCTTGCGCCGCAGGACGAGAAATGGCTCGCCGGCGAAAACTATGTCGGGGTCTGGCACGGCACGGCGGAGGACGCGCGCAACCGCCAGGCGGCGCTGGACGTGGTTCCGTTCGGGCACTATCAGGCGCTCGCCGTCAGCCCGCTCGCGAGCGGCCGGCTCGATCCTCCCGATATCTGCCTCGTCTATGCGACGCCGGGGCAGATGATCATCCTGATCAACGGGCTGCAATATACCGGCTACAAGAAGTTCGAATGGGGCGTGGTTGGCGAGACCGCCTGCGCCGATTCATGGGGGCGGGCGCTCAAGACTGGGGAGCCCAGCCTGTCCTTGCCATGCTATGCCGAACGGCGCTATGGCGGCGTGCCGGACGAGGAGATGCTGATGGCATTGAAGCCCTCGCATCTCGCCAAGGCAATCGAGGGCATGAAGGCGCTGGCGAAGAACGGCCTGCGCTATCCGATCCCGCCCTATGGCATTCAAAGCGACGTCCGTGCCGGCATGGGCGTGAGCTACGCGAAGAAGTAAAGGCCGATCATGAGCTCTGCGAAATTCGACATCGTCGTCTACGGCGCAACCGGTTTCACCGGTCAGCTCGTCGCCGAATATCTGGCGGCGCACTACAAGGACGACACGGCGCTCAAATGGGCGATGGCGGGACGCAGCCTCGACAAGCTGACATCGGTGCGAGATGCGATCGGCGCGCCGGCCGACACGCCGCTGATCGTGGCGGATGCGTCGGATGCGGCGTCGCTGAAGGCGATGGTGGCGCAAACCAAATCGGTGATCACGACGGTCGGCCCCTACCAGTTCTACGGCGAGGACCTGTTAGCTGCCTGCGTCGCTGCGGGTGTGGATTATTTCGATCTCTGCGGCGAGCCGGTCTGGATGCGGCAGATGATCGACAAGTACGAGGCGGCGGCCAAGGCGAGCGGCGCGCGCATCGTGTTCTCCTGCGGCTATGATTCCGTGCCGTTCGAGCTCGGCACCTTCTTCGTGCAGGAGGAAGCCAGGCGCGTGTTCGGCGCGCCGGCACCGCGCGTGAAGGGCCGCGTGCGCGACATGCGCGGCACGTTGTCAGGCGGCACGGCGGCGAGCGCGAAGGCGACCTTCGACGCCGTCGCCAAGGATCTCAGCCTCGTCGCCATCCTCAACGACCACTTCGCGCTGACGCCTGATTTCACCGGCCCGAAGCAGCCCAAGGGCAACAGGGCGGTCTTCGAGGAGGACCTGCAATCCTGGGCCGCGCCGTTCATGATGGCGCTGATCAACACCCGCAACGTCCATCGCTCCAACATGCTGATGGGCTTTCCCTACGGGAAGGACTTCGTCTACGACGAGATGGTGCTGACTGGCCCCGGCGAGAAGGGTGAGGCCAACGCCAAGCGCGTGATGGCGGCCAATGCCGAGAAGACCGGCCCGAACGCGCCGAAGCCGGGCGAGGGGCCGTCGAAGGAGGAGCGGGAGAACGGCCTGTTCAACCTGCTCTATGTCGCGATCGCCCCCGACGGCCGCATGGTCCGCGCCGGCGTCACCGGCGACCGCGATCCCGGCTACGGCTCGACCTCGAAGATGATCTCCGAATGCGCCATCTGCCTGCTGCGCGATGCGAGCGACGTTCCCGCCGGCTTCTGGACGCCGGGCGCAGCGATGCAGCACAAGCTGATCAAGCGGCTGCAGGACAATGCCGGGCTGACGTTCAAAGTGGAGAGCTAGGTTGGCTCTCGTAGGGTGGGCAAAGGCGCAACGCGCCGTGCCCACCATCTCTCGGTGGTGGGCACGCTGCGCTTTGCCCGCCCTACGGCACCGTCTCTGTCACGCCGCCCGCGCATCGTACGCGTACATGAAGTCCATGCCCTTGGCGCCCAGCGGCAGCAGCCATTTCAGCATCTGATTGCGCATCCAGGCGCCGGTGGCGCTGAACTCGCGCTTGTTGTTGCCGTTGCGGCGGGCGATCGCGACGATCTTCTCGGTGCGCGGGCGGCGCTCGGCCTCGAAGGCCTGGAAAGTGGCGCCGAGCTCCTGGCCCTCCTGCATCAGCCGAGCAAATCGCATCGCGTCCTCCAGCGCCAGCGAGGCGCCCTGGCCGGCGTGAGGGCTGGTCGCGTGCGCGGCATCGCCGATCAGAAGCGAACGCTTGCGCGACCAGGTCGGCAGGGTCGCGACGTCGAGCGTGTCGGTGACCACGATGTTCTCGGCCGTTTCGATGATGGCGGGGATCGGATCATGCCAGCCGTGATGGAAGCTGTGCAGATGCTGCTTCAGCGTCGCATGGTCGAGCGCGCGGAACGTCGCCGCGTCCATGCCGTGCGCCGGCTGCGTGCTCCACCACATCACGCCGTCTTTCGGATCGGAGCTGCAATAGCCGTAGCCGAAGAAGCCGCTCTGGCCGAAGGTCGTTTCGACGTGCTGGCCGCTGGATCTGCCGTCGAGCACGGCATGCGGCACGAAGCCGCCGAAGCCGATCAGGCCGGTGTCGAACGGCTGCGGGCCGTCAGGCACCACCTGGCGGCGCACGACCGAGTGCACGCCGTCGGCGCCGATCAGGAAGTCGCCTTCGGCGGTGGTGCCGTCGGCGAAGTAGGCGATAATCGGCTGGTCGCCGCGATCCTCGATCTTGATCAGGCGTTTCTCGAAATAGAGCGAGACAGAGGCGCACCAGGCCTTGTCGATCAGGATCTCGTTCAGCGTGGCGCGCGCGATGTTGACGGCCGGCTGGCCGAAGCGCCGCGCCAGGTCGCGGTTGATCGAGCCGAGCTTCTCGCCGCCCTGCGAATAGAAGTTGAAGGCTTCCGCGACCGAGCCGCGGTCGATCAGCTGCTTCGCCAGCCCGATCTCGTCCAGGACATGCATGCCGTTCGGTGCGATCTGCAGGCCGCCGCCGGTCCCTTTCGAATAGGGCCAGGCCTCGTAGATCGCGGATTCGATGCCGGCGCGGCGCAGCAGGATCGCGGCGACGGGGCCGGCGATGCCGGCGCCGATGATCAGCGCCTTGCGGGTACGGTGGGCCATGGCTTGCTCCCGACGTTTCCGTGGTGCAAGAGAAATTACGGTCACTAAATATCTTAGTTACTAAGATATATATTGCCTAAGAGATGAGGTGGGCCTTGTCAAGGACGAAGGCGCGCGCTGCGCTGCTGCAGGAACTCGAGGACGCCATGCGCAGGTCCTCCGCGCAGGGCGTGCTCTACGGACAGACCGTTGCCAACGTTGCCGGAATTGCCAATTCCGATCTCGAATGCATGGACATCCTGTATCTCGAAGGCCGCGTCACGGCAGGGCGGCTCGCCGAGGTCACCGGCCTGACCACCGGTGCCATCACCGGTGTTGTCGACCGGCTCGAAAAGGCGGGCCTGGTGCGGCGCGAAAGAGACGAGAAGGATCGTCGCAAGGTCTTCATCACGGTCGTGCCGGAGGCGATCGCCGGCCTCGGCCAGTATTACGTGCCGATGCAGCAGGCGATGGAGAACGTCTGCAACGGCTATTCCGACGAGGAATTGCGGCTGCTGCTTCGCTTCTCCAATGAAGCATACAAGGGCACGCTCGCGGCGACCGAGGCACTGAAAGGTCTGCTCGACACGCCGCCGGAAAAGCGGCCGGATCTCAAGCTGAAGAAGCGTCCTCGCCGGACCTGAGCTTGTAGGCTTGCGCGGCTGCGATCATCCCCCACACTGCGCCCAGCATCATCCAGAAGTGCCGCCAGTGGTCGGTGTCGATCACGAAGCTTTCGCCGACGGTGCCGAGGAAGGCGGAAAAGATCGCGAGGTAGGCGCGCTGCCACGGCACACGGATGAAGACGTGGCGGAAACCCATGATGACGGTGGTGAAGACCAGCGCGGGATAGCACACGCCGGAGAGCCAGCCGCCGGACATGAAGGCGTTGAGGTAGGAGTTGTGGGTGTCCTCGGGGAAGTAGCGGTTGAATTGCAGTGGACCGATGCCGAACGGCAGATCGAGCGCCATCTCCGCACCCAGGATGTGCCGGCCGAACCGGCCGAAGCGGCCTTCGTCATAGCTCTGGCCGAAGCTCGCGCGCTGCTTGAACATCTCCGCCGTGGAATCGAACGACAGCAGCACGGCGATCAGCGCGAGGCCGAGCACCGCGGCGACGATCGCCATGATGACGATGCGCGAACGTTGCGCATTGGTGTGGCTGGTCAGCACCATCAGCGCCAGCATGAAGGCGGAGGTCAGCACCAGGCCGCCCCAGGCCGCACGCGAGAAGGCGAGCAGGATCGCCAGTGACATGATGCCGAAGGCGATGACGTTGCGGAATGCCTTGGCCAATTTATCGGAGACCACGCTCTGAAGCGCGAACAGCGCCGGCAGGATCAAGTAGGCGCCGAGCACGTTCGGGTCCTTGAAGGTGCCGCGCGCGCGGCCGTAGAGCGTCAAGAGGTCGTTGCCGCCGGGAATCAGGTGGAAGTAGCCGGCGATCGCCAGCAGCGAGGCAATCATCGCGCCGACCACGAGGCCGCGTCGCAGCATGTCGAGCCGGGCCTCGGTGTCCTCGGAGATGACCATGGCGAAGAACACCACGGTCACCGCCATGTACCAGGAGGTCGCGATCCAGCTCACCACCTCCGTCCGCTCGTACAGCGGAATCGCGCTGATGGTGTAGCCGACATTGAGCAGGATCAGCATCAACAGCAGCGGCATCAGCACGAGACGCAGGCGCAGGCCGGTGGCGAAAAAGGTGACGGTCGCGAGCAGCGTCGCGATCTCGTAAGGGCTCGGCTCGATGAAGACGATGGCGCCAGAGGCGCCGACCAGCCACACCAGCGCGCGCTGCAACGCCAGCACGCCGGGCGCGGCCGTTGCGGCTGCGTTCACTCCACCGGCTGTCGCCGCATACGCCATCACACGCTCATACGCTTACGCAACTCATGCGCCACAACACAGCCGTCATCGCCCGGCTTGACCGGGCGATCCAGTACTCCGCGGCGCCTATCGTGGAAACCACTGGCGCTACGGAGTACTGGATGCCCCGCCTACGCGGGGCATGACAGAGAAACTCAATACGCGTTCTCGTTCTTGGTCAGCAGCGAGATCGGCGTCTTCAGGAGAATGACGAGGTCGAACAGCACCGACCAGTTCTCGATGTAATAGAGGTCGAACTCAACGCGCTTCTGGATCTTCTCTTCGTTGTCGATCTCGCCGCGCCAGCCGTTGATCTGGGCCCAACCGGTGATGCCCGGCTTGACGCGGTGGCGGGCGAAATAGCCGTCCACGGCTTCGTCGAACAGCCGGCTCTGCAGCTTGCCCTGCACCGCATGCGGGCGCGGGCCGACCAGCGACAGATTGCCTGAAAACACCACGTTGAAGAGCTGCGGCAGCTCGTCCAGGCTGGTCTTGCGGATGAAGCGGCCGACGCGGGTGACGCGCGGATCGTTCTTGGTCACCACCTTCGAGGCGGTCGGGTCGGCCTGATGGTGGTACATCGAGCGGAACTTGTAGACGTCGATGCGCTCGTTGTTGAAGCCGAACCGCTTCTGTCGGAATAGCACCGGGCCGGGGCTGTCGAGCTTCACCGCGAGCGCAACCAACGCCATCACCGGCAGGGCTGCGAGCAGCGCAAGACTGCCGACGATACGGTCGAACAGCCATTTCATCACCAGGTCCCAATCGGTGATCGGCGCCTCGAACACGTCGAGCGTCGGCACCTCGCCGAGATAGGAATAGGAGCGGGGCCGGAAGCGCAGCTTGTTGGTGTGCGCGGAGAGGCGGATGTCGACCGGCAGCACCCAGAGCTTCTTCAGCATCTCCAGGATGCGCGTCTCCGCCGAGATCGGCAGCGCGAACAGCACGAGGTCGACGCGGGTGCGGCGGGCGAACTCGACGATGTCGTCGACCTTGCCGAGCTTGCGCGCGCCGGCGCAGGTGTCGAGCGCGCGGCTGTCGTTGCGGTCGTCGAACACGCCGAGCACGTGGATGTCGGAATCCTCCTGCGCCTTCAGCGCCTCGACCAGCTGCTCGCCGTTGCTGTCGGAGCCGACGATGATGGTGCGGCGGTCGAGCCGGCCCTGGCGCGCCCAGGCGCGGACCAGCGCGCGCAGCACCAGGCGCTCGGCAATCAACGCGGCGAGTCCGAGGAAGTAGAAGGCGGCGAGCCACAGCCGCGAGATTTCGCTGCCGAACTTGGCGAAGAAGGAGATGCCGATGAAGAGCAGGAAGACGAACGACCAGGACGAGATCATCCGCGTCATCTGCCGGAGCTGACCACGGAACAGCTGCACCTGGTAGATGTCGGCAGCCTGGAAGCAGACCACGGCGGCGATGGCGACGGCGATGACCTCGGCTGGATAGATCCAGCTGAACGCCCCCGCGAGCGGCATGACGTAGCCGAGATAGATTGCGATGCCGACGAGGCTCAGCAGCGCGAAATCGGCAAGGCGCACGAAGCCGGCGATCACGATCGGCGAATAGGCGCGGGCGACCTTCTGGTTGACGACGTCGAGCGCGGCAGGCGAGAGCCGGCGACGGCGCTCCACGAAGGGCTGGTCAGCAGGCTTTGCCGCAGCGCTGGCCGCGGCATCGAGCATCGAGCGTGCGTTGAGCGGTTCCACGGGCGTTCACGTCCATTCCAGAACCCGCGGCACGGCATTGCGCGCCCGGGCAAGCATACCCTGGCGCTTCGATTATCGAACAAATCGGAAGATTCTCTAAAGCTGGACTTAAGGATGGTTAATGATTGGCAAATGCGTCGCGATAGCCGGCGAGCACGCCCTCGACCATCGCGGCTTGCGAGAAGTGCGCCGAGATGCGCTCGCGCAAGGAAAGTGCGCGTTGCGCGGTGGTTTGCGGATCGTCCAGCGCTGAGGCGATCGCCTCCGCCATGGCCTCGGGATCGCTCGGGCCGAACAGTGCGGGGCTGTCGACGCCCAGGATCTCGGGAATGCCGCCGATCTTGGATGCGATCATCGGAATGCCCGCGGCCCCGGCCTCGATCACGACATAAGGCATGGAATCGCCGCGCGAGGGGACGACGAGCAGCCGCCCCTTGGAGAAGCCGTAGCGCGCCTTGACGTGACCGATGAAGCGGATGGCGTTCGCCAGGCCGAGCCGCTCGACCTGCGCCTTCAGCGCGGCCGTCTCCTCGCCGTCGCCGCCGAGCGTGAGCGTGACCTTCTTGCCGCCCTCGTGCAGGCGCGCCACGGCATCGACCAGCAGGTCGGCGCCCTTGATGTGCCTGAACTCGCCGACATAGCACAGGTCGGTCGCATCCTCGGCGGTGATGACCGGCTCGAATTCCTCCGGCGTCACGCCGTTGAAGACGCAATGCACCACGCCCTTGGGCGTGCCGACGATACGCTGATAGGTGTCGCGCGCAAAGGCACTCTCGAACAGGAACAGGTCCGTGGAGTCCATCAGCGCGCGTTCGAGCCGCGCGTAGAACTCGCCTTTGAAGGTGTTGAGCGGATAATGCAGCGAGCCGCCATGCGGGGTGTAGATCCGGATCGTGTCGTCAGAGCGCCGCCGCATGCGGATGAAGGCACCGGCCTTGGCGCCGTGGCCGTGCAGCACGTCGGGCTTGAGCGTGGCGATGAGCCGCCGCATTCGGAGCCATACCAGGACGTCATCGGGCGACGGCTCGCGGCGGATCGCCATGCGGTGGACGCCGAGCTTCAGGCGCGGCGCAAGCTCGGTCAGCGCCTTGTCGGCGCGCTCGCCGCCGGTGAGGCTGTCGGCGAGGATGCCGACATGATGGCCGCGGTCGACCTGGCCGTTGGCGACGTCGAGGATGTGGCGGAAGATGCCGCCGACCGGAGCGCGCACGGCGTGAAGGATGCGAAGCGGCCGGTCGGGAGAGGGGGGCATGATCAAAACCAGCTCGACGGCGACTTGCCGAACAATTCTCGTGAAAAATCGAGATGGATTAAGGGGCCTCGTGGTTAACAAACGGTGACGGGTCGACGTGCACAAGGCGCGGGTCGTCACGATTAACCCAGCGGCAACCTTAATGGAGTGTAATCGCCCCGGTTGAGGTAGAGTCGCAGCATTGCCCTGCGGGAGTGTTCGATGCGTTTAGCGTTCTGGCGTGCCGGCAAGGACAAGGCTGTGATCGCGCGGGCCGTCGCGAAGTCCAAAGGCGAAGCTGCGCCCAAGAGCGAAGCGAAGGCTGAAAAGCGCGAAGCGGAAGCCGAAAAGATCGAAGCCAAGGTTGAGGCCAAGATCGAAGCGAAGCCCGAAGCGAAGCCCGCGCCCGTCATCGCCAAGCCTGGGCAGGTCGAATCCGGCGACATCGACCTGCACGCGCTCGGTGCGGCCCTGGCGCGCAAGCGCGGCTGGGTCATCGTGCCGACGGTGCTGGCGCTCGTTGCCTCGCTCGCCATCGTCAATCTCGTCACGCCGCGCTACAAATCTGAAACCCGGATTCTGATCGACGGCCGCGAGAACGTGTTCCTGCGTCCGAACAGCGACCGCACCGAGGAGCGGCAGGCGCTCGATGCCGAGGCCGTCACCAGCCAGGTGCAACTGGTGCTGTCGCGCGATCTGGCGCGCGAGATCATCAAGAAGAACAAGCTCGCCGAGCGCCCCGAATTCGACCCGGTGCTGCAGGGCATCTCGCCGCTGAAGTCGCTTGCCGCGTTGATCGGTATCGTCCGCGATCCGTTCGCGATGACGCCGGAAGAGCGCGTGCTCGATTCCTATTACGAGCGACTTTCGGCCTACGCCGTCGACAAGTCGCGCGTGATCGTGGTCGAATTCCAGTCCGCCGATCCCGAGCTCGCCGCGCGCGTCGCCAACTCGATCGCCGACGGCTATCTCGTGCTGCAGCAGGCCGCGCGCCAGGAGCAGGCCAAGAACGCCAGCCAATGGCTGGCCGGCGAGATCGAGAGTTTGCGCAAGAAGGTCTCGGACGCCGAGGCGCGGGTCGAGGACTTCCGTTCCAAGTCCAGCCTGTTCGTCGGAACCAACAACACCACGCTGTCGAACCAGCAGATGGGCGAGGTCAATACCCAGCTCAACAATGCGCGCTCGATGAAGGCGGATGCGGAATCCAAGGCACGGCTGATCAAGGAGATGCTCCAGAGCGGCAAGCCGATCGAGGCGTCCGAGGTCGTGAACTCCGAATTGATGCGCCGGCTGTCGGAGCAGAGGGTGACGCTGCGGGCGCAGCTCGCCGAGCAATCGTCGACGCTGCTCGGCAATCATCCCCGCATCAAGGAGCTGAAGGCTCAGCTCGGCGACCTCGACAATCAGATTCGAGACGAAGCCGCCAAGATATCGCGCTCGCTCGAGAACGACGCCCGCATCGCCAGCGGTCGGGTCGATGGCCTCACCGTGAGCCTCGAGCAGCTCAAGAAGCAGGCGGCCTCCACCAACGGCCAGGACGTCCAGCTCCGCGCGCTGGAGCGCGAGGCCAAGGCGCAGCGTGATCTGCTCGAGACCTATCTTGCCAAGTACCGCGAGGCCAACACCCGCGAGACCATCGACACCGCGCCGACTGACGGCCGCATCATCTCGCGCGCCATCGTCTCGAACACGCCGGCCTATCCGAAGAAGCTGCCGATCGTGCTGATCGCAACGATCGCAACGCTGCTGCTCTCGTCCGGCGTCGTCGTCACCGGCGAGCTGCTGCGCCAGACCGCGCCGGGCGCGGCAATGGGCTCCGCGCAGACGCCGGTGCGCCAGGAGCCGCTGGTCGTTCAGCGGGCCATCGAGCCCGTGGTCGACAGGGGCGGCGAACCAATGCTCGATCCGGTGTTGGCGGAGCCCGCGCCGCTGCAGCCGGAGATGGCGGCCGATTTGGATACGAGTGAATTCGCCGAGATCGAGCGTCTGGCCGACGATCTGCGTGCCGCGGGCGCTGCGGCCAAGAAGGTTACGGTGCTCGGCACGGCGCCCGGCGAGGCCATCACGCTGTCGACGCTGACGCTGGCGCGGAACCTGGCGCGCGATGCACGCGTCGTCGTAGTCGATCTCGCCGCCTCCTCGCCGACCATTGCCGCAGTCTCCGCCGATGCGCAGGCTCCCGGCCTTGCCGAGCTGATGCAGGGCGAGGCCTCGTTCGCGCAAGTCATCACCCGGGACAAGCTGTCGCGGCTGCATCTGGTGATGGCCGGCCGTCCCGGCTTCGACCGCAGCCTGCTGCAGTCGCCGCGCGTCGCACTCGCGATCGACGCGCTGCTGCGAGCTTACGATCACGTGCTGATCGACGCCGGCAGCGCCTCGGACCTGCCGGCCGACCTGTTGACGGCCCATGCCCGCGCCGTCGTGGTGCCCGATGCGTCGATGGCGGCGGATGCGCGCGCGCAGATGTGCGAGCAGCTTAGAGCCGTCGGCTTCAGCGCGGTGGCGATGCTGAGCAAGCCGGTGCAGCCGTCCGATGCCGCCGAGACGCCGCGCGTGGTGGCGGCGTAGGCTTTCTTACCCTCTCCCCTTGTGGGAGAGGGTGGCTCGCCGCGTTAGCGGCGAGACGGGTGAGGGGTATCTCTCCGCGAGTTCACCTTTCCATTCGAGCTCGCGGAGGCATACCCCTCATCGGGCGCTTCGCGCCACCTTCTCCCACAAGGGGAGAAGGGAAGACAGCCGTGCAAGTGGAAAGAGCTACCCGAACGCCTGCCGTAGCCGGCGGGCCATGTCGAACAGCATCTGGTTCTGCTTCACCAGCCGCTTGCCGTGGCTGAGCGAGGACATCGCCATGGCCGCGAGCTTGCCGCGCGAGGTCAGGGGGACGAAGCTGTCGAAGATCGCCTCGTCGTCCTTGCAGAACATCCGCTTGTAATCGTCCGAGCCGATGCCGAGGTCGAGCGAGCGGTAGCCGCGTTCGCCGTAGCGGTCGATGATGTAGCGCATCAGGATCAGGCCGGGGCTGTAGCGGGCGTGCTCGGACATCGTGTAGGTGTTGAACATCATCGAGAAGCGCTCGCCGTCGGCGACGCCGGCGAAGATCGCGATCACCTCCTCGTCGCATTCCAGCGCATGGATGTCGATGACATGACCTTCGCCGCGCGGCGCGAGGCAGGCGCTGCGGACGAACTGCTCGACGCCGGGTTCGGCGAAGACGTTCGGCAGCTTCTGCTCCGCCATCCGAGCCGGCTTGACACGGAAGAACCAGTCGAGCAGGCGGATGATGTCTGCCTCGGACGTCGCCAGGTGATAGCGGTAGCCGGCGAGGGACTGAAGCTTCTTCTCCTTGCTCTTGAGGCGTCGGCGCAGGGAATTGCTGATCCGCGATGCCGGCGGGCCGCCCGGCTCCATCACCAATCGCGGACAGCCGTTGATCGGGCGCTGCCGCGGCAGGGCTGCAAATGGGTTCTGCTGGTCGTGCCAGCGCTCGGGCTGCTGTGTCAGTGCGAGCACGTCGGCGTGCTCGCCGAGCGGCGCAAGCAGTGCATCGAGATCGGCGCTGGCGGCCTCTGCTGCGAACTCGGCGTTCCACAGGCCCATGTTGAAGGTGGTGTGCTTGCCGCCCATGAAGCCGGCGGTGCGCACGCCGTGGCCCTGCCGCAGCGAGAGCGGCAGCAGCAGGAGCGGGCGCCGATCGGCGTCGCGGGCGATCACAATGAACGGCCGGGCACCTTCACGGGCGCCGACCAGCCGCTGCCAGGGGTCGAGCAGGTCGAAGCGCTGGTAGGGCGTGAAAAGATGGCCGCTCGCCTCGAAGCCGCGCCAGACCGCCTCGGCCTCGGCGAGATCCGTGACGATCTCCACTCGCGCGATACGGCTCGCTCTCGACCGCGCTGGCGCTTCTGCCGTCCGGCTTTGCATCGCCGCAGCCATGGTCATTCGCGAAACCTGTCGAGAAATCGAGAATACGTATTTCGGCCCGTGGCCGACCTTTGCAAACAAAGGTCAACAAAGGGTAATGACTGGGGCGAGGGAACTGACCGCCGGCGCGCGCGAAGGGTGGGATTTTGGCTTCCGACGACAGATGGTTGGAACGGCTGCGCCTCGAGCTGGCCTGGTTCACCGGCCAGGCCATGCTGCGCAGTCGCGGTGCCGGCGCCATCCTGCGTTTCCGCTACGTGCGGCCTCGGCGGCGCGGATTTCAGCCGCTGCGCGAGCACGAGATTACGCCGCAATTCCTCGATCGCGCCATCCGCGCGCTGAAGCGGTGGAACTACGATTTTCTCGGCATGGACGAGGTCTGCCGGCGCGCGGTGATGCTGCCGGAGAAGCGTCGCTTCGTGGCGCTGACCTTCGATGGCGCCGGCAAGGATCTCATCACCTTCGCCTATCCGGTGCTGGCGCGTCACGCCGTGCCTTTTACGATCTATGTGCCGACCGCTTTTCCCGACGGCGTCGGCGAGGCCTGGTGGCTCGCCCTGGAGCAGGTGATCGCGCGCGAGAGCCGCATCGACCTGATGATGGGCGACAAGGAGCAGCGCTTCACGGTCGCCGACAAGGCCGGGAAGCAGGCGCTGTTCTCGCATCTGGAGAGCTGGCTGCGCTCGCTGCCGCCGGCGGATCTGTCGGCCGCGATCGCCGATCTCTGTACGCGCTACCGGATCGACCTCGCCGCGCTCTCGCGCGAGGCGTCGATGGATTGGGAGGACCTCGCCAGGCTCGCCGGCGATCCGCTCGTGACGATCGGCAGCGCAACGGTGAACTATCCGATGCTGGCCAACATGAAGGACGCGGCCGCACTGCGCGAGATGACGATGGGCAAGGCCGTGGCGGAATCGGCTTTCAACCGCGAGATCAGGCATTTCGCCTATCCGTTCGGCGACCGCGCTTCGTTCCGGCGCAGCCACGTCGTGATGGCGGAGCAGGCGGGCTTCGCCAGCGCGGCCTCGACGATCCCGGGCATCGTGGAGGCGGAGGGACGGACGAACTTGCGCGCGCTGCCGCGGATCTCCTGGGACGGGCGGGTGCGCTCGCTGCGGATGCTGCGCGTGCTGGTGTCGGGCGCCGCTTTTGCGCCGGTGCGGCCGACCGGGAGCTCTACGAGCCAGACCTGAGGCGATCGGGCCGCTGCATCCAGCTCACGATCGGCATCGCCGGCAGCACCCAGCCCATGCCGACCACGACGTAGTAGATCGCCTGCCGCCAGCCGGATTCGGCGATCCACGGCATCTGCGCCGCCGCCATGCCGAGCAGGGCCCAAACGGTGGCCAGCACCAGGAGCAGGATGGCGCCGAGGAACTTGCGGGTGCGGATCGTCATGGCGGGAACTTTAAGGCTTTCGCGTTACTTGCGCTGCGGGAGCGGGGGACTATAAGGGGCACTCAACCGGGTTCAAGTCTCTTCGCCACAGGCTTGGTTTTGTCCTTGAAATGACGACGAATTCCGCCCCATCCGAGCCGCATCGCGCCGTGCGCTGGTGGCTGATCTGTGTGGCCGCGCTGATCGCACTGATGGTGCTGGTTGGCGGTGCGACACGGCTGACGGAATCGGGCCTATCGATCGTCGAATGGAAGCCGGTCACGGGCAGTGTTCCGCCGCTGTCGGAAGCGGCATGGGCCGAGGCGTTCGAGGCCTACAAGAAGATCCCGCAATATCGCGAGCTGAATTCAGGCATGAGCCTGTCCGAGTTCAAGACGATCTTCTGGTGGGAGTGGAGCCACCGGCTGCTCGGCCGCTTCATCGGCGTCGCCTATCTGCTGCCGTTCCTGTTCTTCCTCTGGCGCGGCGGACTGTCGGGTGAGCTGAAGCGCAGGCTGTGGCTGCTGTTCGCGCTCGGCGGCCTCCAGGGGGCGGTCGGCTGGTGGATGGTGGCCTCGGGCCTGACGGAACGCACCGAGGTGTCGCAATATCGGCTGGCGACGCATCTTTCGCTCGCGCTCCTGATTTTCGCCGGGATCGTCTGGACGGTGCGGCGGCTCGAGCAGCGGCCGCAGATCGCGGCGCCGGCTCGGCTGCGGTTCACGAGCGCGGTGCTGCTCGCGGTGACCTTCGTGCAGATCTATTTCGGTGCGCTGGTCGCGGGCTTGCGTGCCGGGCGGGCCTACAACACCTGGCCTGAGATCGATGGGGCGCTCATCCCCTCGGCGGAACGGCTGTGGTTCGAGACGCCGTGGTGGCGCAACATGTTCGACAATGTGCTGACGGTGCAGTTCGAGCATCGCATGACCGCCTACGTGCTGATCGTGCTGGCGCTGCTGCATGCGATCGACGCGGTGCGCTCGCGTGCAGGTGCGGCCGCGAGCGGCGCGTTGTGGCTGTTCGCGGCGGTGAGCGTGCAGGCGGTGCTCGGCATCCTCACGCTGCTCAACCAGGTGCCGATCGATCTCGCGCTGACCCATCAGGCGGTTGCGATCGTGGTGTTGACGCTGGCAGTGATGCAGGTCGAGCGGCTGGCGTCACGGCAGTCTGCGCAGGCGCAGCCGCGCGCGGTCCCCGTGGGTCAGCCCGGCTGATCACCATCAGCCCGGCTGATCAGCAATAGCCGTAGACACCGCACGCGTAGGGCAGGCGCCAGAAATAATCGACCTGTTTCCCGCCGTAATAGGCGCCCTGATAATCGTAGCTCCAGGGGCGGCCGTAATAGCCAGGCAAGGTGTGGGAGCCCGGCAGCAGCGGCGTGCCCGGCAGGTTGCGGATGTAGCTGCCGATGCCGTAGGCCGGCGAGATCAGCGCATCCGGATCGGTTTCGACATAGACCTGAGGTGGGTCCTGCGGCGGCCCGGCCGCGCGCCGCTTCGGCGTCGCCGGCAGATCGGCGGCAATGGCCGCCGAGGCCGTTAGCATCACAGCCAGAGCGGGCACCATCCAGCGCAGCATCGTCGGCTCCGAATCAAAGGGGCGATCCAAGCACGATGTATGAGGCAGATATAGTTAATGAGGGTTAACCGACGGCGGCCAAAACGGCCGCCGTCGTTCCCAGGCGCTACGTCCCCAGCGCCTGTTCCAGATCCGCGATCAGGTCTTCCTTGTCCTCGATACCGACCGAGATCCGGACCACGTCCGGGCCGGCGCCGGACTTGATCTTGGCGGCGTCGTCGAGCTGGCTGTGCGTGGTCGAGGCCGGATGGATCACCAGCGAGCGGGTGTCGCCGACATTGGCGAGGTGCGAGAACAGCTGCAGCTTCGACACCAGGCTGACTCCGGCGTCATAGCCGCCCTTCAGGCTGAAGGTGAACACCGCGCCGGCGCCCTTTGGTGCGTATTTGCGCGCGAGCTGATTGTACCTGTCGCTCGGCAGCCCGGCATAGCTCACCGAGGCCACCGCCGGATGTCCCGCGAGGTATTCGGCAACGGCTTTGGCATTGTCGCAGTGCTTCTGCATGCGCAGCGGCAGAGTCTCGATGCCGGTCAGGATCATGAAGGCGTTGAAGGGCGACAACGCCGGTCCGAGGTCGCGCAGGCCCAGCACGCGGCAGGCGATCGCGAAGGCGAAATTGCCGAAGGTCTCCTGCAGCCGGATGCCGTGATATTCCGGGCGCGGCTCCGAGAGCATGGGGTACTTGCCGCCCGTGGACCAGTCGAAGGTGCCGGCATCGACGATGATGCCGCCGAGCGAGTTGCCGTGGCCGCCCAGGAATTTCGTCAGCGAGTGCACGACGATGTCAGCGCCGTGGTCGATCGGACGGATCAGATAGGGCGAAGCCAGCGTGTTGTCGACGATCAGCGGCACGCCCGCCTTGCGCGCCACGGTCGAGATCGCCTCGATGTCGGTGATGCTGCCGGCGGGGTTGGCGATGGACTCGATGAAGATCGCTTTCGTGCGCGGCGTCACCGCACGCTCGAAGCTCGCGATATCGTCGGGATCGGCCCACACCACGTTCCAGCCAAAGCTCTTGAAGGCGTGCGTGAACTGGTTGATCGAGCCGCCATAGAGCTTTCGCGCGGCGATGAATTCGTCGCCGGGTTGAAGCAGCTGCTGCAGCACCACGACCTGCGCGGCATGGCCGGAAGCGACCGCGAGCGCGGCCGTGCCGCCTTCGAGCGCGGCGACGCGCTCTTCCAGCACCGCATTGGTAGGATTACCGATGCGGGTATAGATGTTGCCGAACGCCTGCAGGCCGAACAGCGAGGCGGCGTGATCGGCATCGTTGAAGACGAAAGAGGTCGTTTGATAAATCGGAGTCGCGCGCGCGCCGGTGGTGGGGTCGGGCTGTGCACCGGCATGCACGGCGAGCGTTGAAAATCCCGGAAGGCGATCGCTCATTTGGGCGTCCTGTTCTTGTGGCCTGAAATTCGCGCGGCATGCTGATCGGCGCCGTGCCCGCCGTCAAGGCGCGGCGTCACATCGGAATCATTTTGGGAACGATCGTGCTGCGCATTGTCGCGTTTGCGAAACGAAGCCTTCGCAATCGCGTCAGCTTTGCTCGCTCTTGTTCTTCGCAGCGCGATCCGATGCGGCGGTGTCGCCACCGCCGACACTCATCCGATTGAGGGACAGCCTCATGCCCTGCGTCGGCGCCGGCGCGCGCTTGGAGCTGAGCGTGCGCGAATTCACGCCCATCCAGGAGATTTCTGACGACAGGCGGCCATATTCGATCTTGGGGCAGCGGTTCATGACCACCTTGATCCCGACTGATTCCGCTTTCGCGGCCGCCGCATCGTCGCGCGCGCCGAGCTGCATCCAGATCACCTTCGGCAGCGGGTCGAGCGTGAGCGCCTCCTCGACGACGGGCATGATGTGGCTCGAGTTGCGGAAGATGTCGACCATGTCGACGGGGCGGCCGATGTCCGACAGTGATGCGACGAACGGCTTGCCGAGCAGCTCCTTGCCGACATGGCCGGGATTGACCGGGATCATGTCGTAGCCGCGCTGCATCAGGTATTTGAACGCGAAATAGCTCGGCCGCACATTGACCGGCGAGGCCCCGACCATCGCGATGGATTTCACGCTGTTGAGGATGCCGCGGATGTAATTGTCGGGATAGGCGTCGTGGTTCATCACTTATCTTTTCTTGTTGGCGGGGGTCATTCATCCCGCCATGTCGGCGCGCGCTTCTCGATGAAGGCGCCGATGCCTTCCTCGGCGTCGCGCGCCATCATGTTCTCGGTCATCACCTCTGCGGCACAGCGATAGGCGTCTGCAAGGCTCATCTCGGCCTGGCGGTAGAAGGCCTCCTTGCCGAGCTTGATCGTGTAGGCGGATTTTAACGCGACCTGTTGCGCGAGCTCGATCGCGGCGCCGAGTTCGGTGCCGGCGGGAACGACACGGTTAACGAGCCCGATCTCGCGGGCGCGGTCGGCCGTGACAGGCTCGCCCGTCAGCAGCATCTCCATGGCCTGCTTGCGCGGGACGTTGCGCGACAGCGCCACCATCGGGGTCGAGCAGAACAGGCCGATATCGACGCCGGGTGTGGCGAACTTCGCCTCGTGCGATGCGATCGCAAGATCGCAGCTGGCGACGAGCTGGCAGCCGGCGGCGGTCGCGATGCCCTGGACGGCCGCGACCACGGGCTTCGGCAGATGCATGACCGCCTGCATCATCGCGCTGCAGGCCGTCATGATCTGCGCAAAATAAGCCCGACCCCGATCCGGATCGGTGCGGCGCGCGGTCAGTTCCTTTATGTCGTGGCCGGCGGAAAAAGCGGGGCCGTTGGCCGCGATGACGGCCGCGCGGATGTGCTTGTCTTCCGCGATTGCGTTTAGGCTCGCATGCAGCTGTCCGATCATCGCCTCGGAAAGGCTGTTGCGCGCGGCTGGTCGGTTCAGCGTGAGCACGGCGACGCTGCCGACGATCTCGCGCAGCAGGATCGGCGGTTGCGGGGTGGGGGCGCGGGCGGCCTGAACGGACATTGACGCGACTTCCGCTAGATGATTGCAATTGGATGACACCGATAACTTAATGTAACAGGGCAGGCGAAGCGAGGGTGGGGACGGCATGGCGTTAGCGAAAATGAGCGTGGCGGAGCTCGAGCGGTTCCTCCGTGACGAGTTTCCCCAGGCCTTCAGCGGTGACGACATCACGATCGAGAGCGCGGACGGCCAGACCAGCCTCTTGCGCCAGCGCTACAGCGAACGGATGTTGCGGCCCGGCGGAACCGTGTCCGGGCCGACGCTGATGGCGCTCGCGGATTTCGCGATGTACGTGGTGCTGCTGTCCGCGATCGGGCCGATCGGGCTCGCCGTCACCACCAATCTCAACATCAACTTCCTGCGCAAGGGCCAGCCCGGGCAGGACGTGCTGGCCGAGGCCCGGCTGCTCAAGCTCGGCAAGCGCCTTGCGGTCGGGGAGGTGAACCTCTTGTCCGGGACCTCACCCGATCCGATCGCCCATGTCACCTCGACCTATTCCATTCCAAACGTTTGAGCTTTTTACAGGTAATATCGCACCATATTTTTAAGTTATTGGGTTTGCTTAGTTATTTTCGGCTCTGGGGCATTGACCGTTGCGCCGCTCTTCTCTAGAACCCCGCGCAGTCTGGTGCGGTGTTCGCGCCGATATCTCCCGTCCACGGAAACTCCGACATGAAAACCTTTTCGGCAAAGCCGGCTGAGGTGACGAAGAAGTGGGTGCTGATCGACGCCAAGGGTCTGGTCGTCGGCCGCCTCGCCACCATCGTCGCCATGCGCCTGCGCGGCAAGCACCTCCCGACCTACACCCCGCACGTCGATTGCGGCGACAACGTCATCATCATCAACGCGCAGCATGCGGTCCTCACCGGTCGCAAGCGCGAGCAGAAGACCTACTACAAGCACACCGGCTATGTCGGCCACGTCAAGGAGCGCACCGCGCGCCAGATCCTCGAAGGCCGTCATCCCGAGCGCGTGCTCGAGAAGGCCGTCGAGCGCATGATCCCGCGTGGTCCGCTCGGCCGCGTGCAGATGGGCAACCTCCGTGTCTACGGCGGCGCCGATCATCCGCACGAGGCGCAGCAGCCCGAGAAGATCGATATCGCCAAGTTGAACCGCAAGAACACGAGGGCCGCATAACATGGCCGAATCCATTCAGTCGCTCGACCAGCTCTCGCAGCTCAAGACGGCGGCCGCGCCCGAGGCGCCCAAGCACGAGAAGAAGGTCGACAAGTTCAACCGCGCTTACGCCACCGGCAAGCGCAAGGACGCGGTCGCCCGCGTCTGGATCAAGCCGGGCGCCGGCAAGGTCACCGTCAACTCGCGCGAGGTCGAGGTCTATTTCGCCCGTCCCGTGCTGCGCATGATGATCGAGCAGCCGTTCTCCGTGGCCCAGCGTTCGGGCCAGTACGACGTGATCTGCACCGTCGCCGGCGGCGGCCTGTCCGGCCAGGCCGGCGCGGTCCGTCACGGCATCTCCAAGGCGCTCACCTATTTCGAGCCGGAGCTGCGCTCCGTGCTCAAGAAGGGCGGCTTCCTCACCCGCGACTCGCGCGTGGTCGAGCGCAAGAAGTACGGCAAGGCCAAGGCCCGCCGGTCCTTCCAGTTCTCGAAGCGTTAATCGCTTTTGTCGCATTCGCCGCGAAAGCGGCTTCAATGAGATGCAAAAGGGCGCTGATTTCAGCGCCCTTTTTGTTGTTCGTTTGTATGCAAATTGATGGCGTGTTTCCCGAAAACTTAGGGACCGGCGAAAACCTGAATGGAACCCGCGAGACCTAGCGTCGCCTTCGGAAGGGCGCGCAAATCGGCTGGGCCGATCGCGTAACTGCTATGTTCTAGAGGGGGCCGACATGATGTCGCTCGATAGCATCACGCTCTATTTGGTCGCCACCATGGTCGCCGCACTGCTCGGCGCCATGATGGTATTTTTCGGCAAGCAGGAGAACAGCCCGGCGCTGAAATGGTGGGGCACCGCCTATCTGCTCGGTGCCGCCTCCGTCGCACTATGGACCGCGGCGGGCGACAGGCTGGGGCCGCACATTTACCTTGCATTGAACGCGGTCGGTTTCGTCGCCTGCGGCATGGTCTGGAACGCGGCGCGCGTCTTCCACGGCCGCAACCCGAACTGGCCGGGGCTCGTGCTCGGCGCGCTCGCCTGGGTCGCTGCTGCGACGCTGCTCGATCCCACGGCATCGATGCTGCGCATGCTCGTCGGTGCTGGCATCGTCTCGGTGTACGCGGCGCTGACTGCGAGCGAGCTCTGGACCGAACGGCGCAAGAGCGTGCAACGGCGCTGGCCCGCCTTCGTGATGCCGGTGATGCACGGCTGCGTGTTGATGCTGCCGATCCTGATCGGCAGCTTCCTGCGCCCGCATGATGCCGGCTTCTCCTCGAGCATCTGGGTCACCGTGTTCGCGGTCGAGCTCATTCTCTACGCCGTCGGTACCGTGTTCGTGATCTTCATGCTGGTGTCGGAACGCACCGTCACCGCGCACCGGACGGCGGCATCGACCGATCCCTTGACCGGCATGCTCAACCGGCGCGGCTTCTCGGAGGCCTGTGCGCGCGTGATCGAGCGCGAGGCCAAGGCCGGGCGGCCGGTGACCGTGATGATCTTCGACATCGACCATTTCAAATCGATCAACGACCGCTTCGGCCATCCCGCCGGCGACGAGATGCTGAAGCTGTTCTCCACCGTCGTGGTCAGCAATTTGCGCATCTCCGACCTGTCGGGCCGCATCGGCGGCGAGGAGTTCGCCGCGCTATTGCCATGCTCACTGGAGGAGGGCGTGCTGGTCGCCGAGCGCGTGCGCGAGGCGTTCGAGACCTCCGGCGTCGTGGTCGACGAAGGTCCGGTCGATACCACCGTCAGCATCGGCGTTGCCGGAGGTCCGGCCGGCACCGAGCTGGAGGTGCTGCTGGCCTCGGCGGACACCGCGCTCTACCAGGCCAAGCGCGGCGGCCGCAACCGCGTCGAGGCGGCCGAGGAGCTGCCGCTGTCGCTGGAGAACTGGCGCCGCCAGAGCGCGGCGCGGACCGGCGCATCGCAGGCGCGTCCGGTCACCGCGTGAGCATGCAGGGCGGGCTTGCGGTAAATCTCTGTTTACCATTCGATCCCTACCATCGTGGTCATGGAATCGATCCGTCGACGGAATCCGCAAGCCGCCCTGATGTCGCTCGAAGCCGAAGCTGCCTCGGCCCGCGGCGGTTTCGCCTGTCTGTTCTCCACTGCGGACGAATACGAGAGCGCGCTGATCACCGAGCGTCGTGCGCAAGGCCGCTACACGCAGCAACGCAGCTACTGGCCGTTCGTGTTGTTCGCGGGTTGTGCGCTGATCGTCGCGGGCACGGTCCTGCTGTTCGCCTGACAGGCCTGCATTTCCAGACCGGGCAGGGCGCCGCTTCAGCGCCTTTTTCTTTGTCGCCATCTGCGGTAGACACGGCCATCAACAAAAGGGTGGAAAGCCGATGATCACCGAGATCGCGCAAATCGACGTCAAGCCGGGCAGCGAGAAGGACTTTGAGGCGGCCGTTGCCAAGGCCAAGGCCGCTTTCGGCCGCTCCAAGGGCTTTCACGGCTTCGAGCTGCACAAGTCGATCGAGAAGCCGCAGCGTTACCGGCTGATGGTGAAATGGGCGACGCTGGAGAACCACACTGTGGACTTCCGCGGCTCGGAGAATTTCACGGAATGGCGCGGCCTGGTCGGCCAGTATTTTGCCGCGCCTCCCGAGGTCGAGCACACCGAGACCGTGCTGACGACCTGAGGCTTTATCTCGGGAGCATCATCTTATCGGAAAACCGCTCCACACTTTCCGCTAACGCGGTCCTCCGGGTCCGGATCATGCTCTAGGCCGCCTCCGCGAGAGGCGACGCCTCGTAGGTCTTGACATGGTCGATCATGACCTTGGCGATCGCGACCAGCGGGAGCGCCAGCGCCAGGCCCCAGATGCCGAACACGACGCCCAGCAGGATCTGGAACGCGAACAGCGTGGCCGGCGGGATGTCGAGTGCCTGGCGCTGCAGGATCGGAGTCAGCACGTAGCTTTCCATGGCGTGCACGCCCATGAACAGCAGAAATGCCGACAAAGCGGGGATCCAGCCGGAGGCGAGGCTCGCCAACACCACGATGACGCCGGCGATGATGGCTCCCACCGTGGGGATGAAGGCGAGCAGGCCCGCCTGGATTCCTAGGATGAACGCGCCGGGGATGCCGATGACGGCAAGTCCGATCCAGGTTACGACACCGACCGCGATCATGACGATGATCTGGGCGATCAGCCAGCGCTCGAGCGTTTCAGCGATACGGTCGATGACGATGGCGAAACGGGTACGGTGCCGCGCCGGTGCCAGGAACAGCAGGCCGTCATGATAGACGCTGGGCTGGGCGGCGAAGGCCAGGCCCAGGAACAGCACGATGAAGATGTTGCCGACGCCGTGAATGGTGCCGAGCAGCAGCTTGAGGGTCTGGCTCACGATCGCCCCGCCGCTGGAGGCGAGCGTGCCGGCACTGGGCAGCGGAGCGCGCGAAGGCGTTGCCGGCGCGGGCGTTGCCTCCGAGGAGGTGTTGGCGGCGGGGTCCGAGGCAGCGTTGCCGAGGTCGAAGAAGCTGGTGTCGATGCCGTGGCTCTCGAGCAGGGACCTGACATTGGTGATCTGCGACTTGATGGTCTTGCTCAGCAGCGAGGCCTGTTCGGCAATGGTGGCGCCGCCGAGATAGGCGACGCCCGCGAGCAGCAAAGCGAGCGCAACGCAGACGATTGCAAGCCGGATCGTGTGAGGCAGCTGGACCCGGCGGCCGAGCGCATTGACCAGAGCGTTGAGACCGAGGCCGAGCAGCATGCCGGTGAAGATCAGCAGCAGGGTGGCGGCAAAATACCAGGTGAAGGCGAGCAGCGCGGTGAACAGAACGACGCCGATGCCTCCGGCCGCGATCGCCCAGGCCTGATCCCGCGCGAGGTCGGCACGGGAGCGGGATCGTTCATCTGCGGGAAAGGTCACATCGTATCCTGTCTTTGGTGGCTGCAATGGGGCACTCTTTCGACAAACACGCTTCCGATCAAGAGCGGCAACGCGCCGGTTTGACGCTGCCGCGCGAACGGTGCAGAGCGGTGGCGAAAAGGAAGTGAGGGGCGCTTGGGCGTTATCAGCAAGTGGGCCGGTCTGCTCGGGCTGTTGGCTTTGCTCGTAGGCGGCGACCAGATCCGGATCAACCGGCCGGACCACAAATACCGCCTGACGGTCGAGGTGACGACGCCCGCCGGGATCAAGACCGGGTCGGCCATTCTCGCTGTCGTGCCCGATCGCAACTATAACCGCAGCGGCCGCACCACGACGCGCGGGGAGGCCGTGTTCGTCGATCTCGGCCAAGGCAAGAACATCGTGGTCTTGCTGGCGCACCAGCAGGGCGCCAAGCTCGACCTCGACGACATCAACTATGTGGCGCTCCGCGCCTATGGCGCCGCGCGCGGCAGCCGGGTGTCGTTCAAGGACATGAGCCGGCAGACCGGCATTGTCCCGGTGCAAGGAGAGCTCATCCCCGTGCTCGTGAGCTTTGGCGATCTCAGGGATCCCAACACCGCGCGCCTTGTCGCCAGCGACAAGGCAGAGGCAATCCTGGGCGAGGGCTATGCGATCCGCAGCTTCTCCGCCGAGGTGGTGCCCAACGGGTTCTGGCCGATCGACTTCGGAGGCGCGCTCGGGGAGCCCGTGACGCGCGGAATCGAGGCCAAGCTTCCCTGGCTGACCGCGCCGGGTGAGACAGCGGCAATCGCACTGAAGGCCGCGGGTCTGCCCGTGGAAGGCGGGTTGGACGCCCGGGAGGCATTTGCGCGAAAATAGCATTGCCGTCCCGCGATCCCCTCTGTTGAATTTGTTCCATCGGAGGGGCATCTTTGGGGGATCTTCTTATCGGGAGGCGCGGAACGACAGATGAGAAAGCCGGTCGTCGGCGTGATCGGGAATTCCTATCGCGTCGAGAATCGATTTCAGGTCCAGATGGTTGGCGAGCGAAACCTGCGCGCCGTGGCCGAAGTCTCCGGCGGCTTGCCGTTGATGTTCGCTGGAGCCCCCGACATCACGGATATCCCGGCGCTGCTCGATACCGTCGACGGCATCATCCTGACCGGGGCCCGGGCCAACGTTCACCCAACCCGCTTCAACGTCGATCCCTGCGAGAAGCACGAACCCTACGACATCCACCGCGACGAAGTTGCGCTGGCCCTGTCGGTCGCCTGCGTCGCCCGCGGCATTCCGCTGTTCGGCATTTGCCGCGGCCTGCAGGAGATGAACGTCGCCTTCGGCGGCTCGCTGCATCCCGAGATCCGCGAGATCCCCGGCCGCATGAACCACCGCATGCCCCGGCTCGAGAACGGCGAGATCCATCCCGATCCGACCGTGGTGTTCGCCGACCGCCACGACGTCGAGCTGACGCCCGGCGGCGCCTTCGCCACGATTCTCGGCTGCGAGAAGATCCGGGTCAATTCGCTGCACGGACAGGGCATTCTCGATCCCGGCAAGCGCGTGCTGATCGAAGGCATCGCCGAGGACGGCACCATCGAGGCGATCCGCATCGCGGAAGCCCCGAGCTTTGCCCTCGGCGTGCAATGGCACGCGGAGTACGACCCGCAGCACAATCCGATCAACCGCAAGCTGTTCGAGGCCTTTGGCGAGGCGCTGGTGACAAGGCAGAAGGCGGAGGCGTAGCCGCGGTCGTGTCCCGGACCAGCTGCAACGCGGAGCGTTGCGGCGCAGAGCCGGGAATCCAGCTTCTGCCACGTTGCGCACTCGGCTTGGACTGAGTAGGGCGGATTAGCCGAAGGCGTAATCCGCCATCTTTAGTTCATGGGGCAGCTGCAATGCCGAACTACCGCCGTGCATTTGTTCCAGGTGGCTGCTGGTTCTTCACGGTCAATCTTCATGATCGTAGGCAGCGGCTGCTCGTCGAGCACATCGCAGCGCTGCGCGCGGCCGTTGCAGCGACCCGTCGGGACTATTCGTTCACTATCGATGCGTTTGTCGTGCTTCCGGACCACCTTCATGCGGTCTGGACGCTTCCCCGCGGCGATGCCGACTTTTCGATGCGGTGGAGATTGATCAAAATGCGCTTCGCGAAGTCCCTGCCGAAGACAGAGCCTTTAACCGCTGTACAGATCGCAAGACGGGAGCGTGGCGTATGGCAGAACCGGTTCTGGGAGCACCTCATCCGCGACGAAACCCGACTATGCACGCCATATCGAGTATTGCTACATCAACCCAGTCAAGCACGGATATGTGACCCGCGTGTTGGATTGGCCGCATTCGTCATTTCACCGAGATGTCGAGGCCGGACTGTTTCCGGCGAATTGGGCAGGAGATAGCAACGCGGATGGTAACTTTGGCGAACGTGCGTGAGCGTCGCACGCAGTAGGCGGATTACGCCTTCGGCTAATCCGCCCTACGAGGACTGTTTATCCAAGGTGCATCCCGAATTTCCGACGGAGTAAACCAATCAGTAGGAATTGCTCCGTCCTGGTTTTTGCGGCTCTGATTTGTTCTTCGAGAACGAATTGGAGTCAGATGCAGAACGAAAGCTGATGGCCGCTCCGTGGCGCAAAATTTCTCTACCGTGTTGAATCGTAGATGCGCTCAGGCTGTGCCCAGCGAGAGCGCCGCGACCGGACTGCGTCCATCGGTCATGCCACCGGCATCAGCCTCACACCGCCCGCTCCATCCGTCGCGCACGATAGGATTGCGTGACATCAGTGTCAGCTTGCGGAAGCTGCTCTCATCCTCATAGCCGGCAGCGCGCGCGATCGTCTTGATTGGCTGCGTCGTCGATTCCAGCGGGGTGCGCGCGTGCTCGACACGGCTGCGCATGATGAAGGATTGCGGCGGCTCGTGCGTGAGTCCTGGAATTTTCGGTTCAACGTACGCTCGCCGAGGCCGAGCGCGTCGGCAATCCTGCATGGGCATTCCCATTGCGTTGCACAATCGCAATGTTGATCTCCACGCGCAGCATTGAGGTTCATGAGAACAATACCATATGCTCTGCAAGGGAGCCCGTGCCGTGCAGACCATGAAGGCGGCCCTCGTTGCGGCGATCACCGTCGTGGCTTTGAGCTGCTGCCTCCTTCCCAGCTCAGCGGAGGAGAGCAAGCGCGTAGCCCTTGTTGTTTCGATCGACGGGGCGATTGGCCCGGCGTCAGCCAGCTACGTGCGGGAGGCTTTGGCCGTGGCGAGCGAGCGGCGCGCCGAGGTCGTGCTTCTGAGGATGAACACGCCCGGCGGGCTCAATTCCAGCATGCGCGAGATCATCGCTGATGTGCTCGCCTCGCCCGTCCCTGTCATTGGCTACGTCGCTCCCTCCGGGGCCCACGCGGCGAGTGCGGGGACCTATATCCTTTACGCGACCCACATCGCGGCGATGGCACCAGGTACCAACATCGGTGCGGCGACGCCGGTCCAGATTGGCGGGCCGCTGCCGGGCCTGCCGAGCGGCACACCCGACAAGGATGGCAAAGACAAGAAGGATGGGCCGAAGGACGCGATGACGGCGAAGGCCACGAACGATGCCGTCGCCTTCATTCGAAGCCTCGCCGAGCTGCGCAACCGCAATGCGGAGTGGGCGGAGAGGGCGGTCCGCGAGGCCGCAACACTCTCCGCCAACGGCGCGCTGGAGGCACATGCCATCGATCTCGTCGCGCGCGATCAGGCTGAATTGCTGCGGCAGGTTGATGGCCGTGTGGTGGAGCTCGCAGGCGGCAGGACGCAACGCCTCGCAACAAAGGATGCTGTCGTTGAAGCCATCGAGCCCGGACGGATATCCCGGTTCCTGGCGGTCATCAGCAACCCGAACGTGGCGTTCATTCTCCTGATGGTCGGCATCTACGGCCTGATCTTCGAGTTCATGTCTCCCGGAGCCGTCGCCCCCGGAGTTATCGGCGCGATCTGCCTGCTGATCGGCCTCTACGCGCTCAATTTGCTGCCGATCAACTATGCCGGCCTCGCCCTGATGCTGGTGGGACTCGTGCTTCTCACCGTCGAAGCCTTCAACCCGACCGTGGTGGTCGGCTTCGGCGGGATCATCGCTTTCGTGCTGGGAGCAATGATGCTCTTCAGGAGCGAGGCGCCTGGATACCAACTGTCCTGGTGGGTGATCGGCACCACTGCGGTCGTGTTCAGCGGCTTTGCTCTGATCGTGCTCGGCTCGCTTCGGCGCGTCCGCAAAGCTCCTGCGCTGGTCGGCGCACAGGCCATGCGCGGTTTGCCCGCCGAGGTTCTCGACTGGAACGGGAACGAAGGTCATGTCTTCGCCCATGGTGAGCGCTGGCAGGCGCGCGGCGCCGAAACCTTCAAGCCCGGAGAGACGGTGGAGGTCGCCAATGTCGTCGACCTGACGCTGCTGATACGCCGCACACCCGCCCGGACAGGCGAGGGAGGTACATCATGACGCTGGAATATCTGACGTATGCGGCGCTTGCGCTGCTTGTCATCGTGTTTCTATCCCAGGCCATTCGAATCCTGCGCGAATACGAGCGCGGCGTCGTCTTCACGCTAGGCCGCTTTACCGGTGTGAAGGGCCCGGGCCTGATACTCCTCATCCCGATCGTGCAGCAACTCGTCAAGGTCGATCTGCGGGTGATGGTGCAGGTGGTGCCGCCGCAGGACGTGATTTCGCGGGACAACGTCTCCGTCAAGGTCAACGCCGTCCTGTACTTCCGCATCGTCGACCCCGAGCGCGCCATCATCAAGGTCGGCGACTACATGGCGGCGACCAGCCAGCTCGCCCAGACCACGTTGCGTTCGGTGCTCGGCAAGCATGAGCTCGACGAGATGCTTGCCGAGCGCGACAGGTTGAACGCCGATATCCAGGAGATTCTCGACAAGCAGACTGACGTCTGGGGCATCAAGGTCACCGGCATAGAGATCAAGGACGTCGATATCAACGAAACCATGGTTCGCGCGATCGCCAAACAGGCTGAGGCGGAGCGCTTGCGGCGAGCCAAGGTGATCAATGCGATGGGCGAGCAGCAGGCCGCCGAAAAGCTCGTCGAAGCCGGCCGGATCCTGGCGCAGGAGCCCCAGGCAATGCAGCTACGTTACTTCGCAGCTCTGCATGACATCGCCGGTGAACGCTCGTCGACCGTGGTGTTTCCGCTCCCCACCGGCCTGCTCGACCATTTGATGCCGCGACCAAACAACCCGTAACAGAAAGCGGCGAGGTGCTGATCGCGAGCGGGCGCCACGGCTCCGGCCGAGCTGCAGCGGGCGTTCACGGCGACGTGGTAGCGGTCGAGACCCCTCAAACGAAAAGGCGCCTCCTTCCGGAAGCGCCTTTTGCTTGTCGCGTATAGTTCGGACCGCTTAGCCCGAATAGTACATGTCGAACTCAACCGGGTGCGGGGTCATCTCGAAGCGCTCAACCTCGGTCATCTTCAGCTCGATATAGGCGTCGATGAAGTCGTCGTCGAACACGCCGCCGGCCTTGAGGAAGGCGCGGTCCTTGTCGAGGTTTTCGAGCGCCTCGCGAAGCGAGCCGCACACGGTCGGGATCTGCTTCAGCTCTTCCTTCGGCAAATCGTAGAGGTCCTTGTCCATCGCCGGACCCGGATCCATCTTGTTCTTGATGCCGTCGAGGCCGGCCATCAGCATCGCGGCGAAGCCGAGATAGGGATTGGCGAGCGGATCGGGGAAGCGCACCTCGACGCGCTTGGCCTTCGGCGAGGCGGTGTAGGGGATGCGGCACGACGCCGAGCGGTTGCGCGCGGAATAGGCGAGCAGCACCGGGGCCTCATAGCCCGGGACCAGACGCTTGTAGGAGTTGGTCGACGGGTTGGTGAAGGCGTTGATCGCCTTGGCGTGCTTGATGATGCCGCCGATATAGTGGAGGCAGGTCTCCGACAGGTCGGCGTATTTGTTGCCGGCAAACACCGGCTTGCCGTCCTTCCAGATCGACTGGTGCACGTGCATGCCCGAGCCGTTGTCGCCGTAGACCGGCTTCGGCATGAAGGTGGCGGTCTTGCCGTAGATGTGCGCGACCTGGTGGATGCAGTATTTGTAGATCTGGATGTGGTCGGCCATCAGCGTCAGCGTGTCGAACTTCATGCCGAGCTCGTGCTGGGCGGAAGCGACCTCGTGGTGATGCTTCTCGACCTTGACGCCCATCTTGGCCATGGCGCCCAGCATCTCCGAGCGCATGTCCTGCACCGAGTCCTGCGGCGGCACCGGGAAATAGCCGCCCTTGGTGCGGACGCGGTGGCCGAGATTGCCGCCTTCATATTCGGTGTCGGAGTTGGTCGGCAGCTCCGAGGAGTCGAGGCGGAAACCGGTGTTGTAGGGGGTGGAGGAGAAGCGCACGTCGTCGAACACGAAGAACTCGGCTTCGGGGCCGACGAACACGGCGTCGCCCACGCCCATCGACTTCACCATCGCCTCGGCCTTCTTGGCGATGCCGCGGGGGTCGCGGTTATAGGGCTCGCCGGTGGTCGGCTCGAGCACGTCGCAGGTGATGACCATGGTGGTCTCGGCGAAGAACGGGTCGATCGTCGCGGTCACCGGATCGGGCATCAGGCACATGTCGGACTCGTTGATCGCCTTCCAGCCGGCAATCGAGGAGCCGTCGAACATCGTCCCTTCGGCGAAGATGTCTTCATCGATCATGCTGACGTCGAACGTGACGTGCTGCCACTTGCCGCGCGGATCGGTGAAGCGCAGGTCGACGTACTTCACGTCGTTGTCCTTGATCGATTTCAGGACGTCTTTGGCGGTCTTCATGCATACCCCTTATGGCTCTGCGGGTCGGTTTCCAGGTGAGCAAGATTGTTCTCGCTTTTGGCGAGTTCGCGCGCGACCGCACAAACGAAATCAGGCCGCCGAAGCAGCCTTATTTCTTGTCAGAGTGTCGCAAAATGCGGGATAGCACCCGGTTCAGATAGCGTCCAGCCCGGATTCGCCGGTTCGGATGCGGATCGCCTCTTCGATGTTGGAGACGAAAATCTTGCCGTCGCCGATGCGGCCGGTCTGCGCGGCGCGGCGGATCGCGTCGATGGCCCGCTCGACCAGATCGTCGCCGATCACGATCTCGATTTTGACCTTCGGCAGGAAGTCGACGATGTATTCTGCGCCGCGGTAAAGTTCGGCGTGACCCTTCTGCCGGCCAAAGCCCTTGGCCTCGGTGACGGTGATGCCCTGCAGACCGACTTCTTGAAGCGCTTCCTTCACCTCGTCGAGCTTGAATGGCTTGATGATGGCTTCGATTTTCTTCACTGCGCGACTCCCGGCCTTTCGATCCAATAGCAACGTCTTCGTCAGGACGCGCATTTCTCAACGCACGATCTTGTCTTCTCTGTGCCGGGATCCCTGACCCGTCCGGCAACAACGGCCGGCCACGCCCTTCAAGATGTCAGTGAGCACGACGAACCGAAGCGGCTTCCTCGAAAGCAGGGTCTATGCCAAGTTGCAAATGCCCTGATTATCGGAGCGTTATCAGCCTTTTAACGAGCATCTCTGAGTGATGGTGCCGACCTGCACAAAATACCGAAGACCGAAAAATAGGCAAACGGTTCAATATATGTGCATTTCGACGTTCCCACCGCCGGATCGGCGCAAAAGATGCCTGTTCAAGAGGCGTTTGTACTAGGAAGTGGCATGGAAGTTCTGACCAACGCCGAAATGCAGCGAGCCGACCAGCTTGCCATCGCGGCCGGCACGCCCGGTTTCAAGCTGATGCTCAGCGCCGGCCAGGCGGTCGCCGAGGCCGCCCATGCGCTGGTGGAGGAGGGGCCGATCCTGATCGTCGCCGGCCCCGGCAACAATGGCGGGGACGGTTTCGTGGCCGCGGCCGAGCTCGCCGCGCAGGGGCGCGAGGTCTCGGTGATCCTGATGTGCGAGCGGGACCAGCTCCAGGGCGATGCCGCCTCGGCCGCGCGCGGCTGGAAGCACCCGGTGCTGCCGTTCAACCCGCAGGCGATCGGCAGGCCTGCGCTGATCATCGATGCGCTGTTCGGCGCCGGCCTCAGCCGCACCGTGGATGGCGAAGCGCGCGCCATGATCGAGGCGATCAACGCCAACGGTGCCCCGGTGCTGGCGGTCGACCTGCCGAGCGGCATCAACGGCACCAGCGCGGCGGTGCTGGGCGTGGCGGTGAACGCCACCGAGACCGTCACCTTCTTCCGCAAGAAGCCGGCGCATCTGCTGTTGCCCGGGCGCATGCATTGCGGCCGCGTGCGCGTTGCCGACATCGGCATCGATGCGCAGGTGCTGGAGGAGATCGCGCCGCAGACCTTCGAGAACGATCCGGATCTCTGGGGCACCGCCTTTCCGGTCCCGCGCATCGACGGCCACAAATACGCGCGCGGTCACGTGCTGGCGGTCTCAGGCGATGCAGCCGCGACCGGCGCAGCACGGCTCGCCGCGCGCGGCGCGCTGCGCGCCGGTGCGGGCCTCGTGACGCTGGCGAGCCCGCGCGATGCACTCGCGATCAATGCTGCCGCGCTCACCGCGGTGATGGTTCGCCCCGTCGACAGCGCGATCGAGTTCGGCGAGCTGCTCGGCGACAAACGCTACAACACCTGCATCATCGGCCCCGGTGCGGGCATCGGTGAGCGCACCTGCGATCTCGTCCACACCGCGCTTACCGCGCAGCGGCATCTGGTGCTCGATGCGGATGCGCTGACCAGCTTTGCCGCAACCCCCGAGCGCCTGTTCGAATCGATCAAGTCCTCGCAGGACAATGCGGTGGTGCTGACCCCGCACGAAGGCGAGTTTCCGCGCCTGTTCTCCGACCTCAGCAACAAGCATCCCGGCCGCTCCAAGCTCGAGCGCGTCCGCGCCGCCGCCGAGCGCTGCGGCGCCGTCGTGCTGCTGAAGGGCCCGGACACCACAATCGCCGCCCCCGACGGCCGCGCCACCATCGCCGCCAATGCGCCGCCCTGGCTCGCCACGGCCGGCGCCGGCGACGTGCTGTCCGGGATCATCGCCGGGCTCCTGGCGCAAGGCGTGCCGGCGTTCGAGGCCGCCAGCATCGGCGTCTGGATGCATGGCGAGGCGGGAAGCGAAGCTGGGCCGGGCCTGATCGCGGAGGATCTGACCGAGACGCTGCCGGCCGTGCACCGGCGGATCTATGACGCGCTGGGCATCGAATACTGAACGTTCACTCCACCCCGTACCAGCGCACCAGCCGCGGCGCGGCCCAGTCGGTCACGACGGATTCGATCAGCCAGCGTCCGGGCGAGGTCGCGGCGAACGCGATGCGCTGGGTCTGGCCAGGCTCGATCGCGAGCGTGTCGAGCCAATAGGGCTTCCAGCCGTCGTCGAGCTTGTCGAGCAGCCGGAAATGGTGGCCGTGCAGGTGAAACACGGTGGTGACCGGGGCGGGGTTCTGCAGCGCCAGCACCACGGTGCGGCCGGTCTTGGCGCGGAAGGCAGGGGCGGAGGCGGTGGAGAAGGTCGCGGGCCGTGCCCAGCCGGCATCGGCCGTACCGAGCGCGACATCGAACCGCAGGGCGGCTCGTAGATCGAGCTTCTCAGGCAGATCATTCGGCGGGAGCGGCTGCGGCGGCGGCAGCGGAGCGCGCTCCAGCTTCCCGGAGACAGTCAGGTGTCCGACCTGGCGCACCGCCTTGCCGTCATGCAGCATAAACGGGGCCGAACTGGCCGCATCCACGAAAGCGTCGGCCCGCGCACCCGGGGCCAGCACCAACGCGCCGTTGCGCGCGGGGAACGGCTCGGCCGGCTGGCCGTCGAGGGCCATCACACGGACTTCGTGGTTTTCCAATTTGATTGCGAGAACAGAGCGTTGCGAGCCGTTGATGAAGCGTAGCCGCAGCCGCTCGCTCGCCGAAGCTGAGAGTTCGAATGAAGTCTTGCCGTTGATTGTGTAAAGCGGCGTCGTATCCTTCGGGTCCTGGCCCGGCGGGACCGCGGTGCCATCCGGCCGCAGGCGCCATTCCTGGATCAGCAGGAGCTCATCACGATCGACGGCGACCGGGCCGGTTTCGGCCACGATGATCGGAAGCGCGCGTGCGGGCTGCTGCAGGCGGTGCTCGAAGAGGCGGAAGTCGGCCAGCAGGGTGCCTGCATTAGGCACTGAAATAATTGATGTTTCTGTCGCATCCGGCGCTGCCGGGGCGCGGCCGCGGAGCGGGTCGGCGGCCATCGGCGCGTGGAGGCTGTACCAGACTGGCGCAATCGGCACAGGGAGGTTGTTGCTGAAGACCACCTGGCAGCGGTCGAAACGCTTGAGATGCACGTCTCTGAGGTGGCTTACGGTGGCCAGCTCCCAGATTGGTGTAGCCGGCTGACCCGGTCTCAAAGCCAGCGTTGCCGGTCTCGCCTGCAGCGCGAGCTGGGCCGTGACGGAGGGGCCTGCACCGCCCACGATCAGCCCGGCTGCCGAGGCCCCTAAGCCGGCCAAAACCTCGCGCCGATGGGGAGCATGGATCCGCGTTGTCATGGCACGATCCGGACCACGCCGTGCTGGATAAGTCCAGCCGCAGTGCCTACTTGAAGCTTGCCTCCATCAGGCCATTTTTTTGCTGCGAACAGTCAGGCACATGCTATAAGCCCGGCCGCCCGCGGCATCGCGGCCGGTCTTGATGCGAATTCACGCGGGCGTGGCGGAACTGGTAGACGCGCTGGATTTAGGTTCCAGTGACGAAAGTTGTGGGGGTTCGAGTCCCTCCGCCCGCACCAAGCGCTTATCGCGTTTGCACGGATTACGAGGCTTGCTTCCGCGCGGATGATCATCCGTCAGGAAGCGGGTCTGATGAACCACCGGCGTGGAGGCGTTTGCCTCGCGCCGGATCGATTAACGACAGCGTCCCGACGCGCGACGTGCCGGGGCCGAACGAAAAGAAGATTGGACGCCATGCAGGTCACAGAAACCCTCTCGGAAGGTTTGAAGCACGAGTTCAAGATCAGCGTTCCCGCGTCTGATCTCGACGCCAAGGCCGGCGCCAAGCTCGTCGACCTCAAGGACAAGGTCCGTATCAACGGCTTCCGTCCGGGCAAGGTGCCGGTCGCGCACCTGAAGAAGGTCTATGGTCGCTCGGTCATGGCCGAGACCATCGACCAGACCATCCGCGACACCAACACGCAGCTGTTCTCCGAGCGCGGCTTTCGCCTTGCGACCGAGCCGAAAATCACCATGCCGAGCGAACAGGCCGAGGTCGAGGAGCTGCTGAGCGGCAAGACGGATTTGACCTACACGGTCGCCATCGAAGTAGTGCCGGCGATCGCGCTCGCCGACTTCAAGAGCTTCCAGGTCGAGAAGCCAGTTGCTGATGTCACCGACGCCGATGTCGACGAGGCGATCAAGCGCATCGCCGATTCCAACCGCACCTATGCCGCCAAGGGCGAGGGCACCAAGGCTGAGTCGGGCGACCGCGTTACCATCAACTTCACGGGCCGCATCAACGGCGAAATCTTCGAAGGCGGCACCGGCGAGGGCATCCAGGTCCTGATCGGCTCCAACACCTTCATTCCGGGCTTCGAGGAGCAGCTCATCGGCATCGGCGCAGGCGAGACGCGCACGCTGAAAGTGTCGTTCCCGAAGAACTACATGAACGACAAGCTCGCCGGCCAGCCGGCGGAGTTCGAGACCACCGCGACGCTGATCGAGGCGCCGCAGGACCTTGCGATCGACGACGAGTTCGCCAAGTCGCTCGGCCTGGAATCGCTGGACAAGCTCAAAGAGGCCGCGCGCGAGCGCCTCGTTGCCGAGTTCGCCACCGCCACGCGCCAGCGCGTCAAGCGCGCGCTGCTCGACCGCCTCGACGAGGCGCATCGCTTCGAGGCGCCGCCCTCGCTGGTGGACGAGGAGTTCAGCCTGATGTGGAACTCGGTCAAGGCCGAGATGGACTCCGCCGGCAAGACCTTTGCCGACGAGGACACCACCGAGGACAAGGCAAAGGAGGAGTATCGCAAGATCGCCGATCGCCGCGTGCGGCTTGGCCTCGTGCTCTCCGAGATCGGCGAGAAGAACAAGATCACCGTGACCGATGACGAGGTCGGCCGCGCCGTGATCGAGCGCGCGCGCTCGATGCCCGGCCGCGAAAAGGAGGTCTGGGACTTCTACCGCAACAACGCCCAGGCGTTGGCCCAGCTTCGTGCGCCGATCTACGAGGACAAGGTGGTCGACTTCATCCTCGAGCTCGCCAACGTGACCGAGAAGAAGGTTTCGCGCGAGGACCTCTACAAGGACGACGACGCGGAAAAGACCGCGGCCTGAAGGGTTTGAGATAGTCCGCTATTAAGGATGATGAGCGAAGAGGCCCAGCTAGCCAGGTGGCCGGCTGGGCCTCTTTGTGCGAATCAGCTTCAACTGCCCCACGGATTAAGCCTTAATGCGCTGCGCACTTGTCAGAAGCGAAATGGGCTATATCTGTCGCTACGCCTTTCTGCTTCTTACCCAAGTTCCTGCATCACAGGACGTCCATTCGCCTTCCGGCAAATCCAGCCAAGCTGGCAAGCCAGCCCGGCGATGTCCGTCTCCGAAACCCTAGGTGACTCATGCGCGATCCGGTTGAAACCTACATGAACCTCGTGCCCATGGTGGTCGAGCAGACCAACCGTGGCGAGCGCGCCTACGACATTTTCTCGCGCCTTTTGAAGGAGCGCATCATCTTCGTGACCGGCCCGGTCGAGGACGGCATGTCGACGCTGATCGTCGCGCAGCTCCTGTTCCTCGAGGCGGAAAATCCGAAGAAGGAAATCTCGATGTACATCAACTCGCCGGGCGGCGTGGTGACGTCGGGCCTTGCGATCTACGACACCATGCAGTTCATCCGCCCGCCGGTCTCGACCCTGTGCACCGGTCAGGCGGCTTCGATGGGCTCGCTGCTGCTTTGCGCCGGCGAGAAGGACATGCGCTTCTCGCTGCCGAACGCGCGCATCATGGTGCACCAGCCCTCCGGCGGCTTCCAGGGCCAGGCAACCGACATCATGCTGCACGCCCAGGAGATCCTGAACCTGAAGAAGCGGCTCAACGAGATCTACGTCAAGCACACCGGCCAGACCTACAAGTCGATCGAGGATGCGCTGGAACGCGATAAGTTCCTCACTGCGAACGACGCCAAGGAGTTCGGCTTGGTCGACAAGGTGATCGATAAGCGCGCCGAGGAGCCGGCGCCGGCGAAGGCCCCGTAGCACTACTGAGGCGTCACGACGAGCCCTCGGTTTGCCGTGGACCCGTCAGGGCGGCGTTCACGTTAGGTGCGCGTGCGCACGGCGCAAAACGCGGTTTTGCGCCCTGCGACAAGCAGAAAGTTCCGCTTTCGTGCTTGTTTTTCGTGGCAATCCAGCAACGCCGGGGTGTTTTCCATCACTTCGCCCGTGCCAAGACCGGAAATCACGGTATTGTCACGGGTAGCCGGCGACCCCCGATTAGCGAATTCTTGATAGTCGGGTGACAGCATGGTTGGCTACGATTGATCGGCTATGATCGCGGGAGAATCGAACCACCGTGATTCGCACGGAATGTAGTAAAGCGTAGGGTCTTTTTTGGTACGGAATTTGCTCTACCTAAGCTTCATGCCGACCATCGTGTCGGAATGGAGCGATCGAGCGGAACGGGATCGAACCGCGGACGGAGACATGAATGAGTAAGGTCGGCACGAGCGACTCCAAGAACACGCTATATTGCTCGTTCTGCGGCAAGAGCCAGCACGAAGTCCGCAAACTGATCGCGGGTCCCACGGTCTTCATCTGCGACGAGTGCGTCGAGCTCTGCATGGACATCATCCGCGAGGAGAACAAATCCTCGCTGGTCAAGTCGCGCGACGGCATTCCGACGCCGAAGGAAATCTGCAAGGTGCTGGACGATTACGTCATCGGCCAGAGCCATGCGAAGAAGGTCCTGTCGGTCGCGGTGCACAACCACTACAAGCGCCTCAACCATCAGACCAAGCACAACGACGTCGAGCTCGCGAAGTCGAACATCCTGCTGATCGGTCCGACCGGCTCGGGCAAGACGCTGCTCGCGCAGACGCTCGCCCGCATCCTGGACGTGCCGTTCACGATGGCCGATGCGACGACGCTGACCGAAGCCGGCTATGTCGGCGAGGACGTCGAGAACATCATCCTGAAGCTGCTCCAGGCCGCCGACTACAACGTCGAGCGCGCCCAGCGCGGCATCGTCTACATCGACGAAATCGACAAGATCAGCCGCAAGTCCGACAACCCCTCGATCACGCGCGACGTGTCGGGTGAGGGCGTGCAGCAGGCGCTGCTCAAGATCATGGAAGGCACGGTGGCTTCGGTCCCGCCGCAGGGCGGCCGCAAGCATCCGCAGCAGGAGTTCCTGCAGGTGGATACCACCAACATCCTGTTCATCTGCGGCGGCGCCTTTGCCGGCCTCGAGAAGATCATCTCGGCGCGCGGTCGGTCGACCTCGATCGGCTTCGGCGCCCAAGTGCTCGCGCCGGAGGATCGCCGGACCGGCGAGATCTTCCGTCACGTCGAGCCTGAGGACCTCCTGAAGTACGGCCTCATCCCCGAGTTCGTCGGTCGTCTGCCGGTCGTGGCGACGCTCGAGGATCTCGACGAGACCTCGCTGAAGAAGATCCTGACGGAGCCGAAGAACGCGCTGGTGAAACAGTACCAGCGGCTGTTCGAGATGGAGAACATCGAGCTGACCTTCGCCGACGAGGCGCTTGGCGCGGTCGCCCGCAAGGCGATCGAGCGCAAGACCGGCGCGCGAGGCCTGCGTTCGATCCTCGAGGCGATCCTGCTCGAGACCATGTTCGACCTGCCGGGCCTGGAAGGTGTGGAAGAAGTCGTGATTTCCCGCGAAGTCGTGGAAGGCACGGCGCGTCCGCTCTACATCTATGCCGATCGGTCCGATCGTGCCGTCGAGAACGCCAGCGCCTGATCTGACGGCGCTGGAAAGCTCCAATCGTCTCCTCGAGTTGGCTGCGGAGCCGTGGTTCCGCAGCCGGTGTTGCGTCGCTTGCCGCGTTGCGTAAGCGCCTGATGGCGCGCGTTTTTCAATGACTTGACACCCCCCGGGTCGATAGCCACCTAATGTCGGCGGCGAGCGAAAATTCTCTTCAAGATTCGCCTCAGTTCCGTTCCGGCGAGCCGGTCCAACTTGTAGAGGACCGACCGGTTCTGCGGATCACCTCGGCACCTTGTGGCGGTTGCGCATGATCGCGGGCTGCGTGCAAGGGGGCAAAGCAAAAGGAAAAGGCCATGACCAATCCAAAACCCCGGCCAACAATCGTTCATGGCGAAGCACACGCCTATCCCGTGCTGCCGCTGCGCGACATCGTCGTCTTCCCGCACATGATCGTTCCGCTCTTCGTCGGTCGCGAGAAGTCGATCCGCGCCCTCGAAGAGGTGATGAAGAACGACGCGCTGATCATGCTCGCGACGCAGAAGAACGCGTCCGACGATGATCCGGCGCCCGATGCGATTTACGAGACCGGTACGCTTGCCAGCGTGCTGCAGCTCCTGAAGCTTCCCGATGGCACCGTGAAGGTGCTGGTCGAAGGGCTCGAGCGTGCGCGCGTGGCGAAGTACACCGACCGCGCCGACTATTATGAGGCGACCGCCGTCGCGCTTGCGGACACCGACGCGAAATCGGTCGAGGCGGAAGCGTTGGCGCGCTCGGTCGTGTCCGACTTCGAGAGCTATGTGAAGCTCAACAAGAAGATCTCGGCCGAGGTCGTCGGCGTCGTGCAGGCAATCACCGATTTCGCCAAGCTGGCTGATACGGTCGCCTCGCATCTCGCGGTCAAGATCGCCGATCGCCAGGGCATACTGGAGACGCTGTCCGTCACCACGCGCCTGGAGAAGGTGCTGGGCCTGATGGAGAGCGAGATCTCGGTGCTGCAGGTCGAAAAGCGCATCCGGTCCCGCGTCAAGCGCCAGATGGAGAAGACCCAGCGCGAGTACTATCTCAACGAGCAGATGAAGGCGATCCAGAAGGAACTCGGCGACGACGACGGTCGCGACGAGCTCGCCGATCTCGAAGAGAAGATCTCGAAGACCAAGCTCTCCAAGGAAGCGCGCGAGAAGGCGCAGCATGAATTGAAGAAGCTGCGCCAGATGTCGCCGATGTCCGCGGAAGCGACCGTCGTGCGCAACTATCTGGATTGGCTGCTGTCGATCCCGTGGAACAAGAAGTCCAAGGTGAAGAAGGACCTGGAGCAGGCGCAAGCCATCCTGGACTCCGATCACTATGGGCTGGAGAAGGTCAAGGAGCGTATCGTCGAGTACCTCGCGGTGCAGTCGCGCGCCAACAAGCTGACGGGGCCGATCCTGTGCCTGGTCGGGCCTCCCGGCGTCGGCAAGACCTCGCTCGGCAAGTCGATCGCGAAGGCGACGGGGCGCGAGTTCGTGCGCGTCTCGCTCGGCGGCGTGCGCGACGAGGCCGAGATCCGCGGTCACCGCCGCACCTATATCGGCTCGATGCCTGGCAAGATCATCCAGTCGATGCGCAAGGCGAAGTCGTCCAATCCGCTGTTCCTCTTGGACGAGATCGACAAGATGGGCGCCGATTTCCGCGGCGATCCGTCCTCGGCGCTGCTCGAGGTACTCGACCCCGAGCAGAACGGGACCTTCAACGACCACTATCTCGAGGTCGACTACGATCTGTCCAACGTGATGTTCATCACCACCGCGAATACGCTCAATATTCCGGGGCCCCTGATGGACCGCATGGAGATCATCCGGATCGCGGGCTACACCGAGAATGAGAAGGTCGAGATCTCGCGCAAGCACCTGATCCCGAACGCGGTGTCCAAGCACGGCCTGGACTTCAAGGAGTTCTCGATCGACGACGAGGCGCTGCTGCTTCTGATCCGCCGCTACACCCGCGAAGCGGGCGTGCGCAACCTGGAGCGTGAGCTCTCCACACTGGCCCGCAAGGCGGTGAAGGAGCTGATGATCTCCAAGAAGAAGTCGGTCAAAGTCACCGAGAAGACTCTGGAAGAGTTGCTCGGCGTGCCGAAGTACCGCTTCGGCGAGATCGAGAGCGAGCCGCAGGTCGGTATCGTCACCGGCCTTGCCTGGACCGATGTCGGCGGCGAGCTGCTGACGATCGAAGGCGTCATGATGCCCGGCAAGGGCAAGATGACGGTCACGGGCAATCTGCGCGACGTCATGAAGGAGTCGATCTCCGCGGCGGCGTCCTACGTCCGCTCGCGCGCGATCAACTACGGCGTCGAGCCGCCGCTGTTCGACAAGCGCGACATCCACGTGCACGTGCCGGAAGGGGCGACGCCGAAGGATGGCCCGTCCGCAGGTGTTGCGATGGCCACCGCGATCATCTCGGTCATGACCGGCATCCCGGTCCGCCATGATGTCGCGATGACCGGCGAGATCACGCTGCGCGGCCGCGTGCTGCCGATCGGCGGCCTCAAGGAGAAGCTGCTGGCTGCGGCCCGCGGCGGCATCAAGACGGTGCTGATCCCCGAGGACAACGCCAAGGATCTCACGGAGATTTCCGATGCGATCAAGGGCGGCATGGAGATCATCCCGGTCTCGCGCCTCGATGACGTCGTCGCCAAGGCGCTGGTGAAGAAGCCTACGCCGATCGTCTGGGAAGAGGACACCAAGGTGACGGTGAAGCCGGACGGCGATGAAGCCGCCGGCGGCCTGACCGCTCACTGAGATCGCAGCTCGAAAATGATGATAAAACGGCGCCTTCGGGCGCCGTTTTTGTTTGGGGAAGGGGAGGAGGCAATGCACGTCGATGGGCAATGCCATTGCGGGAAGGTCGCGTTCGAGGCCGAGGTCGATCCGGAGGCAGTCTCGGTCTGTCACTGCACCGATTGCCAGACGCTGACCGGCTCGCCGTTCCGCGTGACGGCCATCTGCACCAAGGCCGATGTCCGCCTGACCCGTGGCTCGCCCAAGATCTACGGCAAGCGCGGCGACAACGGCCGGATGCGCTTTCAGCATTTCTGTGCCGATTGCGGTTCCCCGCTGTTCACCAGCGGCGAGGGCGACCAGGCCGACGATTGGGGCATCCGTTGGGGCTCGATCCGCCAGCGGGATGCGCTGCGGCCGGTGAGGCAGATCTGGTGCCAATCGGCAGCGGTGTGGATCGATGCCGTGCCGCTGCTGCCGGGGCGGCCGCAGGATTGAAGTTGGCTGGCCGAGCCCGCCTTCGCCCGTTGGGCTTCGGCGCGGCAGCCTTCGATCGCTTCGCGCTTATGACCTTGCTGTGCTGGCCTGCCGAGCCGTAGCTCGCGATGCGAGCGAAGGCTGGTGGGCGGTCACGGATTCGAACCGCGGACCCTCTCGGTGTAAACGAGATGCTCTAACCAGCTGAGCTAACCGCCCAATGGCGCCTCTTTAGCGCCCCGGCGGGGGCCGAAGCAAGGGCCGAGCGCGCCCGACCCGGCTGCAATTGCCGGCCCGGTGAGAGCTTTCATGCCGGACACGGCCAACCCTGCAGCAGGTCCGCTGCAGGGCGATCTTTCTCGCAGCGCGATCTCGACGTAAGGCCGAGGAGCCAGCGATCATGCTGCGGGTGTCAGGCTGTCTTGGTGAACATCGTCAGGACACCGTCGACGATGTTGATCGCGACGACTTGTGCCGAGCTCAAGCCCTTGGCCTTGAGCGCGGAGGCGGCCTGCGGTGTGGCGTCGATGGACTGCCGAAGCGACTGGATGTCCGTCTCGCTCGTATGCGCCACGAGTTCATCGACCTTCGCGCGCACGGCCGGCTGCAGTTCCTTGACGTCCACAACCTGTATGCTCCGGATCACAGTGCTGGATTGCGTGGACGATTGCTCCGTGTCGGATTGCGACGATGCGCCCTGTGCCTGCACCAGGGCAGGTGTTCCCAGCGAGAGAGCTGCAACGAGGACGGATGCCGTGAAGCTGCGCATGGTCATGCCTTTTCCAGTTTGAGGAAGCGCGAACCTAGCGCGGAAATCTGGTTGGCATCTGATTCCGATGTGGCCGTTCGGTGAAACAATGCGGCCGCAATGCGCGCGGATGAGACGCTTGCGTCGGGTCCGGAGCCCAAAGCGTAACTCTGTTCCAGACTTTCATATTGACCGAATGCAGAAAGCAAAAGCCCCGGACGAACCGGAGCTTTGCCTTAGCGACGACCAGCAGTGGGGTGATCAGTACTTCGCCACGACGGGGCCGCCGCCCCAGTTGAAGCGATAGACCAGCTGGCTGCGAACGGCGTGAACCCATTTCTCGGAATCGATCGACGCTCCAACGGACAGACCCGTTGCCGTGTCGCGGACGGCGTTCGTTGCGGTGTCGAATTCAGAGAACCGATATTCGGTCTTCCAGAACAAGCCCGGCACGATCTTCAGCGCGTGTTCTTCGCCGGCGCCGATGAACCAGCCCCTGTAGGTACGCTTGTCCATGAACACGCCGCTTGGTCTTCCGAACGGCGCAGCGTTGAGGGTGAAATCGGTACGGTCAAAGCTGGCTTCGGTATAGCCGACTGAGAAATAGGTCAGGAGGCTCGGGGTCGCCAGCCAGCCGAGCCGGCCGCCGCCCGCCCAGGCCGAGCTCATCTTCTCTTCGCCCACGATCCCGAAGCGAGGCGGGCTGAGCTGGCCCTTGAGGCTGCCGATATCGTAGTCGCCGAATGCGCCGACGACGAAGGCCGCGCCCGCTGCCGCAAACTGGTAGTCGCAGCCGCCCTGCACAGTCCCGAAGAAGCCGCGGCCTCCCGTCGTCGCTGTATCGCTGAAGCGGGTTCTGGTGGGACCATCGATGTAGGTCGTGTTGTCCTGATTCCAGAGCCCATAGCCTCCGCCGCCGCCGACGTGGCAGCCGGTCCAATTCGTGAGCGGCGTGGGGGCCGGAGGCGCCTTCAGATAGGCAGGAGACGTCACATCGGCGGCGGGGCCGCTCGAATTGAAGCGGTAGACCAACTCGCTGCGGACAGTGTGGACGTACTTCTTCGAATCCTCGGAAAAGCCGATCGGCAATCCGCTCGCCGTATCCCGGATCGGATTTGTGCCGACATTGAAGTCGGAGAAGCGGTATTCCGTTTTCCAGAAGAGACCCGGCAGGAAGCCCAGCGCATATTCGGCGCCGGAGCCGATGAACCAGCCATCGTAGGTTCGCTTTTCCTGATAGAGGCCGGCCGCAACTCCGAAGGGCGGAAAGTTCAGATTGAAGTTCGTGCGGTCGAAAGTCGCTTCGGTGTAACCCGCCGAGACATAGGTCAGCAGGCTAGGCGTCGCCACCCAGCCGAGCCGGCCGCCGACCGCCCAGGCCGAGCTCATTTTCTCGTCGCCAACCATCGAGAAGCCGGAGGGAGTGAGCCGCCCGGTTAGACTGGCGAAATCATAATCACCGAAGGCGCCGATCACGAAGCGCTCGCTGGCCGCCGCAAACTGATAGTCGCATCCCGCCTGTACCGTCCCGAAGTACCCGCGGCCACCGGTGGTGATCGTATCGGCATTCTGAAAGCGGAGCGGACCGTCGACAAAAGTCGAATTTTCCTGATTCCACATGCCGTAACCGCCGCCGCCCGCGACATAGCAGCCGGTCCAGTTGACGAAAGCTGCGGCGACAGCCGGTGGCTTGGCGTATTTGCGCGGAAGGTCGGCTGCCAATGCTGATCCGGAAAACGTCACCAATGCCACGAGGGCGGGCGCAACCTGCTTCATTCCAAACATTCCCATTCCACCAGACCGCGGCCAAGCGACCCCTCGCAAGCCACAATCGACTCCTCGGACAAACATACGAAGTTTGATTCAGAATGCTGTTGCAGGAAGGCTACAATCGCGGAAAGTGTGCGGCTCGCCTGTGCATATCCAGCCGCGAGCCGGGCTTTTCGCGACACCGCGTTTCTGGTGTCGGTCTCGTGGGAGCAGAGGGTGCGAGCCTTGGCCCTTCGAAGGGACCGGATGGCGTCCAGCAGAACCTCTTTGCTAGCAGAGGGTTCTGACGTTCGACGCGTGCAGTCCAGGGCTGCGGACATCGACAGCTTTCCGAAAGTCAGTCTCTGATCGGACGCGGCCCGGACGGGCCGGTACGCGCCGACGCGGCAATCCGTCGCGCGACCTCCAAAGCGCTCTCGCACGTGCCTGACGTTAGGGCGCCCGCTTTTCGACCGAACAAGCTTCTATGATAGAGCAAGAATAGATGATGGAGCCTTGAATGGAACGACCCGCCGGGCACGCAGAGAACGCCGACCAGATCGCCTATTGGAACGGGCCGAGCGGGCAGCGCTGGGCCGATCGCCACGCGGCGCAGGAGAAGCTGCTCGGCCCTATTGCCGACGTGTTGATCGACCGCGCCAAGCCGAAGCCGGGCGAGCGCGTTTTGGATGTCGGCTGCGGCTCCGGCGCGACGACGTTTGCCTTCGCAAAGGCGGTGGCGCCCGATGGCTTCGCGCTTGGCCTCGACGTCTCCGAGCCGATGCTGGCGCAGGCGCGGGCGCTCGCGCCGAAGGGCCTGCCGCTCGACTTCGTGCTGGCGGATGCGACCGTTTATCCGTTCGAACCGGCGAGCTTCGATCTGCTCGCTTCACGCTTCGGCGTGATGTTCTTCGCCGATCCCATCGCGTCCTTCGCCAATCTGCATCGCGCGCTGAAGCCGGCCGGCCGGCTCGCCTTCGCCTGCTGGCGGGAGCCGAAGGAAAATCCGTGGGCGATGACGCCGCTGATGGCGGTCTACAAGCACGTGCCCAAGATGCCGCCGGTTGGGCCGGAGGAGCCGGGCCCGTTCGCCTTTGCTTCGGAAGAGCGCGTCATGCGCATCCTGAAAGGCGCAGGATTCGCGGACGTCGCGATGGAGCCGCACAATCTGGCGATGGACATTGCTATCGGCGGCGGGCTCGAGGCCGCCGTCGACGGCTCTCTCCAGATCGGTCCCGCCAGCCGCGCACTCCAGGGCCATCCGCCCGAGACTTATGAAGCTGCCAAGGCTTCGATCCGCGAGGCGCTCGCGCCGTTCCTGAAGGAGCAGAGCGTGGCGCTCCAGGGCGCGATCTGGATCGTGACGGCGAAGGCGGGGTAGGGCGCAGCGCTCTCCACCGTCATTGCGAGCGAAGCGAAGCAATCCAGAATCCCTCCGCGGAGACAATCTAGATTGCTTCGTCGCAACGGCTCCTCGCAATGACGATGCGGAGGCAGAGTCGCCTCACACCACATCATCCGGCGCGAGCGCGCAGCCGTTGTCGGGATGCGTCTCGACCTGGAGCGTGGTGTGGCCGATGCGGAAGGATGTCTTGAGGAGCTCCGTCGTCTGCATCAGGAATGCGTCGTCGCTGCCTGCGGGCATAACGAGGTGGCAGGTCAGCGCCGTCTCGGTGGTCGAGATTGGCCAGACGTGGAGATCGTGAATCGCCGAGACGCCCGGTCGCGCCAGCAGGAACGCCCTGATTGCGGCGAGGTCGGTACCCTTGGGCGCGGCCGCCATCGACATGTCGATGGAGCCGCGCAAGAGGCTGGTCGTGCTCCAGAGGATGGTGGCGCAGATGATGAGGCTGGTGATGGGATCGAGCCAGAGCCAGCCGGTCCAGATGATCAGCGCGGCCGAGACCACGACGCCGAGCGAGACCGCGGCGTCGGCGGCCATGTGCAGATACGCGCCTTCGATGTTGATGTCGTCCTTGCGTCCGCCAGCGAACAGCAGGGCGGTGAAACCGTTGATGAGGATGCCGATGCCGGCGACCACCATCACGGTGACGCCTGCGACCGGCTCCGGCTCGCGCAGGCGCAGGATCGCCTCCCAGCCGATCGCGCCGGTCGCGACCAGCAGGAACACCGCATTGGCCAGCGCCGCCAGGATGGTGGAGGCGCGAAAGCCGTAGGTGAAGCGGCCTTTGGGCGCGCGGCGGGCTGCGATCGAGGCGCCCCAGGCGATGACGAGGCCGAGCACGTCCGACAAATTATGGCCGGCATCGGCGAGCAGGGCGGTGGAGTTGCCGACATAGCCGTAAACCGCCTCGGCGACGACGAGCGCGATGTTGAGCGTAATGCCGAGCGCGAACGCCTTGCCGAAATTGGCGGGTGCATGGACATGGCCGTGTCCATGACCATGATCGTGTGTATGGCCATGCGCATGCGAGTGGCCCGCATGATCATGGTCGTGATGACCGTGGTGGTCGTGGCTGCCCAAATCTAGCGCTCCGCAGACGCCGCCAAATCAGGGGCCATTGTAGGCGTTTCCTTCGCCACGTCACGGCGGAACAGCACGTAGAGCGCCGGCAGCACCAGCAGCGTCAGGACGGTCGAGGAGAGAATGCCGCCGATCACCACGGTTGCGAGCGGCCGCTGCACCTCGGCCCCGGCGCCGGTGGCGAGCGCCATCGGCACGAAGCCGAGCGAGGCGACGAGCGCCGTCATCAACACCGGGCGCAGCCGTGTCAGCGCGCCTTCGCGCACGGCGTCCGCGACCGAGCGTCCCTCGCTGCGCAGACGCTCGATGAAGGCGATGATGACGAGGCCATTGAGAACGGCAACGCCGGATAGCGCGATGAAGCCGACGCCGGCGCTGATGGATAGCGGAATGTCGCGCAGCAGCAGCGCCGCGACGCCGCCGGTCAGCGCCAGCGGCACGCCGGAGAACACCAGCGCCGCATCCGCCGCCGATCCCATGCCCATGAACAGCAGCAGGAACACCAAGAGCAGCGCCACCGGAACCACGATCGTCAGCCGCTTGGTGGCCGAGACCAGCTGCTCGAACTGGCCGCCCCAGCCGATCCAGTAACCCGGCGGCAGCTTGACTTTCTCGGCAACGGCCGCCTCGGCCTCCGCGACGAAAGAGCCGAGGTCGCGCGCACGGACATTGGCCGTGACGACGATGCGCCGCTTGCCGTTCTCGCGGCTGATCTGGTTCGGCCCCGGCGTCGCATCGACGGTGGCGACCGACGACAACGGCACGTAGCGCATCTGGGCGAGGGGAGAGCTGGCCAGCGCCGTTCGAACGGCGCTGCCGGTTGCCGCCTCCTCGGCGGGCGGCAGTGGGATCGGGATCGCCCGGATCGCCTCGAGATTGCCGCGCAGGTGCTCCGGCAGGCGCACCACGATGTCGAAGCGGCGATCGCCTTCGAACAGCTTGCCGGCCGACTTGCCGCCGACCGCGATCTCGACGATGCCCTGCACCTCGGCGGCGCTGAGGCCGTAGCGGGCAAGCGCCTGGCGATCGAGGCGGACGGTGAGGATCGGCAAGCCGGAGACCTGCTCGATCTTGACGTCGCTGGCGCCGCGGATGCCGCGGATCGCGGCCTCCACCTGCTTGGCGGCGCCTTGCAGGATGTCGAGATCGTCGCCGAAGATCTTGACGCCGACATCGGTGCGGACGCCGGAGATCAGCTCGTTGACGCGGAACTGGATCGGCTGGGAGATTTCGTAGGCGCTGCCGGGAATCTCGTCTGCAGCATGCTCGATGGCCTCGACCACCTCCGATTTCGACTTGCCCGGATCGGGCCATTCGGCGCGCGGCTTCAGCATGACGTAGCCATCGGTCTGCGCCGGCGACATCGGGTCGGTGGCGATCTCCGCGGTGCCGATGCGGGTGAAGAACTCCTTCACCTCCGGAATCTGCATGATGCGCTTTTCCAGCGCCTTCTGCAGGTCCAGCGACTGCGTGAGGCTGGTACCTGGAATCCGGATCGAGGCCAGCGCGACGTCGCCTTCGTCGAGACTCGGAATGAACTCGCCGCCCATGCGCGAGGCGGCGATGCCGCTCGCGGTCACGATGAGCACGGCGGACAGGGCGACGGCGAGCCGGTTATCGATGGCAAAGCGGAGCAGGGGGAGGTAGGCGCGCTTCGCCGCGCGCATGAACAGGTTTTCGTGCTCGGACACCTTCCCGGTGACGAAGATGGCGACGGCCGCCGGCACGAAGGTGATGGAGAACAGCACGGCCGCGCCCAGCGCCATCAGCACCGTCAGCGCCATCGGCGTGAACATCTTGCCCTCGACGCCGGTCAGCGTCAGCACGGGCAAATAGACCACGGCGATGATCAGCGTTCCGAACAGGCTCGGCTTGATCACCTCGCTCGACCCGCGCAGGATCGCGCGCAGCCGTTCGGGCGTCGTCAGCAGCCCGCCTTTCTCGCGCTGAGCCACCGCCAGCATGCGCAGGCAGTTCTCGACGATGATCACGGCGCCGTCGACGATGATGCCGAAGTCGATCGCCCCCAAGCTCATCAGGTTGGCGCTGACCTTGGTCTCGACCATGCCGGTGATCGTCAACGCCATGGACAGCGGAATGACGCAGGCCGTGACCAGCGCGGCGCGGAAGTTGCCGAGGATCAGGAACAGCACGGCGACCACCAGCGCCGCGCCTTCCAGCAGGTTGTTCCGGACGGTGCGGATGGTGGCTTCGACGAGATCGGTGCGGTCGTAGACGGTCCGCGTCACGACGCCCTCGGGCAGCGATTTGGCGATGTCCTCCAGACGGGCTGCGACGCGGCGGGCCACGGTACGGCTGTTCTCGCCGATCAGCAGCATGGCGGTGCCGAGCACGGTCTCCTCGCCGTTCCAGGTCGCAGCGCCCGTGCGCAAATCGCGCCCCTCGGTGACAGCAGCGACGTCCCTGATCCTGACCGGATTGCCGCCGCGCGAGCCGATGACGATGTCCTGGATTTCGCTGACAGTGCCGACCTGGCCCGGCGAGCGAACCAGATATTGCTCGCCGTTGCGCTCGATATAGCCGGCCCCGACATTGGCGTTGTTGGCGGCGAGCGCGGTCATCACGTCGCGGAAGCCGAGCCGGTAGGCCATCAGCTTGCCGGGATCCGGCAGCACGTGGAATTGCCGCTCGAAGCCGCCGATCGTGTTGACTTCGATCACGCCCGGCACGTTGCGAAGCTGCGGTCGGATGATCCAGTCCTGCACGGTGCGCAAGTCGGTCAGCGAATAGTCGCGGTCGCCCTGCGTCTTCGCGCCCGCCTTGGCCTCGACGGTGTACATGAAGATTTCGCCGAGGCCGGTCGAGATGGGACTCATCGCGACCTCGACACCCGCCGGCAGCTGGTCTTTCACCTGCTGGATGCGCTCGCCGACGAGCTGCCGGGCGAAGTAGATGTCGGTGCCGTCCTTGAAGACGACCGTGACCTGGCTGAGTCCGTAGCGCGACAGCGAGCGGGTGTAGTCGAGCTTGGGCAGGCCGCCCATCGAAGTCTCGACCGGGAAGGTGATGCGCTGCTCGGTCTCGAGCGGCGAATAGCCGGGGGCGCGCGTGTTGATCTGGACCTGGACGTTGGTGATATCAGGCACGGCGTCGATTGGCAGGCGCTGGAAATTCCAGGCGCCAAAGGCGACGGCGCCGAGCGCGAGGACGAGGACCAGCCAGCGCTGCTGCAGCGAGACGGCGATGAGACGCTCAATCATGCTCGGCCTCACCCTTGCCCATCTCCGCCTTCACGACGAAGCTGTTCTCCGCGACGTAATGCTCGCCGGCCGAAAGCCCGGCCTTGATCTCGACATGGCGCGGATCGGAATCGCCTGTTTCGACCGGGCGCGCCTCGATCTTGTCGCCGTCCTCGCGCACGAACACGATGGTCTTGTTCTCCAGCGTCTGGATCGCGCTGCGGCGCACGGCAACCGCGACATTGCGCGCTGCGAGGATCAGCCGCGCCGTGACGAACAGGCCGGGCCGCAGCCGTCCGTCCGGATTTGGCAGCACCACGCGCGCCAACGCGGTCTGGGTCTCGCTCGAGCCGATCGGTGCCATGTAGGAGATCGTGCCCTTGATCTCGCCGCGGCCGTCGTCGGGATCGATCAGGACCTCGTCGTTGAGGCGGACGCGGCGGAGGTCCTGGCGGTAGATCGACAGGTCGACCCAGATCGTGGAGAGGTCGGCGACCACGAAGGCCGGCTTCTGCTCGGAGGCGTATTCGCCGAGCGAGATCTGCCGCTCGATGATGGTGCCGGCAATCGGCGCCTTCAGCTCGTAGACGGTGAGGCTCTGATTGCTTTCGATCGCGGCGAGCAGATCGTCCTTGCCGACCCTGTCGCCGATGCGCTTCTGGATGGATTTGGCGAGGCCCGGAAAGCGCGGCGTCACCTGCACCACGGCTTCCTGGTTGGCGCGCAGGATGCCGTTGAAGGCGAGCGTGTCGGTCAGCGTGGCGCTGGCGGCTTCCGCCAGCGTGACGCCCGCGGCCGCCAGCTTGACGTCGGAGATGCGGATGCGGTCGGCGCCGTGCTCGTCCTGCTCGACATGGTCGCTCGGCTTCTTGTGTTCGGAATGCTTGGCGTGCTCGCCATGATCGGTGTGCGCGAGCTTGTCCGCTGCGAGCAGGGAATAGCCGTAAGCGCCTAGCGCGGCGGCGACGATGGCTACAAGGATGGTGGAGGACGTCTTCATCGCGCGCTCTCCCGGGCCAGCGTAAAGGGATTGCCGACAAGGCCTTCGATGATGGCCACGCCGGCGTGGAAATTCTGCAGCGCCTCCTGCTCGCGCAGCCGCGCCTGGGTGACGCTGGCCTGCGCGTCCAGCACTTCGAGCAGGGTGAAGCGGCCCTGGCCATAGCCTTGCGAAATCGCCTCGGACGCTTCGACGGCCTTGGGAATTGCGGTCTCGCCCAGCACCGCGAGCTCGCGCAGCGAGCCTTGCAGCGAGTCATAGGCGCGGCCGGCGATCACGATCAGCGCGTTGCGGTTGGCCTCGCGCTCGGCTTTGGTCTTGGCGAGGCTTTCCTGGGCCGAGAGGATGTTGCCCTGGTTCTGGTCGAACACGGGGATCGGCACGGAGACGGTCAGCCGCGCCGCATCGTCGCCCGTTTCGTTGAAGTGGCGCCAGCCGGCCGCGATCCGCACGTCCGGATAGGGCCTGAGCCGCGCCAGTAGCAGCTCGGCATTGCGCTGGGCGTAGACTGCGGTCCAGCGCACCAGCTGCGGATTGGCGTCGATGGCGGCAACCACGGCCTGGAACGCCGGCGGCCGCCCGGTGGTGTCGAGCCGACCGGACACCTCGCCGAATTTGGCGGCGGGATCGCCCATCAGCACCGCAAGCTCGCGCCGGGCGCTCGCCAGCGTCGCCTTGAAGCGCTCGCGGTCCGCCTTCACCAGGGCGGAGGCGACCTCGGCGCGGCCGGTCTCCGCCGGCGAGGAGGCACCGGCCTCGACACGGCGGCGCAGAAGCGGCGTCAGGCGGTCGATCGCGGCGATCTGCTCGTCGAGGATCTGGATGCGCCGCTGCGCGCCGAGCACACTGAGAAAGGCGATCGCGGTCTCCGACAGCACCTCCAGCCTGATCGCCTGGCGCTGGATCGCGGCGACCTCGACGCCGGCTGCGCCTGCGGCAATCCGCGCCTCGCGCTTGCCGAACAGCTCGAAGGCCTGGCTGATCTGGAGCGTGGTCTCCGCCGAGCGCGTTCCGCGATATCTGCCGGAGCCGAATGAATCGTCCTGTTCGTAGGACAGTTCCGGATTGAGCAGGGCGCCCGCCTGGATACGCTGGCCCGTGGCGATGCCGACGTCGCGCTCGGCTGCCGTCAGGCGCGGGCTCGCCGCCAGCGCGCGCGACAGCGCGCTTCTCATCGTTAAAGTCTGGGCGTGAGCCGGTGCAAGCGCCGATGCTGCAATCAGACACGCTGCCGCGCACGCGAGGCGCGCGGCCATTCCCCTGCAAAACATGAAATCGACCTGTGAAGGATGAACCTAATGGGCGCGCCGCGCCCGACCAATCCGTTCAGGCAATAGGTCTGGGAGGGGGAGAGTCGGTATCGGGCACAATTCCGGCGAGGCGGGGGCCCTGTTGCGGGCTCGGTGCCGACACGAGCGCGATCGCCGCGGTCGATGGTGCCGGCTGTGCCACGGTCAGCGAAAAGCAGCCGTGGCAATGATGTCCGCCGATGGTCTTGTGGTCGCCATGGCCGGAGGCGCCATCGAGGACCGCGGCGATCTCCGAACCGCCGCGGGGCGTGGTGACGTCGATGTCGTGCGCGCCGTGCAGAGCGCCCGCGAGCAGATAGACCGCCGCGATCAGCACGGACAGCAGCCCGCGCGGAAAACGCGAGCGGCGGGATCCTGAGGGCTGACGGTTTGCGAGCACGAGTTCACTCTGGTTGCGGTCTGTGCCCGCCCTAGCATGGGTGCGGGAACAGTGTCGACCCGCAACATTGTTACGTCCCTGGAACAATTGCCGCAGCAGTGCATGCGCTGCCAGCGCCTCTCACTGGCGGACAATGACGGGCCGATGTGGCGCCATGGTTTCGATCGTGCGGGCCGGAGCTTCGCTGCCATCGTCACCTTCCATGGTGATGACCGCCCGACAGCTCGCTTCCATCGCCCGTTCCAGCCATTTGATGGCTTCGTCGATCCATTGGTCGTGGTGCTCGGGATCGGCGAGGGCCTTCTCCCGGAATGCATTCGCCTGATGCAGGCACGCCGTTCTTCGGTCCACGCGCCACCCCTGATCCGGAGGTTCCGCCCCGATCGCATCATTGATGATCCCGGCCGCGGCGTCGTTAACATACGACAGGGGAGACCTGCCGGCCGCAACGCGGAAAGGCCCCAGCCGGACGAGCCGGCTGAGGCCTCATGTGCTCACAATCTCTATCCCTAGGACTTGGACAGACAACCCGCATCCTCCAAGTTCGTTCCATACGAACTGTCCAATTTGGAACGTTCCTCATACCTCGCGATTAGCGAGAGAAGAAACTGAGGAGGACGGACATGGACGGACTGATTTATCTGATCGGCTTGATCGTCGTCATCATGGCGATCCTGTCGTTCTTCGGCCTGCGCTGAGAGCGCCGCGATGACGGTCGAAACTCTGATGCGGGAAGAGGTCATGGAAGGCGGCCTGGCCGTTGAGGCGCCTCGAACCATCCAGTGGAGCTCGGTGTTTGCCGGCGCTCTTGCTGCGAGCGCAATGTCGTTCATCCTGATCGGTTTTGGTGTCGCGGTCGGCCTCGGTGTCAGTTCGGCCTCGCCGAGCTGGCGCGATGCATCGGCAGCGCTGGCGCTGCTGTCCGGGCTCTATCTGATCATCCAGGCGATCGTCAGTTTTGGCTTTGGCGGCTACGTGGCCGGCCGGACCACCCGGTCCGAGCCCGCGCTCGCAACGATTGAGGATGACGGCGAGCGGCGGGACGGGCTTCACGGGTTGACCGCCTGGGCGCTGGCAGTCTTGGCCGGCGCCGCGCTGCTGGCGCTTCTCGGCGCTGCCGCGATCGACCGTTCGCCGATGCGCAGTTCGGCGAGCAACACCTCGGCGGCCGAGCCCTTGTTGAGCTATGAGCTCGACAAGTTGTTCCGCGCGCCGCGCCGCGCTCCGAACACCGACCTGAGGGAAGCGCGCGCCGAAGCCGGACGCATTCTGATGACGTCGTCCAGCCACAGCGGCGTCAGCACCGATGACCGGGCTTACCTCGTGCAGCAGGTTGCGGCGGTGACGGGCCTCGCCGCACCTGACGCCGAGCGGCGAGTCAATACGCTGATCGCAGATGCGAAGACCGCCATCGACCGCGCGCGACGCAACTCGATCATCGTGGCGTTCTCGGTCGCAGCCGCGACCCTGATCGGCGCCGCGGTGGCCTGGGCTGCAGCAGTTGCCGGCGGCCGGCATCGTGATGGCGCACCGCTGCCGAACTGGATGGCGAGCGCCAACCGCTTCCATCGCAATCCGCGCGCAATGCCGGTGCCGTAGGCTCTTAAACCTAATGGAAATGGCCGGGCGCAAGCCCGGCCATCGTCGACGTCTGCAGGAAGCGTCAGGCCTTCTCTTCCCAGATCATCGCCAGATGCACGATGGTCTGCACCGCCTTTTCCATGTCCTGCCGGCTAACCCATTCGAGCCGCGAATGGAACGCGTGCTCGCCGGCGAAGATGTTGGGGCAGGGCAGGCCCATGAAGGACAGGCGCGAGCCGTCGGTGCCGCCGCGGATCGCGGTGCGCATCGGGCGCAGGCCGGCGCGGCGGATCGCCTCGATGGCGTATTCGAGCACGTGCGGGTGACGGTCGATCACCTGCTTCATGTTGCGGTACTGCTCCTTGACCTCGAACGTGTAGGTCGAGCGCGGATAATCCTTCATGACGTCCTTGACGATGCCCTCGAGCAGCGCCTCCTTCTCCTTTAGCCCCTCCTCGGTGAAGTCGCGGACGATGAAGGAGAGCGTCGCCTGTTCGAGCGCGCCGTCGATGCCGATCGGATGCAGAAAACCCTGCTTGCCCGAGGTGGTCTCGGGCGAGCAGCCCTCCTTCGGCAGACGCTCGACGATGGCCGCGGCGATCTTGATGGCGTGCTCCATTTTGCCCTTGGCGTAGCCGGGATGGGCGCTGACGCCGTTGATGGTGATGGTGGCGCCGTCGGCCGAGAAGGTCTCGTCCTCGACGCAGCCGGCGCTCTCGCCGTCCATGGTGTAGCCGAAATCGGCACCCAGCTTGTTCAGGTCGACATTGTCGACGCCGCGGCCGATCTCCTCGTCCGGCGTGAACAGGATCTTGATGGTGCCGTGCTTCACGTCGGGATTGTTGATGAAGAAATGCGCGGCATCCATGATCTCGGCGACGCCGGCCTTGTTGTCGGCGCCTAATAGCGTCGTGCCGTCGGTGGTGATGATGTCGTTGCCGATCTGGTTCTTCAGCGCAGGGTGCTCATTGAAGCGGATCACCTGGCTGGTGTCGCCGGGCAGGACGATGTCGCCGCCGCGATAGTTCTTCACGATTTGCGGCTTGACGTCCTTGCCGGTGACGTCGGGCGAGGTGTCCATGTGCGAGCAGAAGCAGATCACCGGCACCTTCTTGTCGGTGTTGGCCGGGATCGTTCCGTAGACGTAGCCGTAATCGTCGAGATGCGCGTCCACAACGCCCATGGCCTTCAGCTCGGCAGCGAGCACGCGGCCGAGATCCTTCTGCTTCTCGGTCGACGGCGAGCTGGGGGATGCCGGATCGGACTGGGTGTCGATGGTGACGTAGCGCAGGAAGCGCTCGGTCACGGTATGCGAAAAGGAGAGGGAGGACATTCTGGTCAAACCGCCGGGTGTTCTTGAAGCTGGCGGTATATCAGAAAAGCGGGCCGTGATGCGGCCGCAACGGGCTCTGGGTCACGCTTTAGGGCCTCAGATCGCCTCCTTCAGCTCCTTCACCGGGCGGAACGCGACCTTCCTGGTGGCCTTGATATGGATCGCTTCGCCGGTGGAAGGATTACGGCCGGTGCGGGCGGCGCGCTTGCGGACCTGGAGGATGCCGAGGCCGACGATGCGGACCCGGTCGCCCTTCTTGAGGTGCTTGGTGATCAGATCGACCATGTCGGTCAGGACGGCCTCGGCATGCTTTTTGGAGACATCCTGGCGCTCGGCAATGTCGGCGGCGAGGTGCTTGAGCGTGATCGTGGCGGGCGCGGCCGCCTTCTTCGCCGAATCCTTCTTAGCCGGATCCTTCTTAGCCATGTCTGGCCTCCTCGATCTTGCAGGTCGTCCAGAGGGAGATGGCCCCTGACCCGCAAGTTCCCGGAGGCGTAGACGATTCGGGACCGGACTGACTACGCCGCCGGCATTACCGAGGGCCGCGTTCGTGTGTGCCAGCAGTGGAATCCGCTGGTTTGAGCTGTGGATGCAACATCCTTGACTTCACCAGATCGGGCCTTTAAGTCCCCCCTCGTTCCGCAGACATTGCGTGTCACGCGGGAGTAGCTCAGTTGGTTAGAGCGCCGGCCTGTCACGCCGGAGGTCGCGGGTTCGAGCCCCGTCTCTCGCGCCATTTTTGGCAAATAGATCAAATAGTTGCTGTCTCGGCCAAAAGCGCCGCTTGGACTGCCGTTTCATCCCGATCGCTTCCTCCCCGCCAGAATTCGTCTATTTCGGCTTGGACTCCTCGATATGCGCGAGGATGCGCCGTGCGTCGGTGCTGCCGGCCTGCGCTGCCTTGGCCAGGAGCCGCTTGGCCGCGGCAAGGTCCCGTCGGCCGCCGATTCCGTTGGCGTTGCACCGGGCGAGATTGACCAGAGCTTCGAGTCCGCCCATCGCGGCGCCCCTCTGGTACAGCGCCCGAGCCAACTTCAGGTCTCGCCTGGCTCCCAGTCCCTTCTCGGCAAGCTCCCCCATCCTGTTGATGGCCGTCGCATCGCCGAGCTCGGCGGCCCGCTGGTACAACGCATAGGCCTTTGCGGGATCGCTGGCCGCGCCGATTCCACGCTCCTGCTGTAGGCCGAGGCTGACGAGTGCTGGCGCAATCTTCTTCTCGGCGGCCATCTCATAGTAGAAGCGCGAGCGGGCGGGATCTTTCTCGACGCCGTTGCCGTTCTCGTACATCAATCCGAGCTCGTAGAGCGCACGTGCGTTGCCGAGCTCGGATGCCGCCTTGTAGCTCGCCACCGCTCCTCCGTAATCGCGCATGGCGAAGAATGAACGCCCGAGCTGGTAGTGCAGGCGGTCCGCCCCTGGCCACCGCTTGACCGCCTCCGCGCACGCCGCAACCGCGCTCGCCGCCTTTAGATTGTCGCGCGTCTCGCCTTGGTCGACGTGTCCCCTCAAATCCGCGAGCCCGGCAACGGCGTTGTCGCAGTGCTGCATGACGGCGGTATCGTCCTGGACGACTTGCTTGACGGGATGGAGATAGACCTTGTCCTTGGAAAGCTGACCATACATGTAGGGCGTCTGCTTCCGGTGCGTTGCCTGCCGAACCTCGTCGCGAACGTTGCGAAAGACGAAGTTGATCTCGAGGTCGGCCTGCCGGAGGTATTTCAGCAGCGCCGCAGCGAAAGGGCTGTTGCGGCCTTCGCCTTCTTCCGCGGTCCGCCCCGGCTCCGCTGGAAAGAACACGAGCGTGTTACGGATCGGTGCGCTTCCGCCTGAGGTCAGGGAAGAGCTGCTGCGGCGGCCATTCGGTATGGCAGGGAACGGGTTCTCCCGCATGGCATCCAGGATCACCAGACCCAGCCTGCGAGCCCGCCCTGCGGCAGCGGTCACCGCAGCCAGGGGAACGGTCTCTGCGTTGGCCGACTCAGGTGTCGCAAGATGCGCATCCACGGGGATCAGGTAACTGCCGACACCGGCAGCTGCACTGTATCCGGCAAAATAGAAGACCGCGATGTCCGCAGCGGCGGACTTCTCGGTGAAGGCGACGAGCCTCGCGTGCAGATCGTCGAGGGTCGTGTTCTTGCGCAGATCGACGTCGAAGCCGAGGCCGGCGAGACCCGCGGCAATGTCCTCGGCATCATTGACGGGAGAGCCGAGCGGCGGCGCGTTCGCGTAGCTCGCGTTTCCAATGACCAAGGCGACACGGCGGTTGGAAGCTTCTGCTTCGGCGTCGAAGAGAAGCCCGATGGCAATGAACAGTGCCAGCCAGCGCAAGTTGGAGTCGCGTCCCTTAGTCGATGCCCGAACGGAGCTGCCGCCTCATCCAGTCGCGGTCGGTGAGAAAATCGAGGCCGAGCAGACCATAGTCGACGCGCAGAAACCCGTCCACTCCAGACGACACCGCCGCGGGAGTCTGCCGCGCGACCTCCTGCGCCATCACGCCGACATAGAACCTCGCATCGCCCCTGTATCGATAGCGGTAGAGGCGGAGGCCAGTATCGGTCCAGCCGAGTGCCGTAATGTCCTCCTTGAGGCGGATGTCCGATGGAATGGTGACGCGGCTCGCGGCATTCGAAGCGGCAGTCGAGGCCGCTCTGCTGGCCGCGCTTGATGCAGCGCTCGAGGCTGATCGGCTGGCAGCGCTCGACGCTGCGGCTGATGCCGCCTGCGATGCCGCCCGGCTTGCTGCGCTCGACGCGGCATTGCTGACCGCAGTCGAAACGGCATTGCTGACAACGTTGCCGACGACGTTGCTGACGACGCCGCTGACCACATTGCCGACATTCTGGTTCACGCGTGCAACCACTCGCCGATATTCGCGATTGCGAACCTTTTCCTCTTCCGAGCGGGTGTAGGCGGAAACCAGGAGCCCGCGCCTGCGCGCCTCGTTCACCGCGTTGATCATGCATCCCTTGGGGTTGCCCTTGGTCCGGCAAAGCTGGAATTGAAGCTGGACGTAGTCGGGGTATTTTTTGATCGATCTGGCGCACGCCCCGGAATCGCCGTCGAAGCAGGCGTTCACGTCGCTATCGTGCGCTGATTGCAGCATCAGTTCGGTGGAATTGACCGGTCGCAGGGCAAGGTCGCTGCCCGGCGGCAGGCGGTTATGGCGCGAGCTCGGATAGCGCTCGGCAAACCGGCCAACCACGCTCTTATCGCGTGATTCCTTCAGGACGTCCCATGCCTTCTCGACTGCCTCCGAATTGCCGGTGGTCGTCTCGGCCGAGGCGAGCTGATAGCTCGCCGGTGGCGGACCGGGCATGTCGATCTGCCCGGTGGCTTGGCCCGGCTTAGCCGATTTCTCGAGCGAAGCCAGCGCGACCCGGGCGCTCTCGACATGCTGGCCAAACGGATAGAGATCCAGATAGGCGCGGTAGGCCGCGAGCGACTTCTGTCGCTCGACGATCTTCCAGGCGTTCGTTTCAGCCGTCTGCAACTGCGCAATGCGCTGGTCGATCTCGGCCGTATGCGCGCTCGCCGGGAATTGCTGGGCGAAACGGCGCAAGGTCGCGATCTCGTTGGTCGAGCGGACGAACTCCCAGGCGAGCTGCTCGGCATCTGCTCCACCATCGCCGTTTGCGACGACAGCGTCGCCGTTGAGATAGATGTCGCCCTTCGGCAGCGTCCCGTAGATTGCCGGCTCTTGTGTCCCGGTCTCCTTCCAGACTTCGTCGTGCACGATCCGGAAGAGATAGTTGATCTCGAGTTGCGGCGTTTCGACATGGCGCAGGAGCGAGCCGGAGTAGGGGCTATTCCGCCCGGCCCCGTCGCTCGCCGTCGTGCCGGCAGCGGCCGCAAAGGCAACGAGCACGTTGTCGCTCACCTCGACAGGGGCAAGACCGCGCGTGTCGGCCGCGAAAGGCGTCGGGGAACGGGGTGTGCCGGACACTGGCGCGGCCGCCTTGGATGGCCGCGACGACAGCGCGCGTCCCGCGGCGGCGACCTTCGTCGTTTCGAACGGGTCGTTGCGGCAGGCGTCGAGAACCACGAGGCCGATGATCTTCGGCATCACGGAGATATCGATCAGGGTCTCGAGATTGATCGCCTCGGCATAGACATCGATCTCGGACTTGATTTCGGCATCGACCGGAATCAGCCAGTTCTTTCCGTCCATTTCGACGCCATGGCCTGCGAAGAAGATCACCGCCTTGTCGGCCGTCTTCGCCGCATTGCCGAATTCGATGAGGGCCTGCCGGAAATGATTGTAGTCGAGGTCGGCGAGGTGTCTGACGGAATATCCCAGACGACCCAGCGACGTCGCCATGTCGGCGGCGTCGTTGGCCGGGTTGATGAGTTTTGGGACCTTGCGATAGTTGCTGTTGCCGACAACGAGCGCGATCCTGTCTCCGGCGGTCGCCTGCAGTATTGTCGAAACGAGCATCGACAATGCTACGCAGCTGAGAACGGCGATCCGGCGTGCCAGATCCTGCAACATGAAGACGGGACGCGAGCTTGCGAGAACGAAAATCCCCAAATGGGCAGGCATCGGCAGAAACTCAGAAAATGAAAAATCGCAGAAACGGGCTAAGGCGGCTTGTTCGTGGATTCTACATCAAGGGATGCTGGATGACGACATCAAAGGCCTCCGTGTTCAGGATTTCGTGAACCGGGAGTGGCGATGCTTCGACCAAGAGGCTGCACATCGCGAGCGGTGAAACCAGTCGCGCTGCGCTGGTGTTGATGGCGCAGGCGGCCGAGGCCGGCGACATCTTCGGAGACTGCGGATGACCAGGACAGTCAAGTTCGCCCGTGCGCCGATTTTGGCCCTGCCGCTGCTCGTCGCTTTGTGCAGCGTGGCCCGCTGCAATGATCCGGCCGAGTCGTCACGCGACTCCATCATCCAGAACGTTCGAGAGGACGTGCGGCGGCACATCCGGGCACGGGAAGCAGGCAAGCCTAAGAAAAGTCCGGAGCTGAGCAAGACGGCAACGCAGCGTGGTGCCACGAAGAAGCGAAACCGCTCGACGGTGGAGTAGTGGGATATCGGCGCGCGCCCTGCGTTGGGTTGCTTCTCGTATCTGGGCGTGTTGCTCGGCGTGCAGCGCGGCCTGGGAAAGTGTTGCAAATGAGCATCAGCTGGGCGCGCTTGATGGAGCCGAACCCCCAATTCAGCCAATCAGGTGAAGACGCCGCGGGTGCTTTGCAAATAAATTCGGCGCCTGAAGCTTGCGGGAATTTACCTCCCGCCAAGGCTCGGGGCTGAACCAGCAGGGGGCTGATCGAATACTATGAGGGCAGGAATTTTCCGCCGCGGCTTTGTCGTGGCCGTACCTTTTTTGCTTAGTCTGTTTGCGACGCGACCGGTCTCCGCACAGGAGGTCAATGTTCCGCAGCAAGTCATCAACAACACCGTTCAGAACATCATCCAGAACGTCCGCGACCAGATTCAGCATCGCAGGGTCGTTACTCCTCCTGGAATGCTGCGCTTCAGCGGCGAGGAGTCGGATTTCGACCGTCGTGATCCGTTCGCCGCAAGGGGTGTCAGCAATCCGTTCGGTGCCCTGGCCTACGCCAAGGCTCCGGCACTTGCAGCGCCGCCCCCGGCGACCTGGCTTTACGGCGCGAACCTCGTCGGCAGTGGCGACAGTGCGCAATCGAGCGGGGTCCAGGTCAGCGTTGCGACGGTGACCGGCGCAGTCGATGTGACCAAGATCGGTATCTTCACTGCAACCGACGCGCTGACCTTCATCGGGACTGGCTCGCACTCGTGGGCGCACACCTTCACGAATGGCGGACTGACTACCGACGGTTCAATTCCATCGACTTCCGGCACCCTGTCGTATCTCAACGGCGGTTTCTCGACTGACTTCACCGCGCTCGCGAGCTGGACTCGCAGCACATCCAATCTTCCCCTTGCCGCGACCGCGGACGGCAGCGGCATCGCCTATACCTGGAACGGCCAATACCGGTTCGACTTCCCCTATACCGTGTGGTTCGAGCCGACGGTCGGCGTAACCTATTCGGAGGGCTATACCGCCAATTTCGGCAGCAAGACGGGCGATTCAACCGAATTTCACGGTGGCATGCGCGCCGGCTTCGAGACGGACTGGCTGGGCTTTAAGATCCAGCCGTCGATCTCGGGTCAGTACTACAGGATCGTCGACGCGAGCGGCGCCGGCGCCGTTGGAGGTGCGGTCCCCGTTGCGGCCGGCGTGATCGGTACCAATGGTCTTCGCGGTTCCGCAAAGGTCAACGTGCTCTGGACGCCGCAGCTGTCGTCCTACCTCGAAGTTCATGGCAGCAGCATCACCTTGCCGGACCCCCTGCTGCCTGGGGTTGGCGGATTCGGAACCTCGATCGCGGGTACTCAGGCCGGCCTTCGCTATACCTGGTAGAGTGATCTCGAAGACGGATACCCGCCGTGCCCGGCGGGCATCTTCTTGCGCTCCTCTCGCGCCTGGCGGAGGCAACATCCCCCGCGGCGCCGTCGCATGGGTGAAACCGAACGAAAAGGCCGCCTGAAGGCGGCCGTTTGGTATCAAACCGGACCTTTTCGGTTGTTCAGCGAATCTCGGACGTGCCCGCGCTGGTCACCACCACCGGCTTGCCGGCCTTGATGACCTGGGTGGACTGGGCGGTCTGGCTGTAATCGGCATGGGTGCGGGCCGCAATCCCGAAGCCGGCCACGGCAATGCCGGCCACCAGCGCCACCACCACGATCTTCAGGTGGGTCGCACGATCAGCAGAATGAATTGAGTGGTTCATCTGAGCCTCCCGACGGCTTTGCCGTCGTCTACGGGCTCATCTTCTAAGCGCCGTCTGTTTCCGGATGGTTTCGCGGGTTCCGCAAAATGGTTTCATCTCGCCCGGCCGGCAAGTTTCATTCGCACGGCCGCGCTGGGCTGGTCTGGGGCGCCGTTTGGCCGCCTGATCGTCTTTCGGTGATCGCCGCCGAAGCCCGCTGATGTTGCAGCAACATACGGAAATATTGGAGCATTTCTAAGAGTCCTTCTAAGAAGCATTCAATTAGGGAATTCCCGCGCCCTCACATAAGCGTCATCGCGAGCGCATGCCGTTCCGGGGACAGGCGGCATGACGCATCGAAACATGCAGCTTTGGGGTGGCGCGTTGAACAGTCTTGGAATGCTGCGGTCGGCCGTGTTGGCGACCGCATCCGCTTGGGTTTTGATGCCTCAGGCATCGCTTGCACAATCTTCCGCGCAGAGTGGCGCGCAGAACATTCCGCCGGTGACGGTCACGGCGCCGGAAGCGCGCCGCCGCACCGCGGCGACGCCTCAGCGCCGCGCGACGCGGATCTCGGCGCAGACCCCTGCCTCGAACAGGCCGCAGCCACGGCGCGACGTCGGCTTCGTCGAGACGCCGCGCGGGCCGGTGAATGGCTATGTCGCCGGCCGCAGCTCGTCGGGCACCAAGACCAACACGCCGATCATGGAGACGCCGCAGGCGGTGTCCGTCATCGGTGCCGAGCAGATCCGCGACCAGAAGCCGAACAAGCTCGACGAGGTTCTGCGCTACACCGCCGGCGTGCGGGCAGGGACTTTCGGTACGGACACGCGCAACGATTGGTGGCTGATCCGCGGCTTCAAGTCCGAGGACATTGGGCTGTTCCTCGACGGCATGCAGCTGTTCTACACGTCCTATGCGAGCTGGAAGCTGCAGACGCCCAACATGGAGCGTGTCGAGGTGCTGCGCGGTCCGTCGGCGGTGCTGTATGGCGGATCGAGCCCGAGCGGCATCGTCAACGTCATCAGCAAGATGCCGCCGGCCGAACCGATCCGTTACATCGAGACCGGCGTCAACAACTTCGGCAACGCCTATGTCAGCTTCGACATGGGCGGTCCGGTTGCGACCAGTCCTGATAACGGCAAGCTGTTCGCGCGCGTGGTCGGCCAGGTCCAGAACGGCGGTACGCAGGTCAACTTCACACCTGACAACAACTACTTCATCGCGCCGTCGGTCACGTGGAAGCCCGATGCCGACACGACCTTCACGGTGCTGGCGTCGGCCTCGAAGCAGGATACCCGCGGCATCAACTTCCTGCCCTATCAGGGCACGGTGACCAGCGCGCCGTTCGGCAAGATCCCGACCAGCTTCTTCGTCGGCGATCCCAGTGTCGATAAGTTCACGCGCGAGCAGGAGATGCTCGGCTACCAGTTCGAGCGTCATCTCACCGACCATGTGACGTTCCGTCAGAACGCGCGCTTTGCGCATGTCGACATCACCTATCGCGGCTATGTCGGCAACGGCTGGGACAACATCAACACGGCGACGATGGGCCGCTATAACTGGTATGCGAAAAACACCGCGAATCAGGCCAATCTCGACAACCAGCTGGAGTATCGTTTCAACACCGGCGCCGTCAGGCACACGATGCTGTTCGGTGTCGATCTGCGGGGCTATCAAATCGACGATTACCAGGCCTTCGGGTTCGGTGTGCCCTCGATCAACGTCTTCAATCCGGCCTACGGAGGAGCTGAGGTTCCGCTACCCGGCTCGCCGTTCCGCAACTTCCTCATCACGCAGAAACAGGCTGGTACTTACGTTCAGGACCAGATGAAGCTCGGCAATTTCACGCTGGTGCTGAGCGGCCGCAATGACTGGGTCGAGACGACGCAGGAAGCCCGGGACACCGGCGCCACCGTCGCCAGCCGCGACGACAGCAGGTTCAGCGGCCGCGCCGGGTTGATCTACAATTTCGACAACGGCATCTCGCCTTACGTCTCCTATTCAACGAGCTACAATCCAATCATCGGCCTTAATGCGTCGAACCAGCTTTTCCTGCCGGAGACCGGTAAGCAGGCCGAAATCGGCGTGAAGGTTGCGCCGGTCGGATTCGACGGCTATTTCACCGTTTCGGCGTTCGACCTTGTCCGTCAGAATGTCCCGACAACGGTGCCGGGCAGCGTTCCGCTCCTGCAGAACCAGACTGGCGAGGTGACCTCGCGCGGCATCGAGCTCGAGGCGGTGGCCAATGCCACGAAGGAGCTGAAGTTCATCGGTGCCTTCACGGCCTATAATCTCTTTGTGAGCAAGGATCTCGATCCGACGCTCGTCGGCAAGACACCGACCAACACGCCCGAACTCCTGGTGTCCGGCTGGGCCGACTACACCTTCAAGGACGGACCGCTCGCGGGCTTCGGCTTCGGCGGCGGCGTACGTTACATCGGCTCGTCCTGGGCCGATACCGCCAACACGCTCGAGGTTCCCGCGGTCGTGCTCGGCGATCTCGCGCTCCACTATGAATGGCAGAACTGGCGGACGGCGCTGAACGTGATCAACCTGACCGACAAGATCTATGTCGCAAGCTGCGCGTCGTCCACGTCCTGCTTCTACGGCGACCGTCGGCGCGTCACCGCCAGCGTCTCCTACAAATGGTGAGGACAGGCGAGGGCAGGGCCGGAAGGCTCTGGGACGAAGCGCAACCGATCGTGACGTTCGCTCGGCTCCACCTGGGCGTCCGCTGATCTGCGGTTACGATGAGCTCGCGGGCCATGCCCCCCGGCCCAAAGCTCATCCGGGCGCGGCGCGAGCGACCGGCAGGTCGCCGCCGCGCCCGCGACCGGCTTGGAGCCAATCGCGGGCACATTCGCCGGACGAGCCCTGGTCCTGTGATGACGCATGGCTCCTCCGATTACTCTGAGCTGTGGACAGGTCTTTCCTGCACCTGCAGCGGCCGCACCAGCATGGGTGTCCTGGCCGCGCCGATCGGCAAATCGGTCGCCGCGACAACGGGGGAATTGCCCCTGCGGCGCTGCATCAAAGCCCGAGCATTTGGTCGGTCAGCGCGCAGCGATAGCTGCCTCGGCCCGAGTGCCGCAATCTCAGAACGGCTGACCTGCGAGACCGTGGCAGCCCTTGCTGGGTGGGGCGATCTGCTCCATACCAGCCGCGGGGTGATTCCGGGATTTTCACCGTTCTGGGGGCGGCAAAGGGCCTGAAAAGAGCGTGTCTTGCGCCCATTGGTGCACTGCGCTAAGGCTCAGAATAATTCCAAATCGGACGAATCCGTGGCTGTCCCGAGGCTGCGGGAAAAGGGCTCGCCAATGAGCGGCATTCTGCAGAACTATCTTCCACTCGTCGTCTTTATAGGGGTAGCGGGCCTGATCGGCCTCGTGCTGCTGATCGCGCCGTTCATCGTGGCGTTCCAGCAGCCGGATCCCGAAAAGCTGTCGGCCTACGAGTGCGGTTTCAACGCCTTCGACGACGCCCGCATGAAGTTCGACGTCCGCTTCTATCTCGTCGCCATCCTCTTCATCATCTTCGATCTCGAGGTGGCGTTTCTGTTTCCCTGGGCGGTGGCGTTCGGCAAGCTTGGCGCGACCGGCTTCTGGTCCATGGTGGTGTTCCTCGCCGTGCTGACGGTCGGGTTCGCCTATGAATGGAAGAAAGGGGCCCTCGAATGGGATTGAACCCGGCTACACAGTCCGCAGGTCCGGTGATCGCACCGGCCCCGAAGGGCATTCTGGATCCTTCGACCGGCAAGCCGGTCGGGGCCAATGATCCGTTCTTCCTCGAGGTCAATTCCGAGCTGTCCGACAAGGGCTTCTTCGTGGCCGCGACCGACGACCTCATCACCTGGGCGCGTACCGGCTCTTTGATGTGGATGACCTTCGGTCTCGCCTGCTGCGCGGTGGAGATGATGCAGGTCTCGATGCCGCGCTACGACGTCGAGCGCTTCGGCTTCGCCCCGCGTGCCTCGCCGCGTCAGTCCGACGTGATGATCGTGGCGGGAACGCTGACCAACAAAATGGCGCCGGCGCTGCGCAAGGTCTACGACCAGATGCCCGAGCCGCGCTACGTCATCTCGATGGGCTCCTGCGCCAATGGCGGCGGCTATTATCACTATTCCTACTCGGTCGTGCGCGGCTGCGACCGCATCGTGCCGATCGACATCTACGTGCCGGGCTGCCCGCCCACGGCGGAGGCGCTGCTCTACGGCGTGCTGCTGCTGCAAAAGAAGATCCGGCGCACCGGCACCATCGAACGCTAAGGTTTTACGTCATGGACGACGCCAAGCTCGACGCCCTGGGGCAGACGATCGTTAGCGCGCTTCCGGGCGCCGCGACCGGTCACTCGGTGGCCTTCAACCAGCTCACCGTGGACGTCGAGGCCGCCAGGATCGTCGAGGTGGTCAAGTACCTCCGCGATGACCCGAACTGCCGGTTCGTCAACATCACCGACATCACGGCGGTGGACTATCCGGATCGCGAGAAGCGCTTCGACGTCATCTATCACTTCCTGTCGCCGACCTTGAACGCGCGCATCCGGCTCAAGGCGCAAGCCGACGAGACCACGCAGGTGCCCTCGCTGATCGACGTCTTCCCGGGCGCGGACTGGTTCGAGCGCGAAGCCTACGACCTCTACGGCGTGTTCTTCGTCGGCCATCCCGACATGCGCCGCATCCTCACGGACTACGGCTTCGAGGGCCATCCGCTGCGCAAGGATTTCCCGCTCACCGGATTCGTCGAGGTCCGCTACGACGATCAGGAGAAGCGGGTGGTGTACGAGCCGGTCCGCCTCAACCAGGAATTCCGCAAGTTCGACTTTTTATCCCCTTGGGAAGGTGCCGACTATCCGGTGCTTCCGGGCGATGAAAAAGCGGGGCCGAAGGTCTGATCATGAACGAGCAACCGCAGAATCTCCGTAACTTCACGATCAATTTCGGACCGCAGCACCCGGCGGCGCACGGCGTTTTGCGCCTCGTGCTCGAACTCGACGGCGAAGTGGTCGAGCGCGTCGATCCGCATATCGGCCTGCTTCACCGCGGCACTGAGAAGCTGATCGAGCAGAAGACTTATCTGCAGGCGATCCCTTATTTCGACCGGCTCGACTACGTCGCGCCGATGAATCAGGAGCACGCCTTCTGCCTCGCCGCCGAAAAGCTGCTCGGCATCGAGGTGCCGCGCCGCGGCCAGCTGATCCGCGTGCTCTATTGCGAGATCGGCCGCATCCTCTCGCATCTGCTCAACGTCACCACGCAGGCGATGGACGTCGGCGCGCTGACCCCGCCGCTGTGGGGCTTCGAAGAGCGCGAGAAGCTGATGGTGTTCTACGAGCGCGCCTCGGGCAGCCGCATGCATGCGGCCTATTTCCGTATCGGCGGCGTGCATCAGGACCTGCCGCAGAAGCTGGTCGACGACATCGAGGCCTGGTGCGATCCGTTCCTCAAGGTTGTGGACGATCTCGACCGTCTGCTCACCGCCAATCGCATCTTCAAGCAGCGCAACGTCGACATCGGCGTGGTGCCGCTCAAGGAAGCCTGGGAATGGGGTTTCTCGGGTGTGATGGTGCGCGGCTCGGGCGCGGCCTGGGACTTGCGCAAGTCGCAGCCCTATGAGTGCTACGCCGAGATGGATTTCGACATTCCGATCGGCAAGAACGGCGACTGCTACGATCGCTATTTGATCCGCATGGAAGAGATGCGCCAGTCCGTGCACATCATGAAACAGTGCATCCAGAAGCTGAACGCGCCTGACGGCAAGGGCCCGGTCGTCGTCGAAGACAACAAGGTCGCGCCGCCGCGCCGTGGCGAGATGAAGCGCTCGATGGAAGCGCTGATCCACCACTTCAAGCTCTACACCGAAGGTGTCCACGTGCCGGCCGGCGAGGTCTACGCCGCGGTCGAGGCGCCCAAGGGCGAGTTCGGCGTCTATCTCGTCGCCGACGGCACCAACAAGCCCTACAAGTGCAAGATCCGCGCGCCGGGCTTCGCGCATCTCCAGGCGATGGATCACATCTGCCGCGGCCATCTGCTGGCCGACGTCTCGGCGATCCTGGGCTCGCTCGACATCGTGTTCGGAGAGGTCGATCGGTGATGGCGCAGGCGCCAATCCAGTTTGACCGTGCCTCGGGGGCCCTTGAAGGGGCGAACCTGTGGGAGCGGACGGCTGCCTTGGCGCTGGTGACGGGATCGAAGATCTCCTCGCACTTCTCGCATATGGGCTACATCGCCTGCGCGAATTTGCTGCGCAAGACGCTGCCCGAGCGCAACATCGCGATCAGGCTCAATCCCGACGCGGTGTTCGAATTCCCTTACGGCGACGGCTATTGGAGCAAGCTGCTCAACCGCTCCTACATTTACGAGGACGAGCTCGAGCTCTTGTTCGCCGATTCCATCGACGTCGACTACACGCTGCTCGATTGCGGCGCCAATTACGGTTATTGGTCGGTGCTGGTCTCGAGCAAGCCGTTCGGCGCGCATAAGGCGATCGCGATCGAGCCGTCGGGCCAGAACTATTCGAAGCTCGCCAACAATGCCCGCATCAACGCTGGCCGCTTCGAGACCATGAAATGCGCGATCGGCGCGGCGCGCGGCACCGCGCGTCTGTCGGGCACCAAGCACGAGGCCTTCAGCATCGCCGGCGATCAGTCGGCGGGCGGCGAGGAGGTGCCGGTGATCGCGCTCGACAATTTGATCGAGGACGGCAAGGTCGCGGCCACCGGCAAGTACCTGATCAAGCTCGACGTCGAGGGCGTCGAGATCGAGGCGATCAAGGGCGGGGCACGGCTGCTTCAGGCCGACAGCGTCATCATGTGCGAGGAGCACGGCAGCGACCGCTCGCACGCCGTGTCGCGCTTCATCCTCGAACAGACCCCACTGAAGCTGATCGTGTTCGATCCGCGCAGCAACCGCATGGAAACCGTGACCGAGCTGTCGATCCTCGACCGCATCAAGGTCTCGACCCACGTCGGCTACAACGTTTTCGGCACCGCAAGCGCATTCTGGCAGGACAGGATCGAGGCCATGAACGCCAAGAACCTGGATACCAAGACCGCGCGCCGCATGCAGTGAGAGATTGAAGAGATGTCCGTTCGCCGATTAGCACCGAAGGAAGTCCAACCCGCGAGCTTTGCGTTCACGGAGGAGAACCTCGCATTCGCCCGGCAGCAGATCGCGAAATATCCCGAAGGCCGTCAGGCCTCCGCCGTCATCGCCATCCTCTGGCGCGCGCAGGAGCAGAACGAGGGCTGGGTGTCGGAGGCCGCGATCCGCGTCATCGCCGACATGCTCGACATGCCCTATATCCGCGTGCTGGAGGTCGCGACCTTCTACACCATGTTCCAGCTCGCCCCCGTCGGCAAGAAGGCCCACGTCCAGGTCTGCGGCACCACGCCGTGCCGGCTACGCGGCGCCGAGGATCTGATCCACGTCTGCGAGCACCGCATCCATCACGAGCCCTTCCATCTCTCCAAGGACGGCAATTTCAGCTGGGAGGAGGTGGAGTGCCTGGGCGCCTGCGTGAACGCGCCGATGGTGCTGATCGGCAAGGACACCTATGAGGACCTGACCAAGGAAAGCTTCGGCAAGGTGCTCGATGGCTTCGCTTCGGGCAATCCGCCCAAGCCCGGTCCGCAGAACGGCCGCCAATTCTCGGCGCCGATGACCGGACCGACCACGCTCAAGGAGATCACCTGATGCGTGATCTCGTCGTAACCGGAGGGACCGCGGCCGTGAAGAAATGGGGCTTCGTCGCCATGCACGCCGCGATCGCGGCTGCCTTCATGTTCCTGCTGCAGCGTTACTTCATGAACGCGTCGCAGGAGACCAGTCTGCTCTGGGCGCTGTTCTTCGCCGTCTGCGCCGCCGGACTTGCCTACAAGCAGTCCATTCGTTGATCGGAAAGCACTGATATGCTCGAGGACAAGGACCGCATCTTCAAGAACCTCTACGGCCTCCACGATTGGGGGCTCGAGGGTGCGCGGCGCCGCGGCGCCTGGGACGGCACCAAGAACATCATCGACAAGGGCCGCGACTGGATCATCAACGAGATGAAGGCCTCAGGGCTGCGCGGCCGCGGCGGCGCCGGCTTCCCGACCGGTCTCAAATGGTCCTTCATGCCGAAGGAATCGACCGACGGCCGTCCCAGCTATCTCGTCGTCAACGCCGACGAATCCGAGCCCGGCACCTGCAAGGACCGCGAGATCATGCGGCATGATCCGCATCTGTTGGTCGAGGGCTGCCTGATCGCGAGCTTCGCGATGAACGCGCATGCCTGCTACATCTATGTCCGCGGCGAGTTCATCCGCGAGCGCGAGCGCCTTCAGGCCGCGATCGACCAGGCCTATGAAGCCAAGCTGATCGGCAAGGACAATCTCAACGGCTGGCCGTTCGACCTTTACGTCGCCCACGGCGCCGGCGCCTATATCTGCGGCGAGGAGACCGCGCTGCTCGAAAGCCTCGAGGGCAAGAAGGGCCAGCCGCGGCTGAAGCCGCCGTTCCCGGCGAATGTCGGTCTGTTCGGCTGCCCGACCACCGTCAACAACGTCGAATCCATCGCCGTTGCGCCCGATATCCTGCGCCGCGGCGCGGCGTGGTTCGCCGGCATCGGCCGCCCGAACAATGTCGGCACCAAGCTGTTCTGCATCTCCGGCCATGTCGAGCGGCCCTGCAACGTCGAAGAGGCTATGGGCATCCCGTTCCGTGAGTTGATCGAGAAGCATTGCGGCGGCATTCGCGGCGGCTGGGACAACCTCAAGGCCGTGATCCCCGGCGGCTCGTCGGTGCGCATGGTGCCGGCCGAGCAGATCATCGACACGCCGATGGATTTCGATAGCCTGAGCAAGCTGCGCTCGGGCCTCGGCACCGCCGCGGTGATCGTGATGGACAAGTCGACCGACCTGATCCGTGCGATCGCCCGCATCTCCTATTTCTACAAGCACGAGAGCTGCGGCCAGTGCACGCCGTGCCGCGAAGGCACAGGCTGGATGTGGCGCGTCCTGACCCGCATGGCCGAAGGCCGTGCCCACAAGCGCGAGATCGACATGCTGCTCGAGGTCACCAAGCAGGTCGAAGGCCACACCATCTGCGCGCTCGGCGACGCCGCGGCCTGGCCGATCCAGGGCCTGATCACGCACTTCCGCCACGAGATCGAAGCGCGCATCGACCAATATTCGCACAAGGCCGATGTCGATGACATCGGGGTCCGCGATCCCGTGAACATGGTCGCGGCGGAGTAAGAGACATGACCAAGCTCATCATCGACGGCAAAGAGATCGATGTCCCCGCCGAGTACACGTTGCTTCAGGCGTGCGAGGCGGCTGGCGCCGAGATTCCGCGCTTCTGCTATCACGAGCGGCTGTCGATCGCCGGCAATTGCCGGATGTGTCTCGTCGAGGTGAAGGGCGGCCCGAAGCCGGTCGCGAGCTGCGCCTGGGGCGTGCGCGACTGCCGTCCGGGCCCCAAGGGCGAGCCGCCCGAGATTTCGACGCGTTCGCCGATGGTGAAGAAGGCACGCGAAGGCGTGATGGAATTCCTTCTGATCAACCATCCGCTGGATTGCCCGATCTGCGACCAGGGCGGCGAGTGCGACCTGCAGGACCAGGCGATGGGCTATGGCGTCGACACCAGCCGCTTCGCCGAGAACAAGCGCGCGGTCGAGGACAAATATCTCGGCGCGCTGGTCAAGACCTCCATGAACCGCTGCATCCAGTGCACGCGCTGCGTCCGCTTTTCGGCGGAAGTCGCCGGCGCGCCCGAGATGGGCGCTACCGGCCGCGGCGAGGACATGGAGATCACGACCTATCTCGAGCACGCGCTGACCTCGGAATTGCAGGGCAACCTCGTCGACATCTGCCCGGTCGGCGCGCTGACCTCGAAACCCTATGCCTTCGCGGCGCGCCCGTGGGAGCTCGGCAAGACCCAGTCGATCGACGTCATGGACGGCGTCGGCTCTGCGATCCGCGTCGACACCCGCGGCCGCGAGGTGATGCGGATCCTGCCGCGCATCAACGAGGCCGTGAACGAGGAGTGGATCTCGGACAAGACCCGGCACGTCGTCGACGGCCTGCGCACCCAGCGTCTCGACCGGCCCTATATCCGCGAAGCCGGCAAGCTGCGCGCAGCGAGCTGGACCGAAGCCTTCGCTGCGATCGCCGCCAAGGCGGCGCGCACCGACGGCAAGCGCATCGGCGCGATCGCAGGCGATCTCGCCGGCGTCGAGGAGATGTTCGCGCTGAAGGACCTGCTCGGCAAATACGGCTCGGGCAATCTGGCGGTGCAGGGCGGCGACGCCTTCGATCCGGCGCTCGGCCGCGGCTCCTACATCTTCAATCCGACGCTCGCCGGCGTCGAGCAGGCCGACGCGCTGCTCATCATCGGCGCGAACCCGCGGAAAGAGGCGGCCGTGTTCAACGCCCGCATCCGCAAGCGTTGGCGCGCCGGCGGCTTCAAGGTCGGCGTGATCGGTGCCAAGGCCGACCTGACCTATGATTTCGACCACCTCGGTGCCGGTACCGAGACGCTGGCCGAGCTCGCGGCCGGCAAGCATTCCTTCATGGACGTGCTGAAGAACGCTGAGAATCCGATCATCCTGGTCGGTGCGGGCGCGGCCGCCCGTCACGACGGCGCCGCCATTCTCGCCGCCAGCGCCAAGCTCGCGCTCGATGTCGGCGCAGTCAAGGACGGCTGGAACGGTTTTGGCGTGCTGCACGAGACCGCCTCGCGCGTCGGCGCGCTCGACATCGGCTTTGCCGCAACCAGCGGCGGCCTCAATGCTGCGCAGATGACGACCTTCGGCACGCTCGACTTGCTGTTCCTGCTCGGCGCCGACGAGATCAAGGCGCCTGACGGCACCTTCGTCGTCTATATCGGCACCCATGGTGATCGCGGCGCGCACCGCGCCGACGTCATCCTGCCGGCGGCCGCCTACACCGAGAAGTCCGCGATCTACGTCAACACCGAAGGCCGCGTGCAGATGACGGGCCGCGCCGCGTTCCCGCCGGGCGAGGCCCGCGAGGACTGGGCGATCATCCGCGCACTGTCGGAAGCACTCGGCAAGAAGCTCGGCTATGACTCGCTTCAAGCCCTGCGCCAAGCGGTGTTCAAGGCCGTGCCGCATCTGATCCGTCTCGACCAGATCGAGGCCGGCTCGGCCGACCAGATCAAGAAGCTGGCGGGCAAGGGCGGCTCGCCCGAGAAGGCGCCGTTCAAGCCTCTGGTCGAGGACTTCTATTTGACCAACCCAATCGCGCGTGCGTCCGCCGTGATGGCGGAATGCTCGCGCCTCGCCTCCGGGCAGATGCTGACCGCAGCGGAGTGAGCGTGATCTGATGGAATTCTTCGAAAGCGCATTCTGGACCGGGTTCCTCTGGCCGCTGATCATCATGGTCGCGCAGAGCGTCCTCGTGCTCGTCGTCCTGCTGGTCGCGATCGCCTACATCCTGCTCGCCGACCGCAAGATCTGGGCGGCGGTGCAGATCCGCCGCGGCCCGAACGTCGTCGGCCCGTGGGGCCTGCTGCAATCCTTCGCCGACCTGTTGAAGTTCGTGCTGAAGGAGCCGATCATCCCGGCCGGCGCCAACAAGGGCGTGTTTCTTCTTGCTCCCTTGGTCTCATGCGTGCTCGCGCTCGCCGCCTGGGCCGTGATCCCGACCAATCTCGGCTGGGTGATCGCCGACATCAATGTCGGCGTCCTCTTCATCTTCGCGATCTCGTCGCTGTCGATCTACGGCATCATCATGGCCGGCTGGTCGTCGAACTCGAAATACCCCTTCCTCGCCGCGCTGCGCTCGGCCGCGCAGATGGTGTCCTACGAAGTCTCGATCGGCTTCGTCATCATCACCGTGCTGCTCTGCGCCGGCACGCTGAACCTGACGGCGGTGGTCGAGGCCCAGCACGCGCGGGGCCTTGCCAGCCTGATCGGGCTGCCGCAGCTGACGATCCTGAATTGGTACGTCTGGCCGTTGTTCCCGATGTTCGTGGTGTTCTACGTCTCGGCGCTGGCGGAAACCAACCGCCCGCCCTTCGACCTCGTCGAAGCCGAATCCGAGCTCGTCGCCGGCTTCATGGTCGAGTACGGCTCGACGCCGTACCTCTTGTTCATGCTCGGCGAGTATGTCGCAATCGTCACGATGTGCGCGCTGGCGACGATCCTGTTCCTCGGAGGCTGGCTGCCGCCGGTGGACCTGCCGCCCTTCAACTGGGTGCCGGGGATCATCTGGTTCTCGCTGAAGCTGTTCTTCATGTTCTTCCTGTTCGCGATGGCGAAGGCGATCGTGCCGCGCTACCGCTACGATCAACTGATGCGCCTCGGCTGGAAGGTGTTCCTGCCGCTGTCGCTGGCGATGGTGATCGTGGTGGCCGGCGTGCTGCATTTCGCCGGCATCGCGCCGAAGTGAGGGCCGTCATGGGTATCAACGTCAACGCCACTGCACGCTCGCTTCTGCTGTCGGAATTCGTCTCGGCGTTCTTCCTCGCCATGCGTTATTTCTTCCAGCCGAAGCCGACGCTGAACTATCCGTTCGAGAAGGGCCCGATCTCGCCCCGCTTCCGCGGCGAGCACGCGCTGCGCCGCTATCCGAACGGCGAAGAGCGCTGCATCGCCTGCAAGCTGTGCGAGGCGGTCTGCCCGGCGCAGGCCATCACCATCGAGGCCGGCCCGCGCCGCAACGACGGCACCCGCCGCACCGTGCGCTACGACATCGACATGGTGAAGTGCATCTATTGCGGCCTCTGCCAGGAGGCCTGTCCGGTCGATGCCATCGTTGAAGGCCCGAACTTCGAGTTCGCGACCGAGACCCGCGAGGAGCTCTATTATGACAAGGCCAAGCTGCTCGCCAACGGCGACCGCTGGGAACGCGAGATCGCCAAGGCGATCGAGCTCGACGCGCCGTACCGGTGAGGTGAGGGCATGATCCTTCCCGCGCTGTTCTTCTATCTCTTCGCCGGCGTCTGCGTCGCCTCGGCTGTGATGGTGATTGTCTCGCGCAATCCCGTGCACTCCGTGCTGTACCTGATCCTGGCCTTCGTCAACGCCTCCGGCCTGTTCGTGCTGATGGGCGCCGAATTCCTCGGCATGATGCTGATCGTCGTCTATGTCGGCGCGGTCGCGGTGCTGTTCCTGTTCGTGATCATGATGCTCGACGTCGACTTCCTCGAGCTGCGCGAGGGTTTCATCGAGTACCTGCCGGTCGGCCTCGTGATCGGCGGCATCTTCATGTTCGAGTTGCTGCTCACCGTCGGCTTCTGGGTCATCAACCCCGGCGTCTCCAAGACGATCACGGCGGCGATCCCGGCCAACGTCAGCAACACCGAGGCGCTCGGTCTCGTGCTCTATACGAAGTACATCCACTACTTCCAGCTCTCGGGCATGGTGCTCCTGGTCGCCATGATCGGCGCCATCGTGCTGACGCTGCGCCACAAGGAGAAGGTCAAGCGGCAGGACATCAACGTTCAGAACGCGCGCACGCCCGACATCGCGATGGCGGTGCGCAAGGTGGCGCCGGGGCAGGGGCTCTCGGACGCGGACGCGGCGGAGTGGGTGAAATGACGATCGGGCTCGGACACTATCTGGCGGTCGGCGCGATCCTGTTCACGCTCGGCATCCTCGGCATCTTCCTGAACCGCAAGAACATCATCGTCATCCTGATGTCGATCGAGCTGATCCTGCTCTCGGTCAACATCAACCTCGTGGCGTTCTCGAGCTTCCTCGGCGACATCGTCGGCCAGGTCTTCGCGCTGCTGGTGCTGACGGTCGCGGCTGCCGAAGCTGCGATCGGTCTCGCCATCCTGGTGGTCTATTTCCGCAACCGCGGCTCGATCGCGGTTGAGGACGTCAATCTGATGAAGGGCTGATCGCATGATCCGGAAAAGTGGGTACCGGTTTTCCGACCAGATCATGCGGAAAGAGTAAGTCATGGTTCAGGCAATTGTCTTTCTGCCTCTGCTGGGCGCCATTCTGGCTGGCCTGATCGCGCTGTTCGGCGCGCATGCCCGCAACCCCTCGGGCGACGAGCTCGATCATCACGGCGGCCACGGCCATGGCGCGCATGCCCATGCGTCCGACAAGATCAACGAGGATGCCTCCGTCATCCACGAGAGCCATCACGACGACGCTCACGACGATCACGGCCATGGCCCGACCGAGCCGCCGGCGGCGGGCTCGCGCGCAGCCGAGCTGATCACCACCGGGCTGCTGTTCGTCTCGGCGGCCTTGTCCTGGATGACGCTGGTCGACGTCGGCTTCATGCATCACGACTACAGGATCCAGCTGCTGCCCTGGATCTTCTCCGGCGATCTCCAAGTCTGGTGGACGCTGCGCGTCGATACGCTCACCGCCGTAATGCTGGTGGTGGTGACGACCGTGTCCTCGCTCGTGCACCTCTATTCCATCGGCTACATGGACGAGGACCCGAACCGGCCGCGCTTCTTCGGGTATCTCTCGCTGTTCACCTTCGCCATGCTGATGCTGGTGACGGCCGACAATTTGGTGCAGCTGTTCTTCGGCTGGGAAGGCGTGGGTCTCGCCAGCTATCTGCTGATCGGCTTCTGGTACCAGAAGCCCTCGGCCAACGCTGCCGCCATCAAGGCCTTCGTGGTCAACCGCGTCGGCGACTTCGGCTTCGCGCTCGGTATCTTCGCGGTCTTCATGCTGGTCGGCTCGACCGATTTCGAGACCATCTTCCACGCCGCGCCCGGCCTCACTGGCAAGACCATCAACTTCCTCGGTTGGCACGCCGACGCGCTGACCCTGACCTGTCTGCTGCTGTTCATGGGTGCGATGGGCAAGTCCGCCCAGTTCCTGCTGCACACCTGGTTGCCGGACGCGATGGAAGGCCCGACCCCGGTGTCGGCGCTGATCCACGCCGCGACCATGGTCACCGCCGGCGTCTTCATGGTGGCGCGCCTGTCGCCGCTGTTCGAACTCGCTCCGAATGCCCAGGCCGTCGTGATGTTCTTCGGCGCGACCACGGCGTTCTTCGCCGCGACCATCGGCCTCGTCCAGAACGACATCAAGCGCATCGTCGCCTACTCGACCTGTTCGCAGCTCGGCTACATGTTCGTGGCGATGGGGGCGGGGGCCTATTCGGTCGGCATGTTCCACCTGTTCACCCACGCCTTCTTCAAGGCGCTGCTGTTCCTAGGCTCTGGCTCGGTGATCTACGCGATGCACCACGAGCAGGACATCCGCAACATGGGCGGCCTCTGGAAGAAGATTCCCTACACCTATGCCGTGATGGTGGTCGGCACGCTGGCGCTGACCGGCTTCCCGCTCACCGCCGGCTACTTCTCAAAGGACGCGATCATCGAGTCCGCCTACGCCTCGCACAATCCGTTCGCGGTGTACGGCTTCCTGATGACGATCATCGCCGCCGGCCTGACCTCGTTCTACTCCTGGCGCCTGATCTTCAAGACCTTCCACGGCGAGCCGCATGACGAGCATCATTACGATGCCGCGCATGAGGCTCCGCTCTGGATCCTGATCCCGATCGGCGTGCTCGCGGTCGGCTCGTTCGTCGCGGGCCTGCCGTTCAAGGAGCTGTTCGCCGGTCACGGGGTCGAGGAGTTCTTCCGCGAGTCCGTGAAGATGAACCCGCACATCATCGAGGAGATGCACCACATCCCTCAGACCATCGCCTTCCTGCCGACGGTGATGATGGTGTTGGGCTTCCTCGTCTCCTACCTGTTCTACATCCGCCGGCCCTACCTGCCGGTCGAGCTCGCGAACACACAGCCGATGCTGTACCAGTTCCTGCTCAACAAATGGTACTTTGACGAGCTCTACGACGTCATCTTCGTCCGCCCGGCGAAGTGGATCGGCTACCAGCTCTGGAAGAAGGGCGACGGCTTCATCATCGACGGCTTCGGCCCCGACGGCGTCTCGGCCCGCGTGCTGGACGTCACCCGCAACGTCGTCAAGATCCAGACCGGCTATCTCTATCACTATGCATTCGCCATGCTGATCGGCGCTGCCGGCCTGATCACCTGGTTCATGTTCGGCTTTGGAGGCCAGTAAATGACAACCTGGCCCATTCTTTCGGTCACGACGTTCTTGCCCCTGGTCGGCGCGCTGATCGTCTATCTGAGCCGCGGTGACGACGAGGCGGCGCGGCGCAATTCGCGCTGGATCGCGCTCTGGACCACGCTGATCACCTTCGCGGTGTCGGTGATCCTGGTCATGCGCTTCGACCCCAGCAACCCCGACTTCCAGTTCGTCGAGAAGGCGAACTGGCTCGCCACCGGCATCACCTACCACATGGGCGTCGACGGCATCTCGCTGCCGCTCGTGATCCTCACCACCGCCGTGATGCCGTTCTGCATCGTCGCGAGCTGGAAGGCGATCACCAACCGCGTCCGCGAATACATGATGGCGTTCCTGATTCTGGAAACGCTCATGATCGGCACCTTCTCGGCGCTCGATCTCGTGCTGTTCTACCTGTTCTTCGAGGGCGGCCTGATCCCGATGTTCCTGATCATCGGCGTCTGGGGCGGTCCGCGCCGGGTCTATGCCTCGTTCAAGTTCTTCCTCTACACGCTGCTCGGCTCGGTCCTGATGCTGCTTGCCATCATGGCGCTGTACTGGAACGGCGGCACCACTGACATCCCGACCCTGATGCACACCGCCGTGCCGCGGTCGTTGCAGACCTGGGCGTGGCTCGCCTTCTTCGCGTCCTTTGCGGTGAAGATGCCGATGTGGCCGGTGCACACCTGGCTTCCCGACGCGCACGTCGAGGCACCGACCGCGGGCTCCGTGGTCCTCGCCGCGATCCTGCTGAAGATGGGCGGCTACGGCTTCCTGCGCTTCTCGCTGCCGATGTTCCCGCTGGCCTCGCACGACTTCGCGCCGCTGGTGTTCACGCTCTCGGCCATCGCCATCATCTACACCTCGCTGGTGGCGCTGATGCAGGAGGACATGAAGAAGCTGATCGCGTACTCCTCGGTCGCGCATATGGGCTTCGTCACCATGGGCATCTTCGCCGGCACCATGCAGGGCGTCGCCGGCGGCGTGTTCCAGATGATCTCGCACGGCATCGTCTCCGGCGCGCTGTTCCTCTGCGTCGGCGTCGTCTACGACCGCCTGCATACCCGCGAGATCGCGGCCTATGGCGGTCTCGTCAACCGGATGCCGCTCTATGCGATGACCTTCATGGTGTTCACCATGGCCAATGTCGGTCTGCCCGGCACCAGCGGCTTCGTCGGCGAGTTCATGACGCTGCTCGGCACCTTCAAGGTCTCGATCCCGACCGCGTTCTTCGCCAGCTTCGGCGTGATCCTCTCGGCGGCCTACGCACTATGGCTCTATCGCAAGGTCGTGTTCGGAGCGCTGGTCAAGCCGCAGCTGGCGAGCATGAAGGATCTCACCTTGCGGGAGTGCGTCATTCTTTTCCCGATGATCGCGCTGACGATCCTGTTCGGCGTCTATCCGAAGCCGGTGCTCGACATGTCGGCCGCCTCGGTCCAGCAACTCGTCAACAATTACAATACCGCCGTGACGGCCGTGAAGGCCGCCGCACTGCTCCAGTGATCGGGCAGGTCAGGATATCGCCATGAGCTTTTCGACTGCAGGTTATCAACTGGCGCCGGTGCTGCCCGAGCTCGTGCTCGCGGTCGGCGCTATGGCGCTTCTGATGCTCGGCGCCTATCGCGGGCAGGAGACGACCAGGACCGTGACGTCGCTGGCGGTGTTGCTCCTCATCGTGGTCGGCGCGCTCGTCTACATGCAGCCCGCGGGCAAGCAGGTGACGTTCGGCGGCAGCTTCATCGTCGACGACTTCGCCCGCTTCATGAAGATCCTGGCCCTGATCGGCTCGGCCGTGACGCTCGTCCTGTCGACCGAGTTCCTGTCAGACCCGTCGCGCCGGATTTTCGAATACGCCATCCTCGTGCTGCTCTCGACGCTCGGCATGATGGTGCTGATCTCGGCCGGCGACCTGATCTCGCTCTATCTCGGCCTCGAATTGATGTCGCTGGCGCTCTACGTCGTGGCAGCCTCGAACCGCGACAACGCCAAGTCGACCGAAGCCGGCCTGAAGTACTTCGTGCTCGGCGCGCTGTCCTCGGGCATGCTGCTGTACGGCGCCTCGCTGGTCTACGGCTTCACCGGCACGGTGAGCTTCACCGGCATCGCCGCGGCCGCGACGGTCTCGAATGTCGGCCTGGTGTTCGGCCTCGTCTTCCTGCTCGTCGGCCTCTGCTTCAAGGTCTCGGCCGTGCCGTTCCACATGTGGACGCCTGACGTCTACGAGGGCGCGCCGACCCCGGTCACCGCCTTCTTCGCGTCGGCGCCGAAGGTCGCCGCGCTCGCCGTCTTCACCCGCGTCACGCTCACCGCATTCCCCGGCATCGTCTCGCAATGGCAGCAGATCCTGGTGTTCGTGTCGATCGCCTCGATGGCGCTCGGCTCCTTCGCCGCGATCGGCCAGAGCAACATCAAGCGCCTGATGGCCTATTCCTCGATCGGTCACATGGGCTTTGCGCTGGTCGGCCTTGCCTCCGGCACGGTGGAAGGCGCGCAGGGCGTCCTGATGTACATCGTGATCTATGTCGCGATGACGCTGGGCTCGTTCTCCATCATCCTCGCGATGAAGCGCAACGGCCAGGCCGTGGAGCAGATCAGCGATTTCGCCGGCCTGTCGCGCACCAATCCGCTGCTCGCCTTCATGTTCGCGATGCTGCTGTTCTCGCTCGCCGGCATTCCGCCGCTCGCCGGCTTCTTCGCCAAATGGTACGTCTTCGTCGCCGCCATCAAGGCGAACCTGTTCACGCTCGCCGTCATCGGCGTGCTGACCAGCGTGGTCGGCGCCTACTATTATCTCGCGATCGTCAAGACGATGTATTTCGACGAGCCGGCCGGCCGGGTCGATCCGGTGCGCATCGAGGTGCGGACGGTGCTGGCGGTGGCGGGCCTGTTCAATATCCTGTTTGCGCTGTTCGCGGGGCCCGTGGTGAGCGTCGCCTCCGCCGCGGCAAAGTCGTTGTTCTAGGATGGCCTTCGCGCTCGGTCCTCGCGCATCGGCTGCGGGCTACAGGCTCGCGGCGTTCGAACGGACCGGCTCGACCAATAGCGAGGCGATCGAACACGCCAGGGCCGGCGAGCGCGGCCCGATGTGGTTCGTCACGTCCGAGCAGACCGCCGGCCGCGGCCGGCGCCAGCGCGCCTGGATCGCGCCGCGCGGCAATCTCGCCGCCAGCATCCTCGAAGTTATGGACGTCGCCCCCGCCGTCGCCGCCACGCTCGGCTTTGCCGCAGGGCTGGCCGAGGAGGCGGCACTGGAGAAGGTGAGCCTCGAGGCCGCGCTCCGTCTCGGCGAAGGCCGGCCCCGCTACGCGCTGAAATGGCCGAATGACGTGCTCGCCAGCGGCAAGAAGCTGGTCGGCATTGGCCTTGAGGCCGAGGCCGTCGGTGGCGGCCTTGCCGTCGTGGTGGGCATCGGGACCAATGTGGTCGCCGCGCCCGAGGGCACCCCGACGCCCGCGGTGTCGCTGGCCGCCCTCGGCGTCCAGATCAGCGCCGAGGAGCTATTCATGGCGCTGTCGGATGCCTGGGTCGAGTTCCGCGGCATCTGGGACAATGGCCGCGGCTTTGCCGAGATCCGCAGGCTCTGGCTGGAGCGCGCCGCCGGCCTCGGCGAAAAGGTTGCCATCCATACGGGAACCATGACGCTGGAAGGTGTTTTTGACACGATCGACGACACCGGCTGCCTGATCGTCCGCACCGCGGAGGGCCGCCTCGTGCCGGTGGCGGCCGGCGAGGTGTTCTTCGGCCCCGTCGCTTCGGTGGGAGCAGCGTGATGGCAAGGCCGGACGAATTGGTGTTTGCGCCGCTCGGCGGCGTCGGCGAGATCGGCATGAACCTGTCGATCTACGGCCTCGGCAACCGTCACCAGCGCGCCTGGCTTGCGGTCGATCTCGGCGTCTCCTTCGGCGATGAGGAGCATCTGCCCGGCATCGACCTGATCATGCCTGACATCTCCTTCCTGGAGAAGGAGCGCAAGAACCTGATGGGCCTCGTGCTGACCCACGCCCATGAGGATCATTTCGGCGCCATCATCGACCTCTGGCCGAAGCTGAAATGCCCGATCTACGCCACCAGGTTCAGCGCTGCGCTGTTCGAGGCCAAATGCGCCGCCGAGCGCAACGCGCCCGAGATTCCGGTCACCGTGGTGCCCTCAGGCGGCCGTGTCGATATCGGTCCGTTCAACGTCGAGTTCATTCCGGTCGCGCATTCGATTCCGGAAGCGCATGCGCTGGCGATCCACACCGACGCCGGCATCGTGCTGCACACCGGCGACTGGAAGATCGACCCGACCCCGACGCTTGGAGCCGCGACCGACGAGAAGCGGCTGCGCGAATTGGGCGAAGAGGGCGTGCTCGCCTTGATCGGCGATTCCACCAATGCCGTGCGCGACGGCCGTTCGCCCTCGGAGGCCGAGGTCGCCCGAACCATCATCGACCTCGTCAAATCCGCCAAGGGCCGCGTCGCGGTGACGACGTTCGCCTCCAACGTTGCTCGCGTCAAAGCGGTGGCTGACGCCGCGAGGGCCGCGGACCGCGAGGTCGTCGTGGTCGGCCGCGCCATGGAGCGCGTGGTGCAGGTCGCGCGCGAGACCGGCTATCTCGAGGGCGTGCAGAATTTCCGCTCGCCCGAGGTCTATGGCCACCTGCCGCAGGACAAGGTGCTGGCGCTGTGCACCGGAAGCCAGGGCGAGCCGCGCGCCGCGCTGGCCCGCATTGCCAACGACGACCATCCTGAAATTACGCTGAACCGCGGCGATAGCGTCATCTTCTCCTCGCGCACCATTCCCGGCAACGAAAAGGCGGTCGGCTCGATCATCAACAATCTGGTGCTGCAGGGCGTCGAGGTCATCACCGACCGCGATGCGCTGGTCCACGTCTCCGGCCATCCCCGCCGCGACGAGCTGCGCGATATGATCTCCTGGGTGAAGCCGCAGCTCCTGATCCCGGTTCACGGCGAGGCTCTGCACCTGCATGAGCACGCCAAGCTCGCCCGCGCCGCCGGCGTGCCGCGCGTGCTGGTCTGCCGCAACGGCGACCTCGTCAAGCTCGGCCCGGGCGATCCCGGCATCGTCGGCGAGGTGCCGTCGGGACGTCTGTACAAGGACGGCACGATCCTGGAAGACTCCAAGTCCCGTGCCGTCGTGGAGCGGCGCCGCATGGGCTTCTCCGGCTGCGCCTTCGTCGCCATCGCCATGACCGCGCAGGGTGAGCTCGCCGGTGATCCCGAGCTCGATTTGGTCGGCATCCCCGAAAAGAACAGGGCCGGCGAGACCTTCGACGACATCGTCTTCGATGCCGTGATGTCGACCATCGAAGGCCTGCCGAGGGCGCGCCGGCGCGATTCGGACGCCTTGGCCGAGTCGGTGCGACGCGCTGTCCGGGCCGTGATCAACGAACATTGGGGCAAAAAGCCCCCCTGTCTGGTACATGTACTGACGGTATAGGGAGGGGAACATGTTGGGCCGGCTCAACCATGTCGCGATCGCGACCAAGGATGCGGTCAAGGCCGCGAAGATCTACGGTGCGGCCTTTGGCGCCCAGATTTCCGAGGCCGTGCCGCTGCCCGAGCACGGCGTCACCACCGTGTTCGCGACCCTGCCCAACACCAAGATCGAGTTCATCGAGCCGCTCGGCGAGGCCTCGCCGATCGCGAAGTTCATCGAGCGCAATCCCGACGGCGGCATCCATCACGTCTGCTACGAGGTCGTCGACATCATCGCCTCGCGCGACACGCTGGTGAAGGAGGGCGCGAGGGTGCTCGGCGACGGCGTGCCGAAGATCGGCGCCCACGGCAAGCCGGTGCTGTTCCTGCACCCCAAGGATTTTTCCGGCGCCCTCGTCGAGATCGAGCAGGCATAGGGCCGCGTCATGGCCATCCAGATTTCAACCTGGCTCGCGATCTATTTCGTACTCTGGTGGGTCATGCTGTTCGTGACGCTGCCGTTCGGCGTGCGCAGCCAGCACGAGGACGGTGTTGGCGCGCCCGGCACCGATCCCGGTGCTCCCATCCTCACCCGCATGGGGCACAAGCTGATCTGGACCACGATCATCTCGGCAATCGTGTTCGGCATTGGCCTTGCGGCCTATCATGCCGGCTATCTCTCGATCGAGCGCCTGTCGAAGATGATGGGAATGCCGTTTTAAGTTTTGATTGGCGTTGTTATGGGATCACAAATGACATTTCAGCGTATCGTCATTGCGCTTCTGGTGCTGATCGTCGCAGGGCTCGGTGCCATCGGCTATTTCGAATGGCGGATGGCGGTGCAGGTGCGCACCCTGAAGGCGTTCGTCGAGGGCTATGTCTTCAACGAGGCCGTGCTGGCCTGCGAACAGGCCAAGAGCTCGACGCCGTTCAAATGGAACGGCGGCAAGAGCACCTCGGTGATCGGCCTGAACTCGGTCAAGACGGACAAATACACGGTCAGCGCCAGCTACACGCTGGTCGCGGACAGCGTCTATTGTGACTACGATCCGATCAAGAGAAAGGCCGACATCGGCTCCAGCTTCCTGGAGCGGGAGACTTTCTAGCTAGATCGCGCGGCGCTGCCGGCCGGCGAAGAGACCGTAAACGAACAGCACGATGATCGCGCCGACCACGGCACCGATCAGGCCCGCACCCTCGCCAGGGCGATACCAGCCCAGCGCTTGCCCAAGATACGAAGCGACGAAGGCGCCGACGATGCCGAGGATGGTCGTCAGGATGAACCCTGAAGGTTCGTTGTCGCCCGGCATGATGAACTTGGCGATCACGCCGGCGAGAAAGCCAATGATGATGGTCCAGAGAATGCTCATGAGTACACCTTTTCGAGTTGAGCCGCTGCTTCTATGCGTCGGGCAGGCGTCCATCCGGCGTGTATTTGTCGATTGCGGAAGGAAGCTCGCGGGTTAGCCGTGAGACGATCTCCTCCTGGGAAAGCCCGGTTTGCTGCGCGAGCTTCTCCAGGACGTCGCTGCCGATGGCCTGCTTCAGCTCCGGCGGGGAGATCTCCTTGTTGGGGCCTGGCTTCACCCATGAATCGGCGATCTCGCCCTGCCCATTCTGGTTGAACCTCTCCAGGAGCTCGCCAATCCCGCCATTGAGCAGGCCCCCGATTCCGCCAGCGCCGAGCATGCCGCCGAGATTGCCGAGCATGCCTCCGAGCGGCTGCTGGCCGCCCGTGGACGAGCCGGCGCCGGCGCCTTTCAGCAGCTCCGCCAGCTTGTCGCGGTTCTGATATCCGGCGATGGCCAGCATCGCCAGCAGGGCAGTCATGGAAGGCATTCCGCGGCTCATCGCTAGCTCCTTTTAGTAGGTCAGAAACCCAAAACCGTCTCAGCTTGCTTGGGTTCCTCAATCGACCAATCGGAGCTCGCGACCAAGCGTCCCAGCTTGGCCGCCACCAAAGCACCGGGTGGCAGACAACGTACATTGTGGCTACGATCCGATGAAAAGAATGGCCGGATCGGCTCGAGCTTGCCAGCATCGGGAGTAGCGATCCGGCCCAGACATGGGATGGGATCGCAATGACCGGGGACCGGGCAGGGGACTATCGGATTTTGCACGAGGCGGACTTGCGGGACTATCTCGCGGGCTTGCCTGATATCGCCGCGCTCCTTGGCGGCGAGGCGTCCTCCTGGGCGATCACCGAGGTCGGCGACGGCAACCTCAACCTCGTCTTCATCGTCAAGGGCGCACGCGGCGGCATCGCCGTGAAGCAGGCGCTGCCTTACGTCCGCCTCGTCGGCGAGAGCTGGCCGCTGCCGCTGTCGCGCGCCCATTACGAATATCTGGCGCTGTCCCGCCAGGCCCAGCTCGCGCCCGACCTGGTGCCGGCCGTGCTGCATCACAACGAGGCCCTGGCGCTGACCGTGATGGAGCTGCTCGAGCCCCACATCATCATGCGAAAGGGCCTGGTCGCGGCAACGCGCTATCCACGCTTCGTGGACGACATCACCACCTTCATGGCGCGGACGCTGTTCTTCACCTCAGACCTCGCGCTATCGGCGGCCGAGAAGAAGGAGGCCATCGCGGCCTTTGCCGGTAACCACGCCCTGTGCAAGATCACCGAGGACCTGATCTTCACCGATCCCTACCGCATCGCCGAGCAGAACCGCTGGACCGCGCCCTATCTGGACGGCCTTGCCGCGAGCTTGCGCGAGGACTTGGAGCTGCATGTCGCTGTCTCCCGGCTGAAGCTGAAATTCATGGCGAGCCCGGAAGCGCTGATCCATGGCGACCTCCACACCGGCTCGATCATGGTCACGGACGGCCAGACGCGGGTGATCGACCCGGAATTCGCATTCTATGGTCCGATGGGCTTCGACGTCGGTGCCGTGCTGGCCAATCTCCTGATGGCCTATTTCGCTTCCGCCGGCCACGAGCGCGCGCGGGGCGAACGGGCGGCATTCGAGGCCTGGGTGCTGGCGACGGTCGAGCAGGTCTGGACCGAGTTTGCCCGAAAGTTCCTCGATCTCTGGCGGGCGGGAGGCACCGGCGATGCCTATCCGGTCTCGCTTTTCGCCGGCGAACAGGGTGCCGCGCGGTTGGAAGCCGAGCGAAAAAGTTACGTGCAACGCCTGTTCGCCGACGCTGTCGGCTTCGCAGCCGCAAAAATCATCCGCCGCATCTTCGGCCTCGCCCACAACATCGATTTCGAGCTGATCGAGGACCCGCGCACGCGGGCGGTCAGCGAAGCCCGTGCCGTGCGGCTGGCGAGGGCGATGATGGTGGAGACGGCGTCGTTCCGGACCATCGCGGATGTGACGAATGCCGCGCGAAAACTGCGGGACTGGATGCCGGAATTGTCGGGCTGAACCAGCCTCATGAGGAGCCCGCCCACGCTCCGTGATTGCGAGATGAGAGATCGTCCCCGGAACGTTAGTAAAGCCGCATCGGCAGCAGGACGCCGTCCGCGCCGGCCAGCAAACCCCAGGTCTCGTTGGCCGTGACTTCGAACTCCCGGCTCTCTGCGGTGCCGCCGTCGACTTTGAGGGTGACCTTGTACCTGCCGGGCAGCAGATCGAGCTTCTGGCTGTCCGGCAATTCGCCTGCGGCACCGTCGGAGTTCGCCAGTTCTTCGCCGGCGTGCGCCGCCAGATTGACGACCTGGTCGGCGACGGTGATCACCGCCGCTTCATCCGTCTTGTTGCCGAGCATCAGCCTCACTTGCCCGGGCTTCGGCAGGAGGCCAATGGTCGCCGGGGCGAATTTGCGCCTCGACAGCTCGGCAATTGTCCTGTCGTCCTGACGTGAGAGCCGGAGCAGGACCGGTCCCTCTCTCGTCAGAAATGTAATCACGGCCCGGTCCGGCTCTGCCACCGCACCGTCTTTCTCCGTCCAGCCACGCTTGCCGAGTGCGTCGCGATAGAAGCCGAGCACAGAAGCGAAATCGCGCGGCGTCTCGGCGTAAATCGACCGGATCTGCGGCGAATCTTTCGCCGTCGCGAGGGCCCAGCCTTCGGGCAGCGGCAGGCCGGTATGCTCGGAGAGCTTGGCTTCGAAACGCGCTCCCGCACCGCGCGCCATCATCCCGACGGGAATGCTGAGCAGTCGTTCGACGAAATTGTGCAGAGTGTCATGGCTCCGGACCGCCCACCAGGTCTGGTCGACATTGTCGTTCGCGCCGGAGGTGCGACTCCAGCCGAACTGGATAGCGTCTGTCACGCTCTCTCCACCCAGGCTGGCCGCGACCGGGCGCGCCAGCACGGCCGTCGCGGCGACCAGACCGGCCGCGAGCAGGGCAGCTACCGTTCGGCGATTCATTTTTTCCAGATCCCTTGGGGCTCAGATAATGATCCTGAGCTTGGTCGCGTTGATCAGGAAAAATGTTCATCGATCCTGGTCGTCGATGACGCACCGCGTCAATGCCCCGCCGAAAGACTGCCTCAGGAACCGGCATCATTTGCCGTCAAAACGAAGCTTGCTTTCGGCGGGCGACGAATGATCAAATCACTCATCGCAATACGCCTGCGTCGGGGGGACACATGATGTTCAAGACCATCGCGATCGTTGCCGGTTTGGGACTGGCGCTCGCCGCCACAGCCGAGGCGCAGACACCGCGCAAGGGCGGAACCATCCGCATGACGGCGCCCTACGGCTCGAGCTTCACCAGCCTCGACATTCACACCACGCAGCGCGCCCAGGACGAGATCTACGCCAAGGCCCTGCACCGTTCGCTCTACATCTGGAATTCGGCGGAGGGCAAGCCGGTGCTGGAGCTCGCCAAGGAGAGCGTGGTCTCGGGCGGAGGCCTCGTTCACACCTTCAAGCTGCGCGACGACGCCTATTTCCACAGCGGCCGCAAGATGACCGCCGACGACGTCATCTGGTCCTACAACCGCATCATGGACGGCAGCAAGGCCTATCCCGGCGCGCGTTACGTCCGCGTGATCGAGGGCGCCGCCGCGGTGGAGAAGGGTCAGGCCAAGGAGATCTCCGGCCTGAAGAAGATCGACGACTTCACCATCGAGATGAAGCTGACCGAGAAGGTCGATCCGGGCTTCTATTTCTTCACCGCGCTGACCTCGATCTATCCCGCCGACGAGGCCGCCAAGGAAAGCTTCATCCAGAAGCCGATCGGTCTCGGTCCGTTCAAGTTCGTCGAGCATGTGCCGGGATCGCGCATCGTCCTGGAGCGCTGGGACCGGTTCTACAAGCCCGGCAAGCCCTATGCCGACAAGATCGTGGTGTCGGTGATGGGCGAGGCCGCGGCGCGCGACGTCGCGTTCCGCAACAAGGAGATCGACACCTCGGTGCTGGGACCTGCGCAGTACGTCGCCTACCAATCCGACGCTGACCTCAAGGGCACCATCGTCGAGGTCGCCGAGGTGTTCACGCGCTACATGGGCATGAATCCCGCGGTCAAGCCGTTCTCCGACAAGCGCGTGAGGCAGGCGATCAATTACGCCATCGATACCGACTTGATCATCAACAAGCTGGTCAAGGGCAAGGCCTACCGCGCCACCAGCTGGCTGCCGCTGACCTCGCCGGCCTACGACAAGGCGATGAAGCCTTACCCCTTCGATCCCGCCAAGGCCAAGCAATTGCTCACCGAGGCCGGCTACGCATCCGGCTTCGAGTTCGAATGGACCACCAGCCAGAATGAAAGCTGGGGTCTGCCGATCGTCTCGGCCGTCATTCCGATGCTGGACAAGGTCGGCATCAAGGCCAAGGTCAAGCAGGTCGAGACCGCGGTGCTGGCCGAGGTGGTTCGCACCGGCGACTATCAGGCCTTCATCTATTCCCAGGCGAGCGGCCCCGATCCTCAGGCCGCGCTGAAATGCTTCCATTCGGCGACGCCGCAGGCGGCCTGTAACTACACGACCTACAAGAATCCCGACTTCGACAAGATCCTCGATGAAGCCGGACAGGCCGACGATCCCACAAAGCGCATCCAGTTGATGCAGAAGGCCAATGCGCTGCTCTACGAGGAGGCGCCGGTCTGGTTCTTCAACTACAACAAGGCGGTCATGGCGGTGCAGCCCTGGCTGAAGGGAATTCAGCTCAACGCGACCGAGCTGACCCACCAGAACGTCGAGGACCTCTGGGTCGACGAGACCTCGCCCGCGAAGTGACACGCGCGCTCCCTCCAGCGCGACGGGCGAGGGAGGGAGCCGGGAAAACTTGAGATGCTCGCGTTCCTGATCCGCCGCGTCCTGCAGACCATTCCGACCGTGCTCGCCGTGGTGCTGCTGGTGTTCGTGCTGTTCAGCGTCGTTCCCGGCAGCATCGTCTCAAGCATGAGCGACGACAGTGATCCGCAGGTCGAGCTGCGCATGAAGAAGCAGCTCGGCCTCGATCAGCCCGTCTATATGCGTTTCGGCACCTACATCGCCGGGCTCGCGACCGGCGATTTCGGAACATCGTTCCGGACCCGTGAGCCTGTCACGACCATGATCGCCAAGCGGGCATGGCCAACGCTGCAGCTGATCTTCGCATCCATGGCGTTTGCGATTCTGCTCGGCGTGCCGCTCGGCTTCGTCGCCGCCTTGCGGCCGGGCAGCCTCGTCGACACCGTCTCGATGATGCTGGCAGTGTCCGGCCTGTCATTGGCCAAGTTCTGGCTCGGGCTGCTCTTGATGTACCTGTTCGCGCTCAAGCTCGGTTGGCTGCCGAGTTTCGGCTATGGCGATGGCAGCCTCAGATATCTGATCCTGCCCGCCGTGACGCTCGGCGTCTCGCCGATGGCGCTGCTGGCGCGGACGACGCGCGCCGCGGTGCTCGAGATCATGACCGCGGATTTCGTCCGCACCGCGCGCTCGAAGGGCATGAGCGAGACCAGGGTCGTCAAGTGGCACGTGATGCGCAACGCGCTCGTCCTCACCCTCACGACCATGGGCCTGCAATTCGGCGCACTGATGGGGCAGGCGGTGGTGGTCGAGAAACTGTTCTCCTGGCCGGGCATCGGCTCGCTGCTGGTCGACAGCGTGCTCCAGCGCGACATTCCCGCCGTCCAGGGCTCCATCCTCGTCGTGGTGATGTTCTTTCTCGCGATCAATCTGTTGATCGACATGCTCTACGGCGTGATCGATCCCAGGATCAGATACGCATGAAGCTGCGCGCCAATCTCGTCATCGGGGGAGCGTTGTTCGCGCTGGCGATCGTGGTCGGTCTGCTCGCGCCATGGCTGGCGCACACCGATCCCGTCATGGACGCCAACCTCATGAATGCGGAGGAGCCGCCGAGCTGGACCTGGTGGTTCGGCACCGACGCGCAGGGCCGCGACATCTATTCCCGTGTCCTCTACGGCGCGCGCGTCTCGCTGACGGTCGGCATCGTCTCCCAGCTCATCAACAGCGTCATCGGCGTGGCGCTCGGCCTCAGCGCCGGCTATTTCGGCGGCTGGTGGGACGATGTCGTCAACGCCCTGACCAACCTCATGCTCGCGATCCCCTCGCTGATTTTCGCGCTCGCCATCATGGCCGTGCTCGGTCCCGGCCTGACCAGCCTCCTGATCGCGCTCGGGCTGACCAACTGGTCGTTCACCTGCCGGCTGGCACGGGCCTCGGCACTGTCGCTGCGGAGCCAGGGCTATGTGCAGGCGGCCACCGTGCTCGGCTACGGTGACGTGCGCATCATGATCACGCAGCTCCTGCCGAACATGCTGGGACCGATCGTCGTCATCGGCACGCTGGGCATGGGCAGCGCGGTGCTGTCCGAAGCCGCATTGTCGTTCCTCGGTCTCGGCGTCCGCCCGCCCTTTCCGAGCTGGGGCAGCATGCTGTCGGAAGCGCGCGAGCAGATCACGACGGCGCCGTGGCTCTCGATTTTCCCGGGCCTTGCCATCTTCCTCACCGTGCTCGGCCTCAATCTGCTCGGCGATGGCCTGCGCGACATCCTCGATCCGCAATCGCGGAGCCGGCGCACATGACAGGCAGCCCGCTGCTCGAGGTCGAGGATCTCCGCATTGATCTCGATGATGGATTAAGGCGCGTTGCGGCGGCCGAAGGCATTTCATTCCGCATTAATCGCGGCGAGACGTTCGGCCTCGTCGGCGAGTCCGGTTGCGGCAAGAGCATCACAGCGCTCGCTCTGATCGGCCTGTTGCGGCCGCCCTTGTCGATCGGTGGCGGCGTCATCCGGTTCGACGGACAGGAGATCCAGCACCTGTCCGCCGCCAGGCAACGGCAGCTGCGCGGCAATCGCATCGCCATGATCTTCCAGGAGCCGATGACGGCGCTGAACCCGGTCTCGCCGGTGGGGCGGCAGATCGCCGAGATGTTCGTGCTGCACAAGGGCAAGAGCTGGCGGGAGGCCAACCAGCTGGCTGTCGAGGCGCTCGCGAGCGTCCGCGTCCCCGCGCCGGAGCGGCGCGTGAAGGACTATCCGCACCAGCTGTCGGGCGGGATGCGCCAGCGCGTGATGATCGCGATTGCGCTGGCCTGCGGTCCGGACCTCTTGATCGCCGACGAGCCGACCACCGCGCTCGACGTCACCGTGCAGGCGGAGATCATCGAGCTGATGCGCAATCTGTGCGCCGAGCGCGGAACGGCGATCCTGATGATCAGCCACGATCTCGGCCTCGTTGCCAATGTCTGCCGCCGCGTCGCCGTCATGTATGCCGGACGCATCGTCGAGGAGCGCGGCTCGGCCGACATCTTCCGAGCGCCCTCACATCCCTATACGCAGGGCCTCGTCGACTCGCTGCCGCGGCTCGGCAGCCGTGCTGCACTCGGCCGCAGCAGGCTGAAGGAGATCGCGGGCGTCGTGCCGGCGATCACGCGCTTCCCCGATGGCTGCCGGTTCAATCCGCGTTGCGCGCAGGCGACGGATATTTGCCGAGCCACCGCGCCTCAGACGGAAGGGCTGGAGGCGGGCGGTTTCGTCCGGTGTCACCACCATGCATGAGCCAAAGGGGAGAGCGGATGACGATGTGATCCTCAGCGTGGAGGATCTCGCCGTTCATTTTCCGCTTGGAGGCGGCCTGCTGGGCCGCGGCCGTCGGCTGCTCCGCGCCGTCGACGGCGTCGACCTCAAGCTGAAGCGCGGCGAATGCCTCGGCCTCGTCGGCGAATCCGGCTCCGGCAAGTCGACGGTCGCATTGTCCATTCTGGGCCTGCTGACGCCGACGCGCGGCCGCATCGTGCTGGACGGGCAGGTCGTCACGAACCGGCAATCCGGAGACCGGAAAGCGCTCGCCCGCATCGTGCAGATCGTGTTCCAGGATCCCTACGCCTCGCTCAATCCGCGCCAGACCGTGCGCCGCACGCTCGAAGATCCCCTGCGCGTGCACGGCGTGACCGCGAAAAGCGAGATCGAGGACCGCCTCGCGACGATGCTCAGGCACGTCGGCCTGCGCCCCGAGCAGGCCGACCGCTATCCGCATGAGTTCTCCGGTGGCCAGCGCCAGCGCATCGGTATCGCTCGCGCGCTGATCCTCAACCCCAGAATCGTCATCTGCGACGAGCCGGTCTCGGCGCTCGACGTCTCGATCCGCGCCCAGATCATCAATCTGCTGCTGGAATTGAAGGACACGCTCGGCCTGTCCTACATCATGATCAGCCATGACCTCGGCGTTGTCGAGCACATGAGCGACCGCGTCGCGGTGATGTATCTCGGCCGCATCGTCGAGAACGGCAACTGGCGCGAGATCTTCGAGCGCCCCGCGCACCCCTATACGCAGGCTCTGATCGCGGCCATCCCCGATCCTCTGCGCCATGCGCCGCTGGCGACGACGGGCGGCGACCTGCCCAATCCGCTCAACCCGCCGAACGGATGTGCGTTCAGCCCGCGATGTCGGTATGCGGAGGCGGTGTGTCGGAGCGAGCCGGGACCAACGCTGGAAACGCGGGCCGATGGGCACGCGGTGCGGTGCTGGCGGAGTGAGGAGATTGCGGAGCGGATGGCCTTGACCCCAACCTGAAACGTGGAGGCGGAAATTTGTCGTCGGTCACAATCCCGCGCTCAAGAATTCGAGGAATGTGAGAGGGGACGCCGCCAGCATCGCTCCCACGCAAAATCCGACGGTTCCCAGTGCGATGGCTCCCAACCACCCGTGATGGGCCAAACCGTAGGTACCTCCGATGAAGGTGCAAACTCCCACCGCTGCAACGCCCAGACCATCTGTGCGGCATTTTTAACTATTCGGCTCGTCGGTGCTTTACCTGGCGTAGCTTGCATCGACCAACGTACAAACGCATTTTGGGGCGGCCCATTGTTGCGCGGGCTTGCGCTGTACGGGGAATGAGGCATCAGGTCGAACGGAAGCCATGGTACGTAACGTCAGCAATATTCCGACCGGGCGGACTTATTTGGGGTTCATCTTGGTTTGGACCATCGTCATGTTTTTAGTCTACCTGCTTTGCATTGCAGTATTTGCTGCCGGCCGTTGGATTGCTGGCCTGCTCATCGTCGTCCTCACTGCCTATTTTTTTGTTCGGCACTGCAATGCGATTGCCAAGCGCGCGAGGCGGGGGCTTGTTCGTCGTCCGTAAGGCTGCTGGCGCCTCAACTCCCGACGCCGCCGACCAGACGCGGGCGGCGGTTTGCGAGCGGTTTTGCCGCGGGCAGGGCGCGTAGCCACGCCCGAAAACTCACGATCTCCGGACAATCCGCCGTGCCTTCCGGCGCAACCAGCCAATCACCCGCGGCTGATCCCTCATCGATCCGCTCGCAGCGATAGCCCGGATGGTGGCTCACGCCGCGGGCGATCAGCACATCCACCTTGCCCTCGACGAGCTCGTGCAGGCCGGCGGGCTGCAGCACGCGCAGACCGATCTCCGCATGTGCGCTGCGAAACGCTGCAAGATCGAGGCGGCGCAGGTCGTAACTGCCGTGGACGCCTAATTGCAGCTGCACTGCACCTGTCGGCTTCAATTGCGAGGTCGCCTCGGCAATGTGGCGGAAGCCTTCGGAGATGCCGGGCAGATAGGCCTGGCCGGCCTCGGTGAGGATCAGCTGCTTGTGCAGCCGCTCGAACAGCTGCACGCCGAGGCGCGCCTCCAGCGCTTTCACCTGCTGGCCTACGGCCGCGGGCGTGACGTGGAGTTCGTGCGCGGCCAGCTTGAAGCTGAGATGGCGCGCGGCGGCCTCGAAGGCGCGGAGCGCGTTGAGCGGGGGCAGAGCGTAGGTCATCATTGCGCAGTTTGTCATGTAATGGCTGTGTGCTTGCAATAGATTTTCTTGCGCTGAACCGCAGCAATGATGCTTTGCGCTAGCGTGATGCCGCCGGATACGCTTGGCGCGCAAATCCGGAGAAACGCCATGCCTTCAGCTCACATCGTCAGCCACAATCCCGCAACCGTTCACCCGCCCGTCGGCGGCTACTGCATGGGCCTCGAGCTGAAGCAGCATCGCCGCCTGCTGTTCATCAGCGGCCAGGTGCCTCAAAATCCCGACGGCGCCGTGCCCGACGGCTTCGAGGCGCAATGCGAGCAGGCCTGGCGCAATATCAGGGAGGTGCTCGCCGCGGCAGGCCTCGGCATCGAGCACCTGGTCAAGGTCACCACGTTCCTGACTGATCGCAGCCAAGTCGTCACCAACCGCGCCATTCGTCGGGCCATGCTCGGGGAGCACCAGCCGGCACTGACCGTCGTGGTCGTCGAGACCGTCGACAGCAAATGGCTGCTGGAGATCGAGGCGATCGCCGCGGAATGAGGCGGCGTCGTCGATGTTGCGATGAGGCAAGCATATGAGGTGTCCAATGGCTGAGATTCATCCGTTCTACCAGACGCATCGCCATGCGATGGAGGCCGCCATGCGCGAGCGGATAGGCCTTGCCGAAGCGATGCTCCGCGAGCGCACGCATCTCTCCGACATCGACGCAATCAGGCAGGAGGTGATGGACGAATTCGCGGTCGTCCTCACCCAGATGCCCTATGTCGGCGGCGCGGCAAGCCGCATGAGCGATTTCTTCATGCGCCTCACCGGCTTCATGGCCATCAGCCGTGTGCTGCGGCGCCACTGCGTGCCGGTGCCCGTGATCGGGGAGATCGAGCGGGAAACCTACAAGGCGCAGCTGCTGCCGATGCCCGAAGCCGAGCGTCTCGCCGCGGGACGTCAGTTCATGTCGTCCGAGAACCAGGCCTTGCTGCGCGAGCAGGCTGCAAAGAGCGTTACACGAGCTCACCAAGCGGAGTTTCCGGAAGATTTCGTCTACGAGTTCGTCGAGCCGGGTCCGCAGGACAGCTTCGAATTCGGCATTGACTACAAGGCCTGCGGCTTCTGCAAGCTCGCGGCGCGGCATGGCGACAAGGATATCCTGCCGAACATCTGCGGCCTGGATTTCGTCGCCTACGCCGCGCGAGGCATCCGCCTGGAACGGACCCAGACGCTGGCCAGCGGCGCCAGCCACTGCGATTTCCGGTTTTCGCGGCTGCCGCCGGGCCAAGAGGGCAATCGCATGTGAACTACACGGGGACTGTCTGCGGGCTTGCTCGGCCTCTCCCGCTTGCGGGAGAGGCCGACGCGCCCCGGGCGATGCGAAGCATCGTCCCGCGCGCGGCGGGTGAGGGCTCTCACCGCACTGGGACGTCCTCAGCTCATCTCGATAATCCCAGCGCGGAGAAACCCTCTCCCCAACCCTCCCCCGCAAGCGGGGGAGGGAGCCCACTGCCGATGCCGCCGCATCGCGCACACCATTGCGATAGCCCTGCGCCGGCGCGGTGGATCCGTTACGACAGCCGTGGCAGCTGCGCCTCGTCGAACCTTCCGACCGCGTCGGCGTCGCCGCGACTTGACTGATGCGGATCCTTCTTCGCCCTGCTCAGTCCTCGTCCTGCCACCTGCGCAGATCCGTCTGGTCATGATAGGCCATGCGGTCCGGCGTGGTGATGAATTCCATCGTCGTGCCCCACGGCATGCGGCAGTAGCAGACTTTGTTTCCAGGACCTTTCTCTGTTGCATATGGAATGGCGCGCGGCGCGGTGAGGGGTGTGCCTCCTGCCTTCTCGAAGCGCGCGACCGATGCGTCGATGTCGTCGGTGTAGAGAGCGAAGTGCGTGATGCCGAAGTCGCTGGCCCGGATCGGCTTGGCTTGCTCGGGACCGTGCATTTCGAAGAGCTCGATATCGGGTCCGGTTCCAATCTTGACCATCGCCTGCGCACGCACGACCGTTCCGGGAAAAGCGCCGACGGCCCGCTCGAATTCGGGTCCCTGCCGCGGCGGATCCTGCGGTCCGAAGGACTGGTAGATCACCTGGCCGCCGAAAGCTTCCGCCAGGAACGATTTAGCTGCTTCGATGTCGGGCACCGTGATGCCGATATGGTTGACGCCGCGAATGACGGGTGTGGTCATGCCAGTCTCCTTTTGCTGTTGATTTGATCCATCGCGCTTCTGCGGCGCAATTCGCCCGCAGCCTCGCAATCCGCCGGGCCCGCGACGGCGCGGGCGCCGAGTGTCAATTGGCCTCGAGGAACTCGATCAGCGCGGCTGCGACTTCATTTGGCCGCTCGTCCGCGACATAGTGGCTGCACCGCGCGATCGAGCCGCCCCTCACATTGGTTGCGAACTCCTTGAGCATCGGCACCATCTGCGCACCGAACCGCTGCTCCCCACCCAGGCCAAGCACCGGTATCTCGAGCGGTTGCTTCTTGTATTCGAGCGCAGTCGCATGATCGGCGGTGAAGGTGCGATACCATTCCATACCGCCGCGCGTGCGGCCAGGAAGCGCCATTGCCTTGGCGTAGATCTCGATGTCCGCCGGATTGAAGGTGCTGTGATCGTAGAACCGCTCGGCCATGAAGGTCGAAACATAGTCATATTCGCGGCCATGAATCAGGCGCTCGGGGAGGTCCCGGTTCATATGGAAGCCGAAGTGCCAGAGCCTTGCGGTCGTCGCCTCCCATCCCGTCCAACCGGGAAGCGGAACGTCGAGGACGGCCAGGTGGGTAACAGCCTCCCGATAGATGGCGGCCTGTGGCAAGGCGACCATTCCGCCGATATCATGACCGCACACGGCGTAGCTTTCATGCCCGAGGGCAACCATCACGTCATGCGCGTCGCGCGCCATCGTCGCCTTGTCATAGCCGTCGAGCGGACAGTCGGAAAAGCCCGCGCCGCGCAGATCCATGGCCACCACGCTGAAATGCTCGGCGAGCAGCGGCATCACCTTGTGCCATTCCCACCATGTTTCAGGCCAGCCGTGAAGCAGAAGAATCGGCGGGCCTGAACCTCCCGTGACGGCATTGATCTTGATGCCGTTCCCCGGCACCAGCTGCTGGGTAAAGCCCTCTAAAGTTGCGATCATGATCGCTTTCCAGTCGGATGTTGACGTTCAGACAAAGCTCGCGGCCAGCGCTCAGGGCTGGTCGAAATCAGTGGCGATCGTGATGTTGCGCCAGGCGTCGATATCGCTGCGGAAGGCAGCCAGCTTTCGCTCGGCGATCGCGTGCGCGGTCGGGCCGAGCGGCAGATGAAGCGGGGCGTCATCGGCGTCGACGGCCTGCAAGATCACCGCGATCGCCTTGTCGGGATCGCCCGCCTGACTGCCGTTGTTGGTTTCGCGGTAGTGCCTGCGCGAGCTCGTGGCGTATTCCGGCATCTCGTTGGCCGCCATGGTGATCGAACGGCCGAGGAAATCGGTGCGAAACGGCCCAGGCTCGACGATCAGCACCCGAATGCCGAACGGCTGCAGCTCGCCGGCGAGCGCTTCGGAAATCCCTTCCACGGCAAACTTGGCCGCGTTGTAATAACCTGCGCCGCCGCCGCCCGCGATGCCGGCGCCGGACGACATGTTGACGATCGTTCCGCGCGAACGTCGCAGGACGGGCAGGGCGGCTCTGGTGGTTTCGATGAGACCGAAGACGTTCACCTCGAACATCGGCCGATATTCCTCGGGTGTGCCTTCCTCGATCGCGCCGAACAGTCCGTAGCCGGCATTGTTCACGAGCACGTCAAGCCCGCCAAAGGTCTCGACCGCCTTTGCGACCGCTGCCCTGGCTGCCGCCGCATCGGTCACGTCGAGAGGCAAAGTGATCATGCGGCCGCCGAAAGGCTCGGCCATTTCCTCGATCGTCTTGACGTTGCGGGCCGTCGCGACGACGCGATCGCCGCGCTGTGCTGCAGCGAGCGCGAGCCGCTGGCCGAAGCCGCTCGAGCAGCCTGTGATGAGCCAAGTTTTCATTGCTTCTTCTCCGAGTTGTTTTCAGGCGACAAGCCCCGATTGGCCCAGCCAGTCGCGCTCAAGAATCCAACGCCCGGCTGCGCTGAATCACGACGACGCGACTTCCGATCTTGACGCGGCGATAAACATCGATGATGTCTTGGTTGATCAGTCGAATGCATCCGCTGGAAACAGCGCCGCCGATGGTCTCAGGCTCAGTCGTTCCATGAATCCGGAACAATGTGTCCCGATCGCCCTGATACAGGTATAGAGCGCGGGGACCGAGCGGATTGCCAAGGCCGCCCACCATCCCGTCTGCGAGATGTCGATACCGCGCCGGTTCCCGATCCATCATGTTCTTGGTTGGGCTCCAATGCGGCCATTCTGCCTTTCGCTTGATGATGGCAGTACCCGCAAAGGCAAGTCCCTCTTTGCCGACGCCAATGCCGTAACGCATCGCCTTTCCGTCTTCCTCCACCAGGTAGAGATGACGAGCAGCCGTATCTACAACGATCGTTCCGACCGGCTCACCCGTCGGATAGTCCACGCGCTGGCGCAACATTTCTGGATCGATGGCGGATATGTCGACCGCTGGTATTGTGTGAGGTCCGTCGGTCAGCTGCGCATATTCAGCAGGCGTACCGCTGAAATCTGCCTGAACCAGACCCCTGTTGCTGGCGCAACCCGACAGCAGGACTGTTACTGCGCCGATCACCGCGATGCGTGCGAAGTGCCGTGCGTGTGAGTACGTCATATCAATTCCTGAACCTATGCCCGTCTAACCGGATATGACGAGCTGCATGAGCGACGTCGAAGCTTCGAGATCCTCTCGAAAGGGCCTTCGGTATAACCGTGATAGGAACCGATTGGTTCCTTATTAAGCTTTAAAAAACGGTCTCCATCAGGAGATCGATATTTTTCAGCATGTCGTCGCGACGCGATCCAACCTTTCCAAGAACCCTCATGCCCTGGGCATGGGCGACGATAAAGTGCGCAATAGCACGGGGGTCGCGACCCTTCCTGATTTCGCCGGCAGCTTGCCCTTTCGCGACGGTGGCGGCGAACAGGTCTTGAAGCCTGGCGAAAAGACGCTTGATCAGGTCTGCGATCTCTGGATCTCCCGGCAACATCTCAGCGGCGGTCAATACGGCGAAACATCCGCGAACACCTTTGCTTCCAGATGACAGATCCGCATACCGTATGAGAGCGTTGCGGATTGCCGCCTTCGGCGAAGGATCGGATCGAAGAACCTCTTGAACGTTCCGCAGGCCGTCTTCGGTATAGAGCTTGAGGGCGTGCAGGAAGACAGATTTCTTGTCGCCGAAAGCCTTGTAGAAGCTGCCTTTCGAAAGCTTCATTCCGGCGAGAAGGTCGGGCAACGAGGCGTCGTGATAGCCGCGATCCCAGAAGACCTGCATTGCGCGCTTTACGGCCTCGTCGAGATCGAACTCACGGGGGCGGCCGACGGGGAGCTGAGAATTGGAAGCCATCATGCAGGCAATATAGACCAAGTGGTTCCTAAATGCAATGGGGAGCAATGCTGGAGATCGGATCGAAGGGACGTGCTGGAAGAGGCTGTCGAACAGGCGCAATATGTTGGTCAGCAATGACGGGGAAGCGGCGACCGATCGAAGCCGCCGCCATCACGTTCCCATACCGCTGTTTTGCCCGACGAGTCAAAACCGACTTCGCAAAATCCGCACGCTCGCAGGGTCTCCGGCAAGCCATTGATTCTGCTGGCCCCGGCTACTGTGCATGGGGTTGTTTTCGCAACTTTTGCTTTGGCAGCCGTCTACTCCGCCGCTTTTTCCCTCAAGCGCTGCGCGTAGACGTTGATGACCAACGCCGCCAGCAGGATCAGGCCGCGGATCAGGATCTTCAGGAAACTGTCGATGTTGACGTGGTCGAGCCCGTTGTTGAGCACGCCAAGCACGAACAGTCCGACGATGGTGTTGCCGATGCCGCCGCGGCCGCCGAACAGGCTGGTGCCGCCGACCACGACGGCGGCGATGGAATCGAGCAGATAGGTGTCGAACTCGTTCTGCTGCGCGCTGCCGAAATGGGCGACGCCCAGCATGCCACCGATGCCGGAGCAGACCGCCGAGATCACCATGACCGCGCCGAGGATGAGCTTGACGTTGAGGCCGGAATATTCGGCCGCCTCGCGGTTGCCCCCGACCATGTAGACGTAGCGGCCGAACCGCGTGTAGGTCAGCACCAGATGGCCGCCGAGCAGCATCAGCGCGGCGATGATGACGAGCCAGGGGATGCCGCCGATCGAGCCGGAGCCGAGCGTGGTGATCAGGCCCGGCACCTTGTAGGCAATCTGGCCGCGCACCAGCAGCGCGGAGATGCCGGCGGCGATCTGCATCATGGCCAGCGTCATGATGAAGGAGGGGATGCCGATCACGGTCAGTCCCAGCGCGTTGACGAGGCCGAGCAGGGCGCAGAGCAGGATCGACAGCAGGATCGCGACCGCGCCGGGCAGCGGCACGTTGGCGATGTTGACGTAGGATTCCTGCAGCGTGAAGTAGGCGACCGCGATGCCGGTGACGTTGGCGATGGCGGCGATCGATAGGTCGATCTCGGCGCAGAGGATCACGAAGGTGAGGCCGACGGCGATGATGCCGGTGATCGAGACCTGCGTGAGGATGTTGCCGAGATTGTCGAGGGTCGCGAAGGAAGGGCTGGCGAAGGCGAAGAAGGTGAACAGGCAGATCAGGGTGAGGAACGGAGCGATGTTGCGCATCTGCGAGCGCAGGAAGGGCGCAAGGCCTCGCGCCCGTTGTGCTGTCGCCGAAGCCGTCTCGCTGCTCATGTGCTTCTCCGTCACGCCGCTTCCAGCAGGCGGTCCTTGCTGACCGGCTCGTTCCTGAATTCCCGCACCAATGCGCCGCGCTTGAGCACGAGGATGCGGTCGGCCAGCGACAGCACCGTCTCCGGCTCGGTCGACAGCACGATGATCGCAAGTCCCTTGGCGCGGAGGTCGCGGACGATGTTGATGACATCGTTCTTGGCGCCGACGTCCATGCCGCGGGTCGGCTCGCATAGCACCAGGAGCTTGGGCGGATAAGTCAGCCATTTCGCCAGCGCGACCTTCTGCTGGTTGCCGCCCGAGAGCATGCCGAGATCGAGGCCAACCACCGGCGGCCTGATCTGGAGCTGCTCGACCTGGCGCTTGGCGATGTCGCGCTCCTGCGTCGGCTTGAGCAATAGCGTGGAGATGCGGTCGAGGATGCTGATCGAGACGTTCTTGTAGACCGGCTCCTGGTGGAACAGCATGTCGCGGCGGCTCTCCGGCACCAGCGCCACGCCAGCACGCCGCGCCGCCGCCGTGCTGGCGAACGTTTTCGGCACGCCCTCGACGAGAAGCGTGCCGCTGTCGGGCTTGAGCTTGCCGAACAGGATGCGCGACAGTTCCTGCTGGCCGCAGCCCATGAAGCCGTAGATGCCGAGCACCTCGCCGGCGCGCGCTTCGAAGGAGACGTCCTTCAGGCTGCGGGACAGCGACAGCTGGTCGACTTTCAGGATCACCGAGCTGGCGCTTGGTTGCGGCAGCATCAAGTCGTCGGTGTAGCTGTGCTCGAGCGCTTCGCCGCCGCGGCCGATCATGGCCTCGATCAGCGCGCCCTTGCTGGTTGCCGCGCTCGCGGTCTCCGCGACTTTCCGCCCGTTGCGGAACACGGTCACGGTGTCGGACACGTGCAGGATGTCTTCGATGAAGTGCGAGATGAAAACGATGGCCGTGCCTTCCTCGCGCAGCCGCCGGAGCGTTGCGAACAGGCGCTCGACCTCGGGCGGGGAGAGGGCGGAGGTCGGCTCGTCCAGGATGACGATGCGGGCACCGGAGAACAGCACGCGGGCGATCTCGATCAGCTGCTGCAGCCCGATCGGGAGATCGCCGAGCCGGGCCATCGGGTCGACGTCGATGCCGAAGCGGGCGAGCTGTTCGCCGGCCTCGCGCGCCATCCGCCGCCATTGCACGAGGCCGAAGGCGTTGGTCGGCTGGTTGCCGAGGAAGACGTTCTCCGCGACCGTCAGGTCGGGCGCGACGCTGAGCTCCTGGTGCACCATGGCGATGCCGGCGGCGTGCGCATCGCGCGCCGAGCGAAAATGCATCTCCTGGCCGTCGACCAGGAAGCGGCCGGAGAACTCGGTGTGCACGCCGGCGATGATCTTCATCAGCGTGCTCTTGCCGGCGCCGTTCTCGCCGACGAGACCATGGATCTCGCCGGGATAGAGCGCGAAGTCGACACCACGAAGCGCTTCGACGCCGCCGAAGCTCTTCGTGATGCCCTGCAGTTCCAGGATGGGCTGTTGTCCCACGCTCATGAAGGATCTGGAGGCTCAGATCAGGAAGTGATCCTGCATCCACTGCATCCCGGCCGCATTCGCCTTGGTCACGACCGGACCGTCGGTGACGACGTTCTTCGGGATGCCCTGTCCGCTCTTCTCGCCGCCGACCACGGCGGAGACGCCCGCGACGATCGCGCCGCCATGGATGCGGCAGGACGGATTGCGGACGGTCGCGAACATGCGGCCTTCGCTGACCGCCTGGATCGCCGGCGGCATGGCGTCGACCCCGCCGATCAGGATGTTGGTGCGATTGCGCGCCTTCATGATGTTGGCGGCGGCCAGCGCCATGTCGTCATTGTGGAAGAAGGCCGCATCGATCTGCGGGTATTTGGTCAGATAGGTCTCCCAGAGACGGGCGGTCTTCGAGACGTCCCAATCGGCCGGCTGGGTGTCCAGCACTTCGATGCCCGGGAATTGCTTGACGACCGAGTTGAAGCCCTTGGCGCGGCCCTGCGCACCGGTGTGGCCGAGCGCGCCCTGCGTCATGATGATCTTGCCCTTGCCGCCCATGGCGTTGCACAGCGCCTGTGTCACCGAAGCGCCCATGAACTCGTTGTCGGGAGCGAGGAAGGAATGGACGTTGATCTGATCGAGCGGCGCGATCAGCGTGTCCATGTCGATCACAGGCGTGCCGGCATCGATCATCTTCTGCACCGGCTGGGTGAGGGTGCCGATGCCGAAGGCCTGGATCGCGACGAAGTCCCATTTCTGCGAGGCCATGTTGTCGATCGCCGCGCGCTGCTTCACCGCATCGAGCTGCCCGTCGAACCAGGTCACCTCGACATTGAACAGCTTGCCCCAGAATTCCGCCGCCTGCTTGCCTTGCGCGCACCAGGTGGCCTGGAGGCCGGCGTTGGAGAACGCCGCCTTCAACGGCTTCTCGCTGCGTCCGACTGCGGCCAGTGCGGGGTTTATGCCCATGCTGCCGAGGATGGCAGCTCCGGCGCCGGCGGCCGCAGCCGCCTGAAGAAGATCGCGCCTGGTCGTCGAGAAATCTTTCGTCCCGGACATCGCTCGCTCCCATATATTTTGTCGTCGGCGCGTCATTGGTAGCGCTACCGATCTCCGAAAGTCTCTCACAAGAGTTGTTCGCACTCAATCTGCATTCAGCCGCAGTGTCGTCGCAGCCCGCGCGTTGGTGCAGCGCAAAGCGTCAGGTGGCCGCGGCGGCGAATGCGTCGATCTCGGCGAGCAATGTATCCCAGGCCTGCGCGATCTCGGGCGTCCATTCATCGCCGAGCAGATCGCGGAGCGCATCCCTGATGACGGCGAAGAACGCGTTGAACAGCTCGCGCGGCGTGCCATAGGCGTCGTGCGAGGCGACCTCGCACGCGATCAGCCGGAAATGCCCGCGGCGCTCGCCGGCGAAGTCGAGAATCGCCTCGATCGTCAGCGCCAGCATCGACCCCTTCACGAGGTCACCGCCGTCCGTGCGGAACATCGCCTGCGTTTCCGGATGGAGATCGAACAGACGTCGATAGACGAACGGCGTGAGGTCGGCGCAGCGCGAGGCCGCACGTTCGAAGCTGTCGTGGATGGGATGAAAGGCCGCGTTCATCGACGGTTCAGCGCCGCGGGCAAAAAAAGAGCGGGGCCCTGGCCCCGCTCAAAAATTGTGTCGACCCTATTATCCCCGATCTTAAGATTTGATCTTGATTGACGGGGCGACGCTGCGTTTTGCGCGCCAGGGGCTCCTCCCGAGACTTGGACCACCAGGCCTCGACCTCGCGGTCAGCGCCTGAGCAAGAGGGATGCTAGATCAACTTTTCTCACTTGTCATCATTTTCGGCAACGAATGTTCAAAATAGGAGCAACTGACGAAACGATCGGGCTTCCGGCCCCCTAAATATATGACAGATATAAGAAATTTGTGGATGGCCGGGCGGGTTTTCCTGCCTCAGATGCCGGCCCGCCGGAGGGTGGGGTCGTCCGACCACAATTTTTCGAGCAGTTTGCGCAGGGCCCAACAGGCGGTGGAACTGGCCTCGACTCGGCTGCGCCCGAGTGATTAGTTAGCGCACGAACGAATGGTCCGGCGGATGCGCGCACGTCTGCAAAAATTCCTGCCTCTGGTCCTGCTCGCCCTGGTGATGCAGGTGCTGGCGCCGATCGCCGCCTGTCTCGCGGCCGGCCAGGCTGCGGCCGATCCGTTCTCTGCAGGCGTCATCTGCCACAGCGCAAGTGAGCGGGGCGGCCCGGTCGACGAGACCGGGACACCGGCCGCAAAAGCTGGCGCATGTGCGCTTTGTTGCCTCGCGCACGCTGACGCTTCGCTTGACGCGCCGCCCCATGCGGCGTTCTCAACTCCCGTCCGCCCCATCGCCCGCATCGTCTGGCACGTGGCGAACGCGCCCGTCCTCGCCGCCATCGACTGTTCGAGCGCTTGGGCGCGCGCTCCCCCTCGCATTTCCTGATCCGCGAAACCTTCAGCTCCGAGCCGGCTTCGGCCGTGCCGGGATCGCAATGCGCCGGCTCTCTGCCGGCATCAGGAATGACCTCATGCCTCGTTCAGGCTTCTTTCGACTGCTTTCCGCACGTAAGATTCTGCTTGCCTCAGCTTCTGCCCTCGTTGTGCTGTCCAATGCAATCGCGGAGGAAAACCGACGCGAGCTTCCTCCCGTCACGGTCGACGCGCCGCGGGAGAAACGGGCCTCACCAGCCCGGGCACAACGAACGCCCGCGCGATCAATGCGGGCCCGCGCGCCTGCAACCGCGCCTGCGCAACCGACGGCAGCTTCCGAAGGGGCCCCTGGCCCTGGTGCCCTGACGGTTCTCACCGCCCAGCAGGCGCTGAGTGAGATCAACCAGACGCCGGGCGGCGTAGCGCTGGTCGCAGCGGAGGCCTACCGGAATTCGACTCCCGCCAGCACGATCAAGGATGTCCTGGACTACGTGCCCGGCGTATTTGCGCAACCGAAATGGGGCGACGACACCCGGCTTTCGATCCGCGGATCCGGCCTGTCGCGCAATTTCCATCTGCGCGGCGTTCAGCTTTACATGGACGGCATCCCGATCAATACGGCGGACGGCTACGGCGATTTCCAGGAGATCGACCCGACGGCCTACAAATATGTCGAGGTGTACAAGGGCGGGAATGCGCTGCAGTTCGGAGCCAATTCGCTGGGAGGCGCCGTCAACTTCGTGACGCCATCGGGACGCGACCGGTTTCCGAATGGCGTCTCGCTCGACGTGGGAGCCTTCGGTTTCAGGCGACTGCAGGCCAATGCAGCGGGCGCTAACGGGCCTTGGGATGGTTTTGTCACCGCATCGACGCAGGCCACGGACGGCTTCCGTGATCACAGCTTCGGCTCGGGCAACCGCGTCAGCGGCAATGTTGGCTACCAGTTCTCGCCGGATTTCGAGACGCGGTTCTATCTCAACGCCAACGAGGTGCGGCAACGCATTCCTGGCACCGTCACCAAGGCGTCTGCCTTGAACAATTCGGAGGCCGCGGCTCCGGCGAACGTTGCGCTGGACCAGCAGCGCAACATCGACACGGTCAGGCTGGCGAACAAGACGACGATCCGATTCGACGACACCAAATTCGAGTTCGGCGCTTTCGGCGTCGACCGGCACCTCATGCATCCGATCTTCCAGTGGCTCGATTATCGCTACAAGGATTATGGCGGCTTCGCGAAGGTTACGGACGACCGCATGATCGGCGGTTACCGCAACAGGCTGGTCGCGGGCGTCAACCTGTTGAATGGCAGCATCGACAACCAGCAATTCGCCAACATTGCCGGACAGAAGGGTGCATTGCTGTCGTCGTCGCTCGATCGCTCGGAGAACACCTCGGTTTACGTTGAGGACAGCTTCTACTTTCTGCCGAATGTCGCCGCGATTGCCGGCACGCAATTTCTGCATGCGACCCGCAATCGGCGGGACCGGTTTCTTGGCGACGGCGACCAGTCGGGAGCAACACGTTTTGATCTTTGGTCGCCGAAGGCGGGCCTGCTGTGGCAGATCGACCCGACGTGGCAGGCCTTCGCCAACGTTTCGCGGAGCGCCGAAGTGCCGAGCTTCGGCGAGAGCGCGCGCGGTCCTGGCATTCCGACGATTCCGTTCACCAGCATCCGCCCGCAGATTGCGACGACCTACGAGATCGGGACGCGCATGAGACGGCCCGACTACGCGTGGGAGCTGACCGCCTATCGCGCCAATATCCGGGATGAGCTGCTGTGCCTCTACAGCGCCTTCGGCAATTGCAACGTGACCAATGCCGACCGAACCTTCCACCAGGGCGTCGAGGCTGGGGCAGGGGCAGCAATCTTCCGCGACATCTTCGTGACAGGAGGCGCGCCCGACAAGGTGTGGCTCAACCTCGCTTATACCTACAACGATTTTCGCTTCGATAACGACCCGACATTCGGCAACAACCAGCTGCCCGGTGCACCGCGTCACTATTTGCGCGCCGAATTGCTCTACAAGCATCCGATCGGTTTCTATGCCGGTCCGAACGTCGAATGGGTGCCGCAGGCCTATTTTGTCGACAGTATGAACACGTTGACGACGGAGCCGTATGCACTGCTCGGATTGAAAGCGGGCTTCGACAATGGCGGGCCATTCTCCGCCTATATCGAGGGTCGAAACCTCACCAACAGGACCTACATTGCAAGCGCCAGTATCATCGATCGCGCCACTGCGACGTCGGCGTTGTTCGAGCCAGGCGCCGGCCGGGCGGTCTACACCGGAATGAGGTATCGATGGTAAGCGCACTGGGGCTGCCGAGACCACCACGACCGATCCAATCAGATCAAAACCGAGGGAACCAAATGAACAGGATCAAGCTATCACTTCTGGCTGCCGCCATGCTGCTCGGCACCAGCGCGGCAGTCGCAGCCGACGACGTCAAGACCGGCGATCTCGTCATCTCGCAGGCCTGGAGCCGGGCAACGCCGGGCGGCGCCAAGGTCGCCGGCGGCTATCTTACCATCGAAAACAAGGGCAGCGCCGCCGACAGGCTCGTCAGCGTATCCGCCGACATCGCAGGCAAGGCTGAGATTCACGAGATGGCGATGGACAACGGCGTGATGAAGATGCGCGCGCTCGACAAGGGATTGGCGATCGATCCCGGCAAGTCCGTGAAGCTCGCGCCTGGCGGCAATCATTTGATGCTTCAGGAGCTCAAGGGGCCGTTCAAGCAGGGCGACAAGGTGCCGGTGACGCTTCAGTTCGAGAAGGCCGGAAAGGTCACTGTCGCCCTCGACGTCCAGGGCGTCGGCGCGCAAGGACCAGGCGGTGGCGGGCACTCGGGTCACATGGACATGAAGAAAATGCCGGATCATTCGGGAATGAAGATGAAATGAGACTGTTCTGGACTCTCGGGAGACCGAATATGTCGAAGCGATCCTGCCTGATTTTGATTGCCGCGGTCGCCGCATCACCAGTGGCGGCGCATGTCTCTCTCGAGACCAAGCAAGCCACAATCGGCGCGTCCTACAAGGCGGTCTTCATGGTGCCGCATGGCTGCGCGGGCTCGCCGACCTTGAAGATCCGCGTGCAGATTCCGGAAGGGGTCATCGCAGTGAAGCCAATGCCGAAGGCCGGCTGGACCGTCGACGTCGTCGAGGGCAAATATGCCGGGGAATACGACTATCATGGCAACAAGCTCTCGTCCGGCGTCAAGGAGGTGGCGTGGTCGGGCGGCAAGCTGCCGGACAAGAACTACGACGAGTTCATCATGCAGACGGTGCTGACCGACAAGCTCAAGGCGAACACGACCTTGTACTTCCCAGTGGTTCAGGAATGCGAGACCGGTGTTCGTCGCTGGATCGAGATTCCAATCGAGGGGGCAGGCCATTCGCATGAGGGCAAGTCGCCGGCGCCGGGCGTCAAGCTCCTGCCGAAACCCTGATGCGCCTCCTCGCCGCGCTCGCGACGCTGCTCTTCGCTGCCAGCTTCGCGAGCGGTGCGCTCGCGCATGCGGCGCTGATCTCGGTCGAGCCGGCGAATGGCAGCACGCTCGCGACCGCGCCGAAGGTGGTCGAGCTGCGGTTCAACGAACCGGTAACGCCGGGCGCGATCCGGCTGATCGACGGCACGGGCAGGGCGCGGGACGAGACGCGCGTCAGTGCGTCCGGCGACATGATTTCGATCGAGATGCCAGCGGATCTGCCTGAGGGGACCGCGGTCGTCAGCTATCGCGTGGTCTCGCAGGATGGCCATCCGATCGTGGGATCGGTGATGTTTTCGATCGGCATGCCGTCGGAAACGAAGCCGTCCGCGAGTACGGACCATTGGTTGGGCGCGCTGATCTGGCTGGCGCGCGTTGGCCTCTATCTCGGGCTGTTCGTTGGCGTCGGCGGTGTGTGGTTCGCGCGCTGGATATCATGGTCGCTGACCGGCGTGACCGTGCCGCGCGTGGCGCTCGCGGTCGGCCTTTCGAGCGCGGTGGTGTCCCTCGGAGCGCTGGGCCTCGATCTCCTCGGCCTGCCGCTGGCGGCGCTCGCGACGGCCGCGCCTTGGAAGGTCGCAGTCGCGACCAGTGCCGGCCGCGCGTTTCTTGTTGCCGCCGCCGCGATGCTGTTCGCTCTGCTGGCGCTACGCAGCGCATGGTCTTCGCGGGCTCTTGCGATCATTGCCATGGTCGGAGTGGGCCTGTCGCTCGCCATGAGCGGGCACGCCGCAACGGCGCCGCCTCGAATGATGATGCGACCGGCGATGTTTCTTCACGGCCTTTGCGTTGCGCTGTGGATCGGCGCTCTTGCTCCGCTCGCGGCTTTGCTGTCGAAGCCGATGCCGGCAGCACTCGCCGTCGTGAAGCGCTTCTCGGGCATCGCCATGCCCGCGGTCGGCGTGCTGGCATTGACGGGCCTCGCCCTTGCAATTGTTCAGGTCGAGAAAGCTCCGGCGTTGGTCGAGACCCGCTATGGCCTCATCCTCTCGATCAAGCTCGGTCTGGTTCTCATGCTGCTCGCACTTGCGGCGCTCAACCGCTTCCGCCTCACGCCGGCACTGGCACGTGATCGCGGAGCCCAGGCCATCCTCAAGCGCTCGATCCTCCTCGAAAGCGTCATCGCCCTCGCCATCTTCGCCGTCGTCGCCGGCTGGCGCTTCACGCCGCCGCCGCGAACGATCATTCCGGAAACGCTTTTGGCGATCCACATCCACAGCGACAAGGCGATGTTCCAGGTGCTGGTGTCGCCTGGAAAGGTCGGCAAGGACGATTTCGTGCTCCAGCTCATGACCGGCGAGGGGACGCCCCTGGCGGCCAAAGAGGTAACGCTGACCCTCAGCCTGCCCGAGCGTGGCATCGAGCCGATGGAACGGGAGGCCTTGCTTGGGCCGGACGGCTACTGGCATGTGCGCAAGGTCGAGCTGCCCTTTGCGGGCCGCTGGCGTGTACGCATCGAGGCGCTCGTGAGCGATTTCGAGAAGATCACGCTTGCGGATGAACTCGAAGTGCCGCCGCCCTAGGCTCGCCGGCTTTGCAGAGCACGGTGCTCCTGAAGTCAAACCTGAAGGCAAAAGAAAAATGACAGGTATTTCGCCGCGTTAGTGGCTTTTCCTCATTCGCGTCTTGTGTTTTCGCTCCCAATCCGGTTTCACTGCAGGCGATCACTGATTCCCAGAGTATTACCATGCGGTTGTCGCGGTTCTTTCTGCCCATCCTGAAGGAAAATCCGAAAGAGGCGGAAATCGTCTCGCATCGGCTGATGCTGCGTGCCGGCATGATCCGGCAGGAGGCGGCCGGCATCTATGCCTGGCTGCCGCTCGGCTTTCGCGTGCTGAAGAAGATCGAGCAGATCGTGCGCGAGGAGCAGAATCGCTCCGGCGCGATCGAGGTCTTGATGCCGACGCTCCAGCTCGCCGACCTCTGGCGCGAGAGCGGCCGCTACGACGCCTACGGCCCGGAGATGCTGCGCATCTCCGACCGCCACAAGCGCGAGCTGCTGTACGGGCCGACCAACGAGGAAATGATCACCGAGATCTTCCGCGCCTACGTGAAGTCCTACAAGAACCTGCCGCTGAATCTCTATCACATCCAATGGAAATTCCGCGACGAGCAGCGTCCGCGTTTCGGCGTGATGCGCGGCCGCGAGTTCCTGATGAAGGACGCCTATTCCTTCGACCTCAACGAGGCCGCGGCGCGCGTCGCCTACAACAAGATGTTCGTCGCCTATTTGCGCACCTTCGCGCGGATGGGGCTGAAGGCGATCCCGATGCGCGCCGAGACCGGCCCGATCGGCGGCGATCTCAGCCACGAGTTCATCGTGCTCGCCGAGACCGGCGAATCCGGCGTGTTCATCAATCGCGACGTGCTGGACCTGCCGGTGCCGGGCGAGGACGTCGATTATGAGAGCGACCTGACGCCGATCATCAAGCAATGGACCTCGCTCTATGCGGCGACCGAGGACGTCCACGACGCCGCGCGGTTCGAGCAGGAGGTGCCCGTGGACAAGCGGGTGAACACCCGCGGCATCGAGGTCGGCCAGATCTTCTATTTCGGCACCAAATATTCCGAGCCGATGAAGGCGCTGGTGGCGGGGCCCGATGGTGTCGACGTGCCGATTCATGGCGGCTCGTACGGTGTCGGCGTCTCGCGCCTGCTGGGTGCCATCATCGAGGCCTGCCATGACGATGCCGGCATCAAATGGCCGGAGGCGGTGGCACCGTTCCGCGTCTCGATTCTCAACCTGAAGCAGGGCGATGCGGCCGTCGATGCGGCCTGCGAGAAGCTCTACGCCGAGCTCGCGGCCAAAGGCGTCGACGTGCTCTATGACGACACCGACCAGCGCGCCGGCGCTAAATTCGCTGCCGCCGACCTGATCGGAATCCCCTGGCAGATCATGATCGGGCCGAAAGGGCTCGCCGACGGCAAGGTCGAGATCAAGCGGCGCAGCGACGGCGCGCGCGAGACCATGTCGCCTGCCGACGCGGTCGCAAGACTTGTGGGCTGATGAGGCTGGTCTGCTGAATATTGTTCATCGCGCGATATCGCGGCCGCCAATCCGGCCACAATTGACCCCGAATCATGGGATTATCGAGCGATGGATGAGACCATGACCGAAACCGTGCAAACCGCGCCTTTCGCGCCATTCGAGTGGATGCTGTCGGCGCGCTATTTGCGGGCGCGGCGGAAGGAAGGATTCATCTCGGTCATCGCCGGGTTCTCCTTTCTCGGCATCATGCTCGGCGTCGCGACGCTGATCATCGTCATGGCCGTGATGAACGGCTTCCGCAAGGAGCTGCTCGACAAGATCCTGGGCCTCAACGGCCACATCCTGGTCCAGCCCCTGGAATCGCCGCTGACCGACTGGAAGGACGTTGCCGACCGCCTTAGCCAGGTCCAGGGCATCCGGCTCGCGGCGCCGGTGGTCGATGGTCAGGCGCTGGCGTCATCGCCATGGAACGCCTCGGGCGTCCTCGTGCGCGGCATCCGCTCCGACGATCTCAACAACCTCACCTCGATCGCCAAGAACATCAAGCAGGGCTCGCTCGAGGGGTTTGACGAAGGGCAGGGCGTTGCGATCGGCCGGCGCCTCGCCGACCAGCTTTCGCTGCATGCCGGCGACAGCATCACGCTGGTGGCGCCGAAGGGCGCGGTGACCCCCATGGGAACGACGCCGCGCATAAAACCGTACAAGATCGTCGCGGTGTTCGAGATCGGCATGTCCGAGTATGACCTCGGCTTCGTGTTCATGCCGCTTGCCGAAGCGCAGGCCTATTTCAACCGCAGCAACGACGTCACCTCGGTCGAGGTGTTCACGACCAACCCCGACAGGATCGATGCCTTCCGCAAGGCGGTGACGGAGGCGGCGGGCCGGCCGATCTTCCTGGTGGATTGGCGGCAGCGCAACTCGACCTTCTTCAACGCGCTCCAGGTCGAACGCAACGTGATGTTCCTGATCCTGACCATGATCGTGCTGGTCGCCGCGCTCAACATCGTCTCCGGCCTGATCATGCTGGTGAAGGACAAGGGCAGCGACATCGCGATCCTGCGCACCATGGGCGCCTCGCAAGGATCGATCATGCGGATCTTCCTGATCACGGGCGCCTCGATCGGCGTGGTCGGCACGCTGGTCGGTTTCTGTGTCGGCCTCGTGATCTGCGTCAACATCGAATCGATCCGGCAATTCCTGTCCTGGCTGACCTCGACCGAGCTGTTCTCGCCGGAGCTCTACTTCCTGTCGAAACTGCCCGCCGAGATCGACGTCGGTGAGACCACGGCCGTCGTCATCATGGCGCTGACGCTGTCGTTCCTGGCGACGCTCTATCCGTCGTGGCGCGCCGCGCGCCTCGATCCCGTCGAAGCGCTTCGGTACGAGTGAGGGGCTGATGGAGCAGCAGCAGGGGGCAGAAGATGTACCGGTCATTTATCTCCACGAGATAAAGCGGCAGTACTTGCAGGGCGAGGTGCCGCTGACGATCCTCGACGGCGCCAAGCTGGCGCTGTGGGCCGGCCAGTCCGTCGCGCTGGTGGCGCCGTCGGGCTCCGGCAAGTCGACGCTGCTGCACATCGCGGGGCTGCTGGAAGCCCCCGATTCCGGCGAGGTCTATGTCTCGGGCGCGCCGACCTCGCAGCTGCCCGACATCGAGCGCACCCAGCTGCGCCGCACCGATATCGGCTTCGTCTATCAGTCGCACCGGCTGCTGCCGGAGTTCTCGGCGCTCGAGAACGTCATGCTCCCGCAGATGATCCGCGGTCTGAAGAAGTCCGAGACCGTCAAGCGTGCCAAGGAGATCCTCGGTTATCTCGGCCTCGGCGACCGCATCACCCATCGCCCCGCCGAGCTGTCCGGCGGCGAGCAGCAGCGTGTCGCCATCGCCCGTGCAGTGGCCAATGCGCCGCGCGTGCTGTTTGCGGACGAGCCGACCGGCAATCTCGACCCCGGCACCGCCGAGCATGTGTTCCAGGCCCTGATGCAACTGGTCAAGGCGACGCACGTGTCGATGCTGATCGCCACCCACAACATGGAGCTCGCCGGCCGCATGGACCGGCGGGTCTCCCTGTCGCATGGCCAAGTGGTCGAGCTCGACTAAAAGCGCAAAAACAACCCCATGCACAGTAGCCAAGTGCTTGGTGAGACTTCCGAAAAAAATCGAAGACGGCGGTCCGTCGCCGCCTCACGATTCAGGGCCTGATCACCGTCAATTTGAACGGTCCGCCATTGGCGGCAGCATGCGCCACGGCTTCGTTGGCGTGGTCGAGATCGAAGGTCTCTGTCTCGTACTCTTCCAGCCGCAGCAGCCCGGCACGCACCAGTGCGATCAGGCGGCTGGCCGCATCGGGCGGATACATCCAGACGCCGTGGATGCTGATGCAGTTGCGCATGATCCAGGGGTAGGGCAGCTCGAGGCCCGGCCCGCCCGCCATGCCGACGCCACCCATCAGCACGACGCGTCCGTAAGCGCGGACCGTCATGACTGCCGCGCGCACGACAGTCGGGCTCACCGAGGGCGGCATGATGTCGAAGACGCAGTCGATCGGCCCCGGTGCGGCGCGCTTCATCGTCTCACGGTCGTCGTCCTCGTCGCCCGAGAGCTTGACCGGCTTCACCCGCGCCCCGAAGCGGCGGACGAGGTCGGCGAGGATCCGTTCGTTGCGGCCCGGCGCGACCACGCAGGCTGCGCCCATCGCCAACGCGACGGAGACGGCGGCGCTGCCGAAATTGCCGGTGGCGCCGCTCACCAGCACGGTCTCGCCCGGGCGAAGGTTTGCCGCAAGGAAGCCGCCATAGGGCACCAGCAGCGTGCCCAGCGCGCACCATTGTTTCGCCTGCTCGGACGTGATCGGGCCGAGGGGTTTGACGTTCTCGGTCGGCACCCGCATCTGCTCGGCGAAGGAGCCGTGGCGAAAGTGCCGTTGCAGGCGCATGCCGCCGGGTCCCGCGGCGGTCAGGCCCTGCAGGGCGATATCCGGCGCCGCGGCGTCATCGCGCGAGCGCACTGTCGGATCGCAGAACACCCAGTCGCCGACGGCAAGCCTGGTCGCGTCCGGACCGATCGCGCGCACGCGGCCGACGCCGCCTGGGCCTGGAATGATTGGCAGGTCGAGCGCGTAGTTGCGCGTCCCGTCGAAGACCTCGTTCATGTAGGACAGCACGCGCGTCGCGACGACGTCGACGATGACCTCGCCGGTGCCGAGCACCGGTTCGGGGACAGTCTCGATCGCCAGCGGCGAGCCGAAGGATTTGAGTACGGCAGCTTTCATGATGTTCACCTCGAGGTCGGGTGAAGTCCGTATGCGCCGACCTGTCCGGAGACAGGAAGGCCTGGTATTATCCTAGTATTCCGTAGGCCCTCTATCGCCGGGACATCTGCCATGGTCGATCCACGCCGCGTTGAATTCGGGGACTTCCTGAGGTCCCGCCGCGAAAAGCTGTCGCCGAAGGCGGTCGGGCTTCCGGCGGGCAGGCGCCGGCGCACCGCGGGGCTGCGCCGCGAGGAGGTTGCGCAGCTCGCCGGCATCGGCGTCGACTGGTACATCCGTCTCGAGCAGGGCCGCACGGTCAGCCCGTCCGTGACCACCGTGGATGCGCTGGCCCGGGCCCTCCGTCTCAGCAAGGCCGAGCACGCCCACCTCAAGGCGCTGGCGCGCGAGCCCGCAAGGAGCCCCTTCACCCGCGAGATCGTGCCTCCGCCCATTCGTCGCATGATCGAGAGCCTGCATCAGCCGGCCTACATCACCGGCCGGCGCTGGGACGTGCTGGCCTGGAACGATGCGGCCGAGGAGGTGTTCGGGTTCGGGCGATTGCCGGAGCAGGATCGCAACACGCTGCTTCTTATGTTGACGAACAAGCAGACGCGAAAATCCTATGGCGCCGGCTGGACCGACGTAGCCAAGGCGATGGTGGCGATGTTTCGTGCCAATCACGACGTCTGGGCCGGCGATCCCGCCTTCACGGAGCTGCTGACGCGGCTGCGCGAGAGCAGTCCGGAATTCGTCGAATGGTGGGAGGCGCACGACGTTCGCAGCACCATCTCGGGCCGCAAGACCATGAACCATCCGACCAAGGGCGTGCTGCACTTCGAGCACACCAGCTTCCAGGCCAATGACGATCCCGCGTTGAAGCTCGTAATCTATACGCCTGTCTAAGCCGCCTTTGAGAGCGCGCTTCCGCCGCATCACGCCACGTCGGCTAAGCAGCATCCGGAGCACCCCCCTTGCGCCGGGGAACCTAAGGGCAATCCTACGGTTACCGTTTCATCGGTGTGCAGGTGGAGCGAGGGACGTGTTCGGGGTTGACCGATGACGACAGCGACCGGTGGGGCCTCGGCCGACCGCAACGCCGTCTTAGCCACCCTCGGCGATTATATTCGGGAGATCGGTGACCCCGACGATCTCGCCTATGCGGCGGCGGAGCTGCTGGGCCGCAGCCTCAATGTCAGCCGGGCAGGTTACGGCACCGTCGATACCTCCGCAGAGACCATCACGATCGCGCGCGACTGGAATGCGCCTGGGATCTCGAGCCTGGCCGGCGTGCTGCGCTTTCGCGACTATGGCAGCTATATCGAAGACTTGAAGCGGGGTGAGACGGTCGTCTGCGCTGATGCTGAAAAGGACCCTCGCGTCGGCGACCGCGCCCGAGCTCTCGAGGCAATCTCGGCCCGCGCATTGGTCAACATGCCGATCTCCGAGCCCGACGGGGTCGTGGCGCTGCTCTACCTGAACAATGCAATGCCGCGCGAATGGAGCGCAGCAGAGCTAGAGCTCATCCGAGAGGTTGCCGAACGCACCCGCACCGCCGTCGAACGTCGCCGCGCCGAGAGCGCGGTGCGCGAGAACGAGGCGCGGCTCATCTTCCTCGACGCTCTCAATAAGGAAACGGCGAAGACGCGCGATGCCGACGGCGTCATGGCAGTGACGACGCGAATGGTCGGTGAGTATCTCGGCGTCTCCAACTGCGCCTATGCCGACATGGATCCCGATCAGGACGGCTTCACCATCCGCGGGGATTGGGTGGCCCCCGGTGCGATGCACATAGTGGGGCACTACAGTCTTGCCGACTTCGGCGAGAAGGCGGTGCGAGAGCTGGGCGCCGGGCGGCCCCTCATCATCAACGACAACCTGAAGGAGATCGCTCCCGAGGAAGCCGCCACTTTCCAGCGCATCGGGATCGGTTCGACGATCTGCATGCCCTTGGTGAAGGAAGGGCGCCTGACCGCTTTGATGGCCATTCATCACCGCGGCTCGCATCTGTGGACGCCGCGCGAACTTGCCTTGCTGACCGAGGTGACGGAGCGATCATGGGCGCACATCGAGCGCGTCCGATCCGAGCAGGCGGCGCGCGAAGCTGCCGAACGGCTGGTCCTCGCCAACAAGGCCGCCGGAATCGGCACCTGGGACTACGATCCGATCAACGATGTCCTTCGATGGGATAGCCGCTGCAAGGAGGTGTTCGGTCTCTCACCGAATGCCGAGGTCAGCTATGAGGGCTCATTCCTGAAAGGCATTCATCCCGACGACAGGCAGCGCGCTCATGAGGCCGTCTCGACCGCGTTACAGCCCAATTCTCCGGGAAGCTACAACATCGAATACCGGACCGTCGGTATCGAGGATGGCGTCGAGCGTTGGATCGCCGCAACGGGCCACACGATCTTTTCCAATGGTCAGGCCACGCGATTCATCGGGACTGTGCTGGATATCTCCGCCCAAAAGAAGACCGAGCGTCATCTCAGGATCCTCAACGACACGGGGGCATCAGTTGCCCGCGAACGTGATCTCGATAGGATCGTCCAGATCGTGACGGATGCCGGCGTCGAGCTGACGGGCGCCCAGTTCGGCGCCTTCTTCTACAACGTCCCGGCCGCGGACGGAGGCAGCTACATGCTGTACTCGCTGTCCGGCGTGCCGCGATCCGCTTTCGAAAACTTCCCGATGCCGCGCGCCACCGCCGTGTTCGAGCCGACCTTTAAGGGCACGGGCGTGGTGAGGTCGGACGACATCCTGCAAGACCCGCGCTATGGCAAGAATGCGCCGCGGAAAGGCATGCCCGAGGGCCATCTTCCGGTCCGGTCCTATCTGGCGGTCCCCGTGATCTCGCGCAGCGGCGAGGTGCTCGGTGGGCTTTTCTTCGGTCATGCGGAGGTCGGTCGATTCCACGAGGAGCACGAATCCGCATTGCTCGGCATTGCCGGCCATGCCGCGACGGCCATTGACAACGCCCAGCTGCTGACCAGGCTCGAAGCGCTCAATGCCGAGCTGGAGCAACGTGTCGCCGACGAGATCGCCGAGCGCATGAAGGCCGAGGAGCAATTGCGGCAATCGCAGAAGATGGAAGCCGTCGGGCAATTGACCGGGGGGATCGCCCACGACTTCAACAACATGCTGGCCGTCATCCTCGGCAGCTTGAATCTCGCCAAACGGCGGCTCGGCAAGGGCGAGCTCAACATTGACCGTTTCTTGGATAGTGCAACGGATGGTGCGAACCGTGCCGCCACGTTGACACAAAGATTGTTGGCGTTCTCGCGGCAGCAGCCTCTTGCGCCCGAGGTCGTGGACATCAACAAGATGGTCGGTGAGATGAGTGAGCTGCTCGAGCGCTCGCTCGGCGAGCTCGTTCGTCTCGAGACGGTCCTCGCGGCTGGCCTTTGGCGCGTCAAGGCAGACCCTGCGCAGCTCGAAAGCGCTCTCGTCAATCTTGCTGTCAATGCCCGCGATGCCATGCCGAAGGGTGGCAGGCTGACGATCGAAACCGCCAACGCCTCGATAGATCGAAAATACGCCCGCGAATACGCGCTGCAGCCCGGGCAGTACGTGCTCATTGCGGTGACGGACAACGGCACGGGCATCGCGGCCGACGTGCTGGGAAAGGTCTTCGATCCGTTCTTTACGACCAAGGTCGTCGGCAAGGGGACTGGACTTGGCCTCAGCCAGGTCTACGGCTTCGTGCGGCAGTCGGGCGGCCATGTCAAAATCTATTCGGAGGTGGACGTCGGCACGACCGTGAAGATCTATCTTCCACGCTTCGCGGGCGAGGAGCCTGTCTCAACCCCGTCGCACGGCGTGCTGCATCCCGGTGCAAGTCCGCAGAGCGAGACCATCCTCGTCGTCGAGGACGACGAGCGGGTCCGCGGCATCTCGTCCGAAAGCCTGCGCGAGCTTGGCTATACCGTCGTCGAGGCCGCCAGCGCCCGGGAGGCGATCGGCAAAATCGAAGGCGGTTTCGTTCCGGATCTGCTGTTCACCGACGTCGTCATGCCCGACATGACCGGTGCCGAACTCGCGGCCGAGCTGTCGAGACGATACCCGGATCTGAAAGTGCTGTTCACCACCGGCTACACGCGCAACGCGATCGTCCACAATGGCGTGCTCGATGCCGGCAAGCATTTGCTGTCCAAGCCCTTTGCGATCGAAGACCTGGCCGCCAAGGTCCGCTCCCTGCTCGATGAGGGTTGAATGAATGTTGCGTGTTGAATCGCCCGCCCGGGGCGAGTTCGACGTCATTTCAAGGCGACGGAGCGGGCCGAGGGTTTGTGCTGACGGTCAGTTGGGGGGCGGGCGTCCAAGGGCTTTCGGGCCAATGAGCTGCCTGCCAGGGAGCGGCTTTCCCCGGCAACGTCGGCCAGGAGCTTGCCGGGCCCGGCGTCGGCAATGAACAGGATGCCGTGAGCCGAGCCCATTGTGACGGCAGGCCCGCCAAGTCGAGCTCGAATGTCATGATGTCCGTCTTGTCGTCCGCGATCGGCGTGCTTTCGCGGACCTGCAGGGAGCGGGAGGCCAGTATCGCCTTGACCCTGTCGGGGTCGATGTTGCTGCGCCAGACCTCGTGCTTGCCGGTCCGCACCGGAGATCCTCCGGCCGTCTTCTCCTTGTCGGCATCCGCCGTGATCAGGATCGTGCTCTTGCCGGTGGCCGTTTCGTCGACCTCGGCCGCAAATGTCAGCGGTGCGCCCTTGCTGCTTTCGCAAGACAGGCGCAGCTCCATCGTTCGGAACGCGGAGCCGTTCGCCTTCTTTGCGGTCGCGATCTTGCGGACGAACGGCCGGGCCTCTTTCTCCAGCGTCCATTTCGTTTCGGCGAGCGGTCGCGTGTCGATGCCGAAACCGTAGAGCTCGGATCGCGTCAATACGTGTAGGCTTTCGAACTTCACCGTCCGGATGAGGGAATCGAGCTCGCGGCCAATTCCCATCGCAGCGATGAACGCGGCGCGATCGCGATCGGCCGCTAACAGCCGGCGACGCCTGTATTCCGCGACGGCCGCTGGATCGGGCCGTCCGTCGAAGGCGAGCACCAGCCTGGAATTATGGACCGCTATTGCGGCGTCGGGGGCGACCTCGCGCGATGCCGCCCCCAGAAACAGGTATGCGCAGGCCGAGTTGCACATGGCGCGGGTCGTGGTGAGCTCGGCCTCGACCTCGCCGCTTGCGTTCTTGAGCTTCAGGCAGGCGGCATCCACCTGCGTGCCCGCGGCGCAGGCGGTCGCGATCGTCCGGCCAACCCTGGCAACCGCCTTGCGGCTGCGCAGCAACCGCGCGATCGCGTAGGACTGCTCGACGTTGCCGCCGGGCGAATGAACGTAGATCGGACGCTGCAGGTCCTTGACGGCGGCGAGGAAGCGGCGAATGCGCAGCGCCGCCTCGCGATCGATCTCGCCCTCGATGGCGATCCAGCGATCGCAGCCCGGCCCGCATGCGTCGGCCGGCCCCTTGGCGAGATAGATCGTCAGCCTGGAAGCAAATCCGGTTTTCTCGGCCGGCGCTGCTTCGGCACGCAAAGTGCCCGGAAGCAGAAGCAAGGCAAGGAGGAGCAGGATACGGACATGCATGCAGCAAGCGACCACGCACGGCGAGGAAGAGGTTCGACCCTATATGAGAAACGCCGTTATCACAACTTTTGATGGGCCGGCCGGTGCACGCTTATTTCGTTCACCGGCCACCGCCAGCAACGCATCCATGCGCGGCGTGCTATCGTCCGTCAGTCAAGATCAGGTCAGACGATCGATGATTTGCAACAGTCGATCGCAGGACGCCTCAATTCGTTTGAGCGGAGACGTTGCCACGCCGAGCAAAAGTCCCGGGCGCACCGGTCCGTTCGACGCATACCAGAGCGACAGCGGCGTAGGCGCAAGTCCCATCCGTGCTGCTTCCCTGGCGATGGCCAGGTCGGGTGCTCCGTCCGTCAATTGCAGCACCGCCGCCAACCCGGCAAGCGCAATGTTCGCAGTGCGCGCGCGAAGGTACTTCAGCAATGCATCGCCTTGTGCAGCGTAAACCCGCTTCGTGCGCCGAAGATGCCGCAGATAATGGCCCTCGCGCATGAAGTCGGCCATCGCGCGCTGCACCGCCGGCCCAGGCGCGGGCGCAAGGCACGCAGCAGCTTCGGCAAATTGCGACGCCAGGGCGGCCGGTGCGACGACAAAGCCCAGCCGCAGGGCAGGCGTCACCGTCTTGCTGAAAGAGCCGATGTGAATGACGCGGCCGGCGCGGTCGAGCGATGCGAGCGCCGGCGTCGCCCGGCCCTTGAGCTGAAGCTCGCTGAGATAGTCATCCTCGATCACCCATGCCTTGCTTTGCGCTGCCCAGTCGAGCAGGCGTGAGCGCCGCACAAGCGACAATGTGGAGCCGAGCGGCGCCTGCTGGCCCGGTGTCACGACCACCAGTGCCGCATCAGGAGCATGTTTCATGCCGTAATCGACATCGATGCCGTCCGCATCAACGGGGATCGGCGCAACCGACAATCGCGCAAGCGCGAGACCCTGCCGGGTAAAGGGAAAGCCAGGGTCCTCCATCCAGGCCTTCTTCTGCTCGAGTCCGAGGACGCGGAGCGCCAAGCCAAGGCCGCCGCTGAAACCGGCAGTGACGATGATCTGGGACGGCGCGCATTCGATCCCGCGCGCCAGCGCGAGGTAGGCCGCGATCTCGCGCCGCAACGCCAGCTCGCCGCGTGGATCCGGGTAGATCGCCGGTGCGCTCACCTCCGCCCGAACTGCCTGCGCGCGCATCCGCGCCAGCAATGTCGCGGGAAGGGTCTCCTGCGCAGGCACGCCCATCTGGAAGATCGCGGGCCCCGCCGTCAGCTCCTGGTACATCTCCATGAACGAGCCGGGCGACGGGGCGCTGTCCCGCCTTACTGGGAACGGGGGCCTGTCGGCGACATGGGTTCAGTCGCGCGGCTTGCGACGATCAGTTGGGCGGATGAGAGCTTTTCGTACGCCACCCGTACGGTGCCGCGGGCGACGCCGAGTTGGGCGGCGAGATCCTGCCAGGAGGGCAGGCGTGCGCCGGGGGCGAGAACGCCGCTTTCGATCGCGGTCCTGATCCCCTTGTGGATCTGCTCGGCCAGCGGCGTCTTTGCAGATCGATCGAGCTCCAGATGCAGCGGCCTCGTCATGCCTGCGTGGTACACGAGTTTTGTACGTTCTTGGTGCTTTTTTGTGGACCAGTGCAGGGGCACCTAAGGGGGCAAGAGGGAGGGTTCATCCCCCGATCATCAAGGAGCAGGCAGATGAGCGAACGGCTCAACTACAATCACGTCGCACCGGCAGGTATGAAGGCGCTGGGCGGTGTCTACGGCTACGTCATGCAGAGCGGACTTCCCGCGACGCTTGTCACCCTGGTCTATCTTCGCGTGTCGCAGATCAACAATTGCGCCTACTGCCTCGACATGCATACACGCGACCTGCTGAAGAGCGGCGTGAAAATCGAAAAGATCGCGCTGGTCCAGGCCTGGGCCGAGGCGGGCCATCTTTTCGACGAGCGCGAGCGTGCGGCTCTCGCATGGGCCGAGACGATCACCCGCGTCGCCGAGACCAACGTCCCGGATGAGGCCTATCAAGCCGTTCGCAAAGTCTTCAGCGAGCGCGAGCTGGTCGATCTCACGATCGCGATCAGCCTGATGAATGCGTACAATCGCATGTCGATCAGCTTTCGAAATACGCCGCAGGCCGCGCTCGAGGAGGCCGCCTGACCCGAAGGGAATCAGCCGAAACAGAAAGCAGGAACCTGAAAATGACGAGAGTGATCTCCGGCGTCAAAATTCCCGACAGCCAACTGGCTCGCGAGGCCGCCGAGCTGGTGCGCAGTTACGAAGACGAGATGTTGTTCAACCATTCCGTTCGCGTCTACGTGTTCGGCGCGATGACGGGATTGCGCCAGAAGCTGAAGTTTGATTCCGAGCTTCTCTATGTCGCGGCCCTGTTTCACGACCTCGGCCTCGTCGATCACTACCATACCGCGACCAAGCGGTTTGAAGTCGACGGTGCCGATGCAGCGCGCGAGTTTCTGCGGGCACGCGGCATCGCTGATTCCCAGGCCGATCTGGTGTGGGAGGCCATCGCCCTGCACACCACGCCCGGCATTCCGCAATATATGAGACCGGAAATCGCGCTCACCAACGCAGGCGTTCTGGTGGATGTGGTGGGCATCGGGTATGATCATTACACACCGGAGCAGCGCGAGCAGGTGATCTCGGCGTTCCCGCGCGGTGACTTCAAGAACGAGTTCGTGAAGGTACAGACCTGCTCGGCGCTGAAGAAACCGCAGACGACGTTCGGGACGGTCAACTTCGACTACATCGCAGATCACGATCCGAGCTTCCAAAGGCCGAACGCGTGCACGCGGATCCGCAATGCGCCCTGGCAAAGCTGAGCAGACGCAGCGCGCTCATCGCAGGGCTATGGCATTCGAGAGCTGTTCAGCCGTTCCTGCGACCATCCTTCGAGATGCCCGCTTCAGGCGGGCTTTTCAGGTGAAAGACGGTGTGTGAGGCTGCAGCTTCCAAAAGGCACTGTCGCTGATTGGCCTCATCATGCAGACGACTCTGATCGCGTATGGGGTGTCGCTTTGTCCGGCGAAGTACGCGCGGAGGCGAGCTAGCGATTGACGCGCCCACGAATGTGATGAAAGCGAGCGAAAAGATGGCGACAATTTGGATGAGGAACTTGTTCGCATTCGCCTCTCCCATCACGCGAATGTGCGCGCGACGATGTTGCGCGCGCATGCAGCTTGTCTCGCCTCGTCAACATTGAAACTGCTGCAAAACCCCTTGTTTGATAGGGTGTCCGCGATGCTCGATTAACATTCGTTAATGAGCAAAGTCCTTTCGATCACACTGTGGCGCCGCGGCTACAGCAATTCCGTCGATCGCTGTTATGAGGACCCACGGCCGGGGGGCCCACTACTGTAGAAACTGGAACGGGAATCAAATGAAGAAGAATTTGTTGCTTGCAGCTGTCAGCCTCGTCGCGCTCAGCGCGGCTGCGCCGGCACTTGCGGCAGATCTCGCGGCACGGCCCTACACCAAAGCACCGCCCGCGGCGATCGCTGCGGTGTACGACTGGAGCGGCTTCTACATCGGTATCAACGGCGGCGGCGGTTCGGCTGACACGTCGTGGGATCTGGTCGGCTTCGGTCCGGAAGGCTCCCACAACTCGACCGGCGGCACCGTCGGTGGCCAGATCGGTTACCGCTTTCAGTCCGGCCAGTTCGTGTTCGGTCTCGAGGGCCAGGGCAACTGGGCCGACTTCTCGGGTGACAACATCAGCGCAATCACCGGTTTGCGGAACCGGACGCGCGTCGATGCGTTCGGTCTGATCACAGGCCAGGTTGGCTATGCCTGGAACAACGTCCTGCTCTACGCGAAGGGCGGTGCGGCGGTCGTCAGCAACAAGTACGACGTCTACAGCGTCGTGACGGGTGCGAACCTCGACCGGGCCGACGAGACCCGCTGGGGTGCCACGGTTGGCGCGGGCCTGGAGTTTGGTTTTGCTCCGAACTGGACGGTCGGCGTCGAGTACAACCACATCTTCCTCGGCGACCACAACGTCACCTTCGCCAGTGGCGCTGTCGAACGCATCGGGCAGGACATCGACATGGGTCTCGTCCGCCTGAACTACAAGTTCGGCGGCCCGATGATCGGCCGTTACTGATCCTGATCGCTCCCACTGGAGCGGTCGTCGAAAGCCCCGGCCTTGGCCGGGGCTTTTTTTTATTGGGTGAATTCAGCGAGTTAACCATCGTGTTGTGTGGTCACCCGTTGCGCTTGACTCCTGAGAACAGAATGAGAACAATGTTCTTCATACGTTCTAACGAAGGAGCGAGACATGTTCAGGGTTTTCGTCGAAGAGGCTGCCGCATTGGCGTCGATCACGCTGTTCGTCGGGATGATCGCGATCTGGGCCCAAGTCATACCGCAGCTCTGAGGCCAGGCTTCACGCATGGCTGGTTGGGGAAAAGCGGGACGGCGGTGCGAAGTGGTCGCTGCGGCGTGGACTCTGGCGGCGCTGCACCCCACCATTGGGAAGCGAGTCGGCCGCGCAGGTGCATGATGCCTTGAGGCGCCGGCGACCGCTCCATCTCATCTGCAAGAGGCCGTCACGCGACCATGCCGAGCGCCGGATTTGTTCACCTTCACGTTCACTCGGCCTATTCGCTGCTCAAGGGCTCGATCAAGATCGCCAAGCTCGCCGAGCTTGCCAAGAAGGACCACCAGCCGGCTCTGGCGCTGACCGACACCGACAATCTGTTCGGCGCGCTGGAGTTCTCCGACAAGATGGCGGGCTCCGGCATCCAGCCGATCGTCGGCTGCGAGCTCGCCATCGATTTCGGCGATCAGGATCCCAACGCGCGCAACGCGATGGGACCCTCGCGCGTGGTGTTGCTCGCCGCGCAGGAGCGCGGTTATCGCAGCCTGATGCGGCTGAACTCGCGCGCGTTCCTGGAATCGCCGGACAGCCATGCTCCGTTCATCAAGCTCGACTGGCTCGAGGGCGAGACCGAGGGCCTGATTGCGCTGACGGGCGGGCCGGACGGGCCGATCTCGCTGGCGCTCGCCGGCGGCATGGCCGAGCTCGCCGGGGCGCGGTGCGAGCGTCTGGCCGCTCTTTTCGGCGACCGTCTCTACATCGAATTGCAGCGCCACAACGCCGAGAAGGAGCGGCGCGTCGAAGGCGGCCTGATCGACATCGCCTACGCCAAGGGACTGCCGCTGGTTGCGACCAACGAGCCGTATTTCGCGACCACCGACGATTACGAAGCACATGATGCGCTGCTTTGCATCGCCGGCGGCCGGCTGATCGCCGAGACCGACCGTGTGCAGCTGACGCCGGATCATCGCTTCAAGACGCGCGCCGAGATGGCGGTGCTGTTCGCCGACATTCCGGAGGCGCTGGCCTCGACGGTGGAGATCGCCGAGCGCTGCTCGTTCCGGCCGATGACGCGCAAGCCGATCCTGCCGTTCTTCACCGTCGGCGCCGCAGCGAGCTCGGATGCCGCCGCCGTCGAGGCGGCCGAGCTGAAGCGCCAAGCGGAGGAGGGGCTCGCCAACCGTCTGCGCGTGCACGGCCTCTCTCAGGGCACGGCGGAAGAAGACTATAACAAGCGCCTGGCGTTCGAGCTCGACGTCATCATGCGCATGAAGTACGCGGGCTACTTCCTGATCGTGTCCGACTTCATCAAATGGGCCAAGGCTCACGGCATTCCGGTCGGGCCGGGCCGCGGCTCCGGCGCAGGCTCGCTGGTGGCGTGGGCGCTCACGATCACCGACCTCGACCCGATCAGGTTCGGCCTGCTGTTCGAGCGCTTCCTCAATCCGGAACGCGTCTCGATGCCGGACTTCGACATCGACTTCTGCCAGGACCGCCGCGGCGAGGTGATCAGTTACGTGCAGCAGCGCTACGGCCGCGACCAGGTCGCGCAGATCATCACCTTCGGTACGCTGCAGGCGCGCGGCGTGCTGCGCGACGTCGGCCGCGTGCTGCAGATGCCCTACGGCCAGGTCGACAAGCTGACCAAGCTGGTGCCGCAGAATCCGGCGGCGCCGGTGACGCTGGCGGCCGCGATCGAGAGCGAGCCGAAGCTGCAGGCGTTCCGCGACGAAGATCCCGTGGTGGCGCGCGCCTTCGACATCGCCCAGCGTCTCGAAGGCCTGACCCGCCACGCCTCGACCCACGCGGCCGGCATCGTGATCGGCGATCGCCCCTTGAGCGAGCTCGTGCCGCTCTACCGCGATCCCAAATCCGACATGCCGGTGACCCAGTTCAACATGAAATGGGTCGAGCCGGCGGGCCTCGTGAAGTTTGACTTCCTCGGCCTGAAGACGCTCACCGTGCTCGACGTCGCCTGCAAGCTGCTCAAGCCGCGCGGCATCGATGTCGATCTCGCCACGCTGCCGATCGACGATGCCGAGAGCTATCAGATGCTGGCGCGCGGCGACGTGGTCGGTGTGTTCCAGGTTGAAAGCCAGGGCATGCGGCGGGCGCTGATCGACATGCGCCCCGACCGTTTCGAGGACATCATCGCGCTGGTCGCGCTCTATCGGCCGGGCCCGATGGCGAACATCCCGACCTATTGCGCGCGCAAGCACGGCGACGAGGAGCCGGAATATCTGCATCCCGTGCTCGAGCCGATCCTGAAGGAGACCTTCGGCGTCATCATCTACCAGGAGCAGGTGATGCAGATCGCGCAGGTGATGTCGGGCTACTCGCTCGGTGACGCCGACCTCCTGCGCCGCGCCATGGGCAAGAAGATCCGCGCCGAGATGGACAAGCAGCGCGACATCTTCGTTGCGGGTGCGGTGAAGAACGGCGTGCCGAAGGGGCAGGCCGAGACCATCTTCGAATTGCTGGCGAAGTTCGCCGACTACGGCTTCAACAAGAGTCACGCGGCGGCCTATGCGCTGGTGTCCTATCACACCGCCTACATGAAGGCGCATTATCCGGTGGAGTTCATCGCCGCGTCGATGACGCTCGATCTCAACAACACGGACAAGCTCTCCGAATTCCGCTCCGAGGCGCAGCGGCTCGGCATCAAGGTCGAGCCGCCGAACATCAACCGGTCGGGCGCGACCTTCGAGGTCGGCGAGAACACGATCTACTACGCGCTCGCCGCGCTCAAGGGCGTCGGCATCCAGGCGATCGAGCAGATCATCGCGGAGCGCACCCGGGGCGGCCTGTTCACCTCGCTCGCGGATTTCGCCGCGCGCGTCTCGCCGCGCGCGATCAACAAGCGCATCATCGAAAGTCTCGCCGCCGCCGGTGCCTTCGACACGCTGGAGCCGAACCGGGCGCGCGTCTTTGCCGGTGCGGATGCGATCCTCGCCGCCTGCCAGCGCGCGCATGAAGCTGCGACCATCGGCCAGAACGACATGTTCGGCATGTCGGCGGATGCGCCGACCATCATGCTGCCGCAGGTCGAGCCATGGCTGCCGGCCGAGCGGCTGCGCCGCGAATACGACGCGATCGGCTTCTTCCTGTCGGGACATCCGCTCGACGATTACGCGACCGTGCTGAAGCGGCTGCGGGTGCAGAGCTGGGCCGAGTTCTCGCGCGCGGTGAAGACCGGCGCCACCGCCGGCAAGGTCGCCGCGACCGTGGTCTCGCGCATGGAGCGGCGTACCAAGACCGGCAACAAGATGGGCATCATGGGGCTGTCCGATCCCACCGGCCATTTCGAGGCGGTGCTGTTCTCGGAAGGACTTGCGCAATATCGCGACGTGCTGGAGCCGGGCGCGGCCGTGCTGCTGCAACTCGGGGCCGAGCTTCAGGGCGAGGACGTCCGCGCCCGCGTGCTGCACGCCGAGCCGCTCGATGACGCCGCGGCCAAGACGCAGAAGGGCCTGCGCATCTTCCTGCGCGACACCAAGCCGCTGGACTCGATCGCCAAGCGGCTCGCCGGGCCCGAGATGGCGGCCGCCAACGGCGGCGCGCCGAAGGTCGGCAGTCCGGGCATCGCACCGCGCGGAAACGGCGACGGCGAGGTCTCGCTGGTGCTGATGCTCGACCTCGAGACCGAGGTGGAGATGAAGCTGCCCGGCCGCTTCAAGGTCTCGCCGCAGATCGCCGGCGCGATCAAGGCGGTGGCAGGCGTCGTCGACGTGCAGCAGCTTTAGCTTCTCCGCCACGCGTTCCGGTTTTTGCAAAGTCGTCATACTGCATCGGTTGCAACCCTGCGCTGATTCCGACTAGCATGTCCCGGGGAATGGAATGGGGCGTGTGATGCTGCGACAGGTTGCGTTGTTGTTGGCCGTTTGTGCCATGCTGACGGGGTGCGTTAGCAATCAGGTTGGTACGGACTTTGCGTCGGTGTCGAAAAAGGTTGGTCCTCCGCGCGCGGGGCACGCGCGTGTGCCTGCCGGGCGTCACGACGTGCTGCTCACCGAGCTGATGTTTCCAGGCGAGACCAAGCGCGAGATCGTCATGGAGGCGGGCCGGACGCATTTCTACCTGATCAAGAGCAGCCCCCGGCACGATGCGGCCATGGGCGGCGCCGTGCTCGGCGGTTTGGCCGGACTTGCGGTCGTGTCCGTCGCGACGGCGGGCGAGGCCAATCTCGGTCCGGGCGAGCTCGTCGCGCTGGATGAGGCAACCGCGCGGACGAAGCTCGCGGAGCTGGAAGCCGTCGAGTAGGGCGCGCGGTACGACGACGTGCCTTTGATCGCGCCGGGCGCAGGGGCTCTTTGGCGGGCTGATCTCGAATGCATGCAGGCGGACGCATGTTCGTGCAATCGTCGGGCGCGGAATGACCGGCCTTTCGGCTTGCAGCATAGCGCGCGGTGCAGCAATCATCGGTTGCATCAACTAACATTTGTTATTTCTTCATATCGGCGCACCTATCTTCGCGACGCTTCATTCGTCCACTGACCCGAGGAGACGTCACATGTGCGACAAGTGTTCTGACACTTTGCATCACCAATCTCTGCGCCAAGACTCTCTGCGCCAAGACATCGCGCCGTCGCGGCGATCGGCGATGCTGTTTGGCGCCGCCGCGTTCGGCATGACCTTCGCCGGTGGAGCTTTCGCCAGTGGCGCCTTGGCCAAGGACGCCAAGCAGCCGCCGAAGCCGCAGAACGTGCTGTCGCCCGACGCGTCGCTGAAGCGACTGATGGAAGGCAATGGGCGCTACGTCGCCGGCGTGTCGCGACGTCACGATTTCAAGCACGAGCGCGAGGCGCTGGCCGGCGGACAGAATCCGTTCGCGGCCGTGCTGAGCTGCGCCGACTCGCGCATTGCACCGGAATATGCGTTCGATGCGGGGCGCGGCGACCTCTTCGTCTGTCGCGTCGCCGGAAATTTTGCCGGCACCGAGACCATCGCAAGCATGGAATATGCGGTGGCGGTGCTGAACACGCCGCTGATCCTCGTGCTCGGCCATGATGCCTGCGGCGCGGTCGACGCGACGCTGAAGGCGATCAGGGACAATACGTCGCCGCCGGGGCACATTCCCTCGTTGGTCGATGCGATCGCGCCCGCCGCAAAGGCGGCGATGCAGCAGGGCGGGGACGTGCTCAACAAGGCGATCCGGCAGAACGTGGTCGACAACATCGCCAAGCTGAAGACGGCTGCGCCGATCCTCAATGCGGCCGCGGAGCAGGGCAAGCTGAAGGTTGTCGGCGGCATCTACCGGCTAACCACGGGCACGGTCGATCTGATCGCCCAGGGCTGAACGGGCCGAGGAGCCTTGTGCCGCAGTGCGGTCGCGAGGCTTGCAGGCCTCACGTGGAGGTTCGAGGTTTGACGTGAGGTTTGGCGTGGAGGTTTGAGTTGGGCGGCGGCGCCATGCCGCCGCCTCAATCCGCGCTTTTCGTTCAAGTGCCATTCAGCTGGCCGCGCGCCTGATATGCGGTATATGCGGTGGCTACCTCAACGACAAAAGCAGGCACAAGCCATGCGTGGGACGCTCAAAGTCTTCCTCTGCCTTCTCCTGCCGATGGCGATCCTTGCCGCAGGCGCGCCGCATCAGGCGCGTGCCCAGCAGCAGGAAAAGCGTATCGCGCTCGTGGTCGGCAATGGCGCCTACGCCAAATCGCCGCTGGCGACCACCGCGAACGATGCCGGCCTGATCGCGCAGACGCTACAGGCGGCCGGCTTCGACGTGGTCGGCGCGCGCGATCTCGACGGCGACACGCTGCGCAAGAGCTTGCGCGATTTCATCCAGAAGGCCCAGGCGTCGGGCCCGGGCACCGTCGCGATGATCTATCTTGCCGGCTACGGCGTGCAGCTCGCCGGCGAGAACTATTTCATCCCGGTCGATTCCAACATCAGCCGCGACACCGACATACCGACCGAGGCTCTGCGCATCAGCGACTATGCGCGCCAGCTCGCATCGATTCCGCTCAAGGCCAATATCGTCGTGCTCGATGCAGCCCGTGCGCAGCCCTTCATCGAGGGCGGTCAGCCGATCGCGAGCGGTCTGGCGCTGGTCGAGCCCGAGGCGAACATGCTGATCGCCTTCAATGCCGCGCCCGGCACGGTGGCGCCGGAGGAGCCGGGGCCCTACGGCATCTATGCGCAGTCTCTCGCCGAGATGATCCGCACCGGCGGCCTGCCGCTGCCCGAGGTGTTCGACCGCGTCCGCCTGCGCGTCAACGAGGCCTCCAAGGGCGCGCAGGTGCCCTGGAACGAGCAGAAGATCTCGGCGCCATTCTCGTTCTTCGAGCGCGCGCCCGATGCGCCGCCGGCGGCTGCGCCCGACCAGGTCGCCGCAATCCGGAGCAAGCAGATCCGCGATCTCGGCGTGCAGGACGCCTATGCCGCCGCGCTCGAGCGCGACACGCTGGCGGCCTATGAAGAGTTTCTCGCGGCCTATCCGAACGATCCCCTCGCCAAGCGCGTGATGGCGATCGTTGCCGCGCGCCGCGAAGCCATCACCTGGCGGCGGACCTACCGGACCGACACGCCGGAGGCCTATTGGTCGTATCTGCGCCGCTATCCGCGCGGGCCGCATGCGGCGGATGCGCGGCGCCGCCTTGCGATCCTCACCGCGCCGCCCGAGCCGCCGCCGACCTTCGCGATGATCGACTACGACGTGCCGCCACCGCCGCCGGAGGAGGTGGTCTATGTCGATCGCCCGGTGCTGTATTTCAGCGATCCCGATTTCGGCTTCGCGCCGCCACCGCCGCCGCCGGTCTATTATCTGCCGCCGCCGCCGCCGGATTTCGTCGTGCTGCCGCCGCCGCTGCCGGTGGTCGGTCTGTTCGTGCTGCCGCAGCCGGTGTTCGTGCCGATCCCGGTGTTCGTGAGGCCGCCGGTCTATGTCGCGCCGCCGCCGAACAACATCATCTACCAGAACATCCACAACACCACGGTCATCAACACCGTGATTAACCGCCCGCCGGCGCCGCCGCCGGCCGCGGGGCCGGCGCTCGGATCTGGGATCGGACCTGGCAATCTGGCGCCGGCGGTTGCCGGCCGCGCCACGCCGGCAGGACCGGCCGTGCCGCAGGCGGTCGTTCAGCGCGCCGCCCTGATCCAGCAGGGCAAGGCGCCGATGCCGCCGAGCGCGACCATCCAGCCGACGGCGAGGCCAGGTATCCCGACACCAGCTCCGGCCAATGTCGCGCCTGGCACGACAGCGCCGCCGCCCGCCGGCGCCAAGCTGCCGCAGGCCAATATTGTGCCGCCGCCGGGAGCTCCCGGCAGCCCGCCAGCCGGAGCGGCGCCCGGAGCTGGGACGCCGGGAGGCACACCAAGTCCGACCGCAAACGCTCCCGCCGGCAGTGCCGCTACAACCCCGCAAGCGCTGGCTCCGACCAAGCCGCCGCCGGCCAATACGCTGCCGGTGCCGGGATCTCCGGGCAGCCCGCCGGCCGGAGCGCCGCCCGCGACGGGGACGCCCGGCGGCACGCCCAGTCCGAGCGCGAACGCTCCCGCCGGCAACGCCGCAGCAACCCCGCAAGCGCTGGCCCCGACCAAGCTGCCGCCGGCCAATACGCTGCCCGTGCCCGGCACCCCCGGCGGGCCGCCGCCGGCCAGGGCAGGGGCTGTGCCCGGGACCGTCCCACCCCCTGGCAAGCCCGCCGCGACCGCCACGGCGCCGAGCGGCAACGTTCCGCCGGCGCAGCCGAACGCGGCAACGACGCCCAATCCCCCGCCGGCTTCCGGAACCGCGGCGAGCCCGTCCGCGGCCCTGCCCAGGCCGCCGGGGACAACGACCCCGCCTGTGCCTGACCTGCGCGGCAGGCCGGGCGGGCCCCAGCCGGGCGCTTTGCCGCCGCCGAGCGCGGCCACCGGCAAGCCCGCGGCCCCGACTGCGGTCAAACCCGTGACACCTCCGCCGCCGCCCGTAGCGGCGCGGACACCGTCCGGAGTTCAGGGTCATCGGCCCGCGCCACCGCCGCCGCAGGCCGCCAGGCCCGCCGCTCCGCCGCCGCCTCCTCAGGCTCTGGCAAGGCCGACGCCGCCGCCTCCGCCGCGCGTTGCGCCACCTCCGCCGCCGCGAGCGGCGCCTCCGCCCGTGGCCGTGGCACGGCCGGCGCCGCCGCCACCTGTTGCCCGGCCGGCGCCGCCTCCGCCTCCGCCAGTAATGGCGCGGCCGGCACCACCTCCGCCGCCGGTTGCGCGGCCAGCGCCGCCGCCGCCGCCACCTCCGGTCGCCCGACCGGCGCCGCCGCCGATGGCCGCCGCGCCGCATGCGCCGCCGCGGCCGGCCGGCCCGCCACCGAAGAGCTGCCCCCCGGGCCAGCCCAGGTGTTAGGAGGCGCGAGGGGCAGGGGATGCCGGGATGCGACAGCAGCCTAGAGGCGTCCCCAAAGGCCGTTATTTCCTTGCTTTTGGCCGAAATGGCGCTATATAGCGCGCCATCTCACACGGAAACATGGCTCACAAGGCCGTCCGGTGGCAACCGGGGCGTGAACGCTCCGTTTTGCTCACACGTTTCCGGAGGAACCAACCGGAGAATTAGAACGATGGCACTGCCCGATTTCACTATGCGTCAGCTGCTCGAAGCTGGCGTGCACTTTGGTCACCAGTCTCACCGCTGGAATCCGAAAATGGCTCCGTTCATTTTCGGCACCCGCAACAACATCCACATCGTCGACCTCGCCCAGACCGTGCCGATGCTGCACCAGGCCCTCCAGGCCGTCAGCGACACGGTGGCCAAGGGCGGCCGCATCCTGTTCGTCGGCACCAAGCGCCAGGCGCAGGACGGCGTTGCCGACGCGGCCAAGCGCTGCGCGCAGTATTTCGTCAATTCGCGCTGGCTCGGCGGCACGCTGACCAACTGGAAGACGATCTCGGCCTCGATCAAGCGCCTGCGTCACCTCGACGACGTGCTCTCGGGCGGCGAAGCCAATTCCTACACGAAGAAGGAGCGCCTGACGCTGCAGCGCGAGCGCGACAAGCTCGACCGCTCGCTCGGCGGCATCAAGGACATGGGCGGTCTGCCCGACCTGATCTTCGTGATCGACACCAACAAGGAAGACATCGCGATCCAGGAAGCCCAGCGGCTCAACATCCCGGTCGCTGCGATCGTCGACACCAATTCGGACCCGAAGGGCATCACCTATGTGGTGCCGGGCAATGACGACGCCGGCCGCGCCATCTCGCTGTACTGCGATCTCGTCGCGCGTGCGGCGATCGACGGCATCTCGCGCGCGCAAGGCGATTCGGGCATCGACGTCGGCGCCTCGGCCCAGCCGGTCGCCGAAGAGCTGCCGGCGGCGTCTTCGAGCGGCTTCCAGGGCCTTGCGGGTCCTCGCGGCACTGCCGACGACCTCAAGAAGCTCCCGGGCGTGTCGGGTGCGATTGAGAAGAAGTTCAACGATCTCGGCATCTTCCACTACTGGCAGCTCGCCGAGCTCGACCACGACACCGCGCACACGATCGGCGAGGAAGTCGGTCTGCCGAGCCGCGCGGATGCCTGGGTGGCCAAGGCCAAGGCGCTGACCGCGGAAGCGGAATAGTCAAAAAGAGCGATGGGTTGGCCGGATAGGGTCCGGCCACCATTTCAGTTGACGCGAATTCCTGAGATGGACCGCGGCGGGGCGATTGATGCCGCGCCGCGGCAAACCGGCAGGCACAAAGGATTTTCAACGATGGCAACGATCACAGCTGCGATGGTCAAGGACCTGCGCGAATCGACCGGCGCGGGCATGATGGACTGCAAGGCCGCGCTCACCGAAAACGACGGCAACATGGAAGCGGCGCAGGACTGGCTGCGCAAGAAGGGCCTGTCCAAGGCCGCCAAGAAGTCGGGCCGCGTCGCCGCCGAGGGCCTGATCGGCGCGCTCACCAAGGGCACCAAGGGCGTCGTGGTCGAGGTCAACTCCGAGACCGACTTCGTTGCGCGCAACGGCCAGTTCCAGGGCCTGGTCAAGATGATCGCCCAGGTCGCGTTCGACGTCGGAGCGGACGTCGAGAAGATCAAGGCCGCCAAGGTCGGCGACGTCACGATCGAAACCGCCATCAATGATGCGATCGCCACCATCGGCGAGAACATGACGCTCCGCCGCGCCGCCGCGCTCGAGGTGAGCCAGGGCGTTGTCTCGCACTACGTCCATGGTGCCGTCATCGACGGCGCCGGCAAGATGGGCGTGATCGTGGCGCTGGAATCGCCGGGCAAGGCCGATGAGCTCGCAGCGCTCGGCCGTCAGATCGCGATGCACATTGCGGCCGCCAACCCGCTGGCGCTCGATCCGTCCGGCCTCGATCCGGCCGTGGTCAAGCGCGAGAAGGAAGTACTGGCCGACAAGTACCGTCAGCAGGGCAAGCCCGAGAACGTGATCGAGAAGATCGTCGAGTCCGGCCTCAAGACCTACTACAAGGAAGTCTGCCTGCTCGAGCAGGCCTTCATCCACGACACCGGCAAGTCGGTGGCGCAGGCGGTGAAGGAGGCCGAGGGCAAGGTCGGCGGGGCTGTGAAAATCGCGGGCTTTGTGCGCTATGCTCTCGGCGAGGGAATCGAGAAGCAGGAAAGCGACTTCGCGGCCGAGGTCGCCGCGGCCAGCGGCAAGAAGTAAGCGCCGGAAGTTCCTTCCGGCGTGCCGCCGGAAGCGGCGCCCGGACAAGGAAAGTGCTCATGACTGATCCGGTCTATCGTCGCGTCGTGATCAAGCTGTCCGGCGAGTATCTCGCGGGACGGCAAGGCTTTGGCATCGATCAGCCGACCGTCGACCGGGTTGCGGACGATCTGATCGCGGCCCGCCATCTCGGCACTGAGGTCGCGGTCGTGATCGGTGGCGGCAACATGGTCCGCGGCGTCGAGGTCTCATCCCGCGGGGTGTCGCGCACCACCGGCGACACCATGGGCATGCTCGCCACCATGATGAATTGCCTCGCGCTGGAAGCGGCGATCGAGCGCAAGGGAACGCCGGCGCGGACCCTGTCGGCCTTCGTCATGCCCGAGATTTCCGAGCTGTTCACCCGCACTGCGGCACACAAATACCTGGCCGAGGGCCGCATCGTGCTGCTCGGCGGCGGGACCGGCAATCCGTTCTTCACCACCGACACGACCGCGGTACTGCGGGCCGCCGAGATCGGCGCGCAGGCGGTCCTGAAGGCGACGAATGTCGACGGGGTCTACTCGGCCGATCCGAAGCAGGATCCGACCGCGACGCGGTTCGACCGCCTGACGCATTCGCAGGCGATCGAGGGCGGTTACAAGGTGATGGATGCGACCGCCTTCGCGCTTGCCCGCGAGACATCGCTGCCTATCATCGTATTCTCGATCGCGGAGCCGGGCTCGATCGGCGCGATTCTGCGTGGCGTCGGCCACGGAACCATCGTCGCCGGCTGACGGCTCATCTGGCGCGCCGAACGGACGGTGCGGAGCGGTCGCCGGGATTTTGAAGGAGAAACGTGATGGCCACGGGTAATTTCGATCTCAACGAAGTGAAGCGTCGCATGCAGGGCGCCGTCGCCTCGCTCAAGCACGAGCTCGGCGGCCTACGCACGGGACGCGCCTCCGCCTCGATGCTCGATCCGGTGCAGGTCGAGGCTTATGGCAGCCACATGCCGCTCAATCAGCTCGCCACCGTCAGCGTGCCGGAGCCGCGGCTGATCTCGGTGCAGGTCTGGGACAAGTCGATGGTCAAGGCCGTCGAGAAGGCGATCGTCGATTCCAATCTCGGCCTGTCGCCCGCGACCGAGGGCCAGGTGCTGCGCCTGCGCATTCCCGAGCTCAACGAGGAGCGCCGCAAGGAGCTGGTGAAGGTCGCGCACAAATATGCCGAAGCCGCCAAGGTCGCCGCGCGCCATGTCCGCCGCGACGGTCTCGACGTGCTCAAGAAGCTCGAGAAGAATCACGAGATGTCGGAGGACGACCAGAAGCGTCACGCCGACGAGGTGCAGAAGGCGACCGACGGCACCATCGCCGAGATCGACCAGTTGCTGGCCGCCAAGGAAAAAGAAATCCTCACCGTTTAAGGCACCGCCTTCATGTCCAACGCCGCCGCGCCCGCAACCGAAGGACCCGACAGGTCCGAGGCGCCTGCGCATGTCGCCATCATCATGGACGGCAACGGGCGTTGGGCGGCCGCGCGCGGTCTGCCGCGTGCGGAAGGGCATCGCCGCGGCGTCGACGCGCTGCGCCGCGTGGTGCGCGCCTCGCACGAGCTCGGCATCCGTTATCTCACCATCTTTTCGTTCTCGTCGGAGAACTGGTCGCGCCCGGCGAGCGAGATCGGAGACCTGTTCGGCCTGCTGCGGCGCTTCATCCGCAACGACCTGGCGAGCCTGCACCGCGACGGCGTCAAGGTCCGCATCATCGGCGAGCGCGAGGGGCTCGAGAGCGACATCTGCGCCTTGCTGAACGAGGCCGAGGAGCTGACGCGCGACAATACGCGCCTGACGCTCGTCGTTGCCTTCAACTACGGCTCGCGGCAGGAGATCGCGAAGGCGGCGCAGAAGCTGGCCCGCGAGGTCGCGGAGGGCAGGCGGGATCCTGCCACGATCGACGCCGAGACGCTTGGCGCGCATCTCGACGCGCCCGACATCCCCGACCCCGATCTCATCATCCGCACCAGCGGCGAGCAGCGCCTGTCCAACTTCCTGATGTGGCAGGCCGCCTATAGCGAGCTCGTGTTCGTGCCGATCCATTGGCCCGACTTCGACAAGGCGGCGCTGGAAAGCGCGATCGCCGAATTTGCCAGACGCGAGCGCCGTTTCGGCGGCCTGGTTGCGAAGACCGCCTCGTGAACGAACCCGATCCTGCATCGGCGGGCGCCAAGCCTGCCCCGAGCAATCTGGTGATGCGGGTCCTCGCAGCGCTGGTGCTGGCGCCGCTGGCCATCGCGATCGCCTATGCCGGCGGCTGGTTGTGGGCGCTTCTCGTCACCCTGGTCTCGATCGGGCTGTTCGCGGAATGGCTGATGGTGGTGGGCGCAGCGTCGGCCGCGCTGACCGGGGCAGGGACGGTCGTGATCGCCATGATGGGAGCCTCCGTCGCTTTCGGCGCGCTCAAGACCTCCGTCGTCACCGGCCTCATCGGCGGTGCCATCGTGACGCTGATCGCCCGGGGCAAGTTCTTGTGGGCGGCGAGCGGGTTTGCCTATGCGGCGGCGGCGCTGCTGGCCTCGATCCTGGTGCGCAAGGATCTCGTCAACGGCTTCTCCGCGCTGATGTTCGTGCTGCTCGTGGTGTGGGCGACCGACATCGGCGGCTATTTCGCCGGACGCAGCATCGGCGGCCCGAAATTATGGCCGCGCGTGAGCCCGAAAAAGACCTGGGCCGGCGCGCTCGGCGGCTTTGCGGCGAGCCTTGCGGTCGCGGCCGGCTTCGCCGCCTCCGGGATCGGAAAGCTGATTCCGCTGCTGCTCGTCGGCGCCGTCCTGTCGATGGTGTCGCAGCTCGGCGATCTCTTCGAATCCGCCGTGAAGCGGCGCTTCGGTGTCAAGGATTCCAGTCACTTAATTCCCGGCCATGGCGGGCTTATGGACCGCCTGGACGGATTTGTCGCCGCCATCCTGGCGGCCTGGTTTATCGGCTTTTTCCGCCATGGTGTGCATAGCGCCGGAAGCGGTCTTATGGTTTGGTGAGGATATGAGCGCCGTTCCCTTGCGTAACAACAGGCTTGCTGCGTCCGACATTCGCAGCGTCACGGTCCTCGGTGCCACCGGCTCGATCGGCGACAGCACGATGGATCTCTTGCGCGCCTCGCCCGAGCGCTACCGTGTCGAGGCGCTGACGGCGAACGGCAATGTCGCAGCGCTCGCCAAGCTCGCCAAGGAATTCAACGCGCGCTATGTCGCGATCGCCGACACCTCCAAGCTCGCCGAGCTCAAGGCTGCGCTCGCGGGCACCAGTACCGAATGCGGCGCCGGCGAAAGCGCGGTGATCGAGGCCGGCGCGCGTCCGGCCGACTGGGTGATGGCGGCGGTCAGCGGCGCTGCCGGGCTGAAGCCGGCGCTCGCCGCGGTCGATCGCGGCGCGCATGTCGCGCTCGCCAACAAGGAGTGCCTGGTCTGCGCCGGCGACTTCTTCATGCAGCGCGCGGCAAAAGCCGGCGCCTGCATCCTGCCGGCCGATTCCGAGCACAACGCGCTGTTCCAGGCGCTGAGCTCAGGCAATCGGGACGAGCTCGTCCGCGTCATCATCACCGCGTCCGGCGGCCCGTTCCGGACCTGGAAGCCTGTCGACATCGAGCAGGCGACGCTCGAGCAGGCCCTGAAGCATCCGAACTGGAGCATGGGCCAGAAGATCACGATCGATTCGGCCTCCATGATGAACAAGGGGCTCGAGGTGATCGAGGCGTCCTATCTGTTCGCGCTCTCGCCGGACGAGATCGACGTGCTGGTTCATCCGCAGTCGATCATTCACGGCATGGTCGAGTTTTCCGACCGCTCGGTGGTGGCCCAGCTCGGCGCGCCCGACATGAGGACGCCGATCGCCCATTGCCTCGGCTGGCCCGACCGACTCAAGGGCCCGGCGGCCAAGCTCGACCTTGCCAAGATCGGCCAGCTGACCTTCGAAGCGCCGGACTTCGAGCGCTTCCCCGGACTGCGGCTGGCCTACGAATCGCTCCGGACCGGGAAGGGCGCGACCACCGTCTACAATGCCGCCAACGAGGTCGCGGTGGCCGCCTTCATCGGCGGCAAGATCCGGTTCGGGGCGATTGCCCGGCTAGTCGAGGCGACCCTCGAGGATTGGATCAAAGGCGGCAACCAGGCGCCTCTGACCTCCGCAGACGATGCAATCTCTGTTGACCATGTTGCGCGAAATAGGGCTGCCGCCCTATTGCCTCAAATTGCCTTAAAGGCATCCTAGTTGGTTCGGGACCAGGGCCTTGCGGCGCTGGGTGAGGGAATTCGATGATCGACTTTTTCGTCCATAGTTTCAATACGTTGAGCCATGGGCTCCTCGGCTACGCGGTTCCCTTCCTGTTCGTCCTGACCATTGTCGTGTTCTTCCACGAGCTCGGCCATTTCCTGGTCGCGCGCTGGGCGGGCGTACGCGTGTTAACCTTTTCGCTCGGCTTCGGCCCCGAGCTGGTCGGCTTCAACGACCGCCATGGCACCCGCTGGAAGATCTCGGCGATCCCGCTCGGCGGCTACGTCAAGTTCTTCGGCGACGAGAGCGAGGCCTCGACCCCGTCGGCCCAGACGCTGGCGGCTATGTCGGCCGAGGAGCGCGCCGGCAGCTTCCACCACAAGAAGGTCGGTCCCCGGGCGGCGATCGTCGCGGCCGGACCAATCGCCAATTTCATCCTGGGCGCGCTGATCTTCGCCGGAATGGCGCTCTATTACGGCAAGCCGAGCACGATCGCCCGGGTCGACGGTGTCGTCGCCAACGGCGCGGCGGCTGCCGCCGGCTTCAAGGTGGGCGACGTCGTCATCCAGATCGACGGCAAGCCGATCGAGAGCTTTGCCGACATGCAGCGAATCGTTGCGATGAACGCCGGTTCGGCTCTTACCTTCCAGGTGAAGCGCGACGGCGCCGTCGTCTCGCTGACCGCGACCCCGGCGCTGCTGGAGCGCAAGGACCCGTTTGGCAACAGCCACCGTCTCGGCGTTCTCGGCATCGAGCACAAGTCGCAGGCCGGGGAGGCCTCGACCACCCCGGTCGGCGTCGGCGAAGCGCTCAAGATCGGCGTCGAGCAGGTCTGGTTCATCATCACCAGCACCTTCAAGTTCCTGGGCTCGCTGTTCGTCGGCCAGGGCAATCCGAACGAGGTCAGCGGCGTCCTGGGAATCGCGAAAATGTCGGGGCAGGCGGCCAGCGCCGGGTTCCAGTTCGTGATCAATCTCTGCGCGGTGCTGTCGGTGTCGATCGGCCTTTTGAACCTGTTCCCGATCCCGCTGCTCGATGGCGGCCACCTGATGTTCTATGCGGCCGAGGTGGTCCGGGGCCGGCCTTTGTCCGAGCGGACCCAGGAAATGGGGTTCCGAATCGGGCTTGGCCTGGTGCTGATGTTGATGGTGTTTGCGACCTACAACGACATCCTGCGGATGGCAGCTTCCTGATAGGGGCTTTTTTGTGGCGTTGCTGTTGAGCAACGTCTTGGAATGAAATTGAAATTACGGCGCTTCCGGCCGTTTGCGGCGTCGGCGAAATTGGCTACAAGCGGCCTGAACTTGGGGAATCTCCGGACCGGCGTTGGGGTTGGGTCTGGCAGGGAATGATAAGGGCGCGTTGCGCGATGAAGTTTGGACTGCGACTCCGGGGGGGCTTGCTCGCGACCCTGATCTTGTTCGGCGCGCCGGTGGTTGCCCCGGTTGGGGCTGTTTTCGTGTCTTCGTCTGCGCTCGCTCAGACCGTTCAGTCGATTTCCGTCGAAGGGAATCGCCGCGTCGAGGTGGAGACGATCCGCTCCTATTTCAAGCCGGGTCCCGGCGGCCGGCTGGATCAGGCCGCCATCGACGACGGCCTCAAGGCGTTGATCGAGACCGGCCTGTTCCAGGACGTCAGGATCAACCGCGGTTCCGGCGGCCAGCTCATCGTCTCCGTGGTGGAAAACCCGGTGATCGGCCGTATCGCCTTCGAGGGCAACAAGAAGATCAAGGACGAGCAGCTCACTGCTGAAGTCCAGTCCAAGGCCCGCGGCACCTTCTCCCGCGCCATGGTGCAGTCGGACACGCTCCGTATCGCCGAAATCTATCGCCGCTCCGGCCGCTACGACGTGCGCGTCACGCCCGAGATCATCGAGCAGCCGAACAACCGCGTCGACCTGATCTTCACGGTCGAGGAGGGCGTCAAGACCGGCGTCCGGTCGATCGAGTTCGTCGGCAACAATGCCTTCTCGTCCTACCGCCTCCGCGACGTGATCAAGACGCGCGAGACGAATCTGCTGAGCTTCCTCGGCAGCGGTGACGTCTACGATCCCGACCGCGTCGAAGCCGATCGCGATCTGATCCGCCGATTCTACCTCAAGAACGGCTTCGCCGACGTGCAGGTCGTGGCGGCGCTGACCGAATACGATCCGGAGAAGAAGGGCTTCAACGTCACCTTCAAGATCGAGGAAGGTCAGCAATACCGCGTCGGCGCGGTGGATTTCCGCAGCAGCATTCCGAACTTCGATCCGAGCTCGATGCGCGCCTATTCGCGCCTCAATGTCGGCTCGCTCTACAACGTCGAATTGGTCGAGAAGTCGGTCGAGGAGATGCAGATCGAAGCCTCCCGCCGCGGCTATGCCTTTGCCGTGGTCCGGCCCGGCGGCGATCGCAACTTCGAAGCGCACACCGTGTCCGTCGTGTTCAACATCGACGAGGGCCCGCGCACTTATATCGAGCGCATCAACCTGCGCGGCAACACCCGCACGCGCGACTACGTGATCCGCCGCGAGTTCGACATCTCGGAAGGCGACGCCTACAACCGCGCGCTGGTCGACCGTGCCGAGCGGCGCCTGAAGAACCTCGACTATTTCAAGAGCGTGAAGATCACGACCGAGCCGGGCTCGTCGAGTGACCGCGTCATCCTGATCGTCGACATGGAAGAAAAGTCGACCGGCGACTTCTCGGTCTCGGGCGGTTACTCCACCACCGACGGCGCGCTGGCCGAAGTCTCGATCTCCGAGCGCAACCTGCTTGGTCGCGGCCTGTTCGCCAAGGCTGCGGTGACCTATGGCCAGTATGCGCGCGGCTACTCGCTGTCGTTCGTCGAGCCGTACCTGCTCGACTACCGCGTCGCGCTCGGCCTCGACCTCTATCAGCGTGAGCAGAAGTCCAACAGCTACATCTCCTACGGCACCAAGACGCTCGGCTTCTCGCCGCGCCTCGGCTTCTCCTTGCGTGAAGATCTCTCGCTCCAGGTGCGCTACTCGATCTATCGGCAGGAAATCACCCTGCCGGGTTACCTGGCGAACTGTAACAACGTGGTTGGTTCGGCGGCCTTCAATCCCAGCCCGGCCTTCTCTGCTGCCACCGGTATACCTCTGGATCCGTCCACCAACGGCCTCGGCTGCTACAACGATGGCGAAGCCTCGCTGCCGGTGCGCAAGGAGCTCGCCAACGGCAAGACGCTGACTTCGGCGCTCGGCTACACGCTGACCTACAACACGCTGGACAACAACAAGAACCCGACCGACGGCCTGCTCGTCGACTTCCGGCAGGACTTCGCCGGCGTCGGCGGCGACGTCTCCTATCTGAAGTCGGTCGTCGATGCGAAGTACTACACTCCGCTCGTGTCCGACATCGTCGGCCTCGTCCGCTTGCAAGGCGGCATGCTGAACAAGATCGGCACCGATCTGCGCATGCTCGACCACTTCCAGATGGGCCCGAACCTCGTCCGCGGCTTCGCCCCGAACGGCATCGGTCCGCGCGACTTGAACCCGTTCGGCACGCAGGATGCGCTCGGTGGCACCCAGTATTGGGGTGCTTCGTTCGAATTGCAGATGCCGTTCTGGTTCCTGCCCAAGGAAGTGGGTCTGAAGGGCGCCGTCTATGCCGACGCCGGCGGCCTCTACGACTACAAGGGACCGACGAGCTGGACCACCACCAACGAGGTCAATGCGCCGGGATGTATCCCGTCGAGCATCAATCCCTCGAGCACGGGGACCTGCACCGGTCTCGTCTATGACGACAGCAAGGTCGTTCGCTCGTCGGTCGGTGTCGGCGTGATCTGGCAGTCGCCGTTCGGACCGCTGCGCTTCGACTACGCCGTGCCGCTCAGCAAGGGCAAGTACGACCGCACGCAGGAATTCCGGTTCGGCGGCGGCACCACGTTCTAATTCGATCAGCACGGCACGATCCGGATCACCGGAACCGGTATCGGAAAGGGATCGTGCCGATCCAGGACATGAGGCATGATGCGGCCTGACCGCTTCATGCCGAAGCCGGACCGCGACGGGGTGGAATGGCGCAGCCGATCTTCTTCACAAAGCCGCCTGCCGCAGCGTTGGCCGACATTGCCACGCTGACAAAGGCGCAGCTGGTCGACCCCGCGAGGGGCGGCCACGTCATCACGGGCCTTGCTTCGCTCGACGAAGCTGGCCCGATGCATCTGGCGTTCTTCGACAACCTCAAATACGCCGATCAGCTCAGGGCGACCAAGGCAGGGGCCTGTCTGGTCAGTCCGCGCTTCGAGGCCGAGGTGCCCGAACATGTGGCCGTGCTGCGGGTGGCGCAGCCATTCCGCGCCTTTGTCCGGATCGCGCGGGAATGGCACGCCGACGCGCTGCGGCCGCAATCCTGGGTCGGCAACGACGGTATCGCGCCATCGGCCATCATCGATCCCACGGCCCGGCTCGAGGACGGCGTGGTCGTCGACCCCCTGGCCGTGATCGGCCCGGACGTCGAGATCGGCAGTGGCACTGTGATTGGCGTCGGGGCGGTGATCGGTCCCGGCGTCAAGATCGGCCGGGATTGCAATGTCGGCGCCCGGACCGCTATCCAGTGCGCCCTGATCGGCAACAACGTGCTGATCCATCCCGGCTGCTCGATCGGCCAGGACGGCTACGGCTTCATCTTCTTCGGCCCCGAGGGCCATCTGAAGGTGCCGCAGACCGGGCGCGTGCTGATCCAGAACGACGTCGAGGTCGGGGCCAACACCACGATCGACCGCGGGTCCTTGCGTGACACCGTGATCGGCGAGGGGACCAAAATCGACAATCAGGTCCAGATCGGCCACAATGTGACGATCGGCCGGCACTGCCTGCTCGCGGCCCAGATCGGGCTCGCCGGCAGCCTGACCATCGGCGACAACGTGGCGCTCGGAGCGAAGGTTGGCATCAACAATCACCTCAAGATCGGCGACGGGGCGCAGGTGACGGCGATGAGCGCGGTCAAGGACGACATCCCGCCGGGCGGCCGCTGGGGCGGGCACTTCGCCAAGCCGACCAAGCAATGGTTCAAGGAGATCATCGCGGTGGAGCGGCTGGTACGCGACAGCAAGGCCGATCCGAAGGACGAGGGACGGGAATGACGGCGGAATCACCTGTTAAGTTCGAGCTGGTGGACATCAACGCGATCCTCCAGACACTGCCGCACCGCTTTCCGATGCTGCTGATCGACCGCGTGATCAACATCCGCGCCGATTACAGCGGCATCGGCATCAAGAACGTCACCTTCAACGAGCCGGCGTTCCAGGGACATTTCCCCGAGCGTCCGGTTTATCCCGGTGTCATGATGATCGAGGCGATGGCGCAGACCGCGGGCGTGATCGGCATCAAGTCGGTCGAGGGCACCGAGAAGCCGCGGGCGGTCTATTTCCTCACCATCGACAAGTGCAAGTTTCGCAAGCCGGTGCTGCCGGGCGATACGATCGAGTATCACATGCGCTCGCTCGGCCGCCGCAAGACCATGTGGTGGTTTCACGGCGATGCAAAGGTCAACGGTCAGGTCGTTGCCGAAGCCGACGTCGGCGCCATGTTGACCGATTGAGCGGCACTGGGCTCAGGTGCAATCGTAGCGGCTGCCGGCCGCCTCCCGCCTGATAGTCCGGTTGAAGAACTGGCCCATGGAGGGCGCGACGAGGAGGCGTTCGACCGTATCGGCCGTCACGCCGCAATAGCGGTGATAGGCGCCGTTGCTCGCGACGATCAGGTCCTGCTGCGCGCGATCGTAACAGACCCGCTGAAGCACCGTGCTGCGGGTGATGTCCCGGCACTCGAATGTCCGGAGATCGACCAGGCGGTGTTCGCCGGTCTCGACCGCCTCCGACACGATCGGAGTATCCGCGAGCTGCGCCAGCAGAAGGATCAGGGCCCTGACCACGATCGTTGAAGCTCCGCATGAACCTGACGACGGGACGGGAAGGCCGCCTCATCCGGCACTTGAAACACGGCGAGATGATACGTCACTGGACAGATCGGGCATAGTCGCGCTAACCAGCCGAAAACCGAGCGACTTCAATACATAACCCGACCTTCTTGACGAGTAAGATTGGCTTGATGAGCAAGATTGATCCCACCGCGCGGATCGCGGACGGCGCCGTGATCGGCGAGGGCACCGAGATCGGACCCTATTGCATCATCGGCCCGAACGTCGTCATCGGCGCGAACTGCAAGCTGATCGGGCATGTGCACATCACGGCGCAAACCACGATCGGCGACGACTGCACCATCTATCCGTTCGCTTCGCTGGGCACGCCGCCGCAATCGCTCAGCTATCGTGGCGAGCTGACGCAGCTCAGGATCGGCGCGGGCTGTACCATCCGCGAATCCGTCACCATGAACGCGGGTACCGTCGCTGGCGGGGGCGTCACCTCGGTTGGCGACCGCGGCTATTTCATGAACTGCAGCCACGTCGGCCACGACTGCCATCTCGGCAACGACGTGATCTTCGCGACCTCGGCAACGCTCGGCGGCCATTGCGAGATCGGCGACTTCGTCTTCATCGGCGGGCTGTCCGCCGTGCATCAGTTCACCCGTATCGGACCGCAGGTCATGGTCGGCGGCGTGTGTGGCGTGCGCGACGACATCATTCCATTCGGTCTCGTCAACGGCCAATATGCCGTGCTCGAAGGCCTCAATCTGATCGGCATGAAGCGTCGCAAGTTCACCAAGCAGCGGCTTGCCACCGTGCGTGCGTTCTACCAGAAGCTATTCCATGGCGCCGGCACCTTCGCCGAGCGGCTGGAGGCGGCGCGGCCGCTCGCGGGCGAGGACCCCGCGATCGCCGAAATTCTCGACTTCATCGGCAAGGGCAAGCGCCCGCTCTGTCTTCCCGCCATCGCGAAGTGATCTTGAAATGATCTTGGAGTGATCTTGGGATGGCCGCGGGCACGACATCGGCGGCTTTGCAGGTTTCGTCACCGGTCGGCATCGTCGCCGGGGGCGGAGCCATGCCGTTCGCGGTCGCCGAGTCGCTCGCCGCGCACGGCATCACGCCGGTGCTGTTTCCGCTGCGCGGCGCCTGCGATCCCCAGCGGGTGGAGAAGTACCGGCATCGCTGGATCTCCGTCGGCCAGCTCGGACGCGCGATGCGGCTGTTCCGCGAGGAGGGCTGCCGCGACCTGATCTTCATCGGCACGTTGGTGCGGCCTTCGCTGTCCGAGATCCGGTTCGACTTCACGACGCTGCGCCTGCTCGGCAACGTCATCCGCGCCTTCCGTGGCGGCGACGATCATTTGCTGTCGGGTGTGGGCCGCATCCTCGAGCAGGACGGCTTCCGGATGGTCGGCATCAAGGACGTCGCGCCGGATCTCCTGATGCCCGAGGGCTGCATCAGCCGCGCCTGGCCGAGCGATGCCAGCAAGGCCGACATCGCGCGCGGCCGGGCGGTGCTGACCGCGCTCGGCCCGTTCGACATCGGCCAGGCCGTGGTCGTGATCGATGGCCACGTGGTGGCGGTCGAGGACATCGAGGGCACCGACGCGCTGCTCGCCCGCGTCGCGAGGCTGCGCGAGGAGGGCCGCATCCGCGCCGCCACCGGACGCGGTGTGCTGGTGAAGGCGCCGAAGAGCGGCCAGGACCTGCGCTTCGACCTGCCGACGATCGGTCCGCGCACCATCGAGGGCGTCGCGGCTGCCGGCCTTGCCGGCATCGCCGTCATCGCGGGCAACACCATCGCCGCCGAGCCGCAGACGATGATCGCGCTTGCCGATGCCAAATATCTCTTCGTCATCGGCCTGCCCGCGTGATGTCGCGTGATCCCAAGCGGAAGATCTTCCTGATCGCGACGGAGGAGTCCGGCGACAGGCTCGGCAGCGCCTTGATGAAGGTGCTGCGCCAGCGCCTCGGCGACGGCGTGCAGTTCGTCGGCGTCGGCGGCCGCACTATGGCGCGCGAGGGCCTGGAATCGCTGTTTCCGATCGAGGAGCTCTCGATCGTCGGGTTTGCCGCGGTGGTGCAGCAATTGCCGAAGATCCTGCGGCTGATCCGGCAGACCGCCGACGCAGTGACCGAGGCCGCGCCCGACGTGCTCGTCATCATCGACAGCCCCGACTTCACCCATCGCGTCGCCCGCCGCGTGCGCGCGCGCAATCCCGCGATCCCGATCGTCGACTACGTCTCGCCGCAGCTCTGGGCATGGCGGCCAGGACGGGCGCGGACCATGCTCGGCTATGTCGACCACGTGCTCGGCCTGCTGCCGTTCGAGCCCGAGGAATACCGCAAGCTCGGCGGCCCGCCCTGCAGCTATGTCGGCCATCCCCTGATTGAGCAATTGGGCTCGCTGCGGCCGAGTGCGGAGGAGCAGGCGTGCCGCGACAGTGAGCCGCCGGTGCTGCTGGTGCTGCCCGGCAGCCGCCGCAGCGAGGTCAGGCATCATCTCGACGTGTTCGGCGCAACGCTCGGTCGCTTAAGGGGTGAGGGCTGTGCGTTCGAACTGATGCTGCCGACCATGCCGCATCTCGAAGCCACCATCCGCGAAGGCATCGCGAGCTGGCCGGTCAAGCCTCAGATCGTGATCGGCGAGAACGAGCGGCGTGCGGCCTTCCGCATCGCTCACGCCGCGCTGGCGAAATCCGGCACGGTGACGCTCGAGCTCGCGCTGTCGGGCATTCCGATGGTGACGGCCTATCGCGTCGGCGCGATCGAGGCGTTCATCCTGCGACGCGCGATCCGTGTCTCCTCGGTGATCCTTGCCAATCTCGTGATCGGCAAGGATGTCATTCCCGAGTATTTGCAGGAGGAATGCACGCCGGAGAAGCTGGCGCCGGCGCTTCGGGACGTGCTGACGGAGTCTCCGCTGCGCCGGCAGCAGGTCGAGGCCTTCGCCAGGCTCGATCAGATCATGTCGACCGGCAACACATCGCCGAGCGTGCTCGCCGCCGACATCGTGCTCGCAACGATGCGCCAGGGTCGGCGAACGAGCCAGGGTGTTTCATAGAAGTCTGCTTGAGCCGCCCCCTCCAAAGCGTGAGCTGCCCTCCAAAGAGCAGACGCCAAGAAACGCAACAGCGAAGGCGTGAGTTACGCTAAAGCGACGTGGATCACTCCTGTTGCGAAGGCAGACTAAAGTGAAACGCCGCCCCCTGTGGTTCATTGGCACCAGTCCAAAGTCGTCCTCCGTGCGCCTCGATGATCGATTGGCAAATCGACAAGCCCATGCCGGTTCCGTCCGGCTTGGTGGTGTAGAAGGGCTCGAACAGGCGGTCAACGATTGCGACGTCAAGTCCAGGTCCGGTATCCCGTACGGCGACAACAACGAGATTTGAAGCATCTGCAGCCGTGCTGATCCGCAGCTCTCGTCCGCCAACGTCGACACAGTTCATTGCCTCGATCGCGTTGAGGATCAAATTGAGAACCACCTGTTGCAGCTGAACGCGATAGCCCTTCACGAGCGGCAAGCCCGGAGCGAGGTCGGTCTGGATCGAGACATCATGTTTGAGCAGCTCGCTACGGGCGATGGTGATCACGTCCAGGATTGCACCATTGACATCGACGCTCTCCTTCGGCGCCGGAGCTTTCTTGATCAAGGAACGGATCCAACTGATGATCTCGCCGCCTCGCTTGGCTTCTGTGACGATGGATACGAGCGCCTGCTGTGCCTTTTCGAAATTCGGAGATTGTGTTCCTAGCCAGTTCAGTGCGGCCTCTGCGTTGCAGAGCACCGCGGTGATTGGTTGGCTTAGTTCGTGTGTCACCGAAGCCGTGACCTGGCCCATTGCCGCCGCGCGATTGGCGTGTGTTAGTTCAGCTTGCATCTCGCGGAACGTCTCGGCGGTTCGCTTCCGTTCGGTGATGTCGCGGCTCAGACAAATGATTCGTGACTGTCCGACTTCGCAGAACTCGCGCATACGAACTTCGACGGGAAACACAGTGCCATCCTTTCGGCAATAGCGCCTCTCGAGCGTGGCGATGCCGCCGGCCTTGAGACGCTCGCGGTTGCGACGCCAAGTCGCTTCATCCATCTCCAGATCGAACAAGGCCGCAGTTGCCCCAACCAGTTCGGTCCGGCTGTAGCCGAGACTTTCGCAGGCATTCCGATTCACATCGAGAACGTGACCATCTTCACTGTGCAGCATGAACGTATCGGTCGCGTGGTCCACGAAGGTACGGAAACGGGCCTCGCTCTCGATCAGCGCCTGTTCGGCGCGCTTGCGCTCCGTGATGTGGCGCCCCACACCTCGGTAACCCACGAAGTTCCCTGTCTTGTCAAAGATGGGCAGCCCAGAGACGGAAATATAGCGTTTGCCGCCGTCGGGCATCGGCCGCGCGAGCTCGAAATCGCGAAACGGGAGGTGAGCGTCGAGTATCTCCCGGTGTTTGCGCCAGCCATCTGCGTCAGGTTCGAGATACGGGATCTCCCATCGTGTCCTGCCGATCTCGGAGACCGGCGGCTCGGGAAGCGTCTCGGCGAACTCTTGGCGGATGAAGCGATGCTCCGCGTCCGTTTCCCAGTACACATCGAAGGAGAATTGCACCAGCGTGCGAAAGCGCTCCTCGCTCTCGCGCAGTGCCTCCTCGGGGCGCTTGCACTCATTCGAATCGAGGGCGACCGACGGCACTTCAATCGCATGTTGCATGATCATCTCTTGCTCACGCGTGATGGATCAATCGACAGATTTCTCGTGCCGGATCGCGTCCCCCCGGAGCCGATCAAGATCGATCGGGAATATGCCTTTGGCGACTATACTCCCGTATACAGGGCTTCTCTATAGCGACGTGGCTGTGACGACCCCGAGCCGAAACAACGCGAGCTAAAACCCGGTTCCATCAACGTATGCGTGTGAGGTGGGCCCTGTTTCTGTCTCGCGGGTGGCCGACGCTTATTTGCAAAGTAACGACGCGGCCGACATGGACGGGAGGGCAAGGACGTTCGTGGTGAGCTCTTAACCAGTGTTTCTGACCGCCTCAGCCAGAATGGCGTAAAGCTGCTGCCGGCTGAATTCCTTTGGCAGCTCCCTCTCTGCTGTACTCGGCGACACCCTCCGCGCGATGGGACGGGCGCAGGCGGCCGACGACGGCCTCAGCTTCGGGGCCGGCCTTATCTGGGGCTGCGCTGTGGGCGGCTTGTGGCCGCGCTTCAGGCCCAGACGGTTCAGCATACCGCATACCGCGTTACGACTGCAGCCGAGATGGCGCGCAATCTGCGCCGCGCTCTGCCCCGCGGACCAGAGCCTTTTGAGAAGCGCTATGTCTTTCGCATCCCAGCCCATCAGAGATAGTATAACGGCGACTGCCAGACACCGGCTAGTCTAGTCTTCGTCCGGCTCGCGCACGACCGCCGGTTCGTCGGCATCATCTTGCTCATCCTCGTCTTCGTCCTCCTCGTCTTCATCCTCCTCGTCTTCATCGGGGTCCCTGGGTGGCATCACGATGCGCATCCGCATGAGCAGTTTCCTGGCTGTGGTGGAAAATGCTTCGGAGGTGTGTTGCTTCATGGCATTGTGCTCCTCGAAAATTAGCGCAGTCGCCAGATTCTTGGCCGGCATATGCCGGTGCCGGGGCGCGACCGCCGCAAACGCGATGCAGGTCGGGTAGACTGCACGATCAGCGGGCGGCGGGCCATGCAACAGGCAGCGTTTTCGGCTACTTGATGCCCGAGGACCCATTGGGCTCTATGTTCACCAAAACCTCGCCGGCAGCGATTTCAGGAACTCCAAGTTCGAGGTCCGGTAGACTGGCTTGAACAAATGCCAGTATCTTGGCGTTCGCTGCGTTGGCGCTTTCGCGGTCGTCAAATATCATCACCGCGATACCGACACCGTCGCCCGCATCCAGCACATGGTAAGATTTGAATCCCTGCGATTGTCTTAGGATCTCACCAACGCCGCTCTTGGCGCGACGAGCGGCGTCCGCGACCGAACGAACCTTGCTGTACTTGCGAATGACCATGTACATGGGGCCACCACGCGCCATACGCTCCTGCGCATCAAAGCATTTCGGTCCCGCTCGGACTAGTGCCAACTTCCGGGATGGGCCACAGCGTCCGGCTGGCGGACCGCAACGCGCCTGTCCAATGAGCCGTCCTCGCCCGAAGCGGCGAGGTGCTGAGGCTCAGGAGCCCTCGAACTTGAACGATACGTTGAGCTTGGCGCGATAGGCCTCAACTTTTCCCTTGTCATCCAGTTGCATATCGAGCTTGACGACTTCTGCAATGCGGAGATCTCGGAGAGATTTAGCAGCTTGCTCGACTGCGTTAGCGGCCGCCTTCTCCCATGAGTCGCTGCTAGTACCGACCAGTTCAATGACCTTGTAGACGCTATCGGGCATGTTCGTCCTCCTAATCGGTAGGAGCAGGAAGTCTAGCACTGAGATCTCGACGCTGATACATCTCGGGGATGCCGCGGAAAGGGTCCGATTGGCTGTCACTTTCCTGTTCGACCCAAAGAAGAACTCGGGTCGTCCTGTCGGAGATTATGTTCGCATTTTCAGCCCGGACGAACGCGGACAGGTATCTTCTTCGCGCTCTCCGGCTTCCGAGTATAATTTGCGCGCCTAAGTCGTCATTGCCGCCAAGGTTCCGATCCATGAAGCGATGGCACCGCGTAAGCATCAGTAGCTTGGTGATTGCCCTGAGTCTGGTGTGTGCCGGAGCCCTGGTGGTCAATCAATCGCACGTGCCATCAGAAGCCATAGCCTCATCGGTCACACGTACTCCGGAGCTTATTGAGCGTGCGTGGCACCTGCCCGTGGCAGCAACATTTGAAGGACACGTTGATTGGCAGTCAAATGGCTCTCGCTGCGGACCTGCCGCTGTTGCAAATGCGTATCGGTCCCTTGGCGAGGCGGCAAGGACGGAAGGCAAGGTGTTGGCCGGGACGTGGAGTTGCTGGACAGGCGTATGCATCATGGGGCTCACGCTTGACGAACTGGCCAACATCGCCCAGTCCAACACCAGCCGGAAAGTTACTGTCTTGCGCGATCTCAGCGAAAATGAGTTTCTGGAGCATCTCCGTCGCTCCAACGATCCGCGGCGACGCTACATCGTGAATTTCGATCGCGCTCATATTTTTGGTGCTGGTAGTGGACACCATTCCCCAATTGGGGGCTATTTCGAAGCCGAAGACCTCGTTTTCGTGCTCGATGTCAATTTCGATTTCCAGCCGTGGCTAGTCGAACGGAAGCGGCTGTTCGACGCTGTAAATACGTTTGACGGCGATAAGAAGAGGGGACTGCTGTTCATAGAGTAACATCCCGCTCCAGGTCGCACCGTGGCCCTTAGCCGGATAATTTGAGGCAGCTTGGATGTCGGCTATCGGCGGTGGACAGAACGCGGAGGCCGTCCTTGCCTCGACTGGCGCTTGTGCGCCCTATGACGGCCCGCACTTGCCCCCGGGGTCTCGCTCCACGCGTACACTGAGCGCGACATACTGACCCCGGGAGGACATTTGGGCGGCAACCAGGCGGACGACCCGCTAACCCGGGACCGCATGCGACCCGTGAATTGGCCACTTCCGGCGCCCGCGCAACTCGCCGTAGACGCAGAGCAGGCCGAGTGTTCTATTTCGGAGTGCCGGTCTGGCTACCCGAACCCGTGGTCTGCTCACTTCCCGGTCGGCCCGGAGGATGCGCCGAAGCGGCCGGCTTGTCTTGATCGGCCACGTATCCGGACTCTCCGGAGTTGCGGGTCTTGATCCCTTTGTCCGCATCGCGCTGCATCTGCTCGTTGGGCTGGCCAGCCTTGAGCTCCCGGTCCACGTCGCGCTTCATCTCCTCCTTGGTTTGCTCACTGGGTGCGGCCTTTTGCTGTTGGGCCGTTGCTTGGAAGCTCATTGCGCTTCCGGCAACTACAATCAATGCGAGAATTGCTGTTCGCATGCTTCTCCTCCACGGCTTGCTCCGGCCCCTAAACGCGCGAACCTCCCAAGGTTTCCTAGTTCCAATCACTATTGTCGAACGTCACGTAGGGCTAAGCAAAGGGCACTCGAACGGTCTTATGCGCACCGGCCTAGGCGAGTCCGCCATCAACCCTGAAACACTGGCTGGTGATGCGCTGGCTTTCGTCGGAGGCGAGGAACAGTGCCATATTGGCAATGTCTTCGGGCGTTACCGCATCGGGCACCGCCTGGCGCGAGCGTATCTCGGCGATGACCCGATCGTCCGGATACCACAGCCTGCGCTGGCGCTCGGTGATGACCATGCCCGGCGCGATCGCGTTGACGCGAATGCGGTCGGGACCGACGGAGCGCGCCAGCGAGTTGGTGAAGCCGACGATCGCCGCTTTCGCCGCGGCGTAGACCGGCAGTGCCGGCGCGCCGCGCATCCAGGCGATCGACGACATGTTGATGATCGAGCCGCCGCCGCGCGCCTGCATCTGTGGCACCACCGCTTGCGCCGCGAAGAAGACGTGCTTGAGATTGACGCCGATCATCCAGTCGAACTCGGACGGCGTGACCTCGGCGAGAGCCTGGCGCTGATCGTTGGCGGCGTTGTTGACGAGAACGGCGGCGTCGCCAAGCGAGCGGCGGGCTTCTGCCATCGCGCTGCGCAGGGCATCGATGTCGAGGAGATCGCAGGGCACGAACAGCGGCGCAGGCCCGGACGAGGCCGCTATTTCCCGCACCAGGGCTTCGCCGGCGTCCTTATCGATGTCGAAGAAGGCGACCCGGGCGCCTTGGCCCGCGAAGGCCCGGACGAAGGCGGCGCCGATGCCGCTGGCGCCTCCGGTGATCAGCACCACGCTGCCGGCTAGGCTGGAATAGGTCGTCTTCGTCATGCGATCAGGCGCTCCGTCTCGGGGTCGAACAGGCAAATGCGGCGGGTGTCGAGCGCGAAGGCGGCGGACGTGCCGGGCGCGGGGCGGATATCCGGCGAGACTCGTGCCATCGCGGGCTCGCCGCCGAGCCGCAGGAGCACCATCGTCTCGGCGCCGGTGGGCTCGACCAGCTCCACCGGCGCCTCGACGAGGACAGGCGCTTCGCTGGAAAACGTGCGGCTCCCCTCAGCGATGCATTCCGGCCTGATTCCGAACACCACCTTGCGCCCGACAAAGGGTGCTGCGGCGTCATATCCCCTCAGGCGCAGACGAAGCTCGTCGGGCCGTCCCGCGCCGATCACGACGACCGGACCGTCATTTTCGGCCTCGAGCCGCGCCGGCATGGTGTTCATCGGCGGCGAGCCCATGAAGCGTGCGACGAACAGATTGGCGGGATAGCGGTACACGGTGTCGGGATCGGCGAATTGCTGCACGCTGCCCTGATGCATCACGGCGATCCGCGTCGCCATCGTCATCGCCTCGATCTGGTCGTGGGTGACGTAGACGATGGTGGCGCCGATGCGCTGGTGCAGGCGCTTGATCTCCATCCGCATCTCGACGCGCAGCTTGGCATCGAGATTGGAGAGCGGTTCGTCGAACAGGAAGAGCAGGGGATTGCGCACCAGCGCGCGTCCCATCGCCACTCGCTGGCGCTGGCCGCCGGACAATTGCGAGGGCTTGCGGCCGAGCAGCGGCTCGATCTGGAGCAGTTTTGCGACGTGGCCGACCGCAGCGTCCTGCTCGGCTTTGGGAACGTGACGGCATTCCATGCCGAAGGTGATGTTCTGGCGCACGGTCATCGAGGGATAGAGCGCGTAGGACTGGAACACCATGGCGATGTCGCGGTCCTTCGGCGCGACGTCATTGACCACGCGGCCGCCGATTTCGATCGTTCCCGCGCTCGGGCGGTCGAGCCCGGCGACGATGTTGAGCAGGGTGGACTTGCCGCAGCCGGACGGGCCGACCAGCACGGTGAACTCGCCGCTCTCGATGTCGAGCGCGATGTCCTTCAGCACCTCCAGATTGGCGTAACGCTTGGACAGGGCGCGAATGCTCAGTGCTGCCATGACAACTCCATCATTTCACGGCCCCGGCAGTCAGGCCGCGGACGAAGTACTTGCCGCCGAGCAGGTAGATCAACAGCGTGGGCAGCGCGGCGATGATCACCGCTGCGCTCTGCACGCCATGCTGCGGGATATCCGCGACGGCGGCGGACAGCGCGATAAGCGCTGCGGTGACGGGCTGCTGCTGGCCGGTGGTGAACGTCACGCCATAGAGGAACTCGTTCCAGATATGGGTGAACTGCCAGATCACCGTGACGATCAGGATGGGACCTGAGAGCGGCAGGATGATGCGCCAGAAGATGCGGAAGAAGCCGGCGCCGTCGATGCGGGCGGCCCTGATCAGTTCATGGGGAATGGCGACATAATAATTCCGGCAGAACAGCGTGGTGAATGAGAGCCCCTGAATGGTGTGAATCAGCACGAGGCCGGTCAGCGTGTTGATGAGGCCGATGTCCCGCAGCACGATGGTCCAGGGCAACAGGCGCATCTGCTGGGGGAGGAACAGGCCAAGCGTCACGATGCCATAGATCCAGTTGTCGCCTCGGAAGCGCCAGAGCGACACGGCGTAACCGGCGATTGCGCCGAGCAGGGTGGAGAAGATCGTGGCGGGAATCGTGACCAGCGCGGAGTTCAGCATGTAGGGCCGGATGCCGGCGCAGGTCTCGGCGACACAGAAGCCGCTCCAGGCTGCGGCGTAGTTGCTCCAGGACAGATGCTGCGGCCAGCCGATCATCGATCCCTGCGCGATCTCCTCGTTGGTCCGCAGCGAGTTCAGCACCACGACCACGAGCGGCGCGAGCCAGGCCGCGGCGATCAAGAAGACGGCGAGATAGATCAGGATCCGGGTCGGTGCGAAGCTGCGGTCAGGCATGGGCGCCTCGCCGTCGCTGGATGTATCGCCACGCCGCGTAGGGCAGCAGCACCGCGAGAAGAATGAGCAACATCAGCACGGCCGCCGCCGCGCCGCGGCCGAGCAGGCTGCGCTGGAACATCAGGTCGTAGACGACGAGTGCCGGCAGCTGGGTCGCGATTCCTGGTCCGCCGTTGGTGAGTGCGCGCACGAGATCGAAGGTCGAGATCGCGAACTGCAACTGGATCACCACGACGGTGACCGTGATCGGCCACAGCGACGGCAGGATGATACGCCGGTAGGTTCGGACCGGTCCCGCGCCGTCGATCTGCGCGGCCTTGATGATGTCGGGATCGACCGAGCGAAGGCCGGCAAGGAACAGCGCCATGGCAAAGCCGCAGGATTGCCAGATCGCGGCGATGACAATGGTCCAGATCGCCATGTCGCGGTCGATCAGCCAGTCGAACTTAAAAGAGGTCCAGCCGAGGTCGTGCACCAGCTTCTGGATCCCGAGACCGGGATTGAGCAGCCAGCTCCAGACCGTGCCGGTGACCACGAAGGACACCGCCAGGGGATAGAGGAAGATGGAGCGCAGCACGTTCTCGCCACGAATGCGCTGATCGAGCAGGATCGCGAGGATGAGGCCGGTCGCTGCGCTCAGCAGCACGAAAGCGCTGCCGAACAGCAGCAAATTGTCGAAGGCGATTTGCCAGTTGCGCGATGCCGTGACCGCCGTGTAGTTGCGCAAGCCGACCCAGCCCGCAACGGGAACGAGGGTGGACGGCGTGAACGAGATCCAGATCGTCCAGAGCGAAAACGAGACGAGGTGCGCCGCCGACAGCAGCAGCGGCACCCAGATCGTCAGATATTCGGGCAGCCGGCGCACCCATTCGGGAAGCGCCGGCCGGCCCGGTCTCATCGTGGCGGCATTGCTCAACGCGCGCCCTCGACGGCCTCGGCGAGGCGGGTGGCCGCCTGCTCCGGCTTGATCGTCTTGTTCTTCACGTACTCTGTGATTACGTCGATCATCGCCGCGGTCATTCCGTTTTCCTGCGCCATGTTGTGCGCCATGCTGAGGACGGCCTGATTGCTGGCGATGGCCTCCTTCAAGGCCTTCGAGGTTGTTCGTTGCCCCTCTGACCAGCCTTCGCCTGATAGATCGACGTCAGTGCGCACGGGGATGGAGCCGGTGATCTGCGAGTACATGGTCTGGATCGCCGGATCCATGACGAGCTGAGCCATCAGGGTCTGGCCGGCTTGCAGGTCCGCCTCCTTGCGCTGCCAGAAGATGAAGGCGTCGGCATTCAACAGGAAGACCGGCTTGCCGTTGTCGCTCGGGCCTGGCGCAATCATGAAGTCCTCGAGCTTGAAGCCGGCATTGCGCAATACGCCCTGCGCCCATCCGCCCATGATCATCATGCCCATGTCGCCGTCGATGAAGCGCTTCAGGTTGGTCGAGAAATGCTGGGCGCCGACGTTGGGGTCCATCCAGTCGGCGATCTTGCGGACCTGGGCGAACGCGGCCTTGATCTCCGGACCCTCGAGGGCCTTCTTCTCGAGATTCATGATGGCCGCGCGATAGGCGAGCGGACTGATGCCCGCGAGAGCCGCCTCGAATTTCTGTCCGTCGTCCGGGCGGGTGCCGCCATTGGCGATAGGAGAGGCGACTCCGCCCGCCTTCATCTTTTCGGCGAGGTCGTTGAAGTCGGCCCAGGTGACGGGGACCTTGTCCGCCTTCGCCTTGTCCATCGCGCGCTTGGACAGGAAGAGCATGTTGGTGCTGTAGATCTGTAGCGGCAGCGCAATCCATTTGCCGCCGGGCTTGTGCAGCTTTGCAAGGTCCGGAGCGACGACCTTCTCGTAGCCGGCGGCCGCGACGAGGGCATCGAGATTGACGGTGGGCGCAATCTTCGACCAGGCCGCAATCTCGGGCCCCTTGAGCTGCGAGCAAGCCGGCGGATCGCCGGCCATGATCTGCGCGCGCAGCTTGTTCATCATCTCGGTGGTGAAGCCGGGGACGGGCGAGTGCTGCCAAACGCCGCCCTTCTCCTCGAATTTCTTGCCGAGCGCCGTAATGGCCGCCCCGTCGCTGCCCGCCGACCATTGCGAGATCGCGGTCAGTCGCGGCTTGGCCGCGCCTTGCGCGCGGGCAAGGTGCGGAAAGGCGAGCGCGGCAGCGGAGCCAGCGAGCAGACGACGCCTTGTTGTTGTGATCGGCATGGCAGTTCCTCCCGGTGTGAAATCTTTCGCGCTTTACAGGCCGTTTGGGCTCAGCGCATGTCAGGCCGCCTCCGTCGATGCCGCGGGCATGCCGCCACGGCTGGCGAGACAAAAGGCGGCGAAGGCGAGCGCAGCCTGCGGATCGTTGCCGGTCGACGGCGGCACGAAGGCGAGGGAGACCTGCGCCAGTTTGCGTCCGCCCAGCAGGCAGGCGTCGATCCCATCGACCAGTGCTTGCCGATCCTCTTCAGCGAGAAGCGACGGCCAGCCGCTGATCGCAACGCCGCCGCACGGCTTGACGTTCAGCGTATTGCCGATCGCAAGGCCGAGCCGGAACAGCCGACGGCGCAAATCCTGCCGCACGCGCGATGAGATCGGGACCGTGTTGACCCATTCGTTGCCGAGCTGGAGCAGCTCGGTCTCGGAAACGCCGAGAAGCGCAGCCAGCGCGGGAATCGACGTATAGGCCTCGACGCAGCCGTGATGTCCGCAGCGGCAGCGCGGTCCGTCAGGCCCGAACACCATGTGGCCGAGCTCGATCGGCTGCAGAGCATCGGTCTCGGCCGGATCATCCATCCAGGCGCCGGCGACGCCGTGGCTGACGAGCACGAACAGATGCGTGTCGTTGAACGGGTAGTTTTCCGTGCGGCAGCGGTGAAAGGTGGCATGCGCGACGACCGAATTGGTGAATTCGAGCGGCACGCCGGCGAACATCTCGCCGAACATGTCGCTGATGCGAGCGACGTCGCAGGGAATGATCGGATTGGCCGATATGCTGAGACGGCCGAGGCCGGGAATCGAGACGCCGATCTGCGAGAGGGTGATCCGGCGGCGCCGCGTCCAGTCGCGCAACAACGTCATCGCTTCGCGAAATGCCCGGCCGACGGTCTCGACGTCAGGCGTCTTCGGGAGCGGCACACGCTCGGTGTAGTGCAGCTCACCCGACAGGCCGCCGACCCCGACGCTGAGCCGCTGCGTCGTCAGCTCGAAGGCTGCCAGCGCCACCGCGCCGTCCAGCGACACGAGACCGGTCGGGCCGCCGACGTAAGGGGCAGGGCGCCGCACTTCCTCGATCAGACCCTCGGCCTTCAGGTCGAGCAGGATGCGCGACAGGCTCGCTTCCGACAGACGCACGGCCTTGGCCAGCGGCGGACGAAACGAGCCGCCCGACTGAAGCAGATGAGTCAAAATGGCAGCGCGCGTCTGCCGCCGACTTCTCGGCTGCTCCGGCATTTCCATCCCTGTCGTCATTCTTACTTAGAGTAAGAATGCGCGCGGAGCATTTAGGCTGTCAAGGCGCTTGCCGCCGTGAGCATGGACTTGTTGTTGTGCGTGGCAGCACGAGGGAAAGTGCGGGCGCAAACAAAACGGCGCCATCTTGCGATGGCGCCGCTGCGAAAGGCGTGATGGCCGACGTTAGCGCTTGTCGATCGGCACGTAATCGCGCTTGGCGACGCCGGTGTAGAGCTGGCGCGGGCGGCCGATCTTCTGCTGGGGATCCTCGATCATCTCGCTCCACTGGCTGATCCAGCCGACGGTGCGGGCGACCGCGAACAGCACGGTGAACATCGAGACCGGGAAGCCCATCGCCTTCAGCGTGATGCCCGAATAGAAGTCCACGTTCGGGTAGAGCTTGCGGTCGATGAAGTACTGGTCGCTGAGCGCGATCTTCTCGAGCTCCATCGCCACCTTCAGCATCGGATCGTCGCCATGGCCGGTCTCCTTGAGCACGGCATGACACATCTTCTGCATGATCTTGGCGCGCGGATCGTAGTTCTTGTAGACCCGGTGGCCGAAGCCCATCAGGCGGACTTCGGAATTCTTGTCCTTCACCTTGGCGATGAACTCGGGGATCTTGTCGACCGTGCCGATCTGATAGAGCATGTTCAGCGCGGCTTCGTTGGCGCCGCCATGGGCCGGGCCCCAGAGGCAGGCGATGCCGGCCGCGATGCAGGCGAACGGGTTGGCGCCCGAGGAGCCGGCGATGCGCACCGTCGAGGTCGAGGCGTTCTGCTCGTGGTCGGCGTGCAGGATGAAGATCTTCTCCAGCGCGTCGGCGAGCACCGGGCTGACCTTGTAGTCTTCGCAAGGCACCGCGAAGCACATGTTCAGGAAGTTCTCGGCAAAGCCGAGCGAGTTCTTCGGATAAACGAAGGGCTGGCCGACGGTGTATTTGTAGGCCATCGCAGCCAGCGTCGGGATCTTCGCGATCATGCGCATCGAGGCGATCATGCGCTGCTTCGGATCGTTGATGTCGGTGCTATCGTGATAGAACGCGGCCAGCGCGCCGACGGCCGCGACCATGATCGCCATCGGATGGGCGTCGCGGCGGAAGCCCTGGAAGAAACGGGCCATCTGCTCGTGCACCATCGTGTGATGGGTCACGCGGTAGTCGAAATCCTTCTTCTGCGCGGCGGTCGGCAGGTTGCCGTAGAGCAGGAGGTAGCAGGTCTCCAGGAAGTCGCCATGCTCGGCGAGCTGCTCGATCGGGTAGCCGCGGTATTCCAGCACGCCCGCGTCGCCGTCGATATAGGTGATCTTGGACTGGCAGCTCGCGGTCGAGGTAAAGCCCGGATCGTAGGTGAACAGGCCGGACTGGCCGTAGAGCTTGCCGATATCGATGACGTCAGGCCCGACGCTGCCGCTGAGGATCGGAAGATCGAAATTCTTGTTTCCGACCGTCAGCGTCGCGGTCTTTGGGCTTTCTTTTGCGTCCATCAGAGGTCCCCGATGTGTGGTGAGACGGGCCGGAGCCGGAGACCCCCAGGGCGACCATGGGGGCAGGCCGGATGTTCCAGAATGTGGGGGAGATGGGTATATTATTGCTATGTGCGCTGCAAGATCGCCGCACGCATGGTCGACTTACGTCGTAGACTGATCCCTAAGCCGGCCGAGGCTTTCCTGGCGTCCAAGCACCTCCAAAACCTCAAATATACCAGGGGACGTCGTCCGTCCGGTGAGCGCCGCCCGAAGCGGCTGGGCGACCGCGCCGAGCTTGAGACTATTTTCCTCGGCAAAGGCGCGCAGCGCGGCCTCGGTGGTGGCGCCGCTCCACGTCTCGACTTTCTCCAGCGCGGAATGTAGCTGGCCGATCAGCTTGCGGTTCTCGGGCGTCAACAGCGCCTGCGCCTTGGGATCCGGCGCCAGCGGCCGGTCGGCGAAGATGAAATGGGCGCCGTCGATCAGCTCGATCAATGTCTTGGCGCGCTCCTTGAGCGCCGGCATGGCCTTGAGCAGCTGCGCGCGCGTGGTGTCGTTTAACTTGGCCTTGATCTCGTCGCGGCTCGGCACGACGTGGTCGAGCACGTCCTCGAACATCTTCACGAGCGATTGATCGTCGGCGTGGCGGATGTAGTGGCCGTTGAGGTTTTCCAGCTTGGCGAAATCGAAGCGGGCGGCGGCGCGGCCGACGCTGCCGAGATCGAACGCGTCGATCATCTCCTCGGTCGAGAAGATCTCCTGGTCGCCGTGGCTCCAGCCGAGCCGGACCAGGTAGTTGCGCAGCGCAGCCGGCAGGTACCCCATCGCGCGGTAGGCATCGACGCCGAGCGCGCCGTGCCGCTTGGAGAGTTTCGAGCCGTCCGGGCCGTGGATCAGCGGGATATGGGACATGCTGGGCAGCTCCCAGTCCATCGCATCGTAGATCTGCTTCTGGCGGGCGGCGTTGATCAGGTGGTCGTCGCCGCGGATCACATGGGTGACGCCCATGTCGTGGTCGTCGACCACCACGGCGAGCATGTAGGTCGGGTTGCCGTCGCCGCGCAGCAGGACGAGATCGTCGAGGTTCTCGTTCTGCCAGACCACGCGGCCCTGGACCTGGTCCTCGATCACGGTCTCGCCGGTCTGCGGCGCGCGCAGGCGGATGGTGGGCTTGACGTGGCTCGGAGCCGTGGCCGCGTCGCGGTCGCGCCACATGCCGTCATAGAGGCGGGTGCGCCCCTCGCTGCGCGCCTTCTCGCGCATGGCGGCGAGCTCTTCGGCGGTGGCGTAGCAACGGTAGGCCTTGCCATCGGCGAGCAGCTGCTCGGCGACCTCGCGGTGCCGGGCGGCGCGGGCGAACTGGTAGATGACCTCGCCGTCCCAGCCGAGCTCGAGCCACTTCAACCCGTCGAGGATGGCGCCGATCGCCGCTTCCGTGGAGCGTTCCCGGTCGGTGTCCTCGATCCGCAGCAGCATCTTGCCGCCGTGCTTCTTGGCATAGAGCCAGTTGAACAGCGCCGTGCGGGCGCCCCCGATATGGAGGAAGCCGGTCGGCGAGGGAGCGAAGCGCGTGACGACGGAATCGGACATTCTTGGCAGGGCCTATGCATTGGAGGCGGTGGTGTATAGCAGGAACGGGACATAACTAAAGGGCGACGGCGGACCCGGCAGGCCTTGCTTAAGCTCTTGTAAGCTCTTGGCGCGGCCACGCGAATTTGGCAGAAGGACCGCTGATTTCCCTACAGGATTTTCGTAATGATAGAACCGGTGGCAGCTGAGGTTGGGCGCGATTTCATTCGTGACATCATCCAGGCCGACCTCGATCAGGGCAAATACAAGGAGATCGTGACCCGGTTCCCGCCGGAGCCGAACGGCTACTTGCATATCGGCCACGCCAAGTCGATCGCACTCAACTTCGGCGTCGCCCAGGAGTTTCCGGGCCGCTGCCACCTGCGCTTCGACGACACCAACCCGGTCAAGGAAGAGCAGGAATATATCGATTCAATCCAGGCCGACGTGCGCTGGCTCGGCTTTGACTGGGGCAAGAACCTGTTCTTCGCCTCGGACTATTTCGACCGCCTGTACGAATGGGCGGAGCAGCTGATCCGCGACGGCCTCGCTTATGTCGACGACCAGACCCAGGAGGAGATCCGCCTCTCGCGCGGCACGTTGACCGAGCCCGGCAAGAATTCGCCGTTCCGCGAACGCTCCGTGGAGGAGAACCTCGACCTGTTCCGCCGCATGAAGGCGGGCGAATTCCCCAACGGCGCGCGCGTGCTGCGGGCCAAGATCGACATGGCCGCGGGCAACATCAATCTGCGCGACCCAGTGCTGTACCGCATCCTGCATGCGCACCATCCGCGCACCGGCAACGCATGGTGCATCTACCCGAGCTACGACTATGCCCACGGCCAGTCGGATGCCATCGAAGGCATCACGCATTCGATCTGCACGCTGGAGTTCGAGGACCACCGACCGCTCTACGACTGGTTCATCGAGAAGCTGCCGGTGCCCTCACAGCCGCATCAGTACGAATTCGCGCGGCTGAATCTCACCTATACGCTGCTGTCCAAGCGCGTGCTGACCCAGCTCGTCCGCGACGGCCATGTCGCGGGCTGGGACGATCCGCGCATGCCGACCATGGCGGGCATGCGTCGCCGCGGCGTGCCGCCGGCTGCACTTCGCGAGTTCGTCAAGCGCATCGGCGTCGCCAAAGCCAACAGCGTGGTCGATGTCGGCATGCTGGAGTTCTGCATCCGCGAGGAGCTGAACCGCACGGCGCAGCGGCGCATGGCGGTCTTGAAGCCGCTCAAGGTGGTGATCGAGAATTATCCGGAAGGGCAGACCGAGGAGCTCGAGGCGATCAATCATCCCGACGATCCCTCGGCCGGCACGCGGAAGATCACGTTCGGCCGTGAGCTCTATATCGAGCAGGACGACTTCATGGAGAACCCGCCGAAGAAGTTCTTCCGCCTGTCGCCTGGCAACGAGGTGCGGCTGCGCTATGCCTATTTCGTCAAGTGTACCGGCGTGATCAAGAACGACAAGGGTGAGGTGGTGGAGCTGCGCTGCACCTATGATCCCGCGACCAAGGGCGGCAACGCGCCCGACGGCCGCAAGGTCAAGGCGACCATGCACTGGCTGCCGGCGGCGGCCTCCAAGCCGGCGGAGATCCGCATCTACAACCAGCTGTTCGCCAATCCGAGCCCGGATGCCTCGAACTTCGCGACCGATCTCAACCCGAACTCGCTGGAGATCCTCGCCGATGCGCGGGTCGAGGCGTCCGTTGCGGAGAGCAATTCGACCGAGCCGATGCAGTTCGAGCGCCAGGGCTATTTCGTGCGTGACAAGGACTCGACGCCCGGCAAGCCGGTGTTCTCGCGCACGATCGGTCTGCGCGACACGTTCGCGAAGGAAGTCGCCAAGGGTTGAGAAGGGCTGAGCAGGACATGAGCAGCGAGGCCGACGCCATCGTTTCCGCCATCATCGCGAAATGGTGCGCCGGCTTCGCGACGCTCGATGCGGCCGCGCTGTCCTCGCTCTATGCGAAGGACGCATTCTTCTTCGGCTCCAACCCGAAGCTCTATCGCGGCCGGGACGGCGTCGCCGAATACTTCAACGGCCTGCCGCGCTGGCGCAGGCCAAGCGCCGCGTTCTCCGATGTGCACGCCGCGCAGGCCGGCCCTGATCTGATCAACATGGCCGCGAAGATCACGTTCGATCTCGCGGGCGAGCGGGATGATCTCGTCGTCAAGATGAGCTGGGTCATCATCCGCGAGGACGGCGGCTGGAAGATCGTCAATCACCACGCCTCGTCGCAGGCGCCGCTGATCTAGCAACGGGCGCCAGCCCGGAGAAAGTAGGGCGGTCTTTGCCTGTTCCCGATCCGTACCGCTATTCGCGCAGCCGCACGGTCCGGTAGCCTCGGCAGCCGTCGCGTATCGTAAGGTGCAGGGGAATGGCGGAGCCGGGCCGGCCAGGACGGTCCCAGGGAGTTGCCGGGACGTGGCCGGTCGGCCGCGCTACCCCGGCCGGCGGTTTTGCGCCGGCGGGCTTTGGCATCTGGCCGGCGATCATCGAGACGCTGCGCCAATGGGCTCGGGGCGAGGCCGGGCCTGGCCGGCTGTTGCCGTGGGTGCCGGTCGCCTTCGGCGGCGGCATTGCGCTTTATTTCGCCGCCGATCATGAGCCGGTGCTGTGGGTGGTTGCTGCCACAGCCATCGCGCTGATGCTCGGCGCGGTGCTGCTCCGGCGGAGCCGGCTGTTTGCGCCCGCCATCATGCTCGCGGCGGTCGCGGCTGGTTTTGCCGTGGCGACCTGGAAGACCGCGCGTATCGCGCACACCGTTTTGGCAAAACCGCTCTATTCGGTGTCGCTGTCGGGCTTCGTGGAAGCGCGCGACATCCGCGAGCGCACCGACCGCTTCGTGCTGCGCGTCAGCGCGATGGAGGCGCAGCGCAGCGACGTCAAGCTCGAGCGCGTCCGCCTCTCGGTGCGCAAGGGCACGGCGCCTGAGGTTGGCAGCTTCGTGCAGCTGAAGGCGCGGCTGATGCCGCCGATCTCGCCGGTGCGCCCCGGCAGCTATGATTTCTCGCGCGACATGTTCTTCCAGGGCATCGGCGCCTCCGGCTTCGTGATGGGCGCGATCACGGCGTCCACGCCGCCGGATGCTGGCGGCCTGCGGCTGCGCTACGCGGCCTTCATGCAGGGCCTGCGCGATGCGATCGATGCGCGCATCCGCGCAACGCTCGAAGGCGATAACCGCGCGATCGCGACGGCGCTGCTCACGGGGCGGCGCGATGCGATCACCGCGCCCGTGAACGATGCCATGTTCGTCTCGGGACTCGGCCATGTGCTGTCGATCTCCGGCTATCACATGGCGGTCGTCGCCGGCGTCGTCTTCTTCGCGGTGCGCGCGCTGCTGGCCTTGATCCCGGGGCTGGCGGCCGGCTCCGCCATCAAGAAATGGTCGGCCGCCGCGGCGCTGGTCGCGGCCGCGTTCTACCTGTTGCTGTCGGGCGCGGAGGTTGCGACGCAAAGATCGTTCTTCATGACGGCGGTGGTGCTGATCGCAGTGATGGTCGACCGCCGCGCCATCACCTTCCGCACGCTGGCGGTTGCCGCGCTGATCGTGCTTGCGGTCGCGCCGGAGGCGTTGGTGCATCCAAGCTTCCAGAGATTGAATGCGCTTTGCGCAATCGCAACCCGCGCCGTCTAAATCTCCCGTAATTTCAATAGCCTACCAGCTTGGCCAAGGTGCGAGCGGCAGAACGAAAGCCGCTCAAACCCGGGGAAAAACCCGGTATTTGCGGCGCAGAGTCCCGGAAAAAGTCCCGGAGTGGATAGCGGGCGTTCACGTGGTGTTCGGGCGACCCGCCGCGGGATGGCCTGGGATTGACCTCGCCCAAACACAACCGCACAACCGGATAAATCGCTTTTAGGTTGTCGAAAGAACAAAGCCGGGACGGTTTCGCTCGGGGAACAGATTGCAAGGAACGACTCTCAGGCCGCGAGGATTGAGATGCCGGTCTGTGGCGCGGCACTTCAAGTGTCACGACATCCACCCGGGACGGCCCATCGTTTGAACGCGCGTTTGGCGATGGGTCGGTTCTCGCAAACTCCGCAGCCGCCTCCTAGGAACACATCGCGAGCGGTCGGTTTGAGTTCTGTGCTCCGGTAGTAGCCCCCTCTGCGTGTCGGAGCATTCCAGCGGCCCCAGCCGCCGCCAAAAGCTGGGGCCGTTTTCATATGTGCCATTCACGCCGGGCGCTGCCGTTCATGCTACTGTCCCGTGCCGCGCCGATCGTGCGGACTGTCGCGGCGCCGGCCGCGGGATCTGTCTCAGGGCAGCGCCTGCGGCCGTTTGTTCTTGTGCAGACGAACAAAGCGAGTTTGGCCCGATCGTTCGCCCCAAATCGCCTTAAAAATCGTATTTGCCTCAGAGCACACCCTTTACCCGGCCGCACCGGCTTCCTATCTCCGCAAAATTTTCGGGGTGCCCATTTAGTGCGGGGCCGGGGAAGTCGCACTATCCCTGTGTAATGCAACGCCAACCCACGGAGGCAACCGGTGGCGAACATCAGGGTTCGGGAGGCGGCCGAGTATCTCGGCGTTTCGAAATCATTCCTCGATAAAGCGCGGTGCTATGGGACCAACGGTCCCGCGTTCATGCGTTTCGGAAAAGCCGTCGTTTACAGCACCGAAGAGTTAGATCGTTGGGCGCGGACCTGCACCGTCGCCAACGACAACAAGCAGAGCGGCGCTGAAGCCGCCTAAGCTCGATCGGCCCTTCAGCCGAGAGCACCGCCCCAGTAGGGGCAACCCTTCACAGGGACTCTTTTCTTGAAAATCTTTGATTATCGACCCGCTGGTAGCGGGCGTCGGCGCATTGCCGTGTTCAGCGCTGAGGTGGCTCCAGGAGTGCGCCTTCTCGGTCTTTCTCTCATCCGAAAGCCTGACGGCAGCTATCGCGTGTTTAGCGAAACCTGCAGGCTCGACATCGCTATCGCCAATGAGTTGGCGAAGGCGGCGGTAGCGGCGGGGGGCGGTAGCCATCATGACAGCTAAACCCCTGACCGCGACTCCATTCGTTTACACCGACCCCACCACGCTGCCGCCCATCGGCATGACAGCTGACGCTCCCGCGTTCGAGGAGTTTGACCCAAAGATCCTGGGATGGGTGATGCAAGGCATCGCCGTGCGCGAAGCCATCGAGGCAAGCCGCGCCCCGATCGCGTCCAACGACAATCAGCAGCCGGACGCCATCAAGATCATCGATCCTTCCGATTGGGAAGGGCAGCCCATTCCGGAGCGTCAATGGTACCTGGAGGGTCTTATTCCCAACCGGCAAGTGACGCTTCTTTCGGGTGATGGCGGCACGGGCAAGAGTCTGCTGGCCTACCAGATCGGCCTGGCTGGCGTGCTCGGTCTGGAGACGCTCGGATTTCAGCCGGCGGAGGGGCGCGTTGTCTACCTTGCCGCGGAGGACGACGAGGGCGAGCTCAAGCGGCGCGGCCATGACATCCTGACCGCTATGAAGCGCACATTCGCCGATCTGAGGGGAAGGATGCGCGTTATCCCGATGGCCGGAAAGGATGCCGAACTCGTCACCGAAAAGCGCCGAAGCCGCGAACTTGAGCTCACAGCCCTGGCACAGCGGATCACAGATCTGCTGACGGAATTCCGGCCGAAGCTTCTGATCCTCGATACGGCAGCGGACGTGTTCGGCGGTGACGAGATCAACCGCAAGCAAGTTCGCTTCTTTGTATCGATGCTACGGCGCCTTGCAATGGACTGTGATCTAGCCGTGCTCCTCTTGTCGCACCCCTCGGTGCAAGGCATGCAGTCGGGCACCGGCCTCTCGGGATCAACAGCCTGGAACAACTCGGTGCGGTCGAGGCTGTATTTCACCTCAGACAAGACCGATGAGGATCTGCGCCTGCTGAAGAACATGAAGGCAAATTACGGCCGGAAGGGCGCCGAGACCAAACTGCGTTGGCATGAGGGCGCCTTCATCCTTGATGACGGCAAGCCGACCGCGCACGCGGCCTTGTTGGCCAACCATGCGGATCAGGTCTTCCTAAGAATGCTCTCGTCCATCAACGCAAGTGGTCGGCGCGTGTCGTCTTCCAGGAGCACAGCCTTTGCGCCAACGGTCATGGCGGCGATGCCGGAGCGCGAGGGCACGACAAAGAAGGCGCTGGAGGAGGCGATGGCGAGATTATTCACGGAAAACAAGATCGCCGTCATCAAGGAAGGTCCACCATCAAGGCAGCGCGAGCGATTGGTCGTTGTCGAGGACGAGATCCGCCAGAAGCGGATGGCTTCCGAGTAGGCCTTCCAACGGTCTTCCAACGCCCTACCAACGGCTACCAACGGTGTGTGTGTTCCAACCCCCTTATACCCCCACCGTTGGGATGGAATCCCAACCCGGTTGGTAGGCCGGTTGGAATTCCACCCAAGAAGCAAAGGCCGCGCAGACGGCCATCAACAGCACATCACGTTGAGGTACCATGACTCCCGCAAACGATAATGGCCCCATTCTGGCCGACGACTTCGCCGACCTTGCAGCCCGCCGCGCGTGGCTGGCATCGGCGCCGAGCACACATGCCACCCACCGCGAGGTCAGTCCCGTTGAGACTTGGGCAAAGCGCCAAGGAGATCCAGAAACCTTCCTCGGCCTTCGGCTATGGCGCACGCTCAATGAGCCGCCGCGTCTGGCTGCGAACGACAATGAGCCGGAGGAAGAGAACGAGGAGGAGGGCGAGCATCCGGTAGCGGCTAACCTGGACCGTGAAATGGTCGACGTCAGCGCCAAGCAGCTGATCTACGCCCACGAACACGGTATGACCCGCTGGGTGGGTAATCGGCTTGTGAAGGTTTGGTCTGGGCACCAGTGGACGACCCCGGATGCCGAGTTCGGCAAGGTGCGCCAGCGGAAAAGCGAGAAGGCCGATACCGAGAGCTGGGACGCTGAGATGCCCGACGCTCAAGCAGAGTTGGCGCGCGTGTTGGACACCGAGAAGCTGCGCGCCCGCCTAGGCCACAAGGTGACCAGGATCTTGGACATGGCGGCGGGCGACAGTAGCTTGGCTGACATTGGCGAGGACCTGGGCTTTGCGGGCCAATACGCGGCAAGGATGGCCGCGAAAGAGGTTCGGGCAGCGGTCGCTGCGCTGAACACGGCTATGGCCGAGGGTGAGCGGGTCGCGGCTTAGGCGCACTCTCGCTCCTGATTTCATTCCGAAACGTGAACGTCAAACCAGATAAGGACGCACGTCGGCCTTGGCCAAACAAGACGCGGGGGCGTCGGCCCCAAAGACCGCAACTACGTGGTCACCGACGCTGCAACAAGTCATCATCTCCCGCGTGAACACTCAGTCCAGCTCCGCACCGTGCGATATTCAAAGGAACTCTAGTGAAGGAAAGTGATTGACTAGTCGATTCCAGAGAGAGAGTGGCGGGCGCGGCTGCCTTTTGGCATCTTTAAAGGATAAACACCGCGGTGCTAGTCTCATTCCAAAATAAAGGTTCGCTCCAGAGACACTCTGACCGCCCTGTACACTAACAGTCGGGTCAAAATGATTTCTTATCAAGTCTGTCGTGTGCTGCACGGAACCTGCCGCTGTATTGTCGTAAGCCGCAACGTATCTTGTCGAAGCCTTGAGAACTCGCTGTCCTTGGCAAACGTATTCCCCATTTTCTAGATACCGCCTCACTTCCCGATCACAAGACTCTCGCTGGAACAGCTCGTCTGCGATGATCGCTAGCTCCTCAAGCGAGATTTCCAACACTTGCACGTCATCAAGTTCGAGTCTTAGAGATTCTGCCAACTTCGCATCGGTTCGCGACTGAATCGAATGCACAATTTTCGAGTCAAGCGCATACTGAGCTCTTCGTAATTCGGACGTGACTTGGGTGGTTGAAGCTGAGCTACGAGTCACGCCAACTAGTCGGTCCGGCGAAACTTCGCACAGCATGTCGTAATCTCGGCCGTTTGCAGAGACATGATAGATTGAGCCAGGAGCGCGCAAAAGCATAGGTGGCGTTATCGGGTGAAAGCCGATAGCGGAGATTGCTTCATTGAGTCTATTCGGGGGCTTCTGCAGATAAATCGCAGCCACGAATGCCAGCGGTGCAATGCTCACGATTGCAACTAATGCCCCCCATTTGGCCAATGGGCGCATTGGAATCCTCCGCCGATTACCCGCAACAATAATTGCCACAAGGGCGTGCGCATGCGTACGCCGAACCTGCAGGAGCAGTCGCAAGCGCGGCGAGAGCGAAGATAAAGAGGAATGCTGCGAACTTCATGATCTGTCCTCCCTTTGATTGACAGATGCCCGCTGCGATTTGACGTCCGGAAACCCGCAACGCACCTCGGCGTTAGGAAGCGAGACATCTAACTGAAAGACTACTCCCCCTGCAGGGCCGCAGATGTAATCTAGTTCACATTCGATCCTGAATTGTATGGCTGGCGCGACTCGGTCCCCACGATCAACACAGTCGCCGCCATATACGCTCCCAAGGCACTCAATCCCTTTAGCTCTTGTGGGCAGATTTCTGCCTAGACGTGTTGTGCAACTGGCGCCGGTTCGATCCCGGCGCACCTCTTTTCCGGCCTAAAGCCGCGAAGCCGCTGAGCGGCTTTTTATTTGCCCCAACAATCGCAATTCTTAAAAATGGAGAGTGGCCGCGTGGCCAGCTTGAACAACGCGCTCGACAGCATCGAGCGGCATCTTAATTTCTCACGAAGTCGGAGCGCCGGCATTGCCAGGCGCCTGCAAGAGGCCGGAATCCTTCCGATCGGCGCACCCGGTGTCGCGCCGGATCTGGACGAGGACAACGTGCTCGATCTTGTCATTGCCCTAGCGTCCGACGTCACCCTGCACGAGGCGCCTGACGCGGTTCGAGCGTACCATCAGATGACTCCTGGAGGCGTCAGCTTGGTTGATGAGCCGCCATCGATTCCCAACGCACCCATTGCGGTCTCTATCCTGGTTGAGGATGCTAGGTTCTCTGTTGGGGATGCGCGTGCCTCAAAGATCGAGGTTTCGTGCAACTGGCGAGCGGTTGCCATTCACAGGCCTATCGGCGCCGTTAAGCGCTTCAGTCAGCCCGGAGTGCATTGCGCACACTGGCAATCTGACGGCCATCACAAATCAGTCACTATCAATGTCGTGGCGCTTGCTGACGCGCTGGACGAGCTTTTTGGAGAATAGATTTTGGCACCTTTGAAAAAGCCCGCGGCTGCCGAGCCGTATCGCGTGCCGAGCTTGATTGAAAGCTCCCCCGAATACGCCAGCCTTCTGGTCAAACAGGTTGAACTGCAAACCCGCTATGGCGAACTGAACACCGAGCGCGGCTTACTTCGGCGCGAGATCGAAGTGGCTAAGGCTGCCGGCGGGAAACATCCTTCGCTCGCTGTGGCGGCGCTGCTCGGCGACAACACGGAAGTGAGCGTCGCAGGACTTTCGAAGAAACTGCGTGAAGTCGGAACCGAGATGGCGAACGTCGAGGCCGCCACGGAAATTTTGCGCAGGCGCATTGATGAGGCGCGCGATGCGGCGAGCAAGGTCGTTTGCGACACTGTGCGCCAGGAATATCAGCGCCGCCTAGCCGCTCTATGTGAGGCTGCCAGGGCTCTTGAGGCGGCCCGAGAAGAGCATGACACGCTGCTGGACGATGTAGAGCGCGAGGACGTGCGCCTCGGCTATCTGCCGCCGGTGCGGCCGTTCTTTCTCGGCGACCGCGGGCAGGGCCACGTTCATCACTTTATCCGCGAGGCGAAGGGTGCCGGTTACAATGTCTAAAACCAACGTCTACTCCGGGGATAAAAGTAAGCTCGGTGTTGTTTCGCGCAGTGTGAAATTCGCGGGCGAGAAGAGGTATCGCACGACGGATGAGTCCGCTGTCGAGATCGCGAAGCGAATGATTGAGGAGCGGCGTAAGAAGCGAGGGCTTCCGCCTGATGAGTGACGCTGGAATAATCTCTGGTTACGCCATCAAGTGGTCTGATCGCGCGGATGTCGGCGGATACTTTCTTGAACAATTTGATCCGCAGGCCTTCGATGAATCGCTCATCGACAATCCGGATATTGTTGCGCTCTGGAGCCATCAAGACGATCGTCCCTTGGGCCGGGTGAGCAATCGAACGCTTCGCATTAAGCCTGATGCGGTTGGCCTCTGGTACACGCTGGTGCCTGATGCAACATCGCCGGATGGACAAGAGGCAATTGCATCAGTGCGGTCCGGCTTGGTGCACCAAGTCTCAATCGGGTTCTGGGTTGATAAAGAGGAGTGGACCTGGATTGACGACGAAACTCTACTCCGCGTGGTCAATCGGGCTGAGCTAAAGGAGCTGTCCTTGGTAACGTGGCCTGCGTACCAGGACACGAGCGCAAATTACGCTGCTCCAGTCGCAGCGCGAGCTGCCCAGAGTGCGCCCAAGAGCGTTGCGTCGAGGCGGGCTGAGATGGAAATGAAGTTTCGGTCTATGCCGGTCACCAACCATCAGGCAGCCAAACGTCGCATCGAGGCAAAAATGCGAGCGAAGGGAATATTGAAATGACTATTAATGGTTTGGTGCATTCGTGGAATTGGCGTCAGCATCGCGGCATCGTTGAACTTGATGATCGCAGGACGGTCCAGGTACATGCAAGCGACCTTGCTGCCACGCGACGCCAGCCGGAGTGGATGGGCCCATTTAGATTGCGATCAGGAGACCGGGCGGAGTTCGTCGTCGATGATGGCGGCAACATCACGGATGTGATTCGCGTTTGGTAATGACAGACCAACGCAGTCCTGAAGCCAAGCAGTACCGCAAGCTCTACAGCACCGCCCAATGGCGAGAGACAAGGGCAGCACAGCTAGCAGCTCAACCGCTCTGTCAATGGTGCCTAGAGCAAGGCCTGGTCGAGCCAGCAACCGAGGTGCACCATGACGGCCCGCACAAGGGCGACATTAGCCGCTTCTTCTCGGGTCCATTCCTCTCAACCTGCAAAGCTTGTCATGCATCACGCGGTCAACGTGAGGACTTAGGGCAGACCGTGGTGACGTTCGGTGCGGACGGCTGGCCTGTCGACGGGTGAGGGGTGTCCGATGGTTCTACAGGCCTCGCCCGTTAGGACCGGCGTGGGCCATTTGCATTCGCGGGCGCTGCCCCAGAGTTTAAAATATTTGGAGACCTGATGGCCTCACCTAAGCCACCCCAACACCTGTCTAAGGCCGCCAAAGCCTGGTGGCGTCAGGTACATCTGGACTATGACCTTGACGACCACCACCGCCATCTCTTGCGGCTCGCGTGCGAAAGTTTGGATCAATCGGAGCAGGCGAGGGCAGCTATTTTGGACGGCGGGGCCGTAGTTCTTGACCGTTTCGGCTGCCAAAAACCCAGCCCTTGGGTGGATATCCAACACAAGGCGCAGAACCGATTCCGTATCCTGTGCCGTGAACTTGGGTTGGACGTGCAGCCGGCGGACGGCCCGCGTATGCCCCGTGACGCAAGCTATGGGAACCGCCGCTAGTGCCAGCCCGCAAACGAACCGACAAGCGGCGCAACGCAGGCACGTTAGACGATTGGGAGTGGGCGCTCGAACTGGGCTGGCCGTGCACAGGGGATCTAGACGGCATCTGCGAGCTCGACGAGCGCGGTCATCCTGACCGAGAGGCGGCGCGCAATGCCTGGAAGCTCTATGGAGCGGAAATCATGTCCAGGTGGCGCGCCGAGCACCCGAACGGTTCGCGGTACGCCTGCTGGGGATTCGAAAGTTTCGGAGAACCACCATGCCCGCGAGGTTGAAGCGGGACAAGCGGCGCCACAGCGTCCATATCACTCCTGAGGCTGTCGAGATATTCAGGCGCGCGCACAACGCGCCAACCCATGCCGACAGTATCGCACTCGCCGCCGCGCTCGGGCGCAGCAAGTTCGCCGCCTGTCCGCTGGATAGCAAGCCTCGATCGCTGATCGGGTGTGATCGGGAGCCTGTAGAAGAGGTGCTGGCACTCAGGCGTGAACTGATCAAATCGGCGCGACTATCAACTTAACGGAGTCACAAATGCCAATTTTTACAGCAGTAGCAGCGACGACTCTCGCTGCTGTCGGCATCACCAGCACGTTTATTGACGAGGCCGAAACCGTCGAAATTGACGAGGGATCTGAGGACGACGAGGGTGACGCCCAATGACCGCGATTTCGGCCTTCAGGTCCTCGGATGCAGTCCACGTCTTCAGCGACGGCGCTTGGCACGACCCAGCCACCGGCAAGCTTTGCGGCATAGGAACGAAGGTTACGATCCTGCCCGAATACAATGGCGTGCTTGGCATCACTGGCACCTCAGAGATCCCAGTTCTGCTCTCGTCGCATCTGGTGGAGAATCCATTAGCGGATCTACATTCGCTTGCCGATGCGATGCCGGATCTTGTGCGAACGTGCTTTACTCGAAGCAAGGCGCTCGGCCTGAATTTGACCGGCCGGTGCGAAGTTGTGCTTGCGGGTTGGACCGAGAATGCCGGCCCGTTGATCCACGTCGTCGAATGCCATCCTGAGCACGGCATCTTCAAAGGACGTGCGGTCGAGCGGCACATCCGGCCAAGCATCGGTGACACCTCGCAGATGCGGTTTCCCCACGATGGATTGTTATTGCTTGAGAAGCAATATGGCACGAAGTGTCAACAACCCGGGACATTCGGCGCTGGTGCAGTCGGAAGAGTCGTCGGCGGTTTTGCGCAACACACGCAGATCGCTGCGGAGGGAATTTTTATCAAGCTGCTCAAGCGGTGGCCGGACGAGATCCAATGACGGCATCAATTGCACATCTGCGCGTTCCCGCGGGTAAAGAGCCAGCTCCGTCAATCCGCGAAGTCATCACCAGCCTTAAGGCCATCCTTCGCGAATGCGACAGATCCAAGAACGAAGCAGCGTTGACCAAATGAATGGCCGCAGAACCTGTCTAGATCCTGCGGCCTAATTTTTCCGGGAAAATTGAATGCTTACGGAATGCTCACTGCCAGCCCCGGCTAACAGGATCATTCCAGAACTCAGCTCGTAGGTTGAGTCGCGAAAGCCTGTTCCAGCGCGGAACATCGCCACTGTTGCGTTAGTGCAACGTCCCCAGGCACGGGCCGGCACCATCAGTGAGATGGCGCAGCTCTCCAACTACCGCTGATGACCGAGTCCGATTCCCAGATTCAGCGCCTTCTGACGGAGCGCGCCAACTGTGCGCTTCATCTCCTTTGAGATCTTCGCGACCGGAGTGCGATCCTTCGAATGCTTCTTGAGGGAACGCAATTCCGTGGGCGTCCAATCGCGGCGAACAATCTTCTTTGCCTTCTTTGCCACTCGGCGCTCCTTTGATGTCTAGGGGCGCCGTCTAACAAGATGAAGCGCAGCGCGCAACAATCAATGAATTTCATTTCGGAGAATTTATGGCTGACAACGAACAACTAATTCTATCGATCTCGGCCGACACGCGAGCCATGCAGCGCCAGCTTGATAAGCTGGTAGGGCAGATCGGCGCGGTTGACAATAGCCTTGGTACCGCTTTTACAAAAGCGCCCAAGAAGATTGACGACGTCACGAAGTCGCTCAGTGGCGCAAAATTCCAGACCGCCAACCTCGCTGCGCAGTTTCAGGACATCGCGGTTCAGCTTCAGGGCGGCCAGTCCCCGTTCACCGTGGCGCTGCAGCAAGGCACTCAGATCAGCCAAGTGCTGGGGCAGGGCGGCGCGGCTGGTGCAGTGGGACTGCTTGGCAGCGCTTTTGCGTCGTTGCTCACGCCTACAAGCCTCGCCACGATTGCGACGATCGCGCTAGGTGGTGCGGCTGTTCAGTACGTGAGCAAGGCGCTTGGTGGCGTTGGCGATTTGGATGACAAGCTCAAGGCGCATGCCGAGCTGATCAAGTCGCTCAAGGACGCGTATGGGGAGGCTGGCAAGGGTGTTGATACGGCGGTCAAGGAGGCGGCCGCCGTTCTAAAGACACTGCTTGGCTTCAAGACCGATGATATCAAGAAGGAGTTTCAGTCCCTTTCAGCAAGCATATCCAAGTCTCTCTCGGATTTTAGGATCACCGGACTTGGGCCTGCGATCGAGGAGAATTCGCGCAAGTTTGCTGCATTCAGCGACGAGATCACGGCGTTCAAAACGAGCGTCAAGAATGGCATGCCTGACGTGCTCGCCTTTAGGCGTGCGATCCAAGAAATCGCGGACAGCACATCGGATGAAAAGACTCGTGATTTGGCCAAAGAGTTGCTTGATCTAACGTCGAAGGCCGGCACCGCGCAGCTTGCCATTGAGGGGACATCAAGGGCGCTGCGTAATTTTGACGCTACCGCGCTCGCTGCCGCCCAGCAGGGCGAAGCATTCGCCGATGCCATGAAGAAGCTTGCCGGCACGGTCACGCCAAACCTCGATGATCGCCAAAAGATCATGCAGAACTATGTCGCCGCGCTCGAAAAAGCCGGCAGCACCGAGGAGCGCTTGGCCGTAGCGCGCGCGAGAGACGATCAGTTGTCGATCCTTTCTACGAACGAGCGTAAGAAGGCCGCGGAAGATGCCGCTAGCGCTCAAGAGCAAGCGCTAAAGAGCTTCCAAAATCAGATCAACTCGCAAGCCAAGCAGGACGCAAAGTCACTTGGTCGCGCTAGCGGATTTGGTGCTGGCATCGAGGAGTTAACCAGGCTCGAAACCCAGTACAAACTGACGGAGGCCGCACAACAGGCCTTTGGCAAGGTAACTCCAGAGGTGGCGGCCGAGATCGATAAGGTTGCCGCCGCTGCCGGAAACGCTGCCGCTGAATTGGCGAAGGCGAGGGTCGTGGCTAACACGGAATTTGCCGCCAAGACCGCGTTTCTGACGCCGCAAGATCTGGCGATTGCTCAGCAACTTTCTGGTATCTATGGCAACAACGTTCCAGCCGCTCTTCAGTCTGCGGAGGCCGCTGCGCTACGGAGCGCTTATGCATTACGGCAGATCGGTGAGATCGGTCAAGATATCACGCGCGGCATATTTACCGACTTCACACAGCAGATCCGTAACGGCGCGTCTGCGATGGAGGCTCTTAAGTCCGCCGGCCTGAATGCGCTGAGCAAGATCGCCGATAAGCTGGCCAGTATGGCGGCCGAACAGTTGTGGTCTTCCGCTTTCGGCGGCAGCGGCGGGTTCAACATCGGAAGCCTGTTCGGTGTTGGCGGTGCATCTGCCGGTCCCATCACCTTGGGCGGCCCAGCTGGTCCCGTGCCGTTCTATGCCTCGGGTACCAACTTCGCCCAGGGTGGCATGGCCGTTGTTGGCGAAGAGGGGCCTGAGCTGGTCAATCTGCCGCGCGGCTCGCAGGTAATTCCGAATGATGCGCTCCGAGCTGGGGTGGGTGGGAACATCTCCGCCCCCATGACCATCAGCATTGATGCGCGGGGCGCCGACAGAGAGGGGTTGGCGCGCGTGCAGGCGCAACTTGCCCAGCTTGAAGCGGAGCTGCCTGGGCGTGTTGTGGCGACAGTGAAGCGGGCGAAGACGGGGAGGGTGCTGTGATGGAGGGGGGCGCGGCGCCGGGGCCTGAACTATAGGGCTGCCGGTGTCGCAGGGTTCGGCTAGCGCGTGCCATCCAAGGCTCCAAATGAGCAAGATAAGCCCGTAGCTTCCTGTCCTCCTACGGTGTCGTAGGGCGGGGGCTATGGCTTGAATCCTCTTCCACGCCGAGCAAAACCTTGTGAAAACAATATGTTAAGCTTCTGTGGTAGAGGATGTTTATGGGAACTAAGCGCGACCCGAGCGGTAATCCACATGCCCCGTTTGCTATTCCAGAATCGGCAGGCAAAGATGATGATGGAAAACCAATGAACGCCGCGCTCCTTGCCCGACCCAACGATGGTGCCGCCGTCGCCCCGATCTCGCCTTCTCGCGAGATGGGAGCGTACGAAGAACTGTGGCTGCAACAAGGGGCCACCTTCAAGACGATCGCTGATCGATTCGCTGCGGACCCAACGGCGATGCCCTCGGACTTTGTTTCGCCTAGCATAGCCGACAGCCGCGCCAAGGAGGTCATGACGAAGCTATCGAAGGCGGGCGTATCCCGGTTCGGGGTGAGAATTCACCACGCCGGCAATTATCCCAAACGCCTTCGCGACGCAAAGTACCCCGTTGAGCTGCTGTATTTCCAAGGCACGTGGGAGCTTTCTGAAACGCGCTCGGTCGCCGTCGTCGGGAGCCGCAAGCCCAGCGATGACGGCATCGCACGCGCCAAGAAGCTGGCACGCGAACTTGTGGCGCAGGACTTCACCGTGGTGTCAGGTCTTGCGTATGGCATCGATACGGCAGCTCACACGGCGGCGCTCGATGCCAAAGGGCGCACGATCGCTGTGATCGGCACCCCGCTCGGTGTCTATTACCCGAAGGAAAACACTGATCTGCAGAAGCGGATTGCAGGTGATTACCTACTGATCTCCCAAGTGCCAGTGCTGCGGTACGCTAATCAAGCCGTCCCCCACAATCGCTTGTTCTTCCCGGAGCGAAACATCACGATGAGCGCGATGACAGAGGCGACTATCATCGTGGAAGCCGGGGAGACGAGTGGAACGCTGACGCAGGGTCGCGCAGCTCTCCACCAAGGCCGAAAGCTATTCATTCTCGATTCTTGCTTCCAACGGAACGACATCACTTGGCCGGCCTCTTTTGAGGCTCGCGGTGCGATCCGGGTGAAGAAGATGGACGACATTTGGGAAGCGCTCAGTGTCAGCAGTCCGCTTCCAAAAGATTGAAGATCACAACCGGCCTGATCATCACTACCTGACGGCGGAAGACTCCTGCATCTTCCTCTACGAATACACCCGTGGGATGGGCTTCGCGCACAGCGAAACGAATTCGCTGATCCTAAATCTGAAGAAGAAGAAAAATTCGGGCGGTTATCACTGGAAGGCTGACGCGATTGCGAAGTGCGCCGCTGCTATAGGGCCCGCATTGAATCCGCTATGGCTAGCCGAAGCTGTTTTAGTGCCGGTGCCACCATCAAAGGCCAAAACCGACGAATTCTACGATGATCGGATGACGAGGGTTTGCAAGGCCATAGTGTCGACTGTTCCAATCGATGTTCGTGAGATCGTCTATCAAATCCAATCAACCGACGCGGTACATGATGGCAATCGCCTCAGTCCCGCTGAGCTGCGAAATAACTACAAGATCGACGAAAATCTTTGCAGCCCTGGCGACCCAAAATATATTGGCATCGTCGATGACATGCTCACGGCTGGAGCTCACTTCCGGGCCATGAAAGATATTCTGAAGGCTCGCTTTCCCACCAGTATCATCACCGGAATATTTATCGCGCGCCGTGTCTTCCCGAATTCCGGCGCGGTCTCATTAGACGATCTTCTGGCTTAGTGACGCGGAATTTTCGGGCGAGACGGGGCCGCCCGAAGAAATCCTCATTGGCGCGATGATGATTTGCACGGCCAGGCTTGACTGAGGGCTGTCATCGCTAAGATCCGATATGGCTCGTTCAATATCTGCGGATTGTTGCGCATGTAAGCAACGACGACTCTCGCAGCCTGCTCTTTGGTGTAGCCCTTAGGGGGACAGGTTTTGAAGCCTTCAGGTAGCACGCTGGCCAAGAACGTGAGTGTTCCGATCGTGCCGCCGCACTCGCCGTCCCAAACGTCGAATTGACCGTTCTTGGTTATGTAGTGTTCGCAGTGTTGCAGCATGTAGTTGCCGCTATCGAAATCCGCTCCGGTCGCGAATGCAGAGGAAACGGGGGCGAATGCCAGGGCGGCGGATAAGATCGCGATCTTCATCTTCTGGCTAGCTTGACGGCTTTGCTGTGGAGGCTGGCTTCTTTTGCTTCGGAGCAGGCGCGGCAGCCGCGGCCTCTTGCTGTTTCTTCAGCTCTGCCACCCTCGCCAATTCAGCACGCTTTGCGTCTGCCTCATCTTCTCTGACCAGGAGGTAGCCTTTCTCAGCCATGCAGCCCTGACCGACAGTGTCGGCCGCGTTGGTTCGCTCTTGGGCTGCGATGGCTCCCGCCAATCCACTGCCAGCGACAGTGACCCCCGAAAGGGCCGCCTTATTGCGCTCACCCAAGCAGGCGGTTCTGTCGACTTCGAATTGGGTCTGTAGAACCGGGTTATCTCGGGAGGACTGACCGTCGACGCGGACCCATCCCATTTTCGGTGCGGCTGCACAGCCGCCCAGCGCGGCGCAAAGCGCCATCGTCCCTAAAATGCGCATAGTGGCCCCCAAGACCTAAAGTGCCATCCAAGCGCAACCGCAGCGAGAGCGCAAGCCGTAGCGCACCGGATCGCGCCAAATTGCGCCCCTACCGTTAGAGACGAGGGTTGATCCAATCCCACACCGGCTTACCGAGCCAGCCTTGATGCTGCCCGCTTACTAGCTTGGTCACGATCAGCCGATCTTGGTTGTCCATCTTCGTGAGGATGTCTGCCGAAACCGCGTCTGCTGTGGCCGACGATTCAATGAACCATACTGAGTCTAGCCCCGGATCTTTGATGTGGTTGTAGCGCGCAAGATGTGTGACCAGCGCCTGCCGCGCTTCGTTGTAGTTCGTACGCTGCTTGTTCAGATCCCAAGTCACCAAAAAGACGCCCACGATGAACCTCCTGATTCGAGCAATGCCCTCAGGATGATCACCCCAAGTTGTGATGTAAGCCGAATACGTGAGTTATCCGTGTTATTCACATCAACAGAGACGCACTTGGTCAACTGTCTTGGGGGCGTCCTACTTCGTTTTGGCCTTTAGCCCGATCTCGACCAACCGCCGGATGGCTTCGGAGCGGGAGGACCCATTCTTAAAAGCCCACACCTCGATTGCGTCTATCAAGTTCTGCGGCAGGCGTGCAGTAACGTGTGGATCGCGCCCGGTGGCCGGGCGGCCTCGCTTCTTTTTCGGTGTCACCGTTATTGACTTTGCCATGATTTCCGGTGTAACAGAAATTCGGGGCCGGTCAAACGCACCGGACACGATTGGGGAAGTAAATGTCTAATCTGAATCTCAATGCTAGCGCTGGTGTCGATCTTTCAACGCCTTTCTGCGCGAGGACGTATTTTCACGGGCTTCGCGAAGCCGGCGTCAGGCCGTACGCCAGTGCACATACCGGCAAAACGGGACACGGGCGCTACTGCGACGATCCGGAGGCCAATGTGCGTGCCTTGCCTTGGCATCGGTGGGCATGCAAGCAAGACCCCGATCAGAAGGTGCGGGATAACTACGTCGTCGCGCTGCTCGACAAGCACCGTCGCACGGACGACGATTTGGTGGTGATCCAGCTCGGCATCTGCGACGACGAAATGGAGCCCGAGGTTCACCGGGTGCTGGTGAGGGCGGCGGCTGCCGAACCGGTCTGAAAAACTAACCCCGGTTAGGATTGGCCCGCCTCAGGGATGGGGCGGGCTTTCTTGCCACCCAACGCAGAATTTTACGGGTTTTGACTATGATCCCGGCGAAAACCTCGTACACTACTAACGGCGCGCCATTTGGCGGCTTGTGCGTCGGCTCTGGCCGGCGAGGTAAAGCTCGAAACTCAAGACCGGGGCGCGCTGCCACCCCGACAATTCGATCTGAAGGCCCGCATGGGCAACGACGACGCTTGTCCGCATGGTGCAGCAAGCGAACGAGATTTATGGGGATGGACCATGGCAGACGACCTGCTGAAACTTCAATTCCAAGGTGCGGCGGAATTTGCTCAATCGAAGGGTGAATTAGCCCGCGCCCAGATATTCACTCGCTTAGCCGAAACTGTAGACTCCATCGAACCCGGCATTCTCGATGCGTACTACGATCTGTTTGAGGATCTTCCAGACCAGGAAACCGATCAAGAATTGATGTCCGGCGTGGGGCGGACGTGGGTTCCCGAAACCGCCAGCGAATATGTAAAAGAATTTATCTCACGCAGGACGGGTGGCGCGTAGGGCTCTCAGCACATGACGCCCAATCCCGCCAACGACAACAACCGTTTGCTCACCCCTGAGCAGGCGGCTTCTTGGCTTAACATCACGGAAGACCATCTTCGCGACCTCGTTAGTGAGGGCGCCATCGGATACATCAACGTTGGGCTCGGCAAGAAGCGGCCCCGGCGGCGCTTCACAGAGGCTGATCTGAACGACTTTATCGAGCGGCGACGCGGGAGGGAAACGCCATGTCAGTCTATAAAGACCCACGGTCGCCCTACTACTCTTTCGACTTCCAGCACGCCGGTAATCGGTTTCATGGCAGCACGAAGTGCACGACTCGAAGGGAGGCGGAGAAGTTCGAGGCCTTAGAGCGGGAAAAGGCCAAGGCGCTTGTGAAGGCGACCCGGCGCGCCAAGGCATCCTTGGCGATCGATGACGTCGCCGACCGCCTCTGGAACGACAGTGCGCAGTACGACTCCGACCCCAAAGCCACGGAGACAAATCTGGCGCGGCTGATCGAGTACTTCGGCAAGGAGAAGCCGCTCACGGAGATTGATCACAAGGCCGCAAAGGACATGGTGGCGTGGCGGCGAGGCCATCGCGTCTCGCGACGTGGCAAGCGCACCAAGGAGCAAGAGCAGGCCCTTCCGCTCATCTCCAAGGCCACGGTCAACCGATCGGCCACCAAGGTGCTGCAGCGCCTATTCACCTTCGCCAAGGCTGAGGGAGCGGTATTCGAGAATGAGCCGCGGTGGGAGGACCTGCTCCTTGCCGAGCCTGCTGAGCGCGTGCGCGAACTGAAGAGCGAGGAAGCTGAGGCGCTCGACCAAGCAATGCGGGTTGATTATGGGCCGTTCTTTGACTTCGTCCGCGCGAGCGGCATGCGGTTGAAGGAATGCGTTACGCTGAGGTGGTCCGAGGTGGACTTCGGCACCCGGCAGATTGTTCGTTTGGGCAAAGGTGGCAGGCGCGTGGTGTTCCCGATCACGCCCGCGGTTTGGGAGATACTGTTTCCGCTAAGGGGCCAGCACCCTGAGTTCGCTTTCACGTACGTTGCCATCTACGGGAACAAGCGGCTGGGGAGGATTAGGGGCCAACGCTACCCTCTGACGTACACTGGCGCTAAGACCGCCTGGCAGCGCCTCAGAGCCGCTTCTGGGCTGGCCGATTTCCGCTTCCATGACTTCCGGCACGACTTCGGGACCAAGCTCTTGCGCGACAGCGGCAACCTCAAGCTGGTGCAAAAAGCGCTCAATCACCGGGACATCAAGAGCACCCTGCGATATGCACACGTGCTCGACGAGGACGTCGCTGAAGCGGTCGAGCGGCTGGCAAAGTCCCGGAAAAAGTCCCGGACAACACTGCGTGATGCAGGTTAAGCGTTTGTTCTAACAAGCGAAGTCCGAACACGCATTCCACATTCCAGATGTCGTTTGCGGCAACGCTCGGGCTGGTGGCGCTGGTGCAGATCGGCATGCCGAACCTGCTCGCCTCGCCCGATCATTCCGCGACGGCGCGGATCGCGTTGTGGGGCGGCCGCGAGATCGCGATGCTGTTCCTGGCCTCGCTGATCGCGGGGCTCGCGACCACGCCATACGCCGCCTTCCACTTCCATCGCGTGACCCCATACGGCGTGCTCGCCAATCTCGGCGCCATGCCGGTGGTCTCGGCGCTGGTGATGCCGGCCGGGCTGTTGGGGCTGCTCGCGGCGCCCTTCGGGCTCGACGGCGTGTTCTGGTGGTTGATGGGGATCGGCATCGAGTGGATGGTCCTGGTCGCGCGCTGGGTGGCGGCCCTGCCGGGCGCCGTCGGCCGAATTCCCGCCTTCGGGATCGCGCCGCTGATTGCAGCGAGCCTCGGGCTCATCGTGATGGGCCTGTTGCGCACGCCCTTGCGCTGGTCCGGCGCCCTGGTGCTGCTGGCAGCGATCCTCTGGGGACTGTCGGTGCGGCAGCCCGATATCCTGATTGCCGGGGATGGCGCGAGCGTCGCGGTCCGGGGCGGCGATGGGCGCTTGCAGGTGATCCGCGCCAGCAAGGACAGCTTCCTGCTGAAGGAGTGGTTGGCTGCCGATGCCGATCCGCGCGATGCCGGCAACGCCTCGTTGGCGAGTGGGGTGTCGTGTGACGAGACCGGCTGCGTGGCGCCGCTCGCGGACGGACGACTGATCGCGTTGGCGACGCGTATCGACGCGCTGGCCGATGATTGCAGCCGCGCCGCGCTGGTGGTGACGGCGCGGCCTGCGCCACCCGATTGCGCGGCGATGGTGGTCGATCGGGCGCGTCTTGCCAGTCAGGGCGCACTGGCTCTGACGAGACGCGGCGAGGGCTTTTCAGTGCAGGCGGTGAGGACGAGGGGAGCAAGCCGTCCCTGGCTGCCGGCCGGCGCCGGCGAGGGAGATTTCGACGGCAGCCTCGTGCCGAAGGCGGCCGTGCCCCGCAACCGGGACGCAACGCCATCGGAGGCCGACTTGCAGGCCGACGATTGACGCGGATCACAAATACCAGGCCAGCACGGCGTCAAGCCCTCCGTTGCCGATGACCGGCAGGGCCACCATTCGGCTCAGCCCGGCTGCGCAGGCTTCGGAGCCGGCGATCGAGCCGTCACGGGTGAGATCGTCGTTGAGCGCGGGCATGCCGGCGGCCCAGGCGCCGCCAATGCTGCCTTCGCCCCTGGCGATGGACTGCGCCGCATAGCGTGCGGCGAGGTCGGTCTGCGCGCTGCAATCGCCGGCGCGAAAGACCAGCGCCGAACGGTCCTCGTTCGGGACCCAGATCTCGAAGCGTCGTGCAATCGGCGTTGCCTGCGCGGAGAGGAATGTCAGAACCCAGGTCTGGTCGGTACCGGTTCGGTAGGGCACGCCGACGCCGAGATTGATCCCGACCTTGGCGGCGTCCTCCCAGCGCAGGAAACTCTTGGCGTCGTGCAAGTCCTTGATGATCAGCGGCAGGCCCGCCTTCCAGGTGCGTCCGGGCAGGCCGAAGCCGCGCGGAAATCTGGTGTGGCGGGAGTTGAATTCGAACATGTCCGCGGTGCCGTAATAGCCATCGACGAGCCCCATCTCATGCGAGAGATCAGGATCGTTGTGCCAGAGTTCGATCGCGCCGACATGCGCCTCGTCGTCGCCGCAGAACAGCACCAGCACGGCTTGCAGGAATTCGCCCGCGAACACCGGCACCGCCACGCCGCAGGTGAGGCCGGCCGCAGCGGCCTGATCGGTCCGCTTGAAATAGGAGTTGGCGAATTTCGTGAGGATGACGGGGTGGCCACAGGCCCAGGCCTTGCCTGGAAGTCCCTCGTCATATCCGAAGTGCAGCTCTTCGCTGACGGCTTTGAACGCGGACAGCCCATCGTCGTAGAGGCCGCCGCCGAATTCCAGCCGCATGCGCGTCCGGTCGGGTACCCAAAGTTCAACGACGCGAATGAAGGTCTTCATCGAGCGTGTCCGCCGCCTCAAACCACGACAGCATCGGTCATTTGGCTGCGGAGCGGACGTTCAAAATGCGGGCAGCACGGCCCAAACTTCGTGCGACGACGAGGCGCGGCGGTGGGCTCGCCGATCGAATGTCCTGAAACACAAACTTGCCGGGCTCGCCGGCCTCGGCCGGCGACGGCAATTTCAATCCCGGGCTCGGCCTGTCGGCCGAAGGGCGTCAGCCGATCGGCAGGCGCGTGATCGTGGGCCGCGTGTCGGCGACGATCTGCGGCTTGTGCTCGCGCTCGGGGGCTGGCTGCGTCACCGGCAATTGCAGCACGGTCGCGCGCTGGCCTTCGACGAGCTGCGTCACCAGCACGTATTTGCCGTCGGGGAATTCGATCGCGTCATGATGGCGATCGGGAATGTGCGGGTCGATCTTGCCGAACTTGCCGACGCGAGAGTTCACGGTGCGCGTCCAGATCCAGCGGTTGTCGTAGCGGACGTTGTCGGCGAAAGCGAGCTCCGTCCCCGGCAGCAGACAGACCGCGACGGAGGGATCGGCTTCGGAAGCGAAACCGCGCGTCGAGGTGCCGCGGAAGGTTGTCGTGACGATCGTCTCGCCGACTTCGGCGGGGCGCGTCGCGACGGCATGCAGGCTGTAGTCACACATCGGGTGCTCCTCATGCTGGGATAGCGACCCGCGTCTCTTTCGAGGCGCAGGCCTCTATCAGAGTGGAAGCATACAACGCTCTGCTCGGTTATGGGCAAATCTGCGGCTCGCGTCCGCAGCGCGCGATCACATTATCTTTCCCGGATTCGATAGGAACAAACCTCGCGTCCTTGCATTCGGCCGGAGCTATCAGCACTGCCGGCACAACTCTACCGGTGAAGCAGAGCGAGATTGCTGCGCGCCTGCGCGGGCGAATGTCGCGCGGGAAGATGGACCGGACAGCCGGCGCAGAACCAGAGAAACCGTCCAGCCGGAGCGGACAAGTATCCGCTCCGATCCTGGATCGCCGATGCCGATCGAAACGCGCGCGGCGCTTGATGTTTCCCGTATCAGTACTTCCGGTAAAGCCCGATCAGCTTGCCCTGGATCTTCACGCGGTTCGGCGGAAGAATGCGGACCTCGTAGGCGGCATTGGCGGGCTCGAGCGCGATCGAGGCGCCGCGGCGGCGGAAGCGCTTGAGCGTGGCCTCCTCGTCGTCGATCAATGCCACCACGATGTCGCCGGTATTGGCGGTCTCGTTGCGCTGGATCAGCGCCATGTCGCCGTCGAGGATGCCGGCCTCGACCATCGAATCGCCGCGCACTTCGAGCGCGTAGTGCTCGCCCGAGCCGAGCATGTCCGGCGGCACGCTGATGGTATGGCTGCGGGTCTGCAGCGCCTCGATCGGCGTGCCGGCGGCGATGCGGCCCATCACGGGCACCGCGACGGGGCGCTCGCCCTCGTCCGCGGGCGGGCTGGAGCTCGCGCGCACCTTGCCGAGATTGCCCTCGATCACGCTCGGGGTGAAGCCACGGCGATTGCCGGCGGCGGCCTGGAGCTCGGGCAGCTTGATCACCTCGATGGCACGGGCACGGTTGGGCAGGCGGCGAATGAAGCCGCGCTCCTCGAGCGCAGTGATCAGGCGATGGATGCCTGACTTCGAGCGCAGGTCGAGCGCATCCTTCATCTCGTCGAAGGACGGCGGCACGCCGCTTTCCTTCAGACGTTCGCTGATGAACCGCAGAAGCTCGTATTGTTTGCGCGTCAACATCTCGACCAAAGTCCCCCGGTTGATGTCGTTCGATTCCGACACGATGAAGCCGGCACTAAGCCGCTACATCCTCGAAACAAATCATGAACGGACACTATATGTTCGATATGTGTTCCGCAACTGCTTAATTTATGGTGAACGCGGCCAAGCTCGCGGAATGCGTGTGGCTGGGCGGCTCAGACGGGCAGCCGGAGCACCTCGCAAGGCGTGCCGGCCTCGGCCTTCGGCGCGAACGGTGCGCGCACCAGAAGTACCTGTGCCGCAGCGAGATTCGCAAGAAGGGAGGAGTCCTGATGGCTGACCGGAAGGGCGACGCGCGTGCCGTCGTCGCGCTCCTCCAGCCGCGCACGCAGATAGTCCTCGCGCTGGTCGTTGGCGGCGAGATCGCGGCCCAGCACGGCGCGCTCGCGCCGATGATGAATCGCTGAACGGCCCGACAGGGCGCGAATCAAGGGGACCATGAACAGGAAGGCGCACACGTAGGACGACACGGGATTGCCGGGCAGGCCAATCACGCGCATCGCGCCTATCCGACCGTGCATCATCGGCTTGCCCGGCCGGATCGCGATCTTCCAGAACGCCATCGCGATGCCTTCGCCCTTGAGCGCCTGCTGGACCAAATCGTGGTCGCCGACCGAGGCACCGCCGGTCGTGATCAGGATGTCGGCGCCGCTCTCGCGCGCGCGGCGGATGCCGGCGGACGTCGCCTCCAGCGTATCGGCGGCAATTCCGAGGTCGATGGTCTCGGCGCCCTCGCTGCGGGCGAGCGCATGCAGGGCATAGCCGTTGGAATAGACGATCTGGCCGCGACCAGGCGTGGTGCCTGGCATCACGAGTTCGTCGCCGCTGGCGAGAATCGCGACCTTTGGGCGGCGGATCACGGCGAGATGCGGATGATTCATTCCAGCGGCGAGGGCGAGATCGCGCTCGGTGAGGCGGATTCCCTTGCGCAGCAGCACGTCCCCTTCGCGGAAGTCGACGCCTGCAGGGCGGATGTGCCGGCCGAAAATGGCGGCTTCCTTGATCGTGACATGTTTGCCGTCGGCAGCCGTGTCCTCCTGGATCACGACGGCATCGGCGCCGTCGGGAACGACGCCGCCGGTGAAGATCCGCACGGCTTCGCCGGGGCCGACGCTTCCCGCGAGCGGCCGGCCCGCCGCGACCTCGCCGACGACGGTCAACCTCGAATCGTTTGCCGCGTCGGCCGTGCGCACGGCATAGCCGTCCATCGCCGACATCGCCTCCGGCGGCTGCGTGCGCCGCGCCGCGACATCGCGGGCGAGCACACGATGGTAGGCCTCGTCGAGGCAAACCATCTGTTCAGCCAGCGGCTCGACGCCGGCCAACACCGCAGCAAGCGCGTCAGAAACCGGCATCAGGGCCACGGGCGAACTCCTGCTGAGCACATCAGTCAATGGGCGGCGAGAGTTCTAGCCGAGTGCAGGCGTGAGGCAAAGCAGCACGCGGGATGATTTATCCTGCGTGATCGCGGGGTGGAGAAGGTCGGCTCAACTCTGCCGCGGCATGATGCGGAAGGCGAGACAGACCGGAACGAGGATTGCCATGGCAAGGACGAGAATGACGAGCGCCACGGCCAACATCGTTCAACGCCCCGTCGGATCGCCCGGACTGATGTCCGCGACGTCGGGCGGCTTGGGACCCTGATCCTTGTCCGGCAGCGGGTCCGCCTGGGATTTTAGGTCGGCGGCCTTGCTGATCAGCTTGGCGGAGAGGTCAGAATCCGAGGTGGTTCTGGCGAATTCGAGCAGGAGAGAGGCTTGCTTGGTGAGATAGGTCTTGCCCAGCACGTCGATCAGTCCAATGTAGAAGTCCCAACGGACTCATGAGTCCGAAGGGTGGTATTCCGTTCCCGGAACTCTGTATAAAAATGCACAAAGTGATCAGGTTCCACATTTTCAGCAGTTTTTGTTCCGGCAAGTGAGCGCGCTCCGGGCTTTCCCGCGGCTCAGATCCCCAGTGCTTTCAATGCGTTCCCGACATCACGCGGCGAGGTGACATGCACGGCGGTCAACCCGCGCGCCCGCGCTCCCTCGATGTTCTCGGCGAGGTCGTCGAAGAACACGATGCGCTCGGCCGGCACGCCGATCGCCGCCACGACATGGTCGAAGGCCTCGGCATCCGGTTTGCGCAGGCCGATGCTGGAGGACAGATACAGCTCGCGGAAATGGCCGAGCAGACCGGCATATTCCTTCGAGAAATAGTCGACGTGCGGCCGATTGGTGTTGGAGAAGGCATAGAGCGGCATCTGCTTCGCCGCCCGCGGCAGCAGCTCGGCGATATCAGGCATCTCGCCGGCGAAAATCGCGTTCCAGCCCTCCAGGAATTGCGCATCCGAGATGCCGATCCCGAGCGAGGACCGCAGCGAGGCGAAATAGTCCGCATCGCTGATCTTGCCCATCTCATGCAACCGGTAGGCCTCGTCGCGCACATAGCGCGCGATGATGGCCTCGGGCTGGCAGCCGGCATGTCCCGCCCAGCAGGCGATCGCCTTGGAGAAGTCGATGTCGAGCACAACGCGCCCGAGGTCGAACAGCAGCGCATCCGCGCTGCCGGGAGAGAGCGATGTCATTGCGTCCTTTTCACTTCGGTATGGCGCGTCAGTAACGATAGGGCTCGTGGTCGAACAGCGGGAACGCGCTGAACACGCTGGGCGCGTTGGTGGCGGCCGCCGGATGCAGGCAGGATTTGTCGAGCTCGGCGAATGAGGTGGCGCCCAGGAGGCCGAGGCAGCGCAGCACCTCGTCTTCGAGCAACTCCAGCATCCGCGCGACGCCGGCTTCGCCGGCTGCCGCCAGCGCCCAGCATTGCAGCCGGCCGATGCCGACGAGGTCGGCGCCCGCCGCGATCGCCTTGACGATGTCGGTGCCGCGGCAAAAGCCGCCGTCGACCATGATCCTGGCGCGGCCCTTCACGGCGTCGACGATCTCCGGCAGCACGTGCATGGCGCCGCGGCCGTGGTCGAGCTGGCGCCCGCCATGGTTGGAGACGTAGATCCACTCGACGCCGTGATCGAGCGCGATCTGCGCATCCTCGGCCGTGGCGATACCCTTGAGGATCAGCGGAATTTTGAACGTGTCCTTGATCATCTTCACGGTCCGCCACTCCAGGCCCTTCTGGAAATCGCCGCCGGTGGCGCGCAGGCGGCTCTCGCGAACGTAGCGCTTGGCGATGTCACGTTCACGACGGCTGTAATGGGCGGTGTCGACGGTCAGGCAGAAGGCGGCATAGGCGTTCTTCTCGGCCCGGTCGACCACGTCGGCGACGAAGGCATCGTCGCCGCGGACATAGAGTTGATAGAGACGCAGTGCATCGGGGGCAGCCTCGGCGGTCGTCTCGAGGCCGGGCTCGGACACCGAGCTGAGCATGTGCGCCGCGCCGAACCTGCCTGCAGCGCGCGCGACGCTCGCCGCGCCATCCGGATCGAAGATCTCGAGTGCGCCGACGGGAGCCAGCACCACCGGCAGACGCAGCTTGCGGCCGAACTGCTCGACGCTGCCATCGATCCTGCGCACGTCGCGCAGCACGCGCGGGCGGAAGGCGATCTCGTCGAGCGCCATGCGGTTGCGCCGCATCGTGGTCTCGGTCTCGGCGGCGCCGATGATGTAGTCCCAGGCATTCTGGTTGAGGTTGGCGCGCGCCTTCCGGATGAACTCGTGCAGGTTCTGGAACGGCTCGTCGCTGGCGCCGAGCTCGACGTTCCGTTCCGGCCGGATGCGGGGCGCTTCATTCATTGTTGTCCTCCCGAGAATTTGAAGTCTTGTCGCCATCGCCTATCGCGTCCGGCCCTCCAAAACCATCCTAAAATCGCATAGCTGCGAAGCGTGGGCGGCCCGGACCGGTGTCGTGTTGCTTCGAAACAGTTTCGGAACGTTGCCAAAAGTTTAGGCCAAGGCGAAGGGATTTCTTCGGTGTACCCGCCAGCGCGGCATCCCGGCCTTGAAGAAACCAGAATGGTATTGTGAGAGATGGACTGGATCGCCATTTGCATGGCGTCTCCCAGCCTCAAGAGAAACGCCAAGCACAAAAGGCACCTTCATGCGGAAAACCCTGCTGTTCCCCCTGGGCGCGCTCACGGGAGCGTGCCTGACCCTTCTGGTAGCCAGCCCGCAGGGCGGCGTATGGGCAGCGCGGGCGGCAGTGAGTGCGGGTGATGCTTATTCCCAGCTCAATCTGTTCGGCGCGGTGTTCGAGCGGGTCAAGGCCAGCTATGTCGAGAAGCCGGACAATGCCAAGCTGATCGAGGGGGCGATCACCGGCATGGTGACCTCGCTCGACCCGCATTCGCGCTACATGAACGCCAAGGCCTGGACCGAGATGCAGGAGACCACCTCCGGCGAGTTCGGCGGGCTCGGCATCGAGGTCACGATGGAGGATGGCCTCGTCAAGGTCGTCTCGCCGATCGACGACACGCCGGCTTCGAAGGCCGGCATCATGTCCGGCGACCTCATCGGCAAGATCGACGGCGAGGCCGTGCAGGGCATGACGCTCGAGCAGGCGGTCAACAAGATGAAGGGACCGGTCGACACCAAGACCAAGCTGACCATCATCCGCAAGGGTGCGGATGCGCCGCTCGAGGTTGCGATCACGCGCGAGATCATCCATGTGCGTCCGGTGCGCTTCCGCGTCGAGAACGGCGACATCGGCTATATCCGCATCACCTCGTTCAACGAGCAGACCGCCGACGGCCTGAAGAAGGCGATCGCCTCGGTCTCCAAGCAGGTCCCGCCGGAGAAGCTCGCCGGCTACGTGGTTGATCTGCGCAACAATCCGGGCGGCCTGCTCGACCAGGCCGTGTCGGTGTCGAGCGCCTTCTTGCAGCGCGGCGAGGTCGTTTCGACCCGCGGCCGCAGTCCGGAAGAAACCCAGCGCTTCACCGCTCATGGCGGCGACCTCACCAAAGGCAAGCCGATCGTGGTGCTGATCAACGGCGGCTCGGCCTCGGCCTCGGAGATCGTTGCCGGTGCGCTGCACGACCACAAGCGCGCGACGTTGATCGGCACGCGATCGTTTGGTAAGGGCTCGGTGCAGACCATCATTCCGCTCGGCTCCGGCAATGGCGCGCTGGCGCTGACCACGGCGCGCTACTACACGCCGTCGGGCCGCTCGATCCAGGCCCAAGGCATCGCGCCCGACATCGAGATCCTCCAGGACGTGCCGCCCGAGCTGAAGGGGCGGATGGACACCATGGCGGAATCCCAGATGCGCGGGCATCTGTCGGCCGACGGCACCGAGCAGACCGGATCGCAGTCCTACGTTCCGCCGGAAGAGAAGGACGATAAGGCTCTGCACGCAGCCTACGACTTCCTCCACGGCGTTACGGCAAATGCCGTCGCTGCCAAGCGCGCGACGAAGGCTGCAGTGCCGAACTAGATCTTACGACGTTCCGGATCATGTTTCGCCCGGGAGCGGAGGACCGCTTCCGGGCGATTTCGTTTCCAGCGCCGTTTCGACCTAACCGACCTCGCGGCGGCGGCTCTCGCTGCCTTCGCGCCGGGCGCGCCGGCTGCGGTGCAGCGCGAACAGCTCCAGCATCTTGTCGGCGGGCTTGGCGGCGCTGAACAAATAGCCCTGCATCTCGGAGCAGCCGAGCGTACGCAACAGGCGCTGCTGCTCCTCGGTCTCGACACCCTCGGCCGTCGTGGTCATGCGGCGGGCGGCCGCCAGGTTGACGACGGCTTGAACGATGCTGGCGGAGCCGTCGGGACGGGCGATGTCCTCGACGAAGCAGCGGTCGATCTTGATCTTGTCGAACGGGAAGCGGTGCAGATAGCTCAGCGACGAGTAGCCGGTGCCGAAATCGTCGAGCGCGATGCGCACGCCGATGGCGCGGAGCTGGTGCAGGATGGCAAGCGCGGCATCGTCGTCGCGGATCAGGACTGCCTCGGTGATCTCGAGCTCGAGCCGGCTCGCCGGCAGATTCGACGCTGCGAGCGCCGCCATGATCTTCAGCGCCAGCGTGCCGCTCTTGAACTGCACCGGCGAGACGTTGACGGCGAGGCGGATGTCGTCGGGCCAGCTTGCCGCGTCCCGGCACGCGGTCGCCAGCACCCATTCGCCGATCTCGTTGATCAGGCCGGTGTCCTCGGCGATCGGGATGAAATCGGCCGGCGAGACCCAGCCGCGCTCGGGATGGCGCCAGCGCACCAAAGCCTCGCAGCCGGTGATGCGGTCGTCCTTCAGGCCGAGGCAGGGCTGGTAATACACCTCGAGCCCGCCTTCGCGGCCGCCTTGCGCGATGGCGTGGCGCAGGTCGCCCTCGAGCTGGCGGCGTTCGCGGACCTTGGCGTCCATGTCCGGCTCGAAGAAGCGGTAGGTGTGGCGTCCGGCGGACTTGGCCGCGTACATTGCCATGTCCGCGTTCTTCAGGATCTGGTCGAGCGCCGTGCCGTGCTCCGGCGCGAGCGCGATACCGATGCTGGCGTCGCTGGTGAGATGATGGCCCATGCAGTCGACCGGCGTGCGGATGGTTTCGAAGACGCGCGCGACGAGCTCGTTGACCTGATCCAACGACGTTACCGCGCCCTGCACGATGGCGAATTCGTCGCCGCCGAGTCGCGCCACGAAGTCTGCGGGACCCGCACAGCGGCGGAGGTTGGTCGCGATCGATTTCAACAGCTCGTCGCCGACGAGATGGCCGAGCGCGTCGTTGACGCCCTTGAACTCGTCGATGTCGATGTAGTGCACCGCGGTCTGCTCGCCGTCGCGCGCCGCGGCCAGCTCCTGCCGCAGATGCTCGTGGAACATGGCGCGGTTGGGCAGGTCCGTCAGCGCGTCGTAATGGGCGAGGTGGGTGATGCGCTCCTCGATGCGCCGGCGCTCCGTGATGTCCTCGTGGGTCGCCACCCAGCCGCCATCCGCGAGCGGCTCGTTGAGGATGTGGATCGAGCGGCCGTCGGCGGTATCGACCACCATGGAGTTGCGGAGATGGATGTCCTTCAGGACGCGCGCGGCGTAGGCATCGACGTCGCCGGTAAACGAGCCGGTCGTCTTGCGATGGGCGATGATGTCGCGAAAGCTGCAGCCGGGCTTCACGACATCGGCCGACAAGCCGTACATCTCGATGTAGCGCTGGTTGCAGACCACGAGCCGCTGCTCGGAATCGAACAGCAACAGGCCCTGCGTCATGTTGTTGACCGCGCGGTCGAGCCGCTGCTTCTCCAGCGTCAGCTGTTCGCGCGAAAGGCGGTGCTGCTCCAGCAGCTTGCGCACGACGGCAATCAGCACGCCTGCGATCGCGAGCGCGGAAGAGGCTGCGATCGAGATCAGAATGCCGATCTGCTCGCGCCAGTCAGCCAAGGCCGCTGCGCGCGTCGTGGTGGCCATCACCAGGATCGGGAAGTGGGGCAGGGCACGGGAGGAGATCAGCCGGTCCTCGCCGTCGACGGGGCTGTTGAAGCGGCCGGCGAAATGATCGAGCCCGAACACCCTTTGATGCTCGAACGGTCCGGTCTTGAAGTTTCGCCCCATCAATTCGCCGGACTGCGGATAGCGGGCGAGCAGTGTGCCGTCGCCATGCAGCATCGAGATCGTCGCGCCTTCGCCGAGCACCACGGAGGCGAAGAACTTCTCGAAATTGGCAGGTTCGATCCCGCGTCCGACCACGCCGAGGAACTCGCCGCGTGGCCCGACGACCCTCCGGGCCACCAGAATGGTCCACGCGCCGGAGATGCGGCTGTGCAGCGGCTCGATCAGGACATCAGGCGCATAGGGATCGTACTTGAAGGTGCGGAAGTAGGCGCGATCGGCGACATTCACCTTGGGCGTCGGCCATGCGGTCGACGAATTGATCAGATTGCCTTCGGCATCGATGATGTTGAGGCCGCCCATATAGGGCAGCGCCTCGATCTTCGACCGCAGCATCCGGTGCACGTCCTCGCCCGAGAGGCGCTTGCGATACTCCTCTCCGGTGGTAATTCCGGTGGTGCGGACGTAGTCGACGAAACCCTTCTGGATGACGGCGAAGTCCTGCAATTGCTGATCGAAATGATGAGCAAGCAGCAGCACGGTGTTTTCCAGCTCGCGGCCGGAATTGCGCAGCGCCCGCTCCCGGAAGTTCTGCGCCATCAGGACCGAGCCTATGGCGATGGCCGCGATCAGCAGCGTGCCGCCAACCACAAGCCAGCGGATCGGGCCGCTGCGCACGAAGACCTGGTCAAAGAGACGACTGCCGAATTTCATCTTCATGCTGGATTCGTTGCCGCGCACACGTCAGGATCAATTCAGGACCCTGAGAACATCCGTTGGTTTACGGTGACGGTGTGGAAGTAAAGTTAGGAAGCGCGGTTAACGAGACGTGAATACCCGCGCGCAAAAGCAATCCATGCGCGCGGCGCGAAAGTGGGGCGCTAACGCAAGCCCGCGTCAGGCGCGGTAATGGCCGGATTTGCCGCCGAGCTTCTCGACCAGATGGATGCCCTCGATGCGCACGCCGCGCTCGACGGCCTTGATCATGTCGTAGATGGTGAGGCAGGCGACCGACACCGCCGTGAGCGCCTCCATCTCGACGCCGGTCGGTCCCGTCACCTTCACGGTGGCCCGTACCACGCAGCCCGGCAGCTTGGCGTCAGGCTCGATATCGACAATGACCTTCGACAGGGCGAGCGGATGGCAGAGCGGGATCAGCTCCGAGGTGCGCTTGGCGGCCATGATGCCGGCGATGCGCGCGGTGCCGAGCACGTCGCCTTTCTTGGCGTTGCCGGACACGATCAGATCGAGCGTCGTCTTGGTCATGACGACGCGGCCCTCGGCGACCGCCAGCCGCTCCGTCGCTGGCTTGTCCGAGACGTCGACCATCCGCGCCTCGCCGGAGGCGCCGATATGGGTGAGGGCGGGGCCGGCCTTTGCTTTGGCCTGCTTCGTCTTGGCTGAAATGGTCTTCGCCGGCTTGCGCGCCATGTCAGCGCGTGCCCGCCGCGCGCGCCGTCGCCTCGCGCGCGAGCAGCGCGCGCGTCGCCGCCGTGACGTCGGCCTGCCGCATCAGGCTCTCGCCGACCAGGAACGTCGACATACCGACGCGCTCGAGCCGGGCGAGGTCGGCGGGCGTGAAGATGCCGCTCTCGCCGACCATCAGCCGGTCCGAAGGGATCAGCGGCGCCAAGGCCTCGCTGGTCGCGAGCGTGGTTTCGAAGGTCCGAAGATTACGGTTGTTGACCCCGATCATCGGCGAGCGAAGTCTCAGCGCCCGGTCGAGCTCGGCGCGGTCATGGATCTCGATCAAGACGTCCATGCCGTAGGCGAGGGCGGCGTCTTCGAGGTCTCTTGCCGCGGCGTCATCGAGCGCCGCCATGATGATCAGGATGCAGTCGGCGCCGTGTGCGCGGGCCTCGACCACCTGATAGGGATCGAACAGGAAATCCTTGCGCAGCACGGGGAGCGAGGTTGCTTCGCGCGCGGCTACCATGAAGTCGAGATGGCCCTGGAACGAGGGCGTGTCGGTCAGCACCGACAGGCAGGCAGCGCCGCCGGTTTCATAGGCCTTTGCGAGTGCCGGCGGGTCGAAATCGGCGCGAATGAGTCCCTTGGAGGGCGAGGCCTTCTTGATCTCGGCAATCAGCGCGTAGCCGCCGTTGGCGTGCTTTGCCTTGATCGCGCGCAGGAAGCCGCGCGGCGCGGAGGCGGCCTTGGCCTGCGCCTCGACGGTGGAGAGCGGACGCGCTCGCTTCGCCGCCGCGATCTCCTCGCGCTTGTAGCTCTCGATCTTGGTCAGGATGTCGGACATGCGGGAGTTCAGCTCTTGGAGACCGTGACCAGGTGCTTCAGCTTCGCGTTGGCTGCGCCGCTGTCGATCGAGCGGACGCCGATCGCGACGCCCTCCTTGAGGTCCTTGGCGCGGCCGGCCACGACCAGCGCGGCGGCTGCGTTGAGCAGCGCCACGTCGCGATAGGGGCTCGGCTTGCCGTCGAGCACGCTCTGCAACGCGATCGCGTTGGCATCGGCGTCACCGCCTTTGAGCGCACCGGCCTCGCAACGCGGGAGCCCGGCTTCCTCCGGCGTCACCTCGAAATTCCGGATCTCGCCGTTGTGGAGCGCGGAGACGAAGGTCGGGCCGGTGAGGGTGATCTCGTCGAGACCATCGGACCCGTGCACCACCCAGGCGGAGTCGGAGCCGAGATTCTTCAGCACCTGCGCCAGCGGCTGTACCCATTGCCTGGAGAACACGCCGACCATCTGCCGTTTCACGCCGGCCGGATTCGACAGGGGACCGAGCAGATTGAAGATCGTGCGCGTGGCGAGCTCGACCCGGGTCGGGCCGACGTTCTTCATGGCGGGATGGTGGGCGGGGGCAAACATGAAGCCGATGCCGCATTCGCGCACGCAGCGGCCGACCTGCTCCGGCTTGAGATCGATCTTCACCCCGAGCGAGGCCAGCACGTCGGCGGCGCCCGAGCGCGACGACAGCGCGCGGTTGCCGTGCTTGGCCACGGGCACGCCGGCGCCCGCGACGATGAAGGACGCGCAAGTCGAGACGTTGACCGAGCCGGAGCCGTCGCCGCCGGTGCCGACGATGTCGACTGCCTCCGGCGGCGCCTGCACGGTCAGCATCTTCGCGCGCATCGCCGCGACCGCGCCGGTGATCTCGTCCACGGTCTCGCCGCGCACCCGCAGCGCCATCAAGAGCCCGCCCATCTGCGAGGGCGTGGCCTCGCCGCTCATCATGGCATCGAAGGCGGAAGCGGCTTCGTCACGCGACAGGCTGGCGCCGGTCGCCACTTTTCCAATGATCGATTTCAGGTCGTCCATCGCGTGCTTTCAACTCACTGGTTCGCGCCGGTCACCTGCGCGAAGGCGGCCTGATTAATGGTGGTCCCGATGTCGGTTTCAAGCTTGTTGACGTAGGAAGCGACCTGCTCCTCGGTTTGGGCGCGGTCGAGGCTCTCCTTCAGCTTCTTGACCGCGTCGGAGGCAAAGTCGACCGCGGGATCGACGATGTCGGTGACGCGGAACACGATCACCTCGCTGCCGCCGCTCACGGCCGTCTGTCCGATGCCGTCCTTGGCGGTGCGGAAGGCCGCCGCCACGACGGTGCCGGGCACGCCGACGGGCGAGTCGTCGCGCTTGAAGCCGCTCGCGGTCTCGACCTTGGCGCCGACGGCGGTGGCCTCGTCGGCGAGCTTGCCGCCCGCATCGAGCTTTTGCACCATCTCGGTCGCCTTGGCCTTCAGCTTGGCGGCGATCTGGTCCTGGCGCCATCGCGCCTCGACCTGATCGCGGACCTCGTCGAGATTGCGGTCGCGCGAGGGGGTGATGGCGAGCACGTCGTACCAGACATAGCCGCCTTTGAACGAGATCGCGTCGTTGTCGACGCCGACATCGGTGTTGAAGGCCTGCGATACCACGTCGAGGCCCTGCGGGATGCTGGCGACCGGCTGGCCGTTCGGGGCGCGACCGGAGCGGTCGACGGCCTCGATGGTCACGGCGGTGAGGCCGAGCTTCTGCGCCGCGTCGATCACGCTGGAGCCGCCGCCACGCTCGTCTTCCATCTTGTCGCGGAGGTCGGCGACCTTGACGCGTGCACGCTCAGTCGCGATCTCGCGCTTGATGTCGCCGGCAAGCTTGGCGTAGTCGGCCTCGGCGCCCGGCTCGATCTTGTCGACCCTGACGATCGCGACGCCGAGCCCGCTCTGGATCGGCTGGCTGATCTCGCCGGCAGGCAGCGCGAACGCGGCATCGCCGACGGCGGGCGCGAGCGAAGACTTAGTCACAAGCCCCAGGTCGACGTCGGAGGCGCTCAGCCCGCGTTCCTTGCCGATGTCCTCGAACGACGTGCCGCCGACGAGGCGCTCGCGAGCGGCCTGCGCTTCGGCAACGTTCGGAAAGACGATCTGCTGGATCTGGCGCTTCTCAGGCGTGCCGAGCCGGTCCTTGCGCTGCTCGAACATCTTCCGGGCATCCTCGTCCGAGACCTCGGTCCATTTGCCGATTTCTTCCGGCGAGACCACGACGAAGGAGATCTTGCGATATTCGGGCGCGCGGAACTGGACCTTGTGATCCTCGAAATAGGCGGCAAGCGCCTCGGGCGAGGGCGGGTCGATCGGACCGGCCTGCGCGGCGTCGAGCCGGACGAATTCAATCGAGCGTTGTTCGTTCTGGTAGCGCGTCAGGACGTCGACCATGGCCTTCGGGGGCTCGAGGCCGGCGCCGACCGTGCCGGTGATCTGCCGGCGCAGCGATACCTTGCGCTGCTCGGCGACATAGCGCTGCTCGGTGTAGCCGAAATTGCGGATCAAGGCTTGGAAGCGATTGGGGTCGAAATTGCCGCCGATACCCTTGAAGTTGGGGTCGTTCATGATGAGCTGGCGGATCTGCTCGTCGGATTGGCCAAGGCCGAGCCGGCGCGCCTCTTCGTCGAGCGCGGCCTCGGCAATGGTCTGCTGCAGCACCTGGCGGTCAAGGCCGAACGCGCGCGCCTGGTCGGGCGTCAACGGACGGCCGAACTGGCGGCTGATCTGTTGCAGGCGGTCGGTGTAGATCTGGCGGAACTCGTTGAGCGAGATCTCGGTGCTGCCGATCTTGGCGACCGTGGACTGGCCGAAGCCCTTGAAGATGTCGGCAATGCCCCAAATGCCGAAACTGATGATCAACACGCCCATCACCACGGCCATAACGATCTTGCCGAGCCAGTTCGATGAGGCCTTGCGTATTCCTCGGAGCATTTGGTCCAACTTGTTTGGTCAGGAGGGGAACGGAGCGCGTCTTAATGCAGATTCCGCAAAAGCGCGTCACCAAATTGATAGATCATCATAAAGTGGCGGCTTTCCCCCCGCAACCTCGCCCCGGGCGACCGCTTGAAGCTGCGGCGAAAGGGCCTCTGGTCTCTGGAACTGCAGGAGCACCTCTGCTAGCGCATGAACAAACCTCATTCTGCTGGACATTGACATGACCGACGCCATCCGACCGCTGATCGCGGGCAATTGGAAAATGAACGGCCTGAAAGCCCAGGCTGCTGAATTCGACGCCATGCTCAACGGCGCGGCAGACGTGGCTGGCAAGGCCGACCTGCTGGTCTGCCCGCCGGCGACCCTGGTTGCGGCGTTCGCCGAGAAGGCGCGCGGCAAGAAGGTCGCGGTCGGGGCCCAGGACTGCCACTCCAAGGCCTCCGGCGCCCACACCGGCGATATCGCCGCCGAAATGCTCGCCGATGCAGGCGCGACCGCCATCATCGTCGGCCATTCCGAGCGCCGCGCCGACCACGGGGAGGGCGACGCGCTGATCCGGCAGAAGGCCGAGGCGGCCTGGCGCGCCGGGGCCGTTGCGGTCGTCTGCATCGGCGAAACGCAGGGCCAGCGCGACGCCGGCCAGACCCTGGACATCCTGCGCGGCCAGCTCGACGGCTCGCTGCCAGAGGGCTCGACGGCGGCCAATCTGGTCGTGGCCTATGAGCCGGTCTGGGCGATCGGCACCGGGCTGACCCCCACAGCCAAGGATGTCGAGCAGATTCATGGGTTTATCCGGGAACTCCTGACCATCAGGTTCAAGGCTGAGGGCGCGAAGATGCGAATCCTCTACGGCGGCTCGGTCAAGCCCTCGAACGCGGCCGAACTGATGGCGGTGAAGAACGTCAACGGGGCTCTGGTCGGCGGTGCCAGCCTGAAGGCGGCCGATTTCCTTGCGATCGCTAAGGGCTGCCCCTAGCTAAGTCCAAACCGCGGGACCGGGCCCGATCGGGGGTGGCAATGCCACCTCCGATCGTGTAACACCGCGCAACTTCAGGAAAACCCGCGAAGCGCGATCGGCCGCCGTCAGGCGCCGCCAGCTTGTGACGGAAGGATATCATGCAGACCGTTGTCATCGTCATCCACCTCATGATCGTCGCCGTCATGATCGGTGCCGTCCTGCTCCAGAAGTCGGAAGGCGGCGGCCTCGGCATGGGCGGCGGCGCGGGCTTCATGTCGAGCCGCGGCACGGCGAACCTTCTGACGCGGACCACCGCGATCCTGGCCGTCGGCTTCTTCCTCACCAGCCTGTTCCTGTCCTGGTATGCCGGTTACGACCGCAAGCCGTCGTCGATCATCGGCCAGCCCTCGCAGACCCAGCCGGCCGGCGGGTCGCCCATCGCGCCGCCGACCTCGGGCGGCATCCTGGATTCGCTGAAGAAGGCCGACGAGCAGCAGCAGGCGCCGGCTCCGACCGGTCCTCAGGTGCCGCGCTCGCAATAAAGCAGGGGGGCCATGCAGGGCGGTGGCTACCGTCCTGCATCAACAATCCCCATCAAGGCACTGTCATCACTCTTCGTTTCGGCTCACCCACAGGCCCGCAAAATCTTTGGGGCGGAATACGAATCGCTTTGGCGAATCGTATTTAGGGGATTAGAGGTTAAGTCCCATGGCGCGGTACATATTCATCACCGGCGGCGTGGTTTCTTCGCTCGGCAAGGGTCTGGCTTCGGCGGCACTGGGTGCCCTGCTGCAGGCCCGAGGCTACAAGGTCCGCCTCCGCAAGCTCGACCCCTATCTCAACCTCGATCCCGGAACGATGTCGCCGTATCAGCACGGCGAAGTGTTCGTGACCGATGACGGCGCGGAGACCGATCTCGATCTCGGTCACTACGAGCGCTTCACCGGCCGTCCCGCGACCAAGGCCGACAACATCACGACCGGACGCATCTACCAGGACATCATCTCCAAGGAGCGCCGCGGCGATTATCTCGGCGCGACCATCCAGGTGGTTCCGCACGTCACCAATGCCATCAAGGAATTCGTCCTCGACGGCAACGACGATTACGACTTCGTGCTGGTCGAGATTGGCGGCACCGTCGGCGACATCGAGGGCCTGCCGTTCTTCGAGGCGATCCGCCAGCTCAAGAACGAGCTGCCGCGCGATCACGCCGTCTACATCCATCTGACGCTGCTGCCCTATATTCCCAGCGCCGGCGAATTGAAGACGAAGCCGACGCAGCACTCGGTGAAGGAGCTGCGCTCGATCGGCATCCAGCCGGACATCCTGCTCTGCCGCACCGACCGCGAGATCCCGAAGGAAGAGCGGCGCAAGCTCGGGCTGTTCTGCAACGTGCGCGAAAGCGCCGTGATCGAGGCGCGCGACGTCGACAACATCTACGCGGTCCCCGAGGCCTACCACAATGCGGGCCTCGACGACGAAGTGCTCGCTGCCTTCGGCATCGGCTCGCGGATTCCGCCGGAGCTGCGCAGCTGGCAGGAGATCAACGAGCGCATCCGCAATCCCGAGGGCAACGTCACCATCGCCATCGTCGGCAAGTACACCGGCATGAAGGATGCGTATAAGTCGCTGATCGAGGCGCTCTCGCATGGCGGCATCGCCAACAAGGTGAAGGTCAATCTCGACTGGATCGAGAGCGAGATCTTCGAGAAGGAGGATCCGGCGCCGTTCCTCGAGCACGTCAACGGCATCCTGGTGCCCGGCGGATTCGGCCAGCGCGGCGCAGAGGGCAAGATCAGGGCGGCGCAGTTCGCGCGCGAGCGCGACGTGCCGTATTTCGGCATCTGCTTCGGCATGCAGATGGCGGTGATCGAGGCCGCGCGAAACCTCGTCGGCATCGAGGACGCCAACTCCACCGAGTTCGGCCCGACCAAGGAGCCGCTGGTCGGCCTGATGACGGAATGGCTGCGCGGCAACGAGCTCGAGAAGCGCTCGCAGGCAGGCGACCTCGGCGGCACGATGCGGCTTGGCGCCTATCCTGCAACGCTCAATCGCGGCAGCCGCGTCTCGCAGGTCTATGGCGGCGCGACCGAAATCTCCGAGCGTCACCGCCATCGCTACGAGGTCAACACCGCCTACAAGGACCGCCTCGAGCAGCACGGCTTGAAGTTCTCAGGCCTCTCGCCCGACGGCGTGCTGCCTGAAATCGTCGAGTACGAGGATCACCCCTGGTTCATCGGCGTCCAGTTCCACCCCGAGCTGAAGTCGCGCCCCTTTGAGCCGCATCCGCTGTTCGCTTCGTTCATCGAGGCGGCGGCGAAGCAGAGCCGGCTGGTATAGCCGGCTCGGTCTGCCCTGACAAAGTCTTGCTCGCACGTCCGGCTACGCGGCCGCGATGTCCATCCTGCGGCAGAAGCAAGATGCCTTGATCGGCACCTCCGCGCGCGACTGGGCGAGGTCAAGTCGCTGCTTGATCAGCGGCCTCTCGGCGCTGTCGCCACGCCGCATGAGACATTCGTGCAAGCCGTGAAGCGACCACAGATTGTCGGGATGCTGGCAGGCCCGGCTCAGCTTTCCATCGAGGCCGAGATCGGAACGGTACACTGCCTCGGCTTCCTCGATCCGTCCCTGCTCCAGCAGCAGCGCGCCGAGTGCGTGACGCGGTGGCTGCATCCATCCCCACGGCTCGTCATAGGGCAAGGCGTCGCTGAGCGCGACCGATCTGCGCAGCTCCGCGAACGCGAAGTCGTAATTGGCTTTGCGATATTCCAGTTCGCCATTCAACATGGCTTCGGCCACGCCGAGCAGGGCGACGACCTTGTTGTTGTGCACGAGCCGGCTCTCCGGCACGCGTGTCTTCGCCTGAGCGAACAACGCTTTCTCGGTTTCGGCCTCAGTGACGTGGCCAAGCGCTGAATGAGCCACCGCCTTGGCGTAGTGGATCATTGCCGTCACGGAGCAGTATAGCTCGCGATCCTCCGGCAGCTGTTGGGCAATGATGTCGTGCCATTTGCCGAAACGCACGAGAACGTGCTGCTTCATCGTCAAGTAGCCTTCCAGGAAGTCCGCCATGGGGGGCGATTGAATGCGCAGCACTGGCTCGGGCACGGTGGCAATGAGTTCCTCGGCCGCTGCGATAGCGGGGGCGTATTGACCCAGGAACATCGCGCCGTAGATGGCGAAGTGGAAGTTGTGGATGACATAGACCAGGTAGACACCCGGATCGTCCGAATAAGCGAGGAATCTGCGGTCGGTCGCCAGCGCCTTCTGATTGTAGAGCAGGACGTCGTTGTACTGCCCGCACAGCACGTCGAGATGCGTCGGCATGTGGATCAGATGGCCGCTATCGGGGGCGATCCCGCGCAGCCGGTCCCCAGCCCGCATCGCCTTTTGCGGGAAGGGCGACATCTCCATGAGGTGGACGTAGAGATGGAGCAGCCCCGGATGATTCCACGCAGCCGGCCATCGATCGAAAGCTTGTTCGAGCACGGCCCTGCATTCCTCGGTGCCAGCGCCCTTGGTGGGTTCTCCAGACTCAAGGTCCCACATCAGCCACGGCGTCTCGTTCATGATCGATTCGGCAAAGATGGCTCGGACCTCGAGATCTTCGGGATACGTGGCGAAGACCTTTCGCATCTCTCGCGTGAAGGCCTTGTCCCACGGCGCCATGTCCTCGATCGCTTCACGCTGCGGATAGCGCGCCGACAAGGCGCGGATCAGCGCTTGCTCGACCGGGCTCGCCCTCTCCGCCTGCGCGCGGGCGTCCTGCGTCGCATCGTATGATCCCGCCAGCGCCAATTGACGGCCTTGTGCGTCATAGCGGACCCAGGGCAGGTTGTAGTTGGGACCCGCGGCGTAGCCGATGCCCCAATGCGCCATCGCGCAGCTGCTATCGAACTCGAGCGCCTTGCGAAAACATTTGATCGCCTCGCCGTGGTTGAATCCGAACACCCAGTTGAGCCCTCGGTCAAACCAGAGCTGCGCATCGGGCGAAGTCGTGGTGATTTTGCGGCTGTAGGGTCCGAGATCAAAATAGGTCATTGCCTTCGCCCCCTTTGATCGCTTCGGTCGTTTTGCCGATTGCTCTCGGGCCGTCGGCGGCTGATGCGCCCTGACCGAGCCTGCACATTATCAAGAGCGCCGGCCCCGCGCTATCGAGCTATGCACGGAACGCCATGAGGGGGCCCCGGGTGAGGCTCAAGACAGAGTTGTGGCCAGCGGGTATAACCGCCGCTCCTGTCAGGGAGGGAGCAAGAATGATCTACGAAATGCGCGTCTATCGTTGCGTGCCCGGCCGCCTACCGGCATTGCTCAAGCGGTTCGAGACCGCCACGCTGAAGATCTGGGAGAAGCATGGCATCAAGCAGGCCGGGTTCTTCACCACCCTGATCGGCGAATCCAACCAGGAGCTGACCTATTTCCTCGCCTGGGACTCGCTTGCCGAGCGCGAGAAGAAGTGGGGCGCGTTCATGACCGATCCGGACTGGATGAAGGCGCGCGCCGAGAGCGAAGCCGACGGCCAGATCGTCGCCGACATCGTCAGCCAGATCCTGGCGCCGACCGCCTTCTCGGCGGTGAAGTAGCAGGCAGCGGACAGGGAACCCTGGCGCAACCCTGATATTCGGACCGTCCGGGCGGAAGAGGGTTGATCCGACCCTCATGCCGGCTATGGTCGCGCCGAAACGAGGGAATTTGCCTTGAGCTCTTCGAATTCAGCGGCGCCGGTCGTCACCATCGGCAGGGTCAAATTCGGCAATGATTTGCCGATCTCGGTCATTGCCGGGCCCTGCCAGCTCGAGAGCCGCCAGCATGCGCTGGAGGTCGCCTCCGCGCTGAAGGAGATCGCCGCGCGGCTGAACATCGGCCTCGTCTACAAGACCTCGTTCGACAAGGCCAACCGCACCAGCGCGGCGGCGGCGCGCGGGCTGGGTCTTGCGCAGTCGCTGCCGATCTTCGCGGAAATCCGATCCTCGCTCGGCTTGCCTGTTCTGACCGACGTGCACGAAGCCACGCAATGCGCCGAGGTGGCGCAGGCTGTGGACATCCTGCAGATTCCAGCCTTTCTGTGCCGGCAGACCGATCTGCTGCTGGCGGCGGCCGCGACCGGCAAGGTCGTCAACGTCAAGAAAGGTCAGTTCCTGGCACCCTGGGACATGGCCAATGTCGTGACCAAGATCACGAGCGCTGGCAATGCCAACGTGCTCGTCACCGAGCGCGGTGCGTCCTTCGGCTACAACACGCTCGTCTCCGACATGCGCGCGCTGCCGATCCTGGCGCGCACCACCGGCGCGCCCGTGATCTTCGACGCCACCCATTCGGTGCAGCAGCCGGGCGGGAAGGGGACGTCCTCGGGCGGCGAGCGCGAATTCGTCCCGGTGCTGGCGCGTGCAGCTGTCGCGGTCGGCGTTGCCGGCGTCTTCATCGAGACCCATCCCGATCCCGATCGCGCGCCGTCCGACGGTCCCAACATGGTACCGCTGCGCGACTTCGAGGGGCTCATCGCCCGGCTGATGGCGTTCGACGCGCTGGCAAAGAATCCGCGCTGATGCAGCAGAGCGAGGCGCGGCCGCAAGATCACGGCTTGCCGACGGCGCTTTACGTCATCTCAGGCGCAAGCTTCGCCGCTGCCTTATCGGCCCGTGCACTCGATCCGGTGCTGCCGCACGTCGCCGAGGATTTTGGCGTCAGCATCGCGACCGCCGCGGGCTTTGCCGCGGTGTTCGCCTTCACCTTCTCGATCATCCAGCCGATCATCGGGGCCGCCGCCGACCTGTTCGGCAAGACCCGGCTGATGATCGGCTGCCTCGCGCTGCTCGGCTTCGCGAACATCCTGGGCGCATTCTCGCCGTCGTTCTCGGTTCTGTTCGCAACTCGCATCCTCGCGGGCATCGGCTCCGGCGGCGTATTTCCGGTGGCGCTCAGTCTGACCAGCGATCTCGTCGGTCCCGAGAAACGCCAGGTTGCGATCAGCCGCACGCTCGCCGGCGCCATGACGGGCAATCTGCTCGGCGCCTCGGCCTCAGGCCTGATCGGTGATTTCCTCGGCTGGCGCGGCGTGCTGGCGGTGCTCGGTGTCCTGGTGATCATCGCATCGATCGCGGTCGCGGCCGGCTTTCGTGGCGCCAAGGTCAAGCATCCGCCGAAGACGAGCCTGTCGGCGTTGAAGGCCGGCTATCGCACTATCTTCACCAACCCGAATGCCTATGTCTGCTATTCGGCTGTGTTCATCGAAGGCTGCTGCGTGCTCGGGCTGTTTCCTTACATCGCTTCGTTCCTGTTCGAGCTCGGCCAGACCTCGCTATCGATCGCCGGCATCGTCATCGCCGGCTTTGCGGTCGGCGGCCTGGTCTACACGCTGACGGTGTCGCGCCTGCTGCCTTGGCTCGGCGTGAAGGGCATGATGATCGCAGGGATGACGCTGGTGGCCTCACAGCTCATCGCCGTCGCCTTCGGTCCACGCTGGGAAGTGCAGGCGCTGAATCTCGTCGTGATGGGCTGGGGCTTCTACATCGCCCATGGCTGTCTCCAGGTCTTCGCCAGCGAGCTCTCGGTCGAGGCGCGCGCCACGGCAATGTCGCTGCATTCGTTCTTCTTCTTCATGGGACAGACGGTGGGACCGCTCGCCTATGGCTTCGGGCTTCAGCATGCCGGCAAGATGGCGACCCTGTCTTCGAGCGCCGCGATCATGGTGCTGCTCGGCCTCGTCTGCGCGCGGCTGCTCAAGCAGCGGGCGCCGTCAGACGCCCGCGTCTGAGGCCGCGTCCGGACGAAGCGCCCTCTCAAAAAGCTTCGCAAGCAGTCCTTGTGGCGCTCAGGCGCTCGCGTAGGCCTCCTGCCAGAGGTCAAGCACCTCGTGACGCGTAATGCCACGGGTGATGAACACGATGCGCGAACGGCGGTCGGCAGCATGGGGCCATTTTGCAAGCGCCACCGGCGGATGGAAGACGTGGTGGACGCCATGAACCGCGACCGGCGTCTCTTCATCGCGAAGATTCAAGATGCCCTTGACCCGCAAGAGGTCCTCGCCCCGGGTGGCGCGCAGATGCGCGAGCCAGCGCGATACGGCCATCCAGTCAAGGGGATCGTCGAATGCGATCATGAAGTTAAGGATCGAGGCATCGTGGCTATGATGCTCGTGATGGGCATGACCGTCATCATGATGGTGGCCGCTCTCATGTGCAGCCTTGGCGACGTCGGCGAACGCCTGCTCGTTGAGCCAGCGCTCGATATCGGCTGTCTTCTTTTCGGGGTCAATGAGGGCGGCGCCGAACAGTTGAGCCGGATCGACCTCGCCATGCGCCACGTTCTCGATCCTGGCGCTGGGATTGAGCCGACGAAGCCGCAAGTCCAGTGCGTCAGTATCGTTGACCAAATCGCGCTTGGTGATCAGCAGCCGGTCAGCGAGCGCGACCTGCTTCACCGCCTCGTATTGGCGGTCGAGCTGCCGCGCTGCATTGACCGCGTCGACGGTGGTCACCACGGTGTCTAGCCGAAGGAAATGCGACACCAAGGGGTTGTTCAGCAGCAGCTGAGCGATGGGAGCGGGGTCAGCCAACCCCGTTGTCTCGACCAAAATCCTGCGGAACGGCGGTACCTCGCCACGATCGCGGCGCACCAGCAGCGCGCGCAGGGTCTCTTCCAGATCGCTGCGAATAGTGCAGCAAATACAACCGCTCGCGAGCACGGCGACCTCGCCGTCCACGCGTTCCACGAGGAGGTGGTCGAGGCTGACCTCGCCATATTCATTGATGACGACGGCGCTGTCCTTCATCGCGTCATGGCGCAGCAGGCGGTTGAGCAGTGTCGTCTTGCCGCTGCCAAGAAAGCCGGTGATCAGTGACACCGGAATCCGCTCGGCGGATTTGTCGCTCTCGAACAGGCTCATCGGCGTCCTCAACCCTGGTCTTATTTTTGTCGCTGGACAACAGCCTAATGGAGGACGAGCATTCCGAAAACAGGATCTTAAGCCCGATCTCAGCGGGCACACCCCGGGAGGAAACGATGGACGATACCAAAGGCGATGAAGAGAAGGGCGGTGCGGCGACCGATCGGCGGACCTTGCTCCGCACGGCAGGCCTTGCTGGTGCGGCTGGGGCGGCATTCGCAGGTGCGATGCACGGCAAGTTCTCACTTGCACCGATCACCGCGGCCCAAGCCCAAACCCCGGCGATGCCAAAGGGCGTGGACAAGCCTTGGTGGCCCTCGAAATGGGGCAAGGACGACGAGGCTGGCGCGTCGAACCATATCACGCCGGCGAAGGTTCTCGATGCCGTGAAGTGGATCAAGGATGGCAAGATCTACAAGATCGGCCGCGTTTACGAGCAAGGCATGCCGTTGTTCGGCGCCCGCGCATTCTCGTTGCGCATTCCCGGCGGGCCGACTGGCGGCCCGTTCGGCGACAACAAGCTCGTCTATCACGACGAGTTTCTCGCCACCGAAATCGGCCAGACCGGCACACAATTCGACGGACTCGGCCATATCGGTATCCAGTTGGGCAAGGACGGCGACAAGAGCGAGATGCGCTTCTACAACGGCTTCACTGCCGCTGAGATCGGCGACGCCTACGGCCTGAAGAAGCTTGGCACCGAGAAGCTCAAGCCGCTGTTCACACGCGCCCACCTGATCGATATGGTCGCGCTGAAGGGCGGCATGATGGATGCGGGCCAAGAGATCACCTCAGCCGATATCAAGGCGGCGCTAGCGAAGCAAAGCATCGCGGAGAGCGACATCAAGCCAGGCGATGCGATCATGTTCCACACCGGCTGGGGCTCCCTGTGGATGAAGAACAATGATCGCTACAATAGCGGCGAGCCTGGGATCGGCCTCGATGCCGCGAAGTGGATCATCGAGAAGGATCTCGCGCTGACTGCGGCCGACACTTGGGCGGTCGAAGTGGTGCCCAATCCCGACAAGTCTCTCGCTTTCGCGGTTCATTCCGAATTGCAGACCAAGCACGGCATTCTCAACCACGAGAACCTGATCTTCGACGAGTTGATTGCCGACAAGAAGTACCAGTTCGTCTACTGCTTCACGCCATCGCCGATCAAAGGCGCGACCGGCAGCAATGGCTGCCCGATCGCGATCACCTGAGGCGGATGAAAAAGCGTGTGGGCGGGACGTCCCCGCCCACCGCGCGAGCTGCGGAGCGGCGTGCGGCTCGCCTCGCATGGTCCCGGCATGGAATTCGGCGAGATGGCGATCCTGGAGCACAGCCGTAGCGCCGACGTCTTCGCCGACACGCCCGTCACCTGCCTCGAACTGCCGCTCGACAGCTTTGCCGATTACCGCCGGCTGCACCCGGAAACGTCGTTGAAGATCATGCGCAATCTTGCCGCCATCCTGGCGCGGCGGCTGGTGCTGGCGAATGCCAAGGTGGATTTGCTGAGCGCCTACTGACTATACCGAGACATTGTTTTTCGTTCCCCTGATGCGACGCAGCGCGCCGCACTTGCGGCGTGGTGCGTTGCTGATCCGGGGTCCGGAATTCGTGGCGCTCGGTCCCGGCTGTGCGGGGCGCAGCGTTTCGCGCTGCACCTTGCGCGGAACACGGGTGGGGGCTGTCTCACTTCGTCCACGTCACACTGGGCGGAGGAGGCTAGCTCGCGCAGCTCTTGCGATACTCAGCCGGCGTGACGTTCATGTGTCTGCGGAAAATCCGATTGAGATGGCTTTGATCGGAAAATCCGCTCAAGAGCGCAATTTCCTTCAGGGCGAGCCGATCCTTGCGCAGATGTTGGCGGGCGCGCTCCACCTTGCGGCTCAGGACATAGGCATGCGGCCGCATGCCATAGTGCACCTGGAACTTGCGCGCGAACTGCACCGGCGAGCAGTTGCAGATGTTGGCTAGCTCCTCGAGCGTGATGTTCCTGGAGATGTTCTGTTCGACATAGTCCTCGATCAGCCTTGCATGCGCTGGCCTGAAGCGCCCCTGCGGACAGGGCAGCTTGAATTCCACCGAGGCGTATTTGCGCAAGATGTGCACGCTCGCCTGAAGTGCCAGCGCATCGTAGCAGAGCCGGCCGCCCGGGCCGCCTTCGGACACTTCCTGCACCATCCGGTCACCGATCCAGGTCAGCACCGGATCTTCGATCCTGAGCAGATCGTGGAGTTCGACGCCGTCTGACTCGCGGTCGAATGCCTCGCTCGCGGTCTTCGTCATCAGGCTCGGCGAGATGTAGAAATGGCTGACTTCGAGGTCATTGCTCCAGCGCCAGTTCGAAGGCTCCGCACGTGTCAGCAGGGTTGTGACACCGCGTCCGACGTGATCCTGCTTCCACGCGCCGGTCACACGGCGGTTCATTGACGTGGTGCCTTCGCGATAGACGACGATCAGGAAATTCTCGGACGGCGGCACCCAGATGTCGGACGGCGCATAGCGGAAGACGCGCAACCGAAAGTCAGCCTTGCCCACGGCGGAACTGTCCAGCATCAATTGGCCGGGAGCGTAGCGGGGGAGTTCCTCAACCGTTATTAATTGGCCCATCGCGCGCGACTCCTTCCCTGATTCTAAGGCGCGGTTGACCGCTTCTGCTTCTCATTGGCCGAACGGCGGAGACGAGCATAAGCCGGTTTTGCCATTTGCCAAGCGAGCCGCGTTGCCGAACTGCAGAACCGGCAACGGACGTCCGGCTTCGTTCAAAGAATTGTCCGATTTATTCAAGCTCCAGCCGCCGGAATACTCATAGCTTCCCCCGTCCCGCACAGATGGGATCAACAATGACGCGCTGCACCACCATCCGATCGTATGACGGATGGGGAAGGTCGTGCGCACTCAAAAATCACCGAGGAGGAAGAAATGGCGGAAGCCCTGACCAAATCCAATGGAAGCAACGGTTCGCATGGACCAGCGAGATTCGATGCCGTGGTTGTCGGAGCCGGCGTCGCCGGGCTCTATCAACTCTATCGTCTACGCGAGCAGGGATTGAGCGTCAGGGGGATCGACGCCGCGTCAGGCGTAGGCGGCACGTGGTATTGGAATCGATATCCCGGCGCGCGCTTCGACTCCGAGGCCTACATCTATCAGTATCTTTTCTCCGAGGAGCTCTACAAGGATTGGAGCTGGAGCGAGAAGTTTCCGGGCCAGCCCGAAATCGAGCGCTGGATGAACTACGTCGCCGACCGTCTCGATCTGCGCAAGGACATCCAGTTCAGTACGACGGTCAAGAGCGCGCACTTCAACGAGGCCACGCAGCGCTGGCTGGTCACGACCGACCGGGGCGACGTGATCGACACCCAGTTTCTGGTCACCTGCTGCGGCATGCTGTCGGCTCCCTACGTATCCTTTCCGGGGCAGGAGACTTTCAAGGGACGGTTGTTCCATACGGCGCGCTGGCCGGAGCAGCCTGTCGACCTCGCAGGCAAGCGCGTCGGAGTCATCGGCAACGGTGCGACCGGCATCCAGGTCATCCAGACGATCGCCGGCGATGTCGGCCATCTCAAGGTGTTCATCCGCACGCCGCAATACATCATCCCGATGAAGAATCCGAAATTTGGGGCCGCGGAGGTCGAGGACTACAAGTCGAGATTCAAGTCGCTCACCGAACGCCTGCCGCGCACATTCACCGGCTTTGAATACGACTTCGAGCACGCCTGGGCAGACCTCACGCCGGAGCGCCGCCGCGCGGTGATCGAGGCCTGCTGGAATGACGGTTCCCTGAAGCTATGGATATCCTCGTTCGCCGAGCTGTTCTTCGACCCGGAGGTCAATGCCGAGATCTCCGAATTCGTGCGCGGGAAGATGCGCGAGCGGCTCGGGGATCCGAAACTGTGCGATGCGTTGATTCCTGCCGATTATGGCTTCGGAACGCACCGTGTGCCGCTCGAGCAGAACTTCCTCGAGGCCTTCCATCGCCCCAACGTCGAGATCGTCAGCGTCAAGAGCAATCCGATCGATCGCGTCACGCCCACTGGTATTCAGACCGCTGACGGTACGGTCCATGAGCTGGATGTCATTATCCTAGCAACCGGCTTCGACGCCGGCACCGGTGCCTTGACGCGCATCGATATCAGGGGCCGCGACGGCCGATCGCTGAGGGAGGACTGGGGCAGGGACATCCGCACCACGATGGGCCTGCAGGTTCACGGCTATCCCAACCTGTTCACGACCGCCGTTCCGCTCGCTCCATCGGCCGCGCTGTGCAACATGACCACGTGCCTGCAGCAGCAGGTCGAATGGATCGATGACTGCATCAAGTACATGCGCAGCAAGGATCTGAAGGTGGTCGAGCCGACAAAGGACGCCCAGGACAGCTGGGTGGCCCATCACGATGAGATCGCAAACGCGACGCTGATCGCGAAAACCAATTCCTGGTACCTGGGCTCGAACGTCGAAGGCAAGCCGCGCCGTGTCCTGTCGTACTGCGGCGGCGTCGGCGCGTATCGACAGAAGTGCGACGAGGTCGCGGTGAACGGTTACGAGGGCTTCGTGATGCAATGAGCGCTCGCGACGCGAGCGTCGACCACATCAAACAATCCAGCACGGGAGGACGATCATGATCATGAATTTTGGCGCGACGGCAGATGCCGTTCTCGACGGCGTCGTCACATCCACGCTGCGCGTGCCCGGCGTTGTCGCGATGATGACGGACCGCCGGCGCAACATCTATGAAGGCGCAGCCGGCAAACGCCGTCTCGATCGGCCGGCGGACATGACCACCGACAGCGTCTTTGCCCTTTTCTCCACCACCAAGGCGATTACCGGCACGGCCGTTCTGCAACTCGTCGAGGAGGGCAAGCTCGATCTCGATGCGCCCGCGAAGCGTTACGCGAACGAGATCGGAAAGCTGCAGGTGATCGAGGGCTTCGATGCAGCGGGCGAGCCGATCCTGCGTGCACCGAAGCGCGATATCACCACGCGCATGCTGATGACCCACACGGCGGGCCTGAGCTACGATTTCATCAACCACACCTACAACCGGCTGGCGCAGGAGAAGGGGCAGCCCAGCGTGATCACCGCGACCAAGGCCTCCCTGATGACCCCGCTGCTGTTCGATCCCGGCGAGCGCTGGGACTATGGAACAAATCTCGACTGGTGCGGCCAGATCGTCGAGGCCATCACGGGCAAGCGACTCGGTGAAGTCTTCAAGACACGCATCTTCGAACCGCTCGGGATCGAGGACATGACCTTCGAGCTGACCGATGCGATGCGCCAGAAACTGGCCGGCATCCACGCGCGGAATGCCGACGGGTCCCTTGCGCCGATGGATTTCGAGCTTCCAGCAAAGCCCGAAGTCCATATGGGCGGCCACGGCCTGTACGGCACGGTCGGCGACTACATGCGTTTCATCCGCATGTGGCTGAATGACGGGGTTGGCGAACACGGCCGCGTGCTGAAAGCCGAAACCGTTCGGATGGCGGAAAAGAACCATCTGGGCGACAGGAAGGTAACGCCGATCACGGGTGTCATCCCGTCACTGTGCAATGATGCGGAATTCTTTCCGGGCCAATCCAAATCCTGGGCGTTGAGCTTCATGGTCAACGACGAGGAAGCCCCGACAGGACGTCCCGCCGGCGCGCTGGGCTGGGCCGGGCTTGCCAACCTGTTCTACTGGATCGATCGGCAGAACAACGTCGGCGGGTTCTGGGCCACCCAGATTCTGCCCTTCGGTGATCCGACATCATTCATCGGCTATATGAACTTCGAGACGGCGCTCTACCAGAGCCTGAGGCAGCGCTTGGCAAGCTAGGACCGTGCTGCGAGAGCGGCCTCGTCGCTGTCGACCGAGGCCGTTTTCTCTTGATGGTCACACGTGACCGAGCATGCCCTAGCCCCGCCCGCGATAGGGCGCCACGCCTTGCTCCGGCACCCACAGGCCCTTCGGCACGCGGCCGGTCTGCCAGAACACGTCGATCGGGATGCCGCCGCGCGGATACCAATAGCCGCCGATGCGCAGGAATTTCGGCTTGATCTCGCTGGCGATGCGCTTGCCGATCATGACGGTGCAGTCCTCGTGGAAGGCGCCGTGATTGCGGAAGCTGGCGATGTAGAGCTTGAGCGATTTCGATTCCAGCAGCCAAGCGCCTGGCGCGTAGTCGATCATCAGATGCGCGAAATCCGGCTGGCCCGTAACCGGGCAGAGCGAGGTGAATTCCGGCACGGTGAAGCGCACCAGATAATCCGTGCCTTTCTGCGGATTGGGCACGCGGTCGAGTTGGGCCTCTTCCGGCGTGTGCGGCCATTCGACCGCGCGGCCGAGCTGGAGGGACTTTTTCGCCATCGTCGTCAACATCCTGTGGAGCATGATCCGGAAAAGTGGGCACCGGTTTTCCGAAAGATCATGCTCAATTAAGCAATAGGAGCGCGATAAGATCGCGCTCCAGAGGATGCCGGGATGGACGCAAACGGGCTCGTCGTCAACCGGCGGCGATTGTCTGGATCATGACGATCCGGTCGTTGCCGGACTCGCAGCCCCATAGCTCGCCCGGACGGCCGTCGAGCTGGCGGACATTGGCGTTGGCCTTGTCGCTGGCGAAGACATTGAACTTTTCTGTGGCGGGATCGAACCGCACGATGGCGTTGGCGGAGAAATCGGTCAGCCAGACCTTGTCCTTGTCATCGACGTACACGGCATAGGCGCGGGGACGTTCGCCCGGCAGCTTCCAGGTCTTCCACGAGCCGTCCGCGGGATCATGCACCGAGACGTGGCCGCTGTTCCACTCGCTGACCCAGATCCGGCCCCTCGAATCCGACCAGACGCGCCGCGACCCCTGGTTCGGGGTCGGCGGTTCGACCACGGTCGCATTGCCGCCCGCGCGGTCGATCTTCGCGATATGGCTGCCGCCGAGGGAGGCGTACCAGACATCGCCCATGGGTGTGACCGTGATGCCGTAGGGGCCGACCCCCTTCGGCGCCTTGAACACATTCATCTCGCCGGTCTTCGGAGACAGCCGGCCGTAATAGCCGGACTGGCCGGTGAACCAGTAGGTGCCCTCCCTGTCGAACACGCCGGTGTTGAGATTGGCGGAGGCGAACTTTTCCGGCAGGCGGAACAGCGTCACCTTGAGATCGGCAGGGTCGACCCGCGCAATCGCGTTCTGGCCGCCCTCGGTGATCCAGGGCGCGCCATCGGGTCCGATGGTCACGCCGTGTGGGGCCGCGCCCTGGCCGAGGCTGACCGTCTTGAAACGGCCATCGCGTGGATCGAGGCTGCCGAGCAGGCCCTTGCCCTGCGCCGTGAACCAGATCGTGCCGTCAGGGGCGGGCGTGAGATCGTGCAGGCCGATGCCTGGGCTGATCGCGTAGTATTTCGTCCGGAACGGGGCTTCCTGCGCAAAACCTGGGCGGGCGGCAAGCAGCGCGGCACTCGAAGCAAGAAATTGGCGGCGATTCATGGCGTTACCCCGACTGTTTGAGATTGAGGTTGGGCACGCGGACCAGATGCGGTCGAGCATATTCTGAGGCGCCTTTCGCGTCAGTCGGAGCCGTGCGTCCAAGCGTTCACATTTGCTTGCGGCCCGTGTAAGACCCGCGGCACCGATCAGCCCCAACGAACGGAAGTGGACATCATGACCGCCATCATCGACATCATCGGCCGCGAAATTCTCGATAGCCGGGGCAATCCCACCGTCGAGGTCGATGTCGTGCTGGAGGACGGGGCGCTCGGCCGCGCCGCGGTTCCGTCCGGCGCCTCCACCGGCGCCCATGAGGCCGTGGAACTGCGCGACGGCGACAAGGCGCGCTATCTCGGCAAGGGCGTGACCAAGGCGGTCGGCGCCGTCAATGGCGAGATCTTCGAGGCTCTGAGCGGCCTCGATGTCGAGCAGCAGGCCCAGATCGACCAGATCATGATCGACCTCGACGGCACGCCGAACAAGAGCCGGCTGGGCGCCAACGCCATCCTCGGCGTCTCGCTGGCCTGCGCCAAGGCGGCCGCGAATTCGCTCGACATGCCGCTCTATCGCTACGTCGGCGGCACCTCCGCGCGCCTGCTGCCGGTGCCGATGATGAACATCATCAATGGCGGCGTGCACGCCGACAACCCGATCGACTTCCAGGAATTCATGATCCTGCCGGTCGGCGCCTCGAGCTTTGCCGAGGGCCTGCGCTACGGCGCGGAAGTCTTCCATACGCTGAAGTCCGAATTGAAGAAGGCCGGCCACAACACCAATGTCGGCGACGAGGGCGGTTTCGCTCCGAACCTGCCGTCGGCGGACGCCGCGCTCGACTTCGTCATGAACGCGATCGGCAAGGCCGGCTTCAAGGCGGGCACCGACATCATGCTCGGCCTCGACTGCGCCTCGACCGAGTTCTTCAAGGACGGCAAATACGTCTATGAAGGCGAGGGCAAGACCCGTTCGATCTCCGAGCAGGCGAAGTATCTTGCCGACCTCGTCGCGCGCTATCCCATCGTGACCATCGAGGACGGCATGTCGGAAGACGACATGGACGGCTGGAAGGAGCTCACCGACCTGATCGGCAAGAAGTGCCAGCTGGTCGGCGACGACCTCTTCGTCACCAACGTCAAGCGCCTTGCCGAAGGCATCAAGACCGGCCGCGCCAACTCGATCCTGATCAAGGTCAACCAGATCGGCACGCTGACCGAGACGCTCGCCGCGGTCGAGATGGCGCACAAGGCCGGCTACACCTCGATGATGTCGCACCGCTCCGGCGAGACCGAGGATTCCACCATCGCCGACCTCGCGGTCGCCACCAATTGCGGTCAGATCAAGACCGGCTCCCTTGCAAGGTCCGACCGGACCGCCAAATACAACCAGCTCTTGCGCATCGAGCAGCAGCTCGGCAAGCAGGCGCTCTATGGCGGCAGGGCGGCACTGAAGGCGCTGGCGTAAGCCGGCGTCTCGATCCGCGCGAACAGAAGGACAGGGGAGGATCGACATGAGTGACGGCAAGACCGGACTGGAATTGCGTTCGCTGCTCAAGAAGAGCGGCGAGCTGGAATTGTCTCTCGTGACGGTCCCGACCGCGGAGCCGGCCGACGATGAGGTCGTGGTTCGCGTCGAGGCCACCCCGATCAACCCGTCCGATCTCGGGCTGCTGATCGGACCCGCCGACATGTCGGCCGCCAAGGCTTCCGGCACCAAGGAGATGCCGGTCATCACTGCCACGATGCCGGAGGCGGCGATGCGGATGATGGCGGCGAGATTCGATCAGTCGCTGCCGGTCGGCAACGAGGGCGCCGGCACGGTAGTAAGGACCGGATCGTCGGACGCGGCCAAGGCCCTGATGGGCAAGACGGTGTCGATGATCGGCGGCGGGATGTACACGCAGTACCGCGTGCTGAAGGTCCGCGACGTCATGGAGCTGCCGCCGGGCACCACGGCGGCGGACGGGGCCTCCTGGTTCGTCAATCCGCTGACCGCACTCGGCATGACCGAGACGATGCGGCGGGAGAACCACAAGGCGCTCGTGCACACGGCCGCAGCCTCCAATCTCGGTCAGATGCTCAACAAGATCTGCATCAAGGACGGCATCGGCCTCGTCAACATCGTCAGGAGCAAGGAGCAGGCCGACATCCTGCACAAGATCGGCGCAAAGTACGTCGTGGATTCCAGCGCGCCCAGCTTCATGGACGATCTGACCAACGCGCTGGTCGAGACCGGCGCCACCATCGCCTTCGACGCCATCGGCGGCGGCAAGCTGGCGAGCCAGATCCTGACCGCGATGGAGATCGCAGCCAACAAGACCGCGAAGGAATACAGCCGCTACGGCTCCAACGTGTACAAGCAGGTCTACATCTATGGCAGCCTCGACACGCGGCCGACGGAGCTGAACCGCTCGTTCGGGCTCAGCTGGGGCGTCGGCGGCTGGCTGCTCACGCCATTCCTTCAAAACATCGGCCCGGCCGAGATCGGCCGCCTGCGCCAGCGCGTGGCATCCGAGCTCAAAACCACCTTCGCCAGCCATTACACCAAGGTTGTCTCGCTCGCCGAGGCGCTCGATCCCGCCAATATCGCAGTCTACGCCAAGCGGGCCACCGGCGAAAAATTCCTCATCAACCCGAACAAGTGATCGCTTCGGTCGGTTATCGACACGCATCAGGCCGCCGCTTGGCGGCCTGATTGCTTTTGATCGTGGCCTGGACGGATCGCAACCGGACCCATTTCCAGAAACGCAGCGTTTCCAAATCGGACCGGTTCATGCACTTGCATCTATTGACCCGGATGGCTTAAGTGCCGTCCCGGCATTTCCGCTCGAGCCTTCAAGGACACCCAATGGCCTACAACATCGTCACGATCGCTGGCAGCCTGCGCAAGGACAGCTTCTCGCTCAAGATCGCCAATGCGCTCGCCAAGCTTGCGCCTGCCTCGCTCAAGCTCGAGGTGATCACGCCGGCGGGCATCTCGTTCTTCAACCAGGACCTAGAGGGCGCGCCGCCCGCGGACTGGCTCGCCTTCCGCGAGAAGCTCAAGACGTCGAATGGCGTCCTGTTCGTCACGCCCGAATACAACCGCTCGATCCCGGGCGTCCTGAAGAACGCCATCGACGTCGCCTCGCGCCCCTATGGCAAGAGCTCGTTCCTCGGCAAACCGGTCGGCATCATCTCCAATTCGCCGGGGCTGCTCGGCGGCGTCAGCGCGGCCAAGCATCTGCAGAACATCCTGCCGGGCATTTCCGGTCCGGTCCTCCAGCAGCCGGAAATCTATCTCAGTAGCGTCGGCGATGCCTTCGATGCGGACGGCAACCTGACCAAGGACTCCCTCAAGACGGTGCTGCAGCAATACATCGACGCCTTCGCCGCGCATGTGGCGAAGAATCAGGGCTGAGCTTCCGGCCAAGCCGACGCTCCGTCATGCCCGGGCTTGTCCCGGGCATCCACGTTCTTCGTCATCGCCGGCAAAGCACGTGGATGGCCGGGACAAGCCCGGGCATGACGCGTCGTGGGGATAGTGCCTCGTTCTGGCAATTAGCACTCCCTTAACCAACCTGTCCCATCTTCCGAAGATGGTCTCCCGCGCGCGCCTGAAATCGATCCTGACCGGTCTTGCCCTCTATGCGATGGCGGCGGCGATCGTCGGCTATTTCGGCGTCAACGCCTACACCGGCAAATACGGTCTCAACGCCCGCCAGGAGCTCGACCAGGAGATCATCGCGCTGACCAGCGAGCTGGCTCAGCTCAAGCGCGAGCGCGCCAGAAGCGAACAACGGGTGTCGCTGCTGCGGTCCGAGAAGATCGACCCGGACATGCTGGACGAGCGGGCGCGCTTCCAGCTCGACTATGTCCATCCGCGCGATCTCGTTCGAATGATCCCGGCGAACTAGCGGCATCCGCAGCTTTCGAAGCGGAAAGCGAAAGTCGCTGCTGACATCCGACCGCCGCACCTTTGCCTCCTCCTGCGAAGGTCGTAACCCCCGAACCGGGCGGTTCCCTTGACGGCGGCGCCGCGGCGGGCTCATGCCTTTGCTGGCGCGCGCTGAAGTTGACGCAGATCAACCGGGGAGCACCGGCGCGTCCTACAATCGATATCCGGAGGAAACTGTGATGAATGGGACAATGCCCCGGCATCACGCGGCCCGCGTCGAGGCCGCCATCGCGTCAGGCCAGGCGGCCCGGTCCGCGCTCGTGGCCTCGTGGCGCCGTTCCTCCCGATTGCACCATCTCGATCCCGGCGGCCACGCCGCGCCGATGCGGCTGACCGAAGCCGAGCTGCAGCAGGCGCGCGAGCGCATCGCGCCGCTTCTGGCGGCCGCCCAGGGCGCCATGGACCGGCTTTATCAGGCTGTCGGCGCTGCGGGCTGCTGCGTGCTGCTCGCCGATCGCGAGGGCGTGCCGGTCGATCGCCGCGGCACGGTGGCGGACGATGCGACGTTTCAGTCCTGGGGCCTTTGGACCGGTGCACTCTGGAGCGAGGAGCACGAGGGCACCAACGGTATCGGCACCTGCCTCGTCGAGCAGCGTCCGCTGACCATCGATCGCGACCAGCACTTCTTTGCGCGCAACACGCTTCTGAGCTGCACCGCCGTTCCGATCTACGATCACGAGGCGGCGCTCGCGGGCGTGCTCGACGTCTCCTCCTGCCGCGCCGACCGCACCGACGCCTTCGCCAGCCTGATCGCGCTCGCGGCAGGCGAGGCGGCCAGGCGGATCGAGGCCGACCTGTTTCGCAAGGTCTTCGCCCATGCCCGCATCGTGCTGACACAGGCGGCGGATGGAAGCTGCGGCGGCCTCGTTGCGGTCGATGCGGACGATCTCGTGATCGGCGCAACGCGCTCCGCCCGGCTGGCGCTCGGCATCGCGCCCGGCGGTGCGTTGCGGCCGGTGCCCGCGGCCGATCTTCTCGGCGGCGATGCCGCGCGCGATCATCTTGCCGGCGGCCAGCGCGCGGTGCTGCAGCGGGCGCTGCTCCGCGCCGGCGGCAATGTCTCCGCCGCCGCCAAGGCCCTCGGCGTCAGCCGCGCCACGCTCCATCGGAAGCTGAAGCGGTTCGAGCTGAACCACTGAGCTCATCCGTCATTGCGAGCGCAGCGAAGCAATCCAGAATCTTTCCGCGGAGGGACTCTGGATTGCTTCGCTGCGCTCGCAATGACGGTAGGGTGGCTGTGAGCGCTCCATCTCACGCTTACCTCGTCCACGACTGTCGCAGTTCTGCGACAGGTCGGCTCCGCCATCGCGTCCGCCCGGGCTGACAGACATCGCCTCCCGCATCATCGTCGGCGCAAGTCGCAAACAGGCGACGACAAAGCGCAAACAGCAACATCGGGAGTGATCAATGAACAAGGTGGAATTCCTCAGCGTCACCAAAGTGCCCTTTGCCGAACGCTACGACAATTTCATCGGCGGCAAGTTCGTCGCGCCGATCTCCGGGAAATATTTCGACAATGCCTCGCCCCTGACTGGCCAGGTCGTCTGCAAGATCGCGCGGTCCGACGCGCAGGACATCGAGGCAGCGCTCGACGCGGCGCATGCCGCCAAGTCCGCCTGGGGCCGCACCAGCGTCGCCGAGCGCGCCGCGGTCCTGAACCGGATCGCCGACCGCATGGAAGAGAACCTCGAGCGCCTCGCGATTGCCGAGACCTGGGACAACGGCAAGCCGATCCGCGAGACGCGCGCCGCCGACCTGCCGCTCGCGATCGACCATTTCCGCTATTTCGCCGGTGTCGTCCGCGCCCAGGAAGGCTCGATCGGCGAGATCGACCACGACACCATCGCCTATCATTTCCACGAGCCGCTCGGCGTGGTCGGCCAGATCATTCCCTGGAACTTCCCGCTTCTGATGGCCTGCTGGAAGCTCGCGCCGGCGCTGGCCGCCGGCAATTGCGTGGTGCTCAAGCCCGCCGAGCAGACCCCGGCCTCGATCATGGTCTTCGCCGAGGTCATCGCCGACCTGCTGCCGGCAGGCGTGCTCAACATCGTCAACGGCTTTGGCCTCGAGGCCGGCAAGCCGCTGGCGTCGAGCCCGCGCATTGCCAAGATCGCCTTCACCGGCGAGACCACGACGGGCCGGCTGATCATGCAATATGCCAGCCAGAATCTGATTCCGGTCACGCTAGAGCTCGGCGGCAAGTCGCCCAACATCTTCTTCAAGGACGTCACCGCCGAGGACGACGATTTCTTCGACAAGGCGATCGAGGGATTCGTCATGTTCGCGCTGAACCAGGGCGAGGTCTGCACCTGTCCGAGCCGGGCGCTGGTCCACGCCGACATCTATGACCGCTTCATGGAGCGGGCGCTCAAGCGCGTCGCTGCGATCAAGCAGGGCGATCCGCGCGATCCCACCACCATGATCGGCGCGCAGGCCTCCAGCGAGCAACTCAGCAAGATCCTCTCCTATATCGACATCGGCAAGCAGGAGGGCGCCAAGGTGCTGGCCGGCGGCGGACGCGCCGATCTCGGCGGCGATCTCACCGGCGGCTTCTACGTGCAGCCGACCGTGTTCGAGGGCCACAACAAGATGCGAATCTTCCAGGAGGAGATTTTCGGCCCCGTCGTCTCGGTCACGACCTTCAAGACCGACGAAGAGGCGCTCGCGATCGCCAACGACACGCTCTACGGCCTGGGTGCCGGCGTTTGGAGCCGCGACGCCAATCGCTGCTACCGCTTCGGCCGGGAGATCCAGGCTGGCCGGGTCTGGACCAACTGCTACCACGCTTATCCCGCCCATGCGGCGTTCGGCGGCTACAAGCAGTCGGGCGTCGGGCGCGAGACCCACAAGATGATGCTCGATCATTACCAGCAGACCAAGAACCTCCTGGTCAGCTACAGCCCGAAGAAGCTCGGCTTCTTCTGATCGGATCGGAGAGGGCGGCGCCGCTTCGGCGCCGTCCGCTCCGCATGTCGGGATTGGCGTCGTGCACCGTTCTTGATCCGGTCACGAATCTGCGCGCGCGATGGCGCTCATAGATTTGTTGCCCGATCAGCGCCAAAGATTTTGCAATATTTCGATCACGTTGCAGTGCGGCATAATGAAAGTCGTGCCATGCCGCCGCGGTGCTTTCCAAGGGCGTTTGACTTGGGTTAGAGAGGGCGAAAGTTTTCTCTGACCCGGAATTCCCATGGCCGCACCCAAGAAAGCCGCCGCAAGCGCTCCACAGGACAAGACCGACGGCGGTTCGCCCCCGGAATTCACGAAGGAGCAGGAACTCAAGGCGCTCCGCGACATGCTCCTGATCCGGCGCTTCGAGGAAAAGGCAGGCCAGCTCTACGGCATGGGCGCCATCGGCGGCTTCTGCCACCTCTATATCGGCCAGGAGGCCGTGGTGGTCGGCATGCAGATGGCCCTCAAAGAGGGCGATCAGGTCATCACCGGCTATCGCGACCACGGTCACATGCTTGCGACCGGCATGGATGCCAACGGTGTCATGGCCGAGCTGACGGGACGCCGCGGCGGCTATTCCAAGGGCAAGGGCGGCTCCATGCACATGTTCAGCAAGGAGAAGCACTTCTACGGCGGTCACGGCATCGTCGGCGCCCAGGTCTCGCTCGGCACCGGCCTTGCCTTTGCCAACCACTATCGCGGCAACGACAATGTCAGCGTCACCTATTTCGGCGACGGCGCGGCCAATCAGGGCCAGGTCTATGAGAGCTTCAACATGGCGGAGCTCTGGAAGCTGCCGGTGATCTACGTAATCGAGAACAACCGCTACGCCATGGGCACCTCGGTCTCGCGCGCCTCGGCACAGCAGGATTTTTCCAAGCGCGGTGCGTCCTTCAACATCCCGGGCAAGCAGGTCGACGGCATGGACGTCCGCGCCGTGAAGGCGGCGGGCGAGGAGGCGGCGGCCTGGTGCCGTGGCGGCAAGGGTCCTTTCATCCTGGAGATGCAGACCTATCGCTATCGCGGCCACTCGATGTCCGATCCCGCAAAATATCGTACGCGCGAGGAGGTCGAGAAGGTTCGCCACGACCAGGATCCGATCGAGCAGGTTCGCAATCGGTTGCTCGCCGCCAAGGTCAGCGAGGCCGATCTCAAGGCGATCGACGCCGAAGTGCGCGACATCGTCAACGCCTCCGCCGATTTCGCCCAGCATGATCCCGAGCCGGATGCCGCCGAGCTCTGGACCGACGTGTACCGCTGAACGCGCGCAAGCTTTCTTTGGAGAAGATATGCCAATTCAAGTGCTGATGCCCGCGTTGTCGCCCACGATGGAGAAGGGCAACCTCGCCAAATGGCTGAAGAAAGAGGGCGAGACGATCAAGTCCGGCGACGTCATCGCCGAGATCGAGACCGACAAGGCGACCATGGAGGTCGAGGCGACCGACGAGGGCACGCTCGGCAAGATCCTGATCCCCGAGGGCACCGCCGACGTCGCGGTGAACACCCCGATCGCGACCATCCTCGCAGACGGCGAGAGCGCGGCTGATCTCGCCAAGGCACCCGCAGCGGCGGCGAAGGCTGCGGAGTCCGCGCCGCCGGCCGCAGCAAAGGCCGAGGCGCCCGCGCCGAAAGCCGCGCCTGCTCCCCAGGCCGTCGCCGAGCCCGATCCGGAAGTCCCCGCCGGCACCGAAATGGTGACGCAGACCATCCGCGAAGCGCTGCGCGATGCCATGGCCGAAGAGATGCGCCGCGACGCGGACGTGTTCGTGATGGGCGAAGAAGTTGCTGAATATCAGGGCGCCTACAAGGTGACCCAGGGCCTGCTCCAGGAGTTCGGCGCCAAGCGCGTGATCGACACGCCGATCACCGAGCACGGCTTTGCTGGCGTCGGCGTCGGTGCCGCGATGACCGGCCTCAAGCCGATCGTCGAGTTCATGACCTTCAACTTCGCCATGCAGGCGATCGACCAGATCATCAATTCCGCGGCCAAGACGCTCTACATGTCGGGCGGCCAGATGGGCTGCTCGATCGTGTTCCGCGGTCCGAACGGTGCGGCCGCGCGCGTTGCCGCCCAGCACAGCCAGGACTATTCGGCGTGGTATTCGCACGTCCCCGGCCTCAAGGTGGTTGCGCCATATTCGGCCGCGGACGCCAAGGGCCTGCTCAAGGCTGCGATCCGCGATCCCAACCCGGTGATCTTCCTCGAGAACGAGGTGCTGTACGGCCACACTGGCGAAGTGCCGAAGCTCGACGACTTCATCATTCCGATCGGCAAGGCGCGCATCGTGCGCGCCGGCAGTCACGTCACGATCATCTCCTGGTCGAACGGCATGACCTATGCGCTGAAGGCTGCGGACGAGCTCGCCAAGGACGGCATCGAGGCCGAGGTGATCGACCTGCGCACGCTGCGCCCGATGGACACGGAGACCATCATCAACTCCGTGAAGAAAACGGGACGTGCGGTTACGGTGGAAGAGGGGTGGGCCCAGAGCGGCGTCGGCGCCGAGATCGCCGCGCGCATCATGGAGAACGCCTTCGACTATCTTGATGCGCCGGTGACGCGCGTGTCTGGCAAGGACGTGCCGATGCCCTATGCCGCGAACCTGGAGAAGCTCGCGCTGCCCTCGGCGGCGGACGTCGTCGAGGCCGCTAAAGCCGTCTGCTACAGGTAGACCATGGCAGGCCCCAAGGAGCAGCCACTGCCGCCAGACGTCATGACCCGCGACGACGCGGTCGAGATCCTGCGCGTGTTCGTCCTGGACGGTGGGCTGTCGATGGCGTTCCAGCGCGCCTTCGAGGAGCCGGACATGTGGGGCCTCCTGCTCGTCGATCTCGCACGTCATGCCGCGCGCGCCTATGCGCGCGAGAGCGAATATACCGAGGAGGACGCGCTGAACCGGATCCTCGACATGTTCCAGGCCGAGATCGAGCGTCCCACTGACACGGGCACCACCACGCCGCGCGGCAAGGGGCACTGACCATGGCGATCGAAGCCTATCATTACGATTTCATGCTGGAGGCGATCCGCGAGGCGGAAGCCTCGATCGCGCAGGGCGGCCTGCCGATCGGCGCGGTGCTGACGCGCGACAACAAGATCATCGCCCGCGGCCACAACAACCGCGTGCAGGAGAACAATCCGATCCTGCATGGCGAGATGAGCTGCCTGCGCGAGGCCGGCGCGATCTCGTTCCATGACACCGTCATGTACACCACGCTGTCGCCTTGCTCGATGTGCGCCGGCGCGCTCGCGCTGTTCAAGGTCAAGCTGGTGGTGATCGGGGAATCCGCCACCTTCGAAGGCTCCAAGGACATTCTCGACAAGTTCGGGATTCCGTGGATCGACCTTGCCGACGACCGCTCCATCACCATGATGAAGAATTGGCGTTCCATCCCAACCAATGAGCGCCTGTGGCAGGGCGACATCGGCAACTAAACCTGGTCTGTTCGTCGCCGCTGTCGGACGACGACGTTTTGCAAAGTTCTTCTTGAGGTCAGCATGCCCATCAACATCCTGATGCCCGCTCTCTCGCCGACGATGGAGAAGGGCAACCTCGCCAAATGGCTGAAGAAGGAGGGCGACAAGGTCAAGTCCGGCGACGTCATCGCCGAGATCGAGACCGACAAGGCGACCATGGAGGTCGAGGCGATCGACGAAGGCACGATCGCCAAGATCCTGGTGCCAGAGGGTACGCAGGATGTCCCGGTCAACGACGTGATCGCCGTGCTCGCCGGCGAGGGCGAGGACGTGAAGGCTGCGGGTAGCGCCAAGCCCAGCGCCTCGGCCGCGCCGCCAAAGGCCGCTGCCGCTGCGCCGGCTCCCGCGCCTGCGCCCGCCGCACCGAAAGCTGCTGCGCCCGCCGCGGCACCCGCGCAGCAGGCTGCAGCTCCGGCAGCGCAAGCCAATGGTCATGGCGGCCGTGTATTCTCGTCGCCGCTGGCGCGCCGTCTCGCCAAGGAGGCCGGCATCGATGTCGCCCTGGTCGCCGGCACCGGTCCGCACGGCCGCGTGGTCGCCCGCGACGTCGAGCAGGCCAAGTCCGGCAAGGGTCTGAAAGCGCCCGCCGCGGCACCGTCAGGCGCGCCTGCGATCGCGCCGACCATGTCGGACAAGCAGATCCTGTCGCTGTTCGAGCCCGGCTCCTACGACATCGTCCCGCATGACGGCATGCGCCGCACCATCGCCCAGCGCCTGACCGCATCGATCCAGAACGTCCCGCACTTCTACCTCACCATCGACTGCGACATCGGCAAGCTGCTCACTGCCCGCGAGGAGATCAACGCCGCCGCGCCGAAGGACAAGGAGAAGAAGCCGCTCTACAAGATCTCGGTCAACGATTTCGTCATCAAGGCGATGGCGGTCGCGCTGCAGAAGATCCCGAACTGCAACGTCAGCTGGACCGAAAGCGGCATGGTCAAGCATCACCATTCCGACGTCGGCGTTGCCGTCGCGATGCCCGGCGGCCTGATCACGCCGATCATCCGCAAAGCGGAGACCAAGACGCTCTCGACCATCTCCAACGAGATGAAGGATTTTGCCGCGCGCGCCCGCTCGCGCAAGCTCAAGCCGGAGGAATACCAGGGAGGCACCACGGCCGTTTCCAACCTCGGCATGTACGGCATCAGCCACTTCACTGCGGTGATCAATCCGCCTCATGCCACGATCCTTGCGGTTGGCACCAGCGAGGAGCGTCCCGTGGTGCGCGGCGGCAAGATCGAGATCGCGCACATGATGAGCGTGACCTTGTCCTGCGATCACCGCGCCATCGACGGCGCGCTCGGCGCCGAGCTGATCGGCGCGTTCAAGCAGCTGATCGAAAATCCCGTGATGATGATGGTGTGATTTCCGGTGTGCCCGCCGCCGGATATCCTCACGGAAGGAATTCTAAGCGACGCGAAGTTTGTTAGTAGTACGTTTGTTGGAGGCGTTGCGTTCGCTTGGACGATTGTCTTGCTCAAGCTCTCACGAGCTGCGAGCTTCAAAGTGCTCGGCACTGAGATTCCAATGGCCTTCGTTCCGGCAGCATTACTAATATACACGGGGTTCGCCGCGTTTGCCTCCTATTCATTCGCAAATCATGCAACCTGTGTAGCGAGCCTCCTACCGCAGGCCCGCGAAGTTGTCTGGTGGAAGTTGACGTTTGGCGGCCCGATCTTTTTCAATGGTTTCTCAGGCGACATCAGTCGTGCCTCTCTTGGCTGGTTAAAGGTCTTTCAGGTTGACTCTCTTACGCCCGCTGGACTCTTGCACTTGGCGATGGTTAGCGCCGCCTTCGCGATACTTGGTATTGATCGGGCGCACAGACAGCCACTCTGGTCGGCGAATTCAGTTTCAGTTGTAAGTCTCATTGTCGTGAATTGGGTTTTAGGAAGTCAAAGCTTGTACCTAGCTTCACATTTCAGGGGTTGAGACATGAACGTCAGCTTTTCATGGGAGTCATTGATCGTACCGGTGGGCATCTATCTCGCGTTTCGCGCCATTCCGATTATTCTCGAACTGTTGAGTAGTCGTTCCCCCAGCAAAAAAGAGACCGTAGCTGCAACCCCGACTGCGGTAACTGAAGAGAGCACTAAACCGGAGTAGCATCGCGCATGGCCGACACATCCTTCGACGTCATCATCATCGGCTCCGGCCCCGGCGGCTATGTCACCGCCATCCGCGCCGCGCAGCTCGGCTTCAAGACCGCGATCGTCGAAAAATCCTATCTCGGCGGCATCTGCCTCAACTGGGGCTGCATTCCTACCAAGGCGCTGCTGCGTTCGGCCGAGATCTACCACTACATGCAGCACGCGAAGGACTACGGGCTCTCCGCCGAGAAGGTCTCGTTCGATCCGAAGGCGGTGGTGCAGCGTTCGCGCGGCGTCTCCAAGCGCCTCAACGACGGCGTCGGCTTCCTGATGAAGAAGAACAAGGTCAGCGTGATCTGGGGCGCGGCCTCGATCGATGCGCCCGGCAAGGTCACGGTGAAGAAGTCCGACGTCGAGGGCCCGAAGGGCGCGCTAGGCGAGGGGACCTACCAGGCCAAGCACATCATCGTCGCCACCGGTGCGCGGCCGCGCGTGCTGCCCGGCCTCGAGCCGGACAAGAAGCTGGTCTGGACCTATTTCGAGGCGATGGTGCCGGAGCGGATGCCGAAGTCGCTGCTGGTGGTCGGCTCCGGCGCGATCGGCATCGAGTTCGCCTCGTTCTTCCACACCATGGGAAGCGACGTCACCGTGGTCGAGGTGCTGCCGCAGATTCTGCCCGTCGAGGACGCCGAGATCGCGGGCCTCGCCCGCAAGCGGCTGGAGAAGCAGGGCATCAAGATCATGTCCTCGACCAAGGTCACCAAGCTGGAGAAGAAGGCCGACAGCGTCCTCGCCACCATCGACGACGGCAAGGGCAAGCCTGTCACATCAGAGTTCGAGCGCGTGATCTCGGCGGTCGGCGTCGTCGGCAACATCGAGAATCTCGGCCTGGAAAAAGTCGGCGTGAAGACCGACCGCGGCATCATCGTGGTCGACGGCTACGGCAAGACCAACGTCCCCGGCATCTACGCGATCGGCGACGTTGCCGGCCCCCCGATGCTGGCGCACAAGGCCGAGCATGAGGGCGTGATCTGCGTCGAAGCGATCAAGGGCCTCAATCCGCATCCCCTCGACAAGAACATGATCCCGGGCTGCACCTATTGCCACCCGCAGGTTGCATCGGTCGGCTTGACGGAAGCCAAGGCCAAGGAGAACGGCCGCGAGATCCGCGTCGGCCGCTTTCCCTTCGTCGGCAACGGCAAGGCGATCGCGCTCGGCGAGGATCAGGGCCTGGTCAAAGTCATCTTTGACAAGAAGACCGGCCAACTGCTCGGGGCCCACATGGTCGGCGCGGAGGTCACCGAGCTGATCCAGGGCTACGTCGTCGCCATGAATCTGGAGACGACGGAAGAAGAGCTGATGCACACGGTCTTCCCGCATCCGACCCTGTCGGAGATGATGAAGGAAGCCGTGCTGGATGCGTATGGACGGGTGTTGAACATTTGACAGCCGTCATTGCGAGCGAAGCGAAGCAATCCAGACTGCTGCTGCGGAAAGATTCTGGATTGCTTCGCTTCGCTCGCAATGACGAGCAGAGAGAGCTGTTTGCAGAACAAGAAGGAAATCATCCCATGCACGACAACGACAATCTCACCATCGAACGTCCGACCTTCGTCACCCATCTCGAATGCGCGATGGAGGGCGATCATTACGCGGCCGACGAGGTTCACAACCTCTCCAAGGCCGGCAAGCCGCTTCTGGTACGCTACGACCTCGCGGGCGTGAAGAAGGCGCTGACCAAGGATGCGCTCGCCCAGCGCCCCGGCGACATGTGGCGCTACCGCGAGCTTTTGCCCGTGCGCAAATGCAAGGACATTGTCTCGCTCGGCGAAGTCACGACGCCCCTGGTCCGGCTGCCGAAGCTCGGCGCAAAACTCGGCGGCGGCGAGATCATCGTCAAGGACGAGGGACGGCTGCCGACCGGCTCGTTCAAGGCGCGCGGCCTCGTGATGGCGGTGTCGATGGGCAAGGCGCTCGGCATCAAGCATATGGCGATGCCGACCAACGGCAATGCCGGCGCGGCGCTGGCGGCCTACGCCACGTCCTGCGGCATCAAGACCACGATCTTCTGCCCGGCTGACACGCCCGAAGTGAACGTCAGCGAGATCGAGCTGCAGGGCGCGACCGTCTACCGCGTCAACGGCTATATCGACGATTGCGGCAAGATCGTCGGCGAGGGCAAGGCCAAGGTCGGCTGGTTCGACACCTCGACCTTGAAGGAGCCGTACCGCATCGAGGGCAAGAAGACGATGGGCCTCGAACTCGCCGAGCAGCTCGGCTGGGACGTGCCCGACGTGATCTTCTATCCGACCGGCGGCGGCACCGGCCTGATCGGGATGTGGAAGGCGTTCGACGAACTCGAGAAGATCGGCTTCATCGGCTCGAAGCGTCCGCGCATGGTCGCGGTGCAGGCCTCCGGCTGCGCGCCGATGGTGCGCGCCTATGAGGCCGGGACCGAGCATGCGACGCGCTGGGAGGACGCCCACACCATCGCCTCGGGCATCCGTGTGCCGCAGGCGATCGGCGATTTCCTGATCCTGCGCGCGGTGCGCGAGAGCAAGGGCTTTGCCATCGCGGTCGACGACGACAAGATCTCGGCGGCGCTGAACGAGGTCGCGCGCGAGGAGGGGCTCTTGCTCTGCCCCGAGGGCGCCGCGACCTACGCCGCCTACAAGGAAAGTCTCGCCGACGGCCGGGTCAGCAAGACCGATCGCGTCATGCTGTTCAACTGCGCGACCGGCCTGAAATATCCGCTGCCGCCGGTCACCCGCACGCTCGATCGCCACAAGCCGATTGACTATTCGAAGTTCTAACTTGCTTCTCCCTCTCCCCGTTCTTACGGGGAGAGGGTCGGGGTGAGGGGCTGCTTCCGCAAACACAGTGACAGTTGAGTTCGCGGAGACTCCCCCTCACCCGAATTGCTTCGCAATTCGACCTCTCCCCGCAAGCGGGGCGAGGTGAAGAAAAAGACATCACTGGGGAGAAGACAATGAAGAAGGCCTTCTGGGCTGCGCTGATTGCTGTTCTCGCTGTTGCAGGCGCCGCGCGCGCCGACGATTTTCCCTCGCGTCCCATTACCATCATCGTGCCGTTCGCGGCCGGGGGCCCTTCGGACGCAATGGCGCGGGTGCTCGCCGAGCGTATGCGGGTGCCGCTGGGCCAGCCGGTCGTGGTCGAGAACGTCACCGGAGCAGGCGGCTCGATCGGTGTCGGCCGTGCCGTGCAATCGCCGCCCGACGGCTACACCATCTCGTTCGGCCATCTCGGGACCCACGTCGCCAACGGCGCCGTCTACAAGCTCAAATTCGACCTCGTTGCCGATCTCGAGCCGGTAGTGCTGCTGCCGAGCAACCCGATGATCGTGGTCAGCAAGAATGCGGTGCCGGCGACCTCGCTGAAGGAGCTGATCGACTGGCTGAAGTCGCGACCGTCGCCGCCGACCGCCGGCACGGCCGGCGCGGGCTCCGGCAGCCACATCGCCGGCGTCTATTTCGAGAGCGTCTCCGGCATCAAGCTGCAATACGTGCCGTATCGCGGCACTGCACCGGCATTGAACGATCTCATCGCCGGCCAGATCGACATCATCGTCGACCAGACCTCCAATTCCATCGGCCAGGTCCGCGCCGGCACCATCCGCGCCTACGCCGTCACCGACGACAAACGCCTCGCCTCCGCACCCGAGATCCCGACCGCGGAGGAGGCGGGCCTGAAAGGCTTCAACATGACGCTGTGGTCGGGCATGTGGGTGCCGAAGGGCACACCGAAGGAGATCGTCGCGAAGCTCAACGCCGCGGCCGTGGAGGCGCTGAACGATCCTGCGGTGAGGAAGCAGCTCGAAAGCCAGGGTCTCGAGATGACACCGAAGGATCAGCTCACGCCCGAAGCGCTCGGCACGCGGCAAAAGGCCGAGATCGCGAAATGGTGGCCGATCATCAAGGCGGCCAACATCAAGGTGGATTGAACCGGCGGCGCACTCCTCGCGGCGTCACCGCCGCGTTTGCTGGCGGCGGGGCGCTCACGACGTGGTTTGGTGACCTGGTGCCAGCGCACGGTCCAGGCATTGCATCAGATCCGAGGCGGCGAACGGCTTACCGAGAAAACAGATTGCGCCCGCATCGAGCGCCCGCACACGCACGCCCTCATCCGGGAAAGCTGTGATGAATATGAACGGCGTAGCCGACCCCTGCGCCCGCATCTTTGTCAACAGATCGATTCCGCTCATCAGCGGCATCTGCACGTCGGCGATCACGCACGAGGTGTCGCTCGAATCGGTCGAGCTCAGGAACTCTTCCGCCGAGGCGAATGTGTGGACGTTGTATCCGCGCGATTCCAGGAGATTGTTGATCGCGGCCCGAACGTAGGGGTCGTCGTCAAGCACCGAGATGACCGAAGCCACTGACAAGACGTCCGCTCCTCGCCGGGAATTACGCTTGCCGTCGCCACGGCTAGAACATAAAGGCGCAAGGTGGACCTGCCGGTCACGATTGGAAACTCATACTTAGGTTTGTGCATCGGGCTTGTTCGGGCCGATCCCGAGCGCCTCGCTCATTCTCACCAGATCGGCCAGCGACTTCGCGCCCATCTTCCGCATGATCTGGCCGCGGTAGATCTTGACGGTGATTTCGGCCAATCCGAGCTGGGCGGCGACCTGCTTGTTCATCAGGCCGGACGTCACCAGTGACAATACGTCTCGCTCCCGCGAGGACAGTGACTCGAAGCGTGATCTGACCGTCGAGACCATCCTGTTGAGGTCGCGGCGCTTGCGATCTCGCTCGATCGCGGCCTGAACTGCGTCGAGAATGTCCTGATCGCGGACCGGCTTGGTCAAGAAGTCGATCGCCCCGCTCTTCATGGCCCGAACCGTCATGGGGATATCGCCATGACCGGTAATGAAGATGATAGGCGTGTGGATATTTGCCTTGGCAAGATCGGCCTGCAGCTCGAGGCCGCTCGTTCCGGGCAGGCGGATGTCGAGCACCAGGCAGCTCGGGACGTCTGGCGGCTTGGCCTGCAGGAGCTGCGGCGCCGAGCCGAATGCTTCGACCTTGAGACCGACCGACTCGAACAGATTGGTGAGCGCACGGCGCATGGACGCGTCGTCGTCGACGATGAGGACAAGGGGCTGATCGCCGTCCTTCTGCGGCGGCGAAGATTCCGCGCGCTCGGTCACGATGCTTCCTCTCGGTGGAGGGGCAAGGTGATCTGAAAAGTCGCGCCGCGCTCCTGATTTGGTATGGCGGAAAGTCGTCCGCCATGGGCCTCGATGATCGATCGACAGATCGACAGACCCATGCCCATGCCGGAGGACTTCGTGGTGAAGAACGGCGTGAACAGGCGGTCTATCGCCTGTTCGCTGATGCCGGTTCCGCAGTCGGAAACGCTCACCTGCATCGCGCCATCGCCGCTCGCCTGTGAGCGGATCGCCAGCTCGCGCGGGCGATCGTGGACGTCTGCCATGGCCTCGATCCCGTTCATGATCAGGTTGATCAGGACCTGCTGCAATTGGATGCGATCGCCAAAGATCCTCGGCAGTGCCGACGACAGCTCCATGCGGACGGACACGGCGTGGCTGGCCATCTCGCGTTGAACCAGCGCGACGGCCTCCCGCACGACCGCATTGGCGTCGAGCGGAACCATCTCGATGTCAGAACGCTTGGCGAGCGCCCGAACGTGACGGATCACGTCGCCGGCACGCCTGCCGTCCTCGATGATCCACTCGACCGAGCGGCGGGCCGCTTTGAGATCCGGCGGACTGCGCTGCAGCCAGGCGAGGCAGGCGTCGGCGTTTGCGATCACTGCAGCGAGAGGCTGATTGATTTCGTGCGCAATCGAAGCGGTCAGCTCACCCAGTGTCGTGACACGTGTCACATGGGCGAGCTCGGCCTGGGCCTTGCGCAGCGCGTCTTCGGCTTGGTTGGCCCGGATGGCGGCGGTTACGTCCGTGCAAACGCCACGGTAGCCCAGGAAAGTGCCGTCCGCGTCGAAGAAGGGCTTGCCGCTGGTCCGGACGTAGATCGGCTGCCCACTACGGTCTTTGCTGCGGTACACCAAGTCGCGGAACGGGACGTGGGCGTCGAGCGCCGCTCGATGTTGTCGCCATTTTTCGGGCTCGAGAGCGGCGTCGGGCGCAATGTCCCAACGCGTGAGCCCGATCAGGCCGGCGGGGGCGGTGTTGGTATCGGAGTGCTCGGATATCTGGGTGACCCGGTGGTCCGGCCCGGTTTCCCAGAACCAGTCAGACGCAGTTTCGGCATAATCGCGAAAGCGCTGCTCGCTGTCACGAAGCCTGCGTTCTGCCTCCTTGGTCGCCGTGATGTCGGTGACCGATCCGACGAACTCAACGCGACCGCTAGCATCTCGCGTTGCCCGTGCCACCGCTCGGACGTATTTGATGGAACCGTCGGGCATCACCAGCCGGTATTCGTGATCATAGTCCTTGCCCTCGCGCGCCGCCCGGCCCGTCGTCTGCTGCACGGCGAGCCGGTCCTCCGGATGGATCCGCTGGAGCATGAAGGGGATCGCGGGCTTCGTCCCTTCCTCGCATTCGAAGATGCGATAGGTCTCCTTGGACCAGGTGATCTCGCGGGTTGCGGCCTTCCAGCCAAAACTACCAGTGTGGCTCAATTCCTGCGCCTGGGCGAGATAAGCCTCGCTCTGTCGCAGCGCGTTCTCGGCCTCCTTCCGTTCGGTGATGTTCTCGCAGGCGACCAGCACGATCGGCCCGCCATTGGCCCGCAGCATGGCCTTGGCGTTCTCGCGCACCCATAACTTCGAGCCGTCCTTGCGAACCTTCCGGATTTCCCAGGTGTGTGACTGATCAAGGGTCTTGAGGCACAACGCGACACAGGCGCGGACAGTGGCGCGATCTTCCGCGAGGAAGACATCCAGCACGGATCGGCCGATCAACTCCGCCGGCGTGTAGCCCAGCTGCTCGGCGCCGAATGTGTTCACGTTGATCACGGTACCGGCCGGATCGACCATGAAGTACATGACCGGCGTGTGCTCGAAGACCTGCTGCCACTGCTTGACCGCTTCAAGCAAGTCGGCGGCATTGGCATCGGTGCGCTGCTTGGTAGGAACAGTTTGCCTCAAGCAGCCGACGAGGAATTGCGCGGCTGACTTTCCGAACGTCGCTGCCCGGCCAGGCTTCATCGCTGACGCTCCCGGCACTCTCTGCGTGAACAGGAGTAGAGCACGTTGCGGCCAGAGGAGCAATTCCAGCCAAAGTCGGGTCGGCCGTCATGACGTTCGCCTTTGGACCGTCCGCTCACCGCCAGGTCCATTGCGGCGCCTCAAGGACACCGTGCCGGCCGAGGTTCACGGTGACCGTGCAGCCGGTGCGTCGTGCGCCGTCTCGTTGAACTCGGGCCGCGTGGGCCCGGGCGAATACGGGACAAACTTAGGTATAGCTCCTCCATGCCTAGTCATGTCGGCCATTTTACCTCCGTACAATTGAGCGTTTCGTGCCCGGCGGACTAGCCTCTCGACCATCGGGAGTGTCGAAGCGAACAGCCGAGAAAAGCGCAAGCAACAGAGGGAGACAGCAATGTGCGATATGTCGGTACTTCCTGAGCGTCGCCCATCGGCGTCCGATAGTTGCTCCTCAGTCAAGGGCTGTGCGGTGTGCGGCGGCAAGTTTGGCCTGATCCGCTACTATTCCTGGCGCACGGCGCTCTGCTCCAAGAAGTGCGTTGATCGTTTCCGCACGCGAAGCGAACGCGACCGCCGGTGGTTGTTTCGGGCCCAGGTCGCATAAGGCTGGATTGGAGAGTTGATCCGGGAGGCCGTGCGTTGAACCGCTCATGCAAGCTCTTCTGCTGGATCGTTCTCATCGCCCCCATCGCGGCCGGCCAGGCACAGGAGACGGGACACGGTGCCGTTCATCGCAAGCACCCACCCCAGGACCAGGCGCTGCACGAAAAGTTCTATTCCACCTGGCACATGCCTGATAACCCGAGCCTCAGTTGTTGCAACAGCGCCGACTGTTATCCGACCGACATCAAGTACATCGACGGCCAGATCTATGCGCGGCGCCGGGAGGACGGGAGATACATTCTGATCCCACCGCAAAAGGTGGAGCGAAACAGGGATAATCCGGACGGCCGGAACCATCTGTGCGCTCCACCGCCCGCACTGTCTCCGCTCGACAGCGTTTACTGCTTCGCTTTGGGAGGTGCCACATGAGATTCGCGTTCGTGCTGGTCAACGGCCGGACCCCGTTCCGGCAGACCTCGTGCATGCAGTGCTGCGAGCCGATCAGCGGCAGCTATTTGCGCGAGATCGCGACGCGTCTGCCTTACTGCGATCATCAGTGCTACGCGCTGTTCTGCGAGACGCTCGCCAAAGATGGCGTGAGAGCGGCTTCATGAAATTCGTGGTGGTCAATCACGAGCCGCCGTTGCACGCGGCCGCGTGCAGCACATGCTCGCGGTCGCTCCGCTCCGGCTATGTCCGCCATGCGCGGACGCAGCGCCGTTACTGTGACGACGATTGTTACCGGCGCGGCGAATTCTCCACGCTGTTCATGCACTGGCCGGTGCCTGGGCGGACGGAACCAATCGCCGGCAAGGTCGAGCTCGCCGCTGGCAGCATGATCCAGACGTTGACGGTGATGAGTGCCGTCTGGTGCTGGGGCTGCACGATCACTGCCTGGACCTTCGCGAGAGCTTTGACCGGCGCCTATTTGGACAGTCGCGACCCGATCACGATGGAAGGAGGTGACACCTAGAGCATGATCCGGAAAAGTGTGAAGCGGTTTTCCGAAACGATCATGCTCAAACAATAACGTAAAGCGCGATGACGATTCATCCTAATCGCATCGCGCTTTAGCTGCGCGGCTGCACGCGCGTAGAAGCCGCAGCACCGTATTCTTGCAGGCGCCGCGTCCAGCCCCGGCGGCGTTGATCAGGGAATGGGTGCTGCGGCCGCCGCTGGCTCCGTTGCGCTGGCCTCGTGCGTCACCACGCGCCGGTCGCTCTTGCCGGCGATCATGCTGCTGCCCTCGAACCTTGCCCGGTAGACCAGCACGTTCTCCATCACGCGCTGGACGTAGTTGCGCGTCTCGGACAGCGGGATGCGCTCGACCCAGTCGACCGGATCGATGTTGGGGTCCCGGGGATCACCGCGCTTCTGCACCCATTCACGCACGCGGCCGCGGCCGGCATTGTATCCGGCGAAGGTCATGATCTGGTTACCGCGATATTCCGAGAACAGCGCGCTGAGCTCGGCGGCGCCCATCTGCGTGTTGTAGACGGGGTCGGAGACCATCCTGTCCCAGTCGTAAGTCAGGCCGAAGCGCTTCGCGGTGTCGCGTCCCGCTTCCGGCGTCACCTGCATCAGCCCGACCGCGTTGGCATGCGACTTGTCGCGCTGCTCGAACGAGCTCTCGGTGCGTGCCACCGAATAGATCACGCTGGTCTCGATCGCCGGTGCGACCTGCTTGTGCTCGGGGATGCCGATGGTCGGGAAGGCGTAATGGTCAAGCGCGAGCCCGCGCGCCAGCGCGGTCTTGCCGACCTCCAGCATCACGCGCGCATCGTTGCGCCGGCCCGCAAGCTCGCCGAGCGCTTCCAGCGCGGCGACGTCGGTGCTCTCTTTGGCGAAATCCTCGGCGTAATAGAACACCATGTCGCGCTCGCCGATGCCGTAGAGCATGTCGGCGGCGCGCACGCGCTCGTCCGCAAGCTGCGCATCGGCCGAGGCCAGCACCGGCGAGGGCGGACGCAGTTCGATGCCGTCGAGGCCGAGCCTGGCGCGGGCGAGCTGGCCGTAATAGGCGGTGTGATAGCGCGCCGCCGCCCGGTAGCTCATGCGCGCGTCGGCCGCCGCGCCCATGGCTTCGGCCGCGCGGCCGCGCCAGTAATGCGCCCGCGACAGCGCGATCGGATTGGACGAGCCAGCGTCGATCGAGGCGAAATGCACCATCGCCGTCTTGGGATCGTCGAGATAGCGTAGCGCGATCCAGCCGCACATGAAGTGATAGTCGACGCGGTAGACCTCCTTTTCCGGCACCGCGGCCGTGTGCACCACGTCATAGGCGATCCTGGCCTTGCCCTGATCGAGCAGCTTGCGCGCCAGCATGCGGCGCTCGCGCCACCAGGCATCGGTGTCCTGCGCGGCCATCATGTCGGGCTTGGCAGCGAGGATCACCTCGGCCGCGTCGTCGATGCGGTCGTTCTGAAGATGCCACTGCGCGCGGCACAGCACGTAACCGAGATCGCGTCGCTCCTCGGCCGCGACGTCCTCGAGCAGATCCTTGGCCTTGCTCGCCTTGCCGGTGACGGCGGCGCAGGCCTTCACGATCGCGAGCGCGTCCTCGCCGAGCCGCTTCGCCGCGCGCCGCGCACCTGCATAATCCTTGGCGCCGAGGCGCTTGTCCATGCGCGCGCGGTGATCGTCGGCGGACAGAAGGTCGCCGAACGCCGCATAGGAGTCCTCTTCGCTCCGCTCGGACAGTTCCTCCGCGCGCCAGGTTTCCCGGACCAGCCGCGCAGCCCTGTCGGTCTCACCTTCGGCGAGCAGGACGCGCGCGAGTGCGAACTTGCCCTTGGCGCTGGTCGGGCGATCCATCGTGAACTTGTGCACGATGGCCGCGTCGGCCTTCTCCTGCCACAGCCGTGCCTCGGCACGGCGGCGGAGCAGGGCGCTGCTCGGCCAACCGGGATTGGCGGCGAGGAAGGCGGCGTAGCGCTTGAAATTCGCGGTACTGTCGGGATGGCGCAGCATGAACCAGTCGGCGAGCTTCTGTCCGGCAGGGTCCGTGATGCGGTCGCGCGCAGCGCTCGCGTCTTCGGTCTTGCCCTTGCGCGTCAGGTCGATGGCGTCCTTCAGCGCGGCGAGATCGCCGGTCAGCGGCGGCAGCGCCGGCTTGGCCGCGGGCTCCTCGACCGCCTTCTTCGATTTGCGCTTGGCCTCGGCGTGCTTGCCGTGCCGCGCTTTGCCGGCGGAGGCGTGGCGGTGCTTGCCCGCTTTCGCCTCATGCGTCTTCTTCGGTGCGGATGATTTTTGACTGCTCTTCGCCGCAAGCTCGGTGGGAAGGAGGGCCATCGCGGCCACGGCAACGACACACGCGAGCGAGCGTAGGCACTGGTTCATTGGATGGTCCCCCCTGCGAAAACCACTACAAACCAAGGTCCGCGACATGCGGCTTGCGAATCAAAGTACCGAACGATGCGTCGGCATCGTGTCGCATCCTCAGGCTGTCGCAACAATGCGGCAAAATACGGATTGGAACTGGGGAACTTCCGAAAGGACGGAAGAGGCAGTGGCTTTAACCTTTGTTAACGATCTGGACTCGCGCGACGATTGCGCACGGTACAGGACGCCGGAACGGCCAGATTGCGCGTGTTCCCTCGGCGAAATCCGGTGTATGAGTGCCTTCTCTTCATCCTTTCAACCTTTGCCCTGTACCTATGCCGATTTTCAACCAGTCGATCCGGCGCAAGATCGTCGGCATCGCGCTCGGATTGATCGTCCTGATGCTGGTCACCTCGATCCTGTCGATGGTGATGTCCAGCCAGGTCGGCATTTTGCTCGACGAGCTGACCAACCGCTACATCCCCGCCTATAGCCATCTGGCGCGCGCGAACATCCGCTCGCTGGAACGGGCGCTGGCGCAGCGGCGGATGGTGATGACCAGGATGGAGGCGCCGTCGGACGAGGAGGCCTACGCGGCGCGGCTTCGCGACTTCGAGGCCTTGGACCGCAATTTCGAGCGGGAGGCCGAGGCCGCTCGCAAGCTCATCAACGCGATCATCGACGACCCCAGGACGTATTCCGACAACGCCGCGCTGGCACGGCTCGATGTCCGGATCGAAAGCTCCGTCACCGAGCTGCGGCGCGATCTGGACGAGGGCAATGCGAAACTGCTCAAGCAGGTCGACGCCAAGGATATGGCCGCGGCCCGCGGCACGCTGGAACACCTCGACACGCTGCGCGATGCGTTCAACCGGAAGGTCGATGCGATCCGCGCCGACATGCTGGCGCAGGTCTATTTCTCGACGTCTCAGGTGATCGGCCGCCAGCACCAGACCATCATCGTGTCGGGGGTCGTAACCCTGCTCGCGGCGATCGTCGGCTTCGTGTTTGCGCTGCTGGTGAGTAGCGGCATCACGCGACCGGTGCGCCTGCTGCTGGCCGGCGCCCGCGAGGTCGAGGCGGGCCGGTTCGACAAGCCCATCACCGTCTCGACACAGGACGAGATCGGCGAGCTCGCTGCCGCCTTCAACCGCATGATCGAGCAGCTCAGGCACAACGAGCGCATTCGCGAGACCTTCGGCCGTTACATCGACCCGAAGGTGGTGCAGGGCCTGATCGACCGGCCGGAGGTCGCCATCGACGGTGAGCGCCGGGTGATGACCATCTTGTTCTGCGACATGAGCGGCTTCACCTCGATGAGCGAGGGCATGACGCCGCGCGGCCTCGTCAAGGTGATGAACCACTACTTCACCGTGATGTCCGCTCCCATCAGGAACAATCGCGGGATCATCGACAAATATATCGGCGACGCCATCATGTCCTATTGGGGGCCGCCCTTCATCGAGGAGGATGAGCAGGGTCTGCTCGCAGGGCTCGCCGCCGTCGAGATGACCGATCAGGTGCCCGCGCTGCAGAAGCAGCTGCCGGACCTGCTCGGCATCCGCGCCATGCCGGCGCCGTGCGATCTTCGCATCGGCATCGCCACGGGCGAGGTCCTGACCGGCAGTATCGGTTCCGAGCTGATGATGAGCTTCACCGTGATGGGCGATGCCGTGAATCTCGCCTCGCGGCTGGAGGCCGTCAACAAGGTCTACGGCACCCGCATCCTGATCTCGCAGGCGACCGCGGACGGGATCGGATCGCGCCTGGAATTGCGCGAGATCGATCGTCTGGCGGTCGCGGGCCAAAGCGCGCCGCAGGCGATCTTCGAGCTGATGGCGAGACCGGGCGCGCTCAGCGATGCGCAAGTGAGCTTGCGCACGCATTATGCCGATGGTCTCGCCGCCTATCGTGCGCGGCGCTTCGACGAGGCCCGCGCCGCCTTCAACGCGGCGCTCGAGGCGGTCCCCGGCGACGGCCCCTCGCGCACGATGCTCGGCCGCATCGCTCAATTTGTGGCCAATCCGCCGGATCCCGATTGGGACGGCGTCTGGCGGCTGGAGCAGAAATAGCCGTGCCTTTGCGGTCGGCACGCCGCGCCGGAAAAAAGATGCTACTCCATAACGATGTTCGCCGTGACCTATTTCCCGGGCTTAGGTTGGATGTCCATGAGGCGTCTGATGGGGGACACGCCGATGACACATCTCGAAGACAGGCTGGAACGGTTCGAGACGCTCACCGCCGAATGCGAGCTGATCGCCAAGCTCGCCACCGACAGCAGCAAGCGCGAGTTCTATTTGAAGCTCGGGGAACAGTACCGTCAGCTGGCCGTCGATATCCGGCAGGCGATCGCGACGACGGCTGCGGCCTGAGCCGGCTGAAATCCGTTCTTAACGTTTGGCGCGCATCCTTGGAGCAAGCGAGCATCGCCGGTCGGCGACACTCGTTGGTGGGAAGGCCGGGGTTCGCTGCAATGCAGCGCGCCTCGTGAGTGTGATTTGCCATGTCTGACAGGGCAATCCCATGCGCCTCGTTGCAGTGATCATATTCGCGCTCATGACGGCGGCCTGCGATCAGGAGCAGGACATCACCGGCTCGACGAATGCGGCCTGTCCGTTGCGCAACTACAGCTACAATCCACGCGACATGAACCAGTGCGTCAGCGCCTGCAAAACGTGCGACCGCGGCACGACGGTCACCTGCACGACCTCCTGCACCCTCAAGGGCGCCCGCTGAGCACTTTGCGGATGCGCGGAACCGGTAGGGCACTCGAGCCAATGCCGGCGGTGCTGTAGCACCGGAACGATTCACATGGATTAATCATTGAAGGAGGCGGCAGGACGCGGAGTCCAATGGAATGGGTATGCTCGATCCCGGTCGATTTCTGGTGTCGTGCTCGCATTGCGATGCCTGGCCGATGGCGGCCAATGTGAAACGGTCGAGCTGGTCGGCGTCGCCGCACGAGGTCCGCTTCGTCTGCACGCGTTGCCGCCGCGAAGAAACGGCGATCGTCTCGGCCTCCGGCGAATTGACCCCCATCAAGCGCGTGGATGCCCCGCCACGCGATGTCGCTGTCGCCTGGGCCCAGGCGCAACGCTCGCGCGGGCGGTCCTGATGTTCGGCGTCGCCGTCTCGTCGATGTTTCGCTTCTCTGTCAATCTGCCCGCATAAAAATATTCCGCTTTACCGAAATTCGGAAATGACGTATGTGTCGCCCATCCCGGCTCAATCTCGAGGGGCGATCATGAGGTCGTCATTGTCGCGAGCCGGGCTTGCGGTGGACGCGGCAGCGTCGTGTACGAGAGCTGAGGGCAGGGCGGATTGCTCTCCGTGAGCCC
>NZ_FMAE01000005.1:0-364051 GCF_900094575.1 Bradyrhizobium yuanmingense | reverse complement strand
TTCACCTGTATGCTGCTGTGCGGTTCTTCCTGCGTGTGCTCTAGCGCAGCGGACCGCGGGTGCCGCCGGCACCCGGCCTTCCCTGCGCCCTCTTGCATCTGAGGGCGGCGAGACGAAGCAAAGCTCGGGCGAAGCAGCCGCGAGGCCGAGTACGCACGTCTGCGTCCACACATTCGGTGTCATCGCCGGCTTGACCGGGCGATCCAGTACTCCGAGACGCCAGTGATTGAATCGAGAGGCCGCGGCGTACTGGATTCCCCGCCTTCGGGGGGAATGACAGTGTTACTTGGAGAACGCAGCGTCGCCTCACACTCCGTCATTGCGAGCGCAGCGACTTGTCCGCCGAAGCCTTTGGCGAAGGCGGAAGCAATCCAGAATCTTTCCGCGGCGGGATTCTGGATTGCTTCGTCGCAAGGGCTCCTCGCAATGACGAGGAGGAGAGAGCGAGCGCTACTCTCTCGTGCCCCGGACGCAGCGCAGCGTCCCCCCGGCGATGCGAAGCATCGTCCGGTTCGACGATGCGCTGCCGAGCCGGGGCCCATCCATCTGCGCCGTACCATGTCGCCCTGGGTCCCGGCTCTGCGCCGCAACGCCCCGCGCGTTGCAACTTGTCCGGGACACGAGCGATGCGCATCGCTTCGCGTGGGGCTGCCGCCGACTCACTTCGGGAATGCCCCGCCTGTCGTCCAGAGTGGATGTTCTGTGCCTTCCGAAAGATCTCAGGTTGTGGATCGTCACTTTAGCGAGGTATCGCCGTAAGCAAACCCGTGTCTTCCCGGTAACGATTGTGCTGTCTGTGCAACACCCACATCGGATTTAACCCTTATCACCGGCGGTTCGCATCGCCGCCGCTTTTTGGCCACACCCGAACATGAATAAAATCGCTCTAATGTTTTAAGGGCAGTGGCGGTCTTCGAAGGCGACGAGAAAATCCCAAGGTCGATTCAAATCTTGGCTCTGATTTTTCGGGTCTGAAAGGGTTGGCCGGACAAGCTGGTTGCGATGGGCGCGAAGATCAACAAGCAAAGGCTGCCGAGCCGTCACGTGACGGAAGGCCCTGCGCGCGCGCCGCACCGGTCCTATTTCTACGCCATGGGTCTTACCACCGAGCAGATCCACCAGCCCTTCGTCGGCGTCGCCTCGTGCTGGAACGAAGCTGCTCCCTGCAACATCGCGCTGATGCGTCAGGCGCAGGCGGTGAAGAAAGGCGTCGCGTCCGCCGGCGGCACGCCGCGCGAATTCTGCACCATCACCGTGACCGACGGCATCGCCATGGGCCATGACGGCATGCGCTCCTCGCTGCCGTCGCGCGAATGCATCGCCGATTCGGTCGAGCTGACCGTGCGCGGCCATGCCTATGACGCGCTCGTCGGGCTCGCCGGCTGCGACAAGTCGCTGCCGGGCATGATGATGGCGATGGTCCGCCTCAACGTGCCCTCGATCTTCATCTATGGCGGCTCGATCCTGCCCGGCAATTTCCGCGGGCAGCAGGTCACCGTGCAGGACATGTTCGAGGCGGTCGGCAAGCATTCGGTCGGCGCCATGTCGGACGAGGACCTCGACGAGATCGAGCGCGTCGCCTGTCCCTCGGCCGGCGCCTGCGGCGCGCAGTTCACCGCCAACACCATGGCGACCGTGTCTGAGGCGATCGGCCTCGCGCTGCCTTACTCGGCCGGTGCCCCCGCACCGTATGAAATCCGTGACGCCTTCTGCATGACCGCGGGCGAGAAGGTGATGGACCTGATCGCCCAGAACATCCGGCCGCGCGACATCGTTACCCGCAAGGCGCTGGAGAATGCGGCCGCCGTGGTCGCTGCATCCGGCGGCTCGACCAATGCTGCGCTGCACCTGCCTGCGATCGCGCACGAGGTCGGCATCAAGTTCGACCTGTTCGACGTCGCTGAAATCTTCAAAAAGACACCATATGTCGCGGATTTGAAGCCGGGTGGCCGTTATGTCGCCAAAGACATGTTTGAAGTAGGTGGCATACCGCTTCTGATGAAGACGCTGCTCGACAACGGCTTCCTGCACGGTGATTGCCTTACCGTCACGGGCCGCACGATCGCCGAAAACCTCAAGAGCGTGAAATGGAATCCGCACCAGGACGTGGTGCACCCGGCAGACAAGCCCATCACCGTGACAGGCGGTGTGGTCGGCCTGAAGGGCAATTTGGCGCCAGAAGGTGCGATCGTGAAAGTCGCGGGAATGTCCAACCTCAGGTTTACCGGTCCGGCCAGGTGCTTCGACCGTGAGGAGGACGCGTTCGAGGCGGTCCAGAATCGCACCTACCGCGAAGGCGAAGTCATCGTGATCCGCTACGAGGGGCCGAAGGGCGGTCCCGGCATGCGGGAAATGCTCCAGACCACGGCAGCGCTGACCGGCCAGGGCATGGGCGGCAAGATCGCGCTCATCACCGACGGCCGCTTCTCCGGCGCCACCCGCGGCTTCTGCATCGGCCATGTCGGGCCGGAGGCGGCGGTCGGCGGCCCGATCGGGCTGCTCGAGGACGGCGACGTCATCGAGATCGACGCGGTGGCCGGTACTCTTAACGTAAAATTGAGCGACGCCGAGCTCGCCCAGCGCAGAACCAAATGGAGCGCCCGCGCGACTAACCACACGTCGGGTGCGCTCTGGAAATATGCTCAGCAGGTTGGACCGGCGGTCGGGGGGGCAGTGACCCATCCGGGCGGCGCGCACGAGAAACAGTGCTATGCGGACATTTAGGCGTGCCACAGTTGCGTTTGTGTTGGGGGCGGCTGCGCTGGCCGCGCCGGCGTTCGGCTTCGACGGTGCGCCGGTCAACCCGAAGGACGCCACCATCCCGGTCGTGACGACCTTGCCCGGCGCTGCGGGTGCGGTGCGCACCAAGGTTCCGCCGCAGGTCGCGACCCAGGAAACCTCGCTCAGCGCCTTGCAATATGCCGCCGAGGGCGGCCACCCCATCGCGCAGTGGAAGCTCGGCCGCATGTACGCCAACGGCGACGGCGTCGCCCAGGACGATTTGCGTGCCTTCGAATATTTCAGCCGGATCGCGAACGCGCATGCCGAGGACAGCCCGTCGGCGCCGCAGGCGCAGATCGTGGCCAACGCCTTCGTCGCCCTCGGCCGCTACTATCTGGCCGGCATCCCGAATTCGAAGGTCAAGGCCGACCCGGACCGCGCCCGCGAGATGTTCTCCTATGCCGCATCCTATTTCGGCAACGCGGACGCGCAGTACGACCTCGCCCGTCTGTACCTGAAGACCCCGGACGCCTCGCGCGAGGACTACCGCTATGGCGCGCGCTGGCTTGGCCTCGCCGCGCAGAAGGGCCAGCACCAGGCCCAGGCCTTGCTCGGCCAGATGCTGTTCAACGGCGACCGCCTGCCGCGGCAGGCCGCGCGCGGCCTGATGTGGCTGACGCTGGCGCGCGACAGCGCCGGTGCCGACGAGGTCTGGATCAAGGAAAGCTACAACCGCGCCTTCGCCAAGGCCTCCGACGACGACCGCGCTATGGCCCTGCAAATGCTGGAGCAATGGGTGCAGGGGCGTCGGGAGTGATCGGCTGAGGCGGCCTTAAGCCGCCTCGAGATCCAGATCCGCCCACACCGGCACGTGGTCCGACGGCTTTTCCCAGCCGCGCACATAGCTGTCGATGCCGACATTGGCGAGCTTGTCGCTGGCCTGCGGCGACAGCAGCAGGTGGTCGATCCGCAGCCCCTGGTTCTTCTGCCAGGCCCCGGCCTGGTAGTCCCAGAACGTGTAGAGCCCGCCCTCGTCGGTGACGGCGCGCAAGGCGTCGCTGAGGCCGAGGCCGAGCAGGGACTGGAAGCTCTCGCGCGTCTCGGTCTTGAACAAGGCGTCCTCGGTCCAGGCGGCCGGATTGTGCACGTCGCGGGCATGCGGGATGACGTTGAAGTCGCCGGCCAGGATCAGCGGGACCTCCTCCTTGAGTCGCTCCTTCGAATAATCAAGAAGCCGCGACATCCATTTGAGCTTGTAGGGATATTTATCGGTCCCGACCGGATTGCCATTGGGCAGATAGAGGCAGGCGATGCGCAGCACCCCTCGCTTCAGCGTGACCACGCCTTCGAGGAAGCGGGCATGGCTATCCTCGTCGTCGCCGGCAAGGCCCGACTTGGTCTCGTCGAACCTGAGCTTGGACAGCAGGGCGACGCCGTTGAACGTCTTCTGCCCGTGCGTCACCACGTTGTAGCCGAGTGCCTCGATCTCCAGCCGCGGAAAGGCCTCGTCGACGCACTTGATCTCCTGCAGGCAGACGATGTCCGGCTGGCACTCTTTCAGCCAGGTCAGGAGCAGATCGATCCGCTGCCGGACCGAGTTCACGTTCCAGGTGGCTACTCTGATGGGCATTGGGAGGGCTCCGGGCGGGGGGGGGTCTTGGTTAGAACAAAATGCAAACGCACCCGTCAAGCCGGCCGCAAAATCTCCCACAAAATTAACCCGGCTTAAGCAGGCCGCAGGCCATTGATCGTCAAGAGGTTCCTCGGATGGATGGCCGGACAAGGCGATGAATCGAACTCAGCCGCGTGACGGCCTGATCGGCGCGTTCCTGTATTGGCTCGGCGGCTTCGAGATCGAGGACGGTCTGACCGCCGATCTCAGCGAGCGCGAGATCCGCCGCATCCGCGCCAAGCAGATCGACGCGGTGACCCAGCTGATCCCCGTGACGATGGCCGTGACGATGTTGAACGTCGCCATCGTGCTGATCCTGTTCTGGGGCAGGGGCTGGAACGACTTCCTCGCGATCTGGGGCCTGACGCTCGCCGCCACCGCTTCGCTCGCGGTGCGCGCGTGGCACAAGTCGCATCAGAACCCGCCGCAGGAGACATCGCCGCACGCGGCGCGGCAGATGCTGCGGCAGGCGTTTTTTCTCGCCGCGATCTGGGGCGCGCTGCCGCTCGCTCTGTTCAGCCGCATCGAGCCGACCAGTCAATTGCTCCTGGCCTGCCTGATGGTCGGCATGATGTCCGGCGGCGCTTTCACGCTCTCGACCTTCCCGCGCGCGGGCCTCGTCTATCTCGCGACCATGACGATCGCCTGCGCCGGTGCGCTGCTCCTGTGCGGCACCGGCCCATATCTGGTGACCGCCGTGTTCCTGCTGCTGTTCGCATTCTTCATGGCGCGCAACATCGTCTCCCAGGGCAACCTCTTCCTCGGCAATCTCAAGGCCCAGCTCGAGCTCGAGCGCCAGACCGAGATCATCTCGCTGCTGCTGAAGGATTTTCAGGAGAACGCCAGCGACTGGCTCTGGCAGACCGATGCCGAGGGACGCCTCGTCGACGTGCCGCAACGCTTCGCGGACGTCGCGCAGCTGCCGCTTCCGCTGCTGAAAGGCGCGCAGTTCGCCGACGTGCTCGACATGCTCTGCCCCGAGGACAAGTCAGCGGCCTACAACATCGTCGGCCTGATGGAGCAGGCCGAGCCGCTGCACGAGATGAATCTCAAGGTCGTCGCCGGCGGCGAGGCCCGGCTGTGGTCGCTGACGGCGAAGCCGGCCCATGATCGTGACGGTCATTTCCTGGGCTATCGCGGCTTCGGGCGCGACGTCACCGAGCGCTGGCGCGCGGAAAAGGCCGAGGCCGAAAGCCGCGCCAAGTCAGACTTCCTGGCGGTGATGAGCCACGAGATCCGCACGCCCATGAACGGCGTGCTCGGTCTTGCCAGCATGCTCCTCGAAACCAGGCTCGATCCGGAGCAGCGCGAGGCCGTCACCACGATCCGCGAGTCCGGCGACAACCTCCAGCGCATCCTCAACGACATTCTCGACCTCTCCAAGCTGGAAGCTGGCCGCTTCCAGTTCGAGGCGATCGACTTCGCGCCGCGGGCGCTGGTCGAGACGGTTGCGACCGTGGTGCGCGCCAGCGCCAAGAGCAAGGGGCTCACGGTCAAGGTCGAGCTTGATCCGAACCTGCCGCCGACGCTCCGCGGCGACGCCGCGCGCATCCGCCAGGTGCTGCTCAATCTCGCCTCCAACGCGGTGAAGTTCACCGACGAAGGCGAGGTGACGATATCGGCGACCTGCCAGGCGCGGCGCGACCTGCTGGCGACCGTCGAATGGACGGTGACCGACAGCGGCATCGGTATCGCGCCCGACAAGCTCGACCTGCTGTTCAGCGACTTCGCCCAGGCTGATGCCTCGATCAGCCGCCGCTTCGGCGGCACTGGCCTCGGCCTTGCCATCAGCAGGCGGATCATCGAGCAGATGGGCGGCACGATCGGCGTCATCTCGACGCCGGGAGAGGGCTCGACCTTCCGCTTCACGCTGGTCCTGCCCTGGAGCCAGGCGCAGGCGTCCGATCAGGCTGGCGGCCGCGACGAAGCCGACGAGCTCCAGGCCCGGATCTCCGGTCTCGACCGGCCGCTGAAGGTGCTGGTCGCGGAGGACGATGCGGTCAACCGCATGGTCGTGAGCAAGATGCTGGGGGCATTCGACATCGAGCTGCGTGTCGTCACCGACGGGACCGAAGCCGTCGCGGCAGCCTGCGAGGGCAATTACGACGTCGTGCTGATGGACGTGCGCATGCCCGACATGGACGGGCTCGCCGCCACCCGCGCGATCCGCGCGCAAGGCGAGCGCTTCGAAGCCTTGCCGATTGTCGCGCTGACCGCCAACGCCTTCCCCGAGGACATCAAGATCTGCCGCGAAGCCGGCATGTCGGACTTCCTGGCCAAGCCGCTGCGCAAGCCGGCACTGGTCGGAGCGCTCCTGCGGGCGCTGGACGGTCACGTCATGTCGGAGGACGCACCGCTCCAGCCGACGTTGATGCCGGTCGAGGTGGCTTGGACGGAGGAGGAAAGGCAGATAACGGGCGCGTAGGTGCGCTAGACCGAGAAGCTCGTCCCGCAGCCGCAGGACGCGGTGGCGTTGGGATTGTTGACGCGGAACGAGGCGCCGATCAGGTCGTCGACGAAATCGACCTGCGACCCCGCCAGGAACGGCTGGGAGGCGGAATCGACCAGCACCACCGCATTGTCCTGCTCGATCACGAGATCGTCGTCGGTGCGGGCGCGGTCGATGTCGAACTTGTACTGGAAGCCGGAGCAGCCGCCGCCCTCGACCGAAATGCGCAGCATCGCGCCCGAGCCTTCGCCCTTGAGGATCTCCCCAATCCGGCGTGCGGCCCGGTCGCTGATGGTCACGGCAGTCGTCATTGCTGGTCTCCAATAGTCCCGGCGTCATACCCAATTCATTTGGTATCCCGCGCCCGACATAGTTAAGTGCCACCATACGCAGAATCAAATGGGTAGGGACTAAATTCGCCGTGTCCGTCGGAATGGCAGCCCCCCGCGCGCCCTATGCCTGCGACCCCGATCGCAGCCGCGGCCGACTGGTCGCCGAGCCCCCGAGCCGGACTCGCAGCCCGTTCCGGCGCGATTGCGATCGGGTGATCCATTCCACCGCGTTCCGCCGCCTCAAGTACAAGACCCAGGTGTTCGTGTTCCACGAGGGCGACCACTACCGCACCCGGCTGACCCATTCGCTGGAGGTGGCCCAGATCGCCCGCGCGCTGGCCCGCCAGCTCGGGCTCGACGAGGACCTCACCGAAACTCTGGCGCTCGCGCACGATCTCGGTCATCCGCCGTTCGGGCATGCCGGCGAGCGGGCCCTGGACGCCTGTCTGAAGGCGTTCGGGGGCTTCGACCACAATGCCCAGACGCTGCGCGTCGTGGCTTCGCTCGAGCACCGCTATCCCGAGTTCGACGGGCTCAACCTGACCTGGGAATCGCTGGAAGGCATCGTCAAGCATAACGGTCCGCTGACCGACCGCAGCGGCGCCCCGGTCGGGGGCTACCGCGAGCATGGCGTTCCCGTCGGGATCGCCGACTACGTCAAGACCTACGATCTCGAATTGTGGAGCTTCGCCTCGCTGGAGGCGCAGGTCGCCGCGATCGCCGACGACATCGCCTATGATGCCCACGACATCGATGACGGTCTGCGCGCCGGCCTGTTCCAGCTCGACGATCTCAAGGTGATGCCGCTGACGGCGGAGATCATCGCCGAGACTGCGGCGCATTATCCCGATCTTGAAGACGTCCGGCGCGGTGCTGAGCTGGTGCGCGAGCTGATCTCGCACCTGATCGGAGCGGTGTTTGCGGAGACAGGGAAGAACCTCGCGGCCGTGAAGCCGCAATCGGCCCAGGATGTCCGCCGGCAGAGCCGGGCGCTGGTCGCGTTCCCCGCCGAAGTGGCCGAGGAAGAGGCCGCCATCAAACGCTTCCTGTACCAGCACATGTACCGCCACGCGCGGGTGATGCGGGTGATGGGCGAGGCCGAGCAGATCCTGTTTGACCTGTTCGCAAAATACCTGAAATCCCCCAGCGAGCTGCCGCCGGAATGGCTGCTGGGGTCGGAGGCGGACGATGAGGGCGACCGGGCCCGTCGGATCGGCAATTTCATCGCCGGAATGACCGACCGTTTCGCCCTGACCGAGCACCAGCGGCTCTTTGACTCGACCCCGGATTTGCGTTAGGCGGCGGCCATGCCCCAGACATCCTCATCGCTGCATCTGTTCGCCGACGTGCTCGCACGCGTGCACGGCGCCTGCCGCGCGCTTGCGGCGGATTCCAGCTGGCCCGAGGGCATCGATTTCTCCCGCGTCGTCGTCGAGCCGCCGCGCGATGCCTCCCATGGCGACATGGCGACCAACGCCGCCATGGTGCTTGCGAAAGAGGCAAAGGCAAAGCCGCGCGATCTCGCCGAGCAGATTGCCGAACGGCTGCGTGCCGACGCGCTCATCGCCAGGGTCGATGTCGCCGGTCCCGGCTTCATCAATCTGACGCTGAAGCCGGCCGCCTGGGCCGAGGCGCTGCGTACGGTGCTGCGCGAAGGCGCCGATTACGGCCGCATCCGGGGCGGCGCCAAGGTCAATGTCGAATACGTGTCGGCCAATCCGACCGGGCCGATGCATGTCGGCCATTGCCGCGGCGCCGTATTCGGCGACGCGCTGGCCAGCCTGCTCCAGTTCGCCGGTCACGACGTCACGCGCGAATATTACATCAACGACGCCGGCGCCCAGGTCGACGTGCTCGCGCGCTCGGCCTTCCTGCGGTATCGCGAGGCGCTCGGCGAGGACATCGGCGCGATCCCGGAAGGGCTCTATCCCGGCGACTACCTCAAGCCGGTCGGGCAGGCGCTGGCGACGGAGCATGGCGACAAGCTGCTCGCGATGAGCGAGGCCCAGTGGCTGCCGACCGTGCGCGCCAAGGCCATCGCGATGATGATGGACGAGATCAAGGACGATCTCGCCGCCCTCAACATCCGCCACGACGTGTTCTTCTCCGAGCGCTCCCTGATCGAGACCGGCAACAACAAAGTTGCGGAGACCATCGACTTCCTGAAGGCCAAGGGCGACATTTACGAAGGCCGCCTGCCGCCGCCGAAGGGCGCGCCGGTCGAGGATTGGGAAGACCGCGAGCAGCTGCTATTCAGGGCGACCGCCTACGGCGACGACGTCGATCGTCCGCTGATCAAGTCGGATGGTTCCTACACCTACTTCGCCTCCGACATCGCCTACCACAAGAATAAGTTCGACCGCGGCTTTGCCGAGATGATCGACGTCTGGGGCGCGGATCATGGCGGCTACATCAAGCGCATGCAGGCGGCGGTGAAAGCGACGACCTCGGGCAAGGGATCGCTCGACGTCAAAATCGTCCAGCTGGTGAAGCTCTTGCGTAACGGCGAGCCGGTGAAGATGTCCAAGCGGAGCGGGGACTTCGTCACCTTACGTGAAGTGGTGGATGAAGTCGGCCAGGACGCCGTCCGCTTCATGATGCTGTACCGGAAGAACGACGCGGTGCTCGATTTCGACCTCGCCAAGGTCATGGAACAGTCGCGCGACAACCCGGTGTTCTACGTCCAGTACGGCCATGCTCGCGGTCACTCGATCTTCCGCAATGCTCGCGCCGAGGTGTTCCCGGAACTCCCGGAGGATGCCGGCGCGCGGATCGCATGGCTCGCTGAGTCGGCGGTGGAACGGCTGTCGGACCCCGTCGAGCTCGATCTTCTTAAGCGCCTCGCAATTTATCCGCGCATGCTGGAAGCTGCCGCCGCGGCCCATGAGCCGCACCGAATTGCCTTTTATCTCTATGATTTAGCCAGCGAATTTCATGCACTTTGGACGAAAGGGCGCGATTTGCCCTATTTACGCTTCATTATCAATAATGATGCAGATCTTACAAAGGCGCGATTGGCAATGGTCCAGGGCGTCGTCTCGGTCCTGGCATCGGGCCTCGCCATCCTCGGCGTCCATGCCCCGGACGAGATGCGGTAGTTTGGGGCGAACTACTTAAGGGGAATTCGGGGGTAACCGGCAGAAGCCGGATCGCTTAGACTTGGTTGAAAGCCTTGTGGGTTGAAAGCCGTGCCTTGGTCGAGGGGCGCGCGGCTTTCCCGAAGGGACGCATCATCACGATGGCCGAACGATATCAGGACAGACCGTTTCCTTCCGATGACTATGGTCGCGGCGGCGACCAGCATGGGAAGGCGGATAGCGATCCGTTGGCCGAGCTCGCCCGTCTGATCGGGCAGACCGATCCGTTTGCAGCGCAGTCGCGTCCGCCGGTCCAGAGCTATCAGGACCACGATTACCGCCAGCTCGATGATCAGCAGGACTACGCGGAGCAGGCACCGTCGCCGCCCTCATGGATGCGGCGTGCCAACGTGCAACCGCAGCCGGCACCCGCGCCGGAGCCTGACTATCCGGTCACCGTAAGCCCGGTCCACCCGCTGCATCGCTACGCCGCCAAGTCTGCCGCGCCCGAGCCTGTCGTTTATCAGCCCCAGGCCTATCAGGACACCTATCAAGATCAGGCTCATCAAGATCAGGCTCATCAGGAGCAGGCCTATCAGCAGCATGGTCAGGCCTACCAGGAGCAATCCTATCAGGAGCCGTATGCGCAGCCCGATCCGTCGCGCTACGACGATGCGCTCTATGGTCGGCTGGAGACAGGCGAGCAGGACTATCAGCGCGAGCCGGCCTATCCCGACGACCCTTACGCCGACCAGAGCGACTATCCGGAGGACGAGGTCGAGGAGCCGAAGAAGCAGCGCGGCGGCATGATGACGGTCGCGGCGATCCTGGCGCTTGCCGTGCTCGGCACCGGTGCTGCATTCGCCTACAAGACCTATATCGGCTCGCCTCGCAGCGGCGAGCCGCCGATCATCAAGGCCGACAACACCCCGACCAAGATCGTGCCGGCGCCGACGGACTCCGCGGCCAAGGTGCCGGATCGCATGGTCAGCGGTGACGGCACTGAAAAGATCGTGCCGCGCGAGGAGGCGCCCGTCGACGTCAACGCCAAGGCGGGCGGGCCGCGCGTGGTGTTCCCGCCGCTGAACCAGAATGCGAATCCGCCCTCGGTGGCGAGCGTGTCACCATCCACCGTGCCGCCGCCGAGCGCGGGTCCGAGCCCGAGCAACGGCACGCTGCCGAACAATTCGCCGCGCGCGATCAGGACCGTTGCGGTGAAGGGCGATCAGACCGATAGCGCCGTGCCGCAATCGGCCGCCGCCAAGCCGGCGCCCGCGGCGCCGAAGCCCGTTGCCGCGCCGGTTGCGCCCGCCGCGCCGCGCAATCCGCCGACCTCGGCCAATGCCAGCGCCAACCAGCCGATGTCGCTGGCGCCGCAATCGTCCCCGTCGGCCGAGCCGCCGCAGCGGATAGCTGCGACCAACCCGACGCAGATCGCGCCCACCAGCAGCGGTGGCGGCTACATCGTGCAAGTCTCCTCGCAGCAGAGCGAGGATAGCGCCGCCGCATCCTACCGGGTGCTTCAGAGCAAATACGGCAGCGTGCTCGGCTCCCGTTCGCCCGTCATCAAGCGTGTCGACCTCACCGACAAGGGCAAGGGAGTCGTCTACCGCGCCTTCGCCGGCCCCTATGGTTCGGCCGAGGAAGCGACGCAAGCCTGCAACAATCTGAAGTCCGCAGGCCTGTCTGCCTGCTTCGTCCAGAGGAATTAACGGTCGTTTCCTTGACCCCCTCGCGGGGCAGAGTTAATCGGCCGTTATGAGCACGCGGGCCTTCATTACCGGCGTATCCGGAACGGAACTGACCGCCGCCGAGCGGGAGTTTATCCGTGCCGAACGCCCATGGGGCTTCATCCTGTTCAAGCGTAATGTCGCAACACCAGCACAAGTTGCTGCGTTGGTTGCAGAATTGCGTTCGGTCGCGAAGGCCCCCGACGCGCCGGTCCTGATCGACCAGGAGGGGGGACGGGTGCAGCGGCTGGGGCCGCCACACTGGCCGGTTTATCCGCCGGGGGCCGTATTCGCGAATTTGTACGACACTGATTCGGCCCTCGGGCTCACTGCGGCGCGCCTCAGTGCCCGCCTGATCGCAGCCGATCTCGCCGATCTCGGCATCACCGTGGATTGCCTGCCGCTGGCCGACGTGCCGGTGCCGGGCGCCGATGCGGTCATTGGTAACCGGGCCTACGGCACGGAGCCGGGCAAGGTCGCGGCGATCGCCCGTGCAGTCACCGAGGGCCTGGAGCAGGGCGGCGTGCTGCCGGTGCTCAAGCATATTCCCGGGCATGGCCGCGCCACCGCCGACACCCATTTCAAGCTGCCGACCGTCGACACGCCCCGGGACGAGCTGGAGCGGACCGATTTCGCCGCATTCAAACCGCTGGCTGATCTGCCGATGGCGATGACTGCACATGTTGTGTTTAGCGCCTTCGACCCCGCCCATCCGGCGACGACATCTGCGACAATGATTGCTGACGTGATTCGCGGCGCAATCGGGTTCCAGGGTTTGTTAATGAGTGATGACGTGTCAATGAACGCGCTGTCGGGAAATATCGCCGAGCGGACTCGCGCGATCTTCGCGGCCGGCTGCGACGTGGCCCTGCATTGCAACGGCAACATCGAGGAGATGCGCGACGTCGCCGGCGAGACACCTGAACTGGCCGGTGGGGCGCTGGAGCGGGCGAACGCCGCGCTCGCCGCACGCAAGCCGCCGCAGCCGTTCGACCGCGTGGCCGCACGCGCCGAACTGGATGCATTGATCGCACGGGCAAACACGGCATCGGCATGACTGCAGAAATCCTATCGTTCGAAACCGGGCGGCCCGCAGAGCTCGCCGAGGGTGAGCCGGCGTTGGTGGTGGACGTCGAGGGCTATGAGGGCCCGCTCGATTTGTTGCTTGCGCTGGCGCGGCAGCAGAAGGTCGATCTCGCCAAGATTTCGATTCTCGCGCTCGCCGACCAGTACCTCCATTTCATCGAAGCCGCGCGAAAGATCCGGCTGGAGCTCGCCGCGGACTATCTGGTGATGGCCGCATGGCTTGCCTTCCTGAAGTCGCGCCTGCTGCTGCCGGAGCCGCCGAGCGCGGAAGGCCCGAGCGCCGAGCAGATGGCGACGGCGCTCGCCAACCGGCTGCGCCGCCTGGAAGCCATTCGCGAAGCCGCCAACCGGCTGATGAACAGGCCACAATTGCAGCGCGACATCTTCGCGCGTGGCGAGCCCGAGCACATCGCCGAGATCAAGCACCCGAAATACACGGCCACGCTCTATGATTTGCTCACCGCCTATGCCGCGCAACGCCAGTCGCGCGTGCTGGCGAGCGTGCATCTGGCCAAGCGCACGGTGTGGTCGCTCGCCGAAGCACGCGCCACGCTGGAGCGGCTGGTCGGCAGCATCACCGAGCAGGACGATTGGGGTGTTCTCGACGACTTCCTGATCCGGCATGTCGCCGACCCGACGCAGCGCGCGACGGTGTTCGCCTCGAGCTTTGCCGCCGCGCTCGAACTGGTGCGCGAAGGTCAGCTCGAGCTGAATCAGAAGGAAGCGTTTGCGCCGATCTATTTCCGGAAGGGGCGCCCAAAACCGGTCCCGGACGCAGCTCCTGCGCCTGATGCGCCGGTCGCTTAAGTGCAAGAAGGAGAATCTGCCATGGCAAGCCTGGCTGAAGTGCGGGTAGAAGAGGCCGAGCCGATGGAGAACGAATCCCAGGCGCGTCCCGAGGAGTTGCGGCTGCTGGAGGCGCTGCTGTTCGCCTCGAATGAACCGCTGGACACCGCGACGCTGGCCAAGCGCATGCCCGAGGGCGTCGACGTCAAGGCTGCGCTCGAGCAGTTGCAGGCCGATTATGCCTCGCGCGGCGTCAATCTCGTTCGCGTCGCCAATAAATGGACGTTCCGCACCGCGGGCGATCTGGCCTGGCTGATGACGCGGGAGAGCACCGAGACCCGCCGCCTGTCGCGGGCCGCAATCGAGGTGCTCGCGATCATCGCCTATCACCAGCCGGTGACGCGGGCCGAGATCGAGGAGATCCGCGGCGTCGTCACGTCGAAGGGCACGCTCGACGTGCTGCTGGAGACCGGCTGGATCAAGCCGCGCGGCCGGCGCAAGACACCGGGCCGGCCCTTAACCTTCGGAACCACCGAGGAGTTCCTGTCGCAGTTCACCCTGGAACAGCTCGGCGACCTGCCGGGCCTGGAAGAGCTGAAGGGGACGGGACTGTTGGATTCGCGTCTGCCCACCGGGTTCAGCGTGCCGACGCCGTCGGATGATCCGGCCCTGCGGGAGGACGAGGATCCGCTGGAACCGGGCGATGACCTCGATCTCGCCCTTGCGCCTGCGGTCGAGCCTGAGAGCCCGCCAGAAGGCGGCAATGAGGGTGGCGGCGAAGGCGGCGCCGAGGACTGACGTACCGGCGAAATACGGGCCCCTGCGACCAGTTAACACTAGCAAGATTGCGTAGCGCCGACAGCGAATTGGCGCTGCCTTGGTCCTTGTTTTTGAGGTCTGCCAAGCCTAGGTTTCGGTGAGATCGGCCGGGTCCCCGGCCATGCGCGTTTGGAGGGTTGCAGGATGGGTTCACTCAGCATTTGGCACTGGATCTTGGTGATCGCAGTGGTCCTGCTGCTGTTCGGCCGCGGCAAGATTTCGGATCTGATGGGCGACGTGGCTCAGGGCATCAAGGCGTTCAAGAAGGGCATGCAGGACGACGACAAGGCTGCCGAGAAGCCCGAGCCGGCGAAGTCGATCGAGCACAATGCTGCGCCGACCGCGACACGGTCCGACGTCGGCAGCAAGGCCGTCTGAGCCGGAAGAAGCACGCGAGACGCGGGTAGCGGCCCGATCCTGCGCGCAAGGGATTGGGCCGGCTCCGGCTTCGCGTGAACGGAAGACCTCATGTTCGACATCGGGTGGAGTGAACTGGTCCTCATCGGGGTCGTGGCCCTGATCGCCATCGGCCCGAAAGAGCTGCCGGGCGTGCTGCGCACGGTCGGGCAGTGGATGGGCAAGGCGCGCAAGATGGCGGCCGAATTCCAGGGCCAGTTCCAGGAGGCGATGCGTGAGGCCGAGATGGCCGACCTCAAGAAAAGCTTCGACGAGGTCAAGGAAGCCGCCACGGGTTTCAATCCGATGAGCTCGCTCCAGAAGGACGTGAGCGACGCGCTTCGCATCGATGCGCTGGACAAGCCGGCCGAGACGCCGGCCGCTACTGCCATCGATCCGCCCGTCACGCCCACGACACCGGAGACCCCGACGCCGTCGACCTTCATGGAAGCCGAAGCGCATGCGGCCGCGAACGAGCCGCTCGCGATCACCCGTGAGGTCGAACAGGCAGAGGTTGCGCAGGACACCGCGCCATCCGAAGCGATCAAGGACGCCAAAGCGTCATGACCGACGCCGATATCGAGGCCAGCAAAGCCCCGCTGATGGACCATTTGATCGAGCTGCGCTCGCGGCTGATCAAGGCGCTGCTCGGCTTTGGCCTGGCCTTCATCTTCTGCTTCTTCTTCGCCAAGCAGATCTACAACGTGCTTGTCTGGCCGTTCGTGTGGATTGCGGGGCCGGAGAACTCGAAATTCATCTACACGGCGCTGCTCGAATATTTCGTCACCCAGCTCAAGCTCGCGCTGTTCGGCGCCGGCTTCATCTCGTTCCCGATCGTGGCGACGCAGATCTACAAGTTCGTCGCGCCCGGGCTCTACAAGCACGAGAAGCAGGCGTTCCTGCCGTATCTGGTCGCGACGCCGTTCTTCTTCGTCCTCGGCGCGGCGCTGGTCTATTTCGTCGTGCTGCCGATGCTGGTGCGCTTCTCGCTCGGCATGCAGCAGACCGGCGGCGACGAGACCGCGCAGATCCAGCTGCTGCCCAAGGTCGGCGAATATCTGTCGCTGATGATGTCGCTGATCTTCGCCTTCGGCATCGCCTTCCAGCTGCCGGTGATCCTGACGCTGCTCGGGCGGATCGGCATCGTCAGCTCGACGATGTTGCGCGAGAAGCGCCGCTACTTCATCGTCATGGCCTTCGTGATCGCAGCCGTGCTGACGCCGCCCGACGTGCTCAGCCAGTGCTCCCTCGCGTTTCCGCTGATGGCGCTCTACGAGGGCTCGATCCTCGCGGTGGCGATGGTGGAGAGGAAAGCGGCCGCCGCACAGGCTGCCACCGGCACTGACGTGTCGACGCCGGCCAATCCGGCGGAGTAGGGCGACCAAGCCCACCGGTGTCATTCCTCGCCTTGTGCGCAATTGCGCACTGGAGCGGGGAATCCAGTACGCCGCGGCCCCTCGGGGAAACACTGACGTCTCTGGAATACTGGATCGCCCGCTTTCACGGGCGATGACAGAATGCTAGGGGAAAGCGCGCCAATGTAAGTTGTCGGCATAAACGTTGACTATTTACGCGCTGATCCAGGACCACAGCCATGCACGACATCAAAGCGATCCGCGACAATCCGCAAGCCTTCGACGCCGGCCTCGCACGGCGCGGTTTGAAGCCGATGTCGGTCTCGCTGCTCGCGATCGACGAGAAGCGGCGTGCGGCGATCCTCGCCTCCGAGCAGGCGCAGGCGCGGCGCAATGCAGCTTCGAAGGAAATCGGCGATGCCAAGAAGGCCAAGGACGAGCCGCGTGCGTCGAAGCTGATGGCCGAGGTCGCCGAGCTCAAGACCACGATGCCCGAACTCGAAGCGGCGGCAAAAGCCGCTGACGATGAGCTGACCAAAGAGCTGGCCGCGATCCCGAACATTCCGTTCGAGGACGTGCCCGACGGTCTCGACGAGCACGGCAACGTGCAGCATCACGTGTTCGGCAACAAGCGCAACTATGGCTTTGCGCCGAAGCTGCATGACGATCTCGGCACCGCGCTCGGCTACATGGATTTCGAAGCGGCGGCAAAACTCTCCGGCGCGCGTTTCGTCGTGCTGAAGAAGGGGCTGGCGCGGCTCGAGCGTGCCATCGGCCAGTTCATGCTCGATCTGCACACCACCGAGCACGGCTACACCGAGATCAATCCGCCGCTCCTGGTGCGCAACGAGGTGATGTTCGGCACCGGGCAATTGCCGAAATTCGAGGACGATCAGTTCTGGGCGATCAAGGGCGAGCTGCTCGCCTCGCCGGACCATGAGCGGCTGAAGACCGAGCGCCTCGGTCTGATCCCCACCGCCGAAGTGTCGCTCACCAATCTCGCCCGCGAATCCATCCTCGATGAGAAGCAATTGCCGATGCGGCTGACCGCGCTGACGCCATGCTTCCGCGCCGAGGCGGGTGCGGCGGGGCGCGACACTCGCGGCATGATCCGCCAGCACCAGTTCACCAAGGTCGAACTGGTCTCGATCACGACGCCGGAAGTGAGCAAGGACGAGCTGGAGCGGATGCTGTCCTGCGCCGAGCAGGTGCTGCAGAAGCTCGACCTGCATTACCGTGTGATGACGCTCTGCGCAGGAGATATGGGCTTCTCGGCGCAAAAAACCTATGACATCGAGGTCTGGATGCCCGGGCAGGGCGAGGGCGGGGCGTTCCGCGAGATCTCGAGCTGCTCGGTCTGCGGCGACTTCCAGGCACGGCGCATGGATGCGCGCTCGCGCGGGCCCGACGGCAAGCCGCGCTTCGTGCACACGCTGAACGGCTCCGGCACCGCAGTCGGCCGCGCGCTGATCGCCGTGATGGAAACCTATCAGCAGGAGGACGGCTCGATCGCGGTCCCGGACGTGCTCCAGCCCTATATGGGCGGGCTGAAGGTGATCGCGCGCGACTAAAGCGCTTTCCCGCGAAGTGGGCACCGGTTCGCGTCCGAAAACGCGGCATGACGAGAATCGCGTTGCGAAGATCGGGCGGCCGGCTATCCTGCCGGCCCGTCCACGCGAACCCTCCGTTCATGGCCTTGCACTGCGACATCTTCTGGGTCGGAAGACAATGGGCGGTGACGGGGGCCGGGATCCAGGCCATCGATCAGCGCCTGCGCGGCGTTCTCGACATCGGGATCGCGCGGCTCTGGGACGATGATCTCGTGCAGAGCCGGCGGGCCAAGCCCGGGGTCAATGCCGCGGATTTCGACAAGGCGCTGAGCGTGGCACGCGAACGCTTTCCGCAGGAGCCGACGTCCGATCCGTTCGTCGCGCAGCTGAAGGCGCTCGGCGTCATCGAGGCTTCCGTCGTGAACCCGGTCGTGCCGGCGATGCAACTGCGTGCAGAAGGCCGGCTTGCGCGCTTCCTGCCGCAATGGCGCGTTCGCCGCTAGCGGGACCAGCCAGGGAACCAGCCGCCGGACCGCAATCGTCCGGTTTGCCTGATCGGCGCTGGCCGGATAAGACGGCTCAGACCCGCTTTCAGGAATCGAACCTTCCGCATGCGCATTCTCTGCACCAATGACGACGGCATCCACGCTCCCGGCCTCAAGGTCGTGGAGGAGATTGCGCGCGCTTTGACCGATGATGTCTGGGTGGTGGCGCCCGAGCTCGACCAGTCCGGCGTGTCGCACTCGCTGTCGCTGAACGATCCCTTGCGTCTGCGCGAGGTCGGCCCACGGCACTTCGCCGTGCGCGGCACGCCGACCGACTGCGTCATCATGGGAGCGCGCCATATCCTGGGAGCCAAGCTGCCCGATCTCGTGCTGTCCGGCGTCAATAAGGGCCGCAACGTCGCCGAGGACGTGGTCTATTCCGGCACCATTGCCGGCGCATTGGAAGGCACCATCCTGGGGTTGCCGTCATTCGCATTGTCGCAGGAGTTCAGCGTCGAGACCCGCGAACGGCCGCCGTGGGACACGGCCCGCAAATTCGGGCCCGATATCCTGCGCAAGGTGATCGCCGCCGGCGTTCCGAAGGACACCGTCATCAACATCAACTTCCCATCCTGCGCGCCGGAGGATGTGCTTGGCATCCGCGTCACGCGGCAAGGCAAGCGCAATCTCGGCTTCCTCAGGATCGACGAGCGCCGGGACGGCCGCGGTAATCCTTATTTCTGGATCGGCTTCGAGCGGACCGCGATGCTCGACACGCCCGCCGACGGCACCGATCTCGCGGCGCTGCGCGAGCGCTACGTCTCGGTCACCCCGCTCAGGCTCGACCGCACCGACGAGGCGTTTTCGGAGCAGCTTGGCCTCACCCTGAAATAAAGGTTAGCCGCCGCGAAGCGCAGCCTCGATGGTCTTGCCGAGCGCGTCGAGCTGAAACGGCTTCTGGAGCGCCGGCCGGTCGCGATATTGCTCGGGCAGGCCGGAGGAGCCGTAGCCGGTGGCGAAGATGAACGGGCAGCCCTTGGCCATGATGACATCGGCGACCGGCGAGATGACCTTGCCGTTGACGTTGACGTCGAGAATGGCGAGATCGAACTCGGTGGATTGCGCAAGCCGCATGGCCTCATTGATGTCGCCCGCTTCGGCGGCAACCTTGTAGCCAAGCTCCTCCAGCATGTCTGCGACCATCATTCTGATCATGACCTCGTCCTCGACGAGGAAAACAGAGCGGCCCGAAAGCCCTGTCGCAGTCATGGTTGAGTCCTTGCCCATTCTCGTAAACGTTCGCAGATAACGATAGGCGACGCAATGCGCGTTTCGGCGAACGCAAACCTCGCAAATGGCTTAGCGCTTTGAAGGCCTTGTTGTGGTCAAATGCTGTGCCGAAAGGATATCATGAGTTCCTGAGCCGGAACAAGATTCTCGTCTCGGGTTCTTGCGGTGCAGTACGGCGATCCGCCAGACGAGACGAGCGATAGCAGCAATGACGTCCCACCAGCACCCGCCGGAAAAGATGATGTTTCAGCTCACGCTGAGGCGTCGGGGCATCAGCGATCAGGCCGTGCTGCGGACCATGGAAGAGGTGCCGCGCGAGCTTTTCGTCGACGAGGCCGATCGCGAGGGCGCCTATCGTGACAGCGCGCTGCCGATCGCCTGCGGGCAGACCATCAGCCAGCCCTTCGTCGTCGCCTACATGACCGAGCAGCTCCAGCTCCAGAAGCAGCACCGGGTGCTCGAAATCGGCACCGGCTCCGGCTACCAGGCCGCCGTGCTATCGCGGCTCGCCGGCCAGGTCCTGACCGTCGAGCGCTATCGTAAGCTCGCCGACACGGCACGCGCCCGGCTTGAGAAGCTCGATTGTCACAATGTCGAGGTGATGCTCGGTGACGGTCTCAATCTGCCTCCCAACATCGGCCCGTTCGATCGCATCATCGTCACCGCGGCGATGGAGCAGATACCGGAGAACCTGGTCGAGCGGCTTGAGGTCGGGGGCATCCTGATTGCCCCGGTCGGCCCGCATCAGGGCGTGCAGACGCTGACCCGGCTGGCCCGCAGCGAAACCGGAATCGAGCGCAAGGAACTCGTCGAGGTCCGCTTCGTGCCGGCACTGCCCGGGGTGGCGCGGGAGCTGTAGAATCCGGATCGGCAGTGCCGCCAACATCTTATTGTGAGGGTTAAGCCGTTATTTACTCGCCGCGTGTTTACTTAAAACACCAGTTCTGTTGCGTACGAGTGAGTAACCATGTCCGCTGTCGCCGAGTTGCTTTACTCGCGCCGCGTGCCGCAGGTCGCGGTGCTGGCGCTGATCTCCTTCAGCTTTGCAGGGTGCAGCGCCGACATGTCGTCGCGGCTGTCCCAGACCAACTTCTCCAATCCTTTCGCCTCCGAGCAGACCGGTTCGGTGCAGCAGCCGCCGCCGCCGCAGCGTGAGTTGCCGCAATATGCGCGGCCGCAGACGCAGCCCGGTTATTACCAGTCGCAGGCTTTGCCTCCGCCCGCGGTATCTGCCCCGCAGTCCTATCCCGTTGCCTCCGGGGGCGGGGTGTCCGGCGGCGGACGCGGCGTCAGCTCATATGCGCCTCCGGCGCAACCGCATCTGGAGACCACGGCCACTGTCCCGCCGCGGTCGGTCGCGGCAGCCCAGCCGGCCGGCGGGACCAAGATCATCGTCGGCACCAGCGACACGCTCGACGTGCTCGCCAAGCGCTATCGCGTCACGCCGCAGGCGATCCTTGCCGCCAACGGCTACAAGGGTCCGCGGGCGCTCTCGCCCGGCCAGCAACTGATCATTCCGTCGCCGGCAACGGCAGCGGCGCCGGCGCCAGCGACAGCTCCAGTCGCCGCAGCGCCTGCGGCGAAGCCGGTTGCTGCCGTCGCGGCACCGCCGAGCACGCACTTCGTCAACCGCGGCGACACGCTCGCCAGCATCGCGCGCAAGAACCGCATCTCGGCGGCAGAGCTCGCCCGTGCCAACGGCATCGATCCGTCGGCAAAGCTGAAGCTCGGCACCAAGCTGACCGTGCCCGGCGCCAAGACCGCCGCCGTCGCGGCGCCGGTTGCTGCGGCTCCGGTCGCGGCTGCACCGGTGGCCGGAACGCTCCAGCCTGTTGCGGCAGCTCCGGCACCCGCGACCAAGATGGCCACTGCCGCCGCGCCCGTGCAGAGCGCGCGGCTCGCCCAGGCCACGAGCAATGTGGAAGAGAAGGCTGCCGAGACGCCGGCGAAGGCTGCGGAGGCCACCGGCGCGCTGCCGACCTTCCGCTGGCCCGTCCGCGGCAAGGTGGTCACGAGCTACGGTGCCAAGACCAATGGCAAGTCCAATGACGGCATCAATCTGGCGGTGCCCGAGGGGACGCCGGTCAAGGCGGCCGAAGATGGCGTCGTCGCCTATTCCGGCAACGAGCTGAAGGGTTACGGCAATCTGGTTCTGGTTCGGCACTCCAACGGCTACGTCACCGCATATGCCCATGCGAGTGAGCTGTTGGTGAAGCGCGGCGATACCATCAAGCGCGGCCAGGTCATTGCCAAGTCGGGTCAATCCGGGGAGGTGGCGTCGCCGCAGCTCCACTTCGAGATCCGCAAGGGATCGAGCCCGGTTGACCCGCTTCAATTCCTCAACGGGGCGTGAGACTTACGTAGCCTCCGCACGAACGGTGTCGTCGCCCGGCTCGACCGGGTGACCCAGTACGCCGCGGCCTCTCGATTGACAACAACCGTCTCTGGAATACTGCATCGCCCGCTCCAGTGCGCAAGTGCGCACAAGGCGGGCGATGACAGTTGAATTCGGGGTAACAGCTCGCGCTACTACGCCGTCAGCTTCACACCCAGCCGTCCCGCCAGCTCCTGCACGAACTGCCAGGCGACGCGGCCCGAGCGCGAGCCGCGCGTCGTCGACCATTCCAGCGCCTCGCGCTCGAGCGTCTCGTCGTCGACCCTGATCCCGAAATGGCTGCAATAGCCGCGCACCATGGCGAGATATTCGTCCTGGCTGCAGCGGTGGAAGCCGAGCCAGAGGCCGAAGCGATCCGACAGCGAGACCTTCTCCTCCACCGCTTCGCCCGGATTGATCGCGGTCGAGCGCTCGTTCTCGATCATCTCGCGCGCCAGCAGATGGCGCCGGTTGGAGGTGGCGTAGAGGATGACGTTCTCGGGCCGGCCCTCGATGCCGCCTTCGAGGACCGCCTTGAGCGACTTGTAGGAGGCATCATTGCCGTCGAAGGAGAGGTCGTCGCAGAACACGATGAAACGGAAGGAGGAGGCCCGCAGCTGCTCCATCAGGGCCGGCAGGCTCTCAATGTCCTCACGGTGGATCTCGATCAGCTTGAGCTTGTCGGCCGGTTTGCGCTCCGCGTTGATGCTGGCATGCGCCGCCTTCACCAGCGACGACTTGCCCATGCCGCGTGCGCCCCAGAGCAGGGCGTTGTTGGCGGGCAGGCCGTTGGCGAAACGCTCGGTGTTCTCCATCAGGATGTCGCGCATCCGGTCGACGCCCTTGAGCAGGAACAGCTCGACGCGGCTCACGCGCGGCACCGCCGAGAGGCGTCCGTCGGGATGCCAGACATAGGCGTCCGCCCGCTTGAACGACTCGGCCTCGACCGCCGGCTTGCCCTGCGCGGAGAGGTGCGCCGCAATGGTCTCCAGGGCGCGGACGATGCGCTCCTGCGGGAGGTCCGGGCCTGCCTTGGTGACCGCCGCCGTGGGGCGTTTTGCCGCGAGGCGGGTGGGCTTGTTGGCAGGGGTGCGGGGGCCTTTGCCGGCCGGGCTTTTGCTATGGTTTTTGGGCATGTCCGAAGTTCCTGAGAACGCAGCCTTATCGGGCCTGACGGGCCGCCGCAAGGTGGCCCAAAAGGGCAGTCTGGCAGCGTTGCAATTGGGGCAATGGCCGCTATAGTCCGCGCGAATTTGACCGAACCGGTCGCCTTTGAGGGCCTGACCGGCTTTCCCCCGTTTTCACGAGGATCGTCCGAATGCTGATTACCCCTGCGTATGCCCAGGCCGCGGCCGCTGGCGACACCAACAGCATGTTGATGTCGCTGCTGCCGTTCGCCCTGATCTTCGTGATCATGTACTTCCTGATTCTGCGCCCGCAGCAGAAGAAGGTCCGCGACCACGCCGAGCTCGTGAAGAATATCCGCCGCGGCGACACCATCGTGACCTCGGGAGGCCTCGTCGGCAAGGTAACCAAGGTGGTCGACGACGACCAGATCGAGTTCGAGATTTCCGACGGCGTGCGCGTGCGGCAGATGCGCCAGATGATCTCGGGCGTGCGCGCCAAGGGCGAGCCGGCCAAGGAAAGCGCAAAAGAGAGCGCCAAGGACGACACCGCGGCGAAGTGAGAGCTTCACCGCGAGTCTCAAGTCTCCTGATCTGACAGGTCCAGTCGATGTTGTATTTCACGCGGTGGAAGGCGCTGGGGATTATCCTGACGGCGCTGATCGTGTGCCTCTGCGCGGTCCCCAACTTCTTCCCCGAGGCGCAAGTCAAGAGCTGGCCCGCCTGGGCGCAGCGCCGCATCGTGCTCGGCCTCGACCTCCAGGGCGGCTCCTATCTGCTGCTCGAGGTCGACGCTGCCTATGTGAAGAAGGAGCGGCTCGACCAGGTCCGCGACGACGTTCGCCGGACCCTGCGCGACGCCAAGATCGGATTCACCGGCGGCGTCACCGTGCGCAACGATGCCGTCGAGGTTCGCATCACCAAGGAGACCGATGCGCAGCCGGCGCTTGCCAAGTTGCGCGAGCTGTCCCAGCCGCTGGGCGGCCTGATGGGATCCAGCGGTCAGCGCGACCTCGAGGTGACTGATGCCGGCGGCGGGGTGATCCGCCTGAGCGTCCCGCAGGCTGCGGTGCTCGATCGCCTGCGCAAGACCATCGAGCAGTCGATCCAGATCGTCGAACGCCGCGTCAACGAGCTCGGCACCGTCGAGCCCGTCATCCAGCGCCAGGGCAACGACCGCATCCTGGTGCAGGTCCCCGGTCTTCAGGACCCGACCCGCCTGAAGGAACTGCTGGGCAGGACCGCGAAGATGGAATTCCGCATGGTCGACACCTCCGTGCCGCCGGATCAGGCGCAAGCGGGCAGGGTGCCGCCGGAATCCGAACTGCTGATGAGCGCCTCGCCTCCGCCGACGCCCTATGTGGTCAAGAAGCAGGTGCTGGTCGCCGGCGGCGACCTGACCGATGCGCAGGCGACCTTCGACCAGCGCACGGGTGAGCCGGTCGTCAGCTTCAAGTTCAACACCTCGGGCGCGCGCAAATTCTCGCAGGCCACGCAGGAGAACGTGGGACTGCCGTTCGCGATCGTGCTGGACAACAAGGTGATCTCGGCGCCCGTCATCCGTGAGCCCATCACCGGCGGCCAGGGCCAGATCTCCGGCAATTTCACGGTGCAATCGGCCAACGATCTCGCGATTCTCCTGCGCGCCGGCGCATTGCCGGCACCGCTCACGGTGGTCGAGGAGCGCACCGTGGGTCCAGGACTCGGCCAGGACTCGATCGAGAAGGGCCAGCTCGCGGCCTATGTCGGCTCGATCCTCGTCATCATCTTCATGCTGCTGACCTACCGGCTGTTCGGCGTGTTCGCCAACATCGCGGTGGCCATCAACGTCGCCATGATCTTCGGCTTATTGTCGCTGCTCAACGCCACGCTGACGCTGCCCGGCATCGCCGGCATCGTGCTCACCGTCGGCATCGCGGTCGACTCCAACGTGCTGATCTACGAACGCATCCGCGAGGAATTGCGCGGCGGCCGCAATGCGATCTCGGCGATCGACGCCGGATTCAAGCGGGCGCTCGCCACCATCCTCGATTCCAACATCACCACCTTCATTGCTGCCGCGGTGCTGTTCTACATCGGCACCGGTCCGGTGCGCGGCTTTGCCGTGACGCTCGGCATCGGCATCATCACCACGGTGTTCACCGCCTTCACCCTGACCCGGCTGATCGTCGCCTGGTGGGTGCGGTGGAAGCGGCCGCAGAGCGTGCCGATCTAGGAGCCTGATCGTGACTCACACCGTTCTCATCGGGCTCGGCGTCCTCATTGCCATCCTCACCGTGGTCTCGGCCCTCGGCCTGCTGCCGTCGCTGCGCATCGTCCCCGACGATACGCATTTCGACTTCACGCGCTTCCGTCGCATCAGCTTTCCGATCTCGGCGGCGCTGTCGATCGTCGCGATCGTGCTGTTCTTCACCCATGGCCTGAACCTCGGTATCGACTTCAAGGGCGGCACGCTGCTGGAGGTGAAGGCGAAGTCCGGCACCGCCGACATCGCGGCAATGCGTACCTCGCTCGACGGCCTGGGCCTCGGCGAGGTCCAGCTGCAGCAGTTCGGCGGTCCGGAGAACGTCCTGATCCGCGTTGCGGAGCAGCCGGGTGGCGACGCGGCCCAGCAGGCAGCCCTGCAGAAGCTTCGTGGCGCGCTTGGCGACAGTGTCGACATTCAGCGCACCGAGGTGCTGGGTCCGCGCGTCGCGGGCGAGCTCCTGGCCTACGGCATGCTTGGCCTGATGCTCGCGATCGTTGGGATCCTGATTTATCTCTGGTTCCGGTTCGAATGGCAGTTCGCGCTGGGCGCCATGATCGCCAACGTGCACGACATCGTGCTGACGATCGGCTTCATGTCGATCAGCCAGGTCGATTTCGACCTGACCAGCATCGCGGCGTTGCTGACCATTCTCGGCTATTCGCTCAACGATACCGTCGTCATCTACGACCGCATCCGGGAAATGCTGCGTCGCTACAAGAAGATGCCGATGCCGCAGCTGCTCAATGAATCCATCAACTCGACGCTGTCGCGCTCGATCATCACCCACGTCACGGTGACGCTCGCGCTGCTCGCGCTGCTCTTGTTCGGCGGCCATGCCATCCACAGCTTCACCGCGGTAATGATGTTCGGCGTGGTGCTGGTCGGCACCTACACCTCGATCTTCATTGCAGCGCCGATCCTGATCTATCTCGGCGTCGGCGAGCACCGCGAAGACGCGCCCGATACGGCGACGCCGGCGAAGAAAAGCAAGGCATGATCCGAACCTCATGCCCTTGCACGCGTTTGCGAGGGCAGTAAGCCCATTCGGACGAAGCTCATGGCCGGCGATCCCAACGCTCCGCATTTTCCGCGCTCGGCGCCGATCGATGCCTACGGCAAGGGCGGCTTCGCCTTTGCCGGCATGTCGCATCGGGGCTCGCTGCTCTGTCTGCCCGACGCGATCTGGGCTTGGGACGTGACCGACCCCGCGAAGATCGACCGCTACTCGCTGGATCGGGTGTTCACGGCGGCCAACAGCATCGACACGCTCCTGGTCGGCACTGGAACGGGGCTGTGGCTGCCGCCGCCGGAGCTGCGTCAGGCGCTCAAGGCGGTGAGGGTTGTACTGGACACGATGCAGACCGGCCCGGCCGTGCGCACCTACAACATCATGATCGGCGAACGGCGGCGGGTTGCCGCCGCGCTGATCGCCGTGCCATGAGCAACCGGCCATCCGACTCCGCCGCGTTCTGCGCCGATCTCGTGCGCAGCCACGACTTTCCCCGCTACGCCGCGACCCTGTTCGCGCCGGCCGCCGAGCGCCGCGCGTTACTGGCGATCTATGCCTTCAACGTCGAGATCGTTCGCATCCGCGACCAGGTGAGCCAGCCCTTGCCCGGCGAGATCCGCCTGCAATGGTGGACCGACATGCTGTCGGGCCACGTCCATGGCAGCGCCGAAGGCAATCCGGTGGCGGCCGAGCTGCTTCGCGCGATTCGCGATTTCGACCTGCCGGTCGAGTCGCTGTCGCTGCTTGCCGAGGAGCATCAGTTCGATCTCTACAACGACCCGATGCCGACGATGGCCGCACTGGAAGGTTACCTCGCGGCGACCTCATCGGCGCTGTTCGCCCTGGCAGCGCAGGTGTTGGGACCGCCTTCGGAGGCGGCCGAGCATGTCGCCCGCCATGCCGGGCTGGCGCAGGGTATCGTGCAGGTCATAGCCAATCTGCCGCGCGATGCCGCGCACCGGCAATTGTTCGTGCCGCAGCAGGTGCTGGAGAAGCACGATTGCAGCATGGAGGATGTCTTCGCCGGCAAGGAAACACCCAATCTCCATGCGGTGCTTGAGCAACTGGCGGGTGAAGCCCGGCAGCATATGACCGCGGCTTCATCGCTGCTGGCGCAGCTGGCGCCGCCGTTGCGGCCGGCGTTTCTGCCGCTGCGCCAGGCGCAGGCCGATCTCGAGCGCCTGTCGCGCCCGGGACGCAATCCGTTTAGGTTGCAGCCGACCTCGCGGTTGCGCACGCTCTGGACGCTGTGGCGCGCCTCGCGATCGCGTGAATTTACCAAATAGACGCCGGCTTATCGCCTGGCCCGCCCAAATGCTCTATGCTGTCCTATGGCTGACATGTCCCAAAGCTCGTTCGATCTCAGCGGCCTTCCGGTCGCCCCTGAAGACATTCGCGCCGCCGCCAAGACCCTCCAAGGCGCCGTTGTCGAGACGCCCTGTAGCCACAGCCGGACGCTGAGCAGCATCTGCGGCTGCGACATCTGGCTCAAATTCGAGAACCTGCAGTTCACCTCCTCGTTCAAGGAGCGCGGCGCGCTCAACCGGCTTACCGCGCTGACGGCGGAGGAGCGCGCGCGGGGCGTGATCGCGATGTCCGCGGGCAACCACGCGCAAGGCGTTGCCTACCACGCCAAGCGGCTCGGCATTCCCGCCACCATCGTGATGCCGATCGGCACGCCCATGGTGAAGATCGAGAACACCCGGCATCACGGCGCCGAGGTGGTGGTCACGGGCGCGACGCTGGAGGAGGCGGCCGCCTTTGCGCGCAGCCACGGTGAAGCGCACGGCATGGTCTTCGTCCATCCTTACGACGATCCGCTCGTCATCGCCGGGCAGGGCACGATCGGGCTGGAAATGCTGAAGGCGGTCCCGGAGCTCGACACGCTGGTCGTCCCGATCGGCGGCGGCGGTTTGATCAGCGGGATTGCCATTGCCGCGAAGTCGATCAAGCCGTCGCTCAGGATACTGGGCGTCGAGGCCTGGCTCTATCCCTCGATGTACAACGCCATTCACGACGGCAATCTGCCGGCGCGCGGCGATACGCTCGCCGAGGGCATCGCGGTGAAATCACCGGGCAAGATCACCACCGAAATCGTTCGGCGCCTCGTCGACGATATTGCGCTCGTCAACGAAGCCGAGCTCGAGCGTGCAGTCGCGACCCTGATCTCGATCGAGAAGACCGTCGTCGAGGGCGCCGGCGCCGCCGGCCTCGCCGCGCTGATGTCCGATCCGTCCCGCTTTGCCGGCGAGAAGGTCGGCCTCGTGCTGAGCGGAGGCAATATCGACACGCGGCTGATCGCCTCCGTGCTCACCCGTGAGCTCGCGCGCGAGGGGCGGCTGACGCAATTGTCGCTCGATATCCCCGACAGGCCGGGGCAGCTCGCCGCGGTAGCGGCACTGCTGGCCGAAGCGGGTGCGAATATCATCGAGGTCTCACACCAGCGGACCTTCTCCGACCTGCCGGCCAAGGCGACGCTGCTGCAGCTTGTCATCGAGACCCGCGATGCCGCCCATCTCAACGAGGTGATGGCCAGGCTCAGCGCATCCGGACTGAGCGCGCGCTGCACCTGAGCACGCGCTAACGTGACGCCAAATCCGCGACGTGGTCGATCAGCCGGTCGATCTCGGCTTGGGTGTTGTAGTAGTGGGGGGAAGCTCGGACGAGCGGCGGCAGCTCGCGGTTCTCGGCATCGATGCGGGTACTCGACGGGTCTGAAGCGCCGATTGTGATGCCCGCCGCCGCGGCGCTGCTGACAATGGCCTCCGCTTCATATCCATCCAAAGTGAAGCTGACGATGGCGCCAGGCTTGCGGCCAAGGTCGTGAATAGTGATGCCGCGAATGGAAGCGAGGCCGCTGCGAAGGCGGCCCGCGAGCAGCCGGCAGCGCTCCTCGATGGCATCCATGCCGATGTCGAGCGCATAATCGACGGCAGCGCCGAGCCCAAGCCGGGCGGCGTAATTATTCTCCCATGTCTCGAAGCGGCGGGCATCGTCGCGGAGCCGATATTCATCGCGCGAGACCCAGGGCGCTGCAAAATGGTCGATCATCGGTGGCTCGAGCTGCTGCAGGAGCGCCCCGCGCACATAGAGAAAGCCGGTACCACGCGGTCCCCGCAGGAATTTGCGTCCCGTGGCCGACAGCATGTCGCAGCCGATGGCCTCGACGTCGACCTCCATCTGGCCGACCGCCTGGCAGGCATCGAGCAGATAGGGGATGCCGTGTGCTCGCGCAATTCTGCCGATGGCCGCTGCGGGATTGGTCAGCCCGCCATTGGTCGGAACCCAGGTGATGGCGATCAGCTTCACGCGTTCGTCGATCATACGTTCGAGTGCGCCGACGTCGAACTCGCCCGTCGCATCGCTCGGCACCACATCGATGACCGCGCCTGTGCGTTTGGCGGCCTGAAGAAACGCAACATAGTTGGCGGCGTACTCCGCTTCGGCCGTCAGGATCCGGTCGCCCTCTCGAAATGAAAGCGAATAGAACGCCATCTGCCAGGCAACCGTCGCGTTCTCCACCAGGGCGATTTCATCCGGCGATGCGTTCAGGAGCCGGGCCACTGAGCCGTAAACGGCTTCGAGCCGATCTGACGCGCGATCGGCTGCGGCATAGCCGCCGATCTCGCTCTCGAGATCGATATGTCCCTTCATCGCCGCGACGACGGGCGCGGGCATGAGAGCCGCACCGGCATTGTGGAGATACGCGAGCCGGGAGGCAGCAGGCGTGTCGGCACGAATCTGGTTGATGTCGATCACGTCAGAGCCTCCATCTTCAGGTTCCTCGTAGACACAATGACGCACGCGAGCAAGCTCGGGCAAACGACTGTTCCAGCTGGAGCATGCAGATCGGGATGCCTATGCTGATCGGAAGCGCAATCTGGCACGGAATCACAGGGAATACCCAATGGCAAAGAACACGATCTGCCTCTGGTACGACAAGGATGCTGAAGCCGCGGCCCGCTTCTATGCCGAGACGTTTCCCGACAGCGCGGTGAGTGCGGTCCATCGCGCGCCCAGCGACTATCCGTCCGGCAAGGCAGGCGATGTCCTGACCGTCGAGTTCACGGTAGCCGGCGTTGCCTGTCTCGGTCTCAATGGCGGACCCGTCTTCAAGCACAACGAGGCCTTCTCGTTCCAGATCGCCACCGACGATCAGGCGGAGACCGATCGCTACTGGAACGCCATCGTCGGCAATGGCGGGCAGGAGAGTGCGTGCGGCTGGTGCAAGGACAGATGGGGAGTCTCCTGGCAGATCACGCCGCGGGTGCTGACCGAGGCGCTGGCCGCCGGTGGCACGGAGGCCAAGCGCGCCTTCGATGCGATGATGGGGATGACGAAGATCGACGTCGCCGCGATCGAAGCCGCGCGCCGCGGCTGAGACGGTCGCGCCTCAGATGCAGAGGCCGAGCAGCTTGACGTGACAGTTGCCGGACTTCGGCTTGCTCGCGGGCGGTACCTCGCGCTTCACCGCGACGACGGGCTCCTTGTCCTTTTTCTTGCCTTTGCCCTTCTCGTAGTCGCCGGCGATGACCATGGCCCAATAGGTGCGCTTGCCACTCGCATTCTTGGCACTGGCAATGCCGACGCGGGAGGCATTGTGCAGCAACAGGTTCTTGCGGTGCCCGGAGGAGTCGATCCACTGGCCCAGCGTCTTGTCGAAACTGTCGTAGCCGTAGGCGATGTTCTCTGCGGCGCGGCCCGCGCCGGCCGGTGCGACGCGGCGATTGAATGGGCCGAGTGTGTCGTGGCTGAGGTCGTCCTTCGCCGCCATCGCGCGGGCCTGATCCATGGCGATGCGATCGAGGGTGGCGTCGCGCACGACGCGGGCCTCACCATGCTTGAGACGGAAGCTGGAGATCAGCTCCGCCGGTGAGTCGGCCAGCGCAGGCGCCCCTGCCAGCAGCACAAGGCCGGCGATCGTTCCGCCAACCATACGATGCATCATCGTCCCCCGAGCGCCCATGATCTCTGCCAACCCTTCCTGATCCAAGCGCTTCTCGATCGCCATTGTGGAGGCTTCAAGGCGCAGATTCCGCGCTAGCTCGTCGGGAGCTTCGCCTCGAAATTGAAGCGGTCGCGCAGGTTCTTGCGCTGCTCCAGGATATCCTTGAGGAAGGCGCGATCCTGCTCGTTCTTCATCATCGGCTCGATCAGGTCGAGCTGGTTCATGGCGACCAGTTGCAGGACCTCGATGCGTGGCTTGCCGCTGGCGTTGCGTGGCAGGGCGTGCACGACCTGGATGTGCTCGGGCGGCTTCGGTCCCTTGGAGGCGGCAAGCTCGCTGCGGAGCTGGCCCTCGAGCGCGGCCTGATCGGCTTCGACGAAGGCGTAAAGCCCGACACCGGAGCGACGGTCGGCAAAGGCGACGATGGCGGCGTCGCGCACGGCGGGATTCCGGCGGATCAGCTCGGCCAGCACCGGCGCGTCGTTGACGAGCCGACGGCCGCCGCCCTCGCGATCGGTGAAGTTGAACAGGCCGCGGGTGATGGCGCGATAGACCTTCTTGCCGGTGGCGAGCCATAGGCTCGCGGCGAACGACTTCCTCGCCAGGATCTTTCGCTCTCGCGGCGTCAGCGCCTCGGGCGCGTAGGAGCGCTTGTGCTTGAGCAGATGCCGGAGGTCCTCATAGGCGAGGATGCGATAGAGCCGGCCGCGGCGCTTGAAGCACGCGGCGAGCTGGAAGTCGGTGACATAGGCGCGGCCGTCGCGGCCGACCAGCCAGTTCTGCTCCTTGGCGAGATCGTTGTGGCAGATGCCGGCGCGGCGCAGCCGACGCAGTGCGGCCTTGGCGGAGCGGAAATAGGCGACATCGCCACGGGGCTTTGCCAGGTGCAGCGCGACGCCGTCGACGAAGCCGCGCACCAGAGCGCGGCGCCCGGCCCAGAGCAGCTCGGGGCCGACGTCGAGGCCTTTGGCCCGCACCAGGGCCTGCTTCTCGCGGGCGAACAGGTGGCGTGCCAGCAGAAACGACCACCATGGCACCTCGTCGAGCCGGCGCAGCACCGCGTCGATCTCGCCGCTTTCGCTGCGGAAACGGCCGCGCTCGACGGTCGAGAACACGTCGCGCTTGAGCATCACGCCTTCGGTCCAGCGCGCCGACAGCTCTGCGGCGTCGTCTTTGGGCAAGCTCATTGCAAACTCACGCAGCGGCGGCAATGCGCAGGTGATCGGCGATCCAGCGATCGAGATCGGCGAGCGCCCGTGCGCTCAGCGCCTGCTTCTTGGCCACCGTCTTCTCGTTGCCGCGCAGCCGCGTGCCGTCGGGCTTCTTCGTTGGCACGCTCGTGAGCGGTGGAAACAGGCCGAAATTGATGTTCATCGGCTGGAACGAGCGCGTGCCCGGCTCGATGGTCTCGATATGGCCGCCGGTGATGTGACCGAGCAGCGATCCCAGTGCGGTCGTAGCCGGCGGGCTGACAAGCGTCTCGCCGCGCGCTTCCGCGGCTGCATAGAGACCCGCGATCAAGCCGACGCTGGCGGATTCCACATAGCCTTCGCAGCCCGTCATCTGGCCGGCGAAGCGCAGCCGCGTCTGTGCGCGCAGCCGCAGCTGGCCGTCGAGCAGCTTCGGCGAGTTCAGGAAGGTGTTGCGATGCAGGCCGCCGAGGCGGGCGAATTCGGCGTTCTCCAACCCCGGAATGGTGCGGAAGATGCGCTGCTGCTCGCCATACTTCAGCTTGGTCTGGAAGCCGACGATGTTGTAGAGCGTGCCGAGCTTGTTGTCCTGGCGCAGTTGCACGATCGCGTACGGTTTCGTCGTGGGATCGTGCGGGTTGGTGAGGCCAACCGGCTTCATGGGACCATGGCGCAGCGTCTCGGGGCCACGTTCAGCCATCACCTCGATCGGCAGGCAGCCGTCGAAATAGGGCGTGTTGGTCTCCCATTCCTTGAACTCAGTCTTCTCGCCGGCGATCAGCGCGGCGACGAAGCCCTCATACTGCTCCTTGGTCATGGGGCAGTTGATGTAGTCGGCACCGTTGCCGCCGGGGCCGACCTTGTCGTAGCGCGATTGGAACCAGGCCACCGACATGTCGATGGACTCGCGGTGCACGATCGGCGCGATGGCGTCGAAGAAGGCGAGCGCGTTCTCGTCGGTGAGCTCGCGGATGGCGTCGGCCAGCGGCGCGGAGGTGAGGGGGCCGGTGGCGACGATGACGTTGCTCCACGCGGCCGGCGGCAGGCCCGCGATCTCGCCGCGCGCGATCTCGATCAGGGGATGGTCGTTCAGCGCCTTGGTGACGGCCGCCGAGAAGCCGTCGCGATCGACCGCGAGTGCGCCGCCGGCGGGCACCTGGTTGGCGTCGGCCGCGCGCATGATCAGCGAGCCGAGGCGGCGCATCTCCGCATGCAGCAGGCCGACGGCGTTGTTGGCGGCGTCATCCGAGCGGAACGAGTTGGAGCAGACGAGCTCGGCAAGTCCGTCGGTGCGGTGCGCGTCGGTCATGCGGGTCGGCCGCATCTCGTGCAGCACCACGGGCACGCCGGACTTCGCAATCTGCCAGGCAGCTTCCGAACCGGCGAGGCCGGCACCGATCACGTGGACGAGGTTGGATTGGGGTCCTGTCATGGGGCGGACAGGTAGCGCTTTTCGGCGGAGAGTGGAATCGCCGAGATCGAGTTTTCTGCCACCAGATGCGACAACGCCCGCACGAGGCGGGCGCTATCGGTCCGTTCTAGTGAAGGGCTGAAGGATATCAGCCCTGATACTGACCGGCGGCAACGCGCGGGATGTCCGAGCGATCGAGGCCGATATCGGCCAATTCGCGATCGCTGAGCTGGGACAGCTCGGCAACATTGCGCTGATAGTCCCGGAAGGCCTGAATCATGCGGATGAGCGAGAGCAGCATTGGTAGTCTCCTGTAGTTCGATTCAGCCTTTGCTTGAGGCCTCATCGTTGAAATGAATATAGGTGAGAGTGGTGCAGTGCGAAAGTTCCGGTGTTGCGATGCAGCTAAGCGCTGTGCGCATGGCGTACGTAACGGATGATTAACCGGAAGGCCCTCCCGCCCAGAGCTTGGCCAAGGTCGTCCGGTGTCGGCGATAAGTACTCGTAAAATAACGGGTTTATGTCACAGATTGATATGGGTCATCGCGGAAATAGGTTCCCTATAAGCGGCCAGCAAGTTCGACCCAGCAGCTTATAGACTCAAGTCATGCCTGCCTGATTCGCATAGGGCGCGACGCTATTATATGAATATAGATTCACTTTAAGATCCATTGAATACCGAAAATGCGCCCATGAGCGATGCGCTGGCGCCGCTACAGGCGAGGCCCGCTTGCCGGGGTTCGGCAGCGGCGATTCGGCGCGCTTCGGCTGGGCTGAGATCTAAGGGGCGCGTGCGAGCTGGGCGGCAAAATAGGCCACGGTCTTGGAGTAGACCTCGCTCTTGTTCCACTGCTTGAGCACCTCAAAGTTCGGGCTGCCCGGCTGCCAGTCCTTGCCCTTCTGCCAGCCATAGCCGACCAGATAATTGGCCGTGGAGGCGAGCACGTCGGGCACGTTATGCAGAAGATCGCGCTTGCCGTTGCCGTCGAAGTCGATGGCATATTTCATCCAGGATGACGGCATGAACTGGGTCTGGCCGAGCTCGCCGGCCCAGGCGCCTTTCATGTCGGCAGGCGCAAGATCGCCGCGCTGGACGATGCGCAACGCATCCAACAGCTCGGCGCGAAACTGCTCGGAGCGACGGCAATCGTAAGCGAGCGTTGCAAGCGAGCGGATCGTTGCAAACTTGCCGGTGTTGACGCCGAAATCGGTCTCCAGGCCCCAGATCGCGACCAGGACTTCGCCCGGCACGCCATAGGCCTGCTCGATGCGCGACAGCACCGAGCCGTATTGCTTCATCCTGTTGGAGCCGCGCTCCAAGCGTGGCGGCACCATGCGGCCGGAGAACTCCTCGAAACTCTGGGTAAAGACCTTTTGCGAGCGGTCGCGGTTGAGCACGCTCTGGTCGAACGTGACGCCGGCAAGCCCGGCAGTGATGGTCTGCTGCGAGATGCCCTTCGCCGCAGCGTCGGTTTTGAAATCAGCCAGCCAAGCGTCGAAATTGCCCGAGTCGCAGGCAACCGCGGCGGGCGCTGGCTGGACTGAGAGAAGGGACGCGGAGACGGCCAAGGCTGCGAGAGCAAGACGAGAAATCGTCGGAGTCATCAGATGAAATGGATTTCCGTGAATTGACCTGACCGGCAGCATAATCTCGGCTGTAACCGCGGCCAAAGCAAGGCGTGCGGCCCTGTCTGAACCGGCCAGGGCCGCACGTCACGAGATTGTCAGACGTCAGTCCGATTGCGCCACGGGAAAAGGTTGGCCGGGAAGTCGGCGGCCGGCTTGCGCGGCCGATGCGGCGGAGGGGGGACCGGACGTGCGCCCGGATCGGACGCGATCACCTTGCGGTAAAGGTGCCACGTGGCGTGCCCGAGCAGCGGGACCACAACGGCGAGGCCGAGGAAGGCCGGGATCGTGCCAAGCGCGAGCAGCACCGCCACGATCAGACCCCAGGCCGCCATCGGCACCGGGTTTTTCGCGACCACGCGCAGCGAGGTGCTCATCGCCTCGAACGCACCGGCATGGCGGTCCAGCATCAAGGGGAACGACACGGCACTGAGACAGAGCGCGGCGAGCGCGAACAGGAATCCGGTGCCGCAGCCAACCACGATCAGCCACCAGCCTTGCTGCGTCGTCAGCACGCGCATCATGAAGTCCGAGAATCCGGTGACGCCCTCGTAGCCGAACGCCGCGACATAGATCGCCTGCGCGGTCGCCACCCAGGTGACGAACAGGGCGAGCAGCAATGTACCGAGGCCGAGCATCGCGCCGAACGACGGCGATCGCAGCACCTCCATGGCATCCCAGGCGCTGGCCGGTTCATAGCGCTCGCGCCGGCTGGAAAGCTCGTAGAGCCCGAGCGCAGCGAAAGGCCCGATCAGCGCGAAGCCCGCGGCGAGCGGAAACAGCAGCGGCAGCACCGAATAGCCCATCACCACACGGGCGAGCACGAGGCCGAGCACCGGGTAGATCACGCACAGGATGATGGCGTGGCTTGGAACGGCCTTGAAATCCTCCCAGCCGCGCCTGAGCGCGTCGTGCAGATCGGACAATTGTATGGTTCGGATCACCGGTCCAGCCTCATCCGTGGGCTGGGCCATCGTGGGGACATTGCCCTGGTAGAGTGTGGCCATGGTCGCTAGCTCCCTTGCCAAGCGGCTGCATCCGGCGCCGGCAAACGGCGCAAGCGGCCGCCCATTCTCTTGAAATCCCACGATCCCGACCAGACGCGAATTCCGGATGGATCGCGAGCTGAACGGCAAGCATACTCCCAAGTCCGAGTCCTGTCCCTCACGCTTGGGTGAAATTTCGATGCCGCGACGCAATCAATGCGGCGTCATTCTGTCGTCATTTCGCCGCAGATAAGCTGATGCTGCTGTCCGTTCGCGCAACTTCGCGGGCGCGGCGCACCAACTTCGTCTATAAGTGCCACGCAAGGCCCTTCCAACGGATTCCTTTTCGGGGAGCAGACATGAGCATTTTCGGGAAAATCATCAGCGCGATCTTCGGCGGCCAGCCGGCCTCCGCTGCGCCGGCCGGTGGCGCCGCTTCGCCGGGCGCCCCCGCAGGGTCGGCAAGTCCTTCGGCGCCGGCCGCCGCACCCATGGCTGCGGTCGACGTGGCGGCGATCGTCGACAAGGCGGCCGCCGCGCACAAGGGCGAGAAGCTGGAATGGCGTACCTCCATCGTCGACCTCATGAAGGCGCTCGACATCGATTCCAGCCTCGCTGCGCGCAAGGATCTCGCCAAGGAGCTGGGCTACAGCGGCGACATGAACGACTCGGCGAGCATGAACGTCTGGCTGCACAAGCAGGTGATGTCCAAGCTCGCCGCTAATGGCGGCAAGCTGCCGCCGGAGATCAAGCACTGACCGGACCTGGGGTAGTGCCTCAGGGGCCCGCGATCGCCGCGGGCCCTTTTGCATTCAGGCGACCAGATCCGCATCCTCCGGATGCCGATCGAGATAGTCGACGACGAAGCCGCAGCCGGCGATCACCTTCTTGCCGTCGCGCCGGATCAGGCCGAGCGCGCCCTTGACCAGCTCGGAGCCGATGCCGCGCCCGCGCAACGCGCGCGGCGTCTCGGTGTGGGTGATGATTACGGCCGACGGCGTCAGCCGGTAATTGGCGAAGGCGATGTCGTCGCCGACATCGAGCTCGAAGCGGCTCCTGTCCTTGTTGTCGCGTACCGAAGCCGCCATGCGGGGTCCCTCCGAACTGCAGGTGCCTCCTGATCTAGGAGGCTGACACGGCCCTTGCCAAGGTGGGACCAGGGGAGATTGGCGCAGACGAGATATCTGCAAATGCGCGCCGCCCTGACCGCACTGCGGTATGGCCATGGCGCCCGGCGAGCATGGTCCCGCGGCTCCGCAAATAATTCCCGATACCGCTCTTGCAAGCCGGAGTTCGGTTCCCACGTCCTTGAAAGGACATACGCCCGAATGCGGCCGGCAGGGTCGCTAGACATTCGGCGTGTCATGATCGCCAGCCGCAGACGTATGCCTCTTCTGCAGGAGGGTACGATGTCGGACTCTGGTTTCTTTAGTACTCATCGAACATGGGAAGACTGGTGCGGGATGCTGCTGGGTGCGGTGATCGTGGCCTCGCCGTGGTTCCCGATCCAGGATCAGGCGATCTCCAGTCACCAGACGGCCATCCTGAACACGGTCGCGATCGGTCTCGTCGTATTTGGCATCAGCCAGCTCGAATATGTCGCCTTGCAGCGCTGGCAGGAGGTGATGACGATCCTGGCCGGACTGTGGCTCATCGCCTCGCCATACGTGATCGGCTATTCCGGTGAGGGATTTCTCCGCATCTATCACACGACCCTTGGTGCGGTGGTGGTGCTGCTCGGCATTCTCCAGCTGTGGCAGGACTGGGATATGAATGACCAGGACTTGCTCAAGCACGGACAATAGACCGTAAGTACGGCAGGCCCGCCGGCCACGAGCGGCGGGCCTGTGCACTCACCGTGTCACGAGATCCGCATAGTCCGGGTGCTTGTCGATCCACGCCTTCACGAACGGGCATTGCGGGATCAGCTTCAATCCGTCGGCGCGGACCTGGTCGAGCGCGCCTTGCACCAGCTTCGAGCCAATGCCCTTGCCGCCAAGCTCCTTCGGCACGTCGGTGTGCTCGAAGGTGATGACACCGCCGTCGAGCCGGTAGTGCTCGGTCGCAAGATGACCCTCCACGTCGAGCTCATAGCGGTGATGGGCCTTGTTGTTGATGACGTCGCTCATATCATTGCCTTGCAGCTGCCGGCCTCGCGCACGAGATCGTAACGCACGGTCCGGCCGGGGTTTCCAATCCGAAGCTGTTCCGTTCAATCGGTCGCTTTGGCGAGCCTGGAATCTTCGGCCTGCGGCTGCGGGCGGAGGCAGCCCTGGCAGATGACCAGGGAGCGGTTGACCCTGGCGTCCTGTTCGGCCTCGATGCCATCCTGCGCCTGCCACCCTTCCTTCGAATGGGGCTGAGCGTCGGCTTGCAACCTGTTGCGCTCGGAGCGGCTGGAGGTTCGTGTCGGCTGCGAGGCGGTGCGGGGCCGGTTGGGATCCTCGCCGGCGCCATCCCAGGCATAGCGCGCAGGCTTGACGACGGGGCCGGATGCCAGATGCGCTTGCGGAGTCGCGGCACATCCGGCGAGCGCCAGTGACAACAGAAGGAGGGCAGGCGCTTTGACCATGATGCGGCACTCTGTACGCGAGAACTGAGCGAGGTTGCGTCGATCATGTTTAAGATTTCCTGAACGATATCGTTTGTGGTTGCGACCAACACCAATGCGATATCTGATCCTCCTGCTCAGCTTGCTCGTGACCGGCGCGCGTGCCGACGACGCAAAGCCGTTCAATCCGGCCGATTATCCGCCCGGCGTGCAGAAGGCTGTGCGCTACGCCAACGAGGAATGCGAGAGCCAGCAAGGCGGCGAGGTGACCTTCGCGCATGATACGGTGCGCAGGATCGACCTGACCGGCGATGGCCGCGAGGACTACATCGTCGATTTCCAGGACACCAAATGCGGCGATCGCGAGACGACCTATTGCGGAACCGGCGGTTGCGTCATGAAGATCCTGGTGACGCTGCCGGATGGCAGCGTGCGCGAGGTGTTCGACGGCTACGTGCTCCGCTATAAGATCATGGCCCCGCCAGTGAAGCGCGGCGCCGCGCGCACCATCCGCTTCGATCTGCATGGCAGTTTCTGCGGCGGCTTTGGTCCGCAAGCCTGCTGGAAGACCAAGGCCATCACGGCGACGCCTTTTGCGTTCAAGCAGTAGGCCAAGTCCGCGGCAGCCGGCCTTGCAGGGCCGCTGGCGTTGGCGATAAATGGGCTGCAATGAACGGACGGCTTGCGTGCCGCCCGTCGTCGAAGAGGAAGCCCGATGCAGCCCCTGCGCATGTCCCGCCGCGTCATGAATCTCGCCTATATGCTGACCCAGAATGCGCGGCGGCATGGCGCGCGTCCCGGCTTCGTCTGGGGGGACAAGTCCTGGACCTGGCGCGAGATCGATGCGCAGGTCTCCGCCCTGGCCGCGGCGCTCGCCGCGCGGGGCATAGCCAAGGGCGACCGCATCCTCGTCCATTCCAAGAATGGCGATGAGATGTTTGTCTCGATGTTCGCCGCGTTCCGGCTCGGCGCGGTCTGGGTGCCCACCAATTTCCGTCTGATGCCGGATGAGGTCAGCTATCTCGCGCAGGCCTCCGGCGCCAAGGCGTTCCTGTGCCATGTCGATTTCCCCGAGCACGCCGCGGCGGTGAAGGACGGTGCGCTGGAGTTCACCTGGAGCGTCGACGGCAAGGCCGCGTTCGGCGAGCGCTCGGTGGCCGATGCGATCGCCTCGCATTCGGGCGCCGTTGTGGAGAATGTCGCCGTCGAGCATGACGATCCCTGCTGGTTCTTCTTCACCTCCGGCACCACCGGACGCTCCAAGGCGGCCGTGCTCACCCACGGCCAGATGGGATTCGTCGTTACCAATCATCTCGCCGATCTGACGCCCGGCACGACCGAGCAGGATGCCTCGCTGGTGGTGGCACCGTTGTCGCACGGCGCCGGCGTGCACCAATTGATGCAGACCGCGCGCGGCGCGCGCACCGTGCTGCTGCCGACCGAGAAATTCGACATCAACGAGGCGTTCCGCCTGATCGAGGCGCATCGCGTCAGCAATCTCTTCACCGTGCCGACCATCCTGAAGATGATGGTCGAGCATCCCGCCGCCGGCAAATACGACCATTCCTCGCTGCGCTACGTCATCTATGCGGGCGCGCCGATGTATCGCGAGGACCAGAAGGCGGCGTTGAAGAAGCTCGGCAAGGTGATCGTGCAGTATTTTGGCCTCGGTGAGGTCACCGGCAACATCACCGTGCTGCCGGCGGCGCTGCACGACCCGGAGGACGGCCCGCACGCCAGGATCGGCACCTGCGGCTTCGAGCGCACCGGCATGCAGGTGTCGATTCAGGACGATGAGGGCCGCGAGCTCAAGGCTAACCAGAGCGGTGAGATCTGCGTGATCGGGCCTGCCGTGTTCGCCGGCTATTACAACAACCCCGAAGCCAATGCGAAGGCGTTCCGCAATGGCTGGTTCCGCACCGGCGACCTCGGCCACATGGACGAGGAGGGTTTTGTGTACATCACAGGACGTGCGTCGGACATGTACATCTCCGGCGGCTCCAATATCTATCCGCGCGAGATCGAGGAGAAGATCCTGACCCATCCCGGGATCGGCGAGGTCGCCGTGCTCGGCGTGCCCGACGCGACCTGGGGCGAGGTCGGCGTCGCCGTCTGCGTCGTCCGAGAAGGCGCGAAGGCGGTGACCGAAGCGGAGATGGCGGCGTTCTTGTCGCCGAAAGTGCCGCGCTACAAGATGCCGAAGCGCTTCTTCTTCTGGGACGCGCTGCCGAAATCGGGCTACGGCAAGGTGCCGAAGCGCATGGTGCGCGACGAGCTCGAGGCGCGCGGGCTGCTCGACCTCGACAAGGCGAGCTGAGCGCACCACATGCGGAGCATCAAGCAGCCGGGCGCGCCGCTTCCCGAACGCATTCAATGGGTGGAGGCGAGGGGACGCGCTTTCTCGTTCACACTTCAGGCCGGTCTGCCGCTGCTGGAGGCCGCGCGGCGCGGCTTTGCCGCGGAGGGCTTCGCCGGCGGCGTGCTGAACTTCCGCCGCGGCGCGCTCGGGCCGTTCGCCTATGTCATGCCGGCGCTGTCGAAGACCGGTGAGAATGCGGCGTTCTACAGCGATACGTTCCGGCCCGCCGGCGTGACGCGTTTGAGGCTCGGCAGCATGACGCTCGGCACGCGCGACGCTGCGCCGTTCTTTCATTGCCACGGACTGTGGACGGAGGCTGACGGCAAGACGAGCGGCGGCCACATGATGCCGGACGAGACCGTCGTCGCCGAGCCGTTCGAGGTCGAAGCCTTCGGTCTGAACGGTGCGGTGTTCACGGCCGAGCCTGATGCGGAGACCAACTTCAAGCTGTTCGGACCGGTCGCGGCTGCAAGCACCGGCGTGCTCACGACGAGCCGCGCCTTCGCGCTCCGCCTGCGCCCGAACCAGGATTTTGCCGGCGCACTCGAAGCGTTCTGCCGCACGAACGGCATCGCCCGCGCGAAGATCCATGGCGGCGTCGGATCGACCATCGGCGCGCGCTTCAGCCATGGCGGCGTGACCGAGCCGTTTGCGACGGAGCTGGCGATCACGGCAGGGACAATCGCGCCCGGCGCCTCCGGCGCGCTGGAAGCTGCGCTCGATGTCGCCCTGATCGACTATACCGGCGGCGTTGCGGAGGGGCGTCTGATCCGTGGCGACAATCCGGTACTGATGACGATGGAGCTGGTGCTGGAGGCAGGGGACTAGCTCGTCAGCCGTAAGGGAGTGGGTGCAAGATAGCGCTTTTGCACTCCAAATGTTCCTGTTACGTTCCATCGCGGACGCGAGGAGCGGCGGGACGTCATGGCACGAAGAGGCAATCGAACGATCAACCTGCCAGCGCCGTATCTGAAGCGGGTATGGCTCGATCCGTCGCAGGTTCGCGACCGCGAGGCCTATCCGTTCTGCTTGCCGATCTTCCCTGACGATTTCGAGCTTAGCTTCGATAATCCCATCACGATCATCGTTGGAGAGAACGGTACCGGGAAGTCGACCATCCTCGAAGGCATCGCAGCGCTCGCCGGATATGACGATGCCGGTGGCGGCAAGGGCTACAAGCCGGTCGATCATTCCGAAGCGCGCGAGGAGATGGGCGGCCAACTCTCCAAGGCGCTGCGCGCAAGCTGGCTGCCGAAGATCACCAACGGCTGGTTCTTTCGTGCGGAGAGCTTTTTCTCGGTCGCGCGATATCTGGACAAGGCTGCGCGCGACGCCGGCCAGGTCGGTCCCGATTTCTTGTCGCACTCCCATGGCGAAGGTTTTCTGCGCTTCTTCGAGGAGCGTTGCCAGCGCCAGGGCATCTTCATCTTCGACGAGCCGGAATCGGCGCTGTCGCCGGCGCGCCAGATCGAATTCCTCAAGCTACTGCGGCGCATGGAAGACTCCCGCATCTGCCAGGTCATCATGGCAACGCATTCGCCGATGCTCATGGCCTATCCCAACGCGCGGCTGCTGCGGCTCGGCAAATACGGCCTGGAGCCTGTCACGGTGGAGCAGACCGACCATTACCGGTTGATGCGTGAGTTTTGTGTCGATCCGCGCGGGTTCGTGGAGGCGACGCTGGGGGAGTAGGTGAGGGGATCCCCTAACAGTAGCTCTCTCTGTCGTCGTTGCGAGCGCAGCGAAGCAATCCAGAATCTTTCCGCGGCAGCAGTCTGGATTGCTTCGCTGCGCTCGCAATGACGGAGTGTGGAGCAGCAGTGCGCCAACTCCCGTGTCCCGGTCAAGCTGCAACGCGTGAGCATTGCGGCGCAGAGCCGGGACTCAGAAAGCCGCAGCATCGCGGATGCATGGGCTCCGGTTCTGCAGCGCATCACCATAGCGTCGAAGACGCGCGTGAACGCGCTTATGGTGCTGCGCAGCGTCTGTGGCACGAGACGTTATCAATTCGCTGGCACGGTTTCGCATCCTCGCGGCGGATTCCGCCCGAGCTTTGCTGCATTCGCCACCCTCGAGAGTGCCGAGGGCGCAGGGAAGGCCGGGTGCCGGCTGGCACCCGCGGTCCACTGTGCGAAGCGTGTGCTTGAAAAAGCTGCACAGCGGCATACAGGTGAAGCCAAACATCCGGCCTTCCCTGCGCAGTGGGTTGACGGCTTATGTCGTGCTCTCCCCGGGGAGCGATGCACTATTGCCCCCGTCGCCTTGCGGATGACTGACGGTGCGGGCCCGGTCGGCCCGCAACGTCACCGCAAGCCTTTGGCGCACAGACCCCGGGCGCCAGGACCACACGATTTTGCCGTACGCAGACTGCGCCCGTCGTGTGCGCGCCTCGCCTGCTCACGGAGTGATCCGCCCTGCAAACCGCCAGCGCGCGACGCTGCCTGCGTCCACCACCTCCCATCCCGCGTTCGTGACGATCGCGATGCGCCCCACGGCCCGGGTTGGGGTAGGCGCAACATGCGATAATTCCGAATTCGAGTAAGGCGAATTATTTCGGCTTGGCATGATTGACCCCGGTCTGGTGTTTTACCCGTCCGCCAACCCTATCAATGGTGTGCATTGGCTTTGCCACCGCCGTGCCACGAACGGGTCTCCCCATGGCCCAAAAATGCGCTAGCATGACCTCAGCGCGCGTTCCAAGTCGCGCAGATTGAGAAACGAGGAAACGAGATGAGGATGAGAAGCGGACCGGCGATCGCCGGGGTGGCGGCGCTGGCGGTGGCGGGGATGGCTCTGATGACCGCCTTCGAGCCGGTCTGGGCCCATGGGCCGACGCGGCAGAAGGTGCGGGAATCCATCGAGATCAACGCGGCCCCCGCCAAGGTGTGGGCGGTGATCGGCAATTTCCAGGACATGAGCTGGCTTCAGCCGGTCACCAAGACCCAAGGCGAGAAGGGCAACGAGATCGGCGCGACGCGCAAGCTGACCCTGACGGGCGGCGGGACGGTCGAGGAGGAGCTCTACAAATACGAGCCCGACATGCAGAGCTATTCGTACCGGATCACCAAGGTCGACGTGAAGGTGCTGCCTGTGACCAATTATTCCTCGACCCTGACGGTCTCGCCCGCGCCTGATGGCAAGGCCAAGCTGGAATGGGCCGGCGCGTTCTATCGCGGCTATCCCAACAACGACCCGCCGCCGGAGCTGAGCGACGAGGCCGCGATCAAGGCCGTGAGCGGGCTGTACAAGGCCGGGCTCGAGGCGCTCAAGAAGAAGATCGAGAGCGGCAGCTGATCGTGCGAGCGCTGGTTCTGGCGGCGCTCGCCGCCAGCCTTTGTTACGCCGGCTTTGGAAGCGCGCGCGCCGACGAGGCGTTCGTCACCAACCAGCTCAGCGAAGATCTGATGGTGGTGGATCTCGCTGGCGCGCGCGGCGTTGCGACCATCCCAATCGGCGGCAAGCCGGCCGGCGTCGCCGTCAGCGCCGACGGGCGCTTTGCCTATGTCACGAGCCCGGATGCCAAGGCGGTGACGGTGGTCGACGCTGCCACGCGGCAGGTCGCCGGCCGCGTCGAGGTCGGCGGCGGGCCGCTCGGCATTGCCGTGGCGCCCGATGGCAAGACGGTCTATGTCGCCGATTGGTACGCGGCCGCGGTGCGGGTGATCGATACGGCCTCGCGCAGCGTTGTCGCCAGCATCGCGGTCGGCGCCTCGCCGTCGGGTCTTGCGGTGACGCCCGACGGCAAGCTGCTGCTCTCGGCGGACCGCGACGACGACAGCGTCTCGGTGGTGGAAACGGCAACGCGCCAAGGCAAGGCCGTGATCAAGGTCGGCACCCGCCCGTTCGGCGTCACCATCGATGCCGAGGGCAAGCGCGCCTACACCGCCAATGTCGGCTCCGACGATGTCTCCGTGATCGATATCGCGGAAGGCCGCGAGATCGGCCGCGTGCCGGTCGGCATGCGCCCATATGCGGTGGCGCTGACGCTAGGCCGAGGCTTCGTCACCGACCAATATGGCGGCACCGTCAGCGTGTTCGACCTGGCGAGCCTCAAGCCGGTCAAGCGCATCCATGTCGGCGACTATCCCGAAGGCATTGCGGCGACTGCCGACGGCAAGCGCGTCATTGTCGCCTGCTGGGAAAGCAACACGCTAAGCATCATCGATGCGGCCGAGCTCAAGGTGATCGGCGAGATCAAGACCGGCGACGGCCCAAGGGCGTTCGGGGCGTTCCTGCGCAGGACGGAGTAGTTCGTCACAACCCGAGGCCGCTTGCTCCGGCCGGCCGAATTCAAGCGGCCATTCCGCCAGAGCTCAATTGACGTTCTGCGCTTCCAAGATCGTGTTCTCCGGCGCGCCTCGGTCGGTCCAGTCCGGCGGCAGCCCGATTCTTTCTCCGGCCAGGCCTGCCAATCCTGGCGCCCGGCCGAATGTTTCGCAGATCGCTTCCTTGGGCGCACCACCGAGAGAGGCGCTCAATCTGTCGACGGAAGGCGGCGTGGGGACCTTCCCGAACGGGCTCTCCGCGGCAACGAGAAACCTCCCGAAATCGCTTCCGAAAGCCTCGGCCAGGTCATAGGCGTCGCCATCGCTCGATACACGCGGAGCGCTGGTGAAGGAGTTCGCTCCGCGCGCCCAGATCATGGCCGCCTGTTGGTTGCCGCTGCGGTCACGGGCCTCGGCCTCGACGGACAGGCTTCCCAGTCCGATCGGAAGGCGCGGCACCGGAATGGGCACGCCGGGAGCGACGATGGACGGCACGACGCTCGCGACCTTGGAGACGCCGGCTGCCGCCGCATCGGTCGGCGCAATCTGTGTGATGACGGCGCGAACATTCAAGTCCGCAGCCTCCGTGGGAGCTACGATCCGGAAGCGCTCGCTGAGCGCAAGACACATCGCTCTGTTGATTGCGTTCTTGATCAGCCTGCGCTGCTGCGGCGTGAACGGCTGGCTGGCTGCGGTCGCCGTGAACGCGGTCGGCTCGATGCGAGCGGTCTTCGCGGCGAGAACATCAGCCTTGCTGATCCGGAGCTGCGACTTGGTCAAGAGACCATCGGACGGCGTGAGATCGTCGTAGGAGGCCAGCGACCCCGCTCGTTCCAGCGGAGCCGCCGCGCAACCGGCGGCCATCGAGCTCAAGACCGCAACTGCGAGCCACCTCATGGCGAGGGAACGAGACCGGTCGCCACTCCCTGGGCCACGCGCCGGGACTGCGCGACGGGCAGGGGAGAAGGTGCGGCGCCCGGCGCCGAGGCGAGCATGGGCTGCCAGGTCACGTTCCAGCGCGCCAGCGTGGCACCGTTGCCATCGAAAACCAGGTCGAGAAAGGCCAGGGTGAGCTCGGCCGTCGCGAGCTTCACCTTCGGGTTGAGCGCCGGACCACCGGTGAACGAGCGATCGGTGAAGATGCTGTGCGAGCCGCCTTCGAACACGGCAAGCAGCTTGCGCGGTGTGGCAATGGCGTTGAAGACCTCCAGCCGGTCGGCAGCGGGTGAGTAATATCCGGGGATCTGGATGACGTCCTTCGTCGCCGTCACGTGCAGGGTTGGAACGGTGATCCTGCTCAACACCGAGGCAAGATCGGGTTCGCCATAGAATGGAGGGGCCGAAATGACGATGGCGGCGGCAAAGCGCGGGTCGCGCGCCTCGACCCACTTGCCGTCGCGCATCACGCGGGCGCCAACCGCAACAAGCGCCGTGTTCGCCCCATAGGAATGCCCCGCCGCCATGATGCGCCGGCGGTCTACGTGGGCACCATGGGGACTCGACAGCATGCGATCCAGGGCAAAGCGCAGATCCAGGGCTCGCGCCAGCGCCTCGCTCTCGTGAGCGGCACGCTGCAGGCGGTCCACGACGGCGAGGGGATTGCCCGCCCAGAGCGAGGAATCGCTGCCGGCATGCTGAACATGCAGGCTGGCGACGCCGCGGGCCGACCAATATCGCCCCAGATAGCTGTAGCCCCGGCGAGAGCCGCCGAGCCCATGGGAGAACACGATGAGCGGCACGCGCGATCCCGGCGCAACATCCGCCGGCCAGTGCAGGCGCGCCGGAACGGGCCGCGAACGCGCCGGATCGACCCAGTCGAAGTCGACGACCGCGGGGGGCGCGGACTGCGCCCGGGCTGGAGGCGCGGCGAGCGTGGCCGTGACGGCGACCGCCAGCAGCGCGGCACCGAACCGCCGTCGGGTCAGGCTTGTCGCTCCGCTCGCACCGTCCGCGCCATTCGCGTGCGCGGATCGCACATGCTGAGAGGAAGTGTCGCTCAACCCGTTCACCATGAAGGCACCTTGTATGAAGTCGCACCGAGTGTAATCGACGTATTGCACTTAGTGTAATTTTGCAAACTGGTCGATTTCATGGCAAAACAGGTCATGAAAAGTTCATCCCGGAAGGAGGAAGGCCTGCGCGAGCGGAAGCGGCGCGAAACGCTGCATCGTATCGCCGAGCAGGGCCTTAAACTGTTTCTGACCAGGGGCTATGATGCCACCACGCTCGACGCGATCGCGGAGGCGGCGGGGATCTCGCGGCGGACGTTCTTCTACTACTTCAAGTCCAAGGAAGAGATCCTCCTGGCGTGGCAGGATGGTGGTTTCAGCGAGACCTTGCGTGCCGCCGTGCTCGAGCAAACGACCAAGCAGTCGCCGCTCGATGCCGCAAGGAACGGCCTGCTGGAGCTGACAGCCCGCTTCCCGGTCGATTACAAGCAAACAAAAGTGATCGAGCGCCTGATGTCCGCGAACGAGTCGCTTCGCATCCGGCAGCAGGCGAAATACGTCGAGAAGGAAGCTGCCGTGTTCGCGGCGCTGTCCCAGATGTGGCCGCAGCCGCATCGGCAGGCTGCGCTGCGCGTGGTCGCCATGATGTCGGTCGGAGCCTTGCGGCTTGCGATGGACAGTTGGAATCGCGACCAGGGCAAGCGGCCCTTGGCCGTCTACGTGAAAGAGGCTTTTGCGTGCCTGAACCGGGAGATCGGAGCGGGAGCCTCGCGCAAGGCTGCCGGTCGATCCGGCGAGTGAGTGAGGGCCGGCCCGGGCTCTCGATGGAAAAGCAATACGGCCGCGCGGTGGTGTTAAGCCCGCATCGGAGCTGTGACGCCGATCAGCGCCGGCGCGATGTCACGGATGTGCTCGAACACATGGTCGGGCCGAAGCGCCGTTAGCGCCGCCGGTGCCGCATAGCCCCAGCACACCGCGCCGCAGGCGATCCCGACCGCCCGCGCCGCGTCGATGTCGCGGACCTCGTCGCCGATCGAGATCACCCTGCTAGGCGCGACGCCGGCGCGGCGGATGACCCGGCGGAATTTCGCGGCCTTGCCGAACAGCGACGCTGCGCAGTCGAAATGCGAGAACAGCGCTGCGGCGTCCCCGAGCTTCTCGCGCGCATTGGCCTCGCTGTCGGACGTCACCAGCGCCAGCTGCACGCCGTTCTCGGCCAGCGTTCGCAGCATCGTCTCGACGTCTGCGAACAGCGAAATCTCGGAAGCCGCCTCCGCCTTCAGCCGCCGCGCATGCCGCGCGATCGCCGGCAGCTTCCACATGGGCACTTCGAGCTTGGCGAGGATCTCGCGCGACGAGGCGTGGCGCAGCTCCTCGACATCCTCGTCCTTTACGCGGCGAAAGCCGAAGCGGTCCGCGACGTCGTTGATGGTGCGCAGGAACCACGGGAAGCTGTCGGCGAGGGTACCGTCGAGGTCGAATATGGCGAGGGAATAGGGCATGAGGCCGGATTTTGAGCTCGCTGACAAGCGTGAGGTCGCGTGCTAAATATTCGTGGAGTTCGAGAACAGCCATGCGACACGAGCGGATCGAAATCAACCCTGCGATCGGCCGTTACGTCGTGATCGACGAGGTTCGATTCCGATCTCGACCCCTGTAGCTCCCTCACCGCAACTTACGGACATCGACATTGATGTCGAGATCGATATTCGTCACGCAGGTCTGGGTGCTCCTATGCGAGCCGCCTTCATGCCAGCGGCCATCCCGCGCCCGGGCCCCACTGACATTGGCCAGCTTCAGGCAGAGCCATTGCGGCAGCGCCTGCTGCTTTCGCCTGCAAACTGCCAGGCCAGCACGGCTTCGTCACCGGACTTGTCGGTGCCGATGATATGCGGACAGAGCTCGCGACGGCGACCCTCGTAGACGCAAGTCACCTGTTGATCGGCGAGGATCGCGTTCCGAATAGCGTATAGGTTCGACTGGCTCATTGCTCCCTCCAGATCGATCATCTGGCCTTGCCAACCACTTGAGTGTAGTGATGCAGGACTGGAAGGGTAACCATGCCGATCAATGACACCCAGCTCAGCAAATTTCTGAGCCTGGTCCTGCGCCACCAGCCGGAAACGATCGGGTTGGTGCTGGATTCGCACGGGTGGGCCAGCATCGACGACCTGATCGCCAAGGCAAATGCCGCCGGCACAAAGTTTGGCCGCGATGATCTGCTGCGCGTCGTCGCAGAGAGCGACAAGAAGCGTTTCTCGCTGTCCCCTGGAACTGATCGCATTCGCGCCGCGCAAGGACATTCCGTCTCGGTTGAACTTGGCTTGGCGCCGCAGGAGCCGCCGTCGATCCTGTATCATGGCACGGCGACACGGTTTGTCGAGGCGATCCTGTCCGAGGGCCTGAAGCCGCAGGCGCGCCAGCAGGTGCATCTGTCCTCCGACGAGGCAACTGCGCAGCGTGTCGGTCAGCGCCACGGCAAGCCGCACATCTTCAAGGTCGATGCCGGCAGCATGCATGCCAAGGGATTCAAGTTTTTTCGCGCAGAGAACGGTGTGTGGCTGACCGACCATGTGCCGCCGGAGTTCCTGGCGTAGCTTACGTCCTGGATTTCCAAACGGTCTCCTCGGTCCAGCCGAGTTCGGCGAATTCGGCGGCTCGCAGCGGCGCTTCGCCTTCCGCGAAGAACTCGTCGAGCTGCGGGGGCGCGACATCCGTTTCGCACAGCATGGCATGCGCCTGTCCGCGATGATGAATTTGATGCTGGAAGAGATGCATGAGCAGCCGGTCGCAGCGCTCGGTTTGAACGCTCGTATCGCGGTTGATCCGGACGAAGGCGTCGAGCCGTTCAGTTGTCAGCGCATCGCAGATCGCAATCAGGCGGTTGTCCATTGCGGCCTGGGCAGCTTTGAGCTCGGCTAACGAGGGGTACGGCACCTCGTTCTTCCAGGCTGCCGGTCCGAGCCAGCCCCCTTCAAGCGCATCGATGTAGAAGAAGTCGATGATGTAGATGTGGTTCAGCGTACGCTGCAGGCTTGGAAAGAAGCCGGTGCGGTGGGCTTCGAATTCAGACTGGGATAGCGCAGCGCAGGCGGCGAGCAGGCGATGGTTCGCCCAAGCGTTGTTGTGGGCGAAGGCGCGGTAGGTTTGGACGAGTCCAGCGGACATGTCGGTTCTTTCCCGATCGAATAGTGGCGGATTACGCTCCGCTAATCCGCCCTCAGCCCCGTGGCTTCGATGCAGCGCAATCTACTCCGCCGCCTCGCTCGCGGTTCGCCTCCGCTTCGGCTTCCGCGCCTTCTCCAGCACGGGAGCCAAAAATTTGCCCGTATAGCTTCGCGGCGCCTTCGCAATGTCTTCCGGAGGTCCCCACGCCACGATCTCGCCGCCGCCGTCGCCGCCTTCGGGGCCGAGATCGATGACCCAGTCGGCGGTCTTGATGACTTCGAGATTGTGCTCAATGACGACGACCGTGTTGCCCTGCGCGACCAGCTCGTGCAGGACCTCCAGGAGCTTCTTGACGTCGTGGAAGTGCAGGCCGGTGGTGGGCTCGTCCAGGATGTAGAGCGTGCGGCCGGTCGCGCGCTTTGACAATTCTTTTGCCAGCTTGACGCGCTGGGCTTCGCCGCCCGAGAGCGTCGTCGCTTGCTGGCCGACATGGATGTAGTCGAGGCCGACGCGGTGCAATGTCTGAAAAGTCTCGCGCACGCGCGGCACCGCCTTGAAGAACTCGGCAGCTTCCTCGACAGTCATGTCGAGCACGTCGGCGATGCTCTTGCCCTTGAACAGCACCTCCAGCGTCTCGCGGTTGTAGCGCTTGCCCTTGCAGACGTCGCAGGTGACGTAGACGTCGGGCAGGAAGTGCATCTCGATCTTGATGACGCCGTCGCCCTGGCAGGCCTCGCAGCGGCCGCCCTTGACGTTGAAGGAGAAGCGGCCGGGCTCGTAGCCACGTGCTTTCGCTTCCGGCAGGCCGGCGAACCATTCGCGGATCGGCGTGAACGCGCCGGTATAGGTCGCCGGATTCGAACGCGGCGTACGGCCGATCGGTGACTGGTCGATGTCGATGATCTTGTCGATGTGCTCGAGGCCCTCGATGCGGTCGTGCGGGGCGGCGCCCTCGCTGGCGTTGTTCAGCTTGCGGGCGATGGCGCGGTAGAGCGTATCGATCAGCAGCGTCGACTTGCCGCCGCCGGAGACGCCGGTGACGCAGGTAAACAGGCCGAGCGGAATTTCCGCCGTGACGTTCTTGAGGTTATTGCCTCGCGCATTCACCACCTTGATGGTGCGGCGGTGATTCGGCGGACGCCGCTCCGGCACCTCGACCTCGAGCTCGCCGGTGAGGTACTTGCCGGTCAGCGATTTCGGGTTGCGCATGATCTCGGCGGGCGTGCCTTCGGCGACGATGTTGCCGCCATGCATGCCGGCGCCGGGGCCGATGTCGAGCACGTAGTCGGCGAGACGAATGGCGTCCTCGTCATGCTCGACCACGACCACGGTGTTGCCGAGGTCGCGCAGCCGCTTCAGCGTATCGAGCAGGCGGGCGTTGTCGCGCTGGTGCAGGCCGATCGAAGGCTCGTCCAGCACGTAGAGCACGCCTGTGAGCCCCGAGCCGATCTGCGAGGCGAGGCGGATGCGCTGGCTCTCGCCGCCGGACAGCGTGCCGGAGGAGCGGGACAGCGTCAGATAATTGAGGCCGACGTCGAGCAGGAAGGTGAGGCGCTCGCGGATCTCCTTCAGGATGCGGCCCGCGATCTCGTTCTGCTGCGCGTTCAGCGCCTCCGGCACGGTCTCGAACCATGCGCCGGCGCCCTTCACGGACAGCTCCGAGATTTCGCCGATATGCTTGCCGCCGACCTTGACGCAGAGCGCCTCGGGCTTGAGCCGAAAGCCCTTGCAGCCCTCGCAGGGGACGTCGTGGAAATATTTCGCCAGCTCCTCGCGGGCCCACTCGCTCTCGGTCTCGCGGTAGCGGCGGTTGATGTTGGTGATGACTCCTTCGAACGGCTTCTTGGTGTCGTAGGAGCGCACCCCGTCCTCGTAGGAGAACTTGATCTCGTCCTCGCCCGAGCCGTAGAGAATCGCGTTTTGCGTCTTCTTCGGCAGATCCTTCCACTTGGTGTCGAGCGTGAACTTGTAGTGCTTGCCGAGCGCGGTCAGCGTCTGCACGTAATAGGGCGACGACGACTTGGCCCAGGGCGCGATCGCGCCCTTGCGCAGCGTCAGATCCTTCTCAGGGATGACGAGGTCTTCGTCGACATGCTGCTCGACGCCGAGGCCGCCGCAGGCGGGGCAGGCGCCGTAGGGATTGTTGAAGGAGAACAGGCGCGGCTCGATCTCGGGGATGGTGAAGCCGGAGACCGGGCAGGCGAACTTTTCCGAGAACAGGATGCGCTCGGGCCCGCTCTTGTCGTGGATTTTCGCGGTCTTCTTCTTTTCCTCCGCAGGCGCAGCCGCCGCGGGCGCATCGGCGAACTCGACGACGGCAAGGCCTTCGGCGAGCTTTAGCGCGGTCTCAAAGCTCTCGGCGAGGCGCTGGCCGATATCGGCACGCACCACGATGCGATCGACCACCACGTCGATGTCGTGCGGGAATTTCTTGTCGAGGCTAGGAGCTTCCGCCAGCTCATGGAAGGTGCCGTCGATCTTGACGCGCTGAAAGCCCTTCTTGAGCCATTCGGCGAGCTCCTTCCTGTACTCGCCCTTGCGGCCGCGCACGACGGGGGCGAGCAGATAGAGGCGGGTGCCCTCGGGCAGCGCCAGCACGCGGTCGACCATCTGCGAGACGGTCTGGCTCTCGATCGGCAGGCCTGTGGCCGGCGAATAGGGTACGCCGACGCGGGCCCAGAGCAGGCGCATGTAGTCGTAGATCTCGGTGACGGTGCCGACGGTCGAGCGCGGGTTCTTCGACGTCGTCTTCTGCTCGATCGAGATCGCCGGCGACAGGCCGTCGATCTGGTCGACGTCGGGCTTCTGCATCATCTCCAGGAACTGGCGGGCATAGGCCGACAGCGATTCGACGTAGCGGCGCTGGCCCTCGGCATAGATGGTGTCGAAGGCGAGCGAGGATTTGCCGGAGCCGGATAGCCCGGTGAACACCACCAGCTTGTCGCGGGGAATCTCGACGTCGATATTCTTGAGGTTGTGCTCGCGCGCGCCGCGGATCGTAATTGCGCGCAGGCTGGAGCCCGCGTTCTGTTGTTGGCGCTTCGCCTTGATCACTTCATCCATCCGAGTTGCCCTCAAGGAAGCCCAAAGGTGCGCGATCGCGCCAACAAAAAAGGCGCGCTGCGCCCGGAACCGGGATCGGCGCCGATGGGTATGGCAGCGAACGTAGGAAGAACGGCGGCGGATTTCCAGTGGGACTTGCGAATCGTCAACGGATTGTTGGCGTGCTGGCGGGATCTGGCAGCAGGAACGCGCGGAACCGCTCGCGGAGCACCCAGCCAAAACAAAAAGGCCGGCGCGAGGCCGGGCCTTTCGTGACGATGTGACGTCGATCGTGATCAGTACTTCGCGACCACCGGGCCACCGAAGGTGTAGTTGAGTCGAACGGTAGCCATGTCCACGTCCTGCTTGATGCTGTCGGTGCGAGTGGTCACGCCGAGGAAGGTGAAGGTCTCGTTGTGCCTGCCCATGAACAGGTGGTTGTATTCGACAGCGACCGACCAGTTCGGGGCGAAGCCGAATTCTATGCCGGTGCCGACGGTACCGCCCCAGCGCGTTTCGTTCGCGGTGTCGAGCGTAACGCCGCCAAAACTGCCAGTGTACTTGTTGTGAGTGACGGCAGCGCCGCCCTTCACGTACCAAAGCACGTTGTTCCAGGCATAACCGACCTGGCCAGTGAAGAGGCCGATGGCGTCGATCCTGGTCTCGTTCACCAGCGGCGCGAGCGCGGCAGGCGAGCTGATGTTCGAACCCTTCAGGTCAGCCCAGTCGCCCTGGGCTTCGAGACCGAATACCCAGTTGGCGGACTGCCAGCGATAACCGATCTGGCCGCCGACGAGTGCGCCGGTCGCATTGTGACAACCTTCGGCCACCGCCGGAGCGACCACGAAGGGGCCGACACTGGTGAGATCCCAACAGTTGCGGCTCCAGCCACCGCCGGCGTTGGCGCCGAGGTAGAAACCGCTCCAGTTGTACACCGCGATCGGTGCCACCGGAGCCTTGGTGTAGGGGCGGGCCGCCAAATCGGCCGCCGAGGCCGGTGCCAACGCGCTGAGTGCGAACAAGCTGGCCGAAGCCAGCAAAAGCTTCTTCATATCCATTCCCCACTTCCATTTCTCATTCCGGTCTTCCGGAGAGCGGAAGAGCAGCGGACCTTATGACTCAAGCAACGTCATTGCTTTTACACCATTGAAGCCAAAGGTTGTGTCACCCAGCGGCCACACCCCTTCGAAAAGCGCGAGCGAACGGGCGGCCGCAACAAACAAAAAGGCCGGCGCGAGGCCGGCCTTTCGTGACGATGATGCGTCAGAGACGAAGCTCAGTACTTGGCGACGACCGGGCCGCCGAAGTGGTAGTTCACGCCGACCTGCACGGTGTGGAGGTCGAGAGTGCCGGTGTTGACCGGGAAGACGCCCGAGAAGTAGGTCTCGCCGCCCAGGCTGCGATAGAGGTACTCGCCCTTGACCGACCAGTTCGGAGCAAACATCGCCTCGACGCCCGCGCCGACCGTCCAGCCCGAATGGAACTGGCTCTCCGAGAGGCTCAGAACAGGGGGCGCGCTGACGCTGATCTTGTTGTTGATCCAGGCGTAACCACCCGTGGCGTACAGCAGGACGCTCGGGGAAGCGAGCCAGCCGATGCGACCACGCACGGTGCCGAGCGCGTCGATACGCGAACTGACCGTCGTGGGAACGAGGGCGCCACCAAAATCAACAAGACCGGTCGCCGAGGCGTTTACGTCAGCCCACGCGCCATCAGCTTCGATGCCGAACACGACGTTGGAGGTCTGCCAGTTGTAGCCAACGGTGCCGCCGACGAAACCGCCCTGCATGCGCGGATCATCGGAGCTGTTTTCCCAGGCGCCGCCACCGACGATACCCAGGTAAAAGCCGGTCCAGTTGTAGACCGAGGCCACAGGCGCGGGGGCCTTGGTGTAGGGGCGGGCTGCCAGATCAGCAGCCGAAGCGGGGGCCGCAAGGGCGAATACACAGGCCGAAGCCAACAAAACCTTCTTCATTTTCAACTTAATCCCAGTCCCAGTTTCTGTTGTTGCCTTCCGTGGCGGAAGGGCAGCGGACTCAAACGGCCCAACTGACGCCGTCTTTACACCACCAAAGCCGCAAGTTGTGTCTCCGAAAAGCCACAACAGTCCAAAAGGTGATGGTTACTGACTTATTTACGTCCAGGCATGTGCCGAAAAAAAGAAGGGCCGGCGCAGGGCCGGCCCTTCCATTTGCTCGCGAAATGAGAGGGATATCAGTACCTCGCGACCAGCGGGCCGCCGAAGCGATAGTTCAAGCGGACCAGACCCATGTCGACGTCCTGACTGATGCGATCGCTCCCGAAGGCAACGCCCGCAGGCGTCGTGAAGGCGATCGTGCGGTCGCCGAGGAAGATGTGGTTGTACTCGACGCCGAGCGTCCAGTTCGGAGCAAATCCGAATTCCAGGCCGGCGCCAACGGTGCCGCCCCAGCGGGTCTCGCGAGCCGACGCCAGCAGCGTGCCGGCGCCAGGCGTGCCAGGCGCGGCATAGACGTCGTACTTGTCCCCGACTACGGCGGCGCCGCCCTTCACATAGAGCAGCACGTTGTTCCAGGCATAACCGACCTGGCCCGTGATCAGGCCAAAAGCATCGATGTGAGAGCGGTTACGATCACCGGTGACCAAAGCGCTTCCAGGGAAGAGGAGGCTGACGTTGTCCCCCGAGAAGTCAGCCCAGTTGCCCTGGCCCTCGAGGCCGAACACCCAATTGGCCGACTGCCAGCGGTAGCCGATCTGACCACCGACCGTGCCGCCGGTCGCATCGTGACAGCCTTCAGCCACCAGAACGCCCGTGACCGGGGTCACGAAGTCCCAGCACTTGCGGCTCGTGCCGCCGCCGCCGTTGACGCCGATGTAGAAGCCGCTCCAGTCGTAAACCGCGGCGACCGCCGGGGCCGGAGCCTTGGTGTAGGGACGCGCAGCCATATCCGCCGCGCTTGCCGGAGCCGACAGCCCCAATGCCATTGCACTGATTACGCCGAAAAGAATCTTATTCATTGCAGTCTCCCCAAGTTTCGTCCGCTTCATGAAAGTCCCCGAAGCGGCTGATCAGACGCGACACCCATATGAATCAATTCCAAGGCAAAGGTAGCCTAAGGAAAGGGCAGAGTCCGTCTCCGGAATGCCACACTTGCGGATTGATTGAATGGGTTCCAACTTGATGAATGTTAAATGGTTTTTGCCATACTCGGGAACCCAAAAAGGTTCCATTCGAGGGCTGTCCTTTTTTGTGGCATGAGAGGACATGCGGGAAATTTCCGCTCGCTCGTGCCGAAGAACAAATCTGGAACAAGCGTGCGTGCGATGCTATATGTGGGGATAACCTTGGGGGTGGCAGGCTGATCGGTGCCCGCAAGCGTATAGGGTCGCCCTAGCGGGCGCAGAGGAACGCGGGCAGCGGATTCGCCCTTTTGAAATTCAGTGGCATTCGGAGTGGAGAGCGGCGATGGCGGGAAGCGTCAACAAGGTCATTCTGGTTGGAAATCTCGGCAAGGATCCCGAAATCCGCCGCACCCAGGACGGGCGGCCGATCGCGAATTTGAGCATCGCGACCTCGGAGACCTGGCGCGACAAGAACACCGGCGAGCGCAAGGAGAAGACCGAGTGGCATCGCGTCGTGATCTTCTCTGAGCCGCTTTGCAAGATCGTCGAACAGTATCTGAAGAAGGGCGCAAAGGTTTACATCGAAGGCGCGCTCCAGACCCGCAAGTACACCGACCAGAGCGGCGTCGAGAAATACTCGACCGAGGTCGTGCTGCAGGGCTTCAACTCAACGCTGACGATGCTGGACGGCCGCGGTGGCGGCGGCGGAGGTGGCAGCTTCGGCGACGAGCCGGGCGGCGACTTCGGCTCCTCCGGACCCGTCAGCAGCGCGCCGCGCCGTCCCGTTGCCGCCGGCGGCGGCCGCAACAGCGACATGGACGACGATATCCCGTTCTAGGACTTCGGAAGAGGCGGCTAGTCTCGGCGCAGATAACGGCCAACTCGGTTTTCAAGGATCCGCACCAGGACAGGATCCATGAATTCATAGTCGTCCGGAATGTCGAGACAGATGACCCGCTTGTTGTTCAAGCTGGACCGGAATTTCCGGTTCAGCTTGGTCCGGTGGGTCTTTTCCATGACGAAGATGACGTCGGCCCATTCAATCTGCTCGGCGGACAGCAAGACGTCCGCGCCGTTCGAAATGCCGGCCGAGTCGGTCTCGATCCCCGGCCAGGTCGAAAACACCTGCTCGGCGGTAGGGCTGCGGAGGCGATTGGCGCTGCAGACGAAAAGGACGTTGGTCACTTTGCCGCTCTCGGAGACGATCGGGCAGGTATCGGCGGGAATGATTGGTCGGTGCTTCTCGGGCGGGCTTCCGAGAGTTCCTGCTACATAAATACAGTTCTTTGGTCGACGGCTTTTCCGGCCTAAGCTTATGTGCGCCTCCGCCGGACACGAGGAAGCCCTGCATGAGCCTTGCGCCGCTGCTTGAGGCCGCGCCGGTGGTCCCGCTGCATGCCTTTGCCGCAATGGCCGCCCTTGTGCTTGGCCTCTTCCAGTTCTCCGCCCCCAAGGGCACGCTGCCGCACCGGACTATCGGCTGGATCTGGGTGGTCCTGATGGTGTTCGTGGCCGCCTCGTCGTTCTGGATCCACGAGATCCGTCTGGTCGGGCCGTTCAGCCCGATCCATTTCTTGTCGATCTTCACCCTGGCGGTGCTGCCGCTGGCGGTATGGCGTGCGCGCACCCATCGCGTCGCCGACCACCGGCGGATGATGATCTTGATCTTCTTCGGCGCCCTGGTGGTGGCGGGACTGTTCACGCTGGTGCCTGGGCGCATCATGCACCGGGTGACTTTCGGGGCGTGAGAGCCGGTTCCGCCCAGTCCGTTCCGGCCCCGTCCGCGGCCGTGGCGCGAAGGGCGTAAGTCTCTGGAAAAACAGTGGGAAAAAGCGCTTCCCCAGAGCTCGGCAAGGGTGGTTATCAGGGGTGTGATGCGCTATATGATTCCCAGATAAAACCTCACCGGATTTCCCCTTGGCTGACGACGATAACAAGCCCGGCGACCAGCCGGCGCAACCCTCGGACATTCGCCCCGTCTCCATCCTCGACGAGATGAAGAAGTCCTACCTCGATTACGCCATGAGCGTGATCGTGTCGCGCGCGCTGCCCGATGCGCGCGACGGCCTGAAGCCGGTGCATCGGCGCATCCTGTTCTCGATGAACGAGCAGGGCTTCACGCCCGACAAGAAGCACAAGAAGTCCGCCGGTATCGTCGGTGACGTCATGGGAAAATACCACCCTCATGGCGACCAGGCGATCTACGACGCGCTGGTGCGCATGGCGCAGGACTTCTCGATGCGCGAGTTGCTGGTGGACGGGCAGGGCAATTTCGGCTCGGTCGACGGCGACCCGGCGGCGGCCATGCGCTACACCGAGTCCCGCCTGACCAAGATCGCGCTGAAGCTGCTTGAGGACATCGACAGCGACACCGTCGACTTCCAGGACAATTACGACGGTTCCGAGAAGGAGCCGGTGGTCCTGCCGGCGCGGTTCCCGAACCTGCTGGTCAACGGCGCGGGCGGCATTGCCGTCGGCATGGCGACCAACATCCCGCCGCACAATCTCGGCGAGGTGATCGACGCCTGTATTGCGCTGATCGACAATCCCTCGCTGACCATCGACGAGCTCATCAACATCATTCCCGGCCCGGATTTCCCGACTGGCGGCATCATCCTTGGACGCCAGGGCATCCGCAGCGCCTACCATCTCGGCCGCGGCTCCATCGTGATGCGCGGCAAGGTCACGTTCGAGACCATTCGCAAGGATCGAGAGGCGATCGTCATCACCGAGATTCCGTATCAGGTGAACAAGGCGACGATGGTCGAGCGCATCGCCGAGCTCTACAAGGAAAAGAAGATCGAGGGCATCTCCGACCTGCGCGACGAGTCCGACCGCGAGGGCTATCGCGTCGTCGTCGAGCTCAAGCGCGACGCCGTGCCCGACGTGGTACTGAACCAGCTCTACAAGTTCACCCCGCTGCAGACGAGCTTCGGCGTCAACGCGGTTGCGCTCGATTCCGGGCGTCCGCAGACGATGAATTTGAAGGATATGTTGACGATCTTCGTCGGCTTCCGCGAGCAGCTCGTTACCCGGCGCACCAAGTACAAGCTGCGCAAGGCGCGTGAGCGCGCCCATGAGCAGGTCGGCCTCGCCATCGCGGTCGCCAACATCGACGAGATCATCAAGGTGATCCGCACCTCGCCGACACCGGCGGCGGCCCGTGACACCCTGATGACGCGCGATTGGCCCGCGCGCGACGTCGAGGACATCATCACGCTGATCGATGACCCGCGTCACCGGATCAACGAGGACGGCACGATCCGCCTGTCGCTGGAGCAGGCGAGGGCGATCCTCGAATTGCGTCTCGCACGTCTCACCGCGCTCGGCCGCGACGAGATTGGCGGCGAGCTGTCGAAGCTCGCCGGGGAGATCGGCGACTATCTCGCGATCCTGCGCTCACGCGCGCGCATCCTGGACATCATCAAGACCGAGCTTGCCGAGGTGAAGGCCGAGTTCGCAACGCCGCGCCGCACCGTGATCATGGAGCAGGAGGGCGAGGTCGAGGACGAGGACCTGATCCAGCGCGAAGACATGGTCGTCACCGTCTCGCATGCGGGCTACGTCAAGCGCGTTCCGCTATCGGCCTATCGGGCGCAGCGCCGCGGCGGCAAGGGCCGCTCCGGCATGCAGACCCGCGACGAGGACTTCGTCAGCCGGCTCTTCGTCGCCTCGACCCATACTCCGGTGCTGTTCTTCTCCTCGCGCGGCCAGGTCTACAAGGAAAAGGTCTGGCGGCTGCCGATGGCCGCGCCGAACGCGCGCGGCAAGGCCATGATCAACATCCTGCCGCTGGAGCAGGGCGAGCGCATCACCACCATCATGCCGCTGCCGGAGGATGAATCGACCTGGGGCCAGCTCGACGTGATGTTCGCGACCACGGGCGGCAACGTCCGGCGCAACAAGCTGTCCGACTTCGTCGACGTCCGCCGCTCCGGCATCATCGCCATGAAGCTCGACGACAACGAGGCGATCGTTGACGTGCAGATCTGCACCGAGCGCGACGACGTGCTGCTGACCGCTGCCGGCGGCCAGTGCATCCGCTTCCCCGTCACCGATGTGCGCGTATTCACCGGGCGCACCTCGATGGGCGTGCGCGGTATTGCGCTCGGCGAAGGCGACAAGGTGATTTCGCTGGCGATCCTGCGCCACGTCGACACCACCTCGGACGAGCGCTCGGCCTATTTGAAGATGCGCCGCGCGGTCGCGGGCGAAGCCGCCGCAGACGAGGCGCCGGCCGATGCCGAGGCCGAGGAGACCTCGGGCAGCTTCCAGCTCCCGCAGGAGCGCTATGTCGAGATGTCGGCGCAGGAGCAGGTCGTGCTGACCGTCTCCGTCAACGGCTACGGCAAGCGGACCTCGTCCTACGAGTACCGCACCACCGGCCGCGGCGGCAAAGGCATCGTCGCTATGAGCGTCAACCACCGCAACGGCAATCTCGTCGCCTCGTTCCCCGTGGAGGAGGCGGATCAAATCATGCTGGTCACCGACAAGGGCCAGCTGATCCGCTGCCCGGTCGAAGGCATCCGCATCGCCGGCCGCTCGACGCAAGGCGTGATCGTGTTCGACACCGCCGAGGACGAGCACGTGGTGTCAGTCGAGCACATCACGGAAGAGGCCGAGAACGGGAATGGAGCGAACGGGGAATAGAGGCTGGCGAATCGGGACTCATCCACCCGCCGTTCCTCGCAGCCGATAGTGCCCCCTGAACGAGATCGCGCCCGTCGGGCCATTCCGACGGGCGCGAGCGTCGCGTAGTCTGCGACGAGACGTCACAAATGTTCCTGGGATCTTGAGGGACCCGCCCGACGCGAACCTGACAGATCCGATTACGGCGTGCGGTTGGCGGTCACGAGGCGGGCCTCGCGGACGTTGGCCTTGGTGCCGGCGCTACGCAGGCAGGACGCTTCGAAGTTCGGCCAGGCCTGCTGCGAGCAGTCACGGCCGATGCTGCGGATGTCGAGCCGGTCGCTCTTGGCCAGCGGCTGCGGCACGCTGGCTTCGACCTTCGGGGCAAAGCCGGGCAGGAGGGTGAGGGCCGCGGCAACACACGCAGACAGAGCGATCGCTGAAATGGTCTTGATCATGACAGTCCCCTGTGATGCGGCCGCCTACGCCCAGTACGCGGCCCGTCATTCGTTGGCCGGATTAGTAACCATGGCCAGTTTCCGGACGTCTTCGCCGATGTGGGAAATGGTTTCGTTCGCGCTCCGTTTTGTTTCGTGGCCGCCCGAGGACGAAACAAACCGGCTGCCGCTGACGCCCAACGGGACATTTTCGGAGGGGCTGGACCGGAAACGGGCTAGGAAACCTGCCCGGCTTGCCGGCCCGGGCGGGGCGCGGTAGGACGGGGCCATGCCGCGCATCGCCTTCTACCCAGGTTCCTTCGACCCCATCACCAACGGCCATCTGGACGTGGTCCGGCACAGCGTTTCCTTGTGCGACAGGCTCGTGGTCGCGATCGGGGTGCATCCCGGCAAGAAGCCGCTGTTCTCGACCGAGGAGCGCCTCAAGATGCTCGAGGACGTCTGCGGTCCGATCGCGGCGCAGGCCGGCTGCGTGCTGGAGGCGACGACGTTCGACGATCTGTCGGTGACCGCGGCGCGCAAGCACGGCGCGACCATCATGATCCGGGGCCTGCGCGACGGCACCGACCTCGATTACGAGATGCAGCTCGCAGGCATGAACGAGGCCATGGCGCCGGAGGTGCATACGGTCTTCCTGCCGGCCTCTCCCATGGTCCGCCCGATCACCGCCACTTTGGTGCGCCAGATCGCCGGCATGGGCGGGGACGTCTCGGCCTTCGTCCCGCCGCAGGTCGCGGCACAGCTCAAGGCCAAATTCGCCTGAAAACGGCGCGCTTCCTCTTCTCTCTGATCCGGAGTTGTCATGATCCGAATTCTCGCAGTTCTTGCCGCGCTTCTGTTCGCGGCGCCGGCGGTGGCGCAGCAATTGCCGGCAAATCTCGACAAGGCCAACGCCATCGTCATCGACAGCACCAAGGGCCGCATCGTCATCAAGCTCAGGACCGACATCGCGCCGCAGCATGCCGAGCGCATCAAGCAGCTCGCACGTGAGGGATTCTACAACAACGTGCCGTTCCACCGCGTCATGGACGGATTCATGGCGCAGACCGGCGACGGCGAGAAATTCAACGGCACCGGCGGCTCGAAATACCCGAACCTGAAGCAGGAATTCTCCAAGGTGCATTTTGCCCGCGGCATCGTCGGCATGGCCCGGCGCGGCGACAGCGTCGACAGCGCCAACTCGCAGTTCTTCATCATGTTCGCCGACGGCGGCAGCCTCGACGGCCAGTACACCGTGATCGGCGAGGTGGTGCAGGGCATGGACGTCGTCGACAAGCTGAAGAAGGCGCCCCCCGGCTCGCCCGGCGGCTCCGTCACCGATCCCGACAAGATGGTGAAGGTGCAGGTCGCCTCAGACATCAAATAGGCGCGGCCATGGCGCGCCGCGGTGGCAGGCTCCTGCTGGTTGCCGCGGTGCTGTTGCTCGCCACCTCCCGTGCGGCCGTGGAGGCCGCCCAGGTCGACACGATCCAGGACATCTTCCGGCACCTGCGCACCTGCTGGAGACCGCCGTCGCCGGCGAGGGCCCGCCCACTCGACATCACCGTCCTGGTGAGCTTTAACCGGGCCGGAAACATTCTGGGCCATCCGAGGATTACCTATGAATCCGCGGAGGCCTCTGACAACGACCGGCTGCAATACCGGATCGCGGTGATGGAGGCGTTGCAACGCTGCACGCCGGTGCCATTTACCGATGCAATGGCCGGCGCCGCCGCGGGACGTCCATTCGCGATCCAGTTCCGCAGCCGCAAGACGTCACCCGACAAGACTTCACCCCCAACGCAAGAGAGACGAGCATGAGCGTCACCGAAAACACCCTGATCCTCGAGACCACGCAGGGCCCCGTCACCATCGAGATGCGCCCCGACCTCGCGCCCGGCCATGTCGCGCGTATCAAGGAGCTGGTCCGTGAGGGCTTCTACGACGGCATCGTGTTTCACCGCGTGATCGAGGGCTTCATGGCGCAGACCGGCTGCCCGCACGGCACCGGCACCGGCGGCTCCGGCAAGAAGCTGAAGGCCGAGTTCAACAAGGAGCCGCATGTGCGCGGCACCGCCTCGATGGCCCGCGCCGCCAATCCCGATTCCGGCGACAGCCAGTTCTTCATCTGCTTCGACGACGCCCGCTTCCTCGACAACCAGTACACGGTGTGGGGCAAGGTCACCGAGGGCATGGAGAACGTCGACAAGATCAAGCGCGGCGAGCCGGTGCAGAACCCCGACAAGATCGTCAAGGCGCGGATGGCCGCGGACAAGGAATAGTCACTCGATCCTCATCCTGAGGAGCGCGGAACGCGCGTCTCGAAGGATGAAGGCCCCACTGCTGCAACCCGGCCTTCATGGTTCGAGACGGCGCTAAGCGCCTCCTCACCATGAGGGTCTGGCTGTGTCGCGCCAAGCCTGCTCATGCGCACCGATCTCTTCGATTTCGATCTGCCGCCCGAGCGCATCGCGCTGCGCCCGGCGAGCCCGCGCGATTCCGCGAGGATGCTGGTCGTCGAGAATGGCGCGCTGCGCGATCAGATCATTTCCGACCTGCCGCAATGGCTGAGGCCGGGCGACCAACTCGTCGTCAACGACACCAAGGTGATTGCGGCGCAATTGAAGGGTCGCCGCATCGGCCGCGAGACCGAGCCGAAGATCGAGGCGACGCTGATCAAGCGCCTCGACGGCTCGCGCTGGCAGGCGCTGGTGAAGCCGGCCAAGAAGCTCGCCCCCGGCGACCGCATCCGCTTCGGCAACGACGGCAAGGTCTGCCTGCTCGGCTATCTCGACGCCGAGGTCGAGGCCAAGGGCACCGAGGGCGAGGTGACGCTGGCGTTCTCGTTCCACGGCCCGGCGCTGGACCAGGCCATCGCCGATCTCGGCAGCCCGCCGCTGCCGCCCTATATCGCCTCCAAGCGCACGCCAGACGATCAGGACCTCGCTGACTACCAGACCATGTTCGCGGCGAATGAAGGCGCAGTTGCAGCGCCGACCGCGGGGCTGCATTTCACGCCCGCGCTGGAGCAGGCGCTGCGCGACCGCGGCGTCGGCCTCAACCGCGTGACGCTGCATGTCGGGGCAGGGACGTTCCTGCCGGTGAAGGTCGACGACACCGAAGCCCACAAGATGCACGCCGAGTGGGGCACGATCTCGGCCGCAACGGCGGAGCGGCTCAACGCCGCGCGGAAGACCGGCGGCCGTATCGTTGCCGTCGGCACAACGTCATTGCGGCTGCTCGAAAGCGCAGCGCGCGAGGACGGCACAATCCAGCCATTCGCCGCCGAGACGTCGATCTTCATCACGCCCGGCTATCGCTTCCGCGCAGTCGATATTCTGATGACGAATTTCCATTTGCCGAAGTCGACGCTGTTCATGCTGGTGTCGGCCTTCTCCGGGCTCGCGACGATGAAGCAGGCCTATGCGCACGCGATCGCGAGCGGATACCGGTTCTATTCGTATGGCGATGCGTGTTTGCTGTTTCGAGCGGTCCCGTAGGGTGGATTAGCCGTCAGGCGTAATCCACCGCTTCTGTTTCCGCGGATATGAAAGAGGTGGGTTACGCCCAGCGGCCGCGCTTCGCGCATCCGCTAGGCTAACCCACCCTACGCACCTCCCGTTACGCCATCACCTTCTGCGGCAACAGCTCGGCGATCTGCACGGCGTTCAGCGCCGCGCCCTTGAGCAGCTGATCGGCTGCCACGAACATCGAGATCGAATGGCCTGAGGGGTCGCTGAGATCCTTGCGGATGCGGCCGACCAGAACGTCGTCCTGGCCCGAGGCGTCGATCGGCATCGGGAAGTAGTTCTTGGCGCGGTCGTCGACCACCTTGACGCCGGGCGCGCGCGCCATGATGGCACGGACCTGGTCCTCGCTGATCGGCTTCTCGCATTCGAAGGTGATGGCTTCGCAATGGGCGCGCAGCACCGGCACGCGCACGCAGGTGACGCCGACGGCGATGCTGTCGTCCTCGAAGATCTTGCGGGTCTCCTTGATGACCTTGGTCTCTTCGTCGTTGTAGCCGGTCTCGGGGTCGATGGCGGTGTTGTGGTTGAACAGGTTGAAGGCGTAGGGGTGTGGCATCACCTTCGGCGTATAGACCTGCCCGTTGAGGTTCGCGCGGGTGGATTCGACGAGCTCCTCCATCGCGGCGGCGCCGGCGCCGCTGGCCGCCTGATAGGTCGAGATGATCACGCGCTTGATGCGGTTCTTCTGGTGGATCGGCCACAGCGGCACCAGCGCGGTGATCGCGGCGCAGTTCGGGTTCGCAATGATGCCCTTGTGGTCGCGGATGCGGCTCGCGTTGATCTCGGGGATCACCAGCGGCACGTTTGCGTCCATGCGGAAGGCCGAGGAATTGTCGACCACGACGGCGCCGGCCTTCACCGCGATCGGTGCATACTTCCTGGAGATGCTGCCGCCGGCGGAGAACAGCGCGATGTCGACGCCGTCGAAGGAGCGCTCGGTCAACTCCTCGATGGCCACGCTCTGCCCGCGGAACGACACCGTCTTGCCGGCCGAGCGGGCGCTCGCCAGTGCCTTGAGCTTGCCGACGCGAAAGCCGCGCTTGTCCATGGTGGCGATGAATTCGGCGCCCACCGCACCGGTGACGCCGACAATCGCGACGACGGGATCGTTACTCACTTTGTCCTCCGTTGCATTGAGAATTTAGACAACAAAAAAGCCCCGGACCATCGAGGGCGGGGCTTGCCGTAGAGCTGATGCGTTTAAGTCGACGACCTACGCGCGCACGCCTCCCCGGGCCCCTTCGGCCGTGGTGGTTTTGGTCGTGCGTTTGGTGGTCGTGAACATGGCGGCGACTTATGCGGGAGAGTCTTGCGGCCGTCAATGGCTTTTCGGCCCGGTCGATGCCGGGGGCAGCCTGCCGCTATTTGGCACCCGCTATTTCCCCTTGGCGCCAGGCGGCTCCAGGGTGACCTCCTTGAGGTCGTCGCCGCTGACGACGACGATCGAGAAGTTCAGCCGGCCGCGCTCGCGGACCAGCCCGCCGCTGATGGCCTTGCCTGCGGCGGCGCGCTCGGCGACGCGTACGGCATCGGAGAGGCGGTGCCTGATCGCACCCAGCGCTGCGAGGTTGCTGCGGTCCTCGCGGTCGAGCTCGGTGAGGGGTAGGGCCGCTTCCCCGCCGACCAGTTCGCCGGTCGAAGCATTGATGGTGTGGCGCCAGATCCGGTCGTTGTGCAGTGTCTTCACCCGGTAGACCGGCACGCCCGAGCCGCCATCGAAGCTCACATCGGCGGTGGTGGCGCCGGCATGGCGGGCTTCGGCAATCGCCATGGCCTGGCTGATCGTGATCGAGGAGCTGCGGAACCGCTCTATTTCGCGGCTGACTGCCTGGCGGTCCGCTTCGGCATCACCATCTGTGTCGCTGTGAAGCGCGGTCGGCGTGCTCGCGGTCACGATGGCCTGTGCCGGTGCGGCGATGAGCAGCGCGGGCAATGCGATCGCAAGCAGGTGCGAGGTCCATCGTTGGGCAGTCGTCATGCTCGAAACCCTCGGCCAGCGAGTGTGCCGGATGATCGTAAAGAATTCGCGGCCGGCCTTGGGCATCGGCCGGCCGCGGAGCGCCGCGGCAGGCTGTACCCGCCGCGGCGATCGAAGCGGGTCCGGACCTCTTTGGGGCTAGTGAAAAAAGCGGCCCGAACCGACTGTAATGAAACCATACCGTATCGTTTTATTTCGGTCAATGACGCCGCATTGTCGCCCCCTGGGGAAAGCACGCAAGCTCACGGAATTGTCAGCGGGAGGAGCGGCGCCGTGGCGCGAGTTTCGAGGTGTCCTGGACGCGGTCGGCAGGTCCCAGCGCGCCGGCCAGGAACAGCTTGATCGCCGCGCGCATGCGCTTCTCGGCAGCCTTCAGCTCCAGCGCCGTTCCGAACGTCGCCATGCGGTGGGTGTGACCGACGACGACGTCGAGGAACACCTCGGCTGCGATGGTGGTGTCATCGACATCGAGCGCGCCTTGCGCCACCAGATGGTCGAAGAAGCGAGCCGTGGTGGCGACGGCCTTGAGCCAGCCTTCCTCCTTGCCGAGCTTGGCGACGTCGGGGAAGTTGATGGCCTGCGCCGTCATCATGCGGCTGAAGGCGACGGCATCCGGGCCGCAGGTGAAGGTCAGCATCTCGCGTCCGATCTCGACCAGCCGCTGCTCGACCGGGATGTTCGAGGCGCTGGAGAGCTGCGTCTCCGCCGCCGCCGACAGCGGCGCAAGCCAGCGCTCGATCTCGCGCCTCAGCACGGCCGCGAACAGGCCGCGCTTGTCGCCATAGCGGGAATAGACGGTGGGCTTGCTGACCCGCGCAGCTTCCGCGACCGCATCGAGCGAGGTCGCATCGAAGCCGCGATCAAGGAACAGGCGGGTGGCGACCTCGATCAGCCGCAGATCGCGCTCGATCGCAGCGGTCTTCGTCGGCCGGCCACCACGCGATTTCGGCACCTCGCGCCGTGGCGCTGCCGGTCTTGTCCTGGTCGCAGTCAATCCCATGCCCAATGATTCCTGCGGTCGTGATATCGGTCATTCGCTCTATATCGCGCAGGAGCGGAGGCGTCATCGCGAATCTGGCCGAATTGGCCATATCGTCAACGGTTTCGGTATTGCCTCGTTCCGTCACGAGGGATCACGGCAGCGTCGAGGTCCAGGCCTGGCCGGATGCAGCCTTCTCGTATCCGTACTGGTAGAGCGCCCGCATATAGCCGGTATCGAACCCTTCCGACGGCGGCGCGGGATAGTCGCGCGCGATGTAGGAGAGATGGAAGCCCAGCCGGTTACGCTTGGCGAAATCGTAGGTCGAGAAGATGATCGAGCGCGTCTGCGATTGGGTGATCGCCGACAGGCTGCGCGAGGCGACGTCGATGGTGCCGTTGGAGACGAGCTCGAAGTTGCGTTCGATCTTCTTGTTGACGAGGATGTAGATGTCCACCTTCGCATTGCCGGGCAGACGGCCACTCTGGAACAGCAGAGCTTCGGGCAAGGTCAGCACCGGCGCGGTCACGCCGCCGTCGACATGCATCTCCTGAAACTTGCGGCCCCCGCCTTCGGCATCGATCATGATGGGCGGAAACACCAGTGGAATGCTGGCGGAGGCCGCCATCACGTCGCGAAACAGCTTGAGCGCCTCGGGCGTTCCGACCGCGGCAATCTTGCCCATGTCCCAGATCGCGGTGCGCTGCGTGTCGAGGTCGGTCGTCACCACGAGCAGCCTGCGGCCCTTGGCGTGCTCGCGCGCGACCTGTGCCATGATCTCGGGCCCGACATAGCGTGCAACGAGCTCGCGCAGCCGCGTGTTGCCGAACAGGCCGGATCCGAACAGCACGCGCATGATGCTGGGATCGTTCAGGAGGCTCTCCGCGATGCCGCTGGTGTAGACCTCCTTCAGCGTGTCGTCATATTGCGGTCCGAGAAACGCGAACGGCGCGATCAGGCCGCCGGTGCTGACTCCCGAGACGACCGAGAAGGTGGGGCGGGTTCGGGCCGCGGTCCAGCCGTTGAGCACGCCGACGCCATAGGCGCCGTCAGCGCCGCCGCCGGACAGCGCCAGATAGGTTCTCGTCGCAGTGCTGTTGTCTTTATCGAAGCTGAACTTGGTGACCGGCTCGTCGGCGTAGCGCCGGAGGCCGTCGATATCCAGCACGCGCGAGGCGCTGGCTTCAGCGGCCGTGTAGGGCGTGCGGGGCAGGGCGGTGCAGGCGCCGAGCGCTAGGCTGCAGATCAGGACCACCGATCCGATCAGGCCGACGCCAGTCTGCCTGATCCGGTCACGCGAGGAGACGGATGCGTCGGTCGAACACGAAGGGTACGGCATTGTCGGTGGCTGGCGATCACGCATCTACCGCCGCCGGCAAGTTCGCCGCGGCATCTCGTCCAGCCCTGCGCACAAAACTACACTGTATCGTTTCGTTTGACAAGGGCGCGGGCACACTATCCTTGTGTGGGTCGGTGTCCCAGTCTGATGCACAAACCGGCGCGAGCGCGGTCGGCGGGTTGATCAGCCTGCTCCGACACGCAATAAGCACCACCATGAATCCCGACAATGACCTTCCCAATCACTTTGAGTTGCTCGCCACCGACGGGGCCGCGCGCACCGGGCGCCTGACCACCCCGCATGGCGTGGTGCGGACCCCTGCCTTCATGCCGGTCGGCACCGCCGGTGCCATGAAGGGCATGCACTGGCGCGAGGTGCGCGATGCCGGCGCCGACATCGTGCTCGGCAACACCTACCATCTGATGCTGCGTCCAAGCGCCGAGCGGATCGCGGCGCTCGGCGGCCTGCAGACGTTCACAGGCTGGAACGGACCGATGTTGACCGATTCCGGCGGCTTCCAGGTGATGTCGCTGGCGGATTTGCGCAAGGTCAGCGAGCACGCCGTCACGTTCCGCTCGCACATCGACGGCGCCAAGGTCGAGCTGTCGCCGGAGCGGTCGATCGAGGTGCAGCGTTTGCTCGGCTCCGACATCGCCATGCAAATGGATGAATGCGTACGGTTGCCTGCCGAGCGCGCCGACATCGAGCGCGCGATGCAATTGTCGCTGCGCTGGGCGGAGAGAAGCAAGCGCGCCTTCGCGAGCGCCCCGGATGGCTACATGCTGTTCGGCATCGTGCAGGGCGGCGACGTGCCCGAGCTGCGCCATGCGAGCGCGCAAGGCCTGGTCGGGATCGGCTTCCATGGCTATGCGATCGGCGGGCTCGCCGTCGGCGAACCGCAGGCGGTCATGCTGGCGATGATCGACGAGACCGCGCCGCTGCTGCCGAAGCAGCGGCCACGCTATCTGATGGGCGTCGGCACGCCCGACGACATCCTCGAAGCGGTGAAGCGCGGCATCGACATGTTCGACTGCGTGATGCCGACCCGCAACGGCCGGCACGGCGTCGCCTTCACGCGCTACGGCCAGGTCAATTTGCGCAACGCGCGCCATGCCGACGATCCACGCCCGCTCGATGAAGAGAGCTCATGGCCGTCGACGCGGAACTGCGCGCGCGCCTATCTGCATCATCTCGTCAAGGCCGGCGAGACGCTGGGCGCGATGCTGCTGTCCGAGATCAATGTCGCGTACTACCAGTCCCTGATGCAGGGCATCAGGGACGCGATCGCGCAAGGAAATTTCGAGGAGTTCTATCAGCGTACGCGCGCGGACTGGGCGAGGGGCGATATCGCCCCGCGCTAGCTCAACAGTCCAAACTCAGTTGCACACGAGCCGCCGCTTCACGGCATGCTTGGTCACGAAGCCGTAGCCGCAATTGTCGCAAGTCCAGAGGTAGCTGATGATGTGGTCCGAGACGTAGGCAGATGCTTCAGCGGCGACCATGGAGTCGGCGCAGACGGGACAGGTCGGCAACTCGCTGCAACGCGGATCACGCCTTAGCGCTACGGTCGACATCACTTCAGCAACCGCTGACATCGTGGTGACCTCCCTGCTTTGAGACCTAAGTCTAACATAAGCAGAATCAGTTGACGAGGTCGCAACACAAATGCGTTGGTTTTCTGCTAATTAAAGCTCACGCGATTTTGCGATGCAGCGTATTTAACATGTGCTGCATAGCCGCTTGCGTGTCGCCGCAAGCTGTCCGTAACTGCGCAGGGCCGCGACAGACGTGCAGATCGTCGCCACAGGGAGTTCATCATGGACGTATCGTCCAACACGGGTGCAGCGCACCAACCCGGCCGTGGCCGGATCTATGACTCGATCGTCGATGCCTTCGGCAACACGCCCATCGTGCGCTTGCGCCGGCTGGCCGGCATGCACGACGTGAACGCGACCATTTTGGCAAAACTTGAATATTTCAATCCTGCCGCGAGCGTGAAGGACCGCATCGGCGCGGCCATGATCATCGCGATGGAGAAGGCGGGCATCGTCAAGCCGGACACCGTGCTGATCGAGCCGACCTCCGGCAATACCGGCATTGCGCTCGCCTTCGTCGCGGCCTCCCGCGGCTACCGGCTCAAGCTGGTGATGCCGGAATCGATGTCGATCGAGCGACGCAAGATGCTGGCCTTTCTCGGCGCGGAGCTGGTGCTGACGCCGGCGGCGCAGGGCATGAAGGGCGCCATCGCGGCCGCCGAGGAGCTCTTGAAGACGACGCCGAATTCAGTGATGCCGCAGCAGTTCAAGAACCTCGCCAATCCGGAGGTGCACCGCCGCACCACCGCGGAGGAGATCTGGAACGACACCGGCGGCAGCATCGACTTCTTCGTGGCCGGCGTCGGCACCGGCGGCACGATCACCGGCGTCGGCCAGGTACTCAAGCCGCGCAAGCCGGGCTTGCGTGTGGTCGCGGTCGAGCCGGAGGAGAGCCCGGTGCTCTCGGGGGGACAGCATACTCCGCACAAGATCCAAGGCATTGGTGCCGGCTTCGTCCCTGACATCCTCGACCGCTCCGTGATCGATGAGATCGTGAAGATCAACTCGACCACCGCGATCGAGACCTCGCGCGCGCTGGCGCGGCATGAGGGCATTCCGGGCGGCATCTCCTCGGGCGCCGCGATCGCCGCCGCACTCGAGATCGGCAAGCGGCCGGAAGCTTCCGGAAAGACCATCCTGGCGATCGTGCCGTCCTTCTCCGAGCGGTATCTTTCGACGGCTCTGTTTGAGGGAATCTAGGACATGGCGGATCAACCGAGACGGCCGCGCACGCTGGGCGATGCCAGGACCGAGGCCGAGGCGGCGTTCAAGAAGGTGACGGCCAAGGTCGCCACGGCGCCGCCCAAGCAAAACGCCGTGCCCGGCATCAAGGAGCAGGTCACGCTGCGCATCGACCAGGACGTGCTGGAGTTCTTCCAGGAGGGCGGTCCCGGCTGGCAGGATCGCATCAACGAGGCGCTGCGCAAGGTGGCAGGGAAGTAGACTTCGCGGATGGGCTGTAGCTCCTCATCCTGAGGAGCTTGCGAAGCAAGCGTCTCGAAGGATGAAGGCCCCGCTGGTCGAGGCGCGCCTTCATGGTTCGAGACGGCGCTTCGCGCCTCCTCACCATGAGGATCACAAACGAAAAAGCCCGGCGCGAGCCGGGCTTCTGTCGTCTGGGATCCGTCTCGCTCTCAGCGGCGGAACATGCCGCCCATCATGCCGCCGACGACGCCACCGACGAAGGCCGCACCGGCAGCATCGCCGGGATTGCTGCGTGGCTGGGGAGCCGGTGCCGGCGCGCTGCTCTGAGCCGGGGCGGTGGCGGCGCGCCGAGCCGGCTTCTGGCTGCCGTCGCTCGCCGTTGCCGGGGCAGCCACGATTTCCGAGAGCAGGGCCTTGTGCTGGTTCTTGTTGAGATAACCCGACGAGGGATAGCCGCGCGCAGTCTGCCAGCGCTTGAGCACGGACCGCGTTTCGTCGTTGAAGACGCCGGTCTGGTTGGTGTCGAAGCCGAGCGCCGTGAGTCGCCGCTGCACGTCGCGACGCTTGTTCTTGTCGAGACCGATTTGGTCCTCGGTCACTTGGGTAGCCTCATCCGTGAAGGTGGCGGGATCGACGCCGGCATTGAGCGTGCGGGTCGCGGTCGAGGGGCCGCTCTTGATCGCCGCTAGCCGCGCCAGCGCCAGCGCCTTGAACTGGCCGTTCGGGTAAGCGGTGAGGTAGGCATTGAGCTCCTCGGCCTTGTTGGACTCCTTAACCGAGCGCCAGTATTCGAGCTCGACACCGTCCGAGCTTCCGGTCGCCGCCGGCACAATGCCGGTCGCGGTCGGGGCCGCAGCGGCGACCTGGATGGTCGGCGCCTGATTGAGATAGACGGAGCCGGTCAGGTTGGTGTGGCCCCAGGGCAGCTGGCCCTTGCGGGTCTCTTCATTGACCTGAGCGCGCACCGACGTCATGGCCTGCTGGATCTCGACGCCGGGCTTGGTGATGTTGTCAATCAACGCCCGCGTGAACGGGCTGTTGTTGCCTTCCTGGCCGTCGAGTGCGGTCTGGCCCGGGCCGGTGGCGAACGCGATCAGCGTGCCTTCGCCGGACTTCATCTCGGCGAGGCCGCTCTGGACGTTGACGCTGCGGGTCGCCGAATTCGACTTGATCTTCGCGGCGAACGGATTGTCCCGGCAGGCGTCGAGGAAGACGAGCTTGACCTTGGCATCGCCCATGGTCTGCTCGAGCGTCAGGTCGATGTTGATGGCGGCGCCCAGCTTGACGTCCATCTCCGACTTGATGTCGGCATCGACGGGCAGCAGGTAATTGGTGCCGCTGACGGCGATGCCGTGGCCGGCATAATAGAACAGCGCGATATCGGAGCCTTGCGCCTTGCGGCCGAAATCAAGCAGCTTCTCGGTCATCTGGTCGCGGCTGAGATTGGAGCCTTCGATCACCTCGAAGCCGACATTGCGCAGCGTGGCCGCCATCGCCTTGGCGTCGATCGGCGGGTTCGGCAATTGCGCGACGTTCTTGTAGGAGCCGTTGCCGACGACGAAGGCGACGCGGCGGTCAGCCTTGGCGGCACTGATCGACAGCGCCATGCACATCAGCGAAGCGAGGAGGGTGAGATAGCGCATTCTGAAATCCCCAGAATCGAATTGCAGGCAGCAACAAATCGGCCACGAACCTACACGAAGTGCCCGACTTCGCGCCACCAAAACGGCAGTCCGTTGCGTTCAACCCGCTGCTGTGTGGCCGAATGTGCACGATGGAGTGTTGCTCCAACGTGATCCAAATCACACGGCCACTTGGTTTTGTCGCGCGAGACGGCGCGAGGTTCACCTGGCCCGGGCGGGAACCGACGAAGCGGGCTTCAAATTGAGTAAATTGCCGAACAGGATCAGCGCGGCGCCGAGCACGGTCCAGGCGTCGAGCCGCTCGGAATACAACAGCCAACCGGCAGTTGCAGTCAGTGGAACCCGCAGGAAGTCCATCGGAACCACGACCGTCGCGTCAGCGTAGCGCATCGCACTGGCCAGGCAATAATGTGAGAACGTGCCGCAGACGGCGATCACGCCGACCCAGCCCCAGACATAGAGCGACGGCCACGTCCAGACCAACAGCGTCGGAATGAAGCCCGCAACCGACTGCACCACCAGCATCCAGAACAGGATCGAGAGCGCACTCTCGGTGCGGGTCAGCGATTTGACCAGCGCCATCGCGACGCCAAATCCCATGGCGGCGCCAAGCGCGATGAGCTGCCCCGGATTGATCTCCCCGGTCGAGGGGCGGACAATGACGATAACGCCGACGAGGCCGAGCACGATGGCGGCGATCTTCCATGGCGTCATCCGCTCGGACAGGAAGCTCGCCGCGAGGACGGCCGTCCAGATCGGCATGGTGAACTCGATTGCGACCACCTGGCCGATCGGGATCAGTGTCAGTGCGAAGAACCAGCCGAGTTGGGCAACATAGTGCACCAAATTGCGGCCGACATGCTGCGGCAACCGCGATGTCTTGAGCACCTTCCAGCCGCCGGCGCGGTAGATGATCGGTGAGAGCAAGACGAAGCCGGCCAGCGACCTCATTTCCATGATCTGAAAAACATTCAGCTCGCGCGTGGTCTCGCGCCCGGCGACTGCCATGATCAGCATCAGCGACAGCCAGCCGGTCATCCACAGTGCAGCCATCATTTTCGACGGTGTGGTACTCATCTGCGGCGGATACGAAAGGGATGGACCAAGGAGGGGCGGCCGGTATCGGCGACATTGCCGCCGTTTGCAACGGCCAAATCTGCGGATGCAGCGATGCCGGGCGGCATGCTAAGGCATCAGCGAACAACGACAAAGATCGGGAGACATTGCCCATGCGCATCTTGCAGCCGGCCGAGTGGAAAAAACCGCGCGGCTTTTCCCACGGCGTCGCGACCGAGGGGCCGGGCCGGTGGGTGGTACTCGCCGGCCAAACCGGGGGCGACGAGGCCGGCAGTTACGATCCCGACATGGCAGCCCAGGTCGCGACGGCGCTGAAGCGGATCGTCAAGCTGCTGGGCGAGGCCGGTGCCGGCGCCGAGCACATCGTCCGCCTGACCTGGTACCTGACCAGCCGCGCCGAGTACGAAGCGGCAGGTGCCGGCATTGGCGCGGCCTGGAAGGAAACGCTCGGCCGCAATTTTCCGCCCTCGACGCTGCTCTATATCGGAGGCCTCGTGGACGAGCGTGCCAAGGTCGAGATCGAGGTCACGGCGTTCGTGCCCGGCCCATAAAAAAATCGATCCGGCGCGGGCGCCGGATCGATTGTCGCGTGAGCTAGCGTCTTATTTCGACATCGAGATGTGCGCGCCGCGGAACTGACTGTCCGCGCGCATCGTGACGTTCTGCTTGTTGCCGGACGTCTTGAGAGAGATGTTGGCGTTGAAGCCCGCGGTGGAGGCCACCAGCTCGTAGCTTCCGCCACTGCCGCGGCCCTGGAGCGAACCGGAGATGTTGCGGCTGGTCTCGGACCAACTGCCTGCAATGGCGCCGCCTTCGGCCTTCACGTTGGCGCCGAGGTTGAATTTGTAGGCATCGCTGGCGCAGGTCAGCGACATCTCCATGGTCGGTCCGATCGGAGCGTATTTGGCCCGGCAGCGGATCCGCTCGGTCGAGCCGTCATCCAGCGTGACCGTGCCACTACCGCTCCAGCTGCCCGCCAGCGGGGCGAACGGGCCGGACTGGGCACTGCTTTCGGTCGCGGCGATCCCAGCCCCAAACAAAACGGCGGCCGCGATCAGCAGCCGCCGGTTCCGGGCGCGAGCCTCAATTGGTTTATTGGCGCGATGCTTCCCACCGCCCGCTGCACGGTATGCCTGCAGATGCTCCATTCCACTTCCCCGATCCGGCGTTGCCGCTGAGTTGACCGTTGGCATATGCACCATTGATCGAAACTTTCACAAGTCCCCCGCTGCCGATGGTGCCGGAAACGTTAGCGCCGGGCGCGGTGATCTTGCCGCCGGCAACCGTCAGCATCGAGCTTGCGGTCGGCTCGCACGAACCGCTCTTGGTCACGATGGTGACTTGCCAATTGCCGTCATAGGGATTCTGGGCGAAGGCGGGGGCGGCGAGGGTGCCAGCGAGAACTGGGGCGGCACAGAACACCGCAATGCGACCAAAACGCATGAATTCGTCCTTGAATGTGTCTGAGTTGTTGACGCTTATTCGGACGAAATGTGACGGAAATTTGTTGCGATGCCAAAGCGAAAATTGTTCGTTTGGGAACAATGGTTTATTTGCGCTTTTGGCTCCAATTTCCGAAGCAGAATCAAGGGCGCCGCACGTTAAGGGTAAACGTCAGGACGACTCGGAAAGAGCTTGCTCCAGGAGACTTCGGCTCAGAGGGCTGGCTCAGAGGATCTTGGCTCAGGAGAGGCTCGGCGCGGAGGTCGCGAACTGCTCGTCCTGGACTTTGGCGGGTAGCGCCTTGTGGACCTTGGCGTAATCGATCACGTCGGCCAGCAGCTTGAGCCCGAGCGGCGCCAGCGCGCGCTCCCAAAGCTCTCGTGCGGTCTCGCCCTTCTTGACGAAGCACCAGTCCTGGGCGGCGATCGCGCCGGCATCCATGCGGTCGGCGAGATGGTAGATCGTGCCGCCAGCGATGGGGTCGCCTTCCTTGATGGTCCATTCCACCGCGGCCTTGCCGCGGTGGCGCGGCAGCAGCGAGGGATGATAGCCGATCCCGCCGAGCCTGGCGGCGGCGAGCGCATCCTTGCCGATCCTGGCATGGCTGTGCGCGGTGATGATCAGATCGGTGTCCGGGGCGATCTCGGAGGCCACCACCAGCTTGGGATTGGCTTGCACCTGCACCTCGATGCCCGCCGCCTTGGCCGCCGCGGCGAGGCGGTCGTCGGCGTCCGCCACCACGACCCGGACGACCGAGACGCTGTGCTCCCGGAGCATGTTCAGGGTGGTCACGCCAAAATGGCGGGAGCCGACGAGGGTAATTCGCATGGGTGTCCGATCCGTCTCGCAACTGCGTCATCCCCCGATAACACGTCCGCATGCCCTGTCACCACCCGCGCAGCGTTTGCGTGGGTTATCAACAATGCGCCGGGCGCCGCTTGCGCGAACGCCGGGATTGCGCCGTCGAGCCGTCCGGCGCCTTCCAAGCGGGCATGACATCGGCTTGGGAGCGAAGGCAATGCGCAGCGTCGGGTTTTTCGCTGTCGCGACACTGCTGGCGGCCACTTCGGCCCAAGCTGGCGGGCCTTACCCGGCGGTCCCGACCGGCGTTGCGCCATCAGGTGGCGCCGATCTCGGACGCCTACCGTTGCCTGGGGCCCTGCGTCGTGGACGAGAGCCTGTAGCGGGTTCCTGTGTTTCGTTTCTTAACAGAGATGCCTCGGATTGGCTGATAAGGGTGCGCCAACCGGGGCTGGTGCATTTCAAACCCGCATCCGTTTTCGACCCCGGCTTTTGGCCGCGGGCGGCCTTTCATGCCCACGACTGACGAAATCATCGAACGGTAACACGATCTCAACCAGCTTGGCGTATCGACGAATCCGTCGCGGATTTGTATTGCGTACCGCGACACCGAAATCGTCCGCTGGCGTGGGCGCGCCGCCGGGCCTTTTCGCCGGGACAGATCTCATGCCGAACGCGATCGAGCAGATCGTCGACGCCTATGTGCGTCTGAAGAACCGCCGTGGACTCGACGAGCTGATGATGCACAGGCAGCGGCTCGCGGTCGATCTGAAGAGCCGGTCCGGCTATGATTTCAGTTTGCCGATCGGTCAGATCGACGAGGAGATCGCGATCATTGAGGCGGGGCTCAGCCGGCTCAAGTCGGATAAGTCCACGATCTAGACGTCGGCATCGTGCGCGATGCCTGGCGTTGACGCATTGTCGCAGTCCGAGCCCGGTTCATGCGGGGTTCAGGCCAGCCATGCGTCAATTGCCATGTCGTTTCGTGGGACGCGAATCCTGATAGGCTTGTCCCCGTGTTTTGAAGGAATCGTCATGATCGAACTTGCGCTGGCCGGCCTGCTTGCGTTTGCAACCGGGCCTGCGGCGCCGACAGCGCCCATGGTGGAGCAGGTTCAGTTCAGGGGCGGTCCGGGCGGGCAATGTCCACACGGCTACGATTACAACCACTCGAACGGCCGCTGCTATCCCAACGACCGTCACGCGCCGGGTGTCTACACCGGGGGCCACGGCTCGGGCTATGGGCGCCGTGGTGGCCTGTGCCCGCACGGTTACGACTATAATTACTCGACAGGCGAGTGCTACCCGAATCGTGCGCACGCGCCCGGCGCTTACGGTCGCCCTCAATATTACGGACGACGCGGCGGGCTCTGTCCGGACGGCTATGATTACAATTACTCGCAGGGACAGTGCTACCCGCACGGGGCACGTGCGCCGGGCATGTATGGGCGGTAGTCATCGCCGTGCTGAGGCGGGCGCTCAGTCGCGTCGGCCGCCGTCGATCACCGTGAACAGCGGCCGCGCCGGGGTGGGTTCGACCAGCAGCTCCTCTACCAGTGCGGTTGCGGCATCGACATATTTTCGGGTCGGCTTGTCGAGAGGGCGCTTGGCCTCGTCGTCGAGCGCGACTTTTGCGGCCTCGACCAGCTTGCGCATGCGCGCGGCATGGTCGTCGCCCGCGGTCAATGTCGCGCGCGCCAGCGAGCGCAGCACGAACAGCTCGCCCTCGAGGCGAAGCAGACGGTCGTTGAGCCTGGTCAGGACGGCGTTGAGGTCGGCCATGGCGTTCGAAGCGGAGGATCCGTCCTGATCTAGCCGCGATCTGTGAACGGAGTGCAAACGGCGCCGGCGCAATTCGGCGGATCCGGCGTCACCGCAGGCGGCTTACCATTCGACGCCGGCCCAGCGCCGCCCGAACACCGGTGGCCTCGTCTTCACGGCCTGCCAGCCGAAGAAGTGGTGCTTGCCGGACCAGGCATGCACGATGCCGCTGCAGATGCCGCATTTGAAGTTGCCGCTGTGAGCCTCGCTGTGCTCCTCTCTGGTCGCGGTGTAGTTCATGCCGCAACCGGTGCAGGTGAATTCTTCGATCGTCCAGATGCTGTTGGCCATGACCCAGAATGCGTTTCGGTGACTACGAAGAAAGGTAGTCACCAGCATTTGCAGGGGCGTAAACCGGCGCGGGGAAATCCGGTTAACCCGCGTTAGCCAAGCCGGGTTGGGGGCGGGCGATGTGGTATCCGGCAGCCGGTCGTCTTGACGCCAGATACGTTGCTGGCAATAACGGCTGAGCCCGCAAGCGCGGAAGTTGCGTTCATGCCGCAAGGAAAGCTGTGCCCGTGAAAAGCCTCCGTCAGTTGCTGACGGGCGAGGACGTCATCCAGCTCGTGATCCGCCTCGGCCTGCTCGCCCTGCTGATCATCTGGACCTTCCTGATCATCCGCCCATTCGTGCCAATCCTGGCCTGGAGCGGCGTGCTGGCGGTCGCGTTCTATCCGGCATTCAGCTGGGTCGCCAAGATCCTGGGCGGCCGGCCCAAAACCGCAGCAATAATCCTGACCCTGATCACGCTGGGTATCGTCATCGGCCCGGCGACCTGGCTCGGCATCAGCGCGGTGGACGGCGTGCGTGAGCTGGCGCACCAGCTCGGCACCGGCGACCTCGTGCTCCAATCGGCTCCGGAGCAGCTTAAGTCCTGGCCGCTGGTCGGCCCCTGGCTCTACGAGCTCTGGGATCAGGCCTACAACAACGTTCGGACGGCGGTGCGCGAGGTGGCGCCGTATCTTCAGCCGCTGGCCGGCCCGCTGCTCTCGCTCGCGGGCGACGCCGGCCTTGGCACGCTCCAGTTTCTCGTCTCCGTGTTCGTGGCCGGCTTCCTGTTTCCGCATGGGCCGCGCCTGGTCGCGGCCGGCCGCAACTTCCTGTTTCGCATCGTGCCGGAGCAAAGCGAGCATTTCCTCTCGCTCGCCGGTGCGACCATCCGCGCCGTGGCGCAGGGCGTCATTGGCGTGGCGATCGTCCAGGCGCTGCTCGCCGGAATCGGCTTCAAGCTCGCCTCGGTGCCGAGCGCGGGCCTTCTTGCCTTCATCGTGCTGCTGCTCTCGATCGTGCAGATCGGTGCTTTCCTGGTGCTGCTGCCAGTGATCATCTGGATCTGGACCGCTAAGGACGTCACCACCGCGCTGCTGCTCACCGTGTTCTTCGTCCTGGTCGGCTTCATCGACACCATGCTGAAGCCGCTGGTCATGGGCCGTGGCCTGACCACCCCGACCATCGTGATCTTCGTCGGCGTGATCGGCGGTACGCTGGCCCACGGCATCGTCGGACTGTTCATCGGACCGATCATCCTGTCGGTGGCCTGGGAAATGATGATGGCCTGGATCAGGACCGAGGACCGGGCGGAGACGGGGAAGGGGTGATCTCGCGCCCGCCAGCGCGGTGTCAGCCGCCCATGCCGGTTAGCTCGTGGCTTGTGATCAAGGCGCGTCGCTAACTTGTCTGTTTGACTAGACAAGTTACCATTGGGTCGATTCTGTTTTCGACAACGGCAGCAATGGCAAAGTCTTCCAAGCTGGTTGCCGCCAGGCGCGGCAAGGTATTGTTGGTCAGACGCCGGTCGGACGGCCTGTGGATGTTTCCGGGCGGCCGCAAGCGTGCGCGCGAGTCGGAGAAGGACTGCCTGCGGCGGGAGATCAAGGAGGAATTGCCCAAGCTGAAGCTCGGCAGGATCAGCCTCTGGAAGGAAGTGAAGGCGAGGAACAAGCGCTCCGGCCGCAAGATGAGCGACGCGATCTTCATCGCCAAGTCCGCCAAGGGCAGGCTGGCGATCGGCGACAAGAAGGAGATCGACCGCGCCGCCTGGCACAAGCCCCGCGGCATCCGCCTGACGGCGACCTCGCGCTACATCCGCGACCGCCTGTTTCCGCGCAAGCGGCGGCGAAGCTGAGCCGCTAGTCCTCCCGCGCCGCCGATCGCGTCCTGCCAGCAAACCTCCTCGATTGCGCCACCTCCGGCTCGGGTGCGGCGAGCTTCGCGGCCTGGAGCTCCCGCATCTCCTTGCGGGCCTGGCGCGCACTGCGCATCGCCCGCTTGATGAAGGGATGCTGCGAGTCCTCGGCGAAGAACAGCACGACTTCGCAGCTCGGACATTGCCTGGAATAGCCGTCCTGCAACCGGCCGGCGCGATCGCGAAACACGTTCTTGCACCGCGTGCACTGAACCTGGACCGAACTCATGCGCGGATGACAATCACTTTGAAATGGATCGTCAGCTGATCCGAAATGTCTGAAGAAAGCTTGAATGCCGGCCTGGCCCGATGCCGCCAGACATCGCCGAGCCAACTAGGCGTGTGAACCAGTTCACAAGCGCGCGGCGAAACCGCTGCTATGAAGACGTCATTGCTTAACCGATTCATTTCGAACGAAACGCCCCAGCGTTGCTCCAAGCGCTGGGGCTTTTTCGTGCCTCCATTCTCACAGCCAAGAGCAGATCGAAAGGGATCGCGCCGCCGCCTCGAACGTTACCGAGGAGGGGTGCGTTCGCAGGGCAAATCCCATATGCATGGCGCCGAGCTGCCGATTCGAGGGGCAAGGCGGCTCGCATTCAGTTTGCGGCGGTTCAAAAGCAGAAACGGGTCCAAGTGAGGCTTTCCACGAAGGCAAGGGTGGCCAAGAAGCCGCCGAAGAAGAGCAAAGGATCGCAGCGCGCCACGATCTCGTCTTCGTCGCCTCTCGGCATGATGGCCCTTCATCTGCTTGGACAATGGAAGCAGTCCGGACGCAGCGGCATCGTGTTTCTCGCCGAGAGCGAGAACAGGGCGGAGCGGCTCGGCAGCGTCATTCACGCGCTCGACCCCGCCTGCGAGGTGCTGGTGTTTCCGCGCTTGAATACCTTGCCGTTCGATCAACTGGAGCCCTCGCACGAGCTCGCGGGGCGCAGAGCCTCCGTGCTGAGGCGCCTTGCGAAGTCCAAGAAGCCGGTGTTTCTGGTATCGACGGCTGAAGCGGTGATGGAGCGGATGCCGCCGCCGGCCAGCCTGTCGCGCCTGAGCCTGAGCTTGAAGGTGGGCGGCACGTTCTCCGAGCAGGAGCTGGAGTCCCGCCTGCAATCCCTCGGTTACGATCTTGACGATGAGCCGGATTATCCGGGCGGGGCGCTGTTCCACGGCCAGACCTTCGAGATATTCCCGGCGGGCGCGCTGGGGCCGTTCCGGATCGAGCATTCGCAGCACACGATCAAACGGATCGTGGCCTTCGACCCGCATGAGCACAGGATCATCTTCGAGACCAGGGAGCTGCTCGTCGATCCCATGTCGGAGCGGCTCGGCCTTGCCGGCAAAGGCGGTAAGCGCGCCAGCCTGTTCGATTATTGCGTGGGCGCCAGATGGATCGCCGATGCCGGCGTGCCGTCGCATGCCGACGGATGGCTCGATACGATCGAGGAGGCCGCGCCCCGCAGCGAGCGGGAGCGCGAATATCTCGGGCGCAGCGATTGGAAGCGGCTCTCCAAGGGCATCAAGGTGCTGCCGCGGACGGCACCGTTCCAGGCCATCCCGGAATTTTCGAAGCTGACATCCTCCCGGAAGGCGTTGCGTGGCTTCGTCGAGGAGACGCGCCGGGCCGGGTCGCGGCTGATCCTCGTTGCCGCGCACGAGGACGATCTGCGCGTGATGGAGCGGATGAGCGGCGTCAAGGCGGAGCGCTGCGAAGACTGGGAGGAGGCGGCCCGCGGGCGGGGCGGTGAGATGGCGCTGCTCGCCGATCTCGATGCCGGTTTCGTCGTGCCGGCGAAGAAGCCTCTGGTCGTGGTGACGGCGTCCGACGTGCTCGGCAGCCGCGCGCATCATCCGCAGCCGATGGCGCGCGCCTGGAGCGCGGCCTTCGACCATGCCGATGCGCCGGAGCAGGGCACGGTGGTCGTTCATCTCCAGCGCGGCCTTGCCGTGCTCGACGGCCTGCAGACCGTCAACACCGGCGGGGGCGCGATGCGCGAGATGATCCGCCTGAAGTTCGCCGGCGACAATGCGGTGCTGGTGCCGCCGCCCGATCTCGCCTTGATGTGGCCTTACGCCGCCGAGCTCGGCAGGCTTTCGCTCGATAAGGCGGACGGCAGCACGTGGTGGGCGCGCCGCAGCGAGGCCGAGCGCGAGATCCAGATCGCCGGCAAGGCGCTCGCCAAGCACATCAGCCAGCGCCGGCGGCGGCGCGGCGAAAAGCTGGTGCCGCCGGGATCGGCCTACGAGAAGTTCGTCGCGCGTTTTCCTTACTTCACGACGATCGACCAGGCCCAGGCGATCCGGGACGTGCTGGATGATCTCGCATCCGGCCATCCGATGGATCGGGTGATCTGCGGCGATGTCGGCTTCGGCAAGACCGAGGTCGCGCTGCGCGCGGCGGCCGCGGTGGTGCTGTCAGGCAAGCAGGTGGCGGTCGCGGTGCCGACGACGGTGCTGGCCCGCCAGCACGTCGCGACGTTCCAGAAGCGATTTGCCCCGTTCGGCATCGAGGTCGGCAACCTCTCGCGCGCCACTTCGGGCGCGGCGCTGCGGGAGACCAGGGAGGGCCTGCGCAGCGGCCGGATCAAGGTTGTGATCGGCACGCAGGCGCTCACCGGCAAGGACGTCAGGTTCGACGATCTCGGCCTCGTCATCGTCGACGAGGAGCAGCATTTTGGCGCGGCGGAAAAGGCAAAGCTCGCAGGGCTCGCCAAGAACGTCCATGTGCTGATGATGAGCGCGACGCCGATCCCGCGTACGCTGGCCGCCGGTCTCGCCGGCTTCCGCGATCTCAGCGTGATCGCCTCGCCCCCGGTGCACCGGCTTCCGGTCGCGACCCGGATCGCGCCGCTATCGGATGCGGCGATCGCCTCGGCGCTGCTGCGCGAGCAGCGCCGCCACGGCCAAAGCTTCCTGATCTGCCCGCGCATCCAGGATCTCGATCCCATGCTGGCGCGGGTGCGGGCCGTGGCGCCGGACCTGCGCATCGTCTGCCTGCACGGCAGGTTGGCGGCCGACGAGATCGACGACCGCATGATGAGCTTCGTCGAAGGCCATGCCGACGTCCTGCTCGCGACCAACATCGTCGAGAGCGGCCTCGACATTCCACGCGCCAACACCATCGTGGTGTGCTGGCCGGAAAAGTTCGGCCTCGCCCAGCTGCACCAGCTGCGCGGACGCGTCGGCCGCGGCGGCATCCGCGCCTTCGCGCATCTCTTGACCGAGACGGAGTCCGGACAATCCGAGAAGCGCCTCGCCGTGCTCGAGGAGTTCAGCCGGCCGGGCGCGGGCTTTGCCATCAGCGAGCGCGACCTGGATCTGCGAGGCGCGGGCGATTTGTTCTCGGAGCAGCAATCCGGCCACGTCCAGGTGTTCGGGCCCGTGCTCTACAGCCACCTGCTGAAGATGGCCTCGGAGAAGAGCGACGAGCAGCTGTGGGTGCCCGACCTCAACCTGCCGGTCGGGGACATGCTGCCCGAGAGCTATGTGCAGTCCGAGCCGGTGCGGCTCGAGCTCTATGCCCGCGCCGCACGATGCAACGACGAGGACGATCTCGACGACCTCGAGGAGGAAACCTCCCGCCGCTTCGGACCCTTGCCAAAGCTCGCGCGCGACTTCTTCGCCGCGGCCAAGCTCAGGATCGAATGCAAGCGACGCGGCATCATCCGCCTCGACGTCGGGCCTGAAGCTGCGGCCGCGACGTTCCTGCCCGGACGCCTGCGCAAGTCGCGAGGCAAGTCACTGCAACGCGACGGCGACCGCGTCGTCTATCACAGCCCGATGCGCGATGCGCCGTTCGAGCGGGTGGAGGAGCTGTTCGAGCTGCTGGACGAGGGGTAGGGGCTTGCGCGTTCGTCAGCGCGCAACTGCGAATTCGTAGCGGAAACCCTGCTCCACCATTATAGTTAATTTGGGCGTGGCGAAGGAGATCGTCCGATGTCACATGCCATTCGTCCAGTGATTGCCACGATTGTCGCAGGCTCATGTCTGTTGGCCCTGGTGCAAGCGGGCGGCGCAAATGCCGGCTCCGCCGGAGCGGGCATGGGAACGGGGCAGGGTAGCGCTGGCGGCTCGGCGCCTTCTGGAATGGGGACGAGTGCGGGCAATGCAGGTCCCTCAGCACCCCCAGGGATGGGGACGAAGGACATCGCGCCCGGCGGAGATCTGGGCACCAACAGCGAAGCGACCAATTCGAACGTCCAGCCCGCCACGCCTGCGAGGTCGCGGGCGGCAGCTCAGGCCGCGAGAAATGCCGGGGCTGGTCGCGCTCAAAATGGCCTGCCGATCGGCGCAATTGGCAGCGGCACGAGCAATGAAGATCAAAAGGCCGCTGGTTCGGCGTTCTCCCAAAGCAGATTCCGACCGGCAACACAGGCTCAAGGAAACGCCAGTGTTGGTTCAAATAGTCTGTCAGGGAGAGGCTCGAGCCTTTCGGACCAGATCAGTCGGCCGCGAGCCGCACGAGCTGGAGACAAGGTGCTGGATGCCAAGGCCCGGGTCGAGCGACGAACGACTGTGTCGCCCAAACGCGTTACGAGCCCGATAGGACCAGGTTTGTAATCTGCGAGCGACGGGGGAACAGGTCGACTCGGTGCATCGCGCTCTACCAAAGCACATGTGGCGCTCGCGGTTTGAGCGGACGCACGAGCTGTTCGAGCTGCTGGACGAGGGGTAAATCGGAAAGTGCGAAAACAACCCCATGCACAGTAGCTATGTGCTTGTGCGATAAGGCGTTCTGCATTCGGCGCGTCCATCGCGGCCGAGGTGGCCCAAGCAAGCGTGGTCCACGACCCGGATCAGGCCTATCGTGCCGAGTCCGTGCCGGAGGCGCCGTGACTTGGCCGTTGATTTGTCGGGCAAAACAGTGGCATTATGCCAACTTCGGAAAATCCGTTGCTGGCATGGCTGTTGCCGGATGCGCGGCGAGGAGCTTGCGCCGGATCCGTAATCGGCCGGGGGCGCCGGCCCGTCCGCCGGCCGCGCCGCTAACGCGGAATTAATCCAGAAAGCCGACAATTTTAGGCAGTTGTGTATGGGTGCTGCGTAAGCGGATCGTCGCGAGGGCGTTCCAGGGGGCGGCTTCCTGTTGCTCGCTCCATGGGGGTCAGTGCAAATGACCACGTCCTTCGAAACGCCAAGCTTCGCCGAAGAGCTCGACGCCGTCGCCCTTGCAGACGCTGCAGGCGCGCAGGAACCCGCAGGCCCGGAAGCTGAAACGCCGCCAATCACGCCCCGCCGCAAGACGATCCTGCCGCTGGCGGTGTGTGCCCTCGCCATCAACGGCGCGGCGGCCATCTATACGTCGCCCTCCGGCATGCCGTCATTGAATGTTGCCAGCCTCGCCGAACTGCTGCCGCGGCAGGAGGCACCGGCACCGAAACCGGATCCGGTCGTCACCGCCCTGAAGGAGATCCAGTCGGCCCAGCAGCAGCACACCGCTTCGCTGCATGAGAACAACCAGACGCTGCAGCAGAATGCAGCCTTGCTGCAGCAGGATTCACTCTTGCTGCTGTCGCTGCGGCAGAGCATCACGGACGAGCGGGTCGACGTGAAGAAGATCTCCTCGCAGCTGTCCACGCTGATCGCCAAGGTCGACTCGCTGCAGAATGTGATGATGTCGGACGTGACATCGTCCGTTCGCAGAGCGAATGCGCGCTACGGACTATCTGCCGCGATGCGCAAGCGGCTGGTGCGTGAGCCCAAGCCCCTGGGGCCTCTAGGGCCGGTGTCGATCGGAGGGGCTCCGCTGACCGCGCCGGCTGCGGTGGCGGCGCCGGAGAGCTGAGGACGCGTTCTGGCTAGGCCGCTTCCTCCTCGAACGAGGTATAGACCCGGCCTGTGGGATCAACGACCTGAACGTCCCAGCATCCGTCCTCGACCAGCTCCCTGGCCTTTTTGAGGGCCGCGGCGAGTGAGGACCGCTTGAGATTGACGACGCCCGCCGTGTCGAAACCGTTGATTTCAAACATGCCGTTCCTCCGGTTTTGGGGAATCCTACACGTTTCCGGCGCGATGTCAGCGGGTTTGTCAAAGTTTCAGTTGCTGGGCCTTGGCCTCCAACCGTATTCCTGATGGGAAATCGTGGCGGTGATGTCGGCCTCTTTGTCTGCCGAGAGGCGCCAGGCCGCCACTCCGAAGCACAACGTCAGGACCAGGGCCGTCGCAAGCAGAAGCATCGAGACGAAATGGCTCACGCGGGTCACCAGCGGTTGGAAGCTCCGAGAGAGCGAACACGGGCTGCCGATTCGAAAAATACAGACGGGCTGACCTAAAGCCCTGGTTTCCACATCAAGTCACACAGGACCAAAGGCGCTCACGATCCCGATCGTGATCGGGACCAGCGCGACGATCGTCCATAAGGCGGGCGAGCTGGAAGACAGACCGGCGAAAAAGATCAAAAGACCGAAGCCCACAAGGGCCGCCGAGATGGCATAGGCGAGTGCTTTTTCCATCGTTCGATCCACGAGGAAACGGGATGGATTGCGCCTGTAGGACTCAATGCCGATCGAAACGTTCCCATGCTGATCTGGATTGGCGGTGCATCAGCATCTCCGCAGCTCCGCTCAGCATATCGACCACCACTGCTGCTTCGAAGCCTGGAGCCACAAAATCACTGGGCCATGTCTGCGCGGATCGGGCACCGGATCCGCGGCGTGCTTCTAAGGCCGAAACGGGTCGGTCCCGGCCTTCCGCTCAACCATCGCCATTTCCACTTGGTCAGCAAGGACCGTGAGGTGGCTTGCGAGCCTGTCGAACACTTCGCGCTTGGCTGGATCGGTAGCCAAGTCGCGGATCAGGGCGCGTTCGGCCGCATCTTTGCAAGTTTCTCGATCTGCGCCAGATAGTCCTTCATTGGCAATTGGCTTCGTTCTGCGCAAACAAAACGTACAAGCAATGTGCGAAAGCGAGCAGAAGCGATTGCCGATTTTTCCTAGTCTTCGGTGGCTTTGGCCTTCCCCAAAGGTCCAAGCACCTCCAGCGGCCCCGGCCTCACACCCCAAAAGCCCCCCACGGTCGGGGCCGTCATTGGCGCTAGGCGCGATTTGCGATCGTGGCCGTGGCGCCTGCCTCTGAGCGTTCGCGGATGGAGGAGCCGAGTCGCATCGCACGAACTGCGACAACGGCGCAGCACTCTTCAAAGGAACTGACTCCATGCCTCTGCATTCCTCGATTGCATGATTTTCCCACTTTTCGGTCGGCTCGTTGACGGAGGGGGTACATGGGCACTTTCGATCACACCGCTGTTCTGAAGCAGCGTTTCGATGAGCTTGCTTCTGGGCTTTCCGCATTGGAAGATCTGCGCTCGCGCGTAGTCGCAGCCGAGCAAATGCAAGAGAGGCATAGTCACGCGGGCAAGCCGCCCCCGACAATTCGCAAGGGTGGCAACCCTAAATCGCGATCAGCAGAAACCGATCGGCCAAAGAGGCGCTAGGCGCGGCCCCCGGTTCACGCTTCAGAACAAGGGCCGCCGCTCTGGAACAGCGGCCCTACCGGGTTACGATAGATCCGAGATGAAACTTGCCAGCCCCGGTAACGACATGTTCGTCCTGGAGGGACGTTCCTGCATCAACAAACGTGAATCCAAAGGAACGGCCCCGGGCGTCCCGGGGCTGGCTGCGGACACACCGAGGCCGCCCGACGCACCACTCAGCGTGGCACGCCGGGTGATATCGTCTGCTCAAACATTCGAGCTGGGTGTCTCAAAAGATACCGTCCAGCATTAAATTTTCGAGGTCTAGGCCAGAACCAGCCCCGACGGCAACGCGAACGGCGGCCGGTGAACACGTTCGAATGCGGCGCCCGAGAAAGGAGGCCGCAACCATTGGGGCCTACCGGTTCACGCTGGCGGACCACCATCGTTCGCCGCACGCGACCTCTCCGCGCGTGAGGGCATCAGCAGAAGTAGCAATTGTTCAGCTCGCTCCTTGGTCAGATTGGCCGCCATATCGGTCCCGATCAGTGCTGGGCCCCTGCGTTCTCGATCGTAGACCATCCAACCCTTGCCGCCCATGCGAATGAAAAATCGGCTTTGCGACGGAACCTCGTCAGTCAATGAAGCATGCTCCCGATTTGCCCAGCACCTCTCAGGAAGGGGCATTCTTCTTTGTAGCTTCATTCGCATATGTGAATCGTTTCGGGAAAAAGTGGCAACTGGCCGAGTTTTCGTTCACAGTTGAGTGCACTGTCACCGTAGATTGTCAGATCCGGCGGGCGGGCTGCTTGGAACGCCTCGCTTGACTTCACGACCGTGGTCACGCGCCAGCGGTTGTTGAGTTCATGGGGAAGCCAATGATGCGGTGCGCATCAACCGGCGAAGCTCCGGCCTTCCTGCGTCAGCTCGAAGCTCTCGCCATTTGCGCAGAGCAAACCCGCCTCGACCATTTGCTTGGCCAATGACAGGCTGCACACCGGCTGCGAGCCGCCCGGATGATACAGCTGCGCGCCCCGCGCGATCAGGTGCCCATACAGCAGAGCGAGCCGCAGCGGCCTGACCATCCCGGGCGAGACATTTGGCATTCCTGCCAAAGCGTGCGGAAGGCCCTTCGTTCCTGTGTGGAGTCGAACGACTGACAATTGTCAGTCTGCGGAGCATTGACCGCGGCTGGCTGCAGCTAATCGCCCGCGAGCGACTGCATCGCTTCCAAGAGGCGTTCAAGCCCGAACGGCTTCTGGAGCATGATGCTGCCGGACACCGGACGCGGAGCGGCGTGCGTGTAGCCGGTGGCGTAGATCACAGGCATGCGCGGATTGGATTGCCTGCACTGGATGGCGACATCCCAGCCCGTCAGCGAGCCCGCCAACCTGATGTCGGTGAACAAGAGATCGGGTGTGGCTTCGGCACAGAGCTCGAGCGCGCGCTCGCCGCTATCAGCTTCCATCACCTCGTGCCCGTGAGTCTCCAGGATGTCGACCACCACGTCCCGGATCAGGTCTTCGTCTTCGGCTACAAGAACCCGCAAGTCTCCCTCCAGTCGCGCTCTTCGTCCACGACATGAGGACCCATGCGCAGAAAACATAGTGCCGGCTGGTCGGCGCCGCCTCCGCCAACTCGGCCGACGAGCCAGCGAGACTCAAGCTGGAACGGGTGACCTTTGTTCCTGCCCACCTGCTGAGCCGGACGGCATTTCGATTTTTGCGACTTGATTTTATTGGTGAGCGCGCTGGGGCTCGAACCCAGGGCCGGGAGCCTGGATCGGGCAATGAACCAAGAGCATGCGAGGCGACTATTTCACCGACATGGAGCAGGACGACAGCGACGCTGAGGACGATGATCCGGAGGAGGCGAAGCAGCAGCCTCCGGAAATGTGCCCGTGCGCTTGATTCTGCTCATGCCATAGCGGTTGTCTCACGAGTCTCGAAATCGAACGCTGCCGGGCTCGAAATACATGTCCCGGCAGCGTGTCATTCTCAAACTGAGCGCTGAAATCCCAGTTGGCTTCGACTGTGCAACGGACATGCCACAGGCTTGTGACAGGAGCCCGCCGGTTCGCGCTGGCGGGCCTTTGATAGCTTAATAGTAATGGCGCCTTGGGCGGTGATAATAGTCGCCATAACCGTAATATCCCTGCCGGCCCTGCTGAAACTGTGGCGGCACCGTGCCGTTGGGGTAGCACCGACCGTCTCGAATATCGACGTCGGCGCCGTGGCCGCATCGGACGGGATGTCTACCGTAGCCTCCACCGTAACCTCCGCCGCCGCGATGATAGTACTGCCGCGCAGCCTGTTCTTGAGGAGGGAGGGCTCCGTTCGGATAACACATGCCGTCTCGGGCGCTCAGATCCCAACCGTGGCCGCATGGAGGCGGGTGTCTTGGCACACCATACTGGACCTGCTGGATGGGTGGCTGAACCAGCCCCGGCACGGGCGGGCCCATAAGTAATGCTGCGGCGAGCACGGAAACGATCATCTGAGAATCTCCATGGGGCGCAGCGTGCCTCAGCACGTATGAACCCGCTGTGAATGGCACGGCTCACGTTGGCGGCTTCTTCGCAAAGCCTAGGGTTAGCACCATAACCACTGCCAAGAGAACCCAGCCGACAATATCGATGGCGGTCATGGCTGCACCCGGCGAGTGTGCACACTGTGTGCAGGCCCCAAAAATCCCCTCAACTCGAAGGGCTGAATTTTGGCTCTAGGTGCTTGATTAGCTTGGTGAGCGCGCTGGGGCTCGAACCCAGGACCCCGTGATTAAAAGTCACGTGCTCTACCGGCTGAGCTACGCGCTCCCATGGCCGCTGATGGCTCGAAGAGATCGCCATCGTGTTCGGACATTCGAGAGGCATGTCTTGCCGCTTCGCCTAGAGATCGCGTCGCGGGGAAAACCGGCTGTTTCCGGATCATGCCTTCGGCCCGCGCTGTGTAGGGGGAGTGGCTGCGGAGGTCAATAGTGCGGGTGGTTGCCGAAGATCGCGGCAGGATCGGGGATTTGCCTGGGCTATCCGTCGCTTAGGCCAAAATTCTCACCTCGATTGGCGGCCGGTCATCCACGCCGGAGACCGCGTGATTCCAGGCACGAGGCCGAAGACCGGCGTGGAGCAGGATCAGTTCGTCTCCCGCCGGACCTCGCTCGGCACCGGCTGCGGCGTGCCGGTCGGGTGGGGCAGCGCGACCGGGCGCAAGCCGATCAGCTCGGCGGTGCGGATCGCGCTGTCGCGCCAGAACTGGAACGAGTTGATGCGGCTGAGCTCGAGGATGGCGATGGCGACCGCGGCGAGGAACGGCAGGCTCTGCAGCACCAAAACGCCGGCGAAGATGTAGATCTCGGTGATCTGCTTGTAGCTGTTGGTGGCGATCAGCACGCCGGCGCCGACCAGGAGCAGGGTGCCGATCACGGCTTCCCAGAACGCCTGGAACTCGATCGACATGCGGGACAGGCCGCCTTTGGAGGTGCGGGCGAAGGCGATGTGCTCGGTGATCAGGCCCTGCGCCACCGCGCGCGACACCGTCCATTGCACGCTCATCGCCGCGATCATGGCGCCCAGCATCTGGCCGGGCTTGATGGCGACGCGGGCGCGGTACATCGACAGGAAGTGCACCAGCGAGACGATGAACGCGCCGATAATCGGCAGCGTCAGGATCTTGTCGGGAATGGCGATGTCGGCGAAGGCGACGATCGGCACCCAGATGAGGTTGAGCAGCGCCACGACCACGCCGAGGCTTTCGGCGCCCAGCCAGTTCAGCCAGCCGAGGCCATATTCGCGCTTCTGGTCGGGCGTCAGCCGGCTCGCGCCGGGCAGGAAGCGGCGCCAATGCTTCTTCACGATCTGCAGGCCGCCATAGGCCCAGCGGTGCCGCTGCTTCTTGAAGGCTTCATAGGTGTCCGGCAGTAGGCCTGCGCCGTAGCGGGTGTTGGTGTAGTGGGTGGTCCAGCCGAGCTCTTGGATGGCAAGGCCGAGATCTGAGTCCTCGCAGATCGTGTCGCTCGACCAGCCGCCGGCCATGTCCATCGCGGCGCGGCGGATCAGGCACATCGTGCCGTGCACGATGATGGCGTTGGCCTCGTTGCGCTGGACCATGCCGATGTCGAAGAAGCCGGCATATTCGCCGTTCATGATGTAGTGCATGATCGACAGATCGCCGTCGCGGTGCTCCTGCGGCGCCTGCACGAGGCCGACGCGCGGGTCGGCAAAAGCAGGCACGAGGTCCTTCAGCCAATCGGGCTCGACGACATAGTCAGCATCGAGAATGCCGATGATCTCGGCATCCGCCGCGGTGCGGTCCATCGCGATCCGCAGCGCGCCGGCCTTGAAGCCCTGCACCTTCTCGGCGTTGATGAACTTGAAGCGTTCACCGAGCGCGCGGCAATGGTCCTGGATCGGCTGCCAGAAGGCGGGATCCGGCGTGTTGTTGATGATGACCACGCATTCGTAGTTCGGGTAGTTCAGCCGCGACAGCGCATCCAGCGTCTGCTTCAGCATCTCGACGGGCTCGAAATAAGCGGGGATATGGATCGAGACCTTGGGGCAGTAATCCTCGGGCACGTTCTCGACCGGCTTGTTCTTGGCGATCAGGCGCTGCGGCGGCCGGCCGAAGGCAACCGCGGCGATCTCGTCGATGCGCGCCATCGCGATGAGGACCAGCGGAACAAGGAGGATCATGCCGAGCGTCAGCGCGAAAGCCGAGCCGAACAGGAAGTAGTGGCCGTTCCAATAGGCGAACACGGTCGCGGCCCAGGCGCCGACGCCGTTGGCGGTCGCCGACAGCAGGAAGGCTTGCTTCGCGGTCGCCTTCTCGATCCGCAGGATCGGTAACGACAGCAGCACGCCGACCAGCAGCGCGATGCCCATCAGCTTCCAATAATCGGGGTTCTCGACCGGGCCGGTCCAGGCGAATTTCGGCTCGCCGCTGGCATTGAGGACGCCCCAATACGGACCGACGCCGCCTTCGAAGAATTTCCAGGGCCGATCGAGGGCTTCGACGATGTTGTAGTCCATGCCGAGCGCTTCGGCGCGGGTGACGAAGTTGCGCAAGGTCAGCGCCTGCTGGAACGGACCTGGATCTGCGTTGCGCAAATTATAGCCTGCGCTCGGCCAGCCGAACTCGGCGATCACGATGCGCTTGCCCGGGAACTGATTGCGCAGGAGGTCGTAGCGGTCCACGGCCTGGTCGACGGCCTGATCCGAACGGAAGTTTTCCCAATAGGGCAGCACGTGCGCGGCGATGAAGTCGACGCTGGAGGCGAGGTCCGGAAAATCGCGCCAGATGTTCCAGATCTCGCCCGTCGTCACGGGAACACGGACCGCGCTCTTGACCTTCTTGATCTTGCTGATGAGGTCCTCGACCTTCATCTCGCCGCGGTAGATCACCTCGTTGCCGACCACGATGCCGATCACGTTGCTGTTCTTGCGGGCGAGCTCGATGGCGGCCTTGATCTCCCGCTCGTTGCGATCCTCGTCCTTGTCGATCCACGCGCCGACCGTGACCTTGAGGCCGAACTCGGCCGCGATCGGCGGCACCAGCTCGCTGCCTTCCGTCGCGGTGTAGGACCGTATAGCTCGCGTGAGGGTCGACAGCTTCTTCAAGTCCGCGCGAATCTTGTCAGGGTCGACCTTGAGGTCGACGACATGGCCCGGTTCGAACGGCGTATAGGACAGGCTCGGCACCAGGCCCTTGAAGTCCGGCGCAGGTTCCCTGTCGCGCAGGACTCCCCAACTGCCTGCGTGGAGCGCAGACACGAGCAACAGAACGGCGGCGACAACGCGCATCGCGGCTAAACCAATAGGGGCTGAGGTGGCAGGGAAGCGGATCCGACCCCGAGATCCGACCAAGTCCGCGGCAAAGGGAGCATATCTCTGCCGCGCGGTTTCACAACTGTCATGGCCTCATGTCCTTATGAGGGCATGGCCTTTTCGAACGACGCGCGGCAGTGCCAACCGTCTCTATGGCCGGTCGTTCCTGAACGGCAGCTGAAACGACCGGAGCTATTTTGGCTTGGGCTATTTCGCCGGCGTGGGGGACGGGCTTGCCGCAGGCGAGGGGCTCGCGGCCGGCTGCGGCTGCGCATTGGCGGCCGGCGCTGCCGGCTGGGCGGCCGCGGCCGCCGCCTGCTGCGGCTGGGCGGCCGGGTTGATCCAGCACGCGTGCACGCGGCTATCCAGAGTTTCGGCCACCTTGGGGTCGATCTGGCCGCCGAAACGGGTCAGGCAGCGGAACGCGGCCTGGATGTGGCCGCCGGGACAGCCGAAGCGGTCGTAGAGGTCGAGATGACGGAATGCGGTATCGAGGTCGTCCCGCCACATCAGCCGCACCACGCGCCGGCCGAGCCAGACGCATTCGGGATTGCCGGCCGGGCCGTTGATGACCTGGGCGGCTTCTGCGAACTCGTCGGTGCGGCGCTGATTCTGGGCGGCGTCCTTGGCGGCGTCGGCGGGCTGGGCGGCCGCCTTGCCCTGTTCGGGGCCCGGCGGACCGCTCTGGGCGGAAGCGCCGCCAGCACCGGTCAGAACGAGCAGGCAGGAGACGGCCAAGGTGGCGGCGAACTGCCGCAGGACCGCATTTCGTGACTCGAACACCCGTTGCCGCATGAATTCCCCAATGTATGCGCTGGCCGTCCGCGTCAGGAGCCCCGCGGACGCGCTAGCTGATGGCGTCCAAATGGGTCTCCAATGCGGCGGAAAAGTCTTTCGGAGTCCATGACCTGTATTTCGAATTTTGTCCAGCAAAGTCACGATCCTAGATCACGGTGAACCGGCGCAGGTAAATTCCTTGGGGGCGCAAGGGATCCACCGGACGTGCCCCCTTGGCAGACGGCGTGCGAGAAGGTAATCGACGGCCCTTCGCGGAGGACGGAACCGATTTCTCTTCGTACGCCACTGGCGCTTCTGCTCGTCTCACTGGGTGCGATCGCTGCCGTGTGGTGGTGGCTTGCCACGCCGATCACGCTCGCGCGCGCCCCGATCGATCCCGCCGACAAGGTTCAATGCGTCTCCTACGCGCCGTTCCGCGGCGAGCAGTCGCCGCTGGACGCATGGACCCATATCGATGCCGACCAGATCGAACAGGACCTGCGCCAGCTCAAGGAGATCACCGACTGCGTCCGCACCTATTCGCTGGAGAACGGGCTCGACCAGGTGCCGGCGGTCGCCGCCAAGGTCGGCGGGATGAAGGTGCTGCAGGGCATCTGGCTCTCGAGCAACCGCACCAAGAACTACGAGCAGGCCGGGCTCGCCATTCGCCTCATCAAGCAATTCCCTGACGTCATCACCTCCGTCATCGTCGGCAACGAGGTGCTGCTGCGCGGTGAGATGACGACGGCGGACCTCGTCGCTCTCATCCGCCTGGTTAAGACCCAGGTCGGCGTGCCCGTGACCTATGCCGATGTGTGGGAATATTGGCTGAAGAACCGCGAGGTGTATGACGCCGTCGACTTCGTCACGATTCATATCCTGCCCTATTGGGAGGATTTCCCGATCAGGGCGAAGTTCGCTGCCGCCCATGTCGAACAGATCCGCGAGCGCATGGCGGTGGCGTTTCCCGGCAAGGAGATCCTGATCGGCGAAACCGGCTGGCCGAGCGCGGGCCGCATGCGCGACGGCGCACTGCCCTCGCGCACCAATCAGGCGCGCGTCGTCTCGGAAATCCTCGGCCTTGCGAAGGCGCAGAAGTTCCGCGTCAATCTCATCGAGTCCTACGACCAGCCCTGGAAGCGCAGGCTGGAAGGCACCGTCGGCGGCTATTGGGGCCTCTACGACTCGGTGCGCAGGAGCCTGAAATATCCGCCGGGACAGCCGATCAGCAATTTCCCGTACTGGAAATGGTACATGGGCGCCGGCATGGGGCTTTCCGTCCTGGTGTTCGCTGTCGCGCTGATCACGCTGCGCCGCCGGCCGTGGACACCGCGTTTCCCGGCCTGGCTCGGCGTCGGCATCTCGGCGACGACCGCCGGAATCCTGCTCGGGATCGGCGCCGACAAGATGTACTACGAGAGCTACGGGATCGGCGGCTGGCTGCTCTGGGGCGCGTTGCTGCTGGCCGGCATCCTGTCGCCGATCTTCTGCGCGCAGGCGATGGTGATCGGCCGCAGCCTGCCGACCTTCCTCGACCTGCTCGGCCCGCGCGAGGGCCGGAAATGGTCGAAGCTCACGGCGGTGCTCGGCCTGACGCTGGCGGTGACCGCGGTGATCGCTTCCGCGACCGCGCTCGGCTTCGTGTTCGATCCGCGCTACAAGGATTTTCCTTACGCCGCGCTGACGATGGCTGTGGTGCCGTTTGCGCTTCTGATGCTGAACCGGCCGCAGATCGGCCAGCGTCCGATCGCCGAAGCGGTGTTCGCGGGGGTGCTGGCGCTGTCCGCCGTGTACGTGCTGTTCAACGAAGGTCGCGACAATTGGCAGTCGCTGTGGACCTGCGCGATCTATCTGTTGTTCGCGCTCACGCTGTGGCGGGCGCGGGCCGAGCAAAGCCAAGGATAAGCAGGCCGATCGCAAGGCCCGACAGCACGACATTGTAGAGCACGATGCCGAGGCCGGCGGCGATGAGGCCGACGGTCAGCAGCACGATCGACGGCCGCATCAGGTTCAGCGTCGCAACCACCAGCGCCACGATGCCGAACACCGAATTCTTGAACAGCACGGTCGAGACCGAGCGCGACTTGCAGACCAGGGTCTGAAGCCCGGCGTCGCAGGCGAGCGCGACCTGCGAAAACTCGATCGCGAGATAGCGCACGTAGAGCGCGCAGCCGACGGTGACGAATCCGACCACGAGCAGGAACTGCACCTGGTAGGGCGTGAGGCGGAAGGGCTTCTTTGTCATGGCGGCAATATGGTCGGGAAGGCGCGGCCAGGCAACAGGGCAGGCGAGGTTTCTGTTGATCCGCCCGGGCACTCTCCAGGAACACGCGAGCCTCCCGCTGGTTCTCAACATTGTGTTGCCAACACCGCCTAGGAGTGAGGCATGGACAAGCCGACGCAGGAGCAGCTGAGCGAGCTCAAGAGGCTGAGCAAGGAGGCGCGGGTCGAGGATTGGTCGGACATCGTCCAGTCCAAGGACGAGGCGGAGATGCGCATCCGCGATCTGAAGGAGAAGGCGCGCATGGAATAGGTCATCGCCTGCGCCAAGGGCGATCAAGGACGATCAGCTGCGACCTTGCGTGTTCCGGCTCTGCTCCGCCAGCCGGCGCTCGTATTTTTCCGCCAAGGCGAGCAGTCGCTTCCTGATGTGGGGATCGGCCAGCTCGGCCAGTTCGCGGATCAACGCGAGTTGCTCACGCAGAAAGTTCGCGTCCGTCATCTCCGCTCCGAATCAAGTCCGGTGCGGAGTGTGCCGTGTCAGGTTGGTCTCGTTCGTATCATTTGGTACTTGGGCGGAGGCATGAAGCCGCTCACCGGCCATGTGCGACTACCAGACTTACTTCAACCCCAGGCGACGTTCGAGCCAGCTGAGCGCGAACAGCACGAATAACGTGACTGCGATGGCAGCGCCCACCAGCAGCCAGGCGCCCAGCGCGCAGGCGATGCCAAGACCGGCAGCGATCCAGACAGTCGCCGCCGTAGTGAGGCCATGAACCGTCTTGGCCTTGACGTCGTGCAGGATGACGCCCGCACCGATGAAGCCGACGCCGCTCAGCACGCCGGTAACAATGCCTTGGACCACCCTCGAGACCGCATCCGGGTGGTCGCGCAAATTCTGAAACTCGATCACGGAAATCGAGATCAGCGCAGAGCCCAAGGCCACCAGCGCCAGGGTGCGCATGCCCACCGGCTTGTCGTTCATGTCGCGGTCGATGCCGATCACGAGGCCCGTAGCCGCCGCGACGAGTAGCCTCAGCACATCATCCAGTTCGTTCATCAAGACCCGCGTTTCTGGAGGGGCGACGCTTCGCGCACGTCGGACATGGACCTGCGAACTTGCTGCCAAGCGCGGCCGAGGTCCAAGCGTCCGTTGGTCGCATGCTGGCTGCGTGCGCCGGGACCGAGGCGTCATTGTCGCCTGAAGAACGACGACAGCGTCGATCCCGCGGACGACGCTGCCGCCTCCGGTTTCGCCGGTGCTGGCGCCGGCTGCGCGGCGGGAGCGGGGGCGGGCTCGTCGCGCTTGGTGCGTTTTGAGGAGTAGCTGCGGCGGCGTTGCGGCTTTTCGGGCTTCGCGCTCGACACAGGGGCCGTTTCAGCTGGAGGGCCAGCGTCCTGGCTCGTCTCCGAACCCTTGTCCGGGACTCTGTCCTGAGTCTTCTCTTGCGCCTTGTCTTGTACCTTGTCCGGACCGCCACGCATCGACAGGCGCTGGCCATCGAACACGGTGGTCTCGCAGTGACGATTGCTCTCGGCGAGACCCGCGCAGAATTTTGCGGCGGCGGCGGCATTGACCAGGGGGCCGGCGCCCAGGCGGAGCTGCATGCCGAGGCCGGTGTTGCCTTCCTTGATCATGATGATCGGCCGCAGCGCTGCGATCTCCGGGTTGGACTTGGTCACGCCGCGCCAGAGCGCGCGCAGGCCGTCGATCGAGTTGGCGCCGCCGAGATCGATCGCAAAGCGCGTCTGCTGAACGGCGATGGCAGGGGATTCGCTCTCGGCTGGCTCTGGCGGCTTGGTTGCTGTCGCCACGATTTCGGCTGCGGCGGGCGCCGGCTCGGCCTTCTGCTCGGCTGTCTCAGGTTGAATCAGTTTCGATGCGGCCGGATCAGGTGGCGCCATGAGCGACTTGGCGGGCACCAGCGGAATGGTCGGCAGCGCCGAAGTCATGGCCGGATTCTGTTGCACGAGCGAGGCGGCGGCCGCGGTCTGCGGCGGCGGGCTCGGCGGCTCCTTCAACGTTTCCTTCTGAGCATCCTTTGGCGAATCCTTCTGAGCATCCTTGGCGGCTTCGCTGCGCGGCTTCTCGCTCGTCGCCGTCGGCGTCGAAGCAACCGGCGCGACATTGGGAGCCGCGGGTGCTGCGTCCTGCGGCTTCGCGCCCGGCGGCGGCGCGGCCGCTTGCTTCGCTATGGCGCCGGTGACGGAATCGAGCCCTTGCTCCAGCACGGTGACGCGCGAATACAGCCGGTCGCGGTCGCTGTTCAGCGTCTCGATCGCGGCGGCGAGCCGGCGCGCTTCGTTCTGGCTCTCCTTGGTCAGCAGCTGCAGCCGGTCGGCCTGGCGCACGAGATCGGCGGACGCAACCTGGTCGCGCCGCCAGCCGAGCTGGGCCTGGTTGGCCATCAGGGCAATGACGACGGCGCCGACGGCCGCCACGCCCCACGAGCCCAGCCGCCACATCATGCGCCGGTCGAAGGCACTTTCCTCGGCCAAAAGTCCGGAGAACAGCCCGCCGGTCTCCTTGGTGGAGAAAGCGTCCGCCAGTGGGTCGGATTCCTTTGCCATGAATGTTAAGCGCCCAGCCCCGTCCGGCTTCCCCGAATCAATCAGGGAACATTAACAGGAAAAGCGCGCCGCACTTGAATTCCGGGCGTTTGCGGGGGTAGCAAGGCGATAGCTTCCGAGGGCGTTGCCGCCCGTCCGCGCCAATTTGATTCGGCCATAGCTGTCAGGATTTCGATGACCGCCCGTTCCAGCCTCACGATCGTGCTCGCCGCCGGCGAAGGCACGCGCATGCGATCGAGCCTGCCGAAGGTGCTGCATCCGGTCGCGCACCGGAGTCTGCTCGCGCACGTGCTCGCCGCCGCACCCAAGGGAACCGGCACCTCGCTCGCGGTGGTGATCGGCCCCGATCATCAGGCGGTCGCCGACGAAGCCAAGCGCATCCGTCCCGACGCGCTGACCTTCGTGCAGGCCGAGCGGCTCGGCACCGCGCATGCGGTACTGGCGGCGCGCGAGGCGATCGCGAGCGGCGCCGACGATCTCCTCATCGCGTTCGGCGACACGCCGCTGATCTCGGCCGAGACCTTTGCGCGGCTGCGCGCGCCGCTCGCCCGCGGCGCAGCCATTGCCGCGCTCGGCTTTCGCGCCGCCGACCCGACCGGCTACGGCCGCTTCATCGTCGAGGGCGACCGCCTGGTTGCGATCCGCGAGCAGGCCGATGCCAGCGCGGACGAGCGCAAGATCGATCTGTGCAATGCCGGCGTGATGGCGATCGACGGTCGCCGTGCGCTCGACATTCTCGGGCAGATCGGCAATGCCAATTCCAAGGGCGAATATTATCTGACGGATGCGGTCGAAATCGTCCGCAGGCAGGGATGGGAGTCGGTGGTGATCGAAACCAGCGAGGACGAGGTGCGCGGCATCAACACCAAGGCGCAGCTCGCCGAGGCCGAAGCCGTAATGCAGGCGCGTTTGCGCAAGGCGGCGATGGAGGCCGGCGTCACGCTGATCGCGCCGGAGACGGTGTATCTGTCCGCTGACACCGTGTTCGGCAAGGACGTGACGATCGAGCCGTTCGTGGTGATCGGCCCCGGCGTGTCGATTGGGGACGGCGCGGTGATCCATTCGTTCTCGCATATCGTCGAGACTACGCTCGGCAGGAAGGTCTCGATCGGACCCTATGCGCGGCTGCGGCCCGGCACCTCGCTCGGCGACGGCGCGCGCATCGGCAATTTTGTGGAGACCAAGGCGGCGACGCTGGAGGCCGGCGTCAAGGTCAACCATCTCTCCTATATCGGCGATGCCACCGTCGGCGCCAATTCCAACATCGGCGCCGGCACCATCACCTGCAACTACGATGGCTTCAAGAAGCACAAGACAGTGATCGGGCAGGGCGCCTTCGTCGGCACCAACTCCTCGCTGGTCGCCCCGGTGACGATCGGCAATGGTGCCTATATCGGCTCGGGCTCGGTGATCACGAAGGACGTCCCCGACGACGCGATGGCGCTGGAGCGGAGCCCGCAGACGATCCGGGATGGCGGCGCGGCGCGCTATCGCGAGATGAAGACCGGCGGCAAGAAGCCGGAGACGTGAGCGGCGCTATTCTTCGTCGGCGAATTCGGAGAAGATCGCGCGGGTCAGGCGCCAGCCGCGCGGCTTGGCGCGCTTCACCGGCTCGCCTTCGGGATGCTTGATGAAGAGGGGCTTGTTCTCTTTGCCGCGCAGCGGCGGCGGCCAATGCGCAAGGTGCGTGCCCGTGGTCTCGCTGGCGCGCAGATACATCGACGACAGACCCTTGCGGTCGGATGAGCCTTTCATGGCCTGGTTCTCCTGACCGGAATCGTTGGCCAAATGTATTGACAATCGGTTAACGTGCGCGGTTTAAGCCGGCCAATTCGACGCAGACGACGCAGCGGTCGCGGGCCCGTGCTGTCTCAATCAGCAATAATTATTGAGTATCTGGTTCCCTGCTATTTTCGCTAAAAACCGGGCGCGTCGTTTAGGCGATTTTTTCGACGATTTGGGGGATAGTGATCCGCATGTGCGGGATTGTCGGCATTCTCGGGCGCGAGCCGGTTGCAGAGCAATTGGTGGATTCGCTCAAACGCCTCGAATATCGCGGCTACGATTCCGCGGGCGTGGCCACGCTCGAAGGCAAGCACCTGGAGCGCCGCCGCGCCGAGGGCAAGCTGAAGAATCTGGAGAAGCGGCTGGAGGCCGAGCCGCTCAAGGGCACCACCGGGATCGGTCACACGCGCTGGGCCACCCACGGCAAGCCGACCGTCAACAACGCCCACCCGCACGCGACCGAGCGCGTCGCCGTGGTCCACAACGGCATCATCGAGAATTTCCGCGAGCTGCGCGAGGAGCTCGAAAAGAAGGGCACGGTGTTCCACACCGAGACCGACACCGAGATCGTGCTGCATCTCGTCGACGATTTGCTCACGCGCGGCAATAAGCCCGTGGAAGCGGTGAAGCTGACGCTGGCGCGCCTGCGCGGCGCCTTCGCGCTCGGCTTCATCTTCGCTGGCGACAACGACCTCATGATCGGCGCCCGCAACGGCCCGCCGCTGGCGATCGGCTACGGCGACGGCGAGATGTATCTCGGCTCGGACGCCATCGCGCTCGGCCCGTTCACCGACACGATCAGCTATCTCGAGGACGGCGACTGGGTGGTGCTGACCCGCAAGAGCGCCGCGATCTTCGACAAGGACGGCCATGCCGTCCAGCGCGACAAGATCAGGCACGCCGCCTCGACCTCGCTGGTCGACAAGGCCAATTACCGTCACTTCATGGCCAAGGAGATCCACGAGCAGCCGGAGGTGGTCGGCCACACGCTGGCGCGCTACGTCGACATGGCAACCGAGCGCGTCGCGCTGCCGGTCGCGCTGCCGTTCCATTTCAAGAACATCCAGCGCATCAACATCACCGCCTGCGGCACAGCGAGCTATGCCGGGTTCGTTGCCAAATACTGGTTCGAGCGCTTTGCGCGCCTGCCGGTCGAGGTCGACGTCGCCTCCGAATTCCGCTACCGCGAGGCGCCCTTGCGCAAGGGCGACCTCGCCATCTTCATCTCGCAGTCGGGCGAGACCGCCGACACGCTGGCGGCGCTGCGCTATGCCAAGGCCGAGGGCGTGCACACGATCGCGGTCGTCAACGTGCCGACCTCGACGATCGCGCGCGAGAGCGAGACGGTGCTGCAGACGCTGGCGGGACCCGAGATCGGCGTCGCCTCGACCAAGGCGTTCACCTGTCAGCTCATGGTGCTGGCAAACCTTGCGATCGCGGCCGGCAAGGCGCGCGGCGAATTGTCGGACGAGGACGAGACCAAGCTGGTCCACGGGCTCGTCGAGGTTCCGCGCCTGATGGCCGATGCGCTCACGAGCGAGCTCCAGATCGAGAAGCTAGCGCACCGGATCGCCAAGTCGCGCGACGTGCTGTATCTTGGCCGCGGCACCAGCTTCCCGCTGGCGCTCGAAGGTGCGCTCAAGCTGAAGGAGATCTCCTACATCCACGCCGAGGGCTATGCCGCCGGCGAGCTCAAGCACGGCCCCATCGCGCTGATCGACGAGACCATGCCGGTCGTCGTCATCGCACCCCACGACCGCGTGTTCGAGAAGACCGTCTCCAACATGCAGGAGGTCGCCGCGCGCGGCGGCAACATCATCCTCATGACCGATGCCAAGGGCGCGGCGGAGGCGACGGTCGAGTCCCTCATCACCATCGTCATGCCCGATATGGCAGCAGCCTTCACGCCGATGGTCTATGCCGTCCCGGTGCAGCTGCTCGCCTATCACACGGCCGTCGTGATGGGGACCGACGTCGACCAGCCGCGCAACCTCGCAAAATCGGTGACCGTGGAATAGGCAATCTGGATATCGATCGGCCGCTCTCTTCCAAAACCTGCTAGAAGACCCTAGCTTGTGGTAGCGACCGACCTGGAACCCGAATGACCCCCCGCGACGACGCGCCTGCGCCTCTTGATCCCGTTCCGGAACCGCATACCGGCCTGATGGGCCGTTTCCGCAATTATTTCCTGACCGGCCTCGTGGTGACGGGGCCGATTGCGATCACCCTCTATCTGGTCTGGTGGTTCGTTACCTGGGTCGACGGCGTGGTGCGGCCGTTCGTGCCGCTGGCCTACCGGCCGGAAACCTATCTTCCCTACGTCATTCCCGGCTGGGGACTGATTGTCGCATTCTTCACGCTGACGCTGGTCGGCTTCCTCGCGGCCAATCTGATCGGCCGCACGCTGGTCGATGTCGGCGAGACCTTTCTCGGCCGGATCCCGGCGGTGCGCGCGATCTATCGCGGCCTGAAGCAGGTGTTCGAGACGCTGTTCTCGGGCAAGGGCTCGAGCTTCCGGAAAGTGGGCCTGGTCGAGTTTCCTTCGCCGGGCATGTGGTCGATCGTGCTGATCTCGCAGTCGCCGAACGAGGACATCTCGCGCAGCCTGCCGGGGCAGGAGGAGCACGTGTCGGTGTTCCTGCCGTGCTCGCCGAACCCGACAACCGGCTTTTTCTTCTATGTCCCCAAGAGCAAGATCATCGAGGTCGATCTCACCGCCGAGGACGCCGCGACGCTGATCATGTCGGCCGGCGTGGTGCAGCCGGGCTCGTCGCCCGATCCGAAGAAGGCGGCCGCGCTTGCGGGCATGGCGAATGCCGCGCGTATCGCCAATGCCTCCACGCTCCGGCCCGAGCCTGCGAAGGCGGAGTAGGGCCATTCCGTTGCGGGATGGTCGCGTTCACGCGGGCGCATTCGTCCTCTGCTAGGCTCAGGTCGACCGAACCTGCCGCTCGGAATTCGACCTGGAGTGCACGATGTCCAAAACCATTGCGATCCTCGCCCCCGGCGCCATGGGCAGCGCCGTGGCCCGCCGCCTCAGCGAGAACGGTGCGCGCGTGCTGACGTCGCTCAAGGGGCGGAGCGGGGCGACGCTGAAACGCGCGGCGGACGCCGGCATGGTCGGCGCCGACGACGATGCGATCGCGGACGCCGACATCATCCTCTCGATCGTGCCGCCGGGCGAGGCCGTCGCGCTGGCCGAACGGCTGGCCGCGCTGATCGTCAGGCGCGAGAAGAAGCCGGTCGTGGTCGATTGCAACGCCGTCAATGTCGATACCGTGCAAAGAATCGAGGAGATCATCGGCTCGGTGCAGGCGCCGTTCGTCGATGCCGGCATCATCGGCTTTCCGCCGCAGCCAGGTGGCAAGAGCCCGGCCTTCTACATGTCGGGCGAGCACGCCAAGGACGTTGCCGTGCTTGGGGATCTCGGCCTCGACGTGCGGATCGTCGAAGGCCCGGTCGGCGCGGCCTCGGCGTTGAAAATGTCCTATGCCGGCGTCGTCAAGGGCCTCGCCGGCATCGGATCGGCGATGGTGATCGCAGCCACGAAGGCGGGCGCGGCCGATGCACTGCGCGACGAGCTCGCGCTGAGCCAGCCCGCCATCTTGGCGCGGCTCGAAGTCGCGCTGCCCGACATGATCCCGAAGGCCTATCGCTGGGTCGCCGAGATGCGGGAGATTTCAGGATTCCTCGGGCCCGATCATCCGGCCAGCCAGATCTACGAGGGCTTTGCGCGGTGGTTCGAGCATCTGGCGGAGGATGCGAAGGGGGAGGCTGTGGATGCGGGATTGATGAAGACCTTCGCGGCGAGCATCGCGCGGAAGAAGGCCTGATCGCGCGCATTCTCGCTCTCTCAACACGTCATTGCGAGCGCAGCGAAGCAATCCAGGCTGCCTCCGCGGGAAGATTCTGGATTGCTTCGCTGCGCTCGCAATGACGTGGAGGTTCCGGTGCCTTTGCGTCTGTCACGAATCTTGCGGCACTGCCTCAAAGTTAGCCCGCTCCGATCAGCGGAATCGCCTCGTCGCGCTCATAGAGATACAGCAGGCACCGCAGCGCTTCGCCGCGTTCGCCCTTCAGCTTCGGATCCTCCTTGAGGATTCGCAGCGCCTCGTCTCTTGCCTGGGCGATCAACTGGCCATGCACCTCCGGGCGCGCGATGCGGTAGCCGGGCAGGCCGCTCTGGCGCACGCCCAGCACGTCGCCTTCGCCGCGCAGCTTCAGGTCTTCCTCGGCGATGCGGAAGCCGTCGGTGGTCTCGCGGATCACTTTCAGCCGCGCCTTCGACATCTCGCCGAGCGGCTCGCCATAGAGCAGGATGCAGGTCGATGCTTCGGAGCCGCGCCCGATGCGGCCGCGGAGCTGGTGGAGCTGGGCAAGACCGAAACGCTCGGCGTTCTCGATCACCATGATGGTGGCGGCCGGAACGTCGACGCCGACCTCGACCACGGTGGTCGCGACCAGCAGGCCGATGTCGTGCGCGGCGAACTGGGCCATGACGCGGTCCTTCTCGGTGCCCTTCATCTGGCCGTGGACGAGGCCGACGCGATCGCCGAAGCGCTTTTGCAGGGTCTCGAAACGCTTGGTGGCGTTGGTGAGATGCTCGGTGCCCTCAGCCTCGGACTCCTCGACCAGCGGGCAGATCCAGTAGACCAGCTTGCCGGCTTCGAGCGCACGGCCGACGCCTTCCATGACCTCGCCGATGCGGCTCATCGGCACGGCGCGGGTATCGATGGGCTGGCGGCCGGCCGGCTTTTCGCGCAGCTCGGAGATGTCCATATCGCCGAAATAGGTCAGCACCAGCGTGCGCGGGATCGGCGTTGCGCTCAGCACCAGCACGTCGACAGCCTCGCCCTTGGACGTCAGCGCGAGGCGCTCGCGCACGCCGAAACGGTGCTGCTCGTCGACGATGGCGAGCGCGAGATCCCTGAACACGACATCGTCCTGGATCAGCGCATGGGTGCCGACGAGCAGGTCGATCCCGCCCTCGGCGAGCTCAGTGATGATCTCGCGCCGCTCCTTGCCCTTCTCGCGGCCGGTGAGGATCGCGACCCGCAATCCCGCGCGCTCGGCGAGCGGAGCGATGGTCTTGATGTGCTGGCGCGCCAGGATCTCGGTCGGGGCCATCAACGCGGCCTGCTTGCCGACCTCGGCGACCGCGGCGGCCGCGAGCAGCGCCACCACGGTCTTGCCGGAGCCGACGTCACCTTGCAGCAGGCGCAGCATGCGCAGCGGCTGCTTGAGGTCTTCGGCAATCGCCGCCGCAGCGTTGCGCTGTGACGGTGTGAGCGCGTAAGGAAGGGCATCGATGATCTTGTTGCGCAGATGCCCGTCGCCGGCATTGCGCACGCCCGCAGGACGGCGCAGCTGCGCGCGGATCAGGGCGAGCGCGAGCTGGCCGGCCAAGAGCTCGTCGAAGGCGAGGCGCGACCAGAACGGCCGGTCGGGCAAGATGTCGGTCAGCTCGACCGGCTGGTGCACGCGATTGAGCGCCTCCGCGATCGGCGGGAAGTCACATCGGCGCAGCACCTCCGGGCTGATCCATTCCGGCAGCGCGGGAAGCTTTTGCAGCGCCTGCGCGATCGCGCGGCGGAGCGAGCCGAGCGCGAGCCCTTCCGTCAGCGGATAGACCGGGTCGATCCCTGACAGCTTCGAGATCGCCTCCTCGTCGAGCACGCGATCGGGATGCACGATCTGCGGGATGCCGTCGTACATTTGCAGCGTGCCGGAGACGAAGCGCTTCTCGCCGACCGGCAAGAGCTTCTCGACAAAGCCCGGCTTGGCGCGGAAGAAGGTCAGCACCACGTCGCCGGTATCGTCGCTGGCGTAGACCAGATACGGCGCGCGCGAATTGCGCGGCGGCGGCGGGCGGTGACGATCGACGGTGACCTCCAGCGTCACCATGGTTCCAACGGCCGCGTCGCGGATCTTCGGCCGGGCCCGGCGGTCGATCACCTGGCTCGGCAGATGCAAGAGCAGATCGACTAGCCGCGGCGTCTCGCTGCGGCTGAGCAGGTACTGCAACAGCTTGTCCTGCTTCGGACCGACGCCGGACAGGCTGGTCACGGGAGCAAACAGTGGATTGAGCAGGCTGGGGCGCATTCGGGGAATCTAAGATCGTTCCTCGCCGTCATGCCCGGCTTTATGCCGGGCATCCACGGCTTTTTTTCCGCGCGACGTGGATGGCCGGGACATAGGCGAGCGGAAGCGACGCCGTCCTTCAGACGGCTATGCCCGGCCATGACGGATTGGAGGGACGACCTCCCGCAACAAAGGGCTGACACCGGGGGTCCAAGTGGCTATATCACCCCCGCCCGGCACGTCCGGGCTTTCTGCGTTTGACTGGATTTGAGACATGACGGGAACGACACGATCGAGCAGCGGGCTGGATGACCGCCGCAAGCGGCTTCTGTTCCGCTGCTGGCACCGCGGCACGCGCGAGATGGACCTGATCCTCGGCCGCTTCGCGGATGCCGAGATCGGCAATCTGTCCGACGACGAGCTGAGCCAGCTCGAGACCTTGCTCGAGGTCAACGATCCCGATCTCTATGCCGCCATCACCGGTGACAAGGTGCTGCCGGCCGACGTCACCGGCGCGCTGTTTGCCCGCATCAAGGCGTTCCCGATCGCGGACGGCAACGCATGAAGCAGGGAATGAAATCTCCGGCCGAGCTGCTCGCGCCCGGCCGCGCGCTGACGCTCGCCAATGTCGCGGAAGGTGCCGAAGGCCTCGTCGTCTCCGATCTCGCCCGTGCCATCGCGGCGCGGCCGAAGAAGCCGGCGGTCAGCCTCGCCGTGGTCTGCCGCGACGGCGGGCGCATGCAGTCGCTCGAACGCGGCTTGCGGTTCTTCGCGCCCGATCTGCCGGTGCTGACCTTCCCGGCCTGGGACTGCCAACCCTATGACCGCGTCTCGCCGCATGGCGGCGTGCTCGCCCAGCGCCTGACCACGCTGGCGCGGCTGGCCTCGCTCACCGGCAGCGACAAGCCGCTGATCGTGCTGACCACGGTGAACGCGGTGGTGCAGCGCGTGCCCGCGCGCGAGCTGGTCGCGGCGCAGGCGCTGTCGGTCGCGCCGGGCAATGTCGTGCCGATGGACACCGTTGTCGCCTGGCTCGAGCACAACGGCTACAACCGTTCCTCCACCGTGCGCGAGCCCGGCGAATATGCCGTGCGCGGCGGCATTTTGGATCTGTTTCCGGCCGGCCTCGAGCAGCCAGTGCGGTTCGACTTCTTTGGGGACAGCCTGGAATCGATCCGCTCCTTCGACGCGGAGACCCAGCGCACGCTGCTCGACATGCGCTCGCTCGACCTCGTACCGGTCTCCGAGTTCCAGCTCGTCACCGACACCATCCGCCGTTTCCGCATGGGCTATGTCGCCGAGTTCGGCGCGCCCGAGCGCGACGATGCGCTGTACGAGGCGGTCAGCGAAGGCCGCCGCCATCCCGGCATGGAGCACTGGCTGCCGCTGTTCCAGGACCGGATGGACACGCTGTTCGATTATCTGCAAGGCGCTGCGATCGCGATCGAGCCGCAGGCCGAGGACGCCGTGCGCGAGCGCTTCAAGCAGATCCTTGACTATTACGAGGCCCGGCGCGATGCGATGGAGCATCCCAGCGGCGGCGCGATCTACAAGCCGCTGCCGCCCGACCGGCTGTACCTGACCGAGGAGGAATGGACCAAGCGCCTCGGCGCGATCCCGCTGGCGCGGCTGACGCCGTTCTCGGTGCCGACCGACGGCACCGGCGTAGTCGATGCAGGTGCGCGCAAGGGCCGCGATTTCGCGCCGGAGCGCAACGACAGCAATGTCAACGTGTTCGAGTCCGTGGTCAGCCACGTCATGGCGCTGCAGGCGCAGCGCAAGAAGGTCGTGATCGCGCTGTGGACGGAGGGCTCGCGCGACCGCATGACCTCGATGCTGCGCGACCACAAGCTCGCCCACACCACCAGCGTCAATTCGTGGCGGACGGTGCAGGCGACGCCGCGCAACGAGACCATGCTCGCCGTGCTCGGCCTCGAGAGCGGCTTCGAGACCGACGAGATCGCCGTCATCAGCGAGCAGGACATCCTTGGCGATCGCCTGGTGCGGCCGCGCAAGGCCAGTCGCAAGCTCGACAATTTCATCTCGGAGGTGACGAGCCTCACCGCCGGCGACATCGTCGTCCACGTCGATCACGGCATCGGCCGGTTCATCGGCCTGCAGACGCTGGACGTCGCCGGCGCGCCGCATGACTGCCTCGAGCTGCATTATGCCGCCGAGACCAAGCTGTTCCTGCCGGTCGAGAACATCGAGCTCTTATCGCGTTACGGCTCTGATCAAACCACGGTCGAGCTCGATCGGCTCGGTGGCTCGGGCTGGCAGACCCGAAAAGCAAAACTGAAGAACCGCATCCGCGAGATCGCGGGCGAGCTGATCAAGATCGCGGCCGAACGCATGCTGCACGAAGCGCCGAAGCTGCCGGTGCAGCAGGGCGTCTACGACGAGTTCTGCGCACGCTTCCCCTATGACGAGACCGAGGACCAGCTGGGCGCGATCGAGTCCACGCTGAAGGATCTCGAAAAGGGCCGCCCGATGGATCGCCTGATCTGCGGCGACGTCGGCTTCGGCAAGACCGAGGTGGCGCTGCGCGCCGCCTTCGCCGTGGCGCTCGACGGCAAGCAGGTCGCGGTCGTGGTGCCGACCACGCTGCTGGCGCGTCAGCACTACCGGACCTTCAGCGAGCGCTTCAAAGGCTTCCCGGTCAACGTCGCGCAGGCCTCGCGCCTGATCCCGACCAAGCAGCTCAACGAGGTCAAGAAGGGTATCGCCGACGGCTCGGTCGACATCGTCGTCGGCACCCACGCGTTGCTCGGCAAGGCGATCAAATTCCGCGACCTTGGCCTGCTCATCGTCGACGAGGAGCAGCATTTCGGCGTCAGCCACAAGGAGCGGTTGAAGGCGCTGCGCGCCGAGGTGCACGTGCTGACGCTGTCGGCGACCCCGATCCCGCGCACGCTCCAATTGGCACTGACCGGCGTCCGCGAGCTCTCGATCATCGCATCGCCCCCGGTCGACCGTCTCGCGGTGCGAACCTTCGTCGCCCCGCACGATCCCCTGATGATCCGCGAAGCGCTCCTGCGCGAGCGCTATCGTGGCGGCCAGGCGTTCTACGTGGTGCCGCGCATCGACGATCTCGCCGAGGTCAAGGACTTCCTCGACAAGAACGTGCCCGAGATGAAGGTCGCGGTCGCGCATGGCCAGATGCCGCCGGCCGTGATCGAGGACATCATGACCGCGTTCTACGACGGCAAGTTCGACGTTCTGTTGTCGACCACCATAGTCGAGTCCGGCCTCGACATCCCCAACGCCAACACGTTGATCGTGCATCGCGCCGATATGTTCGGCCTTGCCCAGCTCTACCAGCTGCGCGGCCGCGTCGGCCGCTCCAAGCTGCGGGCCTATGCGCTGTTCACGCTGCCGGCGCAGCAGAAGATCACGGCGCAGGCCGAGCGCCGGCTCACCGTGCTGCAGTCGCTGGAGACGCTGGGCGCCGGCTTCCAGCTCGCCTCGCACGACCTCGACATCCGCGGCGCCGGCAATTTGCTCGGCGAGGAGCAGTCCGGCCACATCAAGGAGGTCGGCTTCGAGCTCTATCAGTCGATGCTGGAGGAGGCGATCGTCAACCTCAAGGCCGGCGTCTCCGAGCCCGCCGCCGATCGCTGGTCGCCCCAGATCACCATCGGCATGCCCGTGCTGATTCCGGAGGACTATGTCAGCGACCTCTCGGTGCGGCTGTCGCTGTACCGGCGCCTGGCCGATCTCGACACCGAGGAGGAGATCGAGAATTTCGGCGCCGAGATGCGCGACCGCTTCGGCGTGCTGCCGGACGAGGTGCGCTATCTGTTCAAGGTCGCCGCGATCAAGGCGTTCTGCCGCCGGGCCAATGTCGAGAAGATCGACGCCGGCCCGAAGGGCGCCGTCATCGTCTTCCGCGACAATTCCTTCGCCCATCCCGAGCGCCTCGTGAGCTTCATCCGCAGCTACGGCCAGGCCGCCAAGGTGCGGCCCGACATGAAGGTTGTGTTCCTGCAGGACTGGGAGACCCCGGAAGAGCGTCTTGCCGGCACCACGGAGATCATGCGGCAGCTGGCGCAGCTCGCCGAGAGCAAGAAGGCGGCGTAGAGGCACCGGCCTCACCGCGTCATTGCGAGGAGCCCTTGCGACGAAGCAATCCAGAGTCTTTCCGCGGAGGGATTCTGGATTGCTTCGCTGCGCTCGCAATGACGGTGGTTATTGCGACAGCCCGCGAGAAAGCTAAGACGCCGCCCTTGACGCGTCCGCCGACAGCCGCGCCAGCAAGGACCTTGCCGTATCCGACGGCGACAGCGAGTCCACGCTGACCACGGGATCGCTGCGCATCTCGTGCTTGCCGTTGGACGTGTGCCGCATCACTGCCGAGAGACGACGCGCGATCATGTGCGCGGTGCGGAAGTCGGTCTCGGCGAACACGACAATGACCGAGCCGTCCTTCTGCGCGGCACCAAAGTCCATCTGCCGCATCAGGCGGCTGAGGATGCGGGCGGCGTCGAGCTGGGCGCGGGGATTGTTGGGATCGAAGGCGAAGCGCGCGACCGAGAGGCCGCCGCCGCGGGCGAGCGTCTGCTCGACCGCCTTGGCGAAATCGCGGGCGAAGGCTTCCACCGTGAGCAGGCCGCTGCGCGGATCGAGCCAGCCGCCGGCATCGATCGAGCGTAGCGTGCGGCTCAGCTGCGCTTCCATGGCGTGCTGGCGGATCAAGGGTAGCGCGTTGGCCGCGATCCTCGGCGGCTCGCCGGTGATCAGCTCGAGATTGGGCAGGTCGTAGCTCTGGGTGAGCTGGTGGGCGGTGACAACCACGGGCAGGCTGCGGAAGCGGGTGTCTTCGGCGAGCACGGTCAGAAACGCATCGGTCACGCGCGCGGTAAAACCTTCGGCGAGCACGACGCCGTCGAGATCGCGGGTGTTGAGGTGTTTCGCGGCAGCCTCGATCGAGAGCGCACCGACCACGCCGACGCGTTCGCCGAACGCGACGGAGAGCGCAGGGTAAGCCGCGCCGCGGCCGATCAGGAGCACGGTGGCATCGCGTGCGGGATCGCCCTGCGGCAGCGCGACTTTCACTTCGGGCAGCCGGCGCAGAACCGTTGCGTGCAATGTCCGCACGCGCAGCGCCGCCCGGAGCCGCGCGATCAGCCGGTCGGGATTGCCGCCGCGCGAGGAGAAGGGCAGGGCGTTGTGCGGCAGCGTGCCCGCCGCATCCAGGGCCACGAAGGGCAGGTAAGGCGATTGAGCGGCGATCTTCTGAGCAAGCCGCGTCACATGCGGCTCGTGCCCGGCATGGACCGCAGCGAGAACCGCGGCCGGCTGCACCTCTTCGACCGCGCGCGGCGCGCTGGTCCAGTCGGTGTCGACAACGGGAAAGAGCCGGTCCTCGTCCAGCGCCGCCACGAAGGCGGGGCGTTCGGCATCGGACACAAACAGGATCGGGCCCGCCTGGGACATGTAAAAACTCTGATCGCGCAACAATTTGCCGCCGCAATCTAGGTTGGCCGCCTTAATGCTGCGTCAACGCAGGCGCTGAAACCGCGCCTAGACCGGCCCAGAGCGGTCGCGAAAAGCCTCGACCATCAGGGGGTTAAGCCCGAGCTCGCTGAGCGCCTCGCGGGCGCGGGCATTGTCCTGGGCGCGCCCGGCGAGCCGGTGGCCGGAGAGGCGGTCGGGCAGCGCCGTGAGCAGCGCGCCCTGGCCGAGCCGGCGCGCCCATTCCTGCAGGTCGTTTGAGAGGAAGCGATAGCCGCCGACGGCCATGATGCCGGAGGGCGGCGCGGTGATGCAGATCGCGCCGCTCGGGCGATCGAGCCGCGCGGCATAGCCGGTGTCGACATAGTCACGCGGCGGCTGCGCCGTCAGCGTCTCGCCGACCGGCTGCGGCGGGGCGTAGGCCGCGATCGGCACCATCGCGCCGCGCAGGCCAAGCGTGCCCTTCGGCGTCAGCAGGATCTCGCCGGCGATGGAGGAGCCGGACTGCTCGCGCGGAGCGCCGTGCGGCCCCGGCATCACCGGCACCGGCATGCCGTCCTCGCCGCGGCGGGCGCCGAACAATCCGGCCTCGCCGAACAGGTAGACGTCGGTCAGCGGCGCATGCGGCGCGATCCAGGCATCGCTTGCCGCGACCTGCTCGGGCGCGCGCCACAGGCCGATGACGTTGCGCAAAGTGGGCATCCGCGCCGCGAGGTCGGCATCGCCGAGCCGCAGCGCGAGCTGCGCCGGCGCGATCAGCACCTCGCATTCGTGCTCGTTGATCTGCTGCTCCAGCACATCGTTCTCGAACGGATGATGCAGCGCCATCGTGCCGCCCGAGAGCAGCCACACCGCGAGCGAGGAGGCGAGCCCTGCGAACGACATCGGCGTGAACGCCGCCATCACGGTCGCGCCCTGCTTGATGTCGGCTTCGAGCGACATCGCAAGGCCGCCCGCGATCAGGCTGAAATGCGGCCGCGGCACCGGACGGAAGCCCTCCGCCGTGACGTCGAAGGAGATCATGGCCGCCTTGCGGCCGTCCTGGATCACGGCGCGCGTGGTGCCGGGCGGGCGTGCCAGGACGTCGTCGAGCGAAGCCATGCCTTCGGGCAGGTCGCTTCCGAAGCCGTAGACGTGCCGGATCGAGAACGCCTCGGCCGCGGCGTGCATGGCGAGATCAGCATAGCTGACGCCGTCGACCGTGCTCATGGTAACGATGGCGCGCGCGGCGGTGCGGTTGAGCGCTGCGGTCAGTTCCGCATGGCGCCAGAGCAGCGGCAGCACGGCGACGACGAGGCCGGCGCGATGGGCGGCGAGCACGGTCAGCACGAACTCGACCGTGTTGGGCAACTGGATCGCGATCACGGAATTGGCGGGCAGGCCGGATTCGACGAAATGCGCCGACAGCGCCTCGATGGCGGTATCGGCCTCGGTATAGCTCATCCGCCGCGGCTGGTGCCCGGTGATGCGTGCCTTGTTGAGCGGATCGAGCAGGGCGGTCGCGTGCGGCTGCCGCATCAGCGTGCGCTGAAACAATGTGTCGAGCGTCGGCGATATTGCTGGCTGGTTCACGGCGTCACTTCGCTTGATGAGCTTGCGGCTGCCCCTTCGACCACCAGGTCTCCGGCAAATAGCCCGAGAGCGAGGTGGTCTTGGGCCGTTCTATCCGATTCCAGCGCGCGATCCATTGCTCCGATACGTTAAACAGCGGGATTGTGTAGAAGCCCGCGATCAGAGCGCGGTCGAGCGCGCGCACTGCCGAAACGAAATCCGTATGTTCACGGGCCTCGAGCAGGGCGGCGATCATGGCATCGACGGCGGGATCCCTGGCGCCCATGTAGTTGCGGGTGCCCGGATTGTCCGCGGCCGCGCTGCCCCAATAGAAATACTGCTCGTTGCCGGGCGACAGCGACTGGTCCCAGCGGTTCTGGATCATGTCGAACTCGTAGGCGAGCCGGCGCTGGTCGAATTGCACGGGATCGACCGAGCGCACGCTGGCCTCGATGCCGGCGCGCCTGAGGTCGCGCTGGAAGGCGAGCGCGATGCGCTCCTGGTCGCGCGTCGTGACCATGATCTCGAAGGTGAAGGGGCTCTTGGTCGCGCGATTGCGCAGCACGGTGCCGTCGAGATCGTAGCCGGCCTGCGACAGCAGCTTCAGCGCGGCGCGCAGCGTGGTGCGGTCGCGGCCTGATCCGTCAGTGACCGGCAGGCGGTAGCTGCCGTCCAGGATGTCGGGCGGCATCCGTGTGGCGAACGGTTTGAGCAGCTCGCGCTCGCGCGCATCCGCAGGCCTGCCATGGGCCGACAGTTCCGAGCCGGCGAAATAGCCGGCCACGCGCGAATAGAGCCCGAAGAAATAGCTGCGGTTCACCAGCTCGAAATCGAGCAGCAGCGTCAGGGCCTGCCGCACACGGATGTCGGCGAAGACAGGACGGCGGGTGTTGAACACCAGGAATTCGGACGGCTGCGGCAGGCCGGGCTTGACGGTGTCGCGGATCACCTCGCCGCTTTTGGCTGCCGGAAAGTCATAGCCGTCGTGCCAGCGCAGCGGCTCGTGCTCGACGCGGAAATCGTAGAGGCCGCGCTTGAACGCCTCGAACTGCCCGTTGGCCTCGCGAAAATAGTCGAGCCGGATCTCGTCGAAATTGTAGAGCCCGCGATTGATGGCGAGGTCGCGGCCCCAATAATCGGGATTGCGCGCAAGCGTCACGCTGGCGCCGGGCTTCACCGCGGTGACGCGATAGGGGCCCGAGCCAATCGGCGCGGTCAGCGTCGTTTCCTCGAAGGTCGCGACGTCGATGGCGTGCTTCGGCAGGATCGGCATCAGGCCGAGAATCAGCGGCAGCTCGCGGTCGTTGGCGCCTGTCAGGTCGAATCGGACGGTGAGGGGGTCGGGCGCTTCGGCCTTGGCGACCTTGGCGTAGTATTGCCGGTGATTGGGGCGGCCGCGGTCGCGTAGCAGCTGCCAGGAGAACAGCACGTCCTCGGCCGTGACCGGCTTGCCGTCGGAGAAGCGGGCGCGAGGATCGAGACGGAAGGTGACGAAGCTTCGCTCGTCATTGGTTTCTACGGTCCTGGCGAGCAGGCCGTAAAGCGTGAACGGCTCGTCCTGCCCGCGCGCCAGCAGGCTCTCGACCACGTAGTTGCGGACCGGCTGCACCGCCAATCCCCTCACGATGAAGGGATTGAGGCTGTCGAAGGTGCCGAGAATGCCCCAGGTCAGACGGCCGCCCTTGGGGGCATCGGGGTCGGCGTAGGGCATGTGGCTGAAGTCGGCGGGCATCGCCGGCTTGCCGTGCATGGCGATCGCGTGGGCCTCCTCGGCCGCGGCGGTGCCTGCCGACAGCATCCCGGCAAGCGCAAGGGCAAGTGCAAGGGCAAGCGTATAGGGGCGGAGGCCGGGGCCCTCGAAGAGGCGCTGGAACATGAACATCGGCACAAGGTGATTCGAGGACCGTCGGGCGAATCTTATCACAGGGAATTTGATGGGGCTTTCGCGCCAGACCGGCCAAAGACGCTTGTCGGCATTGATCTTTTCGTCGGCCACGTTAAGAAGGCACCCAATCGCGCAAGAGCGTCGAGCCCGTCACTTATCCGCCTCAATTGACGGGGAGAGAGCCGCGCCCAAGGCGGCCAGGTTCGGCGCTTCGGAGCGGTTCGGGCACTTCCCGTTCAGAAAGGGTTTTCCGCAATGAATTTCCGTTACTTGGCCGCGTCCGTCCGGCCGCGCGGGCGACTTCTCGCCCTGTTGACGGCGACGGCGTTGGCCGTTCCGTTTGCCGCCGAGGCCCAGACCCCTGCGCCGGCCCCCGGCGCCCCCGCCGCGCCCAAGGCCTCCCCGGCCCCGGCTCCGAAGGCGGCTGCTCCCAAGGCAGCTCCCAAGGCTCCGGCGCCCGCAGCATCCCCTCAGGCTCCCCCGCAGCAAGGCGCCCCGCAGCAGGGCGCAGCTCAGCCCGCCGATCAGCAGATCCAGCTGATCTATGCGCCCTGGACCAAGTTCTGCCTCAAGGGCCAGGACGCCAATGCCAAGCAGGTCTGCTTCACCGGCAAGGACGGCCGTATCGAATCGGGCCAGCCGGTCATCGCGGCCGTGATCATCGAGCCGGAAGGCGAGCCCAAGAAGATCCTGCGCGTGACGCTGCCGCTCGGCATGCAGCTCGTGCACGGCACCCGCATCATCGTCGACAGCAACGCGCCGCTGCAGCAGCCCTATGTGATCTGCTTCCAGAACGGCTGCATGTCCGACTACGAGGCCACGCCCGAGCTCATCAACAACATGAAGAAGGGCCAGAATCTCGTTGTCCAGGCGATCAATGCCAACGGCGCGCCGCTGACGCTGCCGCTGCCGCTCGCCGGCGAATTCCAGAAGGCCTATGACGGTCCGCCGACCGATCCGAAGGTGTTCGAGGAAACCCAGAAGAAGCTGCAGGAAGAGCTGCAGAAGAAGGCCGAAGAGCAGCGCAAGAAGCTCGAGCAGCAGGGTGGTGGCGCACCGGGCGCGGCTCCGACCGGTCAGAAGTAATCGGGAGCAAATCCCGGACGTGAAAAAGGCGCTCGGTTCGAGCGCCTTTTTTGCTGGCCGACGATCACGACGATCAGTTCAGCGAGGGATTGCGCGGGCGATAGCCGCCGGCCTTGTCCTTGACGAAGATCTCGGCGACCTGGGAATGCCGGACCGGCTCGCCGGAATCGTCCGGCAACAGGTTCTGCTCCGAGACATAGGCGACGTATTCGGATTCCGCGTTCTCCGCGAGCAGGTGATAGAACGGCTGGTCCTTGTGGGGCCGCACTTCCTCGGGAATCGACAACCACCATTCCTCGGTGTTGTTGAATTCCGGATCGATGTCGAAAATCACCCCCCGGAACGAGAAGATCCGGTGGCGAACGACCTGTCCGATCTGGAATTTGGCGGTCCGCGCTTTAATCATCCCCCGTCGATAGACCAGGATTGTGGCCGATGCTAGTGCCCTCAGCTGGAATTAACCTTCGTCTCCGGGGCGGATAGCCCCCAAGCCTTCAGAAAAAACTTCAGCAATGGTCGATATCCTCAATCTGGCGCTGCCTTATTTCGGCTTGATCTTCGTCGGTTTCGCTTGCGGGAAGGTCAAGTCCATCCCGGAATCGGGGCTCGCCTGGATGAACTTCTTCCTGCTCTACGTGTCGCTGCCGGCGCTGCTGTTTGCGATCATGTCGAAGACGCCGTTTTCGGAATTGAATAACCCGCCGTTCCTGGTGGCGACGACGCTCTCGACGGTCGCGGCATTCACGCTGGCGCTGGTGGTCGGCAAGCTATTCGGACGGCTGACGCTGCGCGAAGCGACGCTCGCGGGCCTCTCCGGCGGCTACGGCAATATCGGCTATATGGGCCCGGGCCTCGCACTTGCGGTGCTGGGGCCGAAGGCGGCTGCGCCGACCGCGCTGATCTTCTGCTGCGACAGCATCTTCCTGTTCACGATCGTGCCGCTCTTGATCGAGCTTTCCGACCGCGACCATCCCTCGCTCGTCCATGCTTTCGGCGTCGTGCTGAAGCAGATCGTGCTCAATCCGCTGATCATGTCGGCTTGCTTCGGCGCGGCGGTGGCGGCGCTGCATATCGAGCTGCCGGTCGCGCTCGACCGCACCATCACCTTCCTGCAGAACGCGGCCGCGCCGACCGCGCTGTTCGTGCTCGGCGTGACCGTGGCGCTCCGCCCGTTCGATCGGGTGCCGTGGGAGGTGCCGGGCGTGATCGCGGTCAAGCTGCTGATCCATCCGCTCGCGGCGTTCGCCCTGATGCTGGCGTTCGGCCCGTTCGCGCAGCCCTGGGCCGCCACCGCCGTGCTGATGGCCGCGCTGCCGCCGGCGCTCAACGTGTTCGTCATCGCCCGGCAGAACGATGCCTGGATCGAGTCCGCCTCCGTCGCGGTGCTGCTCGGCACCTTCGCCTCGGTGGTCACGCTGACCAGCGTGATGTGGGCGATCCAGACGGGACGGTTGGCGTTTCCTTGATGGTGATGAGATTGGCTTGATCTCTTCCGCGGGCCGGTGCGCTCCCTCTCCCGCTTGCGGGAGAGGGTCGGGGAGAGGGCTCTCTCCGCGTCGGGATTGTCGAGAGTGCAGAAAAAATCCCGTCGCGGAGAGAGCCCCCACCCGGCGCTTCGCGCCGACCTCCCCCGCAAGCGGGAGAGATTGCACCGAGCCAGCGGTGAAGTCGTCCAACCTAACGCGCTTCGGAGCTACCTGCGCCAGGTCGGCGTCAGGCCTTCGCGCATGGCGAAGCGCCGGAGCGGGCCGATGGCGCCGAGGAGGTGCATGCCGACGGCGCGGACGGGCTGGAGCGGCAGGAAGTCGTTGAGCAAGGAGCGGTTGGCGATGTCGATCGCAAAGGTACGGCTCAAGATGTCCGGACGCCGCGCGCGGTCATAGCGCTTGAGCACATCGTCGGCGCCGGGATCCTGTCCCGCGGCGATGGCCTCGCCCGCGAGCCGGGCAATGTCGGCGGCATCGCGCAGGCCGAGATTGAGGCCCTGGGCGCCGATCGGCGGCACCACATGGGCGGCTTCGCCGACCAGCGCGATACGGTCGCGGCCGAAGCATTTCGGACGCTCGATCGCGAGCGGGAACAGATTGCGGCCAGGCTCCACATTCATCCGTCCCAGGATCGAATGCGACTGTTTCTCGATCGCCGCCGACAGCGCCTCGTCGCTCAAGCCGCGCAGCCGTTCAGCCTCCGCAGGCGCTGCGACCCAGACGATGCTGGAGCGGTCGCCGGGCAGGGGCACGAACACGCAAGGCCCGTGCGGCGTGTGGAACTCGGTCGAGACGTTGCGATGCGGCCGGGCATGGCTGATGTTGAAGGTCAGCGCAGTCTGGTTCAGCTCGCGCCGAGTCACGGCGATGCCAGCAGCCTCGCGGCACAGCGAGTGCCGGCCGTCGGCGCCGACCACGAGGCGCGCCGAGAGAAACTGTCCGGACGCCGTGCGCAGCGCGACGTCGTCGGCCTCGATGACGACGCTTTCGGCCTCGTCGTCGAAGCGGACGAGATTGGGCAGCTCGGCCGCGCGCGCTTCCAGCGCCAGCATCAGCGAGCGGTTGTCGATATTGTAGCCAAACGCATCGAGGCCGATTTCGTGACAGGAGAAGCGCACCTCGGGGCTGCGGAACAGCCGGCCGGTGTCGTCGACGAGGCGCATGACTTCCAGCGCAGCCGCCTTGTCCCTGCAGCGCGACCAGACGTCGAGGCCTTCCAGTAGATCGATGGAGGCGCCGAGCAATGCGGTGGTGCGATTGTCGGCATAGGAAACGCGGCGCGCCACCAGTGCGGTCCGGGCACCCGCCTGCGCCAGGGCGATCGCCGCGGCAAGGCCGGCAGGTCCGCCGCCGATCACGGCCGCGTCATGGAGTGTCGATGCGTCTACCATGGAACGACATTTGACACGCCGGGCGGCAAATTCAAGCCCACCTATATTTCCCTGATTTTATGGCGAATTTTGCGATCGTGCGCCGCAATGGCGGATGTGCAAACCGGTCGCATTCTGATAGCAGAAGCCATGGATATTCAGCAGGATTCCCTGAAGCCGAGACCGGTGATCCGCGCCGCAGCCTTCTCGGTACACATCTTCACCGCCTTCGGCGCGGCAATCGCGCTCCTGGCGATGCTGGAGGCCGTGCGCGAGCACTGGGCGGCGATGTTTCAATGGCTGGGCGTCGCCCTGATCATCGACGCGATCGACGGGCCGATCGCGCGGCGGCTCGACGTCAAGAACGTGCAGCCCAACTGGTCGGGCGACGTGCTCGATCTCGTGGTCGACTTCTGCACCTATGTCTTCGTGCCGGCCTATGCGATCGTCGCGAGCGGCATGCTGCTGCCGGTAGCGGCTCCCTTGCTCGGCATCGCCATCATCGTGACCAGCGCGTTGTATTTCGCCGACCAGCGCATGAAGGCCGACGACAATCATTTCCGCGGCTTCCCGGCGCTTTGGAACGCGGCCGCGTTCTATCTGTTCCTGCTGCATTGGCCGCCGCTGTGGGCGACGCTGCTGGTCGCCGCGCTGGTCGTGCTGACGTTCGTGCCTTTCCATGTGCTGCACCCTGTCAGGGTGGTGCGGCTGCGCTGGCTGACGATGTCGCTGATCGCGGTCTGGGCGCTGCTCGCCTTCTACACGCTGCAAATGGATTTTCGCGTCGGCACCGGGGTGACCGTCGTGCTCTGCGCCATCGCGCTCTGGATCAGCTTCAGCGATGCCTTGATCCGGTTGGCGAAATCCCTGGCGAGATTATCGGCGTGATGGAGCTGCTGACCAGCCCGGAAGCCTGGGCCGCGCTGCTCACCTTGACGGCGCTCGAGATCGTGCTCGGCATCGACAACGTCATCTTCATCTCGGTGCTCGTCTCGCGCCTTCCCGAGAAACCGGCGCAGCGCGCCCGCCAGATCGGGCTTGCGCTGGCACTGGTCTTTCGCCTCATCCTGCTCAGTCTCCTGGTCTGGCTGATCGGCCTGACCGCTCCGGTGCTCTCGATTCAGGGCTATGCTTTTTCCTGGCGCGATCTCATCCTGATCGGCGGCGGCCTCTTCCTGATCGCCAAGGCCACACATGAGATTCACGGCGAGGTCGAATCCGATCACGACGCGAGCGAGAAGGACTCCACAGGCAGCGCCTTCGTCTGGGTGATCGTCCAGATCGTGATCATCGACATCGTGTTCTCGCTGGACTCGATCATCACTGCGATCGGCATGGCCGAGGACATCAAGATCATGATCGCGGCGGTCGTGATCGCATGCGCGGTCATGTACGTTTCGGCGGGTCCGGTGGCGCGATTCGTCGCGGAGCATCCGACCACCAAGATGCTGGCACTGGCCTTCCTGGTGTTGATCGGCGTCGCGCTGGTTGCGGACGGATTCCACTTCCACATTCCGCGCGGCTACATCTATTTCGCAATAGCGTTCTCGGCGGCGGTGGAGTTCTTCAACGTGCTGGCCAGGCGCAACCGCCGGAAAGCCGCCAAGTAGTCGCGTTGGGTCGTTCCAGTCGGCGTCGAGTTGACAAGGCGGGCGCGATAGCTTTCGCTCAGCCGCACGAAGAGGAGGTCAGGTGATGACGAAAGCCATCCGTGTGCACAAGGTCGGAGGCCCCGAAGCCCTGGTCTATGAGAGCGTCGACGTGCCGGCGCCCGGGCCCGGCGAGGTGCGCATCCGCCAGCACGCGGTCGGCCTCAACTTCATCGACGTCTATTACCGCACCGGCCTCTACAAGGCGCCGGGGCTGCCCTTCATCGCCGGCAATGAGGCCTCCGGCGAGGTGGTCGCGGTCGGGCCAGGCGTGACGAATTTTCATCCCGGCGACCGCGTCGCCTATTACCACAATCTCGGCGCCTATACCGGCGAGCGCAACATCCCCTGGGAGAAGCTGGTCAAACTGCCCGATCACATCACCTACGAGCAGGGTGCCGTGCTGATGTTGAAGGGGCTGACGGTCTGGTATCTCCTGCACAAGACCTTCAAGGTCGAGCCGCATCATCGCGTGCTGGTCCACGCCGCCGCCGGCGGCATCGGCCTGCTCGCCTGCCAGTGGGCGAGGGCGCTTGGCGCGCATGTCATCGGCACCGTCGGCTCGCGCGAGAAGGCCGAGCTTGCGGAGGCCAATGGCTGCGATCACGTCATCCTCTACAACGAGGAGGATTTCGTTGCGCGCGTGAAGCAGATCAGCCGTAACGAGGGCTGCGACGTCGTCTATGACGGCGTCGGCAAGGCGACGTTCCCGGGCTCGCTGTCCTGCCTGAAGCCGCGCGGCATGTTCGTCTCGTTCGGCAATGCTTCGGGCCCCGTGCCGCCATTCGCGATTGCCGAGCTCAACAATCACGGCTCGCTGTTCGCGACGCGACCGAAGCTCAACGATTATGTCGGCACGCGCAAGGAACTGCTCGAAGGCGCCGACACCCTGTTCGCCGCGGTCATTAACGGCAAGCTGCACGTGCCGATCAACCACGCCTACGCGCTCAAGGACGCCGCCAAGGCGCATATCGATCTCGAAAGCCGCAAGACGACGGGGGCTTCGATCTTGAAGCCGTAGCTCTTTCGGCATCGGCGGTTTCGTAGGGTGGGCAAAGGCGCGGAGCGCCGTGCCCACCATCTTCATTGCGGTGAAAAATGGTGGGCACGCTTCGCTTTGCCCGCCCTACAGCACTACGCGACGCGTCTTGCCGCGCCGGCCTTGGTCAAGATCGCGTCGAGACATTCGATCATCTCGGCGATCTCTTCCTTCGTGACGTTCAGCGCCGGCATGAAGCGCAAGCTGTCGACCTGCGGGGCGTTCAGCAGCACGCCGGCCTCGAACGCCTGCGCGACGATGCCGGGTGCGATCGGCAGCTTGAGATCGAGCGCGAGCAACAGGCCGCGTCCGCGCACGCCACCGAGGCCATGCCGGGCCGAGACCTTCTGCAGTTCGCTTTCGAGCAGGAGGCCGGTCTCGGCGACCTGTTTCAGGAAGTCGGGCTTCTTGACCTCCTCGAGCACCGCGAGGCCCGCCGCGCACATGATCGGGTTGCCGTTGAACGTGCCGCCCTGATCGCCGTGCTCGAAGCATGAGGCGCGTTCGCTCGCGAGCAGGGCCGCGAGCGGCACGCCGCCGCCGATGCCCTTGCCGAGCGTCATGATGTCGGGCGCAATCGCCGTGTGCTCATAATGGAAGAGCTTTCCGGTCCGTCCCATGCCGGTCTGGATCTCGTCGAAAATAAGCAGGAGGCCGTGCGCTTCGGTCAGCGCGCGCAGCTGCTGCAGGAACTGATCGGTCGCAGGCCACACGCCGGATTCACCCTGGATCGGCTCGAGCATCACGGCGACGGTGTTGGCGTTGATCAGAGCTTCGACCGAGCCGATGTCGTTCAGCTTGGCCTTCTTGAAGCCCGCGACCTTCGGCTCGAACAGCGGCTCGAACGCTTTCTTGCCTGAAGCCGACATCGTCGCCAGCGTTCGGCCGTGGAAGCCGCCTTCGAAGCTGATGATCTCGAACGCGCCGCCTTTGTGCAGGCTGCCATATTTGCGCGCGAGCTTGATCGCGCCTTCGTTGGCTTCAGCGCCCGAATTGGCGAAGAACACTTGATCGAACGCGCTGTGCTCGACCAGCGCCTGCGCCAGCTTGAGGCTCGGCTCGTTGTAGAAGGCCGGGCTCGGCGTCAGCAGCCGCTTGGCCTGAGCTGCGAGCGCGTCGGCGATCGCGGGCGGGGAATGGCCGAGACAGTTCACGGCCCAGCCCTGCACGAAATCGAGATAGCGCTTGCGGCTGTCGTCCCAGAGGTAGGAGCCGGCGCCGCGGACGAACACGGTCTTGGGCCGTGCGGTGATGTCCATCAGCGCGTCATACGGATGCGTGGTCATGTCGTACTCCTCTGGAGGCGGGTGGAAAAAAGGGCGCAAAAAGCAGAAAGGCCGCACCTTGCGGGTGCGGCCTTTCTCGAAAACTAGCTGAATTCAGTGGTTCAGCGGCGTCCTCGGACATGGCGCACCCTCTCGTCGTCGCGGGAGCGACGGCGGAGCATTTCGGTGCGCTGGTTGGTCCGGGCGTTGATCATGGGGCGGGTCCGTACAGCCGAATGGCAGGACTTGTCAAGCAGGCTTTTTTCAAGATGCACGCCGAGCGTGCATCGGTCAGGTCGGGTGCGCGGCTTCCTCGGCCTCTGCATCGCCCCAATCCGCATCCGCGATTGCGGTGTCGATCAGCTCGCCCCGCAGCAGCTTGAGCGGCGAATTCCAGTACAGCGCGATGTTGTGGAAGGGGTCGGTCAGCACCTTGAACACCCAGACCAAGCCCGTGGTGACGTCGCGGGTGGCGAAGAGCTGCAGCATGCGCGCAAGTCCGCCGCCGATGCCGATGGCGAGCCAGAGCGCGCCGACATGCCGGACGAAATCGAGGCGGGACGCCGGCGCATCGAACAATCCGAACAGCGTCGGAAAGGCGAACAGCGCCAGCGGCGCACTGCCCCAGACCAGCAGCAGCACGATCTTGCGGGCCTGATTGTAGCCGACCTTGATCGCTTCCTTGTGTTCGTTGCTGACGCCGTTGACGGCGTCATAGCCGTTCGGCTCGAAGAAGAAATGCCCGGTCTGCCGCGTCAGCATCGCGAGCCAGCCGACGATGCCGGCGAGAGCAGGGTCCTTGAACAGCAGGGCATAGCAGCCGAGGAAGATGACGGCGCTGATCAGGTGCAGCGTCTGGTTGACGGTGCTTTGGTGGTAGAAGCGGTAATCGTCGAAGCGCTGCGTGCGCAGCATGTCCGAGAGGCGGCTCATCCTCATCCCTCGCTCGCGTTGAAGACGCGGGCAGAGTTAGGCCGAGTCCGTGACCGCTGCGTGAATGCATTATAGTGTCACATTCCTAACGTGACGCTTACTCCACGCCATAGTGCGAGAACACATCGGCGATGCCGGCGTTGATCGCCTTTGCGGCCGCGATGTCGCGCACGGCGCCTTCGCTGTCACCGTTCTTGCGCTTCGCCAGTCCGCGGCCGTAGAGCGAGCCGTCGAGCCCCGGCTTGATGCTCAGCGCGGCATCGTAATCGGCGATCGCCGCGTCGAGATTGCCGAGCTTGAGATGGGCAAGGGCGCGGCTGTCCAGCGTGTAGGCATCGTTGGGAGCCATCTTGAGCGACTGCTCGCAATCGGCCAGCGCCTCCTGCAGGCGGCCGACGATCGCGCGGGTGAAGCAGCGCGAATTGAACACGTCCGCGCGGTTCGCATTCGCTCTGATGGAGCGGTCGTAATCGTCGAGTGCCAGCGCATAATCGTGCGTATCGAAATACATGTTCGCGCGCGCATAGTAGTCGCGGTCGTTGTTCGGACTGAGATCGACCGATTTGGCGAAATCGGCCAGCGCTCGGGGGCGGTCGCCGCGGTCGCGATAAATGCGGGCGCGGTTGCCGTAGGCCGGCCCGTAGTTCGGGTCGAACTTGATCGACAGATTAAAGTCCGCAAGTGCACGCGCATCGTCGCCGTGGTTGCTGAAGGCGGTGCCGCGATTGAAATAGGCGAGCGCGAATTTCGGATCGAGCTTGATGGCCCGATCGTAGTCGGCCATCGCGAGCTCGTAAGCGTTCTTGTGAATGTAGGAGTTGCCTCGGTTGTTGAAATAGAGCGGGTCGCGGGCGTTCAGCCGAATGGCGCGCGTGTAGTCGGCAATGGCGCGATCGGCGTCGCCGAGATCGTCATTGGCGATGCCGCGATTGTACAGGATGTCGGGATCCTTCGCACCGAGGTCGATGGCACGGCTGAAATCCGCCACGGCGCGCTCGGGCTCGCCACGTCGCCGAAACATTTCGCCGCGATTGGCGAGCGCGTGCACATCGTCGGGATTGGCCTTGAGCAGGGCCGAGCAGCCGGCGAAGCGCCGGTCGTCACTGCCTCCGCCGTCATTTGCGAAGCACCACTGGCGGGCCTGCGCGGCGGATGGTGATCGCGCGTCGGCGGGGGCCGGCAGCGCGAGCAGGGTTATCGTCAGGCCGAGTGCGGACAGCTTGAGGAGAATCCCTGACGTTTCATCGTGTTTCATTGTCTCTCGCGTCGAAACCATTGCGCCTCTAGCGCGTTTGTGATCGAAGGACGCGACTTGGTTCGAACCGAATGCATCACCGCCCAGACCAAGAAGGCGGGACCAACCAGATAGCTCAAAGCCTTGTCCGATACGCCCTATCCGATCGACCTCGACAGCATTCGCGGCGCGTTTCCGCCTGGCATCGAGGCGCCGCCGCTGCTGGTCGACTTTGCGGCCTGGCTGAAGGGGCGTCCCTGGGGCAGCGTCGGCTGCTTCTCGCTGCAGGGCCAATTCTCGGACTCCGCGCCGATCGTCGACGGCAGTTCCTTGCGCGACCGGTTCTCGCTGTTCATGCGCCTGCCTGACGGCTCGGCCGTCGGCGGCTGGTATGGCGCGGGTCTTGATCGTGACAATCCACCGATCGTCGGGCTGGGATCCGAGGGTGACTACGAATTGCTGGCGCCGAGCCTCGATGCGCTGCTGACGAGGCTGACGTCGCAGCAATTCGACAGGGCCTGGAGCGATCTGAAGCCGCATGACGAAGTCGAGCCTCAGACCGTCGAACTTGCGCAATGGCTCGCTGGACAGCCCGTTGGCGACAAGGCGGCGTGTGACGACGGGCCTCCGGAGCTGCCTGATTTCCGCGGCTTCATGGAAAAATGGAGCCGGGACCGCGAGGATTATTGGGCCAACCATCGCATGATGGCCGAACTCGGCTGGCGGCTGGCCGCCCATCTGCCCAAGGGCAAGAATGGCTGGGATAAGACGCGTTTCGAGGTCGCAATCGTCGGCAAGCAATACCAAGCGCGCGTGCTGACGCGCGGGCCGCAGCCGTTCGAGGAAGCCGCTTCGATCGAATCCCTGCTGCGCGAGCTGCGCGAACAGATGTGGAAGGCTCAGCCTGAGCTCGGGTTATGGTACGCGATGAGGTTCGGACTCTACACCGACGGCCGCGTCATGCCGAGCTTCGAATACGATGTACGCCCGACCATCGACGGCGAACCGGCATTGCTCTCCGAGGCGAAAGCCGATCTCGCCCGTGCACCAAGGCCGGAGCGCTGGGTGCCGAAATGGCTGGCGTGATTGTCTCTACACTGTCATTGCGAGCGCAGCGAAGCAATCCAGACTGTTCCCGCGGAGGGATTCTGGATTGCTTCGCTACGCTCGCAATGACGGAACGCGGTCAGAATCCCGCGACGCTGCCGTGCAGATCGTATGCGTCGGCGCGCTCGATCTTCGCCGTGACGATCTCGCCGACACGCAAGGGACGGCGGCTGGAGAGATAGACTGCGCCGTCGATCTCGGGCGCATCGGCCTTGGAGCGGCCCTTGGCCACCGTCGGGCCGACCTCGTCGATGATGACCTGCTGCCGCGTGCCGACCTTGCGCTTCAGCCGGCGCGCCGAGATCTTCTGCTGCCGGGCCATCAGCGCGTTGTAGCGCTCCTGCTTGACCGCTTCGGGCACCGGGTTTTCGATCGCGTTCGAGGTGGCGCCGGCGACCGGCTCGTATTTGAAGCAGCCGACGCGGTCGATCTCGGCCTCGTCGAGCCAGTCGAGCAGATAGGCGAAATCGGCATCGGTCTCGCCGGGGAAGCCGACGATGAAGGTCGAGCGCAAGGCGAGATCGGGACATTCCTCGCGCCAGCGCTTGATCCGCGCCAGCGTCTTGTCCTGCGCCGCCGGACGCTTCATCGCGTTCAGCACCTCGGGGCTCGCATGCTGGAACGGAATGTCGAGATAGGGCAGCACCTTGCCTTGCGTCATCAGCGCGATGATCTCGTCGACATGCGGGTAGGGGTAGACATATTGCAGCCGGACCCAGGCGCCGAGCTCGCCGAGCTCGCGCGCGAGGTCGAGGAATTTGGCGCGGACCTGGCGGTCCTTCCACGGGCTCTCGGCGTATTTCAGATCGACGCCATAGGCCGAGGTGTCCTGCGAGATCACCAAAAGCTCCTTGACGCCGGCACCGACCAGCCGCTCGGCCTCGCGCAGCACGTCATCGGCGGGGCGCGAGACCAGGTCGCCGCGCAGCTTCGGGATGATGCAGAAGGTGCAGCGGTTGTTGCAGCCTTCGGAGATCTTCAAGTACGCGTAGTGGCGCGGGGTCAGCTTGATGCCCTGCGGCGGCACCAGATCGAGATGCGGATTGTGCGCCGGCGGCAGCGCGCGGTGCACGGCGTCCAGCACGCTCTCATATTGCTGCGGGCCGGTGATGGACAGCACGCCCGGATAGGCCTGCTCGATCGCTTCCGGTTCCGCGCCCATGCAGCCGGTCACGATCACCTTGCCGTTCTCGGCCATGGCCTCGCCGATCGCCGAGAGCGATTCCTGCTTGGCGCTGTCGAGGAAGCCACAGGTGTTGACGATGACGATGTCCGCCCCGTCATGCTTGCGGGCGAGCTCATAGCCCTCCGCGCGCAGCCGCGTGATGATGCGCTCGGAATCCACCAAGGCCTTGGGACACCCGAGTGACGTGAATGAAATGCGCGGCGCTCTGTCCATGTAATCGCCTGGAGCCTATCTGAATTGTCTGGATTTGCGATCCAAGTAATTGAACCGATGGCGAAATTCAACAACTAACGTATGCGGCGCGTGGCTAAAGCAGTACGCGCGCGTAGTTGGCGTGATCGGCCAGTCACCAGCGCCGGTATTACTGACTGACGGTTCCTGGTCTGGAAGCTCATTCGGATCGAGCGAGTGGAGGATCCGAGGTGAATTGCTCGAACACGCCCGTTTTGGTTGTTATTCGGTTTCTTGCTTGATTTCACGGAGCTTAACCACGATGCGCCGCTTCATCTTCGGCTTGGCTTTCGTTACCGTTTCCTATGGCGCCATGTTTCCGGCCCGCGCTGAAGTCGACAAGATCATCCATGTCTGCGATCGGCAGGAACGATTGTGTCCGGAATTCAGGCCTCGCGTGAAGGCACCCGACGGGTGGACGAGGGATGAGGCCGCGAGTCTCAAATACGGCGCATCGATGTTCGTTCCCAAAGGGAAGACATTCGGTAAAGCAGAAGCAATCATCTATGCCGAAGGCCGCTATAACGAGGACCGCACCGAACTGGTTCAATGGATCGCAACGAGCGATAGCGATTGGGCGACGACATCCGGCAAGAATGCCAAGATCACTACGCTTCCCTCGGTCAACCCCAAGGTCGTCATCAACCGCTACGACAATCCATCCCTGAAGGACCAGCCGGTTGAAGTGATCGCGCATTACGCTGATCTCGACAAGGACGGCAATTCCTACGTCGTGCGGCTAGCAGTCTCCGGCCGCACTGAGGCGGCGGTGCTGGCCGCGGTGCCACTTCTCGACAAGATGATCGTTGGCGCGAAGATTCCGTGAGAGCATGAGTTCTGCTTCGCAGCTGAAGGCTGCGCGAGCGTTTTCTTGCGGGAGGGCGGCACGGAGAGTTTACATTCGTCGTGTCAGGGACACCCGAGCGACCCGAAGCTGACCTTGGGCGCAGCCGTCTGATCCATATCTAATCTGCCTGATTGACCGGCCTGAGCTAGTCCCAATTGCCCATAATTACAACCCTTTGCAGGGCGATCCGGCGTGCTATGGATGAATCAGCTGCCGTGAGTGAGCCATGAGCGCCGAACAGTCGCCCAAAATCGTGATCGTCGACGAAAGCCCGATCCGGGCCGCGATCCTGGAGGAGGGATTGCGCGAGGCCGGGTTTACCCAAGTCGTCCATATCAGCGAGATGCAGAGCCTGCTGGCCCGTATTTATGCGGCGGACCCCGACATCATCGTGATCGATCTCGAAAACCCCAGCCGCGACGTGCTGGAGGCGATGTTCCAGGTCAGCCGCGCGGTGAAGCGGCCGGTCGCCATGTTCGTCGACCAGAGCGATTCAGCCTCGATCCAGGCCTCGGTCGAGGCGGGGGTGTCGGCCTATATCGTCGACGGGCTGAAGAAGGAGCGCATCAAGCCGATCCTCGACCTTTGCGTGTCCCGTTTCAACGCCTTCGCCAAGCTCCAGGAGGAACTGGAGCGCACCAAGTCGCAACTCGAGGACCGCAAGATCATCGAGCGCGCCAAGGGCATTCTGATGAAGGTGAAGGGCCTGACCGAGGACGAGGCCTATGTGCTGCTGCGCTCCACCGCGATGCGCGAGAAGAAGAAAATCGGCGAGATCGCGCAGTCGATCATCACCGCGTCGGAGATGCTGAAATGACCGTTCCCCTCCGCATCGGGTTCATTCCGCTGGTCGATGCCGCCGCGCTGATCGTCGCGGTCGACAAGGGCTTTGCCGCCGCCGAGGGGCTCGAGGTCGAGCTGGTGCGCGAGGTCTCCTGGTCCAACGTCCGCGACAAGCTCAATATCGGCCTGTTCGATGCCGCGCATCTGCTCGCGCCGGTGGCGATCGCGTCCTCGCTCGGCCTCGGTCACGTCAAGGTGCCGATCGCCGCGGCCTTCAATCTCGGCATCAACGGCAATGCCATCACGGTGTCGCCGGCGCTCCATGCCGCGCTGATGGAGGAGATCGACGGCGATCGCTTCGACCCGATGGCGACGGCGAAAGCGCTGGCGAAGGTGGTTGCCAAGCGCCGCAAGGCAGGGGCCGAGCCGCTCACCTTCGGCATGACCTTCCCGTTCTCCACCCACAATTATCAATTGCGGTTCTGGATGGCGGCGGCGGGCGTGGATCCCGACGAAGACGTGCGCCTCGTGGTGCTGCCGCCGCCCTATATGGTCGACAGTCTCAAGAACGGCCATGTCGATGCGTTCTGCGTCGGCGCGCCCTGGAACTCGGTCGCGGTCGATCTCGGCATCGGCCATATCCTGCATTTCGTCGCCGACATTCTGGTCCGTGCGGCGGAGAAGGTGCTGGCAATCCGCCAGACCTGGGCCGACAAGAATCCGGACGTGGTCGCAGCCCTGGTGCGGGCAGCCGTGAAGGCCGCCGAGTTCATCGAGCATCCCGAGAACCGGACCGAGGCGGCGCAGATCCTGGCCCAACCCGAACGGATCGGCGTCGACGCCGAGGTCATCCAACGCACCCTGACGGGGCGCCTGAAGATCTCGCCCGATGGCACCTTCCGCGAAAGCGGCCGCTACCTGCTGGTCGGACGCGAAGGGGCAGGGCGTCCCGATCCGGTCCAAGCCGCCTGGCTCTATGCCCAAATGGTGCGCTGGGGCCAGACGGCGCTCACCCCTGACGGGGTCAAGACGGCGATGGCGGTGTTCAGGCCCGATCTCTACGACGCGGCGCTCGGCAACAGGGCGCCGCCTGAGGCTCCCGCAGCGTTCGGGGCCTTTGCCGGTCCGGCCTTCGACCCCAACGATATCCGCGGGCATCTCGAGGCCTTCGGGGTCGGGCGCTGGAAGGCCTGATTCGTGGTTGCTTCGCTTTTGAGCAACTAAGATCCTTGGCTAATGTTTGAGCTGGCTGCTCGTATTTCGGGAGAGTTCCCAAGCCGGCAGTTTCCGGGTGACGTCCTAATTATCTGAAACTTCATTGGTTTTTATTTCGACCAAGCTGGCACGCAACTTGAATGTTGCGCTGCGGCCAGCTTGTCATAGGTGCCTGCTGAGCCAAGTCCCGCAGCAACGAAGCTGATCGGACCGCGAGTGACGAAGCCGGCTCCTGAGCCAGCCTGACGTTCCTCGCGGGTCGCGCAATCCGTCGAAGCCACCGAAGGTGGCCGCAGGAGCTTCGTTACACACCATGAAAATCGATACGGTCTCAGTCGACTTTACCGACGAGCAGAAACGCTATCTCGAAGGCTTCACGACCGGCCTGCAGATCAGCCGCGTCGGCCGCGGCCTTGGTGGTGGCGGCAGCGGCAAGGCGAATGCCGAGCCTGTGGGTCCCGATGCCGTGCACATCAAGGCGCAGGACAAGGTGATCGCGTCGGGCAAGAAGCTCGCCGATCAGGAGAAGTTCAAGCGCGACGAGCATCCCTTCGACGCCTATCCGCGGCTTCGCCAGCAGGCGCTCGACAACACCCCGCCGAGCCCGGCGGACAATTTCCGCTGGCGCTATTACGGCATCTTCTATGTCGCGCCGACGCAGGACTCCTACATGTGCCGCCTGCGCATCCCGAACGGCATCATGAAGCATTGGCAGCTGTCGGGCCTTGCCGATCTCGCCGACGAGCTCTGCGGCCCCTACAGCCACGTGACGACGCGCGCCAATCTCCAGCTGCGCGAGATTCCGCCGAAGCACGCGATCAGAATGATCGAGGGCATCCAGGAGCTCGGCCTGTGCTCGCGCGGCTCCGGCGCCGACAACATCCGCAACGTGACGGGAACGCCGACCGCCGGCATCGATCCGCAGGAAATCATCGACACGCGGCCCTATGCCCGCGAGTGGCACTACCACATCCTCAACGACCGCTCGCTCTACGGTTTGCCGCGCAAGTTCAACGTCGCCTTCGACGGCGCCGGCCGGATCGCGGTGCTTGAAGAGACCAACGACATCGCCTTCACGGCCTATGAGGTAAAGGACGGTTTCGGCGTCGAGCCCGGCGTCTGGTTCCGGCTCGGCCTCGGCGGCATCACCGGTCACAAAGACTTTGCGAAATATTCCGGCATCATCGTCAAGCCGGAGCAGGCGACCGCCGTCGCCGACGCCATCGTGCGCGTGTTCATCGAGCATGGCGACCGCACCAACCGCAACAAGGCACGGCTTAAATACGTGCTCGACGCGATGGGCCATGACGGCTTCCTCAAGCTGGTCGAGGAGCGGTTGAAGACGCCGTTCACGCGCGTGCCGGAAGAGGCGTTCGCGCCGCGGCCCGCGGCGGACCGCATGGCCCATATCGGCGTGCACAAGCAGAAGCAGGACGGCCTCAACTGGATTGGCGTATCGCTCACGCTCGGCAAGCTCACCTCCGATCAGATGCGGGGCCTCGCCAAGGTGGCGCAGGATCTCGGTGACGGCGAGATCCGGCTCACGGTCTGGCAGAACCTGTTGATCTCGGGCGTGCGCGACGCGAATGTCGAGCTCGCCATTGCCGCGATCAAGCAGATCGGGCTCGCGGTCGAGGCCTCGCACATCCGCGCCGGCCTGATCGCCTGCACCGGCAATGCCGGCTGCCGCTTCGCGGCGTCCAATACCAAGCGCAATGCCGCGGAGATCGGTGACTGGTGCGAGCCGCGCGTCGCGATGGACAAGCCGGTGAACATCCACCTGACCGGCTGCCATCATTCCTGCGCGCAGCACTACATCAGCGACATCGGACTGATCGGCGCGCGCGTGCCGATCAATGAGGAGGACACCGTCGAGGGCTATCACCTCTTCACTGGCGGCGGGTTCGGCCCCGACGCCGATGTCGGGCAGGAGGTCTATCACGACCTCAAGGCCGAGGACGCGCCGAAGACGGTCGAGGCGCTGCTCAAGGCCTATCTCGCCCACCGCGCCTCGCCCGACGAAACCTTCCTCTCCTTCGCGCGCCGCCATGACGGCGAAACGCTGCGCAAGCTTGCCGATGCACAGGTGTCCGCATGAACCAGATCACGCCTCCGCCGAAACTCGATATCATCCCCGCCAGCGCCCCGTTCTCGGATGCGCAGCGCTCCTGGCTGAACGGCTTCTTTGCCGGGCTTTTGTCGCCTGACGTCGCAACGCCGCTGTCGGCAGAGCAGGGCGCCGCCGTCATGCAGGCCGGTGACGGCGACGACGGCGAAGCGCCGTGGCACGACCAGACCATGCCGATCGCCCAGCGGATGAAGCTTGCCGAAGGCCGTCCCTTGCGCCGCAAGATGATGGCGGCGATGGCACAGCAGGATTGCGGCCAGTGCGGCTACAATTGCCACGATTATTCGGAAGCAATCGCGAGCCGTAGCGAAGCGCGGCTCAATCTGTGCGTCCCCGGCGGCAAGGAAACCGCGCGGATGCTGAAATCGCTGTACGAGGAGCTGGACAAGGCGCCCGCGGCCAAGACCACCGACAAGAGCACCGACAAGGCCGGCGCTCCGGCGCCGGCTGTGACCGTGACGATCGCAGAGCCCGGCCGCTCGCGGGACAATCCGATCCAGGCGACCTTCCTGTCGCGCCGTCTTCTCAACAAGGGCAAGTCGGAGAAGGAGACCTATCACATCGAGTTCGATCTCTCCGAGGGCAAGCTCGACTATGTGGTTGGTGACAGTTTTGGCGTCTTCCCGCGCAACGACGTCGGCCTCGTCGACCAGATCATCGCGCTGCTCGGCGCCTCCCACACGACCAAAGTCAACGGCAAGACGTTGCGCGAGGTGCTGATCGACGACGTCTCGCTGTCGCCGGCGCCCGACACGCTGTTCGAGCTGATCTCCTTCATCACCGGCGGCGCGCAGCGCGAGAAGGCGCGGGCGCTGGCGCAGGGAGAGGATCCCGATGGGGATGCCGCGACGCTCGACGTGATGGCGGCACTGCAGAAGTTTTCCGGCACGCGGCCGCATCCCGAGGCCTTCGTCGAGGCGCTGGAGCCGCTGCAGCCGCGGCTCTACTCGATCTCGTCCTCGCACAATGCGACGCCGGGAAAGCTGTCACTGACGGTGGACTCGGTGCGCTACGTCATCGGCAAGCGCAGGCGGCTCGGCGTCGCCTCGACCTTCCTCGGCGAGCGGATCAACGAAGGCGAGAAGCTCAAGGTCTATGTGCAGAAGGCGCACAATTTCGGCCTGCCGCAGGACCCGAAGACGCCGATCATCATGGTCGGTCCCGGCACCGGCATCGCGCCGTTCCGCGCCTTCCTGTTCGACCGCAAGGCGACCGGCGCGCCCGGCAAGAACTGGCTGTTCTTCGGCCATCAGCGCAGCGATTGCGATTTCTTCTATCAGGACGAGCTCAACGCCATGAAGACCTCCGGGCTTCTGACGCGCCTGTCGCTGGCCTGGTCGCGCGACGGCGAGAAGAAGTTTTACGTGCAGGACCGCATGCGCGAGGTCGGCCGCGAATTGTGGACCTGGCTCGCCGAGGGCGCGCATCTCTACATCTGCGGCGATGCCAAGCGCATGGCCAAGGACGTCGAGCGCGCGCTGGTCGACATCGTCGCCCAGTTCGGGGCACGTTCGACCGATGAGGCCGTCAGCTTCGTCGCCGAACTCAAGAAGACCGGCCGCTTCCAGGCTGACGTGTATTAGTCGGACGACTCCCTCTCGGGGTTGGGCGTCATCCGATTGTCATCCGTCCCGGTTCCAACTGGCTTGGATTCTAACGAATAAGATTCTCGGAACCTGCTGGTGAAGAGAATTTGCATCTGCGATGGGGGGCCTCCGGAGAACCCCCATCGCTATTTCCGCCACCGTCTTGCCTCCCGCCCTGGTTGATCCTTCATACTCCCGCAAATGGGGCGTTGGAGATCGACCATGCGCGAACTATCGGCGGAAGCCAGGCTGCACTTCTACGCGCGCTCGCTCTCGCGCCGGACCGGGGCGAGCATGCACCACGTTGCGATGTACAGCGCGTTTGCGGTGATCGCGGCGATCGTGTTCGGGACGCTGTCGGTGCATCCGTTTTGATGTGTCTGCGTAGGGTGGGTTAGCCGAAGGCGTAACCCACCACTTGTATGGCTGCAGCAGAAGAGGTGGATTACGCTTCGCTAATCCACCCTACGTTACCGAGCGTTTGTTACGCTCCGCGCTTGAACGGCGCCACATCGATCCCCGCAGCTTTCAACGCCTGCCGCACGCCGCGCGCGATCTCGACCGCGCCGGGCGTGTCGCCATGGATGCACACTGTATCCGTGCGCATCTTGATGACCTTGCCTGTGACCGACACCACCGCGCCGTCCTGCACCATGCGCACGACCCGGTCGGCGATCGCCTTGGCATCGTGCAGCACCGCGCCGGGCTTCTTGCGTGAGACGAGGTTGCCGTCATCCTCATAGGCGCGGTCGGCGAACACCTCGTGCACCATCGGCAGGTTGGCGTCTTCGCCGGCCTTCACCAGCTTCGAATTGGCGAGCACGACGAAGATCAGGCTGGGATCCACCGCCTTGATGCCGGCGGCGATCGCCTTCGCCGTCATGTCGTCCTCGCAGGCGACGTTGGAGAGCGCGCCGTGCGCCTTCACATGGGTGACCTTGTAGCCGGCCGCGGTCGCGATCGCCTGCAACGCGCCGATCTGATAGGCGACGAGGTTCTCGATCTCGGAGGCCTTGAGCCCTGCGATCGGATGCCGGCCGAAGCCGTGCAGGTCGCGATAGCCGGGATGCGCGCCGACCGAGACGCCGCGCGCCTTCGCAAGCTCCACCGTCCGGCGCATGATGTCGGGGTCGCCGGCATGGAAGCCGCAGGCGACGTTGACCGAGCTTGCCAGCTCGATCATCGCGGCGTCATTGCCCATCTCCCACGCGCCAAAACCTTCGCCGAGGTCGCAATTCAGATCGACTGTCTTCATGGGTTGCTTTCCGCCTCTGGTCTTGTTGTCGCTTACGGCTCCGCCGTGACCTGCCACGTCCCGGCATCGACCGCGCTGACCGCATAGCCCGCCACGTTAGCATCGCTGAGCGCCTCGATGTTGAGGGCGACGATGTCGGAGGAGCGCAGGCGATCGGGCAGGCTGCGGATCGCATGCGCGAACTTGCGCGCCTCGTCCTGCGCTTCGGCCATGCTGACCGCCTTGAAGCGGAACGCGGTTCCTGCCGAGGTCTGGGCGAGGCGGCCGATGTCGGCCGTGATCACGGTTGCGATCTTCGGATAGCCGCCGGAGGTGCCGCGATCCATCATCAGCGCGATCGGCGCGCCGTTGCCGGGCACCTGGATGCTGCCGTTGACCGTGCCATCGGAGACGATGTTGTGGCCGTGCAGATGCTTGATCGCGGGGCCCTCGAGGCGGTAGCCCATGCGGTCGGAGGTCGCCGAGATCTTCCATTCGCTGTCCAGGAGCAGCGCCTTGTTGGCGTCGTCGAATTCGTCGTCCTGAGGCCCTAGCAGCACGCGGATCGGACCGGTCGCCGGCTTCGGCAGCTCGATGCGCAGCTCCGGTGCGCCGCTGGCGGCATCGACCGTGAACTCGTCACCGGCCTGGAGCGGGCGCGGGTAGGGGCTGCCGAGGCCGGCGCGGGCGTTCACAGCAAGACTGCCGAACACTGCCTCGCCCTTGATGGCGCCTTCGATCGCGAGATAGGTGAAGGCGCCGCCGCGGGCAAAGCCGAGCGTCAGCGTCTCGCCATCCTTGAGCGTCACCGAGGTGTCCATCGCGACCGGGCTGCCGGCGATGTCCGCATTGCGCGGCGCGCCCGATATCGCCACGCGCACGGCGCCGTCGCGGGCGGTGAAGGAGGCACCGAACGGGCCGATCTCGATGGCGGCCGCGAACGGCTCGTTGCCGACCAGCGTGTTCGCCGCCGCAAGCGACAGCCGGTCCATCGCTCCGCTCACGGTCAAGCCGTAGCGCTGCGCGCCGTGGCGGCCGCCGTCCTGGACCGAGCTGGCAGGGCCGATGCTGGCAACCACGAGCCGGCTCATGCGTCCACCTGCTCGGCGACGATCTCGCCGGCTTCCGCAGCGCGGTCCATGTCCTCGAATGTCTTGTGGTCGATCGGGTAGAACGTGACGCGGTCACCGGGCTCGGTGAGGAAGGTCGGATTGCGGTGGAGCTGATAGGTTCGCACCGGGGTGCGGCCGAGCAGATGCCAGCCGCTCGGGGCGGCCAGGCACTGGATGCCGGCCTGGACGCCGCCGATCGAGATCGTGCCTGATGGCGTCAGCAGCCGTGGCGATTGCCGCCGCGACATGTGCAGGAATTTGTCGAGACCGCTGAGATAGGACCAGCCCGGCGTGAAGCCGATCATGGCGACTTTATAATCGCCGCCAGAATGCCTGATGACGATGTCATCGGGCGTGGTGCCCAACGTCTTGGCGACGTCCTCGAGGTCGATGCCGTGCTCGCCGCCATAGGCGACGGGAACGCGCCAGCGGCGCGCTTTGGTGACCGGCGGCAGCGGCCGGGTGGCGATCGGGAGGATCTTTTCGCCCAGCGCCTCAAAGCCGATCTTGCCGGGATCGTAATGGACCAGCAGCGAGCGATAGGTCGGCACCGTCTCGGTGATGCCGTCGATGGGTGTCGCAGCGAGCGCCTTGTCGAGCGCCAGCACGCGCTGGTTGGCATCGTCGTCGATGGTGCGGCTGAACTCGACCGTGACGGCACTGTCGCCGCTGGGCAGAAGGCGGGGCGGGGGAAGCGTCGCGGCCATTGAGCTGTCAGAGCGCTGTCGTAATCGGGCTTCTCGGGAATGCGGGCTCGACCTTGAGTTCCGCTTGTCCCTGCTTCGCGTAAATGTGCCCGCAAGTCCAATAAATTAATGCAAGGGGAAGCGATAAAGCCTTGTTATCGCATCGCATAACGGCGCTGCGGCCCTGCGTAATTGCTAGCCTCTTGGCCCTTGACGCAAAGCTCGCGGCTCGCAAGATGCGCGCGTTCTGTCCCGCACCTTGGAGCTCGTTCTCGTCCATGTCGCTGTCCCCCGAAGCCCGCAAGACCCTCGCCGGCATCACCACCGCCACCATCACCACGGTCCTGCTGAAGAAGGGGCTGCGCAATGTGTGGATGCGCGGCGCGCGTCCGTTGCGGCCGGGCCTGCCGCGGCTGGTGGGACCGGCCTTCACGCTGCGCTTCGTGCCGGCGCGCGAGGATCTGGCGACGCCGGAATCCTGGTCGTCGCCGATCTCGACCCGCACCGCGATCGAGGCGATGCCGGAGGGCTGCATCGCCGTGGTCGATGCCATGGGCATCACCGATGCCGGCATCTTCGGCGACATCCTTTGCGCGCGCATGGTCAAGCGCGGCGTCACCGCGCTTGTCACCGACGGCGTGGTGCGTGACGTCGAGGGCGTGCTTGGCACCAATTTGCCGGTTTGGTGCGACGGCTATGCCGCGCCGCCGTCGGTTGCAGGCCTCACTTTCGTCGGCTGGGGCGAACCGATCGGCTGCGGCGGCGTTGCCGTCTTCCCGAACGACATCGTGGTCGCCGACCAGGACGGCTGCGTGCTGATCCCGCAGGCGATGCTCGATCATGTCCTCAATGAGGGCGTCGAGCAGGAGCGGATGGAAGCCTGGATCGTCAACGAGGTGAACAACGGCGCGGTGCTGCCGGGCCTCTATCCCATGAACGCCGAAACCAAGGCGCGCTACGCCGCCAGCAAGAAGTAACGGACAAAGGAACGAGGACCCTCATGGACATCACGCTCGCCGGCACGCGGCCGACCCGCCGCGCGCCGAAGGAACACTTCACCGGCACCGTGTGGCAGGACCCCATCAACATGGCCCCGCCGCCTGCGCGGTTGAACGTCTCGCGCGTCGCATTTGAGCCCGGCGCGCGCACCAACTGGCATCATCATCCGCTCGGCCAGACGCTTTACGTGATCTCAGGCGTCGGTCGCGTTCAGACCAAGGGCGGCCCGGTCCAGGAAATCCGTCCCGGCGACACCGTCTGGATTCCGCCGGGTGAAGTGCACTGGCACGGGGCGTCACCAACCAACGGCATGTGCCACATCGCCATGCAGGAAGCGCTCGACGGCGTCTACTCGACCTGGCTGGAGCCGGTCAGCGACGCGGAGTATGGCGCGGCGGTGGGATAGTCGCGTGCCCCAGACAAGACGCATCGCCTTAAGGCGATGCGTCGCCGATCCCGGGGCCCAGAGCCTTCGCGCCACTGAGCGCATTGGTCCCGGCTCTGCGCGGCAACGCTGGCGCGTCGCCGCTTTTCCGGGACACCGAATCTCATATCCGCTTCGCGGTCCACGTGCCCGTGCACATGGCGCCGCGCCAAGTGCCGGAGCCGGACGCGCCGCTGAGCCGGCCGAAGCCAACGGCACGCTTGATGCCGGTGCTCAGGGTGACCTTGATGTTGCCGGCATCGGCGACGCGCCCCGACGCCGTCACCGCGGCGCTGCTCGAGGCGATCTGACCATTATTGATGCCGATAGAGACAGTCGCGCCGTTGCCGCAGGCCTGGCTTGATGAAGCAATTCGGACGTTCCACGCGCCATCGAACGTGCTTGTCGCAGCGTCGGCCTGCGCGAGCGGGACAGCGATGACGACGGCGGTGGCGAATAGAGCCTTGCGAAACACGTTCATGACACGCCCCTGTGGTTGACCATGCGGGGGACCGTGACACGTGCGCGGAACCGGCAATGTGAGGGCTGTCACGTGCGCAGGAGGCTGTGTGAGCCTGCGCACGCCGGCACGGCAGGGCGCAAAAGCAAAGGGACCCGCATCGCGGGCCCCTTGTCTGCGTAAGAACGATCAGGCGGATCTCAGTTCACCCGCGTCCAGGTCTGGCCGCCGCAGAACATTCCGCCGAAGGCGCAGCCCTGCACACGTAGCCGGTCGGTGCCCTTCATGGCGATGGTCGAATCGTAGGTCGAGCCCGAGTTGGGATCGAGGATGCGGCCCGACCATTTCTGGTCCTTGCCCGCCTTCATGTTGATCAGCACCTGCTCGCCGTTCTGGTTCGACTTGCTGTCGACCGAATAGCCGCAGAGGTTGGTGCCGCATTGCTCGATGCGGACCTTGCCTTCTTTCTCCTCGGTGAGCCAGACGCCGACCGGCGAATTGAGGTCGCGCGTCGGCGCAGTTGCAGGTGCAGGTGCAGGCGGCACTGCGGCCGCCTGAACGCGCGCGGGAGCAGGCGCAGGTGGCGGAGGCGGGGCTGGCGGAGCCGCAGCCACGGCCGGGGCGGGCGGCGGGGCCACGGCGGGCGCGGCTTGCTGCTCGACCGGCGCAGGGGCCGGAGGTGGTGCAGGCGGCGGCGCAACGGCCGTTTGGGCCGGCGTATTGGCCGCGGTCGCGGCCGTCGGCGGAGCCGGCGGCGCAGGAGGCGGCGCGACGGCGGCAGCCGCAGGTGCCTGCACGGCTGCGGGCGGCGCAGCAGGAGCGGGAGCTGGGGCCGGAGCAGCCGGCGCCTGCGGGTCGACCGTGGCCTGCTGCGGCGCCGTCTCGTTCTTCTTGGCCTTCTTGGGCTTATTCTGGCCTGTGTTGTCGTAGACGCCGGGGATCTGCACCGTGCCGCGGTCCGGATCGATGCGGATGGTGCGCCCGCCATATTCAAACGTGTACTGCGCCTGCGCGGCAGTGCTCGCCAAAAGGAATGCGGCCGTGGCCAACAGCTTCCTCATTTCCGTCTCCTGAACAGGTGGTCCCCGCACCGACGCTTACGCGCCGGCTCGCTTGCAAAAAGTGATCTAGATCACTGTCGTTGGTGTGAGTCGTCTCCCGGCGGTTCCGGGTTCAATAGGCCCGGAGCCGGTCCAAAGTTTGGCGAGGCAAAGCGACGGAAGGACACGGCCTTATCGAACCAGGCCGGGTAGATCTTCTTGCAGGCGCCGTCTTCCATGGCAATGTGCAGCCACTGGTCGACCGAAAAGCGGACAACTTTTCGGAAGGCAGAAATCGAAGGGAATCCTTGAAGTGACGATCTCGATCTACGAGGCCTCGGTCGGCCTGTTCGCGCCTTATCTGCGCAATCTGTCCGTGCTGCTCGACAAAGGCGTCGCTTATGCCGAGGCCCGGAAGTTTGATCCGGCGATTTTGCTCGGCATGCGCCTTGCGCCGAACATGTATGACCTCGCCCAGCAGGTCGGCGAGGCCTGCCGCCATGCCACGGTCGCGCCGGCCCTGCTGGCGCAGTGCGAGCCGGTGACGCTGCCGGCGCTGGAGCATGACATGGCCGGGCTGCAGGCGCGCATCGCAACGTCCATCGAGTTCATCGAGAGCCTGCCGCGCGCGGAGATCGATGCGGCGGCGGAACGGAGTGTCTTCTTCAAATTGAAGAACGGCACCGAGCTGCCCTTCACCGGCCGGACGCTGCTGCTGACGTTCAGCGTCCCGCAATTCTTCTTTCACGTCACCACGGCCTACGACCTGCTCCGGCACGCCGGCGTCGAGCTGGTGAAGAAGGATTATCTCGGCAGGAAGTGAGGTCTTACGCTTCGCCCTTGCGTTCGTAATCGGCGAGCGAGCTGCGGCCGGCGATCTCGCTGCGCAGCAGCTCGAAGCGCCGCTGCGCCTCGTCTTGCTGGGTGTCGACGAAGCGCACCGCGGCCTCGCTCGTCATGGGACCGCTGACCACGGGCGCGGATTGCTCGCCGATGGTCTCGTGGACGTAGTACTGGCCGTCATCGCCGCGGTGGACCGTCCATTTCAGACGGATCGCGACCATGGGTCCCGGACCAACCTTGCTGTAGCCATCGGCATCGGTGTGCTCCGGCGCCAGCGGCTGCTCCTCGACCACGGGATGCTCGTCGATCACCGGATGCTCATCCACGATCGGCGGCTCGTCCGACGCGATGTGCTCACGCTCTCCGGCGACCACGATTTCGGTCTCGGTCTGGCGAATGACGAGAACGGGCTCGGGGTGCTCCAGGATGCTGGCGATGGTCGCCAGCGCGTGGTCGGTCGGGTCGATCTCTGACAAGGGTCCATCCTCCAGCTCGCCGCGCCGGCCAGTCTGTCCCACCGCCGCCGCGTTTCAAGCCCATTACGCGCGTTTGATTAAGGCTGAGTTGGGGCCCGATCTGCACCAAAATGGGACGCTTTCTGGCCTTCCGAAGGCGGGCGAGCGCGCCGCCGACCTTCATAATCTCAGCCCAGCACGTCCTGGTTGATGACGTTTTGCCTGATGGGATCGCCGTCCAGCACGCTCAAAATATTGCGCGCGGTCTGCTCGCTCATGCGGCTCACCGCCTCGACCGTGACGCCGGCGACGTGCGGGGCCATGATGACGTTGGGTAGCGCGAACAGCGCGTTGCTGACCGGCGGCGGCTCCACCTCGAACACGTCGATGCCAGCGCCGGCGAGCTTTCCGGACGTCAGTGCGTCATAGAGCGCCGCTTCCTTCACGATGCCGCCGCGCGCGGTATTGATGAGGTAGGATCTATCCTTCATGCGGCCGATCCTGTCGGCATCGAATAGGCCGACGGTCTCCGGCGTCTTCGGGCAGTGGATGGTGACAAAGTCGGCGTGAGGCAGCGCGGCATCGAGGTCGGTGACCGGCTCGCATCCGGCCGCCTTGATGTCGGCGGCGTCCTTGTAGGGATCGTAGACCTGCACCTTCATCTCGAACGCCAGGCAGCGCTTCGCTGTGCGGCTGCCGATGCGGCCGAAGCCGATGATCAGCACGGTCTTGCCGTAGAGGTCGAACGGCAGCATGCCGAGCCGGTCGGCCCAGGTGCCCTCCTTGACGCAGGAATGCAGCTCCTGCGCGCGCTTGGCCAGCGTCAGCATCATGAACAGCGCCGCCTCCGCAACCGAGGGCGAATTGGCGCTGCCGGCGACCATCAGCGGCACCTTGCGGCGGGAGAGGGCGGGCACGTCGACGGCGTCGTAGCCGACGCCGATGCGGGTTACCACCTTCATGTCGCGCGCGGCCTCGAGCTCGGTCTCGCCGAAAGCGGTGGCGCCGAGGGCCACGCCGTGGACGGGGGCATGGCTCTTCAACAAGGCCTCGAAATCCTTCGCCGAGATCAGGTTCGGAAACTCGACGAGCTCGATATCGTCCCGCTGGGTGAGGAGGGCGCGAGCCCCTTGCGACAAAGTTTGCGTAACGAAAATTTTCTTCTTGTTGGTCGCCATCGCTCCCCTACCTGCTCGCTTTCTTGGATCGCGGCGTCACAACACGACGCCGGTCTCCTCATTTAGCAGGTGCATGTTGTTGAGGTCCATCGCCAGGCGCATGGGTGCCCCGTCCTTGGCGCCGGCATTGGGATCGACGCGGCCGCAGACCGGCGTGCCCTCGAGTCCGAAATAGACCAGCGTCTCCATCCCCATCGGTTCGGTGACGTCGAGCACGGTGTCGAAAGTCTCGACGCCGGGCGCCAGATGCGCATGCCACTCGGTGAGATGCTCGGGACGGAGGCCGAGCAGCAGCTTGTCGGTGCGTGGCAGCGCGTTGTAGCGCGCGGCGCGGGCCGGCGGCAGCGGAAAGGCAAGACGATCGGTGAGGCGGATCTGAAGCGTGCCGCCGACGTCCTCGAGCCGGCACGGGATGAAGTTCATCGCGGGCGAGCCGATGAAGCCGGCAACGAAGCGCGTCGCCGGCTTGTGGTAGAGCTCGTTCGGCGTGCCGATCTGCTCGATCTTGCCCTTGTTCATGACAACGACGCGATCGGCCAGCGTCATCGCCTCGACCTGGTCGTGGGTGACGTAGACGGTGGTGGTGCGCACCTTCTGGTGCACCTTCTTGATCTCGATCCGCATCTGCACGCGGAGCTTCGCGTCGAGATTGGACAGCGGCTCGTCGAACAGGAAGACCTTGGGATTGCGCACGATGGCCCGGCCCATGGCGACGCGCTGGCGCTGGCCGCCGGAGAGCTGCTTCGGCTTGCGGTCGATCAGATCGGTGATGTCGAGGAGGCGGGCGGCTTCGGTCACCCGCGCCTTGATCTCGGCCTTGGGATAGTGCTTCAGCCGCAGCCCGAACGACATGTTCTCCGCGACCGTCATATGCGGGTAGAGCGCGTAGTTCTGGAACACCATGGCGATGTCGCGGTCCTTCGGCGGCACGTCGTTGACGATATCGCCGCCGATCATGATGTCGCCGTCGCTGATGTCCTCGAGGCCTGCGATCATGCGCAGCGTGGTCGACTTGCCGCAGCCGGAGGGGCCGACCAGCACAATGAACTCATGGTCGGCGATGTCGAGGTCGATGCCGCGCACGGCTTCGACATCGTCGTAACGCTTGACTACCTTCCGCAAGGAAACGTCGGCCATTTCAGTTCAACCCCTCGCTTTCAACCCTTTGTCGCACCGGCGGTAAGGCCGGCAATGTAGTAGTCCATCAGGAAGGCGTAGATGATGAGCGGCGGCGCGGCTCCGAGCAGCGCGCCGGTCATGATCTGTCCCCAATTGAAGACGTCGCCCTTGATCAGCGTGGTGATGATGCCGACCGGCAGAACGAGCTGGTCCGTTGAGGTCGTGAACACGAGCGGATAGAGGAATTGCGCCCAGGATACGGTGAAGGCGAAGATGGTCGCGGCAATCAGCCCGGGCAGCGCGACCGGAATGAAGATCCGCGTCAGTGTCTGAAACCAGGACGCTCCATCGATGATGGCGGCCTCGTCGAGCTCCTTCGGGATCGAGGCGAAGTAGCCGATCATGATCCAGGTGCAGAACGGGACCGTCAGCGTCGGATAGATGAAGAGCAGCACGTACCATCTGTTGATCAGCTGGACTCCCGTCCAGTCGCCGATCAGCGCGAACATCTTGAATAGCGGAATGAACAGCAGGCTGTCGGGGACGAGGTAGGTGAGGAACACGCCAGTGGCGAGTGTCGCCGAGCCCCAGAACTTCATGCGTGCCAGCGCGAACGCGGCCGGCACGCTGATCAGCATGGTGAGAGTCACCACGATGATCGAGACCCACGCCGAATTCCAGAAGAAGCGCAGGAACTGGTTGGACGTCAGCAGCTCGGCATAGTTGTCCAGCGTCGGATGGAACACCCACCAAGGGTTGGTCGCCGCCGAAATCTCGGCGCTGCTCTTCAGCGAGGTGATCAGCATGTAGAGTGGCGGCGTCAGCGAGAAGATCGCAAACAGCACCAGGAAGAAGTAGGACCAGCGCAGCGCCCAGGCGCGGTCGCGGCTCATGCTGCCGTATTTGACGTTGCGGCGCGGTCCGGCCTTGTCGATTGTCATGGTGCTCATCAGGCTTCGTTCCCGCGTTTGTTGACGTCGCGAAGGATGAAGATTGCGGCGACCGCCAGGATCGGCACCATGAACAGCGAGACGCTGGCGCCGAGCGGAATGTCGCTGCCCTCGATGCCGACCCGGAACGCCCATGTCGCAAAGATATGGGTGTGATCCAGCGGGCCTCCCGCGGTCAGGATGCGCACGATGTCGAAATTGGCGAAGGTGACGATGAGGGAGAACAGCGTGGTGATCGCGATGATGTTGCGCATCATCGGCAGCGTCACATACCAGATGCGTTGCCACCAATTGGCGCCGTCGATGGCGGCGGCCTCGTAGAGTTGATCGGGCACCGATTTTAGGGCGGCCAGATACATGATCATGAAGAAGGGCGCGCCATACCAGACGTTGACCAGGATCACGGCGAAACGCGCCCAGGCGGCGTCGCCGGTCCACGGGATGGGCCCGATACCGAAGAATGCAAGTGTGTAATTGAAGGCGCTGTAGGACGGGTCGAACAGCCAGAGCCAGGCAAGCGTGCTCATCGCGGGCGGGATCACCCAGGGCACGAGCAGCATGCCGCGCCATTTGCGCTGGCCCTTGGCCGGAATGTTGTGAACGAAATGCGCGACGACGAATCCGATCAGGGCCTTGAAGACCACGGCCGTGATAGCGAAGATGCAGGATTGCTTGACCACCAGCCAGAATGTGTCGCGCCTGAACAGGAACTCGAAATTGCCGAAGCCTACAAACTTCTGCATCGACTTGTTCAGCGTTGCCAGATGCAGCGAATAGAAGGCCGGATAGACCACGAGCAGCGTGATCAGCAGGATCAGCGGCAGCGTCATCAGGAACGCCACGGTCGATTTCCGCCTGAGGGCGTTGTGCAGGCTTGCACGTTTACGGGCGCTCGCAGGCCGGGCGACGCCGGGTTGCCGAACTACGGCATCAGCCATGATGCATCTTCCTCGCAGGATCGTTCGCACGGAAGCCGGCGGAACCGGCTTCAGAAATTGAAGCTTGTGGCGGCAGCCAGACCGGGCGGCTCACGTCCAGCGTGAGCCGCCGGTCTCTGTCTCAGCTTCGCATGAAGCCTTCGCACTCACCCTCCGCCCAAGCGAGCGTCGCCTCCATCTTCTCGCCTTGCGCGTAGCGGAGGCACATCTTGGTCAGCGTGGCCTGCGCATAGATCTGCTGGGCGATCTTGGGAGGAGCAGGAGAGGCCGCAATCGACAGCGTCTGGTGATTGTGGGGATTGGGGTAGTGATAAAGGGTGCCCTTCGGCGGCCCTTCCTCCTGCCAGGTCTTCAGCGTCGTCATGTTCGCGTAGGCCGGCAGGTCGTAACCGCCGCTCGCGGCCACGAACTTCTCGATCGATGACGGCTGCGACAGATGCGTGAGCAGGCTCTTCGCCGCTTCCTTGTTCTTGGAGAAGCTCCAGGTCCCCCAGAAATAAGGCAGGTAGGGCGCATAACGGCCTTTCGGACCGGACGGCATGCCGTGGGTCCAGCACTGCTCTGCGACCTGCGGCGCGTCGCGCTTGGCGACCGCCCACGCGCTCGGAGGATTCATGATCAGCGCGCCTTTTCCGGAGATCAGCCACTTATTGTTGGAGGCGTCATCCCAGGCGGCGACGTCGGGCGGCAGGACCGCGATAAGCTTCTTGTAGAATTCGAGCGCCTGGCGAACCGCGTCCGTCTTCACCGTGAGGTCGCCCTTGGCATTGACCAGCTCAGCGCCGAACGACTGGAAGATGGCGCCGGCAGTGTCGGTGCTGTCGGTGGTCTCGCCCAGGCCGATGCCGAAGGGCACGCCGCCTTTTTGGCAGGCCTCGGCCGCCTTCAGGAATGTCTCCATGTTCCAGTTGTCGGCCTTGGGCTGGCTGCCCGCCGGATATATTTCCTGGATATCGATATTGGCGAACTTCTTCAGGAGATCGATGCGGGAGCAGGGCCCCTTGATCTGGCTTCCGATTGTTGCGGGCACCGCAAGCCATTTGTTGCCGGCCCGTCCCAAATATTTGACGGTGCCGTTCACGTCGCCGTTCTGCTTGATGATCGGCTCCATGATGTCATTGACCGGCTCGAGCAGTTCGGCATGGGCGTGCGGCCACCATGTCGGCATCGCCAGGACATCGTGGCCTGACTTCGCCGCCGCCTCGGCCGCGATGGTGAGCTCGATCTTCTTGCCCTGGCTTGTGATGTAGTCGATGGAAATCTCGACCTTCTCCTTCGCCGCCCATTCGTTGACGAGCTCGGTCGAGGCCTTGTTGGCGCCCGGCACCCAATGGTCCCAGAAGCCGATCGAGAGCTTGCCGGCGGCGTAAGCGCCCCGGACATAGGGCGCCGAGATCAGCGCCGCGGAGGACATTGCAGTGGCAGCCACAAATTGACGTCGCGTCAGTGTCTTGCGTGACATCTCGTTTCCTCGCTTGGGTGTTGTTGTTGGAGTTTCCTCTGAGACTTCTTTCTTGAGTTCTTGTTGTCGATTTTCTTGTTGGTGCCGTCGGCCCGCGTGGGCAATTCACGCCGGTCGCAGCAAATTGGTAGCGCGATCAGATCATGATTGATCGCGTCTGTCGAGAAAGCCGAACGGCTCCGCGTCCAAAACTCATGTTGTGCCCGGAAAGGTCGCAACGTCTGGCAAGGCGATAGGGCCGCAGGCGCAGCGCACGGTGTTTTTTGCGACGCACACTTCGCGCCAAACGGCCTCGAACGCTGCCGTGCGCAATTGCGCCTCAGTTTCGCAAGAGGCTGGATAACCGCTTCGCGTGAAAGACCTTTCGGGCGTGGACAGCAATCGGCCGCGTCTGGACCTCGAAGTGGCGGAAACGATAGAGTTGCGCCTGGCGGCTGATCCTCGCTGACAGGCCAGATCGATGATGGAGACGAGAATGATCAAACCGGCGGCACCAGCGCGGCTTCATCTGCGGCGATGCCTGGCGCTGGGGTCTATGCTCGCGCTGTTGCTCGGGGCCGGCGCGGTGGCGAATGCTCAAGGTCTGGTCAAGGGCGTTCAGGAAGGCGCCGCGGCCGGCAACAAGGCGGCAGGTCCGGTCGGTGGTGTGCTCGGTGGCGCCATCGGCGGCGTGGTCGGCGTCTTCACCGGCGTGCTCGGTGTCGGCAACACCAACACCAGCAATCAGGCGCCGCCGCCCCGGGAGGCCGGCAAGGACGCGGCGAAGGATTCCAAGCAGCAGGGCGGGGCCAAGGACAAGGATGCCAAGAGCGCCAAGGGCAAGAGCGCCAAGGCGACCAAGGAGGCGAAGAACGCGCCGCAGGACAACAAGGGTAAAGACAACAAGGAAGTCACGGTTCTGACCCAGCCCGGTGCGCCGCAGCTGACTGCCGAGCAGATCGTCGCGAATAGCGATTCCTACATCGAACGGATCAAGAGCGAGCTGAATCTCACGCCGGATCAGGAGAAGCACTGGTACGGATTCTCGAGCGCGATGCACTACCTCGGGCATAATGGCGCAGAGCGGCTCAACCTGAGGATTGCGCGCGCCAAGCGCGATCCGCCCGACGACATCATCGAGCAGATGCGCAACGAGGCCCAGTTCCTGATCGATCGCGCCGGCGATCAGCGCAACGTCGCCGATGCCGCCGAGCCGCTCTTTTCGAGCCTCGACGACAAGCAGAAGCAGGTGTTCATCCAGGCGATGGTGCGGCTCAGCCACGAGCGCGGACTGGATTGATCAAGTTGAATCGGTTCGGGCGCGTGTGAATTAACGGCGCCCGCCACGAATTCGTGTATCTACAGCGCAATTCGGTTATGCTTAGCTTCGCACGGCTGATTGCGGGGTTGATATGGCGGACGGACTCTCCGTTTTCCTGGTCGAAGACGAGGCGTTGATCCGGATGATGATCGCCGACATGGTGGAGGAACTCGGCCACCACGTCGTTGCGGAGGCAGACAATGTGCGCGACGCCAGCGCCTTTGCCATGACCGCGCAGTACGATCTGGCCATCCTCGACATCAATCTGATGGGCGTCTATGTCGACCCCGTCGCCGATTTGATCGAACGTCGCGGAAAACCGTTTCTGTTCGCCACAGGCTACGGTCCGGAACTGCTGCCGTCCTTGCTCCGGCGCAGGCCGATCCTGCGCAAGCCGATCGCGATGGATCAGCTCAAGGCGATGATCGATTCGATGTTTCCCGAGCCGTCAGCCACTATCCCGAGCTGACCGATCGCGCTTTTGCCGCCTGGCGGGAAGAACTCAACCGCCAGGGCTGCGGCCGTTCCTCAGCACCCTGGCAATGGTATGAGCCGTCATGGCCGCGCGGTCCGAAGCGCGCTGGGCAGCCAGCTGGTCGCGGGCCTTTTCCTCGATCAGGAGCTCGATGAGCGCCAGCCGCTTGTCTTCGCTGTCCGCTTCGCGCAACAGGCGGTGATAGCGGTGATAGTCGAAACCCGAATCCTGCTTACGCATGTCACGCCCCCGCAACTTCGCCACACACGGGTAGATTGTTTCTCATCGGGAACACACAGGCAAGCAGAACCTGCGTGGAACCGCAGGTGCGCCGCAAATCAGCTGTGCATGACGGGAACTCGCCGCCTGAGACCACTACTCAGCCGGAATTGTGCTCGGCAAACGTCGTCAGGCCGAGGAAGCTCGCATCGGGCTTGATCACGAGCCTGGTCGGGATGTTGCGCAAATAATCCTGGAACCGTCCCTTGGCTTCGAAGCGTGCCCGGAACGCAGAGGCGGCGAGGAACTCGCGGAAGCGCGGCACGATTCCGCCGGCGACATAGACGCCGCCGCGGGCGCCGAAGGTCACCGCGAGATTGCCGGCGACCGAGCCGAGGATGGCGCAAAACATCTCGAGCGTCGCGCGGCTGACGGGACAGCTGTTCTCCAGGGCCGCCTTGGTGATCCCGGCGGCATCGCGATGCGGCACCTGGACGCCGTCGATCTCAGCCAACGCTTCATACAGGTTTTGCAGCCCGGAGCCCGAGAGGGCGCCGCGCTCGATCGAGACATGGCCGAGGCGCCGGCGCAAGCAGGCGATCACGCGCTCCTCGCGCTCGTTCTCCGCCGGCAGGGTCGCATGTCCAGCCTCGGTAACGACGGCCAGGCGCGAACCATGGCGGTCGACCAGGCAGGACACACCAAATCCGGTTCCAGGCCCCACGACCAGCAACGGCTCGCCGGCCAGGCCGTCGCCGCCGCCGAGTGGGACCAGGTCTGAAGGCTCCAAGGCAGGCAGGGACCAGGCCACCACCTCGAAATCGTTCAGCACATGGACGCTGTCGAAGCCGAGCGCGGACTGCAGCTCGTTGCCGTCGATGACCCAGGGACTGTTGGTCATGACGCAGCGATTGTTGGTGACGGGACCCGCCACGGCCAGCACCGCGCGATGGGGCTGCTCGCCGTTGGACCGGCGCGCCAAAACGTCCGCGATGGCTTCGCGCACGGTCGGGAAGTCGGCGACCTTGACATAGTCGATCGGTCCGGTCTGACCGCTCGGGCTCAGCGCGAAGCGCGCATTGGTGCCGCCGATATCGGCGAGAAGAATTTTTCCGGTCTTGCCGATATTCATGGCCTCATCGCCGCCACGACCTTCAGGCCCTGGCAGCCCTGTCCTCCGCTGCTTCGACCCGATCCGCCTGGCGCGGGCGGTGCGAGAATCTGCCCTTGGGTGCGCCTAGTCAACACGGACGAGGTCAAACCGTTGCATCGTGGCGGCCACGGTGACCAATTCGCGCAGCTGCCGCGCGTGCCAGTGGTTGCGAAGCCGCGCGGGAAGGCCGACACTGAGGTGGTCGCCCGGCGCCGTCGCGCCCGGCAGATCGAAATGGGACGGCGATGAAGATTTCCGACCGCGACGTGTTGCTGGTGATCGACGTGCAGAACGACTTCTGCACCGGCGGGGCGCTCGCCGTTCCCGGTGGCGAGAAGGTCGTGCCCGCCATCAACAGGATCGCCCAAAAATTCGCCAATCTGGTGCTGACCCAGGACTGGCATCCGAGCGACCACGTCTCGTTCGCGCCGAACCATGCCGGCAAGCAGCCGTTCGAGACCATCGAGCTCGACTATGGCCGGCAGGTGCTGTGGCCGACGCATTGCGTGCAAGGCACGGCCGGCGCGGAATTTCATCGCGATCTCCACGTGACACGGGCAAGCCTCGTGGTGCGCAAGGGCTTTCGCCGCGGCATCGATTCCTATTCGGCGTTGTTCGAGAACGACCATCGGACACCGACCGGATTGCTTGGTTATTTGCGCGAACGCGAGCTGAAGACTGTCTTTGTCGCAGGTCTGGCGCTGGACTTCTGCGTCCGCTTCTCGGCGGAAGATGCGCGCAAGGCAGGGTTGGAGGTGGCCGTCATCGAGGATGCCTGTCGCGGCATCGATCTCGACGGCTCGGTCGCGGCGACCCATCGGAGTTTTCGGGACCTCGGCATTGCCGTCGTGAGCCTCGAGGCGTTTCTGTGAGGATGTCGAGGTAGCCATGGTGGACAAGACCTCCAAACCGCCACGCAGGTCAGCCCAGGCTCATGATGATCCACGGCTCTGGCCGTTTGCGGCAGCGCAGCTCGCCATGGATGCCTGCTTCTGGTGGCTGGAGCGGGCACCCGAGCAACAGGATGACAGCAGCCTGCCATGGACGACGCCGAGCCGCGTTGCGTTGGAGCTCCCGACGATGGACTTGCGCGATTGCTCGCAGACCCGGTCCGGCCAGCCGGCGCTGGTCTGCGCGCCCTATGCGCTGCACCGGGCCCTGATCGCCGATTTCGCCCCAGGCCACAGCGTGGTGCAGTCGCTGCAAAACGGCGGCATCGACCGGATCTATCTCACCGACTGGCGGTCAGCGACGCCGGACATGCGCTATCTCTCGATCGACAGCTATCTCGGCGATCTCAACGTCGCCATCGACGAGATCGGCGCGCCGGTCGATCTCGTCGGGCTGTGCCAGGGCGGGTGGCTGTCGCTGCTCTATGCCGCGCGCTTTCCAGGCAAGGTGCGGCGGCTGGTTCTGGTCGGTGCTCCCGTGGACCTGTCGATCGAGTCCTCGCTGGCCCGGCTCGCCCGCAACGCGCCCGAGCTGGTCTATGACCAGCTCGTCGCGCGCGGCGGCGGCAATGTCAGCGGCGAGGAGATGCTGCGCTTCTGGTCCAAAACCCCTGACAACGACGATATCAGGACGGCATTGCAGCGGGATCTCTCGGACGAGCAGGGCTCCGAGCTGCTGGCGCGGTTCGACCGCTGGAACACCGAGACGCTCAACCTGCCGGGCACTTATTATCTCGAGATCGTCAACGCGATCTTCCGGGAGAACCGCATCGCCGAGGGCCGTTTCGTCGCGCTCGGGCGCCCGATCGATCTGAAGGACGTCAAGGCGCCGATCTTCCTGCTCGCCGGCCTCGACGACGATGTAGTGCCAGCGACGCAAGCGCTGGCCACCGCGGGGCTCGTCGGTACGCCACCTGCCTTCGTTGCAGCGGCATCCGAGCCCAGCAACCACCTCGGCCTGTTCATGGGCGCGCGCACCCATGCGCATGCCTGGCCCCGGATCGCCGGGTGGCTGCGCGGCGATCTGCCCGGCGTGCTGGCCCGCAGCGCCTGACCTCGCCGGCACTGGACCGGATGGGGCGCAAATCCGTTATGCATGACGGCGGATGGCCTGCACGGGGCCAGATCGATGGGCTAAATATGACCGGAGCTGACGGCTTTGGCCGCCGGCGAGAGATTTGAGGGTACTGCGCTCGATGACGTTCCACTCGATTTACGCCCACGGATTTGCGCGCGTGGCAGCCTGCGTGACCACCTCCCACGTCGCCGATCCCAGCGCCAACGTGAAGGCCGTGCTGGCGGCGGCCAATGCCTGCCATGAGCAGTCGGTCGCGGTCGCGGTGTTTCCCGAGCTGTGCCTGTCCGGTTATGCGATCGAGGACCTGGTGAAGCAGGATCCGCTGCTTGATGCGGTCGAGCGCGGGCTCGCAAGCGTCGTTGCGGCCTCCGCGGGGCTAATGACGGTCCTGATCGTCGGGGCGCCGCTGCGCTTTGGCAATCGCATCTACAACTGCGCCGTCGTCATTCATCGCGGCAACGTCCTCGGCGTCGTGCCGAAATCTTACTTGCCGACCTATCGCGAGTTCTACGAGGGACGGCATTTCGCCTCCGGCGCCGGCATCGCCGGTGAGACCATCGCCTTTGGCGGCCTGCATGCGCCGTTCGGCGTTGATCTCCTGTTCGCGGCCGAGGACGTTCCGGGCCTCACCATTGGCGTCGAGATCTGCGAGGACATGTGGATCCCGGTGACGCCGGCCTCGGAGCTCGCGCTTGCGGGCGCGAGCGTGCTGATCAACCTCTCGGGCAGCCCGATCACGATCGGCCGGGCGCGCTCGCGCGCGTTGCTGTGCCAATCGACCTCGGCGCGCTGCCTCGCGGCTTACGTTTATTCCGCGGCCGGGGCCGGAGAATCCACCACCGATCTCGCTTGGGACGGTCAGACCTCGATCTACGAGAACGGCGTGCTGCTGGCCGAGGGTGAGCGGTTCCGCCAGGGCGGCCAGATCACGCTGGCTGACGTCGACCTCGACCTGCTCCGGCAGGAGCGCGCGCTGATGGGAACGTTCGACGACAACCGGCGGCAGCGCGAGGCGTTTTTCCGCAAGGTGACATTTGCCCTGAAGCCGCCGGCCGCCGATATCGGCTTCCTGCGCAAGGTCGAGCGCTTTCCATTCGTGCCGAGCGATGAGAGCCTGCTCGAGCAGGACTGCTACGAGGCCTACAACATCCAGGTCGCCGGGCTGGTGCAGCGCATGCGCGCCACCGGTACCAAGCGCGTGGTGATCGGCGTGTCGGGCGGCCTCGATTCCACCCACGCCCTGATCGTCGCCGCCAAGGCGGTCGACCTGCTCGGCCTGCCGCGCGAGAACATCCTGGCCTACACCATGCCGGGCTTTGCCACCGGCAGCGAGAGCAAGACCAACGCGCTCGCGCTGATGAAGGCGTTGCAGACGAGCTGGCAGGAGCTCGACATCCGCACCACGGCGACGCAGATGCTGAAGGATATCGGCCATCCCTTCGGCAAGGGCGAGAAGGTCTACGACGTCACCTTCGAGAACGTGCAGGCCGGCCTGCGCACGGATTATTTGTTTCGGCTCGCCAACCATCACGGCGGCATCGTGATCGGAACCGGCGATCTCTCCGAGCTCGCGCTCGGCTGGTGCACCTATGGTGTCGGCGACCAGATGGCGCATTATAACGTCAACGCCGGCGTGCCGAAGACGCTGATCCAGCATCTGATCCGCTGGGTGATCTCCTCCAAGCAGTTCAGCGACGACGTCAACCGGACGCTTGGCTCGATCCTTGTGGCCGAGATCTCGCCGGAACTCGTGCCCGTCGAGGCCGGCCAGAAGCCGCAGAGCACGGAAGCGTCCGTCGGACCTTACGAGCTGCAGGACTTCAACCTGTTCTATACGCTGCGCTTCGGCATGCGGCCGTCCAAGATCGCCTTCATGGCGCTTCAGGCATGGGAGGACGTTGCCAAGGGCGAATGGCCACCGGCCTTCCCGAGCGATCGGCGCCGGGCCTATGACCTGCCGGATATCCGCCGCTGGCTCGAGGTGTTCCTGCGCCGCTTCTTCGCCTTCAGCCAGTTCAAGCGCTCGGCCATGCCGAACGGGCCGAAGGTCTCGGCCGGCGGTTCATTGTCGCCGCGCGGCGATTGGCGCGCGCCCTCGGATTCGAGTGCAGCGGCATGGCTCGAGGATCTCGAGCGGAACGTGCCGAACTGATCGGGACAACGGATCGGTGGGGGATGATCGGATGTCAGCTGGCGATGAAGCGGAAGCGGGTGAGGAGGCCAGGGTCGTCAACGGCCTCTACATCTTCGACATCGAGATGCGGGACGGCAAGCGTGGGCAGGCCAGGGGCGTGGTCGTGCTCAGCGACGGCCGCATCATGGGCGGCGACAGCTACTTCTACTACACCGGCAGCTACACCTTCCGGAACGGCAAGTGGCGGGGCGACATGATCGTCAATCAGCACACCGAGGCGGTCGGCAGGACGCTCGCATTCGGCGGCAGGGAGGTCACCTGCGGCTTTTCCGGCGACTATTTCCCCGGCGGTGCGGAAGTCGAAGGCATGGCGCTGGTCGGCAAGACCAGCGTGACGTTCACGGCGCGGCTGACGCTGAAGGATGCGATGTAATGGCGACTTGATTGGCTCACCTCCACGACTGCGTTCCTGCTCAGGAACCTTCGTACGAACAGAACGTTCGCGTTTATTGTTGCGAATTGTCGAGGAGAGGGACCATGCGTCAACATTTGATGTTATCGACTGCGGCCGTCGGGCTCATGCTCGCATCCGGCCTTGCCTATGCCCAGGCGCCCGGTGAGCGCAGGGACGAGCCGAAACGGACCGAGGAGCCGGCCAAGGGCGCTTCTCCGCAGCGCGGTGGTGCGGCTCAAGAACGCGTTCAAGAGCGCGCGCAAGGCGCCCAAGAGCGGCTTCAGGGCGCAGGCCGCGAGGATCGAGGCGGCGCTGCCAAGAGCGAGGCCAGTAACGACAAGCGCCAGCCCGCGACGGCCTCGGAGCGCAATCAACCGAAGGCGAGGGACCAGGCACAAGACTCCCGTGAGCCTTCGCGCGATCGCAACCGGGAGGCCGAGAGCACCAAGCCCGGACGCGATGCGGGCAAGAGCGGTGCGGAAACCAAGCAGGACAAGGCTGCGCAGGACAAGGCTGCGCCGCAGAAATCAACCGCCGAATCCGAGAGATCCAAGACTGGCCCGACGACTGGCCCGGCTGGCCAGCAGAACGAGCGCACCGGAGCTACGGCCAACCAGAACGAGCGCAACCAGGCCCAGCCGCCGCGCAGTGCCGCCGAGCAGCAGCCGCCGGCGCAACAGAGCAACCAGCCGGCCACTGCGACGGATACCAGCCGCGCGGCTCCGACCAACAACGCACAGACCGCGCCCGGCTCCACGGGCACGCAGACCAACCAGGCCAATCAGACCACGCAGACCAACACGCAGGTCAACCAGCAGGCCCAGGTGACGACCGAGAGGCAGGTGCGGATCTCCGAAACGGTGAGCCGCGCACGCCTGGCGCAGCCGGAGCGCAATCTGAACATCTCGATCCGGGTCGGCGAGACGATTCCCTCGCGCGTGCGTCTGCATCGGCTGCCGCCCGAGATCGTCTCGATCGAGCCTGCATATCGCGGCTACGAATATTTCACGACGGAAGACGAGGTCATTATCGTGGAGCCGCGCTCGCATCGCATCGTCAGCCAGGTACCCCGCGATCCGTCGCGGGCCCGGGCCCAAATGGGTGGCAGCGCCTCCTCGTCGTCAAGCATGGCGGCGGCCGGCGGAAACAACATGGTGAACTGCCAGATCATGCGACGTGATGCCTCCGGCAACGTCGCTCAGGCCGAGCCGACCACCGTGGGCTCGACTGCGCGCACCGATTCCCTGAGCGTGATCGTCCAGATGCCTGGCGGCGGCTCGTCCACGCCGATCGCTCTCGGCGCTCCCGCGGGCAACATCGTGGTCGCGACGCAAGGGCAGGGCGATTGCACGGTGACGCTGGAGCCGCAGACACGCTAAGCGCCGAAACAAAGAGGCTCTGAAACGACAACGCGCCGCCCGGATGCCCCACCGGACGGCGCGTTGCTGCGTTCAATCTAAAAAGTTTCGAGGTCCGGAGTGCCTAGGAGTCCGGACCTCGTCACCTTGCCCCAGCCTTCAATCCCCCGCCCCATGTGGTCCCCCAACCCCATGTAGCGCGATCAGAGGGTGATGCCCGTGGAAGTGGCCGCCGATCGATGTCCCGCGATGTACGCGAAGGACGGCTAGGATTCCATTCCGGATCACTACGGACACGATGGCGCTTGCCATGTGCCCATTCGGCGTCGCTCGGAGCGATCGCTTTTGCTTGAACCGCAGCACGCGCGGGCAGGATGTCCACATCTCGTCCACGCTGCGGAAGGCGCATTTCACGGGCCTGTCATTGAACTGGTCTAGCGCTGCTCCCGTCATCGCTGACGACGAAGGAGCATGCCATGTCGAAGCCGGTGCTGGGCGCCGCATTGTCCATCAAATCGATCCCCGCGCATCGTGACTGGCTTCTCGAAAAGCAGCGCGATCTGGAAATCCAGGACTTCTTCCGCGCCGATCTGCTCGATAGCGACTGGCGCGCAACCGCTAGCGAGATCAAGCAGATACTCACCGGGCACACCGGCCGGCTCGGCATCCACGGTCCGTTCTGGGGCTTCAAGATCGACAGCCACGATCCGATGATCCGCCAGGCCGTAACGAAGCGCCTGCTGCAGGGCCTCGAGGCCGCCGAGTTCCTCGGTGCGACGCAGATGGTGATCCACTCGCCGTTCACGACCTGGGACCACAACAATCTCGATCTCTATCCCGACAACCGCGCCAATATCGTCGAGCGAGTCAAGGCGACGCTCGCCGAGGTGATTGCGCGTGCCGAGACGATCGGCTGCGAGATCGTCATCGAGAACATCGAGGACAAGGATCCACGCGACCGCGTGCGCCTCGCCAAGGCGTTGGAAAGCAGCAAGGTCCGCGTCTCGCTCGACACCGGGCACGCCAATTATGCGCACATCTCCACCGGCGCGCCGCCGGTCGACTATTACGTCGAGACCGCCGGCGACATGCTGACGCATGTGCACCTGCAGGACACCGACGGCTTTGCCGACCGGCACTGGGCGCCGGGCGAGGGCAACATTCCCTGGGTCGCCGTATTCCGCGCGCTAGGACGGCTGACGTCAAATCCGCGGCTGATCCTCGAACTCCGCAATCACGACGATGTCCGCAAGGGCGCGGCGCATCTCGCCGCGCTCGGTCTCGCCGAATAACCGCAATCACAAAGGGCAGGGTCACATCATGAGCAAGCTCACCCGTCGCACCATCCTGAAATCCGGCGGCGCCGCCGCAAGCACCTTGCTGCTGCCGCGTTTTGCCATCGCGCAAGCCGACAACCGTCCGTCGGTGACGGTCGCCGTGCAGAAGGTCACGAATGCGAACGTGCTCGACGTGCTGCGCGAGCAGTCCAATGTCGGCGAGCGCGTGTTCTTCTCCTCGATCTGGGAAGGCCTGATCTCCAAGAACTGGCGCGGCAAGCTCGAAGCTGTGCCGGGCCTTGCCACCGAATGGCGCCGCATCGACGACCAGACCGTCGAGGTGAAGCTGCGCCAGGGCGTCAAGTTCCACAATGGCGACGAGCTCACGGCGGAAGACGTCGTCTTCACCTTCAGCCGCGAACGCATGTTCGGCGAGACCGAGGCTAAAAACCGCTCCACCATCAAGGCGTTCGAGAAGATCCCGACGCCGCGCCCGGGCAAGGAGCTGCCGCCGGACGTCCCCGCGGTCGCCCGCCGCATCTGGCCGGACCTGGTGCGCGTCGATGCCGTCGACAAGTACACGGTGCGCTTCTACAACGCGACACCCGACGTCACGATCGAAGGCCGGCTGTCGCGCTACGGCTCCGACATCATGAACCGCCGCGCCTGGGAAGAGGCGGCGAGCTATCTCGACTGGGCCCGCAAGCCGGTGACGACCGGCCCCTACAGGGTCGTCGAGCTCAAGCCCGACGTCTCGCTGACGCTGGAAGCCCACGACGAATATTGGGGCGGCCGGCCGCCGCTCAAGCGCATCCGCTTCCTCGAAGTGCCTGAGGTCGCCAGCCGCATCAACGGACTGCTCTCGGGCGAATACCAGTTCGCCTGCGACATCCCGCCGGACCAGATTGCCGGCATCGAGAAGAATTCCGCGTTCGAAGTGCAGGGCGGCACGATTCAGAATCATCGCCTTACCGTGTTCGACAAGAACCACGCCGTGCTCGCCAATCCGCTGGTGCGGCGCGCCTTCACCCATGCGATCGATCGCCAGGCGATCGTCGACAGCCTGTGGGCCGGCCGCACCCGTGTGCCGAAGGGTCTGCAATGGGAATTCTACGGCGACATGTTCAACGCCGATTGGAACGTGCCGGCCTACGATCCCAAGCTTGCGCAGGATCTGCTCAAGCAGGCCAATTATAAGGGCGACCCGATCCCGTACCGCCTGCTCAACAACTACTACACCAACCAGGTCGCGACCGCGCAGATACTGGTCGAGATGTGGAAATCGGTCGGGCTCAACGTGCAGATCGAGACCAAGGAGAACTGGTCGCAGATCATGGAGCGCGGGCCGGCACGCGCCGTGCGCGACTGGTCGAACTCGGCCGCCTTCAACGATCCGGTGTCGTCGCTGGTCGCCCAGCACGGGCCGAACGGCCAGCAGCAGCAGATCGGCGAATGGACCAATGCCGACCTGAACACGCTCTCCGAATTCCTGGAGACCTCGACCGACCGGGCCGCGCGCAAGAAGGCGTTCCGCCGCATGCTCGAGATCGCCGAGCGCGAAGATCCCGCCTACACGGTGCTGCACCAGAACGCGACCTTCACGGCCAAGCCGAAATCGATCAAGTGGAAGGCAGCGCCCGCCTTCGCGATGGATTTCCGCGCCGGTAATTTCGAGGTCTGAAGGTGAAGCCGCTGGTCAGCATCGAGGACTTGCGCGTCGGCTTCAATGGCGTGCCGGTCCTGCGCGGCATCGACATTGCCTTGCAGAAGGGCGAGGCCGTCGGCCTCGTCGGCGAGTCCGGCTCCGGCAAATCGGTGACCTGGCTCGCCGCGCTGGGGCTGTTGCCGCGCCATGCGCAAGTCTCTGGCTCGGTGCGGCTCGACGGGCGCCAGATTCTCGGCGCGCCGGCCGCCGAGCTCGATCAGGTCAGGGGCGGGCGCATCGCCATGATCTTCCAGGATCCGGCGAGCGCGCTCAACCCGGTGCTGACCATCCGCAGGCAGCTTTGCGAAGCGCTGGCGCTGCATCGCGATCTCCAAGGCAACGCCGTGAAGGCGGAGGCGCGGCGGCTGCTTGATCTCGTCGGCATTCCCGACGCTGGCCGCCGGCTCGAGGCCTATCCGCACGAATTCTCCGGCGGCCAGGTCCAGCGCATCATGATCGCGATGGCGCTGGCCGGGAATCCCGATCTCTTGATCGCGGACGAGCCGACCACTGCGCTCGATGCCACCATTCAGGCACAGATCCTGGAGCTGCTCTCCACGGTCCGCCGCGAGCTCGGCATGGCCATGGTGCTGATCAGCCACGACCTCGGCGTCGTCGCGGAGAATTGCGACCGCGTCGCGGTGATGTATGCCGGCCGCATCGTCGAGCAGGCGCCGAGCAACCAGCTGTTCGCCGATCCCGTGCATCCCTATGCACAAGGGTTGATCGGCGCGCTGCCGCCGCTCGATGGTCCGCGGCGGCGCCTCACCGCCATTCCCGGCACGGTGCCGATCCCGCGCACATGCCCGGGGGGTGCGCCTTCGCGCCGCGCTGCGCGCTGGTCGCGGAAGCATGCGGCCTTGCGGCGCCGACGCTGGCGCCGATCGCGGATGACCGCAGCGTGGCCTGCGTCCGCGCCGAGACCTCGCGCCGCGCGCTGCTCGGGATGGCCGCCGAATGAGTCCGCCGCTGGTCGAGGTCTCCGCGATCTCGCGCACCTATGCGATGCGCTCCGGAATGTTCGGGAGAGCTGCGGCCGTGCATGCCGTCGATGGCGTGTCGCTGACGATTCCAAGGGGCCAGACGCTCGGTCTCGTCGGCGAATCCGGTTCGGGCAAATCCACCACGGGACGCATCGTGCTCGGCCTCGAGCCGCCTGATAGCGGCGAGGTACGGTTCGACGGCAAGCCGATGGCCGCGCTTGGGACAACGGCGTGGCGTGCGCAGCGCGCGCGGATGCAGATGATCTTCCAGGATCCGCTCGGTGCACTCGACCGGCGGCTGCCGGTCGCCACGCAGATTCGCGAGCCGCTCGACATTCACGGCCTCGGCACGCCTGCGATGCGCGACGAGCGCGTCCGCGAGCTCTTGCACGCCGTCGAACTGACGCCGGCGCATGGTGCGCGCTATCCCGGCGCGCTCTCCGGCGGGCAGCGTCAGCGCATCGTGCTGGCGCGGGCGCTGGCCACCAAGCCGGATTTCCTGGTCTGCGACGAGCCGGTCAGCGCGCTCGACGTTTCGATCCAGGCCCAGGTGGTGAACCTGCTCTGCGATCTGCAGGCGCAGCTGTCGCTGACGCTGCTCTTCATCAGCCACGATCTGCGCGTCGTCAGGCAGATCAGCAACGTCGTCGCCGTGATGTATCTCGGCCGCATCGTCGAGATCGGCAGCGCGGACGATCTGTTCGCGCGGCCCGAGCATCCTTACACCCAGGCGCTGGTCTCGGCCTCGCCCGCGCCGGGCCGCCGCAGTGCGGGCCGGATCGTGCTGTCGGGCGATCCGCCGAATCCGGCCGCGCGCCCCACGGGCTGCGCCTTCCATCCGCGCTGTCCGCGCGCCGTCGCGCGCTGCGCGAGCGAGGTGCCGGCGCTGTCCGCCGTCGGCGGCGACCGGCAGGTCGCCTGCCATCTCGTCACCGGCGCTGCGACACGGGACGCCGCCTGATGGGACGTTATTTCGCTATTCGGATCGGACGCGCCGCGCTCACGATCGTGCTCGTCGTGACCTTCGCCTTCATCGTGTTGCGGCTGTCAGGCGATCCCGCACTGATGATCCTGGGACCGGAGGCGCCGCCGGAGGTGCTCGCGGCATTCCGCAAGGCTTGGGGCCTCGATGACCCGATCTGGGCTCAATATTTCGATTATTTCGGCGCCATCGCCAAGGGCGAGCTCGGCCGCTCCATGCGCGACGGCCGGCCCGCGATAGAGCTGGTGCTGGAACGCATCCCGGCAACGCTGGCGCTGACCCTGCCGGCGTTCTTCTTCAAGGTGGCGCTCGGCATTTCCGCCGGCATCTACGCCGCGCTGCATCGCGGCTCGGGAATCGACCGCGCCGTGATGATGACGGCGGTCGCGGGCTTTACCGTGCCGAGCTTCGTGCTCGCGCTGCTGCTGGTGCTGATCTTCGCCGTGCAGCTGGGCTGGCTCCCTTCGGGCGGGCAGGACAGCTGGCGCCACGCCATCCTGCCGATCGCAACGCTCAGCCTCGGCGGCGCGGCGGTGCTGGCGCGCTTCACCCGCAGCGCCATGCTGGAGGTGCTGGGCCAGCCCTATATCCGCACCGCATCCGCAAAAGGCGTGCCGTGGCGCAAGGTGGTGACCTCGCATGCGCTGCCGAATGCAGCGATCCCGACCGTGACTATCCTCGGCTTCATGGTGGGCACGCTGATCGCAGGCGCGGTCGTGGTCGAGAGCGTGTTCGCCTGGCCGGGAGTAGGGCGGCTTCTCGTCGTTGCGGTTGCCAACCGCGATCTCGCGGTCGTGCAATGCATCCTGCTGCTGGTTGCGATGACCATGGTGACGTCCAATCTGATCGTCGACTTCCTCTACGGCTTCCTCGACCCGCGCCTGCGCAGCAAAGGAGCGCACGCATGACCGACGCGACGCTGAAGGAGACCAAGGCGCTTTCACGCCGCATCAGCCTGCCGGCCATTCCGGTCTCGGTCGCGCTGGCAATCAGTTGGATCGTCGCGATGCTGCTGATCGCGGCCTTTGCGGAGAAGATCGCGCCTTACGGCTTCACGCAGCTCGACCTGCGCAACCGGCTTGCTGCGCCCGGCAATGCCGCGCACTGGCTCGGCACCGACGAGCTTGGCCGGGACGTGCTGTCGCGGCTGCTCGTCTCGATCCGCATCTCGCTCCTGATCGCGTTCGGCGCGACCGCAATCTCGGCCGTGGTCGGGACCACCCTCGGCTTCCTCGCCGCGCATTTTCGTGGGTTCGTCGAGCAGCTCGTGCTGATGCTGACCGACTTCCAGGCCAGCATGCCCTTCCTGATCATGGCGCTGGCCGTGCTCGCCTTCTTCGGCAACTCGTTGCCGCTCTTGGTCGGGCTGATGGGCCTGTTCGGCTGGGAGCGCTACGCCCGCATCGCGCGGGGCCTTGCCATCTCCGCCAATGCGCAGGGCTACGCCGCTGCCGTCCGCCAGCTAGGGGCGACGCCGTCGCGGATCTACCTCCGGCACATCCTGCCCAACATCGCCTCGACCTTGATCGTCTCGACCACGCTCGTGTTCCCCGAGGTGATCCTGATGGAGTCAGGCCTGTCCTTCCTCGGCCTCGGCGTGCAGCCGCCGATGACCAGCCTCGGCAACATGGTCGGCTACGGCCGGGAATATCTGACCCGCGCCCCCTGGATCATGCTGGCGCCGGCGACGACCATCGTAGTGACCACGCTGGCCGTGTCGGTGATCGGCGACTGGCTGCGCGATCGGCTCGATCCGACGCTGTAATAGGGGCTCCGACGCCCCCCGCCGTCATTCCGGGGCGCGCCGAAAGGCGCGAACCCGGAATCCATTGTCCCGCGGGTGCTGCCGCCCGATGGATTCCGGGTTCGATGCTGCGCATCGCCCCGGAATGACAGAGAGTGAGCGACGAGCCCCCCGCGCCGGGAGCAGGGGAGCCCTGTCCGACCCAAGTTCCCGTTGCGCCCGCCGGGTCCGTGCGCTATCCGGCCGGAAAGGCCTGAGGTGGCTCCACATTTTCCCGCCCCGGCCGACGCAAACCCGAGGACGGAAACCGCCATGCCAGCCTATCGCTCCCGCACCACCACCCACGGCCGCAACATGGCGGGCGCCCGCGGCCTCTGGCGCGCGACGGGCATGAAGGACGCCGATTTCGGCAAGCCGATCATCGCGGTGGTCAACTCCTTCACCCAGTTCGTGCCGGGCCACGTGCATCTGAAGGACCTCGGCCAGCTCGTGGCACGCGAGATCGAGCAGGCCGGCGGCGTCGCCAAGGAATTCAACACCATCGCGGTCGACGACGGCATCGCCATGGGCCATGACGGCATGCTCTACAGCCTGCCGTCGCGCGAGTTGATCGCAGACAGCGTCGAGTACATGGCCAACGCGCATTGCGCCGACGGCCTCGTCTGCATCTCCAATTGCGACAAGATCACGCCCGGCATGCTGATGGCCGCGCTCAGGCTCAACATCCCCGCCGTGTTCGTCTCGGGCGGGCCGATGGAGGCCGGCAAGGTCAAGCTGGCCGGCAAGACCAAGGCGGTCGACCTCATCGACGCCATGGTGGCCGCCGCCGATAGCAAGGTCAGCGACGAGGACGTCAAGGTGATCGAGCGCTCGGCGTGCCCGACCTGCGGCTCCTGCTCGGGCATGTTCACCGCCAATTCCATGAACTGCCTGACTGAGGCGCTGGGCCTCGCGCTGCCCGGCAACGGCTCGGTGGTCGCAACCCATGCCGACCGCAAGCGCCTGTTCGTCGAGGCCGGTCACACCATCGTCGATCTGGTCCGCCGTTATTACGAGCAGGACGATGCATCCGTGCTGCCGCGCAACATCGCGAATTTCAAGGCGTTCGAAAACGCGATGACGCTCGACATCGCGATGGGCGGCTCGACCAACACCGTGCTGCATCTCTTGGCCGCCGCCCATGAGGGGCAGGTCGCCTTCACCATGAAGGACATCGACCGTCTGTCGCGCCGCGTGCCCGTGCTCTGCAAGGTCGCGCCTTCCGTTGCCGACGTGCATGTCGAGGACGTGCACCGTGCCGGCGGCATCATGGGCATCCTCGGCGAGCTCGACCGCGCCGGGCTGATCGACACTTCGGTCTCGACCGTGCACGCGCCGACCATGAACGAGGCGCTGGAGCGCTGGGACATCAAGCGCACCAAGAGTGAGACGGTCCGGACCTTCTATCGCGCTTCGCCCGGCGGCATCCCCACGCAAGTCGCCTTCAGCCAGGAGCGCCGCTACGACGAGCTCGACGCCGACCGCGAGAAGGGCGTCGTGCGCGATCTCGCGCACGCCTTCAGCAAGGACGGCGGTCTCGCCGTGCTCTACGGCAATCTCGCGCAGGACGGCTGCATCGTGAAGACCGCCGGCGTCGACGCCTCGATCCTGAAATTCTCCGGCCCCGCGCGCGTGTTCGAAAGCCAGGACGCGGCGGTCGAAGGCATCTTGGGCGGCAAGGTCGTCGCCGGCGAGGTCGTGGTCATCATCTATGAAGGCCCGCGCGGCGGCCCCGGCATGCAGGAGATGCTGTATCCGACCAGCTATCTGAAATCGATGGGCCTCGGCAAAGCCTGCGCGCTCGTCACCGACGGCCGCTTCTCCGGCGGCTCCTCCGGCCTGTCGATCGGCCATCTGTCGCCGGAGGCCGCCGAAGGCGGCAATATCGGTCTGGTGCGGACGGGCGACATCATCGCCATCGACATCCCGAACCGCAGCATCAGCCTCGAGGTCTCCGACGAGGAGCTCGCCAAGCGCCGCGCCGCGGAGGAGGCGAAGGGCGATGCCGCCTGGCAGGCGCAAGGCCGCAAGCGCAACGTCTCGACCGCGCTGCAGGCTTACGCCGCGCTCACCACCAGCGCCGCGCGCGGTGCGGTGCGCGAGGTCAAGCGGCGTCCGAAGTAGGCGGCATCGGCGCCACTGGGCTGGATCGGCGATCTTCGGAACGCCTCGCGGCTCCGTGCGACCACCCAGATGCGCCGTTGCAGGAAGTAGCCGGAACGGAGATTGGGAAAGAACGGCCCCCGCCTCCCTAGGGCGTGGGGCTGGTTGGGGTGGGAGCGGGAGCCGTTTGCTCAGTGGGCACCCGACGTGCGGGCTCGCCCGCCAGGCATCATCAACTTAGTGCATTGTCCACATTTTGCTATTTAATTTTTATTAATTTTGTTTTTATTTTTATTTAATCGTGTCATCCTAAGAAAAATCGTCGAAATCCATTTTTCCGAATCCAGCCGAGGCGGTCGCCGTATCGAGGTTCGTCCGCAAAGGTTCGGATTGCCAATAGCGGAGTTAGCCATGAGTCATTCTCCATCACTCGTGCCGCAAATCACGACAGACCGGGACGTCTATCTTGTGCTCGATGATTTCGGCCGCCGCCTGGGCCGGGCTTGGTGCGAGACGGCCGAGGAGGACGCCAATCGTGCGACCCTGCTCAGACATCTCGCCGAAGGGCAATATCTCCATCCCGCACGTATCGTGGCCTTCAATACCGCGGAGGGATGGTCGCGCGATGCCACCGCTGAAATCGCCGATGAGCTGCGCCGTCGCTTCGTCGAACTCGAGGAGACCGATCCCTCGCTGTTGGAGTTTCTGGAAAGAGCAGCGAGGCGTTGAAAGCTCGAACATGGAACGAGGATGAACTGCAAATTATGCTCGAACGAGTGCCGCGGCGATGTCCGATCGCGGACTCGCTGTCATGCGCACCCCCGCGCAAACCTCCCGCGCGTTAATGCGCGTGGTCAATGAGTTCTTACCGCTCCGCCGCGATCGATCGTTCGCATTAAGGATGCCTCGACGAAGTTCGGCAAGGCAAGGTTTTGCGCCGTATACTCCCGCGACCTTCGCAGATCCGTTTCGGGCAACTGGGGCACCACCGCAATGTCTCGTACTCTCGCTGTCGTTTTCTCAACGGCCGTCGCCGCCATTTCCATGACGGGCGCGGCCTCCGCCGGCTGCTACAATTGCTACACGCCGCCGCCGTGCACGACCTGCTACCAGCAACAATATGTGCCGCCGCAATACCGCACCGTCGACGAGACCGTGATGGTCTCGCCCGGCTCCGTGGTCGCGCACCGCACGCCGGCGCAGTACCGCACCGTGATGGTGCCGCAGACCGTGATGGTCGCGCCGCCCAGCGTCCAGTACGAGCGCATCCCGCCGCAATACGCCACCCGGCAGCGCGTCGAGATGGTCTCGCCGGGTTATTCCTATTACGCCCCGGTGCAGATGAACTGCGCGTCCTGCGGCTACTGAGCTAGACGCAAACAACAAAGAATTTCAGGACGGCGCTCTTCGCGGGGCGCCGCGCTTTCTATTGCGCGACGCAAAGGTGAGGGAGCCTTTGAACCGCAAGGCCCGGAACGACACGAAACGGCATGAGCTCGTTTCTGGACTCCGTCGAGCGACCGCAACTCGGGCTGGTCGCTGCTTTCGCCGTTTCACTGATGTGCGCAGTTGCGGTGGTCTGGTCGGTCGGCTCGACCGATCGCGTTACCTATCTCGGCCCGGACCACGGCCAGGAGCAGACCATCACACAGGTCCGCCTCAAGACGCTCCCACAAGGGAGTTACGTGATCGAACGGGGCGCGATCTACAAGGCAATGCAGGCAGGGTGCCGCTACGACCTGAACTACAGCCCTCAATTCGGGCGCAACGTCAGCGACCGGCAGGGGACCAAGTACATCCGGAGTGCCGTCCTGGTTGATTGCCCGAAGAGCTAGACAGGTTGTGCAGGAAAAGGAACGCGCCGCGCTCCGGCCGGCAAAGGTTTGAGCACTTGCGCCAACTTGGCGTTGCCTTGCGCGGTCGACTACGTTAAGCGACACCCATTCCCGGGACTGGAAGGGTGGCCGAGTGGTTTAAGGCACCGGTCTTGAAAACCGGCGTGCCCGCAAGGGTACCGTGGGTTCGAATCCCACCCCTTCCGCCAGAAATCGCCATAAGTTCCCCTCGTGGGCTGGCACGCTCCTTGCCAATTGGACGTGCCCGACCATGGAGGCGTGCACCGATGGCACAGCGAGTTCGTATCTTAAAGCAATCCAAGTCCGGTTTGACACATATTGCCCGCGAGCTGGTGAGATTGCTGGACGCGATCGAGGAGCTCGAGGAGCTGAGAGAAAGGGGCCGGCTCGCCGAAGCCGCTCGCGTGTTGCACTAGCCTGCGCTGGAAAGACTGGGGCGCCTCGGCGCGTCACTCCCAAGGTCTGGATTGGCGGCGCCCCGGTGCCGCTCGGGTCATTTGGCCGAGACCCATTCCTAACACCGCAGCCCGACGGATCTGTTCAATCTTCCTCGCTCAAGTCCGGCCCGCGATGTTGGAGAGACGGATTCCGGCGGTGCCGTAGACCCATGTTGCGTTTGGATCTCCAGTCTTCAAGAGGAGGATCGGGACTGGTTGAAATGCAGTGGAAGGAAGCGTTGCGTGCTAGAGCCACGGACACGCGAAACTGCGCAGGAACGCTACTGACTTAGAGAGATTAGCCCGACAGCAAGCTTCACAGCGGGCAACGCATGTTCTTCTTTTTCTCGAACCGGCTGGGATGTCTCGGCTCGCTGCTGATCTCCGGCCTGGTCACGGTGGCGCTGCTCTTCCTGTTTGGACTGATTCGGTTCTGATCATCAGCGCCTGGGATCCGACCGTCATCCTCTTGCATGCTCCCTCAGGAACTTGGCCTCGGCTCGTCTGTTGTTCGCAGTCTCGAGCACACGGAGAGCAGCCTTGGAAAGCACCATCATTGGAGAATTCGACACGCGCCGCGGAGCCGAGCTTGCGGTTGAGCATGTCGTGCAGGAATGCGGCGTGCCGCGAGGCGACGTCTTCGTCCAGCCTGCCGGCGCTGCGAACACCGTGGGAACACGCGCGGCAGGTCCTGACGTCAAGACAGCGCCCACACCGGAGGGACGGCAGAAGCTGGAAGGCCTGATCGAGGTTTCCGTCGATTTTCACGGCGAGGCCCCTGAGAAAATTGTCGATGTGTTGAGGAGCGCCGGCGCGAAGTTTGTCCGCACCAAATGACGACTTGTGCGACGGGCCCAGAGGGCCGGACATTCGGCATTCGCATCGAACCGCAGCCGTTGACCGCGTGGAACCCCTTGAGCCTCCAGCGCGTTTAGACGCAAACGCGAATTGCGAGGTTCACCTGCTTCAGAGCGCATCGACACTCACTCCCGGCGACACCGTCTGGCGGCGGTGCAGGGCGCGGCGCGTGGCGGTTCTGAACGATGCCGCCGCCTATTTCGCAGCCCTGCGGGAGGCCCTGCTGGAGGCGCAGGATTTCGTCTACATCATCGGATGGGACATCCATAGCAGGACACGCCTGGTCGGAGCCTCCGGACGTGCGGATGATGGCCTGCCTGAGGAGCTGGGTCCCTTCCTGCGCGCCCTGGTGCAGCGCAGGCCCGCCTTGCGCATCAACATTCTCGTCTGGGACTTCGTCTCGTTTTACGCTTCCGAGAGAGAGTGGAATTCCGCGGCGAAATTTACCGCCGACACCGATGGCCGCGTCCGGTTTCATCTGGACGCCACGCTTCCGTTCGGTTCGGCGCAACACCAGAAGATCGTCTGTGTCGACGGTTCATTGGCGTTCGTCGGCGGCCTCGATCTGACGATCAGGCGCTGGGACACGAGTGACCACCGCGCCGACAATGCCATGCGCTGCGACCCTCAGCGCAAGCCGTATCCGCCGTTTCACGATGTTCAGTGCCTGGTCGACGGCGATGCTGCGGAGCAGCTGTTCGCCCTCGCGGAGCAACGCTGGCGTGCGGCAGGCCAACAGTCCGATGAATGGTGCGCACCGAGGAACGGTCGCTGGCCGGCGAACGTGCCTGTGGAGGCCGAGCACGTGCCGGTCGGGATCGCCAGGACCGAGGTGGTCTGTCCTGCAGGCTCGACCATCAAGGAGGTCGAACGCTCCTTCATTGCGGCGATCCGGTCGGCAACGAGCTTCGTGTACATCGAAAATCAATTCACCAGCGCGACCCGGATGGCGCACGAATTGGCGGAGCAGATGTGCCGCGTGCCGTCGCTTCGGGTTCTGGTGGTCGCTCCGAAACTGCATTCCTCGTGGTTTGAGTCCCAGGCCATGCAGAACGGCCGTGGCGCCTTCATCAACTGCTTCAGCGCGGCTGGCGTGGCCGATCGCATCCGCTTCGTCCATCCGGTCTCCCGCAGCGGCAATAAGGAAGCCGCCGTGATGGTGCACAGCAAGCTCATGGTGGTCGACGACCGGATCTTGCGGATCGGCTCCGCCAATCTGAACAATCGTTCCATGGGCGCCGACAGCGAATGCGACCTCATCTTTGAAGCTGAATCCGAGCAGCATCGGGATTTCATCGCCTCCGTCCGCCGTCGTCTCATCGCTCATTTCTGCGGTCTCGACGAGCAGGCCATCGCAAGAAACGAGCATCGGCTCTTCGCTCTGCTAGACGACGTCTCCACATCTCATGGCGCCAAGACGTTGCGGAAAGTCCAGTCTTCGGTTCTAACCAGCACGCTGGCCAGCTTGGTTCAGCCTGTGGCGGACCCTGAGCTGCCACTTCATCTGGAGCGCACGGCATCTCGCATGTGGACGACGAAAACCATCATCGGGATCGTTGCGATAGCCGTGGCTCTTTTTGGGCTGGCGCTGGCCTGGTCTTACACGTCCTTGAGCGATGTCGCCGATGCAGGTCATCTTTCGGCGCTTCTGTCTGCCTATTCGCAGTCCATCTGGGGGCCGCCATTGGCGATCGCAGCCTTCGTCCTTGGCGGGCTCGTCGTCTTTCCGGTTCTCGTGCTCATTGCGGCAACGGCCGCCGCACTCGGGCCGTGGCTGGGGTTCGCGACCGCCATGGCGGGCGTCCTGCTCAGCGCCCTGATCCTGTTTGCGATCGGTCGCTTCGTCGGCCGGGAACGGCTTCAGCGTCTGCTGGGCCGACGTGCCGCACGCATCCAGGAACGCGTGGTCGGGAAGGGGATCCTGGCGGTTGTCGTCATCCGGATGCTTCCCATAGCACCGTTCTCACTGGTAAACGTCGTGGCAGGCGCAAGCACGCTGCCTCTTCGTGACTTCATGGTTGGAACTCTGCTGGGCAGCACGCCCGGAATCCTGGCCATGGCGGTTCTCGGCTCGCAGATTGCAGAGCTCGCCAGAAATGCGTCCTGGAGCAACATAGTGCTTCTGATACTGGCATTCCTCGGCTGGCTCGGGGTCTGCGTCGGCGCGCAATTCGTGACGACATGGCTCGCCGGGAGGCGCTGATGGTGCCCGTGCGCTTCATGACGTGGAATGTGCACGGCACGTTCAATCTCAATCCGAAATTCGATCTGGAGGGTGTTTGCTCCATCCTGCGCAAATGGTCGCCGGATGTCGTCGCGCTCCAGGAGGTGGATTCCCGATCGCGGTCGGACGACCCGTTCGCGAAGCTGGCGCGCGTCGTCGGCGATCATCGCGTTCATGCCAAGTCGATCGTCACGGAGGACGGTGACTACGGCCAGATGCTCATGAGCCGCTTTCCGTTCTCCAGCGTGCCCGAGATTGTCGACGTGTCGTATCGAGAGCGGGAGCCGCGCAGGGCGATCGCGACGGGATTGCTGACGCCTTTCGGCGACGTCCGCGTGGTGGCCACTCATCTCGGCCTCAGCATCCACGAGCGTTATGCGCAGGCTCAGGCCGTGGTGAGCCTGGTGAAGCCGGAAAGGACCGTCGTCCTCGGCGATTTCAACGATTGGTTTTGGGTGAAATCGGTGCGGCGCGTGCTCGCGCAGGCCTGCCCGAACCGGACGCGGTTGCGAACTTTCCCATCGCGCTTGCCCCTCATGCGGCTCGACCGGATCTACGCAACGCGTGACAGCCGAATCGAGAAAGTCTGGACCGATCATGCGGCGCGCGCCTATTCCGACCATTTGCCCGTGATCGCGGACATCGCGATCTGACGGTTCCGGCGATCGGAGCGCGGATCTCTGGCCCTCATTGAGAAAAGCGTTGTGGTAGAGGAACTTAGCTACTGTGCATGGGGTTGTTTTCGGACAACTTATGCCCCCGGCCGACGGTCTCGAACGGGACCATGCGGAACTTTTTCCTCACGGCCACGTTCATTCAGCATGACTGAAGACCTTTCCTTCCGACGCAAACCCCTGACTCCCGAACAGCGCCACGCTCGCGATGCGGCTCGGCGGATCGAGGCCGAGAAGGCCATGCGCGATCACGAAGCGGCGCAGAAGGCGTTCTATGCCAACAAGGAACGGCTGAAGGCCGAGCGGTTGGCGCGCGAAGCGGCGGCGGCGAAGGGCTGAGCGAACGCGCTTAGCCGCGCAACTACCAAAAAATCGCATCTGCTGGCGGCCTGCATTTGATTGTCGGCCGCCAATGCCGCTTGGGTGTCTGCTTCCCATCGGCAGGCTTGACGGCGCTTCGCTTCCGGGAGGAAGCTTCTGATGATCCAAAAGTGACCTGAACCATGGATACGTTCGCTCCCAGCAAGTGCGATCCTCATCAGCGACGCAGAATGGAGCTGACCATGACCACGTTCGACAAGCGCGAGCGGGGCTTTGAAGCCAAATTCGCCCACGACGAGGAATTGATGTTCAAGGCCACGGCGCGGTCCAACAAGCTGCTCGGGCTTTGGGCCGCAGGCCAGCTCGGGCTCAGTGGCGATGCCGCTGCAGGCTACGCGGCTGCGCTGGTGACGGACCATCTGGAGAGCCGGACGATGGACGATGTAGTCGGCAAGGTGGCGGGCGATCTCGCAGGCAAGGGGATCGCGCGCGAGCAGGTCGCGCAGAGGCTTCAGGAATGTCTGCACCAGGCGCTGGCGCAGTTCGAAGCGGACCGGCAATGACACCCGCTGCTGCGTTTGGCGCGCTTGCCGCCTTCCGCGGGCTGTGCCGTTTCGTGCTACCGTGCCAGCCGCCGGAGACGGCGGCGAGCGGGAGGTGGGGGCATGTCACGGGGCAGCTTTGGCAAATGGTCCGGCGCAATCGCATGCGCCGGCGCCATGCTGGTCGCTGCAGGTGGCGCCGAGGTCTCGGCGACGCCGCTGACGCCGTTTCGATACGAGGCGCAGGCCCAGCGTCATTGCCCGCGCGACAAGGTGGTTTGGCTCGACTTCGGCAAGGGCGTCTATTACCGCAAGGGGCAGAAGCGCTACGGCCAGGGCTTCGACGGCAGCTTCGTCTGCCAGAACGAGGCCCGCGGCGGCTTCTACCGCCGCTCGCTGTTGGGCCTGCGCTGAGCGGCGGATTTCGGCGGCTGGCGGACGCGCCGGTTATTTCGCTGACGGCAGCCTGACCGGCACATGCGGGGAGGTGCTGATGACCCGGGGACTTCCATCCGGATAGGTGCGGTTGCCGCGGATCAGGGATTCCAAGACCAGGAAGAACTTCTCGGCAAGCATTTGCGTCACCCTCGTTGGTGATGGCCTCTTGCAATTGGTCGAGGCGCCGAACGCAATAATTCAATTAACTGAATGGGAGCGGGGACGGCCGCGCCTGCTGCGCCGCAATGGAGAGAACCCCGTGTTGGACAGGAGGACGTGCGGTTCAGGCAAACGCCAGCGCGACGAGGCTCGAGCAGAGCAGCACCAAGCCGCCGGCGGTCAAGGCCAGGAAGCCATCGGATACGAGGTCATGATTACGCATGGGACACCTGCCGCTCTCGTGTTCGATGCGCGAGTGGATCGACCAAGACCGTCCGAACGCGCCGCTTTGAAAGAGGTGATGCTTGCCGTCCGCGCGAGTGCCTTTAGGCCCTCGTGCGGTAACCCTCGAACGCATGGGCCAGGAAGATCCCCGCGCTTACCAGACCCATCAGTGCCGAAACCGTCTCGATCATCGTTAAATTCCAAATCCCGCCCTCGCATCCGAGAGAACGCGGGCGGCCTTGCACAGTCAAAAGAATTTCGGTGAGCGGCGCGACAATGGGGATGGAGTGAGGATTTGGCGCAACAGACTGTCCGGCACTGGCACAGTGCGGGGGCCATCGCCCCGTAGAACAACGGAAAAATGCGAACGTCTCGTTTACCATCCCGGCGTGATCGCCATGGGCTCCCCATTTCCGCCGCGTTCGGGTTGCGTTATCGTTACCGCTTCCGAGACGGTGGTGGGCCGCCTCGGATGAGATGACCGGACAGCGCTCCCGTAGCCAAAGCGGGTTGGGTACGCCTCCGGCGAAGTGGTATTTGGGGCGCATGGGGATCCATCGGTCAGATTCGGTTTTGCGAGCCGCGCGCGGTGTTGCGGCGGTCGCGACCTGCCTTGCGCTCGCCAACTGCGCTTCCTCGAACAAGTTCGCCAGCCGCGTCGACCCGAAATACGGCGTGTCCTCGAGCCCGCGGGTGGTGGCCTTCGGCGATCCGGTCCCGAAGGGCGGCGGCACATACCGCGTCGGCAAGCCCTATGTCGTGGCGGGCCGGACTTACGTGCCGGAGGAGGACGCCAACTACCGAGCTGAGGGCATGGCCTCCTGGTACGGCGACAGTTTCCACGGCCGCCTGACCGCCAATGGCGAAGTGTTCGACATGACCTCGCTGACCGCGGCGCATCCGACCCTGCCGATGCCGTCTTATGCGCGGGTGACCAACGTCTCGAACGGCAAGTCGCTGATCGTCCGAGTCAATGACCGCGGGCCTTATCACGGCAACCGCCTCATCGACGTCTCGAACAAGGCTGCCGAACTCCTTGAATTCAAAGGAAATGGCGTCGCCAAGGTCCGCGTCGAATATGTCGGCCGGGCTCCGCTAGAAGGCTCCGACGACCGCCAGCTTCTGGCGACCCTGCGCACCGGCGTTCCGGCGCCGTCGCCCTCGATGGTCCGGGTCGCCTCGGCCAAGCCGTTTGTGCCGGAGCTGCCGTCCTCGACCCGCGGTGCCATTCGCGGCGAGGTCCCGATGCCGGAGGGGCGGCCATACAATCTCGGCAGTACCTCGGCCGATATGGCTTCGCTCAATGCTACCTCGGAAATGTCGGCCTCGAGCCGCAGCCGGGGCCAGGCGCTCCAGAACGCCCGCGCGGTGTCCTATGGCGAGGACGGTCGCTACGCCGCCGACAGCGCGGCCGCATCGACCGATGGCGCCGCCGAGGCCCGCAGCATCCTGAGCGGCCGCGGCCTCTACTGAGCCGCGCTCTCCTTCAAGAACGTGACGAGCGCCGCATTCACCTCTTCGGGCCGCTCCTGCTGCACCCAATGGCCGGCGCCCTCGATGATCAGCTTGCGCTTCAGATTGGGCAGCACGCGCTCGAGCTCGTTGACGCGCTTGGCCCCGATCAGGCCGGTGATGACGGCGTCCTTCGAGCCTGCGATGAAGAGGGAAGGCTGGTGAATCTGCGCGTCCTGCCAGGGCGCGGTCAGCTCCCAATTGCGGTCGATGTTGCGATACCAGTTCAGCCCGCCGCGGAAGCCGGACTTGCGGAAGGCCTCGGTGAAATAGGCCAGGTCTGCCTCGCTGAGCCAGCCAGGCAGCGGCTCGTCGGCGCCCGCGTGGCCGAGAAAGCCCTTGCCCTCCTGCACGAACATGGCGGCGGTGGGATCGGCGAGGCCCCGCCCGCCGAGGACGATGCGCATGGTGCGTGCGACGTCACGCTCGAGCTCGGCCTCGGCGACGCCGGGCGTCTGGAAATACTGCCAGTAGAAATTGGTGACGCCGCCCTGGCGCAGCAGGTCGAGCGGCTTGCCGCGGCCCCGGAACGGCGGCGGCACGCTCAGGCCCGCGACCGCCGTGAAGATGTCCGGCCGGAACAGCGCCGCGTGCCAGGCGACCGGTGCACCCCAATCATGGCCGACCACCATCGCCTTGGTCTCGCCGAGGGCCTGGACCAGGCCGACCACGTCGCCGACCGTGTCGAAGATCGAGTAGGCGTTCGCGTCGAGCGGCGCCGCGCTCTGGCCATAGCCGCGCATGTCGGGGGCGACGACGTGAAACCCGGCTTCGGCGACTGCCGGGATCTGGTGGCGCCAGGAATAGGACAGCTCCGGCCAGCCATGGCACAGCACGACCAGCGGTCCCTGTCCGGCTTCGCGGACGAACAGCTCGACCCCGTTGGACTTGATCATGCGGGTTGAGGGCATTCGCTTTTCCGCCTTGTTTCAGGGGTTTGGTCGAAAAACATGAGGCGTCACGATAGGGGCGCAGCGAGAATCGTGCAATCTCGGCGACAAGCGTCCAACCGCGTGTTGTTCGCATCTGTTCCAGCTGTTAGAACGCCTCTCTCAGGGCTTCGCCATGGCACTTCGTCTTCCTTTGCTTCGTCGCAACCGGCTCACCGCCGGAACGCTGGCACGCGGGCTGATCGCGACGGTTTTGGCAGCGGCCATCGGCTGGGGCGGGGCGCTCCTTGCGGCCAACCAGAGCGTCCAGGGCGGCAAGAAAGCGGAAGATGCCGGCTTCGACGGCGATGCCCCGACCGCGATCCTGATCGAAGCCTCCTCGGGCAGCGTGCTGTTCGAGAAGAACGCCGACGAGCTGCGCGCGCCCTCGAGCATGATGAAGCTGATGACCGCGGAGGTCGTCTTCAATGCCATCAAGAAGGGCGACATCAAGCTGAACGACGAGTATCGGATCAGCGAGAATGCCTGGCGCAGAGGCGGGGCCCCCTCGGGCGGCTCGACCATGTTCGCCGCCATCAACAGCAAGGTCTCGGTCGACGATCTCCTGCGCGGCGCGATCATCCAGAGCGGCAACGACGCCTGCATCGCGCTGGCCGAAGCCATGGCGGGCAATGAGCGGATCTTTGCCGCCGACTTCATGACCAAGCGCGCCCGCGAGCTTGGCATGACCAGGTCGACCTTCGCCAATTCCAGCGGTCTGCCCGATCCCGGCAACAAGATGACGGTGCGCGAGCTCGGCATGCTTGCCCGGCACATCATCCTGGACTTCCCCGAATTCTACAAACTGTTCGGCGAGAAGGAGTTCACCTGGAACAAGATCCGCCAGCAAAACCGCAATCCGCTGCTCAATTCGATGGAAGGCGCTGACGGCCTGAAGACCGGCTACACCAAGGAAGGCGGCTACGGCATGGTCGGCTCCGCCGTGCAGAACGGCACGCGGCTGATCGTCGTCGTCAACGGACTTGACGATCCCGAGGACCGCGCCACGGAAGCCAAGAAGATGCTGGAATGGGGTTTTCGCAATTTCGAGACCCGCACCCTGATCGCAGCCGAGCAGCCGGTCGGCTACGCCAAGGTGTTCGGCGGCGAGAGCCGGTCGGTCAAGCTCATCGCCAAGACCCCTGTGAAGGTGATGGTGCACAAGAACGGCAGCGACAAGCTGATTGCGCGCATCGTCTATAGTGGCCCGGTGCGCGCGCCGATCGAGGCCGGCCAGCGGGTCGGCGTGGTCAGGGTCTGGCGCAGCGGCAACATCGCGGTCGAGACGCCGGTCTACGCCGCGGAGGCGATCGGCACCGGCTCGACCATGCGCCGCGCGATCGACGGCGCCAGCGAGCTCGTGATCGGCATGTTCCGCGCAGGCGCCGAGAAGCTCTGATCATGAGTGAGAGCGCTGCACAGCGGCCGTCCGGACGGGGACGCTTCATCACCTTTGAAGGCGGCGAGGGCACGGGCAAGTCGACCCAGATCAAGAAGCTCGCCGACCGCCTCAAGGCGGCAAAGCTGCGCATCCGCGTGACGCGGGAGCCGGGCGGCTCGCCGGGCGCTGAAATCATGCGTCATCTGGTGCTGTCGGGCATGGGCAAGCTGCTCGGCCCCGAGGCCGAGACGCTGCTGTTTGCCGCCGCGCGCGATGACCATGTCCGCACGGTGATCCAGCCGGCGCTGAGCCAGGGCGTCTGGGTGCTGTGCGACCGCTTCGCGGACTCGACGCGGGCGTATCAGGGCAGCCTCGGCCAGGTGTCCGATGGCCTGATCAACGCGATGCAAAGGGTGACGATCGGCGACCTCAAGCCGGACCTCACCATCATCCTCGATTTGCCGGTCGAGATCGGCCTGCAACGCGCCGCCGCGCGCCGCGGCAGCGGCACGCCGGACCGGTTCGAGGCCGAGAAGCTCAGCTTCCACCAGGGCCTTCGCGAAGCCTATCGCAAGATCGCGGCGGAGGATCCCGCGCGCTGCGTGCTGATCGACGCCAATTCCGATCCGGACACGGTCGCCGCGCGCATCTGGACGGCGCTGCGCGAGCGCCTGCTGCCAACGCCTGCGTCAGTGGTGTCGGTATGAGCCCGCGTCAGGCCGAGCGCGAAACCGCCATACCGCATCCGCGCGAGACGTCGCAGCTGTTCGGCCATCGCGAGGCGGAGGCCGCGCTGCTTGATGCCTATCGCAGCGGACGCATTCCGCATGCCTGGCTGATCGGCGGGCCACAGGGGATCGGCAAGGCGACGCTGGCCTATCGCATGGCGCGCTTCGTGCTCGCCCATGCGCAGCCGCTGGCGCCGGCCGTGCAGCGCGCCGAAAGCCTTGCGATCGATCACGACGACGCCGTGGCGCGGCAGGTGGCGGCCGGCTCGCATGGCGGCCTGCTGACGCTCGAGCGCACCGCCAACGAGCGCGGCGTGATGCGCACCGTGATCACCGTGGACGAGACGCGCGAGACGATCGGTTTCTTCGGCTCGACCGCCGCGGCCGAAGGCTGGCGCGTCTGCATCGTCGACACGGTCGACGAGCTCAATCCGAACGCGGCCAACGCGCTTCTGAAGATCTTGGAGGAGCCGCCGCAGCAATCGCTGTTCCTGCTGGTGAGCCACGCGCCCGCGCGGGTGCTCGCCACGATCCAGTCGCGCTGCCGCAAGCTGCGCCTGCGACCGCTCACCACGGATGATGTGATCGGCGCCGCAGCTTCGGCGGCTGAGCTCGATCCGAACGATGCCGCGCTGCGCGAGGCGGCCGAGGCCTCCGAGGGCAGCGTCGCACGGACGCTGACGTTGCTCGGTGGCGAGGCCCTGAAGCTTCAGCAGCGCACGGCGGCGCTGCTCGCGCGCCTGCCGCAGGTCGATCCGCGCGAATTGCACACGCTCGGCGATTCGCTCGGCACCAGCGACCGCGTGGCGCTTGCGGCCTTCATCGACGGCATCGACCGCTGGATTGCGGAGCGCCTGCATGCGGATGAGGCCAATGCCAACCAGAACCTGCCGCGCCTTGCGCGGCTAGCTGAGGTATGGGAAAAGATCGTCCGCGCCGCGCGCGACACCGAAACCTACAATCTGGACCGAAAGCCCTTGGTTTTCTCGGTGTTCGGCTGGCTGGCGGACGCAACGCGCTAAAGCATGATCCGGAAAAGTGCGCAGCGGTTTTCCGAAAGATCATGCGCAAAACAATAACGGAACGCCGAGCCGTTTCCAAAATTCGAGAAGCCGGTAAAGGAATTCGTGGTGGCAACGCGAGCTAAGAAATCCGTCAAACGCAAGAGCGGCAAGAAGGCTGCGAAGAAGGCCGTCAAGAAAGCCGCGAAAAAGGCCAAGGCGCGCGCGGCCAAAGCTGCCAAGAAGGTCAAGAAGACCAAGAAGGCTGCCGTCAAGAAGAGCGTGAAGAAGGGCGCCGCAAAGAAGGCCGCGAAGAAGCAGGTCGTCGCCAAGAAGGCGGTGAAGAAAGCTGCCAAAAAGCCGGCCAAGGCTCCGGCGAAGAAGGTCGCGAAAAATGCGGCTGCGCCTGCCGTGACCGCCGCACCGACTCCCGTCGTGACGCCTGAGAAGCCAAAGGCGCCGAAGCCAAAGGCTCCTCGTTCGCCGAAGCCCGTCGCTTCTGCGCACGTTGCCGCGCCTGCGGTTGCCGCCGCGCGCGACAACATCTTCTACATCACCACCGCGATCGCCTATCCCAACGGTAGCCCGCATATCGGTCATGCCTATGAGGCGATCGCGACCGACGCCCTGGCGCGCTTTGCGCGGCTCGACGGCAAGGATGTGTTCTTTTTGACCGGCACCGACGAGCACGGTCAGAAGATGATTCAGACGGCGGCGAACGAAGGCATGTCCACCGCCGCGCTCGCGACGCGCAATGCCGGCCGCTTCAGAGAGATGGACGAGCGCCTGGACGTGTCGTTCGACCGCTTCATCCGCACCACCGAGGAGCAGCATCACCGCTCCAGCCAGGAGATCTGGCGCCGCATGGAAGCGAACGGCGACATCTACGCTGACACCTATTCGGGCTGGTACTCGGTCCGTGACGAGGCCTATTACGCCGAGGACGAGACGCGTGTGAACGACGATGGCGTGCGCTTGGGGCCGCAGGGCACGCCGGTGGAATGGGTGGAGGAGAAGAGCTATTTCTTCCGCTTGTCGGAGTACCAGGACAAGCTGCTCAAGCTCTATGCGGATCAGCCCGACTTCGTCGGGCCGGACTCGCGCAAGAACGAGGTGGTGAGCTTCGTCAAGGGCGGCCTGCGCGATCTCTCGATCTCGCGCACCACGTTCGATTGGGGCGTGAAGGTGCCCGGCGACGAAGAGCACGTGATGTATGTCTGGGTCGATGCGTTGACCAACTACATCACCGGCGTCGGTTTCCCCGATGAGAGCGACAAGAACTGGCGCTATTGGCCGGCCGACGTGCACGTCATCGGCAAGGACATCATCCGCTTCCATGCGGTGTATTGGCCGGCCTTCCTTTTGTCGGCGGGCATCCCGCTGCCGAAACGGGTCTATGCCCACGGCTTCCTGTTCAACAGGGGCGAGAAGATGTCGAAGTCGGTCGGCAACACTGTCGATCCCTTCAACCTCGCCGACCAGTACGGCGTCGACCAGTTGCGCTACTTCTTCTTGCGCGAGGTGCCGTTCGGCCAGGACGGCAACTACAATCACGAGGCGATTGTCGCGCGCATCAACGCCGATCTCGCCAACGATCTCGGCAATCTCGCGCAGCGCTCGCTGTCGATGATCGCAAAACAGCTCGGCGGCGTGCTGCCCGAGCCCGGCGAGTTCAGCGACAACGACAAGGCGATCCTGGCGATGGCCGACGGCATGATCGCTGCCTCGCGTGAAGCCATGGCGACGCAGCAGATTCATCAATGGCTCAACGCCGTCTGGGCCGTGGTCGCGGAGGCCAACCGCTATTTTGCGGGTGAAGCGCCGTGGGCGCTCGCCAAGACGGATCCGGCCAGGCAGAAGACGGTGCTCTACGTCACCGCCGAAGTCGTGCGTCAGATTGCGATCCTGGCTCAGCCCGCGATGCCGACCGCCTCCGGCAAGCTGCTCGACAGCCTCGGCATCCCCGAAGCCGAGCGCAATTTTGACATGCTCGGCGGCGCCAAGCGCATCGCGCCCGGTTCGACGCTGCCGGCGCCGATGCCGGCGTTCCCGCGCTACGTCGAGCCGGCGGCCTGAAGGCGTTCGCACGATGCTGGTCGACAGTCATTGCCATCTGGATTTTCCGGACTTTGCGGAAGATCTCGACGGTATCGTGTCGCGGGCGCGAGCCGCCGGGATCGCCCGCATGGTCACGATCTCGACGCGGGTCGGGCGGCTGCAGGACCTGCTCGCCATCGCGGAGCGCTATGACGACGTCTATTGCTCGGTCGGCACCCATCCGCATCATGCGGACGAGGAGGACGGCATCGCGCCGGATGAGCTGATTGCGCTGACCCAGCATTCCAAGGTCGTCGCGCTCGGCGAGGCCGGGCTCGATTATTTCTACGACAACGGCTCGCCGGAGGCGCAGGCGAGGGGCTTTCGCGCCCACATCGCCGCCGCCCGCACCACCGGACTGCCGCTGGTGATCCATACCCGCGAGGCCGACGAGGACTGCGCGCGCATTCTGGAAGAGGAGGCCGCAAAGGGATCGTTTCGCGCCGTCCTGCATTGTTACACGGGCGGGCGCGAGCTGGCACTGAAGGCGGTGTCGCTCGGGCTCTATATCGGCTTCACGGGAATCCTGACCTTCAAGAAATCGGAGACCTTACGCGCGATCGCAGCCGAACTGCCGCCCGATCGTATCCTGGTCGAAACAGACTCGCCCTATCTTGCGCCCGGCAAATTTCGGGGCAAGCGCAACGAGCCGGCCTACGTGGTCGAGGTCGCAAAGGTGCTCGCCGAGACGCGCGGCGTGTCGCTCGACGAGATCTCGCGCCAGACCAGCGAAAACTTCTTCCGCCTGTTCTCGAAGGTGAAAGCTTGAGACTGGGAGCCACATGACGCTGACGCTGACGATCCTGGGCTGCGGCTCCTCCGCCGGCGTGCCGCGCCCGGCGCTCGGCTGGGGCGCCTGTGATCCCAACAATCCCAAGAACCGCCGTCGCCGCTGCTCGCTGCTGGTCGAACGGACGTCCGAGCATGGCACGACACGCATCGTGATCGACACCTCGCCGGACCTGCGCGAGCAATTGCTCTCGACCAATGTCGACCACATCGACGCGGTGTTCCTGACGCACGAACATGCCGACCAGACCCACGGCATGGATGATCTGCGCTCGGTCGTCATGCACATGCGCCGGCGCATTCCAACCTATTTCAACCAGTCGACCGCCAAGGACATCCTGTCGCGGTTCTCCTATTGCTTCATCTCGCCCGAGGGCAGCGATTATCCGCCGATCCTGACGCGGCATTCGATCGAGGCGGGAGAAAGCCAGACCATTCTGGGGAAGGGCGGCGCGGTGACGATGACCGCCTTTCTGGTGCAGCACGGCAACATCCCCGCGCTCGGCTACCGCATCGGGGATGCGGCCTACACGCCTGATCTCAATGATATCCCGCGCGAGAGCTGGGAGGCGCTGGAAAATCTCGATCTCTGGATCGTCGACGGCCTGCGCTACACCGGCCATGTCAGCCATTTCAGCATCAACGACGCGCTGTCCTGGATCGAGCGCTTCAAGCCGAAGCGCGCGGTCATCACCAACATGACCGCCGACGTCGATTATGAGGTTATCCGGCAGTCGCTGCCCCCTGGCGTGGTGCCGGCCTATGACGGGCTGCGGCTCGAGACGCACTAAACCCGCGGTGGAAATTCTCCTGCCAGCCGGCATAGACCTTGCTTGCACCGGCCCCATCATGTTGATCTAACGTCTGAAAGACAGGCGTTGGGCAGGGCGATATTCAAACAGGACCGGCAGTCGGATGCTATCGGTCCGTCGAGTCGCCTCGTGTGAGGATGGGGATCGCGTTGGCAGAGGACGAAGTAGCGACTCAGGGACCGGTACGACGCGCGCTGGACCTCCTCTATCTCGGCGCGGGCTATGCCGCGGGCGTCTTCTTGGTCGCGATCTTCGCAATCATGATGGTGATGTCGGTCGGGCGCCAGTTTGCGCTCAACATTCCCGCCGGCGATGATTTTGCGTCCTGGTGCATGGCGGCGATGGCGTTCCTCGGCCTCGCTCACACCTTCAAGCGCGGAGAGATGATCCGCGTCGGCCTGTTGCTGGAGCGCTTGCACGGGCGGACCAAGCAGATCGCGGAGGTCGTGGCGCTCGGCATTGCCGCTGCCTTCATTCTCTACTTCACCCGTCATGCTGTGCAGATGACCTACGATTCCTGGCGCTTCAACGACGTGGCGCAGGGCGTGGTCGCGCTTCCGCTCTGGATTCCCCAGCTCGGCTTCGCCGGCGGCCTCGTGATCCTCTCGATCGCGCTGATCGACGAGATGGTCAACGTCATCGGCGGCAACCGTCCGAGCTACGAGAAGGGCTCGCCCGACGAAACTCCGGAAGAGTTCGTCGAACGCATCTCGCAGGGCGGTGGGGGCTGACCATGGCCAGTCTCGGCATGATCGAGCTGTCGTTCGTCCTGCTCGGCGTCATGATCCTGCTGCTGGGAAGCGGCGTCTGGATCGCGGTCTCGCTCGGGCTGGTCGGCTTCGTGGCGATGGCGCTCACCACGAGCCTGCCGCTCGGCACCGTGCTTGCGACCACCACCTGGAGCGCGAGCTCATCCTGGACGCTGGCGGCCCTGCCGTTGTTCATCTGGATGGGAGAGATTCTCTTCCGCACCAAATTGTCGGAGGAAATGTTCCGCGGCCTATCGCCCTGGGTGCAGTGGCTGCCGGGACGGCTGACACATGTGAACGTGATCGGCTGCGGCATCTTCGCGGCGGTGTCGGGTTCGTCGGCGGCGACCTGCGCGACGATCGGCAAGATCGCGCTGCCGGAGCTCGACAAGCGCGGCTATGACAAGGGCCTGAGCCTCGGATCGCTGGCGGGCTCGGGCACGCTCGGCCTGCTGATCCCGCCGTCGATTCCGATGGTGGTCTATGCCGTCACGGCGAACGTCTCCGTGCTTCAAGTGTTTCTCGGCGGCTTCCTGCCGGGATTGCTCGTGATCGCGCTCTATTCCGGCTACATCATCATCTGGTCGCTGCTCAACCCGACAAAGGTTCCGCCGCGCGATCCGCCGATGCCGCTCCGGCAGAAGCTGCGCGAGTCCGCCAAGCTCGCGCCCTGCCTGCTGCTGATCCTGGCGGTGTTCCTGTCGCTCGTTCTCGGCTTTGCGACGGCGACGGAGTGCGCGGCCTGGGGCGTTTCCGGCGCGCTGCTGCTGGCTTGGTGGAGCGGCACGCTCACGCGCAAGAACTTCCTCGAGAGCATCATGAGCGCGACGCGCCTGACCTGCATGATCATGCTGATCCTGGCAGGCGCGGCCTACACCACGGCGGCGATGGCCTATACGGGGATTCCGGCCGCGCTCGCCACCTGGGTCCAGGGCCAGCAGCTCACGCCGAGCATGCTGGCGCTGTATCTGAGCATCATGTACATCATCCTGGGTTGCCTGATCGACGGCATCTCGATGATCGTTCTGACCGCTGTCATCGTGCTGCCCATGGTCAGGCAGGCCGGCCTCGACCTGGTCTGGTTCGGCGTCTATCTGATCATCCACGTCGAAATGGCGCAGATCACGCCGCCGGTGGGGTTCAACCTGTTCGTGCTCCAGAACATGAGCGGCCGCGATACGTTCACGGTCGCGCGGGCGGCCTTCCCGTTCTTCGTGCTATTGCTCGCTGCGGTCTTCATCATCACGGAGTATCCGCAGATCGTGACGTTCCTGCCGAAGCTCGCTTTCCCAGACTGAGCGTACCCGTTCTCTAGATCGACTGTGAGGAGAAGTCCGATGATGTCTCGTTTATTCCACGCATCTTTGATTGCCGGCGTTGTGCTGGCCGCGACACCTGCCTTGGCTCAGACCAAATGGAACCTGCCGGCAGCGTATCCTGCGGACAATCCGCACTCCGAAAACCTGGTCGCGTTCGCCAAGGACGTCGAAGCCGCCACCTCGGGCAAGCTCCAGATCACGGTTCATCCGGGCGCCTCGCTGTTCAAGGCCCCCGACATCAAGCGCGCCGTGGTGACCGGGCAGGCGCAGATGGGTGAGGTGCTGCTGTCGATCCACGAAAACGAAGACCCGATCTTCGGCGTCGACGTCGTGCCGTTCCTCGCGACCAGCTTCCCCGAGGCGACGAAGCTGTATCAGGCCTCCAAGCCTGCGATCGCCAAGAAGCTCGACGCGCAAGGTCTCAAGCTGCTGTTCGTGGTGCCGTGGGCACCGCAGGGCGTCTACGTCAACAAGCCGCTGGCCACGATCGAGGACATGAAGGGTCTGAAGTGGCGCGCCTACAATGTCGGGACCGCGCGGATCGGCGAACTGGTCGGCGCGCAATCGGTCACGATCCAGGCTGCGGAACTGCCACAGGCGTTGGCGACCGGCGTGGTGAACTCCTTCATGTCGTCGGGCGGCACCGGCTACGATTCGAAGGCGTGGGAGTCGCTCAAATACTTCTATGACGTGCAGGCCTGGATTCCGAAGAACTACACTTTCGTCAACAAGGCTGCGTTCGAGGCGCTCGACAAGCCGACCCAGGAGGCCATCCTGAAGGCCGCCGCTACCGCGGAGACGCGCGGCTGGAAGGCTTGGGAAGAGAAGGCCAATTGGTACCTCGGTCAGCTCAAGGCCAAAGGCATGACTGTCGAGCCGCCGAGCCCGGCACTGAAGGCCGGCTTCCAGAAGATCGGCGACCAGCTCACGGCCGACTGGCTTAAGAAGGCAGGGGCCGACGGTCAGGCGGTGCTCGACGCCTACAAGAAGATGTGAGGATGAGAGAGCTTCCGCCCGCCGCAGGCGGGCGGAAGCTTCTTTGGCCGCTGGTCAGGCCGAGATCGCCTTCACCGAGCCGACTTCGTTGCGCAGCAGGAACTTTTGGATCTTGCCCGTGGACGTCTTCGGGATCGGCCCGAACACGACCGCCTTCGGCGTCTTGAAGCCGGACATCTGGCTGCGGCAGAAGGCGATGATATCCGCCTCGCTGGCACTGGCGCCCTCTTTCAGTTCGACGAAGGCGCAGGGCACTTCACCCCATTTCGGATCGGGCTTTGCCACCACGGCCGCGAACAGCACGGCCGGGTGCTTGTAGAGGATGTCCTCGACCTCGACCGAGGAAATGTTCTCGCCGCCGGAGATGATGATGTCCTTGGAGCGATCCTTGATGATGACGTAGCCGTGCTCGTCGAGCACGCCGAGATCGCCGGTGTGGAACCAGCCGCCTTCGAAAGCTTCCTTCGTCGCCTTCTCGTTCTTCAGGTAGCCCTTCATCACGATGTTGCCGCGGAACATGACCTCGCCGATGGTCTCGCCGTCGCGCGGCACCTGCTGCATCGTTTGCGGGTTGATCACGGTGACGCTTTCCTGCAGCGGGTAGGGCACGCCCTGCCGGCGCTTCATGCGCGCGCGCTCGGCGGCGGGCAGGTCATCCCAGCCCGGCTGCTCGGCGCAGACGGAGGCGGGGCCGTAGACCTCGGTCAGGCCGTAAACATGCGTCAGCTTGATGCCGATGCTTTCGGCGCCTTCCAGCACCGCGACCGGCGGCGCTGCGCCCGCGATCAGGCCGACGACGCGGCGGGCCGCATCGCCCTTTGGTGCATCGGGCGCGTTGATCAGCGTGTTGTAGACGATCGGCGCGCCGCACATATGGGTGACGCCGTGTTGCTTGATCAGCTCGAAGATCCTGGTCGGCTCGACCTTGCGCAGGCAGACATTGATGCCGGCGGCCGCCGCAATGGTCCAGGGAAAGCACCAGCCGTTGCAGTGGAACATCGGCAGCGTCCAGAGATAGACCGGATGCTGGCCGAGATTGCCGGCGAGGATGTTGCTGACGGCGTTCAGATAGGCGCCGCGATGATGGGTGACGACGCCCTTGGGATTGCCCGTCGTGCCCGAGGTGTAGCTCAGCGCAATCGCGTCCCATTCATCGCTCGGCGTGATCGGCGCGAAGCCTGGATCGCCTTCGGCGACGGCTGCCTCGTATTCGATCTCGCCGATGCGGGTGCCGCCCTTGAACGATGCATCGTCGACGTCGACCACCAGCGGCTTGGGGCCGGTCATCTGCGCCAGGGCCGCAGTGATGACGCCTGAAAACTCTGGATCGACCAGGATGATTTTCGCGCCGCCATGATCGAGCTGGAACGCGATCGAAGGCGCATCTAGACGGATGTTGAGCGCGTTGAGCACGGCGCCGGTCATGGGCACCGCGAAGTGCGCCTCGTTCATCGCGGGAATGTTGGGCAGCATCGCCGCGACGGTGTCGCCGACGCCGATGCCCTTGCTCGAAAGCCACGAGGCGAACCGCCGGCAGCGCTCATAGGTCTGAGCCCAGGTGAAGCTGCGGCCTTCATAGACCGTGCTGACGTGATCGGGATAGACCGCGGCGCTGCGCGCGAGGAAGCTCAGCGGGCTCAGCGGCACATAATTGGCTTGCGTCTTGTCGAGGCCGATATTGTACGGATTCTGTCGCTCACTCATCGACACCCTCCTTAAACCGCATCAAAGAAATCCGATCGAGATCCAGGGGAAGATCGCGACGATGATCAATCCCACCAGCAGCGCCAGCAGATAGCCCCAGATCGGCCTGATGCCTTCGGCCGGATCGACGCGCCCGATGGCGCAGGCGGCATAATAGCCGACGCCGAAGGGCGGGGCGAATAGCCCGATACCCATGGCGAGAATGATCACCATGGCGTAGTGCACCTCGTGCACGCCGACGGCGCGGGCGATCGGAAACAGCAGCGGTCCGAACAGCACGATCGCCGGGATGCCCTCCAGCACGCTGCCGAGGATGGTGAAGGCCAGGATCGACACGGCGATGAAGGTCGCAGCCCCGCCCGGCAATCCCGTCATGGCCGCAGCCAGCGAGCGCGAGAAGCCGGATTGGGTCAGGCCCCAGGCCATGCCGGTTGCGGTGCCGATGATCAGGAGGATCGCACCCGACAGCGCGGCGGTCTCGACGAGCATCGGAAACAGCCGCCGCCAGTCGAAGCGGCGGTAGATCAGGAGACCGACGAGGGCGCCATAGACGATGCCGATGGTGGAGACTTCGGTCGCGGTCGCAATGCCCTCGACCACGGCATAGCGGATCACGAAGGGCAGCGCGAGCGCGGGCAGGGCGACGACGAAGGTCTTGCCGATCTCGGATGCCGTCGCGCGGCGGACGTGGCCCATGTCCTCGTGGCGGTAGCGCCACCACACCAGCATGCAGAGCGTGACGGCGAGCACGACGCCGGGCAGGAGGCCGCCGGTGAAGAGGGCGGCGATCGAGACGCCCGTGACCGAGCCGATCGTGATCAGCACGAGGCTGGGCGGGATGGTCTCGGTCTGGGCGCCGGTGGCCGCCAGCAGCGCGACGAGGTCGCCGGGCTTGGCGCCGCGCTCTTTCATCTCCGGGAACAGCACGGGCGCGACTGCCGCCATGTCGGCCGCCTTGGCGCCAGAGATGCCGGAGACGAGGTACATCGCGCCGACCAGCACGTAATGCAGGCCGCCCCTGATATGGCCGAGCAGGCTTGCCAGGAACGCCACCATGGCCCGCGCCATGCCGGTCATCTCGATCAGCAACCCTAAGAACACGAACAATGGCACGGAAAGCAGGATGAGGTGGCTCATGCCCTCGTCCATGCGCCCGACCAGCACCATGACCGGCGTGCGCGTGGTCAGCGCGAGATAGCCGTAGATCGCAAGACCAAAGCCGAACGCAATGGGAACCCCGGCAAACACGCAGAAGCCGGCGACGCCGACGAAGAAGATGATGAGGTTGAGATTGCCGAGCGGCCTCAGCAATGGCTCGGCCAGCCAGAACAGGCCGATCACGACCGCAACCGACAGCACGGCGGCCGCAACCATTCGGTGGTTGGCGGCGCGCGCGAGCCGCAGCAGGGCAAAGGCCGCCATCAGGCCGATGCCGGCCGGCAGCGCGGCGGCGCGCCACATATTGGAGATCTGCAGCGCCGGCGTCGTGATGTAGCTTTCTTCATAGGCGTAGTCGCAGGCCGGCCACACAATCAGGATCAGGAACGCCAGGGCCGAGGAGGTCGCGACCAGATCGAGATAGGCCCGCATCGCCGGCCTGGCGCTGGCGACGACCGCCGTCATGCGCATGTGCTCGGAGCGGCGGAACGCAACCGCCGCGCCCAGCATGGCGAGCCACAGGAACAGAATCGAGGCGAGCTCGTCCGACCAGATCAGCGGGCGGTGCAGGCCATAGCGTGCGACCACGCCGGCAAACAGGATCACGATCTCGGCGACCACCAGGATCGCCGTCGGGATTTCGACGACGAGGCCGAGCACGCGCTCGACTGAGGCCAGCAGCGAAGGTCGGCGAGGGGACTGCAACGTCACCTCGCCCACCGCTTCGGTCACCTCGATCTCGACGTGAGCCATCCTGATACCGACCTCGACGGCCCCAACGCGCTACGACAGCTTGCCGACGGCCTTCTCCAGAAGCTCCCAGGCCTGATCGCCATATTTGCCCTTCCATTCGGCATAGAAGCCGGCGGAGCGCAGCTTGTCGCGGAACGGCGCGATAGGCGGCTGGTTGAAGGTCAGGCCCTTGCCCGCGAGTTCCTGCTGCAGGTTGGCGTTCAGCTTGGCGGTATCCTCACGCTCCTTGACGGCGGCGGCATTGATGTTCCTGGCGACGATGGTGCGCACGTCCTGCGGCAGCTTTTCCCAGGCTCTGCGGTTGGCCAGGAACCAGAATCCGTCCCACATGTGGTTGGTCAGGGAGCAGTACTTCTGCACCTCGTAGAGCTTGCCGGTCGAGATGATGGCCAGCGGGTTCTCCTGGCCCTCGACGATCTTGGTCTGGAGCGCGGAATAAACCTCGCTGAAATTGATCGAGGCGGGCGCGGCATCGAACGCCTTGAACATCGAGGTCCACAGCGGCGACACCGGCACGCGGATCTTGAAGCCCTTGAGATCGTCGGGGCCGGCGATCGGCTTGCTCGACGACGTGGTCTGGCGGAAGCCGTTGTCCCAGATCTTGTCCATGACCTCGAGACCGGCCTTCTTGATCTCGCCGCGGACATGGGCGCCGAGATCGCCGTCCATGGCCTTCCAGACCGTGTCGTAGTCCGGGAACGCGAAGCCGATGCCGTTGATGGACGCCGCCGGCACCAGGGTCGACAGGATCAGGCCGGACAGCGTGAAGAACTCGACGCCGCCGGAGCGGATCTGGCTCAGCATGTCGGTGTCGGAGCCGAGCTGATTGTTCGGGAAGATTTGCAGGTCGAACTTGCCGCCTGTCTCGGTCTTGATCGCCGCCGCCATCTCCTTGGCACGGACGTTGAGCGGATGGGTGTCGGGCAGGTTATTGGCGTACTTGTAGGTGAACTCGGCGCTCTGGGCGCGGGCCACATGGGGCGCACCGAGGCCGCCGAGGACCGCGGTCGCGGCGGAAGCCTTGAGAAGCGTGCGTCGGGAATAGCGCGTGGAAAGGACCATGGGTCTGCTTCCTCGGAAGGTTTGTTGTTGTTCTGAGATGCAAACCTATACGGGCGGTCGGCCTTAGGGTCATCTGCGATCTCGCGGATGCCTCGCTTATTGCAGCCGGACAAGGTCACGGCAATATCGGCTTTCGCAGACCTCGACCCGTTTCAAAACCTGAAAAACAACCCCATGCACAGTAGACGTCAAGAGCTAAGACGACGGCCGACGCGCAGACGGAGATACGGGCTTTGGCGAAGGTCGGATGTCAGCAATTCCGCCCAAATGATTGATCTCATTGTACATAAATATATTCCATAATATACCTTATGCGAATTGTGGATGTGCCGGGCACCAGGCCAATGTCCTGCGGCGATTTCGACGATGCTACGTTGATCTGGTTCTGCCGACTGGTACCCCAAGTGATCGGCGGCTTCCTCCTCTGGCAACGTGACGATGCGGCTGCGGCGCGAGCCTACCTCCAAGCTCCGGCGGTCGGCGGAAGCCCAGACGCCGCGATCCACCGGCTGGTGATCGCCCTATTCGAGGTCTCTTCCGCCTCGGCCAGTCCCCTCTCCCCGAACGTCCGCTATTCGGTCTTGACGTTGCGTTCCTCGATCACCTTGCGCCAGGACGGGATTTCTGCGGCGATCAGGGCGTGCAGTTCGGCAGGCGTGCTGGCCTTGGCCTCCACGCCATAGGAGAGAAACCGATCCCGTATTTGCGGCATCGCCAGCACCGTGCCAAGCGCAGCGTTGAGCTTGGCCAAGACGTCTGGCGGAGTGCCGGCAGGCGCGAGAATGCCGAACCACGTTTCGACCGAATAGCCCTTCAAGGCACTGCCGATGGATGCCGCACCGGGAGCAACCGGAGAAGGACCGGGCGAGGAAACCCCGAGCAGCTTCACCTTGCCGGAGCGGATGTGCTCGTTCAGCGTATCGGACGTGGTGGTGAGCAGAATGTCGACCTCGCCGGCAAAGATGGCGAGCGTCGTCGGCGCCTGGCCCCGGTATGGGACGTGGACCATCTGCAGACCTGCCTGATTGAGGAAGCGTTCCGTGCTCAGATGCCCGAAGCCGATATCGCCCCTTACCGAGCTCAAACCCGAGGTCGCTCAGTCCTGGTGGATTGCGCTGCTCCGGCGAACTTTCCGACCGCTGACCGCAACGGAAAGTTCGGAAAGTGTGGGCCAGTTCATACAATCGAGCGGCCGCGAGCCGCACTATTCGCAACTAGCGTTGCATTGCGAAACACGTTTCGGTTGCTGGGCTCAGGCGCGAAATGGCCTCAAGTCTGCGTGCGACCCGGGGGAGCCAAAAACATGCGTCGTGATTTGACCATCAAGACCGGCAGCATGGCCGGCACGTCCGATTTCAGGGTGATGGCTCCGATCAAGAAGGGATTCGTGCCGTCCCTGGATGCGACCACGTACAAGACCCGCGTCAAATACGTGCTACGGGCGCTGAATGGCGGACGCGCCAACGCGTATGAATACGAGCTCGCCCGCGTGCTGACCGATTCCGTTGACCGCGTGGGGCGGATCCACTCGGTGGGCATCGCCGTGCTCGAACCCGAGGACGAATCCGTGGACGGCGTGGACTATGTGCTGCTGACCGCCACGTTCGACGGCTCCTGGGAAGCCTATGTGCGCGTCATCTGGCAGAAGGCCGCCCGGCTGCTCGACCTCATCTTCTGCAATACCGATGGTTATGTGCTGGGATACGAGAACACGTACGAAAACTGGGGTATCTGGCTCAAGAGCAAGCAGACCGAAGCCTATTTCCTCTATGCCACCCCCGACCTGACCGTGGATGACACGCGCTTCCTGCGGATGGAGGAGCGGGTCTATCGGCGCGCCTCTGGCGCCGGCGCCGACAAGATCGTCACGCGGATCAGGATTCCCTCGCCGGAAGACATCGCGCGACACTCGATATTCGAGGTCGACGGCCAGGTCGGCGTCGATCCGACCAATGCCGGCTTCAGCAAACCGCTCAGCATCGAAGCTGCCGCCCGGCCTCCGTTTCGCCACGGCATCCGCGCACTGGCGGGACTCTACCGTCTGGCCGACTTCTATCCGCCGGGGACGCATGACGGGGTGCTTCTGCATCGGGCCGGCCACGAGCTGCTGCCCGAATTCGTCACCATGATCAACGACCCCACCTACGCGGAAGGCGTCAAACGCGCTCGCCGGCGCTATGAAGAGGCCCTGCGCTGGTTGATGGCCCCACCCGATGTGGCGCCGGTACGGCGCAAACTGCCCCTCGCCCCGCCGGCAAAACTGCCGTTGCAGGATCCCGGCAACGTGCAAGGCGGAATTCTGACCGCCTACAATTCAGATCACGGCTGCCTGCTGCTGCTGCAGTTCGCCAATCCGGCCGCACTGGCCGCGTTTCTCGACGTCCTCGAGGTGACTTCCGAAGCCGACGTTCTGACGCCGGGGCAGATCGTCACCAACATCGCATTCACGGTCGAGGGACTGCGTCAGGCCGGCCTGTCGGACGAAGAGGTGCGCACTCTGCCGGAAGAGTTCGTGCAGGGCATGGAAAGACGCGCCGGCCTGCTCGGCGACGTGCGCTGGAATCATCCGCAGCGATGGCGCCTTCCCGCCAGCAATTGGGCGCTCGGGACCGACGCGCCGGACCTGCCCGAAGGCGACCCGGCGCCGCGCATCAGCATGAGCTCGGTCCATGCCGTCCTTCAACTCCGCCTGTTGCTGTCCAAGGACGCGCAGACGACGGCGGATGCGAGACACGCGTTGATGGCCGAAATGAACCGCCTGGTCGGGGTCGATGCGGGTATCAGGCCCCTTTCGATCCAATGGATGCAGCGGCAGCGCGACAAGAGATCCCGCGACATGCAGGACCATTTCGGGTTCGCCGACGGCAGTTCGAACCCGGTGCTGCGAGAGTGCGAGGCCGGCACGTACTATTCCAATCAGGTGCATCTCGGCGAAATTCTGTGCGGCTATCCGAACATCGCCGACGAGACGGCGCCGTTCGGCAACGCGACCAATCGTGCTCACGCGATGCTCCGCGACGGCAGCTTCATGGCGCTGCGCAAGCTGCGACAGGACGTCGAGCAGCTCGAGGATGTGCTCGCCCGCGCGACGCGACAGGCAGCCGAGATGGCCGGACCGGACGCACCTGCCCTGACGCGCGAGACGCTGATGGCCAAGATGATGGGACGCTGGCCGACCGGCCATCCCCAGGCCGGGCAACCCCTGACCCCTACTCCGCCCCCTGACAAAGGCCACAACGACTTCAACTACGACGCCGACCCGCAGGCCCAATCGTGTCCGTTCCACGCGCACATACGGCGCGCCAATCCGCGCGTGTCGATCACCAAGGCGGATGCCGGCGCCCGGCCCCCACGGATCGTCAGGCGCGGCATGTCCTACGGGCCGCCCGTCGACCCGCAAGCCGCCAAATCCGGCCAGCAAGCAGAGCGGGGCCTGGTTTTCATGGCCTACAATGCCAGCCTCGGCGAGCAATTCGAGGTGGTGCAGAGCTGGCTCTCTGGCGGCAACAGCGCGGGTTCGTCCTCGGGGGTCAGCGATCCTTTCCTCGGCCTCGCCGAGCCTGGCCGGCTCCGGCATTTCCGTTTCGAGCATGAAGGCCAGACCATTCGCGTCGCGCTCGACGGCTCGGACCGGCTCCACGACGAACCTCGTCCGTTCGTTCGTCTGGAATGGGGAGCATATTTCTTTGCGCCATCGAAGAAGGCGCTTGCCGATCTAAAGCAATGGGCGGCGAGCCAGGGGTACAAACCGGCCGTGACGTGGTCCGCGGATCGGGGAGAAAAGGAGATCGCGCGCCTGCGCCTGATCGAGCGCCGGCAGGGCGAAGCCGCGGCGATGGCCGCATGGAAGACAGCGCTCGAAGATCCGGATTCAGCCTCGCATTTCGTCAACGCCTCGATCTGGGCTGCGATCCGCGAGCGCCACGGCGGCGCGCTTCGCACGCCCTTCGGGGTCTTGGTGGCCGACCGCGACATGGTCTACAAGGTGTTCGCCGATTCCGACACCAAGCTGACCATCACCGGCTATCTTCCCCGCATGCTGCGGTCGTTCGGCATCCTCTATCTTGGCCGCGACGCCGGGCAGCCGGACCAGGTCTACGAGCAGGAATCCGAGGCCTGCAACGCCGCGATCATGGCCCTTGACCAACCCGCCGCATTCGAGCTGGCGCGCGCGGTCACACAGAAGGTGCTGGGCTTCATGGTCAAGCAGACGATCGACTATGCCGCCAGCGACGGCGAAGTGAGCTGGGAGCTGACCGTCGACGTGCACGAATTGGTGGATCCGCTGCTCGCCGCCTTCTGCGAAGCGTGGTTCGGGTTGAGCGAGGACGGGGGTCATTTCCGCCGCGTCGGCTATCGCTGGGATTGGACGCCGGGCGAGCCGCCCGGCTATCCCGGGCATTTCCTGTCGCCTTCGCGCTACATCTTCCAGCCGCACCCGAACGCGACAGTGGAGGCGATCGGCGCGGCACATGGCGACGCTGCGCGCCGTGCGATGGAAGGTTTCCTGACGCAGTTCGGGCCGACAAACGGGCCAGTGACCAAGGCGGTCTATAACTCGCCGCGGGGCAACGGCGACATTCCGTTCGTGGCGCGCACGGTCGCCGGCGCCATGATGGGATTCATTCCGACCGTCGACGGCAACCTGCGGCGGATACTGAACGAATGGCTGCGCGAAGGAACGCTATGGGCGTTGCGCGCTCGCTATGCCGGCACGAAGGCAAAGAACTACATGGACGCCCTCAACCGGCTAAGAGACGACTTCATCCCCGCGATGCAACTTCGCGCGGTGCCAGAATTGATCTGGCGGACAGCCGTCGTTTCGCAAAGCATCGGAGGGGTCGAGGTGAGGCCTGGCGACGTCATCGTCGCCGGCGCAGTCTCCGCCACCCAGCAAAGTCTCGCCGAAGGCCGCCAGGACATCTACCACGCCTTCGGCGGCAACCGCAGGGTCGCGGGGCATCCGACGCATTCATGTCCCGGAGCAGACCCGGCACTGGCGGTGATGCTGGGTTTCTTCAGCGCACTGGTGGAGACGGAGCTACCCTTGCGGACTGGCCCCATTCCAATGAGCCTGACGATGGACGGAAGGGTTCCCGCGCCGAGCCCACCTCCACCCTAGAGCTGTGTAAGGAAAGGTGCGCAGGGGTTAGACGGCACAATGCCGAGCGAGCTGATCGTTGGCGTAGCCGACGGGTATGCCAATGACGAGCCTGATCGTCTCCTCCGCATGCCAGTGCATGCCGAGCGCGCGCAGCTTCTCGGCGGCTTCCATCATGGTCTGGCGGGCCGCCTCGCCCCGGCCCTGCCCTGCGAGAAGCTCGCCGCGCAGGGAGAGGTTCAGAGCCGCATCGCGCAGCGAACCGCGCCAGCCTGCGGAGGTTTCAGCCCGTCGCAACCAGCGCTCGCTAAGGCCGAGATCCTGGCGCAGGGCTGCGAGCTTCGCCAGCGAGCGGCATGCCGCCGCCTCGCCCAGTCGCTCGCCTTCGCGCGCACGGCGCAGGACATGGGCGGCATACCGCCGCGCCGTCTCGACATCGCCTTCGGCGGTCGCCGCCTCGACGAGCCAGCTGTACTGAACCGACGTGTAGAAGTGAAAATTGCGCCGCTCCATCCATTCCGCGGCATTCCGCAACTGCAGCAAGCCGTCGGCGTCGCCGGTCGCCGACCAGCGGGCAAATCCGGAGGCGGCGCGGCAATCGGCCAGAAGCAGCAGGCTGCGCGTGTTCTCGGCGATGCGCGCCCCTTCCACGGCGAGCTGCTCCGCCTCCTGCCAGCGGCCCTGCCAGATCAGCGCGACGGCAATCCAGTTGCGGACGGAATTGACGACCGGGTGGGTCGAGCCTTCGACCAGAGCCATGCCTTCACTGAAACAGGCGTGGGCGCCCTCGAAATCGCCGCGATCCGCCAGGACACCGCCCTTGCACGACAGCGCATAGGCCGCCCCGAAGGATATCGCACCATGACGCCGGCTGCGTTGCTGCTTGGTCGAAATGGCAGCGTCGATCAAGGCGATCGCTTCGTCGTACTGACAGCTTGCAGCCAGAATCTGCCCGAGCGTCGCTTCGATCTGCGCGATCAGGCGGCGGTCTTCGAGCTTGCGCGCCAATTCCAGCGCCGTCCGCGTGTGGGTCACGGCCTCCCGGAAGCGGCCAAACCCGTAACACATGTAGCCGAGCCATTCATAGGCGCTGGCCATCGCAGCGGTCTCGCCGAGGGAGGACGCGATCGCAACCGCGCGTTCGAACACGGAGGTGTCGTCGGTCAGCGACAGCGGGTCGAAGATGTTGGCCATACCCAGCTTGTTGGCCAGCAAGCACCAGCGCAGCGATTGCTCGCGCGAGCGATTGGGCACGCGATCCAGCGCCTGCATCGCAACCTGGTACTGCGCGCTGGCACGATCGAGCGCAAATGCAGCCATGGCCTTGTCGCCGGCACGTTCAGCATAATGGGCTGCGCTTTTCCAATGACCTGCGCCTTGCGAATGGTAGGCCAGAGCTTCCATCGCATCCTCGCCATCAGCCTGCTCGGACCGCGCCAGCAGGGTGTCTTCGATCCGCTTGTGCAATGCCTGACGCTCGTGCAGGCCAATGGTGTCGTAGACCGCATCGCGCGTGATGCCGTGCTTGAAGCGAAGGACGCCGCCCGCTGGATCCGCAAAGAGAAAGTCCGCATCCGCCAATGCCCGCACGATGGCCGGGTCGGGTTCGCTGCCGCACGCCGAAACCAGCAACCCGTGCGGCACGGTGTTGCCGATAACGGCCGCGGCGCGCACCACCTTCGCCTCATCGGGCGGCAGGCGTGCCAGGCGCGAAGCGACCAGGGTTGCGATCCAGCCCTGTTTGCTGCGCGCTTCGAACGAGGCAGGATCGTTGGCGGCGATGGAATGGCAGAGCTCTTCGATGAACAACGGCACCCCGCCCGCATAGGCATGGATGCGGGCTACGAGGAAGGGATCGGCCTGCGGGACCCAACGTCGTACGGCAAAGTCGGTTTCCGGCCCCTGAAACGGTTCGAGAAACAGGTGCGGCGCGCCGGAAATCCATTCGGTGCCGTCCTCGCGCGGCCGGCTGGCGAGGATGACGTGAGGTCCGTTGGGCAATTCCAGCAAAGCCTGCAGCAATTGGCGGCTCGCGTCGTCGGACCATTGCCAGTCGTCGATCACCAGCACCAGCGGGCCATGTGCCGACAGTCCGGTGAAGAACCCGAGCAGATCGCCGACGACGCCGTCGACGGTGATGCGGCCGCCACGCGCATCGGCGCCGGCCGACGCCAGTGCCAGGATCGATTCTGCATTCGGACCGAGCTGGGCCGCCCATGGCTCCAGAGCCGCGCGCGCCGTCTCCTTTGCCTCGACGAGGGAGGCGTCCGCTCGAATTCCCAGCGCAGCGCGCAGCATTTGCAGGAATGGTTGCAGAACCTCGGCACCGACGTAACTCTCGCAACTGCCTCGCAGCAGCCTGATGCGCTCGGTGCCGACGTGCCCCAGCACTTCTTCCAGAAGGCGCGTCTTGCCGAGTCCGGGTCCGCCGACGACCACCGCGCAGCGTTGCGCCTGCGCAGGTGCTTCGCTCAGAAAGCGTGTCAGGAAGCCGAATATCTCGTTGCGGCCGATGAAGGGCGTCAGGCCGCGGCGCGAGGTTGCCTCGAAGCGTCGGGTCGCCGTGCTACGACCCAACACCAGCCTCGCCTGCGGCATTCCCGAAGCCGCTGGGAGGTGGGCGGCGAGCTCGAAGAAGTTGGCATGCGGCCCAAGGGCATCGAGGCTGGCCAGGATCTGATCCGGACCGGCGTGGCGCGACAGGTGCGCTGCCGTGTTCACGACATCGCCGATCAGGTCATACCGGCCGGACTCGATGTCGCCTTGGGTCAAGAGCACGGTGCCGGCGTGGATACCCGAATGCATTCGAAGCGGCATCAGCGCCGGCGATACGCCATCGTGGCGCAGCTCTCCGACCCATTCGTGAATATCGAGTGCTGCTTCCGCAGCACGACGACCGTCATCTTCGCCGGATTGGGGATAGCCGAAAATGGCGAGCGCACCGTCTCCCTGCGTTCGGATGATGCGACCACCGTGCTTCGCCACCGCGCGATGCCAGATCTGCCGCAACTGGCTGAGGAGTTCGGAAAGGTGCTCGGACTCGACATCCCGGCCCAGGGCGGTTGATCCGACAAGGTCGGAGAACAGCACCGTCAATCGATGACGTTCGCCTCTGGGGTCGCGGGTCTGCGTAATCATCGTCAATCGCAGCCAACTCGTTGACGAACCGCAAGAACGGTCTCCAGCGGGTGCCAGACCGGATGCAGCAAGTATCGCAAAAGGCCATAGTAACTCGCCCAACCCGCAAGTGGAAGCTCGCGGGGATTGCATCCGCCGAATATGACGATCAGGACGACCGCATTGGCCTAACCTATTCAAAAACCTCATGTCTTCCGTTTGCCGACGGCGCGGCGCCGCCTCGCCTGCGCAGGCCAAGGCGTGGTTCAAAGCCGGTGGTTCACAGCCGGAGGATCACGGCGGAGAATATCGAGCTGGCATTCCTAGGGAAGCGGCAGCCGGTCCAGCTGGCTCTGCGCCTTCTTGACGGCGGCCGCATACCAGCTCTGGCTCGGGGCTTCCTTGGCGAAGCACGCCGTGAAGGCGGTCATTGCCTTGTCCTCGCGGGCCATCTCGCCGCGCGGGTCTTTCTTGTCGATGGGCTTGGCCATCATCTGCTTCCAGACCTTCTCGCAGGTCGCGATCGGGGCGGTCTTCACGGCCTCCCTTGCCGCGAGGAAATAGACCTTGTCGCCATGGATCGCGACGACGTCGATTTCGTCCGGCGGGCCCTTGAGGCCGCCATTGCCGCGCACGCCGAGCACAGCGGCTGCGACGCTCGCCCTTGCCGGCTTGGTGATCGGCAGCTCCGCGTAGATCGCGAAGGCGGCGTCCTGGATGGCGTAATAATAGAAGCGGTCGGATTTCAACGCGGCGCCACTGTCCTGAGGCATGCCGTCGGCGCGATGCTCGCCAAGCCAGTGCTTGAGCAGCCCGGTCGTGGTCACCACAGCCTGCATCTTGTCGCCTTCGGATGCGAAGCTCAGCCCGTCGAGATGGCCGAAGCCGATGTCGTCCTTGAACAGCGTATCGACGTTCGACTTGCCCTCGGCCGGGACTCCCTTGATCGCGACCGGACCGATCAGACCGCGCAGCACGCCGGCCAGCTCCTTCAGGGCCGCATCGTGCTGCTTGTAGATCTCGTCGCTCTCCTTGGCATTCGAGAATTTTGCGATGTAGCGGTCACGCAGGTCGAGATAATGCTGCTCGGGCGCGGCCGCCCCGGCGGGCGCGGCCAGGACGAGCAGGCAGAGCAAGGCAAGCAATCTCATTGCAATTCCGGGAAGACTGGAGAGCGATCTCCATCTTTGTGCCGAGGCCGCGTGCCAAGGTTCATCCATTGGCGGAACGCGGGTGCCCTACTCTGCCGGCGTCAGTTGCTCCCGGTTCAGCCGCACGGCCGCCGTCTCCCGCACGCGAACGCGGGCGCGGCGCTTGCGCCACCAGATCACGACGCCGGTGACAGAGAGCGCGGCGACCACGAGGCCCATCACCGAGATCAGGATACGCCCGAACAGTCCGACGATGCGGCCCGAATGCAGCGGAAACTGCGCCTGCACGAAGATGTCGGCGGCGGTGCCGACCCAGGGCAGCCGCTCGCCAATGGGGCGGCCGTCCTCGCTGTCGTAATAGAGCTGCGCCGGGCCGACGCCGCCGGCACCGTGATCGTCGCCGGGATGGAAGAACGCGGCGGCGTAGACGCCATGGGCCGGGCCGTAGCTGAGCGCGCCGACCGGGGTGGTCCAGCCTCGCGCCTTGCCGTCGGCGGCCGCGCGGGCAGCAATCTCGGCGAACGTCATCTTGGGCTCGATCGGATTATCGAGATCGCGATAGGGCCGCTGCTCATAGGGTGTCGGGGTGTAATTCGACACCATCTTCATCAGCGGCGAGAACACCTCGAAGTAGAGGTTCAGCGAAAACGCGGTGAAGGCGATGATGAACAGTACGCCCCACGTCCACAGGCTGAATGCGCGGTGGATGTCGAAATTGATCCGGTAGGCGCTGCCCGAGGTCTTGATGGTCCAGGCCGGCGCCCAGCGCGCCCAGAAGCCGCGCTCGAGCTGGCGCGCGACCTCAGGCGCCCGCGCGGCCTTGGCGCGCCGGCGCGAGGGCAGCGTCAGATAGAACCCGACGAAGCAATCGATGGTCCAGATGATGGCGATGATGCCGAGCACGCGCATGCCCCAGCGGTCGCTGCCCCAGAATTCCGGGATGTGCATCGTGTAGTGCAGCTTGTAGAGAAACGAGACGAAGTTTTCGCGCGTGACGGGCCAGACCGCGCCCCAATAGCGCCGGCCGAGCTCCGCACCCGTGTTGGGATCGAGGAAGACCTGATTGTAGTCGAGCGGGTAACGCTTGCCGGTCGCGGGGTCGATTCGCGGCATGACGAAGAACCACAGCGAGTGGCCCTGCTCCGGCGTCATGAAGAGGTAGACGACGCGCGCGCGGGGATCGCGCTGCTCGATCATCTTGGCAAGCTCGAGCGAGGGAATGGCCGGGCCCTTCGTCGAGACATCGAACAGATGGCTGTTCAGGACGTCGTCGAGCTCGTGATCCCAGGAGATGATCGCGCCGGTGATGCCGGAGAAGAACAGGAAGGCGGCCGTCAGCAGTCCCGCCCAGCGATGCAGTTTGCCGAATATCGCTCTCATCGCTCAGATCTCATTCCCACTGGGCCCGGCCCCTCATTTGCCGGACCGCTTTTCGATTGGACTCGCCGCCGGCAGTTCAGCCGGTGGGCCTTCGGCCTAACGCAGGGACAGTTGCAGTGCGAGAGGTCCGACATTAGAATTTATCGAGACTGGCCAATAAGCTGCGCGACAAAGCGTCCATGCGTGATCGGGTGTTCGCGCAGCCGCGTGCGTTACGGCCAATCGGCAAAATTCAGCGTCGGTCTCGATCGCCCCGCTCTCGCGCGTGCCGCAACGCGCCGACGCCATACGCCCGGTGCCTCGCCGGTGTGCTTGCGGAAAAAGCGGCTGAAATAGGCGGTGTCCGTGAAGCCCAGCGCAAATGCGATCTGCTTGACGGCGATGGTTCCAGCCTCCAGCCGCGTCGCCGCTTCCCTGACGAGGCGCTGCTGAATCAGCTCGCTCGGCGAGCGCTTCAGCTCGCGGCTGCACAGCGCGTGCAGGCGATCCGGCGTGGTGCCGAGTAGACTGGCGTAATCGCTGACGCGCAAGTGCTGTTGATAGCGCTCCTCGAGCAGCCTGCGGAACCGGCTCAGGATCTCGGTGCTGCTGCTCTCCTCGTTGCGGTTCCCGTCGCCAGCGAACAGGCGCCAGAATCGCAGCACGCACAGCGTCAGCTCCGCCGACATGATCGACGCTGCACCGCTGCGTGCGGGCGTGGCGACCTCGGCGGCGATCGCCGCGATGGAACGCGCGATCGTGGCCGCGAGATCGGCCTCGACCTGCAACGCCAAGGTGCCGCCCGCCCCCTCGAGCGCGAGATAGGCCGCCTCTGCCGATGGCGGGAGATAGCGATGCCAGATACCGGCGCGCAATTGCAGCAGCTGCGCAGTCGTGCCTGCCGACACCTCCAGATAGTCGGCGGATCCTGCCGGGAGCCAGACCAGCGCGGGTCCGACCGTCCGCATGGTCCTGCCGGCCTGACCGATCTCAGCGGTCCCGCCGCCGGGAAGGCAGAGCAGATGAATGAACGGACGGGCCGCTTTCGAGGTCAGCGTCCATCGCCGCGCGACGTAATGCGCCGCGATCAGCTCGGCGCCCACAGGCACAGCCCCACTCGGGGCGGGTGCCGGTGCCGGATCTGAGCCCGCGACGCCTCGACGCACTTGGCCATCGAGGCCAGAACCGTCCAATCTTTCACCGGATTTGTCCATTGTGCGAGCAAAGCTCGGGATGCTTGCTAGGTCAAGTCTCGGTGGCGGCCGGCTCAATGATGCCGCCCTGGAGAAAGTCGGGACCAAAGAGGAAACGACCACTCACGTCGATGCCAACAGTCGCTTGAGTGCAACAGGAGGGAGACACGATATGTTTTCGGCGAACCGTCGAACGTTGCTGCGCGTCGCTGGCCTTGCGGCTCTGGCCGGAACGCTCTGGACCTTTCCGTCCACGGCCGATGCGCAGGAGAAGATCCGGATCGGCTACGCCATTTCCAAGACCGGTCCCTATGCCGGCGGCGCCGGCATCACCACCCTGCCCAATTATGAGCTGTGGGTGAAGGACGTGAATGCCGCCGGCGGCATCAAGCTCGGCGACAAGAAGCTACCGATCGAGGTGGTCGAATATGACGACCGCAGCAGCTCGGAAGAAGCCGTCAAGGCGATCGAGCGCCTCGCCAACCAGGACAAGGTCGATTTCATTCTTTCGCCGTGGGGCACGGGTCTCAATCTCGCGGTCGGCCCGACTCTGAACCGTCTGGGCTACCCTCACCTCGCGGTCACGTCGGTGACCGACAAGGCGCCGGAGCTTGCCAAGCGCTGGTCGAACGCGACGTTCTGGCTCGGGACGTCGGCCCAGATATCCGAGGGGCTCGCCGATCTGCTCGGCAAGCTGAAGAGCGAAGGCAAGATCGGGGCGAACATCGCGATGGTCAGCATCGCCGACCAGTTCGGCATCGAGCTGTCCGCCGCGGGCCGCGAGGCCTTCAAGAAGCACGGCTTCAAGCTCGGCTATGACAAGACCTATCCGATGGGCACGCAGGATCTCCAGCCTCTGTTGAAGGATGCGATCGCCTCGAACCCGGATGCGTTCGTCGCCTTCAGCTATCCGCCGGATACGATCGCGCTGACCGAGCAGGCGCAGCTGTTGAAGTTCAACCCGAAGGTTTTCTATGTTGGCGTCGGCACCGCGTTCCCGCTCTACAAGGGCAAGTTTGCCGCCAACAGCGACGGCGTGATGGGCATCGGCGGTTGGAATGCCGAGTCTCCGCAGCTGAAGGAGTATCTGGCGCGCCACAAGGCCACGACCGGCAAGGAGCCCGATCGCTGGGCGAGCTCGATCACCTATGCGAGCCTGCAGGTGCTACAGCAGGCGATCGAAAAGGTCGGCAAGCTCGATCGCACCGCTGTCGCGGCGGAAATCCGTGCGGGCACGTTCGAGACCATCATCGGCAAGGTCAAGCTGAAGGACGGGCTGCTTCAGGAGGTCTGGAGCGTCGGACAGTGGCAGAACGGCGAGTTCTACGCCCTCGCACCGACCTCGCTGCCGGGCGCGCGTGCCGCGGTCGTGCCCAAGCCGCAGTGGCAGTAAGGCTGGTTGGCAGGCCTTGCGTCGGCGAGGCCTGCCTGCCGTCCGCTCAAGGGGACGCCGCTTCATGTTGCTTGTCGACATCATCCTGCCGGGCCTCGTGCTCGGCGGCATGTACGCGCTGATCGCGCTCGGGCTGACGCTGCAATATGGCGTGGCGCGGATCATGAACCTCTCCTATGGAGAGTCGCTGGTCGCGGCCGCCTTCGGCGCGTTCTCGCTCTACGGCGGCCTTGGGCTGAGCCCGCTCGCGGCGCTGCTGCTGGCGGTCCCGGTCGCGATGGTGCTGAACTGGCTGCTGTATCGCTTGCTGCTGGAACGGCTGATGCGGCGCGGCAAGGACCGGGGCGCGCAGGAGATCGACAGCATCCTCGTCACCTTCGGCGTGCTGTTCGTGATCCAGGGCGCCATGCTGGTCGCCTTTGGCGGCCAGTACTACAGCTATAGCTATCTCTCCATTCCGCTGACGATCATGGGCTCGACGCTTGCTGTCAATCGGCTCGTCGCGCTGCTGTTCGCGGCGCTGGTCGGCGGCGCCGTGTATCTCGCCCTCACCCGCACCCGGATCGGCACTGCCGTACGCGCCATCGCAGTCGATGCCAACGCCGCGCGTCTCGTCGGCATCGACGTCGCGGCCCTGTCGGGGCTGGCGTTTGCCTTTGGCGGCGGCCTCGTCGCCGTCGGCGGCGTGCTGATCAGCATGTTCCTCACCTTCAATGCCGCGATGGGGGTGGTCTTCACCATGAAGGCACTGGTCGTCATCATCATGGGCGGTGTCGGCAACGTCATCGGTGCGCTGGTCGCCGGACTGCTGCTTGGTGTGGTCGAGACCGCGGTGGCGCGGCTGGTCGATCCCGGTCTGACGCTGGCTGCGACCTACGCACTGTTTCTCGGCGTGCTCGTGATCAAGCCCACCGGCCTGTTCGGCAGGGCGGCGTCATGACGGGGCCCGTCCGCATTCTGCTGTGGTGCGCCGGCCTCGCCCTCGCCGCATGCCTCGTCACCTATCCGCTCTATGCCAACGGCTATTATCTCGCGCTCGGCATCAGCGTGCTCTATTTCACGATCCTGGCGACCGCGTGGGCGATGTTCTCGGGCCCGACGCGCTACATCTCGCTTGCAACGGTCGCGTTCTTCGGGCTCGGCGCTTACACGGCTGCGGTGCTCGGCGAGACCATGCCCTGGCCGGTCGTGCTGCTGGCCGCAGCCGGCGTGGGCGCACTCACCGCCGCAATCACCGGGCTTTCGACGCTGCGGCTGTCCGGAATCTATTTCGTGATCTTCTCCTTCGGCCTGGCCGAGCTGATCCGGCAGCTCGTGATCTGGTACGAGGTCAACATCCACAAATCGGTCGGCCGCTATCTCTTCAGTGCGGTGACGCAGGACGTTCTCTACTGGCAGCTGCTGGGCTTGACCGCGGTCGTCTTCCTGGTGGGCTGGATGCTCGGGCGCTCGCGCTATGGGCTGGCCCTGCGCGCCATCGGCGCCGACGAGACCGCGGCGAGCCATTCCGGCATCGATGCCACGCGGATCAAGCTCGGCGTCTTCATTCTGAGCGCGACCTTCATGGCGGTGACCGGCGCGGTCATGGCGCCACGCTGGACCTATATCGATCCGGCCATTGCGTTCAATCCGACCATCTCGTTCCAGGTCGTGATCATGGCCCTGCTGGGCGGCGCGGGCTCGCTGTTCGGGCCCGTGCTGGGCGTCATTCCCCTGGTCCTGCTCTTCGAGGTGCTGACGGCGACGCTGCCCAACCATTTCAGCATCGTGCTCGGCGTCATCTTCGTGTTCATCGTGATGGTGTTGCCGAACGGCGTGATCGGCCTGTTCGGGGCGGGCCGCTGGCGTGTTCCGGCCGGCGGTCCCGCCGCCGCGCCCGCCCGCGCGGGCGATGCACCGCTGCTCGCGGTCGACGGTGTCAGCAAATCGTTCAGCGGACTACGCGCCGTCGACGGTGTCAGCTTCACAGTCACGCCAGGCGAGATCATCGGCATCATCGGCCCGAACGGATCCGGCAAGACGACGCTGCTGAATACGCTGTCCGGGGCGCTGCGGCCCTCCTCGGGCACGATCCGGCTGGGCGGCATCGTCCTCAACGGTATGCGCGCGCACCAGATTGCGCGCCTTGGCCTTGCGCGCACGTTCCAGCTGGTGCGCGTGATGCCGGACCTGACGGTGGCCGAAAACGTTGCGGCGGCGCAGCTGTTCTCGACGACGAACGGCTCGGGCGCAACGGCAAGCGAGCTGCTGGACCTCGTCGGGCTCGGCAAGCTGCAGGAAACGCCCGCGAGCGACCTGACCTATATCGACCAGAAGCGGCTCGAGCTTGCCCGCGCGCTGGCGCTGCAGCCGCGCCTCGTGCTGCTCGACGAATGGCTGGCGGGCCTCAACCCGAGCGAGCTCGAGACCGGCATCGCGCTGATCGCGAAATTGCGCGATCGCGGCCTCACCATCATCATGGTCGAGCATGTCATGGATGCGATTCGAGCGCTGTGCAGCCATTGCATCGTCATGAATGCCGGCAGCGTGATCGCGCGCGGCGCGCCGGAGGCCGTGTTGTCCGATCCAAAAGTCGTTGCAGCCTATCTCGGAGGCGACGATGCTTGAGGTCGCCGCCCTCTCCCATTTCTATGGCAAGCACCAGGCTCTCGCCGACATTGCGCTCGCTATTGGGCAAGGCGAGATCGTCGCGATCCTCGGCGCCAACGGCGCCGGCAAGTCCACCCTGCTCAAGAGCATCGCCGGGCTGGTCAAACCTGCCCCCGGCGCAACGATCCGGTTCGAGGGACATCACATTGGCGAGCTGCCCGCCCACCTGATCGTGGAGCGCGGCATCGCGCTGGTGCCCGAAGGCCGCGGCGTATTCGGCGATTTGACGGTTGCCGAGAATCTGCAGCTCGGCGCCTACCCCGCCCGCGCCCGCGCAGGCGAGGCAGACCGGCTCGCGAGGATCCTGCGACTGTTCCCGCGCCTTGCCGAGCGTATGGCCCAGGCCGTTCGCACCATGAGCGGCGGCGAGCAGCAGATGGTGGCGATCGGCCGGGCGCTGATGTCGAACCCGCTGCTGCTCCTGCTCGATGAGCCTTCGCTCGGCCTGTCGCCCCTGCTCAGCCGCGAAGTGTTCCGTGCACTGGCGGAGATCCGTAGCAGCGGCCTCAGCGTGTTGCTGGTCGAGCAGAATGCGCGGGCGAGCCTCGACATCGCCGACCGTGTCTACCTGATCGAGTCCGGCCGCAACGCCGGCAGCGGGCCGGCCAGTGCGATGAAGAACGATCCGGAGGTCCAGCGCGCCTATCTCGGCAAGGCCCGCGCGGCCCCGTCCCCACCATAATCGCTCAATCCCGCCTGCAACCTTTGGAGTGCATCATGAACGCGATCGACCTTCTCATCGGCGGCAAGGACCAGTCGGCCAGCCATCAGCGTACCTTCCAGCGCCACAACCCGATCTCCGGCGACGTCGCGACGATCGTGGCGGCGGCCTCGATCGACGACGCGATGCGGGCCGCGGACGCTGCGGCCGCCGCGTTCCCGGCTTGGTCACAGCTCGGCCCGTCGGAGCGCCGCAAGCGGCTCAATGCGGCCGCCGACATCCTCGCGCGCCGTGCCGCGGAGTTCACCGCGCTGATGGTCGCTGAAACCGGCGCCACCGCGGGCTGGGCCGGATTCAACGTGCACCTGGCCGAAGGCATGCTGCGCGAAGCCGCGGCCATGACGACGCAGATATCCGGCGAAGTCATACCGACCGACAAGCCCGACAACCTCGCCATGGCGTTTCGCCAGCCGGTCGGCGTGGTGCTCGGCATCGCGCCCTGGAACGCTCCCGTGATCCTCGGCGTGCGATCGGTCGCGATGCCGCTCGCCTGCGGCAATACCGTGGTGCTGAAGGCGTCCGAGATGAGCCCGGGCGTGCATCGGCTGATCGGAAGCTGCCTGGCGGAGGCCGGCCTCGGTGACGGCGTCGTCAATGTCGTCACCAACGCGCCGGAGGATGCGCAGGCGGTGGTCGAGGCGCTGATCGCCCATCCTGCGATCCGCCGCGTCAACTTCACCGGCTCGACCCGCGTCGGCCGCCTCATCGCACTCGCATGCGCCAAGCACCTGAAGCGCGCGCTGCTGGAGCTCGGCGGCAAGGCCCCGCTCGTGATCCTCGACGATGCCGATCTGGACGCCGCCGTGAATGCGGCAGCGTTCGGCGCCTTCATGAACCAGGGGCAGATCTGCATGTCGACCGAGCGGATCGTGGTCGACGACAAGGTGGCGGACGCCTTCATCGCCAAGTTCGCCGCCAAGGCCAGGAGCCTTCCCTTGGGCGATCCCCGCAAGGGCAATGTCGTGCTGGGCTCGCTGGTCAGTGACGCCGCCTGCGAGCGCGTCCGGGGCCTGATCGACGATGCCGTCGCCAAGGGCGCCGTGCTCGCTGCCGGCGGCCACGGCAGCGGCACCATTATGCCCGCCACCATCGTCGACCATGTCACGCCGGCGATGCGGATCTATGGCGAGGAGAGCTTTGGTCCGGTCGTGACCGTGGTGCGCGTGAGCGGGATCGACGAGGCCGTGCGCGTGGCCAACGACACCGAATACGGCCTCTCCTCGGCCGTGTTCGGCCGCGACATCGCCCGTGCGCTCGGCGTTGCCAGGCGGATCGAGGCGGGCATCTGCCACGTCAACGCTCCGACCGTGCATGACGAGCCTCAGATGCCGTTTGGCGGGACCAAGGCGTCAGGCTATGGCCGCTTCGGCGGCAAGGCCGCAATCGACGAGTTCACCGAACTGCGCTGGATCACCGTGCAGACCGGGCCCCGGCACTATCCGTTCTGATCGGCGGGATGCAGGTCCGGTCTCCAAGGCCGGACCGTCCTCGCATTGTGCTCACCAGCGGTAGGTCAGCCTGGCGATGGCTTTCCGCCCTTCCGCGTAGAAGCAGCCCGACATGCTGTAACATGAGGCGACATAGCGGGTGTCGGCGAGATTGGTGACGTTCAGCGCCAGGCGCCAATTGTCCCTGTTGTAGGCCAGCAGCGCGTCGAGAACGGTCGACGATCCCACCTTGAACGTGTTGGCCTCGTCGCCCCAGGTCGCGCCGACATAGCGGATGCCGCCGCCGAACTGCAGGCCGGCGAGCGGCCCGTTCTGCAGCGTATAGTCGCTCCACAGCGAGGCGCGGTTAAGCGGCACAGTAGTTGGCGCCTTGCCGACATTCACCGGATCCTGCGTGACCATGGCGTCGACATAGGCATAGGCGGCGCGCAGGTTCCAGCCATCGGCGAGCGACATCGTGCCTTCGAGCTCGATGCCGCGCGACTTCACCTGCCCGATCTGTTCGTAAAAGGTGGCCGCGGGCACGTACACAGCGACGTTATCGCGCGTCAGGTCGAAGGCGGCGAAGGTGAACAGCGCGTTCCAGCCGATCGGCTGATACTTGACGCCGACCTCGTATTGGACGCCGGTCTCAGGATTGAGCATCTGTCCGCCGAAGCCGGTCGCGAGCAACGGCAGGAACGATTCCGAATAGCTGAAATAGGGCGCGATGCCGTTGTCGAAATTGTACATCACGGCGGCGCGGCCGGTGAAGGCCGAAGCGTCCTTCGCTATCGTCGTATTGGCGATACCGTTATCGACCTGCGTGGTCACGAAATCCTGACGGCCGCCGAGCTGGAACGAGAGCCGGCCGAGCTTGATCTGATCCTGCGCATAGACGCCGACCTGGGACTGCTTGACGCCGGTGTTGTCGTACATGGCGCCGATGGCGTAGTCGTAGCTGTAGTTCGGGTTGAAGACGTTGATCTCGGGGGACGAGGTCGTGACGCCGAAGGCGGTGTCGCGGAAGGAGGTGTTGCGATAGTCGACGCCAACCAGCGTGGTGTGGCTGAGAATGCCGGTGGTGAACTTGCCCTGGAGCTGGTTGTCCACGGCGAATGAGTTGATGTAGGAGTTGCTGTAGCTGCCATAGCGCGCGAGCTGCCCTGCGGCTTCGTTGGTATAGCCGCCGCCGTAAAACACCTTCTCCTCGTTGTGCTGATAGGCGTAGCGCAGATTTTGCCGGAACGTGACGTTGTCGGTGAAATTGTGCGCGAGCTGGTAGCCGACGGTTGCGATCTCGGTGTTGAATGCGTCGAAGCCCGGCACGCCCGCGAAGAACGAGACCGGGATGGTGCGGCCGTTGTTCGGCCAAACCGTGCCCGAGGCCGGCAGGAACTGAAGGCCCCACCCTGCCCGGTCCCGCTGATAGTTGGCGAGCAGGGTGATGGTGGTGTCCTCGTTCGGCTTGAAGGTGACGGCGGGCGCGATGAAGACGCGATTGTCCTTGCTGAAATCGACCTGGGTCTCGCCGTCGCGCACGACGCCGGTCAGGCGCCACAGCACCGTGCGTTCCTTGTTGGCGGCGCCGCCCATGTCGAACTGGCCCTGATAGCGGTTGAAGCTGCCACCCGAGATCGAGACCTCGCCGAACTGCTGCGCCGTCGGCAGCTTGGTCACGTAGTTGAGAACGCCGCCTGTGCCGCTGCCGCCATACATCGCGGAGGACGGACCCTTGAGCACCTCGATACGCTCGGCCCCATAGGGCTCGAGGCCATTGAAGTGCACGTAGTTGCTGGAGGGAATCCGCAAGCCGTCGACGAAGAGGCCCGGCATCGTCATGTCGAAGCCGCGGATCTGGAGGCCGCCGAAGCGGGTGTCCGAGCCGCCATTGACGTCGCCGCTGACGCCGGCGGTGTAGCGCAAGGCCTCGCCGATCGAGACCGCGCCCTGGTTTCTGATCTGGTCGGTGGTGATGACCGACACCGACTGCGGCGTTTCGATCAAGGGCGTATCGGTCTTGGTGGCGGTGCCGCTGCGCGTCGCGACGAAACCGCGTACCGGTCCGTTGGCGCGTTCGCTCGTGGCACCGTTCGATGCTGCCGACTGAGTGGGCGCGGCCTGCTGCGCCGGGCCCCGACGATTGGCGCGTGCGGTTCGCGCCGCCGCAGCCCGTCGCGACGACGCAATCGCCGCTGGACGGGTGCGCTGCGTCGGCGCTTCGACGGTGACAGAGGGAATCTGCGTCTGGGCTTGGGCAGAGCCGAAGGGCACGGCGAGAGCGAATGTGCTGGCCGCACCGAGGAAGAGCATCTGGATTTGTCGGCGGCGCGTGTTCTTACGCGAAGAAGGTTGGAAATCGGTCACGTCTGTTGAGCCCCACGCACTGCCGGCTTTGCCGGTATCGATCTTGATGGCCCGCCCTAACTCAGGCGGTTTCGGAGTGCGATAGGAACGGCGTTAGAATTTCTCCAGACGTGTGCACAGCACGTGCGACGCATGCGCTCATGCGCGCTGCTTCTTTGGGATTGGAATCCTTCCAAATGATCTTGTCAGTGTGTTCGGAACCCGACCGCATGTGACGGCCGTGTCGCGCAATCAGCGTTGCAACCAAAGCCAGGGGTGGGAGCGGATGAAGGTCACGTCCGGTCCGCGTGACAACAGGTCGTGCTCTTCTCGCCAGCCAGCACGCTGCGGCTGTTGCGGTCCGGCGGAAGGTCGCCAGCCGCATTCGCCGCAAAGAATCCGGTTGGCTTCAACACGAAGCCGGCATATTCCACCGGCATGATCGGAAAGTCTTCGGGTTTGCAGACATGGGTGTGGCCGAAGGAGTGCCACACCACGATGTCGGCATCCTCGATGTTGCGATTCTGCGCGGCATAGCGCGGCAGGCCGTCGCCGCCGGCGTGAACGTTGGGATAGTCGCCGCTGGCATATTTCTCGGCCGGATCGAATGCAGTCACCCAGACATGCTTGGTGGCGAAGCCGCCACGCTTGCGCACGTAACTACCCTCCTGGGCCAGCATCAGCGGGCTGGGATTGACGACGAGCTTGTAGGCCGGTGCACCGCCGACCGAGTTGATCTCGTTCGGATTACTGATCTTCCAGAATCGGCCGGTCTCGCCATTGGCGACCGCTGCGGCGTCGCGCTCGCGCGACAGCACGCGCGTGGTGGTGTCGAACACGTTGCCGTGCGGATTGTCGTCGCCCCAGGGCCGCGGCACGAACTCGTGCTCCGTCACCGTGTTACCGCCGCCGTCGAGATCCATATGCAGGCGGACGTTGAAGAAGTGCTGGTGCGTGGGGCCGCCGAGATTATCGTCGACCATGCCGCCCCATCGGTACTTTTCGCCCGGCCGCACCGCGGCGGTCTGGATGATGCCGGTGAGTTTCGTCTCCAGCTGAATCGTGCCGTCCTGATAGAGATACCAGTAGAAGCCGTAATCGTAATTGCCGACGGTGGCGAAGAACGAGATCACGAGCCGCCGGGATCTCCGCACCTCGAACAAGCCGTTGCGAAACTCGTAGTGCTTCCAGGCAATCCCGTAATCCTCCTCATGCATGCAGATCGCGTTCTGCATGACGAAGGGCTCGCCCTTGTTGTCGGCGGCAGGCACGTCGAAATAGTGGATGTTGCCGAGGCAGTCGCAGCCCAGCTCCAGCGCGTTGGCGAGCATGCCGAGCCCGTATTCGCCGGCATCGAAAGCCGACTTCCAGAAATGGTTGGCGGTCGGATCGGCATAAGGCACCACCATCTCGGTGACGCTGGCGCGGTGGATCAGCGACCGCTTACGCGCGCCGTCCTGGTAGGCGAGCTGATGCAGCACGAGGCCCTCGCGCGGCGTGAAGCCGACTCGGAAGCTCCATTTCTGCCAGTCGACTTTCCAGCCGTCGACCTTGAAGCTCGGCCCTTCCGGCTGCTCGATGTGCAGCGGCTTGATGTCGGTGCGCGTGTTTGGCACCTCATGCGCGCCGTAGTTCCGTTTCTTGCGCGGAATCGGCACGATCGGATCTTCATCCGTGAGCTCGATGATCTTGCCCCCGATGAGGTCGACCACAGCGACAACGCCCTCGATCGGATGGGCGTAGCCGTTGTCCTGGAGGTGCTCGCGAAAATAGCTGACGGCCCGCACGATGCGGGCGCCGCGCTCGAACGCTTTGTCGAAGAATCCGGAGGAGAACGGGTCGACCTGAACCAGCTCGATGTCCTTGTCGGTCAGCCCGCGCCGAACCATCGCCGCCCGCCAAGCGGGATCGGCCTTCACCACGGCATCGCACTTGAAGAACTCTTCCAGCATCACCGGCGGCTGCCCATAGGGCGCCTCGCGATTCGGCACGACCTTGCGGCCGACGATCTCGCCGCGGCCGAGGTCGACGATATGCTCGATCGCCTCGCCCGTGGCGACGTCGAGCGTCAACGCGAAGGCACGGCGTCCCACCTCGCCTGAAGCCAGCTCCTGCTTGGTCGGCTCCTCCAGCCGCACCGTCGGGAAACGGCAGTTCGCCGCTGAGGCGGCCGCCGCCCGCACCAAAGCGCAAGCCGCGGTGATCTCGTCGGCCGTCAGCGGATCGAGCGGATGCGGTGTCGCGGTCTGCGCTTGCGGTTGGGCTTTGGCGGTTTCAAGCATGAGGACGTCCAAATATCAGGCGAGATGTGCGGTGATGGCGCGGAAGGCAGCAAACCAGCGCTGGTCGATCGACACGTCCATCGCCTTGGGCTGTGTTGCGAGCTTGACGATGACGGTGTCGGAGTCGAGGTCGACATAGAGGTGCTGGCCGTGAATGCCGATCGCGGTGAGCGCGTTGCGCGAAGGATCGATGGTGAACCATTTGCTGCGGTAGCGCGCGCCCGGGAAGAACTCGGCGAGGTCGCCATCGGCCCACGCCTTGGGATCACCGTTCTCGCGGATATCGTCGATCCACCAGCCCGGCACCACCTGCCGGCCCTCGACGACGCCGCGGCAGCGGATCATCTCCCCGAAGCGGACGAGATCGCGCGCGGTGACCGAGATGCCGCCGGCAATGCGGCCCATGCCGTGGCTATCGAGTGTGAGAGAGCCGTCCTCCTCCGCGCCCAGGGGCTGCCACAGAAACTCGGAGAGAATAAGATGGTAGGGCATCCCGCAGGCGCGTTCATACACCCAGCCGAGCACCTCGGTATTGGGCGAGACGTAGTGGAACACCTTGCCGTGCGGTTTGCCGCTGCCGCGCAGCGTCGTCAGATAAGCGCGCTGATGGCTGGGCTCGACGTCCGGCGGCGGCACGTCCCAACCCGAGGAGAACCGATAGCGCGCGAGGTCGCCGGCGGGGTCCTCGTAATCCTCCTCGAACTTGATGGCGACGGCCATGTCGAGCAGGTTGCGGACGGTGCAGCCGGCGTAGGCCGATGTCTCCAGCTCCGGCACGTAGCGCAGCACCCTCGCCTCTGGATCGACCAGGCCGCGCGCGGCCAGCACGCCGCCGAGCGTGCCAGCGATCGCCTTGCTGATCGAGCAGATCAGATGCGGCGTGGTCGCGCTCATGCCGTCCCCGTACCATTCATGGATCAGCGTGCCCTGATGCATCACGAGGAGCGTGTCGGCAAAGGTTTCGCGCAGCGCGCATTCGATCGTGGTCGCTTTGCCATCAGGCCCGGTGAAGCCGAGCTTTGCCAGTTCGCGCGGGGCGCTTCTCATTGGCGTCGGCCGGGCGGAGCGGCGAATCTCTGCGGTCGGCAGCACTTCGCGGGTGTGGGTAAAACCCCAGCGGATCGCGGGAAAGCTGCGCCAATTGGCGCGCGTCACCTGAGCCTCGGGTACGGGCGGGCTGCCGCGCATGACATCGGTCGGTCGCATCTCGATCCCTCCGCGAAGCGCCGTCCCGGCAGCGATGTCGGAACGGCAGGACGGAAGCCTGCACCGCGGCGCTGTCAGGCGTTATCGAGATCCAGCAATATTTTGCTGGACAGCGTCTCTGGCCGTGCCAGTCTGGCGTGGTTCCTGCTCGCTGCTCGGCTCAAGGATTTTCGACGTACTGCCATGGCCTTAACGGCAAATCTTCCGATTCAGGACTCGGCTGCGGGCCTGCTCCAGGCGAACAGCACGGATGTCGATGAGCATTGCGCAAGCCTCGGCCGCTGGCGGCTGAGCTACGATCAGATCAGCGCCGGCGCGTTCCGGGGCAGTTTCACGCAACTCTCCTTGCCGCGGCTGGAGGTGTTCTGCGAGATCACCAGCCAGCAGGTCCGCCAATATGGCCAGCTTGGCGCCGACAGTTTTGGCATCGGCCTGCCCTGGCACGGCGATGGCGAGCTCAGCTTCAACGGGACCGGTGCCAGCGGCGCCCGCGTCCTCGCCAGCATCGACGCCGAGATCGACATGTGTACCCCGAAGGCCTTCGAGCTGCGCGGCGTCGTTGCCAGCACGGTGTTGATCGCAGAGCTCGCCGCCCGGCTCGACATCGAGCTGCCGCGCACCGCCTGGCACCGGCTGCAGGTGATCGAAATGGCGGAAGCGCCGGTCGCGCGGCTGCGGGCGCATCTGGCCGCCATTCAAGCGACGATCACGACCGCTCCGGCAACGTTCAACGATCCGGCGGCGAGGCAGGCCCTGGAAGATGCCCTCCTCGTCGAGATCATGGACATGCTGCCGACCGCACGCCCGAGCGATCCCGGCCGCAGCGCGGCGGCTCGGAAGCGAACCGTGGATCGTGCCCGCGAGCTGATGCATGGCAGGGGCGATCGCTCGCTCTCGCTGCTGGAGGTCTGCAAGGCCGTCGGCGCCAGCCCGCGCAAGCTCGGCTATTGCTTCCAGGAGGTTTTGGGCACGAGCCCGATGCACTATTGGCGCGCGATGCGACTGAACCGTGTGCGGCGCGATCTCAAGGGCGCCGGCGGCAACGAGACCTCGGTCTACGACGTCGCGGTGCAGCACGGATTCTGGCACTTCAGCCAGTTCTCGCTCGACTACAAGCGTCACTTCGGCGAGCTGCCCTCGCAGACGCTGCGTCGCGCGAGGTGTGCCGCCTGATCGGATTCAGCGATGCCGCAGCCGGCGGTTGACCCGGCGCGCCAGGTAATCGCCGGCGCTCTGGACTATCTGCACCAGTGCGATCAGCACGACCACGACGGCCAGCATCATCTCCGGCATGAAGCGCTGATAGCCGTAGCGGATGCCGAGATCGCCAAGGCCGCCGCCGCCGACTGCGCCGACCATCGCGGAATAGCCGAGCAGGCTGACCACCGCGAGCGTCAGCGCCAGCAGCAGGCCGGGCAGCGCCTCCGGGATCAGGACCTTGAGCACGATCTGAAGGGGCGAAGCGCCGAACGAGGACGCGGTCTCGATCAGGCCGCCGTCGACCTCGCGGATTGCAGCCTCGACGAGGCGCGCGATGAACGGCGTCGAGGCGATGGTCAACGGCACGATAGCGGCGGTCGAGCCGATCGAGGTGCCGGCAACGAGGCGCGTGAACGGGATGATGGCGACGACGAGGATGATGAAGGGCGTCGAGCGCGTCGCATTGACGACGATGCCGAGCACGCGATTGACGATGGGCGCCGCGAACAGCTCGCCTTTGCGGCTGGTGGCCAGGAACACGCCGAGCGGCAGGCCGAAGGCGGTGCCGAGCAGCGCCGCGATGCCGACCATGTACAGGCTTTCGAAGGTAGCCTGGACGATCAGGTTGATGAGTTCAGGCGACATAGCCGAGACGCTCCGCCGAGAATTGATATTGAGAGAGCCAGGCGAGCGTCCGCGTCACCGCGTCCTCGCCGCCGGGAATGCCGAGCGTGAGCGAGCCGACATGCTGGCCGCCGATCTCGTCGATGCGCGCAGACAGCAGCGCGACGTCGAGCCCGAGCTCGCGCGCGAGCCGGGCCACCACGGTGTCGCCCGCCCCTGCTCCGCGCACCTGGATCCGGATCACGGCCTGCCCGCCGGCAGGCTGCTTCGAAACGATTCGGCTCTCCAGCGAGACCGGCAGGCTGTCGCCGATCACCTCGGCCAGGAAGGACTGCGTGATCGGATGTCTTGGCTGCGTGAAGATGTCGGCGACGTGACCACTCTCGACGACGCGGCCGGCGTCCAATACCACCACCTCCTTGGCGAGCTGGCGCACCACGGACATCTCATGCGTGATCAGCACGATGGTCACGCCGAGCTCGCGGTTGATGTTCGCAAGCAGATCGAGGATCGCGCGCGTGGTCTGCGGATCGAGTGCCGAGGTCGCCTCGTCCGACAGCAGCACGCTCGGCCGCGTCGCCAGCGCGCGGGCGATGCCGACGCGCTGCTTCTGGCCGCCGGACAGTTCGGAAGGATAGCGGTCGTGCTTGTCGGCGATGCCGACCAGCGCGAGCAGCTCGGTGACGCGGGCCTTGATGTCGGTCTTGGTCCAACCGGCGATCTCCAGCGGCAGCGCGATGTTGTCGGCCGCGGTGCGCGAGGACAGCAGGTTGAAATGCTGGAAGATCATGCCGATCGAGCGCTGCGCCAGCCGCAGCTCGCGGCCGGCCAAGGCCGAGATATCGCGGCCGTCGACGATCACACGGCCCGTGGTCGGCTTCTCCAGGCCGTTGATGAGCCGGACCAGGCTCGACTTGCCGGCGCCGGAGCGGCCGATCACGCCGGTGATGGAGCCGCGCGGAATGGCGAAGTCGATGTCTTGCAGCGCGTTGACGCCGGGCTTGCCGCGATAGGCCGGATAGGTCTTGGAGATGCCGGCGAAACGGACCATCGCGTGCGGCACGGCGAGCGCGGGTGAAATCGCTTCGATCGTTTCGATCGGTCGTCCGATCGCGAGCGATTGGTGGGCATTCATGGAGATGGCCTTCATGCACGATAGCTCGGTCACCCGCATGCCCAGGGCACATGGGAACCGGTCGCGTCTGCGACGGGGTGAAAATGGCGATGAGGGCTCAATCGAGCGCGCTGCACCGCAGTACGCACCTTCGCTGTTTCTGGTCTTCCTTGCAATCTCAGATATTTGGAAGGACTTGGACGAAATTTTCCCGATCGTCTCCTGGCGAGGAAGATTTATCCGCCGAATATCGGCGCTGTGATCACCGACCCCGGAACCGCGGCTTGCGGCGCGTCAGGAACGCCTCCACGCCCTCCTTGTGGTCCTCGCTGAGGCTGGCGAGCGCGAACTGGTCGACATCCATATGGCTTGCAAGATCGTCCAGTGCATGCGCGAGCCGGTTGACGGTCAGCTTGGTCATGGCGACGGACAGCGGCGGTTGCGCGGCGATCTTGCGGGCCAGCTCCATTGCGGTATCGAACGCATGGCCGGGATCCGCCACCTGCTCGATGAGCCCCCATTCATAGGCCTCATCCGCGCTGATGCGCTGGTCGGCCAGGATCACCGCCTGCTTGGTACGAGCCGGCCCGATCAGATGCAGCATGCGCGGAATGCTCTGCCAGCTCATATTCATGCCGAGCCCGATCTCGGGCACGCGCAGATGCGCATCGCGCCCCATCACCCGGAAATCGAGCGCCACGGCCAGCGCGACACCGCCGCCGACGCAAAAGCCTTCGATCGCGGCGATGGTGATCTGCTCCATGTCCTGCCAGGCTTGGGTGAGGCGCGGCCCGAGCTTGAGGTGCCGCCGCAGCGCGCCGAGGTCCATCTCCTTCCGCGAGCGTCCCTCGGCGTCCTTGAGGTCGAAGCCGGCGCTGAAGGCGCCCGAGCTGCCGGTCAGCACAACGACCGAGGTCGCTGCATCGTCCTCGAAGCTGCGCGCGGCCGCCGTGAGCTGGCGCAGCGCCTCCGGCGAGAGCGCGTTGATGCCGTCGCCGCGGTCGAAGCGCACGACCGCGATCCGCCCCTCCGGCCCGAGACCCTTCTCGATCTTCACGTAATCGGTCACCATCATCTCCACGCTGTTTGCGGGATGCTAGCGTACAAATGCCCTCACGCATACGTGCCAGGACTGCGCTGCAACGAGCCCTCGACAGCCCCTAGCCATTGCGCCTATCTTCCGCGGCATGAGCCAAGATCACGACCATCATCACCACGATCACGATCATTCCGAGCTGTCCGAGACCGAGCTGCGCGTGCGCGCGCTCGAGACGATCCTGACCGAAAAAGGCTATGTCGAGCCGGCTGCGCTCGACGCTATCATCCAGGCCTATGAGACCAAGATCGGCCCGCACAATGGCGCGCGCGTGGTCGCCAAAGCCTGGACCGATCTGGCGTTCAAGACGGCGCTGCTGCAGGACGGCTCCAAGGCGATCGGCACGCTCGGCCATGTCAGCCGCGTCGGCGATCATCTCGTCGTGGTCGAGAACACGCCCGAGCGGCACAACATGGTCGTGTGCACACTGTGCTCCTGCTACCCCTGGGAAATGCTCGGGCTGCCGCCGGTCTGGTACAAGGCCGCGCCCTACCGCTCGCGCGCGGTGAAGGACCCGCGCGGCGTGCTCGCCGATTTCGGCGTCGCGCTGCCGAAGGACACCGAGATCCGGGTGTGGGATTCCACCGCCGAGACGCGCTTCCTGGTGCTGCCGATGCGCCCCGCGGGCACGGAAGGCTGGAGCGAGGAGCAGCTCGCCGAGCTCGTGACGCGCGACTCCATGATCGGCACCGGTTTCCCCAAGACGCCGGGCGCACCGTCGTGAACGGCGTGCACGACATGGGCGGCATGGACGGGTTCGGCAAGGTCGAGCCTGAGCCGAACGAGCCGATGTTTCACGAGGAATGGGAGTCGCGCGTGCTGGCCATGGTGCGCGCGATGGGCGCGGCCGGCGCCTTCAACATCGACACCTCGCGCTTCTATCGCGAGACCTTGCCGCCGCACGTCTATCTCTCGAGCTCCTATTACAAGAAGTGGTTTCTGGGGCTCGAGGAGATGCTGATCGACAAGGGCTATCTCACCCGCGAGGAGGTCGCCGCCGGCCATGCGATGCAGCCTGCAAAGGCGCTCAAGCACGGCAAGTTCGACCGCGCCAATGTCGAGCGCGTGATGGTGCGCGGCAAGTTCGGCCGCCCTGCCTCGGCTCCGGCGAAATTCAACATCGGCGATCGCGTCCGCGCCAGGAATATTCATCCAGCCACGCACACGCGGCTGCCGCGCTATGTCCGTGGCCATGTCGGCGTGGTCGAGCTGAACCATGGCTGCCACGTGTTTCCTGACACGGCGGCGATGGAGCGCGGCGAGAACCCGCAATGGCTCTATACCGTGGTGTTCGAGGGCCGCGACCTCTGGGGCGAGGACGGCGATCCCACGCTGAAGGTCTCGATCGACGCGTTCGAGCCCTATCTGGATCCGGCGTGATGAGCAGCGCGCTTGCGGCCGCCGCGACGGCGGCGATCCCGAGCATTCCGTGCGACGACGACGGCCCGGTGTTCCGCGCGCCCTGGGAGGCGCATGCCTTCGCGATGGCCTTGAGCCTGCACGAGCGCGGCGTGTTCACCTGGCCGGAATGGGCCGCCGCCCTCGCCGACGAGATCAAGCGCGCCCAGGCCGCGGGCGATCCTGACACCGGCGAGACCTACTATCTGCACTGGCTCGCCACGCTGGAGGGCCTCGTCGCCCGCAAGGGCGTCGCGTCGATGGAGACGCTGCACCGCTATCGGAATGCGTGGGACCACGCCGCCGATCGCACGCCGCACGGCAAGCCGATCGAGCTCAGGCCGGAGGATTTTGGTTAGCTGTTGCCTCTCGTCATGGCGAGCGCAGCGAAGCAATCCAGAATCCCTCCGCGGTGGCAGTCTCGATTTCTTCGTCGCAAGGGCTCCTCGCAATGACGACAGAGCGAGCCTACCGTCCCGCCACGTACTCGTTCCACCCCTTCGCCCGCAAACTGCAGGCCGGGCACTCGCCGCAGCCGTAGCCCCAATCGTGCCGTGCGCCGCGTTCGCCGAGATAGCAGGTGTGCGACTGCTCGCGGATGAGATCGACCAGCCCGGCGCCGCCGAGGTCATGGGCGAGCTTCCAGGTCGCGGCCTTGTCGATCCACATCAAGGGCGTGTGCAGCTCGAACTGCCTGGCCATGCCGAGCGACAGCGCGGCCTGCATGGCGCGGACGGTCTCGTCACGGCAATCGGGATAGCCGGAATAATCGGTCTCGCACATGCCGCCGACGATGTGGCTGATGCCGCGCCGGTAGGCCAGCGCCGCGGCGAAGGTCAGGAACACGAGGTTGCGGCCCGGCACGAAGGTGTTCGGCAGACCGTCCGCGCCCATCGCGATCGCAACGTCGCGGGTCAGCGCCGTCTCGGACACCGCCGCCAGCGTCGGGATCGACAGCGTGTGGCTCTCGCCGAGCCTTGCGGCCCAATCGGCGCGCAGGCCCTTGATGCCGTCGAGCAGGCGGTCGCGGCAGGCAAGCTCGATGGCGTGGCGCTGGCCGTAGTCGAACCCCAGCGTCTCCACACGCGCGAAGCGGCTCAGCGCCCAGGCGAGGCAGGTGGTGGAATCCTGGCCGCCGGAGAACAGCACCAGCGCGGTTTGTGAGGAAAATGCATCACTCATGGCCCGCGCTTTAGCATCGCACGACTTGCCCGCCAATCGGTGGAAATCGGCCAGTTCCGCCGCCTTGCGCTGGGATCGGGGGCCCGCTTTTGGCATAAGGCTCTGTATCCCAGGAGACTGCCCGGCAATGACCCCTTCCCGCGACATTTCCCGCCTGATTGAGATCATGGCGGCGCTGCGCACGCCGGTGACCGGCTGCCCCTGGGACCTCGAGCAGGATTTTTCGACGATCGCGCCCTACACGATCGAGGAAGCCTATGAGGTGGTCGACGCCATCACCCGCGGCGATCTCGACGATCTCAGAGAGGAGCTTGGCGATCTCCTGCTCCAGGTGGTGTTCCACGCCCAGATGGCTTCTGAGCAGAACGCGTTCAATTTTGGTGACGTGGTCCTGGCCATCACCCGCAAGATGATCCGCCGTCATCCCCACGTCTTCGCCGACAAGGACGGCAATCTCGCCTCCTCCCACGTCAAGGAAGTCTGGGACCGCATCAAGGCGGAGGAGAAAGCCGAACGCGCCGCGCGCCGGCCGCCGGAGGAGGCGCCGACGCACAAGTCGCTGCTCTCGGGCGTGAAGGCCGGCCAGCCCGCTTTGACCCGCGCGATGGAGCTGCAGCGCAAGGCCTCCACCGTTGGCTTCGACTGGAACGACCCGCGCGCGGTGCTGCACAAGATCCGCGAGGAGGTCGACGAGATCGAGGCGGCATTGGACCGCAACGACAAGCAGGAGATTGCGGAAGAGACCGGCGACCTCATGTTCGCCCTCGTCAACCTCGCCCGCCATGTCGATGCCGATCCGGAGGCTGCGCTCCGCGCGACGAATGCAAAATTCGAGCGGCGCTTTGCCTATATCGAGCGGGCACTGGAGGCGCAGGGTCGGACGCTTGAGCAGGCGTCGCTGGCCGAGATGGACGCGCTATGGAATGCGGCGAAGCGCAAGGAGGGGCGCGGAGACGAGCGATAATGCTCGCCCCTTGCCTGCGCCTCAACAACAAGGGCAACGCCGGTTGTCTCAGTCGACAGCGCTCTTCTTTCCCTTGGCCTTCCCTTGCGCGTGGTCCGCAGCGCCCTCGATGATTGTCAGCATGTAGAGCGGAAAGGTGGCGGCCTGAAGCTCACCCTGAACCGTGAACCACTGGCAATCGATGTTGTCGCCATTGATCGAATGAACGGTCATCAAAGGTCCGCCGCCACGAAGACGGACACGATCTCCGAGATTCAACTGAGCGGCCATGGAGAACCTCGCAAATAAATCTATGGGATGCAAAAGATGGTAGACCGAGATCGGAAGCCTCCGATACGGAACGCCCAGAGTAGAGGTTCTGGCGGCTAACGCAACTACAGATAGATCGAATGCATTGAGATTTCCGCGCGAGCATTGCGTCCGTCACGCCACGCGCGGCACCGCATCAAACCTCGACACCACGATATCCCGCTTGGTCTCGTCCACCCGCACGGTCATGTCGAAGCGGCCGTCGTGCAGCTCCTTGGCCAGCACCTCGGCATTGCGGTGCAGCCAGCTGATGCCGGCGCCGTCGGCGGCGTCGATGGAGAGATCGAGCGTGGTCCGTTTCGCCGCGAGCCGCTGCTCGATCGCGGCGAGCAGAGCATCGACGCCCTCGCCCGACACGGCTGAGACCAGCATCGCCGGATGATCCTCCGGCCTGCGCGCGGCGATGTTGAGCAGCTCTTCGCGTTGCTCGGGGTCGAAACGATCGATCTTGTTCCAGACCTCGATGATGCGGCCGGAATCGTCCGGGTTGATGCCGAGCTGGCGCAGCACCGCATCGACGTCGCTCTGCTGCGCTTCGGCGTCTTCATGCGAGATGTCGCGGACATGCAGGATGACATCGGCTTCCAGCACCTCCTCCAGCGTGGCGCGGAAGGCGGCGACGAGCTGCGTCGGCAGGTTGGAGATGAAGCCGACGGTATCCGAGAGCATCGCCTTGCCGCCATGCGGCAGGTTGAGCGCCCGCAAGGTGGGATCGAGCGTCGCAAACAGCATGTCGGCCGCCTGCACGTCGGCGCGGGTCAGGCGATTGAACAGCGTCGACTTGCCGGCATTGGTGTAGCCGACCAGCGCGACGACACGATACGGCACGCGTTGACGGCCGGCGCGATGCAGACGCCGCGTCGCCTGCACCTTTTTCAGCTCGCTCTCCAGCTTGGAGATGCGCTCCTGGATCAGGCGGCGGTCGGCCTCGATCTGCGTCTCGCCGGGGCCGCCCATGAAGCCGAAACCGCCGCGCTGGCGTTCGAGATGGGTCCAGGAGCGCACCAGGCGCGAACGCTGGTAGTTGAGATGCGCAAGCTCGACCTGCAGCGAGCCTTCCCGGGTTTTGGCGCGGCGGCCGAAGATTTCGAGAATGAGCCCGGTGCGGTCGAGGACCTTGGCGTGCCATTCCTTTTCGAGATTGCGCTGCTGGATCGGCGACAATGCGCAATCCATCACCACGAGCTCGACCTCGAGGGTCTTGATCAGCCCGGCGATCTCCTCGACCTTGCCCTTGCCGATATAGGTCGCGGGGCGGATCTGGCTGACCGGCGCGACGATGGCGTCGGCAATGACAAGATCAATCGCCCGAGCGAGGCCGGCGGCTTCATCGAGCCGGGCCTCGGTATCGCGCAAGGCATGAGTCACCGATTGCACGTCGGCGCTGCCCGCGCGCACGCGCAAGTAGGGGCCGATGACAAGCACCCGCCCCGTCTGCGTAGCCCCTGCCGACCGCGGACGGTCGGCATCCCCGTCGAAATTCCGGGGTTCCAATCAGGTCACTCTCAAGCCGGCTGGTCCTCGCCGCCTTCGAACAACTGAATCGGAGCGCCCGGCATGATGGTCGAGATCGCATGCTTGTAGACCAGCTGCGAATGACCGTCGCGCCGAAGCAGCAAACAGAAATTGTCGAACCAGGTCACGATGCCCTGGAGCTTCACTCCGTTGACCAGAAAGATCGTCAGTGGCGTCTTGGTTTTGCGAACGTGATTAAGGAAGGTGTCCTGTAGGTTTTGTGCGCGGTCTGCCGCCATTGTTTTTTTCTCGCTTTGAGTTTCTTTTTATTGCGCCGAATGCGGCCCTCTTTGTGGAGTTCGGGGCCTCCTCCGGTTGCCGTCCCTCATGAGATCCCCCTCGGAAGGAACAGCGGTTCGATTAGAGGACAGGTCGGGGTATTAGGCAAGCCGCTTGAAGCGGCAGGCGTGGCCCTATTGCCCCGAAAAATTACGGAAATCGATGATTTTCTTTGCCTATTCCCGAGATGCCGCCGCAGCGTCGCAGCATTAGCCGACGCCGAGCGCTTTCAACTTCCGGTGCAAGGCCGAGCGTTCCATGCCAACGAACTCGGCCGTTCGAGAAATATTTCCTGAGAAACGGCTGATCTGTGCAATCAAATAGTCGCGCTCGAACACCTCGCGTGCTTCGCGCAGCGGCAGGCCCATGATGTGCTCGCCATTGTTGCTGGTCGGCATCGCCGGCACCATCGAGCCGACATCCTGCGGCAGCATGTCGGCGGTGATGATGACTTCCGGCCCGCCGGCGGCCAGAATCATGACTCTTTCAACGTTGTTGCGGAGCTGGCGCACATTGCCGGGCCAGACATGCGATTGCAGCACCGCCATTGCGTCCTGACCGATCTGGCGCTTGGGCAGGCCGCTGCCGGCCGAGATCTGCTCCATGAAATAATCGATCAGTTCCGGAATGTCCTCGCGCCGCTCCGACAGTGCGGGCACGCGGATCGGCACCACCGAGAGCCGGTGGTAGAGGTCCTCGCGGAAACGGCCGGCCGCGATCTCCTCCTCGAGATTGCGGGCGGTCGATGAGATGATGCGCACGTCGACCTGCACCTTGGCGGTGCCGCCGACGCGCTGGAACGACTGCTCCACCAGCACGCGCAGGATCTTGTTCTGGGTCTCGCGCGGCATGTCCGCGATCTCGTCGATGAACAGCGTGCCGCCATGCGCCTCTTCGAGCGCGCCGGGCTTGCGCGGCTGCTCGCCATTGGACTGCTCGACGCCAAACAGCTCATGCTCCATTCGCTCGGGCGTGATCGCGGCGGCGTTGATGACGACGAACGGACCGTCGGCGCGGCCCGAAGCGATATGCAGCGTGCGCGCGGTCAGCTCCTTGCCGGCCCCGGCGGGGCCGACGATCAGGATGCGGCTGTTGGCCTTGGCCGCCCGCTCGATGGTTTGGCGCAGCTGGTTCATGCTGGGCGAGCGGCCGACGAGCTGGCTGGCGCTCGGGGCGAGCTGCTTCAGTTCCTTGACCTCGCGCTTCAGCCGCGAATTCTCCAGCGCTCTGGTCGCGACCAGGATGAGGCGGTCGGCCTTGAACGGCTTCTCGATGAAGTCGTAGGCGCCGCGCTTGATCGCGGCGACCGCGGTCTCGATGTTGCCGTGGCCGGAGATCATCACGACGGGCAGATCGGCATTGTCCTTCTTGACCTGCTCCAGGAGCTGCAGGCCGTCGAGCTTGGAGCCTTGCAGCCAGATGTCGAGAAACACCAGATGCGGCCTGCGATTGGCGATCTCGGCGAGCGCCGTGTCGCTGTCACGCGCGGTCCTGGTGACGAACCCCTCGTCTTCGAGAATGCCTGCAACGAGATCGCGAATATCGGCTTCGTCATCGACAATCAGAATTTCACTTGCCATGGATCGCGCCTGTCTTGTCAGCTGCCTGTTGAGGCTTCGATTTTGGTTGAATCATTGGTCTTTTCAGCCGGCTCTTTGGTTCCGGCGGCCGGCTCTTTTGTTGCCTGGGTCGCGACGGATTCCGTCGCCGTTTGCGTGATGTCGGGCTTGGAGGTTGTCCCAGTCGCGTCGTTGACCGTCGGCACTTGCTCTGTTGTCGCGGACTTCGCGGGTTGCCCCGACACGGCAAAGCGCATGCGCATCCAGGCGCCGCGCTGGCCTGGGCGGAAGTCTGAGGCGTCCTTCAGCTCGATCCGCCCGCCATGGTCTTCCAGCACGCGCCCGACGATCGCAAGCCCCAGCCCGGTGCCCTTGGCACGCGTGGTAACGTAGGGCTCGAGCAGACGCGAGCGCGCGACCTTGGGCAGGCCGATGCCGTTGTCGATGACGTCGATCAGCACGTCGTCGCCCTCGCGCGACACCACGACGTCGATACGCCCCTTGCCGAGCTCCTCGGGCGGGACCTGCTCGATCGCCTCGGTGGCGTTCTTGACGATGTTGGTGACCGCCTGCGAGATCAGGCGCCGATCGAACTGGGCGCGCAGCGGATCCAGCCTGAACTCGGCCTCGATGTCGATTTCGGGATGGGCGACCTTCATCAGGAACACGGCCTGGCGCACCGTGTCGGCGACGTCCTCGCCTTCCATCACGGGCTTCGGCATCCGCGCAAAGCGCGAGAACTCGTCGACCATGCGCCTGATGTCGTCGACCTGGCGGACGATGGTATCGGTGCACTGGTCGAAGATCTGCTTGTCCTTGGTCTCGGTGATGTCCTTGCCGAACTTGCGGCGGATGCGCTCGGCCGAGAGCTGGATCGGCGTCAGCGGGTTCTTGATCTCATGCGCGATGCGGCGCGCCACGTCGCCCCAGGCCGAGGTACGCTGCGCCGAGACCAGCTCGGTGATGTCGTCGAGCGTGATGATATAGCTGTCGTGCGGCTGGTTCTTCTCGGCGCTGACGCGGACCGACAGGTTGCGCTCGGTGCCGTCACGGGTGATCGTGATCTGGCCCTGCACCAGGCGCTGGGTCCCTTCCCGCGCCGTCTTCATCATCTCGTCGAGCTCGGGCAGCACGTCGGAGAGCGGATGGCCGAGCGTCTCGGCTTCGGAGTGCCCGATCAGTTTCTCTGCGGAGCGGTTGAGGATGCCGACGCTGCCGGACGCGTCGACGCCGATGATGCCGGCGCTCGCGGACGACAGCACCGCCTCGATGAAGCGGCGGCGGCTGTCGATGAGATCGCTGGCATTGACCAGCTCGTCGCGCTGGCTGCGCAATTCCTGCGTCATCTTGTTGAAGGTCTCGCCCAGCTGGGCGAGGTCGCCCTCCGACTGGTGCACCGGCACCTGGACGTGCAGGTCGCCGGTCGAAACTGTATGTGCCGCGTTCATCAGCCGCCGGATCGGCGAGACCAGCGAGTTGGCGAAGTTGAGACCGATCAGCACCGAAGCCATGAGAATGGTCAGCGCGATCACCGCGAACATCAGCGCGAAGGCGACCTGGATACCGAGCCGGCGCGATTCGATCTGGGCGTATTCGGCGACGCTGACCTCGGTCTGCTTGAGCTGATTGACGACATTCGGATCAAGCGGCCTGGCGACATAGAGAAAGGTGTCGTTGAAGGCGCGCAGGCGGATCACCGCGGCAACGAAGCTCGCATCGGGGAGCACCGCGATCTCGGGCTCGTTCTCGTTGACGTTGCTGAGAAAGTCCGGCGCGGGCGGCGAATAAGCGAGCCGCATGCCGGTGTCGGCGGATTCCAGGATGTTGGTGTTCTTGTCGATGATCATCGCGCCCGGCAGGTTGCGCGACGCGGCGCTCGCCGTCAGCATCTCGCGGAACGAGCGGCGGTCCTGGTCGTAGAGCGGCCGGGCATGGGCGATGTCGTTGGCCATGCCGAGAATGTCGCCGCGGATCAGCTGGGCATGGTCCTGCATATAGGCCCGCGCGATCGTCAGCGAGTTCTGGATCACCTCCTTGGTCGGCCCGGAGAACAGCCGGTCGAGGCCGCGCTCGATGGTGACGTTGGCGACGACGGCGACCAGCACCGCCGGCAGCACCGCCACGATCGAGAACAGGCTGACGATCTGGACGTGGAGACGCGCCGCCGCCCTGCCCCGCCGCCGCGCCAGGATCAGCTGCCAGAGTTCCCGGACAATGATCCCGACCAGCAGCAGGATCGTGGCGGCATTGATCAGATAGAATGTGCGGACCACCCCGGGCGTCGGCTCGATCGTGCTCAGACCCGTCAGGACCAGGAAGGTCAGGAAGGCCGACAGCAGCGCCAGCGCGACGGCAAAGGGCGCCAGCCAGCGTCGCACCGACCAGCGCCGGGGCTCTTCCGCTGGGGCCGTGTCAAAGTGTGCGGCCGAGGTATCTGCGCTGGTCATTCCGGCAATGATGCTGAAAACGGGTCCGCGGACGCGCGGATACTGATGTATTCGTACCACATTGTTGCCGAATTGCGACAATTCCGCGGCGTGTTCGCCCTGGCGGACTCGCGCAATCCACAGGCACATGCCGCCTGGGCGGAACGGATTCCCGCCGTCCCGGCTTAATCCGCATGGATAGGATCTTTCTCGCGACGATGGTTTCGGCCGTTCTGCTGCTGATCGTGGCCGCCGACCTCCTGGTCAACGGCCTCGGCCTTCAGCAGCCGCCGCTGAATGTCGCGAGCGTGGTGCCAGCCTCCGGCGGACTGGTCAGATAGGCGCAATGGCCGCGCTGCGGCCGACGACCAATTTGAATGTGCGGGCGGAACATTAGAGTCCCGTCAGGACTTGTGCTCACCGCGTCAGCCACAACGGCCAGCGCGATCCGGACAGGCTCAGCTCTGCCTTGGTAGGGGGAGCTGAGCCACCGGTCCGCGCTAGCGCGTTTGGCGTTCGTCGCAAGAAAGTCAGCCCCCGCTCCGATACACCTGGATGTCGAGATCCCGGATCTTCTTCCGCAGCGTGTTGCGGTTGAGGCCGAGCAGGTCCGCAGCGCGGATCTGGTTGCCACGGGTGGCGGCGAGCGCGGCCGTGAGCAGCGGCACCTCGATCTCCTTGAGGATGCGGTGATAGAGGCCGGGCGGCGGCACGCCGTTCGGGAAGCCCTGGAAGTGCGAGGACAGATACGCCTCCACGGCGCCGCCGAGATTGTCGACCCCCTGCTGGACCGCAGCCCCCGGGCTGACCGAGGGCGGCGCGAGCTCGCCGTCGATGACGGAGGACGTGATCACGTCCTGCGGATAGAGCGCGGCGAGCCGCCGGGCGAGGTTTTCCAACTCGCGCACGTTGCCGGGCCAGCGGTGCTGCTTCAGCCGCTCCAGCGCCAGCGTGTCGAGCTTCTTCGGCGGCAGACCGTCCTTCTCGGCCAGCGTGAAGAAGTGCCGCACGAGATCCGGCAGGTCCTCGATGCGCTCGCGCAAGGGCGGCAGCCGCAGCGGGACGACGTTGAGGCGGAAGAACAGATCTTCGCGGAACAGGCCCTGCTGAATTAGCACGCGCAGGTCCTTGTTGGAGGCCGCGACGATGCGCACGTCGGTCTTGATCGGAGTGCGGCCGCCAACGGTGGTGTATTCGCCCTGCTGCAATACACGCAGCAGGCGGGTCTGCGCCTCCATCGGCATGTCGCCGATCTCGTCGAGGAACAGCGTGCCGCCCTCGGCCTGCTCGAACCGGCCGGAGGCGCGGGTGTTGGCGCCGGTAAAGGCACCGCGCTCGTGGCCGAACAATTCGGACTCGATGAGATCGCGCGGGATCGCCGCCATGTTGACCGCGACAAAGGGGCCGTTGCGGCGCTTGCCGTAATCGTGCAGCGCTCGCGCCACCAGTTCCTTGCCGGTTCCGGACTCACCCGTGATCATCACGGTGAGATCGGTCTGCATCAGGCGCGCCAGCACGCGGTAGATTTCCTGCATCGCCGGCGAGCGGCCGACCAGCGGGATCGCCTCCATCTCGGCGTCCTCGTCCGGCGACGAGGTCCGCTCCTTCGGCTCGGCGAGCGCGCGGCCGACGATGGCGATCAGTTCCTTCAGGTCGAAGGGCTTTGGCAGATATTCGTAAGCCCCGCGCTCGGAGGCGCGGATCGCCGTCATGAAGGTGTTCTGCGCGCTCATGACGATGACGGGCAGGTTCGGCCGCATCTTCTTGATCCGCGGCAACAGGTCGAAGGCGTTTTCGTCCGGCATCACCACATCGGTGATGACGAGATCGCCCTCGCCCTGGCTGACCCAGCGCCACAGCGTTGCGGCATTGCCGGTCAGCCGCACTTCGTAACCGGCGCGGGACAGTGCCTGATTGAGAACGGTGCGGATGGCGGTATCGTCATCGGCTACGAGAATGCTACCTGCGGGCATCGTTGATCCTCATTTTGCCCCCTGTGACGCAGGCGACGACTTCCCGGCAGAGCCGTCGCGACTGCTTTGATCGGCGTGTTTGACCGATGTGGAATACATCGGCATCAGCACGCGGAAGGTGGTCTTGCGCGGCTGAGATTCGCATTCGATGATGCCCCCGTGATCGCCGACGATCTTGGCGACCAGCGCAAGGCCGAGACCCGAGCCGGTCTGCTTGGTGGTCACGAAGGGATCGAACAGGTTGGGCAGAAGATCGTCGGGCACGCCGGGTCCGTTGTCCTTCACACAGAATTCGAGCGGAAGGGATACCCGCGATTTTTGACCGGGGACTGACAGGCGCACACCGGGTCGGAACGCGGTGGTGAGCTGGATCTCGGCATCGGGCACGTCGATCAGCGCTTCGGCGGCGTTCTTCACGAGATTGAGGAACACCTGGATCAGCTGGTCCTGGTTCGCCAGCACCGGCGGCAGCGAGGGATCGTAATCCTCGACGAAGCGGATGTTGCGGGCAAAGCCCGACTGCGCCAGCCGCTTGACGTGATCGAGCACCGAATGGATGTTGACGGGGCCGCGCACCACGGGGCGCTCGTCGCCGAACACCTCCATGCGGTCGACCAGCGTCACGATGCGGTCGGCCTCGTCGCAGATCAGCCGCGTCAGCATGCGGTCCTCGGACGAGGCCTGCTGCTCGAGCAGCTGCGCTGCGCCGCGAATGCCCGAAAGCGGATTCTTGATTTCATGCGCGAGCATTGCTGCTAGCGCTATCACCGAGCGCGCTGCGCTGCGATGGGTGAGCTGCCGATCCATCTTGTCGGCGATGGTGCGCTCCTGCAGCATCACGACGATATGGCCGGGCCGCTCGGTGAGTGGAGCCACGTGCAGGTCGACCTGGCGGTCGCCGCCCATGCGCGGCGTGCCGAGATCGACCTTGTATTCGTTGACCGGCGCGTTCGAGGAGCGCACTTGGTCGATCAGCGCCAGCAACGGGCTGCCGAACGGCACCAGCTCCTTTAGCGACTGCCGCTTCAGGAATTGCGTGGAGATCTCGAAGAAGGCTTCGGTGGCGATGTTGGCGGCGACGATCTTGCCGTCGGGCCCGATCATGAGCACGGGGTTGGGCAAAGCATCCAGGATTGCGTCGCTGTCGGACTGAAGCGGCCGACGATGTTCAGCGGCTGAACTCATGCAGCAGCGCTCCATGCGAAGTCGTCGAAGGCGTCTTGCAGTGCATCGTGAACGAGGCGCGGATCCTCCGAGACCAGGATCTTCTGCCGCCAGGATTTCAGCTTCTCGGCCGGCGCACGGCTCGCCTGCGCTGCGACGTCGAGCGCCCAGCCCAGATGCTTGCGGGCGTGCCTCAGTCCGATGCGCAGGCCATAGAGCGCACAAACGCCGTCATAGAGCGTGCGGACATAATGCAGCTGCGTCTGGAGCGAGGGCACGGCTTCCTCGGCCCCGCCGTTCAGACGGCGGCCGATCTGGCCAGGCAGCCAGGGCTGGCCCTGCGCGCCGCGGCCGATCATCACGGCGTCGGCGCCCGAGGCGTCCAATGCCGCCAGCGCCTTCTCGTAGGAGGTGATGTCGCCGTTGACGACGAGCGGAAGGGAGGTGGCCTCGCGCACGGCGCGGATCGCATCCCAATCGGCCTCGCCCTTGTAGAACTGGCAGCGGGTGCGGCCGTGCACGGTGACGAGCTTGATTCCGGCGGCCTCGGCACGTCGCGCCAGCTCCGGCGCGTTGCGGCTGCGGTCGTCCCAACCGAGGCGCATCTTCAGCGTCACCGGCACCTTCACCGCCGCGATCGTCGCTTCGATCAGGCTGACGGCATGGTCGAGGTCGCGCATCAAGGCCGAGCCGGACTGGCCGCCGGTGACGTGTCGGGCGGGACAGCCCATGTTGATGTCGATGATATCGGCGCCTTCCGCTTCGGCGATCCGGGCGCCTTCGGCCATCCAATGCATCTCGCAGCCGGCGAGCTGGACCACATGCGGGCCGATGCCAGTGGCTTCGCAGCGCAACCGGGACATCCGGTGGCCATTGGCGAGCTCATCGCTAGCGGTCATTTCAGACACAACGAGACCAGCCCCAAGCTCGGCGGCCAGCCGGCGGACGGGCGAGTCAGTCACACCCGACATCGGCGCCAGGAAGACCGGGGTGGCGACTTCAATATCGCCTATTTTCAACGGCTTAGAGCCTGATACTGCCGAGCCGGTCACAGGGGTCCCGTTGACTGGGCAGGGCCTCATCGCGCCTGCCATGATCTATCTTGCGCACAATTCTTGTGCAGTCAAGCGTCATGCCTACAGTTTAGACAGTTCTGTAGATCTTTCAAGTGCACTGCAGCAAAATGCTGTTTCCCACAATCCGGGGAAACCCCCTTTTTTTGCGGGCCTGCCGTGCTAGAGGCATGCCGGCAAATCACCCCCTGCTCTTTCATTAGCAATTGAGTATTTGAGTCCTATGGCGAAATCACAGCGCACCGCGGTCGTCCTCGTCGCAGCCGGGCGTGGACTGCGCGCCGGCGCCGGCGGGCCGAAGCAATATCGCGAGATCGGCGGCGTGCCCGTGATCCGCCGCGCCATGGAAGCCTTCAGCGGTCACACTGAGGTGTTCGCGGTGCAGCCGGTGGTGAACCCCGACGACAGCGCCATGTTCACCGCAGCGGTCGCAGGGCTCAGGCACGAGCCACCGACCAATGGCGGCGCGACGCGGCAGGCTTCGGTGCTCGCCGGCCTCGAAGCGCTGGCCAAGCACAATCCGGACATCGTGCTGATCCACGACGCCGCGCGCCCCTTCGTCTCGGAAGGCGTGATCTCGCGCGCGATCGAGGCGGCGAGCCGCACCGGCGCTGCGATCCCCACCGTTGCCGTCACCGACACCATCAAGGTCACCGGCGAAAGCGGCAACGTCGAGGCCACGCCGGAGCGCGCTTCCTTGCGGATCGCACAGACGCCGCAATCCTTTCGTTTCGACGTCATCCTCGAGGCGCATCGTCGTGCGGCAAGGGATGGACGCTCGGATTTCACCGACGATGCCGCGATTGCCGAATGGGCAGGATTGACGGTTGCAACCTTTGAAGGCGATGTTGCCAACATGAAGCTCACAACTCCCGAGGATTTCGTGCGCGAGGAAGCGCGCCTGGCCGCCCAGCTCGGCGACATCAGGACCGGCACCGGCTACGACGTGCACGCCTTCGGCGAAGGCGACCATGTCATGATCTGCGGCGTGCGCGTGCCGCACACCAAGGGTTTCCTGGCTCATTCCGACGGCGATGTCGGCCTGCATGCGCTGGTCGACGCCATTCTCGGCGCTCTCGCCGACGGCGACATCGGCTCGCACTTCCCGCCGAGCGATGCGAAGTGGAAGGGCGCCTCCTCCGACCAGTTCCTGAAATATGCCATCGAGCGCGTCGCAGCGCGCGGCGGCCGCGTCGCCAATCTCGAGGTCACGCTGATCTGCGAGCGGCCGAAGATCGGCCCGTTGCGCGACACCATGCGCGCGCGCATCGCCGAGATCTCCGGCGTCGACATCTCGCGCATCGCAGTGAAGGCGACCACCAGCGAGCGGCTCGGCTTCACCGGCCGCGAGGAAGGCATCGCGGCGACCGCGAGCGCCACCATCCGCCTTCCCTGGGGCGTCTAGGCCATGGGCGGCAGCGACGCACGCGCCCTCTCCCGCTCGCTGCTCGATCTGTGCCGGATGCGCAAGCTGACGATCGCAACGGCCGAATCCTGCACCGGCGGTCTCGTCGCGGGCGCACTGACTGACATCCCGGGCTCGTCCGATGTCATCGACCGCGGCTTCGTCACCTATTCCAACGAGGCCAAGCGCGCGATGCTTGGCGTCGAGGCGAGCACGTTGGCCAATTTCGGCGCCGTAAGCAAGGAGACCGCGACCGCAATGGCAATCGGTGCGCTTGAGCGCGCCGATGTCGATCTCGCGGTCGCCATTACCGGCATCGCCGGCCCGGGCGGCGCCACGCCCGGCAAGCCGGTCGGTCTCGTGCACTTCGCCGCCGCCGCGCGCGACGGCCGCATCATCCACCGCGAGCACCGCTTCGGCGCCATCGGCCGCAGCGCGGTGCGCGCCCGCTCCGTGGTCGAGGCGCTGCGCATGCTGATGGATCTGGCCCGCGGCCCGCAAGTCGCGGCCAAGCCGCAGCGCACCGCCGCCAGCCGCCTGCGCCCGCGTGTGACGCGCTCACCGCGCCGGCATGTGGTCAAACGCAGGCCGCCACGTCCGCCGCGGGGATAAATCGTCTCAGGCGGCCGTGGCAAGCAGCGCGCTCGCATGATCGAGCACGCACTGCTTGACCGCGCCAGCTTCAGACGGTTTCGCCTTGGCGCTAACCGTCAATTCCAGGATCGGCGCGGCGGGATTGGCGACATCGAGGACCTTGCTGACGGAGACGGCAGGTTGCGCCTGATCGTCGATGCGGGAATCCTTGCGAAGCTCCTTCAGGATGCGATCGGCCAGCGCCGGAACGGCGCCGGCGGGGACCGGAAACGTCACCTTGATCTCGCCCGTGCCAGGATAGGCGCTGTGGTTGATGATGGCCGCGCCCCAGACCTGTCCATTCGGCAAAAGGATTTGCGTGTTGTCGGGCGCGACCAGCTCGGTCATGAACAGCGACAGCGATCTCACCTTGCCCGCCTTGCCGGCGACCTCGACATCGTCGCCGATGTGAAAGGGCCGGAACAAGAGCAGCATCACGCCGGCGGCGAGATTGGACAGCGTGCCCTGCAAGGCAAGACCAATGGCGAGCGAGGTCGCGCCCAGCACGGCAACGAGGCTCGCCGTCTGGATGCCGAACAGCTGCAGCACGGCGATGCCGACGACCGCGAGCACGCCATAGCGCGCAAGGCTGCCTACGAACAGCGTCACCAGCGGGTCGACGCGGTGGGTCACGCTGAGGACGCGCGTGACGAAGCGTTGCATCGCGCCGGACAGATACCAGCCGACCGCGAGCAGCAGGACCGCGTAGATCGCGTTCAGGCCATACAGGACAAGCGAAGCTTTCAGCGTGTCGAAATTGATGGTCATGACGGCTCCAACCCGGTCAGTCGGTTGAGAACGCGCCGCGATGCGAAATGATCCCGGTGGATGCTGATGGGGAACACGGAGCGATGTTGGATTGGGAGGGCACGCCCGCCGCTCCATTGTCATTGCGAGCGGTGGAGAGAGCAGTGCTGATCGCGACTACGTCGACGCCAGCTTTGGCCGGCCGTAGATCGCGTCCGCCCGTTTCTCGAACGCGGTCGAGAACCGCGCGAAGGCGGCATCGAACATCGAGCCCATCAGCATCGCCAGCATGCGGCTCTTGAATTCGTAGGCGAGGAAGAAGCCGACGTCGCAGACGCCCTCGCCCTTGGGCTCGAACGTCCAACGGTTTTCCAGATTCCTGAACGGACCTTGCAGATATTCGACCAGGATCTTCAGATTGGCGCGGTCGAGCGTCACGCGGCTGGTGAAGGATTCCTTGACCAGCTTGAACGACACCGTCATGTCGGCGACCAGCACCTCGGTGCCGTCGGGTTTCGCCATGCGCTGGCGCACCTTCAGCGCGCTGCACAGCGGCACGAATTCCGGGTAGCGCTCGACATCGGCGACCAGATCAAACATCTCGGACGCGCTGTGGTTGACACGGTGCTTGCTCGAAACTCGATGCATGGTACGTCAGCGGGCGTGAGCTGCCCGCGCAGCCTTCAGTCTCGCGAAATCCTCGCCGGCATGATGCGACGAGCGGGTGAGCGGGCTTGCCGACACCATCAGGAAGCCCTTGGTGTAGGCGATCTTTTCGTAGGACGAGAACTCGTCCGGCGGCACGTAGCGCATCACCGCGTGATGCTTGCGGGTCGGTTGCAGATATTGTCCGATGGTCAGGAAGTCGACGTCGGCCGAGCGTAGATCGTCCATCACCTGCTGCACCTCGTGGCGCTCTTCGCCGAGGCCGACCATGATGCCGGACTTGGTGAAGATGGTGGGATCGAGCTCCTTGACCCGCTGCAGCAGCCGGATCGAATGGAAGTAGCGCGCGCCGGGCCGCACCGTGAGATAGCGCGACGGCACCGTCTCGAGATTGTGGTTGAACACGTCGGGCTTCGCCGCAACGACGATTTCGAGCGCCCCCTCCTTGCGCAGGAAGTCGGGCGTCAGGATCTCGATCGTGGTCGAGGGGCACGCGGCCCTGATCGCGCGGATGGTCCGAGCGAAATGTTCGGCGCCGCCGTCAGTGAGGTCGTCGCGGTCGACCGAGGTGATGACGACGTGGGCGAGGCCGAGCTTGGCCACGGCTTCGGCGACGTGCTGCGGCTCGGCCGCGTCCAGTGCATTGGGCAGGCCGGTCTTGACATTGCAGAAGGCGCAGGCCCGGGTGCAGGTGTCACCCATGATCATGAAGGTCGCGTGCTTCTTGTCCCAGCACTCGCCGATGTTCGGGCAGCCCGCTTCCTCGCACACCGTATGCAGGCCGTTGGCGCGCACGATGTTGCGGGTATCGGCATAGCCGCGGGTGTTCGGCGCGCGCACGCGGATCCAGTCCGGCTTCGGCGGCGAAGCGGAATCGGGCCGGTTCACCTTTTCGGGGTGGCGCGGGCGCAGCGGGTTCGAGATGGTATCGACAATAACGACCATGGGGTGTCCGGTCTGTTCAGGTCCTACCTAGTCGGTCTGGCCTGGCATCGCAACCCGGCTCGCCCCGCTTCAGGGAACATGGCAGATATGGGCAATATCTTGCTCCGTTATCAGGCGATTCTCACCTCGAATGGCTCCAATCTCGAACGCTTCACCACCGCGGCTAGGCAAGCCCCTGAAGCGCGCCTTCTTCGGACGCAGCGTCCATGAGGTCGCGCCCGACCTGATCGGCGCCACCATGCTCGTTGACGGCGTCGGCGGGATCATCGTCGAGGTCGAGGCCTATCACCATACCGACCCGGCGGCGCACTCCTATCGCGGGCCGACGCAGCGGAACCAGGTCATGTTTGGCCCGCCTGGCTTTGCCTATGTCTACCGCTCCTACGGCATTCATTGGTGCGTCAACTTCGTCTGCGAGGAGGAAGGCTCGGCCAGCGCCGTGCTGATCCGTGCGCTGGAGCCGACGCATGGCCTGGCTGCGATGCGCCGACGCCGGCATCTGCAGGAGGTGCGTGCGCTGTGCTCGGGCCCTGGCAAGCTGACCGAGGCGCTCGGCATCACCATCGCGCACAACGCCCTGCCGCTGGACCGGCCTCCCATCGCGCTGCATGCGCGAACCGAGGATGTCGAGGTCGCAACCGGCATCCGCATCGGCATCACCAAGGCGGTCGAGCTGCCCTGGCGCTATGGCGTCAGGGGCTCGAAGTTTTTGAGCAAGCCGTTTCCGAAATAAGCCTAAAGCGCGATGAATCATCATCGCGCTTTAGGTTATTGTTTGAGCATGATCTTTCCGGAAAACCGCTGCACACTTTTCCGGATCATGCTCTAAGACGCCTGCTTCAGCCGCTCCATCGCCTCAAGCAGCTTCGCCTTGCGCGCCAGCGCCGTCTCGCGCTTTTCGCGCTCCTCCTCGACGACCTCCTCGGCCGCGTTGGCGACGAACTTCTCGTTCGCCAGCTTCGACTCGGCGCGCTTGATGTCGGCCTCGGCCTTGCCGATCTCCTTGTCGAGACGCGTGCGCTCGGCGGCGACGTCGATCACGCCCTTGAGCGGCAGCGCGGCGACCTCGCCGCGCACCAGCAGCTGGACAGCGCCGTCGGGCGCGCGGTCGGCGAAGGAGATGTCCGACAGCCGCGCCATACGCTTGATGACATCGGCCCAGCGCGGCGCGCGCTCCTTGGTTTCGGCCGAAGCGCCTGCGAGCACCAGCGGCGTCAGCGTTGCCGGCGCGATGTTCATCTCGGCGCGCACCGAGCGGATCTGCGTGACGAGGTCGATGACCCAGCCGATCTCGGCTTCGGCAGCCGGATCGGTGAAGTCGGCATGATCGAAGATCGGCAGCACCCAGGCCGGCGAGACGAGCGCATCGGTCGGTCCCGTGGTCGCCGCAAGCATCGCGAGCTGCTCCGGCGTCGGCTCGACCGGCTTCAGCGGCCACGGCGCCAATGCGAGCAGGCCCTCGCGCCTGGCCGTCACCTCCCACAGCTCTTCGGTGATGAAGGGCATGAAGGGATGCAACAGCTTCAGGATCTCGTCGCGCGCCCAGGCGACCATGGCGCGGGTCTCGTCCTTGGCAGGGTTGTCCGGACCGAGCAGCACGGGCTTGGCGAGCTCGACATACCAGTCGCAATAGACGTTCCAGACGAAGCGATAGATGCTGCCGGCTGCATCGTTGAAGCGATAAGCTTCGATCGCCTCGGTCACCTCGCGCGTGGTGTGGGCGGTCTCATGCGCGATCCACCGGTTCAGCGTCTCCTTTGCCTTCGCCGGCTCGAAACCATCAGGCACGGCGCAGTGGTTCATCTCCGCGAACCGGCACGCGTTCCAGAGCTTGGTCGCGAAATTGCGGTAGCCTTCGACGCGGCTGGTGGCGAGCTTGATGTCGCGCCCCTGCGCCGCCATCGCGGCCAGGGTGAAGCGCAGCGCGTCGGCGCCGTATTCGTCGATCAGGTGGAGGGGATCGATGACGTTGCCCTTCGACTTCGACATCTTGGCGCCCTTCTCGTCGCGGACGAGGGCGTGGATGTAGATGGTCGAGAACGGTACTTCCTTCATGAAGTGCAGGCCCATCATCATCATGCGGGCGACCCAGAAGAAGATGATGTCGAAGCCGGTCACCAGCGCATTGGTCGGATAATAGCGCTGCACCTCGGGCGTCTCGTCGGGCCAGCCGAGCGTCGAGAACGGCCACAGCGCCGAGGAGAACCAGGTGTCGAGCACGTCCTCATCGCGCGTGATGAAGCCTTCCCGCTTGTTGCGGTCGAGCGCCATCTCGCGGCCCTGCTCGGGCGTAATGACCTCCTGCTCGACGTAATAGCCGAGCGCGTGGCTGATGGCCTCCTCCTCGGTCTCGGCGACGAACACCTTGCCGTCAGGGCCGTACCAGGCCGGGATCTGATGGCCCCACCAGAGCTGACGCGAGATGCACCAGGGCTGGATGTTCTCCATCCACTCGTAATAGGTCTTTTCCCAGTTCTTCGGCACGAACGTCGTTTCGCCCGAACGCACCGCCGCGATCGCAGGTCTCGCCAGCGTCTTGGCGTCGACGTACCACTGGTCGGTCAGGTAGGGCTCGATCACGCTGTTGGAACGATCGCCGTGCGGCACCATGTGGGTGTGCGGCTCGATCCGTTCGACGAAGCCGAACGATTCCAGCCGCTCGACGATGCGCTTGCGCGCAGCGAAGCGGTCGACCTTGTGGAATTCCTCGGCGAATTGCGCAGCGCCTTCGGGCAGGTCGCGCAGATAATCCTCGTTGTCGAGGAGATCGAGACAGCCTTCCCTGTCGAGCACGCTGATCCGGCGCAGCCCGTGGCGATTGCCGACCTCGAAATCGTTGAAGTCGTGCGCCGGCGTCACCTTCACAGCGCCCGATCCCTTTTCGGGATCGGAATACTCGTCGGCGAGGATTTTGATCTTGCGGCCGACCAGCGGCAGGACGACGTTCTTGCCGATCAGCTGCTGGTAGCGATCATCCTCCGGATGCACGGCCACGCCGGTATCGCCGAGCATGGTCTCGGGTCGCGTGGTGGCGACCACGATGAAGCTCGAGGGATCCTCGGGGTTGAACGTCTTGCCCTCGATCGGATAGCGCAGATACCAGAGGTGGCCCTTCACTTCCGTCTGCTGCACTTCGAGATCAGAGATCGCGGTGAGCAGCTTGGTGTCCCAGTTCACCAGCCGCTTGTCCTTGTAGATCAGGCCCTCACGGTGCAGCTCGACGAAGACCTTGACGACGGCCTTCGATAGGCCCTCGTCCATGGTGAAGCGCTCGCGCGACCAGTCGCAGGACGCACCGAGGCGCTTGAGCTGGTTGATGATGGTGTCGCCACTCTCGGCCTTCCACTGCCAGACCCGCTCCAGAAACTTCTCGCGGCCCATCTCGCGGCGACCGGGCTGCTGGCGCTCCATCAGCTGCCGCTCGACCACCATCTGGGTGGCGATGCCGGCATGGTCGGTGCCGGGCTGCCACAGCACGTCGCGGCCCCGCATGCGCTCGAACCGGCAAAGGATGTCCTGCAGCGTGTTGTTGAGGGCGTGGCCCATGTGCAGCGAGCCCGTCACGTTCGGCGGCGGGATCACGATGGTGAAGGGCACGGCATCACGGCGGTCGGGCCGGCCAGCCTTGAACGCAAGGCTGTCCTCCCACACCACGGACATGCGGGTTTCGATATCGGCGGGCTGGTAATTTTTCTCGATCATGGGGCTGCTAGAAAGCCGCGCGAGGGGGCCAAGTCAACGAAAAGTCAACGAAAACGTCAGGGAAAACGAGGCGGCAACAGCGCTTTCCAGCCCGGTCCGAGGCCCGAATATGACGCCCAAGCCGGGCTTTATGAGGGCCCTTCGGCCGCCCTCAGCGGCCGCCGCGCGAGACCCGCTCGATTTCGGCCTTCACGATGCGTTCAACGAGGCCGGGCAGGTTGTCGTCGAGCCAGGACTTCAGCATCGGCCGCAGCATCTCCTTGACCAGGTCCTCCAGCGTCCGCGCATTGCTGCTGAGCACCGTATGGGCCAGGGAGTTGAAGGCGGATTCGACCGCGGAGACCGTCGATTGCGCGAGGATCGGCTGCTGCGGGGGCAGCGGCGGCGCGTCGAAGTCCACCGGCGCGTAGGACGGCGGCGGGGCGGGACGCGGCGGCTCGGCGAATTCGAGATCGTCGCGTGGCTCGACCTTGCGGAAGGTCGGCGGCGGCGGAGGCGGCGTCGGGTCCATCGCCATGTCGTCGGTCAGTTCGAGCACGTCGGGCTCGGGCTCTGGCTCGGGCGCGCGGACCTCCGGCGTAGGTGTGGCCGCATCGAGACCCGCCAGCAACGCGTCGATATCGTCCTGGCTGTTGGATGCGTCCGCCGCGGGCGCCGGCGCAGGTGGCGGCGCCGGCTTTGCAGCCGGCGGCGGTGCCGGCTTCTCGGCGGCGGGTTTAGGCGGAGCGACCTTGGATGGCGGAATGTCGTTCATCGCCTGCGGCTTCGGCGGCGCAGCGGGCGCAGCAGCCTTCTCGGGCTTGGCGGCCTCAGCCGGCGGGGGCTTTGCCTCGTCGTCGGCAATGATGCGCCGGATCGAGGCCAGAATCTCCTCCATCGAGGGTTCTGTGACCTTTGCAGGCTGCGTCATCTCCGACTCCACATCATCAACGCCCTCGCATGCGTTGTTTTACACCAAGCACGGCAGGATTGGCCGGTTCCGCGACGATGGGTCCGCCATTTTCGTCGCCGCAGCCCGACTTGTCCCCAGATCACGGCTCCACGCGCAGCGGTGCGCCCCTGCCCCCGGCGTCGAAGCGTTACGCACACGACATCAACGCGGGCGAATCGACCCGCATCATCTTGGCAAGGCTATGTCAGGGATTTTGACGATTGCAAGCAAAGCACCGGTCGACCTCGGCTATTGGCGAGATCGACCGGATGATTACGGGAATCAGCGGCCGTCAGGCGTGCGCACACCCGCCCAGCTGTCCCGCACCTGATGATAGTGAACGCTGGGGTCGTAGGTCGTAGTCGCAAGGCCGAGGACCTGCGGCGATAGACGCCCGACCGCCGCTAGGACGTTATACGATGCGACCACGCGATCGTGCTGCGCGGTCACCAACGCAACGCGCGCGTTCACCAGCGCCTGCTGCGCATTGAGCACGTCCAGCGTGGTGCGCTGGCCGGCCTTGGCCTCCTCGCGGACGCCGTTGAGGGCGATCTCGGACGCCGTCACCTGCGCCTGAGCCGACTGCACCTGCGCCTTGGTGGCCTGCAGAGAGCCCCACCATTGCACAATGGTCGCGCGGGTCTGGTCGCGAGTCGTTTCGAGGTTGAGCCGCTGCTGCGCCAGGTTCTCCTTGGACTGGCGGATCAGCGAATATTCACCACCGCCATTATAAATCGGCACGGTGAGCTGCGCGATCGCCGATGCGGTGTACGAACGCATCTGAATCAAGGATTGTTCGTCGGCCCGCTGGGCCGTTGCCTGAACCGAAAGTGTCGGCAGCAACGCTCCTTCATTGATCTTGACCTGCAGATAATTGACGTCGATGCCGTACATGGCGGCCGTCACGTTGGGATGCTCGATCAAGCCAAGCTCGATGGCCGAAGCAAGCGTCGTGGGCAGGAACCGGTCGACAGGCGAGCCGGGCGCGAGGTTCGTCGGCTCGTTGCCGATGATGCGACGGTAGTTCGCGCGGGTCGTCGTCAGATTCGCTTCAGCGGTGAGCGCCTGGGTCCTCCCGGCCGCCAGTTGCGCTTCCGATTGGGCGACGTCGGTGCGGGTCACTTCGCCGACATTGAAGCGGTCGCGGGTCTGCTTCAGTGTCTGCTCGAGGACGCGCACGTTGCTGCGCTGGACTTCGAGCGTGGCGGCATCCCGCAGATAGTCCATGTAGGTCGTCGCGGCGCTCAGCAGTACGCTCTGATCCATACCGCGCAGCGCTTCACGCGTACCGGACACCTGGCTCTCCGCCGCGCGGGTCCGGTTGGCGGTCTGGTTGCCATTGTAGAGCGTCTGTGTCGCCGTCACGCCAATGCTGCGAGGCACCCTCGTTCCGTAGACTGAGTTGGTCCCCGGGGCACTCTGCAAATCTTGATATGAATAGCCACCGGTCGCTGTCAGATTGACCCTCGGGCGATAGCCCGACAAGGCCTGAGGCACGCCCTCGTCAGTCGAGCGCACCTGGGCACGCTGTGCGTTGAGCTGCGGGTTGTTCTGATAGGCGCGCACCAGCGCGCCCTCGATCGTATCCGCCAAGGCAGGTGTCGGCCCGGCAAGCGCCAGCAGCAGGACCGAAACCGCAGCTCCGGTGAAGAGCTTCACCCCATGCATCCGTGAAATTCCGTTCGTTCTAGCGCCCTGCTCGTGCCCGCGAGCCGGGGTACCGTACCAATGGAGTCGTTGCCCCGCCGCAACATAGGACGCGGTCAAGCGCGACGGAACTACCTGGGGGTGGTTCTCAGTGGAAACTCTTCGCGTGCAGCATCCCGGCCACACTTCTGATTCAGAACGGGATTTGGGGCGGCTTTGGGGCCGTCAGAAGACAAAGGCAGCCGCCCGTTCCAGCCCGGGAAGCACCGGGGCGGCGGCGTCGAACAGGGTCCGATGACCGAATTCGCCGTGGGTACGGGTCACGATCGTGGCGCGCGGCGGCCTCGATTCGGCCGACACCCCCACCAGGCGCCCACCCTCCTTCAGCTGCCCGAGCAGCGCTTCCGGCATCACCTCGGCCGCGCCGTTGAGGAGAATCACATCATAGGGGGCAGCAGCAGGGTCCCCCTCGGTGCAGGCCGCCGCCTTGCAGGCGACATTGGCAAGCCCCTGGGCGGCGAAGGCGTCGCTGGCCTTGGCCGCCAAAGCCGAATCGCACTCGGTCGCCGTGACCTGACGCGCGAGCTTGGCGGCCAGTGCGGCGAGATAGCCGGTGGCGCAGCCCACGACCAGCACGTTGTCATCCGCGCCGATCTCGGCGGCCTGGAGCAGCTTGCCGGTCAGCGCCGGCTTGATCAGGAACCGCTTGGCGGCGCCTTCGCTGACGTCGAGGTCGAGATCGAGGTAAGCCAGCGCCTGCCGGCCGGCCGGCACGAAGGCCTCGCGCGGCACCGTGAGCATGGCATCGAGAACACGACGGTCGGTGACGTCATTGGTGCGCACCTGGCCATCGACCATTTTTTGGCGCGCGGTCGAAAAACCGGACATTTGCGGACCCTGCAATGCGGACGATGCCGCGGAGAAAAATCGCGGCATCTTTTGGAGCATGCTCGGTCAAAACGCAACATAGCGGTTGGCGATGCGCGTTTCGCCCTCCGCAACCTCTCCTGATGGGAGGGCCGGGCCGGCCCTATTCGATGGCGACTGCCAGGCGGCCAATGAGGCCAGCGACCTCGTCAAGCCGCGCCGAATCCGGCGCCTCGACTGCGCGCGCGAGACAAGCGAGGCATTCATCGTCGCTGAGCTCGGGGATGCCGGCCGGCAGAATCGAGGGGGCCAAATCAGAACGGTCGACCTTGTTGTCTGGCATGGGAATCAGCTCCGCGAGTGTCCGGCAGATCCACGCTCGACGTAAATTGAGTCGTTTTGGCGCCGTCCGAATGGCGGGACCTCGCCGACGCACAGGTGTTCGAGCGCGATTCCGTGCTGCACCCCGGTGCTTCGCTCTGGATTTCAGGCAAAGCACATAGCACGCAGCATCAGGATGCAAGGGCAAGCTTTTGAATTTAGTAAGATTCGGCTCTCCGGACTGGATCCGGTTTTGTTACGGAAGCGTCGGTTTCTCTTGAGCCTTTTAGCGCGCCTCAGCGTCGAGGTTCCCAAATCATTCCCAAGGCCTACCATGCGTTCACGTTGGAGAAGGGCGCGCTGACGGCGCGCAATGATCCAGAGGCCCTTGACCCATATCAAGGGAGCCCGTCGCCCGCCCGCCAACATCCACACATTACCGCCCTTCAGCCCATCGTCGGGCGACCGGGAGTTTCGATCATGAAAGCTGTTTCCGTCGAAGAAGCCGTTGCGATGATCCCGGCGGGCGCCAGCGTCATGGTTGGCGGCTTCATGGGAGTTGGAACGCCGGAGCGGCTGCTCGACGAAGTCGTGCGCCAGAGGAAGACGGGTCTGACCCTGATCTCGAATGACGCGGCCACGCCCGGCAAGGGCGTCGGCAAGCTGTTCGATCAGGCACTGGTGTCGAAGCTGACGGCAACGCATATCGGTCTCAATCCGAAGGCGCAGCAGCAGATGCTGGCGAACCAGATCGCGGTCGATCTCGTGCCGCAGGGCACCTTCGTCGAACGCATCCGCGCCGGCGGGTGCGGTCTCGGCGGGGTGCTGACGCCGACCGGGGTCGGAACGCTGGTGGCCGAAGGCAAGCGCCAGATCGAAGTCGACGGCAAGCCGTTCCTGCTGGAAACGGCGCTGCGGGCGCAATTCGCATTGGTGCACGCCTTCCTCGCCGACTACCTCGGCAACCTCGCCTACGCCCTCACCTCGCGCAATTTCAACCCGGTCATGGCGATGGCAGCCGACACCGTCATCGTGACGGCGGAGCATATCGTCCCGGTCGGCGTGATCGCGCCCGATCACGTCGTCACCCCCGCGCCGCTCGTCGACTATCTCATCACCAACGGGTGACATCATGGATCCCCAGATCATCATCGCCCGGCGTGTCGCCAAGGAGCTGAGGAGCGGAAACCTCGTCAATCTCGGTATCGGCATTCCGACCCTGGTCGCCAATTATGTGCCGTCGGACCTGAAGGTCTTCTTCCAGTCCGAGAACGGGTTGATCGGCACCGGGCCGATTCCCGAGCAGGGCATGGCGCATCCGACGCTCACCGATGCCGGCGGACGCCCGATCAGCGCGCTGCCGGGCGCCTCCACCTTCGACAGCGCGATGTCGTTCGGCCTGATCCGCGGCGGCCACGTCGATGTCACCGTGCTCGGCGGTCTCCAGGTCGATGCGCATGGCCATCTCGCGAACTGGATGATCCCGGGCAAGATGGTCCCGGGCATGGGCGGCGCAATGGACCTCGTCACCGGCGCCAAGCGCGTGATCGTCGCCATGCAGCACGCGGCCAAGGGCAAGTCGAAGATCGTGGTGAAATGCTCGCTGCCGCTGACCTCGGCACGCCCCGTCAACCTTGTCGTGACCGACATGGCCGTGATCGGTTTTCCCGATGGCAAGGCGACGCTGCTGGAAACAGCACCCGGCATGAGCATCGGCGAGGTCATGGCCTTGACGGAGGCCGAACTCGCCATTCCCGACAATGTTCCGGAAATGAAGCTCTGAACAGGTCAACCCATGCGAATATTCAGCGACTTCAACGAGATCAAATCCGCAATCGGCACCGAGATCGGCGCCAGCGACTGGATCGAGATCACGCAGGACCGCATCAACCAGTTCGCCGAGGCGACCTGCGACGAGCAGTGGATCCATGTCGACCAGGAGCGCGCCAAGCAGGAGATGCCGGGCGGCAAGACCATCGCCCATGGCCTGCTCTCGCTTGCCCTTGCCCCGCTGTTCATCCGCTCGGTCATCGGCCTGAAGGGCCTGCGCAACACGCTCAACTACGGTGCCGACCGGATCCGATACCTCGCGCCGGTACCGGCGGGCTCGAAGCTGCGCGGCCGGGTCACGATCGCGGAAGCAGAGGACGTGCCGCCGGACGGGCTGCGCGTCAACTACCACCTCGTGATCGAGATCGAGGGCGGCAAGAAGCCGGCCTGCGTGGCCGAATTGATCGCGCTTCACTATCGCTGAATCAAAGAGTCGAAAAACAACCCCATGCACAGTAGACATGGGGCTGATCTGATTGATGTTTCCTGTTCGCCCGGAACCGGTTGCTCCGTCGGGCAAAACACTGGCAATATTGTCACCATCGATCGTGGGTCGCCGGACTGCTCAGCGCGTCAATCGATGATGTGGTGGCCGCCGTCGACGTCGAGGCCCCGTCGGGATCAGCTTGGCGCCGTGGATGGTGACGCGGCACGTCCTCCGAACCAGGCACCGAAATAGCCTGCATAAAGTGCCGGTGATTCGAGGTTCATCGAATGCCCTATGCCTGGCACGACGACCAGCCGGCAATCCGGCATCGCTTCGGCCATGGCACGGAGATCGGCCGGCGCGATCCAACCGTCCCGCTCGCCCCACAACACGAGGTGCGGATGCCGGATCTCGGACATACGGCGCTCCAGCTCACGGCTCTCCTTCTCCCGCGTCAGGTTCACCGGCGTGCCGATCCAGATCCCCTCCGATACGCCGAAGGTCTGCTCAATGATCCGATCGAACAGCGTCTGGATCTCTCCCAGCCCCTCGCGAAAGCGAGGGACCATGTTCGGCCCCATGCTCTCCGGGACGAACAGCGAAGAAGCGGCTGTAGCCATCACGGACCGCGTCAGCTCCTTGCTCGACATCATGGCCCTGAATAATCCGATCTGATCGGCATCGAAGGCCATGCCGAGCGGCGTTACCGGATCGAGCGCGAACACACGGCCGAAGCGCTGCGGCTGCTCGAGCAGCATTCTGGCGGCGATGATGCCGCCGGTGGAATGTGTCGCGAGATGGCAATAGCCGATCCCGAGCGTATCGAGCGCCGCCAGCATGTCCTCGGCGTGCTGCCGCATGGAGTAGTTGGAATAGTCGGCCGACGGCTTCGGCCGGTCGCTGTCGCCACAGCCGCGCCAATCGATTGCAACCACACGGAGCCCGATCGGAAACAATGGCGCGGCGAGCTCGATCCAGTCCTTGCTGGCGAGATTTCCGTGGATGAAGACGACGGTGACGTCGCCTCCTCCCCACTCCCGCCAGCCGAGTCGGAGTTCGCCCGCCTGCACCCTTGGCATCGCCGGGCCCTACTTGTTGAGGCCAGCCGTCGGAGCCGCTCCAGGCGGTGTCGGCGCCACTGGCAAGGCAGAGACGACGGCGCCCTTGATCATGCGATCGGTTCCGAGCGGCGATGATGTGTCCACCTCCCCGTTGGTCACGAAATCCACGACATCGGCAGCGTATTCCACTGGATTGTCGGTGTGGATGAAGTGTCCGGTCTCCGGATAGATCTTGAGCATCGGCCGGTTGCCGGCATTGGTCATACGCGTCATGAACGGCGTGATGACGTCGCGGCCGAGGTCCGTCAGGCCGTTGAACGCAGGCGTCGGAATGAACGGCTCCTTGTCGCCGAACGCCAGGAAGATCGGCGCTTTGATCTGGGTGACCCGCTCATAGAGGTTCTTCGGGTCATCCTGCTGGAGCTCAGCACCGATCGTGTAGATGTCGAAGATGAAGACGTTGCACCACTGATCGAGCTCCTTCGGGTTGCCCTTGGTAAGCCCGGCGCGTTGCTCGGTATGGAAACGGGCATATTCGCTGTCGTTGAAGAAGTATCCGCTCTTCGCAGCCGATACCACGCCGGTGTCCGGATCACGTTTCTTGAAGTAGAAGAAGTCGCGGACGTTCTGCTCGCTCCGCGCCTTTTCCGCAGCGAGAATACCGGTCTGGTCCCAGACCTGCTTCCACTTGTCGAAGTCTCGGCCGAGACCGTCGGCGAACAGAGGCGCCTTCTTGTCCTTGGCAATGGTGATCTCGCGCGGATATTCCTCGAGGCCGGACGGCGCCTCCAAGGCGAGGCCCTGCACCGCATCAGGCCAGGTCAGGGCGTAGCCCACGACGAACTGGCCGCCGAGCGAGTGGCCGAGATAGTACGCCTTCTTGACTCCGAGCTGGTTGACCACGAGGTCGTAGATCACCTCGCGCATGTCCTGCATGGTGCGAGCAGGATTCTTGTCGAGATTGCCGGGCCCCGACATGCCGTAATGCGGTAGGTCCGGCATGATCACGCGCAGGCCGCTGCGCAGCGCATACTGCATGATGTTGCCGTAATGGCCGCCGAACGCGCCCTTGCCGTGGATGATGACGAGCACCTTCGGATCCTTGTCGGTGCCGGCATACTCGTCCATGTAGCCGATTTCCCAGGAGTTGCCGCTCTTGTCCTTGGCACTGCCGAATTTGACCGGATAGGGATAGGTCATGTAGGCCTTCCAGAACGACTTCTTGGGATCAATCGTCTGGGCGACGCCGGGCACGCGGTAATTCTTGTCGACGAATTTCTGGGCGCGATCGAGGGCCGCCACGTCATCCATGAAGGCGACGAACTTCGGATCGTTCTTGCGCTGGTTGATGATCGGGAACACGCCGTAGTGCGCGACGGGGCTCTCCTGTGCGATAAGATCAGCGCCGGGCACGCGATCGACAGCCTTCTGCGCCAGCTTGAAGTTGAGCCAGAGGTCGTTGGTGATGTGCATCACCAGCGTGCGAGCCTGAATGCGACCGAGATAGGGATTGACGTTATGGGTCTCGCCGACCCGATTGCGCCAGACGAGATCGACGGCGTCGTAGAGCTTGGCGCGATTAATGACGTTGAGGCCGGCCTTCTCGTTCGGCGGATCCCAATAGAAAATCTCGGGCTGTACCGCCGCCCAGTTCTGGGTCGTGCGGAAGGAAAAGTCATAACCCGTCATGCCGAGGATCGACCAGCCGAAGGCCACGCCCGGCACCGGATGCTTTTCCTTCGGGAGCTTGTAATAGTCGCCCTCGGTCGCCTGCCAGACCGGATCGCCCTGGATCGCGGCTGTCATCATCTGGAAAGTCCAGTTGCCGACCGGGTCGTCGCCATCCGATTGCGTGGTGCCGCCGATCGGCATCAGGGCGCTGACATATTCCGGATGCATCACGCCCCAGACGTAGGTCTGCGTGCCACCCATGGAGACGCCGGTCACCAGCGCGACGCGCGCGACCTTCAGCTCGTCGCGCAGCAGGCGGTAGTTCGCCTGCACCATGTCGTAGTAGCTGTATTGCGGAAACTTGATGCCTAGGCCGTCGGACGGCTTGCTCGCGCCCCAAGTGCCGAGCGGATCGACCATGATGACATAGTAACGATTCGTGTCGATCGGCCGGCCCGGACCAATGATGGGTACGCCACCCGACAACGCCGCACCCTTGACCCACTGTTCGTACATGTCGGTGGAATCGCCGGAATAATAGGAATTGATCACGATGGCATTGGTGATCTCGCCGGCCGCGTTGCGCCTTGCGTTGCCGACAGCAATGTATGCCGTGCGCAGCTTGCCGGCCCCGAGCGATTCCAGCGTGACGCCGCCCTCGCCGCCGTTCTCCCATTTGGAGGGATCGGACAGGTCGTACTTGCCGCCAAGGCGGAAGTTGGCGATCTCGTAGGTCTTCTTGAGCCCGTCATGCTGCACCTGCGACGAGCGGCGCGTGAACGGCTGTGCGGTTGCGATCGCCGTTCCGAGCAGCAGCACGATCAGGCTCAACAGGCAACACTTCAACGCATCTCGTCCGGCCATGATGCGATCCTCCCTGGAAGATTTTCCTGAAACGCTAGGCAGGGCGGCCGGGGAAGGTTTGATCTAGCTCAATGGAATTCCACTCGCGGAGATCGAGGATCGCGGGCATCAAGACACCGGCAGTACCCTCGCGATGCCTTTCCTCAGCCACGGCTCATATCGGATCCGCTATGAGCTCGACGGTCCGACGGGCGCACCGGCCTATGTTCTCGTGAACGGGCTGACGCAATATTCCGAGCTGTGGGGCACGTATCGCGAGGCCCTATCGGCGCGAGGCTTTCGCGTTGCGACCTTCGATCTGCTCGGCCAGGGCGCCTCCGACAAGCCGAGGCTCTTCATCAGCCAGGACGATCAGGTCGCTGCCTTGCGCCTCCTGATCGACGAACTGGGAGACGGTCCGGTCTTTCTGAGCGGGATCAGCTTTGGCGGCCTGATCGCGCTGCGATATGCGATCGAGCACGGCAAGCGGCTGGCCGGGCTGGTGCCGATGAGCTGCTTTGCGGAGCTGTCGCCGCAACTCTTGCTGCTTGGCAATGCGCTGCGGACCGGCCTGATCCTCGGTGGCACGAGTTACCTCCAGGATCTCCTGTTGCCCATGAACCTCTCGGACCAATGGCTGAAGCCGCTGCTGGACAAGCTCGATAGCGTGAAGCGGCAAGGTTGGCTGGTCAACGACGTCTACGCGCTGCAAAACCTGATGGAATCCTTCCTCGACTTCCAGCCGCTCACGCCGCACCTGTCCGCGATCGCCGTTCCGACCATGATTCTCAACGGCGAGTTCGACTTTCTCACGCCGCGGGGTCTCCACGAAACATTGCGAGTCGAGATTCAGAACAGCTCATTGGTGATCATCCCCAGGGCCTATCACGCCTTCACGCTGGAGAAAGGGACACTGACCGCCGATCTGCTGGCGCGCTTTGCCGAAGACGTGCTGGCCGGCCGCTGGCAGGGCAATCAAGCGGTCTGGGTGGCGTCGGACCAGCCCGGCGGCGAGCTCACGCCGTTTCCTGCCGGCTACGATCATCTGCGTGCCATCCCGGTCAAGCGAGCGCTGCCATGAGCGGCTTCCTCGGTCCCGTCGCGCCGGACGGCCGCATTCCACCGTACCAGCAGACGAAGGTCGCAGCATTCCTGATCTCGGCCCACGGCGCCCTGGCCCGGCAATTCGCTTTCATGCTGCCCGCGAGGCTCGACGCGGCATGGCAGACCGAATTGAATGCTCAATTTTATCGCGAGACCGAGATCGTCTCGCTGCTGCTGCGCGCCACGTCCTGGGTGGTGGATCCTTCCCTGGGTTACATGTTCGCCTCCTGGGAGTCCGCCTGGCTGCCTGCACCGGTCGAAGGGATCGCAGACCCTCGCCTTGCCCAAATGATTCACCTCGCAGCGCTTGCCCACGCCGTGCATGCCGGTATACGGCCGGCTGCGCTCCTACCGATCGAGGCCAATGCGCAGGATCCTTTTGTTATGGCGCTACGCCGGATCGAATTCGAGAGTGGCCGGCTGTTGCAGGCCCAGATTCTGTTTCTGAAGAGCACAGATCTTGCGCCGCATCGCGACGCGGTCAGTGCGGCGCTCGCGCAGCGTCACGCCGGAGTCCGCAAGCTCTGGCGCGAATTACTTGAGAGCATCGGCATCGGCGCACCGCCGGCATGACCACGCGCGGTTGCGCCGGTCAATCGATGATGTGATAGCCGCCGTCGATATAGAGCACGCCACCGGTGATCAGCTTGGCGCCGTCGAGCGCCAGGAACGCGGTGGCATTGCCGACATCGTCGATGCTGACGAGGCTGCGCGAGGGCGCCTTGGATTGCGCCTTGTCCATCAGCTCGTCGAACTCCGGAATGCCGGAGGCTGCGCGGGTCGCGAGCGGTCCCGGCGAGATCGCGTGCACGCGGATGCCCTTCGGACCGAGCTCGGCAGCGGCGTAGCGAACGGCGGCCTCGAGCGCCGCCTTGGCGACGCCCATGATGTTGTAGTTCTCCACCACCATCTGGCTGCCGTAATAGGTCATGGTGAACATCGTGCCGCCGTTCTTCATCAGGGGTTCGGCCAGATGTGCCATCCGCAGGAAGGACCAGCAGGAGACGTCCATGGTCTTCAGAAAGCCGTCGCGGCCGACATCGACGACGCGGCCGTGCAGTGCTTCCTTCGGCGAGAAGGCGATGGAATGAAGCAGGAAATCGAGCTGCCCCCACTCCGACTCGATCCGCTCGAAGACCGCCTCGGTCTGGCCTTCGACCATGACGTCGAGCGGCAGGAAGATCGGCGCTTCGAGCGCCTGCGCCAGCGGCTCGACGTGCTTCTTGGCGCGGTCGTTCAGATAGGTGACGGCGAGGTCGGCGCCGAGCGCGCGAAACGCCCTGGCGCAACCCCAGGCGATCGACTGGTCGTTAGCGATGCCGACGACGAGGCCCTTCTTCCCCTTCAGAGCGACCTTGCTGTCCGGAAATACTGGAATCATGACACCCTCTCTTGTCTTGGGTTGGGCGATTGGCCGTTCATCAGCAGCGCCAGCGTGTGCTGCGCGATCATGAGCTCCTCGTCCGTCGGGACGACGTAGACCGGAACGAGACTCGTCCTTGCCGATATCAGCCGCGAATGGCGTGTGTTCTCGGCCGGGTCGAGTGCCACGCCAAGCCAGCCGAGTTGCTCCGCCACGCGTGCGCGGATACTGCTCGAGTTCTCCCCGATGCCGGCGGTGAAGACGAAGGCGTCGATCCCCTGCAGCGCCGCCGCCAGCATGCCGGCGTTAAGGCCGATCCGATAGACGAAATAGTCGACCGCCAGCTTCGCTTGTGGCTCCGCACTCGTCTCTAGCTCGCGCATGTCGTTGCTGACCCCGGAAAGCCCCTTCAATCCGCAATCGCGATAGAGGAAATCCTGCACCTTCGATGCCGTCATCCCCTTCTCGGACAATAGGTACAGCACGACCCCCGGATCGAGCTGGCCCGGACGCGTGCCCATCGGCAGCCCATCGAGCGCGGTGAATCCCATCGTGCTCTCGACGCTCAGCCCGTTCTTCATCGCGCACATCGACGCGCCACTGCCGAGATGGGCGACAATCACCCGGCGCTTCGCGACGTCTGGCGCGATCTGCGGCAGCGCCCTGGAGATGTACTCATAGGAGAGCCCGTGAAAGCCGTAGCGCCGCACACCTTCGGCGTGGAGCTGGTGGGGGATGGCGTAATGATCGGCCAGCGGACCGTGCGTGCGGTGGAACGCGGTGTCGAAGCACGCGACCTGCGGGATCGTCGGGAAATTGGCCAGGATCGAGCGGATCGGCGCCAGATTGTGCGGCTGATGCAGCGGCGCCAACGTGACGAAGCGTTCCAGACGTGCCACCACGCCATGATCGACAAGAATTGGCCGCTCATGATCCGGCCCGCCATGGACGACGCGATGCCCGACCGCCAATGGATGGATGCGCGCCTCGTTCCGCAGCCATTCCCCCGCGACTTGCATCGCCGCCGGCACGTCCGGAATGGCCTCGATCGGATAGGCCCGGTCCGCCATGGGATCGTTGCCTGCCCTGCTTGCCCGCAAGCGCGGACGGCTGCCGATGCCGTCCACCTGCCCCTTGATCAGGCGGCGCAGAACGCCCTCACCCTCGACCGCAAAGACCTGGAACTTGACGCTCGAGGAGCCGGCGTTGACGACGAGTATGCTGTCCATGGCGGTCACGCCGCGACTGTCGGCGCCTTCTGGCGCCGCGCGTGAGCATAAAGTGCAGCAACCGCGCAGGACGCCATCCGCGCTCTTGGGCTGTCCGCACGCGAGGTCAGGACGACGGGGACGCGCGCGCCGAGCACAATGCCGGCGCCGTCGGCCTTGGCGAAATAGGCGAGGTTCTTGGCCAGCATGTTGCCCGCTTCGAGATCGGGCACGACCAGGATCTGAGCGCGGCCGGCCACCTCGGACTTGATGCCCTTGATCCGTGCGGATTCGAGGTCGATCGCGTTGTCGAACGCCAGCGGCCCGTCGAGCACGCCGCCCGTGATCTGGCCGCGATCCGCCATTTTGCAGAGCGCCGCGGCCTCGATCGTGGATGGAATCTTCGATGTGACGGTTTCGACCGCGGAAAGGATGGCCACCCGCGGCGACTTGCCGAAGCCCGCCTGATTGTAGAGATCGATCGCGTTCTGAATGATGTCCCGCTTGGCGTCCAGATCGGGGAAGATGTTGATTGCGGCGTCAGTGACGAAGATCGTCTCGGCGTAGGCCGGCACATCCATGACGAAAACGTGGCTGATGCGCCGATCGGTGCGCAATCCCCCGACTTTGGCCGTGACGGCTCGCATCAGCTCGTCGGTGTGAAGGCTGCCCTTCATGAGCAGTTCGCCGCGCGCGGCATGGATCAATTCGACACCCCTCGCCGCGGCTTCGTCGCTGTGCGCGGCATCCACGATCTCATAACCCGAGATGTCCAGGCCGAACGTGCCAGCCGTATCCCGGATCTTCCGCTCCGGTCCGACCAGGAGCGGCCGGATGATGCCGGCAGACGCGCTGTCGACGGCGCCGCGCAAGGATGTCTCATCGCAGGGATGCACCACGACGGTCGGCGTCGGCGGGATTGCCCTGGCCGCCGCGATCAGGCGATCATACTTGCTGGGAGACTGCGTGGCCGTCGCATCTGCTGACATGATGTCGCTCCCGATCCTTGCAACTCGCGTTACGACGCCTTCGCCTTGGGATCGAAAGGGGCAACGTTCGACGCCCTTTCGGCACCTTCCGCGGTGTCGAGGCCAAACAGGCCGGCGATCTGCCGCAGCCGGTTGGCGCGCTCGCCGGTGACATCCGCACTGGCCGACAGCACCTGCTCGATCGCCTCGAATGCTGCGCGGCGAACGTTCATGTCGTCAGGCAGCAATTTCGGGATTGCAGCGAGCGCCCCTTCCCGGTCGAGCAGCAGCATGAAGAACTGCTCGCGTACCAGCATCTTGAACTCGGCAAGAGACATGCGTGCGCCGCCATGATCCCGGCGGACCCGGCGCAGAGCCTCGATGCTGCGTTCGTCCACCATCCCCCGTGCCGAGCCGACATAGAGCAAAGCGCGTAACGCCGCTTCACGGAGGCCGCCCTCACCGATCCGCGACTTCAGCTCGGCAATGCGCTTCTCGAGCATGGTGCGATGCTCGGCGGACATCTCACGCCGACGCGACGGCGTGGACGTCGGATCGATCCCGACCGCCGCCTGGAGCGCCGGGGATCCGTAGACGCTGAGGAACATCGCTTCGCTGAGCGCCTCCTGTGAATCGCGCCAGCTGTCGAGGGCGTGAACGACCTGCTTCGAGATCTGCTCCTGGAACGCCAGGAACGGATTGTCCGCAGCGACCGGCTTGCGCTTCTCGGCGGCCTTCTCGGCCAATGATTTCACCGTCGCCATGAAAGGATTCTGGCTGCTGAACAGCTCGTATTGCAGCCGCAGCGGATGCATGTTGTGAGCCCATTCGGCCATCTGTGGCGTCACCATGCGCTTGAGCCATGGCTGGACGAATTTTCGATAGGCCGCCAGGTTGATTTCCGAGATTCGTTTGGCGGTGGCAAAGCGTCGCTCGTCCTCAGGCGAATTGCCGCCCATGGCGCGGATGTCGTCGAGCGTCCGCGCTTCGCAGCGCATCACCCACTGGCCGACGACCAGATCCGAACTTGCGGTTTCCTCATCCTTCGCCTCGAACGTCGCTTCATAGAGTCCGGGCGGCAGAACGTCGATGAGGTCGATGTTGCTGGAAAATTCCGCGTGCTCCTTCTTGGCGACGCCGCCGGAGACGAAGATGCCGAGATGGCCGATGTTCTGGTGCACGGTGTAGACGATGGTCTGGCCATAGGCCCTGATCTCATCGACATCGGCATAGCAATCGAGGATCCAATGCAGCGCCTGCTGCGGCGGCGTGATGTTGTCGCCCTCCGAGCAGAACACCACGATCGGGGATCTGATGTTGCGAAGGTCGACCTTCCGGCCATCGGACATTTCGATGTTGCCGGCCGCGAGGTTGTTGCCGACGAACAGCTCATCGACGATGAATTGGATCTCCTCGGCGTTCAGGTTGACGTGGCCGCCCCACCAACGCTCGAATTCGAGGTAACGATCCGCCTCGGTGTCGACCTTGGAATAGACGTTGTATTGCTTGGTCCAGAGCGTATTCGACGGGTTCTGGTTCTCGAAGTTCTGCACCAGCCAAGCACCATCGAACTTGCCGGCGCCGAGATCGGAGGTCAGGGCCGTCAACCAGCTTCCGCCCAACAGGCCGCCCGAGTAGCGCATCGGATATTTTCCATGCACGCCGGCCCAATAGGCCAGCGGCGCGCCGGCGATGATCAGCGGGCCGAATAGCTCGGGACGTAGCGAGGCCAGGATCATGACGGCCCATCCGGCCTGACAATTGCCGATCACGCAGGGCTTGCCGTCGGCATCCGGGTGAAGGCTCATGACCCTTTCGATGAAGATGGCTTCGGCACGCGCGATGCGCTCGATGGTCTGACCGGGCATCGGGTCCGGCAGGAATCCGATGAAGTAGCAGGGATGGCCTGCTTTCATCGCCACCCCGATCTCGCTGTCGGCCTTGAAGCCGCCGATGCCGGGGCCGTGGCCCGCACGCGGATCGACCACGACGAACGGCCGCCGGTTCATGTCGATCTCGACGTTGGCGGGCGGAACGATGCGCACCAGCGCGTAATTGACGGGTTCGGCGAGCTGGCGCCCGTCGATGATCAACTCCGCCGCATATTGCAGAACATGCGGGGCGGTTTGCGCGAGGTGCTCCCTGTACTGGTCCCCGCGCCGGCGCATGATATCCAGGAACAGGATACTGCGCTGTCCCGCATCGACGAGGTATTCGACTGCCGAGGCGACCAGCCCCGACATGGGACCGCCCGGAATTTGCATCTTGTGCATGGACATGTTCTCGACCTCTCCGTCGCCTCGGCCAATTGACGGCTTGGAGCGAGGACGAACGTTGATCTAGGTCAAGATGATCTGCACGCTTCGGAGGCGTCTATCCTGCATTATAGGGCATGAGACCCGGCCGGGCGGTTTTGAAAGAGCGACATCGGCAATGTCCCAAGCTGCAACTTACAGCGTGCAAACCGTGCTGAAGGACAGCACCCCGATCCAGGTCCGCGCGCTTCGCGCCAGCGACGAGGTGGACACGCTCGCCGCCGTCGCGCGTACCGGACCGCAGTCGCTGCAGAACCGGTTCTTCGTTTTGAAACGGCATTTCTCGGAGAAGGAGCGTGCCTTCTTCATGGACGTGGATTTCAGCAATCACGTTGCGCTGGCCGCTCTCGCCGAGGAACAGGGTCGATACGCCATTATCGGCGGCGGCCGGTACGTCATCGTCGAGCCCGGTCGGGCCGAGATGGCCTTCGTCGTGGTGGATGCCTGGCAAGGTCGCGGGGTGGGCTCCTTATTGCTGAGGCACCTGACAGAGATCGCGCGCGAACAAGGCGTAAGAGAGCTCACAGCCGAGGTTCTGTCCGACAACATGCCCATGCGCAGCGTGTTCGCGAAGGCGGGCTTCAAGCTCGCGCGGAGTGACGATCCGAGAACGGTGCACCTGTCGCTCACGCTTTGATCCGCGCGCCCGGCTTGAGCCTCACCTCAAAGCGATCGTGATCCGACTGATATTGGCCGCCAGCTCGAGTCCCGCCTTCGGGCCTTGCAGCACCATCGTGACGCCCTTTTCATTGCGCAGGTGCACACCATTGGCGCCGCCGACCAGCGCAAAGCCGCCGCCGACGGAGCTGTAGTTGCCGGCGAAGTCACTGACCTCCCGGATACCGGATGCCCAGCCGTCGAGGCGGCCGACCGTTGCACCGACCGTGATGCCCAGGCTCACGCCGCTGACGTTGAAGGGGTAGGTCTTGCCCCGGTACGTCAACACGCCGCTGCCCACGCCACCGCCGGCCAGGAATCCCGCTTTGACGATCTTCACTCTGACCTGACCGGTGGCCTGCGCGAAGGACGGCGCCGCCGGCAGGGTCAGCCCGAGCGCGAGCAGGAGCAGCGCGATCAGGCGAAATGCGCGCACGCGCGGCTCAGGGTTTTGCGGCATCGACCTTCTTCCAGGTCTCGTCGGGATCGAACAACGTTGTGCGCTCGGCGACGAACGCCGTGCGCTTGCCGAGATCCTTCTGATAGACGACGCCGTCATGATTGACCAGGAAGGTCATCACGCCCGAATTGCCGTACTCCGCGGGCCAGGCGATCAGGCCGAAGCCACCGATCATCTTGCCCTTGACGACGTAGTTGAGCGCGCCGCCGGGTGCGTCCCGCCCCTGCCCTTTCAGAATCCGGAAGTAATAGCCGTGATAGGGTGCAGGGCCGACATCGCCGCCGCGATAGCCCTCCTTCGAGGCTTCGGCCGCCAGCGCGCCGAGCGGACTCGGATCGCTGTCGTCGCGCCAGAACAGGCCGTCCTTCTTGCCGGGCGAGGAGACAATGCGCTGCGCGTAGACGCCGACGCCCTCGCCGCGGTCCTTTTCCGCATATTCGTTTTGCGCGTCGACGAAGGCGAGCGCGGTCTGGATCGCGTCGAGCTCGTTGCGGCCGATGCGACGGCGCAGCACCTCAATGCGTCCCTCGTCGGTGTCGAACGCCCAACCCGTCCTGGTGTTGACCAGCGGAATTGGAAACGGAAAATCGTCCGGCCCGAGCATCAAGGTGGCGGTCTTGTTGCCCTCCGCCTTGATGCCGTGCTTGGCGTCGTACATCGCAGTGAAACGCGCCCGAATGTCGTTGTCCGCAATCTCGTCGCCGGACGACACGATGTCCTCCGCATTCCTGCCGAGCACTTTCAAGATGTCTTTCGGGCCGCTCTTGACCGCGGCGGCGAGCGCAGATGCGGCCTCTTCCGGTGTCTTGTAGGATTCCTGTGCGAGAGAGGCCGATCCGAGCAGCGCGAGCGCGAGGACGCCGGGTATCAGCGCACGGCTAAACGATTTCATGCCGGTCATGGCATCACCTCCGCAGGAATTTTCGCGCCGCCGGCGAGCCAGTCGCGATAGGTGCGGAACGCCAGCCCGAGTTTTTCGTAATGGACGCGCAGATAGCCGTCGCTGCCGCGGGTCACGGCAGCGGGCATCGCCTGCTCGACCTCCTGCGCCATCACGCCGACATAAGCCTTGTCGCTGCCGATATAGCTGAAGCGATAATAGCCAAGGCCGTTTGAGAGATGACCGAGCAGGACGATGTCATGCTTGAGCGCGATATCCGAGCGCCGACCACCACCGCCACCGCCGCGGAAGCCGCCTCCCCCACCGCCGCCACGCATCGCCATTCCGCCACCGCCGCCGCGGCCGGCAAAGCTTGGTCCGCCGCCGCCACCGCGCGGCATGCTCGCCATGCTGGCGCGGCCGCGCGCGGATGCTGCAGCCGCCGAGCGGCCGGAGGAGACGTTCATGGCACCGCCGCGACTGCCGCCGCCACGATTGGCCGCACCGCCACCGGCGCGGTTCGCAGCCTTGGCGCGATCGCCACCGCCCTTGGTCGCACCTTTGGCACGATCACCGGCACCGGCACGATCGCCGCCGCCAGGCCGGTCGCGCGTCCCTGCGCTGGGGCGATCGCCCGCGCCCGGACGGTCGCCACGATTGCCGGCGCGATCCCCTGCGCGATCTCCTGCGCGATCTCCTGGACCGCCGCGATCACCCGCACGATCTCCCGCCCGGTCCCCGGCACCCTGGTCGGGGCGCAGCACCTGGTTGCCGTCGCGGCCGCGGAAATCCATCCGGTCCGACACGCCGGCCTTCAGATTGTTGTTGCCGAAGCGCTGCTGAACATTGCTGTTGTTGTAGCGCACACCGCCGCGATGCGCCGGATTGTGCTGCCAGCCATTGCCGATGTTCGTGGTGCGATGGTTGACATAGACGTTGCGGTTGCCCCAGTTGCAGCCGCCGCCCCAGTAATTGCCCCAGCGTCCGATCGCCCAGGCCGTGCCGAACGCGATGCCAGCCGCGACCACGCCGGCGCCGATATAAGACGGGTAGCCCCAATAATAGGGCGGATACTCCGCATAGGGCCAGCTGCCGTAGACCGTCGCCGGGTCGTAATACGGCACGTACATCGCCGCGGGATCGGCCTGCTGGATCACGACGACCTGCTTGCCTTCCTGAGACTGGACGCTGACCTTCTGCTGCTTGGTCGTCACCAGCTTCTTGTTGTCATAGGCCTTGTTGCGCAGACGCTGGATCGCGTCCATGACGTCGGGCTGCTGGGCGAGGAAGGCATCGCCCAGCTTCTTGGTCCAGTCGAGCTGCTCGCTCATCATCGCGAGGACATCGGCGGTGCTGGCCAGCGCCTTGACGCTGTCGTCCCAGCCCTGCTTTTCCACTTCCGTCTTCAGCGCATCGCCCTTCAGGCTCTTGCGCTCCTTCAGCCAGCGGTCGGCCTGCACCACCTCCAGCGGATAGGTCGAGGCGGCCAGTACATTGGCGAGCAACTCGTCCGGATAAAGCGCGATCGGCGCGACGAGGGCCTCGAGCTGCTCGGGCTTCAGGAGCTCGGCCGCCGGTGCGGGCGGGCTGGCAGGCTGCGCCTGCGGCGCCGGGGCTGCAGGCGTCGTTGGGGTCTGCGCCATTGCGGCGACCGAAGTTGCCATCAACAGCGCCAGCGCCATCAGGGTCTTGCCGCAACGAAACATCACATCCTCCCTGGGACTTCGAGTGCGGGAGGATCAAGCCGGGGCGCAGGCGTTTGTTGATCGAGATCAACGAAACGAGGCAGTCGGGGCTGCCGCAGCGCAAGATCGGATTATCATTCGATCAGCTCGGCATCCAGCAGAAGCCGGCTCGGGACCGTCAGGCCGAGCGCCCTGGCCGTCTTCATATTGATGACGAACTCAAACCTGGTGGCAAATTGCACCGGAAGAGTGCTGATATCGGCACCGCGCAGGAGACGGTCGACATAGCCGGCGCCATCACGAAATTGCTGGGTCAGATCTGCACCATACGACATCAACCCGCCATTCGACGCGTAGAAACGGACTGCGAAGATGGCGGGCACGCGCCGCTGCGCCAGCAATGCAATGGCCATCGCGCTGTGGGTTCCGAAGAAGCCGCCATCCGGCAGCACGACGAGGCCGCCGCCTGTGCGCGCCGCCGTCTCGATCGCTCCCGCCATCTCCGGACCGCTGCGAACGCTCGCACCGGCGATCTTGAGGCCGAGACGGCTTTCCATCTGGTGCGCCGCTTGAACATAGAACGGTCCGTAGGGTGCCGATTCCGGATTGAACAGCAGGGCCGCATGGCTCATCCCCGGCACCATGTCCTTCAAAAGGCCGAGCCACTTCCCGCTCATCGAATGCTCATAAAGCGAAAAGCCGGTCAAATTTCCGGCCGGCCGGGCCAGATTGGCGACAAGGCCCGTCCCTACCGGATCGGAAAGCCCCACGAAGACGATCGGAATTCGTTGCGTTGCATCGCGCAGCGCACGTGTTGATCCCGTACTGGTCGAGAACAGCACGTCCGGCGCCGCGGCGACGAGCTCGAGCGCCTCCAACTTCTGGCGCGCGGGATCGGGGCCCGGCCAGCGCACCTCCAGGCGGTAGTTCTGGTTGGCGACCCAGCCTCGATCGGTGAGACCCTGCTGAAAGGCTTCCACGCGCATTTGCGCGCCGGGATCACCAACGACATTGCCCGTCAGCACGCCGACGGCGGGCATTCGGTCCTGGGCTTTCGCCAGGACCGGCAATGCAGCGGCAGCACCAACCAGCCTCATGAAGTCACGACGTCTCATACGCCTCACGCTCGCCCGTCGTACTTGTCATGCGACCGAGAGAGAACGGCTTCAGCGCCGTGATGTTTGATCAAGATCAAGATACCGCCCGCTCAGCGAGCGGTCGGAAGCCTGATCGTGAACAGTGCGCCGCCCGCAGGCTGGTTCGCAGCAGCGATCGTGCCGTGATGGGCCTCGACGATGGTTCTGGCGATTGCAAGGCCCATGCCCATGCCTTGCGGTTTGGTCGTGAAGAACGGATCAAACAGGTTTGCGAGATCGGAGGCGGGTATTCCGGGCCCGGTGTCGGCGATCCTGATTTCGGCCTGATTGCCGGCAAGCTGGGTCGCGACGCTGACCTCCCGCTTTCCGGCCTCCGCATCGGAAATCGCATCCATCGCGTTGATGATCAGGTTGAGAATGACCTGCTGAAGCTGGACCGGATCTCCCTTGACGTGAAGGCCGGCCAGGGCCGGCAAATAGCTCAACGTGATCCGGCGTCCCTGAGCGAGGGCCTTCACCAGATCGATTGCTTCGCGCACTGTATCGTTGAGCTCGATGTGCTTGACCTCAAACGGGGTCTTTTTCAGAACGCTGCGCAGCCTACGGATCACCTCGCTCGCCCGTTGGTCGTCCCTTCTGATGTCGGCGAGGATCTGCTGAATCTCGACAAGGTCGGGCTGAGCGGCCCTGAGCATGAGCTCTGCAGTCTCCGCATTGGTCAGAATCGATCCGAGTGGCTGGTTCAGTTCATGTGCGATCGATGTGGTCAGCTCGCCAACTGCCGAGTAGCGGTTGACGTGGGCGAGTTCCGCCAGCCGCTGACGCGATTCGACTTCGGCGACGCGGCGCCGGCGACGCTCGTGCAGGAGCCCGCTGATGAGTCCCGCCTGGATCAGGAACACGGCCGAGATCATCAGCATCTGCCAGTGATAGCGCTGCCAGATACTCGGCTCGCGAAACAGGATGGTGCTTCCCTTGGGCAGGCGACTCTCGCTGATGTCCCAGCGCTGCAGCTCCCGCCAGTCGTAACGCGGCGCGGCGAAGGCGATCGGCTCATAATTGATGCTCGCCGGTTTCGCGCCGCCGAGAATGCCGATCGCGGCGCTGACGGTCCGCGACGTCGTTTCCCCAATCAAGTGCATCGGTCCCCCGACCGTGCTCTCGCCGAAGAACGGCTCCTGGTAGGAGAAGATCGGGGCGTTCGCGACGGCATGCAGGCTGCGCAGCGCCCAGTCGCTCTCATAGACCACCCCGGCCGCATCGACGGACATCAGCCCCCAGAACAGCGCGGTGTGAGACGGGAGCTTCGATGAGCGCTTCAGGATCTCCTCGAACGACAAATCCGAGTACCAAACGAGTTCGATCCGCTCCGCAAAAGGTTTCAGCTCCCGCTTCAGCTCCTCCGTCCAAAACCTCTCGAGCGGCGAAGCTCCGACCACGATCGCAACCGATTTTGTATCGGGCAGGACCTGAAGAATGTTGTCGAAGGCCGCGACGAAATCGTTGCGGACAGCCACGACGACATCGTTGTCGCCGAGATTGGCGCGATCGATCAGTCGATGCTCGACTGCGGTCAAGATCAGCGGCGCATCGGGGAACAGCCGAGCGCGGTATTTCTGCGCAAATCGGGCGGCGGGCGCGCCGATGCTCACGACGATGTCGGGCGTCGCCCCCTGGTACAGCGAGTGCAGATACTCGACGAAGGGCGCCTCGGGACCCGGATTGTTGAAGCGCGCGGTGAGCAGCGCGTGCTCCTGGATATCCAGTGGCCAGGGCGATTGCCGCTCGAGCTCGGCCTTGATGTCGCGCGCATACTCGCTCCATGGCCGAAACTCGCGGCCGAAGGAATGCAGCAACAGCACGCGCTTAAGCTCTCCGCGCCGGCTCCGCTCGACCGCACCGGCTTGCCCAGCAAACAGGCACTCGGCCACGAGCAGGCCGAGACAGAGGAGCGCGGCAGCGAGCCGTGGCTTCACCCGGTCTTTGCACGCGCCCCCGCTCATGCTGCACCTCGCAGCTTACGGCCAGCCGCTTTCCAGGCAATTCTAGCTGGAATCGCACCATACGGACAGCCCCCGACGCGGGCCTGAGCAGCGCGTGACGACGCGGCCATAGGCGTCCACCAGTTGCGCGCAGGACGGCGCATAATAGGCGCCGGCGGCCGAAATGGCAGGCGAGGACGACTTTCGGAGACCACGTCTCGTCCGTCCTCTTCTCTCGTTCAATGCCCGCCGCTCAGCACGAGCGTCTGGATCGGCAGCAACAGCGCCTGGATCCGCAGCAGCAGCGCGTGCACGAGGCCGACGCCGTCGACGACGTGCAGCGCGATCTTCCGGCTGGTCGAGGTGTCCTTGGCCGAAATCTCCTCGTGATTGCTGGTGTAGGCGTTGACGATGCAGCTCGAGCCCGGCGTGACACCGTCGAGACCGCCCTTGTAGAGCGGCTCCAGGAAAACCAGGATCGTGCCGGGACGGACGGCATTCTGCGGGTCGATGAGCTGCTCTCCGGTGCGAAACTGCCCGGCCGCGATGTAGTCCTGCACCGTCGTGATCACCATGGGGATGATGACCCAGGGTTTGGATATGCAGGTCGCTTCCGCCACCATGCCGGTCTTCATGACCTGCGCCTCGATCTGGCCGAAACCGGCCTGGAGCGCCTTGCGGCCCGCGCCCTCCGGAACGAGAACACCGGCCGGACGCATCAGCTGGTTGACGACATCGCCGGGGCGAACCAGGAACTGCTCGACGCGCCCGTCGACGCCGGCGCGTACGAAAGTCTTGTCGAGATCGACCTGCGCCTGGTCGAGCGCGGCTTCGGCGCTGGCCTTCTGGGCCGGCAGCAGAGCCGAGACCTGCAAGGACACTGACTGCTTCGCCGCCGTCGCGGCGTCGATGCCGGACTGTCGCTGATCGACCAGCACCTGGAGCTTGTCGATGTCACGCTGTGGAACGATGCCGGGATTGCGGCGCTGGAGCTCGGTCTTGACCTCGAGCTCGTCTTTGGCCTGCTGGTAGTTGGCCCTCGCTTCGCCGAGCTGCGCCTCGGCCTTGACCACGTCGGCCTGCGCCGTCTGCATGGCGGCATCGACTTCTGCCACCTTCCGCTTGGCGGTCTCGACCGCAGCCTTTTGCTTCGAGCTATCGAGCGTGAACAGCACATCGCCCTGTTTGACGGGCGCGGTGAAGCCGACTTTGACCTCGGCAACACGGCCCGAGCCTTCGGGCAGAATTGGCACGGTGCGGAAGTACAGCGTCGCCGACGATGTCGCCGGATGGAAGTAGAAGATCATGGTGATGAGCGACACCGTCAGCATCAGGCAGGCGGTGATGCCCCAGCGCAGCTCGTACCAGACCGAGAAGAAGGTGATTTCCTTCCCGAAGCGCTTGCCCTGGGCGTAGCGGCGGTACAGGTAGTCCGGAAGGATCGTGACGAGGGAGCAGATCAGCAGCTCAAGCATGACTGCGCTCCTTCTCCTTGGCGGGTCCCGGCTTGTCCGCGGGGGGCGGTGCGACGGCCGCCTCAGCCTGGACTTCCTCCGCATCGGAGGCCGGCGTCGCGTCGGCGATCTTCTCGACGGACCCGGCAATGCTGCGCAGCGGCGTGCCGAAATCCGGAAGATCGATCATTGCGAGGAGCAGTCCGGCGATCCAGAAGATGTGCATGTGCGTGAACAGCGAGATCAGGCCGAGCACGGCGACTAACTCGAACTGCAGTTTATGCGTTTTGTGCGCCATCCGCTCGGGCAGGCTGTGCAGTTTCCAGTAGAGCGTGCCGACCCAGAGCACGGCCCCGATCAGGAATACGCCCATCACCACCATCAGCGTATCGGTCCCGCTCCCCGGTGCGAGATAAAACGGCAGATGATGCGGTGCCATCGGATGAAGCTGCTCGCTCAAACGTCTCTCCCGGTCAAAACGTCCATGGGCGGCACTGTGTTCGGGTATGTTCGCGTTTGTTTGATTTGAGTCAAGGGAACACGTCAGTGCCAACCCTAGCGTCAGCCGCATGCTGATTGGACAACCATCAGGAGCCGCCCGCCATGCCCGGCCTAGACGATCTCATCCCCAGCGCAGCCCAGATTCGTAAGGAAGCCGCCCTCAAGGAAGCCGAAAAGGCGGAGGAATATGTGCGCCTTGCCGCCGCGGCCGAGGCGGAGAAGCGCGCCTTGATCGAGCGCTTGAGCAAGCCCTCGGGCAAGACCGAGGAGGAGAAGATCAAGCTCGCCTCGACCGTGATCCAGCGCGCGGTGCGCAACGGCCTCACGGAAGTGCTGGTCTATCGCTTCCCCAACTCGCTCTGCACGGACAAGGGCCGCGCCATCAATCAGATGGAGAAGGGCTGGGAGAACACCCTGACCGGAATTCCCAAGGAGATCTTCCAGCTCTGGACCGATTACCTGAAACCGCGCGGCTATCGCATCGCCTATCAGATCATCGATTTTCCGGGCGGCGTGCCCGGCGACATCGGCGTGACCATTTCCTGGGACGATTAGCAACAGGTGGGATCGGCATGGCGAAGGACGGCCCTGCGGAGCGGATGAAGCGGAAGGATTACCAGAAGGAGCTCGAGAAGCTCCAGGTCGAGCTGTGCCATCTCCAGGACTACGTGCGGGAAAACAAGCTCCGGGTCATCGTCCTGTTCGAGGGTCGGGACGCCGCCGGCAAGGGCGGCACGATCAAGGCGATCACCGAGAAGGTCAGCCCGCGCGTGTTCCGGGTCGTCGCCCTGCCCGCGCCGTCCGACCGCGAGAAGACACAATTGTTCTTCCAGCGCTACATGGAGCGATTTCCGGCCGGCGGCGAGATCGTGATCTTCGACCGGAGCTGGTACAACCGCGCCGGTGTCGAATACGTCATGGGCTTCTGCACCCCCGCCGAGCACGAGCGTTTCCTCAACCTGTGCCCGCAGATGGAGAAATACGTCATCGACGGCGGCATCATCCTGATCAAGATCTGGCTCGAGGTCGGCATGGACGAGCAGGAGCGCCGTTTCAAGGCCCGCATCGACGACCCGGTCCGACAGTGGAAGCTCAGTCCGATGGACCTGGAATCCTTCCGTCGCTGGTACGATTATTCGCGCGCGCGCGACCTGATGCTGAAGAAGACCAGCACGAAGGATGCGCCCTGGAACATCGTCCGCTCTGACGACAAACGAAGGGCGCGGCTCAACTGCATCGCGCACCTTCTCGGCGCCATCCCCTTCAAGCGCATCAAGAAGGACAAGATCAAACTGCCGAAGCGCTCCGACAAGGGACGCTACAACGACCAGGCCAGCCTCAAGAAAATGAGTTTCGTCGCGCAGCGCTATTGAGCAGCGTCAGGCCGCTAAAGCGCGATGCGATTGGAATGAATCGTCATCGCGCTTTAGGTTGTTGTTTGAGCATGTTCTATTCGGAAAACCGCTACACACTTTTCCGGATCATGCCCTAGGGGCCCGACGCTGCCGTCGATCGCTCAATGGCCATACAACCCCTTCAACTCGATTTCAGGCGGATCGTGACGCCACCGACTGCAGCCGATACTTCCGCGCCGACCCGCGGGCCGCTGAGCTGGAGGATCACGCCATTGCTGTTTTGCAACTGAACGGCGCCGGCACCTGCGGCGATTGCCCCACCCGCTCCTCCCACGGCATAAGAGCCTTCGATCGACGCCGGCCCCTTTAGATTGAGCGCGCGGCCGACGAACTTCGTGGTCGACGCTCCGATGGTGAGGCCCACGCTCATGCCAGACACCGTGAATGGGTATTTCTTGCCCCGGTAGACCAGAACGCCCTCACCGCCACCGGCGCCGACGATGAAGCCACCCTTGGTGAAGACGACCGCGACCTGGCCGGTGTCGGCACGCGCGGACGTGCTAAAGCCGGCAACAGCGGCGAGCGAAGCGACCAGGACGGCGCCGAAGGACAGTTTTCTCATGACGTTTTCTTCCCCTTATTGAGCCAGGATCATCGCGAAGTAGCCGAAGATGGTGAGAAGGATGCCCGAGACGGCATAGCCGACCGGGAATCCGATCCAGGGCACGGAGCTCTGGATCTCGACCGCGGCCTCGCGGCACGGGCCGGAATGCGACCGCGCGCCGGCAACGCCGCCCATCAGCACCGCCGGATTGATCTTGAAGACGTGGAAGCCGATCGCCCAGACGATGAACGGCGGGATCGTGCACGCGATGAAGCCGACGATGAAGATCTTGAGCGCGAGCGCGCCGGTGAGCTGAGCCAACAGGCCGGCGCCGGCATTGACCCCGACGATCGCGACGAACACAACGAGGCCGAGATCCTCGAGCACGTTTCGCGCCGCGTTCGGCGTATTGCCGAAGAAGCGCAGCCGCGACACGACCGAGGACACGATCACGCCGGACAGCAACAGCCCGCCGGCATTGCCGAGACCGACCTTGGCACCGAAGGCGGGGAATTCGATCATGCCGATGAGGAAGCCGATGATCATGCCGACCGACAGGGTCAGCAAGTCGGTCGAGGTGTTGGCGCGCGCGATGCGGCCCCACATCTCGCCGAGCTCGTTGACCGCCGACTTCAGGCCGACCACCGAGACGATGTCCATGCGCTCCAGCTTGGTCTTGAGACCGGCCGGGATCTGCACCCCGCCCCGCTCGACCTTGGTCACCTGCAGCTGGCCGGCGATGGCCGTGTCGCGGAAGGACTCGAAGGTCCGCCCGACGACGTCCTTGTTGAAGACGACGATTTCCGCCTGGTCCATGGGTATACCGAGCGTCTTGGCATCGGCGACCTCCGGACCAATCAGGCCCATCTTCTCAGTCAGATGCTCGGTCGATCCGCCCAGCGCGACGATATCGCCCTTCTGCAGCACGAGCTCGGGATCAGCCCCCTGCGGCTCACCATTGCGCCCGACATTGACGATACGGTACTCGGGATTGACCGTGCGGAATTTGGCGATGCTCATCCCGATCGTCGCAGGATTCTCCAGCCGGTAGGCCCGCAGACCGAACTGACGGTAGCCGGTCAGGGCGCCGCCTTCGAGATCTTTGACGCCGAACTCCTGCTCATACTTCTTGGCGGCGGCCTTGGCATCGACGCCCCACCAGCGCGGCAGGTATTTGCAGATCAGGATGATGCCGACGGTGCCCCAAATGTAGGTAATACCGTAGGACAAAGCGATCATGCCGGAGGCATCCTCGGGCTTCATCCCGGCAGGCAGTTTCACGACTCCCGACGTGACGGCCTGCTCGGCCGAGCCGATCGCCGCCGACATGGTCTGCGATCCCGCCAGCATTCCGCCAGCCGCACCGGGCGGCAATGCGAAGAGCTTCGCCCCAAGCACGACGAGGGTCAGGCCGATCACACTCGACACCACCGCGAGGAACAAGAATTTGATCCCGTCGCCCCGCAGGCTGTTGACGAAGGACGGACCTACGCGCAGGCCGACGCCGTACATGAAGAGATAGTAGAACAGGCTCTTGGCGAAGTTGTTCAACTCCAGCTTCACGCCATAGCTGGATGCCCAGACCGAGATGCCCGCGCCGACCACGATGGCACCGGCGACCATGCCGAGGCCATAACCCTTGATGCTGGCTCGGCCGATATAGACGGCGAGACCGACCACGAAGAACAGCAGCAGATACGGGTACTGTTGCAAGAACTGGAAAAATGCCTGCATGTTCGTCCCCTCCCGACCTATGACGCGGCCTTGAGCTTCGGCTGGGCGCTGGGCTTTGGCCTGCCGAGCTTGGCCAAGGCTTCCGTCCGTACGAGTTTCAGCCCTTCCTTGGCGTCGTAGCCGTGGATCTCCTTCACATCGAGCTTGCGCATGAAGTCGATCGTCTCCTGGGTGATGACCTGGCCGGGCACCATGATCGGGAAGCCCGGCGGATACGGGATCACGAAGTTGGCCGAGACGAGCTCGGGCCCGGCCTTCAGCCGCCGGTCGATCTCGGGATCGTTGAGGCGGATGTGCTCGCAGCCGGCGACGTCATAGGCCGCGTAGAAGCCGCTGCGGATGTCGCCCTCGTTGGTCTTGGTGCCAGCATCGCCGCGGAAGCTCGGGTGGAAATGCGAGAAGTTCGGCAGATCGGGTACGTCCTTCATGAGGCTCGTCACCCGTGCCTCGAAGGTCTTTCGCGCATTGGCACCGCCCTGGGCCAGGCCGCGGTCGATCTCGCCCGCGATCTCGGCGAGCACGCGAACGAGATGCGCGACGTCGCTGCGAGTGTTGTTGATGTTGGATTGGACCAGCACCGAGTTGCGGGAGGTCTTGTTGACCTGGATGTTGTACTCGTTGGCGAGAATGCCTTTGAACTGCGTGCCGTCATAGCCGGCCGTGCCGCATACCAGCGTCATGCGGGTCGGGTCGAGGCAGAACTCGTCCTCGTCCAGGCTCTTCAGCGTGTTCGCCCAGTTGACGCCGGGGGCGAGGAAGTCGGTGAAGCCGCTCTGGCGGTACTGCGCCGGCACCATGGCGTCGGCACCGAGGATGCGGAAATATTTCGAGATCAGCGGGTTGTTGTTGACCGCCTGGCGGATCGCGAACGCGATCTCGATCGCATTGGCGACGAGGCCATAGCCCTCCAGCTCCATCTGCCGCCGTGAGATGTCAAGGCTCGCGATCAGCTGCTGGTTCGGACTTGTCGAGGCGTGGGTGAACACCGCTTCCTTGAACTGCTGCTCCACGGTGTGGAATTCGACGTCCTTGACCGAGAGCATCGAGCCCTGGCGGATCGCCGACATCGACTTGTGGGTCGAGTTGGTCTGGTAGACGCGCAGCCGGATCTGTCGGGGGTCCGGGATCAGCCGGGTCTTGAGCAGCACCTCGTCGGACGGGTTCTTGCCGAGCTCGGCCTGCTGCTTCTCATAGGCCGCGACCGACTTGGGATCGCGCATCCATGCCTCGATCTCGTTGGCCGCGCCAAGTCCGGTGCGGCGGCGCAGGAATGGCGAGAAACGCGCGAAGCCGAACCAGGCTTCATCCCACAGGAAGATCAGATCGGGCTTGATGGCGAGGCATTCCTCCATCACCCGCCGTGTGTTGTAGATATGGCCGTCGAAGGTGCAGTTGGTGAGGTCGACCATCTTGACGCGGTCGAGCCGGCCATCGGCCTTGGCGCCCAGCAGCGCCTGCTTGATGGTCTTCAGCGGCACCGCGCCGTACATCGAATATTCCGTCATCGGGAAGGCTTCGACGTAGAGCGGCTGCGCACCGGCCAGCACCATGCCGTAGTGATGCGACTTGTGGCAATTGCGGTCGACAATCGCGATGTCGCCGGGCGCGAGCAGCGCCTGCACCGCCATCTTGTTGGACGTCGATGTGCCGTTGGTGACAAAGAAGACGCGGTCGGCGCCGAGCGCCCTCGCCGCCTTCTCCTGCGCCTTCTTGATGTTGCCGGTCGGCTCCAGCATGCTGTCGAGACCGCCGGTGGTGGCGCTGCTCTCGGCCAGGAACAGGTTCGGGCCGTAGAACTCGCCCATGTCCCGGATCCAGTCGGACTTGAAGATCGACTTGCCGCGGGCGATCGGCAGCGCGTGGAAGGTGCCGATCGGACGCTGGGCGTATTTCTTGAGATTGTCGAAGAACGGCGTGTCGTAGCGATCCTGGATGCCTTCGAGGATCGATAGGTGGAGTTCCAGCAGCTCTTCAACGGAATAGAAGATGCGACGGACCACATCCGCCTCGGGATTGCCGGCGAGCTCCTCCACGTCGCGGTTCGAAATCATGTAAAGATCGAGCTCGGGCCTGACGCGCTTGATGATCTGGGCGAGCCGCAGCGCCGAAGCGTCGGTTTCGTCGTTGAGACCGGCCGAGGCCATGATCGAGCGCAACACCGGTGCATCGTGCCGCGAACGCAGGCCAAAGCCCTCGTTGATGATGACGGCTCCGATGTTCGGATTGAGCATCGTCGCACAGAAAGCGTCCTCCAGGCTGCCGACGATCACAGGTTCATAGATGAACGCGTCGACCGGGCGCCGCAGCTTGCGCCATTCCGCGGCCAGCGCCGGCCATTGGCTGGAAGATACGCCGGTGACGATCAGGGTTTCGAAATACGGCCTGCGCGCGCTGTGCGCGCCAAAGGCCGGCGGCGCCAGCTCGGGCGCATCGCCGTTGCCGTCGTCCTTGGGGCTCCAGTCACCGGCATGTTGGCGGAAGGATCGCGTCGCCAGTGCCTGGGCAATTCTCGTCGTAAGGGCGAACGATGATGCACCGTCGCCGGCGACTGCTGCTTCCCGCAGCGCCGCCATGAGGTGCGGACCGGGATAGCCGTGAAATTCTTCGATGATCGAAAGATCGGCCAACGCCGCGTCATAGGCTGCGCGATTGCCCACGCGCGCCCAGGTCTTTGCCGCCTCCACAAGGTCGCGCCAGTCGTCTGCCCGCGCGCCCGGGCCGGAAAAGAACTGGTCGATACGCTTCTGTGCGGGCTTGGCGTCTTTGGACATCTCTCTCTCCCGATCCTCTAAAGGTGATGCGGATCGTGGGTGCGGCGCGGCTCGCTCCATTGATCCAAGTCAACGGTCGCGTGCATTCTGCGGGCCGACGCCGTGCCGTTCGCAGCGCAACACGAAAAGATCAGGCCGTTCGTTGTGCGACGCTCACCTGATTATTGGCGCGCTCATCTCCCCTCCTGCGAACGTAGCGCTTCGCAGCGCAGCAGCACGATCAACAGCGCGACGACCGGCAGGCCCAGCGCGAGATCGGGGACGCTCTTGGTTGCAAAGGCTCCGGCGGCGGCACCGAAGCCGAACACGACGCACAACGCGATGAAAATGCCCGAGCGGCGCAGCGTTCCGAGTGGTGCGCCGCCTGCTGCGACTGCGAAGACGTTCTCGATGGCCTGACGCATGTTGCTGGTGATCATCACCGTGCTGCACACTGTGCCTTCGACCTTGACGAACATTGCGGCCTGCATCGCTGCCACGGCGGAAATACCGAGCGTTCCAGCCAAATCGGGCAACCTATTGTGCAAGATGCCGATCGCTATCAACAGCAGGATCTCGATCAACGTACTGACCGCGCTGGCCCGCTCGCCCGTTGCGCGGCGCAGCCAGGCTGCGAGCACGATGCCGACCGCGAACGCCAGGATTGGCGGCACGAAGTGCAGCGCCTTCGCCCAGTTGCCCGCCATCGCGTGAACCCACAGGAAGATCAGGTTGGCGGTCTGGGCATTCGCCAACACGCCGTGGATGATCCAGGTATAGGCGTCGATATAGCCGCCGACAAAGGCGAGCAGCAGGACGATCTCGACTGTCTCGTCGCGGCGGATCGCACCGGTTGTGACGTTCAGGGTACTCATGACGGCAATATGGGCTTTCGCGAACATTCCATCGCGTCATAGCCGCCGCCACGTCGCCGCGAAGGCTTGATCTGGATCAAGCAACATCCGGCCGCCGCCAATCAAATCGCTCCAAAGCGCCGGGGGAATGCCATGGAAACCGTCAGGTGGATCATCGCCACCGCACCGGAAATTTTCCTGCTGCTCGCGATCGCGATCGGCACCATCCTCGGCCGCATCAGGATTCGCGGCTTCTCGATCGGAACCACCGCCTGCATCCTGATCGTCGCCGTGCTGATCGGACAACTCGGGAGCTTCACGTTCCCGCCGATCCTCCGGGCGATCCTGTTCAGCCTGTTCGTCTTTACGATCGGTTACCGTTCTGGACCGGAATTCTTCGCCTCGCTGAGCGTGCGGACCTTGGCACAGGTCGTGCTGGCGTTGGTGATCGGCGCCACGGGGCTCGCGCTCGTGCTCATCTTCGCGCGTGTCTTCACGTTGGATACGGGGACAGCGGCAGGACTGACGGCAGGAGCGCTGACGCAATCCTCGGTGATCGGCACCGCATCCGGCGCGCTGGCGCAGCTCGGCCTGCCGAGCGACGTGCTGAAGCAGCAGGAAGCCAACATCGCGGCGGGCTATGCGGTGACCTACGTGCTCGGCTACATCCTGACGCTCCTGTTCGTGCCATTCGTCGCGCCGCGGCTGATGCGGATCGATCTGAAGGCGGAGGCGAAAAAGCTCGAGGCGGAGCTCGCGGGCGGTACGCCGCCAAAGACGGAAAACCTGTCATATCGCAAATTCCAGGCCCGCGCCTATCGCGTCTCGGCCGGCGCTGGTCGTACCATCGGTGCCATCGAGGCGGAGATCGGCGGCCGCACGGTCGTAGAGCGGATCGTGCGCAGCGGGGCCGACATCAAGCCGCAGCAGGATACCGTGCTCGAGGCCGGCGACGACATCGTCATCGCCGGTCCGACCGCCGCGATCGTCGCGGCCAAGCCGATCCTCGGGGCCGAGATCGACGCGGGGGAACTGCTGCGCAACCTGCCCGGCAATGTGATCGAAGTGCTCGTTGAGAACCGCCAGCTGCACGGCCGCTCACTGCGCGAAATCGTTGACCGGCTCGGCGACAATGCACGCGGTGTATTCCTGCGTGCGCTGACGCGCATGGGGCGGGAAGTGCCGCTCGGTCCCGATACGCGCGTCTATCTCGGCGACGTCATGACGCTGGTCGGCAGCACCGGCAATATCGCGCGGGCAACGGCGCCAGTGGGACACGCTCTGAATACGAGCGACCGCACCGACATCGCCTTTCTCGCTGCGGGCATCGCAGTGGGTCTTCTGGCCGGCCTTGCCAGCTTCAAAATCGGCACTGTCGCATTGACACTCGGTGGCGGCGGCGGCGCGCTGATCGCCGGGCTCGTCTGCGGTTGGTTGCGTTCGCGCAGGCCGGGCATCGGCGCAATGCCGCCCGCGGCGCAGCAGACCCTGAGCGACATCGGCCTCGGCGGCTTCATCGCGGCGATCGGACTCGGCAACGGCCTTGCCGCCTGGTCGGCGATCCAGGCGCACGGTCTGTTGCTGGTCGGCATGGGCATCGTCGTCACGCTGGTCCCGATGACGGTGGGAACGCTGGTTGCCTATTATCTGCTGCGCATGAATCCGGTCGTGACCTGCGGTGCGCTCGCCGGCGCCATGACGGTCGATGCCGCCGTCACCGGCGCCTGCGACGTTGCCGAGAGCCAGACGCCGGTGCTCGGCGTCGCCGTCCCCTACGCGGTCGGCAATGTCGTCCTCACGGTGCTCGGCCCGATCGTCGTGGCCGCAACCTATTCAGGTTGAGGGAGGCCCGGATGCGACGCGGACCTGCATTGCTCCATTTTTTCGCGATCACCTTGCTCAGCGTTTTCGTGGCCGCATCGCCCACGCACGCCGCGGACGAGGTCCGCATCCAGGAGGAAATCTGGGCGCTGCCCCTGCCGCTGCCGATGTTCGCCTATCTGGTGCGCCCGGTCGGCGACGGTCCGTTCCCGCTCGTCATCATGAATCACGGTGTCTCGCTCGACGCGACCCAGCGCAGCCTTTTCCCTCTGGTCGAATTTCGCGACGCCGCCAAATGGTTTGCGAGGCGCGGCTATCTCGTGGTGGCCCCGGTGGGCAGCGGTTATGGCGCGCAGGCAATCGACATCCCCGAACGCGGAATGTTCGGCCCGTTCTTCTCGAAAATCGGGAAGTGCGCCAATCCCAATTTCCGTGATGCCGGCCTCGCGGTCGCCCAGGTCGATCTCTGGATCATTGACTATCTGGCCGCCGAGAAGCGGATCATCCCGAAGGACGTGATCGTGGTCGGCCAGTCTGCCGGCGGCTGGGCCTCGATCGCCCTTTCGAGCGTGAACCCGCCACAGGTGAAGGCCATCATCGTCTTTGCCGGAGGCCGCGGCGGACGCGTCGACGGCAAGCCGAACAACAATTGCGCGCCCGACCGACTGGTCGAGGCCACCGCCGATTTCGGCCGTACATCGCGCGTGCCGATGCTGTGGATCTACACCGGGAATGACACGTATTTCGGTCCCGACCTATCGAAGCGCATGCACGCTGCCTTCATCGGCGCCGGCGGCCGGGCCGAATATCACCTGATGCCCCCGTTCGGCAACGAGGGACATTTCCTCCTCGGTTCGCCGGACGCGGTTCCGCTCTGGTCGCCGTTGGTGGCGAAGTTTCTCGACGCGCAGAACTGAGTCCGGATCTCGGAGTTGCAGCGATGGCCCGTGCTTTTGATTGTCTCTCTGGTCTCCTGATGGTTGCAGCCGCCGGAGTCGCGACGGTCTTGGCTGTCGCTTCGCTCAAGGCGGCGCAAGCGGAAAAGTCCTCCGAGGTCGCAACACGCGGCCAGCGCGACGCCAGCGACATCAGCTATGGCAGCTGGCAAAAATTGTGCTTCAAGGCCGGCGGCGCGCCGTCCCTCTGTCGAACCTCGATCACTGGCCGGCTCGCGACCGGGCAAACAGCCGTGCGCATTGATCTGATCGAGCGGGAGGACGCGCCCACCGCCCGCCTGCAACTTTTCGTGCCGGTCGGAATGTACCTGCAGCAAGCACCGAAACTGGCCGTCGACCATGGCGCCGCGTTCCGCATTCCTTATACCTGGTGTCTCACCAATTTATGCGTCGCGGCGGACGTCGTGACGCCAAAAATCATCTCGGAGATGGAAAACGGTCAAACGCTTCTGCTCGAACTCGTCGACTCCAATCTTCTTGCCGTGACGACTTCGATTCCGCTCGCGCAATTCGGTTCCGCCCATAAGGGGGCGCCGACCAGGACACTCGAGCAATATGTCGACGAATGAGGGCCGGCGCGGAGCTACAAGGCGCGGGCGCGCTGGACGGATTCGATCAAGGACTGCGCCGCAAAGGGCTTGATGAGATAGGCGATGCAGCCCGAGGCAATCGCGGCCGAGCGGTTTGCAGGGCTGTCATTGCCGGTGACATAGATCACCGGTGCCGCAATGCCCTTCTCGGCCAGGCTTCGCCGCACCTCGATGCCGGACCTTGCACCCAGATTGATGTCGAGGATGATGCAGATCGCGGTGTGGAACCTGTCATGATCGAGCAAGGCCCTCCCGTGTCGAACAGGGTTGTGGCGAAGCCGTATCCTCGCAGCAGCCTGTCCATGCTGGTACGCATGGACGGATCGTCATCGACAACGAAGACGGACTCGCGCAGGAGCAAAGCGATTGCCTTTCCGGAACACGACAGTGGGATATCGGATACGACAGCTCCGCGCTCTCGCGTGTGCGTATGTGCATTATTGCACATAGCGCGTCGCGCACTGTCAACACGCCTTGGCATTGTCCTTTGGGACAGGCACGTCGAGGGAACCTCGCTCTTTCCGGATCCGTCAGCGTTCGTCCGGATCGAGCATTCCGAGACGCTCTGCGATCGAAACGAGTTCCGCCAGCGAGCGAACCTGCATCTTCTCCATCACTTGATGGCGGTGCGCCTTCACGGTGCGCTCGGTGGTGCCCAGCTCATGCGCGATCTGCTTGTTGATCCGGCCGCGCACGATCAGATCGAACACCTGTCGCTCGCGCTGCGTCAGCGTGGCCAGATGACCACGAAACGCATCCAGCCTGCTGGCCTGGGCGCGTGCGGTCCGCTGACTGGCCAGCGCACGCTCGATCGCATCGAGCAACTGCTCGGACGATATCGGTTTGGTCAGGAAGTCTTCCGCACCTGCCTTGATCGCGCGCACGGTCGTCGGCGTGTCGGCATGACCGGTCAGGAAGACGATGGGCAGCATCGACCCCGCCGCAGCCAACCGCGCCTGCAGGTCGGGACCGCTCAGGCCCGGAATCCGCACGTCGAGCAGGATACATCCCGCCTGCCCGTCATCCGGCGCCGAGTCCAGGAGCTCCAGCGCCGAGGCGTAGGTCGCGACCTCGTATCCCGCGAGCTTTAGCCGGCGCTCGATCGCGGTCCGAAACGACTCGTCGTCGTCAACGACGTGAACAAGGCCTGGCAACTTTCTACCTCTCGCCCAACTCAATGAGGACGCTCGACGTCCTTCTCATTGTTCAAAGCGATCCTTACGTCTGAAAGTCGAAATATCTGCTTCGCAATTCGTCGCAGCTATCCTGCGCAGAGGGCTTCTCATCCAGCGCAGCAATCGTCCGTGCTGTCCTATGGTACAATGAACCTTGGGACAATGGATAACAATACTTCGCTGGCCGAAAATCAACTTCGGCGGGAGTGGGATAGCGCGGCGCATTTCCGGCAAAGTATTTCGTCTGACAGACCAATTCGGCGGAAAAGCTGAGGAGTTGGCCTATGTTCGTTCGCATCACGACGGATTCCACGCTGCGTCCCAATACCCTCCGCGACCTCGGCATGGCATCTCATTCAAATGCACTGGTCAATTTAAGCGAATTTTCCTACCGAAAAGGCTCCGAGATCTACGGCGAGAAGGAGCCGGCCGAGTATGTCTACCAGGTCAAATCCGGCGCGGTGCGTAGCTACAAGCTGCTGTCGGACGGGCGCAGGCAGATCGGCGCATTTCACCTCGTCGGCGACATTTTCGGGCTCGAGAACGGCAGCGAGCACCGCTTCACGACGGAAGCCATCGTCGACACCACGGTGCGGCTGATCAAACGCCAAAGCCTGGAAACGGTGGCCGAGAGCGATGCCATGGTGGCCAGAAATCTGCTCAGCATGACCACGAACAACCTCCAGCATGCTGAAGACCACATGCTGCTGCTCGGCCGCAAGACCTCCCTGGAGCGCGTCGCCGCATTCCTGCTCGAAATGGACAAGCGCCTGACGGCTGCCGGCGTCATGGCGCTTCCGATGTCCCGACGCGACATTGCCGACTATCTCGGCCTGACGCTGGAGACCGTCTCGCGGGCTTTGTCGCGGCTGCATGAACTCGGCGTGCTCGGCTTCATCGGCAACACCCAGCGCCAGATCGTGCTCCTCGACCGGCACCAGCTCGCAGGCCTCGATCTGCAGCCCTGAGCCGGCGAAGGCCTGTTCACGTTCCGCAATGGTCGAGATTGACCGAGGCGACAGCATCAGGTGCGTGGCAGGTCCGCACCGGGTCTTTCCGTGAGTCCGAGATGGTCGAGCGTCTTGAGCAAGACTTCGAACAGAATGGCGGCGGACCAGCCGAACAGAAGAACGCCGTTCATGGCGGTCAGCGGGCCAATCAGCCGCCATTCGGGCACCGGCGTGATGTCGCCGTAGCCGAGCGTGGTGTAGTTGACGAACGCGAAGTAGAGCATGTCCGCGTCGGCGGTCGCCGCGTGCACGATATGATAGGTCGCCGCCCACATCAGAATTTCGATCATGTGGGCGATCTTCAACACGACCGCGATTGTGATCATGACGCTCATGAGGTGCAATCGCGGCCGCTTGGTATGGCGCGGGACGGCACTGCGGGCCACCGTGACGGCGACCACCGTCACGAGCGCGTGGATTCCGATATTGATCACGCTGACGAGCGTGCCGACAAGGAATTGGAGCATCATCGGGGTGAACCACACCTCATTTCAGCCTAGGCCAAGCGTGCCTCGATGGTTTCCTTTGCGACAACGGTTTCCTGATCGACCCGCGCTGAAGCAGCGCGGTCGATTCCCGTCCATGCGATCGCGAGCTCCCAGGCCACCGACAGGATGATCGGCCCAATGAACAGTCCGATGATTCCATGCGCGAGCGTACCACCAATGACCCCGATCAGGATGACCAGCGTCGGCGTCGTCAGGCCCCGCCCCATGACGAGCGGCTTCAGCACGTTGTCGAGCAGACCGACGACGACCAGATAGACAGTCAAGAGCAGGGCGACGGTCACGTCCTTGTCCACCCATATCCAGACCAGCACGGGGAAAAGAACGGGGCCGGCGCCGATTTGGACAATCGACAGCAAGAGCACGACGACCGCGAGCAGTCCCGCGCTTGGGATCTCTGCGAGCTTGAAGCCGATGCCCGCCAGCAAGGCCTGAAGGATAGCGACGCCGATAATGCCCTGCGCGACGGCGCGTATGGTTGCGCCGGCGAGCTCGAGAAAGTGCTCGCTCCGGCCGGGCACGACGCGCAACAGGAAGCCGCGCAGCGCGGCGACGAGCTGCGCGCCGTGCGGGAGCAGAAAGCCCGCGACGATCACCGACAGCAGGAATTGGAGCATGCCAATTCCGGTGTCACCGGCAAACGACAGCATCACTCCGGCGAGCGGTTTCAAGTACGGCGCCACCTCGCGCAGCGCCGCACGGATGTTCGTGTAGGCCTCGTTCCAGATCGCGTAGAGCTGAGGACCGATCAACGGCCAGCTCCTGATCTGCTCCGGTGCGGCCTGGAGCGCGAGATCGCCACTGCCGATCTGGGCCGCAAGGTCCCGGATCCCTTCGACTGCACTGAGGCTGAGCCACGCGGCGGGACCGATGACGATGCCCAGCGTGATCAGGGTGAGAACGGCTGAGGCTATCCGGGGACGGCCACCGAGGCGTTGGGCGAGCCAGGCGAAGACGGGATGAAATGCCACCGCCAACACGGCGCTCCAGCTCAGGATCGGCACGAACGGCCGGAGGACGAGAAATGTCCAGAAGATCAGCAGCCCGAGCAAGCCTAGCCGGATCACGAGTTGGACAATGTCCTCCGCGGACAGAAGCTGGCGAAGCGTTTTCAAGGGTCGTTGCCTCCAAGCGGACGGACCGCTGATGAAAAGCTAGCGGGGCGGCCCGCCGAGGAGGCTTGATCCAGATCAAGCCAGGCGATCGGTCACCTAGCGAGATCGGCAACAGGCGCGCAGCCAGTTGCGTCTCGGCGCAGATTGCGCGGTCCACCGCCCGCGAGTGAGAATGCCCCGGTGCTGGACCTGAGCCAGCAGTCGTGAAGTTGACGCCGACGAACGGATTGATCTCGACATAGCTCCGACCGACGGCAAAGCCCATGATCTCGATTGCTGTGCCCGTCTGGAGGCTAATGGCGGGTACGGCCGAGCTATATCGGCCGCTCCGCCCGGCGGCCTGTTCTTTCTGGTCACGACCAAGAGGGCCAGGCTCTGGAGGTATCGGCCGGCTTTCATTCTTCGATTCGGACTTGGCGCTCAGGACGACCCGATCAGAGAGTGCCTTTTGGAACTTTATTCCAACGCCGTCGCCGGAATTTGGGGGGATCCCGAGAGGTAATTTGGGGGTACAAGGCCCCTACCCCCTCCATATCCCCAGCCGCTCCGGACCACGGCGGAAGTGGCAGAACAGAACGAGACGTTGAAACCCCTGATTTTTCAGTGGCTTACTCCTAGGACTTGCTTAGTTCTGGAGTGTTTCGAGAGGCTTGGCAACAGCCTGATGGCTCCCCGGGCTGGATTCGAACCAGCGACCATCCGATTAACAGTCGGATGCTCTACCGCTGAGCTACCGAGGAAAAGGGCGAACCGTTCGTTCGCGCGCGGCTGCGTATAACAAAGCCGCTTGCGCTTGCAAAGGACGAATTCGTCATCATCCGCAACGCGCTCGGAGGGACCTGGAATGGCCGCTCCTCCGGCCGGGACCGGGCGAGGATTATTCCGCCAGGAACGAGGTGGTCTTGGTGCCGGGGTCGTAGCGCAAGCGGAGCGCGGTGAGCTTGCAGAGATTGACGTTCTTCCACAGCACCGACTCGTCATAGTTCTTCCAGTCGACTCGGATGTTCCAGACGCAGCCTTCATCGTCGTCGTCGAACTCGACATAAGTGCTGGCCTGGTTCTGCAACACCTTGTCGAGCTCGTTCTCCCATTCGTCCAGCCCGTCATCCGGCGCGTTGAAGCCCAGGAACTTGATGGCATAGCCGGTCTCGTTGACGACGGTGACGTTGCGGGCATCGGCCGCAAGCGACGGTGCGGCGGCGATCGAAAGGGCGATCGCGATCAATCCGGACAGAAAATGCTTCATCTGAAAATCCTCCGATCAAAACAGGCCTCGGCGACCGGCATGGATCGGCGCGGGCGCCGCGGCACGGAAATGCGTTGCCTGGAGACACGTCCGAAGCGCGATCGCCTGTTCAAGACACGATCGATCTGCACTCCGGGACGGCTGCGCGACGCGAGACGCGCCCAACCTGTTTATCGTTTCGAATTTTCAGCAGCAATGAACCGGCATTCATAGATCGGCAGAATTTGTTTTCTCCGGTACCGGCACCGGTACGGCCGCGCCATTGCTCTTGCCCGTCACGGCACCGACCAGCGCCTTGACCGGATCGTCGCCAGGCGCAAAGCCGCTCTGGCGCAGGATCTCGTCGATCATCGGACGCAGCGCGTGAACCTTGAGCAGCTCGCCGGCCAGACCTTCGCCGAAGCCGACATTGCCTCCGCTCGCACCGTTGCCGCCGAACGCGCCGCCGGTGTGCAGGATGCGGACATCCTTGAGATTCGCGATCGGCTTCACCATCTCCGCCAGCGCGGATGGCATGGTCTCAATCCGCTTCTTGGCGATCTCGAAATCGATGACGTTGCTGCCGAGCTTGTTCTGCGCCTCGTTCTTCATGGTGATGACGGCGGCTTCCGCCTCGCCGATGTTGCGGACACCGACCGCCTTGATCTTGTTGGATTCGGCTTCCGCGGTGGCCAGCGTCTTGACGGCTTCGGCGCGATCGAGCGAGGCCTTCTTCTCGGCCTCGGCCGCGACGATCAGCTCGGTCGATTTGCGTTCGGCCTCGGTGCGTGCGGCCAGCACCTGGGTCAGGCGGGCACGATCGGCGACCTCGATGGCGCGCGCGGTGACGACCTTTTCCTCCGCGGAGACGGCCAGCGCCTCGGCGGTCTTGGCTTCGGCGACGGCTTCCGACGTCTCCTTGCTCTTCGCCGCGATCTGGATCTCGTTCTCCTGCGTCGCGATCTGGATCTCGCGCTGGGCGTCGGTCTTGCGCTTGTTGATCGCCAGCTCCGACTCGATCACCGCGGTTTCCTTGACCTGCTTGGCACCCGCCTCCTTCTCGGCAACCGCACGATCGGTGTCGATGCGAGCGTTCTCTTCGGTCAGGCGTGCGGTCTGCGTCGCGGTTGCTACCTCCGCGCGGGTGCTCGCGGTCTTGTTGGCGATGTCGCGCTCCTGCGACAGCTCGGCTTCCTTCTTGGTCCGCTCGATCCCAAGGGTCTGCTGCCGCGCCTCGAGGTCCTTTTGCGCGATCGCGACCTCGTTATCGCGCACGATGGCGTTGCGATCGCGGCGGCGGGTTTCGGTGACCGTCTTGAGCTGGGTCAGACCCTCGGCGTCGAAGAAGTTCTCCGGGTTGAAGAATTTGACGTCGGTCTGGTCGAGCTTGGTCAGCGACACCGATTCCAGCTCGAGACCGTTCGACTTCACGTCAGACTCGACCGTGGACTGCACGTGCTTGACGAAGTCCGAGCGCTTCTCCTGGAGCTCCAGGATGGTCATGGTCGCGGCGACCGAGCGCAGGCCGTCGACGAATTTCGCCTCGACCTGGTTGCGCAGGGCCTCGGCATCGTTGGTCAGCGCGCCCAGCGTCTGGCTTGCAAGCGCAATGCTCTCCTCGTCGGGACGGACGCGGACGTAGAACTCGGCAACGATGTCGACGCGCAGGCGGTCCTTGGTGATGAGCGATTCCCGCTCCTTGCGCTCGACGGTGAGGCGCAGCGTCTTCAGATTGACGCTGGCATAGGAGTGGAAGATCGGCAGGATCATGGCGCCGCCGTCGAGCACGACCTTCTTGCCGCCGAGTCCGGTGCGCACGAAGGCCTCGTCGCGCGTGGCGCGCTTGTAGAGGATAGTGAAGACGATCCCCAGGACGACGATCAGCGCGACGCCGATCACGGCCGGGACTGCGATGTCGAACATGGCTTTCTCCGCTGTGGGACTTGCTAATTGCTTAGAGTGGGCTTGGGCGGTTTGAGTTCATCGTCGGCCTTCACTGCGACGAAGCGCGTGCCGTCGCGGTCGACCAGGAGGACCATGGTTCCCTGCGGCAAAGGTCCCGATGACGGCGCCGCCACCGCCGAGACGAAATGGCGGTTGCCATGGATGTCGGCGACGCTGACGCGGCCGGGCGGCCCCTGGTCGAGCGGGCCAACGACGACCTCGCCGATGCGGCCGACGAGATCCCCCAAGCCGACGACGTAGCTCTCGTCCTTGGGAATGATCCGCGCGATCGCACGGCTGGAAACGCGGACCAACGGAACCGATGCGGCAACCGCCCCGACCGAGGCGATCGACGCCGGCAAGGGACCCGCAATCATTCGCGCGAGGTCCTGGATCAGGAAGCCGGTGATGGAGAAGGCGCCGAGCAGCAGCAGCAGGAAGATCAAGAGCGGCACGCCGCCGACATTGATCCAGGAGATGGCGTTGAGCACGCCGTTGTCGCTGGGATGAGCAAAATCGATGTTGGTGCCCAGCATCTCGCTCAAGGAGGCCCCGATCAGCATCGAGATCACCTCGACCGAGCCGACGATGACGATCATGGCCGCCGCGATCGCGAACGGCCTGACCTCAGGCGCCATGACGTGTTCGAGCAGAGCGCTCATGATACGGCACTCAGGAGCCCGACTTCAACCGGGCCAGCCTCGCTGCAATTTCCTTGTCGCGATGGAGCGTGCTCAGCTCGTCGATGTCGCTCGAATAGGGAATTCCCGGCGGCACGCCGGTGGTCCGTGCCACCGCGCGGCCTGCCCGCAGCGCCTTGGCGGCAGCGGAGGTGCCGCCGGATTTCCGCGACGACGTCGATGTCTGTGGGCTGGCCTGTGCCTCGCTCTTTTCGAGATCGGCGCGGCGCTGCTCGGCATCCTGGAGCGCCGACAGCACCGCGCGGAGCGATGTGACGCATTGCTCTATCTTCTCGTTGTTCTCGTCGATGGCGCGGGAGAGCACCTCGAACTGCGCCTCCAGGTCCATTTGCCGCGCGATGCCGGCGCGGGCGAGATCGTCGCGCCCGTCTGCGATCGCGGTCTCGATCTTGGCGGTCAGATCGGTCATCGCCCGCTCGATCTCGCTGCGGCGCGCATTGAGACGATATTCCTCGGCCCGCGCAGCGGCGAGCGCATCGCGCGCTTCGGTCTCGGCGCGCTCGATCTCGCGGATGGCTTGGCTGACCACCTTCAGCTTGTTCTTGCCCTCCGCCTGCTCGATCGCATCGTACGCGATCCCGGCGATCAGGCGCCCGACACGGGACAGAAAGTTGTCGGGAGCGGCAGCGATGGTATCCATAGCGTTCTCCTCCTCTGGCAGGCTGTTCGGCGTGACGCCGTAGTGAACTTCGAAACCGTCGTCGGTGCGGATGAGGCGCGCCGGCACGCTCTGTCCCCAGCCCTCGGCATAGCCGGCGTAGTCGAAGGGCACGCTGAAGCGCCCTTGCACGGTCGCAATCGAAATGGTGGCGGGCCCCTTGATCTTGGCGAGCTTGTCGTCGAGCGGCAGGCGGCGCCCTTGCGCGGCGCGATACTCCGCGCGGTCGCGCAGCCCCAACGTCACCAGCCGCGAAGGCAGCGCCGTCTGTTTGCGGATCGGCTCATAGGCATGGGCATGGAGCAGGACCACATTGGAACCCACATTGTGGATCCGCGCCACCTCGTCGAGGATTTCCATCATGCGGTCATAGGCCTGGAATGTCGCCTCGATGGCGGCCTTGGCGGCCGGGTCAGGGGCAAGCCGGTAACGCAGTGCGGACGGCGCGTATCGGGGCGATTGGCTCATGGAAAGCACTAAAGCACCATTTTGGTGCTTTAGTGAAGAGGAAGCTTAATCACGTTCCGCTGATCCCTATGCACTCTGTCGATTAGTCGCGGCGGTCCGGGCCCGCGTTCAAGGCCGGTCGATCACCCCTAGCTCACGGCCGATCAAGATTTGATGCACGCTTCGGTTGAAATTTGAGACGAATGCAGTGGAGTTCCGGTAAGCCGTCATTCTCTCGACGCGCCGTTGCGAGGAGCTCTGGCCGCAGCAGCGATCTGCCAGATCGCTGAATCATTCGGTGAGCTCATTTGACGCAGATATGACGATTGGCGACCAAGATCCGACGACGGTACGAAGCATCCACGTCCAGCATCCGCAGCAAATCCACAGCATGTCCACAGGGTGGCCGTGACGGATTCGCGAGCCGCTGCGAGGGACTTGCTGCGCACAAGCCCACAAGCCGGGCCGTTCAGCCGCCCGCCTGGTCGAACACGGATCGGCAGGCCTCGCTGAGGCTCGCGCGGTTGCGGCGCAGGCAGGCGGTGATGGCGCGGACGTTGGGGATCTCGCCGGCGCAGAGCCGGTAGACGTCGGGGGTACAGGCCCGCCGCTGCTCCGCCGTTCCCTGTGCATGAGCCGCGGAGGCAAACAGCGTCAGGAACAGCCCGACCGTCGAGGCGCCCCGCGCCCGGCTCTTCACGCCCGCAAACCGCAAGAACCTCGCCTTCATGACCAGTCTCCCGCTCTGCACTGCCCGCTCCGGCCTGCATTGGCCGTACGGTGCAAAAGGGGTTACGAGAAATAAACCGCGGGGAATGTGATCTCCTTCACGCCCGCTGCGCGGCGGCGGGCACATAGGGTTGCCCCGGGGATTTTCAGGAATCGCTAACCATTCGGGTCCCGATCGCCGCATCGTTAAAATACGAACGATCGGGTCAATCCGGAAACAAACCGGCTTTGCGACATTGCGCCGTCCGCGTTCTGCGAGGGTGTGATGAGCGAAGCCGAATTTAATCTGCTGCTGGATGCTGTCCGGGACGCCATGGTCTTTGAGGATTTCGCGCCCGTGCCGGTGGAGCAATACGTGCCCCGCTCGTGGAGTTTCGACACGACGCCCAAGGCTGCCAATAACAAGGCTGCCAATGACAACGAGGGCGCCTGGCCCCTCCTGCCCTTCCCCGACGACTGGTACGCGGCCTGCTGAGGCCACTTGAAGTGAACCGATGCGTCCGCCTTTCGGGCGGTTCGGCATGACCGAGCGCCGGGGACCGGCGCAGCCCCGATCAAGTCTTGACGCGTTCCTCGCCCTGCTGCGGCGCCCGGTCGGGTGCAGCCGGCGGGAAGATGCTGTCATAGATCGCGCGCGCCTCAGCAATGAGGCGGGCCCGCTCCAGCTCGGATTTCGGGACAAATCGAACGACGTCGCCCACGTGCTCTCCAGCTCCAGGGTTTGGATGCGTCTTTTCGCAGATGCGAAGTCTATGCCAGAGGACCTGAATCGCACCTTTCCGCCAAGCCCCGGGCAAACCCGGTGGCTCACTGGAGCTGCGGCTCGGCGGAACCGCCTATAAGTCCAAATTTTGCGGAAAATCAGAGACTTGTGATGGAGGCCACGACCAGAATTGAACTGGTGTACACGGTTTTGCAGACCGTTGCGTAACCACTCCGCCACGTGGCCCCGTAAGGGCGGACCAATATAGGTGATCAATGGCTTAGGCAACCCCACGGCCCGCGGGTAGCACAGCGAAATGTCCAGCCGAAATCAGGCGCGCTTGCCGCGCCGGAAGTCGCGCCGGCGGCCCTTGGGCGCGGGCTTGGGTGCCAGTTCCGGCATCTCGGCCTGGACCTCGCGGTAGCGAGCCAGCATCCGCTCGAAACTGGCATGAAGCGTCTCGGCGATATCAGGGCGCCGCTCGAGGGCGGCGAGGATCGTCGCGGCGGCTTCGATGGTCGCGAGGCCGTCGCGGCGCGGCTCCTTGCGCAAGCGCCCGTAGCGAGAGGGACGTGCCGGATTGAGGATCACGCGCTGGCATTTCAGCATCCAGGGATTGCGCCACCACAGCGCCTTGGCCTGGCTCCAGGTGCCGTCGAGCAGCACCACGCCTTCGAGCTTGCCGAGGATCGCGCGCTGGTTCTCCGCGATCTCGCCCTTGCGGTTGAGCGCGACGATCTCTCCTTCGGCCTCGAGATCGGCCGCGCGTGCCGAGCCGAGATAGAGCACCGCCCAGTGCGAAGCATTCTCGACCGGCCGTCCCAGCGCCTTGGACAGGCTCGGCCAGGACAGGCCGACCCGCACCGTTGCATCGGCAAAATGCCTGGTCAGCAGCCGCGCAGTGCCGAGCGCCCTGTCCTGCTCCTGCGGATGCTGGAGGATCAGCAGCGAGAGCCGGTTCTCGATCGGCGTGACGCTGTCGCAAATGCAGAGCGGCATCGGCTTCTGGCAATGCGGGCATTCGGGGATCGGCTCGGCCGGCGCGGCGGCGGTCTCAGGCGGCTTGGACATGGGGCCGCTATACGCTTGGAGCGGCTGCTCAACAACCTATTCCGCCGGTGCAGCCAGCGGACGCGGTTCGGAGCGACGACGCAGGCGGTCGATCAGGAGGTAGATTACGGGCGTCGTGTACAGCGTCAGGATCTGCGAGACGAACAGGCCGCCGATGATGGTGATGCCGAGTGGGCGGCGCAGCTCCGTGCCGGGGCCGGTCGCGATCACCAGCGGAATGCCGGCAAACAGCGCCGCCATGGTCGTCATCAGGATCGGGCGGAAGCGCGCCTGGCAGGCCTCGAAGATCGCCTCCGCCGAGGACAGGCCGCGCTGGCGCTCGGCATCGAGCGCGAAGTCCACCATCATGATGCCGTTCTTCTTGACGATGCCGATCAAGAGGATGATGCCGACGAAGGCGATCACCGTCAGCGGCGTGTTGGTGAGCTGCAAGGCGAGCAGCGCACCCAAGCCGGCCGATGGCAGTGTCGAGATGATCGTGAGCGGATGGGCGAGGCTCTCATAGAGCACCCCGAGCACGATATACATCGCGACCAGCGCGCCGAGGATCAGGAGCGGCTGGCGACCGCTGGTCCTGGCGAAATCGCCGGCATTGCCGTCGAAGCTGCCGCGAATGCCTTCGGGCATGTGCAACTCGTCGACCGCGCGCTGGATGTTCTGGGTCGCCGCCTGAAGCGGCACGTCCGGCATCAGGTTGAAGGACACCGTGGTCGATGGGAACGACTGCGAATGATAGACGGCGAGCGCAGCGAGCCCGCGCGTCGCGCGCACCACGGCCGACAGCGGCACCTGCGCATCTCCCGCGCCGGCGACGTAGATGCGATCGAGATTGGAGGGGTCGACCTGGAACTTCGGGTCGATCTCCAGCACGGTCATGTACTGGTTCCGCTGGGTGTAGATGATCGAGATCTGCCGCTGTGCGAAAGCGTTGTTCAGCGCGTTGTCGATGTCCTGGACCTTGACGCCGAGCGCGGACGCCTTCTGGCGGTCGATGGCGAGCGTCAGCTGCAGCCCGCCGGGATCGCGATCGCTGGAGATGTCGGTGATGCCCTCCACGCTCTCCAGGCGCTTGGCCACGATCGGCGCCCATTTCTGCAACAGGCCGAGATCGGTGCTGGTGAGCGTATATTGGTAGTCGGAATCGCTCTGACGCCCGCCGGCCCGCACGTCCTGGGCAGCGAACATGAAGAGGCGGATGCCGGGCACGGGATATAGCGCGCGCCTGAGCCGTTCGATCACGACCTCAGTCGACACGTGGCCACGTTCCTCCGGCGGCTTCAGGCTGATGAACATGGTGCCGCGGTTCGAGGTCGCCGGACCCGGGCCCCCGCTGCCGACCGTCGAGCCGATGCCGGCCACGGCGGGATCCTTCATCACGATCTCGGCGAGCCGCTGCTGCAGGCCGAGCATCGACTGGAACGAGGTGTCCGCCGAGGCGCGCGTCGCGCCGATGATGAAGCCGGAATCGTCCGTGGGGAAGTAGCCTTTGGGGACCTTGATGTAGAGCGTCACCGTGAGCGCGATGGTGGCGAAGAACACCAGCAGCGTCAGCAGCGGGAATTCCAGCACGGTGCGCAGGGTGCGGGCGTAGAACACGATGGTGCGCGACAGCGCGCCTTCGATGATGCGGTCGAACAGCGTTGCCGTGCCGGAGGTGGCCTGCCGGATGTAATGGGCGCAGATCATCGGCGTGACCGTCAGCGACACCAGCGTCGAGACCAGGATGGCGAAGGTCAGCGTCAGCGAAAATTCGCGCAGGAGCCGACCGACGACGCCGTCCATGAAGATCAGCGGCGTGAAGGCCGCGATCAGCGACAGGCTGATCGAGACCACGGTGAAGCCGATCTGCTTGGCGCCCTCCTGCGCCGCCCGGAACGGCCGCATGCCTTGCTCGAGGTTGCGGAACATGTTCTCGATCATGACGATGGCGTCGTCGACAACGAAGCCGACGGAGATGGCGAGCGCCATCAGCGACAGGTTGTCGATGGAGAAGCCCGCGACCCACATGCCGGCGCAAGTGCCGGCGAGTGCCAGCGGCACCGAGATGCCGGCCGCGATGGTCGGCGTCAGCCGCCGCAGGAACACGAACACGACGACCATCACCAGGACGGACGTTGCCAGCAGCGTCCATTGCATGTCCAGCACGCTGGCGCGGATCGTGCCGGTCCGATCGACCAGGGTGGAGATCTCGACACCGGCCGGGATCCACTGCTTCAGCTCGGGGATCAGCGCCTTGACCCGGTCGACGGTGTCGATGACGTTGGCATCGCCCTGCTTGGTGATCTGGATCAGAACCGCCGGTTGCCTGTTGAACCAGGCTATCGAGCGGACGTTGCGGACGGAATCCTCGATGTCGGCGACATCCGACAGCCGCACGAAATTATTGCCCGAGCTCTTGATGACGATGTCGCGGAACTCCTTCGCCGTGCGCATCTGCTTGTTCAGCGACAGCGTCTCGCTCTGGCGCTCGCCTTCGAAGATGCCGACGGGGCCGAGCGCGTTGGCGGCGATGATCGCGGTTCGCACGTCGTCAGTGGCGATTCCAGCATTGGACAGCGCAACCGGGTTGAGCTGCACGCGCACGGCCGGCTGGTCGGCGCCGGAGATCGACACGTTGCCGACGCCCGGCACCTGCGAGATGCGTTGCGCCAACACGCTATCCGCGACGTCGTAGATCGCCGACGGAGAGATCGTCTTGGAGGTCAACGCCAGCACGAAGATGGGTGCGCCGGCCGTGTTTGCCTTGCGGAAACGCGGCAGCGTCGGCAAGTCGCTCGGCAGGTCGACCATCGCGGCGTTGATGGCCGCCTGCACGTCGCGCGCGGCCTTGTCGATGTTGCGGCCGATGTCGAACTGAAGCTGGATGCTGGTCGTGCCGAGGCTCGAGGTCGAGGTGATCTGGTTGATGCCGGCGATCTCTCCCAACCGCCGCTCAAGTGGCGACGCCACCGTCGCCGCCATCACGGACGGATCGGCGCCGGGCCGGCTGGCGGAGACGAAGATGGCGGGAAAGTCGACGTTCGGGACCGAGGCGACCGGCAGGAACCGGTAGGCGACGACACCCAGCAGGAACAGCCCGATCGACAGCAGCGTGGTCGCGACCGGGCGGCGGATGAAGGGCTCCGAGATCGATGCCATCACTGCATCCCCTCGGTCGCGCCGGCGACCGGCGGGCCGCCGGATCCAGCCGGCGGCAGCGCCTGCTCGAGGCGACGGTTGATGCGATCGAGCGCCAGATAGATCACGGGCGTCGTGTAAAGTGTCAGGAGCTGGCTGAGCAGCAGGCCGCCGATGATGGAGATGCCGAGCGGAAAGCGCAGCTCGGCGCCGGTGCCGCTTTCGATCGCGAGCGGCAGCGCCCCGAACAGCGCCGCCAACGTCGTCATCGTGATCGGACGGAAGCGCAACAGACAGGCCTGCACGATGGCTTCACTGGGCGACATGCCCCGCCCGCGCTCGGCCTCGAGCGCAAAGTCGATCATCATGATCGCGTTCTTCTTGACGATGCCCATCAAGAGGATGATGCCAATCAGGCCGATCACCGAGAGGTCCTGTCCGCACAGCATCAGTGCCAGGATGGCGCCGACGCCGGCCGAGGGCAGCGTCGACAGGATCGTGATCGGATGGATATAGCTCTCGTAGAGCACCCCTAACACGATGTAGATCGTGATGACGGCGGCGAGCAGCAGCCAGGGCTGGCCGGCGAGTGCCTTGGCGAATTCGGCGGCGTCGCCGGCATAGACGCCGACGATACTGCCCGGCATGCCGATGCGGGTCTCGATCACCTTTACGGCTTCGACGGCATCGCCGAGCGCCGCGCCCGGCGCCAGGTTGAAGCTGAGCGACACCGACGGGAATTGCGCCTGATGCGAGATCGCGAGCGGCGCCGTGGTCCGCTTCAGCGTCGCCACGGCCGACAGCGGCACCTGGGCATTGGGCGCGCCCGCGGTGGCGCTCGCGGCACCCGGCAGATAGAGCTTCGACAGGATCGAGGGATCGCGCTGATACATCGGCAGCGCCTCCAGCACCACCCGGTACTGGTTGGCCTGACCGTAGATGGTCGAGATCTGCCGCTGCGCGAAGGCATCGTTCAGCGTGTCGGTGATTGCTTGCAGGCTCACGCCGAGCTGGCCGGCGCGCGTGCGGTCGACATCGAGCTGCGCCCGCAGGCCGCCCTCCTGCGCCTCGGAGGAGACATCCCGGAACAAGGGATCGCGCCGCATCTCCGCAACCAGCTTGCGCGCCCATTCCGAGACCAGCGTCGCATCGGTACCGGTCAGCGTGTACTGGTATTGCGAGCGGCTCGACTGGGTCGATATCTGCACGTCTTGCACCGGCTGGAAATAGACGGTCATGCCGGGGATGCCGGAGACCCGCTCCTTCAACCGGGTCACGACCACGCTGACATCGTCGCGGCGCTCGCCGCGCGGCCGCAAGCTCATGACGAGGCGGCCGACATTGGTGGTCGGGTTGACGGAGCCCGCACCGATCACCGAGACCACGCCGACCACATCAGGGTCGGCCCTGATGGCCTCGGCCGCCTCGGCCTGCCGCCTCTTCATTTCCGCAAACGACACGTCGGGCCCCGCCTCCGTCACCGCCGTGATCGACGCGGTGTCCTGCAGCGGCAGGAAGCCCTTGGGCGCGACGACATAGAGCACCAGGGTCGCGATCAGCGTAACGAAGGTCACGACCAGCGTGGCGCGCTGGCGCTCCAGCACCCACAACAGCGATCCGTGATAGGCGTCGACCGTGCGGTCGATGAAGCGGCTGATCGCGGCCAGTCCCGGCACGGCCAGCTCCTCGTGCGCGTGCTTGAGCAGCCGCGAGCACATCATCGGCGTCAGCGTCAGCGAGACCACCGCCGACGTCACGACCGCAATCGTCAAGGTCAGCGCGAATTCGCGGAACATGCGCCCGACCAGGCCCGACATGAACAGGAGCGGGATGAAGACCGCAATCAGCGACACCGTCAGCGAGATCACGGTGAAGCCGATCTCGCTGGCGCCCTTGCGCGAGGCTTCCATCGCGCCGTCGCCATTCTCCATGTGGCGCACGATGTTCTCGATCATCACGATGGCATCGTCGACAACGAATCCGGTGCCAATCGTGAGCGCCATCAGCGACAGATTGTCGAGACTGAAGCCGGCAAAATACATGATGCCGAAGCTCGTGATCAGCGACAGCGGCAGCGCGACGCCGGCGATCACGGTCGCGCGCAACGAACGCAGGAACAGCAGCACCACCAGCGTCACCAGCACGACGGCAAGGACCAGCGTGAATTGTACGTCGCGCACCGAGGCGCGGATGGTGACGGTGCGATCGGAGACGATGGTGAGATTCACGCCGGCCGGGATCGCGCGCTGCAGTTTCGGCATCTCGGCGCGGATCTGGCTGACGACGTCGATGACGTTGGCGCCGGGCTGGCGCTGGATGTCGAGGATGACCGCCGGCGTGCCCTGGTACCAGCCGCCGGTGCGGTCGTTCTCGAGGCCGTCGACGATCTGGGCGACGTCGGCAATGGTCACCGGCGAGCCGTTGCGATAGGCGATGATGACGGGCTTGTAGGCTTCAGCCGCCGCGATCTGGTCGTTGGCGGCGATGATGTAGGATTGCTGCGCGCCGTCGAGCGAGCCTTTCGGCCCCGAGACATTGGCATTGGCGATCGCGGTGCGCAGATCTTCCATCGCGATGCCGTAGGCTGCAAGGCGGGCCAGATCGGCCTGGATGCGCACGGCCGGCTTCAACCCGCCCAGCACGGACACGCGCCCGACGCCGGAGATCTGGCTCAAACGTTGCGCCAGAATGGTGTCGGCGATGTCGCTCATCACCCGCAGCGAGATCGTGTCCGAGCGCAGCGCCAGCGTCATCACCGGCGCATCCGCCGGGTTCACCTTGGCGTAGGTCGGCGGGTAAGGCAGCGTCCTCGGCAGCACGCCCGCGGCGGCATTGATCGCGGCCTGCACGTCCTGCGTCGCCCCGTCGATGTCGCGGTTGAGCTCGAACTGCAGCGAGATCTGGCTGACGCCGAACGAGCTCGTCGAGTTCATCGCCGAGAGCGACGGGATCTGCCCGAGCTGCCGCTCCAGCGGCGCGGTGATCAGCGAGGCGATCACGTCCGGACTCGCGCCCGGCAGCTGCGTCGTCACCTGCACGGTCGGGAAATCGACCTGCGGCAGCGCCGAGACCGGGAGTGCGAAATAGCCGAGCAGCCCGCCGATCAGAAGCGCGATGCCGAGCAGCGAGGTCGCGATCGGCCGGCGGATGAAGGGTTCGGAGACACCCATGGGTTATGCCTGCCGCTTCAAGCGGCTGTTGTCGGGATCATGGCTGCTTGGCTCCACTTTCCGATGCCCCCGGCCCCGGCGCCGGTCCCGTCTGCCCCTTCTGGTCGCCTTCACTGCTCTTGCGCTTGGCGCGCAACTCGCCGTCCTTGGCTTGGCCGTCCTTCTGCCCGTCCTTCTGGCCTTCGTTAGCACCATCCTTCTTCTGGGCGTCCGGTGCGCGCGAGCGCTTGCGTGGGGCAAGATCGGCCGACGGAGTCTGGTCATCGCGGCCGACGATCACCTTGGAGCCGTCGGACAGATTTGCGAAGCCCGTGGTGACCACCCTCTCGCTCGCCGACAGGCCGCTCGCGATCACGGCGTCATGCTCGTTCTGCTGGGTCACCGTCACGGGCTTGGCCGAGACGATGTTGTCCGCGCCGATGACGTAGCTGAAAGTGCCGATCGGGCCGCGCTGCACCGCCGAGGTCGGCACCACCAGCGCCTGCGTCAAGGTCTCGACCTTGAGGCGGACATTGACGAACTGGCCCGGCCAGAGCTGGTAATTGGCATTGGGGAATTCGGCCTTGAGCTTGAGCGTGCCGGTGGTCTGGTCGACCTGGTTGTCGATGCCGGTGAGCTTGCCAGTATCGATCACCGTGACGCCGTCATTGCCGAACACGTCGACCGCGAGCGGCCCCTTCGCCGCCGCCGCGTTGACGCGCATGATCTGCTGTTGCGGCAGGCTGAACCACACCGCGATCGGCTGCAATTGCGTGATCACCACGAGGCCCGTGGTGTCGGAGGCATGGATGATGTTGCCCTGGTCGACCAGGCGCAGGCCAACGCGGCCCGAGATCGGCGCCACGATCTTGGTGTAGCTCAGCGTCGCCGCCGCGTTGTCGATCGCAGCCTGGTCGGCTTTGACGAGCGCCTCGGTCTGCGCGACCAGCGCACGCTGGGTGTCGGCCTGCTGCTTGGAGCCGGCGTTGGAGGCAGCGAGCTGCTCGTAGCGCGCGAGGTCGATGCGTTGGTTGGCGAGCTGGGCCTGATCCTGCGCCTTCTTGGCAACCGCCTGGTCGTACTGCGCCTGATAGATCGCCGGATCGATCTCGCCGAGCACGTCGCCCTTCTTGACGTCCTGGCCTTCCGTGAAGTTGACCGCGATCAGCTTGCCGTCGACCTGCGAGCGCACGGTTACGGTGTTGAGCGCGCGGATCGCGCCGACGCCGTCGAGATAAACCGGCACGTCCTGGATGCGCGGGCTCGCCGCCAGCACCGGCACCGGTAGATCGGGGCGCTGATTGCGGTTGTTTGCCTGCTGCTGCTGCATTGCAATCCAGCCGACGTAACCAAGGCCGCCAAGGATCGCGAGCGTGATCAGGGTCATGACGAAGCTGCGGCCGCGCGATCGCTTCGCTGTCCCCTCTCGCGCGCCTTGCTTGGTGTCCGGCTTAAAGAGCATTGACCGGTTTCTCCATTCGCGGCTCCCAGCCGCCGCCGAGCGCCTGGTACAGGCTGACGATGGCCAGAAGCCGTGCGAGTTGGGCCTGCCACAACGCGTCTTCCGCCTGGAACAGGGTCAGTTGGGTGTTGAGCACTGTGACGATGTCGGCGGTGCCGGCACGCAATTGCTGCTCGGAAAGATCGAAGGCGCGACGCGAGGCGGCGACGACGTCGCGCTGCAATTGCAGCCTGATCGTGGTCTGCTTGATCGAGAACAGGGCGTTGTCGACGTCGGCAAAGGCCTGGACGATGGTCTTGCGATAGGTTTGCAGCAGCTCGTCCTGCCGCGCCTTGGCCAACTCGAAATTGCCGAGGATCCTGCCGCCGTCGAAGATCGGCTGTGTCGCGCTGCCGACGAGCTGGAAGAAGGCCGCATGCGGCTGGAACAGCGAGACCAGCGCCGAGCTCTGGTAGCCGCCATTGCCGGTGAGCTGGATGGTCGGAAAGAACTGTGCGCGGGCATTGCCGATGTTGGCGGTGGCCGAGGCGAGCTGCGCCTCCTGTCGGCGGATGTCCGGCCGCTGCGTCAGCAACTCCGACGGCAGGCCGGGCGTCACGCGCGGGATCGCGATCCGGTCTAGAGAGCCGCCGTGCACGCGCACGCTCTCCGGCGGCCGCGACACCAGCACGGCGAGCGCGTTGACGTTCTGGTCCAGCGTCTGGCGCAACGGCGGCACCAGCGCCTTCTGGTTCGCCAGCACGCTCTCCTGCTGGGCGACGTCGAGATCGGTGCCGGTGCCGGCCCTGCGGCGCTCCCTCACCGCGTCGAGGATGCGCTGCGCGCTCGCGATGTTGCGCTGTGAGGTCCTGATGCGGTCCTGCGAGGCCAGCACCTGGAAATAGGCGTTGGCGACGGCGGCGAGCGTGGTCAGCGCGACCGTGTCTCGATCGAAACGGTTGGCGTTCGCCGTCTCCTCTGCCGATTGCAGCGCGTCGCGGTTCTGGCCCCAGAAATCGAGCTGATAGCTCGCGCTCAGCGAGGCCGAATAATTGACGACCTCGCGTCCGCCGATGGACAGTCCCGAAGCGCTCGAGCCCGATGTGCGCGAATAGGTTTCGGATCCGCCTGTCGAGACACTCGGCAGCAGCGCCGCGCCGGCCTGCCGCGCCTGGGCGTCGGCCTGGACGATGCGCGCCACGGCCGCGGCGATGTCGAGATTGACGGTCTGCGCCTCCTCCATCAGCTGCGCGAGCTCCGCAGAGCGGAAGCCGCGCCACCAATCCAGCGACGGCGGCGCGTCGCCTTTACCGGCATATTTGTAATGCGTGGGAACGTCGAGCGCGGGATCGGGAAGATCCTGGGTCAGCACGCAGGCCCCCGAGCCGGCGGCGAGGCACAGCACCGCAATCCATCGCGCCGCGCGCAGCGTTCCGAATGCAGAACCGAGAGACCGCCGCGAGGCGATCACTGGAACTTGCTGTGTCACATCCACCCCCCGCCGAGCAGATCAAGCCGCCGCAACGCTGCCGGATTAACCGATTCGCGGCGGGATGGTCGGGAGGCTTTGGACGACGCGCTCACAGTGATGATGCTTTCTGCGGAACCTGAGCTTCATACTAGCCGGGCGCGGAACGGCGGGACAGTGCCGCAATTGCGAGATGCGCGTGCCAACGAGGCGGGAGCGAACTGACAAGAATGCGAAAAGCGCCTGTCTTGCAGAGACTTTCTTCATTGCGAAACATTGGGAAACGTAAGCAAGCTTACCAAGATTTCATGTGATATCGCGGCCACACCCGTTGCTGCAGGGTTCGGCGGCTGAGGTTCTTACCACCGAGGGACAACCGCATCCCCCGCGAACAGGACACGCGCCCTGTCGCGACCCGTTTCGCCCGTGGCAAGAATTGGTCGCAACAACGTTGATCGGGAGCGCAATCGTTTCGTGCACGGGCCGGGGTTGGGCCATTTCCTACTGCAGGCATATCACTGTTTCCGCGGGCGTTTCGGTCGGGTTCGCCGCAGCGCAAAAGCCTTCCCCTTTGGCCTCCCAAGCACTAGGTTCGGGCCAAAGCCGATCAACCCCTTGGTAGTGATTTTCCCCGACATGACCATTCGCAACGACGTTGTCGAAGCCATCGGCAACACCCCCCTGATCAAGCTCAAGCAGGCTTCGGAATTGACCGGCTGCACCATCCTGGGCAAGGCCGAGTTCATGAATCCCGGTCAGTCGGTGAAGGACCGCGCCGGGAAATGGATGATCCTGGAGGCCGAGAAGCGCGGCGAGCTGAAGCCCGGCGGGCTGGTGGTGGAAGCGACCGCCGGCAATACCGGCATCGGCCTTGCCGTGGTTGCGAGCGCGCGCGGCTACCGCACCCTGATCGTGATCCCGGAGACGCAGAGCCAGGAGAAGAAGGATTTCCTGAAGCTTTGCGGTGCCGAGCTGATCGAGGTGCCGGCCCTTCCCTACGCCAACCCCAACAACTACCAGCATGTTGGCCGGCGGCTCGCCGACGAGCTGCGCAAGACCGAGCCCAATGGCGTGCTGTTCGCCGACCAATGGAACAACCTGGACAACGCCAAGGCACATTACGAATCCACGGGGCCTGAGATCTGGGAGCAGACCGGCGGCAAGGTCGACGGCTTCGTCTGCTCGGTCGGCAGCGGCGGCACGCTGGCCGGCGTCAGCCGCTATTTGAAGGAGAAGAACAAGAACATCCGCATCGCCTGCGCCGATCCGCATGGCGCCGGCATGTACGAATATTTCAGGACCGGCGATCCCAAGGCGACGCCGGGCGGCTCGATCACGGAGGGCATCGGCCTCAACCGCGCCACAGCGATCGTCGAAACTGCCAAGGTCGACGATGCCTATCTCATTCCCGACACCGACGCCGTCAGTGCGATCTACGAGCTGCTCCAGCACGAAGGTCTGTGCCTCGGCGGCTCGACGGGCATCAATGTCGTCGGCGCGATGCGGCTTGCGAAGCAGCTCGGGCCCGGCAAGACGATCGTCACCGTGCTGTGCGATTCCGGCAGCCGCTATCTGTCCAAGCTGTTCAACGCCGACTTCATGCGCGCCAAGAACCTGCCGGTGCCGGAATGGCTGGAGAAGCGCAGCAACATCAAGCCGCCCTTCGTCTGATCGTCACACGCATCATCGGGCCGAAGGCGCAGATCCACAAAATCTGCGCGGTTCGGCCGGCTTAAGCGACCTCCCCGCTTTCCGAGGCCGCGGCACAATAGTCGCGCCAGAACTTGCGGTAGCCCTCCTCGACCCTGCGCGTGTAGGTTTCGACATTACCCGCGGCCGAAGCCGCGATCCGGGCCGGCAATTCCGCGCGCAGCCTTGCCAGATGCGCGGGCTGGGCAGCGAATTTGCACGCGATCGCGGCGTAGCCCTCGTCGTCCTCGGCCACCCAGTCGTCAAGACCGACGGCGGCCACGATGGAGCCGCCGGCGCGCGAGGATGCGCCGTGGCCGAGCTTGGCGACGACCGGAACGCCCGCATAGAGGGATTCCCAGGTGCTGACGCCGCCGTTCTGCGGAAACGGATCGAGCGAAATATCGACCAGCGCGAAGGCTCGCAGATGATCGGCGCGCTCGGACGAGCCGAGGCAGGTGATCCTCTCCTCGGCAATCCCGTGGGCGACAAAGCGCGCGAGAAGGCCGTCGCGCACCAGGGGATCGTCGAGCAGCGTATGCTTGATGATGATCTTCGATCCGGCCACCTCCCGCATCACGTTCGACCACACGCGAATGGCCTCGTCCGAGATCTTGTTGACGCGGTTGAACACGCCGAAGGTGACGTAGCCGTTGCGAAGCATGGGAAGCTCCGAAGGCGGCACATCCAGGATAGGATCGATCGTGATCAGGCACGGCAGGTCATAGACCTTTTCGGCCAGCAGATGCCGCGCCGATTGCGGAATGAAGACAGGGTCCGCGAGCACGTAGTCCATCGTCCGAAGGCCGGTACCGGTCGCGTGCCCGAAGCCCGTGACCTGTATGGGAGCCGGCTTGCGGGCGAAGATCTGAAGCCTGTTGCCCGACGAGTGCCCGGACACGTCGATCAGGATATCGACCTTGTCGGCCTCGATACGATCGGCCAGTTCGTCGTCGAACATCTGCCAGGCATCGACCCAGCCGTCTGCCGCCGACTTGAATTCGGCTGTGATCGCATCTTGAGTCGGCGAACACGAATAGCAGACGACCTCGAAGCTGGCATGATCGTGATGGCGCAGCACCGGCAGCAAGCCGAACGCCGCCGAATGATACCAGAATTCGGCGGAAACATAGCCGATCACGATCCGCCTGTCGGGATCGAGCTGCCGGGGGGCGAGCTTCCTCTGCGGCACGCGGGCACCGATCGCTTCGCCCCAGGACCGTCGCGTCGCCTGCTGGATAGTGAAATCGGCGTCGGGGAGAAAGTCCAGATAGTAGATCTTCCGCGCCATCAAGTCTGGATCCGGCGAGATCGCCAACGCGGCGTCGAGATGTTCGATTGCGGACGCGATTTCTCCCTGATTTGCAAAACAGGAGCTCAGCAACGCCAATGCGATCGTGGAATGTGGATTCTGCTCGAGCAAGGTCGTGCAGGCCAGGATCGCCTGTGCGGTGTTTCCCAGGCTGAGCGAGACCTCCGCCTTGCCCCGCAAGGCCATCTCGAACCGGGGTGAAAGCGCAAGTGCCGCATCGAAGTCCGCTGCCGCCTGTTCCAGCCGCGACAGGGACGAATTGAGGCGTCCGCGCTGCGCCAGGATCTTCGCTGAATCGGGCTTGATCGCGAACGCCGCTGCGAGTGCAGCCTCCGCCTCATCGTAGCGCTTGAGCTCGATGCTGACCACGCCCTTGCCGATCAGCGCTTCGACGTGGCGCGGCTGAAACAACAGCGCGCGATCAAAGCTCTCCCTGGCGCGGTCGAACCGGAACAGCGCCAGCTCCGCCACGCCACGATTGCAAAGCGCGTCGGCGTAGTCGGGCTTCAGCTTGATGGCGCGCTCGTAGACCTCGATGGCCTGTTCGGGCAGGTTCATCTGGAGCAGGATGTTGCCGAGGCCGGCCAGGGCCGGGGTAAAACTCGGCTTCAGCGCGATCGCTTTCTCCTGACAGGCGCGCGCCGCTTCCAGTTTCTGAAGCACGAAGTAGACGGCCGCGAGATTGCTCTGAGCCTCGTGCGAACGCGGATCGATCGCAATCGCGCGCTCGAGCAGCTGTTGCGCTTCGTCGAGGCGCCCGCCCTGCTGCACGCTGAGGCCGAGCACGTGCGTCGCGTCGAAATGATCCGGAACGGCTTGCAAGATCTGGCGGCAGAGCGCCTCGCTCTCCGCATATCTGCCTTGACCATAGGCGCTCGCCGCGGCGGAGATGACGGCGTCGGCCTGCTTCTTCAATTTCTTCTGCAATCGCGCATTCTGGAATGCGCGCGCGCCGACGCTGCTCTGCAAGGTGTCTCTCCGGAAGATGGCCCAAGGCCGAGTCTAACTGATTCGCGCACCGACCCGGCCGGGCTGCCGGACCAGAAATCCGTCCGGGATATCCCGGGGGTCGCCTGCAGGATGCGGCTCAGGAGCCGCCAGGTGCGTCCGCCCCGCTGACCGCAGCGTCGCCGTGCTCGGCGGCAGCGGCACAATAGTCGCGCCAGAACTTTCGGTAGCCCGCCTCGAGCTCACGCGTGTAGATCTCGACATTGCCGGCGGGCGAGGCTGCGATCTGGGCCGGTAAGCCCGCGCGCAACTTTGCCAGATATTCGGGCTGCGAGGCGAACTTGCGGGCGATCTCGACATAACCGTCGTCATCCTCCGCGACCCAGTCGCCGAGGCCGACGGCCGCCACGATGGAGGCGCCAGCACGCGAGGAGGCTCCAATGCCGAGCTTGGCCACGACCGGAACGCCCTTGTAGAGGGATTCCCAGGTGCTGATGCCGCCGTTCTGCGGGAACGTGTCGAGGGAAATATCGATCTTGTCGAAGGCCATCAGATGGTCGTCACGCGAGGTGGTGCCGAGGCAAGTGATGTCCTCCTCCGCAATACCCTGTGCGATGAAGCGTGCGACCAGGCTATCGCGCAGCAGGGCATCGTCGAGCAAACCATGCTTGAGGATGATCTTCGATCCCGGCACTTCCCGCATGATGCGCGACCACACGCGGATCGCATCATCCGAGATCTTGTAGATGCGGTTGAACACACCAAAGGTGACGTAGCCGTTGCGGAGCATCGGCAGCTCGGAGGGCTTTAGATTGGTGACCGGCTCCATCGTGATCAGGCACGGCAGATCGTGGATCTTCTCGGGAAACAGATGCCGGGCCGATGGCGGAATGAAAATGGGATCGGCGAGCACGTAATCCATGGTCGGCATGCCCGTACCCGTCGCGTGTCCGAAGCCGGTGGCCTGGATCGGAGCCGGCTTCCGCGCGAAGCATTGCAGCCTGTTGCCGGTCGTGTGGCCGGAAACGTCGATCAGAATGTCGACATTGTCGGCCTGAATACGATCGGCGAGCTCGTCGTCCGACATCTGCCAAGCGTCGACCCAGACATCCGCCAGCGCCTTGAACTTGGCGGTGTACTCGTCCGCCCCCGGCCAGGCGTAATAGCAGACGATCTTGAACTTGGCGTGATCATGATGGCGCAACACGGGCAGCAAGGTGAGTCCCGCCGAGTGTTGTCGGAATTCGGCCGCGACATATCCGACCACAATCTGCTTGTCCGGATCCAGCGGCCGCTTCGGCAGCGTCCTTTGCGGAATCCTCGAGCCGATTGCATCCCACCAGGACTTTCGCACCGCCTGCTGGACCGCGAAATCCGCCTCCGCAAGGTAGTCCAGCAAGAAGATCTTGCCTCTGATCGCGTCTCCATAGTCCGGTCGGAGCGCCAGCGCGCGATCGAGATATTCAATCGCGGATTCCATATCTCCCTGGTTCGAATAAGCGAAGCCCAGAAGCGCCAACCCCATCTCCGAGCGAGGATTTCGCTCGATCAAGGTCGTTGCGGCCGCCATCGCCTGCGCGGTCCTTCCCATGACGAGGCAGACCTGCGCCTTGCCCCGAAGGGCCAGCTCGAGCTTGGGCGAAATCGCAAGCGCCGCATCGAAATCCGCCAGCGCCTCCTGCAGGTGCTGCAGCTCGTAACTGAGCCGTCCGCGCTGGGCCAGAATTCGTGGCGCGCCTGGCTTGATTGCGAGGGCCTGAGCGAACTTGGCTGCGGCCTCCTCGTGGTGCCGCAGCTCCATGCTGACCATGCCGCTGCCGACGATGGCCTCGGCGTGACGCGGCTGAAACAGCAGGGCGCGATCGAAGCTCGCCTTGGCACGCATGATCTGCCCAAGCACGATCTCGACCATGCCGCGATTGCAGAGCGCATCGGCACAATCCGGTTTAATCTTGATGGCGCGCTCGTGCATCTCGAGCGCCTGTTCGTACAGCCCCATATGCATCAGCGTGTTGCCGAGATTGGTCAATGCGACGGCGAAACTCGGCTTCAGCGCGATCGCCCTCTCCTGGCAGCGCCGCGCCTCTTCGTAATTGCCGAGGTCGAAATGCACGGTCGCGAGATTGTTATGGGCATCGTGCAGGCGCGGATCGAGCGCGATCACGCGCTCCAGCAGCTCTCTCGCCTCCTCGAGGCGCCGGCCGTCATGGGCGCACATGCCGAGCAGGTGAATGGCGTCGACATGATCCGGAAGGGCTTTCAGGATCTCGCGGCACAGCGCCTCTGTCTCGGCGTATCGGCCCTGGCCATAGGCGTTCGCCGCTGCGGCAATGACGGCGTCGGCCTGCTTCGTCAATTTCTTCTGCAATCGCGCATTCTGGAACGCGCGCGCGCCGCCGCCGCTCTTCTGCAAGGTGTCTCTCCGGAGGATGCCCTCAGCAGAGTCTAACTGATTCGCGAGCCTGGTCGGCCGGTCACCGGAGGCGCTCCGCCTCCGGGATTTCCCGGGGCCCGGCGCAACATCTTCCTAGGCCAGCTCCGAGGCGGCGGCGCAATAATCGCGCCAGAACCGGCGATAGGCCGCTTCGACCTCGCGCGTGTAAAACTCGACGTCGCCGGCCGGCGAGGCTGCGATCCGAGCCGGCAGATCCGCCCGCAGCTTTGCCAGGTAGGCCGGCTGCGCCGCGTGTTTGCACGCGATCGCGGCATAGCCCGCGTCATCCTCGGCGAGCCAGTCCTCCAGGCCGACGGCGGCAACGATGGAGCCGCCGGCGCGCGACGAAGCGCCGCGGCCGAGCTTGGCGACCACGGGAACGCCGGCATAGAGGGACTCCCAGGTGCTGATGCCGCCGTTCTGCGGGAAGGTGTCGAGGGAAATGTCGACGATCGCGAAGGCCCGCAGATGCTCGGGACGCGAGGTCGAGCCCATGCAGACCACGTTCTCTTCGGCGATGCCCTGTGCCGCGAACCGCGCGATCAGTCGATCGCGCAGCAATGGATCGTCAAGCAGCCCGTTCTTGACGATGATCTTCGATCCCCTCACCGCATGCATGACGTTCGACCACACCCGGATGGCTTCGTCCGAAATCTTGAAGATGCGGTTGAACACCCCGAAAGTGACGTAGCCGTTGCGGAGCATGGGTGGCTCTGAAGGCGGAATGTCCAGGATCGGATCGATCGTGATCAGGCACGGCAGGTCGTGCACCTTCTCGGCCAGGAGATGGCGCGCCGATTGCGGGATGAAGATCGGGTCCGCGAGCACGTAGTCCATGGTTTGAAGGCCTGTCCCCGTGGCGTGCCCGAAGCCTGTGACCTGGATCGGCGCCGGCTTGCGGGCAAAGACATGAAGCCTGCTGCCGGTCGTGTGCCCGGAGACATCGATCAGAATATCGATGCCATCGGCCTGGATGCGGTCGGCCAGCTCGTCATCGGACAATTGTGCGGCATCGACGAAGACATCCGCGAGAGGCTTGAAGCTCTCCGTCATCTCGTCCTGCACCGGCCAGCAGGAATAGCAGACGACCTTGAACTGGGCGTGATCATGATTGCGCAGCACCGGCAACAGAGAGTATGCCGCCGAGTGGTTCCTGAATTCGGATGCGACGTATCCGATCACGATCCGCCGGTCAGGATCGAGTGGCCGCGGCGCCAGCGTCCTTTGCTGCAGCTTCGCGCCGATCGCGTCCCACCAGTATTTCCGCGCGGCCTGCTGGGCGGCGAAATCGGCCTCCGGCAGGTAGTCCAGCACGAAGATCTTGTATCCGATCGCCTCCGGAAAATCCGGCGCGATCTCGAGCGCGGCGTCGAGGTGCGCGAGCGCGGTCGCGATGTCTCCCTGGTTCACAAGGCACGCCGCCAAAAGCGCCAACCCCATCTCGGATTGCGGATTGACCTTGAGCAGCGTCTTGACGCCTGCCATCGCCCGCGCCGTGTTGCCCGCGAGAATGTCGATCTGCGCCCGCCAGCACAGCGCGAGCTCGAGCCGTGGCGATTGCGCCAGCGCCGCGTCGAGGTCCGCGGCCGCCTGCACCAGCCGGGACAAACTTAGGTTGAGCCGTCCACGCTGCAGCAGAATCCGCGGCGAACCCGGCTTGATCGCGAGCGCGGCGTCGAAGGCGGCGCCCGCTTCCGCGAAGTGCCGAAGCTCGAGGCTGACCATCCCCCTGCCCGCGATCGCCTCGGCGTGAGATGGCTGAAATGTCAGGGCACGGTCGAAGCTCGCTTTGGCGCGCTCGAACTGGCCCGTCATCAATTCCGCCATGCCGCGGTTGCAAAACGCATCGGCATAATCCGGCTTCAGCCTGATCGCCCGCTCGTGCAGCCCGATCGCCTCGTTGCCGAGGCCGATGTGCAGCAACGTATTGCCGAGATTGGTCAGGGTGATCGGACAATTCGGCTTGAGCGCGATGGCCTTCTCCTGGCAGGCGCGGGCGCCAGCGAATTTCTCCAGCGCGAAATAGACCGCCCCGAGATTGCCGTGCGCATCGGGCGAACGCGGCTCGAGTGCAATTGCACGCTCGAGCAGGAATTCCGCCTCATCGAGCCGCCCGCCGTCGAACGCGCGCAGGCCGAGCAGGTGCGTGGCATGAAAATGATCCGGCACCTCCTTCAAGATCTCGCGGCAGAGCATCTCGGCCTCATCAGGCCTGCCCTGCCCGAGTGCCTCGATCGCGAAGGCCATGACGGCGTCCGCCTGCTTCTTCAGCTTCTTTTCCAGTCGCGCATTCTGGTATGCGCGCACGCCAGCACTGCTCTGCAAGGTCTCTCTCCGGAGATGGTCCGAAAAGAGGCAAGCCGATTCGGATGGTGCCAGGCTTGCGGTCAGACCGGCGAGGCCACGGGTCGCCGGACTCAGCGCAGAATCTGGCTCAGGAACAGCTTGGTGCGGGCGTGCTGCGGGGCGGCGAAGAACTCGTTCGGAGTGTTGGCCTCGATGATCTGCCCGGCGTCCATGAACACGACGCGGTTGGCGACCTCGCGGGCAAAGCCCATCTCGTGAGTGACGACCAGCATGGTCATGCCTTCCTCGGCGAGGTCGACCATGGTGTCGAGCACCTCCTTGACCATCTCGGGGTCGAGCGCCGAGGTCGGCTCGTCGAACAGCATCACCTTCGGGTTCATGGTCAGGGCTCGCGCGATCGCGACACGCTGCTGCTGGCCGCCGGACATCTGACCCGGAAACTTGTTGGCCTGGTGCGGGATCTTGACGCGCTCGAGGAACTTCATCGCCGTCACCTCGGCGTCCTTCTTGGGGATGTTGCGGACCCAGATCGGCGCCAGCGTGCAATTGTCGAGCACGGTCAGATGCGGGAACAGGTTGAAGCTTTGGAACACCATGCCGACTTCACGGCGGACCGCGTCGACGTGCTTGAGGTTCGGTCCGAGCTCGATGCCGTCGACGACGATCTCGCCTTCCTGGAATTCCTCCAGCGCATTGATGCAGCGGATCAGCGTGGACTTGCCCGAGCCCGAGGGGCCGCAGATCACGATGCGTTCGCCCTTCTGCACCGCGAGATCGACGTCACGCAGGACGTGGAATTCGCCGTACCATTTGTTCAGGCCGGAAATCTTGACGATGGGCTCGGACATGGTGGCCTCGATCAGTTGCGGCGGTGGGCGTTGAGGCGGTGCTCGACGAACAAGGAATAGCGCGACATGCCAAAGCAGAACAGGAAGTAGATGATCCCAGCGAAGGCGAAGCCGGTGAACGCCGTCGACGGCGTCGACCATTTCGGATCCGCGAACGAGGCGCGCAGCGAGCCGAGCAGATCGAACAGCGCCACGATCGAGACCAGCGAGGTGTCCTTGAACAGCGAGATGAAGCTGTTGACGAGGTTCGGAATGACGTGCCGCAGCCCCTGCGGCAGCACGATCAGCGAGGTCGTCTTCCACCAGGACAGCCCGAGGGCGGCGGCCGCCTCGCTCTGCCCGCGCGGGATCGCCGCCAGCCCGCCGCGGACGTTCTCGGCCTGATAGGCGCCGGTGAACAGCGCGATGCCGATCAGCGCACGCACCAAGCCGTCGACGGTGAAATTGCCGGGAAGGAACAGCGGCAGCATGTAGGTTGCGAAGAACAGCACGGTGATCAGCGGCACGCCGCGCCAGAACTCGATGAAGGCGATCGAGAAGATCCGGATCAAGGGAATGGTCGAGCGGCGGCCGAGCGCGAGCGCGATGCCGATCGGCAGCGAGGTGACGATGCCGGTGACGGACACCACCAGCGTCACCAGGAGACCGCCCCACAGATTCGTCGTCACGATCGGCAATCCGCCGTGGTCGAGGTCCATCAGCCTGATGACGATGGCGATGCCAATGAAGGTAGCGATGCTCGACGCCAGAGCCCGCCCGCCGGTGCGAACACCACCGCCGAGAGCGAAGGCGATCAGGCAGACGATCGCGGCCGTGACGGCGAAATCCGCCCAAACCGGCTGGCCGGTGCCCTGGAGATAATCGCGCAGCCAGGTGAGCGGAAAGATCAGCCAATGGATCAGCGTACCGAGCAGCACGATGAGGCTCCCGAGCGCCCACAGCAGCGGACCGACCGCAGAGGTCCTGCCCGATGTGATCAGCGCTTGTCCGGCACCGACGATGCTCTCGTCGAACAATTGCAGTAGGCCGGCCGTCCAGCTCAGCCCGAAGCCCTTGATGCCGCCGCCGTGCAGCAGGAAGAACGCCACCACCGGAAAAGCGACGAAGAACAGGCCGGCATTCAGGCTCTTGGCCGGCAGCCGCGGAATGAGCAGCGGCAACAGCAGGACGACTGCAAGCAACAGCGTCAAGTTCACCCGCCAACGCTCGGCCTCGGGATAGAAGCCGTAGATCAGTTGCGGGAGCTTCGCCTGGATGTAGGGCCAGCAGGCGCCGACCGCAAAGCCGGCGTTCTCGGCGAGGCACGCGGTGCGGTCCTTACCGCTCCAGACCGCATCGACCAACAGGAACTTGACGGAGGGAACGATGGTGAACCAGAGCAGCAAGGCGCCGACGATCGTCAGCAGGATGTTGGTCGGCGAGTTGAACAGGCGCGTGCGCATCAGGCCGATGAAGCCCGTGGTCTTCACCGGCGCCGGACGCTCGGCGAGCAGGTCCTGGCGGACGAAGCTGGACGAGATGACATCGCTCATGCGCCGAGGCTCCGGCTGACACGCCAACCGTAGACGCTCATGATCGCGCTGGTCAGGAGCGAGATCAGGAGATAGACGCCCATCGTCATGGCGATGATCTCGATCGCCTGCCCGGTCTGGCTCAGCGACGTGCCGGCAAACACCGACACCAGGTCAGGATAGCCGATCGCGACCGCCAGCGACGAGTTCTTGGTGAGATTGAGGTACTGGTTGGTTAGCGGCGGCACGATGACGCGCATGGCCTGCGGCACGACGATGAGGCGGAGCGTGGCGCCGCGGCTGAGGCCGAGCGAAGATCCCGCCTCCATCTGCCCCTTGTGAACGGACAGGATGCCAGCGCGCACGATCTCGGCGATGAAGGCGGCGGTATAGGTCGCCAGCGCCACCGTCAGCGCCACGAATTCCGGGATGATGCGTGAGCCGCCGGCGAAGTTGAACCCCCTCAGCTGCGGCAGCTCGAAGGTGAAAGGCAGACCGAAGACCAGCATCGTGGCCAGCGGAAGCCCGAACAGCAGGGCCAGCACGGAAGGCCAGATGCGGATCACCTGCCCGCGCTGAAACAGCGCTCGCCTTGCGTAGACGCGCAGCGCCAGTGAGGCGACGATGCCGAGCGCCAGCACCGCGAGGAACGGCGCGAGACCGCTCTGACCGATCGGGCTGGGAATGACGAGGCCCCGATTGCTGATGAAGGCAATGCCGAACAGGGAAATGCTCTGCCGCGGATTGGGCAAGGCCGCGAGCACCGCCAGATACCAGAACAGGATCTGGAACAGCAGTGGCAGGTTGCGGATGACCTCGACATAGATCTCGCCGACCCGCGACAGCAGCCAATTGGGCGACAGCCGGCACAGCGCGACGATGAAGCCGATCACCGTGGCGAAGACGATGCCCACCACGGAGACCACGAGCGTGTTCAACAGCCCGACCACGAACACGCGCAGGAACGTGTCCGAGCCGGTATAGGAGATCAGGGTCTGATTGACGTCGAAGCCGGCATTGTTCCTGAGGAAGCCGAAGCCGGCGGCGATATGCTGGTTCTCGAGATTGGCCCGCGCATTGGAGACGATCTCGTAGCCGATCCAGCCCAGGATCGCCGCGAAGGCAAACTGGACGGCAACGCCGTTCCAGCCTGCCTTGCCGCCCAGAATGCGCCGTATCTTCAGCGCGATCTGGGGCGGCGGTTTTCGAGCCTCGGTGCTCATGCCGCTGCCGGCCGATCAGGGCTGATCAGCGGATCGGCGGCGCGTACTGAAGACCGCCCTTGTTCCAGAGATTGTTGACACCGCGATTGATGCCGAGCGGCGAACCGGCGCCGACGGTGCGATCGAACACCTCACCGTAATTGCCGACGGTCTTGACGATCCGCACCACCCAATCCTTGGTCAGGCCGAGCTGTTCGCCGAAATTGCCGTCGCTGCCGAGCACGCGCTTCAGCTCGGGATTTTCCAGCTTCGCCTTCTCGTCGATGTTCTTCGAGGTCACGCCGAGCTCTTCGGCGGTGAGCATCGCGAACAGCGTCCATTTCACGATGTCGAACCACTGGTCGTCGCCGTGCCGCACCATCGGGCCGAGCGGCTCCTTCGAGATGATCTCGGGCAGCACCATGTGGTCGTTGGGGCTGGCGAGCTTGAGGCGGTTGGCGTACAGGCCCGACTGGTCGGTGGTGAAGACGTCGCAGCGGCCGGCCTCATAGGCCTTGACGGTCTCGTCGTTGGTGGCGAACGCGATCACCTCGTACTTCATGTTGTTGGCCTTGAAGTAGTCGGCGAGATTCTGCTCAGTGGTGGTGCCGGTCTGCACGCAGACCGATGCACTGTTGAGCTCGAGCGCCGAATTCACCTTGAGCGACTTCTTCACCATGAAGCCCTGCCCGTCGTAATAGGTCACGCCGGTGAAATTGGCGCCGAGCGAGGTGTCGCGCGAGATGGTCCAGGTGGTGTTGCGCGAGAGCACGTCGACCTCGCCGGATTGCAGCGCCGTGAAGCGGTCCTTGGCCGACAGCGGCACGAACTTGACCTTGGTCGGATCGTTGAAGATGGCGCCGGCAATGGCGCGGCAGACGTCGACGTCGATGCCGGTCCAGTTGCCCTTGTCGTCGGGCGAGGAGAAGCCCGGCAGGCCCTGGCTGACGCCGCAGGACACCATGCCCCGATCCTTGACGGTCTTGAGCGTTTGCGCATCGGCGGCTTGGGCGGTGAGGCCGGCGGCGAGAGCAAGGGAGAGAGCCAGGGTTACGCGTTTCATGGGCTTTGGGCCTTTCAAGGTCGTCTCAAGGTCAGGAATGTTGTCTTAGGATCGTCTCTGCCAAACCAGGTCCTTCAAGAATCCGGCCTTGCAAGAGTCATGCTGGAAAACCTTGCCGAACACTCGCCGATCTCGGGAGCCCATACCTTCATCCCCGCCGCCGGCGCCCGCCATCTCTTGGCTGTGACGCGACGTCCGGTCAGGCAATGGATCGAAGGTCGCGGCAGGCCCCTCAACATGCGGCGACTGAATAGCACCTGCGCATCACAGAACGACTGGCGTTCCGGGTCAAGGGGTTGACGGGACTCTTCTGTGTTCTGTTATTAACGACCGCGGCCTTTCGGCCGGCCCAGGGGCGCAATGCGTCCGGTGGAAACGCGGTTTTGAAAGCAGGCCCATGGATTCTTCGTCCCCCCAAGAGCTGCACGCCGAGACCCGGCTGGTCACCTCCGGCCGCGACACCAAGGCGCAGAAGGGGTTCGTCAATCCGCCGGTCTTCCACGGCTCGACCGTGCTCTATCCGACCGCAGAGGACCTGCACGCCCATCGCGGCGAGTTCACCTACGGCCGTCACGGTTCCCCGACGACCAAGGCGTTCCAGGAGACGCTGATGGCGCTGGAGGGTCCGCAATGCGCCGGCGTCGGTATCGTGCCGTCGGGGCTGTCGGCGATTTCCACCACCCTGCTCTCGGTGCTCAAAGCCGGCGACCACATCCTGGTGGTCGACAACATCTATCGGCCCTCGCGCAATTTCTGCAACGGCATGCTCACGCGCTACGGCGTCGAGACCACCTATTTCGATCCGATGATCGGCGCGGGCATCGACAAGCTGTTCAAGCCCAACACCCGGGCCGTTCTGGTGGAGGCGCCGGGCTCGCAATCGTTCGAGATGCCCGACATCCGCGCCATCGCCGAAGTCGCACATGGGCGCGGCGCGCTCGTCATCGACGACAACACCTGGGCGACGCCGCTCTATCACCGCTCGCTGGACCAGGGCGTCGACATCAGCATGCAGGCCGCGACGAAATATATCGGCGGCCATTCCGACATCATGTTCGGCACCATCTCGGCCAACGCCAAGGCCTGGCCGATGATTGCCGAAGGCATCCGCTTGCTCGGCGTCTGTGCCGGCCCCGACGACGTCTTCCTGGCGCTGCGCGGCCTCCGCACGCTGTCGGTGCGGCTTGCGCAACATCATCGCTCCGGGCTCGAGATGGCGCGCTGGCTGGCGGCAAGGCCTGAGGTTGCGCGCGTGCTGCATCCCGGGCTGGAGACCGATCCCGGTCATGCGATCTGGAAGCGCGACTTCACCGGCGCCTCGGGCCTGTTCAGCATCGTGCTGAAGCCGGCGCCGCAGCAGGCGGTCGACACCATGCTCAATACGCTGAAGCTGTTCGGCATGGGCTTTTCCTGGGGCGGGTTCGAGAGCCTTGCAATTCCCTTCGATTGCGATGCCTATCGCACCGCGACCAAATGGGAGCCCGGCGGCCCGACGCTGCGTCTCCACATCGGGCTCGAGAGCACCGACGACCTCAAGGCCGATCTCGACCGCGGCTTCGCTGCCCTCAAAGCGGCCATGTGAGCATCAGGATTGGGCATCTCGCCTAGCAACGTGCCAGGCTTCAACAAGCGGAGCCGAACGCTGGATCAGCGGTCCAGCGTCTTCGAGGCGGTGCCGCGGTTCTTCCAGATCAGCATGATGTTTCTGATATAGATGATGGTCGCGAGCGACTGTCCGAGGATGATGACGGGCTCGCGCTTGACGACGCCATAGACCAGCGTCATCAGCCCGCCGCCCATCGAGCAGAACCAGAACGCCATCGGCACCACGCTGTTGCCGGCGCGCTCGCTCGCGATCCACTGCACCAGGAAGCGCGCCGTGAAGAACAGCTGCGCGACCAGGCCGAATGCCAGCCAGAAGTCGAACTTGGCGACGAAGACGTCATAGAGATAATTGCTCAGCGCCTGACCGTATTGAATGATCATGCGTCCACCTCGGTCACTTCTGGCGTCGGCTTCTTGCGGCGGATCAGCCACCAAACGCCGGCGAGATCCATGATGCCGATCCACAGCCGGTCGAAGAAACCATAGTTGGACACGCCCGAATGGCGCGGCCGGTCGATCACGTCCACATAGGCGATGTCGTAGCCTTCGCGGCGGACCAGGGCGGGAAGGAAGCGATGCAGCCCGTCGAAATAAGGCAGCATCAGGAAAACGTCACGCCGGAACGCCTTCAGCCCGCAGCCGGTGTCGCGCGTGCCGTCCTTCAGGATGGCGTTGCGAATGCCGTTGGCGACGCGCGACTGGAATTTCTTGAAGCCGGTGTCCTTGCGCCCGATCCGCTGGCCGGCCGCGAGCCCGACGCGCCCTGCTCCCTTCTCGACCGCCGCGATCAGGTCGGGCAGGAAGGCCGGATTGTTCTGGCCGTCGCCATCGAGTGTCGCCACGATCTCTCCGCGCGCCGCGCGCACGCCGCTGCGCACGGCCGCCGACTGGCCGCCCGATCTTGCATGGCGAAGCTGACGCAGATTGCTCTGCTGCTTCATGATGGCGCCAAGCCGCTCGCCGGTGGCGTCGGTCGAGCCGTCGTTGACGTAGATGATCTCATAGGGCCAGCGGCCATCGAGTGCCGCGCCGATCTCCGCGATCAGCGGCGCGATGTTGTCGGCTTCGTTGCGCACGGGAACAACGATGGACACCGAAGGCTGGGACGTCGACAAATCGAGGCTCGTGGTTGGAATTGACCTGCCCAGGGGAACCGGCGGTCCCGGCAGGCAGCCGCTTTTATGGGGCGGATGCCCGGTGGGCAACCCTTTTGAGGCGGTCGGAAAACGTCCCTGAAAGCGGCACGATGGTGCCGTCGGCGCGGATGGCAAATCCGAGCTTTCGGGCCGCGAACCAGTAATGAACGGCCATGGCGCCCACCGTTCCGACCAGAGCGCCGGCGACCACGTCGCTCGGATGGTGCGCCAGCAACACCAGGCGCGTCAGCACGATCACGATTGCGTAAGTGAACATGAAGACGCGCAGACGCGGCCACAGTGCCGAGACGGCAAACGCCAGGGCGAACGCGGCCACGGCGTGGCCTGACGGCAGGCTGGCATAAGCCCCTGTCCCCTCGAACGGGACGAAGTTGAACGGATTGGCCTTGCCCCCGACGAACGGACGTCCGCGACCGATGACATATTTCAGGATCTCGGCGACGAAGGCTGACACGGCAACCGACAGAAACAGGAATTGCAGCCGCGTGCCGAAGCCGAGCAGCAGCGCGCGGCGGCTCCCACGCAGCCCGGCCGCGACGAGCGCCAGCACCACCAGCGCAGCCCCCAGCACCGAGAGGATATACTCGTCCTTGCCGAAATCGGTGAGGATGCGGATCGGCCACAGGCTCGGCGTGCCGCGCGGCGGCATCAGCAGGATCTCGGTCTGATCGAACGCGACCATCAGCACGATGACGAGCGCTGCACCCGCCGCGGCAAGCCACAGCGAATGCCGCGCCAGCTTCCGGGCGGCCTCGGCGCGGCGCGAGTGCGAGGGCGACCGCACAAGCTGCGCCAGCGCGCGCCAGGACACCGCTAGCAATTGCGCAGGATAGCCGGCATGCGCTGCAACGTCGGTCAGAGCCCGCATCCTATTCGGTACCTTCGGAGCGGAAGATCGAGATCGAGATCGCGCGCCCTTGCGAGAAATTATAGCCGTCGATGCGCGCGCCGACCTTGTAGCGCAACCCGATCGCCTCGGCGCGCTGCACGAAGCTGCGCTCCGAGCGCTGCTCGATCAGCGCGAAGCGGCAGCTGCCCTGCCGCAGGAAGTCCGCCGCACCGGAGCCGTCCGTGAGCAAGGTCCGGGTGCCCGCCAGGAAGACGAGGCTCGGCTCGTGATAACCGGCCGCAGCCGCCTTCGGTCCGACGCAGGTGACGTTGCGAAGCGCGCGCGCGATCTCGATGCTGGGAAACAGCGGGGTCAGCGACGGCAGCACGATGCCGTAAATCGTCACGGCGAGCATCAGGCCTGCGACCAGGGCGTTGAGAAACGAGCGCTCGGCGCGGTTGGTATCGAACAGCCACCAGGCGAACAGACCGAAGATCAGCGCGGCCGCGATGAACGGCCAGGCTACGAAAGCGGGCTGCCGCGTCAGTATCACCGAGCCGACCACCGCGATGATGGAGGCGGCTGCGGGGATCGCGAACCACCAGGCCGAGCCGCGCATCAGCCAGGAGCGCGACAGCACGCGCCGCTCCACCGCGCCGGCGGTGAGGATCGCGATCGCGGGATACAGCGGCAGCACGTAATGCGGCAGCTTGGTCAGCACCGCCTCGAACACGATCCAGGACGGGATCAGCCAGGCCAGCAGGAACTGCGCGCCGGGCTCGCGGCGGGCCCGCCACACCGCAGGCGCCGCCATCGCCGCCAGCGGCGCACCCGGCCAGAACGTGATCCAGAACAGCGCCAGGTAAAGTCCGGGCGGTGCGCCGTGCGATTCCTGGGCGCCAAGCTTGCTCAGCATGTCGCCGCCGACGGAGGTGGTGAAGAAGGTCTCGCCCGCGCGCCAGAAGATCGCGACGAACCAGGGCAGCACCAGCACCAGCATCCACATCAGGCCCCAGACAGGCCGCAGCTTCCACAGCCAGGAGGCGTCGCGGTCTTGGATCGCGAGCGCGACGATGGTCAGGCCTGCGAACATCAGGATCAGCGGCCCCTTGATCAGGATGCCCGCAGCAAGCGCGGTCCAGAAGATCGCGGGCCAGCTCCAGGGCGGATGCGTCTCGTCCTCGGCGCGCTGCCAGGACAGATAGGCCCGCGCCATCGCGCCCATCGCGGCAACCACGCAGAGCAGCAGCACGGCGTCGGTCTTGGCCAGGCGCGCCTCGACGCCGAGCAGCACCGAGGCGCACATCATCAGCGCAGCCAGCACCGCGGCACGCCGCGTGACGAAGCCGAGCGCGGCCCAATAGGTCATCAGCACGGCGCCGATCGCGCCCATCAGTGACGGCAGCCGGTAGACCCAGATGCGCAATTCGGCCTTCGGCAGCTTGAGCATCGAGGCGGCTTCGACGGTCGCCGATTGCAACCAGTAGATGCCGACCGGCTTCTTGTAGCGGACGTCCTCCTGAAAGCGGATGTCGACATAATCGCCGCTCTCGACCATCTGCTTGGTGGCCTGGGCAAACCGTGCCTCGTCGCGGTCGATCGGCGGGATGGTGAAGAAGCCCGGCAGGAACAGCAGCAGCGCACACAGCACCAGGAAGCCGACCGCGCGCGGGTGGCTGGCCGTGACGATGTCGAGCATGCGCACGAGCCCGCTGCCCGGATTTGTGGGCGATTTCGACTCGCGGGGGGCACCAAAACGGGGGCTGGGGTAGGTCTCGGCCATTGGTTCCGCTTACGCTGAAACCGCCATGGCCACAACCGCTTAAGGCAGGGTCATTGAATTCGAATGACGACTGTGTCCGCGGCGCCCGTGGCGTCGATCACGGTGAGCCGTGCAAAGCCCGGGCCGGGCGGATCGATCAACCGATGACGGCGGCCGTCGATCTCGCCGAGCGCGGTGCCGTTAACCATGACGGTCATGGGCAGCACGCCGCCGGCGACCTTGACCGGCATAGCCGCGCTCTCCCGGCCACCCGATCGATCGACGTCGATCCGCGAGCCGTTCAGCGGAAATTGGATATGCAGCGGCTGCTCGCCCCCGCTTCGCACCAGTTCGCCGACCGGACGGAACCGCTTCAAGGGCAGCGGCAGCTTCGCGTTGCTTGCGACCAGGGTTCCCTTGGGCGGCTTCGGCAAGGCGGCCAGCGTCTTGCCGCTGCGGGCGAAGGCATCGAACAGGATGGGCGCGGCGGCGACGCGTCCGATCAGGCCGGGAACCGGCGCTCCGTCCGGACGGCCAACCCAGACGCCGATGGTCATGCGACCGTCGAAGCCGACCGACCAGGCGTCGCGATAGCCGTAGGAGGTGCCGGTCTTGAAGGCGATGCGGTTGTGGGCGGCGTTCTCCGGCGGGGGCGTGCCGAGCAGGACGTTGCCGACCTGCCAGGCTGCGACCTGATCCAGCAGCCGCAGCGGCTCCCGATCGTCCCTGGCCGTCACGATCTCGCGCAGCGGCTTGGTGGTCCCGAGGCGGGCAAAGCCGGCATAGAGCTGGGCGAGGTCCTGGAGCGTCACGCCGACGCCGCCGAGCCCCATGGCGAGGCCGGGCGCTTCGTCCTTGGGCAGGACGAGGTTGCCGCCGGCCTGCCGCAGCCGCGAGGTCAGCCGGCTCGAGCCGACGCGGTCGAGCAGCACGATGGCCGGCACGTTCAGCGACAGTTGCAGAGCCTTCCTCACCGGCACGGTGCCCTGGAAAGTCATGTCGAAATTTTCCGGCGCATAGGAGCCGAAGCGGACCGGGCGGTCGTCGATCAAGCTGTCGGGATGGACAAAGCCGTCCTCGAAGGCGAGCCCGTAGATGAAGGGCTTGAGCGTCGAGCCGGGCGAGCGGATGGCGCGGGTCATGTCGACCTGCCCTGCCCGGCTCTCGTCGAAATAATCGGCCGAGCCGACACGCGCGAGCACGTCGCCGCTCTCATTGTCGACCACGACGATGCCGACCGAGATGTTCGGACCCAGCGCAATTGCGCGGTCGCGCGCCAGCGGCTCCAGCACCTTCTGCAAGGTCGCATCGAGCGTCAGCTTGATGATCGGCGCGTCCTTGACCGTCGACTGCGCGGCGTCGGAGGCATGCGGCGCCAGGATCGGCATCGGCCTGCGCAGTTTCGGCACCGGCATCGCCTTGGCCTGATTGGCGTCGTCGGCGCTGACCACGTGCTCCTCGACCATGCGGTCGAGCACGCGGTCGCGCGCCTTGCGGGCTGCCTCCGGATAGCGATCCAGCCGGCGCGTCTCCGGCGATTGCGGCAGCGCGACCAGCAACGCGGCCTCCGCCAGCGACAGCCGCTTCGGCTCCTTGCCGAGGTAGGAGATCGACGCCGCGCGGATGCCTTCGAGATTGCCGCCATAGGGCGCCAGCGCCAGATAGAGATCGAGGATCTGCTCCTTGCTCATGCTGCGCTCGATCTCGATGGCACGCACGATCTGCCGCAATTTTGCGTAAAGCGAGCGCTGCCGCCGCGGCTCCATCAGACGGGCCAGCTGCATCGTGATGGTCGAGCCGCCCGAGACGATGTGGCCGCGCGTTCCCAGCTGCAACGCGGCGCGCCCCAGCGCCAACGGATCGATGCCGCCATGGGCGTAGAAGCGCTGGTCCTCATAGGCGAACAGCAGTTTCAGGTAGGTCGGATCGACATTGGTCCTGGTATCGACCGGCAACCGCCAGCGCCCATCCGCCATTGCATAGGCGCGCAGCAGTTTGCCGTTGCGATCGACGATGGTGGTTGAGACCTGGCGGGCTTCGTCGAGCGGAAGCGGGCCGAGCGAATAGACCCAGCCAACGAAGCCGATGATGGCGAGGATAAAGGTGAGCGCGGCTGCGGAGAGAAGGCGAAAGGCGATCCGCCCCCTCCGTCCGTCATGGCCGGGCTTGACCCGGCCATCCACGCCAACACCCACCGCCGGCGCGGCCGTGGATGCCCGTGTATGTGGCTCAGCCTCGCTCATCTCACTCACTTCGCCGCCCGCACCTCGACACTGCCCGTGCCGGTCCGACCATAGCGCGAGGGATTGTACATGTCCTCGACATAGGCCTGCGGCAGCACGTATTTGCCGGGCGAGACCGCGCGCACGACATAGGCGAGCGTGAAGACCGACTTGGAATCCGAGGCCCGGTCGACGGCCGCGGTGAAGCGGTCGTCGCGGAATTCGGTATGTTCAGGCTCCTCGCCGTCCTCGATCCAGTCCAGCGTGCCGCTGTCGCCCGACGACACCAGGTTCGGATTGTCGATCTCCAGACCCGCCGGCAGATAGTCGGACACCATGATGTGGCCGTACTCGGGCTTGGCCTCAGTGATCTTCAGCACGACTGCAAAGCGCTGGTTCTGCTTGACCTTGCTGATGTCGGCGGGCTTGCCGTCGAGCGTATAGTAGCCGCGCTCGATCTTGAAGCCGTTTGACGCCGCCGGCTCCGGCGCGACCGGCGAGCCCGACACCGAGACGACCGCCTGCACCGGCGCATCGCCGGTGTTGGTGATCTTCAGCGGTTTGCCGCCCAGCGTGTCCGCCTTGTAGCTGCGATACAAGGCGGTCTTGACCGGCTGGCCGTCGACCTCAATCGACATGTTCTCCTTGGCGAGCGCCCGCGCCGCCAGCACCAGCCACGCATTCTCCTGCGTGGAGGTGTAGGGCGTCAGCCCGCGGGCGGTCTCGACCCGCGACACCGCCTGCGTCAGCGTCGCCCTCGGCGCGTTGCCTTCACTGGCGAGCGACACCAATGCGGCGGCGTCGCGCAGCTGCGAGCCGTAATCGGTGCGGCCGAATTCCAGCGCGGGCTTGGGCGCGAGGCTGTCGAGCGCAGCGCCATAGACCCGCTCGGCGCGGTTGCGGTCGCCGACCAGGGCGAGCGCCGCCGCAAGCTGCGATTTCGCGATCGGGGTCGCGAGGTTGGCAAGCTTGGTATCGGCGAGATAGCGGAGGTCGCCGATCGGAGCCGCGCCGTTACGCGCGAGCACATAGAGGCCGTAGGCGAGATCGCGGCCACCGTCCTTCTCCGGCTCGTCGGCATTGACGACGGAGTTGCGGATACGGTCGAGCGCGTTCTTGAACAGCACGTCCGGCACCGCAAAGCCCTTCTCGCGGGCGCGGGTGAGGAAGTCCGTCACGTAGGCATCGAGCCAGGCATCGTCGCCGCCGGCCAACCACAGGCCGAACGAGCCGTTCGAGCCCTGGCGGGCCAGCAGCCGCTCGATGGCGTCGCGGATGCGCTGGTCGACCTCGGTGTCCATGGCAAGATGCGCGCCGGCCGCGAGCTCGTTGACATAGAGCAGCGGCATCGCCCGGCTCGTGATCTGCTCCGAGCAGCCATGGGGATAGCGGTCGAGCGCCTTCAGGATCGTTGCCGCGTCGAGTGCGGTCGACAGGCTGGCCGAAACTGAGACAGCGCCGGTGCCCGGCACGAGATCGGAGAACATGTCCGAGGTCAGCGTCAGGCTCTCGCCCTTCGCCAATGTGCGGATCGAACGCCGCGCCAGCACCTGCGTCGCCGGCTTGACGTCGAACGCATAGTGACGCACCAGCGCGAGGCCATTCGGGCCCTTGATGTCGACGTCGAGCGTCGCCTGCCCCGCCGCGGTCGCATCGAGCGCGAGCGAGACCGAATTTCGCTGCTTGGCGGCGAGCTTCACCGTGGTTGCGGGATTGCCGGTCATCTTCACCGGGCCGCCCGCCTTCACGCTGATGACGTAGTCGCCGGCCTGGCCCTCCACATTGTCGATCTCGAGGTTGACCGAGCCGCGGTCGCCGTTGAGCAGGAAGCGCGGCAGCGTCGTCGTCAGCACGACGGGATCGCGGATCACGACGTCGGTGTTGGCGCGGCCGAGCTTGGTCGCGGTCCAAGCCACCGCCATCACGCGCGCGGTTCCGGCGAACTCCGGAACATCGAAACTCACTTCGGCCGAGCCGTCGGCGGCGACGGTGACGATGCCGGAATAGAGCGCGAGCGGCTTCTGCGTGGGCGGCGAGCCCTGGAGCTCGCCACCGGCGTCGCCGCCGGACTTGATCTGGCCGCGCGTGCCCGACATGCCGTCGATCAGCTGCCCGTAGAGGTCGCGAATCTCGGCGCTGAGGCGACGCTGGCCGAGATAATAATCGTCCGGCGCCGGCGGCTTGTAATTGGTGAGATTGAGGATGCCGACGTCGACCGCGGCGATGACGACCTTGGCGTCCTCGCCCGGATTGAGCCCATCGAGCTTGACGGGGATCTTCAGCGTCGAATTCGGCCGGATCAGCGAAGGCGGCGACAGCTTGACCTGCAAGGTGCGAGCCTGCTTGTCGATGCCGAACCATTTCAGCCCGATCGCACGGCCAGGCATGCGCTGGGCGGCGGCATCGAGCGGACGGCGCAGCGTCGCCACCACATAGGCGCCGGTGCCCCAATCCTTGCCGATCGGGAGCTTGACCTGCGCGGTGCCTTCCTTGACGTCGATGGTCTGCGTCGTCAGCAGCCGCTCGCCGAGCACGTTGATGGTGAGCTTGCCGGCGCTGCGGATGTTGACGGACACCGTCATGGTGTCGCCGGAGGCGTATTGCGGCTTGTCGATCGAGGTCTCCAGCAGGTCCGGCGTGTCGGCGCTGCCGTCGGAGTACCAGCCGACGTCGAACTGCACCGAGGTCACCGGGCCGTCGGCCTCGTTCGACTTGACGTCGAGCCGGTAGCGGCCGGGCTGCGGCGTGAGCGAGATCCGCGTCGGCTTGTCGACCGTAACAGTGACGTCGCCATCGGCGACGCGCGAGGTCGACTTGACCGGCTCGTACTCCCAGTAATTGTTCTGGCGGTACCACTGGTAGCGCGACTCGATCTTCAGGAGCTCATAGCGCAGGCCGTCGCGGCGCAGCTTCTCGCCCTCCGGCGAGACGAACACGACGTCGAACTCGGCCTTGTCGCCCTCGGTGACGTTCTTGTCGCCGAACAGCGGCTTGATGCCGATCTGCGCCGTTGCCGGCGCGACCGGCAGCACGATCTTGCGCTCGACGGCGCGGCCGCCGGTCTCGACCATGCGGACGAAGATCTGTGCCTCCTGCGGGCGCGTCGAGGCCGGCTGCTTGTCCAGCGTCACCGGGAAGGTCGCGACGCCATTGGCGTCGGCCTCCGGCAGGTTCTCCAGCGGCGTGCGCTCGTTCGAGGTGGTCTCTTCGTCGTCGACGCCGAACTTGTAGCCGGCGAAGCCGGGCCGCTCGGCCGCCGGCGCGATCAGCATGTCGCCTTCGAGCTGCAGGCCCGAAGCAGGTGCGCCATAGAGGAAATGACCGTCGGCCTTAAGCTCCACTGGAGCGTTAGCTTTGATCAGCTTGTCCTTGGCGGACAAGTCGAATTCGATCCGATCGGGGACGTAATCCTCGACCATGAAGGTGGTCTCGCCGACCGAAGCTCCCTTCGGATCGGTGAAGGCGCGCACCCGCCAGGTGCCGGTCGGTACGGCCGAGTTGAGCGGCACGGACAGCGTGCGGCCGCCGGCGCCCTGATCCGCCAGTACAGCGCGACGATATTCGACGCCGTCCGGGCGCTCGACCACCAGCGTCATCGGCCCGCCGGTAACGGCATTGCCCTGCCCGTCGCGCAGCAGCGCGGTGAGGAACACGGTCTCGCTGGAACGGTAGACGCCACGCTCGGCATAGACGAAGGCATCGGCGCCGGCGGGCACCGCGCGCCCCGAAACGCCGCGGTCGGACAGGTCGAAGGCCGAGGTCTTCAGGCTCAGGAAGGCATAGTCGGCCTTCTCGCCGGTGACCGTGAGCATCGCCGGCGACAATCCGCCCTCGCCGCGCGCAAGGCCGGCCTCGAACAGCACGTGACCAGCATCGTCGGTCTTGCGCGTCGCCAGGATCTCGTTGTTGCGCGCGACCAGGCGCACCTCGGCCTTGCCGACCGGGTCGGTCGACGCCAGCGAGTTGACGAAGACATGAATGCCGTCATTGCCGGAATAAGCGGCGATGCCGAGGTCGGAGACGATGAACCATTGCGTGGCGAGCTGGTAGTCCTCGTCCGAGGCCCTCGCCGCGGCCGTCATGACGTAGACACCGGGCTGGAGCTCGCCGAGTGCCTGGTCGACCGGGAAGGCCGTGGTGACGTCCTGGTTCAGCGTCGTCGCAGTCGCAAGCTCGCCGGTCCACACCTTGACGCCGCGCTCGTCGCCGAGCTCGCTGAGCTGGTACTTCGACAGCGTCCTCTGGAAATCGCTGTCGACCACCGTGTTGATCAGGTTGCGGTCGCCGATCCGGAAGACATTGATGCTAACCGCAGGCGTGTTGACACTGACGACGGGAATGCCGCGCTGGCCGGTCCGCGGCAGCACATAGGCGCGGCTGGTGAAGCGCACGAACGGCTTGCGGTCGCGCACATAGATGTTGAACTCGGCCGATTTCGGCAGCCCCTCCTTCACGGTCGACGGCAAGCCGGCGCGCAGGTTGATGTTGTAGCGCTCGCCGTGCTTCAGCCCGTCGACGCAGAGCTGCTTGCCTTCGGCCGACAGCGCCGGCTTGTCCTGGCCTGCAAGCGCCAGGAACGGCGCGAAGTCGGTGCGCTTGGCGAGCTCCTCGGAGAACTGGAAGCAGGCGCGCGGGCTCGCCGAGTCCGAGTCGACGGTATAGTCGAGCAGCCGGAAGCCGTGCTCGTCGCGCATCTTCTCATATTGGCCGCGGACCTCGGCGACCTCGCGCATGTCGAGCGACAGCCGCAGCGCATCCAGTGCCGGCCGCCACAGCTTGCGGTCGGCCAGCGCCTTGCCGAGCACGGCGAGCGCGTCGGCCTCCTCGCCCGGATTGCCGGCGCGCATGTAAGCGATATAGGCCGCCGTCGAGGCGCGCTCCAAAAGGAAGGTCTGCTCGCTCGAGCTCTTCGGCGAGATCTGGAAGATGACCTTGGCGAGCCGCAGCCAGTTGCCGGCATCCTCGGGCGCGGTCGCGGCGATCTGGCCGAGCACGGAAAGGCCGGTGCGGTAATCATTGCGCCGGAAGGCGGCGTCGGCGTCCGTCTTCAGCGTCGCATTGGTCTTGGCGACCGGCCCCGCCTCGCTCTTGATCTGGGCCTCCAGCTTGATCGCGGAATCCGCGAGGTCGTCGCGTTTGAACGCCTTGTCGGCGGCCTGCGCGGTGACAAGGCCGAGCGCTAGCGCGGCGCAGATTGTGACGGCGCGAACGAGACCGATCATTGAAGACTCCCGGAAAGCGCGGACGAACGCCGCGGCGGCAAATGAAATGCGCGGAAAGGTGACGGACTCAAGGCGATGGAACCAGAAGGTGCAAAGCGTCGCTTTCGCCATGACAGAGGTAAGCCCAGAGGAGACCGGCCAAGATATCGCCACGCACGCCGTCCTGATGGCGCAGCACTACCTGACCAGTCGACCGGCGGCCGTGCCCCGGAAGCTGTTCAGCGTTCCCTGCGATGTGATCCATCGTCCAGTCCGCTGCCGCTCGACCCGGCACCCTGACACCCCACCGTTCCGCTTTGTCGCCGCACTGAGGAAAACGGTTCGGTTCAGGCTTGGCGAAACACCACTTTTTTCATATTGGCATGCTACATGAACGGCCAGCCGCCAATCCGGGCGGCCCAAACCGGCCGGCTCAAGACGGTCCCGTAGCTCAACTGGATAGAGTAGCGGATTTCTACTCCGCGGGTTGCAGGTTCGAGTCCTGCCGGGATCGCCAGCTCGTTGCCTCGCCGCCGCTCTTCACGAACGCGTGGGTAACCATATGCCGGCCTTTGAACGGCGCCGATCAGCCCTATCTAAGCGCCGGGTGAGACGCGCCCGATAGGTTTGGGAATGCAGCAATCCGAATTGACGAGAATGGCGATCGCATCTGCGGTCGCGGTCGTTGCGATCTCGTATTTGGCGGTCGACGCGGGCTTGGTGAGCACCAATGCGGTCACGAGGCCCATCAAGGTGGTCCAGGCCTCGATCCTTGGCGCCGCAACGGGACAACGTCAGCCTGCATTTGCAGTTGAGGACTGGGCGCGCCGCGGTCACGACAAGCCGCGACTCGAATATTGCCTGGCGGTCGACTGATCGACGCGCCCGCCCTCCGGTCTATCCACAGCCTGCCCGCTGATGACCCCGCCACCACCGCGCAATGGCCGCGGTGAGATCGTCCCACACCTCCGTCGGCAGGTCCGGCACCGCCACCCGGACGCTGTACTGGTCCGTCGTCGCGTCGTGAAACCACTCGGTCGCGGCGAAATCGAAGCCGAAGCTGCCGGCGTGGCGGATGGGAAAGCCCGCGCGGCGCAATTCGCAGCTCATGTCCTCGGCAGCCTGCCGTGCTGCCGCCTCGTCGAGCGCGCGCCTTCCGCGAAGAGTCACGTAGAGGCCGTGAGCGAAGCGAAGCTGAGCCGAGAGCGCCGGGATCTCGGCGGCAAAGCATCGCGCCGAGCTGCGGCCGTTGCGCAAGATCGCCGCCACGCGCCGCTTCGTCAGCGCCCAATACGCCGCGCTGCCCGCGAAGGGCGGGAAGTGGGCCGGCAATGCCGCGCCGCCGAGCAGCCGCACTGCGTTGCGCGTTTCGAACGCGAGACGTGACCATTCAGCGTCCCCTGCCCGCGGTGGACGCTCATGCCCGCGCACGAAGACGGCCGAGCCGAGGCGGCCATATTCCGCTCCGAGCGAATCGAGCTTGTTGTGGCTTCGCACCAGCACCAGCGCAATTCCGTGTCGCCTGGCCCACCCCACGACGCGCCTGATGCGGCCCGACCTGCCGGCGAAGCACGTCGTATCGAAAATCAGGAGATCGAGGCCCGAGCCGTCACAGCGCAGCACCGCCTCGATGGCGCCGGCGACGGAGCAGGAATCCAGCAGCAGGATCCGCGGCGAGCTCACCCGTGCAAGCGCATCGCCGAGCGGCAGCGGCAAGGGTTCGATCCGCAAATCCGGCATGAAGCTTCGGATCAGCTCCAGCGTCTCGCCATAGCAGCCTGGCAGCACCAGGATATCCGCCTTCGCGACGATCCGCGCGGAGGCGAGCAGCACCGCGGAGATCGCCGCCATCCCCGAGGCAGTGTAGATTGCCGTGCTCGTGCAGCCGCCGTCGAGCTCGTAGAACGACGGACCGCGTACCGTGAGATCGGCCCGCTGGTAGTCGTAACTGAACTCGAACGGCCCGCTGGCGGGATCGGCCGTGTGCGACCAGGCGGTCTCGGTCGCCTTCCACTCGTGTAATTCATGCTCCGCCCTGAGCGCGGCAGTGATCTGGAATTTGGACCTGACGACGTCATCGACGGAACGCGGCGACGCCAAATCGAGCGGGTTTCTCAGGCCGTCGTTCAACAGCCTGAGTTCCCAGTGCTTGCGTTCCAGATAGGCCCGAACGGTCTCCATCGCGCTTCTTGACAGATCCAATCAGGCGTCAACGTCCGGAAATCCCAACGGGTCCAACGTGCCTGCTGCAACGAACCGGCGCCTTCGCAGTTGAAGCCATGCAAGGAGGACAGCATGGCTGACATCAGAGAGCACATGAAGATCATCGGCAAGGACGGCGCACATGTCGGCACCGTCGATCGTCTCGAGGGCAACCGCATCAAGCTGACGCGCAAGGACAGCCCGGAAGGTCACAAGGACCATCATCACTACATCGACACGAAATATGTCGGCGCCGTCGAAGGCGACGTGGTCAAGCTGTCGGTGAATGCCGACGCCGTCCCGAAGACCGAAGCTGCGTAAAACACTGAGCCCCTGCGGGGGCTTTTTGTTTGTTCACGGTCCGACTCCGCTTCGTTCGCGAGTACGAATCGCGACTGCAATTCGATTGCGCGGAGCATTCGTTAACGATGACTTTCTGCGGAAGGTCGCTGCAATGCGATCGGATTTCAGCGCTGCGGATTGACCGGGAACGAATGCGCGATCCGCGCGTTGGATGACCGAACTGAGTGGTGCCGACCCGCCAGCCCCGGTCGGCTTTGAAGGACCCCGTGCTTGTCCCCCGAGCACGGGGTTTTTCTCATCTCAGCGCTCTCGGGCCAAAGGCCTGCGCCCGGCTGGATGCGAGGGGCCGGCTTGCTCATCGTGCAGATCGCGGGCGAGCTCGTGCCATGCCAGGGCCAGCTGGATCAGCCGTTGCCTGTCGGCACCCTCGGCCTCCGCGGCGCGCTTCATAGCGGCCTCGGCCTCATGTTGCGGATCGTACTCGGTGTACATGCGCAGACTCTAGCCGGCCATCTGGACGAGTGCGTGGCAATTTCGTCCGTATGATTGCGGGGTAACGACCAGCCTTCCTGCACCGGTCTGTGAACCACGTCACAGCCTGTCCGCGACATCTCCGCTAAACTACGTGTCCAGGCTTCATGGGTGATGTCCGGTCATGACACGCAAAGCAGCAACTGAAGTCATCGTCCCGAGGCAGCGACATCGCGCGGACCTGCTCGGCATCGCCTATCTCGGCACCATCGGCGTCGTCATGGTGGCCTGGATCGCGGGCCTGGTCTGGGCCTCGATCGCATTCTTCGATTGGCTCGTGTCCTGACCGACCAAGGCATTGGCCTGCCAGCTGATCGCCGTTTTAGAGCAGGTAGGGCAACGCCTGCGAGAGTTTAATTCCGCCGCAAACGATCATGGCCCAGAGCGCCACGCTGATCTGGATGGCATCCAGCATGCACCACATCCCCCGCGAATCATCCCGTCATTTTTCTTTGAAATTGACGTGAGGGGGCGACGAGCACCAGAGCCAATTCATAGCAACCGCCGGCGTGCAAAAGGATGAGGCGGGCCCGAAGCCCGCCTCCAATGGTCCGATCCTGCCTGCAAAACTCAATAGCAGGCGCGGGGATCGGCCTGCACATATTGGCCGTTCGGATAGCGGTAGTAGCAGGTGCCCTGCGCCCAGTAATAGCCGGGCTGGGACGCCGCGGTCGCGCCAGCAATCGCGCCCGTCGCGCCGCCAAGAACCGCGCCTGCGGCGGCCCCGGTTGCATTGCCCGAGATCAGTCCGCCCAGCAGGCCGCCGACGAGCGCGCCGCCGAGCGCGCTGGCGCCGGGATCGGCCGGCGGTGGCGGCGGCGGAGGTGGCGGCGCATAGGCCACCGGAGGCCGGGCGTAGACCACCGGCACGTCGTCGATATAGTCCTCTGAAATGTAGGCGGGCGGGCCGGCCATACGCTGCGGATAATAATACCAGACGCCGCCAACGTCCCACCACCAGCCGGATCGGCCATGGCGGACGTCGTGGCGCCAGCGTCCACCCTCCCAGGCAAGGTTGCCGCGATAGGTGTGCCCACCCCAATCACGTGTGGGAGCAGGACCGCGCGCGACGTGACGTCCGGGCGGCGGGCCCCCGGCGTTGTGACCCGCATGGGGCTGACCGCCGGGCTGCGCAGGCCTGGTCGCTTGCTGCGGCGGAGGGCCCTTGCGCATGGGCGGATTGGCCTGTGGCGGCGCGCCTGCTGCCGGCCCGGCCGGCGGTTGGACGACCTCTTGCCGGGACCTGGCCTCTTGCGCCTGCGCCGACAGCGCGAGCAGCGACGTGGCCGAAACCAAGGGAATGAAGATCTTCAGATGTTTGGACGCACTCATGCGTGCTCGCCCCCTGCTCTCATGGCCGTGAATCCCGGGCGCGATCGGCGAATCGCCGCGCGCCGGGCTGATGCCGGCCGAAATCACTGCCCTGCTTGATCGGCTAAGTCCCGTTACAAATGATTAAGATCAGGGCATTTTTTCGGCCCCATAGCCATGCTGTGGAGCGCGCCTAGCGAGCCGGCTCGATCACATTGCAATTGCTTCGCCCGGACATCAGACAATCCTGCATCTTGCTGGCTGCCGTCAGATCCCGGGCAAGCCACCAGCCGACGCCGAGGATCACGACCGCGATGATCAATCCTACCAGCGCGCCGCGGCGGTCGCCGCCGGACGGAGGCTTGGGCTGACGGTTCGGTCGAGGATGGGGCTCCTCGCCCGGTTCGGATCTGGACTCTGGCTTCGACATGGCCGCCTGGTCACGCTGGCGCGCTGGCTTTACCACCTCTGCGGCGTCGCGTCACATCCGGATCGTCCGGCCCAATTCAGCCCCGGGTCTGCTGGATTGCATCCTTGCGCAAGGTTTCGACCGCCGGAATTGCCTCCTGAACGCGCGGTGCGCAGCTCGTGAGCACGAATGCGGTCTGGGTGCATTCCCAATCCGCTCCCAGCACGGCACTTTCGATGGGCTGCGGACGAGCCAACAGCAGCGCGGCGCCGGCCACGCCTGCCAGGGCGACGGCAATCGCGAGCGCCTTCAGGCTTGGTCTTGAGATTGTCATGCCCGTGCTCCGTCTCGTACGGGGCGGACGCTAGGCGTCGCCCATGTGCTCCCTTATGAGGGACATCACAATTCGGCAGTTTTTTCGGGCTACGAGAGATCGTCGGGGGGCGATTTTTCGTTGACCTGATCGGCTGCGATTATGGGTGGCTTCGCGACGCGCGCCGATGTACACGCTTCTGCGTCGCGTGGCGCCTGCTATGCCCAGCCGACTTACCAACAGGCACCGATGTAGGATCGAAAGCGAGGAAGACAAGGCTCGTCGATGAGTGGATTCAGGGAACCCGGCTTTGCAGACCGGCAAAAGGCGGCGCAGGACGCCCGCAAAAATCTTTTGAACAAGTTCAAGTCGCAGCCGGGGCCGGATGATCCCGCGGTGGCGGCGAAGCGCGCCGAGCGTGAGGCCCTCGCGGCCAAGCGCGCCGAGGCAAAGGCCGCGCGCGAGGCCGAAAAGGCTGAGCAGAAGCGCCTCGAGGAAGAGGCCAAGGCAGCCGAAGCTGCGCGGATCGCGCGGGAAGCCGAGGAAGCCGCCGAGAAGCAGGCTGCGCTCGAGGCCGAGCAGAAGGCCAAGCGCGATGCGCGCTACGCCGCCCGCAAGGCGAAGCGCAAGTAAAACGCGCTGGTCACGTTCAATTGAACTTGAACTGAGCCATCATTCCGGCGGCCTCAAATGCCGCCGGAATTCGAGAGGACGCGGCCCGCCCAAGGGGCGTTGCGCGATGACGGGATCAGTTCTTCTTCATCATCCCGTCGTCCTTTTTCATGCCGTCCTTCGACATGTGATCCTTCTTCATCCCGTCGTCTTTGGACATGGTGTCCTTCTTCATCATGCCGTCCTTGGACATCGTGTCCTTTTTCATCATGCCATCATCCTTGCCCATCTTGTCCTGAGCAAAGGCGGCCGGCGCAAACGCGAGGCCTAGCGAGAGAGCGGCAGCCGAGACGCCGAGCACGATGCGGGTGCGAATGGTCATGGTTCATCTTCCTTCGTGATTTGTTTGTCAGCGACGGACGCCGCTATCCTGTCTCGACGGATAGCCGTGTGGCGTTGTTACGCTGACCATCGATAAATTTCTGCGGCCAGCCGCCCTCGTTGATTGGCGAGCCCGCATGGATCGGATGTGCTGCAGCGCAGCACAACCGGCACTTGCCGCGGCACTCTGTCTCGAACTATCAGATGAAAGACCATCGGATGGAGACCGACTTGGATTGGCCCCGCGGTCGCGAAGAACCCAGTTCAAATCACCTCTGCCAAAAACACTCCGAGAAACGCCCAAAGAAACGCCCAAGGGGATTACATCATGTTCACGCGCCGCCATCTGCTCGCGACCGCCGTCGCGGCACCTGCCATTCTCCGCTTCGGCACCGGCACCGCGCAGGCCGCGACCACGCTGAAGATCTCGCATCAGTTCCCAGGCGGCACTATCGACAAGGGCGATTTCCGCGACCGGCTGTGCCGCATGTTCGCCGCCGAAGTGAATAAGCGCAGCAATGGCGACATTGCCGCCGAGATCTATCCGAACTCCTCGCTGATCAAGACCAACGCGCAGTTCTCCGCCATGCGCAAGGGTGCGCTCGACATCAGCCTCTATCCGATGCCCTATGCCGGCGGCGAAGTGCCGGAGACCAATATCGGCCTGATGCCGGGCCTCGTGACCAACTACGATCAGGGTCTGCGCTGGAAGAAGGAGCCCGTCGGCAAGGCGCTGACCGACTTCCTGGCCGACAAGGGCATCATCCTGCTCACCTGGGTCTGGCAGGCCGGCGGCGTTGCCAGCCGTTCCAAGCCGATCGTCGCCCCGGAGGACGCCAAGGGCCTCAAGGTGCGCGGCGGCTCGCGCGAGATGGACATGGTGCTGCAGACCGCCGGCGCCTCGGTGTTGTCGGTCCCGTCGAACGAGATCTACGCGGCGATGCAGACCGGCGCCTGCGATGCCGGCATCACCTCCTCGACCAGCCTGATCTCGTTCCGCCTGGAAGAGGTCGCGAAGTCGCTGACCTCGGGCGCGGGCGCCTCCTATTGGTTCATGCTCGAGCCGCTGATGATGTCGAAGGCGATCTTCGACAAGCTGCCGAAGAACCATCAGGACATCCTGCTCGCGGTCGGCACCGAGCTCGAAGCCTTCGGCCGCAAGGGCGCGCAGGATGACGACGTCGAGGTCGCCAAGGTCTATGAGAAGGCCGGGGCCAAGGTCTCGGCGCTCGACGCCGCCACCGTCGGAAAATGGCGCGACATCGCCCGCGACACCGCGTGGAAGGACTACAGCGCCAAGACCGCGACCGCCGCAAACCTGCTCAAGCTCGCCATCGACGTCGCAGCATGAGCCACGGTCCGCTTCCGGATCGTGACGACCGGACGAGCGTTGCCGCGGGGACTGGCCCTGCGGCGGCGATCGATCGCGGTCTCGCCGTCCTCAACAGCATCATCGTCGTGTTCGCCGCGATCGCACTTGTCGCGGCCTGTGCAATCCTGAGCTACAGCGTGCTCAGCCGCGCGCTGTACAAGGCCGCGAACTATTGGCAGGACGAAGCCGCCGTGTTCCTGCTGGTCGGCGCGACCTTCATGACGGCGGCCTATGTGCAGCAGAACCGCGGTCATATCGGCATCGAGGCCTTCGTCGGCCTGCTCTCGCCATTCGCGAACCAGGTCCGGCTCTGGCTGGTCGATGCCGCCACGTTCCTGTTCTGCGCCTTCTTCACCTGGAAGTCGTGGACACTGGCGCACGAAGCCTATGTCGACGGCCAGGTCTCCAACTCGATGTGGTCGCCGCCGCTCGCCATCCCCTACTCGCTGATGGCGCTTGGGATGAGCCTACTCTGCCTCCAGATCCTCGTGCAGCTTGCGCTGCCCTTCACCGGAGCCAAGCGGCCATGAGCGTTTTCGGCATCGGCCTCGCCTACGGCATTGTGACGCTGCTGGTGATGTTCTCGGGCATGCCCATTGCGTTCGCGCTCGGCGCGGTCGCGGTGGTGTTCATGGCCATCTTCATGCCCTCGGCCTCGCTCGATACGGTGACGCAGAACGTCTACGAGGAGATGGCCTCGATCACGCTGTTGTCGATCCCGCTCTTCATCCTGAAGGGCGCGGCGATCGGCAAGTCCCGCGCCGGCCAGGATCTCTATCTGGCGCTGCATGCCTGGCTGCACCGCGTGCCCGGCGGCCTCGGCGTTGCCAACGTGTTCGCCTGCGCGCTGTTCGCGGCGATGGCGGGGTCTTCGCCGGCAACTTGCTCGGCGATCGGCTCGGCCGGCATCCCCGAGATGCGCAAGCGCGGCTATTCCGGCGGCTTCGCCGCCGGCATCATCGCAGCGGGGGGCACGCTCGGCATCCTGCTGCCGCCCTCGATCACGATGATCCTGTTCGCGGTCGCCGCCGAAAAGTCGCTGGGACGGCTGTTCCTCGCCGGCATCGGGCCGGGCCTGCTGCTGGTCACGCTGTTCGGCATCTATGCCGTCGTTCGCTTCCGCCAGGAATATGCCGCCGCCGAGGTGGCTTACAAGAACGGCGGACCGGAGGCTCCGATCTTGCATCGTGACGAGTACACGCTCGCCGAACGCTTCAGCGTGCTGCCGCGCGTGATCCCCTTCGTGCTGCTGCTCACCGGCGTCATGGTCGCGCTCTATGGCGGCTATGCCACGCCGTCGGAGACCGCCGGCCTCGGCGGCCTCCTGGCGCTGGCGCTGATCGCTGCGATCTACAGCGTGTGGCGGCCGAGCGACCTCGCGCCGATCATGAAGTCGACGATCCGGGAATCGACCATGCTGATGATGATCATCGGCATGTCGCTGCTCTATTCCTACGTGATGAGCTATCTGCACATCTCGCAATCGGTCGCCGAATCCATCGTTGCGATGCACCTGCCGCGCTGGGAGCTGCTGTTCGCGATCCTCGTCATGGTCGTGGTGCTCGGCTTCTTCCTGCCGCCGGTCTCGATCATCCTGATGACGGCACCGATCATCCTGCCGCCGCTCCGCGCCGCCAATTTCGACATCATCTGGTTCGGCGTCGTCATGACCATCGTGATGGAGATGGGGCTGATCCACCCGCCGGTCGGCCTCAACATCTTCGTCATCCGCAACGTCGCGCCCGATATTCCCCTGCGCGAGGTGATCTGGGGTACGCTGCCCTTCGTGCTCTTGATGATGCTTGCAGTGCTGCTGCTGTGCCTGGTGCCGGGGATTTCGACCTGGCTGCCGGACCTCGTGATGGGGCCGGACGGGAGCAGGTAGAAGCGATCGCCGGCCTGTAGGGTGGATTAGCCGAAGGCGTAATCCACGTCTTCTGTCGCAGCGGAGACGAACAGCGGTGGGTTACGACTTCGGCTAACCCACCTTACGATTTCTCCTTCCGCCGCGACTTCGGCGCGTTCGCCACCACCTGCAGCAGGTCTTTGCGCACGGCCTCGATGTGCCGCTCCAGGAAGCGGCAGGCCTCCTCTACTTTCTGCGCACGACAGAGCGCGATCAGATGGGCGTGCTCCTTCTCGGCAATGCCCATCGACTTGGTGTTGGAGAGTTGTAGCCGCGTGTAGCGGTCGCTGGTCTGCAGCAGCGACAGCACGATCGCGCGCGTGCGCGGCTGCGGGGCGTGGACGTAGAGCGCCATGTGGAAGTCGGCATTGAGCTGGCCCCACTCACTGACGTTGCGCGCCTTGATCGCCTTCTCGAAGCTCCGGTGGATGTCGTCGAGCCCGTCGAAATCCTGCGCGGTGAAGCGCGGCGCCGACTGCGCCAGCAGTCGCGGCTCCAGGATACGGCGGAGGTCGAACACGTCGTTGATCTCGTCCAACGACAGCTCCGAGACGATGGCGCCCTTCTGCGGCACGATGCGCACCAAGCCTTCCGCCTCGAGCTGGAACAGCGCCTCGCGCACCGGGATGCGGCTGACGCCATAGGCTTCGCCCAGCGCGTCCTGGCGCAGCTGCGATCCGGCCGGATAGGAGCCGTCGAGGATTGCCTGGCGGAGCTGGTCGACGATCGCAGCCGACAGGGTGCGATGCTTCAGAGGCTGTTTCATCTGATCGTCCGTTGTCCTTCCCGACTCGTGCGGCCGACACGGTCCCTGTCTTGCATGTCGAGCTGCCCGGCAAAAGCCGGGGCGCCGCATAGTGCCCAGCAAACGCGCGCCCTGCCGCCGAAATGACCGCAAACTCCGTTTGACTCCCAAAATGTATAAATTATACATTTGGCAATCGCACGACAAATCTTCAGGGGGTTGGGGCCTCTTTCATGATCGAGCAGACCATGCCGGCCACGCGCGCACTCAGCCTCCGACGCATGATCGTCCGGATGTCGAGCGCCCTGCTCGCCTGCGAGCGGCTCGCGCTGATGGGCCTGATGTACCTGCTCACCGGGCTGATCCTGGTGAATGTCGTCACTCGCTACTCGCATTTCCCGATCTACTGGATCGATGAATCTGCCGTTTATTGCGTGGTCTGGCTGACCTTCATCGGGGCATCCGCGATGACTCGGCTGAGGCTCGATTTCGCCGTGACCATGCTGACGGAGCGACTTTCCGCTCAGCACCAGAAATTTGCAAAAGTGATCTCGACCGGCCTCGTCGTGGTGTTCGGCGTCGCCCTGATCGTCACCTGCGTGCTCTGGATGGACCCGGTCGGCGTCGCCCGCGCCGGCTTCGACGGGCGTAAGCTCGCCGCCGAGACCTTCAACTTCCTCTACACCGAGCGCACGCAGACGCTGAATTGGCCGACCTGGGTGCTCTATCTGACGCTGCCGATCTTCGCGGTGTCGATGACCGTTCATGGTCTCGCCAACTTGCTTGAAGATCTCGAGCTGGTCCCGCGCACGCCGCCGAAGGGCTTCCAGCTCTCCGAGCTCGACGGGGTCAATTGATGATCACGTCAGCAGCCTTCATGGCCTTCATGCTGGTCGGCGTGCCGATCGGCCTCTGCCTCTGCCTCGCCGGCCTCGTCTACATCGCCGCCTCGGGCAACCCGGTGCTGTTCCAGTCCTATCCGCTGCAGCTGTTCGGCGGCGTCGACAGCTACGGCCTGATCGCAATCCCGCTCTTCATCCTGATCGGCGAGATCATGAATGGCGGCGGCATCACGCGGCGCATCGTCGACATGGCGATGGCCTTCGTCGGCTCGCTCAAGGGTGGGCTCGCCTACGTCAACATCCTCGCCAACATGTTCATCTCGTCCATCCTGGGATCGGCGACCGCGCAGGTCGCGATCATGGCGCAGATCATGGTCCCCGAGATGGAGAAGAAGGGCTACGACAAGACCTTCGCGGCCGGCCTGACCGCCTATGGCGGCATGCTCGGCCCGATCATCCCACCCTCGGTGATGTTCGTGGTCTACAGCGTGCTGGCACAGGTCTCGGTCAGCGACATGCTGATCGCCGGCATCGTCCCGGGCGTCATCCTCACCGTGATGTTCTGCCTCGTCATCGCGCTGATGGGCTACATCTACAACTATCCGCGCGCGGACTACCAGACGCCGCGCCAGCGCGTGATGACCATCCTGCGGACCTCGCCGACGCTGCTGATCCCGATCGTCATCGTCGGCACCATTCTCGGCGGCCTCGCCAACGCCACGGAATCCGCGGCCGTCGGCGCGGTGGCTGCGGCCCTGGTCGGAAAGTTCTGGACCAAGGAGTTCAAGTTCTCGCAGCTGCCACAGATGATGCTGCGCAGTGCGATCTATTCGGCGATCGTGCTGTTTCTGGTCGCAGCCGCCGCGGTGTTCTCCTGGGTGCTGATTTTCGGCAAGGTGCCGCAGGAGACCGCCGCCTGGATCCAGACCGTCGCCAAGGATCCGGTCAGCTTCATGCTGATCTGCAACGTCATCCTGCTGCTGATCGGCACTGTCATCGACGGCATTCCCGGCTTGATCATGACGGTGCCGATCCTGCTGCCGGTCGCAACCGAGATCTATCACATCGACCCCCGGCAATTCGGCGTCGTCGTGGTGATCAACCTCGTGCTCGGCCTTTTGTCGCCGCCGGTCGGGCTTTGCTTCTTCGTCGCGGCCGCCGTCACCGGCGCCAAGCCCGGCAGGATGTTCATGGTGACGCTGCCCTTCTTCGTCATCGCCTGCATCCTCCTGGTGCTGCTCTCGCTCTATCCCTCGCTCTCGCTGATCCTCGTCAAATAGACCCATCCGAAAGGAGCCCGACCATGCCGCTTTCCCGCCGCCGCTTTCTCGCCGCCAGTGCCGCCGCCTCGGTGTTCGCCCCGTCGCTGGCGCTCGCCCAGGCCAAGGAATTCCGCCTCGGCCTGATCACACCGAACGGCCATTCCTGGAACAAGGCCGCGCTCAAATTCGGCGACGAGCTCAAGGCCGCCACCAACGGCCGCCTGACCCTGACCGTCTTCCACGCCGGCCAGCTCGGCAACGAGACCGCGATGATGCAGCAATTGCAGTCCGGCGCGCTCGACATGGGCTTCATCCAGGCCGCCGAGCTCGGCTCGCGCGTGCCGCACATCGCCGCGATCAACGCGCCCTACATCGTGCGCTCGACGCCGGCGGTGGCGAAGTTCGTGCGGCATCCGGCGGCGGTGAAGTTGTTCGAGGTGCTGCCGCAGGAGACCGGCACGATCGGGCTCGGCTGGGGCATCACCGGAATGCGCGCGGTGTTCTCCTCCAAGGACCTGAATTCGCTCGCCGACATCAAGGGCATGAAGCTGCGCATCAACCCGACGCCGGTCTATCGCGACTTCTATTCCTCGCTCGGCGCGGCGCCGACGCCGATCCCGACGCCGCAAGTGTTCGACGCCATGGCCAACGGCCAAGTCGATGGTCTCGAGGCCGATCTCGAATTCTCCTGGAACCAGCGTTTCGACAAGGTGTCGAAGGTGATCCTGCAGATGAACGCCGTCTTCATGCCGATGGCCGCGGTCGTCTCCGGCCGCGTCTGGCAATCGCTGCCCGCCGCCGACCGCGAGCTGATCACGAAAACGATCAAGGCGACGCTGGACGCGCAGATCGACGAGCTCGCCGGCAACGAGCCCACGCTGATCGAGAATTTCAAGAAAGCACCGATCCCGATCCGCCAGGTCGACGCCAAGGACACTGAGGCCGTGATTGCCGAGTTCGACAAGATCTGGCTGCCCAAGGCCCCCGTCCTCGCCGAGCTGCGCAAGGTCGGCGCGACGCTCTGATCCCGTTCCCACCCCTTTCACAAGAGCCGGCGGCTCCAGCCCCCCGCCGGCATATACACCTGGAGTCAAACCATGAGCCGCCGCGTTGCCTGGGAAGGCGTCTTCCCGGCCGTCACCACCCAATTCCACGACGATCTCTCGCTCGACATCGACGCAACCGCCAAGGTGATGGACGGATTGATCCGCGACGGCGTCTCCGGCCTGATCGTCTGCGGCTCGGTCGGCGAGAACACCTCGCTCGAGCGCAAGGAGAAGGTCGCGATCATGGAAGCGGCGAAGTCGGTCGCGAAGGGCCGCGTGCCCGTGCTGTGCGGCATCGCCGAATTCACCACCGCGTTTGCGGTGGAGACCGCGAAGGAAGCCGCACGCGTCGGCATCGACGGCGTCATGGTGATGCCGGCGCTGGTCTATTCCTCCAAGCCGCACGAGACCGCCGCGCATTTCCGCGCCGTCGCCTCCGCGACTGACCTTCCCGTGATGCTCTACAACAACCCGCCGATCTACAAGAACGACGTTACGCCAGACATCCTCGCCTCGCTCGCCGACGTCGAGACCGTGGTCTGCTTCAAGGATTCCTCCGGCGATACGCGGCGGTTCATCGACACCCGCAACATGGTCGGCGACCGCTTCGTGCTGTTCGCAGGTCTCGACGACGTCATCGTCGAGAGCGTCGCCATGGGCGCCGTTGGCTGGGTCTCCGGCATGTCCAACGCCTTCCCGCGCGAGGGCGAGACCCTGTTCCGCCTCGCCAAGGCCGGGCGCTTCGCCGAGGCGATGCCGCTCTACGAATGGTTCATGCCGCTGCTGCACCTCGATGCCCGCCCGGACCTCGTCCAGTGCATCAAGCTGTGCGAGCACATCATGGGCCGCGGCACCGCCCTGACCCGCCCGCCGCGCCTTGCGCTGCTGCCGCAGGAAAAGGCCGAGGTCGAGGCCCTGATGGCCAAGGCGCTGAAGAACCGCCCGCGCCTGCCGGATGTCGGGCTGAAGGCGGCTTGAAAACTCTCTCGGTCGTCATTGCGAGGAGCCCTTGCGACGAAGCAATCCAGACCGCCTCAGCGGAAAGACTCTGGATTGCTTCGCTTCGCTCGCAATGACGGAGAACTAGGAGACAGCCCGCTTCTTCTTCGCGTTCAGCGCGGAGGCCACGCGGCTCACGGGCGGCTTGCCGAGCACGCCGCTCATCGCGTTCGTCGCCGCCAGCAGCTTCTCCATATCGACACCCGTCCTGACGCCCATACCCTCCAGCATGTAGACGACGTCCTCGGTCGCGACGTTCCCCGTCGCGCCCGGCGCATAGGGACAGCCGCCGAGCCCGCCGGCAGCGGCGTCGATGACGCGGACGCCCTCCTCCAGCCCTGCATAGAGGTTGGCGAGCGCCTGGCCGTAAGTGTCGTGGAAATGCATCGCGAGCCTGGCTGCGGGAATGTTGGCGGCAACCGCGCGCAGCATCTCCTTGGCCCTGGCTGGCGTGCCGACACCGATGGTGTCGCCGAGCGAGATCTCATAGCAGCCGAGATCGAACAGCGTGCTCGCAAGATCCGCCACCGCCTTCGGCTTGATCTCGCCATCGAACGGACAGCCCAGCACGCAAGAGATATAGCCGCGCACCTTGACGCCATCCTCCCTGGCGCGCGCCAGCACCGGCTTGAAGCGCTCGATGGACTCCGCAATCGTGCAGTTGATGTTCGCCCGGGAAAACCCCTCGGAGGCCGCCGCGAACACGGAGACCACTTTCGCGCCCGCGGCACGCGCGGCGTCATAGCCTTTCTCGTTCGGCACCAGCACGTGGAATTCGGCGCCCTTCTGCGCGACGCCGCGCAGCACGGCATCCGAGCTTGCCATCTGCGGGATGGCCTTGGGCGAGACGAAGGCGCCGACCTCCACGGTATCCAGCCCGGCCGCCACGAGCGCCTCGATGAAGGCGATGCGCGCCTCAACGCTGACGGCGGTCTCCTCGTTCTGGAGGCCGTCGCGCGGCCCCATTTCGATGATGCGGACCGGATCGCTCATCTCATTCCCCTGCAGGTTCGACCATAGCGAGCTCGACGCCCTCCTGCACGATGTCGCCGACCTTGCACTTGATGGACTTCAGCACGCCGGCATAGGGCGCGCGCAGCGTCTGCTCCATCTTCATCACTTCCAGCGTGAGGATCGGCGCGCCCTTCTCCAGCTTGGTCCCCTCCTCTGCCAGCACGGCAACCACCGTGCCGGGCAAGGGCGCTGCGATCTTGTCCTCGCCGACATGCTCCTCGCTCTCGCCGCCGAACGGATCGACCCAATGCAGGTCGAAGCGGCCGTTGCGCGTGCGCAGGTACAGCTCATGGCCATCGATGACCGCTGCCACTGACGATTTGACGCCGTCGAGCGTCAGGTCGAAGCCGCCATCCTTCGCAGCGATCGTGAACGCCAGCTCGCGCTCGCCGATCACCAGCGTCGACGGTCCGCTGCCATAGTTCAGCGCGATCTTCTGCTCCGGACCATGGCCGACACGGAAGGCAAAGCTGCGCTGGCGGCGACCGACCGGCTGCCAGCCGAAGGTCTGCCACGGCGAACTCGCCTCCGCATGCGCGGTCTGCCGCTCCTCGTTGACGATGGCGGCAACTGCGGCGCAGAGCTCGAGCTCTCCGGGCGCCGGCGCCGCGGCGGTCAGCACCGCCAGCTCGCGCTCGATGAAGCCGGTGTCGATCGCATTCGCCCGCACCTTCGGATGCGTCATCAGCGCCGACAGGAACGGGATGTTGGTGACGATGCCGCGGACGTCGGACTCCTCCAGCCCGCGGTTCAGCCGCTCGATCGCGACGTCCCGCGTCGGCGCCCACGCGATCACCTTGGCGAGCATGGCGTCATAATACGGCGAGACCGTATCGCCCTCGCGATAGCCGGCGTCGATGCGCAAGCCCCCGGTCTCCGCCGGCAACCGCCAGGTCGAGATCCTGCCGACCGACGGCATGAAATTCTTGGTCGGGTTCTCGGCATAGACGCGCGCCTCGACGGCATGGCCGTTGATCCTGATCTCATCCTGCTTGAGCGGCAGCGCCTCGCCGAAGGCAACGCGCAGCTGCCACTCGACCAGGTCGATGCCGGTGATCAGCTCGGTGACGGGATGCTCGACCTGCAGGCGCGTATTCATCTCGATGAAGAACACGTCCTTGCCGTCGGAGACGAACTCGATGGTGCCGGCACCGACATAGTTCACCGCGCCCGCCGCTTTTCGCGCGGCGGCGCAGACGGTTTCGCGCTGCGCAGCATTGAGCGTCGGTGATGGCGCCTCCTCGATCACCTTCTGATGCCGGCGCTGGAGCGTGCATTCGCGCTCGAACAGCGAGAGCAGATTGCCATGGCTGTCGCCGATGATCTGCACCTCGATATGCCGGGGATTGTCGACGTACTTCTCGATCAACATGCGGTCGTCGCCGAAGGCGGCCTTGGCCTCGCGCTTGGCGCTGACGATCGCCGGCGCCAACTCATCGGCGGACCGCACGATGCGCATGCCGCGCCCGCCACCACCGGCGGAGGCCTTCACCAGCACGGGAAAGCCGATCTTGTCCGCCGCCTTGGCGAGCGTAGCCTCGTCCTGGGCCTCGCCGTGATAGCCTGATACCAGCGGCACGCCGGCCTTCTCCATCAGCTCTTTCGAGCCGGATTTCGAGCCCATTGCCGTCATCATCCCGGCGGTCGGCCCGACGAAGACGAGGCCGGCGTCATAACAAGCCTGCGCGAACTCAGCATTCTCGGAGAGGAAGCCGTAGCCGGGATGCACGGCCTCCGCTCCGGTCTTGCGCGCGGCCTCGATCAAGCGCTCGATATTGAGATAGCTGTCGCGGGCGCGGGCGGGCCCGAGCAATACGGCCTCATCGGCGAGCGCGACATGCATCGCCTCGCGATCGGCCTCGGAATAGATCGCGACCGTGCGCAGGCCCATCGCACGGGCGGTGCGGATGACGCGGCAGGCGATCTCGCCGCGGTTGGCGACCAGGAGCGTGCGGAAACGCCGGTAGAGTTTTGAGCGGTCCATCGCATCACATCCTGAACAGGCCGAATTTCGTCGGCTCGAGCGGCGCATTCGATGCCGCCGAGAGGCCAAGGCCGAGCACGAGACGCGTGTCGGCCGGATCGATCACACCGTCGTCCCACAGCCGCGCGGTCGCGTAGTACGGGTGGCCCTGGCTCTCATATTGCGCGCGAATGGGCTCGCGGAACTTGTCTTCCTCTTCCCTGGACCAGCTGTCGCCCTTGGCCTCGATATTATCGCGTCGGACCTGGCTCAGCACCATCGAGGCCTGCTCGCCGCCCATCACCGAGATGCGCGCGTTCGGCCACATCCAGAGGAAGCGCGGCGCGTAGGCACGGCCGCACATGCCATAATTGCCGGCGCCGTAGGAGCCGCCGATTACGACGGTGAATTTCGGCACCGACGCCGTCGCAACCGCCGTGACGAGCTTGGCGCCGTCGCGCGCGATGCCGCCCGCCTCGTACTTCTTGCCGACCATGAAGCCGGTGATGTTCTGCAGGAATACCAGGGGAATGCCGCGCTGACAGCACAGCTCGATGAAATGCGCACCCTTCAGCGAACTCTCGCTGAAGAGAATGCCGTTGTTGGCGATGATGCCGACCGGATAGCCCCAGATATGGGCGAATCCGCACACCAGCGTCGTGCCATAGAGTTTCTTGAACTCGTCGAACTCCGAGCCGTCGACGATGCGCGCGATGATATCGCGCACGTCGAACGGCTTGCGGCCGTCGACCGGCACCACGCCGTAGATTTCCTCCGCCGCGAACAGCGGATCGCGCGGCTTATGCATGTTCAGGTTCGGCCGCACGGAAGGCTTGAGCGTGCCGACGATACGCCGGGCGATGCCGATCGCATGCGCATCGTTCTGGGCGTAGTGATCGGTCACGCCGGACTGCCGCGAATGCACGTCGGCGCCGCCGAGCTCCTCCGCACTGACGACCTCGCCGGTCGCGGCCTTCACCAGTGGCGGGCCGCCGAGGAAGATGGTGCCCTGGTTGCGCACGATGATACTCTCGTCCGACATCGCCGGCACATAGGCACCGCCGGCGGTGCAGGAGCCCATCACGATCGCGATCTGCGGAATGCCCTGCGACGACATCTGCGCCTGATTGTAGAAGATGCGGCCGAAGTGCCGCTCGTCCGGAAAGATCTCGTCCTGCAGCGGCAGGAAGGCGCCGCCGGAATCCACCATGTAGACGCAGGGCAGATTGTTCTGCCGCGCAATGTCCTGCGCGCGCAGATGCTTCTTCACCGTCATCGGGTAGTAGGTGCCGCCCTTGATGGTGGCATCGTTGGCGACGATCACGCATTCGCGGCCCGAGATGCGCCCAACGCCAGTGACGACGCTGGCCGAATGCACGTCACCGCCATAGAGGCCATAGGCTGCGAGCGGCGATAGCTCCAGGAACGAGGTGCCGGGATCGACCAGGAGGTCGACGCGCTCGCGTGCCAGCATCTTGCCGCGCGCGGTGTGGCGCTTGCGCGAAGCCTCGCCGCCGCCGCCGGCGACCTCGCTGAGTTTCTCACGCAAGTCCGCGACGAGGCCGCGCATGGCCTCGGAATTGCGTGCAAAATCTGATGACGACGGATCGATGCTGGAATGAAGCGGCATGGTGATTCCAATGGGGTGAAGGACTTAAGCCGTCTCGGCCATCAGCTCGCGGCCGATCAGCATGCGGCGCACCTCCGAGGTGCCCGCGCCGATCTCGTAGAGCTTTGCATCGCGCCACAGGCGCCCGACCGGGAATTCGGAGGTATAGCCGACCCCGCCCAGCGCCTGGATTGCTTCGCCCGCCATCCACGTTGCCTTCTCCGCGGAATAGAGGATCGCAGCAGCCGCGTCCTTGCGCAGGGTGCGCGCGTGGTCGGCGCGGTCGCAGGCGCGGCCCACCGCATAGACATAGGCGCGCGTGGCCTGCCAGGTCGCATACATGTCGGCGAGCTTGCCCTGCATCAGCTGGAAGTCGCCGATCGGCTGGCCGAACTGCTTGCGCTCGTGCATGTAGGGCACCACTGCGTCCATGCAGGCCGCCATGATGCCGAGCGGGCCACCCGAGAGCACCGCGCGCTCGTAATCGAGGCCGGACATCAGCACCTTGACGCCCTCGCCCACCTTGCCCATCACATTCTCCTCCGGCACCTCGCAATCGTCGAAGAACAAGGGATAGGTGTTGGAGCCGCGCATGCCGAGCTTGTCGAGATGCTGACCGTGCGTGAAGCCCTTGAAACCCTTCTCGATCAGGAACGCGGTCATGCCGCGCGGGCCGGCCTCCGGATCGGTCTTGGCATAGACCACCAGCACGTCGGCATCGCCGCCGTTTGTGATCCACATCTTGGAGCCGTTGAGCACGTAGCGGTCGCCGCGCTTGTCGGCGCGCAGCTTCATCGAGACCACGTCGGAGCCGGCGCCCGGTTCGGACATCGCGAGCGCACCGACATATTCGCCTGAGATCAGCTTCGGCAGATAACGCTGCCGCTGCGCGTCATTGCCGTTGCGGCGGATCTGGTTGACGCAAAGATTGGAATGGGCGCCGTAGGACAGGGCCACGGCCGCCGAGCCGCGCGAGATTTCCTCCATGGCGACGATATGGGCGAGATAGCCCATATTGGAGCCGCCATATTGCTCCGGCGCGGTCATGCCGAGCAGGCCGAGGTCGCCGAAGCGCTTCCAGAGATCTGCGGGGAAAAGATTAGCCTTTTCGATCTCGGCGGCACGCGGGGTGATCTCTGCCTCCACGAACGAACGAACGGTGTCGCGCAGCAGGCTGATGTCTTCGCCCAGATCGAAATCGATGCTCGGGATGTTCAAGGCGAGTCCTCCGTATTTTGGGCTCCGAACCTAGCCCGGTCCCGGCCCTCTTGCAGTCGAAAAGGTTGCATTTTCCGCCAAACTTGGCGAGGATTTCTGAGAGGAATCCTATGCCTTTTCAAGCCGCCACCGCGATTCCGCGCCGCGCCGTCACGCCCGCCGCCTTCGTCCGCGGCGTGGTGGCCGCGTACGAGCATTACGGCCGCGATCCCGCCGAAGCGTTGAGCCGGGGTCAGGTCGCGCCGGAGCTTGTGAATTCTCCTGATGGGCGTGTGACCGCGGCCCAGTTCGAAGCGCTGGCGGGCCATGCCATGCGCGAGCTCGATGACGAGGCGCTTGGCTGGTTCTCGCGCCGGCTGCCATGGGGCACCTACGGCATGCTGTGCCGGGCCTCGATCACCGCACCGACGCTGGAGGTCGCGCTCAAGCGCTGGTGCCGGCATCACCGCTTGGTCACAGAGGATGTGCTGCTCGATCTCGAGGTTGGCGAAGAGACCGCCGTCGTGTCGATCCGTCAGCTCCGTGACCTCGGGCCCTTCCGCGAGTTCTGCCTCGTCACGCTGTTCCGCTACGTCCTCGGCTTCTCATGCTGGGCTGTCGACTCCCAGATCGCGCTCCGCGCGGCTGAGTTTCCTTACTCAGAGCCCGGCCACGTCTCGGTCTATCCGACCATCTTTTGCCGGAACGTCCGCTTCGACGCGGACCGCGCGGCCATCGTCTTCGACAAGCACTATCTGTCGCTACCGCTGACGCGCAGCGCGGCCGATCTCGACAACATGCTCAAGGGCGCGCTCCGGCTCACCGTGCTGCCGTACCGGCGCGACCGCCTGCTGGTCGAGCGCGTCCGCCGCGTGCTGCGAGAAGCGCGCGGACGGGTCCTCGGCGCCGAGGACGTCGCGCGCGAGCTTGCGCTCTCCACCCGCACGATGCATCGCCGTCTGCGCGAGGAGTCCACCTCGCTGCGCGATCTCAAGGAGGAGACGAAATTCGAGCTGGCCAAACAGGAGCTGATGCGCGGCCGCACGCCGATCAAGCGCATCGCCGAGATCGCCGGCTTCCGCAACGAGAAGAGCTTTTCGCGGGCCTTCCGAAACTGGACCGGCACCTCCCCGCGCGAGTTTCGGGGGCGGTATCGCTGAGGCGCTTTTCTGAGAATCAGACTTGATCGTGGAATATTCGGAGCCCTACCCCGCCGGCACTGCCACCGCGACCTCCTGCAATGGCAGCGGCACGTCCTTGGCGACCCCGAGCACGGGGAAGCTGCGCACGTTCTTGACGTTAGGCATCGCGGCGAAATGCAAGAGCTGCTGCCGCATACTCTCGACACTCGGGGCCACGCATTTGAGCAGATAGTCGGTGTCGCCGGAAATCCGCCAGCATTGCTGGATGCGCGGGATTGCGGCGATCGAGCTCTCGAACGCCTCCAGCACCGGCTGGGCCTGGCTGCCGAGCTGGATCGAGACGAACGACACCACCTCGTAGCCGAGCAGCCGCTCGTCGATCACGGCGCGAACCGCCCGGATCACGCCGCGGCTGAACAGCGACTTCAGCCGCCGCAGGCAGTTCGGCGCGGAAACGCCGACGCGCAGCGCCAGCTCGTTGTTGCGAACCCGCCCGTCCTGCTGCAGTTCGGATAGGATTTTCAGATCGACGCCGTCGAGCTGGTCACGCCCCGCCATCCCCCACCTCGTCCTGGTCGTGTCATGCGAGGCAGCGAAGCACGGTGGGAAATGGCTGCCAAGGGCCGGACGGACCCCCTGGCCGATCTTGTGGCGCTACCGCACGCATTTCGCGCGGTAGATGCAATTGCGAAACGTATCGCCCGCAGCTATAGGAGCCGCAGCAATGCACGGTCTGCGGGATGCTTTGGAAACTTTACTTTGCGCTGTTCGGCGTTACGACCTTGGGGGGCGTCGGCGTTATCCTCGTCGATGGGCCGCACCCGATCTACCCGTTGGCAGACTACGTCATTCTGACGCTGACTATTGCTCAGCTTGTCGGCTTGTTTGGCTACGCATTCCAGCGGCCGATACTATCCGAGCGACTTTGGCAGTCGGCCTTTCCCTTGTTCACGCTCAACCTGATCGCAACGCTGGTGATTGCCAGCATACGGTTCGCAGCAGCTCGCCCCGAATACGGAGCGCCAGTCGCCGCCTTCGCCGTAATCTTAGTTGGACTTCCTTGGCATCTTCCCCTCTTGCTCGCCGATCGACGGTACGCATTCCGTTCCACGACGGTGATCTGGAAGGAGCTGGTCTGACACCGATGCCAGGGTTTCCAGAGCGGCCGCCCACCCCTCAATGCGTCCAGGGTTCGCCGCGGCGGAACGAGAAATTGTCGGCATAGGCAACCGGCCGGCGGATCGACTCCTTGGGCTCGATCACCTGGTAGGCGATGCCCTTGCGCTCGCAATAGGCGATCGCCTCTTCCTTGCTGTGGAAGCGCAGCGTTATTTGCTGCTTCATGTCGGCCGACGAGGTCCAGCCCATCAGCGGCTCGACCGAGCGCGGCTGCTCCGGCTCGTAATCGAGCTGCCATTCCCTGGTCTTGGACCGGCCGGATTGCATCGCGTTTTTGGCGGGCTTGAAAATGCGTGCGGTCATGACTGGTCCGGGCCTCTTGGTCTTTCCGTTCGATTTCGATGCGTCACGGTGGCAGTTGGTGGAAATCTCGGGGATAGTATAGAGAAGCCGGTTGGGAACTGATCCTGATTCCGGGCCCGGCAACCCTCGCCAACGGTATAGTCATTATGCTGCACCGTGACAATTGCGTACCCGCGTTTCATCCTGGGACCCCGTTTGGCGGCCCGGTTTCATCGATCTCCGTGCTTCTGTCCTCTCTGAAAGCTCCCGACGCATGGCCTTCCTGAACGTCAGCGCCACACTTCCCGACAAGGGTCGCGACCTCCGGCTCGACCTGTTTCGCGGTGTCGCAAACTGGGCGATCTTTCTCGACCATATCCCCGACAACGTCGTGAACTGGATCACGACCCGCAACTACGGCTTTTCCGACGCGGCCGACCTGTTCGTCTTCATCTCCGGCTACACCGCCTCCTTCGTCTATGCACGGATGATGCTGGACCGCGGCTTCATCGTCGGTGCCACGCGGCTGACCAAGCGGGTCTGGCAGCTCTATGTCGCCCACATCATCCTGTTCGTGATCTACATCGCATCAATCAGCTATCTCGCGCTGCGCTTCGGCGATTCCGAGATGATCAACGAGTTCAACGTCGCCGGCCTCGTCGACAACGCCACCGAGACGCTGCGCCAGGGCCTGTTCCTGCGCTTCAAGCCGCTCAACCTCGACGTGCTGCCGCTTTACATCGTGCTGATGGGCCTGTTTCCGCCGGTGCTGTGGTTCATGCTGCGCAAGCCCGATTTGACGATGATACTGTCGATCGTGCTGTGGCTCGCCGCGCGCCATTACGGCTGGAACCTGAACGCCTATCCGGCCGGCCAGTGGTACTTCAACCCCTATTGCTGGCAGGTGCTGTTCGTGTTCGGCGCCTGGTGCTCGATGGGGGGCGCGCGGCGCTCGGCAACGCTGATCAATTCGCCTGTTACGCTGTGGGTCTGCCTCGGTTATCTCCTGTTCGCGCTGGTCATGACCATGGCCGGCCGTTTCCCCACCTTCGGCGGCATGTTCCCGGAATGGCTGTTCTCGGCCTTCAACCCCAATGACAAGACCAACCTCGCACCGTATCGCTTCCTCCACTTCGTGGTGATCGTGATCCTGGTGATCCGCTTCGTGCCGAAGGAGTGGCCGGGGCTGGAGTGGAAGGTGTTCGACCCCTTGATCGTCTGTGGCCAGCAGTCGCTCGCCGTGTTCTGCGTCGGCGTGTTCCTGTCCTTCGTCGGTCATTTCGAGCTGTCGATGAGCTCAGGGTCGCTGCTCGCGCAGATCTTCGTCAGCGTCGCCGGCATCGCGATCATGACGACGGTGGCTTATTACATCTCGTGGTCGAAGAAGCAGGACAAGCCGCTGAAGCCGCCGCCGGCCAAGCCGGCTGCGGAAGCGAAGGCGGCCTGAGAGAGGCGGCAGTTAGGCCGCCTCTTCGCCGTCGAACTCGGTGAACTTCTTGTAGATCCAGTCGCGGCCGTCATGGCGGCGCCAGACCTTGCCGAGCACGAACTGCCCGTTGATGGAGCGGCGCGGCACGATCACCGTCCAGAGGTGCCAGATCTCGGTCCAGTTTGACTGCGGACCGATGGTCCCGATGTTGCGGTCAATAGACATGGCAGAACTCGCTGGCGCAGAACTTAGGCTGATCCGCGCGCCGCGACGAACAATCATCTGTGGTGGCACAGAATGGACAGCCCATCGCGAGCCGGGACCGACCTGATAGCAGCCAGCCAAACGGCCGCAACAGCCGCTCGCCTTTAACCTTGCCGATCAACCTTACTTCTTGGGATGGAGCGGCGCGTTTGGTTGAAAGCCCGCGCCGGTTTTTCTAGAATGCCCGTGATTTGAGGACGGGCGCGCCGTTTCGGCGCAGGGCGATTTTAAGACTGAACTTTGCAGACGATCGGACGTTTGGAAGCAAGTAGATTGCTGGGGGGACGACAATGATGAAATTGCAATGTGCGCGTCTGCGCCTCGCGTTGCGCGTGATCCCGCCCGCGCCAATCGTGAGCATGGCGTCGCAACGGCCGCCGCAAGCCGCCAACGACAATCAGATGGCCTGGCCGTACGTGCCATTTCCGCCCGGCTGGTACGCCTCGAACTGACGAGCGCGGCGGACAAAACGCAACGCCGCGCAAGCGGAATATTCATCGCTTGGCGGCGTCCGTTTAGACATTGGGCGCTGAAATCCCCAACACGGATTTGTCTATCGCGACGGGCGAAGGTTCGATGAGGCTTTGCTGATTTCCGCGCGAAGCGGAGGCCGGACGCGTAGATGCCTGGCCATTGCCGGTTGGATGCTGACCTCTAGGCCAGCGCCGCCCGGGACTGGTCGGGGCAGCTGGATTCGAACCAACGACCTGCAGTACCCAAAACATACCAGCTATTCCCTCACCCGCCCTCAGCCCCCCTCACGCGCCCTAACGTGGCGAGGAAAACCGGTCACGCCATAACCATCCGGTATCAGGCGCCTGCTGTGATTGGCACCGCGGTGCTTCCCCCGTGCTTCCCGGAGGGCAAATGAGCGGTCAAACCATCACAAAGAGCCTGGTCGATGGCCTGGAAAAGCAAGCGTCCGAATACACGGTCTGGGACGCGAAGCTTCCCGGGTTTGGGGTGCGCGTCCGCCCCACCGGGGCCAAGTCGTTCATCATTGTCTACCGGGCGGGAACCGGCCGTACGGCGCCGGTCCGGCGCTACACCGTGGCTGCGGTCGGCAAGCTGGCTCCCGAGGCAGCCCGCACCCAAGCCAAGATCCTGCTGGGGAACATTGCCAATGGCGCCGACCCCGCCGCGGAGAAGCGAGCGAATCGACCCAAGCGGGACCGATTGACGTTCGATGAGCTCGCCCAGCTTTATCTTGACCAATATGCCAAGGTGCGGAAGACGAGCTGGAAGAACGATGAGGGGTACCTAAAGAAGCCCCGGGCCAAGTGGAAGCGCCGAATCGCTTCCGAGATTACTGACGACGACGTGGCCGAACTCCTCGAGGAGATCGGCGCCACGGCGCCCGTGGGGGCAAACCGGACGCAATCAATCCTCCACACTCTGTTTTCCTGGGCAAAGGAACCCGGGCGCAAGCATGTCCCGATCAATCCGGTCGCCGATATGCGCCGGCGCTACCAAGAAACAGCCCGAGAGCGCGTCCTCAATGATGAGGAGATCCGGACGCTTTGGTGGGGTCTGGATGATCCAGAGCTGCCGGCCGGCCGCGCCGTCGCCCTCGCCCTTCGGTTCATTCTGGCAACCATGGTCCGGCCTGGCCAATCGGCCGGCTTGCTCATCCTAGAATTGGTGGGGTCTACGGGTGAGGATCCGCAGTACCACATCCCAAAACATCGGGTAAAGAAGCGCCGGGAAGTGATTGTCCCGTTGAATGCACTGGCAGTTGCCACGGTGCGAGAGGCAATCATTCGGGACGATCAAGGGGCCGTTTTCTGCTCATGGTCCACGGCGGCCAAGGGGGCCGACTCAACTGGGAACGAGTCTCAGGTGGAGGCGAGGCCCCAGCTGCTGCCGGTCACCCGAGATGCCTTGTCCGCCGCCCTGAACGGAAGGTCAGCCAAAGGGAAAGGGCCGGCACGCAAGGGCATCCGGGAGCATCTTGGCTTAGCGCACTTCACACCGCACGATCTCAGGCGCACTGCCGCGACGATCGCGCGCCGCGGCGGCGCGAAACGCGAGGACGTCAAAGCGCTGCTGGACCATTTGGAGGGCGATGTCACCGCCACCTATGACAAGTACGACATGCTGCCGGAGAAGCGGTTGGTGGCCTCGATCTTGGAAACCGAGCTCAGAAAGATCATTGGAATTGGAGCTTTGCCAGCGCAGAAACCGATCCTCGCAGGCGAGAACGTCGTGCCGATCAGTGAGGGAGAACGCAGAATTGTGGGTTTGTGAATCGCTAAAATCGACAAACCCACAAATGCAAGGGGAGACGGCTTCTGATGGCCGTGGCTAGCATCTGATCCAGTCAGTCGGCCCCGGTCGCTTCTTCGCTGAGCGCCGGCGCCTCCAAATGGAGAGAAAGGATGCAGCAATTTTTGAATACAAAAGAGGCAGCCAAGCACGTGCGCCTCTCGACTGCGACGCTAGAACGCCTGCGCGTTCGTGGCGGGGGCCCGACCTACATCACGCCAATCCCTTCTAAGGTGGTCTACGACGTGACTGACCTTGATGCTTGGATGTGGAGCCGTCGGCGCAAGTCGACCTCCGAAACGGCCGCCTAACCCTTCGCGCGCGTTGGCGCGCTCCACCGGCCAAGCATTCCTAAACACCAGACAATGAGGGCCAGAAAGAAACGTCCCCGTCGGGCGCCAAAAGAATGGCCCCGCCGACTTGCAGGTCGAACGGGGCCAGAAATTGAAACAGTAAGAGATGGATATCACGAATAGCGTTACGAAACAAAGAACTACCCTTGCCAGCCTAAAGCCGAAACTCGACATCGCGCTCGGTCTTGCCGAGCTGGGTTTTGACGTATTCCCGCTAGCGCCCAATCGGAAGACACCGGTCTTCGAGGACAGTTGGAAGGATCTCGCAACCCACGATACCGCGCGTGTAAAGAGGCTGTGGGCCGGCGGCTATCGCGTGTGCAACGTTGGCCTGCGCACCGGCCTCCCCTTCTTGAGCGGCTTCCTTGTCGTTATCGACATCGACGTCAAGGAAGGGAAACCGGGGAAGCAGTCACTTGCCGAACTCGAGCAAGATCTAGGCAAACTTCCCCCAAAAATGACGTTCCGGACCGCCTCGGGCGGCGAGCATCGCTACTTTGTGGCGCCTTGGCCATTGGGTAACAGCAATTCGAAGCTCGGTGCGGGAATCGATGTTCGAGGTGTTGGCGGCTATGTTGTCGGCGGCGGTAGCACGGTCGATGGCAATGAGTATGGCCTCATCGGGGGCGAAGAGTTTGCCGCCCTTCCCGAGGCATGGGCGACCGCTTGCGGCCGCCCTCGCGAGCATTCAGCAATCGACCGGGACATCCCTTTGGTCGAATTGGATGTCCCATTCAACATCGAACGCGCGATCGCTTATCTCGCCGGGGGCGCGCCCTCGCACGGGACCTACATCGTGGCGTGCCACGTCCGCGGTCTTGGCATCAGCCAGGAGAAGTGCCTGGAGCTGATCGTTGAACATTGGCCGGGCGCCAACGGAAAAACTTACGACCACATCGAGATCCGGGTTCGCAACGCCTACACGTATGCGCAGGATCCCGCCGGCATCTTGTGCCCCGAAGCAGAGTTTGAAGCCGTCGACGTCGCCGCGCGGCAACCGCCAGCCGGGAATTGGGACGAACCGGCCGACCTTTGGAAGCAGGAGAAGCCGCCAGCAGACATGCTCGACGGGATTGTCCCGCCTTTCCTGGTTGCTTTCGGGAAGGATCGGGCGCGATCGCTGGGCGTAAATTCGGACGCGGTCACGGCTGCGGCGGTGGCCGTCGTCGGCTCTTTGATCCCGGCCAGCAACCGACTGCAGATGTTTCAGAACCGAAGCTCTTGGTCCGTGCTCTGTGTTCTTTGGACCGCGCTCGTAGGGGATCCGGGGTCGGCCAAGTCCGCTGCCGTGAAGGCGGCTCTTGCTTTTGCGAACCCCGTCAACAAAGCCTGGTCGGCGGCATTCGCCAAGGAAATGGCCGACTACGATCGGGCGGAGCTCGCGTTTTCGGCTCGGACCTCAAAGAAGAAAAAAGCCCAAGAGCCGGGTGAGCCGGATGGGCATCCGGCAGACCTCATAGTGAAGCCGACAGCGCCCAAGTCGCGCTCAAAAATCTCAAACGACAGTACCACCGAGGCAATCGTAACACGCCTGGCAGAAACGCCGGAGATTGCGCCCTTGATCCAATATTCCGATGAGCTCTCCGGGTGGCTCGGAGGCATGGACGCGTACCGGGCGAAGGGCTCCAAGGACAGAGCACTTTGGCTGGAGGCCAAGGAAGGTGCCGCCTACCGCGTCGATCGCCAGGGCCGCGGATCAGTCGAAGCTCCGAATTTGGCAGTGTCAATCATCGGAGGCATTCAAGATGATCTCATCGCGCGACTAGCACCCGATCTCGAGACCGACGGGCTCCTCCAAAGGTTCGCGCTTATAGCGATCCGCCAGCTTGGGCTCGGAGAGGACAACGCCGAGGATCCGGCCATCGAGGCCACAATCCCACGTGTTGCCTTGGCACTCGCCGGTCTCGGAGAGGCAACCTACCGCTTCGCCCTCGATGCGGCAGACGAGCTTTGGGCCATCAAGGCGTTTAAGGCTCGAGAGATGGCCCGTCCCGACATCCCCTCCGGACTGAAAACGTGGCTGGCAAAGGCCGACGCGGAATTTGGCCGGTACGCCCTCGCCTTCCATCTGATCGAATGGGCCATCGTCGCTGAAGCGATCGAACTACCCCCGGACGATCTGATCTCAGCCGCAACGGCCAGGAGGGCACGGCGCTACGTCGAGGAATTTCTCTACGCGCACGCGCTGTTCATTCACACCACAGTGCTCGAGGGCGCCGGTCACGACCACGAGGCGCGATGGGTCGCGGGCTACATTCTCACCCGAAATATCGAGCGGCTTACGGCCAGGGAGGTCAAAAGGGCTCGGCCGCGTAGCCTCGGCAAAAACCCCAAGCAATTGATGGCCGTGATGGGCCAGCTTGAGGTCGAAGGTTGGGTCCGCCTGGTAGGCTCGGACCCCGCCAACTGGCGGATCAACCCCGCCGTTCACGACGGGCGCTTCGAGGACATCCGGCGGGCAGAAACTGAACGCCGCGACGCCGTCCGCGGTGAAATTGCGCTCGCGGCCGCCAGCCGGCGGGCCGCAGAGGGAGGCACGGCATGATCTTTCGGTCCTGTCAGCGCTGTCAGCGGGTGTCAACGCTGTCAGCGCTTTCACCTCACAGGCTTAGGTCACGTGCTGCCGGCGGCGTAGGCTTCGCCACGCTGACAAGCGCTGACAGCGCTGACGGCAAACACGCTTCAAAGCCCTCGCCAGCGGTTGGGGTGTCAGCGGTGTCACTTGCGCGCGCGGATACACCAAGGCTTTTTACCCCCTCCTCCCTCTATTTTCCTCCGAGCCCGTTTAGGCGGAATCCGCTGACACCGCTGACACCCCCACCGCTGGCCGCTCCACCACAGTGGAGGTGCCCGCGTCGGCTCTTGCGTCCATCAAAGTCGCCGGCTCGCGCTCGCAATATCGGGAGGCCCTCGTGAACCGCTTCGCCCCTGACCGCACGTTCAAGTCTCGAGGTCGGCCGTACCAGATCGTCGGCCCGAAGGATCACTGGTGCCAGGACGGCCGCTACGTCGAGATGATCCGCTATCAATCCGTCTGCGCGGAGCCTGGCTGCAAGCGCACGTTCATGGCTCTCACGACAAAAACCCGCATTCGCAAAGGGCAGCTGAACAAGCGCTGCGAGCTCCACCATGCCCCGGGTGTGCCACTCCCAGTCACGAAGGCAAAGAATGTCAAGAAGGTCCGTAAGAAGCGACGCAAGATCCGGTTGAAGAAGCCGACGGCAGCGGCCAGCCTGGCGGCTCGTCGAGAGCGTGCGATCCAGCGGGCCCTTGTCGCTATGCAACGCGTCCAGCGGCCCTCCTATCTCGACTGAGCGGCCTTCTGGCGGGCTTGCAGAGGCCTTCCAGCTACGGCAATCTGGCGTTGAGCCCCAGAACGGAGGTTTTCGATGCCCCGCGGCCAGTTCTACACGGTCTTGACGATGGGATTTGCCAGCGCGATCGCGCTGTTTGGGATCGCGGGAGCATTCGCGCTCCTCTGGTGGCCGCAGGCGGCCTATTGGATGGCAATGGCGTTTGGTGCGCCTGGCTATCCGGCGCCGTGGATCACTCCGGGCACGTTCTCGTTGTTCGTCGGCAGCGCCGCTGTGGTCATTGCCTACTGGATTCTGCGGATCCAGCAGGCTGTTGTTCGTTGGTCCGGGGATCGCCTCATCGCAAAGCTGAACCGTCAATACAACATGATCGCGCAACTGCAGGGCCGTGAGTACGCAGACGAGTTCATGAGACTGCAGGCGCAATCCATGATCGAGGAGAGCGAAGGTAAACCTTTCAATCTCTTTGGACGCGAGAAGATGGTCCATGCTGCGGCTGCCGCAGGCGCGCAAATTCGCCCGCCGGCATGAATTGGACGGCAGGCGCTGACACGCACGCTCGCTGACGCCGCCGGCGGAGGCGCCTCGCCCCAAAAGTCATCCGATTGAAGCTGCCTCGGGAGATGTACCCCGGACGGTCCATGATCGGATCTAGCAACCAGGCCAGGTCGACGAAGTTGCTCCCTCCAAAACGCTAAAGCGAGCAAAATCGATAAGCGCAGGCCCACAAAGCCATTTGATTCGGAGTGCCGCACCGTCGCCTGCCGAGTTTTGCGATAGCTCCCGACCCGACAAAGGCGGACACGCTCGCTCCGAAGCCTTCAAGTTGCATGCAGTTCACGCAATGTCGACAAAGACGACAAACTCTCACAGTTGACCGGGCCCGATTTCAGTGATCCCAAACGCATGCTGGGGCTCACGGAGAGCAGAACATGCGCCACGATACGGAAGGCCTGGACGTCGCAACGCTGTTCGCGGACGACCATCAACTCGCGTCGCATCCTTCCGCCGCCGCCGACCAACAGCCTCAGGATCCGCCGGCGCGGCCGGACGTACCTCACGAACCGCCTCCTGAGATCAAGAAGGCGATGCTCGCCGCGGCCTATGCCGAACAAATGATCGAGCGTTTAGCTGCTCTCCAGAACGAACAGGTCATCAAGTACACCGGCATCTCTCGAGTTGAGCTCGGCCTGCGTGTTTGGAACGCACCATTGGCAGAGGTGGCGGGTCGCCTCGGGCTGAAGAAGCATGTGCTCAGGCGCGTGTGCACGCTCTTCGAAGTGCCTATCCCGCCGAAAGGATATTTCAACACGGGATTTGCACACCGCTCGATCAGGTGGACCCGGGTTGCCGGCGGAGCTGGAATGCGATGATCACCGCCCCTCCACTCTACGACGAACGCGAAGTGCTCGAGTGGCTCAAGCTTAAAGCCTACGAGCTCGAAGAGCTCCTCAACGTCGGCATCATCGCGCCAGTCGCCGGCGGGCCGACAGGCGAGCCGCGCTACTGCGCTGAGACGATCGACCGCCTGGCCGCTCGGGAGCAACGTACCAGGCTCTCTGACGCCCTGTGGTGGGACTTCGACCTCCAGCAGCCGGCCTACATGCCGGCCGGCGCCCCCTGGGCCCGCTCCGTCGACCTGCCTTTCTATCCTTTCGACGACGATGAACAGCAGTCGTGGGCCCGGCGGTACTACGGGCTCAAGAAAGCTTGCGCGCCATTTCCATATCCCTACCCCGAGCGGCTGGCACGCCATCGCTCGAGGATGGAAGACAAGGCCACGAAGGCCTTCGCACGCAAGCATGGAAGCGGCCGCCGAAGCCGAACCTGGCCCTGAGATAAGCTCAATAAAACTGTTGAGCGCCGGTACAATGATGCGCCTCAATCATCGGTTGGGCTAGACTGCAGACCGGAGCCATGGTTGCATCTAGAGATTGCTAAATCATTTTGGGGAGAAATAGGGAATGAAGCGGCTTTTTCTCATTGCGAGCTTATTGCTGATCGCACCCGCGGCGAACGCGCAGTATCTGAGCGGGACAGGCTCTAACCCGAGCACCCACTCGTCATCTGGCTACACGCGAAGCAACGGCACTTACGTGGCGCCCTACGTCGCGACTAATCCGAACGGCACCCAACGCGACAATTTCGGCACGAGCGGCAATGTGAACCCCTATACGGGCGCGACCGGTCACCGGACACCACGCTATTGAGCATGCGATGAGCGACAACGAAACAAGGCACGCAGGGGTGGCTCCGCCACCCGGTCGCCCCAATCCAAGTAATCAGCCGCCGGTGCGTCCGGCCCCGCCACCTCCTCCGCCGCCGCCCAAAAAGTGAGCTGGGCGGTTCGTTATGACTGACCCGCATTCCGAAGCGAAGTTCGATGCACTTCGCAACGCGATCTATCACACGGCACGCAAGGACTTTTACGACGGCGTCAACCGCTCGGCGAACTTCCTCGTAATCGTCCTAGGCGCGGCTGTGGCCGGAAAGGCGTCAAAGCTTTTTTCAATGGATGAAACTTGGCTTGAGTTCGCCGTCCTGATCGTCGCGACGGCGCAGCTGACGTTCGACTTCGGCTATAAAGCGCGTACTCACGAATTCCTTCAGCGCAAGTACCATGAGTTGCTGGCGGAGCTCGAACTAGATTCATCGCTCGATGGCCAAAAATGGAAATCAAAACTGCAGACTATCGCAGCGGATGAGCCGATGCCGATGCGGGCCCTGGACGCTCTTGCCTACAATGCAGCGGTAGACGCGACCTATTTCGAAGCCGTAGATCGCGCAAAGAACCGCGTGTGGGTGCCCTTTTTCCACAGGGTGTTCAAGAACTTCATTGCAAGAAACGGATACAACTACTGTCCCCAAGCCGATCATGAGTACTGGTGGCAGCGAATGGCAATTTGGATCAGTGAGAGGTGGCATGGCAAAAAAAGCGAAGAAAGCAAAGAAGGCGAAATCGGCGGTACGTAAGACTGCAAAAAAAGCAAAAAAGGTAGTCCGCCATCATGGCGTGCGACCTCCGCCGAAGTAGGCGGAGCCGCGCTCTATCACTCGCCTCGAGGCCCGCCAGCGTGAACCGGCGGAATCAACACGCCATTCATTGGACGAAGAAAAGCGCGCGGGAGGCTCCGTGGGAAAGCGGTTTGTACCAGTGAGAGATGCGGATCGGCGCGCGCTCGAACTTCATTTCATGATCAAAGAAGTCGAGAAGATGCCGCTCGTGCAACTGGATATCGACATCAGCAGCAAAACGCCAATCCTCATCCAAGACAAAACTGATCAGCATTACTGGCGACATTTTACCGTAGACGGTTTTCTGACGCTGAGCGTCGAGCAAGCGAAGGCCGAAGGGGGCACCGGGAAGGCATTAATTTGGTCCCGAAGAAAGCCCCCGCGCCAACGCATACCTCAGAGTGAAGTGGATCGGGCCGCGGATCGCTTTCTGGCCGGGGAAGACGACGAGTAACCATCGCCATTCATCCCCACCCACGACCCGCAGTAGCTCGCAAGCGTTCCGATCCACCAGTAATCGACAATTTGACTCTCGGTGGCGTCGCGCTTTGATGACGGCATGCCTCGCCCTCCCCGACGCTACACGCCTACGCATGCCGACGGCCGGCCGCTCAAGATCACGTTCGGCCAGATGCGCGAGATGGGCTTGCGGGGCGTCCTAGTCTGCTGCCACTGCGGCCACAACGTAGCTCTGAACGCCGATCGCTGGTCGGATGATGTCCGGCTCTCGGACCTGGAGCCGCGGCTTGTGTGCCAGGGGTGCGGTGGACGCGGCGGCGAGGTTAGGCCAGACTTCCAGCGAGGCAACCTACGGCTCGCCATCAGGGGACACCAAAACACGCAATGACCAAAGGCTGGGGGCGGCCTTTCGAGGATACAATCGAGGTCGGCGGCCGCAAGCTCGTGACCTTGCTCGATGCCGGCGAGTACATCATGGGGTTGCCGAAGAAAGAGCACGCAGCGCCCGAATGGCAGGCCGCAATGGAAGCCCTGATCTTGGTCGCGGAGGGCGGCGGCCGACAATGTTCGCCCGGATCGGGGTCATGCGGGCGCTGAACCGACGGTACGTCCCGCCGTTGAACCCCAAGGGCAAAGAGCCGCACTGGGGCCGGCGCAAGCTGAGGAGGGACTACGTGAACACCGCCAAACAGGTCGGCGACGTCGACCACATCAAGCTGTTCGCCAACCAAGATGCCGCAGAGAAATGGTTCGAGGAGAACGACCCCGAAGGCGTAGCGTTCGAATATGAGGTGCTCGAATGAACCTCATTGAGAAGGCCCGCAAGCGTTAATCGGCCGCCGCCGCGCGTCATACGTGGTGGTGCAGTCCCCAGAAGGCTATCAACAAAAGGGCTGCGGCCCCAATTCCCAGCAATAGGAGAATGGCTTCCAGCATGACGAATCAAGCTCCGCCTGCTGAAGGATACACGATCCGAGGACGCTGGCACCGCCCTTGCTACTCAGGGTTTGCTGGGGATTATAAGGTCCCAGTTTGAAGCAAGCGCCGCCGGGACGCTGTATTTGGAGCCCGGCGGCGTACTTATTTGGGACTGCCGGTTCAGAAACGATGCTGGCGCTGGGCCAGCAGAGCGAGGCACAGACTAAGCCTCACCAAGTAGCGATGCGCCTTGAGCCGCGCGAGCGTCAGTAGCAGCCGGATCAAACGCATCACACGTACCCATCCAGTTGCCAGCTTTGCGAGCCGACCTGCTCAAGCAGGCCTTCCATGTCAGCGATACCGCTCTCGTCCGGCTCCCGACCGTCGTGCTCGTCCTCGCGATCGTCCCGAGATCCGCTGGCCCATCCCTCTTGGTTGTCGGGACTGCCACCCCAACCCGTAGCGCTGCCAAGCGATGGCTCCTCATCCCCACCGTCCTCATCGTCCCCCTCGCTCAGCTCCAGTTCGTCGGTGTCGCAGGCCACGTCGTCGACCGCCTCTTCCCGCTCCGTCATAACGTACGGGTCGGAGGCGTCCAGGAAGGCGATCAGCCGCGACGCTTCCCGCTGCTGCTGTTGGATAGCCAGCCCGGCCGAAATCCGCACCGCCAAGTGCGTCCGTCGAAACTGGTACCGGCGAGGCACCGGTTCAATTCAGCCGCGATCGCTCGTCGCCAAACGAGTGATTTCCTGACCGAGGAATGCGGCTCTAGCTCTGGTCCGGATTCTCACACCCACGGACCATGCTGCACTTGATTTGCTTAAAAATCCATCCCCTTTTGGGGGAGACCTTCCGTCGATTCTCGCCCTGGGGTAGAAGCTCAGGACGGGGGAATTACGAATGAGCGAGAAGAATTGGCCGGGCATCGCCTCGGCAGTTGCAATTCTGTGGATCATTGCGACCGTCCTTTGGCTTGGAATTGCAGGGCCGATTTGGCAAGCGACAAAGACCGCCAGCCCTGATGCCTGGATTGGTTTTGCGGGTAATGCGTTGGGAGCCGGCGTGACGCTACTCGCTGCAACCGCTGCTGCGATCGCAGCATATTGGACGATCGTTCCGATGCGACGGCAGCTATCGGAGTTGATCCGGCAGAATAGCTTCGCTCATTACGAACGCCTTCGGCAGCGCGCTGCCGAGCTTATGGACATGAAGATCTTGATTGAAAACGTGACTGCCAGTCTGGAAGTCATGCACATGTCTCTCGCACTATCCGGTCTAGGCGCAAATGAGCGGAGGCAAACAGCTTTTGACCGACTTCATGAAAACGCGGGCGTCTTGAACTCGGCTCGCCGTACCCTATGGGGAGATGAGAATGCTCAAAACCTGACAGTGTATTTTATCGACAATACGCTGCGGGCGGTGAACGTGGTAAGAAACTCTTTGCCCGGATCACGTGAACCGTTCGATCCGGGAGCTTGGCTAAGGTTCAAAGATATTGCCTTTCAGGGAGGGGTCGCTCTCCATAGCAGGATCAAGCTTGAAACCGATGTCATCTCGTCTGAAATTGCAGCTCTAGAGCCTGTGGTACTGAACCGGCAACCCTTTCCTCAGCTCTGGAAGGGTGAATACCCAGGGCCAGAAAAGCTAGCAGAGATGTATGCTGCCCGCGCGAGTGAGCAAAGCGATGCATCGGCCGCGCCGCATTGAATTTGTGCTCGCAGCCCTGCTGCTGGCCGGCTGGGCCGCCTATCGTTGGCTCGTCCGATGAACCCGGGACGGTGTCTGGAGTCCGTCATCTTCGACCGCAAGAAGTAAACGCCAAATACTGGATGGCCGTTCTCGAGCCGTTGCTCTGATTGAGCTAGCGGAGGTCGAACAAACATTCAACCTCCCCATGAAACGACCGAGTCGCGACAGCGCAAGGGCGATGAGGTGTCAATCCACCGACATGCTGCCTTGCGTTCGCGCTTTGGTTGAGCTTGGATTTCGGTGCCTCATCGGAAGCCTGGGCTGAGGACGGTGCGCGACTTACTCTGGAAAATAGTAGACAACCGGTGGACACTCGCCGCCTTCATCGTGGGTACTGCGCTTGGCCTTCTCGGTCTATCGTCGCCGCTGTGGTCTGCGAGCCCCGAAATATCCGCGGGTCCTCCCGCTGGAGAACTGTTCAAGCAATCATTTAGGATCAAAAATCCAAGTCAGTTTTTCGGCATCACAAATTTTGTGCTTCGCTGCGCGCCGAATGTCAGCACCAAGTCTCATGCAGGCATTAGTGACATCAGTTTCACCATGTTTAAGACCGGCCATTTGGCCCCTGGTGAGACTGGTACCTATACCTGCTTGATCCCTCTGCGCTTCATGGAAGACGATCCAATTGTGACTGGTTCAATGATTGTTTCCGCTGAGTACGATTCCGCGCTCCCGCTCTGGCCACGCGTCCGCACTGAGGTTGTTTTCACACTGGATCCAAATGCTGCCCCACCGCAATGGGTACAAGGAAAGCGCTTGCAATAGCGACGGTAGCGGGGGTTGGTTGAAGAAGCCTCAGGAATGTCTCGATGGCTCAGCTTACAAAATTGAACGTTGCTCGTCATCAACTTGGCACAGCGCTCGATCTCTTCATCCGAGATCGAGATCCAGTCGCTGTACAGTGTCTGGCCTGCGGCGGCGCAGAGTTGATCGATGCGATCGCGGTCTCAGCAAGCATACGAACGATGTCAACTCACATGCTCGAAACGGTCCCAGACCTGGATATACCCCAGCTACGCGCTTTGCAGCGTCAATATTGGAATGCGTTCAAACACATGAACTCTCGGGATGGCAAACCTCGCGAGGATGAGGACATACTCGCAAAGTTCAACGACGAGAAAAACGATGCCGCACTTTTTGTCGGCTGGTGGGACTACCATGCAGTGACCGGTCGACTTCCAATTCCAGTGCAGGTCTTCCAAATCTGGTGGCTAGCTCTCAACGAAGAAAAGTTAGCGGCCGATGCCGACATAGAAACAATTCGGCGCACCTTCCCAGACCTTCGCTCGTACCCACGCGGGGAACAAAAGCGGAGGCTCCGGCGGGCGGTCGAGAAGTACCGCGATCACCCAGAGGTCCTGAAGGACCCCCGGACAGAAAAGAACCCGCTCTGCTTGCCAGCAAGCGTCTTCAGCTAGCCATCTGCCCGGAGTCCCCTCACCTGATCCATGAACGCTTCCGTCGCGTGGTCCTTCGCCGCAAAGCTCTCTCCGATCCTGCCATTCTGCCGCCGCGTCAGGCGTCCCCGGAGCAGGTAAGAGGGGCTGAGCTTCAGGATTTGGCTCACGAGCGTGAAGACCTGCCGGCCGTATTCCGAGAGACCCACCCTGCTCGACGGCGCCGGCGGCTCTCCGATGCTCTCCCGCAGCACCGCCGCGGCACGCTGTAGCCGCCGCTCACCCATGCTCTCCAGCTCGCTCACCGACCGGTCATGCTGCCGGACGAGCTTTTCAGCATCGCGCTGATCTGCAAGAAAGCGTCCACCCGGCACCGACGCCGGCCCCTGATCAGGCATTGGTTCGACGATCCTGCTCAGACCCCTCTTGATCTCGCGCGAAGGTTGCGCTTCGATGCTTCTTTCGGACCGGGGGGATCCACCATGCGTATTTCGGTTATTGCAGCGCTTTGCGCTGTGCTGGGCGGCTGCATGTCGACTGGCGAGACGGTTTCTTTCCGGGCGTCAAATCCGCAGCAGCAAGCCCTTATGCGAGACGGGCAACCTGCCCTCGTCTCTCGGCAAAAGACCTCGCTGGTCTTGGTGCGCCCCGCTGCTAGGCAAATGCAAACGAACAGCCGACCGGTCTTCGTGGTCGGCATCAACAATCTAGGCAAGCAGCCGGTCGACTTCCGAGTTGGACAAGTTGAAGCCGTCCAGCACGTCGCGGGCTCCGACTTCGAAATGAAGGTGGTGACCTACGAGATGTTGGTGCAGGAGGAGCGAAACCGGCAAGTCGCCGCCGCACTCCTCACCGGTCTGGCTGCGGGGGCCAACGCTTACAGCGCCGCGAACGCTGGGCATGGCAGCTACACCACCCCCAGCGGACGCACGGGAACGTTCTACAGCCCTACTGCGGCTGCGATCGCGCAGAATAACGTGGCCATTCAAAACGAGGCGATGATCGCCGCAACTGTCGAGACAGGACAGCGCAACATGGCGGCGCTGGAGCAAGCCGTGATCAAGGACAACACCTTGATGCCAGGCGAGTGGTACGGAGGGCAACTCCACCTTGCCCCACCGACTGACCAAGGCGGCGGTCCTAAGACCTATACCATCGTTATCACCGTGGGGCCCGACCGCCATGTCATTGACGTCGCTCAAGGCCCTCCCGGAGTCTAGCCATGAACGTGTTCCGGCGAAAGGCGCGTCCCGATCGGCGGCACCGAGCTCTCTCGATCATCGTTGCAGCAGGGCTCGTGATTTGCGCGTCTGTTAAGCCCGCCAACGCTGACTGCAGCAGCGCGATTTCCTCGTACAATTCAGCATTGAGTGACATCGAAAGTTATCTAAGGCGATACACTCGATGCCTGAGCTCGAGTAACGGGGCAGACGATTGCTCTTCTGAGTTTCGCCGGTTGCGCTCCGCGCAAGATGACTTCGAAAGCGCAGTGTCGGATTACCAGGCATATTGTCGAAGGTGAATTAGGGCTCGGACTCAATTGATCCAATAGGCAACGATGGCGGCGAGATGGACGGCAGCCAAGAAGTTCGTGGCTAGTTTGTCGTAGCGAGTTGC
>NZ_FMAE01000003.1 GCF_900094575.1 Bradyrhizobium yuanmingense | reverse complement strand
ATGAACTTGTGGATCTGGGCTTCGCTCATCTTCTCGAGCTCGGCCTCGGTGACGAGACCGGACGAGAGCGCCTTGGCCTTGATCTTCTCGGTGTTGAGGCCGCGGCCGTTGTCGGCGATGCAGATGATGATGTGGCCGCCCTCGTGATAGGCGGAGAGGCGAATGGTGCCCTGCTCGCCCTTGCCGCTGGCGAGGCGCTCGGCGGGGGTCTCCAGGCCATGATCGGCGGAGTTGCGCACCATGTGGGTGAGCGGGTCCTTGATCAGGTCGAGCACCTGGCGGTCGAGCTCGGTGTCGGCGCCGTGCATCTCGAGCTCGATCTGCTTGCCGAGTTCGGATGAGAGGTCGCGGACGATGCGGGGCAGCTTCTGCCAGGCATTGCCGATCGGCTGCATGCGCGTCTTCATGACGCCTTCCTGCAGCTCGGCGGTGACGTTGGAGAGGCGCTGCAGCGGCACCTTGAACTCGGTGTCCTCGTTGCGGCGGGAGATCTCCAAGAGCTGGTTGCGGGTCAGGACCAGCTCGGAGACCATGGTCATCAGGTGCTCCAGCGTATCCACGTTGACGCGGATCGACTGGTTGGCGATGCGGTCGCCCTCGCCCGCCATCTCGTCGGCCATCGACTTCTTCGGCGCGGCCTTCTCCTTGGCGGGCTTTGCGGCTTCCTTCGCCACGGGCGCTTCAGCAGCTGGCGCGGGCTCGGCCTTTGCCCCAGCCTGAGCAACGGGCACCGGCGCTTCAATCGCGGTCTCGCGGAAGGCACGCTCGAGCTCGTCGAGCGAAACCTCGCCCGGACGCAGCGGGCGCTCCAGGGTCTGATCGACCAGCGTGCCCATGGTCATCTCCTTGGCGAGGGCGGCTGCAGCGGCGGGCGCTTCCGGCACCAACGGCGGCGCATCGGCAACGGGAGCCGCAGTGCCGGCTGTCGGCATCGGCTGCGCCGAGCCTGACATGGCCGCCATGCCCTGCTCGACCATCGCTTCCAGCTTGTCGATGAGATCGCGGTCGTTCCCCTCAGGCTCGGCCTCGGTCGCCTCCAAGCCAGCCAAAATCTCCTTGATGCGGTCGATCGAGGACAGGATCACCGTCACCGCCTCGGCGGTCACAGGCATGCCGTCACGGAATTTGCCCATCAGGGTCTCGCCGGCATGGGCCAGCGCTTCCAGCCGCGGCAGGCCGAGGAAGCCGCAGGTGCCCTTGATGGTGTGGACCAGGCGGAAGATGTTATCCAGGATCTTGGCGTTGTTCGGCTCCTGCTCGAACTTCACCAGCTGATTGTCCACGGTGTCCAGGCTCTCGCTGGTCTCCGTCAGAAACTCCCGCAACAGATCATCCATGAAAACAGGCCTTCATACAGGAAGGGCGCGCACGAGGCGTGATGCGCCATTTCGGAATGGGGCCAGCTTCACCGCAAAGCGTTTAATATTGGTTGAGTATGTGCAAAAGAACGGCACCAACAAAGAGATAAGGCGCTCCGAACAAGCCGAAGCGCCTCGTAAAGAATCGATTAAGAGGTCGGGCGCGACGCGCCGTTTACGAAGCGGTAACGATGATGGCTTCGCCTTCCGGCTTGAGCGTCACGGTGAGCCCGCAGGCCTGCGCGAGCAGCCGCGTATAATAAGGCTGGATCGCATGCGCATCGGCAGCCGGCCCGCGCTCGCCGCTCAGGAGCTCGGAGATGTTCTGCGGCAGGCGTGCATTGTGTCCGGTCGCGGTGATGCGAAAGCTCATCACCTCGCCCTCGCCGACCGGATCGACCGTCAGCATGCCGCCGCGCGGGATCGTGTGCTGGGCGACGACCAGCATGTTGAGCAGCAGCTTGACGCGGTTCTTCGGCAGCAGCAGCCGCGGCAGATTCCAGGTGATCGAGCACTTGCCGTCCTCGATATGGCCCTTCGCCATGGTGTGGGCATCGCCGAGATCGATCTGCGCGCCGGAGGAGCCGGCCGCGCCGAAGGCAAGGCGGCAGAACTGCAGCCGGGCGGAGGCCGTCTTGGCGCTTTTGCGAATCAGGTCGAGCGCGAACTCGCGGTCCTCGGGCTTGGGATCGTCGTCGAGCACTTCGAGCCCGTTGACGATGGCGCCGACGGGGCTGATGAGATCGTGGCAGACCCGCGAGCACAGCAGCGCGGCGAGTTCGAGCATATCGGGAGCGGCAGTGGTCGCGGGCGACGAAGCGTCAGACATATAATGGGGTCCTGGAGGGTTCCTGGAATTGCACGGCGCTGGACGCCGCGAATCACGCATGCTTGACGGATGCTGCGGGTTCTAACATTCGCAACCCCGCGGCAGCTAGCTTGCGATCGGTTCGAGGCGGCCATAAGCCCGGGCGAATCGATCGGGGCGAATCAGTGGACGAGGAACGATATTGCCGACAGATGAGGCATGCAGGTGAAACGGATCATTGACGGAGCGGCCGCTGCCGGCCTGATGGAGCCGCTGACTGCGCTGGTGGTGAAGGCGGGCGAGGCGATCCTCGCCGTCAACCGCGCGGCCATGCGGATCGACGGCAAGCAGGATGGCTCGCCGGTGACCGAGGCCGACCTTGCCGCCGACCGCATCATCGCGGACGGACTCGCGCAGCTCGCGGGCGACGTTCCGACGCTGTCGGAGGAGCGGACCCAGCTCGCCTCCCCGCCGTTCCAGGGCAGCTTCTTCCTGATCGATCCGCTCGACGGGACCAAGGAGTTCGTCGCCGGCCGCGACGAGTTCACCGTCAATCTTGCCCTCGTGACGTCAGGCGTGCCGGTGCTCGGCATCGTGAGCGCGCCCGCACTCGGGCTGCTCTGGCGCGGCACCGTCGGCCGCGGTGCCGAGCGCGTGAGGTTCAACGGCGCGACGATCGCCGCCGCCGAGCCGATCCGCACCCGCAAGCTGCCGGCGCGCGGGGAGCCTTGGATCGCCGCAGTGAGCCGTTCGCACGGCGATGCCAGAAGCGAGGCGTTCATCGCCGACAGGCCCAATGCCGTCAGGATGACGTGCGGCTCGGCCGTGAAATTCGGCCGCATCGCGGAAGGCGGCGCCGACATCTATCCCCGTTTCGGGCCGACCTCGGAATGGGACGTCGGAGCCGGCTGCGCGGTCGTGACCGCGGCCGGCGGCAAGGTGACCGACGGCAAGGGCGGCGAGCTCCGATTTGGCCAGCGCAGCGATACCGGCTTCATCATCCCGGAATTCATCGCGTGGGGCGACCCGCAGGCGGTAGGCTGCGACTGACCAGGGCTCGTTACTGCCCGAGCTTCTCCTGCAGGGCCGGCCAGCGCTTGCCCACCTCATAGAGGAAGCGCTCGGGATCGGCGACGAAGGCGTCGCGATTGTCTTCCCGGCTGAACAAATAGAGCCGCTGCGCCACGATCGCGAAGAAATGCGGATTGGCGGGGACGGTGACGCCGCGGGCGATATCGACCGGATCGTAGCCGCCGAATTGCGGTCCGTAGATTTCGGGATGGGCCTGGAAAGAGGCGCGGTTGCCCTCGTTCCGGAAGCGCCAGACGGCCCCCCAGAGGTTCGCCTCGAACTCCGCCGTCCCCTGCACGGCCGCGCCGGCGACGAAATAAGCGACGGGGTCGAAGCCCTCGATGGCGACGCCGCTGAAGCGGTTGACGACGATCCGCTCGGTGGTGGCGGCCCCTGTCGGTCCGCCGGCACCGAGGATCCAAATGCCCGCCAGCAGGCAGAGGCGGCGGGCGATCAAGGCAATTCCGGGGCGCAAAGGGCTATCTTCCTGCCGTTGTGCCGTCATAGTTGCTGCGGATAACATCCGAGTCGAGGGGACATCCGGCGCAACCTAGGGCCATGCCTGTTGGCGTGAGGTTAAGGAAGCGACCGGATTCGGTACCAGGGGTTCTTTTATGACTTTCGCATCACGCCTTGCTGCGCTCGCGCTTGCCGCGATGATCGGCTGGATCGTGCCGGCCTCCGCCCAGCAGGCGCCGCCGCCTGACCTGCCGCCGCCGCAGCGGACCCCGACGCCCAATACCTATGGGCCGGACGAGCTCGTCACCGCCGGCCATCGCTTCTTCGGCAACGTCTCGCGCGGGCTCGCCTCGATCATCGAGAAGGCGGTCAGCCAATGGGGCCTGCCGAACGGCTACATCCTTGGTGAGGAAGGCTCCGGCGCCTTCGTCGCCGGCCTGCGCTACGGCGAGGGCACGCTCTACACCAAGAACGCCGGCGACTTGCGCGTCTATTGGCAGGGCCCCTCGCTCGGCTTCGACTGGGGCGGCGACGGCGCCCGCACCATGACGCTGGTCTACAACCTGCCGGCCACCAACGCGATCTACCAGCGCTTCGCCGGCATCGACGGCTCGGCCTACATCATCGGCGGCTTCGGCATGACGGCGCTGACCTCCAACAACATCGTGCTGGTGCCGATCCGCTCCGGGCTCGGCCTGCGCCTCGGCGCCAATATCGGCTATCTCAAATACACCCCGCGGGCGACCTGGAACCCGTTCTAGGCCCACGTCCTCCCCACTGCCCACCGATCAAGGTTAACGACAGAGCGGGGCTGGCTTTCTGCCGGCCCGCCATGGCATTGTCGTTGGTGAATTTTTCCTTAAGCTTGGGAGTTCTGGCCCATGGTCGAACCGATCATGTACCTGGCGATCGGTTTCCTGCTCTCGATGCTGTGCGGGCTTGCGATCGTGCCGCTGGTGCATAACCGCGCGGTGCGCCTGACCACGCGCCGGCTCGAGGCCGCCACCCCGCTATCGATGGCCGAGATCCAGGCCGACAAGGACCAGCTCCGCGCCGAATTCGCCATGTCCGCGCGGCGGCTCGAGATGAGCGTCGAGCAGCTCAAGAACAAGACCACGAGCCAGCTCGCCGAGCTCGGCAAGAAGAGCGACGCCATCAACCGCATGAAGATCGAGCTCGGCGAGAAGAACGCCACCATCTTCGCGCTGGAGGCGCGCGAGAAGGCGGTGAAGGAGCAGCTCCGCGCCACTGAGGAGGAATTCGCCGCCAAGACGGCGTCCTTGCGCGAAGCCGAGATCGCGTTGACGGACAAGCAGGCCGAGCTCGCCAAGATCAACTCCGAACTGTCCGACCGCTCGATGATGGCGGAGAGCCGCCAGGTCGAGCTGGTCGCAGTGCGCGCGCAGATCGAGGAATTGAAGCACCGGGTCGGCGATGCCGAGAAGGAATTTGCCGCCACGCAAGCGCGCCTCGCACAGGAGCGCACCGAATCCGAGACCGCCTCGCGCGAGCTCGGCGAGGCGCGCGGCCGCGTCGAGAATCTGAGCCAGCGCGTCACCGAGCTCGACCGCCAGCTCATCGTGCAGGTCAAGGAGGCCGAGATGCTGTCGAGCCGCGTCGCCGATCTCGAAGGACGCCTTGCCACGCAGGGCAAGCTGCTCGCCGAGCGCGACTACGAGAACAACCAGCTGCGCCAGGCCAACGAGGCCAACGAGCGCACCATCAAGGAGCTGCGCGTCGAGATCGCGGGCCTCAGCGGCGGCAAGTCGTCGGCTGCGATGGAGCAGCTGCGCGCGGAAAAGGCCGCGCTGGAGGAGCAGCTGCGCAGCGCACGCGACGAACGCGCGAAACTCCAGCGCGACATCAACGCGATCCAGCAGCAGGCCGAGAGTTCCTGGGCGACCGAGCGCATGGAGAACGCGCTTCTGCGCGAGCGCATCAACGACATCGCGGCCGAGGTGGCAAAACTCGCGATGCAGCTCGAAGGCCCGAACTCGCCGATCGAGGCGCTGCTCGCGGCCGAGGCCGGCCAGCCGCCGAAGCCGGCGCCGCGCCCGGCCAACGATGCCGCGACCAACGGCGCCGCGACCAGCAGCGGTTCTGCGCCCCGCCTGCCCGAAGGCGGCGGAACGCTCGCCGAGCGCATCCGCGCGCTCCAGGCCCACGCCTCCCGCGCCCGCCAGCAGGGCGCGTAACCGGCCAAAAATCCGGCTTCCCCTGCGGAAGGCGCGACCTGACCAAGGTTTTCCGCCCCGGCGACGGCTTGAAAACTTGACACCTTGGGCCGGCACTTCTAAATCGCGGGCTCCGATGTGCCGGCCGGCCCAAGGTTGCGGCCGCCTGCATGATGGTCCCGGGCGCATAGCTCAGCGGGAGAGCGTTCCCTTCACACGGGAGAGGTCCAAGGTTCGATCCCTTGTGCGCCCACCACGCTTCGCCAAGAGGCTTCGCGTGGCGCAGCCACCCCCAATGGTAGCGAAGCGTGTCCGGCGTAGCTCAAAGAGCGTAGACGGACCGGGGCCTTCCGCTCTGTCAAAAATTCGAAAACAACCCCATGCACAGTAGCCGACCTCAGTCGGATCAAAGGTTTACGACTTTTCCGAATTTTCCTTGCTCCGTCGGGCAAAACAGGGGCATGATGGCATGATCGGGAGGGGCGCACGCTTGATGAGCATGCTGCGCCTGAGGGCCCGCACGGCATCGCCGGCTTAGAGATTCAGGGATGAGCTGGATGACACTCCCTCGTCCCCCTTCGAAACTCTGGATACGAAACGCGATCGCGGTGCTTGCTGTGGCCGGCATCGGAGTCGCGGCCATGGTTGGTCTCATCTGGTTCGCACTCGAAGGGTTCGCCAGCTGCCGCAACGTGGTCCTGAGCTCGACGCGGTCGCCCGACGGCACCAGGGCCGTGTTCGTCTTCAGGCAGGAATGCAACGCAACGGTACCGGATTCCACATATGCGAGTATCGCGCCGATGGACCGGACCTTTTCACCCGATCGCAACCACGCATTCCTCGGCTTCGCCGGTCACGCGGAGATACTGCCCAGCTGGCGCGGGAGCAACGTCGTCGAAATTGCGATGATGCCAGGGATCGAGGGAGGCTTCATCCGGCACGATGAGAAGGTCGGCTCGATCCGGATCGATTACAAATAATCTGCGGGCTCGACGAATGATCACCACTTCACAGAGCCCGAACCGGCAATCTCTGTTCCGCAACCACGCGCACGGGCGGAAAAGTAACGCAGTCCACGACGTCGAACAGCACGCTGATGCTCCCGTTGAATGACTGCGCGAAGGCGATCGCGTCATCGCGCTTTGCGTCGGCGATTTGTGTGCCGAGCGTGCAATGAGGTCGCCAGTTTTCGGGCCGATAATGCAGCCGACAAAAGGCGGGATCGATTGCAGCGCTGATCGAGGCGTGCCACCTGACGAGCGTGTCATCGAACTCCGGCTCCGCCCAGAGCACGAGCGGCGGACCTGCGAACCAACGAATTCGCTTGAACGCGACCTGCAATGGCCCTTCGCCTCCAACCGCGCGGAGCATGGTCTCCCACGCGGTCTTCGCGGTAATCTCGGGCGCATCATAAATGGCGAATGTAAAATGCGGCCGATAGCCGAGACCCCTCATCGAAGGCTGGCTCTCAAACGCGGCAACTTCATCCCACAAGGCTCCGATCCGCTCTGCGGAGGAATGGTCGGACCGAATGTTAATAGCCAAAGCCATGCGCCGGTCGCTCTGTGAAGCAATGGATTTTTGCCTCATCAATGGCGACAAAACCAGGCCTTTTGCGCGCTAGTGAGCCATAAGGACGGGGATATCCGCGTGCTCCATGATATAGCTGGTCGCTCCACCGAATATCATCTGCCGTAGCCGCGTGCGGGTGAAGGCTCCTTTGATCAATAGATCGCAACCGTGTGCCCTGGCGGCATCGAGGACCGCCTCACCAGTTTCGCGCCCGTCCAGCTCAACGCTGATCAAGCTGGCCGCAATGCCATTGTATTGGAGTTGCCGAGCGATCTGACCGGCAGACGGTCCTGGCACCGCTTGGCCGCCGACAACGGTCAGGACCGATACCCTTTCGGCCAGACGAAGCAGCGGCATGGCAAATGCGTTTGCCCGAGCTTGCTCGGTACTCCCGTTCCAGTGGATCATGATGTTTGTTGCGACGCTTCTTGGTGCATTCGACGGGGCCAGCAGAACGGGCCTGCCGCTCTCAAACAGCGCGGACTCAATCGCGCGGCGGTGAGGGCCCGCAGCATCAACGTCGGATCGCGCCATCACGATCAGATCGAAAGCGCGCCCATAACTTCCGACAAAGTCTTCGCCCTCAGGCGCGGTCTCCAGCCAGCCGAAGCAAGGCGGGTTCGACCCTGCGGTGGCGCGGGGAACATCATGCTTCAGCATGAATGCTTCGAAAAAGTTGCGCATGTCGTTCAGTTCGGCTTCGCTCTTCACTTGATACGTGTCCAGGAGAATGCCGGTGGCCAACTCGGCGGCCGCATATTGAGGGATGCCGAACCGGAGTGGAAAACCTTCGATATAGGCGCCGGAGCGACGCACTAGGCCTACGGCCACAGCGAGCGTGGCTGTCATCATCGGAATATTCTGAAGCGGGACCAGGAGCGTCTTCATTTTGAATCTCCGATTTTCTGACGAAGATTGACGGAGGATGCATGCCCTCAATTGGAGTGGCGTCTGCAACAGCTTCACTTTGCGAGCCGCTCTGGTTTGCCACCGGCAACGGTTGCAATCATGCGGCCTGCTCAAGCCTCGCATCGATCTCCTGGCGCAGCGCGGCGAAGTCGATTGGCTTGGTCAACAGGTCGGCGGCGCCCTTCTCCAGCGCCTTGCGTTTGGTCTCGGCATCACCGTAGGCCGTGATCATGATAACAGGCACATCGGGGCGGGCCGAGCGCACGATAGGCAGCATCTCCAGTCCGCTCATTCCGGGCATATTGATGTCGGACAGGATCAGAATCAGGGTGGCATCCGCAATCTCGGCCGCGCGCTGCAAGGCCAGGGGCGCCGAGGATACAAACTCCATCAGAAAACGACCGGCGCGCAGATCGCGCCGAAACTGCTGGCGGAACAGCGCCTCGACATCGGGCTCGTCGTCGACCACCATGATATAGACGCTCAATTTCTGCCTCCGCTCTACAATGGTGCCGCCCGCGTACGCGGCAGCGTAATGATGAACTCGGTATATTCGCCCGGCTCGGTATCGACCTCGATGCTGCCGCCGTGCTGCTTCACAATGATGTCGTGGCAGATCGAAAGGCCAAGGCCAGTTCCTTCGCCGGCCGGCTTGGTCGTGAAGAATGGATTGAATATCTTCTCTCTGACTTCGGCCGGGATGCCGGTGCCATTGTCGCGAATGCGAATTTCAACGGCGCCGCCGAGGTCTGTGGTCGTGGCACGCAGCCTTGGCTCGAAGCCGTCACCGACGACCTCCTTTTGTTTGCTGGCAGCGTAGAAACCGTTTGAAACCAGATTGAGGAACACCCGCGTGATTTCCTGCGGATACAGCTCGAGCGCTCCCGCAGACGGATCGAGTTTTCTTTCAAGCGTGATATTGAAGCCGGCTTTTTCAGCGCGCGCTCCGTGATAGGCCAGGTTGAGACTTTCTTCGAGGATGGCGTTGATCTCCGCCGCGCGGCGTTCGCCGGACCCCTCGCGGGAGTGCAGAAGCATATTCTTGACAATGGAATCGGCGCGCGTTCCGTGCTGCACGATCTTTTCCAGGTTACCTTGCAGCATGTGGATCAGCGCGTCGATGTCCTGCCTTTCCGCCTCGCCGAGGCCGGCTGAGCGCAGCGCGTCGCCGAGCTCGTCGGTCAGTTCGGAGGACAGCGCAGCAAAATTGTTGACGAAATTGAGCGGGTTCTTGATCTCGTGGGCAATGCCGGCCGTGAGTTGCCCGAGCGAGGCAAGTTTCTCGGTCTGGATCAGCCGATCCTGCGTATTTCGCAATTCCTCGAGCGATTGCGACAATTCCATGGTGCGCTCGCGCAGTTCATTCAGCAGGCGTGCATTCTCGATCGCGATCACGCCCTGGTGTGCGAAGTTGGACACGAGCTCGATCTGCTTGTCTGTGAAGGGTTTCACTTCCTGGCGGAAGATCGTGATGGTGCCAATCAGCTCATCTTCCTTGAGCATGGGCACGATGACGACGGTCCTTGCGCCGGCAAGGTCGGCGAGCGCGCGAACATTGGGATTGCCTTCGATATAGGGCGGCTGCGTCCTGATGTCGTCGATATGAACCGTCTGATGACTCTTTTCGACGGTGCCAAGCCCGCTCGCGGGATGTGGGCGAATGTTCTGGTAGAGCCGGGTATCGACATAAGCTTGCGGCGCGTTGTGCAATGCGACCGTGCGAAAGCCGCCCTCCTCGTACAGATTCATGGTGCCAAAGCCGGCGCCGCAAATTCGCGTCGCATTCTCCAGCATCTTGTGGAAGACCGGAGTGAGTGCGCCCGATGAAGCGCTTATGATTTCCAGCACCTCCGACGTTGCCGTCTGCCGCTCCAGCGATTCATTCAATTGCTCGAACAGGCGCACATTGCCGATGGCGATAACGGCCTGATCGGCAAAAGTCTGCACGATCTCGATCTGTCGTTGGGTAAACGGGCCCGGTTCCGGTCGCGCCAAACTGAGAACCCCGATCGAGGTGCCCTCACGTATTAGCGGTATGTTGAGGGTCGCGCGATAGCCGCCGATTCTCGCGAGGTCGTGCCGCGAGAAGTCGGGGTCTTTCATGAGATCGGCGACATGGTCGACCCGGCCAGTGAGCGCTGCCCGGCCGCTCGGCGTGTCGCGGCTAGGCGCAAGCGGCTGGCTCTTGCGTAGCGCGACCCATTCCGGTGGGTTGTTATGGGAGGCTTCCAGGTGCAACAGCCCATCGCGAATGAGATAGATCGCTGCTCTGGGGTCGCCGCAGAGCCGTGCGGCCGAGCTGACAAGCGTCTCGAGAACATTGGGCAAATCGAACGCCGAACGGCTGATCACCTTGAGCACGTCGGCCGTTGCGGTCTGCTGGCGCAGCGACTCGCTGAGATCCTCAGTGCGTTCGCGCAACTCCTTGAGCAACCGCGCATTCTCGATGGCGATCACCGCTTGGTCGGCAAAGGTGGCGACGAGCTCGATCTGCTTTTCGGTGAAGGGCTGCACGCGCTTGCGGGCGATCACGATTGCGCCGATCGGCTCATTTTCGCGCAGAAGGGGAACACCGAGCGCCGTGCGTTGACCAGCGATCGTGATCGACTCCTGCAGGCCGTATTCGGGATCGGCAGCGACGTCGAGGATTTGCACCGGACGGCGTTCGAGGACGGCTCGACCCGTGACCGTGCGCCGGCCGGGGGCGATCGGATGAGCCTGCAGAAAGGCGATGTAGTCGTCGGAAAACCCGACCGCTGCTCCGGCCTGATATTCATCGCCCTCGCGGCGCATGATGAAGGCCATCTCCGCCTCGCACAGCCGTGCCGCCGAATCGACCAGCGTGTCGAGCACGGTTTGCAGATCGAAGGTCGAGCGGCTGATCACCTTCAGCACGTCGGCAGTCGCAGTTTGCTGCTGGAGCGATTCGGCGAGGTCGCGCGTTTTCGCCTGGACCTCATCGAACAGCCGCACATTCTCAATCGCGATCACGGCCTGATCGGCGAAAGTGGAGACCAGGTCGATCTGCTTGTCCGTGAACGAGTTCACGGTCTTGCGGCCCAGAAATAGCACGCCGATCGTTTCTCCGGACCGAAGCAGGGGTACGCCCAGAAGGGTGCGGTAACCGCCGGCCCGCTGTTGCTCGGGATAGGCATAGTCGGGATCGACCAGGGCATCTGGGATCTGAACAGCCTTGCCGCACAGCAGGACCCTCCCGACGAGGCTACCGCGTCCAGCATTGAGCCGAACGCCCGCCGAGACCTTGGCCCACTCGGGCGAGAAATTGTACCGAGTTGCATGAGAGTAGGCACCATCGGCGTCCTGCCGGACGATTGCCGCCATGTCGGCACCACACAGCGACGCCGCCGATTCCGTCAACGTGTCGAGCACCGTTTGCAGATCGAACGCGGAGCGGCTGATGACTTTCAACACATCCGCAGTCGCGGTCTGCTGCTGCAGCGATTCCCGCAAGTCGTCGGTACGCGCCTGCACCTCGTCGAACAGCCGCACGTTCTCTATGGCGATGACAGCCTGGTCGGCGAAGGTCTGCAGAAGTTGCACATGATGCGGAGCGAAGGCTCCCGGCTCGGCCCGCGTTACGCTGATCATACCGATCACCACGCCACCAGTCGCGAGCGGAACGAACAACATGCTGCGAAAGCCGCGGGCGCGCGCGATGAATTTGATCTCGTTCGTCAGCGCTTCCGTATCGGGGGTCGGCACCACCTTGCCGGCCTCCGTCCTCGCAAAGCTCTCGAAATCGGCGATCGGACGCGGAAACATCTTCATCAATGCTTCATCGGCGGCAGAATTCGTCGGCGTGAACGCCGCCAAGTGGGCATTACCGTCGATGAAGCGGAATACGGTCGTCGAAAAGCCGCCGAGCAAGGCATTTGCGCGCCTCGCGATAGCATCGAATACCGGTTTCACCTCCGATGGCGAACTGGCGATGATCTTGAGAATGTCCGCAGTGGCGGTCTCGCGATCCTGTGCGGCGCGCAATTCGGCCAGGAGCCGCGCGTTCTCCTGCTGCAAATCCGCCACAACGTCCTGAGGAAGCGCGGCCATGATGAAAATCCATGCCGCCAGCCGGTTCGCGGCCGACGTCAAAATCTAATCAAGAAAGCGTCGGGAATTATTCCACCATCAGGTGCTTCCGACCAGACATACCGGCGGTTGATTTTCGATTGACTACGCGTCAATTCGGCTTTCCGATCGACCGGAGCGGCAAGCTCCACAAATGCCACTCGAGGGGGATCGCGGGGCGCAAAGCCGCGACCTCAGGAGAACCCCATGGCGACCATATTCATCACGGGTAGCACCGATGGCCTCGGCCGGGCGGCGGCGCAATCGCTGCTCGATCAGGGGCACCGCGTGGTGCTGCACGCGCGTTCAGCCGATCGTGCCGCGGCTCTCGGCGGTCTCGCTTCGCGTGTCGAAGGATTGGTGATCGGTGATCTCAGAAGCGCGGAGGAGACGCGGAGCATCGCGGACCAGGTCAACGCGATCGGGCGCATGGATGCAGTGATCCACAATGCCGGCGTCTACATACGGCCGAGCCGCGGTTTGACGCCGGAAGACCATGCCGAGACGCTGGCCATCAACACGCTTGCGCCATTCATGCTGACGGCCCTGATCGCGCGGCCCGCCCGATTGGTCTATCTCAGCAGCGGATTGCACCGCGGCGGAGAGGGCTCGCTCGACGACCTCGATTGGACCAAGCGGGCCTGGAACGCGGGCCAGGCCTATGCCGAGAGCAAGCTGCACGTCGTCGCGCTCGCCTTCGCGCTGGCACGACGCTGGCCCGACGTCCTCAGCAATGCCGTCGATCCCGGTTGGGTGCGCACGAAGATGGGCGGCGCAGGTGCCCCGGTCGATATCGACACGGGGCAGCGGACCCAGACCTGGCTGGCGGTGAGCGAGGAGCCCGCAGCGCGAGTGAGCGGCCGCTACTGGCATCATCTCGAGCAGCAAGAGCCGGCCCGTGAGGCGACCGATCCGAGATTTCAGGACCGGCTCATCGGCCAATTGAGCGAGCTGACGGGCGTCGAGCTGCCGGCGGCGTGACGCACGATGATTGGTCGTCATTGCAGGCTCGCAATGACGGAGCAGGCTTCAGGCGGCCTTCGTCCGCCAGGCCGTATAGAAACCGATCAGTGTCCCCATGGCGACCAGCGCGGCTGCCAGCAGTACCTGCAATTCGCCATCGTCGGTGGGGCCGATGGACGACACCAGCCGGGTTACGATGACGAACAGAATGCCCACCGCGGCCGCGGCACCCACGCAGAGATAAGCGAGCTCGCGTGTCAGGCTGCGGCCGAGCAATCCGAGCGCCGTGAAATACATCGAGCAGGCGTTGGGATGAACGAACAAGGCAATGCGCGCATAGCGGCCATAGGCGTCGAACAGGGACTCGCATCGGCGCAGGGCCGCCTTCGAAGCCACCCGCTGCAGAAACGGCCTGAAGAAACGCGCCTGTCCATAGCTGAGAACGGCGCCCAGGATGATGGCGAGCCACGCCGCGAGGAAGACGGAGCCATCCACGGCCTTCGGACTGAGCGCCACGGACATCAGGATGAGGGCGGTGCCGGGAAAATAGCCGAAATACGGGAAGACCGCTTCCACCAGCACGCAGGCGAACATGAAGGCCGGAAACCATGCCGACCCGGCCGCGCCATGGACGATGGCGTTCAGGTCGAACAGGCTCGTCCTGTAGAGAACGAGGTACATGCACATGGCGAGGCCAGCCAGCGCATAGAACGGCAAGGCTCCAGACAAAAACCGTCTCATCCGATCATCAACTTCGTTTGGCGGAGACGACGGCCTCGCGCTGTTCCGGATCATGCTTTAGGCGAATGGGATTGAGGCTGTCGATGGCGCTCTTTGCCACGCAACCGCACCTGGGTTGGCGCACGCTGTGGTTTTGGGCATGATCTTTCCGGAAAACCGCTACGCACTTTTCCGGATCATGCCCTACGCAATCGACAGAATCTCGATCTCCTGCGCGCCAGAGCCGACGACGTCGCCGACCGCCTTGCCCATCAGCGACCGCGCGACCGGCGCGACGAACGAGATCGAGCCAGCCTTGGGATCGGCTTCGTCCTCGCCGACGATGCGGTAGGTCTGGACGCGGCCGTCGGCACGGCTGAAGCTCACGGTGCTGCCGAAGGCAACGATGTCGGTCGCCACAGGATCGGGCATCACCTGCGCCGTGCGCAAGCGCTCGGTGAGATAGCGCAGATCGCGCAGGGGCACGGCGGACTGCCGGCGCTTCTCGTTGACGTCCTCGATGGCTTGCGCGGCTTCATAGGCCGCGCGCGCTTCGGCGAGCTGCGCCTGCAATGCCTTGAAGCCTGCTTCCGTCACGAGGTTCGGATGCGGTGAGATCGGGCGGTCCGGCAACAGCGTCTCGGACGCGGTTTCGGCGCTCTCTTCCTTGGTGAAGGCGACGCTCAATTGAAGATCCTGTCGAACTGTTTCGCTTGCGACGCCGTGCGGCGCCCGCGACCGAGATTATATCTCAAGTTCGACGAAACGGCGGAGCTTGAAGACGAGGTCCGGCACGGCCTGGCGGAACCGGGTTGCGTTCTGGAAACTGGTCGAGAACGGCGCGAAGGTGAGCATCGCGTTCCAGTGCCGGTAACCATAGACCGTGACCGAGACGCCGGAACTCGGGAAGTTGTCCAGCTTGCGCAGCTCGCCGAGCACGAGATCGGCAATCGCCTCCGCCGGCAGCAGCCGCTTGCCGTTCCGCGTGGTTGCGATTTGCTCGGCCGGCTCGGGGGCCGTCGCTGCGGCATCGGGCGCGCTCTCGGCTTCGGCCGCATCGGATCTGGACGTCGCGGCGGGCTCCACGGGATCCGCCGGAACGATCGGCGGGACCTCGGCGAGCGGAGGCGGTGCAACAGGGTCTGCGCGCTTGTTGCCTCCCAGGATGCTGCTGATCATGGCCACAAGGCCGGCATCCTTCACCTCGTCGCTCATCATTCCCCCTGGGCTTCGGCCTACTCTAGCACCGCTCGCGCAGACCGCCACCGGCGATGTGGAGCGATGGAGAGCCGGACGCCGCCGAATGATCGGCGGCACCAATTTCGATCACGTCGCGCCGCGGTGCGGTCCGCTACTGTTTAGCGAACGGAATGTATTGGTGGTACTGCTTGGGCACCGAGCTGCGGTAGCGCGCCGGCACGGTGCCGGTGTCGACCGAATGATCGATCTCCTGCTGGCGGGTCATCTTCTTCTTCGCCGGCTTCTTCGACGCGCTCTTCTTGCCATCAGTGGGCTGGCTGGAGGTGTCGGTGGTCGCGCTCGGCGCTGTGGTCGTCGCAGCCGGCGCAGTGCTTGTCGCGGCAGGCGCAGCGGTTCCGCCGGCGGCCGGCGCGCCCTGCGCCAGCGCGAGCGGTGATTGCATCATGAGCACCAGCGCTGCCGTCGCAGCCAGCAAATATGATTTCTGCATCAGAACCTCCAAAATGCCTGATCCGAATGAGCCAGCGTAGGCCTCCGGCATCGACGCGTGCAAGTCCGTCGACAATAGGTCCGATCCCACGCCGGAACTGTGGTGGGGATCACATTGCGGGCAATGGCCTAACGTCATGACAGCGCGGCGTGCGTCACTGCGCCGCCGCGATCCGCTATGCGCGAGCTCCGAGGCCGGTCTCCTCCAGCCGCGTCGCGAACCAGCGTGACAGCGGCTCGTCGACGGCAGCGCTGACATAGACCTCCGACATCGTCACATGAGGCCGGTCCAGCACTAAGAGCAGGCCGATCCAATAGGGAAACCAGACATGGACGTCGGTCAGCGCCCGCAGCTTGTGCTGGTCGTGCTCGAGCGGCGTGTGGTTGCTCGCCTTGCGGATCTCCACGGCGAGCAGATTGTTCGGAATCTCGCGCTGATGCACGACGACATCGGGGTAGATCGACTTGCCGAGATGGTCGTCGGTCGAGATGATGGTGCCATGCGGCAGATGCAGCGTGCGCTCGCCGAGCCGGTCGTAATTGCAGTCGACCGACCAGCCCGAGAACTGCTTTTCCAGATGCACGGCGAAACGGTGCGTGACCGCCCGCTCGCCGACGTCCTTCTCGAACAGGAAACCCTCGTGGGCGTAGAAGTCCCTGACAGCCGCGATCACCTTGTTCAGCTCGGTCTGCATCGTGCCTCCGGGCTCACGGCGCTCTGTCTGGCGCCGCCCTACATCTGAACTTCGATCAGGCGCGGGCCGGGCTCGGCGACGGCCTCTGCCAGTGCCTTGTTGAACTCGTCTGCGTTGGTGACGGCGCGGCCGGGAACGCCCATGCCCTTGGCCAGCGCCACGAAGTCCAAGGTCGGGCGGTCGAGGCGGAGCATGTCGTTGGCGCGCTGACCGGGCTCGCCGGCGCCGACATTGTCGAACTCGCCGCGCAGGATCTGGTAGATGCGGTTGGCGAACACGATGGTGACGATGTCGAGGTTCTCGCGCGCCTGCGTCCACAGCGACTGGATCGTGTACATCGCGCTGCCGTCGCCGACCATGGTGATCACCTTGCGGTCCGGGCAGGCGATCGCAGCACCGATCGACAGCGGCGTCGAGAAGCCGATCGAGCCGCCCATGTTCTGCAGCCAATCGTGCGGGGCCGCCGCCGCCGTCGGCGGGAAGAAGCCGCGGCCGGTGGTGAGGGATTCGTCGACCATGATCGCGTTCTCGGGGATCGCACAGGCAATGGCCTGCGCGATCGAGGCGAAGGTGAGCGCGCCGGTCGGCTTGACCAGCTCAGCCAGAGCCTGCGGCTTGACGTCCCTGGCGCTGGCCTTCACGGCGCCGGCGAGCGCCTCGAGCGCGGCAACCGAATTCTCGCCCCAGGAGGTCATGCGATGCACCTCGCAGCCCTGCGGCTTGAGCATGCTCGGCTTGTTCGGATAGGCGAAGAACGCCACGGGATCGTCGGACTCGACCAACACGATGTGACGGAATTTCGCCAGCATCGGCAGGGCCTGATCAATGACGTAGTGGATGCGGTCGATCGAGAAACGGCCGCGGCCGCGCGCCATCTTCGGACGGAAGGTTGGGCCCATCACCGTGCAGCCGGTCTTGCCGGCGATGCGCTCGGCCAGGGCCAGCCCCTGCGCGCTCAGCGCGCTGCCGGTCATCAGGAGCAGCGTGCCTTCGCCGTCGCCATGCAGGATCTTTGCGGCCTGATCGACCGCCTGCGGCGAATAGCTGGCGCGCTGCTGCTCGGCCGGAACCTCGGCAATGCCGTCGGCCTCGTTCCAGGCAGTGTCGGCGGGCAGGATCAGGGTCGCGATCTGCGGCGGCGCGCTTTTGGCGGCGGCAATCGCCGCAGCGCCGTCGGCGGCGACCGATTTGGCATCCGGGGAGGTGCGGACCCAGGACGACATCGGCCGGGCCAGGCCTTCGATGTCGGAGGTGAGCGGCGCGTTGTAGCCGATGTGGTAGACGGCGTGCTGGCCGACAATGTTGACGATGCCGGAATTGGCCTTCTTGGCATTGTGCAGATTGGCAAGGCCGTTGGCGAGGCCGGGGCCGAGATGCAGCAGGGTCGAGGCCGGCGTGCCCTTCATGCGGAAATAGCCGTCGGCCGCGCCCGTCACCACACCTTCGAACAGGCCGAGCACGCAGCGCATGCCGGGGACGCGGTCGAGCGCCGCGACGAAATGCATCTCGGAGGTGCCGGGGTTGGTGAAGCAGACGTCCACCCCGCCCTTGACCATCGTCCGCACCAGGCTTTCCGCACCGTTCATTCTGTCTGCTCCCGCAACCGGCATTTCCAGTGATCCGCTCGATCAATCATTGTTCGCGCGGCCCGTCAAAGCAATAGCGGGCATTGCGGCCCTGTCCCGCGTGACGACGCCCGGATTTGGCTAACGCTTTCCAGCAAATTGGCGAGAGTTGCGATTTGGTAACGTCAGTCGTTAACGATGCGACCCTCACGGGCCCGTGGCTTGCGAAATCCGCGCAAATATGGCCTCTGGATCCGGTTGAATCGATTTTTTTCTGGGGGAAATGATGATCCGGTTTTTTGCCGCACCGATGGCCGCAACGGCGCTGCTGCTGACTGGCGCAGCCGACGCGTCCGCGACGGGGATGATAGACTTCACGGGCACCAGTTCCACCAGCTATATCGGCCGCGGCGGCGCGAGCCCGATCCCCCGCACCACCGTCATGTATAACGGCAGCTACGCCCCGGGCACCGTCGTGGTGAACACCGCCGAGCGGCGGCTCTATTTGGTGCTCGGGAACGGGCAGGCGCTGCGCTACGGCATCGGCGTCGGCCGCGACGGCTTCCGCTGGGCCGGGGTGCACAGGATCACCGCCAAGAAGGAATGGCCGGACTGGACGCCGCCCTCGCAGATGTTGGCGCGCCGGCCGGACCTGCCGCGCCACATGAAGGGCGGCATCGACAACCCGCTCGGCGCCCGCGCCATGTATCTGGGCTCGACGCTGTACCGCATCCACGGGTCCAACGAGCCGGAGACGATCGGTCAGGCCGTCTCCTCGGGCTGCTTCCGCATGACCAACGACGACGTCACCGACCTCTATAGCCGCGTCTCGATCGGCACCCCGGTGGTGGTGCTCAACAACTAGCCGCGCGCGAGCTGCCGTAGGGTGGGCAAAGGCGCACTTGCGCCGTGCCCACGATCTGTCCCCAGTTAGATCGAAATCGTGGGCACGCTTCGCTTTGCCCACCCTACGGCACTGTAACTCTCTTGTTACAGACAACCGCAGGAACCCGCGCGGCGCGTGATTTTGCGGCCTTGTGCGCGCGGCGCGAATGCGGCAGCGTCACAGCACGATGAGCGCATTCGTCCCGCCCTCGCCCGGCCTTCGCTTCGCCCTGCTGGCGCTCGCGACGCTCGCCTGCGCGCCCGATACCGCACCGATGGCTGCCGCCGGCGAGCTGCCCGCGGTGTCCTCGCGCCAGCGCACCGAGAAGAAGAGCTTCACCGACGGCGAGATCATCGAAGGCTTCCTGAAGACGGCATTCGGCGCCGAATACCATCTTGCCGGCCGCGTCGACCGCATCCGCAAGTTCGACGGGCCGGTGCGCGTCTACGCCGAGAGCGACCGCGAGGATCGCAAGACGCAGCTCGCCAAGGTCGTGGCCGACATCGGCAAGCGCGTGCAGCATCTCGACATCGCCATGATCGACACCAACGAAGCGGCGAACGTGCGCGTGAAGCTGGTGCGCGACCGCGATCTCTTCCGCACCATGTCGAGCTTCTACGGCACCGAGAAGGCGCGCGAGATCCGCTCCTCGCTCGATCCGCAATGCCTGTCCGGCTTCCGCAAGAACGACAATTTCGAGATCGAGCATTCCGACGTCATCCTCACCGTCGACAACGGCGATTTCACCTTCCTCGACTGCGCCTATGAGGAGCTGCTGCAATCGCTCGGGCCGATCAACGACACCACGAGCGTGCCCTGGACCATGTTCAACGACAACGTCTCGATGGGCTATTTCGACGTCTACGACCAGTACATCCTCAACCTGCTGTACGATCCCCGCATCAAGGCGGGCATGACCGTGGCGGAGGTCAAGGCCGTGCTGCCCGCCGTCCTCAAGGACGTGCGCGCCTGGGTGAAGCGGGCGAATAATCTGAAGGAATGAGGCAGTCTAACGGAGCGATCTACTCGTCGCCGTCCTTCTTCCGCAGCAGATCCGTCGCCAGATCTGACAGCTTCGGCGGCGGCAGGGCGGCGAACGGCAGCGGCCGCGTCACGTCGATTGCGGCCAATCCCAGCCGCGCCGTCAGCAGCCCGTTCAGCACGCCTTCACCCAAGCGCTGCGACAGCTTCGCCGCGATGCCGTGGCCGAGCATCTGCTGCACCAGGCTGTCGCTCGCGGCCATGCCGCCGGTGATGGCGAGATGGGCGATGACGTGGCGAAGCAGGCGGATCATGCCGAGTGCGCCGGGACGGCCGCCATAGAGATAAGCGAGCTGGCGGATCAGGCGCAGCGCCGCCACGAACACGAACAGCACGTCGATGGCGGCGCGCGGGCTCACCGCCGTCACGATCGAGACCTTTTGCGCCGCCGACGACACCAGCCGCCGCGCCTCGGCGTCCAGCGGCGACATCAGCTCGCGCTCGGCGAGGCGGATCATGTCGGCGCCGTCGATGATCTCGCCGGCGTGGCTCTCCAGCGTCGCGCGGGCGCGCGCCAGCTGCGGATTCTGGTGCGCGATCTTGAGCAGGTCCTGGACGATGACGCGGCTCTCCTTGCGATCGTCGCTGGCCAGCACGGAAGCTGCGCGTTGATGCAACTTCTCGATGGTCGCAAGCCGCGCGAGGCCGAACGCCTCGCGTCCGATCACCACGGCAAGCGCCAGCGCGGTGACGGCGGCGAAGGCAAGCCCGACGAAACCGAGCGTCTCGTTGCGCGCGAACAGATCCTCGACCAGATGGACCACGCCGAGCCCGGTGCCGAGCAGCGTCAATCCGGCGAGCCCCGACCAGAACAGAGTGCCCCAGGGAAAGCCGCGCCGCGCCGGGACTGCGGCGTGCACCGGCACCGGCAGCATCGCCGGGTCGGGCTCCGGCGTGATCTGGATGGTGGCGCGACCGAGACGGCCGGTCTCGTCGGCCTCGGCGACGACGACGCTGGGATCATCGAGCCGGAACGTCGCCGGCCGCCGTGGCTTGGATCGCTCGGTCATGACAGCTTGTCTCCGATCAGGAACTGCAAAGCACGGTCGAGGCGGATGTGTGGCAGCGTCGGCTCGTCGGCACCCTCGCGTTCGAGCTTCGGCGGGCGGAAGCGCAGGAAGCGGAAATCGCTGTTCCCGGCCGCCTCCGACGCGAGCCCGCGGAACGCATCCGTCCCATTGAACAGCGGTTCGGGATCGAGCGGAAGATCGCCCGGAAAGGTCGCAACCTCGGTGTTGCCGTCGAAGAACTCGCCGCCGGCGCTTTCGCCTGCGGCGGGTGTTCCCAGGATCGACGGCAGCTTGTCACGGCCATGCGCCACCTGCGCTTCGCGCGTGGCGCGCACGGCGGCGAGCGCGACGACGTCGATCGCCGCGCCGGTGTTTTCCGCGCGCGCGACCGCGCGCGAGACGGCGCGGCGCAGCACCGCCTCGAGCCGGTCGTGACTGGAATGATGCAGATGATCCGCCTTGGTCGCGGCGAACAGGATGCGGTCGATGCGCGGCCGGAACAGGCTGGAGAGGATCGTGCTGCGGCCGGTGTTGAAGCAGTCGAGAATGCCGGCGAGCGCGGCTTCGAGATCGCGCAGCGCCTCGGGGCCGGAGTTGAACGCGGCGAGCGCATCAGCCAGCACAATCTGACGGTCGAGCCGCGCGAAATGATCGCGGAAGAACGGCCGCACCACGACGTCCTTGTAAGCTTCGAAGCGCCGCACCATCATCGCCCACAGCGATCCCTCACCCGCCTGCCCGCCCGCAGGCACGTCCAGCGGCGCAAAGGTCAGCGCCGGCGTATCGGCGAGATTGCCGGGCATCAGGAAGCGACCGGGCGGCAACAGGCTCATCGCAAACCGCTCGTCGCGGCAGGCGCGCAGATAATCGGTGAAGAGCTTTGCGGCCGTCAGCGTCGCCTGCTCGTCCTCGCGCGCTTCGGGCTTGAGCGTCGCGAGATGACTGTGCCACTCGGCCGCGAGATGCGCACGCGGCGCCTCGCGCGACAGCGCCAGGCTCTCCGCCGACCATTGCTCGTAGCTCTTGTGGAGCAGCGGCAGGTCCAGCAGCCATTCGCCGGGATAGTCGACGATGTCGAGCGTCAGCGTGCGGTCGGCGCCGTTCGGGCGCTGGTAGTCGATCACGAGCCTGAGCTCGCTGATGTCCATGGTCGAGCTCGGCCAGCGCCGTTCCTCGATCAGCGCGCGCAGATGGCTCTCATATGCAAAGCGCGGCACGGCATCGTCCGGCTGCGGCGCCAGGTGCGCCCGCGCGATCCGGCCCGAGGCGTAGGCCTCGAACACCGGAAACCTGCCGCCACGCGTCAGTCCATGGATCAGCGCGGTGATGAATACGGTCTTACCGGCGCGCGACAGACCGGTGACACCAAGCCGCACCGTCGGGTTGAAGAAGTGCTCGCCATAGTCGATCAGCGCCCGCGCCGACAGCCGCGCTTCCTCGACCATATCCTGGAAACTGAATGCCATATGAACGTGAGGGGATCTCGGGCGAGGGATACGCAAAACGGATTAGTCACAAAAGTGGCAATTGCCTGAAGAAATTCAAGCTTTCATACTTCCACCGCCTTTCTCGGCAAATCAGCCGTTTGAACGACCCGCCGGTCCTGAAACACCCATCTAGAGGGCATTGCCTCGAGCCTTTGCGGATTGCCATGACCGTCTTCCAGTTGAAGCAGCTTGCATCCTCTTCCGTCCACGCCGCAGCCGACGCGATCGGCTGGGACTACGATCGCGCCGAGCTGATCGCCGACGGCATCGTCCACGGGATCGGCGTGCTCGCGGGCATCATTGCCGCGACGGTGCTGGTGGTGCTGACGGCGGTCTATGCCGACGCCACCGACATCGTCGGCGTCTCCGTCTATGTCGCCGGCCTGCTCTCGATGCTGGTGCTGTCGGCGACCTATAATCTCTGGCCGGTCTCGCCGGCCAAATGGCTGCTGCGCCGCTTCGACCATTCCGCGATCTATCTCTTGATCGCCGCGACCTACACGCCGTTCATCCTGGAGCTGAAGGACAGCGTGTTCGCGTTGGTGCTGCTGGCCGGCGTCTGGTGCGTCGCAATCCTCGGCATCGTGCTGAAGCTGCTCTATCCCGGCCGGTTCGACCGCGTCTCGGTCGGCATCTATCTCGCGATGGGCTGGAGCGGCATGATGCTCTACGATGCCGTGGTCAGGGCGTTGCCCACGCTGGTGCTGGGCTTCATTCTTGCCGGCGGCCTGCTCTACAGCTTCGGCGTGATCTTCCACGCCTGGCGGCGGCTGCGCTTTCAGAATGCGATCTGGCACGGCTTTGTCTTGGCCGGCGCGGCATGTCATTATACCGCGGTGCTCGACCTCGTGTTGAGCTGAGAAGTTTCCGCGAAGCGGTATAAGAAGACGAGAGGAGACGTCGCATGCAGGTGACCGGCAAGGTCGTGGTCGTCACGGGCGGCGCAAACGGCATCGGCAAGGCGCTGTGCGAGGCCTTTCACAATGCGGGTGCGGCCAAGGTCGTGGTCGCGGACATGGACGCGGCCAATGCGCGAGCGGTCGCGGCCATGGTCGATGGCGCCGCGTTCAAATGCGACGTCGCGCAGGAAAAGGACATCGTCCACGTCATCGAGGAGACCGAGCGGCAGTTCGGCCCGATCGCGCTGTTCTGTTCCAACGCCGGCATCGGCGGCGGCTTCGATCCAATGTCGGAGAACGCCGGTGGCGCTTCCGACGAGCCTTGGCAGCGCAGCTGGGCGATCCACGTCATGGCGCATGTCTATGCGGCGCGGCATCTCGTCCCTCGGATGAGGGCGCGCGGCGGCGGCTATTTCCTCAACACCATCTCGGCCGCGGGCCTGCTGTCGCAGGTCGGCAGCCCGGCCTATTCGACGACGAAGCACGCGGCGGTCGGTTTTGCCGAGAATCTCGCGATCTCGCACAAGGCCCACAACATCAAGGTCTCGATCCTGTGTCCGCAGGGTGTCGACACCAACATGCTGCGCTCGATTCCCAAGGGCCCGCAATCCGGCGACGGCGACCTGACGCCCGAGCAAGTGGCGAAAGACGTGCTCGCCGGCCTCGAGCAGGAGACGTTCCTGATCCTGCCGCACCCGCAAGTGCTCGGCTACATGCGCAAGAAGACCGAGAATTACGACCGCTGGATCGGCGGCATGGCCAAGATCCAGGCGAAGATGCGGGAGGAGTTCGGGAAGTGACCGTTAGGTGCTCCCACGCTAGACGCTGTCATGCCCCGCGGAGGCGGGGGCATCCAGTATGCCGCCCCTGTCGGCTCAACCACAACCGTCTCAGAGTACTGGATCGCCCGCCTGCGCGGGCGATGACACCGAGCGTGTAGAAGCAGCTTCAGCAACCTCGCGCATCACACCACCGCCACCGTCTCCCCCACCCGGCTCGCGCGCAGCGCCTGCGCATAGAGCATCATGCCCTCGCACACCGTGCGCTGCTCGGCTTCCGTCAGCGCCGCCAGCGCGCCGCGCACCTGCTGCCGGCCGAACGCGTGGAGGGCCTCCAGCGTGCGCCGGCCCTTCGCCGTCAGCGACAGCAGCTTGCTGCGCGCATCCGCCTCGTCCGGCGTCTCCTTGAGCTCGCCGCAATCGATCAGCTTGCGCACCAGACGGCTGACGCTGGATTTCTCCAGCCGCAGGAAATCGCCGAGCTCGCCCGACGTCATGGGGCCACGAATGCCGATCTCCAGGATGGTGTGGACCGCCGAGGGCGGATAGCCCGAGGCCGCCACCGTGGCGTCCATGAAGCCGAGTTCGCGCACCATCAGGCGCGAGGCGGCGCGGATGTCGTCAATCAGCGAAAGCTCGGCCATGGCTTGACTCGCCCCATATCGTTGTATCATACAACTATATGGGCGCAGCGGCGCGCGCAAGTGTTTGGAGTGGACCATGAGCGAAGCCTTGCCGACCGGTCAGCGCATGAGCGGCAAGGTCTGCCTGATCACGGGCGGCGGCAGCGGCATCGGGCGCGCAACGGCGCTGAGGATGGCGGCCGAAGGGGCGGAAGCGATCGTCGTCGCCGGCCGGCGCGAGGCCGAGATCGAGGCCACCGCCGCCGCGTGCCGCGAGCTCGGCACGGAGGCGATCGCGCTTCAGACCGACATCACGAAGAAAGACGAGGTCGCGCGCCTCGTCGGCACAGCCGTCGGGCGCTGCGGCCGGCTCGACGTTGCCTTCAACAATGCCGGCTTCCAGGAGCGCCGCGCGCCCCTGGAGGAGCAGGGCACGGAGATCTACGACAGCGTGTTCGACACCAATGTCCGCGCGCTGTTCCTCTGCCTGCGCCATCAATTGCCGGCGATGCTGGCGCAGGGGCGCGGCAGCATCGTCGTCAACACCTCCGTCAGCGGGGTGCGCAATCCCAATCCAGGCTTTTCGCTCTACTCGGCCTCAAAGGCCGCCGCGATCTCGCTGACGCGCTCGGCGGCGATGGAGAACGCGCCGCGCGGCATTCGCATCAATGCGATCGCGCCCGGCCGCGTCGTCACAGACATGATGCTGCGCGCCGGCGTCGGCGATGTGGCGACGGTCAGCGCAGGCCTGCCGCTGCGGCGGATGGGCAGCCCGGAGGAGGTCGCCGAGGCCGTGGTGTGGCTGTCGTCGGATGCGTCGTCGTATGTCGTCGGGCATGTGCTCGCGGCCGACGGAGGTTTTTTGGCGTCGTGATGTCGTAGCCTGGATGGAGCGCAGCGCAATCCAGGGCCGACTCGCCTGTGGCAGGATTCCCGGATGACGCTGCGCTCCATCCGGGCTACGACACGGTCAATGCTTCTGCCCGTACAGCACAGGCACTGCGGAATCCACGACGACCTCAACGAGGCTCGTGCCCGCATACGCCATGCCGCGCTTCAGCGCTTCGCCCAGCTCCGCGGCCTTCGTCACCCGCACCGCATGACAGCCCATGCCTTCGGCAAGCCGCACGAAATCGATCCCCGGCAGCTCCAGCCCCGGTACGTTGCGCACCTGCATCACCTGGCTGAACGAGCGCATCGCGCCGTAGCCGGAATTGTTGATGACGACGATTGTGAGCGGCAGCTTGCGCTGCACGGCGGTCCAGAGCGCCTGGATCGAATACATCGCCGAGCCGTCGCCGATCAGGCACACCGTGCGCTGCTTCGGCTTGCCGAGCGCCATACCGACGGCGGCGGGTAGAGAATAGCCGAGGCCGCCGCTCGACATGGTGTAGAAACTGTCTTGGCCGCGCATCGGCAGGAATTTTTGCATCGCCGGCCGGTGCGAGGGCACTTCCTCGACAAGTGATGCGTCATCCGGCATCGCCCGCGACAGCGAATGCAGCAGGAATTCGACCGGCAGCGGATCGGCGGGCTGCGGCGCCGGCGGCAGCGTGCGGCCTTTTGGCGCCGCGCGCTTGCTCTCCGGCAGCAGGTCGAGCAGCAGGCCGAGCGCTGGCTTCATCGTCGCGATGATGCTGGTGCCCGATGGCGTCACTGCGGCGGCATCCGCGTCATCCGTGATCTGGAAGATGGTCGCGCCGCGGTCGAAGATCGCGGCATGGCCCTCGACATGGAAGGTGAACACCGGCGCGCCGATGACGACGACGACATCGTGCTCGCGCAGTGCATCGGACAACTGCGCCGGCGAGGCGTGCAGAAAGCCTGCGAATTGCGGATGCCTCTCGGGGAACGAGCAGCGTGCCGAGAACGGGCTAACCCAGACGCTCGCCTTGGCCTTCTCGGCAACGCGCACCATCAGATCCACCGCGCCGGCGCGATCGACGCCCGGGCCGACGACGAGCGCAGGCTGTTTGCTTGAGGCGAGCGCCGCAACCAGCGCCTTCATCGGCTCCAGCTCAGGGCCGATCTCGCGGCTCACTTTCCGCGCCTCGACCGGCGCGCAGGGATGGGCCCAGTCGTCGATCGGGATCGACACGAAGGTCGGCCCGCACGGCGGCTGCATCGCGGTGTAATAGGCCCGCGCGATCGCGGCGGGCACGTCCTCCGGCCTTGCCGGCTCGACGCTGTATTTCACATAAGGTCGCGGAAACTCGGAGGCGCGCTCGGCATAGAGGAACGCCTGCAAGGGCAGGATCGAGCGCGCCTGTTGGCCTGCGGTGATCACTAGCGGGGTCTGGTTGCGATGCGCGGTGTAGATGTTGCCGAGCGCGTTGCCGACGCCGGCCGCCGAATGCAGGTTGACGAACCCGGCATTGCGCGTCGCCTGCGCATAACCATCGGCCATGCCGACGGCGGAAGCCTCCTGCAGCGCCAGCACGTAGTCGATATCGTCGGGCCAGTCGCTCAGGAACGGCAGTTCGGTCGAACCAGGGTTGCCGAACACCCTGTCGATGCCGAAGGCGCGCAGAAGGTTGAGCGTCGCCTGCTTCACGGTGACGGGCTTGCTGCCGGTCTTGCCGTTCCTGGCCATGGTTTCCGTCCCCGTGTTGTTGATTGAGGGTAGCAGCCTCACCCCGTCATTGCGAGGAGCGAAGCGACGAAGCAATCCAGATTATCTCCGCGGAGGGATTCTGGATTGCTTCGCTACGCTCGCAATGACGGGAAGAAACAGTGGTGGCTCACCACACCGCCGTGCCCTTCATCGTCGGCTGCCCCTCCGCGTTCGCGGTCCACAGCTCCATGCCCGCCTCAGTCTCGTTGGCGTTGACCGAGAACTCCGTGCCTTCGAATAGCGGCTGCACGCCGCGATACGAAAACTTCTTCGGCGCCTTGCCGCCACGAAGCTTGGCCGCCATCTCGACGATCAGCGCTGCCTGTAGTGGACCGTGGAAGATCAGGCCCGGATAGCCCTCGACCTCAGTGACGTAGTCGCGGTCGTAATGGATGCGGTGGCCGTTGAAGGTCAGCGCGGAGTAGCGGAACAGCAGCACGGGATCGGACACATGCGTTTCGCGATGCTGCGCCTGCGGCGGCGGAGGCGACGCCTTGCCGCCAGCCGGCGCGCCGCCGGTCATCTCGCGATAGACGATGTCCTGCCGCTCGCGGATCGCCGTGCCCCTCGGCGAGGAGATGCTATGCTCGACCGAGACGAAGCACAGCGTGCCGGTCGATCCTGATTTCACCTGCACGTCGGCAATGCGCGAAGTCCGCGTCGATTCATCGCCGACGCGCAAGGGCTGCAAGAACTCGATCTCGCCGCCGGCCCACATCCGGCGCGGCAGCGGCACCGGCGGCAGGAAGCCGCCGCGGGTCGGGTGGCCGTCGGGCCCGAGCATCGACATCGGGAACACCGGCTGCGCCAGGCACCAATGCACCGTGAACGGCGCAGCATCGCCCGTCTTGGGCTCGCCGACCTCCTGGAACAATGTCGCGCGCAGGCCCTTCACAAGCTGCGCGGTGACGATGTCGGTGGCCTCCTGGCTGCGGCCGATCCATTGCCTGAGATGATCGATGTCGAGCTTCTCGGTCATGACGCCTCGCTCTCTTTATTTGGACTGGGGACGCTCGCCGATCGCGGGCACGGCGCCGTAGCTGCGCGTCTCGCCGACGATGATCGGCGCCGGCGCGGGATAGCTGACGCGGCCGTTCGGCGTGTCGACCTCGATACGACGCAGATGCGGATGGTTGGCGAGGTCGGCCATGGTGTTGACCTCGGCGAATGCGATGTCCGCGTCCGACAGCCGCTTCAACAGCTCGTCGCGCGTCATCCTGCCGAAGATGTCGGCCACCGTCGCGTCGGTGAAGTCGCGGTTGCGCACGCGCTCGACCATGTTGGCGACGCGGGGATCGGCCGGCAGGTCCGGCTGATCCAGCACCTTCGCGCACAGCGTCTTCCACTCGCGTTCGCTCTGGATCGAGATCAGGATGTCCTTGCCGTCCTTGGAGGTGAACACGCCGTAAGGCGCGATCGAGGGATGGCGCAGGCCCATGCGCTTGGGCGGATTGCCGGCTTCGGCGTTGAGCAGCGGCACGGTGCACCAGTCCGCCATCACGTCGAACATGGAGATGCGGATGTCGGCGCCCTTGCCGGTGCGCCCGCGCGCGATCAGTGCCTCCAGGATTGCGGCATGCGCGGTGGCGCCGGTCGCGACGTCCACGATCGACATGCCGACGCGCGAGGCGCCGTCGGGATTGCCGGTGATCGAGGCGAGGCCGCTCTCGGCCTGGATCAGCAGATCATAGGCCTTGCGATGAGCATAGGGACCTTCGTCACCATAGCCGGTGATGGTGCACGAGATCAGCTTGGGATAGTCCTTCAAGAGCCGCTCGCGCGAGAAGCCGAGCTTGTCCATCGAGCCGGGTTTCAGGTTCTGGATCAGCACGTCGGCACTCGCGATCAGCTTCTCCAGCTCGGCGCGGCCTTCCTTCGTGGTGAGATCGACCACCGCCGATTGCTTGCCGCGATTGAGCCAGACGAAATAGCTGCTCTGGCCCTTGGCCGCCGCGTCATAGCCGCGGGCGAAATCGCCCTCGGGCCGCTCGATCTTGATCACCTCCGCGCCGGCATCCGCCAGGCGCGAGGAGCAGAACGGCGCCGCCACCGCCTGCTCGACCGCAATCACCCTGATCCCGTCCAATGCTCCCATGGCCGCAACCTCAGTACGAGCGCGGCATGCCGAGCACGTGCTCGGCGACGAAGGACAGCACGAGGTTGGTCGAGATCGGCGCCACCTGGTAGAGCCGCGTCTCGCGGAACTTGCGCTCGACGTCGTATTCCTCGGCAAAGCCGAACCCGCCATGGGTCTGGATGCAGGCATTCGCCGCTTCCCAGGACGCATCCGCCGCCAGCATCTTGGCCATGTTGGCCTCCGCGCCGCAATCGAGCCCGGCCTCGTATTTGCGCGTGGCTTCCTTCACCATCAGTTCGGCCGCGCGCATCGAGGCGTAGGCCTTGGCGATCGGAAACTGGATGCCTTGATTCTGGCCGATCGGCCGGCCGAACACGGCGCGCTCCTTGGCGTAGTTCGTCGCCTTCGCGATGAACCACTTTGCGTCGCCGACGCATTCGGCCGCGATCAGGATGCGCTCGGCATTCATGCCGGAGAGGATGTAGCGAAAGCCCTTGCCTTCCTCGCCGATCAGGTTCTCCGCCGGCACCCTCATGTCGGTGAAGAACACTTCGGTGGTGGCGTGGTTCATCATGGTGCGGATCGGGCGGATCTCGAGGCCGTTGTTCTTGGCCTCGCGCATGTCGACGATGAACACCGACAGGCCGTCGGTGCGCTTCTTGACCTGGTCCTTCGGGGTGGTGCGCGCCAGCAGCACCATCAGATCGGAATGCTCGGCGCGGCTGGTCCAGATCTTCTGGCCGTTGACGATGTAGCTGTCGTTGCCGTCCTTGCGCGCGAACGTCTTCAGCGAGGAGGTGTCGGTGCCGCTGGTCGGCTCGGTGACGCCGAACGCCTGCAGGCGCAACTCGCCGCTCGCGATTTTCGGCAGGTATTTTGCCTTCTGCTCGGCATTGCCGTGCCTGAGCACCGTGCCCATCGTGTACATCTGGGCATGGCAGCCGCCGCCGTTGCAGCCCGCGCGCTGGATCTCTTCCAGGATCGCCGCGGCCGCCGACAGCTTCAGGCCCGCGCCGCCATATTCCTCGGGGATCAGCACCGAGAGATAGCCGGCCTCGGTCAGCGCATCGACGAACGCCTTGGGGTAGGCCATCTCGCGGTCTAGCTTGCGCCAATATTCGCCGGGGAACTGCGCGCAGAGCTTGGCTACGGCCTCGCGGATGTCGGCGTAATCTTCGGCGTGGTGTTCTTGACTCATGGCGTTTCCAATTCTCAGCGGCAGTTAAAGATAACGCCGGCCAACCCACGGGCGTTGTGAAAACAATGCCCGCCCCCTATGCTCATTTGTTATAGCGTATGGAGTAGCCTTCCAGGATTGGCAAGCATGGATTTCCGGCAGCTCAGGACCTTCAGTTGCGTGGCGGAGCTCGGCAGCCTGTCCAAGGCCTCCGACACCTTGCGCGTGGCGCAGCCGGCGCTCTCCAGGCAGATCAAGCTCCTGGAACACGAGCTGCGCACCGAACTCTTCACGCGCAACGGCCGCGGCATGGTGCTGACCGAGGCCGGCCGCCTGCTGCTCGCACGCACCTCCGGCATCGTGCGGCAGATCGACCAGATCCGCGACGACATCCAGTCGGCCAAGGGGCCGCCGTCCGGCCAGGTCGTGCTCGGCCTGGTTCCGACCGTGAGCTGCGTGCTGTCGGCGCGCTTTGCACGGCGCTGTGTCGAAAAATTTCCCGGCATCTCGCTGCGCATCGTCGAGAGCTACAGCGGGCATCTGGTCGAATGGCTGCATCGCGGCGAGATGGATCTCGCCATCCTCTACGGCCGCTCGGCCGACCTGCATCTCAACGTGCAGAGCCTGGGGCGCGACAACATCGTCGCGGTCGGTCCGCGCGGCTGCGGCTTGGCGCGCAAGAAGAGCGTCGACATCGGCTGGCTGCTGCGGCAACGGCTGGTGCTGCCCTCTCATTCCCACGGCCTTCGGGCGCTGATCGAGCACGCTGCGGCCCAGCGCAAGATCAAGCTCGACGTCCAGCTGGAAGCGGACTCCTTCCGCGTGCTGACGAGCCTGGTCGAGGAGGGCCTCGGCTTCGCGCTGCTGCCGCCGTCCTCTGTCCACGGCGAGGTCGCGGACGGGCGGCTGGAAACCGCACCGGTATCCAAGCCGATGACGCGCGAGCTCATTTTTGCCTCTCCAATCGACCGCCCGGCCTCGACGGCCTCGCTCGCCATCACCGCGCTGCTGCGCGAGGAGGTCGCCGCCTGCCGCAAGGACGGCGTGTGGGACATCAAGCTGAATTAGATGGCATGTGGTAGAACAGCCGCGCGCGGTCGTGCCTTCGCATCTGGCGCGAGCTGTCATGCCGGAATTTTATAGCTGGGGAGTGCCGTGCCTGCCGGTGCGGGCGTGACGAGCAGGTGTGTCCAGGACCCCGTCATTGCGAGCGCAGCGAAGCAATCCAGAAATCCCTCCGCGGTGACAGTCTGGATTGCTTCGTCGCTTCGCTCCTCGCAATGACGGTAGGAGAGAGCTCAGCCCGGAATCCGCACCGGCAGCGTCTCATATCCCTTGATGAAGCTCGAATAGATCCGCTTGGGCTCGCCGACCACCTCGATGCGGTCGAAGCGCTTCAGCATCTCCTCCCAGACGATCTTGAGCTGCAGCTCGGCGAGGCGCATGCCGACGCAGCGGTGGATGCCGAAGCCGAAGGAGAGGTGCGTGCGCGGGCGGGGGCGGTCGATGATGAACTCGTTCGGCTTGTCGAACATCTCCTCGTCGCGATTGCCGGAGACGTACCACATCACGACCCGGTCGCCCTTCCTGATGTGCTTGCCGCCGATCTCGGTATCGGCAAGCGCGGTGCGACGCATATGCGCCAGCGGCGTCTGCCAGCGGATCACCTCCGGCACCATGGAATCGATCAGCTCCGGATTGGCGCGCAGCTTGTCGTATTGCTCCGGGTTCTCGTTCAGCGCCAGCACCGAGCCGGTCATGGTGTTGCGCGTGGTGTCGTTGCCGCCGACGATGAGCAGGATGATGTTGCCCATGAGGTTGTCGGGGTCCATGTGGCGCGTGGCCTCGTTGTGGGCCATCAGCGACAACAGGTCGTTGCGCGGCGCGGAGTTGACACGCTCGTTCCAGAGCTTGGACATGTAGGCGTAGCACTCGTCCATCTCGCGGCGGCGCTCTTCAGCGCTGGCGACGATGCCGCTCTTGGGCAGCGCGGTGGAAACGTCGGACCAGCGCGTCAACTTGCGCCGCTCCTCCCAGGGGAAGTCGAACAGGGTCGCCAGCATCTGCGTGGTCAGCTCGATGGAGACGCGCTCGACGAAGTTGAACGTCTCGTTGCGCGGCAGATTGTCCAGCACGGTCTGCGAGCGCTGGCGGATCAGCTTTGCCAGCTCGTCCAGGTGTGTCGGCGTGAACATCGGCGACACCGTCTTGCGCTGCGCCGAATGCCGGGGCTGGTCCATCGCGATGAAGCTCGGATAGTCGTAGCCTTCCGGCACGTCGCGGATCGAGATGCCGCCGAGCTTGGAATCCGAGGAGAAGATGCCGTGATTGGTGTCGACATGCATGATGTCGTTGTACTTCACCACCGACCAATACGGCTCGATCGGCGCATTGGTGCAGTAATGCACCGGCTCTTCCTTACGCAGCCGCTCGAACCAGGGCCACAGCGTGTCGTCCTGGAACAGCCGGGGCGCGCCGGGGTGGAATTGCGACAACGGCGTCGCATAGGCCTCCTCGCGCGCCTTCCGCATGCGTTCGGCCTTGTCCACTTTAACCGGCGCTTGGATGTTCATGATCGTGGCTCCGTTGCGTTCGACTCACGCAGCAATCTTCACCGGCAGCGTTTCGATACCCTTTACAAAACTCGAATAGACCCGAGTGGGTTCGCCGACCACATCAATATGGTCGAACCGCTTGAGAATTTCCTCCCAAATAATCTTGAGCTGGAGCTCGGCGAGCCGCAGGCCGACGCAGCGATGGATGCCGAAGCCGAAGGACAGGTGCGTGCGCGGGCGGGCGCGATCAATGATGAACTCGTAGGGCCTGTCGATCGCCTCCTCATCGCGGTTGCCCGAGACGTACCACATCACGACCTTGTCACCCTTCTTGATCTGCTTGCCGCGGAACTCGAAGTCGGACAGCGCCGTGCGGCGCATATGCGCGAGCGGCGTCTGCCAGCGGATCACCTCCGGCACGAAACTGTCGAGCAGGTCAGGGTTCTCGCGCAGCTTGCGATATTGCTCCGGATGCTGGCTCAGCGCGAGAAGCGAGCCCGACATGGTGTTGCGCGTGGTGTCGTTGCCGCCGACGATCAGGAGGATAAGATTGCCGAGGAAGTTCTTCGCATCCATGTCGCGCGTAGCAGTGCCATGCGCCATCATCGACAATAGGTCGCTCTTCGGCGGCTGTTCGATGCGCTGCTTCCACAGCATCGAGAAATAGGCCGCACATTCCGTCAGCTCGGCCTGCCGCTCGTCCTCGGTCGCGACCAGGCCGTCAGGCCCGGGAATCGTGGTGGCGACGTCGGACCAGCGCGTCAGCTTGCGGCGATCCTCCCAGGGGAAATCGAACAGCACCGCAAGCATCTGCGTGGTGAGCTCGATCGAGACGCGGTCGACCCAGTCGAACACCTCGCCGCGGGGAAGGTTGTCCAGGCACTCGGCCGAGCGCTTGCGGATGTTGATGGCGAGATTGTCCAGATGCGTCGGCGTGAACATCGGCGCCACGGTCTTGCGCTGGGCGGCATGGCGCGGCGGGTCCATCGAAATGAAGCTCTCACGGCGTAGATCCGGATCGATGTCGCGGATGGTGATGCCGCCGAGCGCGGAGGCCGAGGAGAACACCGCATGGTTGGTCTCGATCTCCATGATGTCATTGTAGCGCGTCACCGACCAGTACGGCCCGAACATCGAGTCCTTGCAGTAATGCACGGGATCCTCGCGGCGCAGCCGGTCGAAATAGGGCCAGAACGTATCGGTCCTGAACAATTCGGGGTCGCCGGGATCGAACTGCTCCAGCGGCAGCGACATCGCGCGCTCGCGCAAGGCGTCGAGCTTGGCCGCGCTTTCGATGGTCCCATGCATGACCGTTCTCCCTGAATATGAACCGCGCGTCGTTGAATTCTGCGCTGCGGTATTTGATTTGCAATTACAGCCGGTTGTCTGCGCCGGGGCAAGGGAGAGTTTTGCCTCATCCAGCCTTCACGAGCGCGTTGCACGATCGTCACGGCGCCACGAGAACGTGACCTCCCGCACGCCGAACGACAGAGAATCGTGCGAGAAACCCGCTGGAATCGAGCTAAATCGAACCCGCTCATCTTGGGGATCGACTAATCTCTGATCTATAGTTTGGCCGGAACAGATCCGCATCCCGAGGTTGCCGCCGTGAACGACATGCAATGGACCCCGATCGGGTCCGAACCCTTGCCCCCGCCGCTGCCGGCGACGCGGGTCGATTTCTCCGGCAGCCGCTCCGAGTTCCGCAAAATGGTCACCAAGGGTGCCATGCTCGAGCTCGTGACCTTCGGCTTCTACCGGTTCTGGCTCGTCACCGACATCCGCCGTCATCTGTGGACGCACACCGCGATCGATGGCGATGCGGCCGAATACACCGGACGGGCCAAGGAGCTCCTGGTCGGCTTCCTGTTCGCGCTCGCGATCCTGGTGCCGATCTATCTCGCCTATTTTCTCATTGGCATCGAGTTCGAGCGCTGGCAGGCCTTTGCCTCGACGCCGCTATTCATCGCCTTCTACGCCTTCGGCCAGTTCGCGATTTTTCGCGCGCGGCGCTACCGCCTGACCCGCACGGTCTGGCGCGGCGTCCGCTTCTGGATGGACGGCTCCGGCTGGGCTTACGCGTTTCGCGCCATGCTATGGGGCTTGCTGGTGCTCCTGACGCTCGGTCTCGCGCTGCCCTGGCGCGCGGCGGCGCTCGAACGCTACAAGATGCGGCACACCCATTACGGCGATCTCCGCGGCGATTTCGACGCCGACGGCTGGACCTTCTTCAAGCGCGGCTGGTGGCTCTGGCTGCTCAGCCCGATCGCGCTGATCATCTTCCCGCTCGCACCGTTCTTCTATGCCGAGTTCAAGGCGCGCGAATGGCGCTGGTGGCTCGATGGCATCCGCATCGGTGGCGTCAGCCTGTCCTCGGAATTGCCTCATGATGCCTTCTACGGCCTGTATTGGAAAGTGATCGGCTGGTGGATGCTGCTCACGGTCGCGTTCGCAGCCTATATGGGCGGCAGCGCCTTCCTGGTCGTCTCGCTCACAGGCGTTTCCGCCGAGGAGATCTTCGCCGGCGACAATGCGACGAAGAGCATCCCGATGGTGGCGATGATGGTGATCGGCTATTTCGCGCTCGCTCTTGCCATCAACATCGTCATGCGGGTCTATCTTCAACGCGATCTTTGGGCCAAGGTGCTGGAGACCGTCGAGGTGCACAACATCTGGGCCGCGGCGGACGTGCGCGGCAGCGGTCAGCTTGCCGGCGCGCTCGGCGAAGGCTTTGCCGACGGGCTCGATGTCGCGGGATTCTGAGCTGTGAGTGACGTGTTTGCCGAGACCCCGGCGCAGTCGGAGAGTCCGACCATCTTCTTCGACGGCGTGTCGAGCCGCAGACGGCAGGTGACGCTGACGCTCAGTGATGCGCTCGAGATCGCCGAGGACGGCGCAACGCCTGTTCGCTGGGCCTATGCCGACGTTCGCCGCGCCGACAGTCCCCCCGGAATCCTGCGCCTGGCTGCGACGTCTGCACCGCCTCTGGCGCGGCTGGAGATCCGCGATGCCGTGCTCGCCGCGGACGTAGCCGCGCGCTGCACGCGCCTCGACGAGCACCGGACGACGCGCAGCGGCGTCGCGAAAATCGTGGGCTGGTCGGTTGCCGCCGCCGTCTCCATCGTCTGCGTCGTCCTGTTCGGCGTGCCGCTCGCCGCCGACCGGCTCGCGCCGCTGGTGCCGAAGCCCGTGGAACGGCGCATCGGCGACGCCGCCGAAGTGCAGATGAAAACCATCTTCGGCCGCGGCGTGTGCGAAGACCCCGCGGGCAAGGCCGCGTTCACGAAGCTCGTCAACCGCCTGCGCGATGCGGCCGGCCTCGACGACTCAATGACGGCCGGCGTGCTGCCGAGCTCGATACCGAATGCCTTCGCGCTGCCCGGCGGCAAGGTGTTCGTGCTGAAGGGCCTGCTCGACAAGGCCGAAAGTCCCGACGAGCTCGCCGGCATCCTCGCCCACGAGCTCGGCCATCTCAAGCATTACGACAACATGCGCGGCCTGATCTACAACGGCGGCACCTCGTTCCTGATCGGCCTCTTGTTCGGCGACATCACCGGCTCCTCGGCCGTGATCTTCGCCTCGCGCAGCCTGGTCGAAGCGTCCTATTCGCGCGAAGCCGAGACCGGCGCCGACACTTTCGCGATCGAGATCATGCATGCGCTCGGCCGGTCGCCGAAGCCCGCGGCCCAGCTGATGTTCCGCATCACCGGCAAAGAGGGCGGCTCCGGCCTGACGAATATCCTCGCCAGCCATCCGCTGACCGAGGACCGCCTCGCGCGCATGACGAAGGAGGACCGGCCCGCCAGCGGCCCGCCGCTGCTGACCGACAAGGAGTGGCAGGCACTGAAGGGCATTTGCGGCAGCGGGAAGGTGTGACGGCCCGCTCCTGGCGCATCACTTCGCCGGCGCAGCCGGTGGATTCGATCCGGTGGTGACGTTCGGCGCCGTGTTCGGGTTCGAGGTCGTGGTCTGGGGACCGAACTCGCGACCATTGTAGAAGAAGACGGCCGCGACCACGGCGATCACGAAGATCGCGCCGACTGCCCAGCCCACCGGGCTGTTGCGGCGCGCTCTGTCGGCCCTGCGGTCCTCATTCTGATAGGTCATCGTTGCTCTCCATCGCAAAGCAGGAGAACCTCGCGCGGTGGAAGCTGTTCCTAAAACGCGCCCAGCACTTACCGCGTTCCGTAGGCGCGGTCGCCGGCATCGCCGAGGCCCGGCAGGATGAACCCGTTGTCGTCGAGCCCTTCATCCACCGCCGCCGTCCAGATCGGCACGTCCGGGTGCAATCCGCGCAGCCGTTCGAGCCCTTCCGGTGCGGCGATCAGGCAGGCGAGGCGGATGTCCCTGGCGCCGCGCTCCTTCAGCCGGTCGATGGCGGCGACGGCGGTGTTGGCGGTGGCGACCACCGGCGTCACCACGATGGCGAGGCGCTCGCTGAGGTCGGAGGGCGATTTGAAGAAGTACTCCACCGCGGCAAAGCTGTGCGGCTCGCGGTAGAGCCCGATATGGGCGACGCGCGCGGTCGGCACCAGATCCATCATGCCGTCGACGAAGGTGGTGCCGGCGCGCAGCATCGGCACGAATACCAGCTTCTTGCCGGCGATCTTGGCCGAATGCATCGTCGCCAGCGGCGTCTCGATCACGGTGTCGGTGAGCGGCAGGTCGCGCGTCACCTCGTAGCACAGCAGCATGCCGATCTCCTTGATCAGCTCGCGGAACGACTTGGTCGAGATGGACTTGTCCCGCACCAGCGTCAGCTTGTGCTGCACCAGCGGATGATCGACGATCGTGACGCCTTCCATGATGAGATGCTCTTGCTTTTCCCTTCTCCCCTTGTGGGAGAAGGTGGCGCGAAGCGCCGGATGAGGGGTATCTCTCCGCGAACTCCAACTGAGAGATGTGCCCGCGGCGACAACCCCTCACCCGGCTTCGCTTCGCGAAGCCACCCTCTCCCACAAGGGGAGAGGGTTTAAAACACCGTGCCGTCGCTGATCACCTTGAGCGGCGGCGATCCATCGGGACGGCGTGCAAATGCGATGGCGCGGCCCGCCGCCCACGTGCCGCCTTCGAGGATGCTCGCAAGCGGCAAGGTCCGAGGGGTGCGGCCGAGCTTGGCGCGAATGCGCTCCGCCAACCTGTCGAGCAATGCAATTGTCAGCGCGCGCCACTCCACGACGAGCAGCGAATCCACTTCATGCGCACGCGCGGCATCGGCGGCATCGCGCAGGCGCAGCACGTCATGATCGACGAACAGACCGCCGTTGCGGTATTCGGCGAGCCCGGTCAGGCCATCGATGTCGGTCACCTCAAAGCCGGCGCGCTGCAGCGGCTCGATCAGCGAATAGCTCAGCCATTGCGACAGCTTGTGCAGCGGCACGAGGCCTGCCGTGCCGTCGTCCGCCTTGATCGCCGGATGTCGCCAGCAATCGCCGAGCGGAATGCCGCCGAGTTCGAGTCGCGAGGGCCAGATCGATCCAAGCTGGTTCAGCACGGCCGACAGAATCGCGGGCGCGGCAATGGCGCCGCCACTCGCTTGCGCCGCGATATGATCGAACAGCCCGCCCGGCCGCGGCGTATCGTGCAGGCCGAACACGTCCGCACGCTCCGAGACCTGCCTGCCCAGACGCCGCAGCAGGTCGGTGCGTCCCTCCAGGCCGAGCAGCGGATTGGCCTCGGTCACCTGAAAGGCGGAGGTGAGTGAGCCAAGAGGCAGTCTTTCAAGCACCTCCGCATCGGCCCTGAACGGCGCACGCGCATCGCGCGAAAACAGCCCGCTCGCGAACATGTCGAGGCTCGCGATCGCGAGCCCTTCCGATCGCCCTACGTCTGCTCCCGTCACGCTGTCGCGATAGCGCCAAGCTGCGCCGGCGCCGGCATCGAGCAGCACGCTGACGATGGCGAGGTCGAACTCGGCGCGCGCTTGCGCCGCGCGATCCGGCCAGGACGCAGCATCGGCAAGCCGGGCCCAGCGGTCGACGCCGCCGAGCACGAAGTGCCGCCAGCGCGCATGGAAGGGAATGTCAAGCGTCGGATAGGCTTTACGGGTCACCGCGAGCACGGCATCGGCAACGCCATCGATGCGGTCGAGATCGACCGTGAAATGGGTGAGCCCGCCGGCAAGGCCGAGCTCGAGCATCTGCCCGGCGCGCGCGCGCACCGCCTTTGCGGTGAGCAGCGCGCGTGCCTGCGATTCCAAAGCGTCCGCCATCGCGATCAGTATTTTTCCAGCGAACGCCCGACCACGCCGTTCACGTCCTTTTCCGGTGCGATGTCGGTCGAGTAGTAGCCCGCGGCCTTCTTGGCGGCGATCTCGACATGGGCGTCGGCGGGAATCAGCTCCAGCGGGATCGGCACACGCTCGACGATGTCGATGCCTTGCGAGGTCAACGCGTCGTATTTCATGTCGCTCATCGACAGGAAGCGGTCGATGCGCTTGAGGCCGAGCCAATGGATCGTATCCGGCATCAATTGCTGGAAGCGCGCGTCCTGGACGCCAGCCACGCATTCGGTGCGCTCGAAATAAGCGGCGGCCGCATCGCCGTCCTCCTGCCGCTTGCGCGCATTGTAGACCAGGAATTTGGTGACCTCGCCGAGCGCGCGGCCTTCTTTGCGGTTGTAGACGACGAGCCCGAGCCCGCCCTCCTGCGCGCCGCGCGCGGATTCCTCGATGCCGTGGATCAGATAGGGCCGGCAGGTGCAGATGTCGGAGCCGAACACATCGGATCCGTTGCACTCGTCATGCACGCGGCAGGTGATCCTGGTGCGATGGTCCGGCAGTTTCGTCACGTCGCCGAACAGGTAGACCGTGGTGCCGCCGATCGGCGGCAGGAACACCTTCATGTCCGGGCGCGTCACCAGCTCCGGGAACATGCCGGCGGTCTGCTCGAACAGCGTGCGCCGCAGCTCGGTCTCGCCGGTGCCGAAGCGCGCCGCAAGGCCCGGCAGGTACCACACCGGATCGATCGCGATCTTCACCACCGATACGCTGCCACTGGCGTGCACGACCTCGCCATCGGCGCGCAGCCGCTTTGCGGCGAGCGCATCGCGAATCTCCGGCAGGTCGAGCCGCGCCCGCGTCACCGCGATGCTCGGGCGGATGTCCGCGCCCTCGGCGATCTCCTGGCGAAAATTCTCGGCGACCAGATGCCCCCAGGGATCGAGCGCGACGATTTTTGTGGGATCGGTCCATTGCTCGAACGGACCGATGGTGGCGGCCGGAAAGGTATTGGTGAGGTCAGGACGCCTGATCGGGTCCAGCGCCCCGGCGGAGACCGCGAGCGCGCGGTACATCGCGTAGGACCCGCCATGGCTGCCGATCACGTTGCGATCCCCGGCGCGCGACACCGTACCGATGATCGGCCCGCGCGCGCGCGCATCAGCGGCGCCCCAATGGATGGGAAAGGCGGCCTTCCTGCCCGGCTCCGGATGGGAGGTCAGGCGGATGTGGTCGGTACGGTTGGCACGGCTCATGTCCAGGCTCCCAAAAAAGCCAACGGCCCGCCGCTCGGACGGGCCTGCTCACTTGCGACGCCGAACCGGCGGCGCAAGCTCAATCCAACATATTGTAGCGACCGGCGACGACAGACAAGTTAATCGTGGCAGGGCGCAGGGGCCGTTCGGGGCCAAATTCCCGTCATCGAGAGGGCCGTCAGGCCGTCGCATCCGATGCCAGCGCGCCCATCGCGCTTGCCGCTCGGCCTGCGAGGCCAGTTTAAGGAATTGAAATAGTTCCATTTTTCGTGTTTTCAAGGTGTTGCTTCGTTTCGTGCGGTGGGCTTCAAGTTCGGCGCACCGCGCTGCCCTGCCTTGGAGACTGCTATGCCTGCCGCCAGCTACATCGATCCCCGCAACGGAAAGCTCTATCCCTTGGACCAGCCGCGCTGGTGCTCGGACGAGCGCACGCCGCTGCTGGTGACGCCGGGGGCGGGTATCTCACGCGAGGACATCGATGGCCGGACGCGCTCGCTGTGGCGCTATCGGGCGGCGCTGCCGGTCGAGATCGAGAACCCGATCACGCTCGGCGAGGGCTGCACGCCGCTGGTCCAGCAGGACTGGGGCGCGCTGCGCCCGCTGTTCAAGCTCGAATGGTTCAACCCGACAGGCAGCTTCAAGGACCGCGGCTCGGCGGTGATGCTGTCGTTCCTGCGACAGATCAGTGTCGACGCCATTCTGGAGGATTCCTCCGGCAACGGCGGCTCATCCATGGCGGGGCTGGGTGCGGCCGGCGGCATGCGCGTCAAGATTCTGGCGCCGGCCTCGACGTCGCCGGCCAAGATCGCGCAGGTGCGCGCCTACGGCGCGACCGTGCAGCTCGTGGAGGGCCCGCGCGAGGAATCCGAGGCCGAGGCCATCCGGCAGTCGAGCCAGACCTTCTACGCCAGCCACAATTGGCAGCCGTTCTTCCTCGAAGGCACCAAGTCGCTGGCCTACGAGATCTGGGAAGATCTGGGATTCCGCGCGCCCGACAACGTCATCATTCCCGTCGGCGCCGGCAGCAGTCTGCTGGGTTGCGCCTTCGGCTTCCGCGAGCTGATGAAGGCCGGGCAGATCTCGAAGCTGCCGCGCCTGTTCGCGGCGCAGCCGCTCAATTGCTCGCCGATCGATGCAAGCTTCAAGGCCGGTGTCGATACGCCGGTCGCGCGCGAGGTGAGCAAGACCGTTGCCGAGGGCACCGCGATCAAGACTCCCCTCCGCCTGCGTGAGATCATCGCCGCCCTGCGCGAGAGCGGCGGCGCCACCATCGCGCTCACCGAGGACGAGATCGTCGCCGCCCTGCGCCGCCTCGCGCGCCAGGGCCTGTTTGCCGAGCCGACCAGCGCCAGCGCGGCTGCGGCGCTCGACAAGCTCGCCGCAACCGGCGCCATCAATGCGAACGAGACAACGGTCGCCGTTCTCACCGGCACCGGCCTCAAGGCCGCAACCACCGTCGCCGACCTCGTGCAGTAGTCTCGCGCTTACCCTCCCGCTCCAGGCTCCTGGAGAGGCTTGGAGAGAGAACGCGAGCGCCCGCCGGCGTCCGCCAGCACCTTCCACTGGAACAGCGGCGAGTCCTTTGGCGGCGAGAGCTGCGGGGTCCAGCCGGTGAGCTTTTCGATCATATAGGTGTCCGTCACGACGCCGCGCCAGCGGCGTTCGACCGTGGCGAGTTGCTCGCGCTGCGCCGGAATGTGCTCCCACAGTGATGCGCGGTTGTCCGGCTCGCGCCCGACATAGATGCCGGCATGGCCCTTGATCCTGTCCATGCCGGGATCGCGGAAGTCCTGGAAGCGGCCGCGCTCGTTGAGCTCGATCACGGGCACGCGGCCCCGGAACAGCCAGCGCATCATGGCGTAGGTGCGGTAGTCCGTGGTTGCGATCCAGGTCGCGCCTGTTGCGTCGAGGGCGGCTTGGGCCTGCGCGGCGATCTGGTCGTAGCCGGCCTCGGCGCCGATCGGGTCGATCTTGCCGAGCAGATTCCAGGGCGCGGCAACGTAGTAGAGGAACACGATGATGACGAAGGCGATGCCTGAGACGATCGCTGTCCTGGCCCAGAACAGCGAGGACCTCAGCATCCGGGCGGACCATCCCTCTTTCCTCATCGTGACGAGATTGACCGCGGTGGCGGCAAAACCGACTGGCCACATGAACATCGGCCAGGTGTCGCCGACGCGCAGCGTCAGCGACTTGAAGAGGAAGTAGGCGAACGGCACCAGCACCGCCGTCGACAAAAGGATCGCGACCGGCTCGCGCGTGCGATAGCCGCGCCACGCCGTCAGCACCAGGCCCGTCAGCACCACCGGCAGCAAGACGAAGCCGACCAGGCCGAATTGCAGGCCGATGTAATCGCCGATCGTACGCAGCGAGACGCCGTAATTGGCGGTGGCGCGCACGCCCTGGAAACGGAACGAGGCCCAGTCGTGCTGCACGTTCCAGATCAGCACCGGCGAGAACACCGCTATCGCGACCAGGACGGCGAGATAGGGGTACGGACTGCGCAGCCAGCGCCAGCGCCAATCCGGCACCAGCAGAAAGGCGGCAACGGCCGGCGCGAACATGATCACAGTAAATTTCGACAGCATCGCCAGGCCCGCGAACAGACCGGCCGCCAGCCACCAGCGGCCGTCGCCGCTTTGCGCCAGCCGCACCAGCGACCACATCATCGCGACCGCGAACGGGATCATCGCGACGTCGGGCGCGACCTTTGCCATCAACAGGCCGTAATAAAGCGCGGCCTCCGGCATCAGCACCGCGAACACGATCGCGCGCGCATCATGGGTGAGGCGGCGGACGATGTCGGCGAGCAGCAACTGCGTCACCAGCATCGCGACGATGCCGCCGAAGCGGACGCCGAGATTGGTGTCGCCGAAGATCGCGGTTCCGAAGCGGATCAGCCAGGCGATGCCGGGCGGATGATCGAGGAAGCTGAGCGCAGCCTCCTTCGACCAGGTCCAGTAATAGGCTTCATCGGTACGCAGCTCGATGGCCGAGGCATAGACGATGCGGAGCAGCGTCATCGCGGCGATGATCGCTGCGGCCATGAGGATCAGACGCCGTTCGGCGCCGGCTGGCTTCGCAGAGATGTCGGGAGCGATCGTCACGGCGGCGCTTTTCCCCGACTTGGAAGGGGGAGTCAATGTGGGGCCGTCGTCCCTGTGATCCTGCTGGCTGTCCATATCGGAAATTAAAGGTTACGCTGGCTGGTCTCCTCCAGGACCTGACACAACCGAATCATGGCCACCGCTCCCACACAGATGTCAGTCGTCCGCGCCGCCGGGGTGCGGCAGGTGCGACTCGTTTGCGGCATCATCCTGTTCGCCTTTGTGGTCAGTCATTTCCTCAACCACGCGCTCGGCAACATCTCGGTCGATGCCATGGAGACCGGGGTCTACTACCACACGCTGTTCTGGCAGTTCCTCCCGGTCGCGATCGTGTTCTACACGGCCGCCCTCACCCATATGGGCCTCGGCGTCTACGCGCTGTATCAGCGCCGCCAGTTCCGCTGGCGAACGATCGAGCCGCTCCAGCTCGTGCTCGGCTTGAGCATCCCCGTCCTCGTCATGGGCCATGTCATCGGCGTGCGGCTCGCGCAGACGCTGTACGGACACGAGAAGCTGTATCCGCAGGAGCTCTATTTGTTCTTCGTCGCGGCGCCGGGCCTGCTCTGGCAGATGACGATCCTGCTTCTCATCGCCTGGGTGCACGGCTGCATCGGCGTCTATTTCTGGCTTCGGCTGAAGCCGTTCTTCACACGCGCGGCGCCCTATCTGCTCGCGGCCGCCGTGCTGATCCCGACGCTATCGCTGCTCGGCATCTACCAGGGCGGCCGCAGCGTCGCCGCCGACAGTGACGACGGCGAATGGCGTAAGCAGCATCTCACCCGCAGCAAGGTCGGCACGGTTGCGGAAGGCAACACGCTCGAGCGCATCGCGGGCGGTCTCACCATGGGCTATTTCGGTCTGTTGGGACTGGTGCTGGCGGCGCGCGGCGTGCGCGCCCTGCGCGAACGGCGCGGCGGCATGATCGCGCTGTCCTACGGCAACGGCAAGACGGTGCGGGTCCCCAAGGGCCTGTCGGTGCTGGAGGCGAGCCTGCGCCACAACGTGCCGCACGCCAGCGTCTGCGGCGGCCGCGCCCGCTGCTCGACCTGCCGCATCCGTATCATCGGCGATCATGATGCCCTGCCCACTCCGTCGCAGCGCGAGGCTTTCGTGCTCACCCGCGTCGGCACCGCCGATCCCTCGATCAGATTGGCCTGTCAGCTGCGTCCGACCTCCGATCTCTCGTTCTTCCAGCTCTTCGCAGCTCACACGCATGCAACGGACGGAGCCTCGACATCGGCCAGTATCGGCCAGGAGCGCTATCTCGTCAGCCTGTTCGTGGACATGCGCGGCTCGACGCAGCTGGCCGAGAAGCGCCTGCCTTTCGACACGGTCTTCATCGTCAACCGCTTCCTCGGCGCGGTGTCGCAAGCGGTGATCGAGAACGGCGGCCAGCCGAACCAGTTCGTCGGCGACGGCATGCTGGCGCTGTTTGGCCTCGCGGCCGACCCGCAAACCGCCTGCCGGCAGGCGATGAAGGCCGCCGCGGGAATCGCTGCGCATATCGATGAGCTCAACGATCTCCTGAGCCACGATCTGCGCCAGCCGATCCGCTTCGGCATCGGCATCCACGGCGGCGAGGTCATCATCGGCGACATCGGCTATCGCGATCACATCGTCTTCACCGCGCTCGGCGATGCCGTCAACGTCGCCGTCCGCCTGCAGGACATGACCAAGACGCTGGCCTGCGAGGCCGTCGTCTCGGACGAAGTCCGCCGTACCGCTGATATTGCCGACGATGCGCTGCCGCAGCAGGAGGTCGCCATCCGCGGCCGCGACCAGCCGCTCGCAGTGCGCGTGGTGGCGAATGCGAGGGAGCTGGCGGCGCTGGTCGATCGCAGCAAGCGCGTGGCGGCGTGATTCTTTACCTCTCCCCGTAAGAACGGGGCGAGGGAGCGCACCGTCGTCGCGGCCTACTGCTCGTCAATCTCGTTACGAGCACAACACCGGCCTGCTGCAACGCAGCGGCATGGGCTTGCTGCGAAAGCGCGAATTGACTTCACGCAAATGGTTGCGACAGATGAGCGCAGGATCGTGCTGATGACCGCCGATCCAACGAGAAGCTCCGGGAGGAGAAAGAATGTTCGATCGACGCGACCTGCTCAAGGGAGCAGGCCTTGCCGCCATGGCGGCCACACTGAATTCCACCAAGGCGCTGGCCCTCGACACGGTGACCCTGCCCTTCGCCAATGGCGAACGGCCGCTGGTGAAATATCCGCAGAAGCGGCCGATGATCGGCCTGACCAGCCGGCCGCCGCAGCTCGAGACCCCGTTTGCGGTGTTCAACGACGGCCCGATCACGCCGAACAACGCGTTCTTCGTGCGCTACCACCTCTCCGACCTACCCTACGATCTCAACCCCGACAAGTTCACGCTGGAGGTCAAGGGCAACGTCGACAAGCCGCTGAAATTGTCGCTGAAGGACATCCGCAAGATGAAGGCGACGGAGATCGTCGCCGTCAACCAGTGCTCCGGCAACAGCCGCGGCTTCTTCGAGCCGCGCGTCGCCGGCGGTCAGCTCGCCAACGGCGCGATGGGTTGCGCGCGCTGGCGCGGCGTGCCGCTGAAGAACGTGCTGGAGATGGCCGGCGTGCACAGCGGCGCCAGGCAGGTCACCTTCAACGGCATGGACGGACCGGTCAACGACAAGACGCCGGATTTCATCAAGGCACTCGACATCGATCACGCCACCGACGGCGAGGTGATGCTGGCCTATGGCATGAACGGCGAGGACCTGCCGTTCCTCAACGGCTTTCCGCTGCGCCTGATCGTGCCCGGCTATTTCGGCACCTACTGGGTCAAGCACCTCAACGAGATCACCGTCATCGACGACGTTTATGACGGCTTCTGGATGAAGTCGGCCTACCGCATCCCCGACACGCCGAACAATGCGGTCGAGCCGGGCACCGCGCCAAAGGCGACGATCCCGATCAACCGCTTCACCATCCGCTCCTTCATCACCAGCGTCCCCGATGGCGCCAAGCTGAAGGCGGGAGCCGTGACCCTGCGCGGCATCGCGTTCGATGGCGGCAAGGGCATCAAGCAGGTCGAGGTCTCCACCGACGGCGGCAAGACCTGGGTCGGCGCCAAGCTCGGCAAGGACCTCGGCAAGTACGCCTTCCGCGAATGGAAGCTGCCGGTGAAGCTCGCGGCCGGCAGCCACGAGCTCAAGGTCCGCGCCACCGGCAATGGCGGCGAGACCCAGCCGGACATGCCGCGCTGGAACCCGGCGGGTTACTTGCGCAACGTCGTCGAAACCATTCGCGTCAGCGTGGCCTGAAGGAGACTGATCATGCAGCGCATCGTTCTCCTCGCCATCACGCTCGCCGTCACCGCATTGATGGGCTCGTCACTTGCAGCGCCCGTCAATTACAAGACCCCCGACGAGGTCGCCGCCTTCAAGCCCGGTCCCAATCTCGAGGTCGTGCAGGGCAATTGCAGCGCCTGCCATTCGTCCGACTACGTCGCCACGCAGCCGCCGATGAAGGACAAGAGGGCGTTCTGGCAAGCCGAGGTGACCAAGATGATCAAGGTCTATGGCGCACCGATCGACGATGCCGATGTCGGCAAGATCGTCGATTATCTGACCGCGACCTACTGAGGGATGGCATCACGCGCTCCTGCCATTTGACCGCGAAACGGGCAGAACCGGCAAAAACGCCGCGAAGTTGAGCGGAATTCGGCGAAATGGCGATGTGGTTTGAGCTACCAAGCCTGCCACATTCCGCGTATCCTGTTAGGACCGAACCGGCCGGTTGGCGGGGACTGGCGGTTCGAGATCTCGGAGGAAGACCCGCGGAGAAGTCGTGATGGCTAAAGGTACGGTCAAGTGGTTCAACCCGACGAAGGGTTATGGATTTATCCAGCCTGCGTCGGGTGGCAAGGATGTGTTCGTGCATATCTCGGCAGTGCAGAAGGCCGGTCTGTCGACCCTCAACGAGGGACAGACGGTGGAATACGAAGAGATCGCAAACCGGGGCAAGACCTCCGCGGAAAACCTCAAAGTATAAGCCCGCGCCAGCCTTTGCTGCCTCCCGGATTTGTCCGGGAGCGGGCCAAGAAAATTTAAGAAGACGGCCGGTGCATTCGACGACAGGCGTTGCGATTGCACAAGGATAGCTATTTTTTCCTTGCGAAGACCGCTCATCGAACCACAGCAATGACAATCGCGACTGCACTTCGCTAACCCACCGGCAGCGGTGCGTCGCGCTTGATCTCCTCCATCACCGCATAAGTTCGCGTCTCGCGCACGCCCGGCATCGACAGCAGGGTCTCGCCGAGAAAGCGTCGATAGGCGGTCATGTCTGCAAGCCGCGCCTTCACAAGATAGTCGAAGCCGCCGGCAACCATGTGACACTCCAGCACTTCAGGGGCGAGCCTCACGGCTCGGGCGAACCGCTCGAAATTGTCGGGCGTGGTCTTGTCGAGCAGCACCTCGACGAACACCAGGAGCCCAAGGCCGAGCCGGTGCGGGTTGAGCCGCGCGCCATAGCCTTCGACAAAGCCCTCGCGCTGCAGGCGCTTCAACCGCTCGCCGATCGAGGTCGGCGACAGCCCGATGCGCTCGGCGAGCTCGACATTGGCGATGCGCCCATCCTCCTGCAGGATCGAGAGGATTTTCCGGTCTGTTCGATCGAGTTCCATATCTTATCCGGCCAAATGGCTAATCCTCTTCATTTTCTAAGGCAAACCGGCTAAATTGTCTATCGAACTACGGTCACGCGGGCCTTATCCTGGATTTCAGCCACAGGACACGCCATGCCGAACATCCCGCCCCCCTTCTCCGCGCCTTACGCCCCCGATGATTCCGAGATCGCCGCAAAGGTTCTGCCGGCCTCGCATCTCATCCCGGCACGGGAGGCCCGGATCGACCGCCTCGCGACGCGGCTGATCGAGGCGATCCGCAAGCGCGACGACCGGCTCGGCGGGGTCGAGGACATGCTGCGGGAGTTCGCGCTCTCGACCAAGGAGGGGCTGGCGCTGATGGTGCTGGCCGAGGCGCTGCTGCGCGTGCCCGATGCGCGCACGGCCGACCAGTTCATCGAGGACAAGCTCGGCGAGGGCGATTTCATCCATCACGAGACCAAGTCCACCGCGTTCCTGGTCAACGCCTCGGCCTGGGCGCTCGGCCTGTCGGCGCGGGTGATCCAGCCCGGCGAGACGCCCGACGGCACCATCGGCCGGCTGGTGAAGCGGCTCGGCGCACCGGCGGTGCGCACCGCGACGCGCCAGGCGATGCGGTTGATGGGCAACCATTTCGTGTTAGGGGAGACCATCGAGCAGGCGCTGGAGCGGGCTCGGCCGCGCTCGGGCCAGAAGCCGCGCTATTCCTTCGACATGCTCGGCGAAGGCGCGCGCACGGCCGCCGATGCCAAGCGCTATTTCGACGCCTATGCCAGCGCGATTGACACGATCGGCAAGGCTTCGGGCAACCATCCCCTGCCCGACCGGCCCGGCATCTCGGTCAAGCTTTCGGCGCTGCATCCGCGTTTCGAGGCGATCAGCCGCGGCCGCGTGATGGCCGAGCTGGTGCCGCTATTGCTGGACCTTGCGCAGCGCGCCAAGACGCATGACCTCAACTTCACCGTCGATGCCGAGGAAGCCGACCGGCTGGAGCTGTCGCTCGACGTGATCGCGGCGACGCTCGCCGATCCCTCGCTTTCCGGCTGGGACGGATTTGGCCTCGCGATCCAGGCCTATCAGAAGCGCGCCAGCGCGGTGATCGACTATGTCGATGAACTCGCCCGCGCGCATGACCGCAAGCTGATGGTGCGCCTCGTCAAGGGCGCCTATTGGGACACCGAGATCAAGCGCGCGCAGGAGCGCGGGCTCGACGGCTATCCCGTGTTCACGCGCAAGGCGATGACCGATCTGAACTTCGTCGCCTGCGCGACGAAGCTTCTCGCCTTGCGGCCGCGCATCTTCCCGCAATTCGCCACCCACAACGCGCTGACGGTCGCGACCGTGCTGGAGCTCGCAGCAGATGGCGGCGGCTTCGAGTTCCAGCGCCTGCATGGCATGGGCGAAGCGCTCTACGAGCAACTCGCAAAGGATCATCCTGACATCGCCTATCGCACCTATGCGCCGGTCGGCAGCCATCGCGACCTGCTCGCCTATCTGGTGCGGCGCCTGTTGGAGAACGGCGCCAACTCGTCCTTCGTGGCGCAGGCGGCCGATTATCGCGTGCCTGTCACGGCGCTGCTGCAGCGCCCGGCGAATGCCATCGGCCAGGCATTGCAGGCACCTCATGCCAAGATTCCGTTGCCGGCAGATCTGTTCGCGCCGGAGCGGCGCAATTCGCGCGGCGTCGAATTCGGTGAGCGTGCCGCCCTCGACCAGCTGCTGACGGACGTGAAGGCCGCGGCGGCCGACCTCAAGCCTGTCGCTGACGCAACACGGGATCAGGCCAACGCGGCGGTGACGACTGCGCGCGCCGGCTTTACTGCCTGGAGCCGGACACCTGCAGGCACACGCGCGGCGGCGCTGGAGCAGGCCGCGCATCTTCTGGAAACCCGCGGCGCCCGTTTCATCGCGCTGCTGCAAGCCGAGGGCGGCAAGACGCTCGACGACGCTCTGTCCGAGCTGCGCGAAGCCGCCGACTTCTGCCGCTACTATGCCGCGCAGGGCCGCAAGCTGTTCGGAAACGATGCCGCCATGCCCGGCCCGACCGGCGAGAGCAATGTGCTTAGCCTGCGCGGCCGCGGCGTGTTCGTCGCGATCTCGCCGTGGAATTTTCCGCTCGCAATCTTCCTTGGCCAGGTGACCGCGGCGCTGATGGCCGGCAATAGCGTGGTGGCGAAACCCGCCGAGCAGACGCCGCGCCTCGCGCGCGAGGCCGTAGCCCTGCTGCACGAGGCCGGCATCCCCAGAAGCGCGCTGCATCTCGTCACCGGCGACGGCCGCATCGGCGGCGTCCTCACCGCGCATCCTGATGTCGCCGGAGTAGTCTTCACCGGCTCGACCGACGTCGCGCGCCAGATCAACCGGACGCTGGCCGCCAAGGACGGGCCGATCGTGCCGCTGATCGCGGAGACCGGCGGCATCAATGCCATGATCGCGGATGCGACCGCACTGCCCGAGCAGGTCGCCGACGACGTCGTGACCTCTGCGTTCCGCTCCGCAGGCCAGCGCTGCTCGGCCTTGCGGCTCCTGTTCGCGCAGGAGGATGTCGCCGACCGCATGGTCGAGATGATCGCGGGCGCCGCGCGCGAACTGAAGATCGGCGATCCCGCGGATGTCGCGACCCATGTCGGTCCGGTGATCGATGAGGAGGCCAAGCAGCGCCTCGATGCGCATATCGCGCGGATGAAGCGCGAGGCGCGGCTGCATTTTGCGGGCACCGCGCCGGACGGCTGCTTCGTCGCGCCGCATATCTTCGAGCTCAAGGAGGCCGGTCAGCTCACCGAAGAGGTGTTCGGCCCGATCCTGCATGTCGTGCGCTATCGCGCGGAGAACCTCGAACGTGTATTGCAATCGATTGCGCGCACCGGCTACGGGCTCACCCTCGGCATCCATTCGCGCATCGACGACACCATCGAGGCCATCGTCGACCGCGTCCAGGTCGGCAACATCTACGTGAACCGCAACATGATCGGCGCCGTGGTCGGCGTGCAGCCGTTCGGCAGCAGCGGCCTGTCCGGAACCGGCCCCAAGGCCGGCGGCCCGCACTACCTCGCGCGCTTTGCCACCGAGCAGACCGTGACGATCAACACGGCTGCGGCCGGCGGCAATGCCGCATTGCTTGCGGGGGAGGAGTGAGGCCCTGCGCCAGGTGCCGTTGCATCCCGGCAAAACATCGGTCTAATGCTCTCATCACGCGCCCGCGCCAATTCCAGCGCGCGGGAAACGACTGAAGCGAGGGAGCGACGCCGCGATGGAGAAGGGCATTTTTGCAGGCCTGAAGGTGCTGGACTGCGCGAGCTTCATCGCAGCGCCCGCGGCCGCGACCGTGCTGTCGGATTTCGGCGCCGACGTCATCAAGATCGAGCCGCCCGGCACTGGCGACCCCTATCGCAACCTGCCGAACCTGCCGGGCTATCCCTCAGGCGAGCACAATTTCGCCTGGCTCTTGGAGGCGCGCAACAAGAAGAGCATCGCGCTCGACCTGTCGAAGCCGGAAGCGCAGGCCGTGCTCTACAGACTGGTGGAGGAGGCCGACGTCTTCATCACCAACATGCCGCCGCCGGTGCGCACCAAGCTTGGCATCACCTATGACCACCTCGCCCATCTCAACGACCGGCTGATCTACGCCTCCTTCACCGGCTATGGCGAGAAGGGCGAGGAAGCCAACAAGCCCGGCTTCGACAGCAACGCCTATTGGGCGCGGTCCGGCCTGATGGATCTCGTCCGCGCCGACACCGACACCACGCCGGCGCGCTCGGTCGCGGGCATGGGCGACCACCCTTGCGCCATGGCATTCTACGGCGCGATCGTCACCGCGCTGTATCAGCGCGAGAAGACCGGCAAGGGCTCGCATGTCGCGTCCAACCTGATGGCGAACGGGGTGTGGGCGGCGAGCGTGCTGGCGCAGGCCAAGCTCTGCGGCGCCAAGTTCGGCGAGCGGCGCCCGCGCGAGCGCGCGCTTAACGCGGTGGCCAATCATTACCAGTGCAAGGACGGCCGCTGGCTGATCCTGTCGCTGCTGAACGAAGAGAAGCAGTTTCCGACGCTGGCCAAGTGCCTGGGCCGCGAGGATCTGATCAACGATCCCCGCTTCGCCACCAAGGCCGACCGTCACGCCCGCTCGGTCGAGCTGATCAGGATCCTGGACGAGACCTTCGCCACCAGGGATCTCGCCGAATGGCGGAGAATCCTCGACGGTAACGGCCTCGTGTTCGGCGTCGTCGCCATCCTGGACGACATCCCCAACGACAAGCAGATGCTCGACAACGAGGTGCTGGTGCCGTTCGAGAACGACACCATGCTGACCATCAACAGCCCGATCTGGATCGACGGCGCCAAGAAGGTGCAGCCGCGCAAGCCGCCAGCCGTCGGCGAGCACAGTGACGAGATTTTGCGCGGGGCGGGATTTGACGAGGCGGCGATCAAGGCGCTGCGGGGGTCGGGGGCTGTGGGGTAAGGCCGAGTCGGTTGCTCCGAACACCGTCATTGCGAGGAGCCCTTGCGACGAAGCAATCCAGACTGTCTCCGCGGAAAGATTCTGGATTGCTTCGCTGCGCTCGCAATGACGATGCCGGACTATCTCGCTATAACAATCGGCAACACACAGTGCCGCGAGGTCCCATGCCCAGCTACCGCCTGCACTACTTCCCCGAATCCGGCAACAGCTACAAGCTGGCGCTGATGCTGACGCTCTGCGGCGAGACGTTTGAGCCGGTCTGGACCGATTTTGCCGGCGGCGTCACGCGCACGGCGGAATGGCGCAAGGCCGTCAACGAGATGGGCGAGATTCCCGTGCTCGAGATCGACGGCGTGAAGATGACGCAGACCGCGCCGCTGCTGCTGAAACTGGCCGAGCAATACGGCCGTTTCGGCGCCGAGACGGAGGACGAGAAGTTCGAGCTGCTGCGCTGGCTGTTCTGGGACAACCACAAGCTCACCGGCTACATGGCGACCTACCGCTTCATGCGCGCCTTCACCGAGAAGAACGATCCGCAGGTGCTGAAGCATTTTCGCCGGCGGCTCGAAGACTTTCTCGGTATCCTCGACGGCCATCTCCAGCACAATGCATTCGCGATCGGCGCAAGGCCGACGGTCGCGGACATCTCGATGATGGCCTATCTGCATTATCCCAGCGACGAGCATGGCTTCGATTTCGCATCGAGCCATCCCGCCATCCACGCCTGGCTCGGCCGCATGGCCGCGCTGCCGGGCTGGAAGCAGGCCTACGAGCTGCTGCCGGGAAAACGGATGACGAACTACGCGACGTGAGGACTCTCTCTTCTCCCTCTCCCCGTTCTTACGGGGAGAGGGTTGGGTGAGGGGCTTCTCTCCACATGTGAGTTCGTCGAGGGACCTGTACCCCCTCACCCGAATTCGATCTGCGATCGAATTCGACCTCTCCCCGCAAGCGGGGAGAGGTAAGCAAGCTCACCTCAGCGACAGCCAGCCCAGCGTGAACAGAATTCCGCCGATGATGACGGCCACCGCGACGGCCCAGATGCTGACGCGGGCGCTGCCGGTGACCTGCTTGACTTCCTCGTTCCGCGCGATCTCGCGATTGCGCGCCTTGTTGGCGTTGCCGGTATCCGTCATGGGTCATCCAAATCGCTTGAGACTTTATCTTGCGCGTGATCCTTCGGAAAACCGCTCCACACTTTTCCTGGATCACGCGCTAACGCGTCTTGATGAAGCACATGCCGATGCGGCGCGAGGCCGCGGCGGCCTGGCAGGTCAGACCGCTAGCACAGCTCCATGACGTAAAACTCCTGTCCGGCGTTCCCGATCCCGGATCTTGCAGGGAACAATGCGCGCCCCAGCCGTCCTGATATTCGCTGCCGTCCAGCTCGCTGCTGCCGCGGGTCTGCGGCCGGCTGGCAAATCCGCGTGAGAAATCAGGGGTTTTTCCGGCCGCGAACGCGGTCAGGATGTCGCGGCGGCGGAGCTGGTCGCCGAAGAAGTGCGGCGAGGCCGCCACGATGGCGGCATTCGACGGTCTGTCCGCAAGCCAATCGACGCCCGGGAAATGGAAGCCGCCGATGCCACGGGTCTGGTGACAGCCGGTGCAGGTGACGTCGTTGAGCCGGCGCTGGAAGCCTGCGACCGAACGGACGTTCTGCATGTCGAGGCCGCGTGCCGCCGCCCGCTTCAGCGCGCCGACCACGTCATTGTCGGTGAAGACGGGATCGCCTTTGCCCTCCCCCTGCATCATGCCGAACTCCGGCTGCAACGCCGAGGCGTCGAGGCCGGCGGGGGTCGGCACAATTGCGGCCCTGGCCAGGAATTTCTCGGGGATCAACACCGTGCCGCGATCGAATTCACGCAAGTTCTCGGGCGCGAGCAGCCAGGCCTTGAAGTCGCGCCGCAGCGCATCGTCAGCAAGAATGCGATCGCGGTCGATCTGGTTCTCCAGCGTCGATTCCACGAATGTCCTGGTGGCGGCATTGTACTTGAACACCTTGAGAAGATAGTCGGAGCGGAAATCGTGCAGCGCCGATTTCGGCGCGACCGAGACCTGGATGTTGGTCTCGATGCTGTCGAGCATGGCGTCGTCAGGCGGAGCGCGACCGCCGATCAAGCCCTGCCAGTCGCCATTGTCGAGCCAGCGCCGCGCGATCTCGGCGCAGCTGATCGGCTTGCCGTTCGCATCCGTCTGGCGCCCATCGCGCGCCTTCATCACGAGGTTGAATGTCATCGGCAGGCGCGTTACGGTCTTGCCGCCATCCGGCCCGCTGTCGAAGCGCGCCAGACGATAGATCAGCCGGATCTCGCCACAGGATTCTTCCGAGACATAGGCACGGTCCATGCGATTGACGATGCCGGCCAGAACGAACCGCGCCTCGCGCGATTTCAGATTGGCCCGATCGAACAATTGCGCGTCAAAACCCTCGCCGACGCCGATGGTCTCGCCCGGATAGGTCGCCCTGAACCATGCGATATAGCGGTCGAATTCCGCATCGATCGCGGGCAGAATGTCTTTCAGCTGCGGCCGCGAGGCGAACATCGGCTCGGTCGTGAGCGGGACGTCCGAATTCCGCTCCGGCGACAAAAGACGCGAGATCGTCAGCGTGTTGTTCTGGTCGAGCTTGCGCAGGAGATCGGGATCGGTAATCGCGGTGCCGCGCGTCAGCGCGGCATTCTCCGCTGCGAACAGCGAAACCACACCGCCCAGCAATGCGGCGGCAGCAACGAGAATTCGCAAGGCGCGGCCCATGCCTGAGGTAACACCGCGCAGGGACACCTATTCAAGCAAAAAGGCGCCTCACATCGCAGTGAAGCGCCTCTTCGAAAGTCGGATATCGGACGCTCAGCGTCCGGTGATCAGCCCCCTCGAGGTGACGACCACCCAGCGGCCATCCTGGCGGCGGATCGCATCGACACGGCCGACGCCGGGGATGGGGTCGCCGGGATAGACCTCGTAGAGGCCGTCGCGGCCCTCGATCAGCGCGCCGCCATTGCCGGCGCTGCGCAGCCGCCAGCCTTCGATCGTCGGCAGACGCCCAACTTCGGTCTTGGGAGCTGCGGGCGCCGGGACCGGTGCGGCCGCCGCGGTCGCGACCTGCGTCGGCGCGATCGAGCCGGTGGTCTCCTTGGGCACCGCTGCAGCGGCCTGCGCAGGCGCGGCGGGCGGCGTGGCGCGGAGCTTGTCGACGGCCTCGGACAGCTTTGCGATCCTGGCCAGCGGCTCGGCCTGCGCCTTTTCGAGCTTGTCCAGGCGGTCGTTGGCCCGGTTGAACTGGGTGAGGCCGGTCTTCGAGCTCTGCTCGACATTGGCCTTCAGGGCGACGAGGTCGGCGTCGATCCGCGCCACGGACGCATCCAGCGCGCTGGTATCGGCGACCTGGACCGGACCCGGGGCGGGTGCGGCGAAACGCATCATGCCGGCGGTCGCAAGCGCGCCGCTGATCGCGCCGACGCTGGCGGCAATCGCCACCACCGCGGCCATCGCCGACAGCCGGCGCTTGCTGCCGGACTCGCGCGGCTCGTCGGCCTTCCCATGCGGGGCGAACTCCTCGCGCTCCCAGGCGCGGTCGGCGGGCGGCATGACGATGAGCTTGCCGTGCTTCGGCTCGGGCTTGGCCTCAGCTTTGGCGTCAGTCTTGGCGTCAGTCTTGGCCTCAAACTTCGGCACTTCGATCCGCGGCGGCTCAATCTTCGGGGCGTCCGCCTTGACCGGATCGGGCTTGGGCGGCGCTTCGTGGTCGGGGGCGATCGAGGGGGCCTCGATACCCGCGGCAGCCTCGATGGCCTGCGGCGCTGCCGCGTCGATGGCAGCGGAATCCTGGGCAGCCTGCTCGGGCATTGGTTCGCTCACGGCTCAAATACTCCAGTCTCGGTTGACCTTTTGGTAACTTTCATTGCTTGCGAAATCCTTACCTCGGGACCCGCTTACCGAAATTTTAGGAATTCATCCGGGGCCGAATTGGGCCGGGAAAGTGGAACCGGTGTGGCGGGCGTGAAACAGTTCGTAATCGGGGGAAGATGAACGGGGGCGGAATGGCCCCCATGGCGTCATTGCGAGCGCAACTCCGCGGAGGCAGTCTGGATTGCTTCGTCGCAAGGGCTCCTCGCAATGACGGAGCGCGCCGCGCGCGCTCCGATCAAATCACTATCCGTCACATCACGACGGGAGCATCCGGCAGCTCGTTCGCATGCGGCCCTTGCTTAGGAAAATGCTTTGCCATTTCGCGCGAGACGGCCTCGATGCCACTGATCACGCCGCGTTCGAACCGGCCCGATCTGAACTCGGCCTCTATCGCGCGGCAGATCGTCTCCCAACCCTCCGCGCCGACCTTCGCGTCGATGCCGCGATCGGCGATGATCTCGACGTCGCGGTCCGCGAGCAGGAGATAGATCAGAACGCCATTGTTGTGGGCGGTGTCCCAGACACGCAGATGCGAGAACACGTCGAGCGCGCGCTCGCGGGCCGGCTGGTTGCGGAACAGCGGGCCGCCGTCGAGCGCCCCTTCGACGACGAAGCGGACCTGGCCGGAATGGGTGGCTTCGCCGCGCTTGATCGCCTGCTCGATGCGGTCGAGCACCGCTTGCGGAAAGATCTGCTTCGCCCGCCAGTGATGCTGCACGAGATGTCGGGCAATGCGCTTGATGCTCATGATCGCTACCAGCTCCCCGAGGCGCCGCCGCCGCCAAAACTGCCGCCGCCGCCGCTGAAGCCGCCGCTACTCGACGATCCGCTACTCCATCCGCCGGAGGAGCCGCTCGACCACGAGCCGCCGCGCGAGCGGCCCGTGCCCGGCGTGATCGCCGAAAACAGATCGGCGATGAATCCGACGATGAAGCCGAGGATGCCGACAGCCGCCGCGAGCGCCGCGGAGCCGAGAATGAGCCAGGTTACCGCTGCGATGATGCCCCCGGTCACCAATGATCCGAGCAGCCGCCCCAGGATGGCGCGGAAGAACCCGCCGACGCCGATCGAGGCAAACAGCGCCACCGCAAACACCGGCGCCAGATCATCCAGACTATTGTGGGCGAAGTTGACGCTGCGCGAGGGTGACGGCAGCGGCTCGCCGTCGATCACCCGCAACATGCGGTCCACGCCTGCGCTGATGCCCGCGGCGAAATCGCCACTCCTGAACTTGGGGGTGATCGCCTCGTCGATGATGCGCCGAGAGGTGACGTCGGTGAGCACGCCTTCGAGACCGTAGCCGACCTCGATGCGCAAATGCCGGTCGTTCTTGGCGACGACGAGAATCGCGCCGTCGTCGACCTTCTTGCGACCGATCTTCCAGGCCTCCGCGACGCGAATCGAGAATTGCTCGATCGTCTCCGGCTGCGTGGTCGCGACGATCAGGACAGCGATCTGGCTGCCCTTGCGGTTTTCGAAGTCGCGCAGCTTTTGCGTGAGCGTGGCGATGTCGCTGCTGGAGAGCGTGCCGGTCTGATCGACGACACGGCCGGTGAGCTGGGGGACGGCGACGTCGGCATGGGAGGGGAAGGCAAAGGTGAGGAGGAGGGCGATGGCGAACACAAAAGAGGCGATCGCTCGATGCGCCCACCAAATCCTCGCTGTCATCGCCCGGCTTGACCGGGCGATCCAGTATTCCAGAGACGCCCGTGGGATGCGGAGAGGCTGCGGCGTACTGGATTCCCCGCCTTCGCGGGGAATGACAGCGGAGTGTGGGGCGCGCATTCGAAACGACGCGCTTACTTCGACGGCGCCGGCGCCGCGTTAAAGTCCACCTTCGGCGCGGTCGAGATCGCCTTCTCGTTCTCGACAGAGAAGTTCGGCTTCTCCTTGTAGCCGAACGCCATCGCGGTGAGATTGGTCGGGAACGAGCGGACGGTGACGTTATAATCCTGCACCGCCTTGATGTAGCGGTTGCGCGCCACCGTGATGCGGTTCTCGGTGCCCTCGAGCTGCGACATCAAATCCTTGAACAGGGCATCGGACTTCAGCTGCGGATAGTTCTCGGTGACGACCAGGAGGCGCGACAGCGCGCTGGAGAGCTCGCTCTGCGCGGCCTGGAATTTCTGGAACGCGGCGGGATCGTTCAGCACCTCCGGCGTCGCCTGAATGCTGCCGACCTTGGCGCGTGCATTGGTGACGCCGAGCAGCACGTCCTTCTCCTGCTGGGCAAAGCCCTTCACCGAGTTGACGAGATTGGGCACGAGATCGGCGCGGCGCTGATACTGGTTCACGACCTCGGACCAATTGCCCTTGATCTGCTCGTCCTCGCTCTGGATCGCGTTGTAGCCGCAATTGGTCAGGCTCAGCGAGGCCAGGGCGGCCAGCACGGTCAGGATCTTGCGCATTAAATTTCTCCCGGTGGAATCCGGCGCAAACTATCAGATTGCGCGCCTGAGAAAAGCAGCAGGCTGACGCAAGCCTCTTGCCTCGCACCGGCCGACATAGTCAACTCCGGCAAAACAAGAGCGGAAACACCAGGGGGAACGCGATGTCCTCGTTCGAGACCATCCTCGTGGAACGGCCTGAGCCGGCGATCGTCCGTGTCGTGATGAACCGGCCCGAGGCGCGCAACGCGCAGAACCTGCAAATGACCTACGACCTCAACGCCGCCTTCGACGCGGCGGTGCAGGACGATGCGGTCAAGGTGATCATTCTCGCCGGGAACGGCCCGCACTTCTCCTCCGGCCACGACCTGCGCCCCGGAGACAAGAATACCGCAGGGGTCGATTTCCCGCCGATTGGAAATTGGGGCGGTTTCGCCGAGCCGAACGCCCATGGCCGGTTCGCCCGCGAGCAGGAGATTTATCTCCAGATCACCCGGCGCTGGCGCAATCTGGCAAAGCCCACCATTGCCGAGGTGCATGGCAAGTGCATCGCCGGCGGCTTGATGCTGGCCTGGGCCTGCGATCTCATCGTCGCCAGCGACGATGCGCAGTTCTGCGATCCCGTCGTCACCATGGGCGTGTGCGGCGTCGAATGGTTCGTGCATCCTTGGGAGCTGGGGCCACGCAAGGCCAAGGAGTTCCTGTTCACCGCCGACAGCTGGAGCGCGCAGGAGGCGCACCAGCTCGGCATGGTCAACCAAATCGTGCCGCGCGCCGAGCTGTCGTCGCGCGTGCTGGAGCTGGCGCGAAGGATCGCGACAAAACCGTCCTTCGCGCTGAAGCTGACCAAGGAGGCGGTCAACCGCTCGGTCGACGTCATGGGCCAGCCGGCCGCGATCGACCAGGCCTTCGCGCTGCATCAGCTCTGCCACGCGCACAATCTCCAGGAGTTCGGCATGATCGTCGATCCATCCGGCCTGCATCCCTCCGTGCGCAAGCCGCCGGCCGCCGCGGAGTAGACGCGATGGATCTCAATCTCAGTGACGAGCAAAAGTTGCTGCGCGAAAGCGCGGAACGTTTCGTGGCCGAGAGCTACGATGCCGAGCACCGCCGCAAGATGGCGAACGATCCGCTCGGCTTCAGCCCGGCCGTTTGGAAGCAATTCGCCGAGCTCGGCTGGCTAGCGCTGCCGCTTCCGGAAGAGTTCGGCGGGCTCGGCGGCGGCGCGGTCGATATCGGCATCTTGATGGAGGCCTTCGGCCGGGGCCTGGTTTCTGAGCCTTATGTCGCAACCGTCGTGCTCGGGGCCGCGCTGATCGCCAGATGCGGCACCAGCGAGCAGAAGCAGGCGAGCCTGCCCAAGGTGGCGGACGGATCACTGAAGCTTGCCCTGGCGCATTCGGAGCGCGCCGCCCGGTTCGATCTTGCCAAGGTCACGACCAGCGCCAACAAGACCGGACAAGGCTGGCGCCTTTCCGGCAGCAAGATCGCCGTGCTCGACGGACATGCCGCCGACGAGATCATCGTCTCCGCCCATATCCACGATCATCGGGGCCCCTCGGGCCGGATCGGCCTGTTCCTCGTGCAGGCGACGACGTCAGGCCTCGTCATCAGTGAGTATCCGCGTCTCGGCGGCGGACGCGCCTGCAACATCGAGCTGTTCGACGCGCATCTGCCGGAAGACGCCCTGCTCGGCGACGGCAGCGACGCCGTGCCCGCGATCGAATGGGCGATCGATCGCGCCATGGCCGCGCTCGGTGCGGAAGCTGTCGGCATCATGCAGACGCTGCTCGACACCACGCTCGACTACACCAAGATCCGAAAACAATTCGGCCGGCCGCTCTCCGCCAACCAGGTGATCCGCCACCGCCTCGCCGACATGGCGATGCAGGTGGACGAGGCCCGCTCGATGGCGCTGCGCGCGGCGTTGAAGGCCGATAGCGCGCCGATCGAGCGTGCCCGGGCAGCCTCGGGCGCGAAGGCGAAGATCGGCAAATGCGCGCGCTTCGTCGGCGAGCAGTCGATCCAGCTCCATGGCGGCATGGGCGTCACCGAGGAGCTTGAGGTCGGCGCCTATTTCAAGCGCCTCGTCGCGTTCGACACGCTGTTCGGCGGCAGCGCGCATCACTATGCCCGCCACGCCGAGCTGAGCCGCAGGGCCATCTCTGCTTAACAAGGAGCGCATCATGGACCTGTCGTTCAATGCCGAGGAGCGCGCCTTCCAGAGCGAGGTGCGCGGCTTCATCGCCAAGAATCTCACCGAGGAAATGAAGCGCGCGACCGCGCTGACGCCATCGGTGTTCTCCGATCCCGACATCGGCATGGCCTGGCAGCGCGCGCTGCACGCCCAAGGCTGGGGCGCGCCGGGCTGGCCGGTCGAATATGGCGGCCCCGACTGGACGCCGGCGCAGCGCTGGATCTTCGAGACTGAATGCGCCCGCGCCGGCGTGCCCAACGTCAACGTGATGGGCGTGAAGATGGTCGGGCCCGTCATCATCGGCTTCGGCAGCCCCGAGCAGAAGAATTTCTACCTGCCGCGGATTCTCTCCGGCGAGGATTATTGGTGCCAGGGCTATTCCGAGCCGGGCTCCGGCTCAGATCTGTCGTCCCTCAAGACGCGCGCGGTGCGCGACGGCGACGACTACATCATCAACGGCACCAAGATCTGGACCACGCATGCGCATCACGCCAACCGCATGTTCGCGCTGGTGCGCACCAGCGACGGGGCGCGGCAGCAGGACGGCATCAGCTTCGTCCTGATCGACATGAAAACGCCGGGCATCACCATCCGTCCCATCCTTACCATCGGCGGCGACCACGAGGTCAACCAGGTGTTCTTCGACGACGTGCGCGTGCCCGTCGCCAATCGCGTCGGCGAGGAAGGCAAGGGCTGGACCTACGGCAAATATCTGCTCGAGTTCGAGCGCGGCGCGGGCATCGCCTCGGCCAAGCTGCGCGAAGGATTGAAAGCGATTGCCGATCTTGCCGAGTCCGACCTCACGGGCCGCGCCATCGACAGCCCCGACATCGCGACGCGGATTGCCGAGGTCGAGGTCGACATCGACGCGCTCGAGATGACGGAGCTACGCGTGCTCTCGGCACTCCAGACCGGCCAGAATCCCGGCGCGGTGTCGTCGATCCTGAAGCTGCGCAACAGCGAGATCCGCCAGGCCGTGACGCGGTTGGGAGCCGACGTGATCGGCCACGACGCCCTCGCCGTCGAGCCGATGCGCCCGCTCTACAGGCTCAACCACGAGCCGGCGACGCCTGAGGAGATGCTGACGGTGATGCCGGAATATCTCAACGGCCGCGCCTACACCATCTTTGGCGGCACCTCGGAAATCCAGCGGGATATTATCGCGAAGATGATGCTGGGGATTTAGGGCATGTAGCCCGGATGGAGCGCAGCGAAATCCGGGATATGGCGAGCGCCTGTGCTCCGATCTCCGCTGTCGTCCCCGCGAAGGCGGGGACCCATAACCCCAGGGAGAGGTTATGGGGCGAGCTGGTCACTCCGAGTCTTCGCCAAACCACTCCCTGTGGTTATGGGTCCCGGGCTCGCGCCTTGCGCGCCCCGGGACGACGAGCTGAGTTTGGTGCAATAGCCTGCGCAACAGCTAGCGCACTTACCCCGCCGCCTTCGCGTCCCTGATCGCCTGCCAGATCTTCTGCGGCGTCAGGGGCGTGTTCAGCTGGGTGATGCCGAGCTCGGCGAGCGCGTCCATCACGCCGTTGGTGACGCAGGGCGGGCCGCCGATGGCGCCGGATTCGCCGCAGCCCTTGGCGCCGAGCGGATTGGTGCGGCAGGGCGCGGAATCATCCAGCGTCACTACGATCGGCGGCACGTCGTCGGCGCGCGGGATGCAGTAATCCTGGTAGCTCGCCGTCAGCAGCTGGCCGTCGGCATCATACGACACGCCTTCATACAGCGCCTGGCCGATGCCTTGCGCGACGCCGCCATGGATCTGGCCGGTGACCAGCATCGGGTTCACGGCGACGCCGACGTCGTCGACCGTGGTGTAGAGCACGACCTTGGAGACGCCGGTCTCGGGGTCGATCTCGACCTCGCAGATATGCGTGCCGTTCGGCCAGCTGGGACCATCGACCTCGCCTTCGGAATCGACGCTGAGCCTGGCGCCGCTCTCCTTCTCGGCGAGATCGAACAGGCTGATGCGGCGGTCGGTGCCGACCACGGTGAGCATGCCGCCCTGATATTCGATATCCTCGACCGAAGTCTCCAGCACGTTCGCGGCCTTCTCGCGCGCCTTCTGGATCAAGTCATTCGAGGAGACCGCAACCGCGGTGCCGCCGACGAACAGCGACCGCGAGCCGACGCTGCCGAAGCCCATGGCAAGATCGGTGTCGCCCTGCACCACGTCGATCTTGTCCATGGCAATGCCGAGCGTGTCGGAGATCATCTGGGTGTAGGTGGTCTGCAGCCCCTGCCCCATCGCCATGGTGCCGGAATGCAGCACGACGCGGCCTTGCGAGGTCGCTTGCAGCGTGACCTTCTCGGTGTGGGCGCGGCCGCCGGTCCACTCGATGTAGGAGGTGAGTCCGCGGCCGTAGAGCAGGCCCTTCTTCTTCGCGGCCTTCTTGCGCGCGGCAAAGCCGTCCCAGTCAGCGAGCTTCACGGCGCGGTCGAGCATGTGCGCGAAGGCGCCGGAATCGTAGACCTGGCCGGCCGCATTGGTGTAGGGCAGCTGCGCCGGCTTGATGTAGTTGGCCTTGCGGATCGCGCGCGGATCCATGCCGATTTTTCGCGCAGCGGCGTCGAACAGGCGCTCGACGATGAACACCGCTTCAGGGCGGCCGGCGCCACGATAGGCCCCGACCGGCGCGGTGTGGGTCATCACCGACTGCACCTCGAAGTGCACCAGCGGCAGGTCGTAGACACCGGTCTGTACGAACGGCCCGAGCACCAGCGGGATGATGTTGGCCGCGCCCGAGGAATAGGCCCCGGTGCAGCCGATCGACTTGACGCGATAGGCCAGCACCTTGCCCTTGTCATCCAGCGCGAAGGACGCCGTGGACGTGAGATCGCGGCCGTGGGTGCCGCCGACGAACTCGTCGGTGCGGTCGCCGCGCCAGCGGATCTTCTTGTTCAGCTTGGTCGCGGCATAGGCGACGATGCCGTCTTCGGGATAGAGATTGGTCTTCTGGCCGAAGCCGCCGCCGATGTCGCCGACTAGCACGCGGACACTGTCCTTGGGACGCTTGAGCACGGCTTCCGCCAGCACGTCGCGGGTCGAGGCCGGCGTCTGCGACTGCACGTGCAGCAGGAGACGGCCGGACTTCTCGTCGATCTCGGCAATGGTCGAGCGCGGCTCCATCGCGGACGGAACGAGACGCTGGCTGACGATATCGAGCTCGACGGTGTGCGCCGCCTTGGCAAAGGCCTCGTCGACCTTGGCGGCATCGCCGTAGCTCATGGCGCCGACGATGTTGTCGGGCGCCTCCGGCCACACCACGGGCGCGCCTGATTTCACCGCCTCGACGGGATCGACCACCGCGGGCTGCACATCGTATTCGACCGCGATCGCCTCGGCCGCGCTCTGCGCCTCCACGCGCGATGACGCCACCACCGCGGCCACGGCCTCGCCGGCGTAGCGGACGACCTCGTGGGCGAGCAGCCGGCGCGGCGGCACGGTCATCGGCTTGCCGTCCGGGCGCTTGAAGATGTTCAGCGTCGGGATGGTGCCGATGTCGTCCTTGACCAAGTCCGCGCCGGTGTAGATCGCGGCAACGCCCGGCATCGAAGCCGCGGCGCTGGTGTCGATCGAGACGATCTTGGCGTGGGCGTGCGGCGAGCGCAGCACGTGCAACCACAGCGCGCCGTCCTCCGGCTTGTCGTCGATGAACTGTCCCTTCCCGGTGAGCAGCCTCTGGTCTTCCAAACGCTTGACGGGCTGCCCCGCTCCGAAACGCAAATTGCCGGGAAGAATGTTCATTCCGCTGTATCCTCGAGATCGGGAAAAACGACGGCGGCGGTTTTAACCGATTTTGCGCGCCAGACAACCGAGCCCCGGCGCATCTGCAATGCGCGTCAGAGCCCCTTGCAGGCGCGGATTGGGCGGCTAGGACCTGTCGATATCGACAATGCTCACATTCACGTCACGGGTGTCCGAGCCGCGCTTGACCGTGAGCCGAACGGTCTTTCCGGCCCCGGCCTGCTCGAGCGCATCGGTCAGGTCGGCAAGGCGCCGCACCGGCTTGCCTTCCACCGCGGTGATGATGTCTCCGACCGCTCCCGTGGAAAAGTTGACGCCGCGAATCCCCGCCCGCTCGGCAGGACTGCCGGGGGCCGTCCGCACCACGATCACCCCTTCGACAGCAAGCCGGGTCGAAACATCCTCGCCGGCGGCCACGATGCCGATGCCCGGCGTCGGCACGCGGCCGTTGCGGATCAGCTCAGGGACGATCCGGTTCACGACGTCGACCGGGACCGCGAAGCCGATGCCGGCGTTCGATCCGGACGGCGAGATGATCGCCGTGGTGACGCCGATCAGCCGGCCGGCGGAATCCAATAGCGGCCCGCCCGAATTGCCGGGATTGATCGCGGCATCGGTCTGGATGACGTTGGCGATCTCGCGGCCGCCATGGGTCGGGAGCCGTCGCTTGAGCGCGCTGATGATGCCGGAAGTCATCGACTGATCCAGCCCGAAGGGATTGCCGATCGCGAAAGCGGATTGTCCGACTTTCAGGTCGCTCGAACTGCCGAGAGCGATCGGCGCTGGAAGCTGGCGCACGCTGCGGATGCGCAACACCGCGAGATCGTAATTGGGCGCCGTGCCGACCAGGTCGACCTGGGCCACCTCACCCGAGGCAAAGCGCACGGCGATCTCGCCGCCATTGGCGACAACATGATTGTTCGTCACCAGGTGGCCGTCGCGGTCCCAGACAAATCCCGTGCCGGAAGCACCGCCGCCGGCCTGGCTCTCCTCGCCCATGAGGGGACTTGCCGCCGACTTGGCCGCAACCTGAACGACCGACGGCGATACGCGCTCGAAGATGTCGATGGTTGCCTTCTCGCCGTCCCACAGCGGCCCGCGCTGCTCGACGGCACGTGCGGAGGGCGCGGCCCATGGGACATACGAGACGGGGACATGCAGGATCTTCGCGGCCGTGACCGCGACCAGCAGGGCGGCGAAGGCTGCCGCGGCAATCGCATAGCGACGATTCATTGGGTGATCACCGTGTCTTGTGCTGAATGCGGGCTGTGAGATGCACATGCATGAAGTGGCAGGATCTCGCTTACGCAGCAACGTCGCAAACGCGCGGAAGTTTCTCGGTCAGGTATGGACCATTTTGCGCCCGGCACGGATGCCGGGGCATATTGCCGCGTGGCGAGCTATTCCAGCTCGCGCAGCGCCGTTTCCACGATTTTGCGCGCATCCGCCGTCAGTGGCGCCTGCGGCGGGACGGGGCCGCCGACGTCATAGCCCTGGATCGCAAGGCCGGCCTTGATGCACGCCGCGAGATTGAAACGGGCGAAGGCTTCGTTGATCCGCCACAGCCGCCGCTGCAGCGCCATGGCCTCGTCCCAGCGGCCGGCCGTGCATAGATCGTAGAGCATCACGCTCTGGCGCGGGATGATGCAGGCAGGTCCCGCCATCCAGCCGCGGCCGCCGATCAGCATCACCGCCGCCGGAATGTGGGCGGAGGCGGAGAACACGCGCAAGGAGTCCCCGCAGCGGTTCATGATCGAGAGCAGCCGACCGGTGTTGGTCGAGGCATCCTTGATGTAGCCGATGCGCGGATGCTCGGCGAGGCGCGCGATGACGTCGAGCGTGAGATCGGAGCGCTGGAATTGCGGATTGGTGTAGATGACGACGGGAATGTCGACGGCATCGGCAATGGCGCGGAAATAGGATTCGACCTGCGCATCGGCCAGCGGGAAATACGCCTCCAAAATCGCAAGGATGCCGTCGGCCCCACACTTCTGGCAGGCTTTCGCCTGCGCCACCGCATCCGCCGTCGCGGTCGAGGCGACGCCGGCGATAACAGGCACGCGGCCCTGCGCGGCCTCAATCGCGATCTGCACGACCGCCGTACGTTGCGCGGCGTTTAGGTAAGCGAATTCGCCGGTCGAGCCCAACGGCGTCAGCCCGTGCACGCCGGCGCCGATCAGGTCGTCGCAGAGTTTTGCCAGCACGTTGGTTCGCACCGTGCCGTCGGCATCGATGGGCGAGACGAGATACGGAAAGACACCGTGGAATTCGGACATGCGGCGCGGATCCCGGTCGATTGGTTTGCGGCTGACGGCTATTACCAATGCCGGCGCCGGCGATCAAACCCTGAGCAGACGCACCCGCGTGCCCCAGGGATCGATCGCCTCCACCCCGTCCGCAAGCGCCGTGACCTTCACACCGCCTTTGCGCAGCCGTTCTTCCTGCGCGGCGAGCAGCTCCGGCTTCGCCATCACCAGCGAGAACCAGGCAAGACCGGTCGTGGACTCGTCGCGCTGGCCGGCGCCCTGGCTCTGCCAGACATTCATGCCGAGGTGATGGTGATAGCGGCCCGACGCCAGGAACGCGGCGCCGCTGCGGCGACGAGTCGGGTCGAGGCCGACCGTGCCGTGATAGAAGCTCTCGGCCTGGGCGAGATCGCCGACGCGCAGATGCATGTGGCCGATGCGCATTCCGTCCGGCGCCTTGGCATAATCGGGAACGCGCGTATTGGTGAGCGACAACAGGTCGGGAATGTTGAGCTCGTCGGTCGCCATCTTCACGCTACCCTCGCTCCATTGCCATTGCGAGGGGTCGCGGTCGGCATAGACCTCGATGCCGTTGCCTTCGGGGTCGTCGAGATAGACGGATTCGGAGACGAGATGATCGGCAAAGCCCGACAACGGCACGCGGTGCGAGGCGGCATGAACCAGCCAGCGCGCCAGATCCTTGCGGGTCGGCATCAGGAAGGCGGTGTGGTAGAGGCCTGCGGCGCTGCGCGATTCAATCGCGGCTTCGGGACGGGCCTCCAGCACCAGCAGCGTGAGGCCTGATGTGCCGAGCTTGGCTGTGGCCGCCGAGCGCTCCATCACGGTGAGCCCGATCACATCGCGGTAATAATCTGCGACTTTGTCGAGGCTCTTCACCCGCAGCGTCACCATGCCGACCCGCATCGGCGTACGGCTGGCAAAGGTGGGGCCGCCGCCCTGCGCTGTGCCCTCGGCACGGGCCGCGGCTGCGGCGGCCATGGCGAGCGAGGTGGCGCCGGCGAGCTGCAGCAGGGTGCGGCGGGTCAAGTCGATGGTCATCGGTCGGGCTCGCTGGAAATCCTCGAGGCCAAATGGCCCAATTTTGGGATTGCTACACGTTCCCGTGAGGCGCTCCCAATCACATGTTCGTCGGTCGCGGTCTTGCGGAGGCCGTCCTTGTCCTGGCCACCCGGCCAGTTTCGCAATCGCCCGCGGCATCCCAGATTGAGGACAACTTACGGGAGCCCGCCATGACTGATCTTAGTCCCCTGTCCTCACTGTCCTCCGCGCTCGCGGACATTGTGGCGCGCACCGCGCCGTCCGTCGTCTCCGTGCATTCGCATCGCTCTCGCGCGACCGGCTTTGCCTGGAAACCCGGCCTGATCGTCACCGCCGACGAGGCGCTGGCCGACGAGGGCGGGGTCGAGATCGGCCTCGCCGACGGTCGTCGGGTCGCTGCCACGATCGCCGGCCGCGACCACACCACCGACATCGCGCTGCTGCGCACTGAGGCCGCGGTCGCGCCGGTCAAGCTCGCCGCAACCGTCCCGCCGCTGGGCGCATTGTCGGTCGTGGTCGCGACCAACCGGGAGACACCAAGCGCGGCGCTCGGGATGGTGTCGGCGTCCGGAAAGAGCTGGCGTTCCTTGCGCGGCGGCGACATCGATGCGCGGATCGAGCTCGACGTCCGCCTACGCGGCAGCCAGCAGGGCGGGCTCGCGCTCGATGCATCGGGCGAAGCCTTCGGCATGGCCGTGCTCGGGCCGCGGCGCGTGCTGGTGATCCCGACCGCGACGATCGAGCGTGTCGCGCCCCAGCTCGAGGCGCGCGGCCGCATCGCGCGTGGCTATCTCGGCCTCGGGCTGCAGCCGGTGCAGCTCGACGACGGCATCGGCGCCATGGTCATGAATGTCGACAAGGCTGGGCCTTCGGCCGCGGCCGGCATTCGCCAGGGCGACGTGATCGTGGCGGTCAACGGCCAGAAGCTCTCGGGCGTGCGCGCACTGTCGCGAACGCTGGGACCTGCGAGCGTCGGCGCGGTGGTCGACGTCGCCGTGCACCGTGGCGGCGAGCCGGTCAGCTTCAAGGTCACGGTCGGCGAAAGGCCGGAGGCGTGAGCGAGGACAAGACGGCCGAGATCGTATTGTCGCTGGAGATCGACGACCCCACACTCGCCGATCGCCTCGCGGCCCTGCTCGGCAATGTCGCCGGGCTTCGCCTCGCCGCGCCCGGCGAGCAGGCCGCCGCGACAATCATAGCCCGCGATCCGCGCATCAGCCCTGCGGACATCGCGCTGACGCAGCGCGAGCTCGACGTGCTGGCGCTGATGGCCGAAGGCGCCTCCAACAAGATGATCGCCCGGCAGCTCGGCATCTCCGTGCACACCGTGAAATTCCATGTCGGCTCGTTGCTCGACAAGCTCGACGCCACCGGCCGCACCGATGCGGTGGCGCATGCGGCGCGCCGCGGCGTGATCGAGCTTTGACAGCCCTAACGGCGCCGCTCAGCCGCTACACCCGCTTGCCGTTGTTCTTCTCCGCCGCGCGGCGCAGCGCTTCGGCGAGCGCGCCGCCGCCCGAAGATTCCTGCTTGCGCGGCGCAGACGACGTCATGCGGCTTGCGTTGCGCTGATTGTTGTCGCGCTGCATGCCGGGGGCGTCCTTCCTAGGCCCGACCTCGTCGTCGAGGCGTAGCGTCAGCGAGATGCGCTTGCGGGCCACCTCGAAGTCCAGCACCTTCACCTTGACGATGTCGCCGGGCTTCACCACCTCGCGCGGGTCCTTGATGTAGGTCTTCGACATCGCCGAGATGTGCACGAGGCCATCCTGGTGCACGCCGATGTCGACGAAGGCGCCGAAGGCGGCGACGTTTGTCACGGTGCCCTCGAGGATCATGCCCTTCTTGAGATCCTTGATCTCCTCGACGCCTTCCTTGAACACCGCCGCCTTGAACGCAGGGCGCGGGTCGCGACCGGGCTTTTCCAACTCGCGAAGGATGTCGGTGACGGTCGGCAGACCGAAGGTCTCGTCGACGAAATCCTTCGGCTTCAGCGTGCGCACGACGTCGCTGTTGCCGATCAGCGCCTTGATGTCGCTCTTGGTCGCCTCGAGAATCCGGCGCACCACGGGATAGGCCTCCGGATGCACGCCGGAGGCATCAAGCGGATCCTCGCCGCCGAGGATGCGCAAGAAGCCCGCGCACTGCTCGAACGCCTTCGGCCCGAGCCGCGGCACGTCCTTGAGCGCCTTGCGCGACTTGAACGGACCATTGGCGTCGCGATGCGCCACGATGCTCTGGGCGAGGCCGGAGCCGACACCCGACACGCGCGCCAGCAGCGGCGCGGAGGCGGTGTTGACGTCGACGCCGACCGCGTTCACGCAATCCTCCACCACGGCGTCGAGCGATTTGGCGAGCTTGGCCTGGCCGAGGTCGTGTTGATACTGGCCGACGCCGATCGCCTTCGGCTCGATCTTGACGAGCTCGGCGAGCGGATCCTGCAGGCGCCGCGCGATCGACACCGCGCCGCGCAGGGTGACGTCGAGGCCGGGCAGCTCCTCCGAGGCGAAGGCCGAGGCCGAATAGACGGACGCGCCGGCTTCCGACACCACGATCTTGTTCATCTTCAGCTCAGGCAGACCCTTGACCAGCTCGGTGGCGAGCTTGTCGGTCTCGCGCGAGGCGGTGCCGTTGCCGATCGCGATCAGCTCGACGCGGTGCTTGATTGCGAGCCGGCCGAGCGTCGCCAGCGACTCGTTCCATTGCCGCTGCGGCTCGTGCGGATAGATCGCGGTGGTGTCGACCACCTTGCCGGTGGCATCGACGACGGCGACCTTCACGCCGGTGCGGTAGCCGGGATCGAGCCCCATGGTGACGCGGGTGCCGGCGGGCGCGGCCAGCAGGAGGTCGCGCAGGTTCGATGCGAACACGCGCACGGCCTCGGTCTCGGCCGAATTCCACAGCCGCATGCGCAGATCGATATTGAGATGCACCTGGATCTTGGTGCGCCAGGCCCAGCGCACGGTATCGATCAGCCAGCGGTCGCCGGGACGCTTGAGATCGGCAATGCCGAACCGCTTCATGATCTTCAATTCATAGGCGCTCGGCACGCCCGGCGGCGGCGCCTCGGCCTCGGGCTGAATTTGCAGGTCGAGAATTTCTTCTTTCTCGCCGCGGAACATCGCGAGGATGCGGTGCGAGGGCAGTTTTGTCAGCGGCTCGGAGAAATCGAAATAGTCGGCGAACTTCTCGCCCTCGGTCTTCTTGCCGTCGCGCACCTTGGAGGCCATGCGCGCATTGGTCCACATCTCTTCGCGCAAGGCGCCGATCAGATCGGCATCCTCGTCGAAGCGCTCGACCAGGATGGCGCGGGCGCCGTCGAGCGCGGCAGCGGCGTCAGCGACGCCCTTCTCGGCGTTGATGAAGCCTTCCGCCACGACCTTCGGATCATTGCCGGGCTCAGCCATAAGCTGGTTGGCGAGCGGCTCGAGGCCGGCTTCCTTGGCGATCTCCGCCTTGGTGCGGCGCTTCGGCTTGAACGGCAGATAGATGTCCTCGAGGCGAGCCTTGCTGTCAGCGGCCATGATCGAGGCCTCGAGGGCCGCATCGAGCTTGCCCTGCTCGCGGACCGATTCGAGAATGGCCTTGCGGCGATCCTCGAGCTCGCGCAGGTAAACCAGGCGCTCCTCCAGAGTGCGCAATTGCGCGTCGTCGAGCGCACCGGTCGCTTCCTTGCGGTAGCGGGCGATGAAGGGAACCGTGGCGCCGCCGTCGAGCAGCGTCACCGCCGCCTCGACCTGCTCGGCGCGAACCCCAAGCTCCTGCGCAATTTTCTGGTTGATGTTTGCCACGCGAGATTCCCTCTAATCCAAGCACGCGGGCGCAGGGGCGAACCACCGGCCGCGGGACGCCGCTTATGGACCAACCAAGGTTGATTCATCAAGGTGCGGTGCGCAACCGTCGACAGAGGATTTTTTGCCCGACCGATGCGATCTCGCCACATTCGTGGGGGCGCGGCGACTTGACATCGGCCCCGCGTTCCGCGCCTGCTTGCTCCCGCCGGGCCAATGAACTCTCCGCACGAGGACCAATCATGCGTACCACATCGGTCGGCGTCTTCAGGATCGCCACCACGGGACCCGGCGACGTCTCCGGCCTGATGGACTTGATCGTTTCAGGCGCGATCGATCCCACCTCGATCCTCGCCGTTCTCGGCAAGACCGAGGGTAACGGCGGCGTCAACGATTTTACCCGGGAATACGCGGTGGCCGCGCTATGTACGGCGCTGGCACCCAAGCTCGGCCTGTCGGCGCCGGACGTCGAGCAGCGTATCGCCTTCGTGATGTCCGGCGGCACCGAGGGCGTGCTCAGTCCGCATCTTACGGTGTTCACACGGAGCGAGGCCGAGCGCCCGGCAGGCCTTTCCGGCAAGCGCCTCAGCATCGGCATGGCGCACACGCGGGACTTCTTGCCCGAGGAGCTCGGCCGCGCCGCGCAAATCGCCGAGACGGCGAAGGCCGTGCAAGCCGCGATGGCGGATGCCGGCATCAGCGATCCCGCGGACGTTCATTTCGTGCAGATCAAGTGCCCGCTGCTGACCAGCGAGCGCGTTGCCGCGGCAAACGCGCGAGGCAACAAGACGGCGACGACAAACGCTTACGGCTCGATGGCCTATTCGCGCGGTGCGTCCGCGCTGGGCGTTGCGGTCGCGCTCGGCGAGATCAGTTCCGACGTCGGCGACGAGGACGTGCTGCGGCGCTATGATCTGTTCTCCAAGGTGGCCTCGACCTCGTCGGGGATCGAGCTGATGCATAACGTCGTCATCGTGCTCGGCAACTCGGCATCTTCAGCGAGTGAGTTCGAGATCGGCCATGCCGTGATGGAGGATGCCATCGACGCCGCGGCGGTGGTATCGGCGTTGAACAGCGTCGGGCTTGGCACTGCGCCGCAAACCACCGCGGGCCGCACGCTCGTCAACATCTTCGCCAAGGCGGAGGCCTCGCCTAACGGCACAGTGCGCGGCTTCCGCCACACCATGCTTGAAGACACCGACATCAGCGCGACACGCCACGCCCGCGCAGCGGTCGGCGGCCTGATCGCGGGCCTTGCCGGCACCGGCGCAATCTACGTGTCCGGCGGCGCCGAGCATCAGGGGCCGGCCGGCGGCGGCCCGGTTGCAGCGATCGCACGACTGTCGGATTGATAGCCGGCAGCCCGACCTCTCCGCCGGGCGCAACCCTGCCCCTCGTGGCGCCTCGGTTGATTCACGCGGGCCGTTGCGAAAAAGGTGACGCCGCGGCCTTAAGGGGATTTGACTTCATGACTTTGCCGATGAGCTGGAATGAATGGGCACAGCACGATGGCGTCGCGCTGGCGGGGCGCGTTCGCAAGGGCGAGCTGACGGCGAAGGAGCTGGCGCGCCAGGCCGCCGCGGGCGTTGCCAAGGTCAATCCAGCGCTGTCCGGCGTGGTCGAGCTGTTCGAGGACGTGATCGCCGATCCCGCCAAGGACGGCGCCAATCTCGCAGGTCCGTTCGCCGGCCTGCCCTTCCTGATGAAGGACCTCGGACCGACCATGAAGGGCCGGCTGCAGGAGATGGGATCGCTGCTGATGCGCGGCAATCGCGCGAGCGCCGATACGTTCCTCACCGGCAAATTCCGTCAGGCGGGGCTCAACCTGATCGGTCGCACCACGACGCCAGAATTCGGCGTGTGCTCGTCGGCCGACAATCCTGCCGTCTACGTCACGCGCAATCCCTGGAATACGGACTACACCACCTGCGGCTCATCGGCAGGCAGCGCGGCGATGGTGGCCGCGGGCGTGGTGCCGATCGCGCATGCGACCGACGGCGGCGGCTCGATCCGCATTCCCGCCGGCGTCAACGGCAATATCGGCCTGAAGGTCTCGCGCGGCGTGTTCTCGCTCGCGCCGCACATGTCGGACCTGACCGGCCTCGTCTCGATCCAGGGCTGCCAGTCGCGCTCGGTGCGCGACACTGCCGCCTTCGTCGATCATGCGCGCGGGCCTGCGCCCGGCGAGTTCATGCCGTTCTGGACCACGGCGCAGCCATATTGCGAGATGATCAAGCGCGATCCCGGCAAGCTTCGCATCGCGCTGTCGCACACATGGGGCAATTACACCGCGGCGCCCGAGCTCGCTGCCGAGCTGGAGAAGGCCGGACGCTTCCTCGAAGGCCTCGGCCACCACGTCGACTATGCGCTGCCGGAGATCGACCTCCCGGCCGCCTTCGAGGCGCAGACCACCTGCTACATCTCGAACTTCGCGGTGGTGATCTCCAACATGCTCGCCGCGCGCGGACTGGAAAAGCCGCCGGAGGATCTGATCGAGCCGATGAACATCCGGATCTGGGAAGCCGGGCGCCACACCAGCTTTGCCGAGCGGGCGAAGATGCAGGCCGTGTTCAACACGACCTCGCGCGGCTTCGGCAGCTTCTTCGAGCAATGGGACGTGATCCTGACGCCGATCACGGCGCTGCCGACGCCGAAGGTCGGCACCAGGGAATATCTCACCATCTCGGACAATCCTGATGTGCGCGACTGGTTCGACAATCTGTGGCGCTTCTTCGCCTTCACGCCGCTCGCCAATCTCTGCGGCATTCCGGCGATTTCGATGCCGATGGCAAGCCAGGATCACGGCCTGCCGCTCGGCATCCAGGCGATCGCCAAGCAGGCCAATGACGGCCTCCTGCTGCAGCTCGCCGCCCAGATCGAGCGCGCGCTCGACGGCAAGTGGAACGGCGGCAAGAAACCGAAGGTGCATGTAGGCTAACTAGAGCGTGATGAGATCAGTTCGATCGCTACGGCGGAGGTGCACTCCCTCTCCCGCTTGCGGGAGAGGGCTGGGGAGAGGGTGTTTCCGCGATGGGACAATCCCCTAGAGGAGAAAGCCCTCCCGCGCCTTCGGCGCAACCTCTCCCGCAAGCGGGAGAGGTTGCAGCGAGCCCGTGGCATGGATCTCGCTTTAGCAAGTGTGCGATCGCATCGATACGCGATCGCAACAGCCTCAGTTCTTGACCGCCGGTATCTCCTCCGCCACCGGCTGCTTCTGACCCTGCTGATACATCGCGAGCGCCTTTTCGAGGGCTTCGCGCAGTGCCAGTGCTGCGGCGACACTGCAACGCAGATGCGCAGTCTGGACCACGTCGACCCTGACGGCAGCGCCGACCGGCATCAACAGGTTTGCGGCAAGCTCGATCTGGATCGCGCCGTTGTGGTGACCGAAGCAGGATGCGCCGTCGAAATAGATGATCGGCGCCCGCTCGGCGCTGGAGGTGGAAATGGTGACGGGCCCCTGGGCGGTCGAGGGCGTTTCGGGGTCGGCCATGGGCGCTCCTTGCAGTTCATCGACGAACGAAGCGCCCACCATCGACGCTTCGGCGCGCCCTGTCGAGACCAAACCGTCCCATGCGGGGCTCATTCGGGATTTTGCGCGAGGCCCGACACTGGTCTAGAAGGTCCCCATGAGCACCACGCCGACCACGCTTGCCTTCGAGGAACTCGCCGAGGCCATCAAGGGCCGCCGCTCCGATTACGGCCATATCAGCGGGCTCCAGCTCGACCGGTTCGCACCTGGCGAGGCTTGGTCCAGCCTGCCCTATCGACCGGTCTTCGTCGGCGACACCGCGACCGGCGTGCTGCATGGCGGCGTCGTCACCGCGATGCTGGACGAGAGCTGCGGCATGGCGGTGCAACTTGCGCTCGACGGCACCCGCGCGATCGCGACCCTGGATCTGCGCATCGACTACCAGAAGCCGGCAACGCCCGGCCTCGACATCAAAGCGCATTCGGTCTGCTACCGCACCACGCGCTCGATCGCCTTCGTGCGCTCCACCGCCTATCAGGAGTCCGAGGACGATCCGGTCGCGACCGCGACCGCCTGCTTCATGATCGGCGCCAACCGCACCAACATGCTCGCCGACCGCCGGATGGATGCGCGCAGCATCCCGACGCTGGACGCGCCGGAGGATCCGGACGGGCCCTTTGCGCGCAGCCCGTTCGCGCGCGCGCTCGGCATCCGCGTCAACGATGACGGCACGCTGACGATGCCGTTCTCGCCGCAGATCATCGGCAATCCGATCCTGCCGGCGATCCATGGCGGCATGACGGGCGCCTTCCTCGAGACCACCGCCGTCATCGGCGTGGCGCGGGAGCTCGGCGCTAGCGCACCGCCCAAGCCGATCGGCCTCACCGTCAACTACTTGCGCTCCGGACGCGCGCTCGACACGTTTGCCGACGTCTCGATCGTGAAGCAGGGCCGACGTATCGTCGCCTTCGAGGCGCGGGCCTGGCAGGACGATGCTTTGAAGCCGATCGCCACCGCTTTCGGTCACTTCATGCTGCGCCCGACGCCTGGAAGTGACGAGGAATAAGCCCATTTTGACTTGACGGCCGCAGCTCCGGCCCCAACGATAGCGCGCCTTTCGCCAGAGGAATTGGATTGCGGCATCCGCTCGACATCGTTGCCATGTTCGCCGCACTCTGGCTGCTGGCATCGATGGTGCTCGACACGCTGACGCCGAAGGAGCTGACCGCGATCATGATCGGCATCGCGATCGGCCCGGCCATCGTCATCACCGCCGTGTTCTATTACCTGCGGTGCCCGCGAACGGATTTTGCGGTGATGTTCGCAGCGCTGTGGCTGATCTCCGATATCGCCATCGCCCTCATCTCGCCGAAGCAGCTGCCGCATTTCCTGATCGCGCTCGGCTTTCTGCCGGCGATGCTGATCGGCATCGTGCTGCACTGGCAGACTTTCACCTCTCCTCGGCGGGGAGAGGTGAACCACCGCGCCGGCTGATATCACCGCGGCAACAGGTTCGTCTTCGCGAGGTCGAGCACCTCGTCACCGCGTCCGTTCATCACCGCACGCAACACCCAGAGGCTGAAGCCCTTCACCTGCTCGGCCGTGATGGTCGGGGGCATCGACAGCTCCTGCTTGGCGGTGACAACATCGAGCAGCGCCGGCCCATTGTGCGCCAGCATCTCTTTCATCGCGCCCGGAAGCTCGCCGGGATCCTCGACGCGCTTGGCAAAGATGCCCATCGCGCGCGCCATCGCGGCGAAATCCGGGTTCTCCAGGTCGACATTTGTGTCGACGAAGCCCGCCGCCTTCATCTCCAGCGCGACGAAGCCGAGCACGCCGTTGTTGAAGACGACCACCTTCACCGGCAGCTTCTCCTGCGTCAGCGTGATCAGGTCGCCCATCAGCATGGTGAAGCCGCCGTCGCCGGAGAGCGAGATGACCTGGCGTCCGGGCTGCGCCGCTTGCGCCCCGATCGCCTGCGGCATGGCATTGGCCATCGAGCCGTGAACGAAGGAGCCGATCAGCCGGCGGCGGCCGTTCATGCCGAGATAGCGCGCCGCCCACACCGTCGGGGTGCCGACATCGGCGGTGAAGACGGCATCGTCGGAGGCATGGTCGCTGATGACCTTGGCGAGATATTGCGGATGGATCGGCTTGGCTCCGGGCGTGCCCTTGGCTAGCGAATCGAGGCCCTCGCGGGCTCTCTTGTAGTGCGCGACGGCGTCGTCGAGATGCTTGCGCTGCGTCTTCGTCTTGAGCAGCGGCAGCAGCGCCTCGATGGTGAGCTTGACGTCGCCGACGAGACCGAGATCGATCCTGCAGCGCCGTCCCAGATTTTCCGGACGGATGTCGATCTGCGCGACCTTCGCATCATCAGGGAAGAACTGCTTGTAGGGGAAGTCGGTGCCGAGCATCACCAGCGCATCGCAGGCGTGCATCGCGGCGTAGCCCGAGGAGAAGCCGATGAAGCCGGTCATGCCGACGTCATAGGGGTTGTCGTATTCGACATGCTCCTTGCCGCCGAGCGCGTGCACGATCGGGCTTTTCAAGGTCTCGGCGAGCTGCATCAAAGGCGCGTGTGCGCCGGCGCAGCCGCGGCCGCAGAACAGCGTGATGCGCTCGGCGCCGTTGAGGAGATCCGCGAGCGCCTGCAGCTCATCCGCTTGCGGCACGACCTTCGGCGGAGCCAGTGCAAGGCCACGCGTCGTCGAAAGCGCGCGCTTCGGAGGACTGCGGAAGGCGACATCGCCGGGCATGGCGACGACGGCGACGCCGCGCAAGCCGACCGCCGCGCGAATTGCATTCTCCAGCACGAAAGGCAGCTGGCTCGGGTCCGACACCAGCTCGCAATAATGGCTGCATTCGCGGAACAGGTTTTGCGGATGCGTCTCCTGGAAATAGCCGCCGCCGATCTCGGCGGTCGGGATCTGCGCCGCGATCGCCAGCACGGGAACGCGGCTGCGATGCGCGTCGAACAGGCCGTTGATCAGATGCAGATTGCCGGGGCCGCAGGAGCCCGCGCAGACCGCGAGGCTCCCGGTCATCTCGGCTTCGCCGGCCGCCGCGAGGCCGCGACCTCCTCGTGCCGGACATGTATCCATTCGATCGTGCCGCGGCGGCGCAGCGCCTCGGTGAGCGCGTTCAGGCTGTCGCCGACGATGCCGTAGATGCGCTTGACCCCGGCCTGTTCGAGCGTTGCCACGAACAGATCGGCCACGTTGTTGATCGCCATGTCGGTCTCCTGATTCAGCCAGTCGCATAACACGATGCGCGCATGTCGGCATCGCGCCACCATATGGCAGAATAGACCAAGTCAGGATTACGGCTAGTTTATTGTCGGCTCAATCTTTCTCAATTGCCCGATCGTAAGCGGCAATTGTCACCTCTGCGCGGGCTGCGACATCTGTTGCCGTCATGCCTGGCTTGTAGAGGCTGGAGCCGAGCCCGAAGGCGGTCACCCCGCCCTTGATGTACTCGGCAAAATTCTGGTCGGAGACGCCGCCGACGGCGGCGATCATCACGCCTGCCGGCAGCACGGCACGGATCGCGGCGATGCCGGCAGCGCCGAGCACGCTCGCCGGAAAGAATTTCAGGCTCGACGCGCCCGCGCGCACCGCCAGCAGCGCCTCGGTCGGCGAGAACACGCCGGGCATGGTCACCATGCGATGCTGATGCGCGCGCGCCAGCACTTCGGTGTCGACATTGGGCGAGACCATCAGCCTGCCGCCGACATCGTTGAGACGATCGACATCTGCCGTCGTCAGCACCGTGCCGGCGCCGATCAACACGCCTGATGGCGCGAGCTTCACGGCAAGCGCGATCGAGCGGAACGGATCGGGTGAATTCAGGGGGATCTCGATCGCGGTCATGCCGGTCTCGACCAAGACGCCGACGATCGCTTCGGTCTCCTCAGGCTTGATGCCGCGCAGGATCGCGACCAGCGGCCGCTGCATCGGCGGAAAGGGAACGCTCATCTCTCGCAGTCCTTCTACTTCGTCCAGATCGCGGCTGCCGCCATCGACAGGCCGCGGCGGACGGCTTCATCCGCATCGACCGGATTTGCCGTTACCGAGAGCGCCTCGAATGCCAGCCGATACAGCACCGCAAGCCGCCCCGCGGCAATCAGCTGGACGCCCGCTTGCGGCACGGTGCCGGAGAGCCCTGCCGCGAGCTCCACACCGATCAACGTGCCCGACAGCGTCTCACGTGCCGCTGCCGGCGTGCCGCCGAACAAGAGCTGTCGCGACCGTGCAGTGAACAGCAGGTTGGCGGCGAAGGCCGGAGCATCGAATGCGGCCTTTACGGCTGCCTTGAAGCTCGCGAAATCTTCGGCGTCATCAGCGCCGGCGACCGCGAGCGACAGGATCGTCTCGCGCGAGACGGCGCTGAACAGCTCGCCGGTCATGAAGGTGGAGAAGCGCTCGACCGTGCCGTCTTTCACCCGCACCCATTTCGAATGCGTGCCGGGCATGCAGACCAGCGCCTCGCCCGCGGCATCGAGGCCGAGCGCGCCGAGCAATTGCGTCTCCTCGCCGCGCATGACGTCCGGCGCCTTGGCATCGCGCTGGGCGATGCCCGGCAGGATGCGAATGTCGCGCGCCTCGCCCGGCACGCGCACGGCCTGTTTCAGGACGGCTGAGAGCTTTGCCGGCGTGTCGACATAGCCGGCCTCGACCCAGCCGGTCTTGGCACCGGCCATGCCGCAGACCAGAACCGGCAGATGCGCGGGCGCTTCGACCGCGGCCAGATGCGCTTGCAGCACGGCAGGAAAGCCGGTCCTAGCCGCCGCCAGCATGCCCTCACCGCTGCGGCGCTCGGTCAGCACCTGACCGGCGGGATCGACTAGCCAGAGCCGGAAGCTGCTGGTGCCCCAGTCCACCGCGACATAGGCGGGTTCGGTCATGTCAGGTCTCGTCCTCGTCCTCGTCTCACGGCCAAGACGCCGTCTCGCGACACATGAGACGATGTCCGGCAGGCCCCCGTCGAGATACCGGCTATTGCGCGGGCAAACCAGCCCTTTCTCTTCATTTTGAGGCTCCGCCGCGCTGGCACAACGCTTGCTGACACTTCGTCACTCAACTCCGTCAACGCGCGACAAGACGCGTCAACATCAGATGAGGAAACCCATGGAGATCGGCTATTTCACGATGCCTTCGCATCCGCCGGAGTGCGGCCTGAAGGAAGGGAACGACTGGGATCTGCAGGTCATGCGCTGGCTCGACGAGCTCGGCTATCAGGAGGCCTGGGTCGGCGAGCACCACACCGCGCCCTGGGAACCCAATCCCACGCCGGACCTCCTGATCGCGCAGGCCTTGATGCAAACCAAGAAGCTGCGCATCGGTCCGGGCGGCTTCCTGCTGCCCTATCATCACCCGGCCGAACTCGCCAACCGCGTCGCCATGCTCGACCATCTCTCCGAAGGCCGGCTCAATTTCGGCGTGGCGGCGAGCGGGCTGCCGAGCGACTGGGCGATGTTCAACGTCGACGGCATGAGCGGGCAGAACCGCGACATGACGCGCGAGGCGCTGGAGATCATCCTGAAGCTGTGGACCGAGCCGGCGCCCTTCACCCACAAGGGCAAGTACTGGACGGTGACCAAGCCGGACACGATGTTCGACTTCCTCAAGCCCCATATCAAGCCGCTGCAGGCGCCGCATCCGCCGATCGGCGTTGCGGGCCTTTCCAAGAACTCGGACACGCTCAAGCTCGCCGGCGAGCGCGGCTTCATCCCGATGAGCCTCAACCTCAACCCGGCCTATGTCTCGAGCCATTGGGACTCGGTCGAGATCGGGGCCGCCAAGACCGGCCGCAAGCCGAACCGCCAGGACTGGCGCCTGGTGCGCGAGGTATTCGTCGCCGACACCGACGAAGAGGCCTGGAAGCTCTCGACCGGCGACATGATGGGCCGAATGATGAGCGAGTACTTCCTGCCGTTGCTCGGGCATTTCGGCTTCAAGGACTATCTGAAGCACGCGCCCGATGTGCCAGACAGCGACGTCACGGTCGAATATTGCGCGAAGCGGAACTGGATCGTCGGCTCGCCCGCGACTGTCGCCGAGAAGATCGAGAAGATCTACGACGAGGTCGGCGGCTTCGGCGTGCTGCTCGTGTTCGGCTTCGACTACAAGCATAAGGCCGAGGCCTGGCACCACTCGCTCTCGCTGCTGAAGAACGAGGTGATGCCGCGCCTTGGGCATCTCGGCTCCGCGAAGAAGGCGGCTTGACGCAAGCATGATCCGGAAAAGTGCATAGCGGTTTTCCGAAGAGATCATGCTAGACTCTTGGCGCCGGGTGCGGCGCGATCGTGCCGCACCCGCTTCTATTCTGGGAGATTTCCGCGTGACGGTGGACGCGAAGGACTTCAAGCAGGCGATGCGCCAATGTGCCGGTGCGGTAGCGCTGGTCACGGTGGGCGCCGAGCACGGCAGGCGCACGGGGCTGACGGTGACCTCGGCCTGCTCGTTGTCGGACAAGCCGCCCTCGCTGATCGTCTGCGTCAACCGCAACGCCAGCGCCCATGCCCGCATCCGGGAGGAAGGTGCTTTCGCCATCAACTTCTTGCATGAGGATCACGCGCTGCTCGCCCTCACCTTCAGCGGCCAGAAGGGCGTCGACGGCGACGATCGCTTCGCCTTCGGGCAATGGACGCGTGGCGTGACCGGCGCACCGGTGCTGGCGGACGCGGTGGCCGCGTTCGACTGCGTGCTGGCGCAGGAGTTCGAGACAACGACGCATTCGATCTTCGTCGGCGAGGTCCGCAGCGCCTCGCATTCCGCTGCCGTCACGCCGCTGGTGTACTTGCGCAGCAATTTCCACACGCCACGAGAACTCCGCGAGAACGTGACGATCGGCGATCTCGACGCACGGCATCTGAGCTGGACGGATTTTTCGTAGGACGAGTGCTCGCTTTCTTCCTTCTCCCCTTGTGGGAGAAGGTGGCGCGAAGCGCCGGATGAGGGGTATCTCTCTGCAAACTCACCAGAGTCATACGCGGAGAGAGACCCCTCACCCGTCTCGCCGCGGCGCGGCGAGCCACCCTCTCCCACAAGGGGAGAGGGGAAGAAAGAGCTACTGCGTCGTCTCGATCTTCAGCTGCTTGATCTTGCGATAGAGCGTCGCGCGGCTGAGCTTCAGTGCGCGCGCGGCTTCCGTCACGCGGCCATCATGCTTACGTAGCGCCGCGACAATCGTCGCACGCTCGGCTGCTTCGAGATCAGGTTCCGTCCGTCCGCCAAACGGCGGCAGATCGAGATCGGCATCGGTGATGACGCCATCTTCCGCCGTGCAGCCGGCGAGCCGCAGCACGTGGCGGAGCTGGCGCATGTTGCCGGGAAACGGGTAGGCCGCGAGCTGCGACCATGCCTCCTCCGAGAGCCGGCAGCTCGGCGCCTCCTCGCGCGCGATCTGGCGGATGATGTCGTCGCGGTCGGCGCGCTCGCGCAAGGCGGGCAGGCGCACTTCGATGCCGCGCAGGCGAAAATAGAGGTCGGCGCGGAAGGCCCCCGCTTCCGCCATGCGGACGAGATCGCGATGCGTGGCGCTGATCAGGCGAATATCGACGGTGACGGGCTTGAGCGCGCCGAGCGGCCAGACCTCGCGGTTTTCCAGAACGCGCAACAGGCGCGTCTGCAAGCCGATCGGCATGTCGCCGATCTCGTCGAGGAACAGCGTACCGCCGTCGGCCTGCACGATCAGGCCCTTCGAACCCTCGCGCCGCGCGCCGGTGAAGGCGCCCGCCTCGTAGCCGAACAGCTCGGCGTCGATCAGGCTTTCCGGCATCGCCGCGCAATTGAGCGCGACATAATTGTTGCGCGCGCGGTTGCTCGCACCGTGAATGGCCCGCGCGAACACGTCCTTGCCGACGCCGGTCTCGCCATGCAGCAGCACCGGCAGATTGTGGTCGCCGATGCTCCGCAGCCGTTTGACGCTTCGGATAAGGCCGGGGTCGCGGCCGGCGAGCCGGTGCAACGCATCAAAGCGATCGACTTGCGCATCGCGGCGCGGCGCATGCGATCTCGCACGCAGGGGCGGAGCAACATGCCCCTGCCCCAACGGACGGCCGTCGCCATGGCGCAGCTCGACGATCTCGCCGCTGCCACGCGCAGCGTGATGGTCGAACTTGAGATAGCGCGACAGGTCGATGCCGGAGGCGATCATGCCGTCGGTGAGGCCGAGCAGCGCACGCGCCGAGCGGCAGGCGCCGACGATGCGGCGGTCGTCATCATAGGCGACGAGGCCGCTGCCGCCGTCACCGGGCACGGTGGCGATCCAGGCATTGCGGAAATGCCCGCGGAAGATCGCACCCTCCATCCGCCGCGTCGCCTCCATGGTCACCGCAAGTGCAAGCTGATGCGCGGCGCGCTCCAGATCCTCACGGCAGGAGGTGATGTTGACGGCACCGGCGAGCCGGCCGACCGGATCGAACAGCGGCGCCACCGCGCAGGAGAACATGTGCCATTGCGCCCGAAAATGCTCGTCGCGATGCACCAGGATCGGCTTCTGCTCGGCCAGCGCGGTGCCGAGCCCATTGGTGCCCTCGCAAGCCTCGGCGAAGTTCGAGCCGGTGTAGATCTTCCAATCCAGAAACATCCTTGCATCGGCTTCGCCCGGCAGACGGCTGAACAGCATGGTCGCGTTGACATCGGCGAGATTGACGCAGTAGCCGGCGTCGCGCAGCACACGGGCGAGATCGTCGAGCTCGGGCGTGACGAGCCGGATCGTCTCCTCCATCGGCTCGGCGACATGGCGGATTTCGGCTTCGGTGAGCGTCTGCGGTGGGCCCTGGCGGGCGGGATCGAGCTTGTGGTTGACGAGGCAGCGCCGCCAGGAACTCGCAATCCGCGAAGAGGCATCGACGTCGGCCACATGATTGGCGACGGACAAGACACGGGCGACATGGTTCGAGGCCGAGAGGCTGGCCATCGCGGACGTCTCCACCCTGTATTATTATGCAAAGTCTGGCAGCACAGGCGGGGATGTCAATCGGGAACCGGGAAAGCAGCTAATGCTGCACCGCCCTCACCACGTGTCGATGCACGGCCGCTTCTTCGCCGTCCTCGGCTCGGGCTTCGGCACCGTGCGCAAGCCCGCCATGATCCAGCGCCGCGTCTCGGCCGGGTCGATGACGTTGTCGATCTCGAACACGGAGGCGATCGAGACCGCCTTGCCGTTGGCATAGAGCTCGGCGACCTTGTTGCGGTAATAGGTCTCGCGCTCCTCGGGATCGGCGATCGCCTCCATCTCCTTGCGGAAGCCGAGGCGGACGTAGCCCTCCAGGCCCATGCCGCCGAACTCCCCGGTCGGCCAGGCCGCGGTGAAGAACGAGGCGTGGAAGCCGCCGCCGATCATCGATTGTGCGCCGAGACCATAGCCCTTGCGCAGCACGATGCCGAACAGCGGCACGGTGAGGCTGGCGCCGGTCACGAACATGCGTGAGACGTGGCGCACGATCGCGGTCTTCTCCGCCTCGGGGCCGACCATGAAGCCGGGCGTGTCGCACAGCGAGACAACAGGCAGATCGAAGGCGTCGCAGAGCTGGAGGAAACGCGCAGCCTTGTCGCCGGCATCGGCATCGATTGCGCCGCCGAGATGGCGCGGATTGTTGGCAATCAGGCCGAACGGCTTGCCTTCGATTCGGATCAGTGCGGTGATCATGCCGACGCCGTAGTCGCGGCGCAGCTCCAGCACGGAATCCTTGTCAGCGACGAGGTCGATCACGCTGCGGATGTCATAGACGCGCAGGCGGTTCTCGGGGATGGCGCGGCGGAGCAGGCGCTGGTCAGCAGCCTCCCAATCCGCCACCGCACCCTGGAAATAGGACAGATATTTTTGCGCGACTCGGGTCGCTTCCTCCTCCTCCTCGACCAGGATGTCGATGACGCCGTTCGGCGACTGGAATGATACGGGGCCGACCTCGGCCGGATGATAGACACCGAGGCCGCCGCCCTCGATCATGGCAGGACCGCCCATGCCGATCGAAGCGTTCTTGGTGGCGATGATGACATCGCAGCAACCGAGCATCGCGGCGTTGCCGGCGAAGCAATAGCCGGAAACAACGCCGACGACAGGCACAAGGCCCGAGAGCCGCGCGAACTGCACGAAGGACGGCCCGTCGAGGCCGGTCATGCCGAGCCGGTCGGTGTCGCCGGGCCGGCCGCCGCCGCCTTCGGCATAGAACACCAGCGGCACGCGCCAGTCTTCCGCCAGCGTCAGCATGCGATCGATCTTCTTGTGGTTCATGTGGCCCTGCGTGCCCGCGAGCACGGTGTAGTCGTAGGCCACGACGATGCAGCGCGCGCCTTCTGGCCCGAACTTCTCGGCATTGACAGTGGCGACGCCCATGACGAGGCCGTCCGCCGGCGTGTTCTTGATGAGATCGTCGAGCTTGCGCCGGCGGCGCTGCGCCGCGATCGCAAGGCTGCCGTACTCCATGAACGAGCCGTCGTCGACGAGCTGGGCGACGTTCTCGCGAGCGGTGCGCTGGTTGGTGTTGCGGCGGCGCTCGACCGCAGCGGGGCGGTTCTCGTCGAGCGTGTTGGCCTGGCGGGCGATCAGCTCGGCAAGATCGGGACGGATATGGTCGAGATCGATGTCGGCTTCCGCCGCCGCGCTGTCGGCGGCGACGTCGAGCGGCTCGAGATAGAGGATCGGCTCGCCATGCAGCAGCGTGACGCCGTCACCTGCGACGAGTTTTGTCACCCGCCCGCCCTGCTCGGCCATGACGAGGTGCTCCATCTTCATGGACTCGATCACGGCGAGTTGCTGGCCGGGGCGGACGATCTCGCCTTTCTTCACCTGGATGGTGACGATGGTTCCCTGCAAGGGCGCCGCGACCATCACCGTGCCTTCGGGTACGGCTGGCGCGACATGCACCTCCGCGCTGTGACCGGCGCCACGCTCGGCCGCGGCGAAGTAAAGCGGCTTGGCGGCACCATCCGATGCTTCCACGAGCCTGGCAATGTTGCGGTCGATGAAATCAGTCGCGATGCGGTTGGTCCTGAAATCGGGATGTGCGAGCACCGCCTGAAGAAACGCGATGTTGGTGACGACGCCATCGATCCGGAACTCGCGTAGCGCACGCGAGGCTTTCGCGACGACGTCATGCCAGGCCTCGCTCGGCGTGTGCACGATCACCTTGGCAAGCAGCGAGTCGAACGCGGCGCTGGTCTTGTAGCCGGCATAGCCGAAACTATCGACGCGCACGCCGGGGCCCGACGGCGGCTCGAATACCGCGAGCACACCGCCGGTCGGATGGGTGGCGCCTGACACGTCCAGCGTCTCCATGTTGACGCGCAGCTGCATGGCATGGCCGCGCGGCTTCGGGATCGATGCCTGCGCGAGACCGAGCGAGCTCAATGTGCTGCCTGCGGCGACCGCGAGCTGGGCGCGGACGAGATCGACGCCGAGCACCTCTTCGGTCACGGTGTGTTCGACCTGGAGACGCGGGTTGGCCTCGATGAAGGCGAAGCTGTCCTCGGCGGTTCCGTCGACCAGAAACTCGAACGTGCCGAGATTGTCGTAAGACGCGGCGCCCGCCAGCTGCTTTGCCGCTTCGATGATGCGGCCGCGCAGGGCATCGCTCAATGACGGGCTCGGCGCCACCTCGATCAGCTTCTGGTGCCGGCGCTGGATGGTGCATTCGCGTTCCCAGAGATGGGAGATCGCACCATGGCGGTCGCCGATGATCTGGACCTCGATGTGGCGCGCCTGCCGGATCAGCCGTTCGGCATAGACGCCCTCGAAGCCGAACGCCGCCTTGGCCTCGGACTGGCAGCGCGCATAGGCCTCCGAAAGGTCGGACGCGTTCTCCACCACGCGCATGCCGCGGCCGCCACCGCCCGCCATCGCCTTGATCACGATCGCAGCATTGCTGCCGAGCGAGGTGAAGAATGCCGTGATCTCCTCGAGACTCGACGGCCCGCTGGTGCCGGCAATGATCGGCACGCCGCAGCGTTTGGCCAGCTGACGTGCCGCAACCTTGTCGCCGAACAGCTCGAGCGCAGCCGGTTTCGGCCCGACGAAGGTGATTCCGGCCTCGGCGCAGGCTTTCGCGAATGCCGCGTTCTCGCTGAGGAAGCCATAGCCGGGATGCACGGCATCGCAAGCTGCGCTCTTGGCCGCCATCACCACGGCCTCGATGTCGAGATAGGCCCGTGCGCCGCGGCCGGGGATCTCGATCGCCTCGTCCGCAACGCGCCCGTGCAGCGACAGCGCATCGTCGGCGGGATGGATCGCGACCGTCGCAATGCCGGCATCGGCCGCCGCGCGTGCGATGCGGATGGCGATCTCGCCGCGATTGGCGATCAGGAGCTTCTTGAACGACATCGTCTCTCTCACTGGACGGCAGGAGGATTTGGAATGAGGTCCTGCTTCCTGACCTTGCCCGTTGCCGTCAACGGCAGCGCATCGATAATGCGGACTTCCGGAACCTTGTAGACGGCCATGCGCTCGGCGCACCAGGCGCGCAGTTCCTGTTCTGAGACCGTACCGATCGCTTCCGGCTTGAGCTGGATGTAAGCAACCGGCACCTGGCCCTTGTCCGGATCATCACGGCCGACCACGCCCGAGCCCAGCACCTTCGGATGCTGCCCCAGCAACGCCTCGATCTCCGGCGGAAACACGCTCATGCCCTTGACCTTCAGCATCTCCTTGCGCCGGCCGAGGAAGTGCAGAAAGCCGTCCTTGTCGATGGTGCCGATATCGCCGGTGCGCAACCAGCCGTCGACGAGCGATTCCGCCGTCGCCTCGGGCTTGTTCCAGTAGCTCTTGAGCAGCGACGGCGTACGCACGCGGATCTCGCCTTCGGCTCCCAGCGGCAGCAGCGCACCGGTCTCGAAATCGGTGATCTTGAACTCGGCGCCGGGGACCGGCAGGCCGACGAAGATCGGCTGGCTGTTGAGGTCGAAATCCCCGTCCTGAAAGCCAGCGGTGAAAGTATTGGAGGTGTGGGTCTCGGTCATGCCCCAGGCCGCCTCCATCAGGATCGTGCCGGTGAGGTCCTTCCAGCGCCTGCGATAGCCGGCGTTGAGCTTCTTGACGAAGGAGACCACGCGCACCTGTTGCAGCGACGACAGGTCGAACTCGCTCCAGCGCGGATGGTCCATCATCTCGACCGCGCTGTCGACCGGCATCGCCGTCATCGTGACCTTGTACTTGTCGATCGCCGCCATCGCGCCGACAGCGTCCCAGCGCGCGAGCAGAACCAGCGTGCCGCCCGAGAACAGCGGGAAAATCAAACCGGAATTCTCGCCCGCAATCCAGAACTCCGGAAAGAACGACAGGAACACGCTGCTCTCATCCGAGGGAAACGAGATGCCGTAATTGGCGGCGGCCGTGTAGACCATATCGCGATGGGTATGGACGCAACCCTTGGGCATGCCGGTGGTGCCGCCGGTGTAATTGAGCGCGGCGACATCATCGAGGTGAGGCGGCGGCAGCGAGGTCGGTGCGGGCAGTGCCGCGAGCGCCGGCAGGAGATCAGTTGCGCCGGAGACCGCAACGCGCGGCGTGCGGATCGAGTCCGGTGCCGGAAAGGCAGGCGACGCCGGCACGACGTCGGCGAAGCTGGTGACGATGATCTCGCGCAGTTGCACCTCGCCGCGGACCTGATCAACGATAGGCATGAGCTGGTCGAGCGCGACGATCACCTCGGCCTGGGTGTCGTTGAGCTGGTAGGACAATTCGAATGCGCGCGACAGCGGGCTGATGGGGACGTGGATCGCGCCGAGCTTCAGGATACCGAAGAACACGACGTGGAATTGCGGGCAGTTCGGCAGGAAGACAGCGACGCGATCGTCCTTGCGCACGCCCTTTGCCTGCAACAGCGCCGCAAAGCGATCGCTCTTCTGATCGAGATCGGCATAGGTGGTCACATGCCCGTAGAAGATCACCGCGGGCCGCTCCGGACTCCGCTTCGCCCAGGCGCGCAGATATTCCGTCAGGGGAACTTCGCCATGCAGATAGTTCGGCGAGCGCGGCAGGCCGGTCGGCCAGGCTTTGTCCCACAGGCCGCGCAAGGTGGCGAGGTAGTCATTCTCGTCAAGGCCCGTGTTCATGACGTCCTTCCCGTGTTGCTTTTCCTTTCGCGAGGGACGCAAGGCAGCATCGCTCGACCTCGTTACACGTCGAGCACCGCAGAGTTGATGTCAAGGAAAACAGTTTTCCGCAGCACGGCCGATGCCGCGGCGCGGAAAAACAGGGGGCTACGCCGCGACGAGACGAATGATCCGTCGCACGGCAGATGGGATCGGTGCGATGATTGGCGCCGCGAACATCGGCTGAAGCTCGCGCGCCGCTTCACCCAGCGGCCCACCGCCGATGATGACTGCTTCCGCTCTGTCTCGCACAATGCAGGCCTCAACCGCGCCGGCGAGCGCTGCGCGCAGCTGCACCGGATCGCGCATCAGTTCTTGCGGATCACCATCGGCGAAGCGCGTGCCGGTGTAGCTCGCGCGCAAGCCCAGCGTATCAGGCAATGCATCGATATTCGCTTTCAGCAACGGCGTCGTGGTCGCCACGCCGAACCGGCGACCGTTCCCGGCGGCTTCCAGCATCGCGGACTCGCCGATGCCGACGGCGGGCAGCTTCATCGTCGCCTTGATCCCGGTGAGACCGGGATCACCGAATGCCGACACGATGACGCCGTCGCACTCGCCGCCACGGAGACGCGCGATCTCCTCGGCCTCCAGCGCAGCCACCTCCAGCGCGTCCGCCGAGACGATCATCGTGGGCGCACGCGTTGCCGTGGCGCCGACGATATCGAAACCGTCGGCGGCAGCAGACCTGGCAATCGCCACCATCATCGTGGTGGTCGCCTCATTGCTGTTCGGATTGATCAGGAGGATGCGCGCGCGTCGATCGGAGTTTTGGCCCATCCTCCCGCTATACTAGGCCGCCCGCACGCCCGCAACGAAGGCGCTGACCTCGTCCTGCAGCGATTGCAGCTTGTGCGTCAGCCGGCCGCTCGATTGCAGCACGAGGCCGGCGGCCTGTCCGGTCTCGGCGGTCGCATCGGTGACACCGGAGATGTTGTGCGAGACCTGATCGGTGCCGGAGGCCGCCTCCTGCACGCTGTGCGCGATCGCCTTCGTCGCGGCGCCCTGCTCCTCGACCGCGGCGGCGATCGACGAGGAGATCTCGTTGACCTCCATGATGGTGGCGCGGATGCTCTCGATGTTGCCGACGACCTGATTGGTCTCGGCCTGGATCGCGGTGATCTGCGCGCCGATCTCGTCGGTCGCCTTCGCGGTCTGGCTCGCCAGCGACTTCACTTCGCTCGCGACCACCGCAAAGCCCTTGCCGGCCTCGCCCGCGCGCGCCGCCTCGATGGTGGCGTTGAGCGCGAGCAGATTGGTCTGCGAGGCGATCTGGTTGATGAGGTCGATGACCTCGCCGATCTTGTGCGCGGCGGCGGCAAGGCCCTGCACGGTGTCGTTGGTGCGCTGGCCGTCGGCGGCGGCCTTGTCGGCCACTGTCGCGGCCTGCGCGACGCGCTGGCTGATCTCGGCGATCGAGGCCGACAATTCGCCCGCGGCCGAGGCCACCGTCTGCACGTTGCTCGAGGCCTGCTGGCACGCGGTGGCGACGAAGCTCGCACGGTCGCTCGCCTTGTTGGCGGTTTCCGACATGCCCTGCGCGGCCTGCTGCATCGCGCGGGCCTCGTCGAAGACGTCTCGAACGACGGCCTGGACGCTCGCCTCGAACTTGCCGGCGAGATCGGTCATGGTCTTGCGCTTCTCCTCGTCGGCCTTCTGCTTCAGCTCCTGCTGCTCGGCATGCATCCGGCTCACCGCCGATGCATTGTCCTTGAACACGGCGAGCGCCTTGGCGAGGCCGCCGACCTCGTCGCGGCGGTCGGTGTAGGGCACGTCGAAGGCGCTGTCGCCGGCGGCAAGGCGCTCGGTCAGCGCGGTGATCCGGGCCAGCGGCCGGGTGACGCTGCGGCCGATCAGGAAGGAGGCGCCGAGCACCACGACCAGCACAGCGAGACAAATATAGGCGAAGGTCATCGCGTTCTGGCGGAAGGCGGCATCGACGTCGTCCAGATAGATGCCGGTGCCGATGATCCAGCCCCAGGGCGCAAAGCCCTTCACATAGGAGATTTTCCCGACCGGCTGGTCGAAGCCGGGCTTCGGCCAGAGGTAGCCGTAGAAGCCCGCACCCTGCTTGTTGATGACATCAACGAAGCCCATGAACAGCGCATTTCCGGCGGGATCCTTCATCCCGGAGAGATCCTTGCCGTCAAGCTCGGGCCTGATCGGATGCATGACCATCTTGGGGGTCATGTCGTTGATCCAGAAATACTCGACCTTGTCGTAGCGCAGACTCTTGATCTCGGCCATCGCGCCGGCCTGCGCCTGCTCGCGCGAGAGCTTTCCTTCGCTCTCGAGCTTCTGGTAGTGCGCCAGGATGCCGTAGCCAACATCGACCATCTGCTGCGTCTTGGCCTGACGGTCGGCGACCATCTGCGTGCGCAGGGTCGAGAGGGCGACCGGCGCCAACGCGATCATGCCGAGGAGGCTGATGCCGACAATCAGGACCAGCTTGAAACTGATGCGGGAGAAAATCATCGGTGCTCACAGGAATTGGAAGGGCTGATATGCCAGATTATCCCGCGTCTCTTAGCAAAGCTTTAAGCATTCGGGTTCCCGACACTCCGAAATTTTGCGGGTTACCGGCACGCTCGTATGGCCACGAGACAAGCAAGACCGACCTCACCCGAGATACGAATTCTTCCAATCTAGAACACCTCGACATCGCCTCTCCGCGCGTTGACTTGGAGAGCTCTCTGGCAGAACGATCGGCGCAGATCATCCGCGCCAGCACTGGCGTGAGCGCAGCCGGAGGCCAGAAGCACAATGCATCGATCGACATACACCAGGCCCGTCGACCTTCCTGCGCTGAGCGCAGCGGAGCGTCTCTTCATCTGGGGATTTCGGGCGAAGGCGCGTAGCGGAAGCGCCGTCCCGACGGCGGCCGATATCCAGCAGGTGTACGATCATTTTCGTGTCGGCGATGCCGTGCTGTCGCTGGATTCCATCATCGAGATCTTTGCCTGCACCGCGCATACCGCGATCGAAGTGCACTGCCCCACCTGTCCGCGCATGTCCGACAGCGAGCGCGGAATCTTGCGCGCGATTGCCGCGGCCCAGCAGGACCGCGTCGATGTCGCGCGCGAGCAGTTCGAGCGTTGGTTGCCGCCGATCGGCGCCGATTGGGCGCTCGCGCCGGTCCTGGGGCTTGCGACGATCTTCCGCATGGTCGGCCTCGTCCTGCCCGACCGGCACGTGCAGCCTATCGAGCATGACGGGATGTTGGCGATGAAGAGCTGGTTCGTGGGCAGCGCGACGTTGCATTGACGAGATCGTTCACGATGCGGGCCAGTTGCGATTCTGCGCCGACGTCGGACGCTGGTGAGCCGCTGCTCTGTCCACTCCAGGCCGCGCTTGCGACCCGGCCGGACATCGACAGCTATGATGATTTTTCCCGCCTCGCGCTGGCGCTGCTCCGCTTCATCGGAGCGGCCTATGCGACCGGCGCATCGGATTGCTGGGAAGCGGCCTATCGCTTTGCCGAGGAAGCGCCCGGCATTGCCGACAGCCCGCTGCTGGTCGCGCGCGCGGCCGCGCTCGTCAGGATTCTGCGCAAGGAGCGGTCCTGCGAGCTGTGCTTCATGCCGCCGTCCTGCAGGCGGCTTTCCAAGGACGAGGCGGAATTGATGCGACTGCTGGCGGTCGCGCGCCGCAAGCAGCCGGGCGAGCTCGAATCCACCGTTGGCCAGGTCGTTGGCTCCGGCAAGGAGGATGCTGCGACACGCGCGGTCAACGCGCTCGCGCTGTGCTGACAACTATCCGCCATTCCTGCCGAGCACGAGATCGATCGTGTGCGCGGCGATCTTGCGCAATTGGGGCTCGTCCCCGAAGGCACGCTCGAGCACGGCGAGGCCGCGCGTCACGGTGACGATGTGCAGCGCCGCAGCCGCGGGATTGCCGTCGAACTCGCCCCGCGCCGCGCCAGCGGCCAACGTGTCCTGAAGCAGTGCGGTGATGCGCGAGATCAGGTTCGCAAAAGCCTGGCGCGCGTTGTCGTCGAGCCCCTCGCCTTCGGCGCCGCCGAGCTCCATCAGCCCGCGCGTCGTCGGACAGCCGCGCGGCGGCGTGCCCGAGCGGAAATTGGTGATGGTTAGATCGAAGAAGGCGGTGAGGCGCTTGCGCAAGGAACCTGCCCCGAGCGCCTTTTGCAGCTTGGCGAGATAATCCCCCGCGTAGCGTTCATAGGCCTGCAGGAATAGCGCCTCCTTGCTGCCGAAGGCGTTGTAGAGACTTCCGCGCTGGACCGCCGCATCGCGCGCAATGTCGGACAGCGAGGTGCCGCGCACGCCCTTGCGCCAGAACTGGTCGAACGCGATGCGCAGAACCTCGTCATGATCGAACTCGCGCGGTCTCAAGCTTGGCTCCGCAAAGTATTTGACATGCCGTCAAGAACATGCTTTCTCGACATCGTGTCAAAAACTGATCGAGATTAATAGTCCGTTTTTCTCAATTGGCCGAGCCGGCGGCGTTCACATCGCCGTGTCGGCCGGGGCCGCATGCAAAGGGCCGCGTGATGCCTCTCCTCCACATTTCGATGCGCGCCGGTAAGCCGCAAAGCTACCGGCAGGCGATTCTGGACGGACTTTACCGCGCGATGCGCGAGGTCCTGAACGTGCCCGAAGGCGATGCGTTCATGGCCATCACCGAGCATGAGCCGGCCAACTTCCGCTGCGGCAATGCTTACGGCGTCGAGCGCAGCGAAGACGCCCTGCTGATCCAGATCACCGTGTTCGCCTCGCGCACGGCCGAGCAGAAGAAAGCGCTGTATCGCCGGATCGCCGACCTGCTCGGCGAGAACCCGGGGATCAGGCCCGAGGACGTGTTCGTCAACGTGCTCGACGCGCCCAAGGAGAACTGGTCCGTCGGTCACGGCATCGCGCAGTTCGCGTGAAGTGCACGGCGACGGATTGCCGGTCGAGGACTGAGATTCAGCTTCCCGCATGCGCACCGTGGTGACGGTGATACGCGCTCGGGGTAGGCCAGGTCCAGCCTTTCAGGGCCGTTCGATCCGGCTCGAAGATTTCGATCCTGAGCGGATGGCATGCCGCGGCATCGCTGGAATGGGTTGCGCTGCAGTCTCCACCCGGACAGGCCGACAGCGCGCCGAGCAGGTCGATCTCCGCGAAGAGCTCGATGAAGTCGCCGGGGCGGACCGGACTTGCCTTCATGAAATATTGGTGCGTGTCCCTGGTGAAGCCGGTGCACATGAAGACGTTGAGCACGTCGTGGACATGATGCTCCACTGCGGCCGGATCCGCCTTCAATTCGATGGCGAGGGCGCGGGACAGGTTGGAGTGGCAGCAAAAATCGTAGGCCGTGCCGTTCAGCAGGAGATTTGTATAGGGATCGCAGCGCGTGCCAATCACATCGTGAATGCCGGCGCCGTCGGCGTCGAAGCCGTACCAGCCGAGCGTATCGTGGCTGATGGTCGCCATCGGCCGAAGATAGGGCATATTGCTCCAGAGCCGGTCACCGATGCCGACATGCGTGCCATGGAGCGCCCGCGTCTTGCCGCTGAAGAAGCGCTCGGAGAGATCGTCTGCATTCCAGAGATTGAGGTCACCGACCTGAGGGCCTTCGATGCTCACGATGCGGAAGAATTGGCCGCGCGCCACGCGAAAGGCACGGGCATCGCGTGGCGGCACGATAAGCTCGTGCGTCTTGACCGCGGCACGGCGGACTGCTTCGAGCGCGGCCATGTCCGGCCCGGGCATCGTCCCGGCCGGATAGACGATGGCCGGCTTGGCAGCGCGGCGCGAGGCAGCATCAGCGGGGGCGGGTGGGATATTTGGCGGCATAGTTCGGCCTCGGAAGAGGAGAGGTGGTGGCTAATGGCGGAAGCGGTTGACCCTACCCCCTCACCTCAGCCGCCGGCAACGCACGCCTCCATGACTTCATCGAGCTCCGCCTTCGAGAGCATGCCAAGCTCGGCAATGAAGACGATGCGCGTCCGCGCCGCGCCCGGTGTCGGCGCATCGCCAGGCGCCAGGGTCGCGCGGCCGGCGGCGAACTGAAACACCATCGTGCGGCCGGGCTGCTCGAGCGTCTCGAACAGGCCCTTGGCGCGCGCCAGCTTCGGTGCAAGGCGGCTGATGGCCTGCTGCAGGCGCGGCAACGAGACCGGCTTATCCGAGGTCCAGCTCAGTGCCTCGAAGCGCTCCTCCGCCGGCCGTTTCGGTCCCACCTCGCGCGACGCCGGAGCGCGGTCGGCGCCGGCGGGAAACAGCAGCGCAGGCGGAATCTCGCCGTGGTGTGCATCGACCACCACCGCGGGCACGCGCTGGGCGCGGATGGCTTCACGCATCCACGCCCCTGCGCCCGCGCCCACCAGATCGAGCTTGCTCAATGCCACGATATCGGCGACGCGCAGCTGCGACCGCTGCAACGCCTCGTCGAGGGCAGCGAGCGGTGTCCCTGCGTCCAACACGCAAAGCACCGTCTCCAGCTGTGCCTCGCGCAGGATCACCGGGTCCATCAGATTGCGCACGATGTCAGCGGGATCGGCGACGCCGCTGGTCTCGATGACGATACAATCGGGCTTGGGATCACGCCGCAGCAGCGTCGAAAGCGTGCGGAGCAGATCGCCCTCGAGCGAGCAGCAGATGCAGCCATTGGCAAGGCTGACCACGCCGTCGCTCGCGCCCGCGATCAGCTCCGCATCGATGTTGATGGCGCCGAAATCGTTGACGACGGCAGCGATCCGCCGCCCCTCCGCATGCGCCAGCAGATGGTTGACGACCGTGGTCTTGCCGGCCCCCAAGAAGCCCGTCACCAGGAGAATGGGGACCGCCATGGATCAGCCCTCGACGATTGGGCGGCGCACGGGCCTGCCCGGCCGCGCGGTCACATCGAGCATGCCGTCGCTGATCAGCACCTGGCCGCTGACGACCAGATGCCGGACGCCCTCAGAGGGCCGGTTCATCGCGGTGAAGGTCGCACGGTCCGAGAGCTTCTCGTAGTCGAACACGACGATGTCGGCATCCGCGTCCTTCGCGAGCCGGCCCTTGCTCCGCATCGCCGGCGTGCTCTGCGAGAGGATTTCCGCCGGGATCAGCGCGCATTTGCGCACGCCTTCCAGCAACGACACGGCTTTGCGCTCGCGCACCCATTCACGGATGAACTTCGTGAAGCAGCCGGCCGAGCGCGGATGCGAGGTCGCATCATCCGGCAGCGGCCAGGCATCACCGGTGTAGGTTGAGCCGTCCGACAGCGTCCACGGCATCGCGTCGGAGGCGATCGCGCCGCCGGGATACAGCACCGACATATCGAGCAGGTCGCGGTGGTGCGCATTGTTCTCGGTGTCGAGAATGTGCCAGAGCACCAGCGAGGACGGCTCCTCGGCCTGCGCCTTCAAGAGCTCCTCGCGGTCGTGGAAGCGGTAGCCGTCGGTGACGCGCTGCACGGAATCGTAACCGGTGCCGTTGCGCTCGACGAACTGGGGATCACTGAAGAAGGCCGCGGCCAGCACGGTCGAGCCGGTGCCGTAAGGATAAGCCTCGACCGTGATCGGCAGGCCCTGTCCTTGCGCCTTCTCGATCAGCACGCGGCAACGCTCGACGTCGGTCTTGCTCGACGAGTTGAAATGGCAGATGTGCATGTGCGCGCCGGTGGCGCCGGCATAGCCGATCAGGCGGATATAGGCTTCCACTGCGCTCTCGGGATCGATGCGCGACATGAAGGCGACATGGGTGAAGGTGGGGACGTCCTGCTTCGCGGCCAGCTGGCACACTGCGGTCAGCTCCTGCACGCCGGCGCCGGGCGCATAGGCGTTGAGGATGCCGATGCCGATACCGCCCTCGTTGAGGCCGCGGGCCAGACGCTCGAGAATGCCCGACACCTCCGCACCGGTTGCGACGTTGTCCATCCAGCGACGGTCGCGCATGGCGTTGCCGAATGCTTCCAGCGAGCTCTCCGCGTTGGAGCCCGTCATCGCGCCGATGCGGGCAAAGGCCCAGTTGGTGGCCGCGCCATAATTCAGCACGCGGCCCTTTCGCGCCTGGCGCTCATACCAGGACCCGACCGGCAGCACGCCGGCCTCGAGATCGAGGGTGGTCGTGACGCCGTCGAACGCCTGCATGCGGTCAGCCGGGATCGACTGGCCATGGGCGTGCAGATCGATGAAGCCCGGCGCCACCACGAGCCCAGTTGCGTCGATCACCCGTTCGGCGCTGCCGAGGCCCGTGCCGACGGCGGCGACCCTGCCGTCCACCACCGCCACATCCCCAACGGCGTCCATCCCGCTCGCGGGATCCACCACCCGGCCGCCAGAGATCACCAAACCGCTCATCTCGTCACTCCGAAAAACAAAATTGCCCGAGCCTCCAAAGGCCCGGCAGCAGCTTCGGAGGCGCGGGGCGCATAGTGCAGATTCTGGGGAGAACGGCCACCGCCACGGACGCCGATGCGGCATGCTTGCTTGGAGGCAGGTCCTTGGTGGGAGAATCTCGGTAAAGTGGGATACTTCGGCAGGAGGGGTTGACAGCGGATCGGTGTGTTCTGCCGTCGACGCCGGGGCAGTTGCCTTCCGGACACGGCGAGGGTTCATTGCCTCGAAGGACGATCCGCTTATACTGTCCGGGCCGATTGCAGACATTGCGGCATCGGTCCGTTGGCAAGGTGTCCAATGCGCGTGAAATTCGGAGACATCCTCCAGGCTTTTGAGTTCGCCGACATCAGCGGCATTGTGGAGTGCCGCACCTTCGTCTGCAGGCAGACAGGAAAGATCTACTACCAGTTCGATCAGGACAACCTCCAGGAGCTCGAGGACGACGAACTGCCTGACGATATCGAGGACGAGACCAAATACTTGCAGATCCCGAACTCACGAGACCTCGACCTCGGCAAGCCTCTCGTGATTGCCTTCGTCCGCGAGTTCCTGCCGAACGATCTGGACGACGTTCGCTATATTTCAGCAAACGCGGCGCCTATCAGAAGTTCAAGGGCCTGCTCTCCCGACGGGGAGCGATCGATGCTTGGCATGACTACCGCAACAAGGCGAGGGAGCGGGCATTGCGCGATTGGTGCGAGATTCAGGCAATCGAGATCGTCGACTGACCCGCCATTCACTTGAAGGCCACGACATGCGCGAGGCGGCTCCGCCGCGATCTCGCCCCCATTGTCATTCAGAGAGCAGATGGGGCGGCTGTCGGGGCAAAGTTCCCATGGGTTCCCAGTGATAGGTCGACGTCTTCTCCAAACAAATCATTCCATGTCGCGCCGCGCTCTCATCGGCGGTCTCCTGTCGACGGGTAGCGCGCTGGCTCTTGGCGGATGCGCTGGCCTCGGTGCGACCGGCGCGCGCTTCGACGCCTCCTCGCTCTCCGTCGATCCGACGTTGCTTGTCGTCACCACGCGCAAGCCCGTGAACGGTGCTCGCGCGAAACCCTGGTTCGGGCCGGAGCGTGCCGCAAGCATGACGGTCGCGCGGGCGAAGCTGACGGCGCCGGACGAGAGCCGACTTTCCCTCGCCTCGGTCGGACTCGAGAACTGGCGTCTCGACCGGATCGAGCCGGTCCTGGCCGACGCCGGCGATCTCGCTGCGCAGGCCGGCGGCGGGGACGTGCTGATCTATGTGCACGGTTTCAAGCAGACATTCGAGACGGCGGTGCTGGATGCAGCCCACCTTTCCGATGGGATCAAGTTCCGCGGCCGGACCATGGCGTTCTCCTGGCCTTCCAAGGCAGGACTGTTCGACTACGCCTATGACCGCGACAGCGCGATGTGGTCGCGCGATAATTTCGAGCGCGTGCTCTCTGCGCTGGTGTCGGCGCCGGGGGCGGGGCGCGTGCACATCGTCGCCCACAGCATGGGAACCATGCTGACGCTCGAAAGCCTGCGCCAGCTCCATGGGAGATACGGCGACACGGTGACGAGCAAGATTGGCGCGGTGGTGTTTGCCGCGCCCGACATCGACATGGACGTGTTCTCGTCGGCGATCCAGCGCATCGGCCCTCTCGCCGGCAAGATCACGGTGATCGCCTCGACCAACGATCGTGCACTGGCGCTGTCGGGGCAGCTCGCCGGCGGCATGACCCGCGTCGGCGCGGCCGAGAAGGCCGCCATCGCAGGGCTCGGTGTGCGCGTGGTCGATGCCTCCCAGGAAGGCTGGGGCATCATCAACCACGATTTGTTCCTGTCGAATACGGAAGTGCAGCGGGTGATCCGCCGCTCGATCGACGGCACGACGGCGTAGGAGAGCGCCGAGCCACGCGAAAAGCCTGCTCCTGCCCACACCCGTTGCGGCTCCGAGGGGAATTGCATTGCAGCTTGCGGATGGAAGACCTATGTTGGGTAGCTAGTCAGGCAGCCGCCCATCGAATGGCGAGGGTCTGCAGGATCGCCTCACGGTGGATGGTTTCCATTCCGCATCGGAGGTGATGCCATGGCCATTGCTCCCACCCTCCAGAAATACCTCGCCGCTGAGAACATCCAGTACGAGGTGATCCCGCACGAACTCAGCATGACGTCCGCCCGAACGGCGCAGGCATGCCATATCTCCGGCGATCGCCTCGCCAAGGGCATCGTGTTGCGGCGCGACGGCGGATACATGCTGGCCGTCTTGCCCGCATCGCATCACCTCCGCCTGTCGGACCTGAGGACAAGCCTCGGCGACAATGTCCACATGGCCAATGAAACCGAGATCAATCGGCTGTTCAGCGACTGTGCACACGGTGCAGTTCCTGCCGTCGGCAAATGCTACGGATTGGATATCATCGTCGACGACAGCCTCGAGGCACAGCCGGACATCTATATGGAAGCCGGCGATCATGAGACGCTGCTTCACATGGGTCACGCGCAGTTTGCGCGCCTGACGGCCAACGCACCACACGGCCGCTTCAGCGCGCATGACTGAGGACCTGTGCGCCGCCCATTGTCCTTGCGGCCCTGGGCGGGAACTCTAGCCGCAAGTTCGCCGTCATACCGTTCCGCAGGGTGGCGGCGAAAGTGTCTGCGCTTTGTCTGGTCGGAGTTCGGAAGATGGGGGTGCCGCTGCATTGCATCAACGCACTTGAAACCCACGAACGGAGGCTCGCCATGAAAGTCAAAGACGTGATGCACAAGGGTGTCGACTGGGTCAGCCCCGACACCCCAATCACCGAGATTGCCAAACTGATGCGGGCACATGACATCGGCTGCATTCCGATTGGCGAGGATGACAAGCTGGTCGGAATGGTGACCGACCGCGACATCGTCTGCAAAGGACTCGCGAGCCACAGCTTCGATGCCGGCCGCGCGACGGCACGTGACGTGATGACCGAGGGCATCCATTGCTGCCGCGAGGACGATGACCTCGCCAAGGCGATGCATCATATGGAGAAGCTGCAGGTCCGCAGGCTGCCGGTGATCAACAAGAGCAAGCGGATGGTCGGCATCATCAGCCTGGGTGACGTCAGCCATTCCTCATCGGGTGACATGCTCACCGAGACCGTCAGAAGCGTTTCGGCGCATCACTGAAGTTACCGCCAAAACGTATGGCCACGGCTCCTCTCGCGATCCCCCCGAATAGGGTTGAGTGGGAGCCCGAGTCATGCGCTCGTGGTGCAACTATCGCGCGGCGCAGAAGCGACGACGCGATGCGGCTCATTTTGCGCCGGAGTGAATGCAAGTTGCGCCGGAATGGATGCAAGGCCCGTTCACTCGATCACGTCATCATCGATGACGCTGCGACGCGCAACCTACCAAGATGTGTTTCTTTCGAATGCGGACGTGCAGCGGGCGATCCTCCGCTCGATCGACTGCACTACCGCGTGAAAGAGCGCCTGCGCGGCGTCGGGCTACGCGATCAAGCGCTGCACCAATGCCGACTCGCTCGAATACGTCAGGAGCGCCTCGTGAGTTGCCCGGGTCACCCCGACATAGGTCAGCCGGACACATTCCTCGACGGTCTCGCCGTAGCGGCCGAGCAGGCCCAAGCCGGCGATGGCGACGCAGGGAAACTCCAGCCCTTTCGCGCTGTGCATGCTCAGGAATCGCACGGCGACCCGCTTGACCGAAACCCGGTTGCGATTGTCCTTGGCGATGTCGATCGGCGCACCATGCCCGGCGAGAATCTGCGCAACCCGTCCGCCGATCCAGTGCTCCGGGTAGAGACACGCCATCTGCGACCACTCGTAGCCGGCTTTCTTACGGTCGAGAAACCACTCGGCAACGCAGTGAGCTTCCGCCTCGATGCTCACGCACCGCCGCACATCCGGCTCCAGTCCCTGCCGACCCGCATCTTCGGGCAGCAGGATGGCGTGCTCGTCGTCGGCCGTGATGCCGGGAGCGCCGATGACGTCCGCGGCGAAGCGTCTCGCGAAGGCAACGATTTGGGCGGTGTTGCGATAGTTCACCTTCAGTACGGTCGTTCTGCCCTTTGCTTCAATGCCGAGCTGGCTCCAGACCGGCCGTTCACGCCCCTTATAGATAGCCTGGATATCGTCGTAGACGACCATCAGCGCCTTGGTGCGCGGGTTCACCATCTTGGCCGCAAGCGCGAGCCATTGCGGTTCGAAGTCGTGCGCCTCGTCGATCAGGACCGCGTCGTACTGCTCCGCCGGGATATGGCCGTGATCGACCGCCTTCACGACCTCTGAAACGCTCGCAGCCAGGCGCTCCGCGTAGTCCGGATAGTCTCGCTCGGATGGGGCGGTAATCCCGTACGTCCGCAGCATCCGGAAGCACCACGAGTGGAAGGTGAGAACCTGAACGCGGTCCTCGACACCCCTGCTCTGCATGGCATCTTCAAGCCGGCCGGCGATGCCGTTGGCGTAACACAGGATCAGCACCGGCTTTGCCGCCGCACGTGCCAGATACTCGGCGCGAAAAGCGAGGATCAGGGTCTTGCCCGATCCGGCGACGCCGCGAATGATGCGATGCCCCTCGCCCAGGCTGCGCGCGAACTGCTCCTGATGAAGGTCCATGACCGCGAGCGTCCGATCCGAAGAATCGGCGCGAGGCGCATCGTCCAAAGGCAGGGCAATCTGTCGTATCCGAACCTCCGGAACAGCAGCGCGCGCAGGCGGTCGAATTGCGGCATGGACAGCGGCTCTTCGAGACGCGGATGAACCATGCGCCACAATTTCGACCGGAATTCCTCGGGGTCCGCGCCCTCGGTCATCTCGTCCTTGAACAGGCAGAGATGCCCGGAGAACACCTCCTTGAGATCGGTCTGATCGAACTGCTTGCGGGTGATGTTAGTGAACACGGACCCGAAGCCGAACGGAACGATGGACCGGCCCGCGAGGCGATGTCCCGGCGGAAACAACAATTGCCCGTCGCGCTCAAGCGTGCGCACGACCTCGAATGTATATTTGCGAGCCTGCTCCAGCGGATTGCTTTCCCGCACCACACCACGACTTGTCAGCAGTTCGACCTTCGTCTTGTCGGCCGACACGATCGTCTCCAGGCGCCAATCCTTCACCTCGAGCACGAGCAGGCCGTTCGCGGGATGAATGATGATGAAGTCCGGATGCCGGTTGCGAGGCCCGACAGGCAGGTTGTGCCAAACGACGGCGTTCTCCTCGAGGAAGTCCTTCAATCGTTCCGCCAGTCGTAGCTCACCACGGCTGTCGAAGCGCGCGAAGCCGAGACTCGGGATCAGGATAGCCATGTCACGACCGCGAGCACCATTTGCGGACCACCTTGTGAGGCAAAGTGCAACAGGGCGGTCTCTCCAGGCTGACATGGTCGCCTAGAGTGTGCAGGTTTTCAATGGCTTAGGATCAGCTGGCGCTCCCTAGGGGAAACAAAGAGCGAAGGCCTAAGCGATTGATTACGCAGAACTAAAAGGACAGCCGCTTCCGCATTGTGTAGCACGGATAACGGGTCCGGCCAACCGCCCCTGCCTGCCAATACAGAATGTTCGTGGATAAGTGGAAACGGGCACTCGGCTCAACCTGACCCGCAGCCTACGATGCGCCGCTTATTATTGGGGCAGGTTATGGCTAAGATCAGTGTCGACCTCGAAAACTGCTACGGAATCAAGAAGCTCAAGGCGGACTTCGATTTCAAAAAGGCGAGAGCATTCGCGATTTACGCGCCCAATGGGGCAATGAAATCCTCGCTGGCGACGACATTCCAGGACATCGCAGACGGCCAGCCCTCAAAGGACCGAATATTTCCCACGCGTACCACGAGGCGAACCATCACCCTGGACGGTGCTCCCCTTGCAGAGGATGCTGTGCTGGTTGTCCGGCCTTATGACGAGATTTTTGGGAACAACGAGAAGACGTCGACCCTGCTCATAAACGCAAAACTGAAGCAGGAATACATCAGCCTGCATGAGGCAATCGAGGAGTGCAAAGACAACTTCGTCAAAGCGCTCCGGACCCAATCTGGATCAAAGCGAGATATCGAAAAGGAGATCTCGAGGACATTCACGGCGAATGAAGATCAGTTTGCGAAAGCTCTTTTCCGCATCGAATCCGAGGTGCTTGCTCAAAAGTCCGCGCCGTTCAGCGATGTCGATTACGATACCGTCTTCGATGACAAAGTTCTTGGCCTCCTCGCAACGAAAGACGTCAAAACTGCCATCGAGGATTACATCAAAAAGTACAACGAGCTCCTGGCCAAATCGACATACTTCAAACGGGGTACTTTCAACTATTACAATGCTGCGTCCGTAGCGAAAAGCCTCGCTGACCACGGTTTCTTCAAAGCGAACCACTCGATCAATCTTGTATCTGGGACACGTCTCGAAATCAGCAACGCGAAGGACCTAGAGGCGCTTATCGCCAAGGAAAAAGAAGGGATTACAAGCGATGCGACCCTCAGAAAGAAGTTTTCAGAAATCGAAAAACTTATGCAAAAGAATGCCACGGTCCGCGACTTCCAGTCCTACATTGAACAACGTGAGGATTTGTTAGCCCAGCTGGCAAACGTTGACGCCTTCCGGGAAGAGGCATGGAAGTCGTACATTTTCGCCAATATCGACTTGTTTAAAGAATTGCTAGCTCATTACCGTGCAGTAGAAAAACGGAAAGCCGAGATCGAAAAAGAAGCTGCCGCCGAACGAACTCGTTGGGAAGAGACCATCGATATTTTCAACGACCGCTTCTTTGTGCCGTTCGAGCTTGTCGCAAAGAACAAAATCTCGGTCATGCTCGGTGAAGACCCGATTTTGAACCTTGGCTTCATCTTCAAGGACGGCACCGAGAGCACGTCGGTTGATCGGGAGGCACTCATCTCGGCGCTCAGCACCGGTGAAAAGAAGGCCCTGTACGTTCTGAACATTATCTTCGAAATCCAGGCGCGGCGAGCGGCAAATCAGAAGACTGTACTAGTTGTTGATGATATCGCTGACTCCTTCGACTACAAAAATAAGTACGCAATCATCCAATACCTAAAGGACATAGCGGATGATGAGACGTTTAATCAGATAATCCTCACGCACAATTTCGATTTTTTTCGTACCGTGAACAGTAGATTTGTAGACTACGACTATTGCTACATGGCATCGAAAAGCTCCGCCGGACTTTCGCTACAGAAGGCCGCTGGCATAAAGAACATCTTTGTGAATGACTGGAAGTTAAACTTTCACTCGGATGCGAAGAAACAAATTGCCTCCATACCGTTCATACGCAACCTCGTTGAATTCACGAAGGGCGAGGCGGACGCTGACTATGGGACCCTCACGTCCTTGCTCCATTGGAAGGCGGACAGCACCACGATCACGCGGAACGCATTAGCCGACGTCTACAATCGGGTATTCCACTCAACGATAGCGCTGGCCGATGGTACGGGGTCCGTGCTGTCGGACATTTTCACCGCGGCCAGCGAATGCCTCAAAGCAACGGAAGGCATGAACTTCGAAAACAAGGTCGTCCTGTCGATAGCCACCCGGCTCTCCGCCGAGAAGTTCATGGCGGAGCAAATAAAGGATGAAAAACTGCTCGCCGGGATCACTTCAGCTCAGACGCCCAAATTGCTGAGAGAGTACAAGAAGCGGTTCGCGGCCAAAACCGCCAACATTGCCATTATCGAAAGGGTAATGCTGATGACCCCGGAGAATATCCACCTGAACTCTTTCATGTATGAGCCCATCATCGATATGTCCGACGATCATCTCCGAAAGCTGTATCGAGATGTCGAGACGCTTAGTTAGCGTCGTTTAGCTTGTCGCGGTATTCTCTTGGCTTTGCTTTCTGAAGCGACCTTCTTGCCAGACTGATCCCGCGACTTCGTTACGCCGTCAGCACGTTCTTTCAAGATGCGTCTTTCAGCTTCCTCGCAATAGCTCTCGTTCATGTCGATTCCAATGACCGACCTCCCGGAGCGAAGCGCCGAGATGGCTGTCGTGCCTGAACCAAGAAACGGGTCGAGAACAACCCCGCTTTCAGGACATCCGCAAGCCAAACAACGATCAACAAGCTCGGTGGGATATGGCGCCGCGTGGCTGAAGGGATTTTCAGGCCGAGCGGCTATCCGCCAGATATCTTCCTCACCATTCAACGCGGACCGGTCGAAGAAATATTTCGGCCCCTTCGAGAACATAAAGACGTGCTCAAAGGTGCGGTGAGGTCGATCGTGCGCGGTGGGCTCACTTAAGCATCCGGGGCGCTCCCAGATCACTGCGGTCCGCAAGGTCCACCCAGATTGTTGCATGGCAAGCGCTACTCGCCAGGGAAGACCGATGAGCGATTTCCGTGGGAGACCTAGCCCGGGACCATCTACGGCCCGGAGTTTGGCTCTCGCTAGCTGGCGTCCAGCGCTTTTTCGATCACGTCCATGCGGGCGGCCCTTCGCATTGTAGTAGGCATCCCCGATGTTCAGAAAGAACGTTCCTCTTTCCTTTAGCACCCTGCGCAGTTCTTCGAACGGCTTAACTAGCGCGTCAACGTAAGCCTGGATTGTCGCTTCGTGGCCGATTTGGCCTTCATAGCCGTAATCGCGCTGCCAAAAATATGCGGGAGAGGTCACTGCGCAGTCGACCGATTCCGACGCCAAGGACTTCAGACCATCTGAGACGTCTGCCGCCAGTATTTTATATGTCAATCGGCGGCCGATACTTCCTTCACGAACTTTAACTCGGGGTAACTCCTCACCCGAGATATCGTTCGGAGAAGCCTGCGGTTCAGCCTGTTGGAGCGAAGCTTCTTGGAGCGTAGACTGCCGGCCTAGATACACATTGACGGCATCTTCAGAAACGCGGATTTGCCCCCGGTCGCCCGCTCTTACGTGAGCAAGCTGGCCAGAGCGAACGGCCCGGCGGAGGGTGGAAATGGATACTTTAAGGACCCCCTCAAGCTCCTGAAGCGTGAAAAGTCGCTGGAGCATGTCCCCTCCGAATCATTGCCCACTCTGCCAACGGCGTTTCTATGCCAGAACTTGCCACAAGTGGTCAATGGTGGTCACTCACGCCGTCGTTGAGTGATAAGGCGGTTTTGATACCGGCGGCAAATGCAGCCCTATCAAAAGAAGAGACCAAAACCACACTCATTGAATTGAGAGCCACTCCAGATCTTAAGCTGATGTCCTCCGGCACGAGCAGAACCACTTTTGGATTCGATAGGTCAGAGCGCCACACATCTTTAAAGTCAGCGATGTAAGCCAGCGCCTTGTAGATGCCGTCGCTGAGATAGCTCCCCCGCCACGAATTCTTCGCCTCAACAAGTACAATGTGGCGCTCTTCGCCTTTTTGATGGACGATCACTATATCAGGTCGCCGGGGAGAGGATCTAACCCCGAGGTGAGCTTCTTGAATTGCAAGTTGGGCAGAGTGACACCCAAGAAATGTGACGGGCGACTGGTCGAAGTAGACAGTGACAGTCGACGCCCCTTTCACGAAGCGAGCAACATGCGCTCGGCCAGATATCGCTAAGCCGTATTGATGAGGAGGCCCAAATGCCGCTTCGTGCTCCAGCACGTCCAGCACAAGAGTAAGGCCGTACAATTCAAAGAGGTCGTCTTCGTCTAAGGGTGAGAGCCAATTCACCGATAGCAATTCACGAACGGAGAGCCACCTGCTCGCCCTGTTTCGGTCCACCATCTGCCGACGCCGTTGCGAAAGAGTTGCTGCTAATCGATAGGCCGGCAACCTCTGTCGTTGGGCTGATGTGATCATATTGACCTCAAGCGCCTTCGGAGACGGAACGTCCTTGAACCAAGGATGCCGATTCGCCTCGCGACATCCGTCACGAATCATTCGCAATTGCGGCGGGAGCGCCTTAGACCCGATGCGTTCCTCAACTTCCCGAAGAGAGCGCTCCAGGCTGTCAACCAACCACCTCACCAACTGGTTCTCTGGAAGCGCAAAACTCCGAGCCGGAAGTCGGGTGAGAAATTGGACCGGAGAGATGCGGCCCGAATGGCGTGCTACCGCAGTTAAATCCCATCGAACGTTACCCCTCAACGCCGGGCCCACCACGGCGTTCTCACCTACATGCTCATTTGACAACGAATCGAGCAGGGCCGGTAAGGATTGTGAGCAGAACGAACCATACCCAGCTGAAAGGAGATCAACTATCGATCCTAGAAACCATACATCCGTTGACGCGGCAGCCAATGCTTCTAGAAAATGCTGCACTACATTCGAGTCAATGGCAGGAGCTTGGCCAGCCTCGACAGAAGCCCCGATGCTTGACAGATACCGGCCAGCTCGACTGGGATCGAGGACGAACTCCCTCCATTGCTCCAAAAGGCTCAATCTACAAACCCTGTCCAGACCGACAACGTAGACTTGAACCGGTCGACCGCATTCGGAGCTAGAATAAAGCGCCTAACCAGCTTGACCAAGTCCTCGTGCTTGTCTGCTCGCCCTTGAAATTGGGGTGCGACAAACAACTCAAGTCCGGACAATAGAAGGCCTTCGGTCGTCCTTGCCGAATCCAGCGCTAGCTCGCCTCTTGCGTGGCGCATCATGGCCTCCGGTATGGCATAGCCCATTGCCATGCCAAAGGAGGATAGCCCGTCCAATTCAGCGAAGATGCCCTTCAAAGCATTAAGGAAGTCCGTCTTTGCTGGCTTCAGCCCACCACTGCCTTCCCCTGCTCCAAGATCGATGAGGCCCTTGTATATGTCGGCGCTTGGGACCGTTACGGGAATGAATGCAAAGCGCCGAATGAAAGCATATGAAAGTCGCTTGAGGCTCGCTTTATCTGCATCGTTCATCGAACCGATGATCCTCCACCAGTTCGGCACTCTGATGACCTCAAGCGATTCATCAGCTTCGGCGTCCTCCATCGCGAGTTGGATTCTTCGCGGGGCGGCGCCTGCGGCCGACCCTCTCATCAGATAAGGCAGATCGACGGCGTTTCCGCTTAATAGCGTGAATAGCTCCCCGAAAGCTTTATCGATATCCGCACGATTGATCTCATCTATGATAAGTGTTCGGCGTTGTTTGATGGCAGTCGTTACGAAGCCGGGCTGGAAATCTAACTGGCCCGGCTCAATTGCAGAGGGTAGATATCCTCCGATGGTATCGATGGTGGTCCATTGATCTGTAGCAGCGGCCATAGTCCACGGAATTCCGGACGCACCGCATAGCCTCCTAGCAAGCTGCGTTTTTCCGGTGCCGGGTGGCCCAGTAAAGATCACGTGCATTCCGGCCCTTAGCGCTGAGGCCGCTCGAAACGCAGCGTCCTCTACGCCAGCGAGCCCGCTGATCGCAGCACCTAGATCGGCCCCATCAATCTCCCACGTAAAGTCATCATCCTCCGCAGTAACAGGCGAGGCCACTGCGGAAGCCGGCGCTACACTGACGGGAATTGCTGGCGCAGAACCGGGCGGCACAAGGAGCGCCATAATGTCCGCGTCGCTCAACGAATTCGCCGCAAGGGGGATTGCAGAGAGGAATGAGTCTTCCTCGTCCGTAAAAATATCCGGGACGAGACCGTAAGTGTTGAGGTGAAACTCTTCGATAAACTCAGCGATGGCCGCCTGATGTGAGGCGACTTCCTTCTGGCGATAGCACCAAACAGCGAGATTATGAATCGATATCGGGATTTGACCAATAACGTCGGCATGCCGCTCGGAGAGGACCGTTACGAGATTGGGATCAAGCGACCAAAGATCGTTCGCCGTGCCGCTGCCCTGCCGGTACACAAATTGCTTGCCAGTGCGCATGCGCTGCAAGCTAGTCCCCGCATGTTGCTTAGGTCGCCAGGGCGTCAATCCCGCGATAGCCTTCCCGAAAGGGATGTACCAAGGCTTATCTGGGACACCGCCGCCGGGCTGAAAATAGTCCTTCAAGAGAGACGTCTCTTGTGCGCTGCCGAATGTTTTAGACGGGGTGGACGATGCGGGTACTCCATCTCGCAACATTGCTAAAAAGCTAATCAGAGAGGAATGCGTTTGCTCCGGCAAGACTTCCAGAGCATGCGATATGTGATCTTGAGTGAAATAGGGCATGGCCTTCCACAACCAGAGAACCGCATTGATGTACGCCGATTCGCTAGGCTGCTTGAAGGTGTATGAGGCGGATTTCTCGCCGTTAGATAATCTATCCGGCCTCGATCGCGCTATGGGTCAAAAATCTAAGAGCTGACCTCGTCACGCGCGACGTCGGAGATCCCCCCGTCCCCCCAGGGTGCCATTGGCTTCACGTCTCCAGCCGCCTCAGAAGGTTTGCCACCGAGGATGGATGCCAGCGCCCACCTCTCGGCGTTATCATCTCTCGATCGTTCAGTTCGTGCGCGATAGCCAAAAGCGTCGTCGCACCCCCGGCCTTGATGTCCTTCAGCACCAGCGCGAGGTCCGAAGCCCGCTGATCTGCTTCGGCCCTTATCCTCGCGACTGCCGCACCGTTACCCTTCCCTGCGCGAGCAAGCGCCGCTGCACCGTTTGGATTGCCCAAGCGCTTGATATTGCCGTGGCCGCGCTGCCCTTTCTCCTGGACGCGCCTTCGGGCCACTTGAAGTGCGTCCTTGGTCCTCCTTGAAATCGCTTGCGCTTCCGCCTGGGCGACGACCGCTAGAACGCCTATCGTAAGATCGTTTGCTTCCGGCATGTCGCAGCAAACGAATTTCACACCGCTGTCCCTCAACGTTAGCGTGAATGATGCTGACCGGGAAAGCCGATCCAATTTCGCGATCACCAACGTCGCTCCTGTGACTTTGGCATGATGAAGCGCGGCCCTCAGTTGGGGGCGCTGTGTGTTCTTACCGCTCTCGACCTCCGTGTACTCGGCAATGATCCGCGCGTCTCTCCCCGCAGCGAATCTTTGGATGTCAGCTTCTTGTGCCTCTAAGCCCAATCCACTCTCAGCCTGCTTCTGTCGAGAGACACGCCGGTAAGCCACGATCTTCAAATCCGCCTCCTTACAGAACCGCCAAACGGTCGTTAGGCCATTTTGGAATTTCGACCTCGGTGAAAACAATATCTTGCAAATTCTTCATTTACTACTATTTTCTGAGATATCAGTTTTTGCAGGAGATGATGGATATGAAGACCATCACGGTTTCTAGCGATGTCTTCGCCGCCATCTGGAAGGCCCACAAAGAAGGGGACGAGACCGAAGACGCTATCCTGCGTCGAATTTTCAAGCTCCCGCCGGCCCCTGCGGCAGTTGCTCATACCGGCGGGCGAATGGGCGGGTTTTACGACGAGCGAAGCGGCACGCATTTCCCCGAAGGGATGCGGATATTCCGCGTCTACAAAGGACGGAAATACGAGGCGATCGCAGAGCGGGATCGATGGTTCGTGCCCTCAACGGGCAACTCGTACCACTCGCTCAACAAGTTATCCCAGTCGGTAAATCCTGGGGGCACCGAAAACGCTTGGTTGAACTGGAGATACACCGACGAAGAAGGAAAGGATCACTTCATAGACGAAATGCGAAAAGACCCAACACGCAACATCCTCTCTCGCCGCTCTGAATAGCGGTAATCCAAATGAGCATTGAGCGCTCTACTAACAGGAAAAAACATGTCAGCCCCTACGAAGAAGGACGCCATTTGGCTGGCCGGCGTCATGGACTCTTTTGGCCAAATCGGAATCAAAGGCCTGAAGACGTTTGCCAAATTCAAGTCGGCTTATCCCGACAGGCTCGAAGCTATAGCGGCTGCGCTCGGGGTAGATCGAACCCCATCCGGCCCGTTTGCTCCGGCCGGGATTTCTAAGCAACCCCACTACGAGTTGGTTATCGTGGGTCGCGACTTGGTTTGTTTGGAGAACCTGGTCGTGAGTGAAATGCGCACCGCCAAGAGGCAGCTCTTTGAGGAGGCCCGGCGCAAAATCCGTCAACTCAAGTCAAAGATGGGTTTCCCTATTGGCTTGCCAAACGAAGACGAGGAATGATGTTCCTCAAGAATGGCAACTGACAGTCAGCTTACAATGACTGATCGCTCCAAGCGAACTCGGGCCCTGAAGGAGCGCATCCGTCTCGGCCCGCTTTTTTCCGCCTCTACCTGCGCCATTCCCGGCTGCGGGCGCCCGACCATGAAGGCGGCCCGCGAAGGCCTCGCTCCATTCCATTGCCGACGCCACGTTGAGCACCGGCAGCGTCATGGGTCCTACTGGCGGCCAAGCTTCAAGGCTTCCGAGTTGCGGCCTTTCATCACGGCAGCGACGGCGTATGTCGGCCTTCGGGCAGCTAACGATAAGTTCATCGCCGCCGCGATTGCGGACATGGGACGGGCCCTAGAGGACGCTGGTCCGGCAGAAATTGTGACGCGCCTCAAAGGCATGTCCGCCACAAAGCGGGCCAAGATCGGACTGGCGAGGCTCCGTGTTGAAGGCGTGCCCCCGCAGCGGATTGTCTCCATTGTCCTCGCCGTCGCGGCCCTCATCAAGGCTGACGCCACAGCGCCCCGCGCAAAGGAGTTTCGGACGGTGCAAATCTGCAAGGCCGTCCACCGGCTGGCCTCTGGCACGCATCGTGTGTGGGTCCTGGAGGACCATCAGGGCAGGAAGCGGCAGATCGAAATGCACGCCTTCCCCAAGTCCACCGGGCGGGTTCTGCGGGAGATGGGGCGGATGCTGGAGGAGCCCTGCGACTGGGTCATTGAGAAGCATGTCGCGGGCGTCCTCGCCCACCGGCAGCGCTATGGGCGGCCCCGCGCGGCGAGCTGATTGATGTCCGCATGAATTCGCGGGTCGCAGCATTCGCACGAGCGATCTGGTCGGAGTGAAGCAGTGCGTGCATATCGAGGGTTCGGGCAGGTCACTTTGAACACGTACTTCACGCTCCCATGACGCAATCACCCGAGATAATGTGGTTCGATCCACTGCTCCGGGCCAAGACGAATGAGCTTGCCTATGCGGTCCAATGTTTGCGCGATGCGCTGCTGCTCCACGAGACGGATAGCGGCGCCAGAAAGCGTGCGCGGAAGGAAGTGGACAAGGAGAAATTTGGCCTCGCCGTTGAAGCATTGGCCTGCAACTTGATCCTGCTCAGTGCAATCGAGTCCGGCCCAAAGCTCGCGGTGCCCCGGTCGCACGGCTTTCTTTGGCGGGGCGATGGCAGCGCCAACCCGGTATACGGCCAGCACTTCCTATCCGCGATAGATGGGCTTGCATCGCTTGGCCTGATCGAAGAGGAGAAAAGAGGATACAGGCTATCCGCTAGAATGCGGGTGCCGTCGCTCATTCGACCAAGCGCAGCGCTCGCTCAGCATCTTCCGCTGGCACCGCCGGGTTGGCGAAGCGTCAAGCAAATCGACGACCGCGCTCTGATCATCTTGAAGGAAGGCAAAGATGACGACGGGCGTGCGGCCACGATTGCCTTCCCGGAAACGGCCAGGACCCGCCAGCTTGCGAGGCAGATGCGGCGCATCAATGAATCTCTACGGGGTGCGGATATTGAGGTGACCGGGCAGAACACCGGCCTCTCTCTAGGAAAGGATGGCCAAGTCATCGCGCCCTATCGCCGCTCTCTTCGGCGTATCTTCAATAACGACAACTGGCAACACGGAGGCCGGCTCGCTGGCGGCTTTTGGATGGGCATGGAGCGGGCCGAGCGGTTTGAGCGCATTCGGATTGATGGTGAGCGAATTGCCGATGTCGATTACAGGCAGCTCTTCCCGCGCCTCGCGTATGTGCGGGCGGGACAGCCGCAGCCGGAAGGCGACATATATAATGTGGCCGGTGACGGCTCCGGACGTGATGGCTGGAAACGGCTGATGAACGCGATGCTGTTCTCGGACGGCCCGTTGCGGAATTGGCCGGAGGGCACACTTCAACATTTCCCCCCGGGCACGAAACTCCGTGACGCCATTGAGATGCTAGCCACGCGCCATGCGCCCATCGCTGATTTGTTCGGCACCGGGCTGGGCTTTCAGTTGATGCGCATCGAAAGCGACATGCTAATCGGGATCATCACGCATCTCGCGAACGTTGGGGTCACCGCCCTGCCGCTCCATGACGCGGTGCTGGTCTCAGAATCGAAAGCCTACGCTGCGGCGGACGAGATGCAGGCTGCTTTCAGCATGGGGACGGGATCTTCCTGCGCGATTGTCTCTATAGAATTTTGCCCACAATAACAGTCGCTTAGACCGGAAATCGGCCTTACGCCTCCGCTAATGGAGGAGGAAGCTGAAGGGGGAAACTCAGAGGGTTAGAAACTTAGAGGTCCTTCTCTGGGCGGCCTGTAAGGGCTGCCTTCAAGTTGGGAGGGTGACACCACCCCTCCTCCATTGTCACCCCTAGTGCGGCCTCTAAGGTTCACCCTTCACCAACCCTGAAGGGTCACCTCCAAGCTCGGGTGAGTGACCCACCACCCCTCCTACATGGCCCCCTCAAAGGACAGCCCCTAAGACTAACCCTTCGGTCTCCTCCATAGGGCCGAACCATGGTGCGGACCAAGGCGATCTCAATTCATCCTCTGACGCAGCTTCCTGATGATCTCTCGGAGGTCATCGACATACTCTTCGATGAGGCGTCGAGCCTCCTCCATGCGCGTCGGCTTGGGCGTCGGACGTTTCTGGGGCTCAGGCTCTTTCATGCCTAAGGCTTGGCAAGAGGACGACAGTGATCATTGAGCTAAATCAAACAGTCCTGTTCGGGCCTAACCTGAGGTCCAGTGCTAAAAGTGACCTGCCTGACACCGGACGAGATTCAGGCCTAACCCCGGGTCCTCTTCTGGGGGACGAGCAGCCGATCAGGGGTCGTCTTCAAGGCACGAGCCAAGCGGGCCAGGACGATGATGGTGCAGTTGCGGGTGCCTCGCTCCACCTGACTGACGTAGGTCCGATCTAGCCCCGCCTCTAGGGCCAAATCCTCTTGGGACAGCCCGAGACCCTTGCGGGCCTTCCGCACGGCCGCCGCCAACACGTCAACGATCCCTGTCTCGTCTTCCATGCGAGCGACAGGGCCGAGATGTTGACTTTTGGTCTACGGACTATGAGTCTCATTTCTTATCAAGTCCGCCTTCCGGAGTAGATCATGGCCTTACGCATTGTTTACGTCTTGGTCCTTTCAGCCACCGTTGTCTATTCGCACAACGCCACCTTGGCTGCGTCTTGGAGCGCGGCTGTTTGCGGTGCAGCAACTAAGAGCCCGTTCTGCGCTCTTTTTAACTCCGTTGAGAAAATACCGGAGGATGAACGGCTAAAGCAGATAAGGGAGTTTTATCTTGCAAAGCTGGACAAATGGGCCCTGAACGCAGAGCCAGCCACGATGCAAAATCAAGTTGTTGACAGTTGCGGCATGCTAACAATTGTCACCGCACCGGCCAGCACAGCAAGAAACTTCGTTGAGGGGAGAGAGCGCGAAGAATTTGATGCGCGTGTCGATGCCTGCGCAAAGTTGACGGCACAAAGGGCATGGCCGCAACCCGAATTCGCTACACCTCAAACAGTCGATCTCGTCTGCAATCGTTGGACGCCGCTACTTCGCGATCTCTGCATTCGCGCCAAACTAAACACTTAACGACGCTGCATTTCCCAGCGTAATGCTCCCAAATCAACAGGAGCTTTGACACTATCGATCGCGACCGCCAAAGGTTTCAGCGAAAAGCCCTTGCCGTATGATCGCCCTACGCCTCTCCCAGAATGGCCCGTCAGAGCGTCATGCATTTCCTCGGAGATGTTCGCGTCCCGGGTCATCCGCTTGAAGGTATGGCGAAAGGAGTGAAATACCTTAGCGGTATCCGCTACGCCACACGTCGAGCGGAGATAGCGACCAAACCACTTTGACCATGCTGATGAACGTGTTCGCTCACCCTCAGCATCGACGTCCGGCCACAGTGGGCTCTCCAAGTTACCGCCTCTCTTGAGCAGTGTCTCCCTGTACCTCAGCAAGCCGATGCGCTTGAGTTCTCGGTGTAGGGGCACATGACGGATGGATGAGTTGGTCTTCGTTGAGCGCCCACCAGTCCGGTCAATATCGAAGTACCATCGCTTCGTGTCTTCGTCCTGCCGGAGATCGCATATCCGCAACTGTGCGATTTCATCCAGGCGCATCCCGGAAAGCAGACTGATAAGAGGAAACCAGAAGGCCGCTTCGCCACCACCACCGGTAGGACGCTCGTTGTTCGCATATACAGGTGACGCGAAGATCGCCTTCAGGTCTAGCTTCTCGAAATGCTTCCGGCGCGTCTGATGATTATCGACGGAGAACCGAATGGCCTTCCCGAATGGATTCACGAAGCCGGGGACCTTATCGAGAAAGCCTTCGCGCTCGGCCCGAGAGACGATTCCACCCAGAACCTGAACGATCTTATTCACGGTGGTTGCCTCGCGGGGTTTGAACTCAGAAAGGTCCCGCTTCAGCAACTCCGGCAAGGGTAACCGGCGCAAATCGCGCGGCAATGCGGCGGGCACTCCGGCAACGGCGTCACGAAATTCGCGGGCCTTCTCGCGGGTAATCTCGCCAAGCCGTAGATCGCCATGCAATTCCTTGAAGTACCGGATGGCTTGCTCCGCCTCCGTCACCGTGTTGGCATTCGGCCTCTTGGCATTGTGCGCCGAACCGCCGGCAGCCCATGACGCCAGAGCCTTGGAGAGCTTCGGTCCGAGTTCATCGGCAGATCGCTCGGCCACGACCGGAGTGGGGATGATTTCCCCGCGCTGCCGTTTCTTCATGGCATCGTAGGCCCGCACATGAGCTTCAAGGACCGCTAGGGCGGCCTTCTGAAACTCCGGCGACGATTTACTTAAGTAGATGCCACGCGCTTTGAGGGCGATGTTAGTCTCGGGATAGACGATCTTGGGGTCACGCCGGGCGTAGGCGGTACGAAACTCGTCTTCGAACACCGGCAGCAGTTCACCGTACATGTGAGCATGGTCGGCGGACATTCCCATCTGTGTGCTTGGCGGCACGGCCGCTAGGTCGGGCCAATCCGCTCGTTCGTGAGGTGTTTGGAGATACCGCCGGTCATCGCCATCCGTTCGCTCGGCTTCGTCCTCGGCAAGCAACGCTGCGAAGACGTCGTCGCTTAGTTGCTTTAGATCGAGGTTCACCGGCTGCGCGACTATGGCGCGAGGTGTTAGAGCCTCCACTGCGGCGTCAAACAACCGGGCCGCCTTCAAGGCCTCCTGATGATCGCGCCGCTTCGCCTGCTTCAGTTCTTTCGTCGCGAGGGACCGAACAAGTTCACGCTTGAAGCGCTGCGTCTTAGGATTGACGAGGTCGGGGAAAGCATCGCGAATGTGAGACGGTGCGGGCTTCCCAGCGAGTGCTTCGGGTAGCCTCTTGCGAAACTCGTAGGTGCCGGACGCACGCCGCTGCATGTAACTTAAAGCCGCCATTGTGGACCACCTTTGTGGGCTACGGTTGTGTAGCAAGGCGGCCGCTCTAAGCTTATGATTGCTTAGAGTTTTCATCTTTTCAATGGCTTAGGATGTGGCTGGCGCTCCCTAGGGGAATCGAACCCCTGTTTCAGCCTTGAGAGGGCTGGAAACATTTTCCGCGGGGGTTCGCGGTCGTTCGTCATAATATAGCCTTCTCAATAGTTTATGTAGAATCCGTTCTTCGCTGTTCGGCTTTGTACGCCGATGCTTATTCGACGGATATTCGACGACTCCGGGTTCGTATGCCGTGACAAAGACGCTCACTGAGGCTCAGATCACGACTGCCAAGGCGCGTTCGAAACTGGAGCTTGGCGTCCATTGGCGCCGCCTCGATGCCGAGGCGCATCTTGGCTATCGCAAGGGCAAGCGGAGCGGCGTTTGGTTCGTGCGCTGGCGCAATCACCATGAAGGAGCCAACTACAAGCAGGCGCCGGTCGGCATCGCCAACGACGTCAACGACAAACTTGCCGAAGGCACGCTGACTTTCGAGCAGGCGGTGACACAAGCGCGGGAACACGTCACCCGGTCCAGAATAGAAGCGGCGGCACAAGCCGCCGGACCGGTACCCACCGTGCGGACGGCTGTAGAGACATACATCAGGGAACGTAATGCCCGTGATAGCCGACGGGCCGGACGCGAGGTTCGATCCGATGCTGGTCGCCGCTTGCGGCGTTACGTTCTTGGTCAAGAGCAGCGTGGCAGCCAAGAAGCCGTTGAGGCCGCCTCTCTCGCCGCAGTCCATCTACACGCGCTACAGGAAGATGATCTTTTGACGTGGCGCGAGGACCTTCCTGTAGAATTGAAGGCGACGACAAAACAGCGGCTCATAAACGACCTGAAGGCGGCGCTGAATGCTGCATGGCCACGCTTGACGGCGGAACAAAAGAAGCTGAATCCAACATTCCTCTCGATTGTGAAAGACGGGTTTAAGGCTGAGCGCATTGATGACGATGACGAGATATCTGTTGCTCGAGACAATCAAATCCTCACGGACGCGCAGATCAGCACGTTGCTTCAAGCCGCATGCGAGATCGACGACGAGCAAGGATTTGAAGGCGATCTATATCGCATTGTCGTGTGCCTTGCAGCAACGGGCGCGCGATTTGCGCAGGCAAGGCGGATGCGCGTTAGCGATGCACAACGGAAAGAGCGACGTTTGATGGTACCAGGTTCCTACAAGGGACGTGGCGGCAACGGCGGCTCCGTACCAGTTCCGGTGGGCGAAGATATCGTCGAAGTCCTCTTACCGGGAATCCTAGATCGTCCAAGAGACGCGCCGTTGTTCGAGCGATGGAGCCATGAGCAGGAAGCAGGTAGCATCGTTTGGAGAAAATCAGAACGCGGTCCGTGGAAGACGGCAGAACTTACTCGTCCGTGGCATGCGATCCGCGAGCGCGCAGGGCTGCCGGAAGCCATTCCTTATGCGTTACGACATTCCAGCATCGTGCGGGGCTTGCGAAACCGCCTCCCCATTCAGCACGTTGCTAAACTGCACAACACTTCTGTGAAAATGATCGAGGGGCACTACGCCAAATATATCTCGACAGCTTTGGAAGATCTCGCTCGGGCAGCAGTGGTACCGCTGGTCCCGCGGCCCGGTGAAAATGCGGCCGGCGCGGATGACAGTAAGAAGCTTTTGCCATCTAACGCATAAGTCTGCAGGCTTGGCTCCGCGGCCCCAAGCCCGGAGCGCACTCGCTGCTTTTCCGGGCTGATACACAATTGAATCAAGAGCTATTTCACGATTGATTCGATAGGCGTGCTGTCGTCAGCTTCCGCACCTGTTCGGGTGACTGTCATTAGGAGCCGCGAACCTATGCACGGTTGGCTGGTGTCATATTGACGCCAACCAGAGCCAGCAGAGATTGCACCATGACTAGCCGACGGCGACCGACGGTCGTCGTGGTAACTCGACCATCGCCGATTAATTCATAAATCTTTGTCCGCCCGAGACCGGTCACTTCACAAGCCTCGGCGACGGTGCAGGTCAACCGCTGGGCAAACGGAAGGCGTCGACCTTGATGACAGGGCATCGACTTATCTGCCGCCACCTCGCGTTCAGTTTGGACACTGCGTTCGAACTCCGGACCAAGCCGTATCAAGATTACGCCTCCCTCACAATCGGAGGAGCTACCTTGAGACGCGCCGCCTTCCACGTCAACGGAAGCAGAAGCGCAGAATGGAAAGCCGTAGCGAACGTCAGGAAGCATTGGAAAACTCTCGGCTACAAAAGGCAACGCCGAATTTTTCGCAACCGATATCTAAATGGTCGCGATCTGCGCATGGTGCCGCTGTTCGAGCGCAAAGCGCTGTTGCGTAAGATCGTTGATGGCACGGCTATCCAATTCAGCGAAAGCTTTGAGATAGACGGCCAGGACATGTTCAAACATGCGTGCAAGACCGGCTTAGAAGGCGTTGTGTCGAAGGTGCGTGACAGCCGATACGAAAGCGGCCGGGGCACTGGATGGGTAAAAGTGACGTGCGCACAACGCGAGACGCTGGCCATTGCTGGCTACGCGCTAGGCGGCACCAAATGGGACGGCATGTACATCGGCCGCCGCAAAGGCAACGAGTTTCTGTACGCCGGGAAGGTTGACTACGGCTTTTCGCCTGCCGATAGGAAAGAACTACAGCGAAAGCTAAAGCCGCTCATTCGCAAAACGCAGCCCTACACAAAGCGCATCGCGCGTCGCGGCATTTGGGTGGAGCCCGAGCTAATGGCCGAGATCGAGTATCGCGCCAAATCAGCGGAAGGAAAGCTGTATCCATTCTTCAAAGGACTGCGGCAGGACTAATGACAGTGTGTCTAAGAGGCCACTAGTTCAGCCATTCCTGCTGGGAGCGTCGGATTTCCGACTCTTCTCCCCCTCGCACTCAAGATACGATGCGGGCGCTGGGACTGCGATCAGCCGCTTGATCTTTGACCCGGTGGCCGCTCGATTGTTGCGGGCGGCCTTTCTCTTCTGTTCTAACGCTGCGTTTTGGGGTCTGCTATGGACCGCAATCAATACCTCTGCACCGCGTGCCACAAGCCGCGAAAGTTCGTCGGCAGCGAGCCCGCCGCCACGCGGTACGAAATCCGATCGTATGAATGTCCGTCCTGCAAGAGCGTGCTGCGGATGGTAGAGCGCACCGAACCAAGCATGTTTCCGCGCCGATCAGGAACCTGATCTCAGGAGGAGACTTAGTTCGTTAGACGGCTTTCGAAGGGCTCCGCTATGGCTATCGCCCACTTCAAAGAAACCAAACCGCTATTTCTGCCCGAAGCATTCTTCGTCGGCCGCCTGGAAGGATGGGCTGTGGTTGAAAGCCTTGTCGGTGGCTTCTTAAGCGAGCGACGATATCGGGTCACGGCGAATTGGACGAAGACACCGATACCGTTGTGTTCACGGAGACGTACACCTTCGATGATGGCCACAGCGACACGCTACGCTGGACCATCCACAAAATGGGCGAAGGCCAGTACACGGGGCACGAAAATCGGCTAGATGGCGAGGCCACGGGCGAGCAAGCCAGATGCGCATTTCATTGGAAATATAGTCGCGAGACGCCACAAGGCGACGGGAAGTCGTTCAAGCTGAACTTTGATGATTGGTTCTATGCGATTGATGGCCCGGACCTGCATCGTTCGGGGAAGCGCCGGGCGAGCGGGCATTCCGTTCGCCACGGCCCTTGTGACGTATAGGAAGCTTAAGCCTTCGGCGTGAACTGACTGGCGTGCTCGATCTGAGTCCGCAGAAATTCGGCCTGAAGGAAACGACCTCTTGCAAGTTTTGCGCGGCGGCGAGCTTACGCGCATATTCCAGAGAAGTTGTGACGTTCTGTTACGCGAAGTTCAGCGCAAGGTTGCCCGGCAGCTTGGCTTGCTCAAAGAAAAACGAGAACGCCCTCTCCGTTTGGTCGATGGTCTTTTCAACAAGCTCCCGCACATCGCGCGGCACGTCCACCGATCGATTTATCATCAGTGCCACCGAATCGGCGTGTACCGCGGCTTGCGTGACTCTAGCTCGGTTTGAAGCTGTCCAGCATAGGCGCGGACATTTGCCCCGATAAAGCGGTACCGACCGCCCCTGCCTCGTCTGCCGCTACTTGCCGCTGAATGCTGTTCCACATGGCAAGCAAGCTTTGATCTGTTGAGTGAAATGCATGAACGCCACTCTATAGAGCTGCACTAACGCCACGTCGCGTTCTCCAACCAACCAATAACCAACGCTACGGCGTAACAGAACGCGAACGAACGCTACCAATCTTCACCAAATTCATCAATATTTTCAGTGTCCTCCCGCGACCCCTTCCCGCTCATAACGGTCTGGTTGCAGGTTTATTTCTGGCCAAAAATAGCAATGAGATCAATAGCTGGTCACAGTCTGTTGGTGACGGTGCCGGATTCTCGCCCCAGAATCTAGCCACGTACAAAGAGCTGGACGTAACACTTGCTAGCAGTGCACACTTCGGCGGGCGAATGCCTTCCGAGCTGCATCCCTTTTTCTTCGCCGCGGCATCCAATTACACGACGAGCTCATAGCGGCCGTTCCGCTTAGGCACCGCCAGAGCATGATGCTCTGGATGATCACCAACGCCGACATTTTGTGGAATGGCGCCAGCGCAGGTGCGTGCACCTCGTTGAGTTGCGCGATGACCTAGAGGTTCAATCGTGCAGGATGCGCATCGCAAATTGTCCTTGCAGACGAATCCAGACAAGGCGATCTTACGCCTTGCGCGCGTACTTGCTCGTCTGGCTGCGAGGGAAGATCATGAAAGAGAGCTCGTCGATCGAAGAGTCAAGGAAGAGAGCGACGATCTATGCTCGATTCTCAACCGATCTTCAGAACGAGCGTTCGATTGAAGATCAGCTTTCACTTTGTCAAAGCTATGCAGAGCGCGAAGGCTTAACGGTTATCAGCACCCATGAAGATCGAGCTCGTTCAGGTGGCTCGGTCATGGGACGCGAAGGCCTTCTGCGGATGTTGGACCAAGCGCGGGAGAGATCCTTTGACGTAGTGATCGTTGAAGCGCTCGACCGCCTCTCTCGCGACATGGAAGACCTCGCGGGTATCCATAAGCGACTATCTTTTCTCGGCATCGAGATCCGGGCGGTCCACGAAGGCGTCGTTAACACTGTGCTGGTCGGTCTTCGCGGCCTGGTCGGACAACTCTATCGTGAAGACAACGCGCACAAGGTGCGGCGTGGCCAAGCAGGTCGGGTCAAGCAAGGTTTGGCTGGAGGTGGCCTCACATACGGATACGCCGCGGTCGCCGGAAAGAGCGGCGAACGAGTCATCGTCGAGGCCGAGGCAGAGATGATCCGGCGCATCTTCCAGGAATACGTGGACGGTCGGACGCCTCGTGAAATCGCGCACGATCTCAACAAGGAGAGGGTATCACCTCCGCGAGGGCGGGCATGGAATGCGTCAACTATCAATGGCAATCTCGGGAGGGGTGCCGGCATTCTGCAGAACGAGCTTTATGTAGGGCGCCTCGTCTGGAACAAGGTCAGGATGGTGAAAGATCCCGACTCGGGAAAGCGACTGTCACGACCAAATCGTAAGAGTGACTGGCAGGTGGCTGAAGTTCCGCACCTTGCAATTGTCAATCCAGAGCTATTCGCAGCTGCTCAGCAACGCAAAGAGGAGCGCAGTCACACCCACCCCAGCCATCAACGCCGGCCTCGTCGGATGCTATCTGGCCTGCTCCGTTGCGGCTCGTGCGGCTCGGGCATGGCAACCAATGGGCGCGACAAATCAGGGCGTGTTCGCATTCGCTGCTCGGCGGCGACAGAGAGCGGCACGTGTCCGGACGCCAAGACTTTCTATTTGGATACGGTCGAAAGTGCAGTCCTCAACGGTCTAAAGGCCGAATTGCGCGCGCCGAAAGTTATCTCAGAATACGTACGCACGTATCTCGAGGAGCGGAAGCGCCTCGCAGCCACATCACATGCAAAACGGCAGCGCCTTGAGCAGCAGCATGGGCAATTAAACCGGGAAATCGAACGACTGGTGGATGCGATCGCGAAAGGACATGGCGATCCATCCGTTCTCGGACCGCGATCGACTGCCTTAGATGCCGAACGAAAGCGGATATCTGAGGAGTTGCAGAGTGAGCCACCCGCCCCAAAGGAAGTCGCGCTGCATCCGGCCATCCTCAAACGATATGAGGAGCAACTCGGTCGGCTTGAAGAAGCACTGGGCAAAGGTGTCAGTGCGGGTGACGGAGAGGCCGCAGAAGCCATCAGAGACCTGGTCGAGACGGTCACTGTGTTCCGCGATCCAGGACGACGCCCAGGTGGCGTAGCCGTGGAGATAGCGGGCCGGCTAAACGCCCTGCTCGGGGAAAAGGCCTATCCAAACCACGTCAGAGGAGTGTGGGGAAAGGTGGTAGCGGGGGAGGGACTCGAACCCCCGACCCCAGGATTATGATTCCCGTGCTCTAACCAGCTGAGCTACCCCGCCACAGGGATCGCGGCGGCGATTTGAGGCCGATCTCGCGAACGCGCGGCATATAAGGAAGGGGGCGGGGGTAAGTCAACGCTAAAAGCTTCCGCCTTCGCCGAGGCTTCCGCCTTCGCTAAAGCTTCGGCGGACAAGGTCGGCGGGACAAGTCGGCGAGAAGAGGACGATTTCGGCGCTCGATTGCCGAATGTCGAGGCCGGACTCGTGGAGGGTCCCCCTCACCCGAAATCCGCGCGTCGCGCGGATTCCGGCCTCTCCCCGGCGGGGAGAGGCGAGGAAAGCAGCCCTTATTTCGGCCTCACATTGGGGTCGCCGCCGGGGCTGCCGGGGGGCGGGATCACCGGGGTGTTGCTGTCAGTGCTGGGGGCCGGGGCGTGCATATCGGGATCGACGCCCGCGGGTGGGCAGAGCACGCCGTCCGTCTTGGCGAGCTTGTCGCCGAGCGGTTCCCGGGACTGGCCGGTGGTGGTGCCTTCCGGGGTGGTGGCCAGCCGATCGGATGGGGCACAGCCGGCGGCGCGTTGCGGGGATGGCGGCGCGGTCGCTTGCGGCGGCGTCGCCGGGGCGGGCGGGGCCTGCGCGATCGCTGTGCCTGAGGCGGCGATCAGGAGGCCCGCGAGAATGAGGTTTGTCGTGCGCATGGGAAGGAAACGCGCGCGCGAGGCCCCCTGTTCCCGCGGCTCGCAATCACGATTTGCGGTAGCGGATCAGCGAGAAATGGCCCATCGGCGGCATGGGACGGCGCTCGGTGAGCGCGACGCCGCCGTGCCTTGCGGCCCAGCCCTCGAGGCGGGCCCACGGGAATTCCGGGCGCCAGCCGAGACGGCGGGCGATGGGCGCGAAAGCGAGCTCGAACAGCTTGCGAGGACCGCTCTCCGCGCCGATGTGATTGACCAGGATCAGCTCGCCGCCTGACTTAAGCACGCGCATGAACTCGTCGAGCGTGCCTTCGGGATCGGGCACGGCGGTGATGACATATTGCGCCACCACCGCGTCGAAGAAATTGTCGGGGAAGGCGAGGTTCTTCGCATCCATCACCGAGAGCACTTCGACATTGGAGAGACGTAAGCTCCGGACACGCGCCTGCGCCTTGCGCAGCATCGGCTCGGAGATGTCGACGCCGCAGACCTTCGTGGTGCGCGCGTATTCGGAGAGCGAAAGACCGGTGCCGACGCCGACGTCGAGGACGCGGCCGCCGATGCGGTCGGCCTCGGCGATGGTCGACTGCCGGCCGGCGTCGAACACCTTGCCGAACACGAGATCATAGACCGGCGCCCAGCGGCCATAGGCCTTCTCGACCCCGGCCCGCGAGATGTCTGCTGCCATGCCCCCTGCCCTTGCGCGAAGATTCTCTAAGGTGTGTTTGTTGGTGAGAACGGATCTTTCCCCGCGCGCGGTCTGGAGCCTCTCCCGCGTGCGGGAGAGGTCGACACGCTCGCAAGAGCGTGGCGGGTGAGGGTTCTCTCCGCATCGGGAGTATCCCATTGCGGAAGCACCCTCTCCCCAACCCTCTCCCGCAGGCGGGAGAGGGAGCGCACTTCCGGTGTCGCGAGAGTGCGATCCAATTTCATGATCAGCCGCGCACGGCTTCCGCGAGCGGGCGCGATGTGCCCGTGCCGACCTTGGCCGCGGCGCTCTGGATGAAGCCGCCGCCGAGCACCCGGGCCTGGCCGCCGGGCGCGTCGTAGAACACGCAGGCCTGTCCCGGCGAGACGCCCTCTTCGCCGGCGACGAGCTCGACCTCGTAACGGCCATTGCTGCCGCGCAGCCAGGCCGGCTGCGGACTGCGGGTGGAGCGCACGCGCACGAACATTTCGAGGCCGCTTCCGATGGCGCGGTCGATGTCGCCGTCGCCGATCCAGTTGACGTCGCGAAGTGCGATGCGGTGCATCTTCAGCGCATCGCGCGGGCCGACCACGACGCGGCGGGTCGCCGCGTCCAGCCGCACCACGAACAGCGGCGCATGGGCTGCGATGCCGAGGCCGCGGCGCTGGCCGACGGTGAAATTGGCGATGCCGTTGTGCCGGCCGAGCACGCGGCCCTCGAGATCGACGATGTCGCCGGGGTCCATCGCATTGGGGCGCAGGCGCGTGATGATGTCGGTGTAGCGGCCGGTCGGCACGAAGCAGATGTCCTGGCTGTCGTGCTTGTCGGCGACCGCGAGGTCGAAGCGGCGCGCGAGCTCGCGCGTCTCGGGCTTGGTCATGTCGCCGAGCGGAAAGCGCAGGAAGTCGAGCTGTTCCTGCGTGGTCGCGAACAGGAAATAGCTCTGGTCGCGATCGGCGTCGGCCGCGCAGACCAGCGCGCGCGAGCCGTCGCCCCGACGGCGCGAGGCGACGTAATGGCCGGTGGCGAGCGCTCGGGCGCCGAGCTCGCGCGCGGTCTTCAAGAGGTCGCGGAATTTGACGCTGCGGTTGCACTCGATGCAGGGTACCGGCGTTTCACCAAGGGCATAAGAATCGGCGAAATTGTCGATGACGGACTCGCGGAAGCGGTCCTCGTAGTCGAGCACGTAATGGGGAATGCCGAGCTTGGCCGCGACGTCGCGGGCGTCGTGGATGTCCTGGCCGGCGCAGCAGGCGCCCTTGCGGTGGGTGGCCGCGCCATGGTCGTAGAGCTGCAGCGTGATGCCGACGACGTCGTAGCCCTCAGCCTTCAGCAACGCAGCCGTCGTCGAGGAATCGACGCCGCCCGACATGGCAACGACGACCCTGGTGTCCTCGGGACGGCCTTCGAGATCCAGACTGTTGAGCATGGGTCCTAGAGCGTTGTGACGGCGGCGACGCGCGAATCCACGATTTGCTTTCTCGGGGGACGGCGGCGATCCCCCGGAACCTTGGTTCCCGAAGAGCACGACTGCCCAAGTCGAAAGCGGCTGAGAGTAGCCTCTTTAATATAGGCGGCATTCCGGTGAAGCAATCACGCGAGCCCCCCGCTTAGGGCAATTCTTGCCGGGGCGGCAGAAATGGCGGGGTCGGAGCCCGCGGCCCGGCAATGCACCCACATCGCCAAATCATTGATTATATTGCTGAAATATTCAGTTCGGGACGCTGGCCCGCTCCTTGCTCCCTCTTGATGCGAAGTTGCTTGCAAGGGGTTGCCTGTGGTCGGTCGGATGTCAGATGTCGTGGCAAGCGTGCAAATCCAGAGCGCGCAGCAGAAGCCTGCCCGGTCGCAAGCCCCGAAGGACACGCCCGCGAGCGAGGCTTTCGGCTCGCTGGTCGACAGCAACACGCAGGCCAGCGGCAACAACGCGCAGGACGCCGCACCGCGCCGGAACGAGCAGAGCTCGTCCTCCCCGGCGGCCGAGCGGCCGTCGCGCGACACCTCTTCCACGGACCAACCTTCGCAGAGCAAGGCGAGCGACGACACCGAGGCGTCTGCGCCTGCGGAGAATGACAGGGGCGAGGCGCCCAGCGATCCGACCAAGGACGTAGACAAAGTCAAAGACAAGTCCGAGACGGCCGACGCCAAATCGGCCGACAAATCCGACGAGCCCGAGAGCGACGCGACTGATGGCACCGAGGTCCTCACCGCCGCCGTCGAGGCGGCTGCCGCCGCGCCGTCCGCGACGACGCAGACCGCCCTGCCCGATCTTGGAATCATCGTTGCCGCGCCGGTCGTCCCGATCGACCCGAATGCAGCTGCGAACCAGGCTGGCGATGCCGCCGCCGCGCCGCTCGCGATCGCCGCGGCAGGTCTTGCCGCCAGCGCCTCCATCGCGGCCCAGATCGCCGGCACCAAGACCGATACCGCCACGGCGAGCGCCAAGGCCGCAGGCGCCGAGGTCGATGCCGAGACCACGACGACGCTCGGCGAGGCCGCGGCCGGCACGACCGAGACCGCCTCGACCGATGGAAAAGCTGGTGGCGGACTGATCGCCGCGGTCAGCCAGGGCACGCCCAAGACCGCGTTCAAGGATGCCGCCACAGCGCAAGCCCAGACCGACATCTCGAATATCGGCCAGGACACCGGCAAGACGAACCTCGCCACGGCGCAGGCACCCGCCAGCGCCGCGCATGCGCAAGGCGTCAAGCCGCAGCCCGATAGCGTCGCGACCGACGCCAAGGCGGGCCCCGCCGACCGCGCCGCCGATCCGGCCCAGGCCACGTCGGCCGCGCCGGCGCATGCCGGCCCGCAAGCCACGATCGCTCCGACGGATACCAGCGCGCAGGCCGCTTCTACCGTGCAGGCGCCGCTGACGAATGCGACCTCGGCCGCGACAGCATCAACCGCGACGCTCACCGCGACCGCGGCGACCCACACTACGGCGGTGCCGATCAGCGGCATCCCGATCGAGATCGCAGCCGCCATTCGGTCCGGCAAGTCGCGGTTCGACATCAGCCTCGATCCGGCCGAGCTCGGCCGCATCGACGTGCGCATCAACGTCGACCGCGCCGGCAACGTCACCTCGCATCTCACCGTCGAGAAGCCGGAGACGCTGCAGATGCTGCGTCAGGACGCGCCGCAATTGCAGCGCGCGCTCGACGATGCCGGCTTCAAGACCGGCAGCAACGGCTTGTCCTTCAGCCTGCGCGACCAGAATTCATCGGGCCAGCACTCGGGCCAGAACAACGACAATGGCGGCAATGCCCGCCGCCTGATCATCAGCGAGGACGACAGCGTTTCCACGGCGCCCATCGGGCGCGGCTATGGCCGCATGCTCGGATCGAGCAGCGGCGTCGACATCAGAGTGTGAGGAGTATCTGGCAATGACCACCACGAATGCCGCCACTTCGCCCCCGGTCGTCTCCGGGACGACCGATCTGCCGAAATCCTCGTCGAGTTCGTCGATGAGCTCGACCACGGGGTCGACGCTCGCCGGCAATTTCCAGACCTTCCTGACCCTGCTGACGACGCAGCTGCAGAACCAGAACCCGCTCGATCCGCTCGACACCAACCAGTTCACCCAGCAGCTGGTGCAGTTCGCCGGCGTCGAGCAGCAGCTCAAGACCAACGAATCGCTGGCTCAGCTCGTCACTCTGCAGCAGACCACGCAGGCGACCCAGGCGCTGGGCTTCGTCGGCAAGACCGCGCTGGTCGACGGCTCGACCGCGACGATGACCAACTCGACGGCTGTCTGGCATCTCAACGTCCCGACCGACTCCACCGTCGAGATCTCCATCGCCAATTCGAGCGGCCAGACCGTGTTCAACGGCAAATATACCGCCGCCGCCGGCAACGACATTCCCTTTACCTGGAACGGCATGGGTAATGACGGCACGCAATGGCCCGACGGCAAGTACACGATCTCGGCCACGGGCAAGGACGTCGCGAACAACAATGTCGGCATCGCCGCGCAGGTGCAGGGCGTGGTGTCGTCGGTCGATCTGACCCAGTCGCCGCCGCTGCTCACCATCGACGGCGCCAGCTACACGCTGAGCCAGGTGAAGAGCATCATTGCGACGAGCAATTGAGGGCGGGCAAGCGAACCACATACGAGATGTCATCCCCGCGAAGGCGGGGATCCATAACCCCAGGAAGTCGTTTTCGCATTAGGTCGTAACCCCGAGTCGTCGTCAAACTGCTCCCTGGGGTTATGGGTCCCGGGCTCGCGCTACGCGCGCCCCGGGACGACGGTTGGGCCTCCGCGGCACCGCGCTCCGACCCTCGTTCGTTAGTAAAGTATTTACCTTCTGCCCCGCTCAGCCGGCCGAGACTGCGTCTTTCGCCCGCCGAGTCGGCCGCGTTCCCGCAAGATTCAACGAGAATTGTATTGAACCCTTAGGCTTAGCGGATTTTTAAGCCGCGGGGGTTACGGTTACGGCGTGAGTTCAGTGGTTGAGAGTTTGTGAGTACGCCATGACAGAACCCCATCGCCCGAGGGTAAAATACGTCATCGGGCCGGACGGCAGTCCGTTGACGATCGCGGATCTGCCTGCACCCGGCACCAAACGCTGGGTCATCCGCCGCAAGGCCGAAGTCGTCGCCGCTGTCCGTGGCGGACTTCTCTCCCTGGAGGAGGCCTGCAGCCGTTATACCCTGACGGTCGACGAATTCCTCTCCTGGCAGTTTTCCATCGACCAGCACGGTCTGGCGGGTCTTCGCACCACCCGCATCCAGCAATATCGCCAGTAGGCGATCCGGAATTCTGCGGTCTTTGACGAAAATCGGCCTCGCTTCGCGAGGCCGATTTTTTTCATGATGCACTTTTGTCCGACCTCTTAACCTTCGTTAACCATATCGAAACCATCACCTAGGCAATAATTGCCCAGTCGACCGCTCGGTTGCGGGTCGGATTGGTCGGGGCGGTTGCTTGCAAGGTCTTGCGGACTTCTTAAAAAGTATCGGTGCCGCCCGGTTCGGGGCGATGATCGCGGTCACCGCCGCGCTCATCGGCTTCTTTGCCTTCGTCATCATGCGTGTCACCACGCCGCAGATGACGACGCTGTTCACGGACCTGTCCGTCGAAGACTCCTCCAGCATCATCAAGGACCTGGAACGCCAGGGCATCCAGTTCGAGATCCGCAATGAGGGCTCCATCATCATGGTGCCCAAGGACAAGGTCACGCGGCTGCGGATGAAGCTCGCCGAGGGCGGCCTGCCCAAGGGCGGCGGCGTCGGCTACGAGGTGTTCGACAAGTCGGACGCGCTCGGCACCACCTCCTTTGTCCAGAACATCAATCATCTGCGCGCGCTCGAGGGCGAGCTCGCCCGCACCATCCGCGCCATCGACCGCATCCAGGCCGCCCGCGTCCATCTGGTGCTGCCCGAGCGCCCGCTGTTCGCCCGCGAGGCGCCGGAGCCGTCGGCCTCGATCGTGGTCCGCGTCCGCGGTGCGCTGGAAGCCCAGCAGATCCGCGCCATCCGCCACCTCGTCGCCTCCGCCGTCAACGGCCTGAAGCCGCAGCGGGTCTCGATCGTCGACGAGGCCGGTCAGCTGCTCGCCGACGGAGCTCAGACCGATCCGGAACAGGCGGTCGGCGAGGAGCGCCGCATCGCCTTCGAGAAGCGGATGCGCAAGCAGGTCGAGGACATCGTCTCCTCCGTGGTCGGCTCGGGCCGCGCCCGCGTGCAGCTCTCCGCCGATTTCGACTTCAACAAGGTCACCCAGACCTCGGACAAGTTCGATCCCGAGGGCCGCGTGCTGCGCTCCAGCCAGACCCGCGAAGAGCAGAGCATGACCGCCGACAACAACGGCCAGGTCACCGTCAACAACGAGCTGCCCGGCAACCAGCAGAACAACGGCGTCGCGCCCAAGGACCAGAGCAAGAAGACCGAGGAGACCAACAATTACGAGATCTCCCGCACCACCAAGACCGAGGTGACCGAGGCCGGCCGGGTCAACCGCATCTCGGTCGCGGTGCTGGTCGACGGCATCTACAGCAAGAACGACAAGGGTGAGCTGGCCTACCAGGACCGCACCAAGGAGCAGCTCGACCGCATCGCCACGCTGGTGCGCTCGGCGATCGGCTTCGACCAGAAGCGTGGCGACCAGGTCGAGGTCGTCAATCTGCGCTTCGCCGACGCGCCCTCCACCGCCCCGATCGGCGAGCCCAGCGGCTTTCTCGGCATGCTGCAGTTCACCAAGGACGACGTCATGTACTTCGTCGAGCTCGGCGTGATGATGCTGCTCGGCCTCGTCGTGCTGTTCCTGGTGATCCGCCCGCTGGTCAAGCGCATTCTCGCCTCCGACGAGGTCGCCGCCGCCATCTCCGGCGTGCTGACGGGCCCAGCCGCCTCGGAAGAGGCCGCGCCGGCCGGCCAGCCGCTGCTGCCGAGCGGCGGCACCAGCGCCATCGACGTCGCCACCATTCAGGGCCAGGTCCACGCCCAGTCCGTTCACCGCGTCGGCGAGCTCGCCGAACGCAATCCCAACGAAACCGTCGCAATCATCCGCCAGTGGCTGACTGAGCCGACGAAATAACCAAAGCCAAGTGCATCAAGAAGTGATCTGACATGGCCGCCTCCTTGCAAAACGCCAACTCCAACGACATCACCAGCGTGATCTCCACGCTCGGTCAGCGCGCCGGCAGCCGTGAGGGCGGACCCAAGACAGAAGGTCTGACAGGGCCGAGGCGCGCCGCGATCCTGATGCTGGCGCTCGGCGAGCAATATGGCGGCAAGATCTGGAGCCTGCTCGACGACGACGAGGTCCGCCAGCTCTCGCTGGAGATGTCGACGCTCGGCACCGTCGAAGTCGACACCGTCGAGGACATGCTGCTCGAATTCGTCTCGCGCATGTCGGCCTCGGGCGCGCTGATGGGCAATTTCGACGCCACCGAGCGGCTGCTCCAGCAATACCTGCCGCCGGAACGCGTCAACGGCATCATGGACGAGATCCGCGGTCCCGCCGGGCGCAACATGTGGGAGAAGCTCTCCAACGTGCAGGAAGAGGTTCTCGCCAACTATCTCAAGAACGAATACCCGCAGACCATCGCCGTGGTGCTGTCGAAGCTGAAGCCGGAGCACGCCGCGCGCGTGCTCGGCATCCTGCCCGAGGAGCTCGCGCTCGACGTCGTCAACCGCATGCTGAAGATGGAGGCGGTGCAGAAGGAGGTGATCGAGAGTGTCGAGAAGACGCTGCGCACCGAATTCATGTCCAACCTGTCGCAGACCCGCCGCCGCGACGCCCACGAGGTCATGGCGGAAATCTTCAACAATTTCGATCGCCAGACCGAGACCCGCTTCATCACCTCTCTGGAAGAGGACAACCGCGAATCGGCCGAGCGCATCAAGGCGCTGATGTTCACCTTCGACGACCTCGTGAAGCTCGATTCCGGCTCGGCGCAGACCCTAATGCGCAACGTCGACAAGGACAAGCTCGGCGTCGCGCTCAAGAGCGCCAACGAGGACGTCCGCAATTTCTTCTTCGGAAACATGTCCTCGCGCGCGGCCAAGATGCTCCAGGACGACATGGCGGCCATGGGCCCCGTGCGCCTGCGCGACGTCGACGAAGCCCAGGCGCTGCTGGTCAATCTCGCCAAGGACCTCGCCGCCAAGGGTGAGATCATGCTGACCAAGAACCGCGCCGACGACGAGCTGGTGTACTGATGGCCGCTCCGGCAAAATTCCTGTTCGATACCGACTTCGCGGCGCCCGAACGGGCGACGCGCGAGAAGGCCGCGACCGCGGCCGAGATCGCCCAGAAGGTCGCGGAAGCCGAGGCGCGCGCCTACCAGGACGGCTTTGCCGCCGGCCAGCGCGAGGCTAAGGCCGAGAGCGACCGCCGCGTTGCGCTCGCCATGGAAGAGATCAACATCGCGATTCGGGGCGTCGCCTCCGGCATCGGCAACATCGAGACCAGGATGGAGACCGAGGCGGTCGAGGTCGCGATCGCGGTGGCGCGCAAGCTGTGCGCCGACCTCGTCGCCGCCGAGCCGCTCGGCGAGGTCATCGCGCTGGTCAAGGACTGCTTCTCGCATCTGGTCGCGACGCCGCATCTCGTCGTCCGCATCAACGATTCGCTCTACGACAGCGCGCGCGAGAAGATCGAGCGGCTCGCCAAGCAGAGCGGCTTCGAGGGCCGGCTGGTGATCCTGGCCGAGCCGGAAATTGCCACCGGCGACTGCCGGATCGAATGGGCCGATGGCGGCGTCGTGCTGGAGCGCGGCGCCATCGCGGCCAAGATCGACGAAATGGTCGGACGCTATATCGCGTCCCGCAGGGGGAGCTAAACCATGAGCGACACCGACGGACAGGTCCCGCTGCCCGATCTCAACGGCCCGATGCCGCCTGCCGGCACCGACGTCGGCTACAACGAGGACGAATATGCGGCGCGTGCCGCCGCCGACCTCGAGGCGGTGTTCGACGTGCCGGTGCAGGTCTCGGCCGTGCTCGGCCGCTCCAAGATGGACGTCGGCGAGCTCCTGAAGCTCGGACCGGGCACCGTGCTAGAGCTCGACCGGCGCGTCGGCGAGGCCATCGACATCTACGTCAACAACAAGCTGGTCGCCCGCGGCGAGGTCGTCCTGGTCGAGGACAAGCTCGGCGTGACCATGACGGAAATCATCAAGGCCGAACGCGGCTGAGACGCAAGGACATGACGCGCGACGGCGCGAGCAGACGGACAGGAGACTGACATGCGGCTTCTCATCGTTGGCACATTGAAGGGCCAGCTCACCACCGCCACCAAGATCGCGATGGAGAACGGCGCCACCGTGACCCATGCCGAGGATCACGAGCAGGCGATGCGCGTGCTGCGCGGGGGCAAGGGCGCCGACCTCCTGCTGGTCGACGTCGCGCTCGACATCCGCGACCTCGTGCTGCGGCTGGAAGCCGAGCACATCCACGCCCCGATCGTCGCCTGCGGCATCACCAACGACGCCCGCGCCGCGGTCGCTGCGATCCATGCCGGGGCCAAGGAATACATCCCGCTGCCGCCAGATCCGGAGCTGATCGCCGCGGTGCTGGCTGCCGTCGCCAACGATTCCCGCGAGCTGGTCTACCGTGACGACGCCATGGCAAAGGTGATCAAGCTCGCCCAGCAGATCGCCGGCTCGGACGCCTCGGTGATGATCACCGGCGAATCCGGCACCGGCAAGGAAGTGCTGGCGCGCTACGTTCACTCCCGCTCGGCCCGGGCCAAGCGTCCGTTCATCTCGATCAACTGCGCCGCCATCCCGGAGCACCTGCTGGAATCCGAGCTGTTCGGCCACGAGAAGGGCGCCTTCACCGGCGCGGTCGCCCGCCGCATCGGCAAGTTCGAGGAGGCGACCGGCGGCACGCTGCTGCTCGACGAAATCTCGGAGATGGACGTCCGCCTGCAATCGAAACTGCTGCGCGCCATCCAGGAGCGTGTGATCGATCGCGTCGGCGGCACCAAGCCGGTTCCGGTCGACATCCGCATCATCGCGACCTCGAACCGCAATCTCGCCGAGGCCGTGCGAGAGGGCACGTTCCGCGAGGACTTGCTGTTCCGCCTCAACGTCGTGAATTTGAAGATCCCGCCGCTGCGCGAGCGTCCCGCCGACATCCTCGAGCTCGCCCAGCACTTCGTGAAGAAATATGCCGAGGCCAACGGCGTGCCGCTGCGTCCGCTCTCGGCCGAGGCGCGGCGCGTGCTCTCCGCCAACCGCTGGCAGGGCAACGTCCGCGAGCTCGAAAACACCATGCACCGCGCGGTGCTGATGGCCCAGGGCGACGAGATCGGGCCCGACGCCATCATCACGCCGGACGGCGACCGCCTCGACCTCGCCAAGACCGCCCCGGCCGTGGCGCATGCCACTATGGCCGCCGAGCAGGTGACGCGCGCGCTGGTGGGGCGCACCGTCGCCGATGTCGAACGCGACCTGATCCTGGAGACGCTGAAGCACTGCCTCGGCAACCGCACCCATGCCGCCAACATCCTCGGCATCTCGATCCGCACGCTGCGCAACAAGCTCAACGAATATGCCGACGGCGGCATCCCGATCCCGCCCGCAGGCACGCCCGGGGAATATCCGCGGATGCCGATGATGGGGGCGTAGGCGCCCGCGACCATCGAGCGGACGCGAATGCCCGGGCCAAGTCCGGGCATTTTTCGTTTGGCACAGGCCGCCACCCCGTCATTGCGAGCGCAGCGAAGCAATCCAGAATCCCTCGGCGGCGACAGACCGGATTGCTTCGCTGCGCTCGCAATGACGAACCTCAAGAGCATCCTTCGCATGACCGAACCGCGCCACGTGACTATGCCATCCGCGCGGCACGCCCTATAACCCCGCCCGAAAACCACGCGAGGGACCACATGTCTGAAGCTCAAATCACGGATTGGCTGGCGTCGCAGAAGCAGGCGATGATCGACCTGCTCCGCGACGTCGTGAACATCGATTCCGGCTCCTACGACAAGGAAGGCGTCGATGCCGTCGGTGCGCGGTTCGAGCGGCATTTTGCCGAGCACGGCATTCCGTTCCGGCGCGAAAGCCACGGCACGTTCGGCGACGCGATCCATGCCGAGGTGGCAAAGCCCGGCAGCAACGAGAAGCCGGTGCTGTTGATGGGACACCGCGACACGGTGTTCGGCAAGGGCGAGGCCGGGCGGCGGCCGTTCACGATCCGGGATGGCCGCGCCTATGGACCCGGTGTCGCCGACATGAAGTCCGGCCTCGTCATGAACGTGTTCGTGGCCGCCGCCTTCCACAAGTTCGGCGGCGCACCGCATCCGATCAAGGTGCTGATCACCTCCGACGAGGAGATCGGCTCGCCCTCCTCGCGCCCGGTGATCGAGCGCGAGGGACGCGCGGCACGCGCGGTGTTCAATTCCGAGCCGGGCCGGCCCACGGGCAACGTCGTCACCGGGCGCAAGGGTGGCATCTTCATGCACATGGCCATCACCGGCAAGGCCGCGCATTCCGGCGCCAACTTCGCCGCCGGCGTCAGCGCCATTGGCGAGCTCGCACACAAGATCGTCCAGATCCACGCGCTCACCGACCTCGACAAGGGCATCACGCTCAATGTCGGCCTCGTCTCGGGTGGGCAGTCCGTCAACACGACGGCGCCTTACGCGGAAGGGCAGATCGACCTGCGCTATGTCGATCCGGCCGATCGCGCGCGGATCATGGGTGCGATCGAAAAGATCGTCGCGACGCCTTACGTGCCCGGCACCAGCGCGACGCTCTCGATCAAGGGCGAGTTCGTGCCGGTGGTGCAGAGCGCGGACTCGAAGGCGCTGTTCGAAGGCTATCAGGCGGCCGCAAGGCAGGTGGGCCTCACCACGCTGCAGGGCGAGTTCTCCGGCGGCTGCGCCGATTCCGGCTTCACCGCCGCGGTCGGCACGCCGACCATTTGCGGTCTCGGCCCGGTCGGCGGGCTCGCGCACACGCCGGAGGAATATCTGGAGATCGACAGCATCGTGCCGCGCGCGCAGGCGCTGGCGCTGGCGATTCTGCGGGGGTGAACGGAGGTGCGTAGGGTGGGCAAAGCGAAGCGTGCCCACCGTTCCGGTTGCTGCCTTGGAGAGATGGTGGGCACGGCGCAAGGGTTGCCCACCCTACGAGACCGTCACGAATAGCTCGGCGCATCCGGCTTGCGGAAGATGTGGATGGGATCGCCCGGCACGATCGGAGAGCCAGAGAACATCGCGTAGGCGTAGAGCGCGAGATAGGCGATCGCGAGCGCGCCGATGGCGTAGAAGATCAAGGTAGCCACGCGCTTCATCGTTCCGCTCCATGCGTCCGGCGGGACAGTCAGGAGCGCTTCTAGAGCGACGAGGCGGAAAAGGCCAGCCTTGCGCGAGGCTCGCCGACGGCGATCAAATGCCGCGCCGGCCGCGCGCGGGAAGGCTGACATCGGCCAGCCGGGCCGCGTCTTCGTCCTGGTCGACCGCCACATATTGGCCGTGCCAATAGGCCAGCGCGGCGGTGCGGGTCGAGCTCCTGATGTCCCGGACACGGCCGATGACGATGCCGTGCGAGTGCCGCTCGACGATCTCCTCGACTTCGCAATCGAAGGCCGAGAGCGCGCCGACCAGCAGCGGGACACCAGAGACTGCCGTCACCCACTGGCTGCCTGCAAAGCGATCCGCACCCTTCAGCCCGCCCTTGCCGGCAAAGCGTTCGGCAATGTCGAGTTGGTCAGCATTGAGGATGTTCACGCCGAAGGCGCCGTGGCGGCGGATCAGCGGAAACGACGAGGCGTCGCGGTTGATGCTGACCAGCAGCGTCGGCGGCTCGACCGACAGCGAGGTGACCGAGGTCACCGTCATGCCGGAGATGTCCTTGCCCCGCCCGGCCGTGATGATGCTGACGCCGCCGGTGAGGTGGCGCATGGCGCCGCGGAAATCGGCGGACGAGACGGGAATTTCGGTCATGAGCTCGCGGGGCACTACATTCATGGCGCTACTCCCCGCAAGCGGGGGTTCCCTTTATTTAGGTACGATCGTCCGCCGACAACAGGTGGCTCAGGATGGAGCCTTCGAGCCCGGCAAGCTCGGCCGAGCCGCGCTGGCGCGGCCGGGCGGCGTTAACCGTGACGTCATGGGCGATGCGGCCCTCCTCGATGACGAGCACGCGGTCGGCCAGCGCCACGGCTTCCGAGACATCGTGGGTCACCAGGATCGCGGTAAAGCCCTGATCGCGCCAGACCCGCTCCAAGAGGCGCTGCATTGAGATACGGGTCAGCGCATCCAGCGCGCCGAGCGGCTCGTCGAAGGCGAGCACGCGCGGGCGCGAGACCAGCGCACGGCCGAGCGCGACGCGCTGCTTCTGGCCCCCTGAGAGCACCGAGGGCCATTGATCGCGCTTGTCGGCGAGGCCGACCTCGATCAGCGCCTTCTCGGCGCGGGCATGCGCATCGCTCGAGGCACGATCGCGGCCGAGGCCGACCTCGACATTGGCGAGCACGCGGGCCCAGGGCAGCAGCCGCGGCTCCTGGAACATCACGCGGATGTCCTCGGGCTGGATCTCCTGACCGAAGCTGATGCTGCCCGCATCGATCTTGTCGAGGCCGGCGATCAGGCGCAGCAGGGTGCTCTTGCCGCAGCCGCTCTTGCCGACGATCGCGACGAACTGGCCGGCGGGAATGTGCAGGTCGATGCCGCGCAGCACCTCGTTGTCACCGAAGGATTTGCGCAAGCCGCGGATGCTGAGCGGCAGGCCGCTGGCCTGAACTCGGTGTTCTTCTTGCCGCTCCTCGCGCACCACGCGGGCGTGAGGGGCGAAAGTGGCGCGGCCGGCGAGCTCGGTCTCGGGAAGAGAGGTACGAAGCGCTGTCTGCATGTGATTCCCAGTATTTTCGCTCAACGTTTCTGGAAGGCGGGGTGCCAGGAGAGCGTCAGACGCTCCAGCACGCGGGAGGCGCTGTCGGCGAGCTTGCCGAGCAGGGCGTAGATCAGGATCGAGAGCACGACGACGTCGATCAGCATGAACTCGCGCGCTTGCATCGCCATGTAGCCGAGGCCGGAAGAGGCCGCGATGGTCTCGGCGACGATCAGCGTCAGCCACATGATGCCGAGCGCAAAGCGGATGCCGACGAAGATCGAAGGCAGCGCGCCCGGGAAGATGACGCGGCGGAACAGTTCGCCATCGGTCATGCCGTAGATGCGGCCCATCTCGATCAGCTGCGGATCGACGGTGCGGATGCCGTGCAGCGTGTTGAGATAGATCGGGAAGAACACCCCGAGCGCCACCAGGAAGAGCTTTGCGCTTTCGTCGATGCCGAACCGGAGGATGACCAGCGGGATCAGCGCCAGATGCGGCACGTTGCGCACCATCTGCAGGGTGGTATCGGTGAGCCTGGCCGAGAGCTGCGACAGGCCGTTGGCGAGGCCGAAGGCGAAGCCGATGCTGCCGCCGATCAAAAAGCCGACCGAGGCGCGCCAGAACGACACCCAGATGTTGCGGACGAGCTCACCGGAGACCAGCAGCTTCCAGCCCGCGAGCACGACGTCGCTCGGGGCCGGCAGCACCCGCGTCGGCACGAAGCCGGTGACGCTCGCGACCTGCCAGACCGCGATGATGGCGAGCGGCACGATCCACTGGATCAGGCCGTCGGCCCGCGGCAGGCGGATGCTGCGCGGAAGCGAAATGCTGTCGATCAGGCTCATGACTGCGACACCCGGTGCTGCGGACGGAAATCGCTGCCGACGGTCTCGCCGAACGGACCGCCGTTGAAATGCAGCTTCGTCACGTTGGAAGGCTGATCCAGCGCGAGCAGCGGAAACACCAGCTCGGCGAAGCGATAGGCTTCCTCGAGATGCGGGTAGCCCGACATGATGAAGGTATCGATGCCGAGATCCTGGTACTCCTTGATGCGGGCCGCCACCGTCTGGGCGTCGCCGACCAGCGCCGTGCCGGCGCCGCCGCGGACGAGGCCGACGCCGGCCCACAGGTTCGGCGCGATCTCGAGCTTGTCGCGCTTGCCGCCGTGGAGCTGCGCCATGCGGTGCTGACCGACCGAGTCCATACGGGCAAAGTTCTTCTGCGCCAGCGCGATGGTGTCGTCGCTGACATGCCTGATCAGCTCGTTCGCGGCGTGCCAGGCTTCTTCGTTGGTCTCGCGGACGATGACGTGAAGGCGGATGCCGAAGGAGAGTTTGCGGCCACGAGCGGCGGCAACCTCCCTCACCTTCGCGATCTTCTCGGCGACCAGCGCCGGCGGCTCGCCCCAGGTGAGATATTTGTCGACGGTGTCCGCCGCGACGTCGATGCCGGCATCGGAGGAGCCGCCAAAATACAGCGGGGGCCGCGGCGACTGCACGGGCGGAAACAGCAGCTTGCCACCCTCGATGCGGATGTGCCTGCCCTCGACGTTCACCGTCTTGCCGGCGAGCAGGTCGCTGTAGACGCTGAGGAACTCGCGGGTGACCTCGTAGCGCTCGTCGTGGCCGAGGAAGATGCCGTCGCCCTTGTTCTCGACGGGATCGCCGCCGGTGACGACGTTGACGAGAAGCCGGCCGTTCGAGACGCGATCGAGCGTCGCGGTCATGCGCGCGGCGACGCTCGGCGATTGCAGGCCGGGCCGAACGGCGACGAGATAGCGCAGCCGCTCAGTGAACGGCGCGACTGAGGACGCGACGATCCAGGAATCCTCGCAGGACCGGCCGGTCGGCAACAGCACGCCGAAATAGCCGAGCTGATCGGCGGCCTGCGCGACCTGGCGCAGATAGTTGAAATTGACCTCGCGGCCGCCGATGCCGGTGCCGAGATAGCGGCCGTCGCCATGCGTCGGCAGGAACCAGAGGATGTTGGCGTTGGATTGGCTCATGGATTGCCCCTAGCCGTAAGTCGTGCCGACGGCGGCCGCGACGATGCCGATCGACAGCACGATGGCTGCGATCACGCGTTGAACGATGCGCTTCATGTTCAGACCTTTTTGAACGGGAAGAGTTGTCGGCACGGTCAGGCTGCCGGGTTGCGCCAGACGATGTCGCGAATATGAATCGGCTTCGGGATCAGGCCGAGCTTGTAGAAGCGGTCGGCGACGCCCTGCTGGGTCGCGACGATCTCGTCGGTGACGGGACCGACCACGAAATTTGCGCGATTGGCGGCGACGGTCTGGATATCCAAGGGAACGCCGGTAATCGCGGCGAGCGATCTGGCGACCTCGTCGCGGTGCTGCTCGGCCCATTGGCCTGCCGCGGTCGTCACGTCGACGATCTGCTGCAGGATCGCCCCATGGTTCTTCGCGAACTCGCGGTTGGCGATGTAGAAGGAATTGGTCTTGGTGACCTCGCGCGCATTGATCAGGATGCGGCCGTTCTGCTTGGTCTCGCCGATCGCGAAATACGGATCCCAGATCGCCCAGGCCTCGATGCTGCCATTGGCGAAGGCGGGGCCGGCATCCGGCGGCGTCAGGTAGACCGGGGTGATGTCGGCATAGGTGAGGCCGGCCTTCTCCAGCGTCTGCACCACGACGTTGTGGGCGCTGGAGCCCTTGGTGAAGCCGATGCGCTTGCCCTTGAGATCGGCGATGTCGCGGATTGGCGAATCCTTGGGCACCAGGATGCCCTGGCCGTTGGTGATGGGCTGGCCGGCGGCGTAGACGATCGCCGCGCCCGCGGCCTGGGCAAACACTGGCGGGGAATCACCCACCGCGCCGAAATCGACGCTGCCGACGTTCATCGCCTCCATCATCGGCGGCCCCGAGGAGAACTCGATCCACTTCACCTCGATGCCTGAGGCTGCGAAATGTCTTTCCAGGGCAGCCTGCTGGCGCGTGATGACCAGCACGCCGGTCTTCTGGTAGCCGATGCGAATTTCCTTCACCGCGCCTTGCGCGATCGCAGGCGATGCGAACGCAGCGGCGGCCGCAGTTCCAACCGAAAGTTTCAGAAAGTCTCGACGCTGCATCCCACACTCCCGGCCGCGTGCGGCTGTCATCATTCACGTTTGCCGAATGATGGTGCGCGTCATCGGAGCTGTCGAGACGTCCGGGAAAATAGCGATGCGAGCACTGCGCTGCATGCCGCGCGCGTGACTAATCTTTCAAGCGGCGAAGCGAATGAGGATGGAATTTTTCTGCACGCGAATGTGAGGGCTCCACGGATTTGGTCGAGCCCGGACCGGCGGAACATAAAAAGTCGCAAAACAACCCCATGCACAGTAGCCGGGCGTGCGAAAACAACGACTTACGTATTATCCGAAGTGCGGTTGACTCGTCGGGCAAAACAGCGGCAGAATGGCATGATTTCGTAGTGGGTGCCGAGGCGCGGAGCTCCCTCCACCCTCTCGCCGTCATTCCCCGCGAAGGCGGGGAATCCAGTACGCCGCGGCCCGGCGATTCAACCACAACTGTCTCGGAGTACTGGATCGCCCGGTCAAGCCGGGCGATGACACCGAACGTGTGACGGGCGACGTGCCACGAGCACCACCGGCCTATTGCTCCCACCTCACCGGCAGATTCTGCAGCCCGCGGAAGGCCCAGCCGCCGATCCGCAACGCTTCGTCCTCGGCGAGCTCGATGCGCGAGGCGCGCGCGAACAATGTCGGCAGCGCGACGTCGGCGATCATGGCGCGCGAGGCGAAGGCGCCGGCGCAGAAATGCGGGCCGGCGCCGAAGGCGACGCTCTTGGAGGTGTCGCGCCGCACGTCGAACTGATCGGCGCGCTCGAAATGCTTCTCGTCGCGGTTGGCGGAGCCGAACATCAGGAACACGCGCTCGTCGAGCTCGAACGCCACATCGCGAATGGTCCAGGGTTTTGCGATGCGGCGCGGCGACATGCCGATCGGCGAGATCCAGCGGGCATATTCCTCGAAGGCCTGCAGCCACGACACGTCGCCGCGCAGGACCAGATCGAGCTGGTCGGGATGGGTCAGCAGCGCCCAGACCGTGCCGGCGATCGCCTTGCGCGGCTCGTTCTGGCCGCCGGAGATGGCGAGCTTGACGTTGGCGCGCACACTCTCCATCGGCATATCCGAGGCGAGCAGCACGCCCAAAATGCTCTGGTCGGGATGCTTGCGCATCACCGGCAGGATGTCGTCGATCGCGGCGTCGATGCCCGCGGTCGCCGCATGACAGCGCGCCTCGACCTCAGGGTCGCCGGCATAATTGGCGATGCCTTCGATCATGCCTTGCGACCACGCGTCCATGTCCTGAAAGCCGATATTGGTAAGGCCGGTGATCGACTTCAGGCATTCGCCGGAGAACGGCAGCGCGAAGTCGCGCATGAGATCGATCCGGCCCGGTTCGAGTGAAGCGATGATGCGATCCGCATGGGCCTGGAACTGTGCGGTCCAGTAGCCCTTCACCGTCTTCGGTGACACCGTCGGAAACATCGCCCGGCGCTCGACGAGATGCGCCTCGCCATCCTTGCGCATCATGTTGTGGCCCATCAGCCGGTTCATCAGGCCGGCGGGCTGGTGCGAGGAGAACACGTCGATCTGCTTCTCCGAGATCGAGATGTCGTCGCGGCTCGTCAGCAGCGTCGAGCCGAGCTGCGGCACGAAGGCGATCGGCGCCTCCTTCCGCATCTTGGCGAGCATCGGATAGGGGTCGGCCCAGAAGGCAGCCGGGTCGATCTCGATGCGCGGCGCGGTGCTCAAGCTTCGCTCCCTTGTCGTCTCCTCGATGCCGAGGCTAGCGCCTTTCAGTTGCCGCCGTCTGTCCCCATGGATTGGGACAGGCGGGCCCCAAAAAGCTGCCTTTGTCTGCTTTCAACTCAGATGGCAGCTCCGGCCAGCAAGAAAGCGCCGCCAAGCGCGACCATCACAAGTCCAGGCCAGTTCGATTTGACGCCGAAGCCGCTGCCGGGCCTTTCAGGCTCCAGCGTGTCACGTCCGGAGCGAAGCCACTTCCCACCACTGAATCGACCTCGCCAAATGGGCTGAAACGCCATTTGGAGTACGCCGCCGAAAACAAGGAGCACTCCAAGCCATATGAGGATCATGCTCGCCTCCTCTATCCGCGAACGCCGATAGGTTGATGCGCCGAGAACCGTGGTCCATTCAGCGCTGCCCCCGGCTTACGGGATCAGACCGACCTTGAAAGCCGCCGGGACAACCTCTGACCTGTCAAATAGTTGATATATGGACATGATTTCTGCTAGCCGTCCATCCGGGCCGGCTTGGGAAATAGTAGCAATTGGTTCCGCCGAAGCGGATTGGTATCAAGGGCCTTGGGCGGGCGAAGCACGAAGGCTGCTGCAGAAATGCACGCCGCGCGTCTGAAAGATCGGTCGAATCTGATGGGTCCAGCGCAGCAATGACGGGCATCGACTTCGAGCAGATCGTGGACCGCATCCACGAGGCAGCGACCGTTCCGGAGCTCTGGCCGGACGTCCTGGAGAACATCGCTCATGCCGCGGGCGCGCATGGCATGGTCATGATCACCTCGGACTCCGATCAGTGGTCCGGTGTCTGGAATGGTGTCGTGACGTCGCCGTCGATCCGCGAGGCTTTCTCGGCGTTCCTGCGTGGCGACCTCTCCAGCCGGACGGAGACGACCCCGCGACTCCTGGCGCTTGATCACCCCGGCTTCGTCGGCGAGCACGAGGCATTTTCGCCGGAGGAATGGGAGCGCGATCCATATCGGGTGGAATGGAACAAGAAGTGGGGCTTCGAACACGCCTGCGCGACGGCGGTCCGCAGCCCGTCCGGTGAGATCATCGTCTTCCACATGGAAAGACTGGCCGGCCGCCCCGCCTTTTCGCGGCAGGACCTCGATTTTCTCGACCGCTTTCGCCCCCATCTCGCGCGGGCGGCTTTGCTGTCGACACGCTGGCGCCTCACCCGGATGCGGGCGGCAACCGAGGCGCTGTCGCTGGTCGGCTTGCCGGCCCTCGCGATCACGCGCTCCGGGCGGGTTCTGACCGCCAACGCCTTGATCGAAGCCATGACCGACCTTCTGCAATGGTTGCCGAAGGACCGGATCGCGATCAAGGACCGCGCCGCCGACACCCTGCTGCGCGCCGGCCTCGCCCAACTCGATGCGCCGGACAAGGCCGTGTGCTCCTTCGCCGCGCGTCGCGCCAGCGATCTCGATCGGGTGGTGCTTCATCTGGTTTCGATGCCGGGCGAGGCCCGCGATCTCTTCGATGGAGCGGTTGGCCTCCTCATCGCGACGCCGGTCACCGCCTCACAGGCCCCGAGCCTCGCCCTCATTCGCGGCCTGTTCGACCTCACCCCGAGCGAGGCGCGCGTTGCGCGCGGAATCGCGCAAGGACAGACGATCGGCGACATCGCCGCGCATCACGGGCTCAGCCGCGAAACCATCCGCACCCAGGTCAAGGCCGTCCTCGCCAAGACGGGAACGCGCAACCAGAAGAGCGCAGCTGCCCTCTTCGGTGCGATCCCCAAATTACCGCTGAGAGATTGACGCCGGACTTGTCCGGTGGCGTGCGTCGGCAGGGACAAGCTTCGCTTCACCCAAATGGGTGAAGACACAGGCCGGCGCTCCGGGTTCAACTCCGCCCAAATTGGATGTCTGGCGAGAAGCGGCGGCGATGGCGGGACCGGAATTTCCGATTTTCGAAGTGACCCTGGCGCAGCGCAGGCGCAGGACATGGAGCTGGAGCGTCTGCACCATTCAAGGCGCGGTGGTGATGCAGGGCCGGGAAGCCAGTCGACCCGCAGCAAAGTACCAGGCCGAGAGAGCGCTGTTCATGCTGCTGCTCACCGCGCCCTATCGTTCCCGACTTTCCGCATAGCAAGGGGCTCCTCGAGCGCTGCAGGGTTGCCAGTGTGCGGGACAGCAAGCTAAGCGTCGGTCGGCGAGCGACCATGCGTCAGCCAATGGTCGATCTGCCAGGTCTCGTAACCGAGCAATTCGCCGAAGCGCCGTTCTCGATCATCGGACCAGGCTCCGGCCTCGTTCAGCAGCGCAAGCATGGCGTCAATCCGCCACTCGTGACCGGGCAATGTGTAGAACAGCATCCGATATTCGAGCTGCGGCGCCCCAGGACATGGCTCGATCAGCTCGCGCTTCGTCAGGCGGCCTTCAGCGACATGCCGGTCGAACATGCGCCAATACCGAATACAGATGTCCGGCTCCTGGCCGACGATATCCATGAAATATGCGAGGGGCTTGGTGCCTCGGAGCATCAGGCCGAGCTCTCTTTTGGTGTGAACCAGATAGGGCACTTGACGACGCCGTTTGGAATGCATGTCGAGCATGTTGGCGACGCAACGTTAATTTCCGCTGAGGGACCCCGCGCGAACGTTCTGAGCGAAAGGCAACGACGGCTTCCGGCCCAATCCGGACAATTGCAACGAATTTCACGGTGTGCCCTCGTGACGGTGGGCGTCATGATGGCCAAGGCGTACAGCAAAGAAACGGCTAACCACGTTGCAACGACCGCATGCGCGAGAGCATGGAGGAGAAATCAACTCATGATAGTATCGGCCTTGTCAGCCGACCAAAGGGAACTGCCGTGACTGAAATGACCAAGCTTCGATCTCGACTTCTGTTGATTGCCTTGTGGGTCAGTCTCGTCGGAGCTCTCGTCGTTTTCTTTGCGTTCGCCAACACACCAGGCGGAAGCGGTGGTTCATCCTGGGTCTTTAATCTGATCGTGTCCTGGTTGCCGTTCCTGGTGCTGGTGGGCGCCTGGCTATGGTACTCGCGCACGATCCGGCGCTCATCATCCGGGGCGAGCTGGGTCGATCTATACGAGCAGCAGGTCGCGGAAAACAGGCGAACCAATGCATTGCTGGAGAGGATCGCGACCGCTCTGGAAAAGCCGTCTCCTGGTTAGCGCGAACACCGGGCATCGCGGGGACGAAGTCATGCGCTCGGGCATTGCCGCCGACATCCTGCTAGTTGTTCTGGCACTCGCAGCCGCCGTCGTCAGCCGGCCAGCGGCTGCCGACGATCGACAAGTCTGTTTGGAACGGACGAAGGAAGCCTCTGCCGAGATCATCGCTGCCTGCACACGCGCGATCCAGAGCGGAGACTACAACGGCGAAGACCTGTCGAGTTTGTATCATGCGCGTGGCTGTTCCTGGCCATGGACAAGCTTCGCCGATCGCGATGACCGCGCCCTTGAAGATTTCACCGCGGCGATCCGGGTAAACCCGAAAGCTGGCGGCTCACTGCTCAACCGGTCGCACATCTACAACCAACGGCACGACCACGACCGGGCAATAGCCGACGTCGACCAGGCATTCGAAGCCGGCCTGTCAGACCATGGAAAGCGGGTCGGATACGGCGAGCGCGGCTACGCCTATCAAAGGAAAGGGGACAACGACCGCGCCATTGCCGACTATACCGCCACCATCCAGCTGAATGCGAACAATAGCTTCGCTCTCATGGCCCGGGGCAACGCCTATTTTGCCAAAGGCGATTTTGACCGTGCCATTGCCGACTACAACCGGGTGATCGCAGTTGATCCCGAATATGCCCACGACTATGCCGCCTACGGCAGCCGCGCGATTGCGTACCTGCGCAAGGGCGACCTCCGCCAGGCCTTCGCGGACGTCGACCGGAAGCAGGCGCTATCCTGGCTCGCTGCCGGCGTCTTTCTGGCAGCGCTGATCTGGCTTTGTTGCCGAGGGGGCGCACGGTCGTTCGGATGGCGGTCTGGACGAACGATCATCGAGATGTGCGAACAGCAGCTGGTCGACTTGCGGCACACAAACGCCGCCCTGGAGAAAATCGCGGCGGCTGTCGAGAAGCGATCGTCGGGTTAGCTCGGGTTCGTCGGACGTTCGGCCGCGCCGACGTTGCTAACTTCCGGAATGGCCGTCAGAGCCGCCGGACCAACCATCATTCTGGCCGGGTCCAAAGTTCGTATTGTTTCGATCCGGCGGGACCCTCATGCCCTGGTAAAAGGCGTAGCCAATGACTCCCAGCAAGGCGACCAGGCAGATAGGTGCAAGAAGCCAGTCTGGCATGTTCTCATCCTCGGATCGGCCCTACGTGCCGCAACCGCATCGGATGATAGGCCAAATGCTTCAACTAAAGTTGGATGGACACAGACATCGCGGACTTGGAGCCCCTAGTTCAGGCCGCGCGGACCCGTCAGCAGGCGCAGCACAATTCCGAATAATTCGCTCTGCGAGGAGATGCCGAGCCGCTCATAGGCGCGCTTGCGGTAGGTCAGGATCGAATGCAGGCTGATGCCGAGCGCCTGCGAAATCGCCTCCGAGCTGAAGCCTCCGAGGATATGGCGGCAGACCTCCTGCTCGCGCAGGGTGAGCGCGGAGAGCGGCTTGCGCGTCGCGAACAGGGACGCAAGATCGGACGTCGGCTTCTCCTGGAAATGGCGGGCGACGCTGGCTGCGATCGCCGGTGCGATCGCCCCGAGCCGCTCGCGCTGGGCGGCGCTGAAGCGGCCCTGCGCGGCGATCCGATAGAAGTTGACGTAGAAGCAGGTGTCACCGGTCCAGATCGCGGTCGCACATTTGTCGACGATGCCGGAATCCTGGAAGAAGATCTTGCGGTAGCGCGCGCCGTACATGCGCGGCGCGAAGCGAGGCAGCATGATCGGCGCGCCGCCCTCGCCTTCGAACAGCGCATCGCGGTTGGGATCCGTTTCGTGGAACTGGCCGGCATAGGCGGCGCCGAGATCGGCGCCGATCGGGATGTTGCCGGCATCGAGCAGGCAGCTTGCCGCGCCTGCCCGGCTCAGCGCGAACACCATGCAATGGCCGACATCGGCCTGCCGGCGCAGCGTGTCGATGAGCACATCGGGAAAATCGGAGCGGCCGATGGCGAGCACCGCGGGCGTGACATCGCCGGCCGACGGATGAAAGGTTGTCCCGTTGGGTCGCACCGTATTCCTCCGCAAGACGCTCTTTTGCGAGAGGATAGCAGCAACGGAATCTTACCGGAAGCGCTCACGAGCACCGCCGCCCAGGGCCGCTCGGCTGTTGCAGACACCATTGGCGGGTCTCACGCTGCGCCTCCCCCTTCGAGACGGCATCGTCGCGATTTTCTCAGATGAGGCTGATCCGATGGCCCCACCGAGTCACTTCACCCTGTGCCTGAAAGCAATCTCGCGCAGATGACTGAAAAGCTTTGAGAGCCGCTTCAAGCGCTCACTGACCAGCGCGCAAAGAAGCATCAGCCACGTTGCGAGCGCGACACACCACAACAGAAATTCCAATGCTGCGGGCATGAGGGCACCTTTCGAAACGAGTTGCGAAACAAAGGCGGGGCACTGATGCTCGTTGAAAAACGCGAGCACTGCGTCTGCGTTATCAGCCTTTATGGCCTCTCGCGCTGCCGCGATCATGATCGCCTCCGCTGCCGACCGCATTCGAAGGCTATTACGACCTCCTGAATTGCACTAGAATTAATGCTGAAAGTCACAATTCCATTTCGGGGAATGATCCGATGGACAGGCTCGATGAACTTGCGACATTCGTCGCGATAGTTGAGGTTGGAAGTCTGGTAGGCGCAGCAAAGCGATTGAAGCGTTCGCCTCCCGCGGTCACTCGCGCGCTTGCGGCCCTCGAGGAAAGGGTCGGAAGACGATTGGTGGAGCGAACAACCCGCCGCCTTGCACCGACGGATGCCGGACGCCACTTTGCTGAGCGCGCCCGCGAGCTGGTCAACGGCTACTCGACCGTCATGAGCAGGCTTGTCGAGACGGAGGGGGCTCCGCTGCACGGTATCCTGCGAATAGCCGCTCCCACCATCTTCGGACGCCGTCATGTCGCCCCGATCGTATCGAGCTTCCTTGACGCTCATCCGGCGATCCGTATCGAGCTCGTCATGGGCGAAAGGTCGCTCGACCTGATCAGTGAAGGCATCGATGTTGCGGTCAGGATAGGTCAGCCGCGCGACTCGCGCCTCGTCGTCAGATCAGTGGGGTCGGTCCGTCGCGTCCTGGTGGCCAGCCCTTCCTACTTGCGCAGGCAACCTGAGCCTCGACATCCGCGAGACATACCGAAGCACGATGTCGTGTTCTTTTCCGGATTTGCGGGGCCGACCGAACTGCGTTTTCAAAATCGAGGTCGCTTGCACACGGTTCGCGTGATGCCGCGCCTCATGACGACAGATCTCGACACGGTCATTGCCGCCGTGACATCGGGCCAAGGCATCGCTCGACTTTTATCCTATCAGGTCGAAGCCGAGATTTCGTCAGGCAAGCTCGTGCGTCTTCTTCCGGCCTATGAGCCGGCCGTACCGGTTCAAGTCGTGATTCCCGGTTCCCGGCGCACCGCACCGGCTGTGAGGGCATTCGCGGATCACGCCGCTGCGTCGCTCCGTACCCTTTCGATCATCCGCCATTGACTTCAAGGGAGCTGCGCGGGGCGGGGTGTCCGGTTCTCTGCCTGCAGCCAAACCCATCAGTTCCCCCGCGAGGAACGATTGCAGCCCCGCTTTATTGGTCCGTATCTTCAAGGCTTGATCAGGGCGTTGCCCAGGCCGCTCATCGAAGGATCAGTCGATGCGCATCCTTCTCGTCGGGGCTACAGGACTCATCGGATCGGCGATCCACGCCAGGCTGTCCGCCGAAGGACATGACTGCATCTTGGTGTCGCGTCATCCCGCGGCGGCGCACGATCCTCGCCACGTCGCGCTCGACGTCGCCCGGACCACCGATGTGTCGAAATGGAAGGGCCTTCTCGCCGGCGTCGATGCCGTGATCAATGCAGCGGGTGCGCTGCAGGGACAGGACATGCAAGGCGTTCATGTCGCCGGCAGCGCGGCACTCTATGCGGCCTGCGAGACCGCCGGGGTCCGCAGGGTCATCCTGTTCTCGGCAATCGGCAGCAATGTCGATGCGCTCAGCGATTTTTCCCGCACCAAGCGCGAGGGCGAAGCCGCCTTGATGGCGCGGGAGCTCGATTGGGTGGTGCTGCGGCCTTCTGTCGTGGTCGGCCGGCCCGCCTATGGTGGCAGCGCGCTGCTGCGCGGGCTGGCGGCGCTGCCGGTTCTGCCGGTCATGCCGGACACGGCGGCGATTCAACCGGTGCATCTCGACGACGTCGTTGAGACCGTGCTGTTCTTCCTGCAGCCCGGCGCGCCTTCACGGGTCGCGGTCGATCTGGCCGGCCCGCGGCGGATCGCCTTCAGCGATGCGGTCGCGCTGTTTCGCGCCTGGCTGCGCTGGCGCCCGGCCTATCGCCTGCAGCTGCCGCGCTGGGCGGCTTCAATTGCCTATCGTGCGGGCGACGTTGCGCAGATGCTGGGATGGCCAACGCCCATCAACACGACGGCACAGGCGGAAATGCGCCGCGGTGCGACCGGCGATCCCGAGCCCTGGCGTCGATTGACCGGCACTCCACCGCGCGATCTCGAAGTCGCGCTCGCACGCGAGCCTGCGTCGGTGCAGGAACGCTGGTTTGCACAGCTGTATGCGCTCAAGCCGCTGATCTTTGGCGTCTTCGGCGCGTTCTGGATCGCCACCGGCATCATCTCGCTGAGCGCGGGCTGGAATATCGGCATGTCGTTGCTGCTTGAAGGCGGGCTGCAAGGGAACGTCGCGGCGCTCGTCGTCACCGCGGGCGCGCTCGCCGACATCGTCATCGGCATCGCCATTCTCTGGCGGCCTCTGAGCCGCTACGGACTCTGGGCCGCACTGATCATCTCGCTCACCTATGCCGTGATCGGCACCGTCCTGGTGCCGCGACTGTGGGCCGATCCGCTGGGACCGATGCTGAAGATCTGGCCGGTGATCATGCTCAATCTGGTCGCCATGGCCATCCGCGAGGATCGCTGATGATCTATTTCCTCGTGAAGATGGCGCACATCATCGGCGCTGCCGTGCTGCTCGGCACCGGGGCCGGCATCGCCTTCTTCATGCTGGTGGCACATCTGCGCGGCGACCCGCGCGAGATCGCGGGAGTCGCGCGGACGGTGGTGCTGGCCGACTTCCTGTTCACGGCGAGTGCCGTGATCCTGCAGCCGATCACCGGGACATGGCTCGCCTGGTCGAGCGGGTATTCCCTCGGCGACGGCTGGGTGGCGGCGTCGATTGCACTGTATCTCGTGATCGGCGCCTTCTGGCTGCCGGTGGTGTGGATGCAGATGCAGATGCGCGATCTCGCCGTCGCAGCGGTCGCGAGCAACGGCAAGCTGCCCGCCCGCTATCACCGTCTGTTCTGGTGGTGGTTCGCCTTCGGCTTTCCGGCGTTCGCGGCCGTGCTGATGATCTTCTGGCTGATGATCGCCCGTCCGGCCATTCCATACTGGGATTAGGTTCGCCTTCAGGACAACCCACCTGCCTGATCACCCAACCAGAGCGAGGCGCGTGGCCAGCGCACCCCGCTCTCCGTCGCCTCACTACGGAGCCTTCACCTCGGCGCGGGCAGCTGCCGCGGCGTCCATCCCGGCCTGCTTGACTCGGTCCACAATCTCGGCGCCGGTATCGCTGATTTCCGAGACAACCGTGTCCGAGGCTTCACGCAGGGCCTGCGAGACCGCACCGGCGCGCCGGTTCAGGTCAGCCTTCACGTCGTCGCTGACGTCTCCGATATACTGGTTCTCGATCTCGGAGGCGCGGAACGCGCCCGCCACGGCCGCACCAATTGCGATGCCCACGACCCCTAGCACGAGCGGTTGCCGCTCCAGCATGTCCGCCAGTGACGACTTCGCACTCGCCATGGTGTCCTTGTTCGGAAGCGCATTGCCCAGCTTGCTGAATTGCTCCTGCGCGAAGGCGACGCCCTCGTCGAAACGATCCCGGACGCCCTCGGCGGCCTGCGACATAGTATCGGAAGCGGCGGCGGTCGCGCCACGCAGGGTCTCCCCGACCCCTTGCGAGCCGTCGTTGTCCATTTCGGGGGCGGTCGGCGGCGCCACGGTCCGCTTGATCGCGGATGCTGCCGAGCTGAAGCCGCGCGTCCCTAAGTCGGCAACGGGTTCGACGGCCTCGGCAGCAGAACGCGCTACAGTCTTTAACTTCTGGTCGCCGGCCAATAGCCAAAGCGCGCCGCCTCCGATGAGGGCCGCGGCAAGCGGATTGTCCGTGGCGGCCGTTACCAGATTGTCGATAAAACCGGTTTTCGTGCTGCTCATCGCACCATTCCCTTCACGGTGTCCTTGTCTTTTTCCAGCTGGCCGATCGTTTCGCGGGGAGCCAGCTGACGCATATCAAGCCGGTTCATGCCCATGGCCACCAGCGCGGCGGCGATGGCCGCAGCGATGACTGCCGATGTCAGATATGACAGTGGCTGCGACCATCCTGCGGAGATCAATGCGGCCGAGAGGGCAAACAAGGCCATGACGATGGCCGGGATCACCAGAACGGCGCCGCCTACGATCAAGCCGACGGCGCCGCCGATCTTCTGGAGCTTCTCGCCAACTTCTGCCTTTGCCAGGTCGATCTCGTTCTGGAACAGCTTGGCGAACTGCGACATGGCATCGCCGAGCAGCGTCGAGATTTCCCTGAACTCGCTTTTGCTGGTTTTGATATCGCGCTCGATGCTCATGGTAACGTGCTGCCCTGGAAGGATGAGGATTGTTGCGTATGGGGGTTACGGGTCCCGGACTCCCGATTCCAGTTTTGCTCTCCCGCCGAAAACGGTCTCCCGCCCGACGTTTGCCCGCTCCCCGACGTGCTGCCGGGGGTGTTGCGCTGCCCTTGGGATGACGACTGTCCGCCCGATGCCTTCAGGAAGCGAACGGCCGCGAAGCCAGCCAGCACCGATATGCCAAGAAAGGCGGCCGGCTGACGTTTGGCGAAATCGGTCGCGCCTGCGACAAGATCTCGGAAGCTTCCGTCCCGAATCTTCTGGGCGGCATCCTCGACATAGTCCGCCGCCGAACCGATGCCGCGTGCGGCGAAGGGTACGTCGCTCTCGAAAGCCCGTCCGGCCTCGCGGATGTTGGCCGCGAGGCGCTCGACGAAATCGGCGCCCGATCGCTGCTGTTCGCGCGCCTGGCTCTGAATCTGGTCCATGGTTCCGTCCGCGACGCCCTTTGCTGCATCCGCGGCCTCGCCGAACTTGTCTCGCGCGACGTCGGCCGATGCCCGGAACGCATCGCCGGCGCGCTGCTTCATCTCCGCTCCGGCATCGCCGATCTGCTCTTTCATGTCCTTCGCGGTGCCCTTGTCCTGGTTCTTTGTGAACTGCTTCACGTTCTGCGGGTCCAAATCGCTCATGATGGTTTCCTTCAGGTTTTGGTTTGAGAGGGGCTAAAGGCAGCTTTGACGACGTCGTCCGCAGCCTCCTTCAGAGTGTCCGCCATGTTCTGCGTCATGCGGCTGGCATGGGTGCCGAGATCAGCATCGGCGACCCTTTGCGCCGCAGCATCGGCCGCCGACGTGGTGGCGTCTCTTGCGGCCTCGAACCCGGATTGCGCCGCGGCGGCAGCAGCCTGCTTCACCCCGTCGCTCGTCCGGCCCATAACCTTAGCTTCGACCTTGGTCTCGGGAAGAGCAGCCGCAATGATGGCGCCGATCGCGATGCCCAGGCCGCCGATGAGCGCAGCATTGTCGCCAATGGCCTGCCGGGCCTGGTCAGGCGCGCTCGCGGCGGCATCCCTGGTTGCATTCATGCCACTCTTGAGCTTTTCACTCGCAAAAGTGGCAGCACGCGCCGCGCTCTCCCGCAGATCAGCGGCAATGCCGGCGGCCTTCTCCTGCGCGTCATCAGCCATGCCAGCGGTTCGGCTTTGCGCGGAGGACAGCGTCTCCTTGGCATCACCCTGCATCGCCCGTGCGCCCTCGGCCACCCCCTCAAGCATGTGCCCGGCTTTGTCCAAGACCGGGCCGGTGACGTCTGCAGCACGATCGCGCACCGTCTTCGAGGTCAGGGCGAGTCCTGCGCCGATCATGAGAAGTGGCAACGGCGTACCTCGCACCAACCGAAGCAACGGAACGCCCACTGCGGCGCCCGCGGCCACTGCGCCCATCGGGTTGTCCATGATCTGTTGCTTGAGCCCTTCGACCCAGCTCTGGGTCTTGTGGCTGACGTATTCGGTGACTTCGGATTTGATGTGCTGCGGCGAGACTTTGTGGCGAATGTCCTCGGCGGTGTCCGATATCTGCTCCTTCAACCGTCCGACCGTCGCCGCCAGCTCCGCGCGGCTACGCTCGGACTCCCGTCTCAACTCCTCCACGGATCGTGTCATCGCGTTACCCTCTTGCTTTGTTTCTTGGATTTGAGGTCGAACTCACGCTGTGTTGAATCGTTCCTCGCGCCGCTTGGGCGCTTGCTGGGACGACGATATGCGTGAAGCAGCGCAAGGGAGAGCGACGTCGAGCGCCCAGCCATTGCTGGATGCAGAGAGTTCGAAAGGTCTGCTCCGGGTCAAAACGCCGCACTCCTGCGCGGCTCACCGCACCGGCTTCAGCGCCAGGAAGCAGGACCTGTCGTGGCTTACACGCTACCCCGCCGCCGCCTTCGCGGGGGCCACGTTGATCGCCAGCTTGCCGTAGCGATCGGTGAAGGCCTCGGTATCGATCTCTTCCAGCTCGATCTCGCCGCTCATCACGCCCTGCTTCCAGGCCGCCTGCGCCGGATCGTTCTGGAACTCCGGCATCACCTCGCGACCGAACAGCTCCAGCGACTCGCAGATATGCTCGTGACTGTTCTTGCCGGCCTGGTTGAGCAAGATGACCTGGTCGATGTGCGAGGACTGGAAGCGCTTCAGCTTCTTCCGGATCGTCTCGGGCGAGCCGATCAGGCCGCCACGCAGCGCCGCCTCCTGGGCTTGCGGATTGTCGCGCTTCCACTTGTTGTACTCGTCCCACATGTTGACGGTGTAGGGCGCGGGGCGCTGGCGGCTCTGCGAAGCGCCGTAGAAGCGCAGCGCAAACTGGAAGAAGGTGGCGCCGTCGGCGCGGGCGCGCGCCTCTTCATCCGTCTTCGCGCACATGAAGAACGAGACCAGCGCCATGTTCGGATTGATCTCGTAGTCGGCGAGCTTGTGCAGCCGCTTGGTGATGGCGTTGTAATAGGCGTGCACCCAGGCATGCGCGGCATCGGCGCTGACGAACTGGAAGCCGAGCGCACCGAAGCCGTGGCGGCCGGCACGTTCGATGGTCGGCAGCTGCGAGCAGGCCATCCACAGCGGCGGGTGCGGCTTCTGCACCGGCTTGGGCACGACGTTGCGCAAGGGGATGTCGAAATATTTGCCGTGATGCTCTGAGCCTGCGTCCTTGAACATCGGGAAGATGGCCGCGACCGCCTCCTCGAACACCTCCTTCTTGGTCTCCATGTCGCGGCCGAACGGCTCGAGCTCGGTGATCGAGGCGCTCTCGCCCATGCCGAACTCGCAGCGGCCGTTCGAGAGCAGATCCAGCACCGCGACGCGCTCGGCGACGCGCGCCGGATGGTTGGTGGTGAGCTGGAGGATGCCGTGGCCGAGCCGGATGTTCTTGGTGCGCTGGCTTGCGGCAGCCAGGAACGATTCCGGCGAGGGCGAGTGCGAATATTCTTCGAGGAAGTGATGCTCGACCACCCAGGCATGGTCGTAGCCGAGCTTGTCGGCGAGCTCCATCTGCGAGAGCGCATTCTGATAAAGGGCGAGTTCGTCGCCGGCCGCCCAGGGCCGCGGCAGCTGCAGCTCGTAGAAGATGCCGAACTTCATGGCGTCGCTCTCCCGCTTGTTGTTGTTAACGGCATCTTAATGCGCGAGGCGACGCTGTCTACGGATGCGCAATTCCGCCACGTGGGAGACGATCCATCCTCCGGCGCAGCGAGAGGCAGCCAACCGACATTGATCCAAATCAACGCGCTGTCGGGTGGAACGTATCTAAAGTGCAGCAAGGCGACGGCCCGGATGCCGTCACGATTCCCCACAGCTTCAAGAGACCGAATATGTCGGCCCCTGACGACACGACGTCGCGCGTGCGCCGTAAGCGCATGGAGATTTTCGCCTTCCTGTTCCTGACCGCGATCGTGATGCCCGTCCTCGCGGTCGGGACGGTCGGCAGTTACGGGCTCGGCGTCTGGATCTACCAGATGTTCGCCGGCCCTCCCGGCCCGCCGCCCTCCCCGCATTGATCGGCAACTAGCGAAAGACAGGCATCATGGCTCACGCCACACTCAACCGCCGCGCCTTGATCACCGGCCGGGTGCTCAGCGCCGACCGCGTCATCGCGCCGCCGGGCGCCGAGATCGCCAGCATCATCGTGCAGGCGCGGCCCGAACGCCTTGCCGAACTCGAAGCCGAGATTGCCGCGCTGCCCGGCTGCGAGATCCACGGCCGCGACGCGCGCGGAAAGCTCGTCGTCGTGGCTGAAGCGGCGGATGCCGGCAGCCTTGGCACCATGCTCAACACCATCCAGTCGCTGCCGAACGTCTATTCCGCAGCGCTCGTCTTCCACGCCATTGAAACCGCCTGAGTCAGGAAGAGCCATCATGACATCGCCGAAGCTCGACCGCCGCCAGATGCTCAAGCTCGAGGCCGCCGCGATCGCCGCGGCCGCCGCCGGCCTGCCGGCACCGGCGCTCGCCGCCAACCTCGCCGCCGAGCGGAAGGAGAGCGAATTGAAATGGGACAAGGCCGCCTGCCGCTTCTGCGGCACAGGCTGCTCGGTGATGGTCGCGACCAAGGACAACCGCGTCGTCGCCACCCATGGCGACATCAAGGCCGAGGTCAATCGCGGCCTCAACTGCGTCAAGGGCTACTTCCTCTCCAAGATCATGTACGGCCATGACCGGCTGACGCAGCCGATGCTGCGCAAGACGGGCGGCAAGTACGACAAGAACGGCGAGTTCACGCCCGTCACCTGGACCGAAGCCTTCGACATCATGGAGCTGAAGTGGAAGGAAGCGATCAAGAAGCGCGGCCCCAACGGCGTCGCCATGTTCGGCTCCGGCCAGTGGACGATCTGGGAAGGCTATGCCGCCGTCAAGCTGTTCAAGGCCGGCTTCCGCACCAACAACATCGATCCCAATGCGCGGCACTGCATGGCCTCGGCGGTCGCCGGCATGATGCGCACCTTCGGCATCGACGAGCCGGCCGGCTGCTACGACGACATCGAGGCCACCGATGCCTTCGTGCTGTGGGGCTCCAACATGGCGGAGATGCATCCGATCCTGTGGACGCGCATCGCCGACCGCCGGCTGTCCGCACCGCATGTCCGCGTCGCCGTGCTCTCCACCTTCGAGCACCGCTCGTTCGACCTCGCCGACATCGGCATGGTGTTCAAGCCGCACACCGACCTGTACATCCTCAACGCCATCGCCAACCACATCATCAAGACCGGTCGCGTCAACAAGGACTTCGTTGCCGCACATACCGTGTTCAAGCGCGGCCAGACCGACATCGGCTACGGCCTGCGGCCCGAGCATCCGCTGCAGAAGAAGGCGACGGGCGCGGCGAAACCCAACGACGCCACCGACATGAGCTATGACGAATTCGCCAAGTTCGTGTCGGAGTACACGCTGGAGAAAGCCGCCCAAATGTCGGGCGTGCCGCTGAACCGGCTCGAGGCGCTGGCCGAGTTGTATGCCGACCCGAAGACAAAAGTGGTCTCGTTCTGGACCATGGGCTTCAACCAGCACACCCGCGGCGTCTGGTGCAACAACCTCGTCTACAACATCCACCTTTTGACCGGAAAGATCTCCGCGCCCGGCAACAGCCCGTTCTCGCTGACCGGCCAGCCCTCGGCCTGCGGCACCGCGCGCGAGGTCGGCACCTTCTCGCACCGTCTGCCCGCGGACATGGTGGTGACCAACAAGAAGCATCGCGACCACACGGAGCAGATCTGGCAGCTGCCCGAAGGCACCATTCCGGACAAGCCGGGCGCGCACGCCGTGCTGCAAAGCCGGATGCTGAAGGACGGCCTGATCAACGCCTATTGGGTGCAGGTCAACAACAACCTGCAGGCCGGTCCCAACGTCAACGAGGAGATCTATCCAGGCTTCCGCAACCCCGACAATTTCATCGTGGTCTCCGATGCCTATCCAACCGTGACGGCGCTCGCCGCCGATCTGATCCTGCCCACCGCGATGTGGGTGGAGAAGGAAGGCGCCTACGGCAATGCCGAGCGGCGCACCCAGTTCTGGCACCAGCTCGTCCCCGCGCCGGGCGATTCGAAGTCGGATCTCTGGCAACTCATGGAGTTCTCCAAGCGCTTTAGAATCGAGGAGGTCTGGCCCGCGGAGCTGATCGCCAAGAAGCCGGAATATCGCGGCAAGACCCTGTTCGACGTGCTCTACAAGAATGGCCAGGTCGACAAATTCCCGGTCACCGATATCGAGCCGGGCTATGCCAACGACGAATCCAAGGCGTTCGGCTTCTACGTCCACAAGGGCCTGTTCGAGGAATATGCTCAGTTCGGCCGCGGCCATGGCCACGACCTCGCGCCGTTCGACACCTATCACCGGGAGCGCGGCCTGCGCTGGCCCGTCGTCAACGGCCAGGAGACCAAGTGGCGCTTCCGCGAAGGCAGCGACCCCTACGTCAAGCAGGGCACCAACGTGCAGTTCTACGGCCATGCCGACGGCAAGGCCCGCATCTTCGCGCTGCCCTACGAGCCGCCGGCGGAATCGCCCGACAACGAATATCCCTACTGGCTCTCGACCGGCCGCGTGCTGGAGCACTGGCATTCCGGCACCATGACGCGCCGCGTGCCCGAACTGTTCAAGGCTTTTCCAGAAGCGGTCTGCTTCATGCATCCGGACGATGCGCAGGAGGCGAAGCTGCGCCGCGGCGACGAGGTGAAGGTGGTCTCCCGCCGCGGCTTCATCCGCGCCCGCGTCGAGACGCGCGGCCGCGACCGGCCGCCGCGCGGCCTCGTCTTCGTGCCGTGGTTCGACGAATCCAAGCTGATCAACAAGGTGACGCTCGACGCCACCGATCCGATCTCGCTGCAGACCGACTTCAAGAAATGCGCCGTGCGCATCGAGCGGGTGAACATGTCATGATGAAACGATCCGCAATCATCCTGCTCGCCTTCGCGATCGCAGCCGGCACAAGCTCGCTGACGGCGCAGACCGTGAGCTCCGGCCTGCGCGGCCCGACCCCGCTCAACGACGAGGGCCCGGCGCCGCCGATGCTGCCGAACCGCAACACCTCCGAGAAGGAGGTGCGCAACTATCCGGAGCAGCCGCCCGTCATCCCGCACAATATCGACGGCTATCAGGTCGATCTCAACGGCAACAAATGCCTGTCCTGCCATGCACGGGCGCGCACGGCGGAGTCGCAGGCGCCGATGGTGTCGATCACGCACTTCATGGATCGCGACGGCCAGTTCCTGGCCTCGGTCTCGCCGCGCCGCTTCTTCTGCACCGAATGCCACGTGCCGCAGAACACCGCCAATCCGCCGGTCAGCAACGATTTCACCGACATCGACACGCTGCTGTCGCGCGCAAGCCCGGGTGGCCGCAGATGACGACGACTGCCGACGATCCCAACGCGGAGCTGAATGCCAAGCGCGGCGTCATCGCGCGCAGCCGGGCGTTCCTGCTCGAGCTGTGGCAGGTGCTGACCCGGCCGAGCTCGGTGTTCGCGCTCGGCACCCTGGTGCTGGCCGGTTTCGTCGCCGGAGTGATCTTCTGGGGCGGCTTCAACACCGCGCTGGAGATCACCAACACCGAGAAGTTCTGCACCGGCTGCCACGAGATGAAGGACAATGTCTACGCCGAGCTGAAGTCGACCGTCCACTTCACCAACCGCTCCGGCGTGCGCGCGACCTGCCCGGACTGCCACGTGCCGCACAACTGGACCGACAAGATCGCGCGAAAGATGCAGGCCTCCAAGGAGGTCTGGGGCAAGATCTTCGGCACGATCGACACCCGCGAGAAATTCCAGGATCACCGGCTCGAGCTCGCCGCGCACGAATGGGCGCGCTTCAAGGCCAACGACTCGCTGGAATGCCGCAACTGCCACAGCGCCGATTCCATGGACATCACGAAGCAGTCGCCGCGGGCCTCGGTGGCGCACCAGCGCTTCCTGTTCACCAAGGAAAAGACCTGCATCGACTGCCACAAGGGCATCGCCCACCAGCTGCCCGACATGCGCGGCGTTCCCGGCTGGCAGTAGGGTTTGGCGACGCCTGAGTGAACGCCTCGTCCTTCGAGATGGCTGCTTCGCAGCCTCCTCAGGATGAGGCTCAACGGCATCTTGCCCGCCAAAAATGCCGCCGCGCACTCAGCCCTCATCCTGAGGGCCCGCCAAAGGCGGGCGTCTCGAAGGATGGCGGCCGGGAACGGACTTCAAATGCGACGGGCCCGCGCTTGAACCAGCGGGGCGAATGGTTAGTTTGGGGGAAGGCGAATCGCCTCATTCGCCGCTCCCTCAAGACAGACATGGCCACTTTCACCCCGCATCAGGATGCTGCGCTCAAGGCCGTCGGCGACTGGCTCAAGGCCAAGCCGGGACGGGGCGGCACGCCGCCGGTGTTCCGCCTGTTCGGCTTTGCCGGCACCGGCAAGACCACGTTGGCGCGGCACATCGCCGAGGGCGTCGACGGCGAGGTGAAGTTCGCCGCCTTCACCGGCAAGGCGGCCCTCGTCATGCGCAACAAGGGCTGCGACGGCGCCTCCACCATCCATTCGCTGATCTACCGCGCCCGCGAATCCGGCGAGGAGCAGCCGAGCTTCGAATTGTGGGACGATGCGCCGGCGTCGAAGGCGAAGCTGATCGTAATCGACGAATGCTCGATGGTCGATGCCGAATTGGGGCGCGACCTGATGTCGTTCGACTGTCCGCTGCTGGTGCTCGGCGATCCCGCGCAGTTGCCTCCGATCCAGGGCGGCGGCTTCTTCACCAATTCCGAGCCGGACGCGATGCTGACCGAGGTGCATCGCCAGGCCCAGGACGATCCGATCGTGCGGATGTCGATGGACGTCCGCGAGGGACGCGAGCTCGACATTGGCCGTTACGGCGAGAGCGAGGTCGTCTCGCGCAAGGAGCTCGATCCCGATCGCGTCATGGGCGCCGACCAGATCCTGGTCGGCCGCAACAACACGCGCCGCGCCTACAACATGCGGGTGCGCCAGCGCCAGAACATCGAGGACCAGTTCCCGGTCGCCGGCGACAAGCTGGTGTGCCTGCGCAACAACCGCAAGAAGGGCCTGTTCAATGGCGGCCTGTGGCGCGTCAAGTCGCGCAACACCTCGCGATCGAAATCGCGCATCCTCTCAATGCGGTTGTCGCCGGATGAGGATTTCGGTCACAAGGTGACCAAGGTCTCAGTGCGCGCCGATTGCTTCGAGGGCGGCGTCGAGCAGATCGCTTGGGAGCAGCGCAAGCCCTATGACGAGTTCGACTACGGCTACGTCCTGACCGTGCACAAATCGCAGGGCTCGCAATGGGACGACGTCGTGCTGTTCGACGAGAGCTTTGCGTTCCAGGATTCGCGGGCGCGGTGGCTCTATACCGGCATCACGCGTGCCGCGAAACGGCTGAGCGTGGTGGTATGAAGCTGCCGTAGCGCGGATGAGCGTAGCGATATCCGCCGCTTGTAGCTGCGCTCATCCGGGCCACGGACCCGCACAATGAGCAGCCACGACGAGGTGCGTTCACCGCCCGCTAGGCTTTGTGCTGTATCAGCTTGCGATCTGCCTCGGAGTGGAACGCATGACCTCTCGCGCGACAAAGCCTGATGACCTCGATCGCCGGCTCGATGATGTTGCAGTGAGCCGCCGGAGCTTCCTCAAGTCCGGAAGCGCGGCAGCGGGCCTTGCGCTCTCGAGCACAATTCCGGACACCGCTTTTGCATTGCCGGCGCAGGTACGACGCACGGATGCGGGCAAGCCTGTGCGCGTCTCCAAGGAACGGCTCAATACGCTGGCCGCAAAGTTCTATGCCGTCTTCAACGAAGGCAATATCCTGCCAGCTGCCTTTCCCGAAAGATATGCGGCACGAAACGACGTGGAGCTGCGGCGCATCGTCACCTCCACGCGCATCCCGGATATCGGAGAACGCGTCAAGGTCAGCGGCCTGCTTGCGGTTCCGGTCGGCGCGCGCGGCACCTTGCCGCTCCTGTCATGGCAGCACGGCACGATCCTCTCCTTCGATCAGGTCCCGTCGAACCTGCTGCGGCTGAAGGACGAAAATTACGAGCTGCGCGACAATGTCGATTCGATCGAGACCCTGTTCAATATTCAGCGCTTCGCCGGCAACGGCTATGCGGTCGTCGCGGCCGATTATGTCGGCAAGGGCCCTTATCGCAACGGTCGGAGCGAAGCCTATGCCGTGAAGGGCGCGACGGTGCAATGCTGCCTCGACATCCTGACGGCAGGGTTGCACGAATTGCGGACACTGAGCCTGCGCCAATCAAACCTGTTCCTGAACGGTTGGTCGCAAGGCGCCTTGAACACGCGGTGGCTGAAACAGGAGCTGCAGCGCCGCGGCATCAAGGTGCGGGCGACCGCCACACAGAGTCCGTTCAATGATCTCGCCGAGAGCTTTCACTATTGGACGAACCCCACGGCCTATATTCCGGCCTCGGAAACCTCCTACCCGATGCCGCCGGCCTGGATCACACCCTGCCTGATCGTCCTGCTCGGCAGCTATCGCCGCTACTACGGGCTGACCGACTTATTCAAGACGGCGGTCAAGCTCCAATATCAAGCCTTCGCGGAGAAATACTGGTCCGATTACAGCCTCGAGGGCGAGATCGCGAAGAGCATTCCGCCCGCCGGCGATTTCCTGGTCGAAGGCTTCTTCGATCGCTTCACCAACGAGACCAACAGCGCATTGCTGCGCCGCCTTGGTGGCAATGGTGCGACGTACTGGCAGTACGATTCCCCGATCAGATTTTACTACGGGCTGGCCGATGAGGCGCTGCATCCCCGGCTGGTGCGGCCCGCAATCGCCGCCGGTGGGCATTTCGCCGCGGGCGTCGCGGTCAATGGCGCAAGCCATCGCGGCACGTTCCTGTCGAGCCTCTATGGCGAAGCGGCCGTTCTGAACGGACACGCGACGGCGTTCGACTGGTTCAATTCGCTGGCGTGAGCGCGGCTACTTCCCCGCGACGAAGTAAAAATCTTCCCGCCCTGGCGGCGACCCATACGTGAACGGCTGCTGCTCGTGCCTGGTCGCGGCCCAGACGTCGTCGCGCACGATGTCGAACAATTTTCGGATCTCGACCTTCGGCTGCTTGATCTCGCGCGCGAGCGCGGTGGCGAACGGGCTGTTGGGGCTACCATCGCCATCCATCGCGGTCTGGCCGTGCTTGGCGGCGTAGACCACCATGAAGCCCGCACCTGGCTCGATGTTGGAAAAGCCCTTCTCGACCAGCTTCAGCGACAGCGTGCGCTGCATGGCTGGCGCGAACGGATTGTCGCGGCAGGCATCGAGGACCACGAGGCGCACTTTTCGCGCCGCGCCGACCGCGGCGATCACCTGCTCGAGCGCGACGGCCTCGGTCTCGGCGTCCTTGTCGGCGGTGAGCTTGGCGTCGACCGGAACGAGATAGTTCACCCCGCCGATCTCGAAACCATGGCCGGCATAATACACCATGGCCCAATCGGCCTTTTCCGCTTCCTCGGCGAAGGCCTTCAGCGTCTGGAAAAACGCATCGCGGGTGAGGTCCCTGGTGTCCATCACGGTCTGGAAGCCGAGGTCGCGCAGCACGCCGGCGATCAGCTTCGAGTCGCGCGGCGGATTTGGCAACGCATGGACGTTCTTGTAGGCGCCGTTGCCGACCACCAGCGCGACGCGACGGCCGGTCGTCGCGCTCGCCGCCTCCTTCGGCGTCAGGGCGGCGAGCCGCTCCTGCGCCATGGCGCGGGCGCGCGCAACCTCGGTCTCGTCGAACCTCGTCAGCGAATAGGCGGCGGCGCGATAATCGGCGCGGGCCTGCGCGAGATCCTTCCTGCGCTCGTAGATCTGGCCGCGGCCGGAATGGGCGCGGACATTGTTCGGGTTGATCTGGATGACCGTGTTGTAATCCTTCAGCGCGGCGTCGAGATCGCCCTTCATCATGTTGACGTCGGCGCGGCTGTTGATCGCGAACGCGTTCCTGGGCTGCTTTTCGATCAGGCCATTGCAATCGGCCAGGGCGCGGTCGAACTTGCCCATCATGCCGTAAGTGACGCAGCGGTTGCCGGCGATCTGCGGCGCAGCCGCATCAATCTTCTCGGCCTCGGCGAAATCGGCGATGGCGCCGTCGAAATCCTTCAACAGCGTGCGCGCGCGGGCGCGATTGGTCCAGGCGAGCAGGAATTTCGGGGTGTACTTGATCGACAGGCTGAAATCGTCGATCGCGCTCTGCAGCGCGCCGCGGCGCGCGTGGATGACGCCGCGGTTGTTGTAGGGAACGCCATAGGCCGGGCGTTTCCGGAGCGCGAGATTGTAGTCGGCCATCGCGAGATCCTCCTGCCCGCTCCGCTCATAGGCGAGGCCGCGCAGGTTGAGCGCGACGACGTTGTCGGGATCGAGGTCGATGGCCATGGACAGCGTCTCGATCGCGTGGACATGGTCGCGCTTGTTGAGCAGGACATTGCCACGCGCGGACAGGGCGATCGCCTTGTCCTTGGCGGTGAGGCGATCGGCGCTCAGCAGATTCTCGCAGGCGGCGGCGCGGGCCTGCAGCTCAGCCTGGCGGTCGCGGCACAAAGCGAGATCGTCGCCGGCTCGGGGATCGGCCGCGGCAAAGCAAGTGCCGGCGGCGAGGACGGCCAGGATCAGGAGTACGACGCGCAGCATATTGTCAGGCCAGCTCCAGCCACCATTTGGTCGATCACCGATCGCGCCGGTTCATCTAGCGCGGAGTTCCGCATCCCGCCAAGCCGGCCCGTCGCCGCGTCAGCCGCGTCCTCACGGTCTCGTGTCCGCCCCGGCGTAACAATCTGCGGTACGGCCCGTATCTCGGATGATGCGAAAACGCGGCCGGGCAGGCTGTTCGCCCGGTCCCGACCGCCCTAGACTGTCAGCCCTTCCGAAAGAGGATGCCATGCGCCGAACCGCCCTCGCCACCCTGCTCGCCGCAACCACCGCCCTGACGCTGGCTTTCGTGATGCCGTCGCGGGCCGCGGAGGAGGCGGTCGTGATCCCAGCCCCTACATTGGACGCGGCGCCCGCGAGCGGCGTCCAGACCGCCGTGCTCGCCGGCGGCTGCTTCTGGGGCGTGCAAGGCGTCTTCCAGCACACCGCAGGCGTGGTCAACGCGGTCTCCGGCTATGCCGGCGGCACCAAGGCGACCGCCGATTACAAGACCGTGTCGAGCGGCCGCTCCGGCCATGCCGAGGTGGTCGAGATCAAGTACGACCCGAAGAAGATCTCCTACGGCAAGATCCTGCAGATCTACTTCTCGGTGGTGCACGACCCGACCCAGCTCAACCGCCAGGGTCCCGACGTCGGCCCGCAATATCGCTCGGCCATCTTCACCACGTCGGACGAGCAGAAGAAGATCGCGGAGGCCTATATTGCCCAGCTCAACGGCGCCAAGGTGTTCAACAAGCCGATCGTGACCAAGATCGGCGCGCTGGAGGCGTTCTATCCGGCGGAGGCCTATCACCAAGATTATCTGACGCTGCACCCGAACCAGCCCTACATCGTCTATAACGACATCCCGAAGGTCGAGAACCTGAAAAAGCTGTTCGCGGATAACTACATCGAGAAGCCGACGCTGGTGAATGCCGGCAAGGCCACCAACTGATCGCGAGATCCCCAAAGCAACGGGAGACCCATGCCCGACACCAAGACGAAAGCGACCGACGACAAGGTCATCAAGAGTGAAGAGCAGTGGCGGCGCGAGCTGACGCCGATGCAATACGCCGTGCTGCGCGAGAAGGCGACCGAGCGTCCCTTCTCGGGCGAATATGAGCACGACCACCGTACCGGCACCTATGTCTGTGCCGGCTGCGGCAATGTGCTGTTCGAGTCGGATGCCAAGTTCGATTCCGGCTGCGGCTGGCCGAGCTTCACCCAGCCCGCAGTCGAGAGCCACATCGACGAGGAGCGGGACACCAGCCACGGCATGATCCGCACCGAGGTGCTCTGCTCCAAATGCAGCGGCCATCTCGGCCACGTCTTTCCCGACGGCCCCGGGCCGACCGGCCTGCGCTACTGCATCAATTCCGTGGCCCTGAAGCTCGAGCCCAAATAAACCCAAGCCCGCCGCCGGGTTCCCCCATGGAACCCGGCGGCGCGATGTGCTTTTCTGCTCTGGCGGTGCGGCCGATCATCGCATTTCGGTGGCCGCCAGGGAGGATGCCATGGCGCTTGGGACCATCCTGATCATCCTGGTGATCATCTATCTCGTCGGCGGCCTGTCCGGCCGGTTCGGCGGCTACGGCTATGGCCTTGGCCATTCCGGCATCGGGCTCGGCGGAGTCGTGCTGGTGATCCTGGTCGTGCTGCTGCTTCTTGGCAAAGTTTAAGCCATATAAGTCTTTGAAACATTGATAAGTTTCGTCTCCGCGGGGCTGCCATGCGCTGATTCATCATCTCGCATCGCGGGGGTCGCATTTTTGTCAAATCGGCCTATATTAGAGGGCGACAACGACATGCGGCGGGCCCGCTCGATTGCGGCCCCTGCCCTCCCCAACCCCACGCGCTTAAAGCCCCAGAGAAGATCACGAGGTCTTTGACCATGCGTCCACTGCGTCCGTTCAACTTCAACACCTCCGCCGAGCTCTTCCCCGCCGCCATCCGCAAGAAGAAGCGCGCGGGCTTCACCTATCGGCGGTTCGGCACTGCGGCCGAGGCCGTGCAGTTCGCGATGGAGCAGTTGCCGACGGACTCGCTGAACGGCGCCTATCTCCAGGTCGAGGAAGCGCGCTTCGACCAGAACGGCATCCGCTCGCTGTACGAGAGCGATGCCTTCCCGCTGCCCCGCCGGCCCAAGCCGGCCCCGGCCGCGGAGACCGACGCCGACGCTGCGTAAGCTTTCGCAACAAAGTTCGATGTACGCAGAAGGCGCGATGGCCGAAAGGTCGTCGCGCCTTTTGTGTTTGGGGGCTTTCTCACCCGCTATCTCTCATCCGTCATTGCGAGCGCAGCGAAGCAATCCAGCGTCCCTCCGCGGAAAGATTCTGGATTGCTTCGCTGCGCTCGCAATGACGACGCAGGGAGATCGAGCGCATTGTCGACCAGTCGGACTCGCGGCGAGCGCTCTCAGCCAGGCTACATCCGCGGCTGCTTTTCCAGCCAGCGCTGGAGCAGGCGGACGTTGCGCGTGTTGGCGCGGAACATGACGTCGAAGGCGTCGCCCGCGAACGGGACGAGGCCGACCACGCCGTCAACCGCGACATTGCCGAGCATGCGCGCCGTGATGTGCCAGGGCGCGCCCAGCGCGCGGGCTTCGCGCACCAGCCACAGCGAGATCGCGGTGGTGATGACGTCGCCGACGACGGGAATCAATCCGATCAGCCCGTCGATGCCGTAGCGGATGTTGGTGCCGGGCAGGATGAAGGCGACGTCGAGCAGCTTGGCGATCGCCTCGAGCCGCGCGATCCGCTGCTCGCGCGTCAGATTGCCGAACGGGCTGCCTTGACCGAACTCGAAACGAAACTCGCGAAATCCCTGCTCCAAGCTTTCCGGCCTGATCTCGTGGCCGTCCTGGTCGATGATCGGGCCGCGCGCCTCGTCGCGCGAAAAGCGCGCATGCGAGCCGCTCCCGGAACGGGATTTGCGCGGAGCGAGGATGTCGTCGTCTTGCATGGCCATGGCCTTCAGTGAACGCGCCAGCGCGGCGGAGGTTGCGGCCGCGCCCGAACGCCGCGCGTCAGGTCGGCACCGGCGCCGCTTGCGGCTCCTCGACGTAGCGATGCACCAGCCAGGATGAAATCACCGCCGGCACGAAACCGACGAGCCCGTACAGGATGAACTGCACCGCGCCCGAATCCGGCCCGCGCGAGCTGTGGGTGAGCGAGGCCAGAGCGAAGGCGAACAGGCCGACCAGGAGCATCCGCAAGACCGGCCCAATCCGGCGGATGTGGATCAGGATGTCATCGACTGCGCCGATCATCAGCGCAGGCAAGAACCCGAACAGGTAGCTGTATTGGAGCGTCTTGAAGAACACCGCGAACAGCTTGCCGACCTCGCCGAGGTTGGTCTGGGCCCAATAGCCGGACTGGTAGGTCGTCGTCAGCAGCAGCAGGAACCCGCCGATGAATGGGACGACCAGCGCAAATACCAGATAGCGTTTCATCAAGCACCTCACACTCTGCAGGCGTTATAGCAGCGCAGCGGGAACCTTGAACAGCGGGCGCCGGGCTCCTTTAAGGGGAACAAGTGGCAAGGCGATGAGTTCATGCTGGACCTGAATTGACCCCTGGCAGACTGGAGCCGCCGATGGCCCGCAAATTTCTCCTGGCGACGATCGCGCTGGCGGCCCTGAGCAGCCTGCCGACGGCACCCGCGCTGGCCCAAGGCCATATGGGCACGCCGCAGGAGCGGCAGGCTTGCACGCGCGATGCCCAGCGCTTCTGCCGCAAGGACCTCGGCAATGACGGCGCGGTGCAGAGCTGCCTGCAAGCCAACCGGGCCAAGCTGTCGAAGTCCTGCAGCAAGGTGTTTCAGAGCCACGGCATGTGAGGACGGACCCATACCCGCGAACGGAGAGTGACGCCATGTTGCACGACGAAGAGCTCTCGATCCTGCGGGACATCAGCCAATCCGTTGCCTTTGCCGACGACCGGCATGGCAAGATGGGGCAATTGATCGCCGACGGCTACGTGATGAAAGACGGCGATCTGTTCGAACTGACGCCCAAGGGCGTTACCGCTGTCGAGGAGCACGCCGCCGCTCTCGGCGCGAGCGATGAGGAACAAGCGTCTCCGATCGGCTGATCTGATCGCGCGACGTGACTGGCGTGCAACAATTGCGAATTCCTTTGTGCCGGCCATTGCGGGCGCGTGACAATGGCGCATACTTCGCTCGGGCGGCGCAGCACTTTCGATTCGAGCATCAAGAAGTCGAGCGACCACACGCGGGATCGAAGCTCCCGATGTGAAGGCTGCGACATGCGGCAGATCAAGCCGCGTGCGGCGCCCCAAAACCAAGCGGCTCAAGCCTTAAGGGAACTCGGGGATCCATTCCACATGACACGCCTTCAGACCATCGCTTCGCTCTTCGCAGTCGCCACCACCTTCGCTCTCCAAACCTCACCCAGTTTCGCCTTCACGCAAGAAGCCCAGCAGATGTGCTCGGGTGACGCCATGCGGCTGTGCTCCAGCGAGATTCCCGACATCCCGCGGATCACCGCCTGCATGGTGCGGAACAAGGCGCAGGTCAGCCCCGGCTGCCGCGCCGTGATGGACCGCCAGCACGCCGCCGCCGCGGCATCGCGCAAGCGGGAAGCCGCGGCGCAGTAGTCCTCTCGGACGTCATTCCGGGGCGTGCGAAGCACGAGCCCGGAATCCATCGGGCGGCATGTGACGCGGTGAAATGGATTCCGGGTTCGCGCTACGCGCGCCCCGGAATGACAGAAGAGCCTCAATCGCCCCACTGCGCGAAGGCGTCGTTGAAGGCGCGCTCGCCGGGGGCGCCCTTCTCGATGGCGATGATGGCACGGCGCTGGTTGGCGTAGACCAGCGGCACGTCGAACCAGGAGCGCTCCTTCAGGAGCTGGACGTTGCGGGCGCGGTCGGCGTCGACATTGGAGAGGCCGACCAGGAAGAAGCCGTCGGTGACCTTGACCGCGAGGCCGGCGAGCGGCGTGCCGCGGGCCTGCTCGTTCGACTTCATCAAGATGCCCGGCACGTTGGAGACGCTGCCGCCGGGGAAATCCTGCGGCAGGATGAAGGTCAGCTCCGCCGTGTGGCTCGCCGGCAACGAGGAATCGGTGTTGCGGCGGAACGACATCGTCATCTTGAACTTGCGGTCGGGAATCTCGATGTCGGCGCGCACGGCGACGTCGGCCTTCTGGTTGCCCGAGGCCTTGATCGGCTCGAGCCGCCACACCACCGAGCCGACATATTGCTTGCCCTTCGGATCGGACGGATCCTCATCGTAGAGCACGACCTTCTGCGCCACCGGCGCGACCGGCTGGTCCGCCGAGGGCTGACCGACGCGATCGGGAATCTTGGGCTTGCTCTGCGGCTGCGCCGGGGTCGGCGTATCCGCAACTTGCGGCGCGGACGGCTTGAGAAAGCCGTTGACGATCTGGACCAGTTGCTTGCCCCAGAGGATGCCGGCGCCGACCAGGATGAGCACGATGCCGACGGCAATCGCGCTCTTGAACGGAAAGGCGGAGCCGGTGCGGGCGCGCTTCTTGACGTCGCGATCGGGGGCGATGCGCGGACGCGGCGACGGCGGCTGCGGCGCGTAGCGCTCGGCCTCCTCGATCGACTCGTCGTAGGAATAGGGCGCTTCGGTCTCGCCGGCGCGGTTTTCCAGACTCGGCTCCAGCCGGTCGAATTCCGGCGAGGGCGAGGGCACGTTGGCGTAGGTGCGGCGCGCGGCGCGGCTGGCCTGCGCGGCGGCACCGCCGAGATCGTTGGCGTCGGCCGTGATGTCACGGAAGCCGCGCACGCCGGGTGAGGACGGCAGCGGCGGCGGTGGGCCGACGTCGGGCGGACGCCGCCCACCCTGGCGATCGCGGCCGGCCGGCGGCTCCGGCGGCGGGGCGGCGGGGCCAGGTGGGCGCGGGGCGTCGAAACGGGGCGCGCGCGGCGGCCGCGGGGCCTCGCCTTGATCATCGACGTTGAAGGACGGGCGGTCGGCGCGCGGCGGCGTCGGGGCCGGACGCGTGCGCGGCGGCACTGCTGCCGGGTTGGCCTCGGTGGCACGGGTGCTGGCGCGGCGGAAGGCATCGCCACTCGAGCCGGAGCGGGCGGCGCCACCGGGACGCGAGGCCTCGCGGGCCCGCTGGGCGGCCTCCGATTCGACCTTGCGGACGGCCTCCTCCAGCGACAACCGTTCCCGGGTGATCTCGGATTCGGAGAGCGGCGGCTGCACGCTGCGCAGCTGCGCGATCAGGGCCGTGCGCGCCCGTTCATAGAGCGCGCGACGGCTTTCGCCGGGAGCGTTGGGGTCCAGGGCGGCAATAGCGCGGGCGATCAGCGGATAGTAATCAGCCATTTCTACTCAACTATACGCGCGTCCCGGTAAGATATCGTTAAGCCTCAAACGGATTTTGCACCAGGATAGTATCTTCGCGTTCCGGGCTGGTGGAAAGCAGCGCGACCGGACATCCCACCAATTCCTCGATCCGCCGGACATATTTGATGGCCTGCGCCGGCAGGTCGGCCCAGGACCGCGCATTGGCGGTCGGCTCCTTCCAGCCCTCGATGGTCTCGTAGATCGGCTCGACCCGGCTTTGCGCGCCCTCGCCGGCCGGGAAATGGTCGATCTCCTTGCCGTCGAGCCTGTAGCCGGTGCAGACCTCGATCGAATCGAAGCCGTCGAGGATGTCGAGCTTGGTCAGCGCCAGGCCATTGATGCCGCAGGTCCGGACCGCCTGGCGGACCAGCACGGCGTCGAACCAGCCGCAGCGGCGCGGACGGCCGGTATTGGTGCCGAACTCGCGGCCGCGCTCGCCGATCTTGCGGCCGATCTCGTTGTCCTGCTCGGTCGGGAACGGGCCCTGGCCGACGCGGGTCGTGTAGGCCTTGCACAGGCCGAGCACGTAGCCGACCGCGCCCGGCCCGAGGCCGGCGCCGGTCGCGGCCTGCGCCGCCACCGTGTTGGACGAGGTGACGTAGGGATAGGTGCCGTGGTCGACGTCGAGCAGCGCGCCTTGCGCGCCCTCGAACAACATGCGCTTGCCGGCGCGCCGCTCGATATCGAGCAGCCGCCAGACCGTCTCGGCATAGGGCAGGAGCTGCGGCGCCATCGCCATCAGCTCCTTCAGGATCACCGCGCTGTCGAATTCCGGCAAATTGAGGCCGCGGCGCAGCGCGTTGTGGTGCGCCAGCAGGCGGTCGATCTTGTGCGGCAGCGTCTGATGATCGGCCAGATCCATCAGGCGGATGGCACGGCGGCCGACCTTGTCTTCATAGGCCGGCCCGATGCCGCGGCGGGTGGTGCCGATCGCAGTCGCGGCGCTGGCGGATTCGCGGTGCGCGTCGAGCTCGCGGTGCAGCGGCAGGATCAACGTGACGTTTTCCGCGACACGCAGGTTGTCGGGGCCGACATCGACGCCCTGCGACCTGAGCCTGGCGACCTCGTCGAGGAAGGCGGCGGGGTCGAACACGACGCCGTTGCCGATCACCGACAGCTTGCCCTCGCGCAGCACGCCGGAGGGCAGCAGCGCGAGCTTGTAGGTCTTGCCGTTGATCACCAGCGTATGGCCGGCGTTGTGGCCGCCCTGGAAGCGGACGACGATATCCGCCTGCTCCGACAACCAATCGACGATCTTGCCCTTCCCTTCGTCGCCCCACTGGGCGCCGACGACGACAACATTGGCCATTCGCGGGTAATCCTGTTCAATCTGTCTCTAGAAGGCATGATCCTCGCGGAAAACCGGTGCCCACTCTTCCGGGATCACGCCTGCGCCCAGCCCAATCGGCAGCCGGAGCCGCCCGCACGCAAGGCAGCCAACCGGATAAAGGAAGCAGCCCTTCTAGGCAAGCAAGAACGGGGCTTTTTCGGGGTCCAACGTCCGGTCCAAGCCCTTGATATCCGCGGAAAATCCCGAACCCTGGCAGGCCGGCGCAACAGCTTCGACCAAAGCGGGAGAGGCCGCCTTCGCCGCCAGCATGGTCGCGATGCGCCCGTCGGCGTTGATGCAACCTCGATTTCCGTGTCTTTGGACCTGCCGGGTGATCAGCCGGCCCGGACCTCGCCGGGCCGGAGGGCTCGGCGTACTCGACGCGGGGCCCAACCGTCACAATGTCCGCCACCGGCCAGACCACGCCCGCGGAAACATCCGGCCACAGCTGGATCGCCAACCAGCCTTACCTGCTGCTCAGCATCACCGCGCTGTGCTGGGCCGGCAACGCCATCGTCGGTAGGCTCGCTGCCGGCCACATTCCGCCGGTGACGCTGTCGTTCCTGCGCTGGTTCTTCGCCTTCCTGCTGGTGCTGCCGTTCGCCTTCAAGCACCTCGTGCAGGACTGGCCGGCGATCCGCGGCAAGCTCGGCCTGATGGTCACGCTCTCGGTCACCGGCATCGGCGCCTTCAACACGCTGCAATATTGGGCGCTGGAGCACACCCAGGCGCTCAACACGCTGCTGCTGCAGTCGGCCGCGCCGCTGCTGGTGGCGTTGTGGTCGCTGGTCATCCTCGGCATTCGTCTCACCGCCGCGCAGGCCTTCGGCGTGCTGCTGTCGATGTGCGGCGTGCTGACCATCCTGCTGCACGGCGATTTCACCACGCTGTCGAGCATCGACTTCAACAAGGGCGACCTGATCTTCCTGCTCGCGCTCCTGATCTTCGCGCTCTATTCGGTGCTGTCACTGAGGCGGCCGCCGATGCACGGCCTCTCGTTCCTCGCCTTCACCTTCGGCTGCGGCGCCGCCTGTCTCATTCCGCTGGAGATCTGGGAACTGTCCGCTCGCCCGGTGATGAAGCTCGACGGGCCGAACCTCCTGACGCTGTTCTACGTCGCCGTCTTTCCCTCGACGCTCGCCTATCTCTGCTTCAATCGCGGCGTGCGCCTGATCGGCGCCAACCGCGCCGCACCGTTCTTCCACGTCGTGCCGGTGTTCGGCTCGATCATGGCGATGGCGTTTCTGGGCGAGCACCCGCAGGCGTTCCACTTCATCGGTTTCGCATTGGTGCTGGCGGGCGTGTTCGCGGCGTCGCGAAAGCAGGCAAGTTAGGCGGCTTCATCGAAGCGCTCGCTGCACTTCCCTTCTCCCCTTGTGGGAGAAGGTGGCGCGAAGCGCCGGATGAGGGGTTCTCTCCGCGCATTCAATTGGGAGTGGACTCGCGGAGAGAGACCCCTCACCCGTCTCGCCGCTACGCGGCGAGCCACCCTCTCCCACAAGGGGAGAGGGGAAAAGTGCACGCGCTGCTACTTCGTCTTGAACTTGCTGTACGCCTCGCTCGTCGCAATGATCACGTGCTCGGCGCAGCCGTTGACGCGATGCGGATCGGCTTCGCGCTCGTAGGCTTGCGAGGTCATCATGTCGAGAAAGGCCGAGACGGACGGGTAATGGACCAGCGCGACGAAGTCCCAATCGTTGCCCGCGTGCGGACCGAGTGCGACCGCCTTGCCTTCACCGGTCCAGAGCAGCGTGCCGCCGCGCGCCTTGATCATCGGCACCGTGATCGCGCTGTAGCGCAAGTATGCGTCCCAGCCCGACCCGTCGCCATCGAGCGAGCGCGCGTGGAAGCGCATCAGGTTCAGCATCACCACCGGCGCATTCGGATCGAGCCGCTCCAGGCCCTCGATGTTCAACATATTGACCGCCAATGGCACCTCCTTAGGGCTCGGCTGCATTGTAGCATTGCGGCGCTGTGACTTGTGCCATCGCGGCAATCGGGCGCAAGTTGTATCCAACGCCCATGACGACCGCTTCGCCCGCGCCACCGGCCGCCAATCCGGCCAGCTGGCTCAACAACCAGCCTTATCTGCTGCTCAGCCTTAGCTCGCTGTTCTGGGCCGGCAACATCGTGCTCGCGCGCCATGTCGGGGCGCATGTGCCGCCGCTGACGATCACCACGATCCGCTGGTTCGGCGTGTTCCTGATCCTGTTGCCGTTCGCCTGGCCGCATCTGAAGCGCGACTGGCCTGCGTTGCGCAAGAGCATGCCCCTGATGCTGTTCCTGTCGCTGGTCGGCTTTGCCTTCAACAACGCGATCTCGTACTGGGCGCTGCAATACACCGAGGCGCTGAATGCGCTGCTGATCCAGTCGGCGGGTCCGCTGTTCGTGGCGCTGTGGTCGCTGGTGCTGTTCGGCGTGCGGCTGACCGGCGCGCAGCTCGGCGGCATCGCGATCTCGCTGCTCGGCGTGCTGATCATCATCCTGCGCGGCGACCTCGCGGCGCTGGCAAGCATCAGCTTCAACAGAGGCGACATCATGTTCGCCTCCTCGCTGGTGGCGTTCGGGCTCTACTCGGCCTTCATCCCGCGCCGGCCGAAGATCCACCAGCTCTCCTTCCTGTCCTTCACCACCTGCTGCGGCGCGACGATGCTGCTGCCGACGGCAATCTGGGAGGCGGCGAGCGGCCGCGTGTTGCAATTCGACGCGACCACGCTGGCGACACTGGGCTACATCCTGATCTTCCCCTCCACACTCGCCTATCTCTTCTTCAACCGCGGCGTGGCGCTGATCGGGCCGAACCGGGCGGCGCCGTTCTTCCATTTGGTGCCGGTGTTCGGCTCGGCGCTGGCGATCGTGCTGCTGGGCGAGAAGCTCCAGCCGTTCCACCTGATCGGTTACGCCCTGGTGCTCGCCGGAGTCGTGCTTGCATCGCGGCGGGGCTCGGCGATGACATAATTCCGCGCGACGGACGCGGTCACGACCTATAGCCATCTTCCGATTCCCCTTTGGACAAGCTAGGTTCCCCGCCAACCAAAAAGAGGGAACGACCGACATGATTTCAGGGCTGATTCGAAACCTGCGGACCGTCGCCGCGGCCGCGCTATGCCTCACGGCAGCATCCACCGCTCACGCCGACACCTATCCCAGCCGCAACATCACGCTGGTGCTGCCCTTCGCGGCCGGCAGCGGCACCGACACCACGACGCGGCTGATTTCGCAGCATCTGTCGCAGGCGCTCGGCGTTCCCATCGTGATCGAGAACAAGGCGGGGGCCAACGGCATGCTTGCCGCGACCTATGTCGCGAAGGCTGCTCCCGACGGCTACACGCTGCTGGTGACGACCAACACGACGCATTCGGCCAATCCCTATCTGCTCAAGAGCCTCACTTACGATCCGGTCAAGGATTTCACCCCGATTGCCCGCACCGGCGATCTGCCCTTCATGCTGGTCATCAATCCCGAGGTGCCGGCCAAGACGGTCGGAGAGCTGGTGGCCTATGGCAAGGCCAATCCGGGCAAGCTGAGCTACGCCTCGGGCTCGTCGGCGGCGATCGTATCGGGCGCGACCTTCGCGCACAATGCCGGGCTCGACCTGCTGCACGTGCCCTACAAGAGCTCGCCGCCGGCGCTCAACGACGTCATGGGCGGCCGCGTGTCGATGATGTTCGTCGACATCCTGACCGGCCTGCCCCATGTCAACGGCAACGCGCTGCGCGCGCTCGCCGTCACCACCAAGAACCGCACGCCGCTGGTGCCACACCTGCCCTCGATGCAGGAGGCCGGCGTGCCGGACTTCGACATCACGTCCTGGCAGGGCTATTTCGGCCCGGCCGGCATGCCGAAGGAGATCGTGACCCGGCTCAACACCGAGATCCGCAAGATCATCGAGAACCCGGAGATCAAGGCCAAGCTCGCCACGCTCGGCATGGACGCTTTTTCCGGCACGCCGGAGCAGCTCGGCACCTTCGTGAACGAGCAGCTGGTGCTGTGGGAGAAGCTGATCGCCAACGCGAAGATCGAGAAGCAGTAGAACGGTCTCGTAGGGTGGGCAAAGCGCAGCGTGCCCACGAAGAGTCGCACCGTACTCAAAAAGAAAAGGTGGGCACGACGCTTCGCGTCTTTGCCCACCCTACGAATTCAGCGTAAGAATTTACGCCGCGCGGACCTTGGCGAGGAAGCCATCGACGGCATCGCGCAGCGCGCCGGACTGGGTGTCCAGCTCGCGGGCGTTGGTGAGCACATCGCTGGCCGCGCTGCCGGTCGCTTCGGCGGCCGAGGTGACGCTGCCGATATGGGCGTTGATCTCGCTCGAGCCGGCCGCGACCGACTGGATGTTGCGGGCGATCTCGCGCGTCGCCTCGCCCTGCTGCTCGATCGATGCGGAAATGCCGGCTGTGATCTCGCTCATCTCGGCGATCGTCTGGGTGATGCCGGAGATGGCCGACACCGCATCGCTGGTCGAGGTCTGCATCGCCGCGACCTGGGCGGAGATCTCCTCGGTCGCCTTCGCGGTCTGGTTGGCGAGCGCCTTGACCTCGGAGGCGACCACGGCGAAGCCGCGGCCGGACTCGCCGGCACGCGCCGCCTCGATGGTGGCGTTGAGCGCGAGCAGGTTGGTCTGCGCCGCGATCGAGTGAATGAGCTTGACCACCTCGCCGATCTTCTCGGCACCGGTGGAGAGCTCCTGCACCGTGGCGTTGGTGCGCTCGGCATCGCTGACGGCACGGCTCGCAACTTCAGTCGAGCGCGTCACCTGCCGGGAGATTTCCGCAACCGAGCTCGACAGCTCTTCGGCGGCGGCCGCAACGGTGCCAACATTGCCGGACGCCTTCTGCGAGGCGGCACCGACGGTCGCCGCGCGCGAGGAGGCATCGCTGGCGGTCGCGGTCATCGATTGCGCCGTGGTCTGCATGCCGGCTGCGGCCGAGGAGACCGAGCGGACGATGCCGTTGACGCTGCGCTCGAAATCGTTGGCGATCTCCTCCATGGCGCTGCGGCGATCCGCCGCGGCGCGTTCCTTGGCGTCCGCGTCGGTCTTCTCGAGGTCGCGGATGCGGATCGCGTTGTCCTTGAAGATCTGCACGGTCGATGCCATCGCGCCGATCTCGTCGCCACGACCGACGCCGGGGATGTCGCCTTCGAGCTTGCCGTCGGCCAGCTCCCGCATCCGGGTGCCGAGCAGCCCGAGCGGAGCACTGATGCTGCGGCCGATCATCCAGGCGACGCTGCCGGCAACGATGACGATGCCGAGCACCGCCAGGCCGAGCAGCCAGTAGACCGGACCCATCTTGGCGTCGATGTCATCCAGATAGGCGCCGGTGCCGAGATACATATCGAAGCCGGGGACCGCGACCGCGTAACCGATCTTGCGGATCGGCGTTTCCTGGCCGGGCTTCATATATTCATAGTGAAGCAGGATCTCGCCGTTGGCCTTGACGCCGTTCATCAATTCCAGCGACAGCTTGCGGCCGTTGGTCACGACGTCCATTCGGTTGGTGCCGATCACCTTCGGATCGGGCGCAAGCTGGGTGAGACCGTCATAGGACGTGCCGAACAGGTAGCCGGCACCCTTGTCATAGGTCATCGCGTTGCCGTAGCGGCGAAGCTCGGCCATAGCGGCGTCCTTCGTCATTTCGCCGGCATCGACGCGCTTCTTCAACGCGGCGGCATAGTTGCGCGCCAGCTCGACGATCGCCTTGGCCTGGTCGATGCGCGCATTCACCATCTCGCGCTTCATCAGATAGCCAGCGAGAACTCCGGAGATGCAGAGGCCGAACAGCGTGACTCCAACGAGAATGCCAAGCTTCGGGGCGATCTTCAGATTGCTCAACTTCACGGGGTTAGCTCCGGCAATATTGGGGTACGGGCGCATGACGAGATCGATCAAATTCGAATCAAGTCTTAGTGGCGGAGCCCTTAGCAAGTTACTTACGCACCTCCGTAGAAGCCCGGGGCTTGCACGGAAAAACGGAAATATACCTCACCCGCAACAACCGTGAATTGTACGCACCTGCCCGAATTTCGCGTAAAAGACGCAAAGGCCCGCTCGTCGAGGCGGACCACGACAAGAAACCAAATCGGGAGCAGATAATGCCGAAATACAGGGTGGTGACGCCGAAGGGTGCGAGCTTCACGGTCGCCGGCAGCGATTATTCCTATGAGCGCGAGGCGCTCGATCCGATCGATGCCGAGATCGTCGAGGCGCCCGCCGACGAGGCCGGGTTCATCGCCGCCGCGAAGAACGCCGACGCGATCTACGCCAAGGGCATCCCGATCACCAAGACCATCATCGACGCGCTCGAGAGCTGCAAGGTGATCACGCTCGGCTCGGTCGGCGTCGACAGTGTCGACGTCAAGGCCGCCACGGCCCGCGGCATTCCGGTCACCAACATTCCCGACACCTTCATCGAGGAGGTCGCCGACCACGCCATGATGCTGCTGCTCGCCGGCTTCCGCCGCCTGGTCGAGCAGGACCGCATGGTGCGCGACGGCCGCTGGGCCGAGGGCCGGCCGGCGCTGCTGAAAATCCCGAGGCTGATGGGCCAGACGCTTGGCTTCATCTCGTTCGGCCGGGTTGCGCGTGCGGTCGCGAAACGCGCCGCGCCTTTCGGCCTGCGAATGATGGCCTACGATCCCTTCATCCAGGAAACGCTGATGTACGAACACGGCGTGATCCCGGCGACGCTGAACGAGGTGCTGTCGCAATCCGACTTCGTCTCGATGCATGCCCCGGCGCGGCCCGAGGTGCACCACATGCTGACCGAGAAGCACTTCCGACAGATGAAGAAAGGCTCGATCTTCATCAACACCGGCCGCGGTGCCACCGTGGACGAGGAGAGCCTGATCAAGGCGCTGCAGGAGGGCTGGATCGCGCACGCCGCCCTCGACGTGCTGGAAAAGGAGCCGCCCTCGCACAACAATCCCCTGCTCGGCATGGAGAACGTGACCCTGACCGCCCATGTCGCCTCGGCCTCGGCACGGTTCGACGAGGCGCGCAAGCGCCGGGTGGGCTACGAATTGTCACTGGTGCTCCAGGGCATGTGGCCGGTAAGCTGCGTCAATCCGTCGGTGCTGCAGAACACCGCGCTCCGCCGCTGGCAGCCCGTCAGCATGGACCGCGGGCCGAACAGCTAGGCGGGCGGCGCAGCAAGCGCCCACGACCGAAACGGCCCTTCACCGGCGATCAACGCCGGGAAGGGAGACATCATAGGGAGGTACTGATGAGGAACGACATCACACGTCGTGATGCCTTGGCGCTGGGCCTGTCCGCTGCAACGCTCGCGGCCACCGGTGCTGCAGCGCAAACATCCGCTATCAAGGCTGCCGACGTCCCGGCACCCAAGCGCGAGATCGAAAAGGGCGCGTCCTTGCGCATGCTGCGCCCGGTGCGCTTCGTCCAGGCGGACGAGGACGTGTTCCGCGCCAATGCGGCAAAGTTCACCAAGGACACCGGGGTCGAGGTCAAGGTCGACTTCGTCGGCTGGGAGGACATCAACCAGCAGACCGCGGTGACCTCGAATTCCGGCGCCGGCCCCGATATCATCATCGGCTTCTCCGACGCGCCTCACATCTACATCGACAAGCTGATCGAGCTCACCGACGTCGCCGACTATCTCGGCAAGAAGTACGGCGGCTGGCTGCCGCTGGCGCAACGCTACGGCAAGAAGAACAAGAGCGAGTCCTGGATCGGACTGCCGTTCGGCGCCACCGCAGGTCCCCTGATCTACCGCAAGTCGGTCCTGCAATCGGTCGGCTTCGACAAGGTTCCGGAAGATCATGCCGGCGTGCTCGACCTCTGCCGCAAACTGCAAAAGGCCGGCAAGCCGGCCGGCTTCGCACTCGGCAACGCCAAGGGCGACGGCAACGGCTTCGCCAACTGGGCGCTGTGGTCGCACAACGCCTCGCTGCTCGACGAGGAAGGCAACGTCACCATCAATAGCAAGGAGACGATCGCCGCACTGAACTGGGTCAAGGAACTGTATCCGACCTTCATCGCCGGCACGCCGTCCTGGAACGACGTCAGCAACAACCGGGCCTATTCCTCTCAGGAGATCGCGCTGACGGCCAACGGCGTCTCACTGTACTTCTCGCTGAAGAACGATCCGGCCACCAAGGCCATCGCCGAGGACAGCGAGCATCAGCTGCTGCCCAAGGGCCTCGCCAAGGTCTCGCCGATGGCGGGCCTGACGCTGAACGCCATGGTGTTCAAGCACAGCCCGTACCCCAATGCCGCCAAGGCCTTCCTGCAATACATGCTGGAGAAGGACCAATACGAGCCGTGGCTCAACGCCAATTCCGGCTATTGGTCGCAGCCGCTGGCCGCCTATGCCGAGGCCGCCGTGTGGTCGCAGGATCCGAAGGTGAGCCTGTTCAAGAACACGATGAACAGCACTTACTATGACGGCTACAAGGGGCCGATCTCGACGGCGACCGGCGCGGTCAGCGCCGATTACGTGCTGATTCAGATGTGCGCCTCCGTCGCCACAGGCGCCGCCACGCCGGAGGCCGCGGCCGCCGAAGCCGAGCAGCGCTGCAAGCGCTACTTCCGGCGACAGCGGTAGAGCGACGACGACAGAGCCGCCGTCATTGCGAGGAGCACTTGCGACGACGCAATCCAGACGATCACTGCGGAGACAGACTGGATTGCTTCGCTTCGCTCGCAATGACGGTGTCGTGACACTTCAGACGGGACAAACCAATCTATGTCCGTGACCACCCTCTCCTCCCACGCACTGGCGCAACGACAGCCGAACTGGATCGTGCGCCTGTTCGACTACAAGCCGTTCCTGATCGTGATGTGCCTCGCGCCCGCGCTCGGGCTGCTCACGGTATTCCTGACCTACCCGCTCGGCCTCGGCGTCTGGCTCGCCTTCACCGACACCACGATCGGCCGTCGCGGCATCTATGTCGGGATCGAGAATTTCCAGTACCTGCTCACGGATCCCTTGTGGTGGAACGCGGTGTTCTACAGCGTGTTCTACACGGCCGTGGCGACCTTCGGAAAATTCGCGCTCGGCTTCTGGCTCGCCCTGCTGCTCAACAACCATTTCCCGTTCAAGAGCCTGCTGCGCGCCATCGTGCTGCTGCCCTGGATCGTCCCGACGGTGCTGTCGGCGCTGGCGTTCTGGTGGATCTACGATCCGCAGTTCTCGATCATCTCGTACCTCTTGGTCGACGTTCTGCATTGGCGCGACAGCAATATCGACTTCCTCGGCTCGCCCTGGCCGGCGCGGTTCTCGCTGATCGCCGCCAACATCTGGCGCGGCATTCCCTTCGTCGCGATCTCGCTGCTGGCGGGCTTGCAGACCATCTCGCCCTCGCTCTACGAGGCCGCGATGCTGGACGGCGCCAGCGCCTGGCAGCGCTTCCGCTACATCACCTTCCCGATGATGCTGCCGATCCTCGCCATCGTCATGACGTTCTCGATCATCTTCACCTTCACTGACTTCCAGCTGGTCTACGCCATTACCCGCGGCGGTCCGGTGAACTCGACGCATTTGCTGGCGACGCTGGCGTTCCAGCGCGGCATCGCCGGCGGCGAGCTCGGCGAAGGCGCGGCGATCGCGGTGTCGATGATCCCGTTCCTGGTGTTCGCGACGCTGTTCTCCTATTTCGGCCTGGCGCGCCGCAAATGGCAGCAGGGAGAGGCCAATGACTGAAACCGTCGCGCAATCGACCGTCGCGGACGCAAAAGCGCCGCCCGACACCATGGCCTGGGATTCCGGGCTGCGGCGGCTGATGATGATCTACCTGCCGCTCGGCTGCTTCGTTCTGATCCTGCTGTTTCCGTTCTATTGGATGGCGATCACCTCGTTCAAGCCGAACGCGGAGCTGATGAACTACCGGGACAACAACCCGTTCTGGATCTCCTCGCCGACCCTGGCGCACATCAAGCATCTGTTGTTCAACACCGCCTATCCGCAATGGCTGAAGACGACGATGCTGGTCGCGATCGGCTCGACCACGCTGTCGCTGATCGCGTCGACGCTGGCGGCCTACGCGATCGAGCGCCTGCGCTTCCGCGGCAGCCCCTATGTCGGCCTCGGCATCTATCTCGCCTATCTGGTGCCGCCGTCGATCCTGTTCATTCCGCTCGCCACCGTGGTGGTGCAGTTCGGCCTGTTCGACTCGCCGCTGGCCCTGATCCTGGTCTATCCGACCTTCCTGGTGCCGTTCTGCACCTGGCTCCTGATCGGCTATTTCAAGTCGATTCCTTACGAGCTCGAGGAATGCGCGCTGGTCGATGGCGCCACGCGGCTGCAGATCCTGCGCCGGATCACGCTGCCGCTCGCGGTGCCCGGGCTGATCTCGGCCGGCATCTTCTCCTTCACGCTGTCCTGGAACGAGTTCATCTACGCGCTCGCCTTCATCCAGAGCGGCGCCAACAAGACGGTGCCGGTCGCGATCCTGACCGAGCTCGTCACCGGCGACGTCTATCAATGGGGTGCGCTGATGGCGGGATCGCTGCTCGGCTCGCTCCCGGTCGCGATCTTCTACTCGCTGTTCGTGGATTACTACGTCTCTTCGCTGACGGGTGCGGTGAAGGAGTAGCCCCGCTCTCTCGTCCCCCTCTCCCCGTTCTCACGGTCTGCAGGCGGGGAGAGGCGAAGAGCGCTGCGGCCTTTGGCCCGGCTTCACAATACTGCAACATGCGATCCGCATAAGCGTTGCGTCCGCCAACAGGAGACGCACATGCGCGCGACTTTTCTTTGCACCGTCGCCACGATCATCCTCACCGCGAGCACAGCGCTCGCGCAGAGCGAGGGCGAATTCCCCGCCAAGCTCGCCGGCCACGCGGTGATGCCCGCCGAAACCTTCATCGAGGCGCCGGCTGATGCCCCCGCCGATCTCAAGGCGGCGGGCAAATATACCACCGGCAAGCGGGTCGACGCGCTCGGCACCGTGATGGGCAAGTCCTTCGAGCGTCCGACCGGCGTGTCGCTGCCGTTCAAGGGCCAGCCGCTGCAAGGCCATTCCGGCATCAAGACCATGCCCGACGGCACGTTCTGGGTCCTCACCGACAACGGCATGGGCGCGCGCGCCAACTCGCCGGATTCGATGCTGTACCTCAACCGCTACAAGATGGACTGGGCCAGCGGCAAGATGGAGCGGCTGGAGACCATCTTCCTGCACGACCCCGACAGACGCGTCCCCTTCCGCATCGTGCATGAGGACACCCAGAAGCGCTATCTCACCGGCTCCGATTTCGACACCGAAGGTTTCCAGATTGTCGGCGACACCTTCTGGATCGGCGACGAGTTCGGCCCCTATGTCCTGAAGGCGGACAAGTCAGGCAAAATCCTCGGCGTGTTCGATACGGTCGCCGACGGCAAGCCGGTGCGCTCGCCCGACAATTGGGCGGCGGGGACGCCGGCCGCGCCGGGCGCGACCTACACCAATGTCAATCTCCGCCGCTCCAAGGGCTATGAGGGCTTCGCCGCGTCCAAAGACGGCAAGTTCCTCTACGGCCTGCTCGAGGGACCGCTGTGGGATGCCGACAAGAAGGACTGGGAGAAGGTCGACGGCAAGGAAGCCTCGCGCATCCTCGAATTCGACGTCGCCGCCGAGAAATTCACCGGCCGCTACTGGCATTATGTGTTCGAGCAGAACGGCAACGCCATCGGCGACTTCAACATGATCGACCAGGCCTCCGGCCTCGTCATCGAGCGCGACAATGGCGAGGGCACCGCCGACAAGGCCTGCCCGCAAGGCCAGCGCGGCGAGAACTGCTTCCCCGACCTCGCCAAGTTCAAGCGCGTCTACAAGATCGAGCTGACCGACGCCAATGTCGGCAAGCCCGTGCGCAAGATCGGCTATATCGACCTGATGAAGATCAGGGATCCCGACAAGAAGGCGCGGAAGCCGCTCAACGACGGCGTCTACACCTTCCCGTTCTTCACCATCGAGAACGTCGATCGCGTCGACGACACCCACATCATCGTCGGCAACGACAACAACCTGCCGTTCTCCTCCAGTCGCGATCCCAACAAGGCCGACGACAACGAGTTCGTGCTGCTCGAGGTCGCGGATTTCCTGAAGGCGAAGTGAGGCGAGGCTCGCTCTCTCTCCCTCCCGCTTTTCCGCGGGAGGGAGAGTCATTGCCCATGGCTACTTCCCGAAAATCACCGGGACGTTGATGGGTATGGTTGCATAACTGATCTCGGCCGGCACCGGCGGGAATGGTTGGGCCTGGCGCACCATGGCCATCGCCTGGGCATCGAGCGCTGCGACGCCCGAGGAGCCGCCGAGGCGGCTGGACAATACCTGACCGTTACGGCCGAGCGTGAAGCTCACCTTGACCACGCCCCTCTGGCCATTCGCGCTCGTCGGATACTGGTGGAAGCGCATGAGATGCGCGCGGACGCGCTGATAATAGGTCGCCATCGCAGACGCGAGCGAGCCGGCATTGACGGCAGAGGCCAGCGGAGCCTGCCGCTCCGCGCGCGGCGGTGCGCTGGTGCGCGGCGCCGGAAGGGCATCCGACGGCTTCCGGGCGTCGAGGCGGACCGCCTTGGGCTTCGCCGGGGCGGGCTTCTCCACGGGCACAACTTTCGCGGGCTCGGGCTGCGGCGGGCTCGGCTCGAGCTTCTGTTCCGGTGGAGCCAACACCTCCGGCCGCTCCTGCGGCGGTGTCGGCGGGATCATTTCCTCGACAGCCTGCTGCTGCACCGGCTCGGGCGGTGACGCATCCGCCTGCTGCATCATCGGTCCCGGCGCGATGTCCAGCGGCGTTGACTGCGGTGCCGACGTCTCCGGCGTCATGTCGATCAGGATGGCCGGCATGTTGACGCCCTCGTCCGGCACCTGCTTCAGCCAGTTCATCGCAAGCAGCGCGGCGCCGAGATGCAGCGCCACGATCATCGCCGCCGAGGCGCCCCAGCGCGCGCCCTCCCGCTCGTCAAGCGGCTGATGCAAGGCAAAGGCGTTCGCTGCCATCAGCTGCGTCCGTCGAGCCCGACGAGGGCGACCTTGAGATAGCCGGCGTTGCGCAGGGTGTTCATCACCTCCATCAGGTCGCCATAGGAGACGGCCTTGTCGGCGCGCAGATAGATGCGCTCGTCCTTGCGGCCCTTGGTGGCGGCATCGAGTGAGGTGCTGAGCCCGTCGCGAGCGACGATATCCTCACCCACGGCGATCGAAAGGTCCGGCTTGACGGTGACGAAGACCGGCTTGTCGGGCCGCGGTGCCGGCTCGGCGGCGGTCGCCGGGAGATCGACGCCGATGTCGACGGTGGCGAGCGGTGCGGCCACCATGAAGATGATCAGGAGCACCAGCATCACGTCGATGAACGGCGTGACGTTGATCTCGTGGGTGACGTCGAAATCGCTCGTCTCGCCGCGCGAGCCGAGCTTCGATGTTCCGAGCTTGACGGCCATGGCTACTCCGCTGCCCGCGTCAGACGGAAATGGCCGTGGTCGCGCTGGCGGCTCACCAGCAGCATGAGCTGCGCCGAGGCGTCGCCGAGCAAAGCGCGGTAATTGGCAATGCCGCGGACGAGGTGATTGTAGATCACCACCGCCGGAATCGCGGCGACGAGACCGAGCGCGGTCGCGAGCAACGCTTCGGCAATGCCGGGCGCGACCACCGCCAGACTGGTGGTGTGGCTCTCGGAGATGCCGATGAAGGAATTCATGATGCCCCAGACGGTGCCGAACAGACCGACGAACGGCGCGATGGCGCCGATGGTCGCGAGCACGCCGGTGCCGCGCGCGATCTGCCTGGACATCGCCGCCTCGACCCGCTCCAGCCGCAACGCGACGCGCTCCTGCAGGCCGTCGTCGAGAATGCCGCCGGAGAGCTCGGCCTCCCTGGCGCAGGACTGAATCAGCTGCGCGACTGCGTCGCGGGCGTCGCCGGTCCGCGCGGATGCCTCGGCCAGCGTCATGTTGCCTTCGAGGGTGCGCGTCCGCTGCAAGGCGAGCGAGCCCTTGCGACGCAGCTCGATGGTCTTGGCGAGCCAGACCGTCCATGTCGCCAGCGAGGCAACGGCAAGCCCGACCATCACGACCTTCACGACGATGTCGGCACCGAGGAACATGCCCCAGGGCGACAGATTGCGCGGCAACAGCGCCGCGTCGATCGCAAAGGCCGGCGCCGGCACGAGCGCCAGTGCGATTGTGAGGATCACGTGCCCTAGCGTGGAATTGCTCTGCATCCTGATCTCCCGACAAATGGAAGTCACGCCGAAAGCTTCGCCGCGATCCGGTCCGCGAGCCGCCGGAACCGCGCCAGCTGATCCGCCCGCAGCGCCCTCGTCTCGTCGCGGCCGACGAAGACCTTGAACATGATGCCGCCGTCGGCGTTCACGAAGGCGACGAAGGCCGAGGACTTGCCCATGAAGGGCCGCTCGACGAAGGCAATTCCCGCGCAGCGCTCGTGGCGGAGATGGCCGTGCAGGCCCTTTGGCTGCATCAGGTTGAAATAGCCGCGGCCGATCTCGCCCGCGGGAATGGTCCCGGTGAACTCGAAGATCGCATCATCGGTGTGGACGATCAGCGTGACCTCGCCCCATTCCGCGATGTCCTGCATGGCGGCGGCAAAATGTTCGCCGCTCCCGATGCGCACCATTGACGGCGGCAATGCCTCGATCACCGCGCGCGGCGTGACGCTGCGCTCGCGCGCGACGTCCTCGATCACGGCACCCGGATTGTCCGCCATATGCGCCTTGAGGTCGGCGAGATCGGTGCTCAGCATATCTGGCTCCTCAACCCCGGCGCCTCAAGCGGCCGCGCTCGCCTTGCGCTCGGTCATGATGACCTCGAAACCTTCGAACTTGGGGTGACCGAGATAGAGGCTCTCGCCGGTCTTGTTGTCGGCGCGCGCATGAGCGCGGCGGAATTCCTCCGAGCGCGTCCAGGCCTCGAAAGCCGCCTTGTCGACCCACACGGTATGCGAGGAATACAGCGTGTGGTCCTCGGCGACCGGCCCCTTGAGCAGATGGAATTCGACGAACCCCGCCATGCTGCCGAGATAGGACTCACGGGTCCGCCAGACGGTTTCGAACGCGGCTTCCGAGCCGGGTTTCACCTGGAAGCGATTCATGGCGATGAACATTCGACTTTTCTCCTGTGACTTGTAGATCGGCAGTTGCCGACCGGATATTTCAGAACGGGTCGAAAGCCACGCTGACGCATCAGCGTGGCTTTCGAGATCAGCAAGGCATAACCTGCGGTGTCTTCCTCAGGTGCCGCCAAAGTGGTATTTGAGACCTCCCTTGATCACGAGCCCAGCACCGGCGCTCGCCCACTTCACGTCGTTTTGCGTGTCGCCCGTGCTACCGACCGGAATGGCGTACGGACGATAGTAGCGATTGAAGAGGTTCTCGACGGAGAAGTTGAGCGTGAGATCGGGCGTCGGGTGATACTGCGCGTAAAGATTGACGAGATCGTACGACGTCGCGGGCGTGTAGGTCCTGGGGATGTCGTAGTTGGCGATTGCCGACGTCCACATCATCGAAAGGATGAGGGTGCGGTCGAGCAGACGCACGCCGGCCGTCGTCGTGATCTTCTGCGGCGGAATGCTGTAGAGGCCGAAGCCGGTCTGCAGATTCTTTCCGCTCTGATAGGTCCCGGAGAGGCCGAAGAACCACAGGTTCGCGTCATACATCGCCTCGGCCTCGACGCCTTGTATGAGCGCGGACGCCACGTTCTGATACTGCAGGAACGGGAGCACCGTGATCGAAGGTGCCGGAGGCGGCCCGGTCGGGACCACGAGCGGATTTCCGTAAGCGACCTGATCGATGAAGTCGCTGATGTCGTTGCGGAACACGTTGATCTTGCCGCGCAGCGTGTCGCCCGCCGTGAACAGATCGTTCTTCTTGATATTGAAACCGATCTCCTTGTTCTTGCCGACCTCGGGGCGCAGGTTTGGATTGGGCACGAAGCAGAAGGTCGAGTCCGCGCCCGGTCCCGGCGTGCCCGACGGACAGCGGAAGAACGAGTCGTTGACCGTCGCGCCGGCATGTGGCCCGCTCACCAGCGTCTCCGTGATCGAGGGCGCCCGATAGCCTTCCGCGTAGCTGGCATAGGGGGTCACGACCGCGGTCGGAACGAGAGCAACGGTGATCTTCGGCGACAGGCGATCGCCGCCCGACGACGAGGACGCCGACGAAAGCTGATAATTGTCGTAACGGAGCGCACCGATCACCTCGAGCATCGAAGTGTAGTTCGCCCGCCACTGCACGAAGCCGCCAGACACCGTGCGCTGGCCGCCGGGCGTCGTCACTTCGGCGGTACCGGTCCTATCCTGCGTAGATACTTTATCCTGAAAGGCGTCCAGGCCGTATGTCACCGCGTGGCGCCAGCTTCCAGTGTCGAACCGCGTCGTATTGTGCACGTCGATGCCGATTGTATCGAGCAGATATCCGCGGTTGCTCCCGATGCACCCCGAAACGGCATTGCCCGGCACGCCACCGCAATACACTGACGGCGTCGTGGTGGTGTGCCTGGTCTTAGTCTGGTCGTTCTCGGTGCGATTCCAGTAGATCTTCGCATCCCAGTCGAACCACTGATCATCCGGCTGCGAGTATTTCCAGCCGAGCGTCGTGGTGTAATTCTTCACGTTGGAGGCGTAGATGGACGTGCCGTTCAGATTGTTCGTGCCGTTCGCATTGGTCGAATTGGGATCGCCGGCGCGTCGCGGCGGCTGGCCCAGACTGTAGATGTCTTCCTGAAAGATGGCGCCGAGCTTGACCTCGTGGCCGTCCGCCGGCCGCACCGTCAGCTTGGCGATGCTGCTGCTGAGCCGATTGCCGGTATTGGCGACCTCGAAGCCGGTGCCGTCCTTGTAGCTCTCCTGCGTCGAATAGGTGCCGCCTGCGAACACGTCGACATTCGGATTGACGTGCACGCCGCCGAAGGCCGAGCCGAGTGCGCGACCATAATTGCTGCCAAGGATAGTCTTGACATCGACGCCCCAGCGCTCGCCCACGCGGACGACATCCTCGATGTCCTTGGTGCGGAACGAGGCCACGCCACCGATCGCGCCGGAGCCGTAGATGTTCGCGGTCGGGCCGCGCACGATGTCGATGCCGCTGATCAGCTCCGGATTGAGGAAGAAGGAGCCGTTGGCGAAGTGGCCTGTGCGCTGATAGTTCTGCCGCGCGCCATCGACGACGACAGCAACGCGGCCGAAATCCTGCAGGCCGCGAATGTTGATCGAGGTCGACGGCTCGTCGCCGCGATTCTGAACCCATACGCCCGGCACATTATAGATGAGGTCACCAACCGTGCTGGCCTGACGTCCCTCGATCTGCGCCGAGGTCACGACGCTGACCGGTGCCAGCGCATCCACGGCACGCTCCTCGGTCTTCGTTGCCGCGACCGTAATCGCATCGAGCGTTTGCACCGGCGCTGCGCCGCCGGCCTGGGCGCGGGCGTTCATCACCTCCGGCGCGGCCTGCTGCGCAACTTGCGGCGCCGGCTTACGCTTGGCCTGCTTCGGCCTGTCCGACGACGCGTTTTCACTCTGCGGCGATGCGGTCTGCGCGAGACTGCCCTCCGCCGTCATTGCCGCAATTGAAACCACCGACGCGCCCAAAATCAGGGCGCGCGAATACCTAGCCCCGTCAGCCATATCAGCCCCAGCCTGCACTTCACTTTAGTTTTTGATGTCGTCTGGCTGGCGCGCGCTCGCAACGCGAGCGACTGGCTGGCTGATTGTCTCAAGAGGCGGGCGAGTTCCCCGCTGTGAGAAATCGTTACGTGGCAACACTCTGACGGTCAATGACATCGGGTTACAGTTTATATCGATTGTAAACTGCGATGGTTGGAATGCGCTTGGCGCCACCTGTACAAACGGGCGGTACTTCAGCTTTCGAAAGCGCATCACACCGACAATGTCAGCCACATCAGGAGACAGCAGCGGCAGCGCGGCAGGACCGGCACAAAGCCCTTCTGCAGCAACGCGAACTCTCACCATGCGCGGCAGCCGCATCGATAGCCGCGAGCTGTTTGCCGCCGAGCGCGAGATCATCATTGCGCATGGCGAGGACAGCTATCGTCTCCGCCTGACCTCGCAGAACAAGCTGATCCTGACGAAGTAACTGCAATGACATGTTGCCGCACCCTCGCCCGTCTCCTGCTCTCCGGCGGACTCGCGTTCGCGTCTGCTGCGCACGCCGCGGGCATCACCGTGCATGACGCGCGCAATCGCGACGTCACTGTTACCGATTTTGCCCGCACGGTGTCGATCGGCGGCGCCATCACCGAGATCCTCTATGCGCTGGGATTGGAAAGCCGGCTGGTCGGCGTCGACACAACGAGCCTCTATCCGGCGGCGGCACTGCAAGACAAGCCGAATGTCGGCTATGTGCGCCAGATCTCGGCCGAAGGCGTGCTCGGTCTCAACCCGACGCTGATCCTGGCGATCCAGGGCTCGGGCCCACGCGAGACCATGGACATCCTGGAGACGGCGAAGGTGCCGCTGGTGCTGGTGCCCGAGACCTTTTCCGAGGAAGGCCTGATCGAGAAGATCAAGCTGGTCGGCCACGCCATGGGCGTCGATGCGCGTGCCGAATGTCTCAGCGCCGCGGTCGGCGCCGATCTTGCACAGCTCCGTGCCCTGCGCGCCAAGGTGACGAAGCCGGTGCGGGTGATGTTCGTGATGTCGCTCCAGAACGGGCGGGCGATGGTGGCGGGCCACAAGACCGCGGCGGATGAGATCATCCAGCTCGCGGGCGCGGCCAACGCGGTCGAGGATTACGATGGTTACAAGGTCATCAGCGACGAGGCGATCGTGGCCGCAAAGCCCGATGTCGTGCTGTCGATCGAGCGCGGCAAGGATTCGCTGCAGGCCGATGCAATCTACACGCACCCCGGCTTTGCGCTGACGCCGGTCGCGGCCAACAAGAGCTTCATCACCATGGATGGGCTTTATCTGCTCGGCTTCGGGCCGCGCACCGCGGCAGCGGCGCGCGATCTCTCAGTCAAGCTCTATCCGGCCTTGGCCGAGGGCGGCGCGTTCGCGTCGGCGCTGTCGACGGCGAATTGCCGGCAATGAGCGTGGCCGCCGGGATCGAAACACGGAGCCCGCGACACAGCGCGGGACGGCGAGCAGCATCGTTCGCGATTCCCCTTCTGCTCGTGGTGCTCCTGGTCACCGCGATCGCCGCTCTGACGGTCGGCGCCGCCGGCATCCCGCTCTCCCGGCTGCCAGCCGCGCTGGGCTTGGCCGGCGAAAACACGGCCATGACGGCCCGCGACCAGCTCGTGCTGTGGTCGATCCGCATTCCCCGGATCGCGGCGGCGGCGATGATCGGCGGCCTGCTTGCCGCGGCCGGCGCGATCATGCAGGGGCTGTTTCGCAACCCGCTCGCCGATCCCGCCCTGGTCGGCGTCTCCAGCGGCGGCGCGCTCGCAGCCGCGAGCGCGATCGTCTTCACCGATTCCCGCTTCGGCGAGGCGCTGCGCGTTCTCCAGACCGAGCTGTTGCCGCTCGCAGCCTTCGCGGGTTCGCTGGCGACCACCACAATCCTCTACGGCATCTCCAGCCGCTCGGGACGCACCTCGATCGCGATCTTCCTGCTCGCCGGCGTCGCCATCACCGCGATCGCCAATGCGGGCATCGGCCTGCTGGTATTCATCGCCGACGACCGCCAGCTGCGCGACATCACGTTCTGGATGCTGGGCTCGATGAGCGGCGCGACCTGGACCAAGGCCGCCGTGCTCGCGCCGGTGCTCATTGCCGGACTCGCAGGCTGCGCCTTCATCGCGCGCGGCCTCGACCTGCTGGTGCTCGGCGAGGCCGACGCCTTTCACGGCGGCGTCGACGTCGAGCGCCTGAAGCGGATCTCGATCGTGATGGTCTCGGCCATGACCGGCGTCGCGGTGTCGATCAGCGGCGTGATCGGCTTCGTCGGCATCGTCGTGCCGCATCTGCTCCGTCTCGTGATCGGCCCGGCGCATCGCCTGCTGCTGCCGGCCTCGGTGCTATCAGGCGCGATCCTGATGGTCGGGGCCGACACGCTGGCGCGGACCATCGTGGCGCCCGCGGAGATGCCGATCGGCATCCTGACGGCGGCCGTCGGCGCACCCGTCTTTCTCTTCATCCTGCTGCGGCAGCGCGGGCTCGCCGCGCTATGACCGCGGTGCTCGAAGCACGACACTTGGGCAAGCGCGCCGGCCGCGCGACATTGCTTGACGGCGTCGGCCTGACGGTTGCGGCCGGCGAGATGATCGCCATCATCGGCCCGAACGGCGCCGGCAAGTCGACGCTGCTGCGGCTGCTCTCCGGCGATCTCCGCCCGAGCGCCGGCGAGGTGCGGCTCAAGCAGCGCGACATCGGCAGCTTCGCGCCGCGCGAGCTCGCCGCGCGCCGTGCAATGCTGTCTCAGCACATCAACGTCACCTTCCCCTTCACCGTCGAGGAGATCGTGCTGATGGGCGCGGGCGAGCGCAGCTTGCGCGAGGCCGGCCCGCTCGTCGACGCCGCGCTGGACGAGGTCGGACTGTCGCATTTCCGCGAGCGGCAATTGCCGACGCTGTCGGGCGGCGAGCAGCAGCGCGCTCATTTCGCCCGCGTGCTGGTGCAGCTCGCCTGCGGCGAGGCCAAGCACGGCCCCGGGCTCTTGCTGCTGGACGAGCCGACATCGAGCCTCGATCTGCGTCACCAGATCGACCTCGTCGAGGCGGCCCGCCGCCGCGCGGCTGCCGGCACCGCCGTGATCGCGATCCTGCACGATCTCAACCTCGCGATCCGCTTTGCCGACCGGCTGGTCGTGCTGGCCGGCGGCAGGCTCGCCGCGGACGGTCCGCGCGCCGAGGTCGTCACGCGGGAGAGGATCCGGGATATTTTCGAGATCGACGCGGACGTGCATCAGGTTGACGGCGTGCCTTATGTGCTGCCGCAGTCGATGCGGGCTGCGGGGCAAGCTGAACTGCCGCCACGGTGAAGGTGCGCTCCCTCGCCCCGTTCTTACGGGGAGAGGGTTGGGGTGAGGGGCCTCTCTCCACACGCGAGATGGTCGAGAGACCTGTACCCCCTCACCCGGATTGCATCTTCGATGCAACCCGACCTCTCCCCGCAAGCGGGGCGAGGTGAAGCTGCGCCACCCGTGCAGGAAATCAGCCCGCCGGGACGATCACCATGCTCTTGTCCTTCGGCCAGCGGATGCGCCAGGCGAAGTTGATGTCGCGGGCCTCGCCGGGCTTGGCGTCGAACGACCATTCCAGCACGCCGCGCTTGTCGCGGATGTTGTTGGCGGTCGGCTGGGTGCTCGAGGGCAGCATCTCGACGACGATGTCCTCGTTCTCGCTGACCGGCAGCTGATCCTCGATCGCGACGCGAATCGGGAAATCATGCCCGTTGCGGATCGTGGTCTTGAACGAACGCTCGTCGGTCTTCGACGTCGTGACCAGGAGGCCTGCCGAGCCTTCATTGCGCTTGAGCACGGCGCGTTCGATCTTGACCTTGTCGTCGGCGCCGAACCCGAGCCGCACGATGTCCTCCTTGGCGGACGCCGTGATCTTGCCGCGGCCGACGAAGGTGCCGTCGCGATAGATCGCGACCTTGCCCGGCAGCAGGGTCGTGTCGTCGGTCTGCTTGAAGCTGGCTTCCAGGAATGCGGTCGGATCCAGCACCGGCGCGGCGCGCACCGCGAGATCGGCGGGCACATTCACCGAAGCGATACGTAGGCTCTTGGCACCGTCGGCGGCGCCGAGGCTGACGCGGCCGGGAATCCTGAAGGTGGCCTGGAAGTCGCCGATCTCGGCGACGGCCTGTTGCTCGTCGGCGCGCTCGCGCAACTCGGTCGCTTCGGCAGCCTTGGACATGGGCTCGTACGAGCGCTGGCGAACAGTTGGCGCAGGCCGCGCTAGATCCGAGGCCGTGCCAAGGGCCATGGGCTTCGGCACTTGTGGATATTGCGCGATCAGCGAATGCAGCTCCGGGGCACTGCCGCCGCGGCTGATGCGAACGGTGGAGACGCCGAGCGTCACGTTCGACCAGTCCTCACCGGTGGACTGCGTCACCTCGGCGCGACGCACCAGTTCGAGCTGCGGCTTGCGATCCTTGGCGCCGGTGTCGAGCCGGGCATCGTAGAGCGGCACCCAGCGCGCGTTGCGCACGGCATAGGTCACGCGCAGTGTCGCCTTGGTCGCGGCGGCCGAGGCGACGTCGATCCGCACTTCCAGCTTGCTCGGCGGCTTGGCCGAGCGCTCGGCTTCCAGTTGCGCGATCTGGCGGTCGAGCTCGCGCTGTTTTCGCGTGGCATCGCGAATTGCGCTGTCGGCGGTCGCGATCTCCTCGGCGACCGCGGCAAAGGCCGCGCGCCATTCAGCAATCGGGCGCGCCTCGCCCTTCTCGCCGAGGCCGGCCGGCGACGCCTCGGCAAAATGCTGCGCGAACTTGCGCCGGGCATTGGCCGAGTCGATCGCACCCTGCAGGTCGGCCCGTTGATCCCTCAGCGCTTCGATGCGCTTGTCGAGTTCGGGCAGGTTGACCGGCGGCGCGGCCTTCGGTGGGCGTGCATCGATCGTGCCGATGGTGAGCTTGGCGCCCGCCTCGCCTTCGACGCGGAGGGAAGATGGATCGAGCGAGAGCGGAAAATCCTTGGCCACCAATGTCGAATCGCCGGAGGCGAGATCTAGCGAAATGACGCGGGTGACGGTGGCACCGTCGGGATAGACGGTGACCGTGTCGATCGTCGAATTGGCGTCCACATTGGCCGCCCATAACGGCGATGCGAGCGCCGTGGTCACCAGGACCACGCCCGTGGTTGCCAAATATCCTGCGGTGATGCGCATAAAGTCCCTCCTGCCGGTATCGCCGCGCCGCCAGCCGGACGCGCGCGATGAAATGCCTCGCCATCGTGGTTGGACGCGGCAGGGAAGGAACCGGTTCGATTGAGACTTCCGTGGGGCGCCGCCGCGGCGGCACCATGTCTGTGGAACGCTCGGTGGTCCGGGCGGCTTCAGGCCTGGGCCTAAGAGCCCTGGCCGAAAATGCGCCGGAGCAGATCGGTCACGTTCTTGGCGCCGGCCTTCTTCAGGACGCTGGCGCGGTAACCTTCGACCGTCCGCGCGCTCAGATGCATCCGCCGGGCGATCCCCTTGTTGGTGAGGCCGGCGGCAAGATGCTCGAGCACGTCGGCTTCGCGCGCGGTCAGAGGCTCACAGCCCGGCAGCCAGCGTTGCCGGATCGCCCCGGGTTGCGCGAATTGATCGATGGCGGCATCGATCCGGTTGACGATGTCGTGGGTGCGGAACGGCTTTTCGATGAAGTCGGTCGCGCCGCTCTTGATGGCGTCAACCGCCATGGCGATGCTGCCATTCGCCGACGTCACCAGCACCGGCGCCATGCAATTCTCCTCGCGCAGCTGCCTGAGCACCTCGAGAGCGGAGCGATCCGGCGGCATCTCCAGCAGCACACAGGCCGGCATCCGCGTCTTGGCTTCCGAGAGCAGAGAGGCACCATCGGCAAAGCAGATCACGTCATAGGCGCTCTGTTCGAGCGCGGCGGAAAGTTGTTCGCGGGAGGCGGCGTCAGTGTCGATGACGAATACCTCGCCCTTGGAATGCATGTTCCCCGGCATAGTCCCGATCCAGCAATGTCTTGGTCAAATGGCCCGAGACGGCCGGGCCCCGTCGCGCCCGCCGTCAATGCGCACGGCATTCACGCCAGTGCATCGGTTTTCCTTATGTATGCGCCGCCGGGTTCCCCGATTTGACCTATTGAGACAGAAACTTTACATTTCGAGACATCTGCGGGTATGGCTGGCAGGAACGGTTTGCATGACCGACCTCATTCGCAGCGCAGGCTTGAGCTGTTACCCCGACGTCGCGCGGTCGGTCGGGCTGGACCCCAGCCAGATGATGCGCAAGGTCAGGCTCCCGCTGGCCTGCCTCGACCAGCCCGACATCCCCATCGCCGTCACCGGCCTGCGCCGCCTGCTCGAACTATCGGCAAAGGCGTCCGGTGCCGAGGATTTCGGCCTGCGTCTTGCCGAGCGCGGCGGCCTCACCAATTTCGGCGCGGTCGGCCTGATCGTGCGCGAACAGGCGACCGTCGGCGAAGCGATCGAGGCGTTTTCGCGCTTCATCCATATCCATCACGACGGCATGCGGCTCGACGTCACGCGTGACGAGCGGACCGTGACCATCACGCTGCATTTGCGCGGCCGGCAGCCGCGCGCGCCGCGGCAGTCGATCGACATGGCGCTCGGCAGCGTTCAGCGCATCATCCAGTCGCTGTTCGGAGGCGATTGGCGGCCGCTGGAAGTGCATCTGCATTATCCGCCGCCGCACGACCGCAAGCGCTACCGCGACTTCTTCGGCTGCCGGGTGAGCTTCAATGCGGACGACGATGCGATCCTGCTGTCCGCGCACGACATGCAGCGCCGGATCCCGAGCGCGCATCCCTTGATCGCGAACTACCTGCGCAAGCGGATCGAGGCGATCGAGAGCAGGCCGGCAAGCTGGGAGGCAAAGGTCGACGAGGTGGTGCGGAGCCTGCTCGCCAGCGGCGATTGCACGGTCGAGCGCGTCGCCGAGCATCTGGCCTGCACCCGCCGCACCATCCACCGCCGCCTCGCCGCATCGGGCACCAGCTTCTCGGCCATCCTGGACGCGCAGCGCGCCGATCTCGTGGTCGAGCTGATCGAGGATCACACCCGGCCGCTGGCCGACATCGCGGTGCAGCTCGGCTTCTCCGCGCAGAGCGCCATGGCGCGCTGGTTTCGCGGTCGCTTCGGCTGCACCATCACCGATTGGCGCAAGGGCGTGCGGCCTCGCTCCGCACCGCCCTCGGCAGGTGCAGCCTGACTTCAGCGCGCGGGGGCGGGCACGCCCATCGTGGCGAGCGCCCGCCGCCCGCTGCCGGCGAGCAGCGGACCGAACGCGACGGCAAATCCGAGGAAGGCGAGGATCCAGCCGCAGGCAGCGACGTACAGCAGCACGTCGCCATACGCGGGCAACACGACGGCACCGATTCGGGCCAGAGCCGCGATGACGATTGCAGCATAGATTGCCTGGACCGCCGGCGAAGCCGTCAGCGCCTGTCCGGTATGGCCGAGGCTGGCGCGGGTCATCACCGCGAGCGTCATCGTTCCCGCAGAACCCGCCATCCAGGCATGGATGCCGGCGCTCGGCGGCAGCTCGCCGAAGGCGGCCACAGCGTTCAGGATGAAGCCGAGCGGCACGAAGACATAACCGACATGCAGGATCAGCAGCAGCCGCTCCCGCGTGGTGCGGTCGCCGGCCCAGCGTGCAAGCCGAACCAGATGCAGCACGCCGACTGCCGCCATCGCGACGCCGGTGATCATGTTCAGCGGTGCCGCGATCCATGCGATCAGCGCCAGCGCGCTCAAGCCGATCACCGCGCCATCGAATCGTCCGAACGGCACCGGCAGGCGGCCGGGATTGAACTTGACCAGCCAGTTGCGGGTGAAGCTCGGAATGATGCGGCCGCCGATCAAGCCGATCAGCAGGACGACCACGCCGATGCCGACGCGGATGCTGACGTCGGCCGCGCCTGCGTAATGCGTCTCGACATGGAAGGCGACGTTGCCGGCGAGCAGAACCAGCACCAGCCCCACCACCGGCAGGTTGCGCCAGTTGCCGCCCGCGATGATCTCGCGCGTTGCGGCGGCAACGACCAATGCCAGGAACGCGGCATCGACGACCAGTGCAAACGTCCAACCGGTATTCGCCGACAGCGTCACCGCGACGCGTCCGGCAAGCCAGACCGTCACCAAGCCCGCGAGCGGCGCGCCCTGGATCGGCAGGCGCCCCGTCCAGTTCGGGATGGCGGTGAAGAGGAAGCCGGTGATGACGGCCGGCAGGAAGCCATAGAGCATCTCGTGGATGTGCCAATCGCGCGGCGCGAATGCGGAACTCACCGACAATTCGCCGTAGAACATCGGCAGCCAGACCAGGATCGACAACGCCGCCTGGATTGCGGCGAGCAGGAAAAAGGGGCGAAAGCTGTTCGCAAACAGCGGCCAGCCCGTAAAGTTGCGGGATCGGGCGCCAGCCATGGGTCAACTCCAATCAAATCAGACTGTTGCTTGGAAAAATACTGCCACCGGGCGGCCTCGTTTTGCGCTAACGCAAACTACCTGACGATTGCAGGTGCCATCACACTCCCTGATGCCAGGGGAGGCAGAATGGCCAAGGTCGACACATCGCTGGTTGCGCATTTGCCGCTGTTTGCGGGGATGACGCCGGAAGCTCTCGACGAGATCCTGCGTGAGGCCCGCTCGGCGCGCTATCCCAAGAACAGTGCGATCTTCGAGCAGGGGGCGGACGCGCAGTCCTTCTTCCTGCTGCTGCACGGCCATGTCCGCGCGGCCAAGACCACACCTGCCGGCGAGCAGATCGTGGTGCGCTATGTCACGCCCGGCGAGACGTTCGGGCTCGCGATGGCGATCGGAGCCGCGCGGTATCCGGCGACGGCCATGGCGGTCGACGACAGCGTCGTGCTGATCTGGCCGACTTCGGCCTGGCCGCGGCTGGTCGAGCGGTTTCCGGCGCTTGCCGCCAACACGCTCCAGACCGTCGGCACGCGGCTGCAGGAAAGTCACACCCGCATCCTGGAAATGTCGACCCAGCAGGTCGAGCAACGCGTCGCGCACGCGCTGCTTCGCCTCGCCAAGCAATCCGGCAAGAAGCTCGACCACGGCATCGAGATCGACTTCCCGATCAGCCGCCAGGACATCGCGCAGATGACGGGCACCACGCTGCACACCGTCAGCCGCATCCTGAGCGGCTGGGAGAGCCAGGGCCTGGTCGAGAGCGGCCGCCAGCGCATCATTCTGCGCGAGCCGCACAAGATTGTGGTTCTGGCGGAGCGGAGCGTCGACAGCGGCACGGCGTGAGAGACACCTCTCTGCTCAAGTCAGGGATGAGGCGCGCTTCCGCTTACGGCGAAAGCGCGCTCATCATCCGGGAACCCACGCACACCTGCGCGATTCCTGATCGTTTCACGCCGGCACGCACTCGATCAGCGCGGCGAGGAACTTGTCGCGGTCAATGCCATGCTCGCGGCAGGCGTCATCGACCGTGTGGAAGGTCGCGATCGGACAGCCGACGCAAGCCATCCTGAAGGCGAGAAACACGCGGATCGTGTGCGGCGCCGAATGCATGATGTCATCGACCAGATCGTCGGATCGGAAGGACATGGACAACTCCATTCCGATCGACGATAGCGACGCGGGACCGAGTTTCTTTGTTGGAGCGCAAGCTGGCTCGTCATTGCGGGGCGCGCGTAGCGCGAACCCGGAATCCATCGAGCAGCAACCAGTGCAGTGAAATGGATTCCGGGTTCGCGCCAAGAGGCGCGCCCCGGAATGACGGGGGGCTACACCGCCCGACTGTGCAACTGCTTGCCTGGATCCAGATGCGCATCGAACGCAGCGGCGACGCTGCGGACCAGGAAGCGCGAGTCCTTGGCGACAGCGAGTCGATCGCCCTCCACCCTCACGACGCCGTCGGAAATCAGCGGCTTCAGACGCGAGGCAGATTTCAGCATGGCGCCGGCCTCCGCGCCATGGCGCGCGCAGATGTCACCGAGATCGGCACCGAACTCGCACATGATGCGTTCGATAATGTCGGCGCGCAGCCGGTCGTCATCGGTGAGGCCGTAACCCTTCGCGGTGGCGAGGCGGCCGGCAGCGATGCTCTGCGAATAGGCGCCGATCTGCACCTCGTTCTGGACATAGCCCTGCGGCAGGTGCCCAATCGCGCTGGCGCCGAAGCCGAGCAGGACTTCGCTCCGGTCGGTGGTGTAGCCCTGGAAGTTGCGCCGCAGCGTGCCCTGCTCGAACGCCGCGGCCATGGCATCGTCGGGCCGCGCGAAATGATCGAGCCCGATCTGCACGTAGCCGGCCTCTTTCAAGGCATTGGCGATGGCGCAGGCCTGGTCGTGGCGCGCAAGGCCGTCTGGCAACACGCCTTCATTGATCATGCGCTGGTGCTTCTTGAAGGCTGGCACGTGAGCATAGCCGAACACCGAGAAGCGGCTGGGTGAAAGCGCGAGGCTGCGTCGCACCGTCTCCAGGCACGAAGCCACTGTCTGGTGCGGCAGTCCGTAGATCAGGTCGAAGTTGACACCCTCGATCGCAGCGCCGCGGAGCATCTCGACCACGGAGGCCGTCTGCGCGAAGCTCTGCACACGGTTGATCGCCCGCTGCACCACCGGGTCGAAGCTCTGCACGCCGAGGCTCGCGCGGTTGACGCCGGAGAGCCGCATCGCCTCGACCATGTCCGCGCTCAATGTACGGGGATCGATCTCGACCGCGATTTCCGCCGAGGGCAGCACGAAGAATTCCTGGCGCATCGTCGCCATCAGCTCGGCAAAGGCGTCCGGCGCCATGATCGTCGGCGTACCGCCGCCGAAATGAATGTGCTCGACCTTGATGCGGTGGCCGATGGTTTCGGCCGTCAGCGCGATCTCTCTGCGTAGCGTCCGCTGGTAGCCGGCGATCAGTTCGTCGCGGCGGACGATCTGGGTATGGCAGCCGCAGTACCAGCACATCTCGCGGCAGAACGGCACGTGCAGATAGAGCGAGGCGCTGGCGGCCACGGGCAGCTCCGCCAGCCAGCGGGCATAGGCGTCCGGACCGATCGCCGGCGTGAAATGCGGTGCGGTCGGATAGCTGGTATAGCGTGGCAGGCGTTCCTCGCCGTAGATCGCCGCAAGATCAGCTCTCATAAGTTACCCATTCGTAAATGCCCGCCGCGCGCGAGACATCGCGGCAAATCACGGAATGAATTCAGATAACCCGGATCGGCGGACGCGGCTTTGCGCTCGCGCAAAGCGCGGATACCGGTTCCCGGCCATGGTGAGAAAAAATCGCGGCCATCCGGAGCGTTCGCCATGAGGCTTTTCGCACTCGAACTCATTCTCTCCCTGCTCGACGTCCGCGGCCATATCCCGCGTTTCGACGACTTCCGGCCGGCCCCGGCCGCGCCGGCCCCCGCCGGCGCGGTGCGCGCCCTGGCGGCCGCGATCGCCGTCTTCGTCGCGCTGTCATTGGCGATCTGGGGATTGGTCTGGCTCGCCGTGAACCTGCTCTGAACGGACGCGCCTTCGCCAAGGCCTGTCTTGCGATCTCGTCCACGCGCATGAGCGGGGCAACCGAGATCGTCATCCAGCTTGAACATGCAAACGAGTTGCCGCTGAGTTGACGCTCGGCCTCGATCGGCATCGCGCCTGCGGACGCGGTGAGTTGCCATCGCCGATCCCGCTCCTTCGAGAAATCTAGGTCATGTTGCCGAACGCGAATCCGGCGGAAGCTTGTCGCAGCACAAACACGCTTGCCGCAATCGGCGCACACTGCACTCCGTCATCAAAACCATTTCAGATGAAGGATGCTTCCGATGTTCACCCGCAGAGCCGCATTGATCAGCGCCGCCGCGACCGCCCTGATGTTGGCGATCCCGGCTTTCGCCGCCGGCGATCTCAAGCTGCCGCGTCAGAAGGTAGAGCTGGTCGCTCCGCCCTTCGTGCACGCGCACGAGCAGGCCACGACACAGGGCCCCAAGATCGTCGAGTTCAGGATGACGATCGAGGAGAAGAAATTCGTTATCGACGACAAGGGCACCACCTTCCAGGCGATGACGTTCAACGGCTCGATGCCGGGCCCGCTCATGGTCGTGCACGAGGGTGACTATGTCGAGCTGACGCTAGTAAATCCCGCGACGAACACCATGCCGCACAACATCGACTTCCATTCCGCGACCGGCGCGCTCGGCGGCGGCGAGCTCACGCTCATCAATCCCGGCGAGCAGGTCGTGCTGCGCTGGAAGGCGACCAAGACCGGCGTGTTCGTGTATCACTGCGCACCGGGCGGCCCGATGACCCCCTGGCACGTCGTCTCGGGCATGAACGGTGCCGTGATGGTGCTGCCGCGTGAGGGGCTGAACGACGGCAAGGGCCGCGCGCTGAAATACGACAAGGTCTACTATATCGGCGAGCAGGACATGTACGTGCCGCGCGACGAGAAGGGCAACTTCAAGTCCTACGAATCGCCGGGCGAAGCCTTCACCGAGACCGAAGAGGTGATGAAGAAGCTGACCCCGACCCATGTCGTGTTCAACGGCAAGGTTGGCGCGCTCACCGGCAAGAACGCGCTCACCGCGAAGGTCGGCGAGAACGTGCTGATCGTGCACTCGCAGGCCAATCGCGACAGCCGTCCGCATCTGATCGGTGGCCACGGCGACTATGTCTGGGAGACCGGCAAGTTCGGCAACGCGCCCGAGGTCGGGCTCGAGACCTGGTTCATCCGCGGCGGCTCGGCGGGAGCTGCGCTGTACAAGTTCCAGCAGCCCGGCATCTACGCCTATGTCACGCATAACCTGATCGAGGCGGCCAGTCTCGGCGCCACCGCGCACTTCAAGGTCGAAGGCAAGTGGAACGACGATCTGATGATGCAAGTGAAGGCGCCTGCCGAAATACCTCCTGCCAGCACCAACTAGACGCGACGAAGGGGCCGGTCATCGCCGGCCCCTTTTTTCCTTCTGCGGAGGAATGATTGTGCTGATCGCATTCAAGCTCAAGCTGGCACTTGCCTGCGCGGCCGGGCTTGCGGGGCCGCTGGCCGTTGCGCCTCTGGTCTCGGAGCTGACGATGCGCCATGCCGTCGGCGAGCCGGCCTTGGTCGAGGTCGCCCCGGGCAGCTTCGCCTATCGCGAGGCCGGCGATTTCACCCGCGGCGGACAGCAGGCGGAAGCGCCGATGCGCACCATCCGGATCAACCGGCCGCTGCGCATCATGCGGAATCAGGTCGCTTCATCCGACTATCAGCATTGCGTGCAGGATGGCGCCTGCCGCGCACTCGATCGCGACGTCGCAATCGCCCCCGATCGCCCAGCAGTGCAGGTGAGCTGGCACGATGCCGAGGCCTACGCAGGCTGGCTATCGCGCAAGACCGGCCATCAATACCGCCTGCCGAGCGACGAGGAATGGGCCTTTGCCGCCGGCTCCAGATTCCGGGATGACGGGGTACCGGTCGATGCAAGCGACCCTTCGAAGCGCTGGATCAGCCGCTATGAGCGCGAATCCGAACGCGACCTCTCCGACACCACGGCTCATCGCTTCGGCAAGTTCGGCCCGAACGAGCATGGCGTCGAAGACCTCGCCGGCAATATCTGGGAGTGGACCGCGACGTGCTTCGTGCGCTCGCGTGTCGATGATTCCGGCAATCCCGGCCGCGCGACCGTGAATTGCGGCGTGCGCGTCGCCGAGGGTGCGCACCGCGCCTATGTCACCGACTTCATCCGCGACGCCCGTGCCGGCGGCTGCGCCCAGGGCGTGCCGCCCGCCAATCTCGGCTTCCGCCTGGTGCGCGAGGAGACGTCGTGGCTGGCCAGCGTCTCGCAGCGCCTGAGCAAGATGAGGCCGGCAGGATCATAGGGCGTCAATTATTTCCCATGACCGTCGCTTCAGTATTAGAATGAGTCTAAAAGATACTTTGGAATTGCTCTAAGCTTATGCTCTCGCGACATCGCGTCGCTAACGTTGGCCCCCCGCCTGCGCTACTCAATCGGCGTTCAATCTCGCGCCTGGGAGCAGCCCTTATGATCTATCTTCGCGTCCTCGCCGCGTCTGCGGCGGTGTTGAGCCTGACCACGTCTTTCGTGTCGGAGGCAGCCGCCAACGGCGAGGTCAACGTCTATACCTACCGCGAGACCAAGCTGATCCAGCCGCTGTTCGATGCGTTCACCAAGGACACGGGCATCAAGGTCAACGTCGTCTCCGCAAGCTCCGGTCTGGAGCAGCGCATGAAGGCGGAAGGGGCCAACAGTCCGGCCGACGTGCTGCTGACGGTGGACATCGGCCGCATCGACGAGGCCGTGCAGGCCGGCGTCACCCAGCCGATCAAGTCGGAGGCGGTCGACAAGGTCGTGCCGGCGCAATATCGCGATCCGGATGGACACTGGGCCGGCATCTCCATGCGCGCGCGCGTGATCTATGCCTCGAAGGATCGCGTCAAGCAGGACAAGATCACCTATGAGGAGCTCGCCGATCCCAAGTGGAAGGGCAAGATCTGCATTCGCTCGGGCCAGCACATCTATAACAACGCGCTGTTCGCGGCCTACGCGGCCAAGTACGGCGAAGCCAAGGCCGAGGAATGGCTGCGCGGCCTGAAGGCCAATCTCGCGCAGAAGCCGTCGGGCGGCGATCGCGAAGCCGCGCGTGACGTCGCCGCCGGCAAATGCGATATCGGCATCGGCAACACCTATTACTGGGCGCTGATGATGAACAACGATCCCGAGAAGAAGCCGTGGGCGGAGGCGACCCGCGTCATCCTGCCGACCTTCGAGGGCGGCGGCACCCACGTCAACCTCTCCGGCGTGCTGCTCGCCAAGAACGCGCCCAACAAGGCCAACGGTACCAAGCTGATCGAGTGGCTCGTCAGCGAGCAGGCGCAGCAGATGTATGCCGACCAGAACTACGAATATCCGGTTCGGAGCGGTGTCGCCGTCAATGCGACCATCGCCGGCTACGGCAAGCTCGTCCCGGATCCGTTGCCGATCGCAAAGATCGCCGCCAACCGCAAGGCTGCGGCCTCGCTGGTGGACAAGGTCGGCTTTGACAACTGATCTCTGGCGGCCCACGTCTATCGAACTGCTGGAAGCTACGAGCACACGGCCTCGATCGAGGGGCCGTGTGCGCGCCGGTCGCGCCGCAACCGCCATCGCGATCGCAACCGCGGTCCTGGTCGCGGCGCCCGTGATCTCGATCGTTTCGCTGGCTTTGCAGCCGGCATCCGATGTGTGGCACGACCTGATCAACTACGTGCTGCCGGCCGCCCTTCTCGACACTGCCCTTCTGCTCGTCGGGGTCGGCGCGGTCACACTTTTGATTGGCGCAGGCACTGCGTGGGTGATGTCGCGCCACGATTTTGCCGGCCGGGGCATGCTGCTGTGGCTGATGCCGCTGCCGCTGGCGATTCCGACCTATCTTGCGGCGTACGTCTATGCCGATCTGTTCGAACCGCTGGGCCTGGTGCATCGCACCCTGGCGATCTGGCTGCCGTTGGGCGATGCCCTCGGCCTTCTGCCCAACCTCCGCTCGCTGCCGGGCGCCATCTTCGTGATCGGGCTCGTGCTCTACCCTTACGTCTATCTCTCGGCGCGTGCGACGTTCCAGGTTCAGTCAGCCGAATTCGCGGAAGCGGCCACGACGCTGGGCGCCGGCCGATGGACCATCTTGTGGCGCGTTTCACTGCCGATGGCGCGGCCGGCGCTGGCGGTCGGCGTGGCGCTGGTCGCGCTGGAAACGCTCAACGACATCGGAGCCAGCGAATATCTCGGCATCCGCACGCTGACGGTCTCGATCTTCACCACCTGGCTCAACCGCGGCAGCCTTGCCGGTGCAGCGCAGCTCGCATGCCTGATGCTTGCGATCGTCGCCGGCCTGATCGCGATGGAGCGTTACGGCCGTCGCAACGCCAGCATCGAATTCTCGGCCGAAAGCCCACATGTGAGGCGGCGAACCCCGCTGTCGGGCGCAAGAGCGTCGATTGCCTTCACGGTCTGCGTGCTGCCGGTGCTGATCGGCTTCGTGGTCCCGCTGCTCTATCTGGCGCATCAGGCTCTCGGCCGCGGCCTGCTTGCAAATTTCGACCCGCTGCTGTGGCGGCACACCTTCCATTCGTTTGCCTTTGCAGGGCTCGCGACGCTCATGGCCTTGATGCTTGCGCTCGCCACGACGATCGCGCACCGCTCGCGGCCGGATCCTCTGCGATATGTCGCGCTTAGCATCGCGCAGGCCGGATACGCGCTGCCGGGTCTCGTCATCGCTCTCGGCCTGCTCACCCCGGTCCTGGCGGTCGACAATGCGCTGAGCGCGGTCGCAACCTGGACCGGACGTTCGCTTCCCGGGCTGATCCTGGTCGGCTCCGGGATGGCCGTCGTGATCGCCTACACGATTCGTTTTCTGGCTGTGCCGGTCGGCATGATCAAGGCCGGGTTCGACAGCATTCCGAGCGACTATGACGAGAGCGCGCGCGCGGTCGGCGCAGGCCAGGGGGTCATGTTGAGGCAGATCTATCTGCCGTTGCTCCGGCCCGCGATGCTTGGCGCCGTCATCATCATGTTCGTCGATTGCCTGAAGGAGCTGCCGGCAACGCTGCTCCTGCGGCCCCTCAACGTCGAAACACTGTCCACGTCGATCTACCAGTACGCAAGCCGCGGCAATTTCGAGGACGGCGCGCTCGCGGCCCTCCTGATCATCGCGGCCAGCATCGGCCCGGTTGCCTGGCTGACCCGGTTCTCCGAGGTGCCGAGCGGCCCCGCTTGACGGGGCACATCGTCCGCACATTCATAGCGCCTCGACCAATTGATAGCAAACGCTTGGTTGTCGCCGGCGCCTGCAACCTGCTCAAATCTTCCGCGCGAACATGCGAAAACCGGGCGCGCCGATGATTGCCTCGAAATTCGGATCGCGCCTCTCTTCCGCGAAGACAAAACCCGCCTTTGCGTAGGCGCGCTCGGCCGGCTCGTTGCCGATCAGGAACGATATCGTCGCCCGGGCAAACCCAGCTGCCCGCCCTTTGTCCAGCGCATGCGCGATCAACGCCTGCATCAAGCCGCGACCACGATAGGCAAGGTCGGTCGCGACATGCTCGATCATCCAGTCGCCCTCGCCACCCTGGACCCAGCAAGCTCGCGAATAGGCACCGCGCTGGCGGATGGCGTCGAGCTCTGACGCCGTGAGCCCAATTGAGAGACCGACCTCTTCGACCGCGCGCCATGCCGCAGGTCCGGTGCCGGCCGCCGGCACGCCGCAAAGTGCAGCAGCGGGCTTGCCATCGATCTCGGCGACCAGGAACTGCGAAAAATGCCACATCGACACCGCCCGTGCGACGGCGACGCGCGCGACGAAAGCGAGGCACTCCGCTTCCGGCCAGCCGAGCGCCACGTCGAACCAGCCGCGCGGCCGGTGGCCGCGCATCGAATTCAGGATGGTTTGTGCGATGAATTCGGCATCTTCGGGACGCGCGGAGCGTATCGTCATGCGCGCCCCTTTACGACGACCCTACGTGTTCTTCAGCGCGACGCGGAATTCGGCTTCGGTCTTGGACTTGATCTCATCCAGCGTGACGCCGTCGGCGAGCTCGATCAGCGCCATGCCGCCATCGCCGTGCTTGTCGATGGTGAAGACGGCAAGATCAGTGACGACCATGTCGACGACGCGCTCGCCGGTCAGCGGCAGATTGCACTTTTTCAGCAGCTTCGGGCCGTCCTTGGCCGAATGCTCCATCACCACGATGACGCGCTTGACGCCGGCGACGAGATCCATCGCGCCGCCCATGCCCTTGACCATCTTGCCGGGGATCATCCAGTTGGCGAGATCGCCGTTCTGGGCCACCTGCATGGCGCCGAGGATCGACAGATCCATGTGGCCGCCGCGGATCATGCCGAAGGAATCCGCGCTCGAGAAATACGAGGTCGAGGGCAGCTCGCTCACCGTCTGCTTGCCGGCGTTGATGAGGTCGGCGTCTTCCTCGCCCTCATAGGGGAACGGACCCATGCCGAGCATGCCGTTCTCGCTCTGCAAGGAGACGTCCATGCCATCGGGGATGTAGTTCGAGACCAGCGTCGGGATGCCGATGCCGAGATTGACGTAATAGCCGTCGCGCAATTCCTTCGCGGCGCGCGCGGCCATCTGTTCACGGGTCCAGGCCATGTGAGTCTCCTGTTGCGCTTAAGCGGCGGTACGCGGGCGGGTGTTGCGGAATTCGATGCGCTTCTTGGCCGTGCCGACCTCGACGATGCGCTTCACGAAGATGCCGGGCGTGTGGATGTGGTCGGGATTGAGTTCACCGGCGGGAACCAGATGCTCGACCTCGGCCACCGTGATCTTCGCGGCGGTCGCCATCATCGGGTTAAAGTTGCGCGCGGTCTTGCGGTAGATCAGGTTGCCGGCGGTGTCGCCCTTCCAGGCGTGCACGATGGCGAGGTCGGCGAACAGGCCGCGCTCCATCAGGTACTTCTCGCCGTCGAATTCCTTCACTTCCTTGCCTTCGGCGATCAGCGTGCCGACGCCGGTCTTGGTGTAGAAGGCCGGGATGCCGGCGCCGCCGGCGCGGATGCGCTCGGCCAGCGTGCCCTGCGGATTGAATTCGAGTTCCAGCTCTCCGGCGAGGTATTGCTGGGCGAACAGCTTGTTCTCGCCGACATAGGACGAGATCATCTTCTTGATCTGGCGGGTTTCAAGCAGGCGGCTGAGGCCGATGCCGTCGACGCCGGCATTGTTGGAGACCACGGTCAGGCCCTTGACGCCGGAATCCCGGATCGCGTCCGACAGCTCCTCGGCAATGCCGCAGAGGCCGAAGCCGCCCGACATGATCATCATGTTGTCTTTTAGAATGCCTGACAGCGCCGACTTGGCGTCGGGATAGACCTTGTTCATGCAAAAAACCTCGACTGAACCTTGGGCTGGCGGGCGTCGCGCCTCATTGGCGGCGATTATTAGGCGAAATCGTCCGAAGCCGTCAATGATACGGGGTTCTCCGCTCCGCCCCCGGGTGATAGAAGCTGCCCATGCCGTGGGCATAACCGCGTAGCGGCCTTGAAAGCGTCAAGAAAACCCATCAAGTTGCGGTACTTAACACCATAGGATCTGGGCGTCGGCACAGACGTTACGCGGCCCGCCCTTCTGGCTCCAACGACCAACCCGATCAGGACATGCCATTGACCATGGCCCAAGGAATGAAGCGCCTCGGGACGCCGATCGCGGCGCTGCTCGGCGTCGCGCTGATCGCCCTGATCGCGACCTCCTGGCTCATCAACCGCGACGCGCTGCGCAAGGCGGTCGAAGCGCAGATCCGCGACGTCACCGGGCTCGAGCTCAATGTCGCAGGCAGCATCGAGATCTCGGTGCTTCCGGCGAGCTACATCTCCTTCCGCGACGTCGGCCTCAAGGGCGGCGGCACCAGCGCTCCCGCGCTCCAGGTCGACGTGCTCACCGCGAATTTGCGGTTGCTGCCGCTCCTGCTGCAGCGTTTCGAGATCGCCGACCTGACGCTGCTGCGGCCGCGCATCCACGTCAGCCTGAAGCCGGACGGCGAGAGCAACTGGACGCCCTTCATCCAGACCATCGCACGCACCATGAAGCCCGGGGCCGAGAACCAGGTCTCGTTCTCCGAAATCCGCATCCAGGACGGCGTGCTCGACTACGAGGACGTTGCCACGCATGCCACCGAGAAGCTCGAGGACATCGACCTGTCGCTGGCCTGGCCTTCGATCTCGCGCTCTTTTGCCGCGACCGGGCAGTTCGACTGGCGCGGCGAGCGCGTCGACGGCTCGATCAGCTTTTCCGATTTCGTCGCCGCCCTCTCCGGCGACCGCTCCGGCCTGAAGGCGCGCATCGCCAGCGCGCCGCTCAAGCTCGCCTTCGACGGCAGCGTCGCCAACCGCACCAGCGCGATGATGGAGGGCACGCTCACTGTGGACAGCCCGTCCTTGCGCAACGCGCTGCGCTGGACCGGACAGCCGCAGCCCGGCAGCGGCGGCTTCGGCCGCTTCGTGCTGAAGGCGCGCGCCAACGTCGTCGGCGCCTCGATCGCGCTCACCAATGTCAACGTCGAGCTCGACGGCAATGCCGCCGAAGGCGTCATGACCTACGCCAATAACGGCCGGCAGACGCTGCAGGCCACGCTCGCCGCCGACGCGCTCGACTTCACTCCTTATATCTCGACGTTCCGCCTGCTCGCGAGTGGGGCGCGCGACTGGAACAGGCAGCTGTTCGACCTCCAGGGATTGTCGACCACCGACCTCGACATGCGCCTGTCGGCGGCCAAGCTGACGGTCGGACCCACGCGGCTCGGCCGCACCGCGATCGGCGCCAATTTGCGCAACGGCACGCTGGCGCTCTCGGTCGGCGAGGCGCAGGTCTATGGCGGGATCGCCAAGGGCTCGTTCGGCATCGCGCGGTCCGATACGGTCGCCGACATCAAGGCGCAATTCCAGTTCACCGATGTCGATCTGCAGGCCTGCGCCACCGAGCTGTTCGGCCTCAACAAGCTATCCGGCCGCGGCAACATCAACGTCTCGCTGTTCGCCTCGGGCTCGAGCCCGTTCGGCCTCGTGCAGTCGCTCGACGGCAGCGCCACCGTGACCGGGCATAACGGCGCGATCGCGGGCTTCAATGCCGAGCAGCTGCTGAAGCGGCTGGAGCGGCGGCCGTTGTCGGGCGGCGGCAATTTCCGCAGCGGCTCGACGCCATACGACAAGCTCACGATCGCCGTGAAATTCTCCGACGGCATCGCAACCGCCGAAGACATCCGCATCGAAGGCCCGGCGGCCAAGATCACGCTGACCGGCACCGCCTCGGTGCCGGCCCGCGAATACGACATGAAGGGCGTGGCGAGCCTCAACACGGCGTCCGGCTTTCAATTGCCCTTCATGGTGCAGGGCCCCTGGGACGATCCCCTGATCTTTCCCGATCCCGAAAGCCTGATCCGGCAGTCGCCGGCGGCGTCTCCCTTCCTCGATCTCCTCAAGCAACGCATCACGGGTGGAAAGCGCCCGGAGGGATCGCCGACCGCCGAAAATGCGAAAGAGGGCGCGAAGTCGAACTGACGATTGTGCGCCGTGGAGCGCGCGCGAATTGATCCCGGTGAATTGATGCGGCGATTGGATCGATGCGCGCATGATGCATCTCCGACGCGCTACGACCTTGGTCCGACAAGATGCGTTGATTGCGCTACCACCATGCGCTAGTGTTTTATACGACCGGTTAAAACACCGGCCGTTTGAGGGAGAAAAACGTGAAATCCAAGGTTATTGGCGCAGTTTCATTGGCGGTCGCTGCGGTTGGGCTGTTTGCCGCCACTGCGCCCGCATTTGCACAACAGAAGACGATCACGGTCTGGTGGGTCAAAGGCTTTTACAAGTCCGAGGACGAAGCGCTCGCCGAGACGATCAAGAAGTTTGAAGCCAAGACCGGCATCAAGGTCGAATTGTCGCAATACGCGATCCAGGACATGATTCCGAAGACCGTCGCAGCGCTCGATGCGGGCACCGTGCCCGACGTCGCCTATTCCGACAGCTACGACGTGCAGGTACAGGGCAAGTGGGCCTATGAGGGCAAGCTCGAGGACCTCACCGACGTCATGGACCCGATCAAGGGCCGGTTCGTGCAGAACACGCTGGACGCCTCGATCCTCTACAACGACGTCGCCAAGAAGAAGGCCTATTACGGCTTCCCGCTGAAGCAGCAGAGCATGCACGTCCAGATCTGGAACGACATGCTGGAGAAAGCCGGCTTCAAGCAGAGTGACATCCCGAACGACTGGACCGGCTACTGGAGCTTCTGGTGCGACAAGGTGCAGCCGGCGATCCGTAAGGCCACGGGCCAGCGCATCTATGCCGTAGGCCAGCCGATGGGCGTGGAATCCACCGACTCGTTCCAATCGTTCTACACCTTCATGGACGCCTACCACGTCAAGCTGGTCGACGACGACGGCAAGCTGCTGGTCGACGACCCCAAGGTCCGCGACGGCCTGATCAAGGCGCTGAAGGACTACACCGACACCTACACCAAGGGCTGCGCCCCGCCCTCCGCGACCACCTGGAAGGACCCGGACAACAATGTCGCCTTCCACAACAAGACGATCGTGATGACCCACAACTTCACGATCTCGATCGCAGCAAAATGGTACGAGGAGTCACAGAACCAGAACCTCACGCCGGAACAGCGCGAGGCCGGCAAAAAGGCTTATGAGCAGGACATCGTCACGGCGTCCTTCCCCAAGGCTCCCGATGGCTCGACCATCAAGTATCGCTCCGACGTCAAGACGGGTCTGATCTTCACCGCGGCCAAGAACAAGGCCGAGGGCAAGCAGTTCCTCAACTTCCTGCTGCAGGAAGAGAACATCCGTCCCTACATCGAGGGCGCGCTCGGCCGCTGGTTCCCGGTGACGAAAGAAAGCCAGGAAAGCCCGTTCTGGCAGGCCGACAAGCACCGCAAGGCCGTCTACACCCAGTTCAAGGGCGGCACCTCTCAGTTCGACTTTACCAGGAACTGGAAGTTCACGATCTTGAACAATGAGAACGTGTGGGCGAAGGCGATGAACCGCGTCGTCAGCGAGAAGGTTCCGGTCGACAAGGCCGTCGACGAACTCATCGCCCGCATCAAGCAGGTCGCGGGCTGAGTCGTCCGCCCATCTCTCCGCGTTGCGGGGGAGAGTGCAACAACAACAACACCGGCCGCGTCTCGCGGCCGGCTTCTCTTTGAAGAGTCCGAAAGAATGGCGATCACGCTCTCTGGCGATCAGGCAATACCCGGCCCGCCCCTGTCGTCCCGGCTGACCCCGGCGCAGGTCTGGGGCATCCTCCTGCTAACACCTTATCTGCTCGTCTTCCTTGCCTTCGTCGTCTATCCCGTCTGCTACGGGCTCTGGCTGGCACGCGATCCGGCGAACTATGTGGCGCTGTATCACGACCCGATCTTCGCGCGCGCTGCAATCAACACGCTGATCTTCCTGGTCGTCGGCATCAACATCAAGATGATGATTGCGCTGTTCCTGTCCGGCTTTTTCGCGCAGCAGCGCACCTGGATCAGATGGCTGTCGGTGATCTTCATCCTGCCCTGGGCGGTGCCGTCGATCCCGACCATCCTGTCGGTGCGCTTCATGCTCAATCCCGAATGGGGCATGGTCAACCACTTCATCTTCTCCCTGACCGGCGATGACGGCCCGAACTGGCTGAACGACCCGACCGTCGCGCTGTGCATGGCGATCGCCGTGCACATCTGGAAGTCGCTGCCGTTCTGGACGCTGATCCTGATCACCGGGCGCCTTGCGATCTCGCACGATCTGTTCGAGGCCGCCGAGGTCGACGGTGCCAGCTGGTGGCAGAAATTCCGCTACATCACCTGGCCGTCGATGCAGACGCTCTACGTCACCTGCACGCTGCTCTCGATGATCTGGACGCTGGGCGATTTCAACAGCGTCTACCTGCTCACCGGCGGCGGACCTGCCGACCTCACGCACGTGCTGGCGACGCTCGGCATCCGCTATCTTCGGCTCGACCAGCTCTCGCTCGCGATGGCATCCATCGTCTGCGCGATGCCGTTCGTCCTGCCACTGGTTTATTTCATGATGAAACGGTTGTCGCGATGAAGCTTCCCTCCCTCCGTGACGTCGCGACGGAAGCGCGGCTGCTGCTGATCGGCATTCCCGTCTTCCTGTGGACGATGATCCCGATCTACCACATGTTCCTGTTCGCGATCTCCCCGAAGGAGGACGCGTTCTCGGGCAAGCTGTGGCCGGACCATCCGACGCTGCACAACTTCGAAATCGTGTTCAAGCAGCAGCACTACTTCCTGCGCGACTTCTACGCCCAGTTCTGGAATTCGACGCTGATCGCAGTCTCCGTGGGCGTGCTCACGCTGTTCATCGCGACCGCCGCGGCGTTCGCGATTTCGCGATTGAAGGTGCCGGGCGGCCGCGCCGTGCTGAACCTCGCGCTCTTCACCTATTTCATTCCGGCGGCGTTCCTCGCGGTCCCGATGTATCGCACGATGGGCAATTACGGCCTGCTCAACAATCACTGGTCGCTGATCCTGGCCATGGTGACGATCGCCTCACCTTACGCGATCTGGGTGCTGAAGCAGGCCTCGGACAAGCTGCCGGTGGAGCTGGACGAAGCCGCGGTGATGGACGGCGCCACCACGCTGCAGATCTTCCGCCTGGTCTATTTGCCGCTGATGATGCCCTCGCTGGTCGCGATCGGCACCTATGCGGTGCTGCTGGCCTGGAACGAGTATCTCTACGCGTTCCTGCTGCTGTCGAACGACCGCGACATCACCCTCCCCGTCGCGCTCGGCAACTTCCTCGCCGCCGACGACTCGCCTTGGGAGCTGCTGATGACGACGGGCTTCATCTACGCGCTGCCGCCGGCCGCGGTCTATTACGCCTTCCGCCGCTACATGGTGGGCGGGCTCACGGCGGGTGCGGTGAAGTCGTAAGCTCTTCTTTCGTCATTGCGAGCCACCGGGTCCGCGCGGAGCGCGGCCCGATCACAAGCTCCGCGAAGCAATCCAGACTACTGCAGAGACAGACTGGATTGCTTCGTCGCAAGAACTCCACGCAATGACAGCAGAGCCTCACAGCGGCGCCGCGCTCTCGCCCTGCGAGCTCGACAGCTTGGAGGCGAGCGAGGCGATGACAATGACGACCGCGATCAGGGCGATCACAAGCGTACAGATCGCGTTGATCTCGGGCTTCACGCCGAGCCGCACCTCCGAGTAGATGCGGATCGGCAGCGTCGCCGAGCCTGGGCCGGTGGTGAAGCTCGCGATCACGAGGTCATCGAGCGACAGCGTGAACGCCAGCATCCAGCCGGCGACGATTGCAGGGGCGATCAGCGGCAGCGTTACGACAACGAACGCACCGACGGGATTGCAGCCGAGATCCATCGCCGCCTCCTCCAGCGAGCGATCGAGCGAGCCGAGGCGCGACTGCACGACCACCGTGACGAAGCACATGGTGAGCGTGGTGTGGGCGATCGTCACCGTCCAGAAACCGCGCTCAACGTTCAGCGCAACGAACAGCAAGAGCAGCGACAATCCGGTGATCACCTCCGGCATCACCAGCGGTGCGTAGAGCATGCCTGAGAACAGGGTGCGACCACGAAAGCGTTCACCGCGCGACAGCGCCACCGCTGCGAGCGTGCCGAGCAGCGTCGCGATCGTCGCGGAGGCGACAGCGACCCGCAGGCTCATCCAGGCCGCCTCGATCATGGCGCGATCGTTGAACAACTCATGATACCAGCGCAGCGACCAGCCGCCCCACACCGTCACCAGGCGCGAAGCGTTGAAGGAATAGAGAACGAGGATCAGGATCGGCAAATAGAGGAACGCCAGCCCCAGCGCGAGCGAGGCGATGTTGAAGCGGGACAGGCGGGAGACCTTGCGCATCGCGCTATCTTCCCTGTTCCAGCTGCCGCTTCTGCAGCCGCTCGTACAGCAAGAGCGGCACCAGCAGCACGACCAGCAGCACGATCGCGGCAGCCGAGGCAACCGGCCAGTCCTTGTTGGTGAAGAATTCGAGCCACAGGGTCTGGCCGATCATCAGCGCGTTGGAGCCGGCCAGGAGATCCGGGATGACGAATTCGCCGACGATCGGGATGAAGCACAGCAGCACGCCGGCGCCGACGCCGGGCAGCGACAGCGGAAAAGTCACGAGCCAGAACACCTGCCAGGGCGGCGCGCCGAGATCGGAGGCCGCCTCCTCCAGCGCCGGCTCCATCTTGGCGAGCGTGGCGTAGAGCGGCAGCACCATGAATGGCAGGTAGGAATAAACGATGCCGATATACATCGCGGTGTCGGTGGCGAGCCACACCACTGGCTGGCTGACCAGATGCAGCGCGAGCAGGATCTGGTTGAGCAGGCCGTCGTGCTGAAGAATGTTGATCCAGGCATAGATGCGGATCAGGAACGAGGTCCAGAACGGCACGATCACAAGCACCATCGCCACCGCCTGCCAGCGCTTCGGCAGCCGCGCCATGCCATAGGCGATGGGATACCCGATCAGCAGCAACAGCGCAGTCGCGGTGACGGCGACGGTCAGGCTGCGCAAATAGGCGAAGACGTAGATGTCGTCGGAGGCGAGCAGCTTGAAATTGTCGACCGAGAGCGCAGCGAACGCCGCCTTCAGCGCGTCCCATCCCGCCGTCAGGTCGAACACCGGCTCGTAAGGCGGCTGCGCGATCGCGGTCTGCGACAGGCTGATCTTGAGCACGAAGCCGAACGGCACCAGGAAGAACAGCACCATCCAGACATAGGGCGCGATGGCCGCGAAGCGCGCCGGCTTTGCGAAGATGCGGCGCGAGCTCATGATTGCAGCACCACGCAATCGTCGGGCGTGAACCAGGCGACGACATGCTGGTTCAGGCTGTAGGCGTCGACGTCCAGCCGCGCGCTGTTAGCGACCGACGCCTGCAGCATCCCGCCGGTGTCGAGCTTCACCTTGTAGGTGGTGGTACCGCCGAGATAGCAGATGTCGGCGATCACGCCCTCGAGCGTGTTGATCGCCGTCTCGCGACCGGCCTCGTTGACCGGGGCCCGGCGCGACAGCTTGATCTTCTCGGGGCGGATCGCGACCGCCAGTTTTCCGGCGCCGACGGCCTCGCGCGGCTCGGTCACCACCAGCGCGCCCGCATCGCGGGTGCCAATGACCAAACGACGACCGTCGCGCAATTTCGATTCGCCGTCGAACAGATTGATGTCGCCGACGAACTCGGCGACCCAGCGCGAACGCGGCGCCTCGTAGAGCTCGCGGGGGCTGGCGACCTGGGCGAGCTTTCCGGCGTTCATCACGCCGATTCTATCAGCCATCGTCATCGCCTCCTCCTGGTCGTGGGTGACGATGATGAAGGTCATGCCGAGCCGCCGCTGCAGCTCCATCAGCTCGGCTTGCGTGCTCTCGCGTAGCTTCTTGTCAAGCGCTGCGAGCGGCTCGTCGAGCAGCAGGAGCTGCGGCCGGCGCGCCAAGGCGCGGGCGAGCGCCACGCGCTGGCGCTGACCGCCGGACAGCTGGTCCGGCTTGCGCTTCTCCAATCCCTCGAGCTTGACCAGCGCCACCATCTCCGCGACGCGCGTGGCGATGTCGGCACGCGGCATGCCGGCGCGCTTCAGGCCGAAGGCAATGTTGTCGCGTACCGAAAGATGCGGGAACAGCGCATAGTTCTGGAACATCATGTTGATCGGGCGCTCGTGCGGCAGCGCCTGCGCGATATCCTTGCCGCCGAGCAGGATACGCCCCTCGTCCGGCGCCTCGAAGCCCGCGAGCATGCGCAAGAGCGTGGTCTTGCCGCAGCCGCTCGGGCCGAGCAGCGCGAAGAACTCGCCGGCCTTGATATCGAGCGACACGCCGTCGACGGCGCGGAACATACCGAAGGTCTTGGCGACGCCCTCGATGAGCAGCAGCGGCTGGCCGGTCGCCGGACATGCGTCTCCGCCAGCCGTTTCAGCCGCAACGTTCATCCCGGGCAACTCTTCCGCCATGGTCCCTGCCAACCCCGATTCCGCCGCACGCTAGCGGCCGATTGGCTTTTGCTCAACCGGTTCGGGGAAAACTTACATCGCGCCGCCGTAGCCCGGATGGAGCGAAGCGGAATCCGGGCTACACCAGTGACCGGCTCAGATCCGCCATGAACGCCGCCAGCGCGTCGTGGTCCGTCGCAGGCATTGTCAGGCCCAGCTTGGAACGGCGCCACAGAACGTCATCCGGAAAACGCGCCCACTCGCAGGTCATGAGATATCGCACCTCCGCGCCGGTCAGTTCGGGACCGAAGGCTGGGCCAAGCTCTTTTCGCGTCCTTGCTTCACCGAGCACGGCCGCCAATCGCGAGCCGTAGGCCGCGACCAGGCGCTGGGCTTCCGGCTCGGACAGAAAGCGCCAGCGCTCGCGTGCGAGGTCGACCTCGGTGTCGAAACGATCCCAGGCGAAATCTCCACCTGGCAGCGCTGCGCCGGCGGTCCAGGGCGGCGACATCGGATAGAACGGCGTCAGCCTCGTCACCGCCCGCTCGGCGCGCCGGCGCGCGGTGGTGAGGTCGCCGCCGAACATCGTGATCAGCGGTGCCTTGCGCCGGCGCGCGTGGAACAGGGTTGTGCCCTCGCGTTGCCGCGCGGACGCCGGTCTCAGATTGACGCCGCAGACCGCCCGGACCACGTCGGTCGGGGCGACGCGCTCGCGGAAGTAGCGGCTCGCCGCTTCGCAGAGATAACCGACATCGGCCCCTCGCACCGCCACGATGGTGGGGTCGCCGGTGAAATCGTGCGTGACTGTGCCGATCAGCGTGAACGCGCGCTCAAACGGGCTTGCGAAGATCAGTCGGCCGTCGCTGTTCTGGAACACGTAGACATTGTCTGAATCGAACAGCCTGGGCACGATGATCTGGCTCATCTGCATGGCCGTGGCGGCGGGCTGCGGCTGGCGCAGGACGGTCTCCGCGACGATCGAGGTCCAGCCGCCACTGGTATTGGCCAGCGCCCTTGCTGTAACGGAGCGGCGGTGGCCGCGATCGACCACGGCGAGCCGCCAGATGTCGGTTCGGTCGGCACGCACGCAGCGCGCCCCGGTCCGGATCGTCGCACCACGCTCGGCGGCGTCCAGCGCCGTGAGCACGACAAGGCGGGAATCGTCGACGATACAGTCCGAATATTCGAACGCCGTGCCGAACGGGCGCTTCAGCGCGTTGCCGACCGGGTGATGGGTGATGTCGAGGGTCGTCGATCCGGGCAGGCCGCTCCGGCCGGCGAGGACGTCATAAAGAAACAGGCCGGCCCGCAGCAGCCACGGCGGACGCTCGTCCACATGTGCAGGAATCACAAAACGCATCGGCCGCACCAGATGCGGCGCGATGGCGAGCCAGGTCCGGCGCTCGGCCAGTGCCCGGCGCACCCGCCAAAAGCCGCGGCGCTCCAGCACCGAGAGATCGCCGTGGATCAGCCGCGGTGTGGCCGACGACGCCGCGCCGCCGAGATCGCCCTGCTCGAACAGGATCACCCGCAGGCCGCGGCCCGCCGCATCGCGGGCGAGGCTGACGCCGTTCAGGCCGCCGCCGATGATCGCGAGGTCGTAATCCGCCATGAAGCCGTCGAATGGGAGCGAAGCACTCCCATCCACTAGAGCGATTTCCGTTCCGATGAAATCGGAACGGTGGCTCTAGATTCATATTCTGACGCGTTTTCTTGACGCGAGCCGCTGTCCACTTCGCTCGAAAACGCTCTAACCGGTCTTCAGCGCAAGCTCCATGGCTTCGGCGCGGCCGACGAGCCCGGCATATTTGCCGATCGGCAACGGCTTGCCGAGCAGATAGCCCTGCACCCCGTCACAGCCTTCCTTGGCGAGGAAGGCGAGCTGGTCGAGCGTCTCGACGCCCTCGGCGATGATCGACATTTCGAGGCCGTGGCCGAGGTCGATGACGGCGCGCACGATCGCCGCCGATTGCGGGTTGCGGCCGAGATTGATGATGAAGGCGCGGTCGATCTTGATCTTGTCGAACGGGAACGCCTGGAGATAGCTCAGCGAAGAATAGCCGCTGCCGAAATCGTCCATGGAGATGCGCACGCCGAGCGCCTTCAGGCGGCGCAGCAGCGCAAGGCCGCGATCGAAATCCTCGATCAGAACACCTTCGGTGATCTCGAGCTCGAGCCGGCCGGGTGCGAGGCCCGTCTCGATCAGGATCGAATGGACGAGGCCGACCACGTCGCCGTGCATGAACTGCGCCGGCGACAGATTGACCGCGACCTGCAGCGGCTTCGGCCAGGACGCCGCCTCGCGGCAGGCCTCGCGCAGGATCCACTCGCCCATCTCGACGATGAGGCCGCTCTCCTCGGCGATGGGAATGAATTCGGCCGGCGAAACCTGGCCGCGCACCGGATGCTGCCAGCGCGCCAGCGCCTCGAAGCCGATGATCTCGCTCTCGGCGACGCTGTGGCCCGCGGCCCCCTGCGGCTGGAAGGCGAGCGAGAGCTCGCCGTTCTTGACCGCCATGGAGAGGTCCTGGTGCAGCACGCGGCGGTCGCGGATCTGCTGGTCCATCTCGGGCTGGTAGAGGCTGATCGTGCCGCGCGACTTCTGCTTGGCGCGGAACAGCGCCGCGCCGGCATTGGCGAGCAGCGAGGCGCCATCGGTGCCATTGTGGGGAAAGACCGACATGCCCGTGGTGATGCCGGCGCGGACCGGCCGGCCGTCGATCTGAAAATCCTTCGCGACGGCTTCGCCGATCTGCTGCGCCAGCGCGAGGCCGGCCTCGGGCTGCTTGCCGTCGATGATCAGGCCGAACTCGTCCCCGGACAGGCGCGCCACCACGCCGCCGCGTGCGGAATCCTGGAGCCGATGGGCGACCTCGATCAGGAGCTTGTCGCCGAGCGCATGGCCGAAGACGTCGTTGACCTCCTTGAGGCCGTCGAGGTCGACGCAGAGCACGGCGAACTCCTCGCCGGTGCCCTCGCAAGCCTCGATCATCTGGGTCAGAGCCTGCAGGAAGGCGGCGCGATTCGGCAGATCGGTGAGGCCGTCGTGATAGGCCATGTGCGCCATGCGCGACTCGGTCTGCCGGCGGTCGGTGACATCCTCGTGGGTCTTGATCAGATATTGCGGCTCGCCGGCATCGTTGACCACAGTGGCGCGGCGGGTCAGGAACAGCCGCAGGCCGCCCTTGGTGGAGATCGGATGCTCCTCGGTGATCATCCCGCGCTTCTTGATCGCGGCCTCGTCGCGCGCGACGATCAGCTTGGCTTCCTTGGCGTTGAAGATGTCGGACGCGGTCAGTCCGGTGGCTTCCTCGCGCCTGCGGTTGAGGATCGTCTCCGCGCTGCGGTTGGCGAGCAGATAGCGGCCGTCCTTGACCTGCTCCACGATCAGCGCAACCGGGATGTTGTCGACCACGAGCTCGAGGAACTTCTTGGTGCTCTCCAGCTCCTGCGACAGCGAGCGGCGGTCGGTGATGTCCTCGAACAGGATGAGCAGAAATTCGGGCTTGTTGCTCTCGTTGCGGACCACGATCCGGATCGAGGCGACCATGCGCCGCGCGCCGGCACGATCCACCTCGAACTCATTGCGGTGCTGGCCATCGGGCGAATTGAGCGCGGCCTGGTCAGCGGCCTCGATGCTGGCCGCCGAGGCCGACGCAAACAGCTCCCGTGCATTCCTGCCGACGGCGAAGTCCCGCGACAATCCCCAGAACTTCTCATAGGCGCTGTTGGCGAAGATGTAGCAGCCGTCCTCGATGTTCTTGGCCGCCACGCAGGCCGGCACATGATCGAGCACCGATTCCAGGAACTGCTTGGTGGAGGCGAGCTGCCGCGACAGGTTGCGCTGCTCGGTGACGTCGAGATGGGTCGCCACCGAGCCGCCGTTCGGCAACACGAAATACTTCACCAGGATAGCCCGTCCGTCCGGCAGTTCCGTGGTCAGGCCATTGGCGCTCGATGCCTTTTGGTAAAATTCGTCATCGGTGACGCCGAGCACTCCGCGCTCGCGGCGCAGCCTCAGGATGTCGCAACCGGTCATGTTGGGCCGGAGGTCGGATCGCGTCAGGCCATAGATCTCTAGATAGCGGTCATTGCAGAAGATGACGCGGCGCTGCGCATCCGTCATCACCACGCCCTGGTTGAGGTTGTTCATGGCGGAGGAGATGAAGGCGTTGCGACGCAGCTGCAAACGGCTGGACCGGCGCAGCGAGGAATGGATCCACAGCCCGATCGCGGCGAGGAACGAGCAGACCACGATGCCCGCGATGAGGGCTTCCCAGATCACGCCGGGATCAAGCCTGGTGGGATCGCCCGGAACGGCAAGGCTGTCCGATGCCGCAAAGGCGCGCGCAGGCGCGCCCGTAACGGCCAGGCATAGGAGGGCGTGCACAGCAATCGAAAGCGTGCTGCCCACGTGCCAGTTCTTCTCAGCCATCAGCCACCCGCGATTTCAACGTCGGATTGTCTGGCCTCGCGGGTTTGGATCGGGTAAACGCCTGTGGGCACAACAGAATAATGTGACATAAAATGCGGCAATTGCCCTGACATGATAAACGACTTCTTAACGGAAGCCCCGCCTGCGCCGCCGCATCCGGACCGTGCGCCACCGGTGCTTCCAACTGGTCTCCTGCACAACCATGGATAGGGTCGATTGCGTCGTCATCGGAGCCGGCGTGGTCGGGCTCGCGGTGGCCCGGAAGCTCGCCCAGGCCGGGCGCGAGGTGATCGTACTGGAGGAAGCCGAGGCGATCGGCACCGTCACCTCCTCGCGCAACAGCGAGGTGATCCATGCCGGCATCTACTACCGGGCCGGGAGCTGGATGGCGCGCATGTGCGTGGCAGGCAAGCACGCGCTGTACCGCTACTGCGCCGAGCGCGGCATCCCGCACAAAAATTGCGGCAAGCTGATCGTCGCGACCAGCCCGAAGGAGACCGAGAAGCTGCAATCGATCAAGGCGCATGCCGAGGCCAACGGCGTGCTCGACATGCAGCTGCTCTCGGGCGAGGCCGCACGCGCGCTGGAGCCGGCGCTCGCCTGCGACGCCGCGCTGCTGTCACCGTCGACGGGCATCATCGACAGCCATTCCTACATGCTCTCGCTGCGCGGCGAAGCCGAGGACGCCGGCGCAGCTTTCGCGTTTCACACCCCGCTGATCCGTGCCAAGGCGGCGGCCGGCCTCATCGAGATCGATGCCGGCGGCGAGGCACCGATGACGCTGCAATGCAGCCTCCTCGTCAACGCCGCGGGGCTGTCGGCAACGCATGTGGCGCGCAGCATCGACGGCATGCCGCTGGACCGGATTCCGCCGGCCTATCTCGCCAAGGGAAACTACTTCAGCTGCAACGCCAGGGCGCCGTTCTCGCGCCTGATCTATCCGGTGCCCGAGCCCGGCGGCCTGGGCGTGCACCTGACGCTGGACATGGCAGGACAGGCGCGCTTCGGGCCTGACGTCGAATGGATCGAGACGATCGACTACGAGGTCGATCCGTCACGCGCCGAGCGCTTCTATCCCGCGATCCGCAAATACTGGCCGACGCTGCCTGACGGCGCGCTGATGCCGAGCTATTCGGGCATCCGCCCGAAGATCGTGCCGCCGGCCGTGGCCACGCAGGATTTCTTGATGCAGGGCCCGCGCGATCACGGCGTTGCAGGCCTGATCAATCTGTTCGGCATCGAATCGCCGGGACTGACGTCCTCGCTCGCGATCGCCGATCACGTCGCCGAGCTCGCAGATATCGACAGTGTTTCGAGAAGCGGATAAGTGTGCGCGTCGAGAGCCACGGGTCCAAGCAAGAGTGAGCGCCGCACAACCGTGTTGCACGGTACACACCTTGCAGCAGGGATGAGCACGGATGCTCTCATCCCTGCGTGAAGGACGTGATCAACTCTACACTGTCACGGGGGTTACTAGTGGAGCGTGTCGCCAGATTGCTTCAGACGCTCGATCTGGTCCTTGACCATCAACTTCCGGCGCTTCAACTCAACAATTTGCAGGTCGTCTGTTGAAAGGTGCACGAGAGCTTCGTGCAATTCGTTTTCGAGAAGTTTGTGCTTCCGTTCCAATTCAACGAGATGTGCCTGAATTGTCATTCGAAACCTCCTCGGTAGGGTTGAACCTTTAGGATTCGATCCGGACAACCAAGTCTACATCACCGATTCGTCCTGTCGATGGGTATCCGTCGTTGCAGCGTCATTTTTGAAAGTTCATATGTAACGAAGCGTGACTAAGGGAACCACGCCGGAAAAATCCATGATATCAATACGCCGACGCACCGCCGCAGCTCCCTGCAGAAATATGTTGCTGGAGATCGGGGACGAGGGATCGCAGATCGCTTGCGATCACGCGGCGCAAGGACGATAATTTCCACAGGGCATCCACAGCCCGGATCTCACGCCTATCGGTTTTCGGCCACCGCAGACATGACCAATGAAGATGAGCGTGAGCTCGAAGCCGAGCTCACCCGGTTGCAGCAGGAACACCGAGATCTCGATGCGGCGATCGATGCATTGCATCAATCGCCCGCCCCCGACCTGTTGCGGTTACAGCGCCTGAAGAAGCGCAAGCTGTTGTTGCGCGACCGCATCGCGTTCATCGAAGACCAGATCACCCCCGACATCATCGCCTGACCGTGAGCCGGTCTTGCGCGGCGCCCCGCCGCTTCCGAATCCGCTTGACTCAATAAGAACAAAATAGGAACATTCGCGGGCGCCCCAACACCTCAGAGAACGCTCAAGGACAACACACGAGGACAACGCAGATGTCGGCAACCGCCCTTTTCGACAACAGCCATTACGAACAGGCCTGCGATCAGGCGATCGCGATGTGCGACGGCAATCTGCGCAGCACCATCAAGGCGCTGATCATGGCCAACGAATATCTGGAAGCCGAGCTGGAGGAATTGCAGGCGGCGATTTCAGCCGGCTGCATTCCGGAGATCTCGCGCAGCAAGATGCGGAGCAAGAGCAGCGCCGCATAATCTTCAACCTTGGAGCAACGCCATGTCGGATGTGACCTATTACGTTGCAATGCCCTTCTTGATCGATGACGACGGATCACCCGTCGCAGGCGCTGCAGAGGAGTGTCAGTCCTCGACGGCGGCGCTGCGACGCGCAGAGATGCTGGCGCGCGGCGCCGGCCATATCGGCGCGATCGCGTTCAGCCGCAGCGGCGATCCCATGACCGGCGAATTCGGCGACGCGACGCTGCTGCGCAAGTTCGGCAACGTGCCGGAAGATCTTGCCACCCTCTAGACTAGCGCTCGCCGCCGACCAGCCTGATCCGCGGCTCGTGCCGGCGGCTCGCCTTGCGCACATACATGGCGGCATCCGCATCCTCCAGGGCGCGGCCTGCAGCGGATTGCGGACCGAGCAGCGCGACGCCGGCCGAGGCGCCCGCGGCCACGTGCTGGCCGCGAAAAACGAATGACAATTCGTCGATCGCCTGCTCCAAGGCCGCAGCCTTGACCTTCGCATCGGTCTCGCTGAGATTCCAGAGCAGCAGCGCGAACTCGTCGCCCCCGAGCCGGCCGACCACGTCGGAGGCGCGGATCTGTCGCGTCAGCGTGGCGACAATCGCCTTGAGCACCTCATCGCCGGCGGCATGACCGAAGGAATCGTTGATCGGCTTCAGCCGATCGACGTCGAGCACGATCAGCGCCCCGCTGGCGCGGTAGCGCTTCATATAGGCGATGGCGCGCGCGAGCTCGCGCTCGAAACCGCGCCGGTTGGGAATCCCGAGCAGGAAATCGGTATCGGCGGCCGCCTCGAGCTCCGAGATCCGCAGCAGGGCCGCCTTGAGCTTGCTCCTGAGGCCGCGGATGATCGCCTTGCCGTCATCGGCAGCCGGCGCTCTGCGCAAGGCCGGTTTGGCCGCGCGGCTCGAAACGGCTTTGGATCGGGCGGCGCTCATGTTCCGGCCCTTTCTGGCCTTCGCAGGGCTCGCCCTTTTCGGTTTCTTCATGGGCATCGTGCTCAATGAAGGCTTGCGGGGATTCACCAAGACAGGATAGTGGATTCCCTTCTCCTTGCCACCGCCTTGCGAGCCGCCGGCCGGAATCATTAATCTGGCCTATCTCTCTGTTTTTCTGGGCACAATTGACGTCATGACCGCGCCGATCGCCATCATCATGGGAAGCCAGTCGGACTGGGACACGATGCGGCACGCCGCCGACACGCTTGACGCGCTCGGCATTGCTGCCGACAGCCGCATCGTCTCGGCCCACCGCACGCCCGACCGGCTGTTCGCATTCGCCAAGGGTGCCAAGGCCGCAGGCTACAAGATTATCATCGCCGGCGCCGGTGGCGCGGCCCATCTGCCCGGCATGGCGGCGGCGCTGACGGAACTCCCGGTGTTTGGTGTTCCCGTCGAATCCAAGACGCTCAGGGGCGTCGATTCGCTCTATTCGATCGTCCAGATGCCCGCGGGCATTCCGGTCGGCACCCTCGCCATCGGCAAGGCCGGCGCGATCAATGCCGCGCTGCTGGCAGCCGCCGTGCTGGCATTGTCCGACCCCGCCCTGTCGGATCGCCTCGCCGCCTGGCGCAAGGCCCAGACCGAGGCGGTCGCCGAGCGGCCGGAGGACAAGGCGTGACGGACACCAGGCACGTGAAGCTGAAGCCCGGTGACACCATCGGAATCCTCGGCGGCGGACAATTGGGCCGGATGCTTGCCATGGCCGCGGCGCGACTCGGCCTGCGCTGCCAGGTGTTCTCGCCCGATCCGGATTCACCGGCCTTCGACGTCGTGCTGAACGCGACCTGCGCCGAATATGCCGACGTCGAGGCGCTCGAATTGTTCGCGCATGATGTCGACGTCATCACCTACGAATTCGAGAACGTGCCGGCGGCAGCCGCGCTGGTATTGGACGCGCGCCGCCCGGTGCTGCCCAACCGCAAGATCCTCGAGACGACCCAGGACCGGCTCGCCGAGAAGGATTTCGTGACGAAGCTCGGGATCGGCACTGCCGCCTACGCCGACGTCACCTCCGTCTCCTCGCTGCGCGAGGCGATCGCCAGGATCGGCCTTCCAGCGGTGCTGAAAACCCGCCGCTTCGGCTATGACGGCAAGGGCCAGGCCATCATCCGCGAGGGCGACGACATCGCGAAGGTGTGGACCAGCCTCGCCACCAAATCGGCGATCCTGGAGGCCTTCGTGCCCTACGAGCGCGAGATCTCCGTGATCGCCGCGCGCGCGGCCACGGGCGAGGTCGAGTGCTTCGACGTCACCGAGAACGAGCACCGCGACCACATCCTGAAGATATCGCGTGCGCCCGCGCCGATTCCTGACGCGCTCGCCGAGGAGGCGCGCAGCATCGCGAGCAAAATCGCAAGCGCGCTCGACTATGTCGGCGTGCTCGCGGTCGAGATGTTCGTGCTGGCAGGCGGCACCGGACCGAAGGTGCTGGTCAACGAGATCGCGCCGCGCGTGCACAATTCCGGGCACTGGACGCTCGACGGCGCCTCCGTCTCACAGTTCGAGCAGCACATCCGCGCCATCGCCGGCTGGCCGCTCGGCAAGCCGGTGCGCCACGGCGAGGTCGTCACCATGACCAACCTGATCGGCGACGAGATCAACGATTACGAAAAGTGGCTGAGCGTGCCGGGCGCGACCGTGCACATCTACGGCAAGGGCGCGCCGCGCCCCGGCCGCAAGATGGGCCACGTGACAGAAGTCAGGCCGCCCCGGGACAAGTGACGGGATCGCAGCAAGAGCTGCAATCCCGCCGGGTGATTGTGACTACGCCGTCTTCACGCCCGCAACGACGCCGCTGGGCTCCTCGCTGAGCCAGCGATAGATCACCCCGCCGAGCGCGCCGCCGATCAGCGGCGCGACCCAGAACAGCCACAGCTGCGACAGCGCCCAGCCGCCGACGAACAACGCCGGGCCGGTGCTGCGCGCCGGGTTCACCGAGGTGTTGGTGACGGGAATGCTGACGAGGTGGATCATCACCAGCGCGAGCCCGATCGCCAGCGGAGCGAAACCCGCCGGCGCGCGCCCATGGGTCGCCCCCATGATGATGAACAGGAACATCATGGTCATCACCACCTCGGTGAGGAAGCCGGCCATCATGCTGTACTGACCGGGCGAATGCGCGCCATAGCCGTTGGAGGCGAAGCCCTTGCTGACGTCGAAGCCGGGCGCCCCACTCGCAATGACATAGAGCAGCGATGCGGCGACAATCGCGCCCGCCACCTGGGCGATCACATAAGGCAGGATCTGGCCGGCCGGAAAGCGGCCGCCGGCGGCGAGACCGACCGTGACGGCCGGATTCAGATGGCACCCGGAGATGTGGCCGATCGCGTAGGCCATGGTGACGACGCTCAATCCGAAAGCCAGGGACACGCCGACCAGCCCGATCCCGACCTGCGGGAAGCCGGCGGCGATCACCGCGCTTCCGCAGCCCGCGAATGTCAGCCAGAAGGTGCCGATGGCTTCGGCAGCATATTTTTTGATGTCCATTGTAGTCCCTCATTGCAAAGATTCCGGAACAAAGCTCCGGTGCGGCCCCGTCCTCGGCGCCAAATCGCCCAAATCGGGGCCGCATGGAGGTATTTTCGCCGCATTTAATGGCCGAACTTGGCCCGAAAATCCGCTTGGCCGGTGGACATCTGCGGTTTTGTCTGATACATCCGCGCGCTCAAGGTTAAGGGCTTGCGCGTTTCGCCATCCCCTTTGACTTACCAGAATTCAAATCCGATCCACCTGAAGAGGATGCCGCGTGCAGGTTCTCGTTCGCGATAACAATGTTGATCAAGCCCTCAAGGCGCTGAAGAAGAAGATGCAGCGCGAGGGAATTTTCCGCGAGATGAAGCTCCGCGGTCATTACGAGAAGCCCTCCGAGAAGAAGGCCCGCGAAAAGGCCGAGGCCGTGCGCCGCGCGCGCAAGCTGGCCCGCAAGAAGCTGCAGCGCGAAGGCCTGCTGCCGATGAAGCCGAAGCCGGTGTTCGGCGCCGGCCCGGGCGGTGATCGCGGCGGTCGTGGCGGCCCCGGTGCAGGTCCGCGCGGACCGCGCTGAGCCGATTCAGCAAGACTTTAGTTTTCGATGACGCGGGCCCCGGGCCCGCGTTATTGTTTTGAGGACTTGTCGGATCAAGCTCTAGCGCGAGCCAACCGTAGATGGCCTCCCCTTTCTCCCAGCGCGGCCTTCCGCGACGGCGCCGGATCTGGCAGCCGCCGCTCGCGGCGGCCCTGACGGGGATCGTGCTGGGCGGCTGCTCGTTCGATCTGGGATCACTGATGCCGGAGAAGGACAAGCCGCAGGAGGCCCCCAAGGCCGCCGCGCCGGCCGAGAGCGCGGTGAGCGCCGGCAACGTCACCGAAGCCCAGGCCCATACCGCGAAGGCTCAGTCTCTGGCGAAGTCAGGCGAGGCCGCGGCAGCGCTCGACGAGTTCAATCGCGCGATCGGCCTCGATCCCTACAATGCGCAGGCGCTCTATGGCCGCGCCCTGATCTACCAGGGCAACAACCAGCACGACTTCGCGATCGCCGATTTCAGCGCCGCCAGCGGACTCAACCCGCAAAAGGCCGAGCCGCTGCTGGGCCGCGCCAACAGCTATCTCGCGCTCGGCAAGGTCAAGGAGGCCGCAGCCGATCTCGACGAAGCCTCCGAGGCCGATCCGAACAATGCCCAGGTCTGGACCGCGCGCGGTCAGGTCTATGAGCGCTTGGGCGACAAAGCCAAGGCGGCGGCGTCCTACACCAAGGCGGTTGCGCTTCGTCCACGCGACGAACCCGCTCGCAGCGGTCTCGCCCGCGTCGGCGGCTGACGGTTTGGCGGAGGCTGAGCGGAGTTCTAGTCGGGCGTGGCGCTCTTGGGCAGAACGGCGTTGAACATCGACTTCATGCCCGACAGCATCTCGTCGGCGACATTGGTCTTCTTCGGCCGCGGCAGGGCGGCGCCCGCATCGGCACGCAGGTCGAGCGGCGGTGCGATGACCGGCACGGGAATGTCGGCCGGCGGCGTCACCCGATTCGGATCATCGTTGCCGATCGAGGCCGTGTAGGGCGGATTGGAGCCCCCATTGCCATAGGCCTCGGGTGAGGGCGTCGAGACATTGATCGGCGGCGGCAGCGGACGGACTGGAGACGGCTCCACATTCACGACACGCGGAGCCTCCGGCGTGCGGGCGGCGTCCCGCACCGCAGGCTCAGCCGGCTTGGTCTCCGACGCGCGAGCCTCGGCAGGCTTGGTTTCCGACGACCTGGCCTCAGCAGCCTTGCCCTCGGGCGACTTGCGCAGGCGCTCGATCGCAGCACGCGCCAGATCGTTGGCGTCGGGAGCCGCGGAAGCCGCCGTCGGGGCCGAATTGGCCTCAACCACGGGAGCAGAAGCCGCCGGTGCGGATTTCGCCGCGGCCTTGTCGCGGGCAGAGGGACGTCCGCGCGGACCGGTGTCAGCGGGAGCCACGTCTGCGGCCTTGGTCTCGGCGGCCGGCGGATGATCGACCGGCTTCTCGACCGCCGCCTTGTCCGTCACGCTCTTCTCGGGGATGCCCTTGGCCTTGACGCCGGAGGCGGGAAGGTTGGCGGTATCGGTGGGTTTGCCGTCGCTGCCGGTCTGGGCAGGCGCGGTCACGGCGGCTGGGGTGTCGGCGGCCGGCTTGGCGTTGATGTAATGATTGACGATGTAGGCCCCGATGATCGTCGCGAGCACCGAGGGGAAAATATCCATCGAAATTTTTGCGAGGTATTTCAGCATTCCGACCACACTCCCCGCGCGACCTGATGCGGGAACTTTAGGGCATTGTGAGGGATCAACTGCGACGGATCGATGGCAAACAGGGGCGCGACCCTAGCGTTTCAGCTCAATTTCAAGGAACACGATCTCAGTTGAGGTTTCGTTAAGTACGTCATGCTGGACACCGGCCTTGCGGAAATAGGATTTCCCGGCGGCAAGCTGCGCCTTGGACCTTTCGCCATTGGGCGCGACGATGGTCATCTCGCCGGCGGCGACCGGAACGATCACATAGTCCATGCCATGGGTGTGATGGCCGGTGGCGCTGCCGGGGGCAAGCCGCCATTCGGTCACCCGGACCTCTTCGTTGTCGACCTGAACCTCGGACTTGGCGGCAAGCACTGGGAGCTCCTTCTAGGGTACGAAAACCATGAACACGTAGACGGCAAATACCACCATATGCACCAGGCCGAACAGGACATTGGTCCTGCCCGTGCCGAAGGTCAGCATGCTCAGGAAGAAGGTCAGCAGCAGGAGCACGCTGCCCTGGGCGCCGAGGCCGAGCTCGAGCTCCTTGTCGAGCGCGTAAGTGGCGACCCCGACGGCAGGAATGGTCAGGCCGATGGTCGCCAGCGACGATCCCAGAGCGAGGTTGATGCTCTTCTGGAGGTCGTTCTGGCGGGCCGCCGAGACGGCCGCGACGCCTTCCGGCATCAGGATTAGAAGCGCGACCAGAAGCCCGGCAAAGGCCGGCGGCGCGCCGATCTTGGCCGCGACGGCGTCGACCACCAGCGAGAATTTCTTGGAGAGCAGCACGACCGCCAGCAGCGCGATCAGCAGCAGCACGACGCTGAGCACCAGCATCCTGCCCGACAGATGCACCTCGCCGCTGCCGGCGTACGCCCGCTCGTGGACGAAGTAATCCTTGTGCAGGACCGTCTGGGTGTAGAGAAACACCGCATAGAGCGCCAGCGTGACCACGTCGACGAAGCCGAGCTGGACCGCCGAATAGACAGGCCCCGGCGTGGTGGTGGTGTAGTTCGGCAGGATGAGCGTGATGGTCGCGAGCGCGAACAGGACGCTGAGATAGACGTTGGCGCCGGAGAGCTGAAAACCCTGCTCGCGATAGCGCAGGCCGCCGATGAAGATGCAGAGCCCGACGAGGCCGTTGCAGACGATCATGACCACGGCGAACACGGTGTCGCGCGCCAGTGCCGGGGCAGGCTTGTCGCCCAGCATGATCGTGGTGATCAGCGCGACCTCGATGATGGTCACCGAGAGCGTCAGCACCAGCGTGCCGTAGGGTTCGCCGACCCGCTCCGCGATCACCTCGGCATGATGAACCGCCGCGAACACCGTGCCGAACAGGATGACCAGAAGGACGACGGTGAAGAGAAGACCGCCAAACGACAGCGTGAAGACGTAATCCGTGGCGCTGACGGCTGCGAACAACAGCAGGGCCAGCGCCGGAAAGACCCAGGCCGACCGGGGCATCGGATCATGCGCGCTCATCCATCGGCTCCAACTACAAAGCGAGCAATAGCAAATCGGCCGGCGGATTCAATGCCAGTGCAGGATCGGTGCGACCGGCAGGAACGTCAGCAACAGGAACAGCGGGATCAGCACGGCGCCGGCGCGCAGGAGATAACCGAAGAAGCTCGGCATCGCGACGCCGTTCTCGCGGGCGATGCTGCTCACCATGAAGTTCGGCGCGTTGCCGATATAGGTGAGCGCTCCCATGTAGACCGCTCCCATGGAGATCGAGGCGAGCGTGCCCGAGAGCTGATGCATCAGCACCTGCGGATTGCCGCCGGCGAGCTCGAAGAACAGCAGATAGGTCGGCGCATTGTCGAGGAACGCGGACATCAGGCCGGTGAACCAGAAATAAACGACCTCGCGCGGCGCGCCATCCGGCGCCGTCACCGCCGACAGCAGCCAGGCGAACGCGCCGTGATGGCCGGCATTGAGCATGGCAATGACCGGGATGATGGCGACGAAGATGCCCGCGAACAGTTTTGCGACCTCGCGGATCGGCTCCCAGGTGAAGCCGTTGGCCTGCCTGTGCTCGTCGGGCGTCAGCCACACCGACAGCGCCGCGATGGCCAGCAGCGCCAGGTTGCGCGCGACGTCCTCCAGCTCCAGCTTGGTACCGAAAATGTCGAAGGCAATGTCGGGCCTCCACATCGCCGAAGCGAGAAGGCTGGCGACGATGGCTGCGATCAGCACCAGATTGACGAGGCCGCGGATGCGCAACGGCTCTCCCCGGCCTGTGTCGGCGGGCGGCGGCTCACTGCGAAAGCGCCAGACGTCGACGACGGCGAAGATCGCGAGCAGCAGGACGGCGACGAGTGCTGTCTGCAACCAGATGGTCCGCGTGGTCCAGAAGAAGTCAACGCCATGCAGGAAGCCGACGAACAGCGGGGGATCGCCGAGCGGGCTCAGCGCGCCGCCGACGTTGGCCACCAGGATGATGAAGAAGATGACGACATGGGTGTTGTGGCGCCGCTGCCGGTTGGCGCGGATCAAGGGGCGGATCAGGATCATCGCGGCACCCGTGGTGCCGACGATGCTCGCCCCCAGCGTGCCGAGCGCGAGGATGCCGACATTCGCCGCCGGCGTGCCCTTGATGTCGCCGGTGATGAGGATGCCGCCGGCCACGACATAGAGAGCGAACAGCAGCACGATGAAGCCGAGATATTCGGCGAGCATGGCATGGACCAGCGCCGCCAAGGTCGCCGCGCCGCCGGCAAAGACGACGAGCGCGGCGAGCGCCAGCAGCGACCAGGCGGCGGTGATCTTGCCGTAGTGGTGATGCCAGATCTTCGGCAACAGCAGCGGCCCCATTGCAATCGACAGCAACAAGCCGGCAAAGGGCAGCGCATAGGGCCAGCGCATCGCCGCACCATCGAGGCCGGTCGCGGCAAGCGCATTCTGCGGCAGAAGCGTCAAGCAGGAGACGGCGAGCGCGGGGATGTAACGTTGAGCCAAGCCGTCAGCCGCCAATGAAGCCTCTCGCCGTTTCGATCGCGCCATATTGATCGAGATCGTCGTGCCCGCCGCCCTCGATGCGAACGAACCGCTTGGGCTCGCGGGCGAGCGCGAACAGACGCTCTCCGAAGACGATCGAAATGACAAGGTCATTGGTGCCATGCATGACGAGCAGCGGCACCGTGACGCGCGACATGCGCTGGTCCGAATGGAACGGGTCGCGCATCAGAAGGCGGACCGGAACGAACCAGAACGATGACCCCGCAATGTCGGCCGTCGACGTATAGGGCGCCTCCAGGATGAGTTTTCCAACGCGATGCTCCGAGGCGAGCGCGACCGCGACGCCCGTCCCGAGCGAAAAGCCCCAGGCGACGATTCGTTCCGCCGCATAGCGCGCGGTGGTGAACGCGTAGGCGGCTGCAGCGTCGCGCAGCAGGCCCTGCTCGCTCGGCATCCCGCTCGAGCCGCCATAGCCGCGATAGGACAGCGCAACGAGGCCGGTGCCGTCGGCAGTCATCGCCTTGAAACGGCCGACGCGGCCGGCGAGAAAATCGCCATTGCCGTGGAAGTAGAGGATCACGGAACGACCGGGCTTGGCCGGCACGTGCCAGACGATGACCTGCTCGCCATCAGACGTGGTCAGGACATGCTCTTGCGCCTCGGGAAGGCCCGCAGCATCGGGTGCGGTGCGGCCGGCGGGCGGGATCGGAAACAGCATCTCGCGCTGGCGGACGTACAGCACGAGGAGACCGGCGCAATAGACGGTCAGGAGCACGATGGCGATCCACTTGACAATGCTCATCATTGCGCGGCCGCTCCCTCGCTTGAGACTAGGGCTTGCGACGGCTCCGCAGCAATTTCATGACGTCGGTCGCAGGCTCGCCGGAACGTCGCGGCAGCTGCACGCCGCCTTGTGGGCAGCGTGCCAGGCGACGCGCTGCTCGCGCACGCCTTGGGCGGCATGCGATCGGACTGGTGCCATTCCTAATTGATGGCCACGGTCCCTCCCCCCGTCACATCGCCTTGACGATGTTCTCGGTGACCTTCTTGGCGTCGCCGAGCAGCATCATGGTGTTGTCGCGGTAGAACAGCGGATTGTCGATACCGGCATAGCCCGACGCCAGCGAGCGCTTGATGAACATCACCGTGCCGGCCTTCCAGACCTGGAGCACCGGCATGCCGTAGATCGGCGAAGTCTTGTCCTCTTCGGCCGCCGGGTTGGTGACGTCGTTGGCGCCGATCACGAAGGCAATGTCGGCCTGCGCGAATTCGGAGTTGATGTCCTCGAGCTCGAACACCTCGTCATAGGGCACGTTGGCTTCGGCCAGCAGCACGTTCATGTGGCCGGGCATGCGGCCGGCGACCGGGTGAATGGCGTATTTCACCTCGACGCCTTCCTTCTTGAGCATGTCCGCCATCTCGCGCAGCGCGTGCTGGGCCTGCGCCACCGCCATGCCGTAGCCGGGCACGATGATGACCTTGGAGGCGTTCTTCATGATGAAGGCCGCATCGTCCGCCGAGCCGAGCTTGGCGGGCTTCTGCTCGCCCGTGGCGCCGCCGGCCGCCGCGGTCTCACCGCCGAAGCCGCCGAGGATGACCGAGATGAAGGACCGGTTCATCGCGTGGCACATGATGTAGGACAGGATCGCGCCCGAGGAACCGACCAGCGCGCCGGTGATGATCAGCGCGGAATTGCCGAGCGTGAAGCCGATGCCGGCGGCCGCCCAACCCGAATAGGAGTTCAGCATCGAGATCACGACCGGCATGTCGGCGCCGCCGATCGGGATGATCATGAGCACGCCGAGCGCCAGCGCGATGATGGTGATCATCCAGAAGTCGAACGCGCCGCCGGTGAGGACGAGACGGACGATGAAGAACACCAGCGCGACGGCCAGCGCGATGTTGATGATGTGGCGGAACGGCAGGATGATCGGCGCGCCGCTCATGCGCGCGGACAGCTTCAGGAAGGCGATCACCGAGCCGGTGAAGGTCAGCGCGCCGATGGCGACACCGAGCGACATTTCGACCAGACTTGATGCATGAATGGCGCCAGGCTTGCCGATGTCGAAGGCCTCAGGCGCGTAGAACGCGCCGGCAGCGACCAGCACCGCGGCCATGCCGACCAGCGAGTGGAAGGCGGCGACCAGTTCCGGCATCGAGGTCATCGGCACGCGGCGGGCGATCACCGCGCCGATGCCGCCGCCGATCGCGACCGCGAGGATCACGAGGACCCAGGCCACGCCATCCGCCGGCGGATGGCTCGCCAGCGTGGTGGCGACCGCGATCGCCATGCCGATCATGCCGAACAGATTGCCCTGGCGCGAGGTTGCCGGGCTCGACAGCCCGCGCAGCGACAGGATGAACAGCACCCCCGCCACGAGATACAAGAATGCAGAGAGATTGGCGCTCATCTCAGGTCCCCATTGATCCCTTCAGCCCGAGGTGGCCGCTTACTTCGACTTCTTCTTGTACATCGCCAGCATGCGCTGGGTGACAAGGAAGCCGCCGAAAATGTTCACGCAGGCGAAGACGAGCGCGACGAAGCCGAAGCCGCGCGCCCAGCCCGAGCCGCTCGAAACCATGCCGACGCCGACCGCGAGCAGCGCGCCGACCACGATCACCGAGGAGATCGCGTTGGTCACGCTCATCAGCGGCGTGTGCAGCGCCGGCGTCACCGACCACACCACGAAATAGCCGACGAAGACGGCGAGGACGAAGATCGACAGCCGGAAGATGAAGGGGTCGACGACCTGTGCAGCGTGCTCCATGGCAATCTCTCCTTAAGCTTTCGGCTGGAAGTTCGGGTGGATCACGGCGCCGTCCTTCGTCAGCGCGGTAGCCTTGACGAGTTCGTCGTCCCAGTTGACGGCGAGCTTCTTCTCTTTCTTGTCGACCATGGTCTCGATGAAGGAGAACAGATTGCGCGCGTAGAGGCTGGAGGCCGAGGCCGCAACGCGACCCGCAACGTTGGTGTAGCCGACGATCTTGATGCCATCGAGGTCGACGACTTCGCCGGCCTTGGCGCCCTCGACATTGCCGCCGCGTTCGACGGCGAGATCGACCAGCACCGAGCCGGGCTTCATCGACTTGACCATGTCGGCACTGACGAGCTTCGGCGCCGGGCGGCCCGGAATCAGCGCGGTGGTGATGACGATGTCCTGCTTCTTGATGTGCTCGGCGGTGAGCGCGGCCTGCTTGGCCTGGTATTCTTTCGACATTTCCTTGGCGTAGCCGCCGGCGGTCTGCGCGTTCTTGAACTCCTCGTCCTCGACGGCGAGGAATTTCGCGCCGAGGGATTCCACCTGCTCCTTGGTGGCAGGCCGCACGTCGGTCGCGGTCACGACGGCGCCGAGACGGCGCGCGGTCGCGATCGCCTGGAGGCCGGCGACGCCGACGCCCATCACGAACACCTTTGCGGCAGGCACGGTGCCGGCTGCGGTCATCATCATCGGAAAGGCGCGGCCGAAGGCTTCGGCGCCCTCGATCACGGCGCGGTAGCCGGCGAGGTTGGCCTGCGAGGACAGCACGTCCATCACCTGCGCTCGGGTGATGCGCGGCATCAATTCCATCGCGAAGGCGGCGATGCCGGCATCGGCCATCGTCTTCAGCGCGGCATCGTTGCCGTAGGGGTCCATGATGGCGATGACGAGGGCGCCGCGCTTGTACTGCGCCAGCTCGGATGCCTCAGGGCGCTTCACCTTGATGATGATGTCGGCGTCCTTGAGCGCGTCAGCGCTGACGGTGGCGCCGACCGCGGTGAATTCGGAATCCGGCAGGCCCGATTTGATGCCGGCACCCGGCTCGACGGCGATCTCGGCGCCCAACGCCTTGAACTTCTTCACCGTATCAGGCGAAGCGGCGACCCGCGGCTCCGACGGATCTATTTCTTTGGCAACGGCGATCTTCATAGGCCCTCCGGCGACGCGGACAAAAACGCGCACGCGAACTTAGCGTTACTCCCGCAACGTTTGGATACCGGTTTTGAAACCGGCTTGTATGCAAATTTAATGAGCAGCCGCCGGCGTTGGCGGATGCAGCCGACGATGGATCAGGTCAGAAAGACCGCCATCAGGATCACGATGAGCGCGACCGAGACCGTGCCGTACTTCACCAGCTTGATGAAGCCCTCATAGGTCTGCTCGTGGGCAACGTAGTCGTTGCCGTCGGCGATGGTGTACGCCACTTCGCTATGGTCAGCCATGGAATGTCCCCAGTCGAACGTCGAATTCTCGGGCTGGGATACCTGAAAGATTTAGACAGGGCAACGGCACCGAGGCGGGGTTTTCCCTCAAATCGGGTCATTTGGAATTCCAATTGTCCCGGATCCATCGCGTCAGACTCTCCTCACTGACTTCGCCGGCGGCGAGGGAGAGGATGATCGTTGTCGCTTCCGCGGGATCGGGGCTGAAAGCTACGCCGTTCTTGCGAAGAAAAGCCATCATGGCCATGAAGGCGATGCGCTTGTTTCCATCGACGAATGCATGATTTTTCGCGAGGCCGAATGCATAGGCTGCAGCGAGTTCGTCCAACGGCGCCTGTTCCGAGCGCCATTTGTTGATCGGGCGCTCCAGCGCCGAGCGCAGCATGCCTTCGTCGCGCAATCCCGGCGCACCGCCGAAGCGCCGGAGCTGTCGACCATGAATTGCGACAGCCTGCTCGTAAGTGACCCAGAGCGGCTCCTGAGGATCGCTCATGCGCATCGCCAGCTATTTTGCGAGCGCAGCGAGCGTGTCGCGATACTTATCCATGATCTCGTCGGCGATCTCCATCGTCCGCTCGAAATCGGGGTCGTAGGGCAGCAGCTGAAAACCACCACCAGGCAATTCCACCACATGCAATTGCTGGCCGCGCTTGAGATCGAGGCGCTGCATCAGCTCGCGTGGCAACAGCAAACCATCCGAATTGCCGATCTTCTTGATCTCAATTTTCATGGCTGACCTCCGGCGCGTTATACACTTGTATAACACAACCAACGAGTCGGTTCAACGGATGTTTTACGGATGGCGAATGCGTCAGCCCATCGCCTCCAGCTCGTCGATCATTCCGGCGATGACGCTGAGCCCGCCGTCCCAGAACTTTGGGTCCTTCGCATCTAACCCGAATGGCCGCAGCAGCTCGGAATAGTGCTTGGTGCCGCCGGCGGCGAGCATGTCGAGATAGCGCTCGGCGAAACCCTCGGCCGCGTTCTCGTAGACGGCATAGAGCGAGTTCACGAGACAGTCGCCGAACGCGTAGGCGTAGACATAGAACGGCGAATGGATGAAGTGCGGGATGTACATCCAGTAGTTCTCGTAGCCCGCCTTGATCTCGATCGCCGGTCCAAGGCTCTCGCCCTGCACCGACAGCCAGATCTCGCCGAGCCGCGTCGCGGTGAGCTCGCCGTTCTTGCGCTCGGTGTGGACCGCACGCTCGAAGGAATAGAACGCGATCTGCCGCACCACGGTGTTGATCATGTCCTCGACCTTGCCGGCGAGCAGCGCCTGGCGCTGCTTCGCGCTCTTGGTCTGGGCCAGCAGCCGCTTGAAGGTGAGCATTTCGCCGAACACGCTCGCGGTCTCCGCCAGGGTCAGCGGCGTCGGCGCCATCAGCGCGCCGTTCTTTGCCGCGAGCACCTGATGGACGCCATGGCCGAGCTCATGCGCGAGCGTCATCACGTCGCGCGGCTTGCCCTGGTAGTTCATGAGAACGTAAGGGTGCGCTGACGGCGTGGTCGGATGCGAGAACGCCCCGGGCACCTTGCCCGGCCGGACCGGCGCGTCGATCCAGCGGTCGGTGAAGAAGCGCTCGGCGATATCGGCCATTTTGGGCGAGAAGCCGCGATAGGCCGTCAGCACCATGCTGCGCGCCTCCGGCCAGGCGATGACATCGGTCGCCGCGAAAGGCAGCGGCGCGTTGCGGTCCCAATAGGCCAGCCGCTTCTTGCCGAACCATTTCGCTTTCAGCGCATAATAGCGATGCGACAGTTTCGGATAGGCTGCGCGCACCGAGGCGACCAGCGCATCGACGACCTCGCGCTCGACACGATTGTTCAGATGGCGGGAATCGGCCACGTCCTTGAAGCCGCGCCAGCGGTCGGAGATGTCCTTGTCCTTGGCCAACGTGTTGGTGATCAGCGCAAAGGTGCGCTCATTGGCCTTGAAGGTCTTCGCCAGTGCCTCCGCCGCGCTCTTGCGCTTGGCGCCGTCGCGATCCTGCAGCAGATTCAGCGTCGGCTCGATCGCGAGCTCCTTGGCGCCGACCTTGAAGCGGAGGCTGGAGATGGTCTGATCGAACAGCCGGTTGAAGGCTGAATAGCCGGTCTGCGCCTTCTCCAGGAAAAGCTGCTCGAGCTTGTCGTCGAGCTGGTACGGCTTCTCCTTGCGCAGATCCTCGATCCAGGGACGGTAGTGCGCGAGCTCGGCGGCCTGCATCGCGCGATTCAAAATATCGTCATCGATCCGATTGAGCTCGAGCGCGAAGAACAACAGATGCGTGGACGCCGCCGTCAGCCGCTCGGACACGTCGCCGTAAAACTTTGAAATCGCAGGGTCCACACTGTCGCCGGCATGGACGAGCCCGGCATAGGAGCCGAGACGGCCGGCGAGATCGTCGATCGCCTCATAGCGTCGCACCGCCTCGGCGAGCCACTTTCCGCCATCTTCGTTTGCTGTCCCTGTCCCCAGCTTGCCCCTGTAGTCCGTCTCGAAGGCGACGCAGTCGGCATCCATTCTCTCGAGGTCGCGCGCCACCTCCGGCGCCTCGATCCCGGAATAGAGGTCGGCCAGGTTCCACTCCGGAAGCTTGCCGGTCTTGCTCGCAGCTTTGGAGGGTGCAGCTTTGGAGGGCCTTGCCTTGGGGGCGGATTTTTTGGTGCTTGGCTTGCGGAGAGCGGGCTTGCCGGGAGCGGACTTCTTGAGAGCGGACTTGTTCAAGGCAGATTTGTTCAAGGCGGACTTGGAGCGCGAATTCATTGTGTGGGAAACCTGTGTTCAACAATCGCGGCGGCAGGCGGGGGCATCAAGGTTTAAGCGTGCGTTAATCGGCTTCGGCCAGAGTGCCCCGATTCGAGACAGATAGTAGTAGCGTGCGGGGAACACCATGGCTGCCAGTATTTTGATCGCCGACGACGACGCTGTAGCCCGCCGGCTGGTCGAGAACATGGTGCAGAAATGCGGCTATGAGACGGTCGTCGTGGACTCCGGTGACGCCGCAATTGCCGCCCTCACTGCCCCCGACGGACCGGCCATCGACGCCGTCATCCTCGATCTCGTGATGCCCGGCCTCGACGGCATGGGCGTATTGGCGAAGATCCGCGAAGCCGGCCTGAGCGTCCCCGTCATCGTGCAGACCGCTCATGGCGGTATCGACAACGTGATCTCCGCGATGCGCGCGGGCGCAGCCGATTTCGTCGTCAAGCCGGTCGGCGTCGAGCGGCTCCAGGTCTCGCTTCGCAACGCGCTCAACACGTCCGCGCTCAAGGGGGAATTGCAGCGCATCCGTCACAGCCGCGAAGGACGGCTCACCTTCTCCGACATCATCACCCGCTCCGAAGCGATGACGGGCGTGATGCGCGCCGCCCAGAAGGCGGCAAACTCCGCGATCCCCGTGCTGATCGAGGGCGAGTCCGGCGTCGGCAAGGAGATGTTCGCGCGCGCAATCCATGGCAGCGGCGAGCGCAAGGCCAAGCCGTTCGTTGCGGTCAATTGCGGCGCAATTCCCGACAACCTCGTCGAGTCCATCCTGTTCGGCCATGAGAAGGGCGCCTTCACCGGGGCCACCGAGCGGCACACGGGCAAGTTCGTCGAGGCTCATGGCGGCACGCTGTTTCTGGACGAGGTCAGCGAGCTGCCGCTGACGGCGCAGGTAAAGCTGCTGCGTGCGCTCCAGGAAGGCGCCGTGGAATCGGTCGGCGGCCGCAAGCCGCTCAAGGTCGACGTCCGCATCATCTCGGCCACCAATCGCAAGCTGCTGGAGCGGGTGAAGCAGGGACAATTCCGGGAAGACCTGTTCTACCGGCTGCACGTGCTGCCGCTGACGATCCCCTCGCTGCGCGCGCGGCGTGAGGATATCCCGCACCTGCTCAGGCATTTCATCGCGCGCTTTGCCGCCGAGGAGAGCCGCCCGATCACCGGGATCAGCGGCGAGGCGGTGGCCCATCTTGCCCAGCTCGACTGGCCCGGCAACATCCGCCAGCTCGAGAACGCGGTCTATCGCGCCGTGGTGATGAGCGACGGGGACCAGCTTGGTCTCGGCGACTTCCCTCTGCTCGCCTCGCAAGCGCATCCCGTCACGGATATTCCGACCGCTCCGTTGCTGCTCGAGCCGGCGGCGACGCCCTCCGTAGTGTCGGGTAATGAAATACCAATCGCCCCGCTCCCCGCGGTGGGAACGCTGTCTATGCTCACTGCGACCGGGGATGTCCGCCCGCTGGAGGACATGGAGAACGAGATCATCCGTTTCGCGATCTCGCATTATCGCGGCCAGATGTCCGAAGTGGCTCGCCGACTCAAAATCGGCCGCTCGACGCTCTACCGCAAACTCGACGAGGCCGGGGTTCCCGGGCATGGCGGCAAAAGCGGCGAGGAGACGCATTGAGCCCAGTGCGAACGAAGCTTCGCGCGGCGGTGCGAGATCGCTCTAAGCCGTTCGCGTGACGACGGAATTCGTCTGCGATTTGAACCGTGACTTGGAAGTGACAGACAGAGGGAAAAGCGCGTGGCAGAAGCGTACAATCCGTTGCCAAGAGGCTCCCTTGAAGTCAGTTTGTCGTGAGTTGCCCCGGGCAGCGCTGGCCGCAAAATCGGGGCCTGTATATCGTCTGCGTCAGAATCGTTGCGTGCAGGCGTGCAACTTTCGAGAGGCCGGCGCGGTTTAGCCGAAACATCAATAAGCGATAACGACCTGTTCCATGAAGGAACAGTTCACCCGAGGGGTGCGACACAATGCGTGACTGTTTGAACCACCGTGTGGGCTTTGACCGTGTCTTGATGACGGTCGCGGCGACCTTCCTCACGGTGTCGGCCAGCTCGGTCCTGGCGCAGGATCTGCCGCGCAGCAGCGCCGCGGAACTCGCGATCGAAGCCGCGATCCCGCGCCCCGAACCGGCAAACGTCCCGCCCCCGACTGCAGCCGACATCAAGCTCGACACCACCGCCACGGTGCAGGATTCCACGAAGGACGTCGCAAGGGATTCCGCCAAGGTGAACGTCGCGCCCACGGCGGACAAGGTGGAGACCAAGCCCTCCGACGTTGCCACCACACCCGCGCCGGAAGCGCCGAAGAGCGAGACTGCGAAAACCGAGCCGGCCAAGGCCGACACCGCAACGGCCACGCCGGCGGCTCCCGCAGCACCGGCCGCCGAACCGGTGAAGGCCGCAAGCAACGTGCCCACCGCCGACCAACCGGTCGCGGACAAGCTCAAGGACATCATCGGCGCTAAGACCTCGCGCCATTTCGACCGCAAGAACGAGCGTGCAGCGATTGAGAAGTTCTATGGCGCGCGCGACTTCGCGCCGGTCTGGACGCAAGGCGGCAACCTGACTGCTGCGGCCAAGGGCGTGATCGCACGGCTCAAGGACGCGGCGTCCGACGGTCTCAATCCCGCCGACTATCCGGTGCCGGATTTCGCCGCCACGACCCCCGATGCGCTGGCTGATGCCGAGCTCAAGCTCACCGCCAGCATGTTCGACTATGCGCGCCACGCCCAGAGCGGCCGCATGCATTGGTCGCAGGCGAGCGGCGACATTCTCTATCCCGAGCATCCGGTCGATCCCGGCGAAGTGCTCGCCAAGATCACGACGGCGGCGGACGCCTCCGCGGCGCTCGAGAGTTACAACCCGCCGCACAAGCTCTACAAGGAGCTGAAGGCCAAGCTCGCCGAGCTGCGCGGCCAGGGCAGCGGTCCGGTGATCGAGATCGCCGACGGCCCTGCGCTGAAATACACCCCTGCCGGCAAGAAGCAGGCTGAGATCGTCGTGGAAGATCCGCGCGTGCCGCAACTGCGCGCCAAGCTAGGCCTCGCCGAGAACGCGAGCGACACCCGCTATGACGCGGCGGTCGCCGAAGCCGTGCGCAAGTTCCAGAGCGGCGCCGAGCTGAAGGCGACCGGCATCCTCGACGACAAGACGGTCAAGGCGCTCAACACCCCCAAGCGCGACAAGCAGATCGACGTGGTGCTGGTGAACATGGAACGCTGGCGCTGGCTGCCGCGCGAGCTCGGCGCGCCGTCGCTGGGTGATGCCTATGTCATCCTCAACATTCCCGATTTCACTTTGAAAGTGATGCAACGCGGCCAGCAGGTCTGGACCACACGCGTCGTCACCGGCAAGCCGGGCAAGCAAGCCACCCCGCTCCTCACCGAGACGATGAAGTACATCACGGTGAACCCGACCTGGAATGTGCCGCCATCCATCGTTTACAACGAGTACCTGCCGGCATTGCAGCAGGACCCGACCGTGCTTCAACGCATGGGCCTGAGGCTTGAGCAAAACCGCGACGGCTCGGTGCACATTTCGCAGCCGCCGGGCGAAGCCAACGCGCTCGGCCGCATCCGCTTCAACTTCCCGAACAAGTTCCTCGTCTATCAACACGACACGCCGGACAAGCATTTGTTCGCCAAGGAAGAGCGCGCCTTCAGCCATGGCTGCATGCGCGTGCAGAATCCGGATCAGTACGCCTCCGTTCTGCTCAACATCGTCATGCCGAACGAGAAGTACACGCCGGAGCGCATCCGCAGCATGTACGGCAAAAGCGAGATCGACCTGAAATTCCCGACCCCAATCCCGGTCAACATCACCTATCAGACCGCGTTCGTGGATGAGGCCGGCAAGCTGCAGTTCCGCAAGGACGTCTATGGCCGCGACGCGGCCATGATCAACGTCCTGAAGAACAACCGCGGCAAGGACCTCGAGGCCGTCGTGGCGCATTCCCAGCCGAGCTATTCGCGTCCGGCAACGACGCTGCCCTCCGGAGTGGCCGTGGCCAACAACGGCAGCGGCTTCGGCTCGTCCGGGCCGAACTTCTTCGAGCGGCTGTTCGGGGCGCCCACCCAGGCCGTGCCGCCGGCACCGGTCGGCCGCCGTCCGCAACAGCAGCGGGTGTTTACCCGCTGACGCCCGTCCCGCACTCGTTTTCCTGAAATTCTGCAAGGAAATCAGCGACCCCGTCCCCAGGATGGGGTCGTTGACGTTAACCATGCTGCGACCTGCGATGGGGCGGCGGGCGTTTTTTTGCCACAGTCAACCGCTTAGGATCGTAATCTGACTTGGTTTGGGGGCGAGAAGGTCAACCTCAAATTAACCTTCTCGCTTTAAGAAAGCGTTCATCCTCTTTCGCGCTGCTAACGGGGTTGGCGGGAGAGTCCATTTGAACGCTCGTCGACTGGGTGGGCTCATACGTGCTGACTGGTCTCGCACGCCAATTCGTTGTGCTGTCGTTGTCCCATGCGGGCGTGAAGGCCGGATCCCGGATCGGCCTTGCGGCTGCATTGCTGCTTGCGGCCGCCGGTTCGGTTCATGACGCCGCCGCTCTGAACGAGACCAAGACGCTCTCGTTCCACCACACCCATTCCGGCGAAGACCTCACCGTCACCTTCAAGCGCGACGGGCGCTACGACGAGGCGGCGCTGAAGCAGCTCAACCACTTCCTGCGCGACTGGCGTACCCAGGAACAGACGGTCATGGACCGTCGCCTGTTCGACATCCTCTGGGAAGTCTATCGGGACGTCGACGGCAAGCAGCCGATTCAGATCATCTCCTCCTATCGCTCCCCCGCCACCAACGCCATGCTCCGCCGCCGCTCCTCCGGCGTGGCGCGCGCCAGCCAGCACATGCTGGGCCATGCGATAGACTTCTTCATCCCCGGCGTACCGCTGGAGCAGATCCGCTTCGCCGGCCTGCGCCTGCAGCGCGGCGGGGTCGGCTTCTATCCGACATCCGGCTCGCCTTTCGTGCACCTCGACACCGGCAGCGTCCGGCACTGGCCGCGGATGACGCATGACCAGCTCGCCCGCGTCTTCCCGGACGGCAAGACGGTGCATCTGCCAACCGATGGCGTGCCGCTGAAGAACTATGAGCTCGCCAAGGCCGAGATCGAGCGGCGCGGCAACGGCGATGATGCCGGCAGCAAGCCGAATTTCTTCGCAGCCTTGTTCAGGAGCAAGCCGGCAGCTCCGGCCGCCAGCGACGAGGATGACGAGGGCGCGCCCGCCCCGGCCGCGAAGCCGGCGGCACCGACCGTCGTCGCAGCCGCCGCCAAGCCCGCCGAGCCGGTGCCGACGCCGCGCGCCAAGCCGCAGATCGCCGCCGCGATCCAGCTCGCGTCGGCCGATGCGCAGATCGTCGCGCCGCCCAAGCCGAAGCCCGCGCCCGTGGCTGACAAGCCCGCTTCCGGCAAGCCTGTTGACGGAAAGCCGGAGACCCCGGCCGACATCATCAATGCGCGCGGCTTCTGGGATGACGTTCCGGCCACGCCGCAGCAGGCGACGCCGGCGCAGGTCGCCGCGCTGAAGGCGCGCCAGGCGCTGGCCGCGGCCACCGATCCGCAACCGACCGCGAGCGTGTCCAACGCGGCCCTGCAAGCCCTGGCTTACGCGCCGGCGGCCTCCCCGGTCGACCGCGCCAATGTCGTCGCCGCCTCGGCGCCGATCCCGCGCACCACCCGCCCCCGCAGCGTGGCTCAGGCGCCGGAGATCAACAGCGTGGTCGGCAAGAGCGTCGACGGCAGGGTCGCAACCGCGACCCGCCTGTCTGCGGCCAAGGGCGAGAGCATCTGGCTCAAGATCGTGATGCTGTCGCCGAGCGCCAGCCACGCGATGTCGGTGACGCTGATGGGCGAGCTCGATACCGCGGCGCTGCGCGGCTATTTCGTCAAGCCGCGCTCCGTGATCGCGATGGGCTTCTCCGACGACCCAATGCAGGGCCTGTCCTGCGACAATTTCTCGGGCAGCGCGACCGCAAAGCTCGAGACGACGTCGTTCGTCGTGCGCACCGCCGCGCTGCGCTGAGTCCTCTGTACCAGCAAAGCTCTCTCTGTTCGTCCTTGCCCGGGGTTGATCAAGCCGGCAAGCCGGCCGCGATGAGGCCGGCCTCGTGACGCTGCCGGTCGGGCTCGCGCTTGTAGTGCAGCGTCGCAAGATAAGCTGCCACCGAGAATCCCGGTTCGCGCTTCAAGACCTCGGCGGCGTGAGCGCCGGCCGCGATCGCGTTCTTCATCTGCGCGAATGTCGCCGCCAGGAACGCATGATGGGTATAGTCGGGGCGCGTGATCCTTGAAAACGCCTCGGCGGCCTCGGCGTATTTCTCCGCGCAATAATAGGCGCGGCCCAGATGGCTCCAGAAGCGCTCGGGATGATAGGGGTTGAGACGCATCGCTTTCCTGATCCAGTCGATGCCTTCCTCCGGCAGGCCCAGCCAGGTCAGAAGCTCTCCCTGTTGCACGACGACGAGGTCGTAGTTCGGATTGAGGGCGAGTGCACGCTCCTGGTGATAGGTGGCCTTTTCGTAGTCGTGTCGCGTCAGATTGAGCGCGGCGAGAATTCGGTGTACGTCCGCGTCGTTGTCGTCGAGCGCCAACGCAATTTCCAGCTCCGAAGCAACCTGCTCGAAGGTCGCCTCGCGGTCGGCGCACCAGCCATAGATCCAGCACTGACCGAGCACGCATGCCTTCCAGGCATGAGCGTGGGCATAGTTCGGATCCATCGCCAGCGCACGGTTGAGCAGCGTCTGCGCCTGAGCGTTGTCGTCGCGGGTTGATCGATGATGCAGGAGCTTTGCAGCCAGCACGCATTCGTAAGCGGGCATGTTGTCGGTCGGCTTGCGCTTGGTGCGGTCGTGCGTTGCGGCTTCTACTCGCCCCGGCAACGTCGCCACGATCGCGCGGGTCATCTCGTCCTGGATGGCGAAGATATCCCGGAGCTCGCGGTCGTAACGTTCGGCCCAGATATGGCGGTCGGTCTCTGCATCGATCAGCTGCACGGTGACGCGGACGCGCTCGCCGGCCTTGCGAACGCTGCCCTCGATGACATAGTCGACTCCGAACTCACGGCCGATGTCCTGGACCTTTACGGCCTTTCCCTTGTAGACGAACGTCGAGTTGCGGGAGATGACGAGCAGGTCGTGGAAGCGCGAAAGCTCGGTGATGATGTCCTCGGTGAGACCGTCAGCGAAGAACTCCTGCTCCGGATCGCCGCTCATATTGGCGAACGGCAGCACGGCGATGGACGGCTTCTTCGAAACACCCGGCGGCGTCAGAGCACGATTGGACCCGTCAGGCAGGCTTGCGGGCCCCTCCGCCAGCCGAATGCGGAAGATGCGGATTGGACGGGCGATGTTCTTGACGCTCTGTTCACCGAGATCGTCGAACTGAACGCCGTCGAGCCGGTCGCCGACCTGATCGCGCACCGCGCCGGAGACGCAGATTCCTCCGGGCTCGGCCAGCGTCTCCAGCCGCGCCGCGACGTTGACGCCATCGCCGAATATGTCGTTCTGATCGACGATGACGTCGCCGAGATTGATGCCGATGCGGAATTGGATCCACCGCGGCGGCGGGACGTCGGCATTGCGCCGCGCCATGCGGCGCTGAACCTCGGCCGCACATAGCACGGCATCGACGACGCTGTGGAATTCCGCGAGCATGCCGTCGCCGGTCGTCTTGATGATACGGCCGCGATTCTTGGCAATGGCGGGATCGATGAGCTCGACACGATGGGTCTTGAGGCGCGCAAGGGTGCCGGCCTCGTCGACCTCCATCAGCCGGCTGAAGCCGACCATGTCGGCAGCGAGAACCGCGGCAAGCCTGCGCTCTGGTCCCGGCACATCCATCGCTCGGTCCCTTCACCGAGCAACCTAGCAGATGCCGAGATTTTGCCCAAGCTTGGTGCGCTGCAACGCCGACCGGGCGGGGCGCCTCAGAGCATCCCCAGCGCCTGCATGTAGGTCTCGAGGATGGTCTCTGCCTCGGCGCGCTCGTTGGGGTCCTGCTTGCGCAGGCGCACGATGGTGCGCAGCGCCTTGACGTCGTAGCCGTTGCCCTTGCTTTCGGCATAGACGTCGCGGATGTCGTCGGAGATCGCCTTCTTCTCTTCCTCCAGCCGCTCGATGCGCTCGATGATGGATTTGAGCTGGTCCTTGGCGAATTTCGTCGCGGGCTCGTCGTCGCGGACGGCGGCGGAGGTGGCCATCTTGGTACTCCCAATGGAACTGGCAAAACGAGGTGACGCCGGCATCCCTCACCGCGCGTGCTGGGTAGACCCTTAGGGTCGGCGCTCCCAGCGTTCAAGCAAGCATCACGCTCGTCCACAGCGCGCCCACACCTTCCTGCGCCGACGCATAGAAAGCTGTTGTGTGGTGCGACTCAGGGCTCGGCGATGGGCCGTTCAATGCCCGTGGGGATGGACCTTCTTCATCGCCTCGAGCTGCTCGGGCGTGGCCGTGCCCTGGTGCTTCGCCTTCCAGGTCTCATAGGGCATGCCGTAGACGGCCTCCCGGCTCTCGTCCTTGCTCAAGGCGACGCCCTGGGCGTCCGCGGCGTCCTTGAGCCAGTTGGACAGGCAATTGCGGCAGAAGCCGGCCAGATTCATCAGGTCGATGTTCTGGACGTCGGTGCGGCTCCGCAGATGCTCGACCAAGCGCCGAAAAGCGGCCGCCTCGAGCTCCGTTCTGGTTTTGTCGTCGATTGCCATGGCTGTCTTCCTCAAGGTCCGTTCCGGGGCAGGGTTACGGGATCAGGTGGGTCTTGTCACAGATTTTGCCATATCGCGGCGCAAAGGGGCCACTGCCCGGCTGCCCCCGGCCCAACGCCAAATCGTCAATGATCTGGTATAGCTTCCGCGACAATGACTGCCGAATCTCCCCGCTCCCCGCTTTACCTGCTCGCCCGGTTGGTCCCGGTGCTGGTGGTCGCCCTGGCGTGCCTCTACGCCGGCCCGGCCTCCGCCGATTTCCGCCTCTGCAACAACACGTCGAGCCGGGTCGGGATCGCGCTCGGCTACAAGGACGCCGAGGGCTGGACCACCGAGGGCTGGTGGAACATCTCGTCCCGTTCCTGCGAGACGCTGCTGCGCGGCACGCTGGTCGCCCGGTACTACTACATCTACGCCATCGACTACGACCGCGGCGGCGAATGGTCGGGCCAAGCCTTCATGTGCTCCCGCGACAAGGAGTTCACCATCCGCGGCACCGAGGATTGCCTGGCCCGCGGCTATGACCGCACCGGCTATTTCGAGGTCGACACCGGCGAGCAGCGCGCCTGGACGGTGCAGCTGACCGACGCCAACGAACAGCCGGCGCAGCAGCGCGTGCCTGGCCTGCCCGGCCCGGTGGGCCCGGGCGGCGTTCCGGGTTTGCCCAATAGCCCGCCCGGTGCTACGCCCCCGGGCTCGCCCGGCCTGCCACCCCCGTCTGGAAATAAGCCATGAGGCGCCTTCGCCGTATCAAGATTCTCGCGACCCTGGGACCAGCCTCTTCAGACCTCGCGATGATCCGCCGCCTGTTCGAGGCCGGCGCCGACCTGTTCCGCATCAACATGAGCCACACCCCGCATGACAAGATGCGGGAGCTGGTGGCGACGATCCGCAACGTCGAGAGCAGCTACGGCCGGCCGATCGGCATCCTGGTCGACCTGCAGGGCCCGAAGCTGAGACTGGGCTCCTTTGCCGAAGGGGCGATCCAGCTCCAGAACGGACAGACCTTCACGCTGGATTCCGACAAGACGCCCGGCGATGCCACGCGCGTCCAGCTCCCGCATCCGGAGATCCTGGCGGCGCTCAGGCCCGGCCATGCGCTGCTGCTCGACGACGGCAAGGTGCGGCTGATCGCGGAGGAGACCTCGAAGGAGCATGCGGTGACGCGTGTCGTGGTCGGCGGCAAGATGAGCGACCGCAAGGGCGTCAGCCTGCCCGACACCGACCTGCCGGTCTCGGCGATGACGCCCAAGGACCGCGCCGACCTCGAGGCCGCCCTCGTCACCGGGGTCGACTGGATCGCGCTGTCCTTCGTGCAGCGCGCCGACGACGTCATCGAGGCCAAGAAGATGATCCGCGGCCGGGCCGCCGTGATGGCCAAGATCGAGAAGCCGCAGGCGATCGACCGCCTCGCCGACATCATCGAGGCTTCCGATGCGCTGATGGTGGCGCGCGGCGACCTCGGCGTCGAGCTGCCGCTGGAGCGGGTGCCGAGCCTGCAGAAGCAGATGACGCGGATGGCGCGCCGCGCCGGCAAGCCGGTGGTGATCGCGACCCAGATGCTGGAATCGATGATCCAGTCGCCGGTGCCGACCCGCGCCGAAGTCTCCGACGTCGCCACCGCGGTCTATGAGGGCGCCGACGCCATCATGCTGTCGGCGGAATCGGCGGCCGGCAAATTCCCGGTCGAGGCGGTCTCGACCATGAACCGCATCGGCGAGGAGGTCGAGCGCGATCCGACCTACCGTTCGGTGATCATGGCCCAACGTCCGGCGCCGGAATCCACCGCGGGCGATGCCATCGCCGACGCCGCGCGGCAGATCGCCGAGACGCTCGACCTGCCGGCCTTGATCTGCTGGACCTCATCGGGCTCGACCGCCGTGCGCGTGGCGCGCGAGCGGCCGAAGCCGCCGATCGTGGCGATCACGCCGAACATCACCGCCGGCCGCCGGCTCGCGGTCGCCTGGGGCGTGCATTGCGTGGTGGCGGAGGACGCGCGCGACCAGGACGACATGGTGAGCCGCGCCGGCCAGATCGCCTTCCGCGACGGTTTCGTCCGCGCCGGCCAGCGCGTCATCATCGTCGCCGGCGTGCCCCTCGGCATCCCCGGCACCACCAACATGGTGCGCATCGCCTCGGTCGGCCCCGAGGGCGACGCCAACATGTGAGGCCCGCCGGGGGCGGCCAAACAAAAAGTCGAAAAACAACCCCATGCACAGTAGCCGGCCACTCTGGCCGGTCTTGCCGGGGTTTTGCGAAAAGGCACGCTCGGGCAATGGCCTGAGCGCGATCAGGTCGCCTTTTGGCTCGCGGCGCGATTTCTTCAGGTCCCGACCAGCGCCGTGTTCGCAGGCAGCAGCGTCTGCTGCACCAGGCCGCTATCGCTAGGAACCGGTTATATGGCCACCACCGTAGAATCCGAAGCCCGCGCCCGCCCGACGCTGGGCATCGTGCTCATGGCGGCCGCGATGCTTTCGATCCCGCTGGTCGATGGGATCGCCAAATATCTGAGCGCCGACTATTCGCCGCTCTTCATCGCCTGGGCGCGCTACGCCGTGGCAAGCGCCGTCGTCCTTCCGGTGGCCGCGATCAGGTACAAAGGAGAGATCTTTCCCGCCGAACGGCGCGCCTCCCATATGCTGCGGACGGTGTTCCTCGTCACCGGGATGACGCTTTACTTCCTGTCCATCGCGACCGTTCCGCTGGCTACAGCCGTCAGCGCCTATTTCGTGGGGCCGGTCATCGCGGTCGCGCTCGCCGCCATGGTCCTGAAGGAGCGTTTGACGCAACGAAAGATCGCGAGCCTGGCGCTGGGCTTCACCGGCGCCATCGTCATTCTGCGCCCGGACGGCGACATCGAGCCCGGCATCCTGCTGGCGCTCGGCGCCGGGCTAACGTTCGCGCTCTATCTGATCGCAACGCGGCAGGCTTCTCTGGTCAGCGATCCCGTCAAGACGCTCGCCTTCCAGTGTGTCGTCGGCATGGTGCTCCTGACGCCACAAGCCATCTTGACCTGGACCACACCGGCTTGGGACGCTGTCATGTTCTTTCTGGCTTTGGGTGCGCTCTCTGCTGTCAGTCATGTCCTGTCCATCGCGGCATTTCGCTTCGCCGAAGCGTCCACCCTGTCGCCGCTGGTCTATCTCGAACTGCTCGGTTCCACAGCCATCGGCTATCTTGTCTTCAAGGATATCCCGCAAGGCTCCACGATCGCCGGAGCCGTCCTCATTGTGACCGCCGGGCTCATTCTTCTGAAGCGTCCCACCGGGGTTGATCAGTCCGGCCGGGAAAATGCTGATGCAGCAGGATAACAGGGAGCTTGGGCCAGATCCCGGTGGCGGGTCGGCTCAGGCGCCGACCAGCGCCTTGGTCGTCGGCAGCAGCGTCTGCTGCACCACGAGGCCGCGGGCACGAGCGTCCATGACGCCGACGGCGCGCAGCGCCAGCAGGGTCACGGTCTGCACCGCATCGCGCATCTTGACGGGATCATCGAGATTGTCGGGCGCGAGCGGGCCGACGAGCGCCTCATGCAGCGCGCCGAGCAAGGCGGTGGCCGCAAGCGCGGTGTCCTGCGCCGGCAGATGGCCGGCACGCACGGCGGCGTCGATCCGGGAGGCGATCTCGCCGGCGATCTCGCGCCGGCTGGCAAGGCGCGAGGCGCTGACATCGACATCGACCGGCTCGGCCAGGATGCCCCAGGCCAGCCTGCGCTGCGACAGCGTATGCACCGCCACGGTGGTCACGGCGGCCGCCAGCGCCGAGGACGGCCCCGGCGCGGCATCGGCCGCCCTTCGGATCGCCGCGAGCTCGTCGCGGGAGACCTCGGCAATGAGCTCGGAGATCAGCTCGGCCTTGGAGGGGAAATAGCGGTAGACGGTGCCGGCCGCGACATTGGCCCGGACCGCGACCGGCGCGATCTGCACCGCCGCCATCCCGCCTTCCGCCGCCGCCTCCCGCGCCGCCGCCAGAATGGCGCTGCGCCGCGCCGCAAGGCGCTTCACCACTTGATGCGTCCGCCGATAAACCATGGCGCGCTTCCTGTCCCACACGCCGGCCGCACGCCCTGCGGCCGAACGCTTCTCACGCAATAGATGCAAATCGCCCCGCAAGGACTGAACAACTATTCAGGGTGAATGACAAGATGCAAATGCGTGAAGCGCCATGGCGAGCGGACGGGGGCGTCAACACTATGTTGGCGGCATCCCGGTCGAGGCGGCCTCCAACGGTGCCCATCGGTGGCAGTTTGCCAGGAGCGGAGGGGCCAACCTCAACTTCTCTCCCGTCCAGGCGACCTGCAACGAACCGACGCGAGACTGAACGAGTAATCTTCGAGGGCTTAACCGGCCGGTTCACAATTTGACGTCAGTGGGTGCAACTTCGCCTCAGAGTGTTCCATGTCGATCGGGCTACATGCATCTACTTATAAGTTCATTTATCTTGTTCGCAGCCGCACGTTGACGTATGCCTGGCCAGCATGCTGATGGCATCGATCTTCACTGCCAGGAAGCTTTAGAGCCTGAGCTACTTTGGCGCTCTCTCGAGCTGCGGTGGAGAGTCTCATGGACCAACGGAGCGTGCGTCATGAAGCGGCTCTCGGGCCTCGCGCTCATCCTCCTTCTGATGCCGACACCAGACGGCGCGGCAGCCGCTGAATTATTCTCGGTGCGGTGTGAGGGTGGCGCGCCTGTCCGCCCGTACTTTGCAACGTTCGACATCGATGCCAAAGCTGTCGTGTTTGAGACGCCGCCGATAGACCTCGAAACAAATTTCGGCATCACTACACGTTCTGGAGAGATCATTTCCAAAAGTGATGGAAAGATCGAATTCATGCTGCGCGTTCGTCCAGGTCGGATCGACCTGATCTTTGATAGCAACAAGAAGACGATGACTTGGCCGGGACTCGACGACCCCACCTTTCGGCCGACATTAACCCATCCGTGCACTGTCACGCCTCCGAGAAGCATTTTGAGCTTCGGGGTTCGCGATCCCATTCTGAATCCGATCTCTGTACGCTGTGAACACACGGGCGCTGTGTACTTCACGATGGATGCAGCTTCGAAACAAGCACTCTTCGAGCGTGGCAAGGAGGGAAGAGGGTTTCGCGGTGAAGTCACCGATGCCGGCCAGGATGAAGTCACGCTGTCGATGAATTTCGAGGTCCCCCGCCGGATCGTATGGAACAGAAGCCGCCAGACCATCACTATTGAAGGCATCGATGGCGATGCAGCGCGACCTCGCACCGTCGTGCAATGTCAAGAAGTCCCGCCTCGAACAATGATGGAATTCCATAGAGAGTCGCAGCAGTAAGAGACGCCTCTCCACGGCAGCAACAATCAAAGAAAACGAAAGACTGGGCGACCGTGCCGACGACATGAACGTTGATGGTGCGTCGTCATGAGACGCAAACTCGCTGCACGCGGAGCAAGCTGCGCCATTCTCGTTCTGGCGTTGCCCACAGCCATCTTTTCGGCCGAGCAGCCGACCAAGAACCAAACCCTCCAAGTCCGATTCGCGGCACATTTGGTCCCGGCAAGCTCATCTTGGAGAGGAGAACGAAAGATGCTGCTCACAGCCGGATCCGAGCTGCCCGTTATGTACTTTCTCGATAGGCCTCCGAGCGATATTCGCACGTCAACATTACCCACGACGGCCAAGGAAGTACTGCTGGCGAGAGTGCGGCTACTGGGGACTGCGGCCGGCCTGGGTGGGCGGATTCCACCGGGAGGCCGTGGGAACGATTCTCTCCGGGAGCGTCTCGCGGTCAGCCTCAGGGTTCTCGAAGTCCAGAGCGGAAATGCATCGGTCGACTCGGTCTTCGACGCGACGTTCGGAGTAACTGATCAAACCCATTCCCTAATTCCGGTGCCGCGTACCAAGTCCGAGCTGGAGAGGGATTATTTTGTCGTCGTGTACGCGGACGATGGCGGTCATTGGCATTTGGCCGGATTTCCGATGAGCAAGGCAGAGTATCGGAGTTGAGAAGAGAAATTCTGGAACGATGAGCGCGAGCGCATGGGCATCAGGCCCTAAACGCTGCAGGTCGACCCGGAGGACCGATTCGAGCCCTCGACTACTCGCGACTTTGACGTGCAATCACGCAAAGTTCCCGCATTGATTAATACAACTTTAACTGGCTATCCATAGTCATACGGTTGTAAATTGGAATTCGGCAATGCATTTCACGAGCGGGCTTTCTGCGGTTCAGCGACCCGGCTCTGCTCGTGATGTTCCCGGCGTTCCCGGCGCCGATGGCGCCTTGATGCTGGAACGCGCGGCCATTTCCTCCGATCTGCGAGAGGTCATGTCCCTGCCCGCGGCCGACAGGCTGCGGCGATCGTGGAGGGCGAAGCAGCGCGGCAATGCGCTTGCAGCGATCGCCGTTGTCGTCTGCTCGATGCTGGCAGGCGCGCTCTACACTCTGGCCATGGGAGAGGACGTCAACTGGGATTGGCAGAACTACCACGAATACAATGTCTGGGCCGTTCTCAACGGCCGCTATGGCGTCGATGTGGTCCCGCCGGGCTTTCAGACCTACTTCAATCCGCTCGTCTATCTCCCAGTCTACTATCTCCGCCATGTGCTGCCGGCGCCCTATGGGCTGATGATCATCGGCGCTGTTCACGGCCTCAACCTTGCGCTGATCTGCCTGTTCGCGCGTCTGGTGCTGCGCCAGGCCGCAACCATCGCGCCGGTCATAGCAGTGGTCGTCATCGCTGCCTCGGGTCCGATGACGCTCTCGGAAGTCGGCACGAGCTTTTCCGACGTGCTGCTGGCCTTGCCCGTGATCGGCGGCTGCCTTCTGATCCTGGTGGCGGATCGCCGACCCGCGATCTGCGTCCTGCTCGCGGGATTGCTGATCGGTGCCGCCGTCGGGCTGAAGCTGACCAATGTCGTCTACGCGATCGGCGCTGCCGCTGCGCTGCTCGTCTCCGCGCGTCCGCTTCGCGCGATCGCGCTTCTTGGCATCGGCGGGATGGCCGGCGCGGCGCTCACCGGCGGCGGATGGTGCCTGATCACGTGGCGCGACACCGGCAATCCGATCCTCCCGCTGTTCAATGCACTGTTCCAGTCGAGCGAGGTGGCCGGCGTCAACCTGATGGATGCGCAGTTCATGCCTCATGGCGTGCTCGACGCATTGGCCTACCCCTTCTACTGGCTGATCGGCGACCACCGCGGCGCGGAGCATCCGTTCCGCGACGCGCGCTTCGCGGTGGTGATGGTCCTGCTCGTGCTCGGCCTGTGGGTCCGCGCGAGGCGCAAGAGCGCGATCCTCACCCGGGGTGACGTGCAGCTGGTGGTGCTGTTTGCGGCCTCTTACCTCGCATGGCTCGGCTTGTTCTCGATCCAGCGCTATGCGGTGGTTCTGGAGCTCCTGTGCGGTCCGCTGATCGTTCTCCTGCTCACGCGCCTCGCCGCGAGCACCGGACCGTCATCGCTGACGGCGTCCCCTCGTCCGCTCGCCGTGTTGACGTTGACGCTCGCAGTCGCGATCGCAGCGTGGTCGCAGCCGGCGGACTGGTGGCACCGCCCCTGGTCCGACGTCTACCGGCCGAAGATCGCCCACGAGCTCGATCAGCCCGCGACCTATTTCATCCTCGGCAAGCCGCTGGCCTATATCGCGCCGCAGCTGCCCTCCCAATCGCGCTTCTACCTGCTCGCCGATATCGCCGTGCCGATCGTCCCCGGCGGCATCTTCGACCAGCGCATTCGCGCCGGGCTGAAGACGCCGCTGCCCGGCGGCGTCCGCGAATTGCACATGCGCGGCGATCCGGACCGCAGCGCGCTGCTGGATCGCTACGAGCTCACCATCGATCGCTCCCGGCCCTGCGTCACCATTGAGGGCGCCCGCCCCGGCACGGTGATCGAAAGTTGCCCGCTGATCGCGCGGACTGCGCATTAGTCGCCGTCCGCGCGGAACTCAAACTTGAGAACCATCGCGCCTCTCGAACAGAGGCCTCACCCTTTGAGCGTACAATGAGTCATGGCAAGCTTGGCACAGGCAATCCAGCATCAGTAAGGATCTACGCGTCCCTCACCGTGGTCGCTGCGGCCATTCTGCTGGCGGTTGTCATATTTGACTTCCAACTGGCAGCAGCCCAGTCGTTCCCATCGTTCGTACGTGACCCAGGCGGCTTTCCGGTTGGTCGAGATTTTCTGAACACTTGGATAGGCGGCCGATCGGCTTTTTCCGGCGGCCCTGCGGACTGGTTTGATTCCAGCGCCTACATGGCTGCGATAGCGAAGGTGACCGGCATTCCCGATTTGGCACCTCTGTATTGGTCGTATCCGCCGCATCTTCTGTTCTTCATTTGGCCCTTTGGTTTGCTCGGTTTTCTGCCGTCGTACATTGTGTGGTGCGTCACCGGGCTTGCCCTGTACGTTTGGGCGGCAACATCATGTGGTGTCGAACGAAAATACTGGGTGTTTCTGGCCGTCGCACCTGCCGTCACGGTTAACGTATTCCTCGGCCAAAATGGCTTCTTGACCGCTGCGCTCTTGATCGGCGGTCTGGCAAACCTCGAGCGGCGGCCGATACTCGCTGGAATTTTGTTTGGTATGCTGACTATCAAGCCGCAACTCGGACTCCTGCTTCCGATCGTGCTGGTGCTGGGAGGGCACTGGCGAGTCATTGGTTCAGCCGTCGTCATGACGGTGTCGCTTGTCGCCGCGACTGCAGCATGGTTTGGGCCAGAAATCTGGATCGCATATTGGCATAAAGTTTTGCCGCAACAGCACGAACTGCTCGACGTGGCAGGTATCATGGGCTGGCCGATCGTTGCCTCAGCCTTGATCAACGCCCGCCTTGCGGGTCTTCCCGCTGATTTGGCCTGGGTGGTGCAAGGAGCGGCGTCGGTATGCGCCGTCGGTGCGGTAGTTTGGACGTTCTGGCGCAAGCGCGATCCGATCCTCTCACTAGCGCTCTTCGTTACCGCCACCTTCTTGTTTTCACCCTGGATCATGAACTACGACATGGTCGTATTCGGATGGATTGTCGCGCTTCTGCGTCAGCGCGGAAACGAAGCATTCGCCGATCAAATTCTTTCGCTTGCGTTGTGGATGCTGCCTATTCGGATGTTTCCATTCGGCTTCGCGCAAATACCGATTGCTTTACTGATCCACCCCTTGTTCGCCGCTCGTCTGCTGTGGCGGTTGTCCAATGATAGATCAAAGCAAGCCTCGTCAGTGACGTCGCCAGCGTTAGCTTGAGTGGCGACATCTCCTATTGCGTGACACCATCACGAGGGCAATCTTGAGCAGCGTTCTCACGCGCGGACATCCCTCGTGCGAAGGCGCAACATCCATCGGTTGTGCATCAAATGAGCGCGAAGCTTCAGTAAATTGGGAGCCGCGTTTCGCTTCCGGCGCTCAGCCGACAATCTCCGGCTTTCAGCCGGCAGACCGTTTTGGACCCAAAGCGGGCGATACCTGTCACCCTTTCATCCCATCCAGCTTGGGATGATTATTGTAAATGTTGTCGTGAAGCATGGTGTCTATTCGAGCGATGATATCGCCGACCGACGTTCTCAATCTCAGGAACTCTTCTGCTGAAGAGGCTTCTTGGGCAAGCGCGAGCGCCCGGGATAGCTCCTCAATGCTCCGCTCTATATGTAGTTTGAATCTCGCGGCTGGCTCTGCGTCCATGGTACTCTCTCGCGGGAATTTCGCCTACATTGGCAGCGTACCAGTTCTTCGGCCCCAAAAGTCTTTCAATTCTAGCGTCTCAAATCCGATCAGAGCGTGACCGAGTTCCTCAGCTCGTTCGCGTGAGAGCGAGCTGCGCCGATGCGGCCTCGGCACTCCGCCAGGCTGCGCAGCGTCCGAGGATCAGCCCGAACACGATCAGGATCGCCGGGAAGCCGACCGGTTGCCCGAGAAACAGGAAGCTCGCAAGCAGCGCGAAGACGAGCGCCAGCGCCATCACCTCGTGGCGTGCGAAACCTTCATCGAGCCCGGCGCGGATGAGGAACGCCACCGCGATGCCCAGCACGACCAGATCGTACATGAAAAGATAGGGCGTCGTGAGCAGCGTCGCCGTGGCGAGCATCGCTGCCTTGAGGGCGTAGGGCAGCCGGCTCCGCCACACCACGACCAGCGCCACGGCAACAGCTGTGGTCAACACCCACTGGAAGATCCATGCGAGCTGCTCGGTGCCGCCGAGATAGCGCACCAGCGCGAAGATGCTCTGCATCTTGAACCAGGGCGCCCTGCCCTCGGTCAGAAAGGCCTGGGAGAACATCGGAATCCAGTGGAAGAACGCCTGCCAGCTTTCGGTGCCGAAGGCGAACCAGGATAGTGCAGCGATCGCAACGGTGACGATCGCGGCGCTGAACAGCACGGTCCATTCGGCGGCGGCGAAGAGAACCAGCGGAAACAAGAGACCGTATTGCGGCTTGTAGCTGAGAAGGCCGAGACAGATGCCGGCCAGCACCGGCCGCGTCGGCAGCAGATAGAGCATGCCGCCGATCAGCGAGGCCGTGAGGAAACCGTTCTGCCCGACCAGGATGTTGAGGAAGGCTGCCGGAAATCCAACCGCAATCACAAGGCCCGCATTGCGTCCGATGATCGCGCGCATCACGGCGAGATAAGGCACCATGCTGAAGGCGGCCCAGCCGATGAAGGCGATCGCATAGGGAAATTGCGCGAGGAAGGACGCGACGAACAGGAAGGGCGGCGGATAGTGCCAGGCGAAATGGCCGACGAAATCCTGCTTGAGCAGCGCAAGCTCGACCTGCTTCTGAATGTCCCAATCCCAGGCCTGCGCGGGATGCCCCTCGAGCGCCAGTCTTCCGGCCGCCCAGACGTTGACGAAATCAGTGGGGATGCCGCGCCCGTCGGCGTCAAAGATCCAGAGATGGGCGAGATAGGCCGTCGGAAAATACGCCAGCGTGACGATCGCCAGCACGAAGGAGATGTTGACGAGGATCGCTGGGACCGCACCGTGACGGCCGATTGCAGGCGGAACGGAGGAGGCTTCGGCCATGCGGCTTCCTTGCGCGATGATGTGAGGCGGATGCGCCCAAGCCATACACCCGAGTGGCTTGAAGGAGGCTTAAGCCTGATCGTCGAACGCCCCGCGCCGATTCCTGGACAACGCAAAAGAGCCCCGTCGATGACGGGGCCCTTCGCTATTCCGCTGGTCGTCCGGCCTTACTTGAGGCTGGTCGAGATCGAGCTGAACTTCGTGTTCAGCGTGGTGCCGAGGTTGTTGACGACGGTGATGATCGCCAGCGCGATGCCGGCAGCGATCAGGCCGTATTCAATGGCGGTGGCGCCGGATTCATCCTTCATGAAACGCGCAACGAGGTTCTTCATAGAGTGCTCCAAATGAGTACACGAGGCTACAACTGATCTGGTCTCTTCGGCTTCCCAGCGCCGCCCGACCATGGCAACTGAACGTAGAGGCAAAGAATTGCACCGCAGTTAATTCGGCTGCGTAAACACCGAGCGGATTGCGTGTATCGGCCCATGGTAAATCCAAGTTCGAAACAATCCGTTAAATTGTAAGCATCTGACGCCGGCCTGGCGCGGCCGGTTTACCCGAAGTTATGACCGGCGTGGTCCAATGCCGCCCGCTCGGGCCGGCAAGAACAACCAGGACGACGAGACGGCATGTCCCTTTCTTTCGCCAACAGCATCGCGGTGCAGGGCCGCGCGCGTGCCCTGGTGCCGTTGTGCGTCGGCGCCGGCGCCTATCTGTTCTTCCTGTTCCTGGGCGATACGCTGCTTCAGGATTCCGACTCGTTCTGGCAGATCAAGATCGGGCAATGGATCCTCGATCACCGCGCCATGCCCATGATCGATTTCTATTCCTTCACGCGGACGGGCGCGCCGTGGATCTCGACGTCCTGGCTGTCGCAGGTCGCGTTCTCCTTCTCGCATGCACAATGGGGCTGGGCAGGCCCCGTCATCCTCACCGCGGCCGCCATCGCGCTCGCACTCGCGATCCTCGTGTATCTGCTCGAGGCGCATATCGGAGCCCCGCGCGCGGTGCTGTTCGCGATGCTGGCGCTGCTGCTGTCGATCCATCACGTCCTGGCGCGGCCGCATATTCTGGCGCTGCCGGTGATGGTGGCGTGGGTCGGCTTGCTGATGGCGGCTGCGAGCCGCCGGAGCGCGCCGTCCTGGACCTGGCTGCCGCTGATGGCGCTGTGGGCGAACCTGCACGGCGGCTTCGTGCTCGGGCTCGCGCTGATCGGCCCGATCTCGCTCGAAGCGGTCGAGCATGCCGAGAAGGGACGGCGGCTCGCCCTGTTCATGCGCTGGGTGCTGTTCGGAATCGGGGCGCTGATCGCGAGCTGCTGCACGCCGTACGGCTGGCGAACGCTGCAGGGCGCGACCAACATCCTCAGCCTCGGCGAATTGCTGACGCTGATCGTCGAATGGATGCCGGCGAACTTCGCCACGTTCACCCCGTTCGAAGGCGCCCTGCTCGCCCTGATCGCATTCGGTTATTATCGCGGCCTGGTGCTGTCGGCACCCCGGATCTTCCTGATCCTCTTCCTGACCTGGAGCGCGCTGAGCCACGTCAGGAGCATCGACGCATTTGCATTCCTGGTGCCGCTGGTGCTGGCAAAGCCGCTCGGCGAGATGTTCCCGCAGCCGGCGCTTGAGCCCGCCGGTGCCGACAGCTGGCCCGGCCGCTATGTCACGGCGCTCGGCGCGCTGATGATCGTGGCGGCAAGCTGGACCTCGACCTCGCTCTATCTGGGGCACCACCGCTTCACCTTCACGATGACGCAGACGCCGGTCGCGGCGGTCGACCTGCTCGAGCAACGCAAGGTGCAGCGCGTCTTCAACGCCTACCAGTTCGGCGGCTATCTGATCTCGCGCGATATTCCTGTTTTCGTCGACGGCCGCGCCGAGCTCTACGGCGAGAAATTCATCATGGACTTCTTCAAGGCGACCGAGGGCAAGAAGCCCGAGCTGTTGCCGCGCCTGCTCGACGAGCACAAGATCGATGCGACACTGCTGGGCGCGGATGCGCCGGGCCCGCAGATCCTCGACCAGCTCACGGGCTGGAAGCGGATCTATGCGGACGACATCGCCGTGATCCACGTGCGCGACGCCGCAGACGGCGCGACCGCGGCGCCTTCGAAGTGACGACCCGCTCCAGCGCGCGTCTTCGGCCTCAGCGACTTCATCAGATGGTTCCTTCCAGCAAGCCGATCCTGACAGATCCGGCGCGTTCCGCCCCGGACCGAGCCGTGGCGATGATCGTGCTTGCGATGCTGGCTGTAGTCTCGTTTGTTCCGGTGCTGCTGACGCCCATTCCGGCGATGGTCGATTATCCCAATCACCTCGCCCGCATGTCTGTTCTGAGCCAGAACGGCACCGCGGGTGCAAATCCGTATTACGAGGTGAGGTGGGCCTTCTATCCCAACCTCGGAATGGACCTGCTGGTCCCGCAGCTGGCGCGGCTGATGAGCGTCGAGAACGCGACGCGGCTGTTTCTCCTGCTGAGCCAGGTCCTGATCGTCACCGGTGCGCTTCTGCTCGAATGGGTCAGGAAGGGACGCATCCATCTCGCCGGCTTCGCCGCGCTCGCTTTGCTCTATTGCCTGCCGTTCAGCTGGGGTTTCGTGAACTTCGAGTTCGGGCTCGGCCTCGCGCTCTGGGGCATCGCCGTCTATCTGATGCTGGCGGAAGGCCCCTGGCCGCTGCGCTTCATGGCCAATCTGATCTTCGTCGCCGCGCTCTATGTGGCGCATTTCTTTTCGCTCGGCATCTATGGCGCAACGCTCGGCCTTTTCGAGCTGTCGCGCGTCCGCCAAGGGCGGGTCGCGTATTCCGTCGCGGCCGCGCGGCTTGGCGCGCTGGCCCTACCGGCGCTTGCGCTGCTTGCGATCATGCATGTCACGGCAGGCGCGATCGGAAGCCAAGGCAACGATTGGTTCCTCGCATTCAAGCCGGTCTGGCCGCTCCGCATCATGAACGGCTACAATCTGACGGCCGCGGCGGTGACCGGGCTGACCCTCATGACCGCGTTGCTGTTCGCCGTAAGGCGCGGCTTGCTCAGGCTCGAGCCCGCCGGGATTTGGATCGCGCTCGGTCTTGCGCTCCTGTACGTGGCCATTCCCTCGAGGCTGTTCGGGACCTCTTTCGCCGACCTCCGCGTGTTTCCTGCTGCGGCGCTGATCCTGCCGGCGTTCTGCTCGCTGTCGCTGCCAAGCCGGGCTTGGCGGATGGCTGCACTCGCTGCGATCGGCGGCATCACGCTGATCAATCTCGCCGTTGTCTTCACGGTATGGCTGCCCTACCGCACTGACTACGCGGCCATTGTCGAGTCGTTCCGCAAGGTCGAACGTGGCTCGCGCGTCCTCGTCAGCAATGCGGACGAAGCTGGCGACCCGCCCTTCGCCGATCTCACGGCGTATCCGATGTATTATGCGCCAACGCTGGCGGTGCACTATGCCAATGCGTTCGTGCCCAATCTCTTCACGGAGGCGGGCAAGCAGCCTGTTCGGGCCGTCGAGGCCGTGCGCCATCTTGCCACTCCGGATGGCGGACTGGTGTCCTCAGGCCTGCTCACCGCGATAGCAGCGGGCCACCCGCCGGCGGACTCGCCGCGCTTTGTCCGCACCTGGCACCGGGATTTCGACTACCTCTATGTGCTGGGACCGCGGGCCGCAAACCCGCTGCCGGATCTGCTGGAACTATTGGAGACCTCGGATCGGTTCGTGCTCTACAGGATTCGCCGCAAGTCCTGAGAAAGGCGACCTTAACCACCTGCCCGTAGACTTCCGTCCCTGCAACCCAGCTGGACTCCTTCGCATGGCGGCCAATTCCGGACCGATCCGCTACAGCCTCGTCATTCCCGTCTTCAACGAGGAAGCCGTACTGCCGATATTGTTGCGCCGGCTCGACTTCCTGCTGTCCCGGCTCGACGGGCCGGCAGAGGCGATTTTCGTCGACGACGGCAGCAGCGATTCCAGCTCGATCGTGCTACAGGCACTCGCTGTGCGCGACGCCCGCTTTCGCTATATCGGCCTGTCGCGGAATTTCGGCCATCAAGTCGCCATCACCGCCGGCATGGACGCCGCGCAGGGCGACGCGATCATCGTCATGGACGCCGATCTGCAGGATCCGCCCGAAGTGATCGAGCAATTGATCGCAAAATGGCAGGAAGGCAACGACGTCGTCCACGCCCGCCGCCTGTCGCGCGAGGGAGAGAGCCGATTCAAGCGCGCGACCGCACACCTGTTCTACCGGCTGCTCGGCAAGATGTCCTCCGTCGGCATCCCCGCCGACGTCGGCGACTTCCGCCTGATCGATCGCAAGGTGCTGGACGCGCTCAGGCAGATGCCGGAGCAGGATCGCTTCGTACGCGGCATGATCGCCTGGCTCGGCTTCCGCCAGGCCGAGGTCACGTTCCATCGCCTCGAGCGCGCCGCGGGCGAGACCAAGTACCCCCTGTTCAAGATGATCCGGCTCGCGGTGAACGCCGCGCTCGGCTTTTCCGATCTGCCCTTGCGCCTGGCGATCTGGTGCGGATTGACCGTCTCGGCATTCGCACTGCTCTACGGCGGCTGGGTCGTCGTGATGTGGCTGAGCAACGACGCTCATCTCGTGACCGGCTGGTCCTCGACCATCGTCCTCCTCTCGCTGTTGTGTGGAATGAACATGCTGATGACGGGGATCGTGGGCCTTTACGTCGGCCGCATCCATGCCGAAGTAAAGCGCCGTCCACTGTACGTGGTCCAGAAGCGAGCCGGCTTCGATCGCAACGAGGCGGCGACTGCACCCGCGAAACACGCAATCAACGAGTGATCTGCTGCAATCACCTCGGACGTGAGGCCAACACCTGGTCTTCGATGATGCTGCCGAGCTGTTGTTACTGCATCTCTCGGCGCTTGTGGACGACCGCCACATCGTCGCTGTACACGCGCTGCCAGTGCGGCAACCGGTCAAGCATCGCTGTGGCGGGCGTATTCGGTGCGAGCAGCGTCGCGCTGATCTTGTAGTCGTCGAGCAGCTTGAGAAAATCTGCGAGGTCAATCAGCGCCAGGGCGCGATTGTAGCGTTCGATGAACGGTCCGCCGAACAGTTCCGCGCGGCCGTCGATGAAGGTCGGGATGCCGGCAAAGACCAAATAGCCGCCGAAGGAATAATCGTTGAGCAGCGGCCCCGCCTTGGCGAGGTCGGCACGGGCGACGGCCGCCTCGGGGGTGATGAGGGGAGCCGGCCGGATGTCGCGCGCCAGCGCCAATCCACTCATCGCGGCCAAGATGCCGAATGCCGCCAGGTTCAAGCCGCGCGAGGAGCGGTCGGTCTCGTTCCCGCTCGGCCCGCCGAACCTCCGGGCCAGCGGGGCCGCGAGGTAGAGCGGCGCCAGCATGGCCAGCAGATCCGCATTGCGCATCTGCGCCAGCGCGAAATGGAGCAAGCCGATCACCACCAGGGTCCGCACGACCGGCAGCGTGACACCGCGCGAGAGCGCGAAGATGCCCCCCAGCAACAGCAGCTCGAAGCCGCCGATGCGGCTGAAATCCTGCGGCCGCCATTCCGCGATCCAGGCGAGCGCGGGACCGAGGCCGAGTGTCGTGATCGGCATCAGCAGCGGTTCCGGCCCATGCGGCGTCAGGCAGGATGCGGCGACGGCAAGCAGTGTGAATGGCACCCAGCGCAGCAGCACGCGTGGCCATTGGCTTCGCTCCTCGCGCAGCAGCGCCTCGAGCACCACGGGTCCAATCAAGCCAAGCGCCAGCACTCCGCTGCCGTGCAGATTGCCCCACACGACCAGCAGCGGCAGGGCCCAGTATGGTGGCGGCCTGCCATGATCCATGCAACGCACCAGGGCAGCCGCCCAGATCACCATGATGGGCATCACGAGCACGTGTGGCCGCGCCAACATGTGCGGCGCCGTCAGGATGACGGCCGCGATCACCATGATCAGCGTCTGGGTCGGCGACAGCTCGCGCAGCAGGAAGTATGTGAGCAGACCAAAGGCGAGTGCGATCGCCGCGGCCGCGACGACGACGACGCCGGACCAGCCGGACAGGACGTAGGCTCCGGCATAGATGACTTCCGACAGCCATTCGAACGTGATCCAAGGCGCGCCATGCTTCGAAAACGAAAATGGATCACTCGTCGGCAGGGTCCCATGCGCCATGATCCAGCGCCCGAGCTCGACGTGAGAATAGCTGTCGGGATCTCCGAGCAGCTTCGGGCCGACGGCCAGCAACACAGCGTAGACGGCGAGCCCCACAGACCAAGGGAGCGCTGCACGCGCCGAAAACGGTTGAACCGCGCTGGAGACGACCTGATCAGTCATGGCGGGCCAAGCTAGGCCTTAATTGTTAAGGTGTTCTTTAATGTTTCACCGATCGCGCGTGCGGAAGCGAGAGAACCGCCATCGCAACGCCCGGGCCCTCCGCCGAAACGCCACGCGGGCGCTATCGCACGAGATCGATCAGGAGCAACCCGGCGCTTGTGAACAGTCCTGCGATCGGCACCCAAATGGGCACGAAGAACACGCCGGCGGGAGGCTTGGATTCTCTCGTCTTGATGCGAAGAAGCGCCAGGTTGACCAGGACGAAGATCCCGAGCGTCAGGCGCGAGGTCCATTCGGCCAATCCGGTCAAGGGAATGCCGAGGGCGAGGATCAGGATGGCGCCCACGCCGAAGAGGGTTGCAACCACCGGCGCGCCGCTTCTGGCGTTCACACGGGCCAGAAAGGCCGGAAGGCTGCCTTGGTCCGCAAGCCCGTACAGCACACGTCCGATCATCAGCATGTGAACGATGATCCCGTTGACCGTCGCAACGATCGCGATGACGCTCAATACCGAGAGGGGAAGACCGGTCAACCGCTGAAAGACAAGTGCAAGCGGAGCCGAGGCGTGCGCGAGCTCGGCCGGGGGCACCGCGACCACCGCGACCCAGACGACGATCATGTAGAGGAGCGCCGTCACGCCGAGGGTGATGAAGAGCGCCCAAGGCAGCGTTTGGGACGGATTCTTCATTTCCTCGGAGATGTTCACGAGGTGCTCGAACCCGATGAACGCAAACACGGCGAGCAGCGACGTCTGTGCGATCCCGGTCCACGCTGCTTTATCGCTCAGGGGAGCCAACAGTTCGGGCAGCCGGGAGACCAGGGCGTCGCCCTCAAACAGCCCGGCTCCGACAATGAGGACCAATCCTCCGATCTCCACGACCGTCATCAAGCCGGCGAAGCTGATGGACTGAACCGCGGACAGGCAGGCGATCGCTCCCATCGCGAGCACAACGCCGGCGATGATCCAGCTGGCAGGCAGCGGCAGGAACACGCTGATGTAGCCGGCGCTCCCCACGGTGATGGTCGCGCCCGAAATCGTCGCTGCAGCCACCACGAGCAACCCTGTGGCACCGCTGAGCCATTTTCGATGAAACGCGGCCTGGACATAGGCGGCCTCGCTCGCCGCGACCGGCAGTCGCGTGCCCAGTTCGGCAAAGCTCCCGGCCGTCACGCCCATCACGACCGCGGCAACGAGGAACGCCAGAGGTGCATGCATTCCGCTCCGGGCAGCGGCCGCGCCCACCAGGACGTAGATGCCGGCGCCGATCGTCACGCCGAGCCCATAGAGGACCGCGTGCGTGAGCGTCAGCGATCTGACCAGTTTCGTAGACCCGAGCGGCGCCACCTCCTGCATCACCAAGCGTCAATGCGAAAACAGGATCGGCACCGGCGGCTTGGACAGCAGGCCCCTGGTCGCGCCGCCGAGCACGAATTCCCGCCACCTCGGCGTTCCGTACGCGCCCATCACGAGGACGTCGATGCCGTGGGACAGCACGTAAGATGTGAGGACCTCGTCGATCGGCTTGCTCTCGGCATCGATCTCATCCAGCACGACCTCGATGCCGTGACGAGCCAGGTTCTTCGCCAGTTCTCGGCCGGAATGTCTGGAATCCAGGGGCTTTTCGTTGGTGACAGTCACGACGCGTACACTTCTTGCGCTTTCAAGCAAAGGAAGTGCGTCGGAAACCGCTCGCGCAGCGGTGCGGCTGAAGTCCCAAGCCACGCAGATGGCATCGAGCCGCAACGGACGCGACCGCGGGCCGGTGGGCAGGATCAGCGTCGGCCTGCCGGATTCGAAGATCACCTCCTCGGCGTACCCCAGATCATGGGAGTCCGGCACCGCCATGATCGTGAGATCCCGAAGCCTTGCATAGTCAACCAGCAGCGCGGCCTCGCTGGCGGTTGCACAGTGCTCGAAGATGGTCTCATGCCGGACGCCGGATCTGTCGGCGGAGGCTTCGAATGCGGCAAGCAGGGCTTTCGCATTCTCGCGGCTCTTGGCGGCCTCGCGCGCAATAAGCGCGGGTATGTCCAGGATGACATCCCCGAGCAGGCTTGCGCGCACCTCCGCATGGACCTCGCAGGAAATGGCTGCGAGGTGCGCCCCCAGGGTGGCGGCCACCGAGACGGCATCGTCGATCACTGAAACCGGCGTCGGCTCCGGGTAGCTCGCCAGGGTCAACAGAACATCCTTGAAAGCCATGTGTGCCTCCTTTGACGAGTCGGAACCTAACGCCGTCGAGATGCTCCTTCTTGACCCACCGCAACCGATTCAACCGGATGGCTGTGGCAAAACGGCCCAGGCTCGAACGATGGCGCCGGAACAGAACGCTCTGGTTCGGCGGCGCCTGCCTTGCGGGAGGGCCAGCGCAATGCGAGCTCGCGAAGGCGCGCTCGGACAATAAAAAACGCGGCGTTACCGCCGCGTTTTTCGATTCTCAGCTGCCGCTTGGAATTACGCCTGCGGCTGCGGCTCGAGGCCGGGATCCGGATCGGGACGCGGGCGCGGCTTGCCGGCCGGGGGCACGGCGGAGGCGCGCGGTGTGGTCGGCTCGAGCACGGACTCGCGGTTCGGCTTCTTGCCCTTGAGCAGGTCGACGATCTCGTCGCCGGTCAGCGTCTCGAACTCGAGCAGGCCCTTGGCCAGCGTCTCGAGATCGGCGCGCTTCTCGGTGAGGATGCGCGTCGCCTCCTTGTAGCCTTCCTCGACCAGACGCTTGATCTCGGAATCGATCTTCTGGACGGTGGCTTCGGAGGCGTTCTGCGTGCGCGACACCGACATGCCGAGGAAGACCTCGTCCTGGTTCTCGCCATAGGAGACGGTGCCGAGCTCTTCCGACAGGCCCCAGCGCGTCACCATCATGCGGGCCAGGCGCGTGGCCTGCTCGATGTCGGACGCCGCGCCCGAGGTCACCTTCTCGCGGCCGAAGATCAGCTCTTCGGCGACGCGGCCGCCCATCATGATGGCGAGGCGCGAGGTCATCTGCTCCAGCGACATCGACAGCTTGTCGCGCTCGGGCAGCTGCATGACCATGCCGAGCGCACGGCCGCGCGGGATGATGGTCGCCTTGTGGATCGGATCGGTCGCGGGCACGTTGAGGCCGACGATGGCGTGGCCGCCCTCGTGGTAGGCCGTGAGCAACTTCTCTTCCTCGGTCATGACGAGCGACTTGCGCTCGGCGCCCATCATCACCTTGTCCTTGGCCTCCTCGAACTCGGCCTGCGTCACCATCCGCTTGTTGCGGCGGGCGGCGGTCAAAGCGGCCTCGTTGACGAGGTTCATCAGGTCGGCGCCGGAGAAGCCCGGGGTGCCGCGCGCGATGGTCTTGAGATTGATATCGGGCGCCAGCGGAACCTTGCGAACATGCACCTTCAGGATCTGCTCGCGGCCGACGACGTCGGGGTTCGGCACCACGACCTGACGGTCGAAGCGGCCCGGACGCAGCAGCGCGGGATCGAGCACGTCGGGACGGTTGGTGGCGGCGATCAGGATCACGCCCTCGTTGGCCTCGAAGCCGTCCATCTCGACCAGCAGCTGGTTCAGCGTCTGCTCGCGCTCGTCATTGCCGCCGCCGAGACCGGCGCCACGGTGACGACCGACGGCATCGATTTCGTCGATGAAGATGATGCAGGGCGCATTCTTCTTGGCCTGCTCGAACATGTCGCGGACGCGGCTCGCGCCGACGCCGACGAACATCTCGACGAAGTCGGAACCGGAGATGGTGAAGAACGGCACGTTGGCTTCGCCCGCGACCGCACGCGCGATCAGGGTCTTACCGGTGCCGGGAGGGCCGACCAGCAGCACGCCGCGCGGAATGCGGCCGCCGAGGCGCTGGAATTTGCCGGGGTCGCGCAGGAACTCCACGATCTCCTGCAGGTCCTGCTTGGCCTCGTCGACGCCGGCGACGTCCTCGAAGGTGACGCGGCCATGGGCCTCCGTCAGCATCTTCGCACGCGACTTGCCGAAGCCCATCGCCTTGCCGGCGCCGCCCTGCATCTGCCGCGACAAGAAGATCCAGACGCCGATCAGCGCGATGAAGGGCAGCCAGGAGACCAAGAGCGAGACGAACCACGGCACGTTGTCGCCAGGCGGCTTCGCAGTGATCTGCACCTTGCTGTCATAGAGGCGCTTCACCAGCGTCGGGTCGTTCGGCGCGTAAGTCTGGAAGCTGGAGCCGTTGGTGAAGGTGCCGTGGATGTCCGGCCCCTGGATCACGACGTCGCGCACATTGCCGCGGTCAACTTCGCTCAGCAGCTGCGAGAAGGCGATGTCCTGCGAGGAGGCCCGCTGACCCGGATTCTGGAAGAGCGTGAACAACGCCAACAGCAGCAAGACAATGATGACCCAGAGGGCGAAATTGCGCAGATTGGCGTTCATCGATCTTCCTTCGTGGTCGCGCGGATCGCGGCCGTGATCCTTGGGCAGTTGATTTGGTCAATGCGAGGAAATCCCAAGGAATCCTCATCGTTAGACGGATACAATTTAGGTGCCGCCCCGGTCGCTGCCAAGGGAACGAGATGGGACTATTTATCCCATCTTAGCGCGATTCCCGCTGAAATCATGGCGTCCGAACCCGGGTTTTTCCTGCCTGGTTAAGGTGGCCTGACGGCACGGACGCGAATTGACCGGTGTCATGATCCGCTCTCGTCGCGCTCATCTGCCCTTGCGCCGCCGGGCCGGCGCCGGCGCGATCTGGATACGCCCGCCGGCAAGGCTGATCAAGGCTCCCGCGAGGGTCTGCTTCAGAACCGGCCGGCCATTTGCGGCTGCACCGGGGCCGGCGATCGCCCGATCAAGCACCGACATCAGGGTTTCGACCTTGCCGAGTTCCGCCGGCCCTTCATGGCCGAGCGCGTTGATGGCCCGCAGCAGGAGCCGCAGCCGCACCTCCTCCGGCAGGGCGGCAAAGGTCGCGGCCTCGAAGCTCCTGACACTCGCCTGCGGCGCATCGCCGCGATCCCGCAGGCGGAGGAAGCGCTCGGCGCCGTCGGCAAGCACCTCGACCGCCGCATTGGCCCGCGCCAGCCTTGCCGCGAGCCGCGCCAGATTTCTGGCGTCGCCGCCCTCGGCCGCGAGGAGCGGCAGCAGCGCGCGCAGCCGCGGCCGTGTGTAGGCGGTGTCCCGGTTGGTGGGATCCTCGGCAAAGCCGATCCTCGCCCGCCGCAAGGTCGCGATCAGCTGCGATTTCGGAACGTCGAGCAACGGACGCGCCAGCACGATTCCGTCGCGCTCGGTGAATGGAGCCATGGCCGAGAGTCCGGCAAGTCCGCTGCCGCGGAACAGGCGCATCAACAGGGTCTCGGCCTGGTCGTCGCGGGTGTGTGCCGTCAGCACATGGCTCGCGCCGGCGGCACGGGCGGCCTGTGCGAGCAGGCGGTAACGGGCCTCGCGCGCGGCGGCAGGCAGCCCCGTCTTCGGCTTTTCACCGCGCCAGCGCAAGGTCCGGTGCGGCAATCCGAGCGCCGCGGCGAGCCGCTTGACCTCGCGCGCCTCACGGGCGGCCTCCGGGCGCAGGCCGTGATCAATCGTGACGACCGTGATTTGCGGGCCTCGCGCGAGGCTGCGCTGCCAGCGCGCTGCAAGCCACATCAGCGCAACCGAGTCGGGCCCGCCGGAGACCGCGAGCACCAGCGCCGGGGCATCTCTCAGGCCCGCGAAGAGCCGCCTCGCCTCGCGCGCCGAGATCGGTGAATCGTCGTCGTCTGACATGACGCTGCAATCATCCGCGGATTGACCGAATGTTTAGCGCAACGCCATCCGCTTTGTCAGCGGATCAGCACTTCACCCGCTTCTGCTCGCGATCGACGGCGGCTTTGACGCCGGCGGAGGCGCGGGGATATTTGCGGCCGATCTCGCCGAAGGCGGCGCAGGCGGCCTCCTTCTCCTTCAGCGCGGCGAGCGACTGGCCGAGCCGCAGCAGCGCATCCGGCGCCTTGGCCGATTTCTCGTATTTGGTGGTGACGGCGAGGAACGCTTCGGCGGAATCGCGATATTGCTGGCGCTGGAAATAGCTCTCGCCTAGCCAGTATTGCGCGTCGCCGACCAGCGGGTCGCTCGGAAATTTCTGCGTGAAGTTCTTCATGGTCTGCTCGGCCAGCGCGTAGTCCTTGCGCTGCATGTAGCCGATGCCGAGGTCGAACTCGTCGCGGGGCGTCGCCGACGGCGGCAGGGTGGCCAAAGCAGCGCCACCGGCCGGTGCGGGATAACCCGATTGTGCCGGCGGATAGCCGGGCTGCGCGGCCGGCGGCACACCTTGTTGGTAGCGCGGGCTGGTGTTGGCGAGATCGAGCGGCTCGCCCGCATTGCGGCCGCCGCCAGGCGTGACCGCCGGCATCGGCTGCTGCCCGCCGCCGAGTGCGCGCGGCGCGCCGGGTGCATTCGGGTTCTGGTTGGGGTCGAAGGCATCGCCGCGGCGGCGTGTGCCGGGAGCGCCGGGCGCCGGCTGCTCCTGAACGATCGGCGCGGGCGCTGCGATCTGCGGCTGCTCGTAGCTCGGCTGCGCGGCTTGGCTCGGCTGCGCGGCCTGCTGTTGCGGGGGCTGGCGATATCCGGGCGCGACCTGCCCCGGTGCAATCTGGCTCGGTGCGATCTGCGCGGGCGGCATCGCCGCGACGTTTGGTGCCTGCCCGGGCGCCCCTTGCGCGCCGCCCTCGAGCGCCCGCAGGCGCTCTTCGAGCTGGCGGTTGCGATATTGCAGCTCCTCGTTCTGGCCGGTGAGCTGGCGCAGCCGGTTCTCCAGCCGCTCGATCCGCATCTCCGGGTCGACATCATCCGACTGCCCGTAGACCGATTGCGCAAGCGCGGGCGAGCACAAAGAGAGCAGCGCGGCGGTCGCCGCGGTACCGGTAAAAGCCTTAAATCTGGATGACATCTTGCCCTGACGACGAAAGCGAAATGGCCTGCGACGGAACCCTCGACGCGCCACACATTGAAGTGGAGTACGCCAAAAATGTGACTGATACCAAGGGGTTTTCAGTCACAGAATGCTGAAACGAAACCGGCGCCCGAGAGGGCGCCGGCATCATCCAATTGCAAAGCTGAACGGGGCCTGACTGACCACCGGGGACCTGACCGAGCGTCAGGAGCTGGCGTTCAGGACAGTGACGGCGCGGCGGTTCTGCGACCAGCAGGAGATGTCGTTACAGACGGCGACCGGCCGTTCCTTGCCGTAGGAGATCGTGCGCATGCGGTTCGGGTCGATGCCGCGCGAGGCGAGGAACGAACGGACCGACTGGGCACGGCGGGCGCCGAGCGCGATGTTGTATTCGCGGGTGCCGCGCTCGTCGGCATGACCTTCGATGGTGAAGGAGTAGCGCGGATAGGTCTGCAGCCACTGCGCCTGCTTCTCCAGGGTCACGATCGCCTGCGGGGTCAGATCGGTCTGGTCGCTTTCGAAGAACACGCGGTCGCCGACGTTGACGACGAAGTCCTGCTGGCTGCCGGGCGTCGCCGCATTGGCCATCGCATCCGTCGCGGCATTCTTGTTGGCGCAGGCGCCCATCGACAGCGCGACGGCGAGCACCGCGGCCAGCTTCAATCCCTGGAGGATACGCATAGGATGTCTCATTCCGGAGCCTCCACGCTCACGTTAGTCCACTGCTGTCCGGTCTACAGGGGGTTGGTTAAGCGAACGTTCCGTCAACCTTGACGGAACCTTGCCTCAGCCGGTCAAATGCCCCCAACCAGCGAAAAGCAAACGTCATGGTTAATGGGTTGTAAATGTGGCGCGAGGGTGAAGGCAAGCCGCGTCGGCCGGCAAAAGAGCCGGCACTTGCTGGAATTTTGGGCCGAAATGACCGGGGAGCGCCCGCCTAGACCGAACCGAGCGCTTGAGAGGCCACGTCCAGGGTCCGCGGCGTGGTGAGCAGAATCGGCCGCGTGGCGGCCTGCCGGGGGATGCTGCGTTCAAACAGCATGCGCCGCTCGAACGCGCTGGAGCGCATGATCGGAAAGCGCGCGAGCACCTTGTCCCGCTGCCGCCGGACGTCGGTCGCCATCAGGACCGCCTTCTTGGTGGGCCAGCCCGGAAAGCCCCGCGGCTCCGGCGAAATGGTCTCGTGCAGGAAGATGCGGCGGTAGAACGCCTGATGATCGGTCCGGATCATGGCAAGGCCGGTGTCGGCGTTGAAATGATCGCACGCGACAAAGGCGAGCCGGACGGTCAAATAGGGCAGCTCGGGAAAGCGGTGGTGCTTGTCGGGATCTGCAACGAGCCGGCACGGATCGACAAAAACCTCGCCGCGATCGAGGCGGGGATGCAGGATGTCGCCGAACACCTCGGTGGTATAGGACATCCGCCATTCCGACGTCAGCAGATGGATGCGGACGGAGCTGCAAAGCTCTCCGTCAACGTAGACCCCGAAATTCCAGGTGTTGGGCGTTTCGTCGAAACGATCGCTGACGCGCAGCGAAGGTGATGGCTCGATCAGACCGGCCTGCAGATAGGCGCGGTAGCGCATCAGATACAGGTTGTCCTTGTCCTCGGGCGTTTCGATGAGCCGATAATCGATGCGGTCAAACAACGCGGCGCCTCGTGGAAGGAGCGCCGTGTTCGGTTCGGCTCCGGACTTCATCTGCAACCTCTGACTCCAAGCAACTTCCACGAGTAGCCAGACCTTAATGGTTCCTTAACGGAATTGCAAAGCTATAGAATCGTTAGGGTTAACCTTTGCGAGCCCGCAAGACTACGGTGCACACGGGAGCCGATTGCGAGAGTGGAGCTGCCGGGAAGGGATCGGGCCTATCGCGACGACACAAGGGCGAGCTGGTCGTCGGGCACGCGACGACCATGCGAGGCGTTGAGCAATTGCCGGATCCGCACCGCCGGTACGGGCCGGCTGAACAGGTAGCCCTGCCCTTCGGTCACGGTGCCGTCGGCGCTGATCAGCTCGAGCTGCTCGTTGGTCTCGATGCCTTCGACCACCACGGCCATGCCGAGGTCGGCGGACAGCCGCGCGACACCGCGCAGCAGCGTCAGCGGCCGGTCGGAATCGATGCCTTCGAGGAAGGAGCGATCGATCTTCACCTTCTGCATCGGGAAATTGTGCAGGTAGCTGAGGCTGGAATAGCCGGTGCCGAAATCGTCGAGCGAGATGCGCACGCCGAGCGCATGCAATTGCGACAGGATGTCGTGGGTGAGCTGGGTGTTGCGCAGCAGCGAGGACTCGGTGATCTCGATCTCCAGACGATGCGCCGGCAGGCCCGACACTTCGAGCGCGTAGCGGATTTCGCTCAGGACGTCGCGCTGGTGGAATTGTTGCGGCGAGAAATTAACGGCGACGCTGACACCCTCCGGCCACTTCATGCATTCCATGCAGGCGCGGCGCAGGATCCAGCGGCCGAGATCGACGATCAGGCCCATGTCCTCGGCGACCGGGATGATGTCGACCGGCGAGACCGTGCCGCGCACCGGATGATTCCAGCGCAGCAGCGCTTCGCAGGTGGTGATCTTGCCGGACCTCAGATTGACCAGCGGCTGGAAGAACAGCTCGAATTCCTCGTTGGCGAGCGCCTTGCGCAGGTCGAGCTCGAGGATGCGGCGCGCCTCGACGGTCGCGGCCATCTCGTCGCGGAAGAAACAATAGGTGCCGCGGCCGTCGGCTTTGGCGCGGTACAGCGCCATGTCGGCGTTCTTGAGCAGCGTGTCGGCGCTGGTGCCCTCCGGCGAGGTCAGCGCGATGCCGACGCTGGCGCCGATCTCGACCAGATGATTGTCGATGCGGTACCGCTCGCTCAACCGCTCGACGATGCGGCGGGCGAGTGCCGCGGCATCCTCGGGCGACGTGAGGTTCTGCTGGAACACGACGAACTCGTCGCCGCCGAACCGGGCGACGAAATCCTCGGGGCGCAGCATCTCGCGCAGGCGGTTGGCGACGGCGCACAGGAGCTGGTCGCCGCAGGGATGGCCCAGCGTGTCGTTGACCTGCTTGAACTGGTCGAGGTCGATGAACAGCAGCGCGGAGAGCTGCGCCGCATCGTGGGAGACAGCCAGCAGGTGCTCGATCTGGTCGCGGAAGTTGACCCTGTTCGGCAACGCCGTCAGGTCGTCGTATCGCGCAAGATGGGTGATCTTGGCCTCGGCGTTGCGCCGCTCGGTGATGTCCTCGAGCAGCAGCACCGCCCCTCCGTCCGCCATCGGCTGAACGGTCCAGCACAGCGACCGATTTCGCTCCAGGTTCGCCTCGGCGGTGATGATCTCCTTCTCCCGCGAACTTTCGATGCCGGCGACGATATGCTCGCCGTCCGCGCTCGAGATGGATCTTGCCTGCACGCATGCCGCGATGATGTCGCGCGCGCTGGCGCCGCTCCGAGGCAGATGGTCGGGCAGGTTCATCATCGCCGCGAAGCGGTGATTCATCACCGCGAGCTGGCCATCGCGATGGAACATGCAAAGACCGTGCGGCATGTTGTTGAGGGCGGTATCGAACTGGCCCGCAAGTGCGGCTTCGCGCTCGCGCGCCACCACGGCGCCCATGAAGATCCGGTGCAAGTTGACCGAGAGCTGCATGATCGCCAGCAGGAAGGCCGCGCTCACAACGGCCATCGCGATGTAGTAGGGCGTGCCGCGCCACGCCAATGCCAACACCGCCGGGGCGAAAATGAGCAGCGCCTGCAGATGGAAGATCGACGGTCGTCCGTACGCCCTTCCCGCTCCCCCTGCGGCAATGCCTGTCGTGACCGACAGGGCAATCATATGCGCGACCGCGTCGTCGGTGGCGAGCAGAGTCGTGCCGCACCAGATGCCGATCGCCGCGGCCTGGATCTTCGCGCCGATCTGATACCGCGCCTGCCAGCGTTTGGCCGCCTCGGCGGTCACGCTCGACTTGCGTCCCTGATAGCGACGCAAATCGATCGCCCGCACCGTTCCGGCCAAGACGAGCAGCGCCACGCACGCCCAAATCAGGGGCTCACCTGTCTTCAGCGCAGTCAGCGCAGCACCGATCGACACGAAGATGAGACCGGCCAGCAGCGGTCCGGGCGCTTCAAAGAGCGAATCGATCTGCGCCGCCGGATTGACCGGCGGCGGCTGCCCCTGCTCTCCGCTCTGGCTTGCGAACTGCATTTTGATTTGTACGCGCGTCCTGTTCAGCGCGTAGTCTTACCCAGCCGAGATGAAGCTTTTCTGAGGGAACATCGTTAAAGTCGGGTTGTTTTTCGGCAATAGCGAAATTATTTCCGCTGCAATATCAAGCAGGTAGGCAAGCCTTGCCGGACGCAAGGTGAAGGAAGTGTTGCCGTTCACGGCAAACTCGGAAAAAATCGGCGCGGTTTTTCGAAAACATCGCGCGTCTGAACGCGCGATGTTTCAACTGCGCCGTGGTCAGCCCGAGGTCGAGGACAACAGTGGCGACCATGCCGGGTCCGAGGCAAAACCCGGCGTCGGCACTTTCAATTCGTTGCGGCCGGAGATGTCGACCGAGTACAGCGACGGCCCGCCATTGCCGCCGGGATCGCGGAAGAACATCAGCACGCGGCCGTTCGGCGAGAAGGTCGGGCCTTCGTTGTGAAAGCCGGAGGTGAGCAGCCGCTCGCCCGAGCCGTCGGGCTTCATGACGCCGATCGCGAACTGCCCGCCGCCCTGCCGGGTGAAGGCGATGTAGTCGCCCTTCGGCGACCACACCGGCGTCGAATAGCTGGCGTTGGTGTCATCCTTGGAGAAGGAGATGCGCTGCGCCTGTCCGCCGCCCGCACTCATCACGTAGATCTGCGACCTGCCGCCACGATCGGACTCGAAGCAGATGCGGCTGCCATCGGGCGAATAGGACGGCGAGGTGTCGATCGCCGGCGTGTCGGTGAGACGCGTGGTCGAGCGCGAGCGCAGATCCATCACGAACAGGTTGGAATTGCCGCCCTGCTGCAGGCTCATGATGACGCGCTGGCCGTCCGGCGAGAAGCGCGGCGCGAAGGTCATGCCGGGGAAGTTGCCGACGATCTCGCGCTGGCCGGTCTCGATGTTGTAGAGATAGACCTTCGGATCGCCCTGGCCGAACTCCATGTAGGTGATCTCTTGCGAGTTCGGCGAGAAGCGCGGGGTCAGCACGAGATCGGAGCCGCGGGTCAGATAGCGCACATTGGCGCCGTCCTGATCCATGATCGCGAGCCGCTTGACGCGGCGCTCCTTCGGCCCGGTCTCGTCCACGAACACGACGCGGCTGTCGAAATAGCCCTTCTCGCCGGTCAATTTCTCATAGATCTGATCGGAGATGATGTGCGCGATGCGGCGCCAATATTCCGGCGAGGTGAAATATTGCTGGCCGGTGAGCTGCTGGCCGGAGAGGACGTCCCACAGGCGGAATTCGGCCTTCAGGCGGCCGTCCGGCTGCCGCGTCATGCGGCCGGTGACCAGAGCCTGCGCGTTGATGGTCTTCCAGTTCTCGAATTGCGGCGCGACGTCGATGTTGCTGATGCGCTCAATGAAGGCGGCCTGGTCGATCGGCGCGAACAGGCCCGAGCGCTTCAGGTTGTTGGTGATGACCTGCGTGACACCGTTAGCGACGTCGCTGTCGGAGGGCGAGCCGGGCACGAAGTTGCTGATCGCGATCGAGATGGGCTGAAATCCGCCGGGACTGACTTGAAGTCGCCCCTGCGCTGTCGCGGCGCCTCCGGCCAGCAGGGTGACTGACGATCCCGCGGCCGCGATGAATCCACGTCGCGTCAGAAATGGCATCTTGTTCACCTGAGTTAATTCATGTCTCATCTACTGCTGATCTTTCATATCGAAAGTCAGCGCAATCGTTTTCCAAGTGTCATACTGAGCTTTGGGCAAGAACGTGTAGGCCTGACACTGTTGGATCGCACGCTTGGCACTCTCCGCCATCGCATTTGCAATTGCCCGAGACGGTCCTCGAACCGCGACAATCACAGGCGCTGACGCGAGCGTTCCGTCGGGGCGCATCTGAATATCTATGTCGGCCGTAAACTGATCCCTGTCCTGAGCATCGTAAGGGAAATTGAAGCAGTGCTTGACGGCAGCGACGAAAGCTCCCTGCCAAGTCGCGACGTTGTTGGCGGCCGTCCCTGTCGCTGTGCCCAGCGAGGCTGATGCATTCAACGCCGAGCCGGTCTGCTCGTGCCGGGTCGCGGCGCGCTTGTCGAGGTCGCGCTGGATCTGCGCGGGATCGAAGGTGCGCTCCTTGGGCTTGGGCTGCTGCTGCGGCTGCACCGCCGCGACCTTCTGCTCCACGGGCTTGGGCGGCGGCTTCTTGGTCTCCATCTTCTTCTGCAGCTCGGCGATCGGATCTTCCTTGGCCGGATCAGGCTTCTTTTCCTGCGGCTTCGGCTCTTCCTTCGGCTTGGCCTCGGCGACGGGCTTCGGCGGCTCCGGCTTCTTCTCCACCGGCTTCTCGACCGGCTTCGGCGGCGGCTCCGGCTGGGAGTTGGTCTTGATCAGCTCTTTCTTCTCGGTGACCTTGCCGACGGCGTCTTCCTCGGGCTTGGGCTCCGCGATCTTCTCGACCTTGGGCTTCAGCTCCTCCTTCTTGCCGGTCTTCTGCCCCGCCATCATCTTGGCGAGCTGATCGGAGGAGACGATGTCGATCGGAAGCGATTCCTGCGTAGCGATGTAGGCCTTGCTGCTGAAGGTGACGAGCCCCCATCCCAGCACGAGGACATGCAGGGCAATCGACGCAACGAGTGTCTTGTCGACGTTCACCTTCACGGCCTCAAGACCCCTGATCCGCTTCCGTGACGAGCGCCAGCTTCTTGAATCCGGCGCCCGAGAGCTGGCCCATCACCTTGGCCACGGTGCCGTAATCCGCCTTCTTGTCGGCGCGCAGATAGATGCGTTCCTCGAGGCCGCCGCGCGCATCGGTGATCGCCTTCAGCTTCGGGATCAGCTCGTTCAGCGCAATCTCGGTGTCGTTGATGAACACCTTGCCCTTGATGTCGACCGACATCTGGATCGGCTTCTGGTCGTTGTTTTCGAGGCTCTTGGCACTGGTCTGGGGCAGGTCGAGCGGGACGCCGACCGTCAACATCGGTGCCGACACCATGAAGATGATGAGCAGCACCAGCATGACGTCGACCATCGGCGTGACGTTGATCTCGGCCACGACCGGCTTGCGCCGGCCGCGGCGCCCGCCGCCGCCGGACGAACTCGCAACGTTCATGGCCATGATCGCGTGCCCAGATTGCCCTTCACACTATACATGCCGTCCGTCAGCCCCGCTCGTCGATCTGACGAGACAGAATGGCTGAAAATTCATCAGCAAAGCCCTCGAGCCGCTGGGCCTGCCGGTTCACCTCGGAGGTGAACTTATTGTAGAAAATAGTGGCAGGAATGGCGGCGATAAGGCCGACGGCGGTCGCAAACAGCGCCTCGGCGATACCGGGGGCGACCACCGCCAGAGAGGTATTTTTCGAGGCCGCGATCGACTGGAAGCTCGACATGATGCCCCAGACCGTGCCGAACAGGCCGACGAAGGGGCCGGCGGAGCCGACGGTCGCCAGCACCAGAAGGCGCCGTTCCAGCCGCTCGACCTCGCGCGCAATCGAGACGTTCATCACCTTGTCGATGCGCATCTGAAGCCCTGCGACCGAGCGGGCATGGCTCTCGAACGAGCGCTTCCACTCGCGCATCGCCGCCACGAAGCAGGCCGCCATGGAATGCGTCGGCTTGGCCGACAGCGTGCGATAGAGCTCCTCGATCGACTCGCCGGACCAGAACGCCTGCTCGAACCGGTCCATCGAGCGGCGGGTGCGCGCGTAGAGAAAGATCTTGTCGATAGCGATCGCCCAGACCCAGACCGAGCAGGCCAGAAGCCCCAGCATCACCGCTTTCACGATCCAGTGAGCCTGCCAGAACAGCGCGATCAGCGACACGTCGGCGGAGGCAGCAACCGGAAGGGCTGACTGAGCCAATTCGGCCGGATTCATAAGCAGTATCCTCTCAAGGCGATCGTTACCTAATGTCCTTCGGCCAGCAAATCGCGGCCGGTGTTCCCCAACAGCCGCGCTGGACCCGCGCGGCGGGCAAGCCCGCTCAAAGCCTTCTCTTTCTGGGGTGCAGGGCTCGTCCAAAGGCTCGTCAAAAGCCGGCCGCCTGCATTCCCCGCCAAGATGTCAAAACTAAGGGGCCTCGACCCCAGGCCTTGACGTCGGGCTCCGGGCACGCCTGTCCGCACATACCAGAGCCCGCCGATGGTTAATGCGGGGTTACCGGCGGCGCATTTGGCTGCAGGAAAGACAGTCCGTGCAGGGGGATGGACCCCGGATCCCGTGTTCCAGACGCACCGGCCGGAGGAACCTGCTCTCGTGCCAAAAATTGTCCGGAAAATCACTCTCAGCGAGGTCCTGCCATGTCCATCAACCCCAAGACGACCGCCGCGATCGGCGATCACCCGCTCCACCCCATGCTGATTCCGTTCCCCGTCGCGTTCCTGGTCGGCGCTCCCATCGCCGATCTGGCCTTCATCGGAACCGGCGACGGTTTTTGGGCACGCGCCGCGATGTGGCTGATCGGCGCCGGCATCGTCATGGCGCTGGTTGCCGCCGCAGCCGGCTTCACCGACTTCTTCAGCGAGCCACGCATCCGCCGCCTGAACGATGCCTGGTACCACATGGTCGGCAATCTCGCGGCGGTGGTGCTGGCCCTGGTCAATTTCTATCTCCGCTACGCCCAAGGCGCGGAGGCGGCGATCAAGCCCTGGGGCGTCGTGCTGTCCCTGGTCGTGGTCGGCATCCTCCTGTTCACGGGATGGAAGGGCTGGGAAATGGTCTATCGCCACCACGTCGCGGTGCTGGATGCGCCGGGCCAGACCAGCTCGGAGCCGGTCAACCCGCATCATGGCGGCGAAAGCCACCGCCGCGCCGCCTGAGCGACAGTCAAGCGGACGAAGCGGCCGCAAGGCAATTGGTGAGCCGCGCGGGATTGCCGATTGCGGTACAGCCGCCAGGCACGTCACCGGTCACGACAGTCCCGGCGCCGATCTTGGCGAAGTCGCCGATCTCGATGTCGCCGAGGATGGTCGCGCCGGAGCCGATGAACACGCCGCGACCGATGCGAGGCGAGCGCATCGGCAGGTCGCCATGGCGTCCGATGCTGACATTCTGAAGGATGGTCACCTCGTCGCCGATGACGACATTGGCACCGATCACGATGCCGGTGGCATGGTCGAGATAAACCGACGAGCCGAGGCTCGCGGCCGGATGAATGCTGACCTGCAGGACGTTCGAAGCCTCGTTCTGCAACAGCAGCGCCGCATCACGATGGTCATGACGCCATAGCCAGTGCGAGACGCGCCAGGACTGCAGCGCGACATAGCCCTTGAAGTGCAGCAGCGGCGGCAACAATCCGGCGATGGCGGGATCACGGAGCACGATGGCGCGCAGGTCGCGGCCGGCCGCTTCGACCAGATCCGGTTGGCCGCGAAAGGCATCGCGGGAAAACGTCGTGAAGCGCTCGCGATCGGCGGCGCTGCCGCCCAGCCGACGCCCGATCAGATCGGCCAAGGCAGCGGTAAAATCGTCATGGGCAAGGATGGCATCGGCGACAGCCTTGCCGAAGACGGGATCCGCCGCTGCGGTGCGCCGCGCCTCGCCGCGTATCTCCTGCCAGAGGATGTCGCTCGCCACGATCGCAGTCTCCGTCCGCATTGCCGCCTGCGGTGTTTTGACGCTTGCTTCTCGCTGTCGAATATAGGACGCAGGCCGCCTGCGCGCCAATTGGCGTCGGCAACACGCGCGGCCACCTGTGCGCCATGCTCCCCGTAAGACTACGGGCTTGCTTGCCAGAGAGCTGCGGCCAGCCTTCGGCCGAAGCCCGCGGTGGCATCCGCGGGTTTTGGTACCCGCCGGACGTCAAGCTGCCGGCCAGTTCCGAATCCACGTCATCCGAGGTCACGCTCAAATATGCCGCTCAACGCCCCCGCCGACGACCAGCACGACGACATCATGTATCCATCCGCCCTGCCGTTCCTGCTGGTCCATCTCGGCTGCCTTGCGGCAATCTGGTCGGGCGTCACCTGGCAGGCGGTCGCGATCTGCGTCTCACTCTATTGCTTGCGGATGTTCGCGATCGGAGCCGGCTACCATCGCTATTTCTCGCATCGGGCGTTTGCGACCAGCCGGGTGTTTCAGTTCATCCTGGCCTGCCTTGCGCAAAGCAGCGCCCAGAAGAGCGTGTTGTGGTGGGCGGCCAAGCATCGCCACCATCACCTGCATTCCGACACTGAAAACGACGTGCATTCACCGCGTCACCGCGGCTTCCTCTATAGCCATCTCGGCTGGATCTTTTACCGGCAGCACGACGCAACCGACCTCGTGAAGGTCGGCGATCTCGCCGCCTATCCCGAGCTGATGTGGCTGCATCGGCTGGAGCTGCTGCCGGCCTTCGTGCTGGCAGGGCTCTGCTTCCTGGTCGCAGGATGGTCGGGTCTGGTGGTCGGCTTCCTCTGGAGCACGGTGCTGGTCTATCACGCGACCTTCTGCATCAATTCGCTTGCCCATGTGCACGGGCGCAAGCGCTACGTGACCGGCGATGATTCCCGTAACAACTGGCTGCTGGCATTGGTCACGCTGGGTGAGGGCTGGCACAACAATCACCACGCCTATCAGAGCAGCGTGCGACAGGGCTTTCGCTGGTGGGAGGTCGACGTGACCTATTACATCCTGACGCTGCTGTCGTGGATCGGCGTCGTCTGGAACATGAAGGCGCCGCCCGAACAGGTGCTGCGCAACGAGCAGCCGCTCGGCGCGCGGGTCATCCAGCGGGCGGCCCGCGAGCTCGCCGGACGGTTCGATGCGCAAACCCTGGCGCATGCGATCTCGTCGGCACGCCGCCGGGCCGATCTCGCCCAGTTGCAGCTGCCGACGCTGCACGACATCCTCAATCGCGCGCATGAAGGTGTCGACGCGCTGACGCATCTGCATCTGCCGAAGATCCCGACACGCGAGGAGTTTCTCGCGGAAGCCAAGGCGATGTTCGCGCGCACGCGATCGCTCAACGAGATCGTCGACCACGCCTACGAATACTTCCTGGCCTCGGTTCGCGCGCAGCTCGCCACGGCGCGCTGAAGCTTCACGCCATGCGACACCGGCCGGCAGCGGTCATGCTGCCGGGGCGCGTCCATCGCGGGCGCGGCCGGGGTCAGCTTGCTTGCGGAGGCTGAGCGCATAGAGCCAGCCGCCTGCGGCGATCAGCACCGGCAGGACGAAAAGCGCGAAATCGCGGAGCAGGATCATGGGACGATACTTCCCTGCGCGAACGACACAGCGCGGCTGAGTGCGTACGATGCGCCCCAATATAGATTGGCGCTGAGAAACAACCGCCAGGACTCGCCGAGCTGCCATTCCGGGTAGAGCTGAACTTCCGTGGGCCACCCATTGAGGAACGCAATCGCCACCGGCACCACAGGGCCGAAGCGCTCGAACAACACGGCCGCGCGCTCGAACAATGCGAGGCGCTGGCTGATTTGTTTGCGTTCAATGTTGGTCATGATCGTGCCCGTCGGCGCCGCGGAGGCGCAGTCAAGGCTTGGTCGGTGCTAGCGCGGTCCGGGTTCTATCGATCCTGCACATCTGCGTGATGGGCCTCGCAAAGCCCTCGCAGGCGCTTCGCATCGCCAGGACGACCATCGAAGTGTGACATAAACCAAACCGCCCGCCTGCGGGTTGCGCAGGCGGGCGGCTCGGGGCCATCAGGACTTTGGGGGCATGCGCCTGAAGGCTTTGAGAGGTGTAATTCTTCGGATCAGCCCTGCTGCTGGTCGGTCGGCGGCGGGGTCGGACGCGTCTTGTGCTGCGCCATGAACTGATCGAACTCTTCCTTGTCCTTGGCGTGACGCAGGCGGTCGAGGAAGTTCTTGAACTCGACCTGCTCTTCCTCGAGCCGGCGCAGTGTCTCACTGCGATACTCGTCGAAGGCGCGGTTGCCGGAGGACGGCGGGCCGAAGCCAAAGCCGAAGCCGCGGCGCTCCATGCGGTCGCGCATGCGATCCATCTTGTACTGCATCTTTTCCATCTTGTTCTGCCAGCGATCCTGATTGCTCCAGCACGACATTCTTCTGCTCCCGAGTGTGAAAAAGAGGAGGGCAAGTCCGATCGGCCACCAGATGATGAAGCCGAGAATGGTCACGGCGATCCAGCCGGGATGCCAGGGCGTGTCCAGCATGCGGGGGCGCTCGTAATATTGCTGTTGGTCCGACGGGCCGCGCCAGCGATTGACATCAGCGGTGTAGGCCATTTCCCTTCTCCATCACGGCACCAGCGCCGTTGTGAATGTAAATAACATTTACATAGCTAGACCATCCCGCGATTTTGTCAAGCTGGCAGCAAGACACGCCCGCGTGATTACTTGCGCAATCTTATTTCGGCTTGCCCCAGGGGCTGCCGGGCGGCAGGCCCGAACCGGAGGGAGCCTCCGGCGGCACCGGCGGCGGCTCGGCGCCCCTGGCCGGAGGACGGCGGTCGATCGGGAAGCCGAGGCCGCGCAGATAAATCAGTACCTCGGCCTCCAGCAGCTCGTCCGGCGACATCGGCAGCTTGCGTCGCGCAGCATCGCCGCGGGAAAACAGCGAGGCCACGCCATGCGACATCGACCAGATGTGCAGCGCCATCATCATCGCCGGCGGGCGGGGTGTGCCGGGCGGCGTCAGTGCGGCGAGCCGCTCGGCTGCGGCTCGAATGATGTTGAAGGCGCGTTCGCTGGCCGCCTGAAGGGCGGGATTGGCATCGACCGGCACGCCCGATTCGAACATCGCGTTGTAGAAGGCCGGCTCCGCGCGGGCAAAGGCGAGATAGGCCTTGCCGACGCGCTCGAAGGCGGTGACGGTGTCGGGCCGCCCGTCGTCCCACGCCGCCGACAGGCGCGCCTCGAACTGCTCGAAACCGCGCTGGGCGATCGAGGACAGCAGCTCGTCACGGTCGCGGAAATGCCGGTAGGGCGCCGCCGCACTGACTCCGGCCATGCGCGCGGCATCGGCGAAGGTGAAGCCGGCCGCCCCCTTCTCGGCGATCAGCCCGAGGGCCGCCTGTAACAGGGCTTCCTTCAGATTGCCGTGGTGATAGCCGCGCTCGGCGCGGCGCTGCTCCTTGCGCCAGCTCATGTGAACGAGCTTTACATGAGCCGGGCGTGAAGGTCACTAGCGGCGGCCGGACTGGTTAACCCGTATTTTCACGTCATTCCGGGGCGATACGGAGCATCGAACCCGGAATGACGGGTGACCGGGGCTACATCTCCGGAATCGGCAGCACGGGCATGACCTCGATTGCCTCGCCCGGGAAGATCGCAAAATGCGGATGGTTCTCGAACAGCTTTGCAGCGTCCTCCTGCGAGGCGGCACGCACCACCGTGAAACCGGTCAGCGCGTTGCTGACCTCGGTGATTCCGCTCCCGTCGATCCTGCGGGTCTTGCCGAGCGGGCCGCCCATCTCGACGATCACGGATTTGTGCTTCTCGACCCAGCCGTGCCAGGCGGCCATGCCCTCCTGCTCCTTCGCCTTCCGCTCGGCCTCGGGCAGCGCGCGCCACGCCGCCATTTTCGATCCGCTCGTGCTGCCGAGATAGACGGCGAGAAATTTGTGTTCGGTGCTCATGGGTTTTCTCCTTCAGATTGATTGGGAATCGCGCAGCCGCCGTCTCGTCTACGTCTTCAGGTCGCCGAACCCGGCGACGATCTCCTGCACTTCGGGCGAGTAGTCGGCCATCTCCTGCACCTGGCGGACCTCGATGATCTCGTTGGCTGAAGCGGGACATTTCTTGGCCCAGGCGATCGCCTCGGCGCGCGAGGCGACCTCGATCATCCAATAGCCGCCCAGGACTTCCTTGGCTTCCGCGAAGGGCCCGTCGGTGACGATGGGCTGGCCGGTCGCAAACGAGACGCGTGCCCCGGTCGACGGCGGGTGCAGCCCATCGAGCGTGATCAGCACGCCTGCGTCCTTCAGCGCCTCGTTGTAGCGCATCATCGCGGCGACGCGCTCGGGATCGAGCTGCAGCTCCGGCGGCGCGTTCTCGTAGCCGAGCGGGATCATCAGCATCATGAATCGCATGGGAGTTCCTTGCTGCTCTCAGTCATTCCGATATGTCCTGCGGGCGGAAACGGCCGGGCCCGCGTCCCCTCCAAGACGAACGGCCTTCTGCCGGGCCGACAGCGGGACAGAAATTATTCGAGGCCGCAGCGCAGCCGCGGCTGGCGCATTCTGGGCCGCATCGGGCTCGATCGGCTCGGCGAGGCCTTTCATGCCGGAACGAAAGCGCAGTAAAAGGAACCGGCGCTTCGCGCGCTGCTCCCGGACACAGGACAGATCAGGCAATGCCGCAAGCCCCGCAAAAAGTCGCCCTCGTCACCGGTGCCGCCCGCGGCATCGGGCTTGCGACCGCGAAGAAATTCCTGGCCGAGGGCTGGCGCGTGGCCCTGCTCGACATCGAGCACGAACTGCTCGGCCGCGCGGTCGCGGACATCGGCCAGAGCGAGGCGACGCTGGCGCTGACCTGCGATGTCGCCGACGCGGCCGCAGTCAGCACCGCAATGACGACGATCGAGCGGCGGTTCGGCCGGCTGGACGCGCTGGTCAACAATGCCGGCATCGCGGTGTTCGCGCCGCTGATGGAGACGTCGGATGCCGACTGGCGCCGCGTGCTCGAGGTCAACCTCACCGGACCGTTCCTCTGCACTAAGGCCGCGGTGCCCCTGATGCGCGACGGTGGTGGCGGCGCCATCGTCAACATCACCTCGATCTCAGCCGTGCGCGCTTCGACACTGCGCTCGGCCTACGGCACCAGCAAAGCAGGCCTTGCACACCTTACCAAGCAGCTCGCGGTCGAGCTCGCCTCCCTCAACATCCGCGTCAACGCGGTCGCACCGGGGCCGGTCGACACCGCGATGGCGAAGCAGGTGCACACCAAGGAGATCCGCGCCGACTATCACGACGCCATTCCGCTCAACCGCTACGGCCTGGAAGAGGAACTCGCGGAAGCGATCTATTTCCTGTGCTCGGGCCGCGCGAGCTACATCACCGGCCAAATTTTGGCCGTGGACGGCGGCTTCGATGCGGCGGGCATCGGCCTGCCGACGCTGCGCGGGCAAAGGCGCAACGGGTAGGCGCAGGATTTGTAGGGTGGGCAAAGGCGCAACGCGCCGATCCCAAATTTGCGGTGCGGATGGTGGGCACGCTACGCTTTGCCCACCCTACGAAAGCGAGTTGGTGGAGAGTTCATGCAACGCATCACCTTCCTCAAAGCTCTGATGCTTGCATCCGCGCTGCTCGCCGCCGCGCCTGCGGCGGCCGAGATCCGCATCATCCAGTCCCCGGGCGGACAGGTCGGGCCGTTCCTCGATCTGTTCGAAAAGGTCCGCGACAGTGGCGAGCGCGTGGTGATCGACGGCCCCTGCCTGTCCGCCTGCACGCTGGTGCTGAGCATCGTGCCGGGCGAGCGCATCTGCGTCACCAAGCGCGCCGTGCTCGGCTTCCATGCCGCACGCTCGGTTGACCGGCGCGGCCGCTTCTATGCCGAGCCGGAAGCATCGGTCGCGGTGCTTGCCGCCTATCCCGGTCCGGTGCGCGACTGGATCAGCCGACGTGGCGGTCTGACCTCGCGGTTGCTGCTGTTGAAGGGGCGCGATCTCGCCGCGATCTATCCGCGTTGCCGCTGATACAGCCGGCAGCCGCCACCGCTTTCAAAACAGCGTCTGGATCACTGGCGCCAGCTTCGCGCTGGCGCAAATGAGCATTCCCCAAAGAGCAAAGTTGATCTGTAGCGCCGCCGCCATCGGTCGCTCCCCTTGCAAGTGACGTCCATCCCAGTTTGTAGCTTTTATGACTCACCAATAACGATTCTGACGTGCAGAGCACAGCCCAATCTTGCGCCAATTGTTGTGCGATGCAGCTCGCTTCACGAAGCGGCCTCACTGCGTCCGCAAAGTGATGCGAAAGCACGACTCATATTCGGCCATGCCGGCAAGTTTGTTTTGCCTTGAGTTCCATTGAACCGACGATGCGCGTGTCTCACGCAGATTCTGCGCGCCGATTGTGGAGGCAAAAGCCCGGCATGATTCGACACGGCTTGATCGTGCTCACTTTTTGCACAGCGCTGATCGGATGCGCAGAGGCGCCAGCGCAGGAACGCCGCGCCATTGCATGGGATGGCCTCGGCAAGGATCCGAACCGTCCGCATGTGGCCAAGCGGCGCGTCACGACCGGCGCGCCGGCTGCAAGTGATCCCAATCAGGAGCGCGAAAAAGTGCTCGGCACATTGCGGGCCTATTCCGAGGCGTGGTGGGCGGTCCAGGACGAGATACAGGCGGAGAACGACAGGAAGCTGGGCGCCAAGCTCGTGATCTGTCCTCGCTGCGTGGAATCGTCGCCGCCGCCCGAGGACGTCACCGGATCAATCCGGTGAAAGGACAACGGCTGATCGGCGCCTAACGTAACGAAACGTACGTCCCCTCTCCCGCAGCATTGGAGAGAGGCATCGCAACGCGACGGTCGCGCCCAAAGCGCGATGCGATAGGATAAATCGTCATCGCGCTTTAGGTTGTTGTTTGAGCATGATCTTTTCGGAAAACCGCTTCACACTTTTCCGGATCATGCTCCTATCACATGCCCTCGGCCGGGCAGTTCACCATCCAGGGAATGCCGAACTTGTCGATGCACATCCCGAAGCCCTTGGCCCAGAACGTCTTGCTGAAGGGCATGGTGACGCTGCCGCCGTCGGCAAGCGCGTTGAACTTGCGCTCACCATCCACGGGGTCCTTGACTGTAATCGAGATTGCAAAGCCCTGCGGCTTCTGGAAATGCTCGGCCGGCGAGTCGGAGGCCATCAATACCGTGCCGTCCGGCAGTGACATCCGCGCATGCATGATCATCTTCTCGCGGCCGGGCGTAGCCGGCACCTCCGGCGGAGCATCCGATGCGCGCATCATCGCGTCGATCTTGCCGCCGAGAACCTTGGCGTAATAGTTGAACGCTGCTTCGCAATTGTCCTGGTAGAACAGATAGGGATTGAGCATCGTTTCTCTCCTCTTCGTTTGCCGTGAGACCTATTGCTTCTCGGTGAGCTTCTTCAGGCCGGCGAGGCCGGTCTCGAAATCCTTGCCGATCATGCTGTCCATGTTGAAGAACACCTGCATCAGCTTGGACATGAACGGGGCCGGACCGTACATCGCCCATGTGACGAGTGTGGCATCGCCTTGCGGCACAAAGGTGAACTCGGCGGTGTTGTGGCCTTCGAACGGCCGCTCGAAATCAAGCTTGATCCGGAGCTTGGTGGGCCCGGTCGCCTCCAGGATCTCCATATGGCCGGCGCCGACCTTGTTGTCGCCCTCCCAGGCATAGGTCGCACCCTTCCCTGCCGCGGTTCCGCCGAACGTCCGCTTCATGGCGGGATCGCGGGTCTCATACGGCGACCAGGCGGTCCAGCGATGGAAATCGGCAACCAGCGGATAGATCACAGCGGCCGGTGCCCTGACGGCGAGCGAGCGTTCCACACGGAACGTGTCGGGTTTCGTCAGGGCGAAGACGAGGACCGCGGCAAGGCCGGCGGCGAGAACGATGGCGATGACGGCAATGGCTTTCAGCATGGATGGCTCTCCGTGGATACGGAGCCTAGGACGAACGGGGGAGGCCCCGGCCCGACAATGGGACAGAAATTCTTTGGCGCACTGCGCACCCCACGTCCTGGCGTGGAAACAGACGGGCCTACTTCGCCTTGGCGCTTTCCTTTGCCTTCGGCTGGCTGTCCCGGATCAGGCGATCGAGATGCATGCGGATGTGGGCGGCTTCGGCCGAGGTGTTGGCGAGCGCGATGGCGCGGTCGAAGGCGATTCGGGCTTCGTCGTTGCGGCCGAGCTGCATCAGGAAGGCGCCGCGCACGCCGTAGAAATGGAAATAATTGGCGAGCTTCGGCGCCAGCGGCTCGATCAGCTCGAGCGCGGCCTGCGGCCCGCGCACCTTGGAGACCGCGACCGCCCGGTTGAGCGTCACCACCGGCGAGGGCTGCACCACTTCGAGCGCGCCGTAGAGCAGGTCGATCTCCGTCCAGTCGGTCTCCTCCGGCGTCGCCGCGCGCGCATGCAGGGCGGCGATCGCGGCCTGAATCTGGTAGGGCCCGCTGCGGCGGTGGCGCATCGCCTTGTCGATCAGCGCGAGGCCCTCCGCGATCATGGTGCCGTTCCACAACGAACGATCCTGATCGTCCAGCAGGATCAGCGACCCGTCCGCGGCAAAGCGCGCCGCGCTGCGCGCGTGCTGCAACAGGATCAGCGCGGTCAGGCCCATGATCTCCGGCTCGCTCGGAAACAGCCGCAGCAGCAGCCGCGCCAGCCGGATCGCCTCCTCGCACAGCGGCTTCCTGATCTCCGCGGTGTCACCGCTCGCCGAATAGCCTTCATTGAAGATCAGGTAGATCATCGCCGCGACGCCGGCGAGCCGTTCAGAGCGCTCGACCGCGCCCGGCGCCTCGAACGGCGTCCCGGCCTCGGCCACCTTTGCCTTGGCGCGCGTGATGCGCTGCTCCATCGCCGCTTCCGAGACCAGGAACGCGCGGGCGATCTGCTTCACCGTGAGGCCCGAGACGATGCGCAGCGCCAGCGCGATCTGCTGCGTCGCCGGCAGTCCTGGATGGCAGCAGATGAACATCAGCCGCAAGATGTCGTCGCGATAATGCGAGCCGTCGAGCCGCTCGGCGAGTTCGCCCTCGGCATCGTCGAGATCGGAGATCGCCTGGTCGTCCTCAGGCAGCGGCTGCTGCCTGCGCGCGCGTCGCACTTCGTCGATCGCAACGTTGCGGCCGACCATGATCAGCCAGGCCGCGGGATCGCGCGGCGGCCCATTCTGCGGCCAGGTCTTGAGCGCGCGCAGGCAGGCGTTCTGAAACGCCTCCTCGGCGGTGTCGAGATCGCGGAAATAGCGCAGCAGCGCGCCGACCGCCTGGGGTCGCGCCGAAGTCAGCGCAGTCTCGATCCAGGCGGTATCGGCCTCGCTCACGTCAGGTTTCCTCCGGGCCGGAACACGCCGACGGGACGCACCTCATAGGCGCCGCCGGGATTGGCGGCACCCAGCTCGCGTGCGACGTCGAGCGCGTCGTCGAGATTCTTGCAGTCGACGATGTAGAAGCCGAGGAGCTGCTCCTTGGTCTCGGCATAGGGACCGTCGAGCACCAGCGGCGGATCCTCCTTGCGCAGCGTCGCCGCCGCGGTCGTCGGCAACAGCCGCGCCACCGGCCCGAGTCGACCCTGCCTGGTGAGCTTCTCCTGCACCACGGTGAGCTTCTTCATCACGGCCTCGTCCTGTTCCTTGCTCCAGGAGCCGACGAAATCCTCATCGTGATAGCAAAGAATGGCGTAAAGCATGGGCAGCACTTCCCTCGTCTGTTCTGAAGACGCGCCAATATGCCCCGCCCCGACAGCGCTGCGGAAAAAATTTGCAAGAAAAATCCGGCAGATCGTGCCAAGGAGGGCCTTCTTGCGCGGAACCTGAAGAGGCACTTCGAATGACCATGGGCACACTGGCCGTCCTGATCAACAGCACGCAGCAGAACTGGCTGCCGGAGCGCTGGAAGGCCCGCTTCGACGCGGTCTGCGGGGGACGCCGCGTGGTGCTGCTGCCGGACGCCGGGCTCGATCCGGCGGAGGTGCATTATGCGGCGGTGTGGAAGCCGGTGCCCGGCGATCTCGGTGCGTTCCCCAATCTGCGGGCGATCTTCAACCTTGGCGCCGGCGTTGACGCGCTAATGGCGGACAAGAGCCTGCCCGAGGTGCCGCTGGTGCGCGTCGCCGTGCCCGATCTCACCAATCGCATGACCGAATATGTCGTGCTGCACGTTCTGATGCATCACCGCCAGGAGCTTTACCTGCGGCAATCGCAGCGCGAGAAGCGCTGGGAGCCCAGATATCAGTGGCCGGCGAGCGCGATCACGGTCGGCGTCATGGGGCTGGGCACGCTCGGCGCCGATGCGGCCGACGTGCTGCGGAGGCTCGGCTTCCGCGTCGCCGGCTGGAGCCGCAGCCCGCGCACGATCGAGGGCGTCGAATGCTTCCACGGCACTGCAGGCATGGACGCGTTCCTGCGCAAGACCGACATCCTGGTCTGCCTGCTGCCCCTGACACCAGACACGCACGGCATCCTCAACCGCGAGGTCTTCGCCAAGCTCAATCGCACCAGCCCGCTCGGCGCGCCGGTGCTGATCAATGCCGGCCGCGGCGGCCTGCAGAACGAGGCCGATATTCTCGCCTGCCTCGACGACGGCACGCTCGGCGCCGCCTCGCTCGACGTCTTCGTGCAGGAGCCGCAGCCGAAGGACAGCCGGTTCTGGACCCACCCCAAGGTGGTGTTGACGCCGCACAATGCCGCCGACACCGACGCGGATGCGATCTCGGCCTATGTCGCCGAGCAGATCGCCCGGTTTGAGGCGGGCGGCGCGCTGGAGAACGTGGTGGACCGAAAGCGGGGATATTGAAGCTTCGCTTCCAGCTTATCCTTTGGCGCCGATCATCACGTCGATCGCGCTCTTGACGATCGCCTCCAGCTCCTTGCGCGGCACGCGGGCGCGGGAGCGGATGGCGATGGTGTGGATGGTGGCCGATGCGATCTGTGCCAGCGCGAACGGATCGGCGCTCTCCGGCAGTTCGCCTTTCTCCTTGGCGCGGCGGAAGCAACTGGCAAAGGCCTTGTCGAGCCCGGTGAGGCCGTCCAGCACCATGGCGCGGATCTCGGGATCGCCGACCGCCTCGGAGGCCGCGGTCACGACCGTGAAGCAACCGCGCGGTCCGGTGTCGCCGGACAGATAGATGTCCAGCGCGGCTGCGTAGATGCGCTCCAGCCGCTGGCGCAGCGGCATCTCCTCGCGGAAGATCGCGACCATCGCCGCGCCCGCCTCGTCGCGGTAGCGCTGATAGCTCTTGATGTAGAGCTCGCGCTTGTCGCCGAAGGCGCCGTAGAGGCTCGGCCGGTTCATGCCGGTGGCTGCGCTGAGATCGTCGAGCGAGGTGGCCGCGAAACCCTGCTTGCGGAACAGATCGAGCGCCTTGCCGAGCGCGATATCGGGCTCGTAGGCGCGCGGACGGCCGCGGCGCTTAGGCCCACCGCGACGCTCGGACTCGCCGCGACGCTCGGGCTGATTGGCAGCAGCTGGCGGCTTCGATTTTTGTACCATTCCGCAAGTTATTCCTTGACCTCACCCATATTATGCAAGATGGTACAAAAATCAATCTGGCCAGGTTGAGCGACACCCAAAGAGGAATTGCCCAAGGAGGCTACAGATGGATCTCTATTTCTCGCCGCTTGCCTGCTCGATGGCGACACGCGTCGCGCTGTATGAAGCCGGCGCCGAGGCGAACTACCTCGAAGTCGATCCGCCGACCAAGAAGGTCTTGAGCGACGGCTCCGACTTCCGCACCGTGAATCCGATCGGCCTCGTGCCGACGCTGCGCACCGATGAAGGCATGGTGCTGACCGAGAACGCTGCGATCCTGCAATATGTCGCGGACCGTTTCCCGCAAGCCGGCCTCGGCGCGAGCGCGGGCATCGAACGCACCCGGCTGCATCAATGGCTCTGCTTCATCGGCACCGAGCTGCACAAGGGTCTCTTCATCCCCATGCTCGACCGCAAGGCGCCGCAGGAAGTCAAGGCCTATGCCCTGGAAAAGAACCTGTCGCGGCTCGACTATCTCGACAATTACCTGAAAGGACGCGAGTTCCTGCTCGACCATTTCAGCGTGGCCGATGCCTATCTCGTCACGGTCATCAACTGGACCATGGCGACGCCGCCGATCGAGCTTGCGAAATGGCCGAACCTGAAGGCGTATCACGAGCGGCTGCGTCAGCGACCTTCGATTGCCAAGGCGATCGCGGAGGAGTTCGAGCTGTACAAGGCCGAGCTCGCTCGGAAGAAGGCCGCGGCCTGAGGCCGCACGCGAGCTCCGTAATCGCGCGGCAGCGCGCTATCTCGGGGCCTGCAGCGCGATGCCGTAGCGGCGGTAGATCCGGTCGATCGTGCCGTCGCTGCGCAGCCGCTCCACGGCTGCGTCGATAGCTTCGCGCAACGCATCGTCCGGGCGGACCATGCCGACGCCGACGTTCCAGTTCAGATCGGCCGTGCTCTCGTCGCGATCGAGGATCCGGAGCGGTTTGTCCGGGTGGGTCAGATTGAAATAGCTGGCGGCGGTGGGCGTGACCGCGGCGGCGTCGATCTCGCGGTTCGACACGGCCTCCAGGCTGTCGCTCTCGAAGCCGAAGGTCGATATCGGCACGCGCCGCTGACCGATGATCATGGCTGCGATCGATCCAACCTGCACGCCCACCTTGGTCGATTCGTTGAGGCTGGCGAAGGACGTGAGCGTGCTGGATGACGGCACGGCGAGCGCGACGCCTGTGCGATAATACGGTTTGGAGATTCTCAGGCGGGTTTCGCCTTGCGCTTCGCGATCGGCGATGACGTCCAGGAGAATGTCGCAGCCGGCGCTGCGCATCTGGTACTGCGTGATGATCCAGTCGAGCCGCAGCGAGACACCGAGCTCGCGTGCCAGCACCCGACCGAGTTCGACCTGGAAGCCGGGCGGATCGCCGGTCTTGTGCGCGAAGGGAAGCGAATTGGGATGTGCGCAGAGCCCGATCACGCCGCTGGAGCGGATCGCCTCCAGGGGGCGCGCCGCCGCCTGCCCCGACAGGACGATGGCGGCAGCGACGATGACCGGGGCAAATGTCTTCATTCCACACTCTATGCTAGTCAGCCGTCGCGCGGTTTCAGGGCGCGGATGTACTTGACCATCTGGTCGATCTGGGCGTCGGTGAAGGCGCCGTCAAAGGCCGGCATCGCTCCTTGCTTGCCGAGCTTGATGCGACTGCGGATATAGTCGTCGTCGCGCGGCGAATTCATCAGTTGCGGCCCCTTCCCAGCGGCCCGGCCACCGTCGGAGTGACAGAAGCCGCAAGTCCCCGCAAACACCTGCTCGACCTCGAACGCCGCGTTCTCCGGCGCGGGTGTGGCGGATTGGGCCTGGGCCATCGCAGCCCACAGCAACGAGGCGCCCAGCCCCGCCAAAATCGTCTTGCAAGACAGTCTCAACAGCTACGCTCCATTCCTGAGCCACGCGGCCGCGACATCGATCGAGGAGCGGGCTTGCGCCCGCTCCATGATCAGAACATCTGCGGCAGACTATTTCAGGCTGAAGACGACCAGGGCGCCGTCGTCACGCGGCATGCTCTTGTAGACGCCGCCGAAGTTCGGCGCATATTCGTCCGCCAGCATCCCGCCGAAGCCCGCCGTCACCGCGATATATTGCTTGCCGCCGACGGAGTAGCTGACGATGCCGCCCTGATGGCCGGTGCCGTTGTTGTGCCTCCATAGCTCGGCGCCAGTTTCGGCATCATAGGCGTGCAGCACGCCACGCGAATCAGGCACGAAGACGAGGTTGCCTGCGGTCGACAGCACGCTTCCGAGCGGAGGCTCGGGATAGCGAACCTCCCATTTCTTCGCGCCCGTGATGGGATCGCGCGCGTCGAGATGTCCGTAGATCTCGCCACCCGGAGGAGGCACCATCTTGAAATCGGCACCGATGTTGAGCTGGACCTGCGGCGTGGTGACCGGCGTCGTCTTCTGGATATCCAGCGTCATGCACCATTCCTGTCCGATCTTGTAATAGAGACCGGTCTTGGGGCTGTAGGAGCCGGCGTTCCAGCTGATGCCGCCGCCGATGAACGGACACAGCGGCGGTTCGGTGACCTTGCCGACCGGGAAATCGCGACGGCCGATCAGGGCGCCGGTCTTGGGATCGATGTCCTTGACGAAGTTGATGTTCTCGACCAGCCGCCAGACGTTCTTCACTTTGAGATTGCGGTCGTAGACGAAGACAAAGCCGCCCTTGTTCGGATGGACCACGTATTTCTGGCCATCACGCTCGAGCATCACGAATTCGCCGACCGAGCTGTCGAAGTCCCAGGCATCGTGCGGCAGTTCCTGATGGTAGAATTTCAGCTTGCCGGTATCGATGTCGAGGCCGATCACCGAGCTCGTATAGAGGTTATCGCCGGGACGCGCGCCCTGGGTCTTGTAGTCTGGACCCGACCAATCGTAGAGCGGCGCCGGATTCGCAGTGCCCCACAGGACAGTGTTGGTCTCGGAATCGTAGGTGCCCGGCATCCAGCCGCCACCACCGCCGGTGCGCCAGGACTCGTTGCCCCAGGTCTTCATCGCCTCTTCGGTGCCTGCGACCGTGAGGAACTCCCACTTCTTCTTTCCGGTTGCGGCATCGAGCGCGAAGATCGGGCCGCGGCCCGGCCATTCGCCGCCCTGCGCGCCGATGATCACGCTGCCCTTGGCGTAGAGCGGCGCGCCGGTGAAGCCGACCGTCAGCTTCTGCGAGTCGATCAGCCTGGTCTCCCAGAGAACCTTTCCGGTCTTGGCGTCCAGCCCGAAGACACGGCCATCCATGGTGCCGACGAAGACCTTGCCTTCGCCGAGAGCGACGCCGCGGTTATAGGGCGAGTGGGTCTGGCGGCTGATCAGCGCTTCATCCAGCTCCGGAAAGAACGACCAGATCACCTCGCCGCTGGCGCCGTTCAGCGCGAAGACCCGGCTGTAAGAGCCCGAATAGTACAGCACGCCGTCGGCGACGAGCGGCATCGACTGCAGGCCGCGCGTCGATCGCCCGGGAATGTGCATCCATGCCACGCCCAGATTGCCGACATTGCTCGTATTGATCTGTGTAAGCGGGCTGTAGTGATGGGATTTGTACGAACCGTGATAGGTGAGCCAATCGTTCTGGCCGGCGGCCTCGATCCGGGCCGTATCCACGGACTGAGCCAATGCCGCCGTCGCTGCAAGTGTCGCAACGACAACGACAGCCAAGGCCGAGCTGAGCCACTGTTTCCTCATCTGCACTTCCTCCCGCTCTTGTGTTTGTTGATTGCGTCTCGTGAATGCGGCTTGCGAGGGGTATTTGCAGTTCAGTGTGCGTCGATCGTCCTCCATCGGACCGAATCGTCAACAGACGTCCCCTCTCTCGGCGCATCGCGCCGAGGAGCCACGTTCACCGGAGTGGTTGCTGTTGTACTTCTGCTTGCCGTTACACTGTACGACGGATCACAGGGCGTGCAAATATGGAATGCGCGCCGAAGTCAATTCGATGCAGCGCGACTTGAAACGGCAGCGACGCTGACCGTTTTTGCTTTCGATCCGCCGATCCCGGAACAAGTCGTCTTATCCGTAAAGCACCTTCGGCAGAATCGTGACGATGCCCGGCCACAGCGTCAGCAGCAGCACGAATCCGATCATGATCATGAGGTACGGCATCGTGACGCGGGCGATATAGCCGAGACCGTCGTCGGTCAGCCCCTGGATCACGAACAGGTTGAAGCCGACGGGCGGCGTGATCTGCGCCATCTCCACGGCGAGCACAAGGAAGACGCCGAACCAGACCTCGTCGAAGCCGGCACCCTTCACGATCGGCAGCACGATCGGCAGCGTCATCACGATCATCGAGAAGCCGTCGAGGAAACAGCCGAGCACGAGATAGAAGACGATCAGCGCCACGATCAGCATGAAGGGCGACAGGCCGAGGCTCTTGACGAACGCGGCCACCGCCTGCGGGATGCCGAGGAAGGCCGCGGCATTGCCGAGGATCGAGGCTCCCAGCACGATCAGCGCGATCATCGAACAGGTGACGACCGAGCCGATCAAGACGTCGCGGATCACCTGCTGCGACATTGCGCCTTGCACCCAGGCAACCAGGGCCGCGCCGAGCACGCCGACCGCGGCAGCTTCCGAGGGCGTTGCGAGCCCGCCATACATCGAGCCGAGCACGCATGCGATCAGGAACAGCGCCGGCGCGAGATCCTTCAGTGCTGCAAAGCGCTCGCTCCACGGCACCTGCGAGAGCTTGGCTTCGGTCTCGGGCACCATCGCGGGTTTGAGGGTGGTGTGCAGCATCACCCAGGCCATGAACGTCGCGGCCAGCAGGAAGCCCGGCAGCACGCCGGCGGTGAACAGCTTCAGGATCGAGACGTCGCCGAGCACGCCGTAGATGATCATGATGTTGGAGGGCGGGATCAGGAAGCCCAGCGTGCCGGCGCCGGCGAGCGAGCCGATCGCGATGTCACGGGAATAACCTCGGCGCGTGAGCTCGCTGAGCGACATGCGGCCGATCACCTGCGTCGTCGCGGCCGACGAGCCCGAGATCGCCGCGAAGATGGTGCAGCCGATCACGTTCACATGCAGCAGGCGCCCGGGCAGTAGGCCCGCCCAGGGCGCGAGGCCCTGGAACAGCGAGCGCGACAGGCGGGTGCGAAACAGCAGCTCACCCATCAGGATGAACAGCGGCAGCGCCAGCAGCTCCTGCGTGGTCAGGATGTTCCAGGCGTATTGCGGCAGCAGCTTGTCGAGCGGGACCGAACGGAACATCGCGAGCAGCAGCGTCGCGGTCAGCGCAAGCGTGAGGCCGATCCAGACGCCGCAAGCCAGCAGCACAAACAAGATCGCGAACAGGGCGACGACTTCGATGGTCATGCGATCTTGGATCCGGATGCGGGCAAGGCGGTCATTCGACGGGCGAGGCCTTCATGCGATGGTCCTCCAGCGGCAGGCCGAGCGCGGCCTGGATCGCACGCGCGAGGAACTGCAGCGTCAGCAGCAACATGCCGAAGGTGACGATCGCTTGCGGAAACCACAGCGGCGTGTCGCTCGAGGTCGAGACCTGGCCGCGCACGAAGGCGCTCCAGGCGAATTTCGCCATGGCCATGGTCAGGAACGCCATGAAGGCGAAGCCGGCCGCCGCCGAGAGGATCTCGAGCGCGCGCTGCACCGGCACGGGTGCGTTCTTCAGGAGCAGCACGACGCGGATGTGGCCGCCGACGCGCAGCGTCATGGCGGCACCGAAAGTGAAGGCCGCCGCCATCAGATAGGAGGAATATTCCCACGCGATCGAGATGGTCGGCGGGAAGAACGGTAGGAAGTTCGAGAGGAAGCGGGTTGCGACCTCGCACAGCATCAACAGCGTCAGCATCAGGAGACAGAAGCCGCCGATCCAGCCATCGAGCCGGCCGAGGCGATCGATGCCGTCGAGGACGATGCGCAGCGGCGCAGGCGCCGCCGCGTTGAGGCTTTGCGATGCTTCAGGCGAAAGGCTCACCACGCCTCGCCCTCAGCCGCGCTTAATTTCGGCGAGATAGGCCCGCACCGGCTTGTCGGCCGCCGGCACGCGCTTGAGGAAGGCATCCAACTGCGGCGCGGTCTTGGCCCGGATGTCCTTCATCATGGCGTCCGAGACCGGCACCACCTCCATGCCGCCCTCCTTGAGGCGGTTGAGGCTGTCGACATCGGCCTTGAGCGAATTGGCCCAGAAGCCGGGCTCCATCTTCGCCGCGATGTCAGCGACCAGCTTCTGTTGATCGGCGCCGAGCGCCTTCCAGGCATCGAGATTGACGGTGAGCATCTGCGACGACCAGACATGGTTGGTCGGGTAGACGTATTTCAGGAACTCCCAGAACTTGCCGTCGACGCCGGACACCGACGAGGTGGAGACCCCGGCCACCGCGCCGGAGGCGAGTGCGGGGATCGTTTCGCCCCAGGGGATCATCACCGCCGCCATACCGATGGCATTGAGCATCTCGACCGCATTCTTGTCGGGCACGCGGATCTTGATGTTCTTGAGGCCCTCGACGTCGGCGACCTTCGCCTTCAGATGCAGATATTGCGTCGGCCACGGCACGATGTAGAGTATCTTCTGGTTGTTGCGCGCAGCGATCTTCTCGTATTCAGGCCGCACATATTTGTGCAGCACCTTGAGCTCCTCCACGGAGCCGCAGAGGAAGGGGATGCTCTCGACGCCCATGAAGGGCTCGTCGCCGACCTGCTGGATGTTGAGCACGTCGGCGAGCGGCACCAGGCCGTCGCGCACGGCCCGCAGGTGCTCGGGCCCCTTGAAGCCGAGCTGGCCGCCGGCCTTCACGGTGATGGCGACCGCACCATTGCTTTGCTTCTTCACTTCCTCCGCGAAGGCCATCGCGTTCTGGGTGTGGAAATTGCCGTCGGGCCAGACCGTCGACATATCCCAGCTCGTTGCCGCCCGGGCGCGAGTCGAGATGTGGCCGGCGGCGAGCAGCGTCGCTGCGCCCACAGTGAAGTTCCGTCGCGTAATCATTGCTCCCCTCCGTTTACCGAGCGTGTTGATGCATCAACGCGCGTACCCATAGACCTTGACTGCGTTCTCCGAAGACACGAGACCGCTTGCGACGTCGTCGTTGACGGCCGAGCGATCGCGCTCCCTGGGATCGCCGATGCCGGCACCGCCGGGCGTCAGCACGACCAGCCGGTCGTCCGGCGGCACCTGCTGAAAGCCCTTGCCGCGCAGCTTCTTGCCGGACTTCAAACCGACATAGCCGGCCTCGCCGTTCTGGCCGCCGTCCCGCCCGCGCGGCGGGTGGTCGATGCGGTCGAACGCGGCGAGGATGTCGAACGGCGCATCGACCCCGCTGCCGACTTCGATGATCTGGCCGAGGCCGCCGCGGGTGCGCCCTGCCCCGCCGGAATCCGGACGCAGCTCCTTGCGCCAGAAGATCAGCGGCGTCTGCGTCTCCGCGATCTCGACCGGCGTGCCGCGCACGCCGCTTGGGTAAGCGGTCGCCGACAGCCCGTCCTTGCCGAAGCGCGCACCGGTGCCGCCGTTGGAGGTGACTGCCATCGAGAACCCGTAATTGCCGCCGGCGCCGGAGCGGGTCTGGCCGCGCACGTTGAGATTCCACAGGCAGGAGGTGCCTTCCGCAGGCACGCGCTCGGGAATGATCTGGCGCAGGCAGCCGAACACGACGTCCGGCAGCATCTGGCCGATCACGTGGCGCGACGCCACGGGCGCCGGCTTTGGCGCATTGAGGATGGCACCAGCCGGCGCCGACACCGTCAGCGGCGAGAGCGAGCCGGCATTGTTCGGGATCTGCGAGGCGACGACGCAGCCGAGGCCGAACACGGTGTAGGCGGTGGTGTAGGACAGCGGCACGTTGATGCCGAATTTTGACGCGGCGGACGTGCCGTCGAAATCGACGTGGATGCCGGTATCCGAGATCGTCAGCGTCGCCGCCAGCGTCACCGGCGCATCATAACCATCGACCACCATGGTGTTGCGCCAGCTGCCCTTCGGCAGCTTTGCGATCTCCGCGAGCACGGCCTCGCGCGAGCGGTCGCAGATGTAGTCGCCGAGCTCGTCGAGCGTGTCGATGCCGAACTCACTCATCATCTCGACCAGGCGCTCGCAGCCGACGTCGTTGCAGCCGGCGAGCGAATAGGTGTCGCCCTCGGTGTCGATCGGCAGCCGCGTGTTGGTGCGGATCATCGCCATCAGCGTCCCGTTGACGACGCCCTGGTCGATCAGCTTCAGCATGGGGATGTAGAGCCCCTCCATGAACACGTCGGTGGCGTCGGGCCCGAAGCCGATGCCGCCGATGTCCATGAGATGGCTGGTGCAGGAGAACAGTGCGACGACCTTGCCGTCCTTGAAGCAGGGCGTGGTGACGACGAAATCGTTGAGATGACCGGTCCCCATCCAGGGATCGTTGGTGATGTAGGCATCGCCCTGCTTCATCGTCTCGATCGGGAAGTGAGCGATGAAGTGCTTGACCGATTCCGCCATCGAATTGACGTGGCCGGGTGTGCCGGTCACCGCCTGCGCCAGCATCCGCCCCCTGAGGTCGAACACGCCGGCCGAGAGGTCGCCGCATTCGCGCACGATCGGGCTGAAGGCGGTGCGCAAGAGCACCTGCGCCTGCTCCTCGACCACGGCGATCAGCCGGTGCCACATGATCTGAAGGTCGATCAGGCTCGCGCCATTTGCCTTGCTCATGATCAGGCCGCCTTTCGTTCCATGACGATGCTGCCGGCACCGTCGATATGGGCGTCGAAACTGGTGGAGACGAAGGTCGAGGTTTCGTCTTCCGCGATCACGGCGGGGCCTGCGATGGTCGCCCCTGGCGCCATGTCCTCGCGCCGATAGAGCGGGATCTCGATCACTTCGCCGGCCCGGCCGTCGAAGAATTTTCGGCTGCCGGACGCCTTGGCCGCGGGCTGGCGCGCCACGGAAGCGACGGCGGGCGGATTGCGCGCCTCGGTGGTCGCGAGCACCGACCAGCTCAGCACCTCGATCGCCGCGCCCGGGATCGGTCGCTCGAACATCGCGGAATAGTCGGCCTCGAACTTTTGCCGCAGACCGGCGAGATCGGCCGACGTCAGCGGCCGGTTCGGCAGCTCGACGGTGATCTCGTGGCCCTGGCCGACATAGCGCATGAAGGCCGCGCGGCGCTCGCGCACCGGTGCGCCGGCAGCTCCAGGCTCGACCAGCGCACGCGCTTCGGTCGCCATCTCCTGAAGCAAGTCAGAGACCGCCTCGGTATCGAAATCATCGAGCCGGACGTGACGGCTGCGCACCAATTCATACGCGATGGGAGCCGCCAGAAATCCGACCGCCGAGCCGACGCCGGCGTTCGAGGGCACGATCACGCGGGAGACGCCGATCTTCTCGGCAACGCGCGCCGCATGCAGCGGCGCGGCGCCGCCGAAGGCGATCAGCGTGTGCTGGCCGACCACCGCGCCGCGCTCGACAGCGTGCACGCGCGCGGCGCTCGCCATGTTCTCGCAGACCACCTCGTGCACGGCATAAGCCGCTGTTTCCGCCGACAGGCCGAGCGGCGCACCGACATCGCGCAGCAGCGCCTGTTTCGACAGCTCCGGATCGAGCTTGATCGTGCCGGCCGCAAAGGCGTCAGGATCGATCATTCCGAGCGCAACGTCGGCATCCGTCACCGCGGGGCGCTGACCGCCGCGGCCATAGCAGGCCGGTCCCGGCTCCGACGAGGCGCTCTCCGGGCCGACGGTGACGCGCTTCATCGCGTCGACATGGGCGATCGAGCCGCCGCCGGCGCCGATCTCGACCATTTCGATCACGGGGATGCGCACCGGCAGGCCGGAGCCCTTGAGGAAACGCGCGGCGCGATCGACCTCGAACACGCGCGAGGTCTCGGGCTGGTATTTCTCGATCAGGCAGATTTTTGCGGTGGTGCCGCCCATGTCAAAAGAGAGCACCTTGCTCTCGCCAAGGCGCGCCGCGATCTGCGCCGCGAAGATCGCGCCGCCCGCAGGACCGGATTCGACGAGACGCACTGGAAAGCGCCGCGCCGTCTCGATCGAGGTGACGCCGCCGCCTGAGGTGACGAGGTAGATCGCGCCGCGGAACTGCTCGACCTGCAGGGCGTCAGCCATGCGGGCGAGATAACCGTCGATCAGGGGTTGCACATAGGCGTTCGCGACCGCAGTCGATGTGCGCTCATACTCGCGAATTTCGGGACAGACGGCGGAAGACAATGTGACGGAGATGCCGGGCATCTCCTCGGCCATGATCGCCGCTGCGCGTCGCTCGTGCTCGGGATTGGCGTAGGAGTGCAGGAAGGCGACCGCGACGCTCTCGACGCCGAGTTCACGCAATTTCGGCGCGAGCGCGCGCACGGCCGTCTCGTCGAGCGGGAGGCGGATGGCGCCATGGGCGTCGATGCGCTCGGGAACGGTGAAGCGGAGGTTGCGCGGCGCCAGCGGCTTCGGCTTGTCGATGCTGAGATCGTACTGGTCGTAGCGGCTCTCGGTGCCGATATCGAGCACGTCGCGAAAGCCTTCGGTTGCGATCAGCGCCGTCTTGGCGCCGCGCCGCTCGATGATCGCGTTGGTCGCGAGCGTCGTGCCGTGGATGAAGACGTCGATATCGCTGATATGCGCGCGTGCATCGGCAAGAATGAGCCGCATGCCGTCCAGCACCGCCTGCTCGGGGCGCTGCGGCGTCGTCAGCACCTTGCGGGTTTTGCGGTCTTGTCCCACGTCCAGCACGATATCGGTGAACGTGCCACCGATATCAACGGCAAGCCGCACCTCGGCTCCCTCGAGCATTCCAATTTCTCCGTGCTGATCGTCAAGTTCGGGTCCAAAAGCGCAGCAATTCCCGTGCCATGAGACATGCCTGCAACGCTGTGCCCGGCTATTTTGCGCGGCACCTATGCAATAGGCAAGGCGTGTTCGCGCCTGAGCGATCAGAGCAGGAATGCAAGCGCCGCTTCACAGCGCTCCTCAACCTTCAGCGTCAGGAGATCGTCGGCGCGGGTGCGGCCGAGATTGACCGCGGCGATGGGGATATTGCGCCGCGCGGCGGCTTGGACGAAGCGGAAGCCGGAATAGACCATCAATGATGAGCCGACGATCAGCATGGCATCGGCCTCTGCCAGATGATCCTGCGCCGTGGCGACCACCTCGCGCGGCACGTTCTCACCGAAGAACACCACGTCGGGCTTGAGGATGCCGCCGCAGGCTTCGCAAGGCGGCACCTCGAAGGAAGAAAAATCCTCGTGCTCCAGATCGGCGTCGCCGTCGGGTGCATCGGCGGCATCGAGTGTCAACCATGCCGCATTGGCGCGGCCGAGCGCGTGCTGAAACTCCTCGCGCGGCGTCTTCGCCCCGCAGCCCATGCAGCGGACCAGATCGAGCCGGCCATGCAGGTCGATCACCTGGCGGTGGCCGGCCGACTGATGCAGCCGGTCGACGTTCTGGGTCAGCAGCATCCCGCACCGGCCGTTCGCCTCGAGCCGGGCCAGCGCATGATGCGCATCGTTCGGCCTCGCCCGGCCGAACCGCCGCCAGCCGATCAGGCTGCGCGCCCAATAGCGCCGGCGGGTTGGCTCGTCCGACATGAAGGTCTGGAAATTGACCGGCTGGGTCCGCTTCCAATTGCCTTGGCTATCGCGATAATCGGGAATCCCGGAATTGGTGCTGCAGCCGGCGCCGGTCAGCACGAACAGGCGTTCGTGCCGGCCGATAAAATCCTGGAGCGGAGGTTTTGCCGGAGGGGCATTCGTCATGGCGCATGATGTAGTTCGCGCCGGCCCGTTTTGCCAGATGACGACAATCCCGGCGCATGCATAGCCGCTATCGCGGCGACCGTCGTCCCGTGGGATCGAGCGGACGAGCTTTCTCTTGTCCCGCGATCCGCGCGGCCTGCTGCAGCGTCAGCCTGAACTCGTCCCGCTTCTCGTGCACCGAGGCGATCGCATGCCCGACCGCAACGCCGAGGCCGACCAGTGCGGCTTCGGAGAGCTGCAGGCTCGCCTCGATGGTCTCCGGCACCGCATCGGTTGCGCCGATCGCGTAAAGGTGCCGGGCATGATCGGCGTCCCGCGCACGCGAGACGATCAGCACGTCCGGCCGCACCGCCCGGATCCGCTCGACGACGGCATCGATCGCCGGCCGCGACTGGATGGTGATGATCACGCCGGTCGTCTGCATCAAGCCGCAGGCTTCGAGGAAACCCGGCTCTGTCGCATCGCCAAAATAGACCTTGTGACCGTCGCGGCGGTCGCGCGCCACGTCGACGGCCGCGTGATCGACCGCGATGTAGTTCAGGCCATGGCTGGTCAGCAGGGAGCAGACGACCTTTCCAACACGGCCATAGCCGACCACGATGGCTTGCGCCCGGTCGCCGGGCGGCCGGACCGCGAGCTCGGGATCGGGCGTGCGTTCGCTGCTCAGCTTCGCGGCCAATCGTCGCCCGAGCATGCCCAGAAGCGGCGTCAGGGCCATCGTCACGGCGGTGACGGCGACGGCAAAGCTCGACACGCGGGGCTCGATCATGCCTCCGGCCGCCGCCATTCCGATGCTGACGAAGGCGAATTCGCCGACGGGGCCCAGCAGGAAGCCGATCTCGATCGCCGCGGGCCATGACAGCCTGAAGAGGCGCCCCAGGATGATCAGCACGATCGCCTTGCCGACGAGAATGCCGACGACGGCGGCCAGCAGCCAGCCGGGCTCGCGCAGGAACACACGGACGTCGATCGCCATCCCGACTGTGAAGAAGAAGATGCCCAGCAGCAGGCCCTTGAACGGCTCGACGGTGGCCTCGATGGCCTTGCCATATTCGGTTTCCGCCAGCATCAGTCCTGCAACGAAGGCTCCGAGCGCCATCGACAGGCCAGCCTGGTGGGCGGCAAGGCCTGCGCCGACGATGACGAACAAGGTCGCGGCAACGAACAACTCCGTCGAATGGGTGCCTGCGACCATCTGGAAGAGCGGACGGATCAGCAGCCGTCCGACCAGAGTGAGGAAGGCTACCGCCAGCACAGCCTTCAGGACCGCACTGGAGATGTGCGCCACGACCGAGCCACCGCTTCCCGCGCCGAGCACCGAGACGAAAACCAGAATGGGGACGACTGCGAGGTCTTGAGCCAGCAGCACCGAGAAGCTGGCGCGCCCGGCCGAGGTGGAAAGCCGCCTCTCGGCGGACAGGAGCTCGAGCACGATCGCCGTCGAGGACAGCGCAAGGCTCGCGCCGAGGATCACGGCCGTATCGGAGCTCTGCCCGAAGAGAAGCGCCACGCCGAAAATCATGGCCGACGTCGCGAGGACTTGCAGGCCGCCGAGCCCGAACACCAGACGCCGCATCGTCATGAGCCGTCTGAAAGACAGCTCGAGCCCGATCAGGAATAGCAGGAACACGATGCCGAGATTGGCGATACCCTCGACGTTCTGGGCGTCCGTCACGGTGAACCAGTACAGGACCGGGACGTCCTTGACGAGCGAGCCGAGCCCGAGCGGACCGAGAATGGCGCCGGCCCCGAGATAGCCCAGCACGGGATTGATGCCCCAATGCCGGACCATTGGCACCACCACGCCGGCAGTCCCGAGCACCACCAGCGCGTCACTATAGGCATTGATGTTGATGGTTGTGGTCACGGGCCCTTCACGTGTCGGCGCCCGCCAATAGCGGCAGCGCCATCCACGGTCGATAGCACACGGCGCCGCAGATCCCCAACCGGTCGCGCCCCTCTATCCCACGCGAGGCGCGCGCAACCCCAAGCCGGTTTTCAGCTTGCCCAGTTCTCCCGAAACTCTGGAAACAGCGTCAGGCCCCCGCAGGCATAGATAGTCTGCCCGGTGATGTAGCTGGCGTCGTCCGAGGCGAGGAAGGCGAACACCGCGGCGATCTCTTCCGGCGTGCCGACGCGCCCCATCGGAATGTGGGAGGTGACGACGCCGCGCTTCTCCGGATCGCCGGTCCAGGCCGCATTGATCGGCGTGTCGATCGCGCCGGGACCAACCGCGTTGACGCGGATGCGCTGGCCGGCGAATTCCAGCGCCAGCGTGCGCGTCAGATTGGCCATGCCTCCCTTGCTGATCGAGTAAGCGAGATAGCCGGGTTTGGGGATGATCTGGTGGACGCTGGAGCAGTTGATGATGCTGCCGCCTGCCCCGCGCGCGACGAAATGCGCCAGCGCCTTCTGCGCACACAGCACGGCGCCGTTCAGGTTGACGTCGATGATGCGGCGATAGGTTTCGACGTCGAGCGCCTCGCTCGGCGATTCCCGCTGGAAGCCGGCATTGTTGACGAGACAGTCGAGGCGCTTGAAACGCGCCAGGACCGTCTCGAACATCGCGGCGATGTCCTGCTCATTGCCGATATCGGCCTTGACGACGATATGGTCGAGCCTGCCGTGGCCGCGATCGCTCGATGCGGTTCGTGCGAGCGCGAGCGTCTCGTCCGCCCCCTCGGGACTGCCGAAATAATTGATGGCGACGGTCGCGCCTTCCTGGGCGAGCCGGATGGCGACGGCACGGCCGATGCCTTGTGAGGCGCCGGTCACCAGCGCGTACTGGCCGACGAGGCGCGAGGGAAACGGGGTCGAGCGTTCGGTTTGCGGCATGTGTTTTCTCCGGGATGCATCATCATGGATGGAACCGGCGTTTTGTTCCATCCCTCGCAGATGCCGGGATCTAGTCAGCTCGCTGCGCGCGCGGCGAGGTCAAGATCTGATAGAGGATGATCGCGCCGAAGGTCGCGGTGCCGATGCCGCCGATCGTGAATGCACCGAATTTGAGCGTGAGATCGCCGGCCCCTGCGATCAGCGCCACCGCGACCGTGATGAGGTTCGCAGGATTAGCGAAGTCGACCTTGTTCTCGACCCAGATTCGTCCGGCCATCGCCGCGATCAATCCGAACAGCACGATCGAAAGCCCACCGATGACGGGACCCGGGATGGACAGGATGAGCGCGCCGAATTTCGGCGAGAAGCCGAGTAGGATCGACACCAGGGCTGCGAACGCAAACAGCAGGGTCGAATAGACCTTGGTCGCCGCCATCACGCCGATGTTCTCGGCATAGGTGGTGACGCCGGTACCACCGCCGCACGCCGCCACGATGGTAGCTAAGCTGTCGGCGAACAGGGCGCGGCCAAGATAAGAATCGAGGCTTCGGCCCGTCATGGCGCCCACGGCCTTGATGTGCCCGAGGTTCTCGGCAACGAGAATGACCGCAACCGGCGCGATGAGGAAGATCGCATCGGCATGGAAGCTCGGCGCAGTGAAGTTCGGCAGCCCGAGCCACGGCGCGGCCGACAATTGCGTGAAATCGATCGGCTTGCTGAAACCGAGGCCGTTCGCGAAAAGCAGGTACAAGAGATAGCCGCCGACAGCGCCGAGGATGATCGGCAGGCGGCGCCACAGGCCTGGCGCTGCAACGGCCACCACGCCGATGATCAGCACGGTGGCGAGCCCGATCCAGGTGTCGAAGGCATTGGCGCTCACTGCCTTGACCGCCACCGGCGCGAGATTGAGACCGATCGCGGCGACGACAGCGCCGGTAACGGCCGGCGGCAGCAGCCGCTCGATCCAGCCGACACCGGACCACATCACGACCAGCGAAATCAGGCCATACAGCACTCCGGCGCCGACGATGCCGCCGAGCGCAACCGACAGGTTCGGGTTCGGCCCCTGCCCGGCATAGCCGGTGGCGGCGATGACGACGGCGATGAAGGCGAAGCTCGAGCCGAGATAGCTCGGCACGCGCCCTGCGACGATGACGAAGAAGATCAGCGTGCCGACGCCGGAGAACAGAACTGCAACGTTGGGATCGAACCCCATCAGCAGCGGCGCGATGATCGTCGCACCGGACATCGCGACGCAATGCTGAAGACCCGAGACGATGGTCTGGCCCCAGGACAGCCGCTCCTCCGGCATGATCACGCCCGAGGTCTTGAGCTTCCAACGTGGAAAATAACTCTGCTCGTCCGAGCCTGTTGCGATCGTCATGTTTCCACCCAAGTTCGACGCAACGACCGATGGTCGTGCCAACAGACAAAAATGTGATTGTCGCTTCTGCGGCGCCCATCACATGATGCAAATCATGCACGATCAATCCGTTCCCGAGCCTACATTATGACACAGATTGCGATCCCGTCAGCCATCCAGCGCCGGCACCAGCCCTGGTACAAGATCCTCTACGTCCAGGTGCTGATCGCGATCGCACTCGGCGTGCTCATCGGCTATGTCTATCCCGATCTCGGCAAGGCCTTGAAGCCGCTCGGCGACGGCTTCATCGCGCTGATCAAGATGATGATCGCGCCCGTGATCTTCTGCACCGTGGTGCACGGCATCTCCTCGATGGGCGATCTGAAGCGGGTCGGCCGGGTCGGGCTGAAATCGCTGATCTATTTCGAGACGGTCTCGACCGTGGCCCTCGCGGTCGGCCTTCTGGTCGGCGAGATTCTCCAGCCCGGGCACGGCTTCAACATCGATCCAGCCACGATCGACCCGAATTCGGTGGCGACCTACGTCACCAAGGCCAAGGAAGAGGGCATCGTCGCCCACCTGATGGCGATCATTCCCGACAGCTATCTCGGCGCCATCGCGCGCGGCGACCTCTTGCAGGTCCTGCTGATCTCGATTCTCTCCGGCTTCGCCATCGCCTTTCTCGGCAAGGCTGGCGAGCCCATCGCGGACGCAATCGACAAGGCGGCGAAGATGTTCTTCGGCATCATCCGCATCATCGTGCGCGTCGCGCCGATCGGCGCCTTCGGCGCCATGGCGTTCACCGTCGGCGCCTACGGCCTCGGCTCGCTGCTCAATCTCGCCGCGCTGATCGGCACGTTCTATCTGACCAGTATCCTGTTCGTGCTGATCGTGCTGGGTTCGATCGCCCGGCTCGCCGGCTTCTCGATCCTGCGCTTCATCGCCTATATCAAGGACGAACTCTTGATCGTGCTCGGCACCTCGTCCTCCGAGACCGTGCTGCCGCAGATGATCCAGAAGATGGAGCATCTCGGCGCCTCACGCTCCGTGGTCGGCCTCGTCATCCCGACCGGCTACAGCTTCAACCTCGACGGGACCAACATCTACATGACGCTGGCGACGCTGTTCCTGGCGCAGGCGACCAACACCCATCTGACCATCTGGCAGGAGCTCGGCATTTTGGGCATCGCCATGATCACCTCCAAGGGGGCCTCGGGCGTGACCGGCGCCGGCTTCATCACGCTCGCTGCGACGCTGTCGATCGTGCCTGATATCCCGATCCAGTCGATCGCGATCCTGGTCGGCATCGACAAGTTCATGAGTGAATGCCGCGCGCTCACCAACCTGATCGGCAATGGCGTTGCCTGCGTGGTCATCAGCATCTCCGAAGGCGAGCTCGACCGCGACGCGCTGCACGAGACCATGGCGCATCCGCTGGAGATCGGCGAGGCGCTGGAGCCGGGTGGAGGCGCGGCATCCTAGGCCGCGCAATCGGTGGGCAGACGAAGCCTGGTTCCGATGCGGTAGTTTCCCGGAGTAGAAAATCGATGCGGCCCGCGTCACAACAATGGCGTTGGGATCACGGATTTATACTCATTTTTTTCCGCCCGACGCGCTGGGGGCAGGGCGTCGGGCTTTTGAAAATCACAGCCAGATCCAGAGCGCCAAGCGGGATCAGACGATCCCGCCATCGATGCGCGGCAAATTGGCGGCAAGTTCGATCCGCCGCGTGATCCCGATCGCCTGCAGGAACGCCTCGTCATGGCTGACGACCAGCAGTGCGCCGTCATAGGCCCGCAAGCCGGCCTCGACGGCTTCGATGGACTCGAAGTCGAGATGATTGGTCGGCTCGTCCAGGATCAGCAGCGACGGCGGCGGCTGCCCGCCCAGCACGCAAGCGAGGCCCGCGCGGAAGATTTGCCCGCCGCTCAGGCTCCCGGCGATTTGCAAGGCGGCATCGGCGCGAAACATGAACCGGGCCAGCGCGGCATGGCACTCGTTCGCACCGGCCTTCGGATTGAGACGCCGAAAATTGTCCAGGATGGAGCGCGCCGGGTCGAGCAGGCTGACCTTCTGGTCGAACAACGCGAAATCCGGCCTGAGCCGCACGATGCCCGCAAGCGGACGCAGCTCGCCCACGATGAGCTTCAGCAGCGTCGTCTTGCCGGAGCCATTGGGCCCGACCAGCGCGACGCGCTCCGGCCCGACCACCGCAAATGAGAGGTCGCGCACGACAGGCTGCTCCGGCCAAAAGCCAGCGCTGACACCGTCAAGCCAAAGCACTTCCCTCCCCGCCGGCAGGTCGGTTGCGGGCAATTTGACCGAGAGCGGCTGAAGAACCTCGATGCGCCGGCGCGCCGTGTCGATGGCTTGAAGCGCCTCCGCGCGCTGCCGCTCGGCGATTTGCGCATTCTTGCCGCCGGTGTCCTCGCTGCGATCCTTGCGGGCGCCGGCCAGGATGCGCGGCATGTCGCCCTTGGCGCGCTTCTTTCTGCCGCCGCTGTCCTTGCGCGCTTTCTTCTCCGCGGCCTCCTGCGCCCTCCCGTCGATCTCGGACAGGCGGTTCTCGGCATGCGCGAGATCGTGCCTCACAGCCGCGAGCTCGATGGCCTTCTGCGTTCGAAAGCTGCTCCAATTGCCACCATATCGCGTCGCGCCGAGCGACGTCAGTTCGACGATCGCATCCATGGTGTCGAGCAGTGTCCGGTCGTGGCTGACGATAATCGCGCCGCCGCGCCAGGCAGACAGCAGATCGGTGACGGCCTTGCGTCCGTCCTGGTCGAGATTGTTGGTGGGCTCGTCCAGCAGCAGGAAGTCAGGCGCAGCGAACACCAGCGCGGCGAGACGAACCCGCGTGATCTGGCCACCGGACAGGCACGACAGCGCCGTATCGGGAGACGGATCGAACCCGAGGCGCGCCAACGCGGCCTCAAGCCGCGTCTCGAGCGTCCAGTCGACCGCAGCGACCTCGTCGGCGGAGGCGTCGCCCCGCTCGGCACGGCGCATCAACTCGAGCGCCGGCCGCACGCCGAACAGATCCGCCACGGTCGCGCCGGCAAGAACCTGCACGTCCTGGCGCAACAAGCCGATAGTGCCGTTGATCAGAACGCGTCCCGACTGAGGAACATGTTCGCCGAGCATCGACGCAAGCAGCGTCGTCTTGCCAACGCCGTTACGGCCGACGAGACCAGTTCGCTCGGCGCCGAATGTCAGATCGAGGTTTGAGAAAAGAGAGCGCCCGTCAGGCGTGGACAGCGACAGGTTCGACAGGACGATTGAAGCAGGCATGGAATTCCCCGTGAGCAAGGCGGATGGGCGTTGCGGTCGGGGTGAAATCCATGGCTGCGAAGATCCTGATTGAGGAACTCTCTAACTAGTCCCATCAAAAGGCGAGATCAAGGCGCGGCTCGAGGAGACAACAGCGTGATTGGCGCTGTCGTCCTTCGTCGCCGTGCACCATCAGCCCTTGAGCGCGGTCACCACCACCTCAATTAGCGCACCGCCGCCGAGATCGGCGACGCCGACGGTGGCGCGGGTCGGCAGGTTGTCGCCGAAGAATTCGGTCCAGGCCGCGTCCATCTCTTTCTTCTTGGAGAGATCGGTGACGAAGATCGAGGCGCTGACCACGCGGCTCTTGTCGGTTCCCGCCTCTTTCAGATAGCCGGCGATCTTGCCGAGGATGTTGCGGGTCTGCTCGCCCATCGAGACCGAGGTGTCGTCGGCGATCGTGCCGCCGAGGAAGACGAAGCCATTGGCTTCGACGGCGCGGTGCATGATGGGCGTGCGGATGCTGCGGGTGATGCTCATGATATCCTCTTGTTTAGAGCGTGGAAGGGTGGAAGCGGTCGATGCCGAGTTCGCCGATACGGGTCTGGGTGCCGCCGTTGACGATCAGTTCCGCCATCACGGCGCCGGCGCCAGGGCCGAGCTGGAAACCGTGCAGCGAGAAGCCGAACTGGTGATAGAGGCCCTTGTGACGCGAGCTCGGCCCGAACACGGGAATGTCGTCCTTCATCTTGGCTTCAATGCCGGCCCAGGCACGGACGATGTTGGCGCTGCGCATCACCGGAAACAGCTCGAACACGGTCTGCGCACTGGTCGCAAGGCTCTTCCAGTCCAGCACCGTCTCGTTGCGATCCTGATAGGGCGTCGCCAGATGGCCGCCGCCGATCAGCACGGTGCCGTTCTTGAACTGCTTGAAGGACAGCTTTCGACCACGCAGGATCACGACGGGGTCGATGAAGTGCGGCACGCGCGAGGTGATCATCAGCATCGGCGCCACGGTTTCGACCGGGACGGGCTCGCCGAGATGAGCCGCGATCCTGCCGGCCCAGGCGCCGGCAGCATTCACCAGCACCGGCGCGGCAAAGCTCTCCGACCCGGCATCGACGTGCCAGAGGCCGTCACGGTGCCGGATGCTGCCGGCAGCTACGCCTTCGCGCACAGTTGCGCCCAATTGCTCGGCCTTGCGGCGGAACGCCGTCGTCGTCTGCGCCGGATTGGCCGCACCGTCACGCCGAGAAACCACACCGCCGGGACAGGTCTCGGCCACCGCCGGCACCAGCCGGCGCAGTTCGGCGGCGTCGATCAGCTCCTCGTGGGTGAAGCCCAGCGCATTGAGCTCGGCGACGCGCGCGCGGCAGAGGGCGAGTTCTTCCTCGTTCTCGGCGACCAGCACCTGGCCGTAGCTCTCGAAGCTGCAATCGTCGTCGACGAGATCCGTGATCTTCTCCCAGATGTCCATCGAGCGGATCGACAGCGGAATCTCGGGAATGTGCCGCGCGAGCTGCCGGACGCCGCCGGCATTGACGCCCGAGGCGTGACGGCCGGCATAGTCCTTCTCGATCAGCACCGGCTTCAGGCCGGCGAGACACAGATGCAGCGTGGTCGAGCACCCGTGGATGCCGCCGCCAATGACGATCGCATCCACATTTGTGCTCATCCGCGCACCACAGCCTTGACGTCGGCCTCGCTCTTGGGAACGGCGGCGAGTTCGGCCAGCGTGATCGGCTTCACCGGCGCGCGCAGCCGGTAGTAACCGATCTCCTGCGGGGTCTTGCCGCGCGCCCCCGCCATCAGCTCGGTGACGGTGAGGCCGCAGAGCCGGCCCTGGCACGGGCCCATGCCGGTGCGGCGATAGGCCTTGAGCTGATTCGGCCCGGTCGCGCCGATCGCGACGGAATCGAGAACGTCCTTTGCCGTGACCTCTTCGCAACGACAGACGATGGTATCGCCTGAAGGAATCCGGAACTGCGGCGCGGGGCGGAACAGCGTGTCGAGGAACAGGCGACCACGCTCAGCCTTGGCGAGGTCGGAACGGAGCGTCGCCATTGCGGGAAGTTTTGCGGCAGAAGCGGGCGCCAGTGCTTCGACGGCGGCGCGCGCGGCAATGCGACCGCGCACCACGGCTGCACTCGCGCCGCCGATGCCGGCCCCGTCACCGGCGATCGCGATGCCGGCGACCGACGAATTGCCGCTCGCGTCGAGCACTGGCGACCAGCACAATTGCAGATCATCCCAGCGATGCTCGATGCCGGCTGACATCGCCAGATTGACGTTGGGCACGACGCCCTGATGCAGCAGCAACAGGTCCGCAGCGATGGTCTCGCGCTTGCCGCCGGCGACGTAGCTCACGCTGGCAAGCTGGCCATCACCGGAAGCCGCAAGCTCGGTGACGCCGGAGACGACCTGCACCTTCGCCCTCACCTCGCGCATCATCGACAGGCCCTTGGCGAAATAGGGCGAGGTGAGGAAGGCGAAAGCGTGCGGGAGCGCGGCGAAATAATTGCCGCGCTGGGTGGTGTCGAGGATGCGATCGATGCGGCCGCCAAGCCGCAGTATCTGCGCGGCGAGCAGCCACAGCAGCGGCCCCTGCCCTGCGATCACCGTGCGTCCGTCGGGCACCAGGGCCGAGGACTTCAGCATGGTCTGCGCCGCGCCGGCGGTCATCACGCCCGGCAGCGTCCAGCCGGGAATTGGGAACGGCCGCTCCAGCGCACCGGTCGCGAGAATCACGCGTTTCGCCTTGACGAAGGCCGAGGCGCCGCCGATCGAGACGGCGATATCGAGATTGCGGTCGAGGCTCCAGACGGTGGCGCGGTGAATGACCTCCGCATTGCTCGCGCGCAGCGACTGCACGAGATCGGCCCCGACCCAATAATCGGCGCCGAGCTGATTGCGCTCGGTAACCGGCGTCGAGGCGATGGCGCGAAACACCTGGCCACCGGGGCCGATGTTCTCGTCGAGCAGCAGCGTCGAGAGGCCGGCCTTGGCGGATGTTGCGGCAGCCGCAAGGCCCGCGGGCCCGGCGCCGATCACCACGACGTCATAGTTTTCGCGCTTGGGAGCCACGCTCATTTTCCGATCTCCCGCTTGCCCTTCTGGATTTCGATCTGCATGCCCTCGGCGACGGGCACGAGGCACCCTTGCCGGTTGCCGACGCCGTCGATGGTGACGAGGCAGTCGAAGCAGACGCCCATCATGCAATAAGGCAGACGCGGCGCGCCGCTCACCGCGGTGGAACGCCGTGCGTCAACGCCGGAGGCCAGCAGTGCGGCGGAGACGGTGTCGCCCTGGCGCGCTGCGACCGCGACGCCATCGACGAAGATCTGCACCTGTGGCCGCTTGTCCTGTTCGGATCGCTTGAACATGGGGATGCCTCTTGGCTCCTTCTCAGAATCTCTAGTAGCCGCTGCTGTTCGCAGCACCTGCGCCGCCAAAACGGCTGGCCGAGAACGCGCCGACCAGCTCCGGCTCGAGCGCGCCCTGCGCCACCATGCGCGCGATCTCGAAGGCGTGGTTGGAGGCGAGCGTCACGCCGGAATGGCAGCAGGCGACGAAGGCGCCGGGATGCGTCTCCGACTGGTCGTAGATCGGAAAGCCGTCCTGCGGCATGACGCGAATGCCGGACCAGCTCCTGACCACGTTGAGCCGCGCCAGATGCGGGAACATGCGTTGCGCGCGATCGGCCATGACGCCGCTGATCGACGGCTTCAGCGTGCGATCATCGAGCTCGTCCTCCTTGCTGTCGCCGATCATCACCGTGCCCTCGTCGGTCTGGCGGATCGTGGTCAGCGGATGCGGCAGGAACGGCATGGTGCGCTCGGTCACGACGATCTGGCCGCGAGTCGGGCCCATCGGCGCAAAGAGGCCGACCATCGGCGCCAGCGTCTGGTTGGCGTTGCCGGCGGCGAGCACGATCTTGGCGGCGCGCAGCTCGCCCTGCGGCGTGATCAGCCGAAATTCGCCCCCGCTCTTGCTGATCGCCGAGACCGGACGCTCCGGAAAATAGTCGATGCCGAACGCAATGAAGCCGGTGTGGAAGGCGCGGAAGGTGCGCAGCGAATTGACGTGGCCGTCGAGCGGACAATAGCTGCCGCCGGAGACCTCGGGGCCGATCAGCGGCAGCGCCTCCTTCACCTCGGACGGCCGCAGCATCTCCATCTTGTAGTCGGCCGCGCCGACCTGGTTGTGCATGCGCTTGACGAGCTCGGTGCGCTGGCCGAATTCGTCCTCGCCGAGCGTGAGATGAAAACCGCCGTTCTGCTGCAGGGCGACGTCGAGGCCGGTCTGCTGCTTCAGCTCGGAGGCCAGCCGGCCCCACGCCTGCGAGGCCTGCACGGTCCACCGCGTATAGGCCGGCATGCCGAGCCCTTTGCTCTGCACCCACACCAATGCGAAGTTCGCGCGCGAGGCGCGCTTGGTGATGTCGCCTTCGTCGAGCACGGCGACCTTCTTGCCGAGCCGGCCGAGGCCCCAGGCAATGGCGGAGCCGAGCAGTCCGCCGCCGACGACGGCGACGTCGTAATCTCCTGACATGAGTTCTCCTATCGTCCCGTATCGCCCTTGCCAGCGAGCACACGGTCGAGCCCGTAGAAGCGGTCGAGCAAAATGAGGGCGGCCATGGTGATTGCGATCACGCAGGCCGAGACCGACGTCACGAGCGGATCGATGTTGTCCTGGATGTAAAGGAACATGCGGACCGGCAACGTCTCGGTCCCGGGCGCAGCAAGGAAGACGGTCATGGTGAGATCGTCGAAGGACTGGATGAAGGCGAGCGCCCAACCGCTAATCACGCCGGGCAGGATCAGCGGCAAGGTCACGCGGCGGAACAGCGTCCAGCCGCCGGCGCCGAGCGAGACCGCCGCCATCTCGACCGTGCGGTCCATGCCGGTCGCCGCCGCCAGCGTCAGCCGCAGCGCGAACGGGAACACGATGATGACATGCGCGACGATCAGCGCCGCGAAGCTGCCGCCGAGACCGGCCGAAGTGAAGAAGCGCAGGAAGGCGATGCCGAGCACCACATGTGGGATCATCAGCGGCGACAGGAACATCGCGGCCAGCACATCACGACCACGGAAGCGATAGCGCGCGATCGCCAGCGCCGCCGGCACCGCGAACAGCAGCGCCACGAGGGAGGACAACGCGCCAAGGCCGAGGCTGACCCAGAAGGCGTGAATGAATTCGGGGTAGTTCGCAATGGTCCTGAACCAGCGCAGCGAGAAGCCGTTGGTCGGCAGCGACAGGTATCCCTCAGGCGTGAAGGCGACGAGGCAGACCACCAGGATCGGCGCCACCATGACGATGACGAAGATGGTGTGAAAGATCAGCGCGAGCGGACCGTTCCGGCTCATCGGAACACCTCCGCATAGCGGCGTTCGATCAGTGCGTTGCTGCCGACGACGATCAGCACCAATGAGGCCAGCAGCAGCGTTGCGACCGCAGCGCCCAGCGGCCAGTTCAGCGTGTTGAGGAATTCGTCATAGGCGAGCGTTGCCGCGACCTTGAGCCGGCGGCCGCCGATGATCGCAGGCGTTGCGAAGGCGCTGGCCGAGAGCGAGAACACGATGATGGCGCCCGACAGCACGCCCGGCATGATCTGGGGCATGATGATGCGGCGGATGATGGTCGCAGGGCCCGCGCCGAGCGACATCGCGGCATTCTCGATCTGCGGATCGAGCCGCTGCAGCGCCGCCCACACCGAGAGCACCATGAACGGCATCATCACATGCGCGAGCGCGATCACCACGCCTGTTTCGGTGAACATGAAGGGAATGGGGGAGCCGATCAGCCCGAGCGAGATCAGGAGCTTGTTGACCAGCCCGTTGTTGCCGCCAAACAGCAGGGCCCAGCCCAGCGTGCGCGCCACCACGGAGATGAGAAGCGGCCCGAGAATGACCAGCAGGAAAAAACTCTTCCAGCGGCCGCTCATGCGGTTGAGGATATAGGCTTCGGGTGCCCCGAGTAGCGCGGTGAGCAGTGTGGTCAGGATGGCGATGCGGAACGTCCGCCAGAACATCTCGGCGTAATAGGGATCGGTCGCGATCTCGTGCCAGTTCTTGAGGATGAAGACCGGCTCGATGCCCTTGTACTGGCCCCAATCGTGGAATGACAGCATTACCGTCATCGCCAGCGGAATCAGCAGCACTCCGACGAACAGCATCAAGGCGGGTGCGGTCAGCACCCACGGCGCGCGCAGGCTGCGCTCCTCGGCCGCCATGCTCATGCGCCGGCCCTCACGCGAACGCTCATGTCTTCGGGCCGCCAGGTGAGGCGAACCGCGTCCCCTTCGGCCGGCTGCGCTTTGCCGTCGTTCTGGCGGATCACGATCGCCGGGCCGCATTCACTGTCGCACTGGAACAGCCAGTGATTGCCCTGGAAGATGCGCGTGATGATTTTTGCGCTGAGCCCTGTATCGCCAAAGCCGATTCTTTCGGGGCGAACGCTGACGGTGACGGGACCGCCGAGCCCAGCCGGCGCCGGTGCGCGCCAGGAGCCGGCCACCAACTGCGTCGGCGCGACGGTCCGGTCGATCGTTCCGGCAAAATCGTTGGTCTTGCCGAGGAATTGCGAGACGAAGGCCGAGGCCGGCCTTTCATAGGTCTCTTGTGGCGTGCCGATCTGCTCGATCTTGCCCTGGCTCATGACCACGATGCGATCCGACAGCGACATCGCCTCGTTCTGGTCGTGCGTGACCAGGATCGTGGTGGTGCCAACGGTGCGCTGGATCTGACGCAGCTCGATCTGCATCTCCTCGCGCAGCTTGGCGTCGAGGTTCGACAGCGGCTCGTCGAGCAGCAGCACGCTCGGCTTGATCACCAGCGCACGCGCCAACGCCACGCGCTGCTGCTGGCCGCCGGACATGCGACGGGGGTGACGGTCCTCGTATCCGGCGAGGCCCACCATCGCGAGTGCGGCGCGGACGCGTTCGGACCTTTCAGCGCGCGGCACGCCGCGCATCTCCAGGCCGAAGGCGACGTTCTCCGCCGCGGTCATGTGCGGAAACAGCGCGTAGCTCTGGAACACGATGCCGAGGCCGCGCTTGGCCGGATGGATCGCGGTCAGGTCCTTGCCCTCGAGGCGGATCGCGCCGCGCGTCGGATCGAGGAAGCCCGCGATCATCTGCAGCGTCGTGGTCTTGCCGCAGCCGGACGGGCCGAGGAAGGAGATGAACTCCCCCTTCCCCACCGACAGGCTGAAGTCATCGACCACGGTCTGCGTGCCGAACTGCTTTGCGACCCGATCGAGCTCGAGATAGGCCATGACGCTGTCTCCGAGGCGACCGATCAGCGTTCGACCTCGCGATTCCAGCGCTTGGTCCACTCCTCGCGCTTCTCGTTGATCACGGTCCAGTCCGGATTGTAGAGCTTGGCCGCGCGCTCGCCGATCGGCGCCATCTTGCCGAGCTCGGGCGGGATCACCAGCGATTTCAGCACCGGGCCGTAGCCGTAATCCTTCAGCATCACGAGCTGGGTTTTCGGATCGAGCAGCATCTTGACGAAGCTCGCAGCCAGCGGCGAAGCATTGGGCTTATTGATCGGGCACGCCGTGGTCAGCAGCGTCGCTGCGCCTTCCTTCGGATAGACGAAGTCGACGGGGAAGCCGGTATTGGCGAAGCTCTGCACGCGGCCGGTGCCCCATACCGCGATCACGGCTTGGCCGGACTGGAACAGCTCGGTCATCTTGCCCGGCGACGGCTCATAGGCCAGCACGTTCGGATTGATCTGCTCCTTGAAGATCTTGAAGCCGGACTCGACGTTGGTCTCGCCGCCGCCGTTCATCTTCGACAGCATCACCAGCGCTTCGAGACCGTAGGTGTTGTTGATCGGCGGAATCACGAGCTGTTTTGCGTATTTCGTGTCCTTCAGGTCGTTCCACGAGGTTGGCGGCGCCCAGCCTTTCTCCTTGAACACCTTGGTGTTGTACATCAGCCCGGTGGCGACGATGCCGATCGCAACCGCGCGATCGTCCTTGAAGCGTGCAGTGTCGTAGAGATCGGCGGGCAAGCCGTCGAGCTTGCCGCAGAAGCCGAGCTGGATGGCCTGGTACATCGGACCGTCATCGACGATCGCGACGTCGATCTGCTGGTTGGCCTTCTGCGCCTGGAGCTTGGCGAGCGTGTCGGTGGAATTGCCGGCGACGTATTCGACCTTGACGCCGTTCTCCTTCTCGAAGGCCGGGATCACCTCGTCGCGAATGGTCTTCTCGAACGAGCCGCCATAGCCGGCGACATAGAGCGTTTTCTGCTGGGCCGAGGCGACCGAGGGGGCGGCAATGAGCGCTGCGATGCTGACCGCGGTCAGAAGGCGAAAAGTCTTCATGTGGACCGATCTCCAATACCGGAATGAGGTGACGTGCCGACGAGTCTCGCTGGCTGAAGCGCGTCGCCGCATTTCCGTCCGCGCCAAACCGCTTCCGATCAGGGCTCCGGCCCCCATTCGGCGGGTTTTGGCGCGATCTGGAGGTTTGAACCCCTCCAATCTGCCGAAAAAGCGGGCTGTCTCCAGTCCTGATGAAAAAGATCGCAGACCTATACTTCCATCGTCCAATGAATAATGGCACCCTCTGCATGCCGAAATGTTATGGATGGAGTTGGGATGGCGCGGATCAATTCGCGGCAGGTGGAGGCCTTCCGCGCGATGATGCTGACCGGCAGTGTGACCGAGGCGGCGGCGCTGATGAAGGTGACGCAGCCGGCCGTCAGCCGCTTGCTGCGCGACCTCCAGGCCCTGCTCAAAATGGAGCTGTTCGAACGGCGCGGCACCGGCCTGGTGCCGACCGCCGCGGCGATGGCGCTCTATACCGAAGTCGAGCGCTCCTTCGTCGGGCTGGAACGCATCACTGCGGCGGCGGAAGAAATCCGCGGTCGGCGCACGGGCTCCCTACGCATCGCAGCACTGCCGGCGCTGTCGAACGGCTATCTGCCGCGGCTCACCGGTCACTTCCTGAAGGAGCGGCCAAACCTCAATCTGGCCTTCTTCGGTGTCATCTCGCCGATCGTGGTCGACTGGGTGCTGAACAATCAATGTGACGTCGGCTTTGCCGAGGTGCCGATCGCGCATTCCGGTCTGCCGAGCCAGAGACTGCCGGCGCCGGCGCGCGTCGCAGTGCTGCCGACCGGTCATCGCCTCGCGGAGAAGGAAGTGCTGGAGCCGCGCGACTTCGAGGGCGAGACCTTCATCTCGCTGTCGGCGGGATCGTCGAGCCGGCATCTCGTCGACCAGGTCTTCCACCGCCACGATGTCCGCCGCGTGCTGCGCGTTGAGACCACGCTGTCGGAAATCATGTGCGGCATGGTGTCGTCAGGCCTCGGCGTCGCGATCTGCGATCCCTTCACGGCGCAGGAATTTGCAACGCGCGGCGTCATCGTGCGCCGCTTCCTGCCGCGGATCGACTTCGAATTCTCCGCGGTGTTTCCGGCGCAGCGCAGCCCGTCGCCGGTGGCACTGGACCTGGTCGAGACCATGCGCAAGGCGCTGGTGGAGTTCGAGGACGACGAAGCCGGGGTCAGCCGTTGAACGCGGCCTGCGCCTCCGGCAGATCCCAGATCTTGCCGATCGCGGCGGTGCCGGCCGCCGTAATCGCGGCTTCATCCGCGCCGAGATAGCGCCCCTCATCGACCAGCACGCGGCCATCGACCATGACCTGATCGATATTGGCGCGGTTGGCGAGTGCGATCAGCGCGCGGCGCGGGTCGAACAGCGGCTGCAGATGCGGATGGGTGAGATCGACCACCGTGAGGTCGGCGGTCGCGCCCGGCTCGATGCGGCCGAGATCGGGCCGCTTGATCACGTCGGCGGCCACGGCCGTGTTCGCCTCGATCAGTTCGGGTGAGTTCGCGACGTCAGGGCGCGCCGAAATGATCTTGGAGATCAGCGACGCCGCATTGAGCTCGCCGAGCAGGTCCATGTTGTAGCCGTCGGTGCCGACCACGGTGCGCACGCCGTGCGCGGCGAAGCGGCTGAACGCCGCGGTGATGCCGGCACGCGCGAACACGCGCGGGCAGTTCAAGACGGTCATGCCGCGCGCGGCCATCAGCTTGAGATCGTCGTCGCTCGAGAACATGCAATGCGCCGCCATCAGATCGGGCGCGAGCAGGCCGAGCCAGTCCAGATATTCTGCCGGCGTGCGGCCGCCATAGCGCTTGCCGATGGTCTCGACCTCGGCGCGGCTTTGCGCCATGTGCGTCGTGATGGGAACGCCGAGCTCGCGCGCCCGGCTGGCGCAGGCCTTCAAGAGATCGGGGCCGCAGGTGTCGGTGGCATGCGGGCTCATGGCGAGGCTGATGCGGCCGTCGCCGCGATTATTCCAGCGCTGATAGAGCGCATTCCATGTCGCCATGTCCGCGGCGCCGTCGTCGCCGGTATATTGGACCACACCATCCGGCCCGGCCTTGGCGTCGGAGGTCGAGAACAGATAGGGCGCACCATAGAAGCGGATGCCCATCTCTTCCGCCGCGTCGAACATCTCGGGGATCGAGTTGCGAAACGGCTCCATCACCGTGGTGGCGCCGCCCTTGAGCAGCTGGAGGATGCCGAGCCGCGCCACCGCAAGGCGCTCTTCCGCCGACAGGATGTCGGCGCCGCGCTTGGTCAGCGGCAGCAGCACCGTGTAGACAATGCTCTGGTTGTTCTTGCGGCCGTTGCCGTCCTCGGTGTGGCTGCGCGCCACCGCTTCCGAGAAGCAATGATTGTGCAGGTTGAGCAGGCCCGGCAGGACGAAGCGGCCAGGGCGATCATAGACTTGATCAGCGCGCGGCTTGTCGCGCGTGATCGCTGCAATCTTCTTGCCTTCGACCAGAACCCAGTGGTCGCGCAAGACATCCTGCGCGCCGTCTTTGCGTGACAGCACATAGCTGCCGAAGATTGCTGTGGTGCTCATGCGGGGCGTACGTTCCAGAAAACGGCGGTGCCGTCGAGAATGCCGGTGATGGCCTTGCGGTAGGCCGTCGGCTGCTTGTACAGGCCGATCGGAATATAGGGGATTTCCTCGAACGCCACCCTCTGGACTTCGCGGCAGATGCGCTGCTGTTCGGCGAGTTCGGAGGCCGCCAGCCATTGGCTGCGCAAGGGTCCCATCTTCTCGCTCGCATACCAGCCGGCAACCTTGCCTTCGCCGCGAATGTTGGTGTTGCCGGCCGGGTTGAGCCAGTCGATGCCCTGCCAATTGCCGACCGCGGCGCTCCAGCCGCCCTGCGGCAGCGGATCCTTCTTCAGCTGGCGCTGCAGCACCACGGCGAAATCGAGGCCGGCATATTCGACGTTCATGCCGGCCTTGCGCAACGAATCCACCGCGATCTCGCCGAGCGGCTTCTGCGCCAGCGAGTTGGTCGGAACGAGCAGCACGATCTTCTCGCCGTTATAGCCGGCGGCTTTCAGGTCGGCCTTCACCTTGGCGTAGTCGCGCGGGCCGCGGAACACGTCGAGCCCGACCTCGCTCGCCATCGGCGTGCCGGGCGCGAAATAGCCGATCGGTGAGACCTGGAACGCCGGATCGGTGCCGGCGACAGCGGTCATGAACGCAGACTGGTCGATCGCGCCCAGCAGCGCGCGGCGGATGGCGGGATTGTCGAACGGCGGCTGCAGGTGGTTGAGCCGCAGCATGCAGGCGTAGCCGCGGGGATCGAGGACGCGCGTCTCGATGTCGCCGGCGGTCTTGATCACCGGCAAGAGATCGTGCGGCGTGGTCTCCTGCCAATCCTGCTCGCCGGTCTGCAGCGCGGCGACGCCGGTGCCGGCATCGGGCGTCGTGGTCCAGACCACGCGATCGTAGTGCACGATCTTCGGCCCCGCGGTCCAATCCGGCTTGCCGTCGGTGCGCGGCTGGTAGCGCTCGAATTTGCCATAGGCGTTGCGCGCGCCCTGTACGCGCTCGTCGGCGAGATAGCGGAACGGGCCGCTGCCGATCACCTCGGTGAGCGGCTTGAACGGATCCTGGCTCGCCAGCCGCTCCGGCATCATGAAGCAGGCATTGATCGCGGCCTTGCCGAGCGCCTGCGGCAGCAGCGGAAAAGGACGCTTCAGACGAAAGCGGATGGTGCGGTCGTCGGCAGCCGAGAGCTCGGCGGTCGCCTCCATCAGCTCGCCGCCAAAGCCGTCGCGCGCGGCCCAGCGACGGATGCTGGCGACGCAATCGCGCGCCAGCACGCGTTCGCCATCGTGCCAGAACAGGCCGTCGCGAAGCGTGAGGTCCCACTGCAGCTGGTCGGCGGAGATGGCGTGGCCCGACAGCATCTGCGGCGAGACCTGGAGCGAGGAGCTCATGCCGTACAGCGTGTCGTAGACCATGAAGCCGTGGTTTCGCGACACCTGCGCGGTCGAATAGATGGGATCGACGAAGGCGAGATCGATGACGGGGATGAAGCGCAGCGTGGATTGCGATTCAGCGCGGACGATGCCCGGCAACGACAGCGCCGGCAGCGCCGCGCCAGCCTTGAGGAGCGAACGGCGGGAGATGGACATTATCGGTTACCGGCTTCGTGACGCAGGAAGTTTTTCGCGATGTTCTCGCCGGTGGTGATCCAGACATCCGGGCACGACTTCGCGTAGGTCAGGAACTCGCGCAGCAGCCGCAGCCGCATCGGGCGGCCGCTGCATTGCGGATGCAGCACCGTCGTCACCATCGCGCCCCAGTCGCGGACTTCGTCGAGTTCGTCCTTCCACATCGAGAGCACGTGCTCCTTGGGGAAGACCGAGCGCGGACTGAAGCGCGCCGACAGGCCGTGCATCCAGTCGTCATAGCTCGCGGTGACCGGCAGTTCGATCGTGCCGGACTTGCCGTCGGCGAGGCGATGGCGATAGGGCCTGACGTCGTCGCGGAACGAGGACGTGTAGACGATGCCGTGCCGCACCAGCGCGACGCGCAGCTCCTCCGTGAACTCGCCATAGGGCGCGCGATAGCCGGTCGGCTTGACGCCGAGCCGACGCTTCAAAGCCTCGAAGCCGCGCTCCAGCTCCTCCTCGATCCATGGATCGCCGGGATCGGGCAAGAGATGGTGATAGCCGTGATGGCCGATCTCGTGACCGGCCTTGAGGATGGACTCTGCCATCGCCGGATGCGCGTCGACCGACCACCCCGTGACGAAGAACGTCGCCTTGAGATCGAGCTGGTCGAGCAGCTCCAAAAGCTTCGGCGTGCCGACGCGCACCTCATAGCCGCCATAGCTCATGGTGATGAGCCGCTGCGCATGCACCGCGTCCTTGCTGGTCCAGGCACTCTCGGCGTCCACGTCGAACGACAGGAACATCGCGGATGTGTACGGCTTCGGCCAGGGATAGTCGGGCGCGGGATCCGCGGTGTTGGCCGGAACGAGCGGGATGCTCTGGAGTGCCTTACTGTCCAGCATTGATGGTCGCCTTCTCGATTGCGTTGTCGCTCAATTTCCACTTTGCCAGCAGCGTCTTGTAGGTGCCGTCCGCGATCAGCGCATCGACGGCTTCCAGCATTGCCTGCTGCAATGCCTTCTCCTTCACCGGCAGAGCAATGCCGGTGAATTGCTGTGCGATGGGCTCGCCCACGGTCGCATAGGTGTTGGGCTCGAGGTCCATGATGTAGGGCAGCGTCTCGTTGCCCTGGGCGGCGGCATCGATGCGGCCTTGCCGCAGCTGAGTGCGCGCGTCGGCCGAGCCGTCGGTGCCGACGACCTGGATCGGAGAGCTGCCGCAGTTCTTCTCGCTCCACGCCGCAATCTGGGCCGGGAACATGGTGCGTCGGCTGGCGCCGACCTTCTTGCCGCACAGCGACGTCGCATCCTTGAATTCCGCCTTGCGTGACGCCTGCACGAAGAACTGCGGGCCGCTGCGCAAATAATCGACGAAGGTCGCGACCTCGTGCCGGCTCGCATAGTCGGTGAAACCGGACAGGATCGCATCCACCCGCCCCGTCGAGATCGAGGGCATGAACTCGGCAAAGCTGGTCTCGGTCCATTCGATCTTGACGCCGAGCTTGCGGCCGATCGCCTCGCCAAGATCGACGTCGAAGCCGGAGAGCGCGTTGGTGGCGGGATCGCGGAACTCCATCGGCGGATAGTTCGGCACCACCGCGACCTTGATGCTGCCGCGCTTTGCGATCTCAGGCGGCAGTTCGGCCGCCATTGCCGACACGCTCATGGCGCCCAGGAACGCCGACGCAAGCAAGAATCTCTTCATCGCCATACCCCCAATGTCAGATCACTGCCGAAAGAAATGCCTTGGTGCGCTCCTCGCGCGGCGCGCCCAACACGTCGGAGGCGCGGCCCTGCTCGACGATCGCGCCCTTATCCATGTAGACGACGCGGTCGGCGACCTCGCGGGCGAAGCCGAGCTCGTGCGTCACCACCATCATGGTCATGCCGCTTCGCGCCAGCTCCTTCATGACCGCGAGCACCTCGCCGACCAGCTCGGGATCGAGTGCGCTGGTGGGCTCGTCGAACAACATCAGCATCGGCTTCATGGCGAGCGCCCGCGCGATCGCGACGCGCTGCTGCTGGCCGCCGGAGAGCTGCGCCGGATACCAGTCGGCCTTGGCCGACAATCCGACGCGCCGAAGCAGCTCGGTCGCCTCGGCGCGCACCTCATCCGGCTTGCGCCCCTGCACCTGGGTCGGGCCTTCCGTGATGTTCTCCAGCGCGGTCTTGTGCGGAAACAGGTTGAAGCGCTGGAATACCATGCCGGTCTTGAGCCGCTGCCGCCCGATTTCGCGCTCGCTCAGGCGATGGAGTTTCCCGCCTTGCTCGCGCACTCCGAGCAGTTCGCCGTCGAGCCAGATGCCGCCGGCATCGATCGTGGCGAGCTGATTGATGCAGCGGAGCAGCGTGGTCTTGCCGGAGCCGGAGGCGCCGATCAGGCACATCACCTCGCCGGGCCAGACGTCGAGCGAGACGTTCTTGAGAGCCCGAAACTCTCCAAAGTTCTTGGCTACGGAGCGGATCGCGACGAGCGGCTTTGTCATCGCGCCAGCCGCAATGTGCCGCGTGCAAAGCGGCGTTCGAGCAACATCTGGAGCGGTGTCAGGATCGAGACCGCGAGCAGGTACCAGAGCCCGGCGACGATCAGCAGCTCGATGACGCGGGAGTTGGCGTAGTAAATGTTCTCGGCATTGTGCAGCAGCTCCGGATACTGGATCACGCTGGCGAGCGAGGTCGCCTTCACCATGCCGATGAACTCGTTGCCGAGCGGCGGGATCACCACGCGCATCGCCTGCGGCAGCACGATGCGGCGCAGCGCGCGCAGCCGTCCCATACCGATCGCCTGCGCCGCCTCATATTGCCCGATATCGACCGACAGCATGCCGGCGCGCATCACTTCGGAGGTGTAGGCGCCCTGGTTGATGCCGAGCCCGAGCAGCGCGGCAAGGAACGGCGTCATGACGTCGACGGCGCGCGCGGACCACAGGCCGGGGATGCCGATGGTCGGAAACACCAGCGCGAGATTGAACCACAACAGCAGCTGCAGGATCAGTGGCGTGCCGCGGAACAGCCAGGTGTAGCCGGCGGCGACCGACTTCAGCACCGGATTGGGCGACAGCCGCATGATCGCGACGACGATGCCAAGGAAGATGCCGAGCATCATCGCCAGCACCGCCATCACCATGGTGTTGACGATGCCTTCGAGGATGACCTTTGCGGTCAGGAAGCGGCTGACATAGGACCATTCGATCTGGCCGTTCGCAAAGGCGCGCGCGATCGCCGCCAGCACGAGGACGATCAGGGCCGCGCTGATCCAGCGAAACCAGTGCGGCTCGCGCGCGATCCGCATGCCCGACAGATCGGGAAATCCTTGCGCGAGTGCCGGCGCCTGCTTCATTGCGGCGCCGCGTTCAGCATGGGCTGGGCGACTGCATTGGTCCCCAAGCCCCATTTGTCGAGAATGGCCTTGTACGAGCCGTCAGCGATCATCGCCGCGAGTTTCTCGGTCACGACTTCGCGCAAGGCGGCATCGTCCTTGCGGAACATGATGCCCTGATAGCCCCTGGCAAAGGGCTCGCCGACGATGCGATACTTGCCGGGCTCCTGTTGCTGCGCATAAGGCAACGTCTCGCTACCCTGCACGGCGGCGTCGATGCGGCCCTGCTTGAGCTGGTTGCGGACATCGATGGAATTCTCGCCCGGAACGTACTGGATCGCGAGCTTGCCGGCCGGCTCGCAATTCTGCTTGCTCCACTTCTCGATCTCGACCGGGAAGCTGGTGCTGCGGGTGGTGCCGACCTTCTTGCCGCAGAGATCGGTGGCGTCCTTGACCGCGCTCTCCGCCATCACGAAGAACTGCGGGCCGGTTGCGAGGTAATCGACGAAGTCGGCGGTCTCGCGCCGCGAGGCACGATCGGAGATGCCGGAAATGATGAAGTCGGCCCGCTTGGTCGTGAGCGAAGGGATCAGCTCGGCGAACGGCGTCTCGCTCCAGACGATCTTCAGCCCTCCGAGCCGCTTGGCGAGCTCCTTCGCCAGATCGATGTCGAGCCCGACCAGCTCGTTGGTTGCGGGGTCGCGATATTCCATCGGCGCGTAGGTGGAATTGACCGTGAGCTTCAGCGTACCAGCCTGCTTGATCTCCGCCGGCAGCTCGGCGGCTCGCGCCGACGTCACCGCAGCCAGCGCTGCGCAGGCAAGCAAATACGAGAGGCGTGTCATGTCAGCTCCTTTTGCCAATGCTGCGACCGGCCGTTGATCAATCCGCGTCGAGAACGGCCGGCTCGATGATTCCGGCACGCTCGGTGATCACCCTGTATTGGTCGGGCCGCCGGTGGGCGGCGAAGTTGAACATCTTGTCCTTGCCCTGGCGGCAGAGGTCGAGATCGATGTCGGCGACGATCACCTCGTCGGCCAGCGTCTGCGCCTGCGCGACGATGCGGCCGTTGGGATCAACGATGCAGGAGCCGCCGATCAGGCCGGAGCCGTCCTCCTCGCCCGCCTTCGCCACCGAAATCGCCCAGGTCGCGTTCATGTAGGCGTTGGCCTGGGTCACCAGCGTCGAGTGGAAGGTGCGCAAGGCTCCGTCTTCGGTCGTGCCGCCGTTGGGATCGTAGGCCGCCGAATTGTAGCCGATGCAGACGAGCTCGACTCCTTGCAGACCGAGCACGCGCCAGGATTCCGGCCAGCGACGATCATTGCAGATCATCATGCCCATGATGGCATGGGCCCAGGACGAGCCAGCGCGGAAGGCGGGAAAGCCGAGGTCGCCATATTCGAAGTAGCGCTTCTCGAGTTGCTGGTAGCGCGCGCCCGGACGCGGCTCGACCGAGCCCGGCAGATGCACCTTGCGATAGCGGCCGAGAACCTCGCCGTCGCGATCGACCAGGATGGAGCAATTGTAGCGCCGCCCCTCCGGCGTCAGCTCGGCATAGCCGACATAGAAGCCGACGCGCAGCGCACGTGCGCGATCGAATAGCTTTGCCACCGCGGGGTTCGGCATGCTGCGCTCGAAATACCGGTCGAGGGCCTCGCCTTCGAGCAGCCAGCGCGGGAAGAAGGTGGTGAAGGCGAGCTCCGGAAACACCACAAGACTCGCACCCCGACCGGCCGCCTCCTCCAGCATGTCGAGCATCCGCGACAACGTGTGTTCGCGCGTATCGGCTTTTTGCGTCGGCCCCATCTGAGCGGCTGCGGCGCGAAGGACACGAACCAAGATTGCCTCCAATCTGTGCGCAGTGCTGCCTCAATGGGCGAACGAACCCTTTGATGCGACGTGCAAATCCGCTGCCATTACGGGCGAGCGGTGCTGCAAAATCAATTCGCGTTGCTATGATGTTTTGGCCCTGACTATAATCGGCAGTGATATGAACCTGCGTCAGCTCGAGATCCTTCGCGCCGTGATCCGCCACCGCACCACGGTGGCGGCGGCGGACGAGCTGGCGCTGTCGCAGCCGGCGGTCAGCAACGCGCTGAAGACGATGGAGGCGCAGGCGGGCTTTGCGCTGTTCGAGCGCGTCAACAACCGGCTGTTTCCGACCGCCGAAGCGATGGCGCTCTACAAGGAGAGCGAGGCGATCTTCGCGCTGCACGCCAAGCTCGAGAACCGCATGCGCGATTTGCGCGAGAACCGGTCCGGGCATCTCGCCATCGTGGCGACGCCGCCGCTCGCGTACAGCATCATTCCGTCCGCGCTGTCGGGCTTCCTGCGCCGCCGCCCGGAGACGCGGGTGTTCTTCGATGTACGGCGCTATGAGGGCATCATCGAGGGTGTGCTGAGCCGCGTCGCCGAACTCGGCTTCGCGCTCGGCCTCACGCATCATCCAGGGATCGCGCATGAGGTGGTGCACACCGGCGAGATGGTCTGCGTGCTGCCGCCACAGCATCCACTCGCCGACCGGCCGATGATCTCCGCTTCCGATCTCTCCGGCCTACCCTTCATCGGGCTCGAACGCGGCACGCGGCTCGGCGAAGCCGTGCGCGACAGCTTTGCCCGCGCCGGCGCGCCGTTCCGGCCGACGGTCGAGGTGCGCTACTGCAACACGGCCTGCGTGCTGGCCGCCGCCGGCGTCGGCGCGGCGGTGGTCGATCCTTTCTCGCCGCGGCAGAACGGCGGCAGCGGCCTCGTCGTCCGTCCGTTCACGCCGACGACGCAGGCGGTCGCCTATATGCTATGGTCTGAAGCCGAGCCGCTGTCGCGTCTGGCCAAGGCCTTTCTCAACGAGATCCGCAAGGAGAGCGCTTTGCTCGAGCGCACAGCGCCGCACCAGCAACATGGGGCAGAAAGCGGCTGAGCTTCGCAACCTTTTGACCGGGAGGCCCATGGCACGCATCACCATCATCGAGACCGGAGAGGTGCCGCAAAAATACCGCGAGCGCCACGGTTCGTTTCCGGACATGTTCGCGCGCATGATCCGCGCCGAGGAGCCGGCCGCGACGATCGAGGTCGTCAGCATTCCCAACGGCGATGCGCTGCCCGATCCGAGCAAGCTCGAGGCCATCCTCATTACCGGCGCGGCGGCCGGGGTCTATGACGGGCTCGACTGGATCGCGCCGCTGGAAGATTTCGTGCGGACGGCTTACGCCAACAAGACACCGATGGTCGGTGTCTGCTTCGGCCACCAGCTGATCGCGCAGGCGCTCGGCGGCACCGTGCGCAAATCAGAACAGGGCTGGGGCATCGGCCGGCATGTCTATCAGGTGCTGCCGGAGAACGGCCTCATCGACGGTGAAGCGGTCGCGGTCGCCGCCTCGCATCAGGACCAGGTGATCGAGCCGCCAAGCGAGGCGCTGACGATCCTCTCCTCCGAGTTCACCCCGCATGCCGGCCTGCTCTATGCCAATGGCGCAACGCTGACAGTGCAGCCGCATCCGGAATTCGATGTCGGGTTCGCGCAAGTGTGCTGCGATCTGCGCGATGGCAAGGCACCTGAGGATGTCGTTGCCACGGCGAGGGCGTCGCTGGCGGAGCCGATGGATAATGCGAAGCTCGGCGGGGCGATTACGCGGTTTCTGGCTAAGCGCACCTGACTACGAAGCTCGAGACGCACTCGTCTTCCCTTCTCCCCTTGCGGGAGATGGTGGCGCGAAGCGCCGGATGAGGGGTTCTATCCATTCGCCGGACTGCTCGTGAGGAGAGAGACCCCTCACCCGTCTCGCCGCTATGCGGCGAGCCACCCTCTCCCGCAAGGGGAGAGGGTGAAGCAGCGTTGCTGGCGAAAATATCAGAACGGCTCGCTTCCCAGCCCCGGCACATCGGCCGGCCGCGGGCCCGGCGCCGCCCAGTGAAACCGGCGATCCTTCTCCGCAATGGCGATGTCGTTGATCGAGGCCTCGCGCCGCTTCATCAGGCCGTGCTCGTCGAACTCCCATTGCTCGTTGCCGTAGGAGCGGTACCACTGGCCGCTTGCATCGTGCCATTCGTACTGGAAGCGCACCGCGATGCGGCTGCCGTCGAAGGCCCAGAGGTCCTTGATCAGGCGGTAATCCTGCTCCTTCTCCCATTTGCGGGTGAGGAAGGCGACGATGGCTTCGCGGCCCTGAAAAACTTCCGAACGGTTGCGCCAGCGGCTGTCCTCGGTATAGGCGAGCGAGACCCGCACCGGATCGCGTGAGTTCCAGGCGTCCTCGGCCATGCGGGCCTTTTGCGCGGCGGTCTCGCGGGTGAAGGGTGGAAGCGGCGGGCGCGACATGGTGGCCTCATCGGTTGATCGGGACCGCGAATGTATCGTCGCAATTGGCAGAGTCGATAGGCGATCCGCTATCGAGCGATCACGTAACCAGATCGGCCTTCATCAGCTGGCGGATCGACTTCGGAATCGGCTGGGCCCGGCCGCCGCTGATGAAGGCGACGCGGACCTCGGCTTTCACCAGCACGTCGTCACCGCGCCGCACCTCCTGCGCCAGCATGATTGACGCCCCTTTCACCGCGACCGGCCAGGTCACGACGTCGAGCACGTCGTCCATTCGCGCGGGCTTCAGGAAGTCCAGATGCATCGAGCGCACCACGAAGGCGAAGCCCGCGCCGTCCGTCTCGGTCTGCTCGAACAGCACCTGCTGCTCGGCACCCATCAGCCTGAGATGATTGGTGCGTCCGCGCTCCATGTAGCGCAGGTAATTGGCATGATAGACGATGCCGGAAAAATCCGTGTCCTCGTAATAGACCCGGACCTGCATGTGGTGGCGGCCGTCGCGGATCTCGCCGTCGAGATGAGCTGTCACGTCCGGAGCCTCTTCGCTGGTCGGTAACCGGCACGTTTTGCGCAAAAACAGCCGGACGCGCAAGCGTGTTAGGACACGACCGGTCCTGACCTTCCCAGCGTCACCTCGACGATCTCAGGCGGCACGCCGAAGCGGAGCGGCATGATGCTGCAACCGAGGCCGCCGGACACGATGAGATCGCATTTCAGGCGGAAATGGCCATAGGCGAGACGCAGGCCGTTCCTGGGCGCGACGGCCGGTGACCAGCCGAGCAGGCGGACCTGGCCGCCATGGGTATGGCCGGACAATTGCAGCGCGACGCGCGCGGGCACGAGCGGAGCGACATTGGGCTCGTGCGCGAGCAGAATGACCGGCGCATCGTCGGTGATCTTCGCCAGCGTAGCATTGAGATCGTCGGCACCGAAGTGCGCCATGCTCCGGAAGCGCCGCGCCGGCAGGAAGGCGAGCTGATCGCCGAGGCCGGCAAGCCAGAACGGACGGCCGTCCTTGGTGAGGCGCACAGCATCGTTCTCGTAGACGGGGATGCCGGCCGCCTCCAGCGCCCGATGTGCGATGGTCGGCCCGTGCCCCGCCTGCTGCACTGTTCTGTCATCCCAATAGTCGTGGTTGCCCATGACGGCATGGACGCCGAGGGGCGCCTTCAGGCGCCCCAATACCCTTGCCCATTCGCTCGACGGAATGAAGCGCGTGACATGGTGAAGGCCGGCGACATAGTCGCCGAGCAGCACGATGAGATCGGCGTTGAGCGCGTTGGTCCGGTCGACGATGCCCTCGATGCGCTCCAGCGACATCCAGGGATCGCAGGCATGGATGTCGGCGATGGCGGCAATCTTCAGCGGAAAATCCGCCGGCCACTGCCGCGGCATCGGATGATAGCGCGTGACGCGAAGGCGCAGCACCGGCTCGACACCGACGCCGTAGGCTGCGGTCGAGACGCCGAGGGCGGACAGACCGCCGATGGAACGGATGAGATGACGGCGCGTGATCATGGAAGCCCGATGATGATGCGGCGCCTTGATGATATCCGATTGGAGCGGAATTGGGGTGCGTTCGTGCAGATCGTCTGCACGAGGTTAACGGAAATTCATCAAGCCGGAACAGCGCGAGGTTCGGCAGATCACTCGTCGCTGTCATCCGTGCCGAACAGGCCGAACTGCGCCGCCGCATCGCGCGGGGGCTCGGCGAGACCGAGATGGCGGAAGGCGTGCGAGGTCAGCAGGCGGCCGCGCGGCGTGCGCTGCAGATAGCCGCACTGGATCAGATAGGGCTCGATGATGTCCTCGATGGCGTCGCGCGGCTCCGACAAGGCCGCAGCCATGGTCTCGACGCCGACCGGTCCGCCGCCATAGTTGAGCGCGATGGTCGAGAGATAGCGCCGATCCATCGCGTCCAGCCCTGCGGCATCGACCTCGAGCGCGCTCAGCGCATGGTCGGCAATCTTACGGTCGATCTTGTCGGCATCGGCCGCCGAGGCGAAATCGCGCACGCGGCGGAGCAGGCGGCCGGCGATGCGCGGCGTGCCGCGGGCGCGGCGCGCGATCTCGTTGGCGCCATCGGCGCTCATGCCGACGTTGAGCACGCGCGCGCCGCGGCTGACGATGCTCTCCAACTCCTCGATCGTGTAGAAGTTGAGCCGGACCGGAATGCCAAAGCGGTCGCGCAAGGGATTGGTGAGAAGGCCGGCGCGCGTGGTGGCGCCGACCAGCGTGAATTTCGACAGCTCGATCTTGACCGAGCGCGCCGCCGGGCCCTCGCCGATGATGAGGTCGAGCTGAAAGTCCTCCATCGCGGGATAGAGCACCTCTTCCACCGCCGGGCTGAGGCGATGGATCTCGTCGATGAAGAGCACGTCGCGCTCTTCGAGGTTGGTCAAGAGGGCGGCAAGATCGCCGGCCTTGGCGATCACGGGCCCCGAGGTGGCGCGGAAACCGACTCCGAGCTCCTTCGCCACGATCTGCGCCAGCGTGGTCTTGCCGAGCCCCGGGGGACCTACGAACAGCACGTGGTCCAGCGCCTCGCCGCGCTTGCGCGCCGCTTCGATGAAGATCGAGAGATTCTTGCGCGCCTGCGCCTGGCCGACGAAGTCGGACAGCGATTGCGGCCGCAGCGCGGTGTCGCCGACATCGTCGCTGCGGCGCTCGGGCGAGACCATGCGGGGGGGAGTGGTCATGCGGAAGTCCTGCACAGTCGCTTGTCGATAAGAAGGGCAGCTTGAGCACCTGCAAAGAAGATCAAACTTACCACAAGCAAGACAAATGCCTCAGCCGGTTCACTCAGTGCTCTTCCAACAGAGCCAATCACCAGCGCCGAAAGCAAGCTTGCAACGAGAACGTCCCACCAGACAACGGAGCCTCGGATTTGCAGGAAGATTGCAACCATCAAGGCCACAACGGCCGCAGGCAAGAACAAGCCTTTCACGGCAAACCAGCTGAACCCGATCAGGTCGCGCGAGACCGAAAAGCATCGAATGACACGACTAAGAAAACAACCTGATGCCGAGAACGCCAGCATTGCAAGATACCCGGCAAAAAGTGTTCCGCAGAAGACGACGACGAACATACGGCCGAGGCGCCGCAAATGCTGGCGTGCCGCACCTTGACCCCACTCGGAGAGGCGCTGGCCGTTGTTCACTTGGCCAGTTCCTTCAAACCCAATCGAATCAGCTGCGCCGTCTCGGCGCCCTCACCCGCGCTGCGCGAGGCCGATGCAATCGCCGCGGCGGCCTGCGGCTGGCCGTAGCCGAGATTGACCAGCGCGGAGATCGCATCCGCCACGGGCCGCGGTGCGCGCTGGTCGTCGACGGCGCCGGCAAGATGCACGACAGCGGGATCGACATTGGCGAAGGCCGGCGCCTTGTCCTTCAATTCGGTGACGATGCGCTCGGCGACCTTGGGGCCGACACCGGGCGTTCGCGCCACCGCGGCCTTGTCGCGCAGCGCGATGGCATTGGCGAGATCGGCCGGCGACAGTGTGCCGAGCACGGCCAGCGCGACCTTGGCGCCGACGCCCTGCACGGTCTGGAGCAGGCGAAACCATTCGCGCTCCTGATCGGTGCGGAAGCCGAACAGCTTGATCTGGTCCTCGCGGACATAGGTCTCGATCGACAGCACAGCGGCCTCACCCGGCGAGGGCAGATGCTGCAAGGTGCGCGAGGAGCAATGTACCTGATAGCCGACGCCGCCGACGTCGAGGATGACGAAATCCTCGCCGTAGGAATCGATCAAGCCCTTGAGCTTGCCGATCATATCCCCACCACCTTCAGCCTGAGAGCGGTACTCTGGCGGTGATGGGCGTGGGTGATGGCGATGGCGAGCGCGTCGGCGGCATCCGCCGACGGGGGCTCGGCCTTCGGCAGCAGGATCTTCAGCATCATCGCGATCTGTTGCTTGTCGGCGTGGCCGGCGCCGACCACGGTCTTCTTGACCTGGTTCGGCGCGTATTCGGCGACAGAGATGCCGAACATTGCCGGCGCCAGCATGGCGACGCCGCGGGCCTGGCCGAGCTTCAGCGTCGCAACGCCGTCCTTGTTGACGAAGGTCTGCTCCACCGCCGCTTCCACCGGCCGGTGATCGGACAAGACGGAAGCGAGCCCTTCATGGATCGCGAGCAGCCGGCTCGACAGCGGCAAATCGTCGGGCGGTTCCACCGAGCCGCAGGCGACGTAGATCAGGCGATTGCCCTCGGCCTCGATCACGCCCCAGCCGGTGCGGCGCAGGCCGGGGTCGATGCCGATGATGCGAACGGGGTCACGAATCGGGAGCGCAGTCATGCGCCAGTGATAGCGGCTGGCTGCCCTGGAGGAAACAGAAACAGAACGGAAGTAACAAGGGAAGTAGGGCCGTCGAGCCCTACCCGCCCATCTTCGCAACAAGCGCGTCCGACACCTCGAAATTGGCGTAGACGTTCTGCACGTCGTCGTGCTCGTTGAGCAGGTCCATCAGTTTCAGGAGCTTCTCGCCGGTCTCGTCGTCGACCGCAACCGTGTTCTGCGGCTTCCAGATCAGCGCGGCCTTGCGCGGCTCGCCGAACTTGGCTTCCAGCGCCTTGGCGACGTCGCGATAGCTTTCGGTCGAGGCGTAGATCTCGTGACCGTTCTCGCCCGAGACCACGTCGTCGGCGCCGGCCTCGATCGCGGCGTCCAGCACCGCATCGTCGGAGGCGACGCTGCGGTCATATTCGATGATGCCGGTGCGGTCGAACATGAAGGAGACCGAGCCGGTTTCGCCGAGATTGCCGCCGGACTTGGTGAAGAAGGAGCGGATGTCGGAGGCGGCGCGGTTGCGATTGTCGGTCAGCGCCTCGACGATGACGGCGACCCCGCCGGGGCCGTAGCCCTCGTAGCGGATCTCGTCATAGTTTTCGCCGTCGCTGCCGAGCGCCTTCTTGATGGCGCGCTCGATATTGTCCTTCGGCATGTTCTCCTGGCGCGCAGCGATCACGGCGGCGCGCAGGCGGGGGTTCATGGCGGGGTCGGGGGTGCCCAGCTTGGCGGCGACGGTGATTTCCCGCGCCAGCTTGCCGAACAGTTTCGACTTCTGGGCATCCTGCCGCCCCTTGCGGTGCATGATGTTCTTGAATTGGGAATGTCCGGCCATGCGTGGTCTCTTGAGAAATCGTCAGCCAAAGATGAGCGTGGGAAGCGCGGCCTTATAGGCCGCCAACCCACCGGAATCAAAGGGCTCGGCTGCGCCTGAGGTAGCACTGTAAAGGTAGCCGCCGTAACGGCGCCTGCCTAGATGGGCACCGTTAACCCTGATTTCATTCCGGACTGCGAAAATAGCGCCCGACCGTCCCCCGACAAGAGAGACCCGATGGCGTTCGGATTATTTCGGAAGCGTCTGCCGGACACGGCCGCGCCCGCGGCAGCCCCGGAAGCTGCGCAGCCGGCGGCCCCTGCCGCACCCGCCCCGACCGCCGAAAGTGATTCGGCCCGGGAAATCCTGGAATTGCTGGAACTCGAGCTCGGCGCCATGATCCGCCAGCTCGAGCGCGCCGCCAATTCGGTGGCCGGCGGCGCCGAGGCGACCGCGGCGACCCTCGCTGCCATTCGCGACCGCACCGACGCCCTGACCGGCCGGACCAACGCGGCGCAATCCACCGCCTCCACCTTCGCCCATGCCGCCGACAAGTTCACCCAGTCCGCGCAAGGGATCGGCGCGCAGGTCCGGGAAGCCGGCAAGCTCGCCGACGAGGCCAGCGCCGCCGCGCAGGAAGCCCGCGCCAATGTCGACCGCCTGCGCGAATCCTCCGCCGCCATCGGCAACGTCGTCAATTTGATCGCGCAGATCGCGCGGCAGACCACGCTGCTCGCGCTCAACTCGACGATCGAGGCCGCGCGCGCGGGCGCAGCCGGAAAAGGCTTTGCCGTCGTTGCCACCGAGGTCAAGGCGCTCGCGGTGCAGACCCAGAGTGCGACCGAGGAGATCACGAAGAAGATCGACGCATTGCAGCGCGACGCCGCCGGTTCGGCGGACGCCGTGCACCGCATCTCGCAGGCGATCGAGGCGATCCGTCCGGTGTTCGACACCGTCAACGGCGCGGTCGCCGAGCAGAATGCCACGACCAGCGAAGTCTCCGGCAATGCCGCCAGCGCCTCGGAGTTCATCATCTCGGTCGGCGAGAGCGCGGCCGAGATCGACGCGGCGACCAAGGCGGCCGAGACCCATGGCGAGAGCGTCGCCAGCGCCGGCAAGGCCGTCACCACCTTCGCCCAGAAGCTGAAATCGCGCTGCGCGGTGCTGCTGCGCCAGAGCGAGCACGACGACCGCCGCAAGACCGAGCGGCTGCCCTGCCACCTCGAATTCGAAACCGCGCGCGCCGTGATGCCGGTCTATGAAATCGCGATGGAAGGCGTGCTGATCGGCGGCGCGGACGCAAGCCGGCTGGCAACGCAAGCGACGATCGAAGGCAGCTTAGAGGACATCGGCGCCTGCCGCCTGCGCGTGATCGAGCAATCCAAGGCCGGCGCCCGCGCGCAATTCGTCGGCGCCACCGCCGCTCTCAACGAGAAGATCGAGGACAAGCTCTGGTCGATCCATGAGGAGAACACCGAGTTCGTCACCCGTGCCATGGAAGCCGGCAATGCGCTGACGCAGATATTCGAGAAGGCGGTTGCGCGCGGCGAGGTCAAGCTCGACGACCTCTTCGACACGGACTATTTGGAAATCGCCGGCACCAATCCGCAGCAATACCGCACCAAATATCTCGACTGGGCCGACCGCGCCCTGCCGCCGTTCCAGGAAGCCTTTCTGGCGCGGGAGTCGCGGATGGCGTTCTGCGCCATGGTCGACCGCAACGGCTTTTTGCCGGTGCACAACAAGATCTATTCGCATCCGCAGCGGCCGGGCGACGTCGCCTGGAACACGGCCAACAGCCGCAACCGGCGCATCTTCAACGATCCGGCGGGGTTGGCCGCCGCGCGCAACCTGCGATCCTACCTGGTCCAGAGCTATGCGCGCGACATGGGCAACGGGAACACGGTGATGATGCGGGAGATCGACGTCCCGATCCGCGTGCAGGGCCGGCACTGGGGCGGCTTCCGCACGGCCTACAAGCTGTAGCGCTCCCGCGCGTGCACGCACCTGCACGCACCTGCACTCCTGGGCAAGACGCCGGGCGCGAATCATCCTCTAAGGTCGGACCTGGAATCGGAATGCCGCCAAGGAGCCGATCAACGGCTCCGACTGGAGAGAGCCCGTACATGTCCTCTGCACAACTTGCCGTATTGGACACCGCCTCCAACCGGACGCTCGCCGAACGCCTGATCGACCAGCTCGCCGACCGCATCGGCGGTCTCGGCGTCGAGCTCGCCGACATCGCCGGCAACGTCCAGGACGTCGCCAACCGCGTCGCGAGCCAGTCGGAACGGTTTCACCATTTGCAGAAGACGGCCGAGACGATGGTCTCGGCCAACCACGACATCGCCAATGCCTCGCAGGCGGTGCAAACCACGACGTCGGCCGCGGTCGGCGAGATCGCGCAGTCGCGCGGCGCCGTCGACACCGCGGTCAGCCACATCTCCGAGCTCGTCGCCGCGGTGGAGCGGATCGAGGCGCGCCTGTCCGCGGTCGGCGCGGCGTTGGCGCAGGTGGCGAAGGTCTCCGACTCGATCGAGGCGATCGCCAAGCAGACCAATCTGCTCGCGCTGAACGCCACTATCGAAGCGGCGCGCGCCGGCACTGCCGGCCGCGGCTTCGCGGTGGTCGCAAGCGAGGTGAAGAACCTCGCGGAGGCCACGCGCCAGGCCACACATGAGATCTCCGACACCGTGCGCGATCTCGACGGCCAGATCGAAGGCCTGATCGGCGAGAGCAGCGACGCCTCGCAGCGCGCAAGACCGCCGGCGAAGGCGCGCAAGCGATCTCCGTCATCATCTCGCGGGTCCAGCAGGGCTTCGCCTCGGTCGAAGCCGAGATCGACGGCGTCGCGCGCGCGGCGACCTCCAACCTCGGCCACTGCGACACCGTGATCAGCGAGCTCAACGAGCTCGCCAAGGGCGTCGACCTCTCCTCGCGCGACCTCCGAAGCGCCGACGAGCGGGTAGCAAAGCTGCTCGACGCCTCCGAAGGCCTGATCGCGCTGATCGCCGACAGCGGCGTGGAGACGTCGGACGCGCCGCTGATCCGCATCGTCGTCGACACCGCGAAGCGGATCTCGGCCGAGTTCGAAGCTGCGATCGACCGCGGCGAGATCACGCTCGACCAGCTCATGGACGAGACCTACCGCGAGATATCAGGCACCGATCCGAAGCAGTACCTGACCAACTACGTCGAGTTCACCGACCGCGTGCTGCCCGCGATCCAGGACCCGATCCAGAACTCCGATCCGCGCATCGTGTTCTGCGTCGCCTGGGCCAAAGGCGGCTACCTTCCGACCCACAATCCGAACTACCGCCTGCCGCAGGGCAAGGACCCGGTCTGGAACAACGCCAATTGCCGCAACCGCCGCCTGTTCACCGACCGCGCGGTGAAGAAGGTCGCGGCCAACACAAAACCCTTCCTGCTGCAAACCTATCGCCGCGACATGGGCGGCGGGCAGTTCGTGCTGATGAAGGACCTGTCCTCGCCGATCATGATCCGCGGCAAGCACTGGGGCGCCTTCCGGATGGGATTCCGGCAGGGCTGACGGGCGGCGCTAAGGCCTTTGACTCAAAACCTAAAAAACAACCCCATGCACAGTAGCCGGGGTGTGCGGAATCAATGGCTTACGCCGGCGGGCCCCGGCGCGCGTTGACTCGTCGGGCAAAACAGGGGCAAAATGCTATTATTCCGAAATTGTGAGAGGCGTGCGGTTCTCCCCGCCGTCCGCCGAGCACAAAAGCCGACTGCACTGGTGCGGCGGCCGACGTTGCCGTAGAAATGCCGCCGCGCATCCGCGCGAACCCGAACACAGCAAGCGGGCTTTTCGATGTCCTGTCCACCCGCCCAAATCGGCGCGCCGTTTTCCGAGATCGATACACCGGCGCTGATCATCGACCTCGACGCCTTCGAGCGCAATCTCGACACGATGGCGGCGGCGGTGAGCAAGCTCGGCGTTCGCTTGCGTCCGCATGCGAAGACCCACAAATCACCGATCATTGCGGCCAAGCAGATAGCGCGCGGCGCAATCGGCATCTGCTGCCAGAAGGTCGCCGAGGCCGAGATCCTGGTTGCGGGCGGGGTGAGTGACGTGCTCGTCAGCAATGAGGTGGTGGGCCTGCGGAAGCTGGAACGGCTCGCAGGCCTCGCTCGCCACGCACGCATCAGCGTTTGCGTGGACGATGCGATCATGGTCGAGCAACTGTCGCACGCCGCGGAGCGGGCAGGATCGCAAATCGAAGTCCTGGTCGAAATCGACGTCGGCGCCGGTCGCTGCGGCGTCAGGCCGGGGCCGGCGGCGGCCACCCTGGCGCGGCAGGTGGCGGCTTCACGCTTCCTATCGTTCGGCGGCTTGCAGGCCTATCACGGCTCTGCCCAGCATTTGCGCACGCCGGAAGAGCGGCGCGGTGCCATCGCCGGTGCCGCGAACGCGACCGCGGAGACACTGCGCGTCCTCAAGGACGCGGGCTTTCAGTGCCGGACGATTGGAGGTGCGGGAACCGGCACATTCGAGCTCGAAGGCGCGAGCGGCATCTGGAACGAATTGCAGGCGGGCTCCTATATCTTCATGGACGCCGACTACGCCAAGAACCTCGCCGACGGGGCGCGCAACGCCAATCCGTTCGAGCATGCGCTGTTCGTGATCGCGACGGTGATGAGCACAGGCGCCGGCGAACACGCGGTCATCGATGCCGGCCACAAGGCTCTGTCGAACGACAGCGGATTTCCGGTCGTGCTCGGCCGGCCCGATCTGCGCTATCATCGGCCCTCTGACGAGCATGGCTTGCTCGATTTCGACAGCGCTTCGTCGCGACTGGCGATCGGCGACAAGGTGACGCTGATCCCCGGCCATTGCGACCCGACCGTCAATCTCTACGACTGGTATGTCGGCGTGCGCGGCTTCAACACGCCGGATTCCCGCGTGGAGGCACTTTGGCCAGTCGCGGCGCGGGGCGCGGTCACCTGAGATTGACGCGTGATTGCGCGCGACGCCGTAGCGCCCGGCCACTATCCTGTGCTGCATCTTAGAATGGATGTGGCCGACGCCATCGACGACTTGGAGACGATATCATGAGCGCAGACTCGGAAATCAAATCTGCGGGCGCCAACATTCAGGCAAGCACTATCAGCACCATTGTACTTGGCTTTGCAGCCGATCCGATGGCGCGTTGGGTTTGGCCCGATTCATCCGAATATCTCAGGATTATGCCTCAATTCGTCAAGGCATTTGGCGGACGGGCATTCGAGCATGGCACAGCTTACATCACAGAAGGGGCTCGCGCGGCCGCCCTGTGGCTGCCGCCCGGCGTCGAGCCCGATGAAACGGCCATGGACGCACTCATGGCGCAATCCCTGCGTCCGGAGATCGCCGATGATATTGGACACATGCTCCAGGGAATGGCCGAACATCATCCCCACGAGCCCCATTGGTATCTGCCTCTCATTGCCTCCGATCCGAACTGGATCGGCCAAGGTCTCGGCACATTGTTGATGAAGCACGCTCTTCGGCGATGCGACGAGGAGGGCATCGCCGCCTACCTCGAAAGTTCGAATCCGCGAAACATCTCCCTTTATGAACGCCACGGCTTCAAGATCATCGGCGAGATACAACATGGTTCTTCGCCGACGATGACACCAATGTTGCGGACAGCTTCTTGAACGGAATCCAATCTGTCGAAGAGAAGGGCTCGCAGCCGCCAATGACTGTTGACTTCCGCTTGTGGCCCAAAGCGGAGTTCCCTTGTTGCCCGTCGATGTCCGCTGCTGAGGGCAAAGTTGATATAATCGTCCGGGGACGACACCGGGTGATTTCGCTCGCGCTTCAGCTCAACCAGAATTTCGGCGTCGTCGGCTCCAGCCTTCCACCCACGCGCACCGGCGCGATCTTGAGCGCGAGCCCTGTCGCATCGTCCGTTTCCACGGCGACGCCGCTGAGCGTCGCGGCGCCTGCGGCCGGCTCGAAGCGGCCGGACGGAATTCCTGATGTGAACCTCCGCAGCGGCTCTTCCTTCTGCATGCCGATGATGGAATCGTAATCGCCGGTCATGCCGGCGTCGGTCATGTAGGCGGTCCCGCCCGAGAGGATCTGGTGATCGGCGGTCGGCACATGCGTGTGCGTGCCGACGACGAGGCTGGCGCGGCCGTCGCAGAAGAAGCCGATGCCCTGCTTCTCGCTTGAGGCCTCGCAATGGAAGTCGACGACGATGGCGTCGGCGGCGACGCCGAGCGGACAGGCGCCAAGCTCGCGCTCGAGCGCGGCGAAGGGATCGTCGAACGGGGTCATGAAGACGCGGCCGAGCGCGTTGACGACGAGGGCGTGCTTGCCGTTCTTGGTCTCGACCAAGGCGGCGCCGCGGCCGGGCGTGCCGCGCGGATAGTTGGCGGGGCGCACCAGGCGGTCGGCGCGCTCGATGAACACCAGCGCCTCGCGCTGGTCCCAGGAGTGATTGCCGAGCGTCACCGCGTCGGCGCCGGCCTCGAGAAACTCCTGGTAGATCGCTTCCGTGATGCCGAAGCCACCGGCCGAATTCTCGCCGTTGACGACGACGAGATCGAGCGACCAGTCCTTGACCATGCCGGGCAGATATTCGGAGACGGCCTCGCGTCCGCTACGGCCGACGACGTCACCCACGAAGAGAATGCGCAACTTCAGAACTCCGGAAATCGAACACGTCCGATTCCGTTAGCACATAATCGAGCGCCACGTCGTGGGATAGTGCCGGAACCGCCTCGATCTCCTGCACTGCAAACGCAAGGCCGATGCCGACGATGTGCTTGGATTTGCGCAAATGCGCGAAGGTGAAATCGTAATGCCCGGCGCCATAGCCGATGCGATGGCCGAGGCGGTCGAAGGCGGCGAGCGGCGTCAGCATGATGTCGGGAATGACTTCGGCCGCAGCAGGTGAAGGTTCGGGAATGCCGAGCGGGCCGAGCATCAGGCGGTCGTTCGGATGGAAGAGACGGAAGATCAGCGACTGGCCGCGCGCGGTGACGCAGGGCAGCGCCAGCCTGGCGCCCTCTTCCGCGAGCTTTGCGAGCAGCGGCATCGGATCGATCTCGCTGCGGATCGGCGAATAGCCGGAGACGATGCTGCCGGGCAGCAGCTTGAACGGTAGCCCGCGCTTGGCGAGCTTTGCGGCGGCCGCGATGCGTTTCTTCTCGCTCAGCGCATCGCGCTTGGCGAGGGCTTTGGCACGGAGCTCGGCTTTGGAGTTGGACATGTGCTTTGGTCCCCACGTCATCACCCGCGAATGCGGGTGATCCAGTATTCCAGAGGCGGTGGTGATTCACACAAGGGCCGCGGCGTACTGGATTCCCCGCCTTCGCGGGGAATGACACCTGTTGAATTGGCCGCAGTCGTTTCAACAAGCACAAACGAAGCAAACGAAAGTGCGAAGCCGCGAACGCCGTTGAAGCACTCGATCCCGGAGTTCCCTACGAAAGTAGGTGGGCACCATATGTCCGAGCCCACGGGCCCGGCCAGGGACAGTTCCCTAAAGGATCGATAAGGCCCCGGGGATATATGGCTCCTGACGCACGTCGCAGCCTCGCGCAGGCAATGTAACAACTGTACTGACGAATCGCCAGTGCGACGAGAGTGCGGCTTCCGCTGCGCGCTTTCTTACCCTCCCCTGGAGGGGTCCGGGACGAGCGAAGCTCGCCCGTGGTTCGGCTCACATGGAGCGCAGCGAAATGTGAGACGGGGTGGGGTGATCTCTCCCCACGGGCACTGTTCGTGTGGAGAGATCACCCCACCCCGCTCGCGCTACGCGCGATCGACCCTCCCCCTCCGGGGCCCTCCAGGGGAGGGTAAGGGCACGGCTCCTATCGAGCTTCAGCCGATCGCGATGCCGTTCCCCACCGTCCGGTTCAGGACCTGGGTCGATTTCTCGATGCGCTCGGCGGCGGCGTTCAGCGCGTTGACCACCGCGGTCTGCGTCATCCTGGCGCGCTCGACGGCGGCATTGCGGAAATCCCTGAGCTCGGTCAATTCCTGCTCAAGGGTGCGGACGCGGTTGGTGGTGTCGATCAGCTCATCGCACACGGTGAGCGCAGCCATGACGGTGAGGCGCGCATCGCCGATCTCGCCGAATTTTCCGCGCAGCGACTGGATGCGCGTCTCCAGCGTCTCGGCGAGCTTGAGCAGCCGCACCTCCTGGCCCTCCTCGCAGGCCATGCGATATTGCCGGCCGTTGATGGTGACGTTGATGTGGCTCATCCGTCCTCTCCGGTATCGAGCACCGAGCGTATCGTGACGATCGCGGAATCCAGCCGGTCGGAAATCTCGCGATTGGTGCGCTCGAGCTTGCGTGCCTTCACCAGCGCGCCGTCGAGCTCGTCGGCAAGACGCGAGCGATCCGCGCCGAGCGCCTGGATTCGCGCCGCAAGCTCGTTCTCGTCGCGATCGGCATCGCGACGCCGCTCCACCGCACTTTCGAGCGCATCGAGCGCCGCCATGAGTCTGCGGGTCGCAATCTCGATCTCGACGGCGGACGACTCCGTCATGGCGGAACTGTTGGATACGCGATCGTTCATGCAGTCAGCGGCGGAACCTGGCGGCCTTTGCCCAGTGGCCTTTCCCTGGAGCTTGCCGTCCGGCAAAAGACTCGGTTCGGCAAGCGGTTAGAAGCAGAAATTTACAAAGCAAGCTAGCCAAGCGCAACGCCGCCGCAAAACTATGCACTGTTCAATCGGGACGACGTGTCGCTGCGTCGCTTCCGCCCGGCGCGATCCCGGCGGAAAACCGATGTCCACACAGGCAACTTTTGCGGCCAAACCGGCGTTCGATTGCCTTGGACTCCCGGAACCGAGGTGCTATCCCAGCGCCAACCTTCAGTGGCCGCCAGGCTTCTCCCCGCGCGGGCAACCATCGCCAAGCGCTTCATTTCAGACGGATTTCAGACATGACGCAGGTCGATCACACCCGTATGGCCAACGCGATCCGCGGCCTTTCGATGGACGCTGTCGAGAAGGCGAAATCGGGCCATCCCGGCCTGCCGATGGGCGCCGCCGACATCGCCACCGTGCTGTTCACGCAGTTCCTGAAATTCGATGCCACTGCGCCCGCCTGGCCGGACCGCGACCGCTTCGTGCTCTCGGCCGGCCACGGCTCGATGCTGCTCTATTCGCTGCTGTATTTGACCGGCAATGCCGAGATGACGCTGGACCAGATCAAGCAGTTCCGCCAGGTCGACTCGCTGACCCCCGGCCACCCCGAGAACTTCCGCACCAATGGCATCGAGACCACCACCGGCCCGCTCGGCCAGGGCATTTCGACTGCGGTCGGCATGGCGCTGGCCGAAAAGATGCTCGCCGCCGAATTCGGCAAGAAGATCGTCGACCACCACACCTATGTGCTCGCCTCCGACGGCGACCTGATGGAAGGCGTGTCGCAGGAAGCGATCGCGATGGCCGGCCACTGGAAGCTCAACAAGCTGATCGTGCTCTACGACGACAACGGCATCTCGATCGACGGCCCGACCTCGATCTCCGATTCCGTCGACCAGGTGAAGCGCTTCAAGTCGGCGGGCTGGGCGGCCGAGAAGATCGATGGCCACGACCAGGCCGCGATCGCCGATGCGATCACGCGCGCGAAGAAATCCAGCAAGCCGACGCTGATCGCCTGCCGCACCACGATCGGCTTCGGCGCGCCGCACAAGCAAGGCACCTCGAAGGTGCACGGCGAAGCACTCGGCGCCGACGAGCTCAAGGCTGCCAAGGAAAATCTCGGCATTTCGCTCGAGCCGTTCGCGGTCGCCGACGACGTGCTGAAGGCATGGCGCGCGGCCGGCAGCCGAGGCGCCGCGGCACGCCAGGAATGGGAAGCGCGGCTCGGTGAGCTCGGCAGCCGCAAGCGCGCCGAGTTCGAGCGCCGCCTGCGTCACGAGCGTCCCGCTTCGCTCGCCAAGGCCGTTCGCGCCTACAAGAAGGAGCTGCTGGAAAAGCCGATGACCGCGGCCACCCGCAAGTCGTCGGAAGCGGTGATCGAAGTCATCGCCGGCGCCATGCCGATGGAATTCCTGGCAGGCTCGGCCGACCTCACCGGCTCCAACAACAACAAGGCGAAGTCGGCGACCGCCTTCTCGGCCAAGACGCCGAAGGGCCGCTTCATCCATTACGGCATCCGCGAGCACGGCATGGCGGCCGCGATGAACGGCATTTTCCTGCACGGCGGTTTCGCGCCGAACGGCGCGACCTTCCTCGTCTTCACCGATTATGCGCGTCCGGCGATGCGCCTTGCCGCGCTGATGGGCGCCGGCGTCGTCTACGTCATGACTCATGACTCGATTGGCCTCGGCGAAGACGGCCCGACCCATCAGCCGGTCGAGCATCTCGCAGCGCTCAGAGCCATTCCCAACATGCGCGTGTTCCGTCCCTGCGATGCCATCGAGGTCGCTGAGTGCTGGGAGCTCGCGCTCAACCGCGTCGATGGCCCGACCGTGCTGGCACTGACGCGGCAGAACCTGCCGCAGCTGCGGACCACCGCACCGAACGACAATCCCTGCGCGGCTGGTGCCTACGAGTTGGTCGCCGCCCAGGGCGAAGCCAAGGCGACGCTGTTCGCCTCGGGCTCAGAGGTCGAGATCGCGGTCGCGGCCCAGAAACAATTGGTGGAACGCGGCGTCGCTTCGCGCGTTGTCTCCGTTCCCTCGCTGGAGCTGTTGTTAGCGCAACCAGAGGCCAAGCGCGCCGCCATCATCGGCAACGCGCCGGTGAAGATCGCGATCGAGGCCGCCGTGCGCTGGGGCTGGGACGCCGTGATTGGCCAGGATGGCGAATTCATCGGCATGCATTCGTTCGGCGAAAGCGGCCCTGCCAAGGAGCTTTACAAGCATTTCGGCATTACCGCCGCGGCCGCGGTTAACGCTGTGCTGAAGCGCGTTTCCTGAGAGTTGAGCTTGCCGCAAAAAAGGACTACCTAATCTCCCATATGATCAAGCACCGCCCGGCCGAACCGGGCGTCCGCCCCTAAAAAACCCTCGCAGGCGCGTATAGCGCGTTGTGCGGGATGACAACGGTCATTGAAGGAGACGAAACATGGCAGTCCGCGTCGGAATTAACGGTTTTGGCCGCATCGGCCGCAACATCCTGCGGGCTATCGCCGAGTCCGGCCGCAAGGACATCGAGGTCGTCGGCATCAACGACCTCGGCCCGGTCGAGACCAACGCTCATCTCCTCCGCTTCGACAGCGTCCACGGCCGCTTTCCCGGCACCGTCACCGTCGACGGCGACTGCATCAGCCTCGGCAACGGCAAGATCAAGGTGACCGCCGAGCGCGATCCCTCGAAGCTGCCCTGGAAGGATCTCGGCGTCGACATTGCGATGGAATGCACCGGCATCTTCACCTCGAAGGACAAGGCTAGCGCGCATCTGACCGCTGGCGCCAAGCGCGTGCTGGTCTCCGCGCCCGCCGACGGCGCCGACGCCACCATCGTCTACGGAGTCAACCACGACACGCTGACCAAGGATCACCTCGTCGTCTCCAACGGCAGCTGCACCACCAACTGCCTTGCGCCGGTTGCCAAGGTGCTGAACGATCTCGTCGGCATCGAGACCGGCTTCATGACCACGATCCACGCCTATACCGGCGACCAGCCGACGCTCGACACGATGCACAAGGATCTCTACCGCGGCCGCGCGGCGGCGATGTCGATGATCCCGACCTCGACGGGTGCCGCGAAGGCGATCGGCCTCGTGCTGCCCGAGCTGAAGGGCAAGCTCGACGGCGTCGCGATCCGCGTGCCGACCCCGAACGTCTCGGTCGTCGACCTCAAGATCGTCGCCAAGCGCGCCACCGACGCCAAGGAGATCAACGCGGCGATGAAGCGCGCCAGCGAGCAGCAGCTCAAGGGCATCCTCGGCTACACCAATGCGCCGAACGTCTCGATCGACTTCAACCACGACCCGCACTCCTCGACCTTCCACGAGGACCAGACCAAGGTGCAGAACGGCACGCTGGTGCGCGTGATGTCCTGGTACGACAACGAGTGGGGCTTTTCGAACCGCATGGCGGACACCGCCGCCGCGATGGCGAAGGTGATCTGAGGGAAGCCAAGGTGCTTCCTCACTGGATTGGCATCCCTGGCGTCATACTGTTGATCGCGTTGATCGCGTACGGATTTCGCCGGGGCCTCGCAGTGAAGTCTCCGAAAGACGGTGGAGGGAGCGGCGACCACGGCCATTCGCCTCCCCCCGATTCCGACACTCCGACGCACGGATGATGAACGATGCCCGCTAAATTCCGCACCCTCGACGACGTCGACGTGAAGGGCAAGCGCGTGCTGCTGCGCGTCGACCTCAACGTGCCCATGGAGAGCGGGCGCGTCACCGACGCCACCCGGCTCGAGCGCGTTGCACCGACCATCACCGAGCTCGCCGACAAGGGCGGCAAGGTCATCCTGCTCGCGCATTTCGGCCGGCCGAAGGGACGCGATGCCAAGGACTCGCTCAAGCCCGTCGCGGAGGCGCTGGCGAAGGTGGTGAAGAAGCCCGTCGCGTTTGCCGAGGATTGCATCGGCGAGCCCGCGGCCAAGGCGGTCGCCGGCTTGAAGGATGGCGACATCCTGTGCCTGGAAAACACCCGCTTCCACAAAGAGGAAGAAAAGAACGATCCCGCCTTCGTCGCGGAACTCGCGAAGCTCGGCGACATCTGGGTCAATGACGCGTTCTCGGCCGCGCACCGCGCCCACGCCTCGACCGAAGGTCTCGGCCACAAGCTGCCGGCCTATGCCGGCCGCACCATGCAGGCCGAGCTGGACGCGCTGGAGAAGGCGCTGGGCTCGCCGAGCAAGCCCGTGATCGCCATCATCGGCGGCGCCAAGGTCTCGACCAAGATCGACCTGCTGGAAAACCTCGTCACCAAGGTCGACGCGCTCGTGATCGGCGGCGGCATGGCCAACACGTTCCTGCACGCGCAGGGCGTTGCGGTCGGCAAGTCGCTGGCCGAGAAGGATCTTAGCCCCACCGCGCTGCGCATCATGGAGAAGGCGGAAGCCGCCAATTGCGCCATCATCCTCCCGGTCGATGCCACCGTCGCCTACCATTTCGCCGCCAACGCGCCGTCGCATGCCTATGGGCTCGACGCGATCCCGGCCGACGGCATGATCCTCGACGTCGGCCCGCAATCGATCGCGCGCGTCCATGCCGCGATCGACGATGCGGCGACGCTGGTCTGGAACGGCCCCCTGGGCGCATTCGAGATGCAGCCGTTCGACCGCGGCACGGTCACGGCCGCCAAGCACGCCGCCGAGCGCACCAAGGCCAAGAAGCTGATCTCGATCGCGGGCGGCGGCGACACCGTCGCGGCGCTCAACCAGGCCCATGTGGCCGGAGACTTCACCTATGTGTCGACCGCCGGTGGCGCGTTCCTTGAATGGATGGAAGGCAAGCCCCTGCCCGGCGTTGAAGTTCTGCGTAGCAAGTAATCAAGCGGCCTTTGAGGCCCCAACGGGAGACAAAGACAGATGGCTCGGATCACGTTACGTCAATTGCTCGACCACGCGGCGGAGAACGATTACGGCGTACCGGCCTTCAACATCAACAACATGGAGCAGGCGCTGGCCATCATGGACGCGGCCAACCAGGTCGACGCGCCCGTCATCATCCAGGCCTCGCGCGGCGCGCGCTCCTACGCCAACGACGTCATGCTCAAGCACATGATGGACGCGGTGACCGAGATCTATCCGCACATTCCGGTCTGCGTTCATCTCGACCACGGCAACGAGCCGGCGACCTGCATGACCGCGATCCAGGCCGGCTTCACCTCGGTGATGATGGACGGCTCGCTCAAGGCCGACGGCAAGACCCCCGGCGACTGGGGCTACAATGTCGGCGTCACCAAGACTGTCACCGAGATGGCCCATCTCGGCGGCATCTCGGTCGAGGGCGAGTTAGGGGTGCTCGGCTCGCTCGAAACCGGCATGGGCGACAAGGAAGACGGCCACGGCGCCGAAGGCAAGCTCAGCCACGACCAGCTGCTGACCAATCCGGACGAGGCCGTCAAGTTCGTGCAGGAGACCAAGGTCGACGCGCTCGCGATCGCGATGGGCACCTCGCACGGCGCTTACAAGTTCACCCGCAAGCCCGACGGCGACATCCTCGCCATGAACGTGATCGAGGAGATCCACCGCAAGCTGCCGAACACGCATCTCGTCATGCACGGCTCCTCCTCGGTGCCGCAGGATCTGCAGGACATCATCAACGCCTATGGCGGCAAGATGAAGCCGACCTGGGGCGTGCCGGTGGCCGAGATCCAGCGCGGCATCAAGAACGGCGTGCGCAAGATCAACATCGACACCGACAACCGCATGGCGATGACCGGCCAGATCCGGAAAGTTCTGAAGGACAACCCGGAAGAGTTCGATCCGCGCAAGTACCTGAAGCCGGCGATGGAGGCGATGACCAAGCTGTGCAAGCAGCGCCTGCAGGAGTTCAACACCGCAGGCCAGGCCTCCAAGATCAAGAAGGTGCTGACCACCGCCGAGATGGCCAAGCGCTACGCCAAGGGCGAGCTCGATCCCCGGGTCGCCTAAGGCCTCCGTCACATCCTCCCGTCATTCGGGGACACGCGAAGCGTGGGCCCGGAATCCATAACCACAGCCTGGGGTTATGGATTCCGGGCCTGCGCCTTTCGGCGCATCCCGGAATGACAGAAAGACCCTTTACCCTGCGACGAACGATAACTCGGCAATTGCCCGAGAACGGTCTATTTTCACGGGCAAGGGCAGAATCGTTTTGGGAGGACCTCTCGATGAATCTGACTGAGCTCAACAAGATCGCGACCGCCATGGTGGCGCCCGGCAAGGGCATCCTTGCTGCCGACGAATCCTCCGGCACCATCAAGAAGCGCTTCGACGCCATCGGCGTGGAATCGACCGAGGAGAACCGCCGCGACTATCGCGAGATGCTATTTCGCGCCAAGGACGCCATGAGCCAGTACATCTCCGGCGTGATCCTCTATGACGAGACGATCTGGCAGAATGCCAAGGACGGCACGCCGCTGGTCAAGCTGATCGAGCAGGCCGGCGCCATTCCCGGCATCAAGGTCGACGAAGGCACGCAGGCCTTGCCGTTGTGCCCGGGTGAAACAGTCACGGTCGGGCTCGACAAGCTCGCCGAGCGCCTGAAGAAATATTACGAGTGCGGCGCGCGCTTTGCCAAATGGCGCGCGGTGATCGACATCGGCAGCGGCATTCCCTCGATGACGGCGATCAGCGTCAACGCCCACGCGCTGGCGCGCTATGCCGCGCTGTGCCAGGCCGCGCAGATCGTGCCGATCGTCGAGCCGGAGGTGCTGATGGACGGCGACCACGACATCGAGCGCTGCTATGAGGTGACGCAACGCGTGCTCAACAAGACCTTCCAGGAATTGCGCGTGCAGCGCGTGGCGCTGGAAGGCATGGTGCTGAAGCCGAACATGGCGATATCAGGCAAGAAATGTCCGAAGCAGGCCTCGGTCGAGGAGGTCGCGGAGAAGACGATACGGCTGCTGAAGGCCTGCGTGCCGGCGGCGGTGCCCGGCATCGCCTTTCTGTCCGGCGGCCAGACGGACGAGGAGGCGACCGCGCATCTCAACGCCATGCACAAGCTCGGTCCGCTGCCCTGGGGCCTGACCTTCTCCTACGGCCGCGCGCTGCAGGCCGCGCCGCAGAAGGCCTGGTCGGGCAAGCCTGAGAACGTCGCGGCCGGCCAGCGCGCCTTCAGCCATCGCGCGCGCATGAACGGCCTCGCCTCCAAGGGCGAATGGCAAAGCAGCCTGGAACAGAAGGCAGCCTAGACCTTGTCGAACAAACCGCCTCCGCCGCGCCCCGCGCCGCGCCTCTATCTCGCGACGCCCGTCGTCGACGATACCGCGACGCTGGTCGCCGAGCTGCCGGGGCTGATCGCGTCCGCCGACGTCGCCGCCGTGCTGCTGCGGCTGAAGGAGACCGATCAGCGCACCATGACCTCGCGCGTCAAGGCGTTGGCGCCGCCGGTGCAGAAGGCGGGCGCGGCACTCCTCGTCGACGGCCATCCTGATATCGTCGCGCGCGGCGGCGCCGACGGCGCGCACCTGCCCGGGATCGCCGCGCTGAAGGAGGCCCTGCCGTCGCTCAAGCCGGATCGCATCGCCGGTGTCGGCGGGCTGACGACGCGGCACCATTCCATGGATGCGGGCGAGATGGGCGCGGATTACGTGCTGTTCGGCGAGCCCGATGCGAAAGGCCAGCGGCCGTCGTCGCAGGCGATCGCCGAGCGGCTCGACTGGTGGGCCGAGCTGTTCGAGCCGCCCTGCGTCGGCTTTGCCACCACGCTGGACGAGGCCTACGATTTCGCCGCCAGCGGCGCCGATTTCGTGCTGGTCGGCGACTTCATCTGGGCCGATCCGCGCGGGCCCAAGGCCGCGCTGATCGAGGTCGATGCCGCGATCAAGAAGGCCCATGCGACGGCGCAGGCCGGCCAGGATCCTGCGAGCCAAGATCCTGCGGGCCAGGAGCACGGCTAGCGCCCGACATGAAGCTCCCGTGCATCACCATGCTCGCCACGCTGCTGCTGACAGTGCCCGCGGCCGCGCAGCTGCAGATCACCCCGCCGGCGACGACGCCGAGTGCACCGGCAGAGAAGCAGAAGCCAAAGCCGCCCGCACCTGCCAAGAAGAAGGAGGCGGCGCCGGCGCCGAAGCCTACGGCATCTCCCAAGCCGTCCGCTTCGCCCAAGCCGGCAACCGTGATCCCCGCGCCGCCGTCCGACGATCCCAACGTCGACCTCGTGTTCGGCGCCTATCAGCGCGGCCAGTACAAGACCGCGTTCGAGCTCGCCACCGTGCGCGCACAAGCGGGCGATGCCAAGGCGATGACCATGCTCGGCGAGCTCTATTCCAACGCCATGGGCATCCGGCGCGATTACGCCAAGGCGGCCGAATGGTACAAGCGCGCGGCCGATGCCGGCGATCGCGAGGCGATGTTCGCGCTCGCCATGCTGCGCATCTCCGGCCGCGGCGGCCCGGTCGACAAAAGCGAGGCGGTCAGGCTGATGGCCTCCGCCGCCAAGCTCGGCGAGCCCAAGGCGGCCTATAACCTCGCCCTGCTCTATTTGGACGGCCAGACGCTGCCGCAGGACGTCCGACGTTCGGCGGAACTGCTGCGCCAAGCCGCCGATGCAGGCCTGCCCGAAGCGCAATACGCGCTCGCGACCTTCTACAAGGAAGGCACCGGTGTGCCGAAGGACCCCGAACGCGCGGTGCGGCTGCTGCAGGCCGCCGCGATCGCCGACAATGTCGATGCCGAGGTCGAATATGCCATCGCGATGTTCAACGGCACCGGCACGCCGAAGAACCAGCCGGCCGCCGTCGCCCTGCTGCGCAAGGCCTCCCGCCAGGGCAGCGCGATCGCGCAGAACCGGCTGGCCTGGGTGCTGATCAACGGCGTGGGCACGCCCGTGGACAAGATCGAAGGCTTCAAATGGCACCTGGTGGCCAAGACTGCCGGCAAGGGCGACCCCGAGCTCGACAAGCAGCTCTCCGATCTGCCGGCCGATGACCGCGCCAAGGCCGAGGCCGCTGCCAGGAAGTGGCTCGGGTCCAAATGACTTGACGCGGGGCCCCTCACGGGGCACCCAATCCCTCAAACAGGCGTGTTTCCGCGCCCCTCTCCCCGATCAAGACCAGAAGCATATGCTGTATTCCGCCACTATCAACGTCATGGTCAAGGCGGCGCGCCGCGCCGGCCGCAGCCTCAAGCGCGATCTCGGCGAGATCGAGCATCTCCAGGTCTCGCTGAAGGGACCGGCCAATTTCGTCTCGCTCGCCGACAAGCGCGCCGAGGAGATCCTCTACCAGGACCTCGCCAAGGCCCGGCCCGGCTACGGCTTCATCGGCGAGGAAGGGGGCGCGCGCGAGGGCACCGACAAGAGCCACACCTGGATCGTCGATCCCTTGGACGGCACCACCAACTTCCTGCACGGCATCCCGCAATTTGCGATCTCGATCGGGCTCGCCCGCGAGGGCACCATGATCGCCGGCGTGATCTACAATCCCGCCAATGACGAGCTCTACATCGCCGAGCGCGGCAAGGGCGCCTTCCTCAACGACCAGCGCCTGCGCGTCGCCGGCCGCCGCCAGCTGAGCGAATGCGTGGTGGCCTGCGGCCTGCCCCATATCGGCCGCGGCGACCACGAGGAATTCCGCCGCGAGATGACCGCGATCCAGGACCGCGTCGCCGGCTTGCGCCGTTTCGGCGCTGCCTCGCTCGATCTCGCCTTCGTCGCCGCCGGCCGGCTCGACGGGTATTGGGAGCGCGATTTGCAATCCTGGGACATCGCGGCCGGTATGCTGATGGTGCGCGAAGCCGGCGGCACCATCAGCGATATCGCAACGCCGGGCGACCCGCTGGTCACCGGGCACGTCGTGTGCGGGAATGAGTACGTGCACGGGGAGCTGGTGAAGATCTTGCGGAAGCCGGCTTAAGGCGGCAGCTCGCGCTCCACATTCCCCTGTCATTCCGGGGCGCGCCTCTTGGCGCGAGCCCGGAATCCATTGATCCTCGTCAATGGTGGCCCGCTGGATTCCGGGCTCGTGCTTCGCACGCCCCGGAATGACGGGGGTGCATCAGTGGCCTGTGTGCGCCCGCGCCGGTCGGCCGTGCGCTTCAGCTTCCCGCGCCGCCTTCGGCTCGCGATCACCCGCCAGCACGCGCTGCACCGAGACGAAGAACACCGGCACCATTAACAGCGCCAGGATCACGACCGCGATCATGCCGCCCATCACCACGCTGCCGAGCGCCTGCTGGCTGGCGCCGCCGGCGCCGTGGGCGATGGCCATCGGCAGCACGCCGCAGATGAAGGCAAGGCCGGTCATCAAGATGGGGCGGAAGCGCAGGCGGCAGGCTTCGATGGTGGCTTCGACCAGCGGCTTGCCTTCTTTCCGCAGATCCTTGGCGAACTCGATGATCAGGATCGCGTCCTTTGCGGCGAGGCCAATGATCGTGATCAGGCCGACGGTGAAATAGACGTCGTTGGGCAGGCCGCGCAGCATAGCGGCAGTGACCGCGCCGACGATGCCGAGCGGCACGGTGAGCAGCACCGCGAGCGGAATGGTCCAGCTCTCGTAGAGCGCGGCGAGGCACAAGAACACCACGAACACCGACAGCGCGAGCAGGAACGGCGCCTGCGAGCCCGACAGCTTCTCCTGTAGCGACTGTCCGGTCCATTCATAGCCGAAGCCGCGCGGCAATCGGTCGGCGAGCCGCTCCATCTCGGCGATCGCGTCGCCCGAGGTGAAGCCGGGCCTGGCCTCGCCGGAGATGCGCACCGCCGGATAATAGTTGAAGCCGGCGATCTGCGTCGGGCCGCGCGCCCATTCGATCGTGGTGAAGGACGAGAACGGCACCAGCTGGCCGCGGCTGTTCTTGACGTTGTAATTGAGGATGTCCTCGGCCCGCATGCGGTCGCGCGCGTCCGCCTGCACCACGACGCGCTGCATGCGGCCGCGATTCGGGAAGTCGTTGATGTAGTTCGAGCCGAGATTGGTCGAAATGGTGTTGTTGATGTCCTCGAAGGTGACGCCGAACGCGCCGGCCTTCTCGCGGTCGATCATGAGATTGACCACGCCCGCCTCGGGCAGGCCTTCGATATAGACCTTCTGCAGCACCGGGCTGGCATTGGCCTCCGCGATCAGCTGGTCGGCGGCGCGCATCAATTGCTGATAGCCCTTCTGGCCGCGATCCTGGAGGCGAAACGAGAAGCCGGACGAGTTGCCGAGATTGTCGATCGGCGGCGGCTGCAGCGCCGAGATTTTTGCGTCGCGGATCGACGAGCCCAGGTCGCGGTTGACGTCGTTGACGATCGCGGCAGCGGAGTCCTTCGGCCCGCGCTCCGACCAGTCCTTCAGCGTGATGAAGGCCTGCGCGGTGTTCATGCCCTGGCCGGAGAAGCTGAAGCCGGTGAGGAAGGTGACGTTGTCGACGCCCGGCCGCGCGGCGAGATATTTTTCGACCTTCTCGATCACGGCCTCGGTGCGGGCATAGGACGAATCCGAGGGCGTCTGCACGTCGGTGGTGATGAAGCCCTGGTCGTCGACGGGGAGGAAGCCGCCGGGCAGGTTGACGAAGGCCCAGGACAGGCCGACCAGCAGCGCGGCATAGACCAGCATCAGGCGGCCGGTGCGATTCAGCGAAAAGCCGACGGTGCGTGAATAGCGTTCCTTGACGCCTTCGAGCATGCGGTTGAACCAGCCGAACACGAAGTTGGTCGAATGACCGTGCCCCTTTGCCACAGGCTTCAACAGCGTCGCGCACAGCGCCGGCGTCAACGACAGCGCCAGGAAGGCGGAGAAGCCGATCGCGGCGACCATGGTGACGGAGAACTGGCGGTAGATGATGCCGACCGAGCCCGGGAAGAACGCCATCGGCACGAACACCGCCATCAGCACCAGCGTGATGCCGATGATGGCGCCGGTGATCTGCGACATGGCTTTACGCGTCGCTTCCTTCGGCGGCAGGCCTTCCTCGGCCATGATGCGCTCGACGTTCTCGACCACGACGATGGCGTCGTCGACGAGGATGCCGACCGCCAGCACCATGCCGAACATCGAGAGCATGTTGATGGAATAGCCGGCGAGCAGCAGCGTGGAGCAGGCGCCCAGCAGCGCCACCGGGACCACGATGGTCGGAATGATGGTGTAGCGGATGTTCTGCAGGAACAAGAACATCACCACGAACACCAGCACCACGGCTTCGACCAGCGTCGTCAGCACCTTCTCGATCGAGGCCTCGACCACAGGCGTGATGTTGTAGGGGATCTCGTAGGTGATGTTGGCCGGGAAGAAGCGCGACAGCTCCTTCATCTTCGCTTCGACCGCGCTGGCGGTCGCCAGCGCATTGCCGGTCGGCGACATCAGGACCGACAGGCCCGCCGTCGGCTTGCCGTCGAGGCGCGTGTTGAACTGGTAGCTGAGGCCGCCGACCTCGATGCGCGCGACGTCGCGCAGGCGCACGGTCGAGCCGTCGGCGTTGGCGCGCAGGATGATGGCGCCGAACTCGTCGGGCGAGGAGAGCTGACCTTTGACCAGCACCAGTGCCGAGGTGCGCTGGTTCGAGGTCGACGGCTCGGCGCCGATGCTGCCGGAAGCGACCTGCGCGTTCTGCGCGGTGATGGCCTTGTTGACGTCGTCGGCGGTCAGGCCATAGCCGACCAGCTTGGCCGGATCGACCCAGACACGAAGCGAGCGCTCGGTCGAGTACAGTGTGGCGCGGCCGACGCCGGGAATGCGGCGGATCTCGCCGAGCACGTTGCGGATCATGAAGTCGCCGAGGCCGACTTCATCCAGGCTGCCGTCAGTCGAGTTCAGCGTGATGATCTGCAGCACTGCGCTCGAGGCTTCCTCGATCAGGATGCCCTGCTGCATCACCGCGCGCGGCAGGCGCGCCTCGACGCGCTTGATGCGGTTCTGGACCTCGACCGAGGCGGCACTGGTGTCGGTGCCCGGCTGGAAATTGGCGATGATCTCGACCTGGCCGAGCGAGTCACTGGTCGATTCGAAATTGAGGATGTTGGCGGCGCCGTTGAGCTCCTCCTCGATCAACCGCGTGACGCTATTGTAGAGGTTTTCCGGCGAGGCGCCGGGATAGCTGGTCGAGACCGAGATCGAGGGCGGCGCGATGATCGGATATTGCGCGATCGGCAGCAGCGGCACCGCGATCGCGCCGATCAAGCAGATGAACAGCGCGACCACCCAGGCGAAGATCGGCCTGTCGATGAAGAAACTCGGCATTGGCCGTTTTATCCTCGTTGTTCGGTTAGACCCTCATGGTGAGGAGCGCGGAACGCGCGCTCCGGACGATGCCGCGCATCGCCGCGAGAACCATGAAGGCCCGGCTCTCTCCCGCGGCCATCCTTCGAGACGCCCGCTTGCAGCGGGCTCCTCAGGTTAAGGACGACACTTGCTGCGCGGAGCGTTACCGCGTGAGCTGCTGAGCGTGCCGGTTGTCTGCGGTCGCTTCCGCCTCCGACCAGGATTGCGGCTTGACCTTGTCGCCGGCCGCGAATTTCTGGAAGCCTTCGACCACGACCTTGTCGCCGGACTTCAGGCCTTCGGTGATGAACCAGAGGCCGTCCTGCACCGAGCCGGTGCGCACCGGCTGCACCGCGATGTGATTGTCGTCCTTGACGACGAACACCTCGCTGCCGCCGCCGCCATTGCGCTGGATCGCCTGCTGCGGCACCGCGATCGCATCGGAATCGAGACCCTGGTCGATGCGGACCCGGACATACATGCCCGGGAGCAGCTCGCGCTTGGGATTGGGGAACTCGCCGCGCAACGTCACCTGCCCGGTGTGGGCGTCGACCTTGGCGTCGGAGAACAGCAGCTTGCCGTCGAGCGAATAGATGGTGTTGTCGTCGAGCACGAGGCGCACCTTGGCGGCATCGGCGGCGATGCGATCGAGGTCGCCGGTCTCGAAGGCGCGGCGGAGCTGGTTGAGCTCGGTCACCGACTGGGTAAAGTCGGCATAGATCGGATCGAGCTGCTGGATGGTGGCGAGATTGGTCTCGTTCTGCACGGCGAGCGCGCCCTCGCTGACGAGGGCCGCGCCGACCACGCCGTCGATCGGCGCACGCACGGTGGCGTAGTCGAGATTAAGCCTGGCCCGAGCGAGCTCGGCCTTGCGGCCCTCGACCTCGGCATGGGCCTGGCGTTCGGCCGCAATCGCCTTCTCGTTCTCGGCTTCGGGCGCGGCGCGATCCCTGGTCAGGGTGGCGATACGATGCGCCTGCTGCTTGGCCTGCGCCAATGCCGCTTCGGCCTTCGCCAGCGCGGCCTCGTTGGCCATGACCTCGACCTCGAACGGGCGCGGATCGATGCGGTAGAGCGGATCGCCGGCCCTGACCTCGCTGCCCTGGCGGAACAGGCGCTCTACCACGATGCCGGACACGCGCGGCCGGACTTCGGAGACCCGGGTCGGGGCGATGCGGCCCGGCAGCTCGCGCACCACGGCGCGCGGCTGCGGCTTGACGATAACGATGCTGACGTCAGGGGCAGGCGGCTGGGCGGCGGACACCGCGGAACTGGATTCCTCGCAAGCACCCAGCAGCGGCGCAAGGGCCGCGAGCATCATTGCAACGCATGCCGATCGCGCTCGAATTCCAAACATGAAGTGGGATGCCCCGATTGTTGAAACTGATCATGCTCGCGCGAAGCCCGTTCTGGACCTTTTGCACGCGGCTGATGCCGCCAAAATAGAATGCATCTGCTGCGATGCAACGCATGGCGCGGGCGGCTCATTGTCACACAGCTTATCCCGTTGAAATCAGAAAGCTTTTGCGGTGTAACTTGATTGTGAATCTAAGTTCCACCGGCGCGTGCTGCGGCGGAACACCGCAATTACTCGGCGGCCATCATCCGGTAATGGCTGACGCCCCATTCTGTTCCGTCGGCGTAACCGAACAGGCCCGAGGTCGCGAGCAGGAACCAGCGCCAGCGACGCATCCAGAGAGCGGTCTCCTCGCCGTGGACCCCGTGCAAGGAGGCTTCGATGGCCTCGCGATGGGCATCGAAATTGGCCAGCCAGTCGTTGGCGGTGCGCTGGTAGTGCGTGCCGCTCCAGCACCATTCCTTCTCGATGGCAAAGATATCGTCGAACTGCCTGACGAGGTGATGGCTCGGCATCAGCCCGCCTGTGTAGACGTATTGCGCGATCCAGTCGTCGCGATCGGCCGGGTCAGGCAGATGCGAGCCGGACCGGTGGGTGACGACGTGCATGAAGAACCGTCCCTCCGGCGCGAGCCATGACCGCACGCGCGTCATCAGCTTGCGCCAGTTGCTCATCCGCTCGAACATCTCGACCGAGACGATGCGGTCGAACTGGCCATCGGGCGCGAACACGTTCATGTCGGCCGTGACCACGCGCAGATTCAGCAGCCCGCGCCGCCGCGCCTCCTCCTCGACGGAGGCGCGCTGCGCCTGCGAGGCCGCGACCGCCGTCACCGTCGCGTGCGGAAATTGCCGTGCCATCCACAGCGACAGCGAGCCCCAGCCACAGCCAAGCTCCAGAATGGCCTGGCCGTCGGTCAGGCCGGCATGCTCGACGGTCTGGCGCAGCGCCTCCTCCTCCGCCTCCCGCAAGCTGGTCGCGTCGGTCTTGTAGAAGCAGGAGGAGAATTTGCGGTTGGGGCCGAGCAAGTCGGCGAAGAAGGCCGCGGGCACCTCGTCATGCCCCGCTGCCGCGCCCTCGGCGATCGGCCGCAGCATCATCCGCCCGGCGAAGGCGGCATCGTCGCCGAGGCCCAGCCCGGACAGGCGCGTCGCCATGCGGGAGCACAGGCGCTGGATCGCGGCGCGGATCACCACGTCCGGCAGCGGCACACGCTCGGCAGTCCCGATGATCGCGGAAACGACGCTCATGCGCCCCCCGAATGGCGAACTTCTGCAGAGACCTGCTTATCAAAGCACCGCTTCCGGTCCGGGTTCCCCGAGCTGTCCCCGAAATCGGCGCATCCGGCGCTTTTTTTGGGCCGGCGCTGTGCCATAGTGCGCGCCGCAAGCAAGCTTTACGTAACGGATGATACCGGCATGCGGTCTGGCACTTCCCGATCCACCATGGACATCGAGTACACCAAACTGTCCTCGCCCAGCGTCTTCCTGGTGCGGATGCTGGTCTTCCTGGTGCTGTGCACGCTGGTGAGCGTGGTGCTCTACAAGCAGATCGTCCAGGCCTTCTTCGCCAATCCCGGGCTCAACGCCCTGATCGGAGGGGTGCTGTTCATCGGCATCATCCTGGCCTTCCGCCAGGTCATCCGGCTCTATCCCGAAGTCTCCTGGGTCAACAATTTCCGCGTCGCCGATCCCGGCCTGGCGCCGGCCCGCCACCCCAAGCTGCTGGCGCCGATGGCTGCGATCCTCGGCGGGGAGCGTTCAGGGCGGATGACCATCACCCAGACCACGATGCGGCACCTGCTCGATTCGATCGCGACCCGCCTGGACGAGGCCCGCGACATCTCCCGCTACATGACCGGCCTCTTGGTTTTCCTCGGCCTGCTCGGCACCTTCTGGGGCCTGATCGAGACGGTGGGCTCGGTGGGCAAGGTGATCGACGGGCTCAAGGTCGGGAGCGACTCCGGGGCGCTGTTCGACACGCTGAAGGAAGGTCTCGCCGCCCCGCTCGGCGGCATGGGCATCTCCTTCTCCAGCTCGCTGTTCGGCCTTGCCGGCTCGCTGATCCTCGGCTTCCTCGATCTGCAATCGAGCCAGGCGCAGAACCGCTTCTACACCGATCTCGAAGACTGGCTCGCCACCACAGTGCGCGAGTATGGCAACGGCGAGGCGCCTGTCGCGACCGGCGGCGGCGTCGCCAGCGGCGAGCTTCAGGCCGCGGTCGAACGGCTGCGGTCCGTACTCGAGGAAGGCAGCGCCGGCCGCGGCACCACCGCGGCGATGGCGAGCCTTGCCGAAGCCATCCAGGCGCTGGTCTCGCACATGCGCACCGAGCAGCAGATGATCCGCGAATGGGCCGACGGCCAGGGCGAGCAGAACCGCGAGATCCGCCGCCTGCTGGAGCGGATCGCGCGCCAGCCCGAGAAGAGTTGAGACGGTGTTGTGCCCCGGACGCGACGCAGGATGAAATGATGCATCGCTGAGCCGGGGCCCAGCGTCAGGGACAAGATGGGTCCCGGCTCTGCGCAGCAGCGTTGCACGCTGCACCGCGTCCGGGACACAAGAGTGGAGACGGATGACATGGCCCTTGCCCGCGCCCGCCGCAGCGAAGGCGGTCTCAACTACTGGCCCGGCTTCGTCGACGCGCTGTCGACGCTGGTGCTGTCGATCGTGTTCCTGCTGTCGGTATTCCTCGTGGTGCAGTTCTTCCTGTCGCAGGAGGTCACCGGCAAGGACAAGGCGCTGGAACAGCTCAACGCCAAGATCGCCCAGCTCAACGAGCTGTTGTCGCTGGAGAAGCTCGGCAAGCTCACCCTCGACGACCAGGTCTCGTCGCTGAAAGCCGGGCTCGCCTCGGCCGAGTCCGAGCGCGACCGCATCAAGGGTCTCTATGACGGCTTGGCGGCCGCCGGCAACGATGCGCAAGGCAAGACCGCCGAGCTCGGCAAGGCATTGGACTCGGAGAAGGCGGTTTCGGCGCGGGCGCTGGCGCAGATCGAGGTGCTGAACCAGCAGATCAGCGCGCTGCGCCGGCAATTGGCGGCGCTGGAGGAGGCGCTCGATGCCTCCGAGAAGCGCGACAAGGAATCGCAGAACCGCATCGCCGACCTGGGCTCTCGCCTCAACGTCGCCCTGGCGCAGCGCGTGCAGGAATTGTCGCGCTACCGCTCGGAATTCTTCGGCCGCCTGCGCGCCATCCTCGGCAACCGCCCCGACATCCGCATCGTCGGCGACCGCTTCGTGTTTCAGTCCGAAGTGTTCTTCGACACGGGACAAGCGGTGCTGCTGCCCGAGGGCCGCGCCGAGCTCGACACCTTGGCAGCGGCGCTGATCGAGCTCGACAAGAAGATCCCGAGCGACATCCCCTGGGTGCTGCGCGTCGACGGCCATACCGACGTGCGGCCGGTGAGCGGCGCGAACTTCAGGTCGAACTGGGACCTGTCCGCGGCGCGCTCGATCTCAGTGGTGCAATATCTGGTCTCGCTCGGCGTGCCCGCCCAGCGCCTCGTCGCGGCCGGCTTCGGCGAATTCCAGCCGCTCGATACCGGCAACACCGAGGAGGCCTACAAGCGCAATCGCCGCATCGAGCTGAAGCTGACGGAGCGGTAGTGAGCGCGCTCCACCTCCGCCTTTACCGACCCGAAGACGAAGCCGTCGCGATCGATCTCTGGCATCGCACCTGGCAGCAGGCCTATCCGCAGATCGACTTCGCCGCACGGCTCGAATGGTGGCGCGAGCGCTGGCTGAGGGATCTGGTGCCGAAGGCCCAGATCGTGGTGGCGGAGCAGGGCGGCGCGCTGGTCGGTTTCGTCACCGTCGACGGCGAAGGCTATCTCGACCAGCTCGTCGTCGATCCCGCGCATTGGGGCTCCGACGCGGCAAGGCTGCTGGTCGACGAGGCCAAGCGCCTGTCGCCCTCGGGCGTCACGCTGCTCGTCAACAAGGACAATGCCCGCGCGATCCGCTTCTACGAGCGTAGCGGCTTCGCCCATGCGGGCGACGACGTGAACCCGACCTCGGGGCGGCCGGTGTTGAAGATGGTGTGGAAGGCGTGAGGTCCCCGGTACTTTCCGCCGTGTGAGGCGTCTACGCGCCCTCGAACTGCAGCCGCGCCAGCCGCGCATAGAGCCCGTTCGCCGCGACGAGCTCGGCATGCGTGCCCTGCTCGACGATCCGGCCCTGGTCCATCACCAGGATGCGGTCGCAGGAGAGCACGGTGGCGAGGCGGTGGGCGATGACGAGCGTGGTGCGGTGGCGCATCAGCTCTTCCAGCGCGGTCTGCACCAGCGTCTCGCTTTCGGCGTCGAGCGCGGAGGTGGCTTCGTCCAGCAGCAACAGCGGCGCGTCGCGCAGGATGGCGCGTGCGATCGCAATGCGCTGGCGCTGGCCGCCGGAGAGCGTCACGCCGCGCTCGCCGAGCGCAGTCTCGAAACCTTCAGGCAGGCGGCGGATGAATTCGGCGGCATGGGCGAGCTCGGCGGCGCGCACGACCTCGGCATCGGTCGCATCGGGCCGGCCGAAGCGGATGTTCTCGCGGGCGCTTGCGGCGAACACCACGGATTCCTGCGGCACCAATGCGATGCGCGCGCGGAAATCGCCGGGGTCGGCGGACTTGACCGGCACGCCGTCGAGCAAGATCGTCCCGCTGCGCGGATCGTAGAAGCGCAGCAGCAGATGAAAGATGGTGCTCTTGCCGGCCCCGGAGGGACCGACGATCGCGACCTTCTCGCCGGGGCGCACGGTGAACGACACCGCGTCGAGCACCTTGACGTCGGACCGCGCCGGATAGGCGAAGCTGACCCGATCGAAGCCGACCTCGCCGCGCGCCGGCACCGGCAGCGCAAGCGGCGTCGCAGGCGCGGTGATCTCGGGCTTGACGTGGAGGATCTCGAACAGGCGCTCGGCCGCGCCCGACGCCGCCGAGACCTCGCCCCAGACCTCGCTGAGCTGGCCGAGGCCCGCTGCGGCAAACACCGCATACAGCACGAACTGACCGAGCCGGCCCGGCGTGATCGCACCGGTGAGCACGTCATGCGAGCCGATCCAGAGGATGGCGACCACGCTTGCGAACACGATGAAGATGATGATCGCCGTGAGCACGGCGCGGGCCTGGGTCGAGGTGCGCGCGGCTTCATAGGCCTGCTCGACCTCGCCGCCGAAACGCTTCTCGGCAAATTGCTCGCTGGTATAGGCCTGCACGGTGCGGATCGCGCCGACCAGCTCGCCGGCATAGGCGGAGGCGTCGGCGAGCGTGTCCTGCGCATTGCGCGACAGGCGCCGCACCCAGCGCCCGAACGCCACCAGCGGCAGCACGATCAAAGGGATGGCCAGCAGCACGAAGCCCGACAGCTTCGGGCTCGTGATCACCATCATCGCCGTCGCGCCGAGGAACATCATCAGGTTGCGCAGCGCGATCGAGACGGAGGCACCGACCGCCGATTTCAGCTGGGTGGTGTCGGCAGTGAGGCGCGAGATCAATTCGCCGCTGCGGGCGGAATCGAAGAAGGCGGGAGAGAGCGACAATAGATGGGCGAAGACGTCGCGCCGGAGATCGGCGACGATGCGTTCGCCGATCGTCATCACAAGGTAGTAGCGCGCGGCACTGGCGATCGCGAGCACGGCGACGACCGCGAGCATCACCGAGAAGTAGCTGTTGATCAGCTCGATGCCCTCGGGCGTCAGGCCGAAATCGATCATCCGGCGCACCGCGACCGGCACCAGCAGCGTGGTCAACGCTGCGATCGTCAGCGCAACGAAGGCCAGCGCCGCCCGGCCGCGATAGCGGATCACATAGGGCGCGAGCGCGAGCAGCGGCCGCAGCTTGGCGCGGCCCTTGGCCGGCGCTTCGATCAGCTCGGCCTCGATCGAGGGAGTGTCTGCGGCGTTCATTGCGGGCCGTTCGACATCGTGGTCATCCAGCCGTTCCACTGCGCTCATGAGATCCGACCCGTTGCATTGATCTGCTCCCAATAGGCCGGTGCAGGAGTAGTGGCAAATCCGGGAAGTCCCTTAGGGGCAAACCCGGTCCAGCGCGCGGGCATGGCTTGTTTTGCGGGGTTTCGTGAGGTATAGAGCCGCCCAAATCCGTCATTCGCGAGCCACCCAAGAAGGCGCCGGAGCGCCGAGGAATTGCCATGAAAGCCGAAATTCACCCGAATTATCATACGATTAAGGTCGTCATGACCGACGGAACCGAGTACCTGACCCGCTCGACCTGGGGCAAGGAAGGCGACACGCTGAACCTCGACATCGACCCGAAGTCGCACCCGGCCTGGACCGGCGGCTCCGCCCAGATCATGGACCGCGGCGGCCGCGTCTCGCGCTTCCAGAAGAAGTTTTCGGGCTTTCTCAAGAAGGATTGAGCCGGCCGCAAGGCTGGAGATGAAAACGCCCCCGGGGAGACCGGGGGCGTTTTTGTTTTGGGGCTGTCATTCCGGGGCGCGACGAAGTCGCGAGCTACGATGCGCAATTGCGCATCTGAGAATCCATAACCTCGATCGGGAGTATGGATTCCGGGCCCGCGCCAAGAGGCGCGTCCCGGAATTACGATTGTTGATAGACCCTACCGCTCGAACGCGGCCTTCAGCGCGTTGAGGTGCGGCACCAGCGGGTTGCCGATCGTGGCCTGCTCGGCCGGCGGGGTGTGGATCGTGCTGTCGAGGCGGCGGACGCGGGTCTGCAGGCTCATCGAGCGATGGATCAGGTCCTGAAGCTGCGCGGGCAGCTTCTCGATGGTGTCGGCGGGACCGGGATCGGCGGCGGTGAGCTTGACCTTGGTCTTCTCGCGATTGGCCTGGCTTAGCGTCATCTCGCCTTCCTTGACCGCGCGGTGCAGCAGCAGCCAGGAGGCGAGCTGCATCAGGCGCGTCGTGAGGCGCATGCTCTCGGTCGCATAGGTGAGGCTGACGGCGCGGTCGAGCGCCTTGGCCTCAACGCGGCCGGCGCCGTCGAGATAGGCGGCGGTCTCCTCGACGAGGTCCATGCCCTCACGGAACAAATTGCCGAACGCCGCAGAATTGGTGAATCGCTCACTGAGCTGAACGAGCGCGCCGTCGGCCTGCAAACGTTCCATGGTTAACGCCTCTTACGCAACTGTTTGACTGCCCGGCTTTGCCGCCGGCTTATGATGAACAAATCATTGCGCGGGCGGGACGCGGAGTCCAGTGACAAGCGCGGATATGGTTTCCGCGGGTCAATTCTTTCGAATGCAACCGGGATGAGAGGTGCAAACCGAGCAGTGAACGCAAAAAAAGAGCCGCCGGAGACCGGCGGCTTTGAAAGTTGATAACAGGGAGGCGTCAAACAGAGTGGACAGGAGCCACTCGGTGTCCAAACGAGGACAGTTCCAGTCATAAACCCGAAAGCTTAATCTGAAGTAAACGAGCTAATTTTTTCAGAGTTCATTAGTCATGTGAGCCAGTGGCCGAGTGTGCTGCGGGAACAGACTCTCCGTCGTCATTCCGGGGCGCGACGAAGTCGCGAGCCCGGAATGACGAGGCGGGGAAAGTTCGGCCCACGCGTCCGGGACGACAGTCGCTGTGTGGCGACCACTAAGACTTGAAAATACTGTTCGCCGCATCGCGCGAGGCGCGCTTTTTGGTGGCGGCTTCTTCCAGTCTTGCGATCTCGGTCTTGAGCAGCGCCACGCGCTCGGTCAGTTCCTCCACTGACAAAAGTGAGAGGTCCTGCCCAATTTCATGACTGATCTTCTTGCGTGGGCGATCGTCGTCTTCGATCGGCATCGTCGTTGCTCCTCTCGTCCGCGGACCGGACCACACGGCCTAAGGCGGTTGCCAGCCTGCACCGCGCTGGCTAAGCAAGGGCCTCGTTTCCTCCCGCACTTTTGCTCAAGGACACATCATGGACAAGCTGCCCGCGCAAATGACCGTGGTCGCCATCTCCAAGCCCGGTGGGCCGGAGGTGCTGGTGCCGGAGCAACGCAGTGTTCCGCAGCCCGGTCCCGACGAGATCCTGGTCAAGGTCGAAGCTGCCGGCGTCAACCGGCCCGACGTGGCGCAGCGCTCCGGCGCCTATCCGCCGCCGCCCGGCGCCAGCGACCTGCCCGGCCTCGAGATATCAGGCGAAGTCGTCGCGGTCGGCAGCAACGCCAAGCGGCACAAGGTCGGCGACAAGGTGATGTCGCTGGTCGCCGGCGGCGGCTATGCGCAGTACTGCATCGCCCAGGACGCCCAGGCGATGAAAGTGCCGCCGGCGCTGTCGATGAAGGAAGCCGGCGCGCTGCCGGAAACACTGATGACGGTCTGGCACAATGTGTTCGAACGCGGCGGCCTCAAGGCCGGCGAGACGCTGCTGATCCATGGCGGCTCGTCCGGCATCGGCACTATGGCCATTCAGCTTGCCAAAGCCTTCGGTGCGAAAGTGTTCGTCACCGTGGGATCGCAGGACAAGATCGACGCCTGCCTCAAACTGGGGGCCGACCGCGCCATCAACTACAAGACCGAAGACTTCGTCGCCGTGGTGAAGGCGGAGACCAACAACGTTGGCATCAACCTGATCCTCGACATGGTCGCCGGCGACTATGTCGACCGCAACTATGATGCCGCCGCGGTCGACGGCCGCATCGTCCAGATCGCGACCCTCAACGGCCCCAAGGTCAGCGTCAACATCGCCAAGGTGATGGTCAAGCGCCTGACCCATACCGGCTCGACCTTGCGCCCCCGTAGTAATGCGGACAAGGCGGCGATGGTGGCCGCGATCGAGCAGAAAGTGATGCCGCTTTTGCGCGAAGGCCGCGTCAAGCCGGTGATGGACAGCACTTTCCCGCTGGAAAAGGCGGCAGACGCCCACCGGCGCATGGAAACGAGCGCACATATTGGCAAAATTGTGTTGGAGGCCTAGGCCGCTGGCCGACAGGGCAAGCCGGAAACCCTTTGATTTTCCTCGCTTTCGTGGCATCTATCGCGACGCACCGAACCGCATCGGTCCGGTCAGAAATCGCCTTCTAGATTTGCCTTGCACTGACGAGTTTGCGTCGAACGCGGAGAACTGACCTTGCGTCTGATCAGGTGCCTCGCGCCCATCGCGCTGGGCCTCATGATTCTTGTCGCCGCGTATCCTGCGCGCGCGCTCGACGCCGTCAGCGTCCGTAGCGACGCGCCCGCGATCGACCTCACCGGCGTGCTCGAGCATCAGCGCAGCGATGCCGATCGTATCCAGGTCTCCACCGCACCCGGCACCGACGGCATCGTCCGCCGCATCGAGGTGCGCGCCCGCGAGGGCGGACAGAACTGGGTGGTGTTCGCGCTCGCCAACAACACCGACGACCAGCTCGATCGCCTGATCGTCGCTCCGCACTATCGCATCGTCTCCTCGGGATTGCTGTGGCCCGACCTCGGCCTGTCGCGCATCGCGACCATCACGCCCTCGATCGGCGACCGCCCGGAACGGCAGGAAAGCGCCACCGCGGACGTGTTCCGCATCACGCTCGACCCCGGCGCCGTCGTCACCTTCGTTGCGGAGCTGCGCACCGACAAGCTGCCGCAGCTCTACCTGTGGGAGCCGGAAGCCTACAAGGACAAGGTCAACTCCTTCACGCTGTACCAGGGCATCGTGATCGGCATCTCCGGCTTGCTTGCCTTGGTGCTGACCATCCTGTTCGTGGTGAAGGGCAGCATCATGTTCCCGGCCGCGGCGGCGCTGGCCTGGGCGGTGCTGGTCTATATCGGCGTCGACTTCGGCTTCTGGGGCAAGGTGCTCGACATGTCGAACAACGCCGAGCGCATCTGGCGCGCGGCGGGCGAAGCGATCCTGGCGGCGACACTCCTGGTGTTCCTGTTCGCCTATCTCAATCTCAGCCGCTGGCACGTGCGCTATTCGCACATCACGGTCGGCTGGCTCGCGTTCCTCGGCTCGCTGGTGGCGCTCGCGCTGTTCGACCCGGCGGTGGCCTCCGGCATCGCCCGCATCTCGCTGGTGCTGATCGCCTTCGCCGGCTTCGCGCTGATCGTCTATCTCTCCACCCACGGCTTCGACCGCGCCGTGCTCTTGATCCCGACCTGGTTCCTCCTCGTGGTCTGGGTGGTCGCGGCCGGCATGACGGTGGCGGGCTCGGTCACCAACGACATCGTCGGCCCGGCCCTGCTCGGCGGCCTCGTGCTGATCGTGATGCTGATCGGCTTTACGGTGATGCAGCACGCCTTTGCCGGCGGCGGCGCCAGCACGGGCGTCGTCTCCGACATCGAGCGGCGCGCCTTGGCGCTGGCCGGCTCCGGCGACCTGATCTGGGACTGGGACGTCTCCGCCGACAAGGTGTTCACCAGTCCCGAGACCGAAGCCCTGCTCGGGCTGAAGCGCGGGACGCTGGAAGGCCCGGCCGCCTCCTGGTTAGAAGTACTGCATCCGCTCGACCAGGACCGTTTCCGCGCCGCGCTCGACAGCGTGCTCGACCAGCGCCGCGGCCGCCTGGTGCAGGATTTCCGTCTGCGCACGCCGGACGGCCACTTCATGTGGTTCGCGCTCAAGGCGCGCCCGGTGGTCGGCTCGGACGGCGAGGTCTCGCGCGTGGTCGGCACGCTCACTGACGTCACCGAGCTGCGCAACGCCGAGGAGCGCCTGCTGCACGATTCCGTGCATGACAATCTCACCGGCCTGCCCAACCGAAAACTGTTCATGGACCGGCTGGGCGCGGTCGCGCATTTCGCCAAGACCATGCCGACGCTGCGGCCGACGCTGATGGTGATCGACCTCGACCGCTTCAAGCAGGTCAACGATTCCGTCGGGATCGCGGTCGGCGATTCCATCCTGCTCACGCTGGCGCGCCGCCTCACCCGCATCCTGAAGCCGCAGGACACGCTGGCGCGGATGGCCGGCGACCAATTCGGCCTGATCCTGCTGTCGGAGCAGGACCCGGCCCGCATCACCGCTTTCGCCGAGACCATCCGCAAGACCATCCGCGCGCCGATCGCCTTCAACGACCGCGAGATCTTCCTCACCGCGTCGATCGGCCTCGCGCTGTCCGATCCGCAAACCCAGCTCACGGACGAGATCATCAAGGACGCCGAGCTGGCGATGTATCACTCCAAGCGGATCGGCGGCGACCGCATCGACGTCTACAAGCCGGCGATGCGGGCGCGCAAGACCGACCGCCTGACGCTGGAGAGCGAGTTGCGCCGTGCCATCGAGCGCCAAGAGATCACGATCCTGTACCAGCCGATCGTGCGGCTGGAGGATCGCTCCATCGCCGGTTTCGAGGCCCTGGCGCGCTGGGACCACCCGAAGCTCGGACGCATGGCGCCCTCCGAGTTCATCACCATCGCCGAGGAGACCGGGTTGATCGTCGACCTCGGCATGTTCGTGCTCGACCAGACCGCCAAGCAGCTTTCGGTGTGGCAGCGGGCGATGCGCTCGCGCGAGCCGATCTTCGCTTCCGTCAACGTCTCCTCGCGGCAGCTGCTGCGCCACGATTTGATTCACGATGTCCGTACCGTGCTGTCGCGCTCCTCGGTGGCGCGCGGCACGCTCAAGCTCGAGCTGACGGAATCGCTGGTGATGGAGAATCCGGAGCACGCAGCCCAGATGTTGACCCGGATCCGCGAGCTCGGCACCGGGCTGTCGCTCGACGATTTCGGCACAGGCCACTCCTCGCTGGCCTATCTGCAGCGCTTCCCGTTCGACACTATCAAGATCGACCAATCGTTCGTACGCACCACCAGCCGCGGCACCCGCCCCGTGATCCTGAAGTCGATCATCGCGCTCGCGCATGACCTCGGCATGGACGTCGTCGCCGAAGGCGCCGAGACCGATTCGGACGCCGTCGAGCTCTACCAGATGGGCTGCGAATACGCGCAAGGTTTTGCCTTCGGCGAGCCGATGGACGCGGACGCGGCGATGCGGCTGCTCACGGAAGTGCGGCTGGAAGCTGCGAGCTGATCTTCCCCTCTCCCCTTGCGGGAGAGGGTCCGCTCGCAAGCGAGCGGGGGTGAGGGGTATCTCTCCCCACGTCCAAATCCATCTGAATGCGCGGAGACATACCCCTCATCCGGCGCTTCGCGCCACCTTCTCCCGCAAGGGGAGAAGGGAAGTCACGCACTATCGCCGCCGCTCACCCTTCTGCTTCCTGAACCGTACGCTCTGGCCGTCCGGCATGCGCGTTGCCACGAAGCCGGCGGCGAGGCAGGCTTCGCGTTGCGGCATCTGGATGTCGGGGCTGCGCAGGCTGTCCCACCATGAGGCGCGCTGGGCCGCGCGCGGCAGCGCCGCGCCGATGATCTCCTCGATCTGCTCGAAGCTCAGCACGAACTCCTCCTGCTTCTGCCGCAGCAGATAATCGCGCAACGCGTCGTAGTCGTTCACACTCGTCCTCTCGTCCTGGGCGAAGGTCAGGCTGCTCAAAACCGTCAGCCGCATAAACCGATTCTTAACTCATTGCGGCAGCGCCGTCGCGGCTTAAACACTACGCAAGCTTTCGGGCGCATCCACTATGGACAGGAGCGAACAATGTTCTCTGGATGGCGCGACGTTGCGGCCCGCCGGCCGTGGCGGATTTCGGCGAAGCTGCTGATCATCTCGTCCGTGGTGACGGTGATCGGCTTTTCCGCCATTTGCGTCAACGTCATGCTCGACATGCGCCGCGGCGAGGAGGCACTCGCCCGCCAGACGCTGGAGAACCTCGCGACCACGATCGAGTCCGACGTCAGCCGCAACGTCGAGATCTACGATTTGTCGCTGAAGGCGGTGGCCAGCAACATGCTGCTGCCCGAGTTGGCGACGGTCTCAAAGACGATCCGTCACCTGATCCTGTTCGACCACGCGACCACCGCCAAGCATTTCGGCGCCATCCAGGTGTTCGACGCCGAGGGCCGGCTGACCATCGATGCCTCCACGCTCGATCCCCTGCCCGAGGACCGCAGCGAGGAGGACTACTTCAAGGTCCACCGGGATAATCCCGGCACGGAGCTGTTCATCAGCCGTCCCATGCTGTTTCGCGGCGCCTACTCGATCGTGCTGAGCCGGCGCATCAGTGACGCTGACGGCGGCTTCATGGGCGTCGTCGCCGGCTCGATCCGCTTCAGCTATTTCCACGAGCTGTTCGATCGGCTCAACCTCGACCCTGAGGACACCATCACCGTGCTCAAGCGCGACCGCACCATCATCATGCGGCGACCGTTCGATCTCGACATCATCGGCACGAACCTGAACGACCGTCAGAACTGGAAGGCCGACAATCTCAGGGTCGGCGCCGCCTATTCGGGACAGGGCCCGGTCGATGCGACGCCGCGGCTCTATGTCCGCAGCAAGAACAATGGTCCGCTGTTCGTGGTCGCCGGCAAGCCTTTGGCCGCGGTGTTCGCACTCTGGCAAAGGGAGGCGCTCCGCATCGGCACCGTGGTGCTGGCGCTCATCCTGTTCGTGCTGGGATCGACCCTCGTGCTCGCGCGCGAGATCGGCCGGCGCGCCGAGGCCGAGCGCAAGCTCGAGGAGTTGGCGACGACCGACGCGCTCACGGGCTTGAAAAACCGCCGCAAATTCGATTCCGTAATCGACGTCGAATGGCGGCGCGCCATGCGCCAGAAGGCGCCGATCGCGCTGCTCATGATCGATACCGATCACTTCAAGGCCTACAACGACACGTTCGGCCATCAGGCCGGCGATCAGGTGCTGGTCGGCATCGCCATCTGCATTTCCGATTCGGTGAGCCGCGCCGGCGATTGCGCGGCGCGCTATGGCGGCGAGGAATTCGCCGTGCTGCTGCCGAACACCTCCGCCGCCGAGGCCTTCAAGGTGGCGGAGACGATCCGCCGCAAGGTGCAGGGCTGGTCCCACGAGCAGGCGATGTCGACCGTGTCCTGCGGCATCGCCAGCCTGGTCCCGAATGCCGGCATGGATTGGCCGATGCTGGTTGCCGCCGCCGACAAGGCGCTCTACGCCGCCAAGGCCGGCGGGCGCAACCAGTCGGTGGTGGCGAGCCTGCCGCAGCTGTCGTTGGTGGCGTGAGGCGGTCTCTCGCTCTCGTCATTGCGAGGAGCTCTTGCGACGAAGCAATCCAGACTTCCTCAGCGGAAGGATTCTGGATTGCTTCGCTTCGCTCGCAATGACGAGCGGCTCGCTACTGCCCCAGATACTTCTTCATCTCCGCGACCAGCCCGTCGCGCAATTCCGGGCGCTTCAAGCCATAGGCGATGTTGGCGCGCAGGAAGCCGGGCTTGGAGCCGCAATCATGGCGCTCGCCCTCGAACTCGACGCCGTAGAATTTCTGCGTCTTGGCAAGCCCGATCATGGCGTCGGTGAGCTGGATCTCGCCGCCGGCGCCGCGCTCCTGGGTCTCCAGGATCTTGAAGATCTCCGGCTGCAGGATGTAGCGGCCGGTGATCGAAAGGTTGGAGGGCGCGGTGCCCTTGGCCGGCTTCTCGACCATGCCGTCGACCTCGAACATCTTGCCGTTGCGCTTGCCTACGCCGCAGATGCCGTATTGATGGGTCAGGTGATCGGGCACCGCCTCGACCGCGATCAGATTGGATTTCTCGCCGAGCGAGGACGCCATTTCGATCATCTGCTTCAGGCAGCCGGGCGTGTTGAGCACGAGCTCGTCCGGCAGCACCACGGCGAACGGCTCGTTGCCGACGATGTCGCGCGCGCACCAGACCGCGTGGCCGAGGCCGAGCGGCGCCTGCTGGCGGGTGAAGCTGACCGCGCCGGCCTCGGGCTGGTTCTGCGCCAGGATGTCCTGCTCGGCTTTCTTGCCGCGCGCGGCCAGCGTCGTGTCGAGCTCGAACATCCGGTCGAAATGATCCTCGATGACATTTTTGTTGCGGCCGGTGACGAAGACGAAGTGCTCGATGCCGGCTTCCTTCGCCTCGTCATAGACGTATTGGATCAGCGGCTTGTCGACGATGGTCAGCATTTCCTTCGGCATCGCCTTGGTGGCAGGCAAAACGCGGGTGCCGAGGCCGGCGACGGGGAATACGGCTTTGCGAATCTTCATGGGATCGATCGAATACCTTGGGGCACATGGGACGGGAGCAATGGCATCCTTGCTAGCCTGTTTGCAGCCGCCAACAAAGGCGGATGTGGGGCCTCGCCCCGACGGAGTTAAGAAAAAGGCCGCCACCAAAATTTCACCTTTGTTAAGCTATTGGCAACGCTAACCAGGCCTCCTGTGGCGGGTTTTTCAGGCCGACGGGTGGAACATGATGCAATCAATGGCGGGACTGGCGACACGGGCTGGCGGCGCGGTCGTTGCGGCCGCTTTGCTGCTGCCGGCCGGCGCACACGCCCAGGCGCAGAACGGCCTGTCCAACCTGTTCGGCGGCATCTTCTCGGGATCGAACCCGGCACCGGCGCAACCCACACCTGGCCCGAGCGGCGCGCCGACGGGTCCATTGCCGTGGAGCGGCGAGGACGGCGCCTCCGGCCATCCCTTGATGACGGCCGCCGCGATCCGCGAGGCTGCCGGCAATTTCAACAATTGCGTCGCTGCGATGTGGCCCGATGCCGCACGACGCGGCGTCACGCAGGAGAACTTTCAGCGCTTCACCGCCGGGCTCTCACCCGACCTGCGCATCATGGACCTCATGGATTCGCAGCCGGAATTCACCAAGTCGATCTGGGCCTATCTCGACATCCTGGTGAACGACAACCGCCTCGCCAAGGGCCGCGAGGTCCTCGCCAAATACAAGACGCAGTTCGACGCCACCGAAAAGGCCACCGGTGTCGACCGCTACATCATCGCCTCGATCTGGGGCATCGAGTCCAATTACTCGACGCAGATCGGCGATCGCAGCGTGCTGCAATCGACCGCGACGCTCGCCTGCATCGGCCGCCGCCAAGCCTATTTCAAGGACGAATTCCTCTCCGCGCTGGAGATCCTCAACCGCGGCGATTTGCGTCCGGAGCAGCTGCGCGGCTCCTGGGCCGGCGCCTTCGGCCCGACCCAGTTCATGCCGACCGCGTTCAAGCGCTTCGCGGTGGACGGCGACGGCGACGGCCGGCGCGACGTCGTCGACAATCCGACCGACCTGATCGCGTCGACCGCCAACAATCTGAAGAAGGACGGCTGGCAGCCCGGCCAGACCTGGGGCTACGAGGTCGTGGTGCCGCAAGGCTTCAACTACATGCTGGCCGACCGCGCCAAGGCGATGCCGATCGCGCAATGGGAGAAGCTCGGGCTCAAGCGTCCGAACAACCAGGCCTTCCCGCATCCTGCGGACAAGGCCTACCTGCTGGCACCCGCCGGCGCGCAGGGACCGGGCTTTTTGATGCTGCAGAATTACCGCGTCATCATGAAGTACAACCCGGCGGAAGCCTATGCGCTGGCGATCGGCCATTTCGCCGACCGCCTGCGCGGGGGACAGCCTTTCGTGCAGCCCTGGCCGCGGCAGGAGCGCGAGCTGTCCCGCACCGAACGGCTGGAGCTGCAGCAGCTGCTGGCTCAGCGCGGCTACTACAAGGGCACCCCGGACGGCCAATTCGGCGGCCTGACCAGGGAGGCTCTGCGTAATTTCCAGGCCTCGATCGGGGTCCCCGCCGACGGTTTTGCCTCCTCCGACGTGCTGGACCGGCTGCGCGGGCAGTAAAATCGCGCCTGAAGTAACCTTGAAGGGGGATTTTGGCTGACAGCCTTGACCGGGACTGGTGTTCCCCGGTCTATGGACAAGAATCTGCGATGGAATTTGCCCGTTTGGCGCCTGATTCCGTTATTATATTGAGCTAACTTCGATCCCCCATTGCACGTGCCCGAGATCGCATGTCGAAGAAGTCCCTGTTCAAGGCGCTGACCGAGACCGGCCCGTTGATCGCGCTGGGGACGGCGCTTGCGATCCTGGTGTCGGTGGCGGCACCCGCTTCGGCGCAGTTCTTCAACTTCCCTGGCTTCGGCGGTCCGCCGCAGCGTTCGGCCCCACCACCGCCACCACGGGGCGGCGGAGGTGGCGGATGGTTCGGCGGCGACTTCTTCGCACCCTTCCAGCCGCCGCCGCAGGCGCCGCGCCAGGATTTTTCGCGTGCGCCGGCACCGGCCAAGCGCGACACGATTCCTGAGAAGAACGTGCTGGTGATCGGCGATGCCATGGCCGACTGGCTCGCCTATGGCCTCGAAGACGCCTACGCCGAGCAGCCCGACATGGGCGTGATCCGCAAGCACAAGACCACGTCCGGCCTGATCAGGTACCAGCCCAAGGGCGAGCCCGCGGACTGGGCCGCGGCGGCCAAGGGAATTCTCGAGACCGAAAAGCCCGACGTGATCGTCGTCATGCTCGGCCTCAACGACCGCGTCGCGATCCGCGAGCCGGCCGCCGACAAACCCGACAAGCCGGCCGCGGAGAAGGACAAAGATAAGAAGAACGACAAGGGTGCGCGCGCAAAGCCGCAAGGCAAGCCCAGCGACGCCAAGCCCGGCGACGCCAAGCCCGGCGACAGCGCCGCCAAGCCGGACGATAAGCCTGCCGACGCCGACCTGCCGCAGGACGACGCCGACAATGCCGACACGCCGGCAGCCGCGCCGGAAAAGACCGCGCGCAATCCGAACGGCCTCTACGAATTCCGTGACGAGCGCTGGGTCGAGCTCTACGGCAAGAAGATCGAGGAGCTCGCGGCCGTCCTCAAAACCAAGGGCGTGCCGGTGCTCTGGGTCGGCCTGCCCGCGGTCCGCGGACCGAAGGGCACCGCGGACACGCTGTTCCTGGATTCGCTGTACCGTGAGGGCGCGGCCAAGGCCGGCATCACCTATGTCGACGTATGGGACGGCTTCGTCGACGAAGCCGGCCGCTTCCTGCAGAAGGGCCCGGACTTCGAAGGCCAGATCCGCCAGCTTCGCAGCTCCGACGGCATCTATTTCACCAAGGCCGGCGCGCGCAAGCTCGCGCATTATGTCGAGCGCGAGATCACGCGTCTGCTTGCCGGACGCTCCGGCCCGATCGCGCTGCCGAGCGAGCCCGCGACGCCCGACACCAGCGCCGAGCCGGGCAAGCCCGCGCCGCGGCCGTTGGCCGGACCGATCGTGCCGCTGGTTGCAGCCTCGATCTCGACCGATCAATTGCTGGGCGGACCGGGCACGCGTCCCGCCGCCGTCGATGCGCTCGCCGCCAAGACCATGGTAAAGGGTGAACCGCTGGCAGCCCCGGCCGGCCGCGCCGACGATTATGCCTGGCCGCGCCGGGAAGTCGGCCGCGAGCAGGCCAAGGGCGATACGCCGATGGCGGCAACGACGCCGGACGGCGGGGCGGCTCAGGGCGCACCGGGCGCCGCCGCCGCGATCGCACCGCCAAAGCTCGCGCCGAAGAAGCCGCAGGTCGCCCCGCAACTGCCGGCCCAGGCAACGCCCACATTCCGTGATTTCTTCGGCTTCGGCTCGCCGCAGCCCCCGCCGCCGCGCCAAATGGCGCCGCCGCCCGGGCCGCGCAATCCGAATCCCAATCCTGGGATCCCGCGTCCGCCGGCTAACGTCGGCCGTTCCGCCGAGATGTTCCGGTAAGGTAAGATCTCGTGTCCCGGACGCGACGCTGCACCTTCTGGTGATGCGGCGCAGAGTCGGGACCCAATTCGCGCGGCATTCAGAAAAGATGGCCCCGGCTCAGCGATGCAGCGTCTCACGCTGCATCGCTGAGCCGGGGCACGCGTGACAGGCGTTTCGGCAACTAGCCGTAATAGCGCCAGCGTGACGGCGGGCGGCGGGCGGGACGCGACATCAGCAGCGCCAGCGCGAAGCCGATGCCGCCGGCAACCAGCAGCGCGCCGAGCGGATTGTCCTGCACCTTCTGCGCAATGGCCTTCGAGCCGTCGCGGAAAGTCTCACCACTGTTCTCGTAGGCGTCCTTGGCATAGCCCGCGGCGGTGTCCGTGGCGTCGCGCACGGCATCCTTGGCCTGGCCGTAGAGATTCTGCACCGTGCCCGCGGCTTCCCGCGCCTTGCCCGACGCCTGCGTCTTGGCATCGCCTGCCATGTCTCCGATCGCGCCTTCCGCGCGTCCGGCATATTCCTTCGCCGATCCAACAATCCGATCCGTGTCCATGATGATCCTCCTCGGTGGTCAGCCGAAGTAACCGATCAGACGCAGCGCGGTTCCTTAGGCTCTCCTATAGAATCAGGCCGCCATCGACGACCAGCGTCTGGCCGATGATGTAGGACGACAGCGGCGAGGCCAGGAACAGCGCCGCGCCCGCCATGTCGGCCGGCGTACCCAATCGCCGCAGCGGGATGCGTGCGAGCGCGCCTTCGAGCCGCTTCGGATTGTCGGTCGTCACCTTCGTCATCTTGGTGTCGACGAGACCTGGCGCGATGCCGTTGACGCGGATGCCGTCCTCGGCCCAGGCCTCGCCCAGCGTCCGCGTCAATCCGACCGCACCGGTCTTCGAGGCATTGTAGGCGGGATTGCCCATGGTGGAATGATAGGCCGCGGTCGAGGACACGATGATCAGCGCGCCCTTCGCGTCCCGCAACATGGAATGAAAGCGCGTCGCGCAGGCCATCAGGCTCATCAGATTGATCTCGACGACCTTGCGGAAGCCCGCCATCTCGAATTCGCCGCGGCGGTAGATCACCGCGCCCTGCGCGAGCACCAGGATGTCGAGACGGTCGAACGACGGCTTGAATGCTTCGATCGCACCGGAATTGCCGACATCGAGCTGCGCGTAAGCAAGACCTTCGAGATCGGAGCCTTCGTCGGCTGAATATTCCGTTGCGCGAGCACGCGTGCCGCAGACGGCAACAGCTGCGCCCTTGGCGCGAAAGGCCTGCGCGATGCCGTTGCCGATGCCGCTGGAACCGCCGACCACCAGCACCTGCTTGCCTGAGTAATCGAGCTCATTTGCCATTGTCGGCCTCCCCTTTTGTTCTCTGCTTGTTTGACCTGTCTGCGGATCGATGCCAGCCTTGTCAATCACAACAAGAACCAGCTCGGCGCGAGGGAACAGCATGTCCGACGTCAGGGAGCTCAGCCGGTCCGTGAAGGGGCTCACCGTGCTCGTCACTGGCGCAGCCAGCGGCATGGGGCGCGCCACAGCGCGCGTGTTCGGAAACGAAGGTGCGAACGTCGCCGTCACCGATTTCGACGAGCAAGGCGCGCAGGACGTCGCCAGGGAGATTGCGGCAAGCGGAGGCGCGGCAAGGGCGTGGAAGCTCGACGTCGCCGACGGCGGCGAAATCAAACGTGTGGTCGGCGATGTCGCCGCGCATTTCGGCGCCCTCGACATCGTCGTCAACAATGCCGGCATCTCCGTGCGCGTCGCGATCGACGATGAGGGCTACGAGGACGCCTGGGCGAAGGGCATCGCCGTGATGCTGACGGCGCACCCACGCATCATCCGCGCCGCGCTGCCGCACTTGCGCAAGTCGAAGAGTCCCCGCATCGTCAACATCGCCTCGACCGAGGCGCTCGGCGCCACCGCATTGCACAGCCCGTATTCGGCCGCGAAGGGCGGCGTCGTGAGCCTCACCCGCTCGCTGGCGGTGGAGCTCGGCCGCGAGGGCATCACCGTCAACTGCATCTGCCCCGGACCGATCCGCACAAAAATCACCGACCGCATCCCGGAGGAGCACAAGACCATCTACGCCAAGCGCCGCACCGCACTCGGCCGCTACGGCGACCCTGAAGAGGTCGCGCATATGACGCTGAGCCTGTGCCTTCCGGCGGCGTCCTTCCTCACCGGCGCGGTGATCCCGGTCGATGGCGGGCTGATGGCGCGGAACGCGTGAGAGCCATGCGCGCGGCGCGTTGACATCGCCGGATGCGGGAGTCATTTTTTCCACAAACAGAGCGGGGAAACCGCTCGTAGATGCGGGAGGAACGCAATGACCATCGCCATCCGGCAGCTTCAGAAACATTTCGTCGGCGAGGTGTCCGGCCTCGACTTGCGCAAGCCGCTCACGCCGGATCAGGCGCGCGAGATCGAGGCCGCCATGGACAAGTACGCGGTGCTCGTCTTCCACGACCAGGACATCACCGACGAGCAGCAGATGGCATTCGCGCTGAATTTTGGCCAGCGCGAGGAGGCGCGCGGCGGCAACATCACCAAGGCGGATGAACACCGCCTCACCTCAGGCCTGAACGACGTCTCCAACCTCGGCAAGGACGGCAAGCCGCTGCCCAAGGACAGCCGCGCCAATCTGTTCAACCTCGGCAATTGCCTGTGGCACTCGGACAGCTCGTTCCGTCCGATCCCCGCAAAATTCTCGCTGCTATCGGCGCGCGTGGTGAACCCGAAGGGCGGCAACACCGAGTTCGCCGACATGCGCGCGGCCTATGACGCGCTCGACGACGAGACCAAGGCGGAGATCGAGGATCTCGTCTGCGAGCATTCGCTGATGTATTCGCGGGGATCGCTCGGCTTCACCGAATACACCGACGAAGAGAAGGAGATGTTCAAGCCGGTGCTGCAACGGCTGGTGCGCACGCACCCCGTGCATCGCCGCAAGTCGCTGTATCTGTCATCGCATGCCGGCAAGGTCGTCGGCATGAGCATGCCCGAGGGGCGGCTATTGCTGCGCGATCTGACCGAGCACGCCACGCAACCCGAGTTCGTCTACGTGCACAAATGGAAGCTGCATGACCTCGTGATGTGGGACAACCGCCAGACCATGCACCGCGTCCGCCGCTACGACCAGTCCCAGCCCCGCGACATGCGCCGCGCGACGGTGGCGGGGACGGAGCCGACGGTGCAGCAGCAGGCGGCGGAGTAGGCCGGGTCGGAGTAGCCACAAATTCGGTCGTCGTCCCGGACAAGCGGAGCGCTGGGCAACGCGTAGCGTTGTCCGGCGCGAAGCGCCGATCCGGGACCCATAACCACAGGGAGTGGTTTGGCGAAGACTCGTGGTGACCAGCCTGCCTCGAACTGCTCCCTTGGGTTATGGGTCCCGGACTGCGCGCGCTTGGCGCGCTTGTCCGGGACGACAGCTGAGAGTGTTGCAGCACCAGCTACGCGTGCCCGGCCTCGTTCGAGAGCATGCCGGGGTCGATGCCGATCTTCTGCAAAGCGCGGTTGTACTTGTCGTCGACGTCGTCGCCGAAAATCAGATCCGCGTCCGCGTCGCAATGCAGCCAGCCGTTGCTCTGGATCTCCGTCTCGAGCTGGCCCGGCGCCCAGCCGGCATAGCCGAGCGCGAGGATGGCGTGCTTGGGGCCGGAGCCGTTGGCGATGGCGCGCAGAATGTCGACCGTCGCGGTCAGGCAGACGCCGTCATCGATCCGCAGCGTGGCGTTCTCGATGTAGAAGTCGCTGGAATGCAGCACGAAGCCGCGCCCGGTGTCGACCGGCCCGCCCCGCAGCACCTTCATACTTTCGGCATTCTCCGGCAGCTTGATGTGCTCGCCCTTCTTGATGATGCCGAGCTGCTGCAAGAGCTCGGGGAAATCGATGCTGCCGGCGGGGTGGTTCACGATGATGCCCATCGCCCCCTCCGCCGAATGGGCGCAAAGATAGATCACCGAGCGCTCGAAGCGGGAATCGCCCATCACGGGCATTGCGATCAGGAGCCGGCCGTCGAGATAGCCGCCGGAACTGGGCAGCGCGGCGCCCGAGCTGCGGGTGCTTTCGCCCGTCCTCTTGCCTGTGGGAGCCATCGCTCGAGCACTCCGGTTTCAATTCCTATCCTGATGTCGGGCCGGGCGGCTGTCAAATCAAGGCTTGCGGCGAGTTGATTCGAGTGCATCCATCACAAGCAATTCAATGGTTTGGCCCTGGGTGACCCTGTAAAGACGTGCCATGTCCAGCATTGTTCCCCTGCGTGCGGCGATTGGCGTCGCGACAACCCTGCTCGCGTCGTCGTTGGCTATCGCGGCCCGTGCCGATGACGCATCGCCTTGGCAGCGCGATGGACATTCCGCGGTGCGGCTCCTGGCGGGCTCGCGCAGCGGCGCGGTGCTGCTCGGCGGTATCGCCTTCCAGCTGCAGCCCGGCTGGAAGACCTACTGGCGGTCGCCCGGCGATTCCGGCGTTCCACCCCGGTTCGACTTCTCCAAGTCCGACAATGTCGAGGCGGTGACGGTGATGTGGCCGGCGCCGCTGAAGTTCGACGACGGCGCGGGCGGCCATTCCATCGGCTATCGCGACCAAGTCGTGCTGCCCCTGCGCATCGTCGCCAAGGCTGCAGACAAGCCGGTGACCTTGAGGGCCGAGATCAACTACGCGGTGTGCGAGAAGCTCTGCATTCCCGTAGAGGCCAGCGCCGAGCTCGGCTTCAACAGCGTCGCCTCGACCGAGGACGCGAACTTGCGTGCCGCGCTCGACACCGTGCCGAAGCCCGCCAATATCGGCGACCCCAATCCGCTCACCATTCGCGACGTCAAGCGGGACGGGCCCAAGAACGTAGTGGTCGATGTGGTGGCGCCGGACAGCCGCAAGGTCAATCTGTTCGTGGAAGGCCCGACACCCGATTGGGCGCTGCCGATTCCGGCGCCGGTGCAGCCCAGCCCGCCCGGGGTCGTGCGCTTCTCGTTCGAGCTCGACGGATTGCCGCCGGGCGCCAAGCCCGAGGGCGCCGCGCTGAAGTTCACGCTGGTCGGGCCGGAGAAGGCGTACGAGTTCAACACGAATTTGAACTAGCGTCCGCCCAACCGAATCTTAACGAATGGTTGCTAATCCCTCGCCTGCCGCTGCAGGTCGCTGGGGATTGTTCGAATTGGCCGTGATGGATGCACCACCCGCAACGACCGGACCGGCCGGGCTGATCGCGCGGCTGCGCGCCAGGCTCGCGGGCGGATCGAGCGAGGCGTCGCTGACGCGCCGGCTCGCCGGCACCATCTTCATCATCCGCGTCATCAGCGCCGGCCTCGCTTATGTCTCGCAGGTGCTGCTGGCGCGCTGGATGGGCACGTCCGATTACGGCATCTACGTCTATGTCTGGACCTGGGTGCTGCTGCTCGGCAGCATGATGGATTTCGGCATCTCGGCCTCCGCGCAGAAAATCATTCCGGAGTACCGCGCCAACGGCGCGCACGCGCTGCTGCGCGGCTTCCTGTCCGGCAGCCGCTGGCTGACCTTTGCCGTGTCCACGCTGACGTCGCTCGGCCTTGCTGGCATCGTCAAATTGCTGTCGCCCTGGATCGATCCCGCCGAGGTGCTGCCGCTCTATATCGGCTGCATGACGCTGCCCGCTTTCGTGGTCGCCAACACCCAGGACGGCATCGCGCGCTCGCACGACTGGATGCAGCTCGGCCTGATGCCGCAATTCATCATCCGCCAGGCGCTGATCATCGGCATCACGGCGCTCGCTTTCCTGCTCGGCTATCACCTCGGCGCCGTCGCCGCGATGGTGGCGAGCCTTTGCGCGGTATGGATCGCGATGGCCGGGCAGATGGTGGTGCTGAACCGCAAGCTCGCCGATCACATCACACCGGGACCGAAGGCCTATGACGTCAAGGGCTGGCTCGCCGTCTCGCTACCGATCCTGCTGGTCGAGAGCTTCTACCTGCTCCTGTCCTACACCGACGTGCTGGTGCTGCAGCAATTCCGTCCCTCGGACGAGGTCGGCGTCTATTTCGCCGTGGTGAAGACGCTGGCGCTGGTCTCGTTCATCCACTACGCGATGTCAGCTACGACGGCACACCGCTTCGCCGAATACAATGCCAGCGGCGACAAGGCGCGCCTGTCGGCCTACGTCGCGCATGCCATCACCTGGACGTTCTGGCCGTCGCTGGCCGCGACCATCGTGCTGCTCGCGCTCGGCAAGCCGCTGCTCTGGCTGTTCGGGCCGCAATTCACCGTCGGCTACGACATCATGTTCGTCGCCGCGATCGGGCTCGTGGTCCGCTCTGCGATCGGGCCGGTCGAGCGCCTGCTCAACATGCTCGGCCAGCAGAAGATCTGCGCGCTCGCCTATGCGCTAGCCTTCATGATGAACCTCGTGCTCTGCATCGCGCTGGTGCCGCGCTACGGCGGCCATGGCGCGGCGGCCGCGACCTCGATCTCCCTCACCTTCGAGACGGTGCTGTTGTTCTGGATCGTGCGGCAGCGGCTCGGGCTGCACGTGCTGGCGTTCGGCAAATAGACGACGATCGAAAACGCCGATCCACTCTCGCTGTCATCGCCCGGCTTGACCGGGCGATCCAGTACTCCGAGGCGGCTGTGATTAACCGAGAGGCCGCGGTGTACTGGATGCCCCGCCTTCGCGGGGCATGACCGAGAGTTGTCAGGTCGGCACGAATTACTCCGCGGTCCAGCCGCCGTCGATCGAGAGGTTGGTGCCGGTGATCTGGGCGGCGTCGTCGCTGCACAGGAACAGCGCGAGCGCGGCGACCTGCTCGGAGGTGACGAACTCCTTGGTCGGCTGCGCATCGAGCAGCACATCGTTGATGACCTGCTCGCGCGTCAGATTGCGCGCCCTCATCGTGTCGGGGATCTGCTTCTCGACCAGCGGGGTCCAGACGTAGCCGGGGCTGATGCAGTTGCAGGTGATCTTGTGGGTCGCGACTTCCAGCGCCACGGTCTTGGTGAGGCCGGCGATGCCGTGCTTGGCCGAGACGTAGGCCGACTTGAATGGCGAGGCCACCAGCGAGTGCGCCGACGCCGTGTTGATGATGCGGCCCCAGCCCTTCTTCTTCATGCCGGGCACCGCGGCGCGGATGGCGTGGAAGGCCGAGGACAGATTGATCGCGATGATCTGGTCCCATTTCTCCGGCGGGAATTCCTCGATCGGCGAGACGAACTGGATGCCGGCATTGTTGACGAGGATGTCGACCGAGCCGAACGTCTTCTCGCCAAGCGCGATCATGCCGGCGACCTCGGCGGGCTTGGTCATGTCGGCGGGCGAGTAGACCGCCTTGACGCCGAAATCGGATTCGATCTTGGCGCGCTCCTTCTCGATTTCCTCCGGCGAGCCGAAACCGTTGATGACGACGTTGGCACCGGCGCCGGCGAAGGCGCGCGCGTAAGCGAGCCCGATGCCGCTGGTCGATCCGGTCACGACGGCGTTCTTGCCTGACAGAGTACCCATTCTATTCGCTCCTTTTTGCCGGGGGCGCGGTGACGTCCCCCGTGAGATCGTAGGTCACCATGGTCTCGCCGGACTGCGGCCGCTCCAGCCAGTCCTTGTGGCGCATCGACAGGTGCACGTCACGCACGCCGGCCTCCCAATGCTCGACCATGGCAATGTGCGAGAAATCGTAATCCTTGGACGAGGATTCGTAGTTCTTGCTGCGGTAGATCAGATGCACCACGGTGACGGTGCTTTCGCGCGACACTTTCGCCAGGAATTCGACGGAAGGATCGTTCTTGAGATAGTCCGGCAATTTGCCGATCAGATCGCGCACGGCCCTGCGGGCGTTGTGCAGCTGCTTGTTCTTGTCGGTGTTCATCCGCGTGCGGCTGGAATAGCGGATGTCCTTCTCGCGCTCGGCCGCCTCCAGCAGCGAGTTCGGCAGGTCGCCGCGCGCGGAAAACAAATCGACCTGAAAGATCAGCATGTCGCGTTCGACCTCGGCATCGAGCACGTAGTCGAGCGGAGTGTTGGAGGCGATGCCGCCGTCCCAATAATGCTCGCCGTCGATGACGACGGAGGGAAAGCCCGGCGGCAGCGCGCCGGAGGCCATGATGTGCTCGGGGCCGATCTTCTTGCCGAGCTTCTTGAACGCGTAATTGTCGAAATATCTGAAATTGCCCGAGGTGACGCCGACCGCGCCGACCGACAGGCGTGTCTTCAGATCGTTGATGCGGTCGAAATCGACGAGTCGCTCCAGCGTCCTCTTCAGCGGCGAGGTATCGTAATAGCTTTCGGCCTCGCGATGCCCCGGCGGCCACAGCGGCGCCGGCGGAATGCGTGGCGTGAAGAAGCCGGGCACGCCGAACGTCGCAATCAGCGCGGCACTGGTGGAATTGAACAGCTCGCGGCTGCGGTCGCTCTTGCCGACCGGCTTCCACGGCACCGGGGCCGACACCATTTCCCAGAATTCCTTGAGCCGCTCGACGCGGGTGTGCCCCTCGTTGCCGGCGATGATGGCGGCATTGACCGCGCCGATCGAGATGCCGGCGACCCATTCCGGATCGAAGCCGTAGCCACACAGCGCCTGGAAGGCGCCAGCCTGGTACGAGCCGAGCGCGCCGCCGCCCTGGAGGACCAGGACGCGTTGCGCATTCGTGGGGATTGTTGCGGTTTCCGGACTATGATCGGTCATGCGGGAACAATAGCAAAAGGCTGGCCACCGTGGCGACACTCCGCCGCGACGTCAATGCATCCCCGGGATCAAGTCTGGCTTATCGAGGCTCGGTGGAGGCCAGGATCATGGTCCAGAACACCTTGTATTTGGTGCCTGGAGCATAGCTCGCCGCGATGCCCAATTTTGTGACACCGCTCTTGAGCATGTTCGCGCGGTGCGGAGGCGAGTCGCGCCAGCCGGAAAACGCTTCCGCCAGCGTATGATAGCCGGCCGAAATGTTCTCGACCGCCACGGTGGCAGGATAACCGCCAGAGGCCAGACGCTTGGCGAGCGGCGCGCGGACGTCGTGGTCCATCTTGTTGGCCGCCGCCATCGCGCCCGATTGGGATTCGGCGAGCCGAGTCAAATCCGGGTCGACCACGACCGTACCGAGCCCGTTGTTCTGGCGGTATTGCGAGATCATGATCGCAGCTGCCTGGACGTCGAGCTTGGAGCCCGGGACCGCCATGTCGGCATACATCGACGGCTGCTGGACCGGCGCTTCGTTGCCGGCACAGCCGGCGAGCAGCAACATGATCAGAATTGCGGCCGCAGCGCGCATGAATCGGGGCCCCCAAATGAGGGGCTGTTGTTGCATACCAACAATGGCTGAAAGGTGAATTTTGAAGAGAATTTGAGCCGTCATTCCGCGGCGGAATGACGGCGGGGCTTAGCCCGCAAAAATCCGGTAGCGACGCGGATTGAGGCCGATGGTGTCGCCGGCGCGCAGTTCCTTGTCGCGGGGGGCGTCGATTTCGATGGTCTCGCCGCCGGACAGGGCTACTTCCGCCCGCTGCACCGGACCGAAATTGCGGACGTGCTGGACCGCGCCCTCGAAGGCGCCGCTGCCGGGCGGGCCGACCAGCATGTCATGTCGCCGCACGAACAGCTTCGACGCGCCAGGCGCAAGCCCATCGGCCGCCAGATCGAGCTGCCGGTCGCCGAGCCGGATCGCACCATCGCCGATCTGGATCGGCAGCACGATGGATTCGCCAATGAAGCCGTGCACGAACGCAGTCGCCGGATTGTCGTAGACGTCGTCGGGCGAGCCGATCTGCTCGATCCGTCCCTTGTCCATCACCACGACGCGGTTGGCGACTTCCAGCGCCTCCTCCTGATCGTGCGTGACGAAGATCGAGGTGACGTGGATCTCGTGATGCAGCGAGCGCAGCCATTTGCGCAGCTCCTTGCGCACCTTGGCGTCGAGCGCGCCGAAGGGTTCATCGAGCAGGAGGATGCGCGGCTCGATCGCAAGCGCACGGGCGAGCGCGATGCGCTGACGCTGGCCGCCGGAGAGCTGGCTTGGATAGCGGTCGGCGAGCCAGTCGAGCTGCACCAGATCGAGCAGCTCCTTGACGCGCGAGCGTATCGCAGCCTCATCCTTTCGGACCGCGCGCGGCTGCACGCGGAGGCCAAAGGCAACGTTCTCGAACACCGTCATGTGGCGGAACAACGCATAGTGCTGGAACACGAAGCCGACGTGGCGCTCGCGGGCTCCTTGCGCCAGCGCGTCCTCACCGTTGAAGGAGACTTCGCCCGAGTCCGGCCAGTCGAGGCCGGCGATGATCCGCAGCAAGGTGGTCTTGCCGGAGCCGGACGGGCCGAGCAGCGCCAGCAGCTCACCGTCATTGACCTTGAGATCGACGCCGTCGAGGGCTGCAAAACTGCCGAATTTCTTGACGAGATTCTTGACTTCAATGGTCACTGGCGTCTTGTCCTTCGTCGAGATGACGTTCGAGAACGGTTTTTGCGATCAGCGTGATCAGCGCCAGCATTGCGAGCAGCGAGGCGATCGCGAAAGCGGCGACGAACTGGTATTCGTTGTAGAGGATCTCGACCAAGAGCGGCATGGTGTTGGTCTCGCCGCGGATGTGGCCGGAGACGACGGAGACCGCACCGAACTCGCCCATCGCGCGCGCGTTGCAGAGCAGGACGCCGTAGAGCACGCCCCATTTGATGTTGGGCAGGGTGACGCGGAAGAAGGTCTGCAGGCCGGAGGCGCCGAGCGAGATCGCGGCCTCCTCCTCCTGCGTGCCCTGCTCCTGCATCAGGGGGATCAGCGCGCGCGCCACGAAGGGGAAGGTCACGAAGGTGGTGGCGAGCGCGATGCCGGGGACCGCGAACAGGATCTGGATGTCGTGCTCGCGCAGCCAGCTGCCGAAATAGCCTTGCGCGCCGAACAATAGCACGAAGACGAGGCCCGAGATCACCGGGCTGACCGAGAACGGCAGGTCGATCAGCGTGATCAGGAAGGTCTTGCCCGGAAACTCGAATTTTGCAATCGCCCAGGCGGCGACGAGGCCGAACACCAGATTGAGCCCGACCGAGATCGCCGCGACGATCAACGTCAGCTTGATCGCCGCCATCGCCTCCGGCTCGGCGAGCGCGGCGAAATAGGCGAGGATGCCGCGCGAAAATGCCTGCGCGAACACGACGACCAGCGGCAGCACGACGAAGACGGTGAGAAACAGCAACGCCAGCGTGATGATGACGATGCGGACAGCGCGCGGCTCGGTGCGCAAATTGTTCCGCGCCGCCGCCGCGTGCGCGCGTGCCTGCGAGTCGGAGGCCGAGAGCGACACGGAATCTGCGATCTGCATCGTCATGGTCCGCCCTCAGCGCGCCGGGATCCGGCTCTGCGCCCAGCGCTGGAGCCGATTGACCGCGAAGATGATGACGAAGGAGACGACCAGCATGACCACCGCAATCGCGGTCGCATCGGCGTAACGGAATTCGGACAGGCGTATCACGATCAAGAGCGGCGCGATCTCGGAGACGTTGGGCAGATTGCCGGCGATGAAGATCACCGAGCCGTATTCACCGACCGCGCGGGCGAAGGCGAGCGCGAGGCCCGTGAGCAGCGCCGGCGCGAGCGAAGGCAGGATCACGCGAACGATGGTCTGCAAGCGGCTGGCCCCCAGGCTGCCCGCGGCTTCCTCGATTTCAGGGTCGAGATCCTGCAGCACCGGCTGCACGGTGCGGACAACGAAGGGAATGCCGATGAAGATCATGGCGACGAAGATGCCGACCGGCGTGAACGCCACCTTGAGGCCGAGCGCGGCGAGCGGCGCCCCCAGCCAGCCCTTCTCGGCGAACAGCGCCGTCAGCGCGACGCCGGCCACCGCCGTCGGCAGCGCAAACGGCACGTCGACGATGGCATCGAAGATGCGGCGGCCGGGGAAGCGGTAGCGCACCAGCGCCCAGACGATGATGCTGCCCATCACCAGATTGACGCAAGCCGCCGCAAAGGCGAGGCCGAACGAGACGCGGAGCGCGTTCAGGGTGCGGCGGCTGGAGAGGATGTTCCAGAACTGCTCGGGGCTGAGCTCAAGCGATCTCAGGAACAGGCCGGCGAGTGGAATCAGGATGATCACGGACAGCCAGGAAAGCGTCAGTCCCATGGTGAGACCGAAGCCCGGCAATGTCCGGCGTCGTGCTGCGAGTGCGCTCACCAGGCCCCCTGCTAAAGCCCCCTACGACAGCGCCCGATCAGTTCTTGTAAATCTGATCGAAAACGCCGCCGTCTGCAAAATGTTCCTTCTGTGCCTTGGTCCAGCCGCCGAAGACGTCGTCGATCGTGAACAGCTCGACCTTGGCGAAGGCATTTTCGTACTTTTTGGCGGTCTCGGCATCACGCGGACGGTAGAAATTGCGCGCGGCGATTTCCTGCCCTTCCTTGGTGTACCAGTATTGGAGGTAGGCGTCAGCCGCATTGCGGGTGCCCTTTTTGTCGGCAACCTTGTCCACGATCGCGACCGGCGGCTCGGCGAGGATCGACTGCGGCGGTGCAACGATCTCGAACTTGTTCGCACCGAATTCCTTGAGGGCCAGGAACGCCTCGTTCTCCCAGGCGAGCAGCACGTCACCGACGCCGCGCTCGACAAAGGTCACAGTGGCGCCCCGGGCGCCGGTATCGAGCACCGGCACCTGCTGGAAGAGCTTCCCAACGAAGTCCTTGGCCTTGTCGGTTGAACCGTATTTCATCTGCGCAAAGCCCCAGGCGGCCAGATAATTCCAGCGCGCGCCGCCCGACGTTTTCGGGTTCGGGGTGATGATGGCAACGTCCGGCTTGATCAGATCATCCCAGTCCTTGATGCCCTTGGGATTGCCCTTGCGCACCAAGAACACGATGGTCGACGTGTAGGGCGACGAATTCTGCGGCAGCCGCTTCTGCCAATCCGTCGCGGTGAGGCGCTTGCTCGCGATAGCGTCGATGTCATAGGCCAGCGCAAGCGTCACCACATCGGCCTGCAAGCCGTCGATCACCGCGCGCGCCTGCGAGCCGCTGCCGCCGTGCGACTGCTTGATCTCGACGCTCTTGCCGGTTTCCTTCTGGTAGGCGCTCGCGAACGCCTTGTTGAACTCGACATAGAGCTCGCGCGTCGGATCGTACGACACGTTCAGCAAATTGATGTCGGCGGCCAGAGCCGAGCCTGCCCAGAACCCCGTCGCGAGCAATCCTGCGGCGAGCGGAACGATACGGCGCATCATGTCCATCTCCATTCACCTCGACGACATCGGCGTCATCGACGGCAGGCATAACTCGTGGCGAAACGCTCTTGTGTCAACGGAACCCGATTTTCTTGTTCGCTAGCTCGCAGCGTGACTGTGCTACGAAGTCTTCATCGTATGGATGCCGCATTCTGTCTTGGCCCGGCCGCGCCACCGGCCGGCGCGTGCATCCTCGCCCTCAGTCGTTCTGCTGGTGCAAGGCATACACCCAACCGACAGGAATCCTGACACAACCAGAGGGTGCCGCGGCAATTTAGCGCGGGTGAAGATCGCCTCGATCTCCTCGCGCGAGACGTTGGCGAAGGGATTGAACTTCAGCCGCGCGCCGTCGTCCTCGACGACCGGAATGTCGGCGCGCGCATTGCCCTGAAAGCGCTTGCGGCCGTTGAGCCAGGCGCCGAACGGCTTCAGCGCACGCGCCAGCGGCTCGACCTTGCGGATGCGGCAGCAGGCATCGGGATCGGAGAACCAGAGGTCGCGGTCGGGGTCTTCGCGCAACAGCGTCTCCTCGGCCGGCTTGATCGAGCGAACGTCCTTCAGGCCCAGCGTCGCAATGAGCGTATCGCGATAGGCCAGCGTCTCCTCGAACAACCAGCCGGTGTCGAGAAAGATCACGGGGATTGCGGGATCGACATCCGACATGACCTTCAACAGCGTCGCCGATTCAGTACCGAACGAGGACACCAGCGCAAGCTTCTCGCGCCCGACCGTCTTCAGCGCCGCGGCAATGACCTCCGCAGGCGAGGCATCGCGCAAGGCGCGATCGAGCTCGTCCGCCGAAGGTAGCGCAGACACGGGCGAAACCTGAGGCGCGATCGCGTTCACGTGCCGACCCCTTCGGAGTGGCGCAATTGCATGCGCCGGTGCAGCGCGGTGATGCGGCCATCGCCGGTCGGCTGGTAGAACACCGAATAGCGCTTCGCGGTCTGCATGAAGGCCTCCGCATCGGCCTGCTTCTTGACCTCGAAGGCATCGAAGCCGGCGCGCAGCATGAACACGAACTGGTCGCGCAGCACCTGACCGGTCGCGCGCAATTCGCCGCGGTAGTTGTAACGTTCGCGCAGCAGCCGCGCCTGGCTGTAGGCGCGCCCGTCACGGAAGGTCGGGAACACCAGCGCGACGGCGGCGATCTGGCCGAGATACGGCACGAGCTCGGCGATGTCGCGATTGTTGGGCCAGATCACCCCGACCTTTCCGGCGCGCTTGAGCAAGCCCTCGGCCTCGCCGAGGAAGCGCTCGGCGGGCACCAGGATGTCGCCGCCCTCGGGCAGCGGCGTGTCGACGGCGAGCTTGACGAAGCGGTCGTCCGTGATCTTTCCGCCATTAACGAGTGGCATAGACGCGCTCCTTGAAGGGTTCGACGCCCAGGCGCTTCACCGTGTCCATGAACAGTTCCTCGGGCCGCTCGCGCAGCGCCAGATAGGCTTCCACGATATCCTCGACCACGTCGGCGACCTCGTCGAACTTGACGCCGGGACCGATCAGGGTGCCGAGCGCGGCGTTCTCGTCGGCACGGCCGCCGATGGTGATCTGGTAGACCTCCTCGCCGTTCTTCTCGACGCCGAGAATGCCGATATGGCCGACATGGTGATGGCCGCAGGCATTGATGCAGCCGGAGATGTTGATGTGCAGACGGCCGATCAGGTTAGCGAGCTCGTGATTGGCGAAGCGCCGCGTCAGCTCCTGCGCGATCGGAATCGAGCGGGCATTCGCCAGCGAGCAATAGTCGAGCCCGGGGCAAGCGATGATGTCGGTGATCAGGTTGACGTTGGGCGTCGCCAGCCCGAGCTTGTCGAGCGCCTTCCACAGTGCCGGCAGGTCGCGCTTGGCGACGTGCGGCAGCGCTAGATTCTGCTCGTGGCCGACGCGGATCTCGCCGAAGGAATATTTGTCGGCAAGATCTGCCAGCGCGTCCATCTGCTCGGCGGTGGCATCGCCCGGAGGCCCGCCGGTCGGCTTCAGCGAGATCGTGACGATGGAGTAACCCTGCACCTTGTGCGGGGCCACCGAGTTCTTGCGCCATGCCTCGAAATCAGGGTCGGCCGCGGCCTGGCGCAGCTCGTCCGGCATGTGCGGCAGCTTCTCGTAGACCGGATAAGTGAAGCGCGAGCGGATGTCCTCGATCACCTCCTCGTCGATCTGGAGCGAGGAGTTGCGAATGTGCTGCCACTCGTCCTCGACCTCGCGCGAGAATTTCTCGATGCCGAGCTCGTGCACCAGGATCTTGATGCGCGCCTTGTAGATGTTGTCGCGGCGGCCGTACTGATTGTAGACGCGTAAGATCGCCTCGATGTAGCTGAGGATGTCGCGGCCGTGCACGAAGTGCTTGATGGTCTTGGCGATGAACGGCGTGCGGCCGAGACCGCCGCCGACCAAAACCTCGAAGCCGGTCTCGCCCTTTTCGTTCTTGATCAAGCGGAGGCCGATGTCGTGGATCTTGATCGCGGCGCGGTCGTGGTCCGAGGCGGTGATCGCGATCTTGAACTTGCGCGGCAGGAACGAGAATTCCGGATGCAACGTGGTGTGCTGGCGGATCAGCTCCGACCAGATGCGCGGATCCTCGATCTCGCCCGGCGCGACGCCGGCCCACTGGTCCGAGGTGACGTTGCGCATGTTGTTGCCGGAGGTCTGCATCGCGTGGATGCCGACCTTGGCGAGGTCTTCGAGTGCATCCGGCAGCTCGGCGAGCTTGATCCAGTTGAACTGGATATTCTGCCGCGTGGTGAAGTGGCCGTAGCCGCGATCGTATTTGCGCGCGACATGGGCGAGCGCCCGCATCTGGTTCGTCGCCAGAGTGCCATAGGGAATCGCGACGCGGAACATATAAGCGTGCAGCTGCAGATAGACGCCGTTCTGCAAACGCAGGATCTTGAACTCGTCCTCGGTGAGCTCGCCGGAAAGGCGCCGCTTCACCTGGTCGCGGAACTCCGAGACGCGCTCGTTGACGAGCGTGCGGTCGATTTCGTCGTAAGCATACATAAGTGGGTGCCTTAAACCTGGGCCGGCTGTCCGATGGTGACGCCGGTGCGGCGAATCTGCTCGCGCAGATTGCCGGGCTGGACCTTGCCATCGTCGCCGATCTGCACCGGCGCGATATAGGGGCCGATGGCGCCGACGTCATCGGCCACGGCTTCCGCAAGCAACGCCTTGGCCTCGTCGGAGTTGCGCACGATCGCGGCTTCCGACAGCTCGGCGGACCAGCTGTTGGCGGCGGTGCGGTAAACCACGATGCCGTCCCAGGTGCGGTTGGCGGTCACGACCGAGGGGCCGGCGATACGGATCTTCTTTTGTTCGAGCGGAGAGGTCATTCGGCTGCATCCAATAGGTCAGAGATGATTTGTTTGGGTGTCTGGCGGCGAAGCGAGCCGGCATGCCGGACCACGTCGCCGATGATGAGGATGGCGGGACCGCCATGGATCCGCCGCACCAGTTCCGGCAGATCGCGCAGCGTGCCAATTGCGCCTTGCGCATCGGGCCGCGTGACGCGGGCGAACACGCCGACCGGCGTCTCCGGCGAGCGGCCGGCCGCGAACAAGCCTGCGCGCACGGCGGGCGCTGCGGTCATGCCCATGTAGACCACGACGGTCATCTTGGTGTCGGTCAGTGTCGACCAATCCACGTTCTCTGCATCGCGGCCCTTGTGTGCGGTGAGGAAGGTGATGCGGGTCGCTTCGTGGCGGTAAGTGAGCGGCACCTCGAAATCGGCGGCGGCGCCGAGCCCTGCGGTGATGCCGGGAATGATCGAATAGGCGATGCCGGCGGCGCGCAGCGCTTCCACTTCTTCGCCGCCGCGGCCGAACACGAAGGGATCGCCGCCCTTCAACCGCACGACGCGCTGGCCCGATTGCGCGGCCTCGATCATGCGCTTGTTGATGGCGTCCTGGCCGGTGCCGGGCTTGCCGACGCGGCGGCCGACCGCAACGCGCGTGGTGTCGCGGCGAATGCGGTCGAGAATCTCGGGCGAGACCAGCTCGTCATGGAAGACGATGTCGGCGTCCTGCAAAGCGCGCAGCGCCTTGATGGTGAGCAGATCGGGATCGCCGGGTCCGGCGCCGACCAGCGCGACGGAGCCTTCCGGCTTGTCGGCGCGCGCGAACGCGGTGGGATCGGAGATCGCCTTGAGCGATGCATCGGCTTCGCTGTTGCGGCCGGCGAGCACGGCGGCGCCGATCGGACCGTCGATGACGCGCTCCCAGAAGCGGCGGCGCAACGGAAACTCGGCGATGCGCTCGTTGATCGACTTGCGGAAGGTGCCGATGAACTCGGCGAGCTCGCCAATGCGCGCCGGCAGCAGCGCCTCGATCTTCTCGCGCACGCGCCGCGCCACCACCGGGGAGGTGCCGCCCGTGCCGACCGCGACCACGACATCGCCGCGATCGACGATGGCCGGAAAGATGAAGCTGGAATGCTCGAGGTCGTCCATGACGTTGACGGGCAGGCCAGCCGCTTTGGCGCGAGCCGACATGGCGACACCGACATCGCCTGCGCCGGCGCAAACGACGGCGATGACGCCGGAAAGATCCGCCGTGAGCGGATCGCCCGCCGCGATCTCGATGCGCGCGGAGTCTTCGGAGCCCCGGCCAAGGTCATGATTGCCGTCGATCGCATGCACGCGCAGGCGCGCGCCGGCAGCGGCGAGCACGCGCAGCTTGGCGCGCAAAAGCTCGCCCGTCCCGATGAGGACCACCGGGCCGGCCTTGAGATCGAGAAACACCGGCAAGAACCGCATGTGATACTCGCTTCCCCACAAACGGGGTTGACTGGAATTATTTTCTATATATGTCTCGTTTCGAGCGCGCAAAGAGAAAATTTTTTCTTCTCTTCCGCACCGCAACTATAGAATTTTCGCCTCCAAACGCAAAGTGGCAGAGATGCATCTTCTCAAGGACGATTCCGCTGCTGATCGACTGAGCAATCCGGCGCTGGCTGAGCGCGTGCGCGCGCAAGAATTTGCTGCCGAACTTGCCTCGAGCATGGACCATCTCGACCAGCTCGAAGCGCAGAGCATCTACATCTTCCGTGAGGCCTTTGCCCGGCTGAAGAAGATTGCCCTGTTGTGGTCACTCGGCAAGGACTCCAACGTCATGATCTGGCTGGCGCGGAAAGCCTTCTTCGGCAAGATGCCGTTCCCGGCCCTTCACGTCGATACCGGCAAGAAGTTTCCGGAGATGTATCGCTTCCGCGATCATTACGGCAAGGAATGGGATCTCGATCTGCGCGTCGAGCCCTGCCCGCCGATCGATGCCGTCGACCCAACGCTGCCGCCGGCCGCCCGTTCCGCCGCGCGCAAGACCGAGGGCCTCAAGATGGCGCTCGCAAAGTATGGCTTTGACGGCCTGATCGCCGGCATCCGCCGCGACGAGGAAGCAACGCGCGCCAAGGAGCGGGTGTTCTCGCCGCGCGGCTTGGAGGGCAATTGGGACGTGCGCGACCAGCCGCCGGAATTCTGGGATCATTTCAACGCCTCGCCGCCGCAAGGCGCGCATCTGCGCATCCATCCGATCCTGCATTGGACCGAGGCCGACATCTGGGCCTACACCAAGCGCGAGAACATCCCGATCATTCCGCTGTACCTCGCCAAGAACGGCAAGCGTTATCGCTCGCTGGGTGACCAGGACATCACCAATCCGGTTGCCTCGAATGCCTCGAACATCGACGAGATCCTGATCGAGCTCGAACAGACCAAGGTGCCGGAGCGCTCGGGGCGCGCGCTCGACCACGAGACCGAGGACGCCTTCGAGCGCCTTCGCGTCGCCGGCTATCTCTGATCAAGGACGCGGCCATGAACATGATCGTCACGTCAGCCTCGCCCGGCACGCCGAACGGCACCACGCGTCCCCAGGTCCGCATCGTCATCGTCGGCCATGTTGACCACGGCAAGTCGACCCTGGTCGGCCGCCTCCTGCATGAAACCGGCAGCCTGCCCGAGGGCAAGCTCGAAATGCTCAAGGCCGTCAGCGCGCGGCGCGGCATGCCGTTCGAATGGTCGTTCCTGCTCGACGCGCTGCAGACCGAGCGCGACCAGGGCATCACCATCGACACCACCCAGATCCGCTTCCGCACCAATTCGCGCGACATCGTGCTGATCGATGCGCCCGGCCACGCCGAATTCCTCCGCAACATGATCACCGGCGCCTCGCAGGCCGACGGTGCGGTGCTGATCATCGACGCGCTGGAGGGCGTGCGCGACCAGACCAGGCGGCACGGCTATCTCCTGCATCTGCTCGGGGTGAAGCAGGTCGCCGTCGTCGTCAACAAGATGGACCGCGTCGATTTCTCCGCCGCACGCTTCAAGGACATCAGCGACGAGATCTCCGCGCATCTGAACGGCCTCGGCGTGACGCCCACGGCCGTGATCCCGATTTCCGCGCGTGACGGCGACGGCGTTGCGATGCGCACCGACCGCATCTCTTGGTACAAGGGACCGACCGTGGTCGAGGCGCTTGATCACCTCGAGCCGGCGCGTCCGCTGGAAGCGCTGGCGCTGCGGCTGCCGGTGCAGGCGATCTACAAGTTCGACGACCGCCGCATCGTCGCCGGCCGCATCGAATCCGGCAGCCTGATTGCCGGCGACGAGATCGTGATAATGCCGGCCGGTAAGATCGCCAAGATCAAGACGGTCGAGAGCTGGCCGATGACGCCGGTCGCGGGACGGCAGGGCGCGGGCCGCTCGGTCGGCATCACGCTCGACCGCGAATTGTTCATCGAGCGCGGCGACATCATCGCGCATGCGGGCAGCGCCCCGCGCGAGACGCGGCGGCTGCGCGCGCGGATCTTCTGGCTGCACGACAAGCCGCTTGCCAAGGGCGACCAGCTTTTGGTGCGCTGCGGCCCCAAGGAAAGCCGCGCCACCGTGGTCGCCATCGAGAAGGCGGTCGATCCCGGCGAGCTCTCGAGCAGCGAGAACAAGGCGATCGGTCGCAACCATGTCGGCGAGATCGACATCTCCCTGTCCAATCCGATCGCGACCGATCCCTACACCGAAAATCCGCGCACCGGCCGCCTCGTAATCGAGGTGTCCGGGCGCATCGCCGGCGGTGGCCTGGTGCTGTCGGTCGATGCCGGTCAGCGTGCCGTGCCTGTCGACATCGTGCCGGTGGAATCGGCGCTGCGCAGCGACGAGCGTTCAGCCCGCTACCGCCACAATGGCGCCGTGGTCTGGCTTACCGGCCTGCCGGCTTCCGGCAAGTCGACGCTGGCGCGGGCGCTGGAGCGGCGTCTCTTCACCAATGGCGGCTCGCCGATCCTGCTCGATGGCGACACGCTGCGCGCCGGGCTCAACAGCGATCTCGGCTTCTCCGCCACTGATCGCAGCGAGAACATCCGCCGCCTCGCCGAGGTCGCGACGCATCTCGCCCGCAACGGCCACATCGCCATCGTCGCGGCGGTCTCGCCCGCGCGCGAAGATCGCGCCGCCGCGCGTCGCATCGCCGACACCGCGTTTCGCGAAATCCATGTCGCGACGCCCGCCGAGGTGTGCGAGGAGCGCGATCCCAAGGGCCATTACAAGAAAGCCCGCGCCGGCGCGCTCGCCTCGTTCACTGGCATTGGCAACGACTACGAGAAGCCTGAGGCCGCCGAGCTGGTGATCGATACGTCGAAGCGGACGGTTGCGGAAGCGGCCGACGAGATCGAGCAGATGCTGAAGGCATCAGGCGTGCTGTTCGACGAGCTCGTTGACCTCGCTGCGAATATTTGAGGCCGCCTAGTCCTCGCTGTCGTCGCCCGGCTTCGTCGGGCGACCAAGTATTCCAGAGACGACGTTGGGATACGGAGAAGCCGCGGCGTACTCGATTCCCCGCTTGCCGCCTTCGCTAAAGCTTCGGCGCCCCTAGACCTCAACCTCGGCGAAGCCTTAGCGTAGCCGGGTCGCGGGGAATGACACCGGTGCGTGGGACCGTCTCCCACCTCTCCTTGACATTTTGACAAGCTCCCGGGGGTCTTCTCACGGCCTCTTTTTTGGGGCTAATAGGCCCCCGAAAGCCGCCCCGCGTGGGCGCATTTTGCTGCTGTCGGGTCAAAAGCAGCCAAAAACAGCCATTTCCAACAAGAAAGCCCATCATGAAACGCGTCGACGCCCACGGATTGAAGATCGCACCCGTCCTGTTTGACTTCATCGCCAAGGAAGCGGCCCCGAAAACCGGGATCGCGCCGGATGCGTTCTGGGCCGGGCTTGCCGGCATCATCAAGGAGTTGGGACCGAAGAACCGCGAGCTGCTCGCATTTCGCGACAATCTGCAGGCCAAGATCGACGACTGGCACCGCGCCAATAAAGGCAAGGCGTTCGACCTCAATGCCTACACCGCCTTCCTAAAGGAGATCGGCTATCTCGTCCCGGAGCCGGCGACGCAGAAGGTCGAGACCGCCAATGTCGACGAGGAGATCGGCAAGATCTGCGGCCCGCAGCTTGTCGTGCCGCTCACCAATGCGCGCTACGCGCTGAACGCGGCGAACGCACGCTGGGGCTCGCTCTATGACGCCTTCTACGGTACCGATGCGATTCCGCATGATCCGTCCGAGAGCGGCAAGGGCTACAACAAGGCACGCGGCGACAAGGTGATCGCCAAGGCCAAGGCGTTCCTCGATAACGCCGTGCCGCTCGCGACCGGCAGCCACACCGACGTGACCGGCTATAGCGTCGTCGCGAGCCAGCTCGCGGTGAAGCTGAAGAGCGGCAACGCCACCGCGCTGAAGAATGCCGCGCAGTTCGCGGGTTTCCAGGGCGATCCAGCCGCGCCGAGCGCCGTGCTGCTCGTCAACAACGGCCTGCATATCGAGGTCAAGATCGACCGCAGCAGCGCGATCGGCAAGGACGATCCGGCCGGCGTCGCCGACATGATCATGGAGGCTGCGGTCTCCACCATTCTGGACATGGAGGACTCGGTCGCCGCTGTCGATGCCGAGGACAAGGTGCTGGTCTACCGCAACACGCTCGGCCTGATGAACGGCACGTTGTCGGCCGATTTCGAGAAGGGCGGCAAGACGCTGACGCGTTCGCTCAATTCCGACCGCCTCTACAAGACGCCGGACGGCAAGGGCGAGCTCAAGCTGCACGGCCGCAGCCTGCTGTTGATGCGCAATTGCGGTCACCACATGTTCACGGACGCGGTGCTCGACGAGAAGGGCGAAGAGGTTCCGGAGGGCCTGCTGGACGCCGCCGTCTCGGGCCTGCTCGCGATCCACGACCTCAAGGGCAATTCCAAGGTCAAGAACAGCCGCACCGGTTCTGCCTACATCGTGAAGCCGAAGATGCACGGCCCGGACGAGGTCTCGCTGACCTGCGAGATTTTCGACCGCGTCGAGAAGATGCTCGGCCTGCCCGAGAACACGCTCAAGGTCGGCATCATGGACGAGGAGCGACGCACCACCGTCAACCTCAAGGCCTGCATCCAGCGCGCCTCCAAGCGCATCATGTTCATCAACACCGGCTTCCTCGACCGCACCGGCGACGAGATCCACACCTCGATGGAAGCGGGTCCGATGATCCGCAAGAACGAGATGAAGGCGCAGGCCTGGATCAAGGCCTATGAGGACTGGAACGTCGACATGGGCCTGATCGATGGCCTGCCCGGCCACGCCCAGATCGGCAAGGGCATGTGGGCCGCGCCCGACAAGATGGCGGACATGCTGGCCCAGAAGCTCGGCCATCCGCAGGCCGGCGCCACCACCGCCTGGGTGCCCTCGCCGACCGCGGCGACGCTGCACGCGCTGCACTACCACCAGGTCAACGTCATCGCGCGCCAGGAGGAACTCGCCAAGGGCGGACCGCGCGCAAAGCTGTCCGACATCCTCACCATTCCGGTGTCGAAGTCGAACTGGGCGCCCGATGACGTCAGGCAGGAGATCGACAATAATTGCCAGGGCATCCTGGGCTATGTCGTGCGCTGGATCGACCAGGGCGTCGGCTGCTCCAAGGTGCCCGACATCCACGATGTCGGCCTGATGGAAGACCGCGCCACCTTGCGCATCTCCAGCCAGCACCTTGCCAACTGGCTGCACCAGGGCGTGATCACCGAGGCGCAGGTGATGGAATCGCTCAAGCGCATGGCGGTCGTCGTCGACAAGCAGAACGCGTCCGATCCCATCTACAAGCCGATGGCGCCTGCCTTCGACGGCGTCGCCTTCAAGGCTGCCTGCGACCTCATCTTCAAGGGGCGCGAACAGCCGAACGGCTACACCGAATACATCCTCACCGCGCGCCGCCGCGAGGCCAAGGCTCTTGCATAAAGAGGCTCTTGGATAAAGAGGCGCTTGGATAAGCGCGCTCGGCTGAGCAAAGTCACGGGAACATCGAAAGCCCCGGCCGAACCCGGGGCTTTTTTGTTGGGCGAAACGTCGCGCTGTGTCACGGAACAGGCTGCGTGCGCCTCGCGTTGTCGGGCCATCAACCAACGGGAGATGGTCATGGACTGGAATCGGATCGAAGGAAACTGGAAGCAGTTCAAGGGATCGGCCAAGGAGAAATGGGGCAAGCTCACTGACGACGACCTCCAACTGATCGAGGGCCGCCGCGAGCAGCTCGAGGGCCGGTTGCAGGAGCGTTACGGCAAGGCCAAGGACCAGGTTCGTCAGGACGTCGACGACTGGCTGAAGTCGCTGCACTGAAGCGGCACGAACGAAGCCCCGGCTCACGCCGGGGCTTTTGATTTGAGGTGTAGCCCCGGATGGCGTGAGGTGCGATCGGGGCCTTCGCTGCGGCCCGGATATCGCTTCGCTTGTCCGGGCTGCGATTGCTAGAACACCGCCAGGTATTTCAGCAGCGAAACGATGCCGATGATGATGACGATGACGCGCGCGATCTGCTTGGCGCGGCCATCCATCGGCAGCATGTTGATGAGATAGAGCACGAGAATGACGACGAGAAAGGTGACGAGTACGCCGACCAGCATCGCGAGGCCCCCTTCAGGCAATTGCTACGCTGTTCTAACGCGCTGCACCCAAGCCGGTTCCATCTCGGAAACCCTGCCGCGCAACGTCCCGCGGCGGGCCTAGTCCAGCATTTGGCCGTCCGACAAGGTTCGGACGCTGTCCGATAGGGCGCTCCCTACTCCTTCGCCACCACCGGGACTTGACGGAATCTGGCACGCACCGATTCCGGCAGCGGCGAGAAATTCATCGCGACGCCACGGCGGTCATTGGCGTTGCGGCTGGCGACCACGAGGCCGCCGGCGCCCGCGACGATGTCGCCCTTGCGCAGGGTCGGGTCGTCCTCGACCTTGACTGATGCGAGCCCAACCGGGTCCTTGCCGTTGCAGGTACAGCCCGCGACGATCTCGTTGCGGTAGCGGTATGCATTTGGCAAGTCCGAATAGGATTTTCCCTTCTCAGTCGCGGCATCGTCGATGTTGCCGCCATAGACCAGCGAGGTCTCCGAGGCAGGGCAGAAACTCTTGCAAGATTGCGCCTTGCTCTCGGCATCATTGCCTTGTGCCGGGAAGTAGCGACCGTCGCAGCTGCGCACGCAATAGGCGGTGCCGCCGCCGTAGGACGCGCGCTGGCGTGGCGCCTCATAGCTCCGCATATCGTCGGTGGGGAAAGGCATCCGGATTTCCGGCGGCGGCCGCATCCGAAAGCCGCCGAACAGGCCCGAGAAGAAATCCTGCGCATGCGCCGACGGCGCCATCGCTAGCCCGGTGGAGACGACGACGACAATCGCCGCTCCGCCCGCCAGTTTGTCAATCAGCCGTCTCGCCATAGGACCTCGCAGACTAATTCACGGCCGACGTGGGCATGTTCAGCGCCTGCCGACCCGAAGGCAGCGTCGTCACGGCCGGACGCTTGCGCACGGGATCACCTCCCTTCGCCATTAGCGGCGCGTTCTTCGGCAGCACCACGACCTTGGCGCCGACATTGACGCGGCTATACAGGTCGACGACGTCCTCGTTGGTCATGCGGATGCAGCCGGACGAGACGAACTTGCCGATGGTGGAGGGATCATTGGTGCCGTGGATGCGGTATTGGCTCGAGCCGAGATACATCGCGCGCGCACCGAGCGGGTTGCCGGGCCCGCCGGCGACGAAGCGCGGCAGATAGGGCTGGCGCGCGATCATCTCGGCCGGCGGATGCCAGTCCGGCCACTCGGCCTTGCGGCTGACGCTTTGCACGCCCGACCAGGTAAAGCCCTCGCGGCCGACGCCGACGCCGTAGCGGATCGCGCGGCCGCCTCCGAGCACGTAATAGAGATAGGTGCTGTTGGTATCGATGACGATGGTACCGGCCGGCTCGCTCCGGTCGAAGCCGACGATCTGCCTGCGCAGCCGGTCGGGCAATTGGGCATCCTCATCGGCGACCTGCGGCGCCCCGTTGATGTCATCCTGCGAATAGCCTTGTTCCTGCAAGTGTTGGCCCTGCAAGTATTGGCCCTGCGAGTAAAGGTCCTGCGGGTACACCCGCTGCATCGGCGCATAGCCGAAGGTTTGGGCGCTCGCGGTGCCCACCGGCACTGCGAGAAGAGCGGTTGCGAAGGCGAACGCGCCGACGGCGCGCGGCGAGAAGCTGCGACGGACTGCAAACAACTTTGTCATGAGCTGCCCCGTTGGATGTGCATCAGGTGATGCGCTGCCTCAACAAACTCCGCCGCCTCGATCGAAGTTCCGGCGCAGCGTGCGGCAGCGACGTCACAGTCAAGCGAGCATCCGTTCACGAAGCCGCGATGGAACCAGCACGCCGCCCAAGCATTAGTCACGTCATCAATGGGCGCGCGGATCACGGATTCCGTGCGGGAGAGATATTGTGCGCGTCCTACCCAGTGAACGTTTGATTTCCGGCAACAGCGAAGGCGATCCGCTTCCCGAGAGCCATGTCGAGCTGCCGCCGGTGATCCGCCGCACTGAATTCGTCGCGTTCGCGCTGGCCGGGCTGTTGCTGATCGCCATCGTCGCCGTGCTCTATGTCGGCCGGGCGTTCTTCCTGCCGGTCGTGATGGCGTTCGTCATCGGGACCATGCTGTCTCCGGCGGCCACCTTCCTGGAGCGAAGCAAGGTCCCACGCAGCGTCGGCGCCGTGCTGATCGTGGTCGCAGTGAGCGCGGTGGTCGCTTTCGCCGTCGCGTTGATCGCTTCGCCGGTCATGGCGTGGAGCACGCGCCTGCCAGAGCTCGGCGCGCAATTGAAGGACAAGCTGCACGTGTTCGACCGGCCGCTTGCGCTCTGGCGGGAGCTGCAAGCCATGCTCGGCGGCTCGGAGGGATTGCCGAGCCTGCACATGCCCAAGATCGAGTGGGTGCAGCCGACGCTGGAATTCCTGTCACCGACCTTTACCGAATTCCTGCTGTTCTTCGTCACCCTGATCCTGTTCATCGCAAGCTGGCGCGACCTGCGGCGGGCCATGATCATGACCTTCAGCAATCACGACGCGCGGCTGCGCACGCTCCGGATCCTCAACGAGATCGAGGTCCATCTCGGCAATTATCTGCTGACCGTCACCCTCATCAATGTCGGCGTCGGCGTCGCCACCGGCCTGATCTGTGCGCTGACCGGAATGCCCAATCCGGCCGGCCTCGGCGCACTGGCGGCCACGCTCAACTTCATACCGATCATCGGGCCCGTGGCGATGTTCGTGGTGCTGGTCGTGGTCGGGCTGATCGCCTTCCCGACCCTCGGCGGCGGCCTGATGGCCGCGCTCGCCTTCGGTGGCCTCACCTTTCTTGAGGGTCACTTCATCACGCCGACGATCATCGGGCGGCGGCTCGCCCTGAACGCGCTCGCCGTGCTGCTCGCGCTCGCGTTCTGGACCTGGCTGTGGGGGCCGATGGGCGCGTTCCTGTCCTCGCCGCTCCTGATCGTCGCGCTGATCCTGAAGGACCACCTGCTGCCGGAGAATTCGCCGCAGCTGCCGCAAGCCTGACCGGTTTCAGCGAACGGAACTTACCCGGCGACGAAACGTTCTCCGCCCATCTCAGCCGTCAACAGTTCGGAGCTCCCGATGTCCACGCCCAATGCCGAAGCCGGGATGAGAGACTGGACCGACAAAGCCACCCGAGACCGCCTCGAAAAGGATGTAGCAGCCGTGAAAAGCGATATCGCCGCCCTCACCGACCAGATCACCGACGCGCTCAATACTTTCGCCAACTCCACCAGCAAGCAGGCTCGCCGCGGCTATCGCCAGGCGCGCGAGAACATGGACTCCGCGATGGACGACATGTCCGAGCGCGGCAGCGCGATGATGGAAGCTGCACATGACGCCTACGGCTCGATCGAGGAGACGCTGGAAGAGGCGATCACGCAGCGGCCGCTGGCGACCGTCGGGCTGGCGCTCGGCATCGGCTTCCTGATCGGCGTCGCCTGGCGTCGCTAAGGATGTCGACGCCCATTTGATACGGCGGCGGCACGCCGCCGCTGTTGGCTCGTGACCATTCGGCTGGCGGGGATTGAGGAGCAAGGCCATGTTTCAGCGCATCATCGACGGCATCAGCGCATCAACCGGCACGACGGTTCGGCTGACCTCCCTTGCCGCGGGCGCTGCCTTCGCGCTGCTCGTGACCACAGGCTTCCTCTGTGCCGCCGTCTTCATTTGGGTGCTGCAGAAATATGGCCCGGTGCAGGCTTGTCTTGCCGGCGCCGGCATCTTCTTCCTGTTGACCCTGGCCGCGGCAGGCTCCTATTGGAGCTACAAGCGCGAGGTGCAGAAACGCGCCCAGATCGCGGCCGAGCGCGCCGCGAAATCGGCCGCGCAGAGCATGCTTGCAGATCCGATGCTCCTCGCCACTGGGCTCCAGATCGTTCGTGCCATCGGCGTCAAGCGGCTGCTGCCGATCCTGGCGATCGGGGGCGTCGCCCTGGGCATCCTGGCGAGCCGCGCCGGCGTGTCCGACGAGGTGTCGGCCGAACCTGCCGAGTAGCGATCGGAGCTGGGTAGAAAATTTCGTCGTAAGTCCTTCCGGCGCATCTATCCTACTTCGATAGTAGGCGAGGGCCGCAGTCTGCGCCGTTCGGCGCGATTGCCTTGCCGCTCACGCAAACGCTACTCGGACGAGCAGGCGGTTGCCGTTAAAAGCATCATCCTGATTCCCAAAGCTATTTTGCTCAATGAAACCGTCCGTCAAGGCGAACCTCGCCGCATTCCAGCATGACGCCAGGCTCTATCTGACGCTCGGCATCGCCAATTGGTCCATATTCGTCGACCATATTCCCAACAACGTCGTCAACCTGCTGACGCTGCGCAATTTCGGCTTCAGCGGCGCGGCGGACCTGTTCGTGTTCGTGGTGGGCTACGGGGTCGCCATCATCCATGGCAGGATGGCGCTGGAACGCGGCTACTTGGTCGCGGCGACGCGCATCTTTCGCCGGGTCTGGCGGCTCTATGCCGCCTATGTCGTGCTGTTCGTGATCTATATCGATGCCATCGCCTATGTCGCCAGGCAATCGATGGCGCCGGAGATCATCCACCAATACAACATCTCCGGAATTCTCGAGCATCCACTGCGCATCCTGGTCCGCGGTCTCGTGCTCCAGGAAGAGCCGCTGAACCTCGACCTGCTGCAGCTGATGGTCCCGCTGATGGCGTTCTTTCCGTTCGCGTTGTGGGGCCTGCTGCGGGGCCCGAACCTGACGCTGGCGGCATCGGTCGCGCTGTATCTCGCCGCACGCTGGTTCGACTGGAATTTTCGGATCTATCCGGACGGGGAATGGACCTTCAATCCGCTGTGCTGGCAGATGTTGATGGTGCTGGGCGGCTGGTTCGCCGTGACGGGCGCTCCGGGACGTGCGCTGCACGGCATGTCCTGGCTGCGGATCCTCGCCGGCGCCTACCTGGTCTTCGCGATGGCCGTCACCTTGATGCGCCATTCGCCGGCGCTGTCGGCTTACCTGCCCGATCTGCTCCTCAACAGCATCGCTCCGACCGACAAGGAAAACCTCGCTCCCTATCGGGTGGTCCACTTCCTCGCCCTCGCATTCATTGCCACCCATCTCATTCCGGCAGATCACCCCGGCCTGAGATGGAAACCGCTGCAAGCGGTGATCGCATGTGGTGAGGAATGGCTCGCGGTATTCTGCGTCGCCGTGTTCCTATCCTTCGCTGGCCACCTCATCCTGATCACCGGGCCGAACCTGGCGGTGATGCAGGTGGCGGTGAGCATCACCGGCTTCGCGGCGATGACCGGGCTCGCCTACTACATCGCCTGGTCGAAACGGCAGGATCTGCCGGCAGCCCTGCGGCAGCAGGCCCAGAGCTGATCGCTTCGAAACGAAATCGTGCGATTCTGCTAGGCCGAATGCCGCCCCTGGGCTATGCCGGGACCCTGCGTGAGGAGACCGGGCGTGGCGATGGCGAAAGACGGGCGTGAAGAGGCGGAGCGCGCGCCCCGGCGCGGCCGGCCAAGGTCGATCGAGACCACCAACGCCATCCTCGAAAGCGCCTATGCACTGATGGCGGCCACCGGCCTTGCCGCCACCACCATCGATGCGATCGCACGGCACTCCAGCGTGTCCAAGATGACGATCTACAAATGGTGGCCGTCGCGGGAAGCGCTGCTGATCGACGCCTTCCTCCACCATGCCGCGCAAATGCTGCCGCTGCCGCCCGCGAGCGCGGGCACGCCCGCGGCACGCGCGCGGCGCCACGCCGCCGCCTATGCCGAGGCGCTGCAGGGCGAGTTCGGCAAGGTGCAGCTCGCCGTCGTCTCCGAATGCATTTCCAAGACCGGGTCGGCCGAGCTGTTCTACGCCCGGTACCTGCAATTCCGCCGCGACGCGCTGGTGGACATGATCGCCGCCGGCCAGAAGGACGGCAGCATTCAGGCCGAGGGTCCTCCTGAGAATCTCTACGACGCGATCTATGGCAGCCTGTTCTACCGCTATATCTTCGGCATCGCACCGATCACACCCGGCTACGCGCGCAGCCTCGTCGATCTGGTGTTGCGGCCGAAGGGCTAACTTCGCACCGGCCTGACGGGCGCCGAGATTTTATCCGTGCGGTCGCGCTCGGTCATGTCGACCACCGTCTCCATCGGCGCGGTCAATTCATAGACGTAGGAGACGTCGGTGAAGAAGCGCTTGGCGGTCCCGCCCAGCGCCTCGGGCGCGACGCGGTCGAGCAGGATCAGGCCGAAATCGGAATCGGGCCGGCGCGTCGCCTCGCTGGTGTTGAACTCCTCCCAGCGGAAATGGAAGACCTCGTCGCCCTCCTCGCCGGTCACCGTCCAGTTGGCGGTGATGTGCGGGTGCTTGCCGACCAGCGACAGGCCCTCGTCGGAATGCGAGGCGAGCTCGAAGAACAGCAGCGACAGGCTCTGTGCGGCACGCGCGCTGACCGCGATGTCGGGGCCGGTGACGGCGATGCGATCGGCATGCGGAATCGCGCGCGCCTCGAACAGGCCCTTCAACTTGACACCCTGCCACTGGCTCTCGCTGAGCAGCGACACCACATTGGACATGGCGTGGATGCGCCCGATCAGGAGCTCGCGCGCGATGTCGATGTCCGAGCCGTGGCGCAAGGTGCGCGTCACGATCGACTGGATCACCGCCAGGATGTTCTTGACGCGGTGGTTGAGCTCGTCGATCACCGCGGTCAACCGCCGCTCGAATCCGATCCTGACCTGGATCTCCCGGCTGAGCCGCAGATTGTTGTAGGCGACGTAACCGAACAGGCCGCACACCATTGCGGTGATGGCAAAGCCGATCGCCGCTACGATGATGGCGGTCTGCTCGGCGCGGCGCACCGAATTGGTCTTCGCGTAATAGCCGAGCTGCCAATCGCGGCCACCGAAGCTCACCGTGCGCGTCGCCGACGGCGCCCCGTCCGCCGCCGCGGTCCGCGTCGAGACCACGCCCTGATCATTGGCGATCAGCTCGCCGCCGTCCTTGCGCGGATCCCTGAGCGCCACCGCGAACAGCGACATGTCGTCATTGGCCAGCATCAGCGAGGCGAGCTCGTAGGAAAATGTGACGAAGCCGGCCGGCTCCGTCGCACCCTCGGGAACGACTGGCGCGGCCACGATGATGCCGATCGGACCGTTTCCGCGGATCAACGGCACCGGGTCGGAGGCAACCGACCTCTTTTGGGCGCGCGCCCGCGTGAGCATCGCGCTGCGAACCGGATCCTGATCGTAGCTGCGGCCGGGCAAGGCCGTGGTCTCGTTGCTGCGCGGCTCGAGATCCAACAGCACGTCGATCGGCTGGGTGACATCGGCAGGATTGATCGGCTTGTCGTCAAACGAGCGGATCTGCGGATTCGGGAAGCCGGCGCTGGCGATGGCGGCCTGCGCCGCCGCAAGCTCGTTCGGCTTCAGCCGGGCGATCCAGCCGGCCACCACAAAGTCGGTCTTGAAGGCGTAGATCGCCGAGCGCAGCGGCTCCAGCATGTTCGGCTTGATCACCGACGGCGCGCGGAACAGGCCCGAGGCGACACGCGCGAGCAGCTCCCGCTCGGTCAGGCGGTCCTGAACCAGGCTCGCATGCACGTCGATCGCACGCGCCAGCGCGATCCGGTCCAGCGCCAGCTCCTGGTCGTGGACGCGATAAGCCGCAAGCCCGGAGAGCAAGGCCCCGAGCAGAGCGATGAAGCCGATGATGAAACCCAGCCTGACCACGCGATTACTCAGGCGAAAGCAGGAGGTCGGCAATGAACACGGAGCACATGAACGCCGCTCGAACGGCCAGAGGCCGAAGCAGGGTAAACCCCAGTGGCGGAGATAATGAAGGAGGAGGCATCAGTACGCAACTTAGGTCGCCTGAAAAGCTTAATCCGCCCGGCCGATGGTCTGGCCGGGATGAATTCGCCCCGGGCGCCGGAGGTAGTTAATCGCCGTGTCCGAAATTTGTTCCGCGGGTTGCGGCACGGCCCAGGCGTTAACGGCGAAAAACGCCTGCGCCAACTGGTCGCGTCCGGTCAGCCCGCCCGTTTCAGGCCGCCTTTGGCCTCGATGAAACCGACGATTCGGTCGAGCCCCTCGCTCTTCTTGAGATTGGTCATGACGAAGGGTCGCTCGCCGCGCATGCGCCTGGCATCCGTCTCCATCTTCTCCAGGGAGGCGCCGACATGGGGCGCAAGGTCGGTCTTGTTGATGACCAAGAGGTCGGACCGGGTGATGCCCGGGCCGCCCTTGGACGGGATCTTGTCGCCGGCGGCGACGTCGATGACATAGATGGTGAGGTCGGCCAGCTCCGGGGAAAAAGTGGCAGCGAGATTGTCGCCGCCGGATTCGATCAGCACAAGGTCAAGTCCGGGAAACTTGGCGCGCATGTCCGCGACCGCAGCGAGATTCATCGAGGCATCCTCGCGGATCGCCGTGTGCGGACAACCGCCGGTCTCGACGCCGGCGATGCGATCCGGCGTCAGCGATCCCGAACGCACCAGGAACTCCGCATCCCATTTGGTGTAGATGTCGTTGGTGATTGCCGCAATGTCATAGCGCTCGCGCATGGTCTTGCAGAGCAGGTCCATCAGCGCGGTCTTGCCGGATCCGACCGGACCGCCGACGCCGACACGCAAGGGACCGTGAGATTTCGCCATGTGACTTGTTCTCTCCTGATGACTTGACGGCCGCACCGCTCACGACCGAAACAAGCGGGTATATTGCGTCTCGTGCCGCAAGCTGGCGAGATCGGCGCGAAACGTCGCGCTGCCGAGATCGTCCAAGGTTGCATTCAGCGCGCGATTGGCGGTGGCGGCGACGGCGGCTTCCAGCTTCACCAGCACACGCTGGCTATCGGTCTGGCCGAGCGGAATGAGCCGGCTGGCGGCGGAAATCCAGTTCGAGACCAGCGCATGCAGGAAGGCGTGCAGCGTCGGCGCCAACGGCACGGCGTGCATCGCGGCAACCACACCGACCGCGACCGGATAGACTAGCGGCGCGCCGCATGCCGCGACCGTCGCGTCCAGTCCGTCGGCATCCCACGCGGCGCGCGAAATATCGATGAAGGCGCGGCCCTGTGAGGTCGTCTCCAGCTGCCGCTCGCGCGACGGCACGAAGGCGCTCGCGAGCTCGGCGATCTCGTTCAAAGCGGCCGTCTCGCCCGATTCCGTGGCGCGATAGGCGTGGACCAGAAACGTCGCGTCACAGAAGCCGGAGCCGTCGCCGAGCATCGCATCGAGCCAATCCGCCAGCGTGGTCGTGTCGGTGACGTCGCCCGCCTCGACCGCCCATTCGATGCCGCTGGAGTAGGAGAAGCCGCCGACGGGAAATGCCGGCGAAAGCCAGGTCATCAGCCGGTACAGCGCCGCCGCCTCGCCCTCGGCAAGATCACCGGCGCCGACCGGCTCATTTGTGGTCATGAGCATGCTTGTGGCCGTGGTGATGGTCGGGATGATCGCAATGCTCGTCGTGGTGATGGTGGTGCTCGTGGCTATGGTCGTGCGAGCCATGATCATGGAGGTGACCATGGTCATGGTGATGATGGCCGTGATCGTGATGCGCATGGTCGTGTCCATGCGCGTGGCCGGCATCGGCGTAGGCGCCGCCTTCGGGATCGAACGGCGCCTCGATCTCGATTACACGCGCGCCAAGGCCCTTCACCATCGCCTCGATGACGTGATCGCGGCGGATGCGCAGGGCCTTGGCCATGATCTGGGTCGGCAGATGACGGTTGCCGAGATGCCAGCCGACGCGGACGAGGTGGTGCGGATCGCGGCCGCGGATTTCGAGCAGCGGCTCGGGCGCCGCGACCACCTCGATCAGCCTTCCGTCCTCAAGCACCAGCGCATCGCCGCCGCGCAGCGCGACGGCATGCTCCAGGTCGAGCAGGAATTCGAGACCACGCGTTCCGGTCATCGCCATGCGGCGGCGGTGCCGATCGTCGAAATCGAGCACGACCGTGTCCACTGGTGCTTCCGTGAAGCGGTGCTGTCCCCTGACCTGCGTCGCCCGGATCATGCGTCTTACCTCTTTACCGTGTCTCGACCTTCTCGGGCGTGATGTATTCGATCTTCGGCGGCGCCGTGAAGCATTTCACAGCAACACGGCCGAACGTCTTCATGTGCTCGGCAGCGCGATGCGGCCCCAGCGCTTCCATATTCTCCCACTGCTCGACGAACACCATCTTGGCAGGGTCGGTGACGCTCTCATGCAGGTCATAGGCGATATTGCCGGGCTCTTTCCGCGTCTCCTTGATGCAGGCGGTGGCGGCTGCAATGAATTCGGCGCGCGTCTCGGGCTTGATGGTCAAGGTTGCAACGACGTAGATCACGAGAAATCCTCCCGGCTTTTCTTCTGAAGGTTACGATACCGGGCGGGACATTAGACCAGGCGGGACCGAACGCAAAACCGCAAAAAGCCGTCCCCGGACACCGCCGGGGACATGCGTCGAGGCGCTATTTCAGTACATGAAATATCGCTGCGCCATCGGCAGCACCTCCGCCGGAGCACAGGTCAGGAGCTCGCCATCGGCGCGCACTTCATAGGTCTCCGGATCGACCTCGATATCGGGCGTCGCGTCGTTGTGGATCATGCTCTTCTTGGAGATCTTGCCGCGGGTGTTCTGGACTGCATAGAGCTTCTTCTCGAGGCCGAGCTTGCGCGCGAGGCCACCGGTGATCGCGGCCTTGGAAGTGAACACCACCGAGGAGGCCGTACGTGCCTTGCCGAACGCGCCGAACATCGGCTGGTAGTGCACCGGCTGCGGCGTCGGGATCGAGGCGTTGGGATCGCCCATGGGCGCCGCGACGATGGTGCCGCCCTTGACGATGCAGTCCGGCTTGACGCCGAAGAAGGCCGGCGACCACAGCACGAGATCGGCCATCTTGCCCTTCTCGACCGAGCCGATCAGCTTCGACACGCCATGCGCGATGGCGGGATTGATGGTGTACTTGGCGATGTAGCGCTTGACGCGGAAATTGTCGTTGTCCTTGCCCTTGTCCTGCGGCAGCGACCCGCGCTGCTTTTTCATCTTGTCCGCGGTCTGCCAGGTCCGGATGATGACTTCGCCGAGGCGGCCCATGGCCTGCGAGTCCGAGGACATCATCGAGAGCGCGCCGAGGTCGTGGAGGATGTCCTCGGCCGCGATCGTCTCCTTGCGGATGCGGCTTTCGGCGAACGCCAGATCTTCGGCGATGGACGGATCCAGATGGTGGCACACCATCAGCATGTCCAGATGCTCGTCGATGGTGTTGCGGGTGAACGGCCGCGTCGGGTTGGTCGACGAGGGCAGCACGTTCTTCAGGCCGGCGACCTTGATGATGTCAGGAGCATGGCCGCCGCCGGCGCCTTCGGTGTGGAAGGCGTGGATGGTGCGTCCCTTGAAGGCCTTGATCGTGTCCTCGACGAAGCCGGATTCGTTCAGCGTGTCGGTGTGGATCATCACCTGGATGTCGTGATCGTCGGCGACCGACAGGCAATTGTCGATCGCGGCCGGCGTGGTGCCCCAATCCTCGTGCAGCTTCAGCGCACAGGCGCCGGCCCTGATCATCTCGACCAGCGCGGCGGGCCGCGAGGCGTTGCCCTTGCCGGAAATGCCGAGATTGACCGGAAAGGCGTCGAACGACTGGATCATCCGCCCCATATGCCAGGGCCCCGGCGTACAGGTGGTCGCGAAGGTGCCGTGCGACGGGCCGGTGCCGCCCCCCAGCATCGAGGTGACCCCTGACATCAGCGCGTGCTCGATCTGCTGCGGACAGATGAAATGGATGTGGCTGTCGAAGCCGCCGGCGGTGAGGATCTTGCCCTCACCCGCGATCACGTCGGTGCCGGGGCCGATGATGATGGTGACCCCGGGCTGGATGTCGGGATTGCCGGCCTTGCCGATGCCTGCGATCATGCCGTCCTTGATAGCGACGTCGGCCTTCACGATGCCCCAATGGTCCACGATCAGCGCATTGGTGATGACGGTATCGGCCGCGCCCTGCCTGTTGGTGACCTGCGACTGCCCCATGCCATCGCGGATCACCTTGCCGCCGCCGAACTTCACCTCCTCGCCATAGGTGGTGAAATCCTTCTCGACCTCGATGATGAGGTCGGTGTCGGCCAGCCGCACCTTGTCGCCGGTGGTCGGGCCGAACATGTCGGCATAGACGGAACGCTTCATCTTGACGGACATCACAAGCCCCGTTTGCGATTGAATGTCTGGTTGGTCACAGCAAGGCCTTTGCTGCTTTCACGGCGTCATCGAATTTTTCGTCGAGCCACGCATTGCCGCCGCGGCACCCCGCCACGACCTGCGTGGCCCAGGCGATATAGTCGGCGAGATCTTCGCGCTCCCCAGCACTCGGATCGGTTTGAATGCGCGCGCCCGTATTGCTGATCTTGTCGGCGATCTTGATCAGCTTGGCGCCCGGCGATTTGTGGGGCGCGTCCTCGATCTGCTTCTGCCGCCGCTTCGCTTTCGGCAAGCTCATGTCGTCGGTGCACTCGGCAACGAGGGACGCGACCCGATCGGAAAATCTCTGCGCGAGTTCCTCGCGCGTGGTGTCGGTGTCCTCGATGGTATCGTGCAGCCAGCCGGCCGCGACCAGCTCGGCATCGGCGCCGTTGGTCGCGGTCGCGAGCAGGTTCGCGACCTCGGCGAGATGATTGATATAGGGCTCGTTGCCGCGGCCCTTGCGCGCCATGCCGTTATGGCGCTGCGCGGCGAGCTCGGCAGCTTCCGAGACGAGGCGGATTGGCGAGAGCATGGAAATTACCTCCGTTTCCGCCTCAACCATGCCGCGGCGTGCTCGTTCCTGCGGAGGTCACAGCTTCCCCATCACATCGCCGCGGAAGCCGTAGATCGTCTTCTTCCCCGCCATGGCGACGAGTTGAACGTCGCGGGTCTGGCCGGGTTCGAAGCGGACGGCGGTGCCGGCGGCGATGTCGAGGCGCATGCCGCGCGCCTTCTTGCGGTCGAACTTCAGCGCGGGATTGGTCTCGAAGAAATGGTAGTGCGAGCCAACCTGGATCGGGCGGTCGCCGGTATTGGCGACCGTCAGCGTCACGGTCTTGCGGCCGGCGTTGAGCTCGATCTCGCCGTCCTGAATGAAGAGTTCGCCGGGGATCATGCTCTGCTCCTACCTGATCGGCTCGTGCACGGTGACGAGCTTGGTGCCATCAGGAAAAGTCGCCTCGACCTGGATGTCGTGGATCATCTCGGGAATGCCCGGCATCACCTGGTCGCGGGTCAGAACTTGCGCGCCTGACTGCATCAGCTCGGCGACGGTGCGGCCGTCACGCGCGCCTTCCAGAATGAAGTCGGAGATGATCGCGATCGCCTCGGGATGGTTGAGCTTGACGCCGCGGTCCAGCCGGCGGCGGGCCACGATCGCCGCCATCGAGATCAAAAGCTTGTCCTTTTCGCGGGGAGACAGATTCATGCGACATCTCTTCCGTTCAACACGTCAATTCAACCAGTCTAGTTCAGCCAGAGCCGCGGCAGGGCCGCACCGGTGCGCGCCAGCACCGTCATCATGTCGGCGCGCAAGCGCGCCGCATCTTGGGCACAGAACCGCGCCATTGCAAAGCCATTCCAGGCCGAGATTCCGGCTTCGCCGGAGAACGATTCCGACGCCTCGCGGATGCGCTCGACCAGGGCTTCGTCGCCGGGCACGATCAGGGCTGTGCCGATCGCCGCGCCACCTTTGGCGACCGCGGGCCGTGCAAGCTTGGCACCGATATCGCCGTCGAGCCGGACGGTCTCGGCGAACACCAGCCGCCCGCCGCGGCGTAGCCGCCAGCGGTCGACGAACTCGCCCTGCTCCATCCGCTCGCCCATGGCGGTGCGGCCGAACACCACGATCTCGCAGAGCAGGAGCGAGGCCGCCTCGTCGAGGTCGATGTCGAAGCGGCGCTGGACGCGGGCACGGTCGAACAGAATCGTCTCCTGGGGCAGCCAGGCAAGATGCGCGTCCGCGCCGACCTTCAGGGCGATGTTGAGCTGCGCTGCCGCTCCGGGCGTGCGATAGACCTTTTCGGCGGCCGCTGTGGTCAGCGTCAGCCGCGCTGCATCCGCCGCCGCTATCTCGATATCAAAGCGATCACCGCCGGCAACACCGCCGGCCGTGTTGACGAACACGCCGGACAGGCCCTGATCTTCCGGCGAGGGAAAGCGGACGCGGAGCGAACCGGATTCATGCAAGGTGCCGCGCCGTGTCACCCCGTCGCGCGCATGCACGTCGAAGCGCACGGTGCCACGGGCACGGTTGGCCTCGAACAGCGTGGACGTGGCTGACAATTCGCTGCGCATCCGTCTCCCCCAACCGGTCGCGGCAGGTCTGTTCCGGCTTACAGCGCCATCTGGCGGCTGATCTCGCCCGGATCGAGATTGGAGCGGTCGCAGGTGAACTTCACCGCGCCGCGATCCATCACCGCGAAACTGTCGCCGAGTTCGCAGGCAAAGTCGAGATATTGTTCGACCAGCACGATGGCGATGTTGCCGAGGTTGCGCAGATACGAAATGGCGCGGCCGATGTCCTTGATGATCGAGGGCTGGATGCCTTCGGTGGGCTCGTCGAGCAAAAGTAGTTTCGGCCGCATCACCAGCGCGCGGCCGATCGCGAGCTGCTGCTGCTGGCCGCCGGAGAGGTCGCCGCCGCGCCGGCCCAGCATGGATTGCAGCACCGGAAACAGCGAGAACACATCGTCGGGGATGTGCTTGTCCTCGCGCTTGAGCGGACCGAAGCCGGTCTTGAGGTTCTCCTCGACTGTCAGCAACGGGAAGATCTCGCGGCCCTGCGGCACGAAGCCGATGCCCTTGCGCGCCCGCTCGTACGGCTTGAGGCCGGTGATATCGCTGCCGTCGAACACGATTGCGCCCGACGAGATCGGATATTGCCCAACCATCGCGCGCAGGAGCGAGGTCTTGCCGACGCCGTTGCGTCCGAGCACGCACGTGACCTTGCCGGGCTCGGCCGAGATCGAGACGCCGCGCAACGCCTGGGCAGCACCGTAAAACAGGTTGATGTCTTTCACTTCAAGCATCGGAAACACCTTTGCGGGCGAATAGCGAATGGCGAGTAGCGAATAGGAGAAGCGGCCAGTCCATTCGCCATTCCCTATTCGCCATTCGCTACCTTCCCAAATACACTTCGATGACCCTCTCGTTGGACGAGACCTGGTCGATGGTCCCTTCCGCGAGCACCGTGCCTTCGTGCAGGCAGGTGACCTTGACGCCAAGCTCGCGCACGAAGGTCATGTCGTGCTCGACCACCATGACGGTGTGGGTCTTGTTGATTTCCTTCAGCAGCTCGGCGGTGAGATGCGTCTCGACGTCGGTCATTCCCGCGACGGGCTCGTCGACCAGCAGCAGTTTCGGATCCTGCGCCAGCAGCATGCCGATCTCCAGCCATTGCTTCTGGCCGTGGCTGAGGCTGCCGGCGAGACGATTGCGAGCCTCGGTGAGGCGGATCGTCTCCAGCACCTTGTCGATGCGTTCGGCCTCCGCCTTGCTGCCGCGCCAGAACAGCGTGCCGCGGACCGAATGGTCGACATTGAGCGCCAGCAGGAGGTTGTCCTGCACGGTCTGGCTCTCGAACACGGTCGGCTTCTGGAACTTGCGGCCGATGCCGAGCTCGGCGATGCGGGTCTCGTCGAGGCGCGTCAGGTCGGTGACGCCGTCGAACAGCACGGTGCCTTCATCCGGCTTGGTCTTGCCGGTGATGATGTCCATCATCGTGGTCTTGCCGGCGCCGTTCGGGCCGATGATGGCGCGCATCTCGCCGGGCTCGAGCGTTAGCGATAGATTGTTGATGGCGTGGAAGCCGTCGAAGGAGACGTGCACGCCGTCCAGATAGAGCATCGCGGAGGTCGCGCGGGTGTCCATGACGTTCATGACCGCTTACTCCGCCATCTTGGGTTCGGTGACGCCGTCTTCGGCCGCGGCGCTCACGGAAGTCGCGGGGGTGCGTTTTTCCTTCGACTGATCCCACCAGGCGTTGAAGGTGCCGACGATGCCCTTGGGCAGCAGCAGCGTCACCAGGATGAACAATGCGCCCAGCATGAACAGCCAGTACGGCGCGAGCACGCCCGAGGTGAAGAACGTCTTGGCGTAGTTGACGACGACGGCGCCGAGCGCCGCGCCGACCAGCGTGCCGCGGCCGCCGACCGCGACCCAGATCACCGCCTCGATCGAATTGCCCGGCGCGAATTCGCTCGGATTGATGATGCCGACCTGCGGCACGTAGAGCGCGCCGGCAACGCCGGCCATGCAGGCCGACACCGTGAACACGAACAGCTTGTAGGATTCGACGCGGTAGCCGAGGAAGCGCGTGCGCGATTCCGCGTCGCGCACGGCAATCAAGACCTTGCCGAGCTTGGAGGAGACGATGGCGCGGCAGATCAGGAAGCCGATGATCAGCGCCAGACAGCTCAGCGCGAACAACGCGGCGCGCGTCCCCTCCGCCTGGACGTTGAAGCCCAGGATGTCCTTGAAGTCGGTCAGGCCGTTATTGCCGCCGAAACCAAAGTCGTTGCGGAAGAAGGCGAGCAGCAGCGCGTAGGTCATCGCCTGCGTGATGATCGACAGATAAACGCCGGTGACACGTGAGCGGAAGGCGAGCCAGCCGAAGCAGAAGGCGAGCAGGCCCGGTACGACCAGCACCATCAGCGCCGCGAACCAGAACATGTCGAAGCCGTACCAGTACCAGGGCAGCTTCTCCCAGTTCAGGAACACCATGAAGTCGGGCAGGATCGGATTGCCGTAGACGCCGCGGGTGCCGATCTGCCGCATCAGGTACATGCCCATGGCGTAGCCGCCGAGCGCGAAGAAGGCGCCGTGACCGAGCGAGAGGATGCCGCAATAGCCCCAGATCAGGTCGATCGACAGCGCCAGGATGGCGTAGCAGACATACTTGCCCCAGAGCGCGACGAGATAGGTCGGCACCTGCAGGAACGAGCCCGCGGGAAGCAGCAGGTTGGAGAGCGGAATGAGGATGCCGCAGGCCGCGACGACGGCAAGGAAGATCGTCGCGCTGCGGTCCAGCGATCGCGTCAGCATGTGAGGGGTCATGCTTCCACCGCACGGCCCTTGAGCGCGAACAGGCCGCGCGGCCGCTTTTGAATGAACAGGATGATGAGAACCAGGATCGCGATCTTGCCGAGCACGGCGCCGGCGACCGGCTCCAGGAACTTGTTGGCGATGCCGAGCGTGAAGGCGCCGACGAGCGTGCCCCAGAGATTGCCGACCCCGCCGAACACCACGACCATGAAACTGTCGATGATGTAACTCTGGCCGAGATTGGGGCTGACATTGTCGATCTGCGACAGCGCCACGCCAGCGATGCCGGCAATGCCCGAACCGAGGCCGAAGGTCAGCGCGTCGACGCGCGAGGTGGCGATGCCCATGGAAGCCGCCATGCGGCGGTTCTGCGTCACGGCGCGCATTTCGAGGCCCAGCGCGGTGTAGCGCAGCATCGCGAGCAGGATCGCGAACACGGCGAGCGTGAAGAGAAGGATCCAGAGCCGGTTATAGGTGATGGTGATCTGGCCGAGCTCGAACGCGCCGCTCATCCAGGAGGGGTTGCCGACCTCGCGATTGGTCGGGCCGAACATGGTGCGTACCGCCTGCTGCAGCACCAGCGATAGGCCCCAGGTCGCGAGCAGCGTCTCCAGCGGGCGGCCATAGAGGAAGCGGATGATGCTGCGCTCGATCAAGACGCCGATCGCGCCGGCGACGAGAAAGGCGAGCGGCACGGCGATCAAGAGCGAATAGTCGAACAGGCCGGGATAGCGGGTGCGGATCACCTCCTGCACCACGAAGGTGGTGTAGGCCCCGATCATCACCATCTCGCCATGCGCCATGTTGATGACGCCCATCACGCCGAAGGTGATGGCGAGCCCGATCGCGGCGAGCAGCAGCACCGAGCCGAGCGAGAGGCCGTACCAGGCATTCTGCACCATCGACCAGACCGCGAGCGAATTCTGGATCGAGCCGATCGCGCTCGCGGCGGCCTTGGTGACCGAGGCCGGCTGGTCGCCCATGCCGGTGAGCAGCGCCAGCGCATCCTGGTCGCCCCGCGCCTTGAGGGTTGCGACCGCTTCGAGCTTCTCGACCTCGGTGGCGTCGGACTTGAACAGCAGGATCGCGGCTCGGGCCTCAGTGAGCGCCGCCTTGACGGATTTGTTGGCTTCCTTGGCAAGCGCGGCATCGACCGCCTCGAGCGCGGTCTCCTCGTGCGACTTGAAGACGGACTGCGCGGCTTGCAGGCGCGTTCCCAGATCCGGAGACTGCAGCGTCAGGCTCCCGAGTGCGGCGTCGACGCTGCGGCGCAGGCGGTTGTTGAGGCGAACCGCGCTCGCACTGTCGGGAACGCTGGCAACGGCCTCGCCGGTCGCAGCGTCGATCGACTTGCCGTCCGCATCGGTGACGTAGACCTTCTTACTGTCGGGATCGGCCATGAGGCGACCGTCCTGAAGCGCATTGATGATCGGAAAAGCCAGCTTGCTGCCGCTGCCCGCGATCACACCGATCGCCTCTTCCGTGTCGGAAAAATCATCGTTGGCGAATTTGGCGACCGCATCCTCGAACGGACCGGCGAAGGCCGGCAGCGCGAACGCAATCAGGAACAACGAGAGTGCAAGCGAACAGAGACGAGCGGACAAATGGGCTGGCACTGTGAATGACCCCGGCAGAAATGAGTGGAGAAGGCGGCGGGATCGCCGCCCTCTCCGGTCTTGCAATGGAGCGTCAGATCGGGATCAGGAGCCCGAGCCGAGGCACTTGTTGGACTTGGTGTTGAAGTTGCCGCACTTCTTGCCGACCCAGTCGCCGATCAGGTCCTTGGAGCCGTCGAGCTCCTTCGACCAGGCGTCGCCGGGGACGAGGCTCGGGGTCTTCCAGACCACGTCGAACTGGCCGTTGCCCTTGATCTCGCCGATGAACACCGGCTTGGTGATATGATGGTTCGGGAGCATCTTGGAGGTGCCGCCGGTCAGGTTCTTGGCTTCGGTGCCCGGGAGAGCGTCGATGACCTTGTCGGGATCGGTCGACTTCACCTTCTCGACCGCCTTGACCCACATGTCGAAGCCGATCACGTGCGCTTCCATCGGATCGTTGGTCACGCGCTTCGGATTCTTGGTGTAGGCCTGCCACGCCTTGATGAACTTCTCGTTCTCCGGCGACTTGATCGACTGGAAGTAGTTCCAGGCGGCGAGGTGGCCGACCAGCGGCTTGGTGTCGATGCCGGCGAGCTCTTCCTCACCCACGGAGAACGCCACCACCGGGATGTCCTTGGCCTTGATGCCCTGGTTGCCGAGCTCCTTGTAGAAGGGAACGTTGGCGTCGCCGTTGATGGTCGAGACCACCGCGGTCTTCTTGCCGGCCGAGCCGAACTTCTTGATGTCGGCCACGATCGTCTGCCAGTCGGAATGACCGAACGGCGTGTAGTTGATCATGATGTCTTCCTGGGCGACGCCCTTGGACTTCAGATAGGCCTCCAGGATCTTGTTGGTGGTGCGCGGATAGACGTAGTCGGTGCCCGCGAGCACCCAGCGCTTCACCTTCTCGTCCTTCATCAGGTAGTCGACGGCAGGGATCGCCTGCTGGTTCGGCGCAGCCCCCGTGTAGAACACGTTACGCTCGCTCTCCTCACCCTCGTATTGCACGGGGTAGAACAGGATGCTGTTGAGCTCCTTGAACACCGGGAGCACCGACTTACGCGACACCGAGGTCCAGCAGCCGAACACGACCGAGACCTTGTTCTTGGTGATCAGCTCGCGCGCCTTTTCGGCGAACAGCGGCCAGTTCGATGCGGGATCGACGACGACGGCTTCCAGCTTCTTGCCGAGCACGCCGCCCTTCTTGTTCTGCTCGTCGATCAGGAAGAGGATGGTGTCCTTCAGCGTGGTTTCGCTGATTGCCATGGTGCCGGACAGGGAGTGGAGTACACCCACCTTGATGGTGTCGTCGGCGGCCTTTGCGCCAGTCAATGAAGCCAGACCGAGCATCAGTCCGGCGGTCGCAGCGAGCACGCCGCGGCGGCTAAATGACGCCGCTATATCGTGAGTGGATTTGTTAAACATGAGTGCCTCATCTCCCTGACGCAGACGTGAAAAACGCTGCGAAACGGCCCCACGGCCGCCTGCGGTTAACGGAATCGCAAGAACCATGCCATGGGCTGGGCACCCATCAACTTATTGAATTTGCAAAACTAATTGGCAGAAATCGAAGTTTCTCCGCAGTCTTGCAGCCTAAATCATAGGCAACATAAATGTATGCGAAAGCGGCAGTCAGACTACTTTCTAAGCAAATCGCCAATTCTGGCTAAATTTCTGGCAGCAGTATTTTTGCATCGCACCCGCTGTTTCGGAGGCAAGTGCCTTGAAAGCGCCCCCTCGATGTTCCATATGAGCGTCCGAGACCTCTTGCGAATCAAGGGGTCGTAGCGAGCCGCGTGTTCTTAAGCCCTCTACGGGCCTCTGGCTTGCCCCATATCATCCAAGCCATCCGACACCCCAAACACGCAGGTGTCTTCTCGACACCCTTTTGCGCGCGCCGCGCTGATGCGCCGGGCGTTCGCTTTTGACATGGAAAGAACCCCTCTTTTGACTTCGTTTCAGGACTTCGGCCTCGCCGAACCCATCGCGCGCGCTCTTCGTGAAGAGAATTACGTCACCCCAACCCCGATCCAGGCCCAAACCATCCCGCTGGCATTGACCGGCCGCGACGTCGTCGGCATCGCCCAGACCGGTACCGGCAAGACCGCGTCCTTCGCGCTGCCGATCCTGCATCGTCTGCTCGAGAACCGCATCAAGGCGCAGCCCAAGACCGCCCGCGTGCTGGTGCTGTCGCCGACCCGCGAGCTGTCCGGCCAGATCCTCGACAGCTTCAACGCCTACGGCCGCCACATCCGCCTGTCCTCGACGCTCGCGATCGGCGGCGTGCCGATGGGCCGCCAGGTCCGTGCGCTGATGCAGGGCGTCGACGTGCTGGTCGCCACCCCCGGCCGCCTGCTCGACCTCGTGCAGAGCAACGGCTTGAAGCTTTCAAGCGTCGAGTTCCTCGTGCTCGACGAAGCCGACCGCATGCTCGACATGGGCTTCATCAACGACATTCGCAAAATCGTCGCCAAGCTGCCGATCAAGCGGCAGACCCTGTTCTTCTCGGCCACCATGCCGAAGGACATCGCCGAGCTCGCCGATTCCATGTTGCGCGACCCCGCCCGTGTCGCGGTGACCCCGGTGTCCTCGACCGCCGAGCGGATCAACCAGCGCATCCTGCAGGTCGACTTCGCGGCCAAGCCGGCCTTCCTGACCAAGCTGCTGCAGGACGAGGCGATCAACCGCGCGCTGGTCTTCACCCGCACCAAGCACGGCGCCGACAAGGTGGTGAAGACGCTGGCCAAGGCCGGGATCGCCGCCAACGCCATCCACGGCAACAAGTCGCAGAACCATCGCGAGCGCACCCTGGCCCAGTTCCGCTCGGGAGAGATCCGCACCCTGGTCGCCACCGACATCGCCGCCCGCGGCATCGACGTCGACGGCATCAGTCACGTCATCAACTTCGACCTGCCGAACGTGCCGGAGACCTACGTCCACCGCATCGGCCGCACCGCGCGCGCCGGAGCCGACGGCACCGCAATCTCGCTGGTCGCGGGCGGCGAGGAGCTCGGCTATCTGCGCGACATCGAGCGGCTGATTCGCGTCGCCCTGCCGCGGGAGGACCACCGCACCGACGCCGGCCGCCGCGATGCCGGTCCCGCCCCGTCGCAGCAACGACAGGGCCGGCCGGGCGGTCGTCCGGGCCAGCGCCCGCAAGGCGCACGCCACGGTGACGGACGTCGCGCCGACGAACGGCATGCCGACGGGCGCCACCATAGTGCCGGCAAGCAAGGCGACGGCAGGCACGGTGAGGGACGCCACGCCGAGGCAAGGCATGCGGACGGACGGCCCGGCAGTGGCCCGAATGCCCCCAAGGGTTCTCGCCGCCGCCGCTCCGGTGGTAAGATGCATTCATCGCCTGTCGACCGTCCGGAACAGCGTTCCGCGCATAGCGCCGGGACCCCTGATGGGATACAAGGCGTTGCCTTTTTGCGCCGCCAGAGTCGGCCAAACAGCCAACCGAACCGCAAACCCTATTCGCACTAGCCGTCCACGACCTGGAGATATCAATGGCTAAGGAAGAGCTGATCCAGTTCGAAGGACTGGTCACCGAAATCCTCCCCGATGCCCGCTACCGCGTGCAGCTCGACGCCGGACACGAGATCGTTGCCTATACCGCCGGCAAGATGAAGAAGAACCGCATCAAGACGCTCGCGGGCGACCGCGTGACCGTGGAGATGTCGCCCTATGACCTCGAGAAGGGCCGGCTGATTTTCCGCCACAAGGACGAACGTCCCAGCACGCCGGGCGGACCGCCCCGTCCCGGACAGCGCGGCGGCCAATTCCGCCGCCGCTAGTCGGCTGCGGCGCGGGTTCGAATTCCGATCTGTTAGGTGATCCGCCGTTGACATCACGGCGGATCAAAAAATCGTGCGCGTCCGGATTGTTTCGAACCGTTGCTTCCGATAAAATGAATTAATCGATTTTCGGCCGGACGACATTGGCATCCACCGGTACAGCCGGTTCAGACCCGCTGACGACCCTTCCAGAAATTCGATCTAACCCTGCCCGCGCGAGCGGGCTCCGACATAGTGTTATCTGAGAGGGACTACCCCCGTGAGCATGGGAACCGTGAAGTGGTTTAACGCAACCAAGGGCTATGGCTTCATTCAGCCCGACGATGGCGGCCAGGACGTGTTCGTTCACATCAGCGCCGTGGAGCGCGCCGGCCTCGGCTCGCTCCGCGAGGGCCAGAAGATCTCCTACGAGATCGTGGCCGACCGCCGTTCCGGCAAGTCGGCGGCGGACAACCTGCGCGCTGCGGGCTGAGCCCGCCGGGCGCCGGCCCGATCACCGAGCCAAAGCAAAAAGGCCGTGCGCAACGCACGGCCTTTTTCATGTCACGGGCGGCTGACAGATCTCAACACGTCGACGGCACGTTGTTGTAGGGCACGCAGGTGACCTGACGCGGCCGCGTGTAGGAGAGATCGCTCAGGGTTACGCTCGACTTCAACACGTAGCCGATGGTGGGCGTGTAAGTGTAGTTGGCTTCGCTCAGGATGAGATAGCTCGACGGAATCAAGAGTGCCGGGGGAATCATCGTGGTGACCGTGTCGCCGGCGTTCCGAGCCGAGGTCGCAAGCGTGGCTTGCGTCGCGCCGCTCGCAATCGTGCCGGCCCTGCTCCACTGGACCTTGGCGATGCTGTTGGCGTCGATGTAGATCTGGGAGATCGTGCCCTTCACGAGCGCAGCGTCGTAAGGCATGACGACGGAGATGCTTGCCGTGAACGTATCCTTCATGCTGGCATCGTTGAGCGTGGTCGACTGCGAGGTCAAATCGGACAATGTCCGCGCGATCAACGTGATTTTGCGGTCGATCGCCACGGCGGACGAAAATTCGACAGTGCCGAAGAACATCACCAGCATCAGCGGTACGATGATCGCGAATTCGGTCGCCGCCAGCGCGCGCTTGTCGGCGACGAAGCCGCGCACGGAGCCGCGTGCATTCCTCCAGATGTTCGCAATCGCCCGCATCGGTCCGCCCAGATCCATCTGCCTCAGAAGGGTTCGTTCTTGAACGCCACCGTCGCCACCATCAGCCGCTTGTTGCTGCATCCCGCGTTGTAGCCGAGGCCGGTGACGATGAGCGGCCATTGATAGAACAGGCGCACCACGACGACCTGACCGGAGCTTCCGGCACTGTACTGCATCCCGGAGGGATTGAAGGTGCAGGAATTGCCGAAATTGGTGAGGCTGAGCGTCCCGAACGAGCTGGTGCTGACGACGTCGACGTACAGCTTGCTGCAATCGAACAGCGCCGGAATCTTGCTGCAGACGAAGGTCTTGAACGTCGTCTGATCGCATGCAGCGACTGTGTTGGGCGCGGACTGGCAGGCCGCCACCGAGCCGCCCTGCGCCTGAGCCTGGCCGGTTAGAATCGCGCGCGCGGAGTCCTGCGCGATGGTCTCGAGCACCTGGCTGGAGAAGAACATGAGCGCCGTCTCGAGGATCGCGAACAGCAGCGCGAAGAACATCGGTGCGACCAGCGCAAATTCGACGGCTGCGGAGCCGCGGCGGTTGCCGCGAAACCGGAGCAGCGCTTTCCGGAGCGTGAACCTCGTAGGTGCAGGCGATGGCATCTCGTCAAATTCCCCAGCGGCCGGCGATCATCTGCCCGTTCAATAGCGGAAACTGATTGTCTAAGTGTTTCAGACGATCCGCTTCCGGCGGACCGCGCCGTTAACACCGCGTTAACCAGCGCCCGCAAGCGGGAGGAAGCACGGCATGCAACGAGGTGCCGCCCTCGAATCGAGCGGCTTGGCGGGATCGAGGCCCGCCCGTGGGCTAGTTTGGCTTGGCAGCCGCGCCGGCACCCGCACCTCCGCTGGCGCTGCTGCTCAGCGTACCGGCCTGGCTCATCGCGTTGTTGAAATAGGTGTCGCTGTCGCCGAGCGTCACGCGGCGCTGGCAAAGCGGCACGCAACTGTAGGACTCCCGCTCGACCCCGCGATAGACGGTGACGAGCCGGTCGCTCGGACCTTCGACCTGGATCTGGCGGTCCACCAGAATCTCGCCGCCGCGGTCGAGCGCGATGAAGTTGGTGGCCCCGTAGCCCTTTCCGGTCACGACGATCATGCCGCCGGGCTGGAGCGTGACGTCGGCGATCAGGGGATTGCCGACCACGATGGTCGCCACCTTGCCGGGCAGCCGCACCAGCTTGGCCTGGTCGACATTGACGGCGATGGTATCGGCGACGGGCTCGGCAAGGCTGGCGGCCGGCGAGGCCAGCACCGCAGCGGCAACCAGAACACAGACGCGCACATGACGGCGCAGCATTTCTTTACGCATACTCTTACCCCCGGGACGTCACAGACCGGCAGAAGCGACCGAATACAGCGGAGCCGGTGCCCGACCCGGCTAACCTGCCTTTAATTCGTGAACGTTCCGCAAACTCGCCGAGTATTGTTTGAACGGACGGACATTTGCGGGGCCTGCCCTCTAAAGCGCGATGAGTTTTGGATGAATCGTCATCGCGCTTTAGGTTGTTGTTTACGCATGATCTTTCCGGAAAACTGCTTCGCACTTTTTCGGATTATGCTTTAGTGCCGGAACGGATAGGCGAGCTGGCCCCCGATCTCCTTGGGCATGGCCGCTTCGTCCTTGCCGTAATCCTGTGGCAGCCTGCCCTCCGGCATGCGGAAGGTGCCGAACAGCACGTCCCAGATCGGGAACGTTCCGGCGAAATTGGTGTCGCCGCCCTCTTCGAGCGAGGTGTGGTGCCAGCGATGGAAGACCGGCGTCGCCAGCACGTATTTGAACGGTCCGAAAGTCCAGTTCAGGTTGGCGTGCACAAAGGCCGAGTGGAAGGTGGTGAACGGGCCGACCCAGACCATGACGTTCGGGGAGATGCCTGCCATCAGCAGCACGACGTCGACGCTGATCGTCCCGAGCAAGAGATTGACCGGATGGAAGCGCGCCGCGGAGATCCAGCCGATCTCCTCCGACGAATGATGGATGGCGTGATATTTCCAGAAGCCGCCGTCGTGGAAAAGCCGATGCAGCCAGTACAGCATGAAATCGGACAGCACCAGGAACAGCACGGCCTGCAGCCACAGCGGCAGCTGCGCCAGCGGACCGTGGCCATTGTCGTAAAAGGCCATGAGCTCGTCGGCGTCGTGGATGTTGAAGACGACGCTGGCGCCGACGACCAGCAGCCCGATCCGCATGGTGCGGGCGAACACCGGGACGAAGAACCAGTAGCAGATGTCGGTGACGATCTCCCGCTTGCGCCACCACGGCGCACCGGGATTGCAAGCCCAGAAATGCTCCAGCACGGTGAACACCGCCGCGAGCACGAAGGTGACCGGGATCACCTTGACGATGGTCTCGCCGAACATCAAGGCGACTTGCATGGGCAGGCTCGACATCGTCGCCTCTCTCCGCGAATTCCGCTGTAGCTCAAGGCCTACTCCGCGAAATTTAAGGGAGGGTGAAGCACGCGCCGCGTTGGCGGCGCATCCGGAACCGCAACGAATTTGCAGGTGCCGTCTTAAGGCGAAATTCACTCTGGGCAAAAGCATCGCGCCGGACGTGGGATTACCCGGTCGAATTAACTCTCCCGAAAGAGCTCGGCTCTCATGGTCGTCGCGTCAACGACAGCGCCGAACGAGGCGGTCCCCACCCAGACGGAGTTTTGTTCATGAAGAACTTGATTGCGCGTTTCGCGAAGGATGAATCCGGCGCCACCGCCATCGAATACGGCCTGATCGCCGCCGGCATCGCGCTGGCCATCATCACCGTCGTCAACAATCTCGGCACCACGCTGAACGCCAAGTTCAGCTCGATCAGCACCTCGCTGAAGTAAGCGGGTCCACGAACGACGGCAAAAGCCCCGGACCTCCGGGGCGTTTGTTTTTCTGAAGACGGCGAGTTCCAGTGGCGTTGCACGAGTTCAGAACCGATGCCGCGGTCGCGGCCCACGAGGCGGAAGCGGCGCAGGCCGGCTCGTCGGTCTATTGGATCTGCCTTGCGCTGCTGGTTGCGACGGTCGCGCTCGCCGCACGTATTGCCAGCTTCTGGTGAAAGCGCGTTCGTCGGCCGAGGCGCCGGCGCGCCCGTGCCTCCGTTGTCGGTTTGTTTAGCATCGCGCGCTAGCATCGCCCGAAGCAGCTCCCGCGACAAACCCAGGCCTCAAGACGCAGCCCATGATTCTCGACCTTGCGCGCCTTCTGCTCTTCCCGGCCCTGATGGCGTTCGCCGCCGCGAGCGATCTCTTCACGATGACGATCTCGAACCGCGTATCGCTGGCGCTGGTGGCGGGCTTCTTCGCGCTCGCCCTCGCCGGGGGCATGGCACCTTACGAGATGCTGAGTCATGTCGGCGCCGGTGCGCTCGTTCTGGTCGTGGCCTTCACCTGCTTCGCCATGGGCTGGGTGGGCGGCGGCGACGCCAAGGTCGCGGCCTCCGTCGCGCTCTGGTTCGGCTTCCCACATCTGATGAACTTCCTGCTCTACGCCTCGCTGTTCGGCGGCGCGCTGACGCTGCTCCTGCTGCAGTTCCGGCAGTGGCCGCTGCCTTACGGGCTGGCAGGACAGGCCTGGCTCGCACGGCTGCACGCCAAGGAGAGCGGCATTCCCTACGGCATCGCGCTCGCGCTGAGCGCGCTGATGGTCTACCCGGAGACCGAATGGGTGAAGGCGATCGACCTCGCTCGCCTCGCGCTGCGCTGAACGCCCCGGGTAAACCCGGCGTTAAGGCGATTTAGATACGCCTCATTAACCATGCTTTGACGAATAGCTGGTCAACTGCCGATCACGGCGGCGGCAGCGTCGCGGCGTATTGTTGGAAAGTTGAAGCGTATGAATAGGGCACGCATTGTCGTCCTGACGGTCGCCATCTGCGCCGGCGGCGTCGCCGCGTACCTGGCGAGCGGCTCCGACAATTCTGCGCCGCCTCCGGTTCCGGTCGCGCAGCTGCCGACCGTCGACGTCCTTGTGGCCAAGAACGATATCGGCCTCGGCCAGACTGTGAAGCCCGAAGACGTGCAATGGCAGACCTGGCCGACCGCGACCGCCAGCGCCACCTTCATCCGACGCAACGAGCGCCCCGACGGTGCGACCCAGGTGACCGGCTCGATCGCGCGCGCGCCTTTCATCCAGGGTGAGCCGATCCGCGACCAGAAGCTGGTCAAGGCCGAAGGTTCCGGCTTCATGGCGGCAATCCTGCCCACCGGCATGCGGGCGATCTCGACCGAGATCTCGCCGGAGACCGGCGCGGGCGGCTTCATCCTGCCCAACGACCGCGTCGACGTCCTGCTCACCCGCCGGCTCAAGAACCCGGATCAGAGCAGCGGCGCTCCCGACATCGTCACCTCCGAGATCATCCTGGCCAATATCCGGGTCCTGGCCATCGACCAGGCACCCAAGGAGAAGGACGGGCAGAACGCGGTGATCGGCAAGACCGTCACCCTCGAGCTCAATCCCGCGCAGACCGCAACGCTCTCCGCGGCTCGTCAGAGCGGCACGCTGTCGCTAGCGCTGCGCAGCATCGTCGACGTCAAGATGAGCGAGATCACGCTCGATGACTCCGCGCAGAAGCGCGACGGTGTCTCAATCATTCGCTACGGCATTCCAAGTCAGACGGCTAAGGCACGATGAAGACAGTCGACATCAAATACAGGGCAGATTCGGCGACGATGCGGACCTCACTGGTCCGCGCCCTGTCGTTTTCGGCCGCCCTCGCGCTGGCGCTCAACCCGGCGATCGCCCCGGCGGTCGCCGCCGATTACCGCCCTGTGCCGCAGGCCGCGGCGGACGGCCAGATCAACGCGCGTTTCCTCTCGCTCGGCATCGGCAAGTCGGTCGTGATCGACCTGCCGCGCGACATCAAGGACGTGCTGGTCGCCGATCCCAAGATCGCCAATGCGGTGGTCCGCTCCGCACAGCGCGCCTATATCATCGGCGCCGCGGTCGGCCAGACCAATATCGTGTTCTTCGATTCCGCCGGGCAGCAGATCGCGGCCTACGACATCGCGGTGAAGCGCGACCTCAACGGCGTGCGGGCCGCACTGAAGCAGGTTCTGCCCAACTCAGACATCCAGATCGACGGCCTGGGCGACGGTATCGTCCTGTCCGGCACGGCCGCCAACCCTATGGAGGCGCAACAGGCCAACGAGCTCGCTGCGCGCCTGGCCGGCGGCGTCGACAAGGTGGTGAACTCGATCGTGGTGCGCGGCCGCGACCAAGTCATGCTCAAGGTGACCGTTGCCGAAGTCGCGCGTACGATCGTCAAGCAGCTCGGTATCGACCTCACCGCCAACCTCAACTACGGCACATCGGTGGTGAGCTTCAGCAACTCCAACCCGTTCACGGCCCTCGGCCGTAATCTGGTGGATGGCAACAATCTCACTGCGAGTTTCGGCGCGACGCCTTCGGTGCAGGCGACCCTGCGTGCGATGGAGAGCGCGGGCGTGATCAGGACGCTGGCCGAGCCGAACCTGACCGCGATCTCCGGAGAGTCCGCCACCTTTCTCGCCGGCGGCGAATTTCCGGTGCCTGCAGGTTATTCGTGCGATCCCGTCACGCGCGTCTGTACCACTCAGATCAGCTTCAAGAAGTTCGGCATCTCACTCAACTTTACGCCTGTGGTCCTGAGCGAAGGCAAGATCAGCTTGCGGGTGATGACCGAGGTCTCCGAACTGTCAAATGAGAATGCGATCACGCTGTCGCAGGCGGTGACCTCGAACACGGTCAACTCGCTGACGGTACCCTCAATCAAGACACGCCGCGCAGAGACTTCGCTGGAAATTCCGTCCGGCGGCGCGATGGCGATGGCCGGCCTGATCCAGCAGCAGACCAAGCAAGCTGTCAACGGAATGCCGGGGCTGATGCAGCTCCCGATCCTCGGCACGCTGTTCCGCAGCCGCGACTTCGTCAACAATGCAACCGAGTTGGTCGTGATCGTGACGCCCTATGTGGTCCGCGCGGTGGCGCCGAAGGACCTGTCGCGGCCGGATGACGGCTTCGCCCCGCCTGCGGATCCGCAGGCGCAGCTGATCGGCAATATCAACCGGATCTACGGCGTGCCGGGCCGGACCGAAGCGGCCAAGAACTACCGCGGCACCTACGGCTTCATTACCGACTGAGGCGGAACGGGGATTTCACGATGATCACGAGACCACCCCAGCTTCGCAAGCGCGCCATCAGCCTCGGTGGCGCGCTCATCGGCCTCGCGCTCGCGGTCGGGGGCTGCCAGCACGACGAAGTCCTCACGGCGTCCATTCCCGACGACTACAAGCAGCGCCATCCGATCGCGGTCGAGGAGCAGAATCGCTCGATCGTCGTCTTCGTGGGTCATGCCCGCGGCGGATTAACCGCGGCCCAACGCGCTGACGTGATGGGCGTGGCATCGGCGTGGTTGCAAGAAGGCACCGGCGCGATTCGCATCGACGTGCCTTCCAATACGCCCAATGCTCGCCCGGTCGCCGATACGATGCGTGAGATCCAGGCGATGCTGGCGGCGGCAGGCGTTCCGCCGCGCGGCGTCAGCCTTCACCCCTACCAGCCGCAAGACAAGCGCTTCCTCCCCCCGATCCGGCTCACCTATTCCAGGATTGCCGCAGTCGCCGGTCCCTGCGGCCTGTGGCCGGAAGACATCGGACCCTCGATGAAGAACAAGCGCTGGTTCGAGAACAAGGACTATTACAACTACGGCTGCGCTTATCAGCGCAACCTCGCGGCCATGGTCGACAATCCGTCGGATCTTGAGCAGCCGCGGCCCGAAACTCCGTCATACACGCCGCGGCGCATCACCGGGTTCGAGAAGTATCGCAAGGGAACGACGACGGCGACCACCTATCCCGAGGCCGACAGGGCCAAACTCAGCGACACCGGCAAATGATCAGTTACGCGCGCCAGACACACGAAGAGCAGCCGGCAGCAGCTCCTCCGCCGGTCGAGGAGCATATTGCGCCCGCGCCGCGCGTCTCGGTTCAGGCCTTCTGCGAAACCGTGGAGACGGCCGCCGCGGTGCAGTCGGCCGGCGAGGATCGCCGTCTCGGCAAGGCTCACCTGAAGATCCAGATGGGCGGCATGGCGGCCGCGATCGAAGCCTACCGCTCGGCTCCCACGCCGAACGTGATCGTGCTCGAGAGCGACGGTCGCAACGACCTGCTGGGCGGACTCGACCAGCTCGCCACTGTCTGCGATGCCGGCACCCGCGTGGTGGTGATCGGCCGCATCAACGACGTCACGCTCTATCGCGAGCTGGTGCGCCGCGGCGTCAGCGATTACGTGCTAGCGCCGGTCGGCGCGATCGACGTCGTACGCTCGATCTGCAACCTGTTCTCGGCCCCCGAAGCCAAGGCAGTCGGCCGCATCATCGCCGTGGTCGGAGCCAAGGGTGGCGTCGGGGCTTCGACAATCTCGCACAACGTCGCGTGGGCGATCGCGCGAGACCTCGCGATGGACGCCGTCGTCGCCGATCTCGACCTCGCCTTCGGCACGGCCGGGCTCGACTACAACCAGGATCCGCCGCAGGGTATCGCCGACGCCGTGTTCTCGCCTGACCGCGTCGACACCGCGTTCATCGACCGCCTGCTGTCAAAATGCACCGACCATCTCAGCCTGCTGGCAGCGCCTGCGACGCTCGACCGGGTTTATGATTTCGGCACTGACGCTTTCGATGCCGTATTCGACACGCTGCGCTCCACCATGCCCTGCATCGTGCTCGACGTTCCGCATCAATGGTCGGGCTGGACCAAGCGGGCCTTGATCGGGGCGGACGACATCCTGATCGTGGCCGCGCCCGACCTCGCCAATCTGCGCAATACCAAGAACCTGTTCGATCTGTTGAAGGCCGCGCGCCCCAACGACCGGCCGCCGCTCTACTGCCTGAACCAGGTCGGCGTGCCGAAACGGCCCGAGATCGCCGCCGCGGAGTTCGCCAAGGCAATCGAGAGCCAGCCGGTCGTCTCGATCCCGTTCGAACCGCAGATCTTCGGCTCGGCGGCCAACAACGGCCAGATGATCGCGGAGATCTCCGCCAACCACAAGTCGATCGAGATGTTCCTGCAGATCGCCCAGCGCCTGACCGGCCGCAGCGAGACCAAGAAGCAAAAGTCGTCCCTGCTTTCACCTCTGATTGAGAAGTTGCGGGGAAGATAAGCCGCCGCATGGAGTTGTTAAGTGTTCGGTAAGCGTAGCGGAACAGACACCGACCTTCGGGCACCCAAGCCCGGCGCCGTGTCGCTCGAGCCTGCCCCGGCTCAGGCGCCGACGGTTTCGCGCGCTCCGCCTCCGCCGGCCGTCGCCTCGCCGCCGCTTGCGCCCGCCAAGGCTCCGCCGCCTCCGGCCATGGAGAGCCGGCGTTCGGACAATTATTACGAGGTCAAGGCGACCATCTTCGGCGCGCTGATCGAGGCCATCGACCTCGCCCAGCTCGCCAAGCTCGATTCGGAGTCCGCGCGCGAGGAAATCCGCGACATCGTCAACGAGATCATCGCGATCAAGAACATCGTGATGTCGATCGCCGAGCAGGAGGAGCTGCTCGACGACATCTGCAACGACGTCCTCGGTTACGGCCCGCTCGAGCCGCTATTGTCGCGCGACGACATCGCCGACATCATGGTCAATGGCGCCAACACCGTCTACATCGAGGTCGGCGGCAAGATCCAGCGTACCGGCATCCGCTTCCGCGACAACCAGCAGCTTCTCAACATCTGCCAGCGCATCGTCAGCCAGGTCGGCCGGCGCGTCGACGAATCCTCGCCGATCTGCGACGCGCGCCTCGCCGACGGCTCCCGTGTCAACGCCATCGTGCCGCCGCTGTCGATCGACGGCCCCGCGCTCACCATCCGCAAATTCAAGAAAGACAAGCTGACGCTGGATCAGCTTGTCAAGTTCGGCGCGATCACGCCGGAAGGCGCCGAGATCCTTCAGATCATCGGCCGCGTCCGCTGCAACGTGCTGATTTCCGGCGGTACCGGCTCGGGCAAGACGACCCTGCTCAACTGCCTCACCAACTACATCGAGCACGACGAGCGCGTCATCACCTGCGAGGACGCCGCCGAGCTCCAGCTGCAGCAGCCTCACGTGGTGCGGCTGGAAACCCGTCCGCCCAACATCGAGGGCGAGGGCCAGGTCACGATGCGCGAATTGGTGCGCAACTGCCTGCGTATGCGTCCCGAACGCATCATCGTCGGCGAGGTCCGCGGACCCGAAGCCTTCGACCTGCTGCAGGCCATGAACACCGGCCATGACGGCTCGATGGGCACGCTGCACGCCAACAACCCGCGCGAGGCGCTGTCGCGCTGCGAATCCATGATCACGATGGGCGGCTTTTCCCTTCCGTCGCGAACAATTCGCGAGATGATCTGCGCCTCGATCGACGTCATCATCCAGGCCGCGCGCCTGCGCGACGGCTCCCGCCGCATCACCCACATCACCGAGGTGATGGGCATGGAAGGCGACACCATCATCACCCAGGACATCTTCCTCTACGACATGGTCGGCGAGGACGCCAACGGCAAGATCATCGGCCGGCACCGCTCAACCGGCATCGGCCGTCCGAAGTTCTGGGAACGCGCCCGTTATTACGGCGAGGAGAAGCGCCTCGCCGCGGCGCTCGACGCGGCGGAAGTCGCGCCGAAGACGTGAGCAGATTGGCAGCGCCATGAACATGCAGGTCCTCGCCCTCGCATTCCTCGCCACCGCAGCAGTTGGTGGCATCGCCTGGGTATTCCTCTATCCGGTGCTGTCTGGGGAGCGAAAGGCGGAAAGCCGCCGTGCCTCGGTCGCGCGCGCCGAAGCGCCCACGGCCCGGCAGGCCGAGAAAACCCAGCGCTCTCGCCGCGAGCAGGTCGAGTCCACGCTGAAGGACCTCGAGGCGCGGCGCGCCCAGGAGAAGAGCGCTCCGCTCAGCGTCCGCCTGTCGCAGGCCGGGCTCGACTGGACGCCGCAGAAGTTCTGGACCGTGTCCGCCGTGGTGGCCGGCGTTTTTTTCGCGGCCGCTATGTTCGCGGGCGGGGGCCTGATCGGCGCCGCCGGTCTTGCCTTTGCCGGCGGCTTCGGCCTGCCGCGCTGGGCACTCGGCTTCCTCAAGAAGCGTCGCGAAACCAAGTTCCTGGCTGCACTGCCCGACGCGGTCGACGTGATCGTCCGCGGCATCAAGGCAGGCCTGCCCCTGTTCGAATCGATCAAGGTCGTAGCCGCCGATTCGCCCGAGCCGCTGCGCAGCGAGTTTCTGGCCATCATCGAGACGCAGGCGATCGGCATGCCGCTGGGCGAGGCCTGCGCGCGGCTTTACGAGCGCATGCCGCTGCCGGAAGCCAATTTCTTCGGGATCGTGGTGTCGATCCAGCAGAAATCGGGCGGCAACCTCTCCGAAGCGCTCGGTAACCTCTCCAAGGTGCTGCGCGACCGCAAGAAGATGAAGGAAAAGATCCAGGCGATGTCGATGGAAGCCAAGGCCTCGGCCGGCATCATCGGCTCGCTGCCGCCGATCGTGATGTTCCTGGTCTATCTCACGACGCCGCAATACATCTCGGTGCTTTGGACTCATCCCACCGGCCAGCTGATGCTGGTCGGCTGCGTCGTCTGGATGTCGATCGGCATCCTGGTGATGAAGAAGATGATCAACTTCGATTTCTGACGGTGTTGCATGGTCGAATTCCTCGTCTCGAAACTGCACGACGTCCGTTTCATGACCATGCTGCTCGCGGCCATCGCCGCGAGCGCCACCGTCTATACGCTGGTGATGCCGTTGTTCGCCGGCGAGGGCCTCTCCAAGCGCATGAAGGCGGTGGCGAGCGAGCGTGAACGCATCCGGCAGCGCGAGCGTGAGCGTCTCAACAAGAGCGAGAAGGTTTCACTGCGCCAGACGCCGAAGCAACTCGTCTCCAAGGTGGTCGAGGACTTCAACCTGACCAAGTGGCTCGCGCAGGAGGCTGCGCGGGACAAGCTCATCATGGCGGGTTACCGCGGCCAGGCGCCCTACATCACCTTCCTGTTTGCCCGCATGGTCGCCCCGATCGTGTTCTTGATCGGCTCGGCCCTCTACGTGTTCGTGATCGGAAACATGCAACAGGCGATGCCGATCAAGATCGGCATCTGTATCGGCGCCGCCTATCTCGGCCTCCAGGCGCCGATGCTGTTCCTCAGGAACGCGATCTCCAAGCGCCAGCTCTCGATCAAGCGTGCGTTTCCCGACGCGCTCGATTTGCTCCTGATCTGCATCGAATCGGGCATGTCGGTCGAGATGGCATTCCGGAAAGTTGCGACCGAAATCGTGGGCCAGTCGATCGCGCTGTCGGAGGAGTTCACCCTGACCACGGCCGAGCTGTCCTACCTGCAGGATCGCAAGGTCGCCTATGAGAACCTGGCACGGCGCACCGGGCTCGAGGGCGTCAAGTCGGTGTGTCTGGCGCTGCAACAGGCGGAACGATACGGCACTCCGCTCGGCCATTCCCTGCGCGTCATGGCGCAGGAAAATCGCGACATGCGCATGAACGAGGCCGAGAAGAAGGCGGCCGCGCTGCCGCCGAAGCTCACGGTGCCGATGATCCTGTTTTTCCTGCCTGTGCTGTTCGTGGTCATTCTCGGACCCACCGCCATCAAGGTCACCGAGATGCAATGAGCCGGGCTGGACCGTACGGTCCGCCACCAAGGCCAGGAAGTCAGATGATCAGCCGGGCTGGCTCAGCGAAGCGACCGGCGTCCGCTTCGGCGCGCCGCGCGGGGCCTCGCTACGGCTCAGCATCTCCTTGAGATAGGCGACATTGGCCGCAGCTTGGTCCGGCGGCAGGTCCGCCTTGACGATGGTCTCCGCCTCCGCGAAGCGGCCCTGCAGGCCGACGACCAAGCCGAGATTCTGCCGGACCCGGGCGCTGGCACGCGGCGAGGCATGCGCCTGCCGCAGCGCCTCTTCCGCCTTCGGCAGCTCTTTCGACAGCATGTAGGACAGGCCGAGGTTGGAGAGCACGCCGGGATCACCCGGTGCGATCTTGAGCGCGCTCGCGTAATAGGATCGCGCCTCCTCATGACGGCCCATCTGGTCGAGCGCGGTGCCCTGCACCGAGAGCAGGCGCCAGTCCGGATTGTCGGGCGAATGCGCCTTCGACAGCACGTCGAAGGCCTGCTGGAAATTGCCGTTGTCGGCGAGTGCGCGGCCGTACTGGGCAAGCAGCGCCTTGTTGCCGGGGTTGGCGATCGTCGCCTGCTCGAGCACGGCGGCGGCCTGGGCGCGCTGGCCGTTGGCACGCAAGGCCTGTCCATAGGCGAGCGCGGCGTCGGCATCTTTGGGATTGGCGCGGTAGCGCTCGCCATAGGCTTCGACCGCACGCGCCGGATCGGTGGGCGCGCGATCGGCGGAGGCCGCGTCCGCCCGGGGGCCGACCGAGCCCGTCACCTCCGAGAGCTTCGACATCGCCGTGCAGCCGCCGAGGCTCATCGCCACCGTCGCGACCAGCGACGTCGAAGCAAGTAGCCGGGTAAGCCTGATCCGTTGACGCATGACGCTTTGACTCTCGAGCTGCTCGATCGAGCCGAACGTGTCAGCAGTAGAATGTTAACCCTAACGGCCGGTTAACAGCGCTCAGACGCGCTTCTCTCACGCCGGCGATGGTTGCGGCGGCGCTTTGCCGCCGAGGCCGAGATCGGGGCCGAGCGCCTGCACCTGCTGATCCAGCTCCAGCAGCAGTTGCAGCCTCTGCCGCCCTCGCCGCTGAACGTCGACACCTTCAGAAGGCAGCCGCGGCACCTGACGCAGGAAGTCGTTACAATTGATCAGGCCTCTCCCGTAGAGCTCATCGAGCTGAGCGCGATCGATGCCGAGCACGTCAGCGGATTGCTCGATCAATCGGCCGAGCAACGTTTTCACCGCGGCGAGCGCGTCGCTGTCGAATCCCGGCCGGGATCTCGCGGCCTTACGCTCGAGCTCCGCCCAGGCATGGGCCGAGACCATGTAGGTGTAGAGCGCTATCGCCCAGTTCGGCTCCGCCTCATCGTAAAAGCTGCCACGCATGAACAGCCGGCGGACGATCGCCGCGACCTGGTCGCGTTTCAGTGTGCGGGACGAGGCCGCCTCGATCGCCGACTGGACGGCCGGATCGCGCGAAAAATCCCGCCCCGCCGGCAGCCTGATGACGCCGCCCGGCAGGTTGGAATCGAGCGGCCTGAAGGCCGCATCGTTGCGGAGCCTCGTATAGCGGGTGATCGCGAAGCGGTGCTCGTTGCGGCCGGTATGGGACGCGGGGCCGAAATGGACGAGGTTGAAACCGGCATCGTCGCCGGCTTGCCCGGTCGAGGACGGACAGGAGAGCACGTAGATCGTGCGCCAGAACGCCTCACCGCTCTCGCTCGACGTCGCACGCGGGTCGGGGATGGAATAGCGGGTCAGCCCCTCGACATGGCGATGACCGTGCAGAACCAGATCCACGTTGAGCGAGGTGGCGGCCTCGAGGAAGGTCGCGGGTGCGGCGAGATACATCAGCGGCTCGTCCGGCATGCCTAGAAAGCGCTTTCCTTCGCCGGTGGCCTGCGGCAGTGGGTGATGGTGCAGGGCCAGCACACGAACCAGATTTTCCGCCGGCTCGGCGTAGTCGGCGCACCCGGCCGAACCGATGCTTCCCGCGACCTCGGCGCTCAGCCGGGCGGAATCGGCGACCATCGCCTTGTAAGCGCTCTCGTCGATCTTGCCGCTCGCGAGCGCCTTCAAGTTGGCGCGATTGGAATCGAGCAGCACCAGGTCGAGGCCTGCCTGACGGTAATAGACATTCTTCGCCGTCCGCGGCAGGTGCAGGTAATCGTAGGCGTCGTGACGGCCCGCACGCTGGCTCGGCCGCTTGACGTCGTGGTTGCCTGCCACGGCTTGGATGTCGGTGAATAGCCCGTCTGCCGGAAGCATGCGATGACGGCGAGCGCCTCGTCGAGCGCGCGCGGCGTTGGGTCGTCCACCAGATCGCCCGTGATCAGCAGGATGCGATCGGGAACATTCGCGGCAGCCGCCATCTTCTCGCAAATCGCGGCCCTGAGCGTCTCGATGGCCGGAAGCAGCCGGCCCGACCCGTCCAGATGCAGGTCGGAAATCTGCGCAACAACGAACGATCTATCCATTTTGCGCCGCTCATCTGCATATGCTGCGCCGCCCAAACAATGAGAAAAATGCTTCGACGAGCAGATTCAGCCGTATCGACCCAACCTGGGCAGGCACCATACCGCCGCGTGTCTGCGTTCGGGCTCATGCAGAACAAGCGACACAATCTAAAATGTTCGTCGATAATGCCACAACCTAAGCGCTAGTAAAGCCCTGCGGCCGTGGCGTTGCGAACGGCAGCTCTCGGCGTGAGATACGAGATTTGTCCGCGGACGGTTTCGTCGCGCCCGGTCGATATTCGATCGTAAGCCGCTTGCAGATCTCGTCGAGCGCATCGAACCGCATGCCCACCTTGCGGCGAGTAGCGGCTCGCTGAACGGTGACGGCAAAGCCGATTGCAGCGGCGGCCAAACTCTGCGAAGTCTCGTCCGTTCGCATGACTCGCCTGAACTGACGATCCGGACCCGCCAATGCCTTCTGTCTTCGAGACGTCATCCACCGCCACCCCGATCACCTTCGTCACCAAATCGAGCTGGGATCAGGTCGCCGAGACGCTGCCGCCGCCGCAACGCCAGTTCGCGCGTGCCAGCGCCTTCGCCGCCAAGCCGGGCAGCTATCTGGCGCTGCCCGCGACCGACGGCACCATTGCGCAGGTGCTGTTCGGGCTCGAGGAAGAGGATGCAAGATCGCGCGACCTGTTTCGGCCCGGCGCCCTGCCCGGCCTCTTGCCGCCCGGCACCTATCGGTTTGCCAATGCACCGCACGATGCGCGGCTGGCCGCGCTCGCCTTCGCATTGGGTTGCTACCGCTTTGCCCGCTACCGCAAGGCAGATCGTCCCGAGATCCGGCTGGTGCCGCCTGACAGTGTCGACGCGGCCGAGATCGATCGGATTGCCGATGCGGCAATGCTCGCGCGCGACCTCATCAACACGCCGTCCAACGACATGGGCCCGGATGAGCTCGCCGCAGCCGCGCAAGCGCTCGCCGCCGAGTTCGGCTCGAGCTTTTCCTGCACCGTCGGCGAGGAGTTGGCGAAGAACTTTCCGCTGATCCACGCCGTCGGCATGGCCTCCAGCCGCGCGCCACGGCTGATCGACATCGTCTGGGGCGATCCTGATCATCCCAAGGTGACGCTGGTCGGCAAGGGCGTCTGTTTCGACACCGGCGGGCTCGACCTGAAGCCGTCGAGCGGCATGCTGATCATGAAGAAGGACATGGGCGGCGCAGCCAACGTGCTGGCGCTGGCGCGCATGGTGATGGATGCGAAGCTGAAGGTGCGGCTGCGCGTGCTGATTCCGGCGGTGGAGAACGCCGTCGCCGGCAATGCCTTCCGCCCGCTCGATATCTTCACCTCGCGCAAAGGGATCACCGTCGAGATCGGCAATACCGACGCCGAAGGCCGCCTCGTTCTCGCCGACGCGCTGGCGCTGGCCGATGAGGAGAAGCCCGATCTGCTGATCGACCTGGGCACGCTGACCGGCGCGGCCCGCGTCGCACTGGGGCCGGATCTGCCGCCGTTCTACACCCATGATGAGACGCTGGCTGCCGACCTCGCCCGCTGCGCGATGAGGGAGAACGATCCGTTGTGGCGCATGCCGCTGTGGCCGCCCTACGATGCCTGGCTGGACTCCAAGACCGCCACCATCACCAATGCACCCTCGGGCGGTTTCGCCGGCTCGATCACCTGCGCGCTGTTCCTGCAACGCTTCGTCGAGCACGCCAAGAGCTGGCTCCATGTCGACATCTATGGCTGGACGCCGTCGGCGAAGCCGGCGCGGCCCGAGGGCGGCGAATGCCAGGCCGCACGCGCCATCTACGCACTGCTGAGCGAGCGCTATGCCTGATCCAGGACACGACCCGAGGCTGACGCCGGCGCGGGGCGACCTTGCCGCCAAATATCTCGAAGGCAAGGTCGAGGCGCAGCGCTTCGTCGAGGGTGACGAGTTCGAGGTCGTCGAGCCGATCGCGCCCATACGCGAGCAGCCGTCCTCGAACGCGACGTTGATGACCGAAGCGCTGCGCGGCGAACGCGTCACCATCTACGACCGCAACGGCGAGGGTTGGGCCTGGGGCCAGCTCAGTAGCGATGGCTATGTCGGCTGGCTCCCGGATGCGGCGCTCGCAAAGCCGTCGGCCGCCCCAACGCACGTGGTCGGCGCACTGCGGACGTTTGCGTTCCCCGGCCCCTCGATCAAGCTGCCGCCGGCCGACACGCTCGTGATGGGATCGAAGCTTGCCGTGGCGCGCGAGGACGGCAGCTTCGCCGTGACGCACGACGGCAGATATCTGCCGAGAACGCATCTCATCCCGCTCGATCATCGCGAGCCGGATTTCGTCGCGGTGGCCGAGCGCTTCGTCGGCACGCCCTATCTCTGGGGCGGCAAGAGCAGCTTTGGCATCGATTGCTCCGGCCTCGTCCAGCTCTCGCTGACATCAGCCGGGATCGGCTGCCCGCGCGACAGCGACATGCAGCTCGCCGGTCTCGGCCGCACGCTGGAGCCGCATGAGCGGAGCAGCTCGCAGCGCGGCGATCTGATCTTCTGGAAAGGTCATGTCGCCATCGTGCGCGACGCCACCACCATGGTTCACGCCAATGCGCATCACATGGCAACGGTGATCGAGCCGATCGAGCCGGCGATCGCGCGGATCAAGGCGGCTGGCAGCGAGGTCGTCGCGATCAAGCGGCTCTGACGGAGCGCTACGTCGCCACCGCCCCGTTCCCGGCCGTCTCCAGCCGGAACGCGGCCGCGAACAGCGCTCGGGTGTAATCCGTCTTCGGATTCCTGAACAATTCGGCCGCCTGCCCCTCCTCGACCACCTTGCCGCCGCGCATCACGATGAGGTGGCTGGCGAGCGAGGCGACGACACGCAAATCGTGCGAAATGAACATGTAGGTGAGCTCGCGCTTGCGCTGGAGCTCGCGCAACAGATCGACCATCTGCGCCTGGAACAGCATGTCGAGCGCGCTGGTCGGCTCGTCCAGCACGACGAAATCAGGCTCCAGCACGATCGCGCGCGCGATCGAGATGCGCTGACGCTGGCCGCCGGAGAATTCGTGCGGATAGCGGAAGCGCGTCTCCGGATTGAGTCCGACATCCTCGAGTGCCTTAACCACGCGCGCCTCGCGTTCCTCGCGCGAGAGCGCCGGCTGATGCACGGACAGGCCCTCGGCGATGATGTCGGCGACCGACATGCGCGGTGAGAGCGAGCCGAACGGATCCTGAAACACGATCTGCATGTCGCGCCGGAAGGGACGCATCTCCTTGAAGCGCAGGCCCTGGATGTCGTTCCCTAAGAACACGATGCGTCCGTTCGAGGAGATCAGCCGCAGCAGCGCCAGCCCCAGCGTGGTCTTGCCCGAGCCGGATTCGCCGACCACGCCGAGCGTCTCGCCCTTGCGTACGGCGACACTGACCCCATCGACCGCCTTGATGTGACCGACCGTTTTGCGCATCAGGCCGCGCTTGATCGGGAACCAGACTTTTAGGTCATTGGCCGACATCACCACCGGCGCATTCGGCTGCGGCGGCGCCGGATCGGGCTTGGGCTCCGCCGCGAGCAGGTCGCGTGTATAGGGATGTTTCGGGGTCTTGAAGACCTGCTCGACCGGACCCTGCTCGACGATCACGCCCCCCTTCATGACACAGACGGTGTCGGCAATGCGGCGCACGATGCCGAGATCGTGGGTGATGAACAGCAGGCTCATGCCGAGCCGCGCGCGGATCTCGGCGAGCAGCGCCAGGATCTGCGCCTGCACGGTGACGTCGAGCGCCGTGGTCGGCTCGTCCGCGATCAGAAGGTCCGGCTCGTTGGCGAGCGCCATCGCGATCATCACACGCTGGCGCTGGCCGCCGGAGAGCTGGTGCGGATAGCTGTTCAGCCGCGTCTCTGGATCGGGAATGCCGACCTGGGTCAAGAGCTCCAGCGTCCGCTTGCGGGCCTGCGCATTGCTGGTCGGATTGTGCAGCTGGATGATCTCGCCGATCTGCGCCTCGATCGTGTGCAGCGGATTGAGCGAGGTCATCGGCTCCTGGAAGATGATGGAGATGTCGCTGCCCCTGATCTCCCGCATCTGCTGCTCGGACTGGTCGATCAACTCCTGGCCCTTGAAGCGGATGCTGCCGGAGGGATGGGAGGCATTCGGATACGGCAGCAGCTTCAGGATCGAGAGTGCGCTGACCGACTTGCCGGAGCCGGACTCGCCGACCAGCGCGACGCATTCGCCGCGCTTGATCTGGAACGAGACCTTGTCGACCGCGAGCGTGGTGGCGCCGCCCTGGTGAAAGGCCACCGAGAGGTCGCGAACGGCGAGCAGGGGCTGGTTGATCGCATCCATGGCCTTACCTGAACGTCTTGCGCGGGTCGAAGGCGTCGCGCACGGCTTCACCGATGAAGATCAACAGCGAGAGCATGATCGCGACCGAGAAGAAGCCGGAGAAGCCGAGCCACGGTGCCTGCACATTGGCCTTGGCCTGCGAGAGCAATTCGCCGAGCGAGGGCGATCCCGGTGGCAGGCCGAAGCCGAGGAAATCGAGCGCCGTCAGCGTCATCACCGAGCTCGATACGATGAACGGCAGGAACGTCATGGTCGCGACCATCGCGTTCGGCAGCAGGTGGCGGAACATGATCAGAGGATTGGAGACGCCGAGCGCACGTGCCGCCTGGACGTATTCGAAATTGCGCCCGCGCAGGAATTCGGCCCGCACGAGGCCAACCAGCGAGACCCAGGAGAACAGCAGCAAGATGCCGAGTAGCACGAAGAAACCGGGCACCAGCACCGAGGACAGGATCAGGAGAAGATACAGCGATGGAATCGCGGTCCAGATCTCGATAAAGCGCTGGAAGATCAGATCGACCCAACCGCCGAAATAGCCCTGCACCGCACCCGCCGCGATGCCGATGACCGACGAAACGATGGTGAGGCAAAGGCCGAACAGCACCGAGATGCGGAAGCCGTAGATCAGCCGCGCCACCACGTCGCGGCCCTGATCGTCGGTGCCGAGCCAATTGTATTCGAGATCGCGGCAGCTCTTCAGTCCCTTCTTCTCCACCACCGGCTTGCACTGCTTCTCCGTCAGCATCCAGGTCGGCGGCGACGGCGCCGGCGTCGGCAGATCGAGATTGTGGGTATCGTAGGAGTAACGGATCAGCGGCCAGACGATGCTGCCGCCCTTCTCCTTGATCAGCTTCTGCAAGTAGGGGTCACGATAGTCGGCCGCCGTCTCGAAATCGCCGCCGAACGTCGTCTCCGAATAGGTGACGAAAGCCGGCCAATAGAGACGGCCATCGAACTTGATCAGGAAAGGCCGATCGTTCGCGATCAGCTCGGCGAACAGCGAAATCACGAACAGGCCGATGAAGATCCAGAACGACCAGTAGCCGCGGTGGTTCGCCTTGAAGTTCTGCCACCGCCGCCGGTTAAGCGGCGATGGAGCGAACGGCTTGCGCGTGATCGGAACGGCATCGCCGAGCGGCGACTTCGCTGTGGTCTCAATCGGCGTCGGCGCGGTGATCGTCATCAGACCTCCCGCGCTTCGAAATCGATCCGGGGGTCGATCCACATATAGGTCAGGTCGGAGATCAGGTTGATCACGAGGCCGACCAGCGAGAAGATGTAGAGCGTGCCGAACACCACGGGATAATCGCGATTGAGCACGCTCTCGAAGCTGAGCAGTCCGAGCCCGTCCAGCGAGAAGATGGTCTCGATCAGCAGCGAGCCGGAAAAGAAGGCGTGGATGAAAGTGCCGGGGAAGCCGGCGATCACGATCAGCATCGCGTTGCGGAAGACGTGGCCATAGAGCACCCGGTTCTCGCTGCAGCCCTTGGCGCGGGCGGTCATGACGTATTGCTTGCGGATCTCATCCAGGAACGAGTTCTTGGTCAGGAACGTCATGGTGGTGAAGGCACCTAGCCCCATGGCGATCAGCGGCAACGTCAGATGCCAGAAATAATCGATGATCTTCCAATACCAGGGAAACTGCGACCAGCCGTCCGAGGTCAGTCCGCGCAGCGGGAACCAGTTGAAGAAGGAGCCGCCGGCAAACAGGATGATGAGGAGAATGGCGAACAGAAAACCGGGGATGGCATAGCCGAGCACGAGCACCGTCGAGGTCCAGGTGTCGAACCGCGCCCCGTCGTTCACGGCCTTGCGAATGCCGAGCGGGATCGAGATCAGGTAGGTCAGAAGTGTTAGCCAGAGGCCAAGCGAGATCGAGACCGGCAGCTTTTCCTTGATGAGCTGCAGAACGCTGACGTCGCGAAAATAGCTCTTGCCGAAATCGAAGCGGGCGAAGTTCCACACCATCAGCAGGAAGCGTTCCGGCGCCGGCTTGTCGAAGCCGAACTGCACTTCCAGCTTCTTGATGAAATCGGGGTCGAGGCCCTGCGCGCCGCGATATTTCGAGTTGACGGAATCGCCGCCCGCACCGACCTGTCCCGGCGCGCGCTGCGCAAAATCGCTGCCGCCCGATATGCGCGAGGTGCCGCCGGTGTCGGCGCCCGAGAGCTGCGCGATCACGCGTTCAACCGGGCCGCCCGGCGCGAATTGCACCACGACGAAGGACACGAAGAGGATCCCAAGCAGGGTCGGAATCATTAGCAGGAGGCGGCGGGCGATATAGGCGCTCATGGCTATTTTGCCTGCTCGAGCTTGGCCGCCTTGGCGGGCTCATACCACCAGATGTCGGGCGCGCCGACGCCGTTGGCATAGCGCGGCAGCTTCGGCGGATGTCCGAACTGATCCCAATAAGCCAGCCGGTGCGTCTTGTTGTACCATTGCGGCACCCAATACCGGCCGGCGCGGAACAGGCGATCGAAGGCGCGGCAGGCGACGGTCAGGTCTTCGCGGCTGTCGGCCGCCATGATCTTCTCGATCATGGCGTCGATCGCCGGACTGGCGACGCCAGCCAGATTGTACGAGCCCTTGGTGTTTGCGACCTGCGAGGAGAAGAACGCGCGCATGGCATCGCCTGGCGTCGCCGACATGCTGAAGCGCTGGATGGTCATGTCGAAATCGAAATCTTCCTGCCGGGCTTTGTGCTGTACGGCATCGACGAGGCGCACGCTCGCTTCGATGCCGAGCGTCGCGAGATTCTTGATGTAAGGCGCGTGGTGCGGCTGGAACGAGGGCTCATCCAGCAGGAACTCGATCTTGAATGATTCGCCGTTCGGCAGCACCCGCTTGCCGTCCTTGATGGGCACGCCGGCCTCGGTCAGCAATTGCTGCGCCTTGCGGAGCAGGCTGCGGTCCTGTCCGGAGCCGTCGGAGGCCGGCGGCGTGAACGGCGCCGCGAACACCTCGTCAGGAACCTGGCCGCGAAACGGCTCCAGCAGCTTCAGCTCTTCCGGCGAAGGCGGCGCATTGCCGGCCATCAGGTCCGAGTTCTGGAACGGCGACACCGTACGAGCGTAAGCGCCGTACATGATTGTCTTGTTGGTCCATTCGAAATCGAAAGCGTTGATCAGGGCCTCGCGCACGCGGGGGTCTTTGAATTTGTCGCGCCGCGTATTGATGAACCAGCCTTGCGCACCGGAGGGCGTATCGTCGGGCACGACCTCCATCTTGACTCGGCCTTCCTTCACCGCGGGGAAGTCATAGCGCGTCGCCCAGATGCGCGAAGTGAACTCCTCGCGATAAAGATAGCTCTTGCCGGTAAAGCCCTCGAAGGCGACGTCGCGGTCGCGATAGAATTCATAGCGGACGACATCGAAATTATAGCTGCCGCGGCAGGGCGGCAGATCAGCGGCCCACCAGTCCTTCACGCGCTCGAACTCGATGTAGCGATTGACCTCGAACCTGCCGACCCTGTACGGGCCCGAGCCGAGCGGAATCTCCAGCGACGATTCATCGAACGGGCGGGAGGCGTAGTACGCCTTCGAGAAGATCGGCAGGCTGGCGACATAGAGCGGCACGTCGCGTGCACGCCCCTTGGCGAAGGTGACGACGAGCGTCGCATCGTCGAAGGCTTCGGCACTGACCATGTCGCGCATCTGCACGGTGATCAGCGGATGCCCCTTGGTCTTCAGAGTCGTCAGCGAATAGGCTGCATCGTGGGCGGTGAGCCTGGTCCCGTCGTGGAATTTCGCCTCGGGTCGCATCGCGAAGCGGTAGACCAGCTTGTCCGGCGATATCTGCACGGATTTGGCCGCCAACCCGTACATTGCGTCGGGCTCGTCAGCTGCGCGGATCATCAGCGGCGAGAACGTCATACCCATACCTTGTGCGCCGTCGCCTTTCAGGATGAAGGCGTTGAGCGAGTTGAAGGTCTGGTAGGACTGATTGTAGGCCCGCACCGACGGGATTAGCGAGAACGTGCCGCCTTTCGGCGCGTCGACATTGACGTAATCGAAATGACGGAAGTCGGCGGGATATTTGAGATCGCCGAATGCCGACATGCCGTGCGCCTCGGTCGCCGCTTCCGATGCTCGCGCGCTGCGCAGCAGCGGCGCGCCGACGGACGCCCCGAGGGCGCCGCCAACACCCAGGACCAGCACATGGCGGCGTGACATCTGCGTCATGCGGGGATTGTCCTTCACGATTTCTTTGCGATCCGTGCCGCCTTGTCTGCGTCGTACCACCAGATGAACGGGAAGCCGGACAGACCATACCTGGGCAATTCCGTCGGCCGGCCGAAGCGATCCCAGCGCGCGGTGCGCACCTTGTTGTAGGTCCATTGCGGCACGACGTAGTGATTCCACAGCAACACGCGGTCGAGGGCCTTGGTGGCCGCGACGAGATCGTCGCGATCAGTGGCGTAGATCACCCGCTCGATCAGCTTGTCCACGGCCGGATTCTTGATACCGGCGATGTTGCGCGACCCGGCGATGTCGGCCGATTTGGAGGACCAAAACTCGCGCTGCTCGTTGCCCGGCGATTGCGACTCGCCCCAGGAGTTCGTCACGATGTCGAAGTCCCACTCGCGCGTCCTGTTCTCATACTGGGTCGGATCGACCGTCCGAACGCTCACCGCAATGCCGAGCCGCTCCAGCGACGGCTTGTAGAACAGCGTAATTCGTTCGAAGCTGGGATCCGAGTTGAGCAATTCCAGCGAGAACTGCGCACCGGTCTTGACGTCGACGAGCTTGCGATCTCGCACCTCGTAGCCGGCTTCCTTGAACAGGCGCAGCGCCTCACGCAAATTGTCGCGCACCGCCTCCGGATTACCCCCGACAGGATTGGTGTAGGGCGTCGTGAAGACCTCGGGCGGTACCTGGGCGCGGACGGTCTCGAGAATTTCGAGCTCCTTACCCTGCGGCAACCCCGTTGCCATCAGCTCCTCGATGCCGTCGAAATAGCTGCTGATGCGCTTGTACTGGCCGTAGAAGATCTGCTTGTTCATCTCCTCGAAGTCGAACGCGTAGTTGAGCGCACGACGCACGCGCGGATCGCTGAACTTGGCGCGGCGCAGGTTCGGCACGAAGGCCTGCATCACGCCCGAGCTGCGATTGACGAATTCCTCGAGGATCACCCGCTTTTCGGTCACGGCCGGGAAATCATAGGCGGTCGCCCAACTCTTCGCGCTGTTCTCGGTGCGCCAATCGACCTGGTCGGCCTTGAAGGCCTCGATCGCAACGGTGCCGTCGCGAAAATATTCGTAGCGCAGCTCATCGAAATTATTGCGGCCCACATTGATGGGAAGATCGCGGCCCCAATAGTCCTTGACGCGCTCCAGCGCGATCGAGCGTCCTGCGACGAATTCCTTGACCTTGTAAGGGCCCGAGCCGAGCGGCACTTCCAGCGTGGTGGTGGCGATATCGCGCTTGCGGCCCTGCGCGTCCGTCCCGTCCCACCAATGTTTCGGAAGGACGATCAGCTGTCCCACGATCAGCGGCAGCTCGCGGTTGCCGGGTGCGTCGAACACGAACTTCACGTCACGCTCGCCGACCTTCTCGGCCTTCACCACATGGCTGTAATAGGCCGAGTACATCGGATGGTTCTTCTTGAAGGAATCGAGCGAGAAGATCACGTCCTCCGGCGTAACAGGCTTGCCGTCATGCCATTTCGCCTGCGGGCGCAGGCGATAGGTGACGAAGGAAAAATCGTCGGGATGGCTGACCGCTTCGGCCAGCGCGCCGTATTCGGTCGAGACCTCGTCGAGCGACTGCGTCAGGAGCGATTCATAGATGAACGCGACGGCACCAGCGACCTGGCCCTTCACGCCCGAGACAACGATGTTGAAATTGTCGAACGTGCCGACGGCGATCTGGCGCGCGACACCGCCTTTGGGGGCGTCCGGATTGACGTAGTCGAAGCGCTTGAAGTCGGCGGGGTACTTGACCTTTCCGAACAGCGACAGCGCGTGGCGCCAAGGCAACCCGCCGGAAGGCAGCTCAGTTGCTGATTGCGCATGCGCCACGCCGACGGGAACGCCCGCGAGGGAGCCAAGGGCTGGAAGCGCTGCGGCTGCAGTGCCGGTGAGCAGGAGATCGCGTCGGGTAATGGCCAAATCAACATCCCTGTCTTGAAGGAGGCTACTCCTTTAAGTTCCCAATATAGGCGAGGTTTCGACCGAATATGTTGCTTTTTCCTCATCTTGGAAGCCCGGCCGGCCTATCGGATGCGGCCAAACGCCCCGATAACGTCGCCGCGAGGCCCGGATAAGGAAACGGCCAGACTTTTCAGCCTGGCCGTATTCGAGCGCCGGTTCTTGGGACCTTATTTTGACGCCGTCGGCAGCGGCTGAGGTTTCTCCGACTGCGAATTCAGATAGGCGATGATATCGGCACGCTCGGAATCCTTGGCAACACCGGCAAAGCCCATCGCGGTGCCCGGAATGAAGCCCTTCGGATTGGCGAGGAACTTGTTGAGGTCGTCGAAGCTCCAGTTGCCACCCTTAGCCTTGATGGCTGCCGAGAAGTTGAAGCCACCACGGCCCTGGCCCTTGGGCTCGCCAACGACGCCATAGAGGTTCGGACCGACCCGGTTCGGGCCGCCCTTCTCGAAGGTGTGGCAGGCGCCACACTTCTTGGCGGCCGCGGCGCCCTTCTCGACGGAGGCGGTTTGGAGCAGCTTTTCGATCGGTTCGGACGGTGCGGCGGCGGCGCCCTCCTTGCCGGAGCCGGCATCTTGCTTGACCGCGATCTCGAAGCCCGGCTTTTCCGGCATCTTGGGGGAGAACAGCGCACTCGCGGTGAAGCTCGTCACCAGCAGGAAGAGACAGGTACCGAACACGGCGCCGAGAATCTTGTTGAGTTCGAAAGAGTCCATTTCCGGCCAGGCCCCACCGCAAGAAGGAAACAGCGGCCCGGATGGCCGCAGGACGAGCCTCGGAGAATCAAACGTTCCTTATTGTTTCCCCGAGTTTTGCCATTGAGATATCGGTTTGCCCGGGGTCTGGCAACCCGTATAAGCGATCCGGCTTCAGGCCCGTCCCCACCCCATGTCCCGGTGCGGAAAACGCTCCGTTTTCAGGCTCTTGACCTCAGACCTTTGAACCCGATGATCGATCCCCGCATCCTGGTGCTGATCCCGGCTCGCATGGCCGCCACCCGTCTGCCCGGCAAGCCGCTCGCCGATATCGCGGGATTGCCGATGATCGTGCATGTGCTGCGCCGTGCCGAGGCCGCCGCAATCGGCAGGGTCGCGGTGGCCACCGACACCGACGAGATCGCCTCGGTCGTGACCGCCCATGGCGGCGAGGCCGTCATGACGCGCGGCGACCACCCCTCCGGCTCGGACCGTATCCACGAGGCCATGCAGAAGCTCGATCCCGAGGGCAAGGCCGAGATCGTGGTCAATGTCCAGGGGGATTTCCCGACCATCACGATCGACAACATCCGCGAGGTGCTGCCGCCGCTGCAAGACCCGGCCGTGGACATCGCGACGCTGGCCTCGCGGATCCACACCGAGGAAGAGGATCTCGCCCCAAGCGTGGTGAAGGCGATCGGAACCTCGGTTGGCGGCAGGCGGATGCGCGCACTTTATTTCACCCGCGCGACCGCCCCGACCGGCGACGGACCGCGTTACCACCATATCGGCCTCTATGCCTTTCGCCGCGCCGCGCTGGAGCGCTACGTCTCTCTTCCGCCGTCTCCGCTGGAATTGCAGGAGAAGCTCGAGCAGCTCCGGGCGCTTGAGGCCGGAATGCGCATCGATTTCACCATCGTCGACACCGTGCCCCGCGGGGTCGATACGCCGGCGGACCTCGAGACCGCGCGCAGCATCCTTTCCAAATCCTGAGCCGCTGCTACAAGGCCGAGCATGAGCAAGATGAAGATCGCATTCCAGGGCGAACCTGGCGCCAATTCCCACATCGCCATCGTCGAGGCCTATCCCGACGCCGAACCGATGCCCTGCGCCACATTCGAAGACGCGCTGTCGGCGATCTCGTCGGGCGAGGCCGATCTCGGCATGATCCCGATCGAGAATTCGGTCGCCGGCCGCGTCGCCGACATCCATCACCTCCTGCCGGCGTCCGGCCTCTTCATCGTCGGCGAATGGTTTCTGCCGGTCCGGCATCAGCTGATGGCCGTGAAGGGCACCAAACTCGAAGACATCAAGAGCGTCGAGAGCCATGTGCATGCGCTCGGCCAGTGCCGGCGCATCATCCGCAAGCTCGGCATCAAGCCGATCGTGCATGCCGATACCGCCGGCAGCGCCCGCGACATCTCGGAGCGCAAGGACAAGACGGTGGCCGCGATCGCCTCGCGCCTTGCTGCAAAGATCTACGGTCTCGACATCCTCGCCGAGGACATCGAGGACGAGGCCCACAACACCACTCGCTTCGTGGTGCTGGCGCGCGAGCCGAAATGGGCGCCCCAAGGCACCGGGCCGCTCGTCACGACTTTTGTGTTCCGGGTGCGCAATTTGCCGGCGGCGCTCTACAAGGCGCTCGGCGGCTTCGCCACCAACGGCGTCAACATGACCAAGCTCGAGAGCTACATGGTCGACGGCAATTTCTTCGCTACGCAGTTCTATGCCGACGTCGACGGCCATCCCGATGACAAGGGCCTCGCCTTCGCCATCGAGGAGCTGAAATTCTTCTCGCGCGAATTTCGCATCGTCGGGGTATATCCGGGCCATCCGTTCCGCGCCACGTTCAGCGAAGTGCAGGATTGATCCCTCACCCTCCCCTGGAGGGGTCCGGGAGAGCGCAGCTCGCCCGTGGGTCGCTCCCCATGGAGCGCAGCGCAATGCGTAGCGGGGTGGGTGACGGTCTCTCCACGTCGAATACTGCCCGAGTGGAGAGATCACCCCGCTCGCGCTGCGCGCAATCGACCCGCCCCCTCCAGGGGAGGGTAAGCTACCCCGCCGCTCTGAGCCCGAATGCCTCCGCCAATAGCGAATACGACTTCTTTCGCGCCGCGTGGTCATATACCGCCGTGATCACCATCAGCTCGTCCGGCTTGCTTGCGTAGATCAGCGGCTGCAGCTTCTTCTGCACCGTCGCGGGACTGCCGACGAACAGGCGCGAGCGGTTGCGCAGGATCGAGGTGCGCTCGGCGTCCGTATACGGATAGGCCATCGCCTCCTCGACGCTCGGCAGCGGCAGATATTGACCGCGGTCGCGGCGAAGACGGTTGAGGTCGAAGGACGAGGCGAGCCTTTCGGCCTCCTCGTCGGTATCGGCCGCAATGACGGCGACCGCGAGAATGGCATGTGGGCTCGCACGCCAGGCCGAGGGTTGAAAGCGATTGCGGTAATGCACCATCGCATCGATCGCGTCGTGGGACGCGAAATGATGGGCGAAGGCGAAGCCCATGCCGACCTGGGCGGCCAATTCCGAGGAATAATCGCTGGAGCCGAGCAGCCAGATAGGCGGCAGTCTGGTGTCGTCGGGCATTGCGACGACGTTGTTGTAGGGGTGCCCCGCGGGGAATTCGCGCGTCTCCCACAGGATCAACTCGTGCAGCCGCTCCAGGAAATCGTCGCCCTCGCGGCGGTCGAGCCGGCTCCTGAGCGCGTAAGCCGTCGCACCATCGGTGCCCGGCGCGCGGCCGAGACCGAGATCGATCCGGCCCGGAAATAGCGCCTCCAGCATCTTGAAGCGCTCAGCGACGACCAGCGGCGCATGGTTGGGCAGCATCACCCCGCCGGAACCGACGCGGAGGTGCTTCGTCACCGCCGCGATCTGGCCGATCATCAGGTCGGGCGCGGGGCTCGCGACGGAGGCGAGATTGTGATGCTCGGCGAGCCAGTAGCGGACATAGCCGAGGCCATCCACGTGACGCGCCAAATCGATGCTGTTGCGCAGCGCCGCGGCGGGCTTGGTGCCTGATGTGACGACGGAGAGGTCGAGGACGGAGAGCGGGATCATCGCGGCTTAAGGTAATCGAGGCGGTCGCGGCGACAATGGGCAGGCTGCGCAGGCCTGACGTGTACGGACGGGCTGGCACGCCAGCGGCTGGAGTTGGGACAACCGCCGCTACTTTGCAGACGATTCTGATCTGCCCACCAAGAAAACCGTTCATAAAAGATGGCTCACGAGAGATAATATCTGAAAATTCAACACATTATGTCATGCAGCGCGCTTCCCACCCAAAACATGATCCGCAAGAATGACCCGTCTAACTGCACCTGAATGGGCAACTTCCCATGCATGATGGGCTGTCGATCAAGGGGCCTTTGCCGTATTTTAGCTCTCCGAGGCTAGACCCCGATTGCCGGCCTGACATTGGAGTGAGTGGCGCCATGACTGACCTGACGACGCCTGCGACAGCCGACCGGCAGGACAGGCACCTGAAGCGGCCCGCGATCTCCTTCGAGTTCTTTCCGCCTAAGACGGAAGAGATGGAGCGCAATCTCTGGGAGACCATCAACCGGCTGGCCCCGCTCGAGCCGAAGTTCGTCTCGGTGACCTATGGCGCCGGCGGCTCGACCCGCGAGCGCACCCATTCGACCATCACGCGCATCCTGAAGGAGACCGCGCTGCTGCCCGCCGCGCATCTGACCTGCGTCGGTGCTTCGCGCGGCGAGATCGACGAGATCGTCGACCGCTATCACGAGGTCGGCGTCCGCCACATCGTGGCCTTGCGCGGCGATCCCGTCGGCGGCATCGGCACGCCCTATTCGAGCCATCCCGAGGGTTATCAGAGCTCGGCCGCGCTCGTCGCCGGCATCAAGAAGCGGCATGGCGACATCGAGGTCTCGGTCTCTGCCTATCCCGAGAAGCACCCCGAAGCGCGCGACTTCGATGCCGATATCGACACGCTCAAGGCCAAGGTCGATGCCGGCGCGACGCGTGCGATCACGCAGGTGTTCTTCGACAACGATCTCTACTTCCGTTACCTCGACCGCGTGCGTGCGCACGGCATCGACATCCCCGTAGTGCCGGGCATCATGCCCATGCACAATTTCAAGCAGGCGCGCAATTTCGTGACGCGTGCCGGCACCACGGTGCCGGACTGGTTCGCGGCGAAGTTCGAGGGCCTCGATGACGATGCCGAAACGCGCAAGCTGGTGGCCGCGACCGTTGCGGCCGGCCAGGTGCAGAAGCTCGCCAAGCACGGCGTCGACACCTTCCATTTCTACACCATGAACCGTGCCGATCTCGTGTTCGCGATCAGCCATTTGCTCGGCATTCGCGCCAAGAGCGCGCAGAAGGCGGCGTAAGAGAACATGACCGTGACCGTCTCTCCGAAGCGAACCGCCCTCCTCGCTGCCGCGCGCGAGCGCATTCTCGTGCTCGACGGCGCCATGGGCACGATGATCCAGAATCTGCAGCTCGACGAGAAAGCCTTCCGCGGCGAGCGCTTCAAGAACTTCCATCGCGACCTGCGCGGCAACAACGATTTGTTGATCCTGACCCAGCCGCAGGCGATCGAGGACATCCACGCCGCGTATTTGCGCGCCGGCGCCGACATCGTCGCGACCAACACGTTCTCGACGACCTCGATCGCGCAGGCCGATTACGACCTCACCGACATCGTCTACGAGATGGCGCGTGAAGGCGCCCGCCTCGCCGGCAATGCTGCACGGCGCGTCGAAGCCGAGGACGGCAAGCCGCGCTTCGTCGCCGGCGCCATCGGCCCCACCAACCGCACGGCCTCGATCTCGCCCGATGTTTCCAATCCCGGTTACCGCGCCGTCACCTTCGACGATCTGCGCAAGTCCTATGGCGAGCAGATCCGCGGGCTGATCGACGGCGGCGTCGACCTCCTGCTGGTCGAGACCATCTTCGACACACTCAACGCCAAGGCGGCGCTCTATGCGATCGCCGAGATCACCGAAGAGCTCGGCATCGACGTGCCCGTGATGGTGTCGGGCACCATCACCGACAAATCCGGCCGCCTGCTGTCGGGCCAGATGCCGGAAGCGTTCTGGAATTCGGTGCGGCACGCCAAGCCCATCACCATCGGCTTCAACTGCGCGCTCGGCGCGGAAGACCTGCGCGCGCATATCGCCGATATCGGCCGCGTCGCCGACACGCTGGTCTGCGCCTATCCCAATGCCGGCTTGCCGAACGAGTTCGGCCAGTATGACGAGACGCCCGAATACATGGCGCGGCTGATCGGCGAGTTCGCGCGTGATGGCCTCGTCAACATCGTCGGCGGCTGCTGCGGTACGACGCCGGACCATATCGCGGCGATTGCCGCGGCAGTGGCGCCGCACAAGCCGCGCATCGTGCCGGAGATCACCCCGCGCCTGCGGCTTTCCGGACTCGAGCCGTTCGTGCTGACCGACGCGATCCCCTTCGTCAACGTCGGCGAACGCACCAACGTCACCGGCTCGGCCCGCTTCCGCAAGCTGATCACCGCTGGCGACTACACCGCCGCGCTCCAGGTCGCGCGCGATCAGGTCGAGAACGGCGCCCAGATCATCGACGTCAACATGGACGAGGGCCTGCTCGATTCCGAAGCGGCGATGGTGACGTTCCTCAATCTCCTCGCCGCCGAGCCCGACATCGCGCGCGTGCCTGTGATGGTCGATTCCTCGAAATTCTCGGTGATCGAGGCCGGCCTGAAATGCGTGCAGGGCAAGCCGGTCGTCAACTCGATCTCGATGAAGGAAGGCGAGGAGAAGTTCATCCTTGAGGCCAAGATCGCCCGCCGCCACGGCGCGGCTGTGGTGGTCATGGCGTTCGACGAGGTCGGCCAGGCCGACACGTTCGCGCGCAAGACCGAGATCTGCAAGCGCGCCTACGACATCCTGGTGAACAAGGTCGACTTCCCGCCTGAGGACATCATCTTCGATCCGAACATCTTCGCGATCGCGACCGGCATCGAGGAGCACAACAATTACGGCGTCGACTTCATCGAGGCGACGCGCTGGATCCGCCAGAACCTGCCGGGCGCGCATGTCTCGGGCGGCGTCTCCAATTTGTCGTTCTCGTTCCGCGGCAACGAGCCGGTGCGCGAGGCCATGCACTCGGTGTTCCTGTATCACGCCATCAAGGCCGGGATGGACATGGGCATCGTCAATGCCGGACAGATGATCGTCTATGACGACATAGATCCCGAATTGCGCCAGACCTGCGAGGACGTCGTCCTCAACCGCGATCCCGGCGCGTCCGAGCGCCTGCTCGCTCTCGCCGAAAAATTCCGCGGCAAGAAGACCGAAGGCAAGGAAGCCGATCTCGCCTGGCGCGAATGGCCGGTGGAGAAGCGGCTGTCGCATTCGCTGGTGCACGGCATCACCGAGTTCATCGAGCAGGACACCGAGGAGGCCCGCAAGAAATCCTCGCGCCCGCTCGACGTCATCGAGGGCCCGCTGATGGCCGGCATGAACGTCGTCGGCGATCTCTTCGGCGACGGCAAGATGTTTTTGCCGCAGGTGGTGAAGTCCGCGCGCGTGATGAAGCAGGCCGTCGCTTACCTCATGCCGTTCATGGAGGAGGAGAAGGCGCGCAACCTTGCGAGCGGCATCGGCACCGACGGCTCCTCGTCCGCCGGCAAGATCGTGCTCGCGACGGTGAAGGGCGACGTCCACGACATCGGCAAGAACATCGTCGGCATCGTGCTCCAGTGCAACAATTTCGAGGTGATCGATCTTGGCGTGATGGTGCCGGCCGCAAAGATCGTCGAGACCGTGAAAGCTGAGAAGGCCGACATCGTCGGGCTGTCAGGCCTGATCACACCCTCGCTCGACGAGATGGCGTTCTTCGCCGGCGAGTTGCAGCGCGAAGGCTTGAGGCTGCCGCTCCTGATCGGCGGCGCCACCACCAGCCGCGTGCATACGGCCGTCAAGATCGACCCGAGCTATCGCGCCGGTCCCGTCGTGCATGTCAACGACGCCAGCCGCGCGGTCGGCGTCGCCTCCGCGCTGCTCTCGCCGGAGAAGCGCGAGGCCTATGCGGCCGAGGTGCGGGCCGAATACGCCAAGATCTCGGAGGCGCATCTGCGCGCGCAGGCCGACAAGAAGCGGCTGAAGCTCGCTGATGCCCGCGCCAACCGCGTGCCGGTCGATTTTGCCAAGAGCAAGCCGGTGAAGCCGACTTTCCTTGGCACCAAGAGCTTCGACGATTACGATCTCGCCGAGCTCGTCGACTGCATCGACTGGACGCCGTTCTTCCAGACCTGGGAGCTCGCCGGACGCTTCCCCGCCATCCTCGACGATTCCAAGGTCGGCGAGGTCGCGCGCTCGCTCTATGACGATGCGCGCAAGATGCTCGACACCATCGTCAAGGAGAAGTGGTTCCGGGCGCGCGCGACGATCGGCTTCTGGCCGGCGAACGCGCAAGGCGACGACATCGTGCTCTATGCCGACGATAACAGGACCAAGAGCATCGCGACGCTGCACACGCTGCGCCAGCAGCTGGAGAAGCGCGAGGGCCGCTTCAATGCGGCGCTGTCCGACTTCATCGCCCCTGCCGGCGTGCCCGATTACATCGGCGGCTTCGTCGTCACCGCAGGGATCGGCGAGGATGCCGTGGCTGACCGCTTCAAGATGGCGAACGACGACTACTCCTCGATCCTGTGCAAGGCGCTGGCCGACCGTCTCGCCGAGGCCTTTGCCGAACGCATGCACGCCCGCGTCCGCCGCGAGTTCTGGGCCTATGCACCGGATGAGGCGCTCTCCAACGAGGAGCTGATCCTGGAGAAGTACTCCGGAATCCGCCCCGCGCCCGGCTATCCCGCGCAGCCCGATCATACCGAGAAGGCGACGCTGTTCGAGCTGCTCGACGCGGAAGCCACCGCCGGGGTGAAGCTGACGGAGAGCTTTGCGATGTGGCCGGGCTCGTCCGTCTCCGGGCTCTATTTTGCCAGCCCCGAAAGCTATTATTTCGGCGTCGGCAAGATCGAGCGCGACCAGGTCGAGGACTACGCCGCGCGCAAGGGCATGAGCGTGGCCGAAGCCGAGCGCTGGCTCGCGCCGGTGCTGAACTACATCCCGTCGCAGGACAAGCCCTTCGCCGCCACGCCGGCGAACGACGAAATGCCGAAAGACCTCGCCTCGCATCCGCCGGGCTGCACCTGCGCGGTGCACTTGGTCTGGCAGAAGAAGCGCGCCGGCGCGGGGTAGACGCCGCCGAAACACAAACGTGAAAAACAACCCCATGCACAGTAGCGATGGGGTTGAAAAGGCTTGACGTTTTCGGACTTGCCGAAAACACGGTTGCGGCGTCGGGCAAAACAGGGGTATTATTGCATCATCGACTGCGGTGGCCGTCCGATACTCTCGCCAGGCCCCGCGCTGTCATTCCGGGGCGCGCCTCTTGGCGCGAGCCCGGAATCCATTGCTCCACATCATCCGCTGCACGGATTCCGGGCTCGCGCTTCGCGCGCCCCGGAATGACAGAGCGCTTCACCCCTTCGGCGGGGACAGCGGCTGCACGATCTCCTTGAACGGCGCCAGTGCCTCGCAACGCTCGCTATGGGCCGCGAGCGCCGGATAGCGCGCGGCATCGAACAGCTGCGGATGCGCTTCGCGGGTGAAGCGGACGACACAGGCGACGGCGACGTCGGCGTGGCCGATGCGGTCGCCCAGCCAATACGGCGTCGTCACCTTGGCGCGCTCGGCCTCGAGCACTTTCAGCACGTCCGCGATCTGCGCCTGGCAACGCTTGACCCACAGCGCGAGCTGCTCCTTCCGCAGCACGCGCTCGTAGAGCAGGCTCACCGCCTTGTCGCCGAGACCGGAGGCGAGCGCGCAGATGCGCAAATGCCTGCGCCGCTCGATGCCGCCGCGCGGCAGCATGGCCTTGTCCGCGCCGACGAGGTCATCGAGATAATCGAGGATGATCATGCTCTCGATCAGGGCCTCGCCGTCGTCGAGCACCAGCGTCGGCACGCGGCGGAGCGGATTGTACGGCGCGATCTTGTCGGCATCGCCGAAGGTCGACCATGGCCTGTGCTCGAAGGCGAGCCCGTAGAGCCGGAGCGCAATCGCGACGCGGCGGACGAAGGGGGAATCATATTGGCCGATCAGGAACATGGTTCTCGCTCTTCTCGATCATTGAACACGACAGGGCCGATCAGTCTCCACGACCAGCTCGGCGCGGCGCAACAAATATCTCGGAAACGGAGCATTGCGCCGGCTGCAACGACCCGCGACCGCCTTGCGCTCAAAGGCCGTCCTGGATCGAGCGCTTGATCGCGGCAATGGCGGTCTCGTTGCGCTTGTACATCGTCCACTGCTTGATCCGCTTGGCACGCACCAGCTTGGCCGCCGTCAGCACCCGCATGTGCTCGCTCAATGTCGGCGCGCTGACCCCGAGCTTTTCGGCGATCAGCAATCCGCAGACGCCGTCCTCGACCAGGTCGCCGTCTTCCTGCTCGCGAAAATGCTTCCGCGGATCCCGCAGCCATTCCAGGATCTGCAGGCGGCGTTCGTTGGCGAGCGCGCGCAAGGCGACGGCAAATTTCATTTAGCCATTTTGCTAATTACCTAATTGATGTCAACTCTCACTTGGGCTATCCTGGACGGCATCATGACAGCGACAATGGACATCACACGGGAGCGGATCGCGGCGACCGAGCCGGTCATCCGTCCGCATATCAGGCGCACGCCGCTGCTTCAGGCCGACCTCGCCGATTTCGGCCTACCGGCAGCGCCCGTTACCTTCAAGCTCGAGATGCTGCAGCATTCCGGATCGTTCAAGGCGCGCGGCGCCTTCGCCAATCTGTTGCTGCGGCAGGTGCCGCAGGCCGGTGTCGTCGCCGCATCCGGCGGCAATCACGGCGCCGCCGTTGCCTATGCCGCGCATCGCCTCGGCATTCCCGCCACGATCTTCGTGCCCGACATCACCTCGCCGGCCAAGGCCGAGCGGATCAGGACCTATGGCGCAAAGCTCGTGATCGCCGGCAGCCGCTATGCCGATGCGCTCGCCGCGAGCGAGGCGCGTGTCGCGCAGACCGGCGCGCTGGCCGTCCATGCCTACGATCAAGCCGAAACCCTGCTCGGCCAGGGCAGCGTCGGGCTGGAGCTTGAGCAGGATGCGCCCGGCATCGACACGCTGCTGGTGGCGGTCGGCGGCGGCGGGCTGATCGGCGGCATTGCGGCGTGGTACGGCGGCCGGACACGCATCGTCGCGGTCGAGCCGGAGCAATCGCCGACCCTTCACAAAGCGTTCGAGGCGGGCGCGCCGGTCGATGCGCCGGCCGGTGGCATCGCCGCCGACAGCCTGGCGCCGCGGCGCGTCGGCGAGCTGATGTTTCCGGTCGCGCGGGCCCATGTCGAGCGCGTCGTTCTGGTCAGCGACGATGCGATCCGGCAGGCCCAGTCCGCGCTGTGGTCGCACTTGCGCCTCGTGGCCGAGCCCGGCGGCGCAGCTGCATTTGCCGCGGTGCTCTCCGGCCGCTATCGTCCCTCGGCCGGCGAGCGCATCGCAGTTCTGGTCTGCGGGGCAAACACGACGGCGGTGACTTTCGAGAGCTGAGCGGGAATGACATGACGGCACGGCGCGGACTGATCCTGATGGCGATCCTGCTGCCGATGATCGGCGCCGCCCAATCCCAGGAGCGCCCGATCGGCTTTCTGACACCGTCGAAGAACATCGCCTGCCAGTTCTTCACCGACAACGGTCAGGGCGTCCTCCGCTGCGACATCATGAACATGGACGCGCGCCCGCGCCGGCCCGCCGATTGCGAGCTCGACTGGGGCCACGCCTTCGAGATGAGCGCGAAGGGCACTGCCGGCCGCATCTGCGCCGGCGACACCGTGATGGACCCCTCGCTGCCGGTGCTGGCCTATGGCGAGGTGTGGCAGCGCGGGGGATTCACCTGCCGGTCGGAGCAGACGGGATTGACGTGCTTCAATGCGATGCAGCGGGGGTTTTCGCTGGCAAGGGGGAGGCAGGAGGTGTTTTGAGGAAGCTCGACCAGAACGACAAGAATGCCGACCAGAAGCCATCGCTCAGTATCTTGGGCGTCTACTCGTTCAGCGCGGACAAGGCCGCCTATGCCCGCTTCATCCGGGAGCTGATCGATTCCCACGATCCGCCTAATTTCAGCGAAGAAGTTAAGGATATCCTCCGTAACGGCGGCAGGGGTGACGAGATCGTGCCGTTGACTCCTGAAGAGCGGCAGGATTGGGAAGGCGAGCTGCGTTTCTATATGGACGACGCCGCGGTTCTCGAGGTGCTGGTGAAGAATCCGGACCCACGATTTAATCCCCATGACTTTGCTCAGATTGACCCGTCCAACCCCAAGGACCACTCGGAGATGGCGTGGAACGAGATGTTCCTGACGGCAGACGGCGAGACGGAGATTGAGACCGACTACAAGCAAAGGCTGCCTGCGGCGAAGCAATATCGCGTGGTATTCGTCATCCATCGCTGGGTGCCTAGCCTCCCACTGCTTTCCAGCTACGGAGAGCTTCAGGCTCCTCCCGTGCAGCCGCTTCCGGAGCGATTATGGTGTCTTGCTTCCTATGACCTTCCGGAGCCGAGTGCTGGTGCAATCCAGTAGTCCGTAGCGCACAATCCGAATGGGTCGGCCCGTTACCCCATCCACGGCCGCCAATTGGAAGATTGACAGCAGCGCAGCACTCCGTCCTTAGCGCAGCGGAGCGATCCAGAATCTCTCCGTACAGACATTCTGGATTGCTTCGTCGCAAGGGCTCCTCGCAATGACGGTGAGGAGGCAGCCGCGCACTATTCGATGATCGGCACATGCTTCGCTGCATCGCGCGGTGCCGTACCGTCGAGGCGCGGATCATCGGCGATTTCGATCTGGCGGCGGAAGGGGCGGAAGCCGGAGCGCTGGTAGAAGGCGACGGCGGCGGGATGGTCGAGGGTGCAGGTATGGACCCAGACGCGGCGGACGTCGTGTGACCAGGCGCGCTCCAGCGCGCGGTTCATCAGGAAGCGGGCGGCGCCGGTGCCGATCAAGCTAGACGTGACGCCGAAATAAGTCAGCTCGCACTGGCCGGGCTCGCGGAAGTCGAGCTCGAACAGGCCTTCGTCTCGGCCGTCGAGGACGAGGGCATAGACCTCGATTCCAGGCGCATGGATGATCGCGGCGAGCTCGGCGTCGGTCATGCGCGCGCGCGAGAACCACAGCCAGCCCTCGCCGACGCGGCGGAAGAGATCGCGGTACCAGGGAAGCGCGGGGGCATCGACCTTGCGCAAGGTCCAGGCGCCGGGCGGATCATCGCGGCGCGCGGGCGGTGCAGTCATCTCCAGATGGGTGACGATTGCGGCGATCTTGCCGTTCGGGACGTCGGAATAGCCGTCGGGGACGATCATGCTTCGTTTCTTCTTTTGTTAGCGATTAGCGGGCGGCGCCGTTTGAGGCACCACAGCAGCGCCACACTCCGTCATTGCGAGCGCAGCGAAGCAATCCAGGATTTTTCCGCAGAGGCAGTCTGGATTGCTTCGTCGCAAGAGCTCCTCGCAATGACGGTGTAGAGGCGGTGGTGTAGCCCGGATGGAGCGCAGCGCAATCCGGGATTTGTGCCACCATCGACAGCGGACCCGGATTACGCTGCGCTCCATCCGGGCTACGACATTTGCCGCTACCCCTCCCCCTCGTCGCTCGCCAGCACGCCCTTTACCGCGCGCGCCCAGCCGGCGAGCTTCCGCTCGCGCGTGGCCTGGCTCATGTTGGGCTTGAAGCGGTGCTCGAGGCGCCAATTGTCGGCGAACTTGGTCGGCTCGGGATAAACGCCCGCCTGGAGGCCAGCGAGGTAGGCGGCGCCCAGCGCCGTGGTCTCCTGGATCACCGGGCGGTCGACCGGCGCATCCAGGAGATCGGCGAGGCGCTGCATGGTCCAGTCGGAGGCGGTCATGCCTCCGTCGACGCGGAGCACGACGCTTGCGGTTTCCGAACTCGGCCAGTCCGCGCGCATTGCGGCCCAGAGATCGAAGGTCTGGTAGCAGACGCTTTCCAGCGCGGCATGGGCGAGCTCGGCGGGGCCGGTGTTGCGGGTGAGGCCGAAGAGCGCGCCGCGCACGCGCGGATTCCAATAGGGCGCGCCCATGCCGACGAAGGCGGGGACGAGATAGACGCTCTGCATGGAGTCAGATTGATCCGCGAGAGGTCCGGTCTCGGCGGCGTGCTTGATGATCCCGAGGCCGTCGCGCAGCCATTGCACGGCGGAGCCGGCGACGAAGATCGAGCCTTCCAGCGCGTAGGTGCGTTTGCCATCGAGCTGATAGGCGACGGTGGTGAGCAGCTTGTTCTTGGAGACGACGGGCGTGGTGCCGGTGTTGAGCAGCGCGAAACACCCGGTGCCGTAGGTCGACTTCATCATGCCCGGGCGGAAGCAGGCCTGGCCGATGGTGGCGGCCTGCTGGTCGCCGGCGATGCCGGCGATGACGATGGGGCCGCCGAACAGGTCCGGCGTGCTCTCGCCGAAGCGGGCGGAGGAATCCTTCACCTCGGGCAGCATCGAGCGCGGCACGCCGATGATCTCCAGGAGCTCGTCGTCCCATGCGCCAGTGTGGATGTTGAACAGCAGCGTGCGCGAGGCATTGGTGGCGTCGGTGGCGTGCACCTTGCCGCCGGTGAGGCGCCACAGCAGATAGCAATCGATGGTGCCGAACATCAATTCGCCGCGCGCGGCGCGGGCGCGGGCGCCGGGGACGTGGTCGAGGATCCAGGCGACTTTGGTGCCGGAGAAATAGGGATCGATGATCAGGCCGGTCTTCTCAGAGATCACCGGCTCGCGGCCTTCTGCCTTGAGCTTGGCGCAGATATCGGCAGTGCGGCGGTCCTGCCAGACGATGGCGCGGTGCACGGCCTGGCCGGTGGCACGGTCCCACACCACGGTGGTCTCGCGCTGGTTGGTGATGCCGATCGCGGCGATGTCCTTGGCGGTGATGCCGGCGTGCTCGATCGCCTCGCGACACACCATCACGGTCGAGGTCCAGATGTCCTCCGGCTCGTGCTCGACCCAGCCCGAAGCCGGAAAGTGCTGCGGAAACTCGGCCTGCGCCTTCGCCGCGATGGAAATATCGGAGCGAAACACGATCGCGCGCGAAGAGGTGGTGCCCTGGTCGATGGCGAGGACGAAAGACATGGCGGCTTACCTTGGCGTTTTCTTTGGGCGTCTTCCCTGGAGGGGTCATTGTGTCGGGCCAAAGGGAGCGGATTAGGGCGGCAAGGTCAAGGTTTGGATCAGTGGGGGCCGCTGCCCTTCCTTCTCCCCTTGTGGGAGAAGGTGGCATAGGCGGCCGTCGGCCGCCGTTCTCAAGAACGCCGAAGCAAGGCTTCGGCTACGGCGCCGGATGAGGGGTATGCTTCAGCGAATACAGCCGCAAAAGAGTCACACGCGGAGGGATACCCCTCACCTGTCTCGCCGCTTCGCCATAGCCGATGCGAAGCATCGGCGTTCTTGAGAACGGCGGCCGAAGGCCGCCTATGCCACCCTCTCCCACAAGGGGAGAGGGGAAGAACCCTACACCGCCGCCGTTGTCACGCCGCCGTCGATGACGATGGTCTGGCCGGTCATGAAGCTCGAGGCATCGGAGGCGAGGTAGGCGACGGCGCCGGCGATTTCGTCGGGCTCGCCGATGCGGCGGAGCGGCGTGGTGGCGGTGCGGCGCTTCAGATTGGCTTCGTCTTCCCAGAGCGCGCGGGCGAAGTCGGTCTTGACGAGGCCGGGCGCGATGCAATTGACGCGGACGCCTTTCGGGCCCCATTCGCCGGCGAGCGAACGGCACAGCGCGAAGTCGGCGGCCTTGGAGATGCCGTAGGCGCCAATCACGGTGGAGCCGCGCAGGCCCCCGATCGAGGAGATGATGATCACCGAGCCCTTGCCGCGCTCGGCCATTTGCGGGATCGCGAGCGCGGAGAGCCAGATGTTGCTCTTGACGTTCGAGCCCATGATCTTGTCGAAGGCTTCGTCGGTGATTTCGAGCAGCGGGCCGTAATAGGGATTCACGGCGGCGTTGCAGACGAGAATGTCGATCTTGCCGTAATGCTTCGTCGCGCCCGCGATCAGCGCCTCGACCTCGTTCTTGCGCGCGATGTTGCAGGGAATGACGATGGCATCGCCGCCAGCGGCATTGATGCCGTCGGCGACTTCCTTGCAGGCCTCCGCCTTGCGCGAGGAGACAACCACCTTGGCGCCTAACTTGGCGAGCAACTCGGCGGAGGAGCGGCCGATGCCGCGGCTGGAGCCGGTGACCACGGCGACCTTGCCGGTGAGATCGAACGGGGTGTTTTGCATTGCTGTTGCCTCAGATGCTTCGTCATTCCGGGGCGCGCCTCTTGGCGCGAGCCCGGAATCCATACTCCCGATCGTGGCTATGGATCCCGGGCTCGCGCTTCGCGCGCCCCGGGATGACAGGTCAGATCAACCCGCCCGCATCCGCGACGCGGCGCTGGTGGTAGTCGGTGTCGCCAAAGGTGTTCTCGATCATGGTGAGGCGCTTGAAGTAGTGGCCGATCTTGGCCTCCATGGTCATGCCGATGCCGCCGTGGAGCTGGATCGACTGCTGGCCGACGAATTTCAGCGATTTGCCGATCTGCACCTTGGCCGCGGCGATCGCGTTGCTGCGCTCCTTGGCGTCCTCGAAGTCGTTCGCCATGGTCGCGAACATCGACATCGAGCGCGCCTGCTCGGTGGCGACGAACATGTCGGAGGCGCGGTGCTGCAGCGACTGGAACGAGCCGATCGCGACGCCGAATTGCTTGCGCGTCTTGATGTACTCGACCGTGGTCTTGAGCGATTCGTCCATCAGGCCGACCGCCTCGGCGCAGAGCGCGACGCGGGCTTCGTCCACCACGCGCTCGATCAGCGCGAGCGAATCCTCGGGGTTGCCGAGCACGGCGTCGGGACCGACCTCGACACCGGTGAAGGTGATGTCGGCGGCGTGCAGGCCGTCCTGGGTCGGATAGGACTTTTTCGCGACGCCCTTGGCATTGGCCGGAACCAGAAACACGCCGATGCCTGACTTGTCGCGGCGGTCGCCCTTGGTGCGCGCGGTGACGATCAGGGTATCCGCGTTCTCGCCGTTCAGCACGACGAACTTCTCGCCGTCGATCACGTAGGCATCGCCCTTCTTCTTCGCGGTCGTGGCGACGTCGAACAGATCGTAGCGCGAGTTCTTCTCGAGCTGGGCGAAGGCCAGCGTCTTGCTGCCGTCGATGATGCCGGGCACGTGCGCGGCCTTCTGCGCATCGGTGCCGGCATGACGCAGGAAGCCGCCGCCGATCACCACCGTCGCCAGATAGGGCTCGAGCACCAGCGCCTTCCCGAGCGCTTCCATCACGATCATGGTCTCGACACCGCCGCCGCCGAAGCCGCCGTCAGCCTCGCTGAAGGGCAGGCCCAAAAGTCCCTGCTCGGCGAGCTTGAGCCAGACCGTTTTGCTCCAGCCGCCCTTCTCCGCCATGTACTTCTTGCGCTGCTCGAAATCGTAGGAATCGGTCAGCAGGCCGTCGATGCTTTCCTTGAGAAGCCGCTGCTCCTCGGACAGATCAAAATCCATTTCTTTGGTTCCTCGTACCCGGACTTATTTGACTTCGTCATTCCGGGATGGCCCGAAGGGCCAGGCCCGGAATCCATTTCGCCTCAGCGTATGGGCCCGATGGATTCCGGGTTCGCGACTTCGTCGCGCCCCGGAATGACGGTGGAAAGATTGCCCTCCCCGCGGTCGCGGAGAGGTGGCAGATCACAGCCCCAGCACCGCCTTGGCGATGATGTTGCGCTGGATCTCGTTGGAGCCGCCGTAGATCGAGACCTTGCGGTTGTTGAAGTAGCTCGGCGCGATCTGGGCGGTCCAGTCCATGGCTTCGTTCGAGCCATCGTCGCCGTGCACGTCGTAGGGCGCGGCGAACGGGCCGATCACTTCCATCAGCAGCTCGGTGGTGGTCTGCTGGATCTCCGAGCCCTTGATCTTCAGCACCGAGGAGGCCGGATTGGGCTTGCCCTTGCCGTGCTTGCCTTCGTCGGCGACGACGCGCAGCTGGGTGAGCTCGAGCGCCTTCAGCTCGATCTCGCAGGCCGCCAGCTTCTCGCGGAAGGCGGGATCCTGGATGATCGGCTTGCCGGCGGATTCGACCTTCGAGGCCAGATCCTTGATGCGGCGGATGCGCTCCTTGGAGACGCCGACGCGGGCGATGCCGGTGCGCTCATTGCCGAGCAGGAACTTGGCGTAATCCCAACCCTTGTTCTCCTCGCCGATCAGGTTCTCGTAGGGAACCTCGACGTCATCGAAGAAGACCTCGTTGACCTCACGGCCGCCGTCGATGGTCTGGATCGGGCGAACGGTGACGCCCTTCGACTTCATCGAGAACACGATGAAGGAGATGCCCATCTGCTTCTTGGCGTTGTTGTCGGTGCGGCAGAGGCAGAAGATCATGTCGGCGTGCTGGGCGAGCGTGGTCCAGGTCTTCTGGCCGTTGATGATCCATTTGTCGCCACGGCGCTCGGCCTTGGTCTTGAGCGAGGCGAGGTCGGAGCCGGAGCCGGGCTCCGAAAAGCCCTGGCACCACCAATCGTCGACATTGGCGATGCGCGGCAGGTACTTCTTCTTCTGCTCCTCGTTGCCGAAGGTGTAGATGACGGGGCCGACCATGCTGACGCCGAAGGCGAGCGGCTGCGGCGCCGGATAGGACTGCAGCTCCTCGTTGAAGATGTAGTGCTGCACGCTGGTCCAGCCGGTGCCGCCATATTCCTTCGGCCAATGGCTGACGCCCCAGCCCTTCTTGTTGAGGATGCGCCACCACGTCACCATCTCGTCCTTGGAGAGGTGACGGCCCTCGACCAGCTTGCGCCGCGTATCCGGCGGCACGTTGTCGCGGAAGAACTGCCGCACTTCGTCGCGAAACGCCTGCTCTTCTCTAGTGAATGCGAGATCCATTGGATCCTCCTGTGAAACGTTACTTCATTTTCGTCATTGCGGGGGCATCAGCAGCGCGAATCCCGGATAGCGGTTTCTGCTGCTGGCGCAATTCGTGGCGCGACAATTTCCCGACCGGCGTGCGCGGCAGGTCGTCGACGAACTCGACCGCGGCCGGCAATTCGTGCCTGCCGAGCTTGCCGGCAAGCTGCGCGCGCAGCTCGTCGAGCGTGAACGGCTTTGCCTCGGGCCTCAACTTGATGAAGGCCTTGGCGGCTTCGCCGCGATAGGGGTCGGGAATGCCGAGCACGATCACCTCGTGCACGCCCGGAATGGTGTAGATCGCCTGCTCGATCATCTGCGGGTAGACGTTGAAGCCGCCGGAGATGATCATGTCCTTCTTGCGGTCGACCAGGAAGAAGTAGCCGTCGGCATCGACATAGCCGATGTCGCCGGTGAGAAAGCGGCCATCGACGAAGGCCTCGGTCGATCCCTCCGGCTTGTTCCAGTAGCCCTTGGTGACGTTCGGGCCCTTGATGCGGATCTCGCCGATTTCGCCCGGCGGCAGCACGCGTCTGGGATCGTCGAGCGCGACGACGTCGAGCTCGATGCCGGGCAGCGTCAGGCCGATCGAGCCCGGTTTCTCGGGGCCCTCGGGCGGATGGCCGGTGCCGGGCGAGCAGGTCTCGGTCATGCCCCAGCCGCTCTTCAGCTTCTTGCCGACCTTGCGCTCGAAGAAGCTCGCGATCTCCACCGGCAGCGGCGCGCCGCCGGAGCCGATGGTGACGAGCGAGGAGAAGTCGCGTTTGTCGAGATCGGGCAGCGCGGCGATCGCGATCCACATCGTCGGCACGCCTGGGAAATACGTCGCACGCTTGACCTCGATGTCGCGCATCACGGCTTCGACGTCGAAGCGCTGATGCAGCGAGATCAGATTGCCGCGGCGGAGCGAGGACAGCAGCACCACGGTGAGCGCGTAGATGTGGAACAGCGGCAGCACGCAGATCACGCGCTCGATTGTCTCGCCGCGGGCGGCACGGGCCGGCTTGCCCCAGACGTCGTAGATCGACACCGCCGAGGTGAGATTGCCGTGCGTGAGCATCGCGCCCTTCGGCAGGCCGGTGGTGCCGCCGGTATATTGCAGCAGCGCGACGTCGTCGGCCGCAACGACAGGCCATTGCGCCGGCGCGATGGCGCCCTCGACGAAAGCCGCGAACGTGACGATGCGGGGATCGTCGGGGATTGCCGCCTGCGGCGTGCCGACCTTGCCCCAATGATCGTCCTCGCAGACGACGAGCTTGTCGATCAGGCCCTTCTCCAGGAATTTCAGCGCGGTCGGCAGCAGGGCCTGGAGGTTGGAGGTGACGAGCAGGCGCGAGCCGGAATCGGTGATCTTGTGCGTCAGCGCGATCTCGCCGTCGAGCGGCGACAGATGCGCGACGCGGCCCCCGGCCTTCAGCGCGCCGAAGAAGCTGACGGGATGATCGGGCGTGTTGCCGAGGAACAGCGCGACCGAGCTGTTCCTGCCGATGCCAGCGCGCAGGAACGCCGCGGCGGCGCGATCGGCCAAGCTTGCGAGCTCGGCGTAGCTGATGGGCCGGTCGCGGAATTCCAGCGCGGTGCGCGGGCCGTAATCGGCGGCGGCCTTGGCGAGAAGGTCCGGCAGCGTGCCCTGGACGATGGTGTCGTCCCACCGCACGCCCTCGGGATAAAACTGTTCGCCGGGATGGGTCATTTTCCTGATTGCTCGAGCGAACAACTAACACAGACCGTCATTCCGGGGCGCGACGAAGTCGCGAGCCCGGAATCCATAACCACCAGCTGGGGTTATGGATTCCGGGCCTGCGCCTTGCGGCGCATCCCGGAATGACGAAGGTTGGGACGAAGCCCCGATCACGCTGCTTTCGACTCCGCAGCCAGCGACGCAAACGTCTTGCCCTCCGCGGCGAGCTTCTTCAGCAGCGGGGCGGGCTCGAGGCTCGGATCGTTGGTCTCCTTGGCGTAGAAGGCCAGACGATCGGCGATGTGCTTGAGGCCGACGCTGTCGGCCCAGAACATCGGGCCGCCACGGTAGATCGGCCAGCCATAGCCGTAGAGCCAGACCACGTCGATGTCGCTGGGACGCGCGGCGATGCCCTCTTCCAGGATCTTCGCGCCCTCGTTGATCATCGGATACATCATGCGCTCGAGGATCTCCTCGTCGCTGACGACGCGCTTCTTGCGGCCGAGACGCAGCAAGGTCTCGTCGATCAGCTTCTCGACGTCGGGGTCGGGCAGCGGCGCACGAGAACCCTGCTCGTACTTGTAATAGCCCTTGCCGGTCTTCTGGCCGAAGCGGCCGGCCTCGCACAGCGCGTCCGCGATCTCCGACTTGATGCCGCGGTCCTTACGCGAGCGCCAGCCGATGTCGAGGCCGGCGAGATCGCTCATCGCGAACGGGCCCATCGGCATGCCGAACTTGGTGACGACGGCATCGACCTGCTGCGGCAGCGCGCCCTCGAACAGCAGCTTCTCGGACTGCTTGCCGCGCTGGGCCAGCATGCGGTTGCCGACGAAGCCGTCGCAGACGCCGACCACGGCCGGCACCTTCGCGATTTTTCGCGCGATGGTCACCGCAGTCACCAGCGCATCCGGCGCGGTCTTGTCGGCACGCACGATCTCGCACAGCTTCATGACGTTGGCCGGCGAGAAGAAGTGCATGCCGAGCACGTCCTGCGGACGCTTGGTCGACTTCGCGATCTCGTCGATGTTGAGATAGGAGGTGTTGGAGGCGAGCACGGCGCCCGGCTTGGCGTACTGGTCGAGCTTGCCAAACACCTCCTTCTTGACCGCCATGGTCTCGAACACGGCCTCGATGACGAGATCGGCATCGCCGACATTCTCGATGCCGACGACGCCGTTGATCAGCGCCATGCGCTTGGCGGGCGCATCGGCCGGGATGCCGCCGCGCGCGGCGGTCGCTTCCCAGTTCTTCTGCATCACGCCCATGCCGCGCTTGAGCTGCTCCTCGCCGGTCTCGATCAGGGTGACGGGAATGCCGGCATTGGCGAAGGACATCGCGATGCCGCCGCCCATGGTGCCGGCACCGAGAATGGCGACGCGGTTCACGGGCCGCGGCTTGGTGCCTTCAGGAACGCCGGCGATCTTGTTGGCCTCGCGCTCGGCGAAGAAGGCGTAACGCTGCGCCTTGGACTGGTCGCTGGCGACGAGCTTGAGGAAGCCCTCGCGCTCCTTCTTCAGGCCTTCGTCGAACGGCAGGTCGATGGCATAGCCGACGGCGTCGGCTGCGGCGAACGGCGCCTCGAGGCCGCGCGACTTCTTGGTCATGGCCGCGACCGCATTGGTGAAGATCGAGCGATCGGCCTTGGCGGCTGCGAGCTTGGAATCGTCGTCGCGCAGGCGGCGCAGCGGGCGCTTCTCCGCGAGCAGCTTGCGCACGAAAGCCTCGCCGCCGGAGGCCGGGCCCTCGACGATCTCCTCGATCAGGCCGTTCTTCAGCGCCTCCGCCGCCCCGATCGGGTCGCCGCCGACGATCATCTTGACCGCAAGCTCCGGGCCCACCGCACGGGGCAGGCGCTGGGTGCCACCGGCGCCGGGCAGAAGTCCGAGCTTCACCTCGGGCAGGCCGAGCTTGGCCTCTTTCACCGCGACGCGGAAATGGCAGGCCAGCGCGACCTCGAGGCCGCCGCCGAGCGCGGTGCCGTGGATCGCGGCAACGACCGGCTTGGGCGAGTTTTCGATCTCGGACAGCACGTCGTTGAGCGCGGGCGGCTTCGGCGGCTTGCCGAACTCGGTGATGTCGGCACCGGCAATGAAGGTGCGACCGGCGCAGGTCAGCACGATGCCCTTGATGGAGGGATCGGCGATCGCGGCTTTGATGCACTCGAGGATGCCGCCGCGGACTGCGGCACTCAGCGCATTGACCGGCGGGCTGTTGACCGTGACGATCCCGACTTCATCATGACGCTCAAGCTTGACCACTTCGCTCACGGTGTCCCTCCTTGGTGGGGATTTACTTTTATTCGATTTCGCATTGCGGAATTTAATTCCGCATCTTGACGGCAGGGTTATTTTGAAGCACGGACGTTGTCAACGACTCCGCGCAAGAAGCAGATCAGGGATGAAGCGTACAGGAAAGAAGACCGCGACCGATCGGAATTTCGTCGTCGCGCTTTCCCGCGGACTGGAAGTATTGCGCGCGTTCCAACCCAATGACGGCCTGCTGGGCAATCAGGAGATTGCGTCCCGCACCAATCTGCCCAAGCCCACCGTGTCGCGGCTGACCTACACGCTGACCAAGCTTGGCTATCTGACGCCGGTTCCTCGCTTCGAGAAGTACCAGCTCGCCCCGGCAGCGATGTCGCTCGGCTACGCGGCGCTGGCCAATCTGGGCGTTCGGCATTTGTCCGAGCCGTTCCGCGAAGAGGTGATGCGCGCGACCGGCGGCGCCGTCGCCGTCGGCGGCCGTGACCGCCACAGCATGATCTATTTCGGGCAGAGCCGCGGCAGCGAGACTGTCGGCGTTCAACTTGACGTCGGCTCGCGCGTGCCGATTGCAACCAGCGCGATGGGCCGCGCCTATTTCTGGGCACTCGATGACGAAGGTCGCGCCGAAGTGTCGCGCATCCTGCGCGAACATTACGGCAGCCGCTGGCCGAAGATGCGCGAGGGCTTGGAACGTTCCGGCGAGACGGTCGCGAAATACGGCTTTGCGATTTCGGTCGGCGATTGGCACGACGACATCGGCGCGGCCGGCGTCGCACTCAAGCTCAACGACGGAACCGGACCTTACGCATTCAATTGCGGCGCGCCCGCATTCCGTTTCACGGAAGAGCGTTTGATCAACGACATTGGACCGCGTCTCTTAGCGATGGTAAGGAACATCGAGGCGGCGCTCGGGGGTCTGATGCCGCATTCAAAAAAAGACATCAGCAAAAAGCTGAAATCAGGAGGAAAAGTTGCGCGTGTGGCCGAGGGATTCAGATAGCCTTTGTCATCATCGGGAGCGGCTCGCATCGCCCCATCGCTCACCGAACGACGTGAGCGAGACGAGATGACGCAGGCACAGCTCGCGCAGGGTAGATCGCCCCTGCTCGCGGTTCGCGACGTCAGCGTCGTGTTCGGCGGCATCGTCGCGCTCAACGGCGTGTCCTTCGACATGCACAAGGGAGCCATCCTCGGATTGATCGGCCCGAACGGCGCCGGCAAGACCACGCTCTTCAACTGCCTGTCGCGGCTGTACCAGCCGTCGTCCGGCGACATCTTGATGGACGGCGTGAGCATCCTGACGCGGCCGCCGCACCGGATCGCCGAGATCGGCATCGGCCGCACCTTCCAGAACGTGGCGCTGTTTCCCAACCTTTCGGTGATGGACAACGTCCGCGTCGGCGCCCATTCGAAGACCTCGAGCGACATTATCAGCGACTCCCTGAAGCTTGCCTGGGTCCGGCGCAGCGAGGCCAGCATCAACAAGAAGGTGCACGAGATCCTTGCTTACCTCGACCTCGAGGACGTCGCCCATACCGTCGTGTCCGGCCTACCGTTCGGTACGCAGAAGCGGGTCGAGCTGGCGCGTGCGCTGGCGGCCGATCCGAAGATCCTGCTGCTCGACGAACCCGCCGGCGGCCTCAACCACGAGGAAGTTCATGTGCTCGGCGACCTCATCCGCAAAATCCGCGACGAGCGCCATATGACCGTGCTCCTGGTCGAGCATCACATGGGCCTCGTGATGTCGATCGCCGACCACGTTGTCGCGCTGAATTTCGGCAAGAAGCTCGCGGAAGGCACGCCCGCCCAGGTGCAGGCGGACCCGGACGTCATCAAGGCCTATCTCGGGAGCAAGGATCAATGACGCCACTGCTCAACGTCAAGGACCTGCGCGCTTATTACGGCCAGGTCCAGGCGCTCCATGGCCTGTCCTTCTCGCTCAATGAGGGCTCGCTCGTGACGCTGCTGGGCGCCAACGGCGCCGGCAAGACCACCACACTGCGCGCGATCTGCAACATGGTGCGCTCCACCGGCGGCGTCGAGTTCGAAGGCAAGCCGCTGAACAACCGTTCGACCGAGAGCATCGTGCGGTTCGGCATCGCCCACGTGCCGCAGGGCCGCGGCACCTTCACCAACATGACGGTGGAAGAGAACCTCCAGCTCGGGGCCATCACCCGCAAGGACCGCGCCGGCATCGTCTCCGACATCGAGCGCATGTACGCGCATTTCCCGGTGTTGAAGCAGCGCCATACCCAGCAGGCCGGCACGCTCTCCGGCGGCGAGCAGCAGATGCTCGCGGTCGCCCGCGCGCTGATGCTGCGACCGCGGCTGATGCTGCTCGACGAGCCCTCCTTCGGCCTCGCGCCGCTGGTGGTGCGCGACCTGTTCGGCATCCTCGGCAAGATCAACCGCGAGGACAAGGTCTCGATCCTGGTGGTCGAGCAGAACGCCCAGCTCGCGCTCGAGCTCGCCGACCAGGCCTATGTGATCGAGACCGGGCGCATCGTGATGTCGGGCAAGGCCAAGGACATCGCGAACAACGAAGAAATCCGCAAATCCTATCTGGGTTACTGAGGGAGCCGGCACAATGGAGCTGTTCACCAACCAGGTCCTGGCCGGCATCGCCACGGGGGCGATTTATGCCTGCATGGCGCTCGCCGTGGTCATGATCTACCAGGCCATCGACCATCTCAACTTCGCGCAAGGCGAGATGGCGATGTTCTCGACCTTCATCTCATGGCAGCTGATGCAGTGGGGCGTGTCTTATTGGGCTGCCTTCCTGATCACGCTGGCATTTTCTTTCGTTGCCGGCATCGCGATCGAGCGCATCCTGTTCAAGCCGCTCGTCAAGGCGCCGGTGCTCACCAACGTCGCCGGCTTCATCGCGCTGTTTGCGATCATCAACTCCTCGGCGGGCCTGATCTGGGACTTCACGATCAAGCAATATCCGACCCCGTTCGGCTCCGCACCGTTCCTCGGCAGCCAGCTGATCTCGACGCACCAGGCCGGCATGATCGGCGTCACCGTGGCGCTGCTGCTCGCGCTCTATTTCTTCTTCCAGTACACGCGCATCGGCCTTGCGATGCGAGCCGCAGCGTCGGTGCCCGAATCGGCCCGCCTCGTCGGCATCAACACGAGCTGGATGATCGCGCTCGGCTGGGGCATGGCGACCGCGATCGGCTCGATCGCCGGCATGCTGATCGCGCCTGTCGTATTCCTCGAGCCGAACATGATGGGCGGCGTGCTGATCTACGGCTTCGCCGCGGCGGTGCTCGGCGGGCTGTCGAGCCCGTTCGGCGCCGTGGTCGGCGGCTTCCTGGTCGGCGTGTTCGAGAACCTCGCCGGTACCTACATCCCCGGCGTCGGCAATGAGCTGAAACTCCCGATCGCGCTCGCGCTGATCATCTCCGTCCTGGTCGTCAAACCCGCTGGTCTGTTCGGCCGGCATATCGTCAAGCGAGTTTGATCATGAGCGCAGCAGAAGAAGTCGTCGCCGAGGGCCACGAGGCGGTCGAGGCGGTTCCGAAGCGGGCCATGACGCTGGGCACCGGCACGTCGCTGGTGGTGCTGGCCGCGCTGCTGATCGTGCCGATGTTCGTCAAGAACTTCATCATCTTCCAGATGACGATGCTCCTGATCTACGGGCTCGCGGTGCTGGCGCTGAACATCCTGACCGGCGGAAGCGGCCAGTTCTCGCTCGGCCAGAGCGCGTTCTACGCCGTCGGCGCCTATGTGTCTGCGGTGCTGATGGAACATGCCAACGTCAACTACGCGCTGACCATTCCGATCTCCGCCGTGATTTGCTTCGGATTCGGTTACCTGTTCGGCAAGCCGGCGCTGCGGCTGTCGGGCATCTATCTCGCGCTCGCGACCTTTGCGCTCGCGACCGCGATGCCGCAGTTGCTCAAGCTGAACTTCCTCGAGCACTGGACCGGCGGCGTGCAGGGCCTCGTCGTCACCAAGCCGGACGCACCGTTCGGCTTGCCGATGTCGCAGGACATGTGGCTGTACTACTTCACGCTCGCCGTGACGGTCGCGATCTACATCTTCTCGGTGAACCTGTTGCGCTCCCGCTCGGGCCGCGCCTTCATGGCGATCCGCGACAACGAGATCGCGGCCTCCTCCATGGGCGTCAACGTCGCGCTGTACAAGACGCTGGCCTTCGGCGTGTCCGCCGGCATCACCGGCGTTGCCGGCTCGCTCGGCGCCATCGCGGTGCAGTTCGTCGCGCCCGACAGCTACACCATCACGCTCGCGATCTCGCTGTTCCTCGGCATGGTGGTCGGCGGCGTCGGCTGGCTGCCCGGCTCGTTCGTCGGCGCGGCCTTCATCATCTTCGTGCCGAACATGGCGGAGAGCATCTCCAAGGGCCTCTCCGGCGCAGTGTTCGGCGTGCTGCTGTTCCTCGTCATCTACCTCGTGCCGCATGGCGCAAGGCAGGTGGCGATCCTGGGCCAGCAACTCGTCGGCAAGCTCAGGAAGAACTGAAGACCCGTTGAATTAACCAAGGAGACCGAATTGTATTTTGGAAGAACACTGCGAGCCGCCGCGCTGATCACGGCAACGGCGGCCATCACTCTCACCTCCGGCGCTGCACTCGCCCAAAAGAAATACGACACCGGCGCGTCCGATACCGAGATCAAGATCGGCAACATCATGCCGTACAGCGGTCCGGCGTCGGCCTATGGCATCATCGGCAAGACCGAAGAAGCCTATTTCAAGATGATCAACGACAAGGGCGGCATCAACGGCCGCAAGATCAACTTCGTCACCTATGACGACGGCTATTCGCCGCCGAAGGCCGTCGAGCAGGTCCGCAAGCTGGTCGAGAGCGACGAGGTGCTGGTCGTTTTCAATCCGCTCGGCACGCCCTCGAACAGTGCGATCCAGAAGTATCTGAACTCCAAGAAGATCCCGCAGCTCTTCGTCGCGACCGGCGCCACCAAGTGGAACGACCCGAAGAACTTCCCCTGGACCATGGGCTGGCAGCCCTCCTACCAGAGCGAAGCGCAGATCTACGCGAAGTGGCTGATGAAGGAGAAGCCGGACGCCAAGATCGCGATCCTCTACCAGAACGACGATTTCGGCAAAGACTACCTCAAGGGCACCAAGGACGGCCTCGGCGCCAAGGCCTCGTCCATGATCGTCATGGAGGAGAGCTACGAGGTCTCCGAGCCGTCGATCGACGGCCATATCGTCAAGATCAAGGCCGCCAATCCCGACGTGCTGCTGATCTACACCACGCCGAAGTTCGCGGCCCAGACCATCAAGAAGACCGCCGAGCTCAGCTGGAAACCGCTCCAGATCCTCACCAACGTGTCGATCTCGGTCGGCAGCGTGATGAAGCCGGCTGGCTTCGAGAACGCGCAGGGCGTGCTGTCGGCCGCCTACGCCAAGGACTCCACGGATCCGCAATGGGCCAACGACCCAGGCATGAAGAAGTGGAACGAGTTCGTCGACAAGTACATGCCGGGTGCCGACAAGTCGGACACCAGCATGGTCTACGGCTATGGCGCCGCGTCGACGCTGGCCAAGGTGCTGGAGATGTGCGGCGACGATCTCACTCGCGCCAACATCATGAAGCAGGCCGCCTCGTTGAAGGACTTTGCCCCGGATACGCTGCTGCCCGGCGTCAAGATCAACACCAGCGCCACCGACTTCGCTCCGATCGCGCAGCTGCAGATGATGCGCTTCAAGGGCGAGAAGTGGGAACTGTTCGGCGAGATCATCAGCGGTGACGTCGCCTCCGAGTGACGCGTGACGCGATGATCGAGGACGAGGAGCCCCCGCGGACAGTCGCGGGGGCTTTTTGTTGACGACAGGCGCCAATCTTGTTCAATGCGATCGATCCATCCCGGGGTAGGAGAGCAATGGCCGCCGTTCGTTCCCAGGTTGCGACGCTCTGGGCCGCGCTTGCCTTGTGCACTGCAATGAGCGGCGAGGCGCTGGCGCAGAAGAAATACGACAGCGGCGCCTCCGATACCGAGATCAAGATCGGTAACATCATGCCCTACAGCGGTCCGGCCTCCGGCTATGCTGCGATCGGCAGGACCGGGGAAGCCTACTTCAACAAGATCAATGCCGAGGGCGGCATCAACGGCCGCAAGATCAGATTCATCTCCTATGACGACGGCTATTCGCCGCCGAAGACGGTGGAACAGGCGCGAAAACTGGTCGAGAGCGACAACGTGCTGCTGATCTTCGGCTCGCTCGGCACCTCCACCAACAGCGCCATCCGCAAGTACATGAACGAGAAGAAGGTGCCGCAATTGTTCGTGGCGAGCGGCGCCTCGAAATGGAACGACCCCAAGCAATATCCCTGGACCATGGGCTGGCAGCCGAGCTACGTCAGCGAGGCTCGGATCTATGCCAAATACATCATGAAGGAGAAGCCAAACGGAAAGATCGGCGTGCTCTACCAGAACGACGATTTCGGCAAGGACTATCTAAACGGGTTGAAGGAGGGCCTCGGCGCCAAGGCTTCGATGATCGTGCGGGAGGAGGCCTACGACACGTCCGAGCCCGCAATCGACGAGCGAGTCGTGAAGCTGAAGGCGGCCGGCGCCGATATCTTCATCAGCCTCACCAACCAGAAATTCGCCGCGCAGGGAATCAAGAAAGCCGCGGAGATCAACTGGCATCCGATGCACATCATCTCCAACGTCTCGGCTTCGGTCAGCGGCGTATTGGAGCCGGCGGGCATTGAAGTCTCGCAAGGCATCCTGTCGGCGACCTACACCAAGGACGGCTCCGACCCGCAGTGGAATGCCGACGACGGCATGAAGAAGTTCTACAGTTTCCTCGCGCAATACGAGCCCAGGGCCAACAAGCTCGATGCCGGCGTCGTGTACGGCTATGCCGCCGCACAGACCATCGTGAAGGTGCTGCAGATGTGCGGCGACGATCTCACCCGCGAGAACGTCATGAAGCAGGCCGCCAGCCTGAAGGACTTCGCACCCGACACGCTGCTGCCAGGCATCAAGATCAACACCGCGCCCGACGATTTCGCCCCGATCGAGCAGCTGCAGATGATGCGCTTCAAGGGCAGGAAATGGGAGCTGTTCGGCGACATCATCTCGAGCGAGATGAGCCACTGAACGACGCAATTCAAAATAGCCGCCTTCTCGTAAAGCAACTCAAGCGGTGAGTTTGCCCCGCAAAAAGAATCTCACGCGCCGGAATATTCAGCACCGCCTTCGACGAGATCGCCGCCTGCGCGAGGGCCGTGCAGGCGTTCTTCTTGCTGACGGCCGTGGATAGGTATTGAATGCGTGACGGAGCGACGCGCAACGATCGCTCCCAATAAGAACAAACGACACATTCAATCCTGTCCAGGGAGATCAAAATGCCTGCAATGCATGTGCGATTGGGGGCCTTCTCGGCTGCCCTCGTGCTAGCCGCCACGCTGTCCACGACAGCGCTCGCGCAGAAGAAATACGACACCGGCGCATCCGACACGGAGATCAAGATCGGCAACATCATGCCCTATAGCGGTCCCGCGTCCGCCTACGGCGTGATCGGCAAGACCGAAGAGGCCTATTTCCGCAAGATCAACGCAGAAGGCGGCATTAACGGCCGCAAGATCAACTTCATCACCTATGACGACGCCTATTCCCCGCCGAAGACCGTGGAGCAGGCGCGCAAGCTGGTCGAGAGCGACGAGGTGCTGCTGATCTTCAACTCGCTCGGCACCCCGCCGAACTCGGCGATCCAGAAGTACATGAACCAGAAGAAGGTTCCGCAGCTGTTCGTCGCCACCGGCGCCACGAAGTGGAACGACCCGCAGACCTTCCCGTGGACGATGGGCTGGCAACCCAACTACCAGATCGAGGCGATCATCTACGCCAAGTACATCCTGAAGAACCATCCGAACGCCAAGATCGCCGTGCTCTACCAGAACGACGATTACGGCAAGGACTATCTGAAGGGGTTCAAGGACGGGCTCGGAGCCAAGGCCGCCTCGATGATCGTCATCGAGGACAGCTACGAAGTCTCCGAGCCGACCATCGACTCCCACATCGTCAAGATGAAGTCGACCAACGCCGACGTGTTCTTCAACATCACGACGCCGAAATTCGCGGCACAGGCGATCAAGAAGAACGCCGAGATCGGCTGGAAGCCGCTGCACTTCCTCAACAACGTCTCGGCCTCGATCGGCAGCGTAATCAAGCCGGCCGGATTCGAGAACGCGCAGGACATCATCTCGTCGCAATATTTCAAGGATCCGACCGACGCGCAGTGGAAAAATGACAAGGCGATGATCGCCTGGAACGAATTTCTGGATAAGTACTATCCTGAAGCGAACCGCGCCGATGCCTCGGTAATGTACGGCTACATCGTCGCCCAAGGCCTCGTTCACGTGCTCAAGGCCTGCGGTGACAATCTCACCCGCGAGAACATCATGAAGCAGGCCGCCAACATCAAGGACTTCGAGCCGGCGGGCTTGTTGCCGGGCATCAAGGTCAACACCTCGGCGACCGATTTCGCGCCGCTCTCGCAACTGCAGCTGATCCGGTTCAAGGGCGAGCATTGGGTGCCATTTGGCGAGGTGCTGAGCGGCGACGTCGGCGGCTGACCATTAACCACTTGCTCAAGATGTAGCCAAATCGACTAAAGACGCAGCCCCTGCGGCCATGCCGCAGGGGCTTTTCCTTGAAGCGTTCAGGCAAATCGTATTGAATTGCGGCCGCGTCGCGAAGAAAAACGAGACAAGAAAAGGGACGCACACACAAAGAAAAAACAGGGAGATTGGAATGCCTGCTGTCACCGGCAAGCTTGCGGCCGCATCATTGGCGCTCGCGCTCATCGCGGCCTCGGCCTCAACCGCAACGGCCCAAAAAAAATACGATACCGGTGCGACCGACACCGAGATCAAGATCGGCAACATCATGCCCTACAGCGGACCGGCCTCCGCCTACGGCATCATCGGTCGCACCGAAGCCGCCTATTTCAAGAAGATCAACGAAGAGGGCGGCATCAACGGCCGCAAGATCAATTTCGTCTCCTACGACGACGCCTACTCGCCGCCGAAGACGGTGGAGCAGGCGCGCAAGCTGGTCGAGAGCGACGAGGTGCTGCTCGTCTTCAACTCGCTCGGCACGCCGCCGAACTCCGCGATCCAGAAATACATGAACTCGAAGAAGGTGCCGCAGCTGTTCGTCGCCACCGGCGCTACCAAGTGGAACGATCCGCAGAACTTCCCGTGGACCATGGGCTGGCAACCCAACTACCAGAGCGAGACGCAGATCTACGCGAAATACATCCTCAAGGCCATGCCGAACGCCAAGATCGGCGTGCTCTACCAGAACGACGATTACGGCAAGGATTACCTGAAGGGCCTGAAGGACGGCTTGGGGGCCAAGGCCGCGAGCATGATCGTGCTGGAGGAAAGCTACGAGACGTCGGAGCCGACCATCGACAACCACATCGTCAAGCTGAAAGCCACCGGCGCCGACGTCTTCATCAACATCACCACGCCGAAGTTCGCGGCGCAGGCGATCAAGAAGATCTCCGAGATCGGCTGGAAGCCGACCCACTTCCTCAACAACGTCTCGGCCTCGGTCGGCAGCGTGATCAAGCCCGCCGGCTTCGAGAATTCGCAGGACATTATCTCGGCCGCCTATCTGAAGGACGTCTCCGATCCGCAGTGGAAGGACGACGCCGGCATGAAGGCGTTCCTGGAGTTCATGACGAAGTACTTCCCCGAGGGCGACAAGCTCGACGGCGGCACCATCGTCGGCTACGGCGTCGCGCAGACGCTGGTCGAAGTGCTGAAGAAATGCGGCGACAATCTCACGCGCGAGAACGTCATGAAGCAGGCGGCGAGCCTGAAGGACTTCCGCACCGAAGTGCTGCTGCCCGGCATCAAGATCAGTACCGGGCCGAACGACTTCGCACCGATCAGCTCGCTGCAGCTGATGAAGTTCAAGGGCGACAAGTGGGACCTGTTCGGCGAGGTGATCAGCGCCGACGCCGGCGGCTAGAAGCTTCAAAGCCCGGACGACGAGCCCCCTGCGCTGATCGCGCAGGGGGCTTCTGCTTGTGTGGCAATTATGATCACGCGATTGCACAATCGAATGACGGCGAAGGCGCTTACGCTTTGGCACACGATGCGGTAGGCAGATGGCGGCGACCTCCTCGCCGCCAGTCCAGTCTGCGCAAGGCCATTGTCCATGACCGACCGACGCCCCCTGCTCCGCGCGCTCTACGACGCGGCCGTCGCCGCCGCCCATCCCGAAATGGTGCTGGCCCCTCACCTGCGACCTGCGCCCAGGGGGCGCGTGATCTGCCTCGCGGCCGGCAAGGGCGCCGGCGCGATGGCCGCAGCCGCGGAGCGGCATTATCTCGATGCGCTGGGATTGGCGCCGGAGCGCCTCGTCGGCATCGCCACCACGCGCCACGGCTACGGCGTGCCGACGCGCAGCATTCGCGTGGTCGAGGCCGGTCATCCCGTGCCTGACGAAGCCGGCCTGAAGGGCGCGGCCGACACGCTCGCACTCGCGGGCGAGGCCGGGCCGGACGATCTCCTGCTGGTGCTGCTCACCGGCGGCGGCTCGGCCAACTGGATCGCGCCGGTGGACGGCATCAGCTTCGCGCAGAAGCAGGCGGTCAACAAGGCGCTGCTGCGCTCGGGCGCGCCGATCGGCGAGATGAACGTCGTGCGCAAGCACCTGTCGCGGATCAAGGGCGGCCGCCTCGCCCGCGCTGGCAGCAACGCCGCGGAGATCGTGACGCTCGCGATCTCCGACGTGCCGCATGACGATCCGTCCGCGATCGCCTCCGGCCCCACCGTGCCCGATCCGACCACGCTGGCGGATGCGCGCGCGATCGTGGCGAAATACAGGCTCGACATCGACGATGCGGTGCGCCGCGCGCTCGACGATCCCAACAACGAGAGCTGCAAGCCGGGCGACGCCGCCTTTGCGCGCGCCTCGTTCGAGCTGATCGCGCGGCCCAAGCAGTCGCTGGACGCCGCGGTCAAGCTCGCGCGCGAGGCCGGCTACGAGACCATCGATCTCGGCGCCGATCTCGAAGGCGAGGCGCGCGAGGTCGCCGCCGATCACGCCAGGCTGGCGCTTCAGGCACGCAGCCAGGGCAAGCGCGTCGCGATTCTCTCCGGCGGCGAGCTCACGGTCACCGTGCGCGGCAACGGGCGCGGCGGGCCGAACCAGGAATACGCGCTGGCGCTGGCTTCGCTCTTGAAGGACACTTCCGGCATCGCGGCGCTGGCCGGCGACACCGACGGCGCCGATGGCGGCGCCGGCCACCCGACCGACCCCGCCGGCGCGCTGATCGATGCGGCGACGTTCGCGAAGATGAAGGCGCTGGGGCTCGAGCCGCATGCCTATCTCGCCAACAACGACGCCACCACGTTTTTCGAGGCGACCGGCGACCTGCTACAGCCTGGACCGACGCTGACCAACGTGAACGACATCAGGGCGATCTTGGTGGATTGACGTTCGCTTACCCTCCCCTGGAGGGTAAGAGTCAAAACTCGTTGGCGATCTTCGCGAGCATCCCGATCAGGGCTTCGCGGTTGGCCTGGCCGAGCAGATCGTTCAGCCGGGCCTCGTGCTTGGTGGCGACGAGCTTCTTGGCGCGCGCCAGCACGGCCTTGCCCTTGTCGGTCAAGACCAGGATGTGCGAGCGGCGGTCGTTGGTGGAGCGGATCCGCGCGCAGAGGTCGCGGCTCTCCAGATTGTCGAGCATGGCTACGAAGTTCGGCCTGAGGATGCCGAGCGTGGAGGCGATCTCGGTCTGGTTACGGCCGGGGTTCTTCTCGACCAGCAGCAGCACCGAGAACTGCGCTGGCGTCAGCTGGAGCGAGGCCATGCAGCGCAGAAAATTCTCGAACACCTTGAGCTGCGCACGTTTCAGGACATAGCCGAGCTGCTCGGAAAGCTCGCCGAGCTGGAGGGCCTCCGCCTGCGGCTCGCTCGCGTCCTTGCGGCCCTTGGCCACGTCGGCCGGCTTGTCGGAGGACTTTTCAGCGGTTTTGGAAACGGTCATCGCCTCGTGCTCGTAATCCCGCTAAATTCCGGGGCGGGTCGTTCCCACCCTTGAAGTTATATTTGATAATTGTTATGGACCATACCAAATATCGCCTGCGTTTTTCAATGGCTGTGAGCGGACCGTCCACCGCAATCGAGGGGACCGGTCCGGATTAGGGGGAGCGTCCGGTCTTGAATACCACCATCATGCTGTTCCTGGTGCAGGACGGCATCACCAATGGCGCGATCTATGCGCTGCTCGGCCTGGCGCTGGTGCTGGTGTTCGCCGTCACCCGGGTCATCCTTATTCCCCAGGGCGAATTCGTCACCTATGGCGCGCTGACCTATGCCTCGCTGGCCGCCGGCCAGATGCCGGGCACGGCAAAGCTGGCGCTGGCGCTCGGCATCGGCGCCTTCGCCTTCGACCTGTTCGTGGCGCGCAAGGCGCTGCACGGGCGGCTGGTCGTCCGCAGCTTCATCGCCAACGTCGTGCTGCCCGCGATCGTGCTGGCGCTGACCCTGTCCCTCGCCGCGCAGAAGCCGCCGGTCGCGGTCTGCATCGCGCTGTCGCTGGTGATCGTGGCGATGATCGGCCTCTATCTCTACCGCATCGCCTTCCAGCCGCTGGCGCACACCTCGGTGCTGGTGCTGCTGATCGCCTCGGTCGGCGTCCACCTCGCGCTGCAGGGCCTCGGCCTGTTGTTCTTCGGCGCCGAAGGCCAGCGTGGGCCTGCCGTGCTGTCCGGCGCCTTCACCGCCGGCGCATTGCGCTTCACCGGCCAGAGCATCACCGTCTATGCCATCACCATCGCCTTCATCGTCGCGCTCTGGCTGTTCTTCGGCCTGACGCTCTACGGCAAGGCGCTGCGCGCGACCGCGGTCAACCGGCTCGGGGCGCGGCTAGCCGGCATCCGCACCACGCTGTCGGGCCAGATCGCCTTCCTGCTGGCTTCCGTGATCGGCGCACTCTCCGGCATCCTGATCGTGCCGATCACGACACTGTATTACGACTCCGGCTTCCTGATCGGGCTGAAGGGCTTCGTCGCCGCGATCATCGGCGGCCTCGTCAGCTATCCCCTCACCGCCGTCGCGGCGCTGGTGGTCGGCATCGTCGAGGCGTTCTCGTCCTTCTATGCCTCCAACTACAAGGAGGTGATCGTCTTCATGCTGCTGATCCCCGTGCTGCTGCTGCGCTCGCTCGCCGCGCCCGCGGTCGAGGAAGAGAAGGACTGAGCCCGATGCAGAGCCGGCTTCCCATCCTCGTCTTTGCGATCCTCATGGCGGCGATCCCGCTCATCCCGGGCGTGCCCCCGTTCTGGATCGTGCTGCTCGACAATATCGGCCTTGCCGCGCTGGTCGCGATGGGCCTCGTGCTGCTGACCGGCGTCGGCGGCCTCACCTCGTTCGGGCAGGCCGCCTTCGTCGGTTTCGGTGCCTACACCACCGCCGTGCTGACGACGGCCTATGGCCTGTCGCCCTGGCTGACGCTGCCGCTGTCGCTCGTGGTCAGCGGCTCGCTCGCGGTGCTGCTCGGGCTGATCACCGTACGCCTCTCGGGGCATTACCTGCCGCTCGGCACGCTCGCCTGGGGGCTTGGGCTGTTCTACCTGTTCAGCAAGCTGGAGTTTCTCGGACGCAACGACGGCATCTCGGCGATCCCGCCGCTGTCGATCGGTGCCTTCAAGATGCTCTCGCCCGGCTCGATCTATTACGCAATCTGGGTCGCCGTGATCCTCTCGGCCCTGCTGACGATGAACCTCTTGGACTCCCGCACCGGCCGTGCCATCCGCGCGCTGCGCCGCGGCCATGTCGCCGCCGAAGCGTTCGGCGTCCACACGCCGCGGGCAAAGCTGCTGGTGTTCATCCACGCCGCGGTGCTCGCCGGCCTGTCCGGGTGGCTCTACGCCCATCTCCAGCGCGCCGTGAACCCGACGCCGTTCGGCGCGCATATGGGCATCGAATATCTCTTCATCGCAGTGGTCGGCGGCGCCGGCTATGTCTGGGGCGGCGTGCTGGGCGCGGCGATCGTCGTGATCCTGAAGGAGGTGCTGCAGAGCTATCTGCCGCTGATCCTGCCGGGCTCCGGCCAGGTCGAGACCATCGTGTTCGGCATCATGCTGGTGGCGCTGCTGCAGCTTGCGCCCGGCGGCCTCTGGCCCTGGCTGATGTCGTTCTTCCCCGAGCGCACCGACGGCAGGAAGCCGGACACCTCGCTGAAGCTGGAGCATCGCACCCGCGCGCCCGCCGAGACCGGCGTCCTGCTTCAGGTCGAGAAGGCGCGAAAGCAGTTTGGCGGCGTGGTCGCGGTGAACAACGTGTCCTTCGACGTGCAGGCCCGCGAGATCGTCGCACTGATCGGCCCGAACGGCGCCGGCAAGAGCACGACCTTCAACCTGATTACCGGCGTGCTGTCGGCAACCTCGGGCTCGATCTCGGTGCTCGGCAGGAAGGTCGACAACGCGCCGCCACAGGAGATCGTCAAGCTCGGCATCAGCAGGACCTTCCAGCACGTCAAGCTCGTCCCCGACATGACCGTGCTGGAGAACGTCGCGATTGGCGCACATTTGCGCGGCCATTCCGGCCCAATCTCCTCGATGCTGCGGCTCGACCGCGCTGACGAGGCCAAGCTGCTCGCCGAGGCCGCCCGCCAGATCGAGCGCGTCGGCCTCGCCGAGCAGATGCACCAGCTGGCAGGCTCGCTCTCGCTCGGCCAGCAGCGCATCGTCGAGATCGCCCGCGCGCTCTGCGTCGATCCGATGCTGCTGCTGCTCGACGAGCCGGCCGCCGGCCTGCGCCACATGGAAAAGCAGCGGCTCGCCGCGCTGCTCCGCGAGCTGCGCGACGGCGGGATGTCCGTCCTTTTGGTCGAGCACGACATGGGCTTCGTGATGAACCTTGCCGACCGCATCGTGGTGCTCGATTTCGGCACCAAGATCGCGGAGGGCACGCCGGCGACGATCAAGACCAATCCCGAAGTGATCAAGGCCTATCTTGGAGTGGCGGCATGAGCACGCTGTTGTCCGTCACTGACGCGCATGTGGCCTATGGCAAGGTCGAGGCGGTGCGTTCGGTTTCGCTCGAGGTGGGCGCCAACGAGATCGTCACCATTGTCGGCGCCAACGGCGCCGGCAAGACCACGCTGCTCTCGGCCATCATGGGAATCCTGCCGCTGAAGGGCCGCGTCGCCTTTGCCGGGCAGGATCTCGCCCGCCTCGACATCGAGGACCGTGTCGCGATGGGCCTCGGTCTCGTTCCCGAGCATCGCGAATTGTTCGTGACCATGAATGTCGAGGACAATCTCGAGCTGGGCGCGTTCCGGATCGAGCGCAGCAAGGCCAAAGCCTCGATGGAGCGGGTCTATGCGCTGTTTCCGCGGCTCAAGGAGCGGCGCAAGCAGCTCGCCGGCACGCTCTCCGGCGGCGAGCAGCAGATGCTCGCGATGGGCCGCGCGCTGATGGGCGAGCCGAAGCTCTTGATGCTGGACGAGCCGAGCCTCGGCCTTGCCCCGATCATCGTCGCCGACATTTTCCGCATCGTCACCGAGCTCCGCGCCGCCGGCGTCTCCGTGCTGCTGGTCGAGCAGAACGCGCAGGCCGCACTGAAGATCGCGGACCATGCCTATGTCATGGAGCTCGGCGAGTTCGTGCTCAGCGGCAAGGCCAGCGACATCGCCGCCAACGAACGGGTGGCCGCGAGCTATCTCGGCTTCCAGCACGAAGGCGAAAGTGTGATTTAGTTTAGAGACGCCTCGGCCTATTCATTGTCATCGCCCGCGAAGGCGGGCGATCCAGTACTCCGAGACGATCGCGATTGAACCGAAATGCCTCGGCGTACTGGATGCCCCGCCTTCGCGGGGCATGACACCGGACGATGGGAGAGGCGAAGCGCGCCGTTTAACCTGCCGCCTTCTCCCCCTTCAACGCCGCAAGCTCCGCCTCCAGCTCTGCGATCCTCGCATCTCTCGCGGCGAGCGCGGCCGCGACATCGGCTGCATCAAACTTCTGCGGGATGTGCTGCGGGCAGTTGGTGTCCCAGGCTGCGATCTTGAAGAGGATCACCTGCTCGGGCCGGGCGCGGTAGTCTTTCGGCATCAATGACGTGGTCAGGGCTTCGTCGTCCTCGACCACGCGCGCCTCGCCCCAGATCTTCACCCGGCGGCGGTGGGCGTAGTCCATCACGAAGATGTAGGCCTTGGGATTCTCCGAGAGATTTCCTTGCGTGATGAACTGCTGGTTGCCGGCGTAGTCGGCGAAGGCGAGCGTCTGCTTGTCCAGCACCTTGAGAAAGCCCTTCGGGCCGCCGCGGTGCTGGATGTAGGGCTGGCCGTCGGCTGAAGCCGTGGCGAAATAGAAGCTGTTGGCGTCGGCCAGGAACGCGGCGAGATTGTCGTCGACCTCGGTGCGCCAGCCGCGCTGCTCGCTGCGCGCATAGGCCTCGCGCGAGCCCTTGCGCGCCTGGATCGTCTTCACCGCCGGCGAAAAGGCCACGTCGCTGGCATAGGTGTGAACTGCCGTCATCGGAACATCTCCTGAAATTCCGGCGCATTGCTGCGTCTTCCGCGCCTAATCTGGACCTTTCGGCGTCTAAAACAATTGAGCAGCTTGACACTTCATCATTGCGATTTATGCAATAATGTCCATGGACCGCCTGGAAGCCATGCACGTCTTCGTCACGGTCGCCGACCTGCGCGGCTTCGCGCCGGCCGCGCGCAAACTGCGGCTGTCGCCGTCGGCGGTGACGCGGATGATCGCGGCGCTGGAGGAGCATCTCGGCGCGCGGCTGCTGCAGCGGACCACGCGGCAGGTGGCGCTGACCGACGTCGGCACGCGCTATTTGGAGCGCGCGCGGCGCATCCTCGCCGACGTCGAGGAGGCTGACGGCTCGGCGCGGGAGGAGCGCAATCGGCCGAGCGGGCGTCTCGTCGTGTCCGCGCCGGTCGGCTTCGGCCGGCTGCATGTCGGGCCTCTCATGACCGCCTATCTCAAGCGCTATCCCGAGGTCGCCGCCGAACTCAGGCTGTCCGACCATCTCGTCAACCTCGTCGAGGACGCCGTCGATGCCGCGGTGCGGATCGGCCATCTCGCCGATTCCTCGCTTGTGGCGCGCCAGGTCGGCGAGATGCGGCGGATCGTGGTGGCCGCGCCCGGTTATCTCAAGCGCAACGGCGAGCCGAAGACGCCGGAAGCGCTCGCCACGCACCAGACCATCCAGTTCGGCCCCTGGTCCGAATGGCGTTTCCTGCGCGACGGCCGCGATATCGGGCTGCCGCTGTCGCCTCGCTTCATCAGCAACAGCGCCGACGCCGCCCTGCAATATGCCGAAGCCGGCGGCGGCGTGACGCGGGTGCTGGCCTATCAGGCCGCCGAGGGCCTGAAGCGCGGGCGCCTGAAGATCGTGCTGGCGCAATACGAGCAGCCGGCGCTGCCGATCCACATCGTCTACCCGACCTCGCGCCTGCTCTCGGCCAAGGTGCGCGCGTTCGTCGACCTCGTGGTGGAGACGGCGGAGTGGAGGTTTGGGTGATCTTTTCCGTCATGGCCGGGCTTGCCCCGGGCATGACGACGGAGAGAGTTGGGCCTCACCCCTTCTTCGGCACTACCCGAAACGTGCCGCTGGCCCGCGCGATCACGGCGTCGTCCGCCTTCACCAGGCACTGCGCGAAGCAGATCGTGTTCCCGGTCTTGATCGCCTCGCCCTCGACCGCCAGCCATTGGCCGATCTCGGCGGCGCCGACATAGTCGACCGACAGCGAGATGGTGACGAATGACGTGGTCCAGCCCGTCGCCTGGGCGCAGCTGTAGCCCATGGCGGCGTCAGCGAGCGCCGCGATCAGCCCGCCATGGATCAATCCGCGGGCGTTGGTGTGCGGCGTCGCCAGGCGCAGTCCGACGGTGACGCCCTTATCGGTCTTCTTCGAATAGAGCGGCTCCCAGGGATCGGTCAGCGGCGCTTTGCGGAAATGTGGCTCGTAGCCGGCGGGGATGTCGGTGCGGGTCATGGCGGTCTCGCTTCATTGCCTCGGCTGCATTGGAAGCGAATGACGCGAGGAATGCATCACCTACAAAGCTTTAAACGGAATTTGTGCAGATGTTTGAAACGAGCCCCGCCATCGCCGCAACGGCCCGACGATTGCGACCTTTGTCCGCAATACATGCTGCTTCCGATCCTGTTAGGCTTTGGCCGCAGCCTGCTTGTGGCAAAGGCTCGCAGGCGATAATTATACCATATAACGTTTGCGCAAAGGGAGAGCGGTGGTCGCCCGAGCAGCGACAAATCCATGCAACATGACTGACGTAGATGGCGCGACACGGCGGGCCTCAGTTCCGGCTTGAACGCGCCGGCGAATTAGATAACATGTTAATTAAAGAGACCGGGCCAACGAAGCCCGCCGTCGCAAAAGGGAGAGACGCGTGATGAGGAAAGCCTGTCTGGCCTTGCTGCTGGCAGCAAGCGTGAGCCCCGCGCTCGCGCAGGACAAGACATTTGACCTGAAGGTCTCGCACTGGGTGCCGGCATCGCATCCGCTGCAGAAATCGCTGGAAGACTGGGTGGCTGCGGTGAACAAGGATTCCGGCGGCACCATTACCGGCAAGGTGTTTCCGGCCCAGCAGCTCGGCAAGGCCTTCGACCATTACGACATGGCGCGCGACGGCATCGCCGACGTCACCTATGTCAATCCCGGCTACCAGCCCGGCCGCTTCCCGATCATCGGCGCCGGGGAATTGCCGTTCCTGATCTCGGATGCCAAGGGCGGCTCGATGGGGCTCGACGCGTGGTATCGCAAATTTGCCGAGAAGGAGATGAAGGACGTCAAATACTGCCTCGCCTTCGTCCACTCGCCCTCCTCGTTCCATTCCCGCACCAAGAAGATCGTCAACCCCGAGGACGTGAAGGGCATGAAGATCCGCCCGGCGCACGCTACCATGGCGAACTTCGTCACCTCGCTTGGCGGCACCAATGTGCAGTCCTCGGCGCCGGAAGTGCGCGACATCATCGAGCGCGGCGTCGCCGACGGCGTCACCTTCCCCTGGGGCTCACTGGTGCTGTTCGGCATCGACAAGGTGACCAAGTACGACATGGAGGCGCCGCTCTACACCACGACCTTCGTGTTCGTGATCAACAAGGACAAGTACAATGCGATGTCCGACAAGCAGAAGGCCGCGATCGACAAGAACTGCACGGTCGAGATGGCAGGCGCGGTCGGCGAGCATTGGGGCAAGTTCGAGGACGCCGGCATCGCCAAGGTGAAGGCGGAATCCAGCCATGAGGTCTACAAGCTGACGCCCGAGCAGATCGCGGCTTGGAAGAAGGCCGCCGAGCCGCTGGTCAAGACCTGGGGCGACGGCGCCAAGAAGGCCGGTGCCGATCCCGACGCCGCGCTCGCGGATCTCAAGGCCTCGCTGAAGAAATACAACGCGCTGGCGGAGTGACGCGGTGGCGAAGGAAACGCGGCGGCGGGATTGGTCCTGCCGCCGTTGCCTTGCAAGCTGAGAGCAGGTGAGGAGCGCACCGTGTCTCTTCCCCCTCTCCCCGCTTGCGGGGAGAGGGTTGGGGTGAGGGGGAGTCTCCGCAGGGACGGTGACAATCGGACGCGTGGATAGTCCCCCTCACCCGCCACGCTTCGCGTGTCGGCCTCTCCCCGCAAGCGGGGAGAGGCGAAGTGCCGCCGCCAGAGCCGAGAATGAGAATAGCAGTGCTTAGGAAACACCCATGAAGCGCTCCTGGATGGATCGCGTGATCGACTCGATCGAATGGATCGCGGCCGGCTTCGTCGGCATCGTCGCGCTCGACATCTTCCTGTCGGTGCTCTTGCGCAACACGCTGAACTATTCGATCCCCGACAGCTTCGACATCGGCCGAATGCTGCTCGGCATCCTCATTTTCTGGGGCATCGCGGCAACCTCCTATCGCGGCACCCACATCACCGTCGACCTGGTCTGGGGCAATGTCGGGCCGCGCCATCAGCGCTGGATCGACGTGTTCGCGACCCTGGTGCTGCTGTTCGTCGTCACCGTGCAGACCTGGACGCTGTTCGACAAGGTCCGGCTGACCTACAACGACAACGTTCAGACCTTCGACCTGCACATGCCGACATGGCCGTTCTTCCTCGTCGCGTGGATCGGCGACGTCTGCGCCGTGCTGCTGATCGCGATCCGCACGTACCGGCTGATCTTCCACCCCGAAGACATGCATGAACCCAACATCAAGGTGACGGAGTAACCATGAGTACCGACGCCGTCGCCGTTATCGGCTTCGTCGCCCTGTTCGCCCTGATGCTGCTGCGCGTGCCGGTCGGCATGGCCATGGGCCTCGTCGGCGTGTGCGGCTTCAGCTATCTCGTGGGCTCGACACCGGCCCTGAAGATGGTCGGTCAGGTCACCATGCGCACCGTGACCGACTACACCTTCGGCGTCATCCCGATGTTCCTGCTGATGGGCTCCTTCGTCAGCAATTCCGGCATGAGCCGCGAGCTATTCCGCGCCGCCAACGGCTTCGTCGGACATTTGCGCGGCGGACTCGGCATTGCCACCGTTGGCGCCTGCGGCGGCTTTGCCGCGATCTGCGGCTCCTCGGTCGCGACCGCGGCGACCTTCTCCGCCGTCGCCTATCCCGAGATGCGGCGCTTCGGCTATCCGCAATCCTTCGCCACCGGCGTGATCGCGGCCGGCGGCACGCTGGGCGCGATGCTGCCGCCATCCACTGTTCTTGCGGTCTACGGCATCATCACCGAGCAGGACATCGGCAAGCTGTTCATCGCCGGCATCATCCCGGGCCTGCTCGCGATGACCATGTACATGATCACGATCTCCCTGATCGGCTATTTCCGCCCCGAGTTCCTGCCCAAGGGCAAGGTGACGCCGTGGCGCGAGCGCTTTGCCGGATTGAAGGAGATCTGGGCACCGGTGCTGCTGTTCATCTTCGTCATCGGCGGCCTCTACGGCCTGCCCTTCCTGCCGCGCTTCACGCCGACCGAGGCCGGCGGCGTCGGCGCGACCGGGGCCTTCATCATCGGCGTGCTGACCGGCCGGCTCGACCGCGAGAAGGTGCTGGCCTCGCTGCTGCAGGCGACGCGCACCGCGGCTGCGGTGTTCACCGTGCTGATCGGCGCGCTGATCTTCGGCTATTTCCTCACGGTGACGCAGACGCCGCAGAAGGTGACGGAATTCCTCACCGGGCTCGGCCTCGGCCCCTACGGCGTGCTGGCGCTGATCATGGTGATGTATCTCGTGCTCGGCTGCCTGATGGATGCCATGGCGATGATCATCCTGACCGTGCCGATCATCTTCCCGGTGATCATGCATCTGGGGTTCGATCCGATCTGGTTCGGCATCATCATCGTCGTGACCGTCGAGCTCGGCCTGATCACTCCGCCCGTGGGCATGAACGTCTTCGTCATAAAAAGCGTGGTGAAGGACGTCTCCTTCTCCACCATCTTCAAGGGCGTAAGCCCGTTCGTGGCAACGGACCTCGTGCGCCTCGTGATCCTGATCGCCTTCCCGCTGCTGGCAACCTGGCTGCCGACGCGGATGATGGCGCATTAGAGGTGACAAGATTGAATGCCGCACGGCGTGGCTGCTTCCCCTCTCCCCTTGTGGGAAAGGGTGGCTCGCCGCGATAGCGGCGAGACGGGTGAGGGATCTCTCTCCGCGAGCACGCTTGTGGAGATAGACCCCTCATCCGGCGCTTCGCGCCACCTTCTCCCACAAGGGGAGAAGGGAAGGCTCGTCGATGATTGGAGGCAGACATGACCACCCCGACCCTCGAAACAAGATACGTTTTCACCATCACCGCGCGGATCGGCGACGTCGTGACCGCGGGCGAGACCGGGATCGGCGTCCGCCGCATCATTCCGATCATCGGCGGCGAGGTGACGGGCGCGGTCAGCGGAAAGGTGCTCCCCTTCGGCGCCGACTTCCAGACCATCCGGCCCAACGAGTTGATCGATCTCGAAGCGAAATACGCCTTCGAGACCGACGACGGTGCGACCGTCTACGTCGAGAACAAGGGTATGCGCTTCGGTCCGGTCGAGCTGTTGCACAAGCTCAAGCGCGGCGAGCCGGTCGATCCGAAGCTGATCTATTTCCGCACCGTGCCGAAGTTCGAGACCGGGCACGAGACGTACCGCTGGCTGATGGAGCACATCTTCGTGGCGTCAGCGGCGCGCCATGCGGATCGCGTCGTGATCGACGTGCATCAGGTGATGTGAGGGAGAGGCCGTAGGGCCTCTAGCCGGATCGCGCCGGACGATGCTGCGCATCGCCGGGGGCGACCCGGATGAGGTGAAGACGCCTACAACGTCTCTTGCTTATGCCCGCAGTTCTTGCAGGCGAACTTGACGCGGGTCTGGCCCTTCTCCGCCTGCACCCGGTTCGGCGCTCCGCACTTGCCGCAGACAGCCTCGATGCGGGTCGTGCCCTGCTTGACCACGATGGTCTTCTTTTCCATCGATTCGCGGATCAGGCGCTCGGCCTCCTCGCGCAGGGATTGTTTCGACAAAGCTCGTCTCCGCCTCTGGAAAGCGCGAGAGCCATATCGCACCTGCACGCGAAGCACAATGCACCCTGCCTGCCGCGCGCGCCCCTGTCGCCCCAGAGCGCGCGCTGCGACCGTTCGCCTTACGCCGCCTTGGAGACCTCCATCAGCAGCCGCTCGGCCTTGGCATCCTCGATGCGGTTCACGAGGCGGCTGCTCTCATGATTGTCGCGCACGGTCTTGGTCAGGGTGACGCAGGTCTGGATCATCATCACGATGCCCATGGTGAGATAACCCTTCATCCAGAGGTCGATCGGCAGGAAGAAGATGCCGATGGCGACGAGGAAGGCGGAAGCTGCGAAGGACGCGTAGGTGAAGCTCACCCAGGCGCCGCTGTGGGGCTGGCCATTCTGGTTCATGATGGTCTCCTGTCGATTGGAATGATGATTGCGTTCGGATTGGAACTTGAGATCAGGCCGCCGGCATGCGCCTGGACTTCAAGCGCGCCAGCACATCGTCGGCGGTCGTCTTGAGCCGCGGGCCGAAGCCCTGCTCGGCGAGTCGTTCGGCGGTGGCGAGCGGGCCGGTGGCCGCGTCGAGCTCGACCAGGGCATCGTCGGCCGCCTGAGCCTCCATCTGCCGCTCGCGCAGACGCCTCAGCGTCCCCTCCGCCTCCGGCAATGTCGATTCATAGGGGCGCGCGGCCTCGATGCCGCTGCGGCGAAGCGAGCGCACCGCTTCCGAGGCGCGGGCGATCCGGCGACCGCGATCGAGCTCGGTGATGCGGGCCTGCGCGTTGGCGACGTGGCGCTTCAGCCTGATGATCTCGGTCGCGAACAGCGCGCGCGCCGTCATGGCCGCATCGCGATCGGCCTCCAGCGCCGCAATGGCTTCGGCGGCCTCCTTGGCGAGGTCCTCGCGGCCGCCATCCAGCGCCGCAACGGCACGGGTCTCGAGATCGGCGATGCGCGCATTCGTGGCCTCGAGCTTGCGGCCTTCCTGCTGGTCCTGCGCGATTGCCAGCGCCAGCGTGCGCTTGCTGCGCTCGACGGCTGCGGCTGCATCGCGCATCTGCTGATCCAGGATCAGAAGGGCGGTGCGATCTTCCAGTTCCTCGCCCGCAGCGGCGACGCTGCCGCGGAAGAGGGTCACGACGGTCTTGAACATTGGTTGCTCCCTGTCGATGAGCGTTGCTCACAGATGGTTTGTAGCAGGAACCTTGAACATCGTTCAATATTATTTTGAGCGACGCTCAAGAATTTGGTTAAGAATGACTAAGGCCCTGGAACGGCGAGAGAAATTGCGTGCGGCCCTGATCCAGGCGGCCGAACAGATGATCGCCGAGCGGGGGCTGGCGGGTCTCAAGACCCGCGATTTGGCCCGCGAGATCGGCTGCGCCAATGGCGCGGTCTACAATCTCGTGGCTGATGTCGACGAACTGATCCTGCGGGTCGGCTCGCGCACGCTGCTCCGGCTCGACGAGACGCTGACTCTCGCAACAAATGCCGGCGAGCCATCGCCACGGGAATCCCTGGTCCGCATCGCCCTCGCCTATTGCGATTTCGCCGCCGAAAACCTCCAGCTCTGGCGCGCGCTGTTCGAGCACCGGATGGAGACGGGCAAGCTGGTGCCGGATTGGTCCGTGCACGACCAGATGCAGCTGTTCCGTCATATCTACCAGCCGCTGGCCGCACTGTTTCCTGGGCGCAGCCCGGAGGAACTCGGCATCACCGCACGCAGCCTGTTCTCGGCCGTGCATGGCATGGCGGCGCTCGGGCTGGAGCGGAAGCTGGTGGCCGTGCCGCTGCCGGCGCTGCGCAAGGAGATCACGGGCCTCGTGCGCGCGATGATCGACGGGCTGATCGCGCACGACGTGAAAGGAGCGGCGGCGGCTGACTAAAATTTCACCTGTCGCATCGCCAGTCGCGCGCTTAGCCTTCGAGCCGTCCCTTCACCTCTCGGAGCACCTCATGCCCCTCCTCATCCGCGGCGGCACCGTCGTCAATCACGATCATTCGCGCCGCGCGGACGTGCTGATCGACGGCGAGACCATCGTCGCGATCGGCGCAGCGCTCGATGCGCCGACAGGTAGCGAGGTCATCGATGCAGGCGGCGCCTACGTCATCCCGGGCGGGATCGATCCGCACACCCATCTCGAAATGCCGTTCATGGGCACCGTCACCGCCGACGACTTCGAATCCGGAACCAAGGCGGCGCTGAGCGGCGGCACCACGATGGTGGTGGATTTCTGCCTGCCCGATCCCGGCCAATCCATGCTCGCGGCATATCAGGAGTGGCGGCACAAATCCGAGAAGGCGGCCAGCGACTACGGCTTCCACATGGCGGTGACGTCATGGTCGAAGCAGATCCATGACGAGATGGAGATTGTGGTCAAAACCTACGGCATCAACACCTTCAAGCATTTCATGGCCTACAAGGGCGCGCTGATGGTGAACGACGACGAGCTCTACAATTCGTTCGCGCGCTGCGCCCATCTCGGCGCCATGCCGGTTGTCCATGCTGAGAACGGCGACGTCGTCGCCCTGATGCAGGACGCCCTGATCGCGCGCGGCGTCACGGGCCCGGAAGGCCACGCCTATTCACGGCCGCCGGAGGTCGAGGGCGAAGCCACCAACCGCGCCATCATGATCGCCGATATGACAGGCACGCCGGTCTATATAGTGCACACCAGCTGCCGCGAGGCGCATGAGGCCATCGCGCGGGCACGCGCCGCCGGCAAGCGCGTCTATGGCGAGCCGCTGATCCAGCATCTGCTGCTGGATGAGCGTGAATATCAGAACAAGGACTGGGATCATGCCGCACAGCGCGTGATGTCGCCGCCGTTCCGCGACAAACAGCATCAGGACAGCCTCTGGGCCGGCCTGCAAGCCGGCTCGCTCCAGGTGGTTGCGACCGATCATTGCGCCTTCACCACCGAGCAGAAGCGGTTCGGGCGCGGCGATTTCAGGAAGATCCCGAACGGCACCGGCGGCCTCGAAGATCGCCTGGCGCTGCTCTGGACCGCGGGCGTCGCCACGGGGCGGCTGACCAAAGAGGAATTCGTCGCGGTGACCTCGGCGAACATCGCCCGCATCCTCAACATCTATCCGCGCAAGGGCGCGGTCGCCGTCGGCTCGGATGCCGATATCGTGGTGTGGGATCCCAAGGCGAGCAAGACCATCAGCGCCAAGCGGCAGATGAGCCGGATCGATTACAACGTGTTCGAGGGTTTTGCCTGCACCGGCGGTGCGGCCGCGACGCTGTCGCGCGGCCGTATCGTCTGGAAGGATGGCGACCTGCGCGCCGAGGCCGGCGATGGACAATACGTCGAACGTCCCGCCTTCTCGCCGGTGCATGTGGCAAATTCGACCTGGAAGGAACTGACGGCCCCGCGCGCCGTCGCGCGCAGTGCGGTGACGCCGTAAGCCATCGCGCTCCCTGGCAGAGGTCCGGGGCAACGACAGCCTCGATCCTGGAGAGACTTAGGAACGAACGGCTGGAGGCCTCGTTGTCGCGTAGTTTCTCTCCAGCACGCGAGTCTCCCCATGTATCACCACGTCAAGAAGCTGATGTTCACCGTGCGCGTCGACGAACCCGATCCGCGCTTCGGCAATATGCTCCTCGAGCAGTTCGGCGGCGCCAACGGCGAACTTGCGGCTGCGATGCAATATTCGATTCAGGGACTGAATTGCGAGGATCCCGACCGCAAGGACCTCTTGATGGATATCGGCACCGAAGAGCTCAGCCATCTCGAGGTCGTCGGTTGCCTCGCCCGGATGCATCTTGCGCCCTCGCGGAACGACCGCCAGGCGGCGGAGGCCGATCCGCTGATCGCGATTGCCGGCGGAGGCGGCGTCAATCTGTTCAACTCGCAAGGCAATCCCTGGACCGCCGATTATCTCAAGATCACGGGCGAGCTCGACGTCGATCTCCGCAGCAACATCGCGGCAGAAGCGCGTGCCAAGATCGTCTACGAGCGCCTGATCAATTTTTGCGACGATGCCGGCAGCAAGGACGCGCTGCAATTCCTGATGACGCGCGAGATCACGCATATGAAGGCGTTCGCGCGCGCACTCGAGAGCCTGTCGAAGCCGGCCTTCAGCATCGGCCGGATTGCCCCGACGCCCGGCCTCGTGAACCAGTACTTCAACGATTCCACCGGCAGCGGCGACCACGGCGAAATCGACACCCGCGGCCCGTGGAACGAGGGCGAGGACTGGGTGTTCACGGAATCGCCTGCGCTGCAATCCGCCGATCCCGGTGCTGCCACCCCGATCGTCGCGGAGAGCTCGCCGCCTGTCGATGAGGCGGGCCTGACCGATCTGCTGCTGCATGAGCTGCGCGACATCCTCCATGCCGAGAAGCAGCTGACCAAGGCGCTCCCGAAGATGGCGCAGGCCGCCCGCTTCGATCAGTTGCGCGAGCTGTTCGAGCAGCATCTGGCCGAGACCGAAAACCAGGTCGAGCGCATCAACGAGTGCTTCGAGCTGCTCGGCGAGAACGCGCGCGCCAAGCCTTGCAAGGGCATGATGGGCCTGATCGAGGAAGGCCAGGAGGTCATGAAGGAAAGCCAAGAGAAGGAGGATGCAGCCGCCGACCTCGCGCTGATCTCTGCGGCGCAACGCGTCGAGCATTACGAGATGTCCGGCTACACCACCGCGCGCAACCTGGCGCAGCAGCTGCGCCACAGCGCGATCGTCGCCCTGCTCTCCAAATCTCTCGCCGAGGAAGAGAATGCCGATCTCCTGCTCAACCAGGTCGCGCGATCGCTGATGTCGGTGGCGAAGATGCCCGCCGCGCTGGAGCAGGCCGAGTAGTCCGCGCCGACGCGCAACACCTATCGATCCAAGCCGCCTCGCCTTGTCGCGGGGCGGCTTGGGGCTTCCTGGCTCTGGCATACAGCTTGCCTCTCGATGCCGGACAATTCCGGAACGGGAGGCACTCTTGAGCATTTCACCCCTCGATTTGAACCGCCGCAGCGTCGTGCTCGGCGGCCTCGGTGTCGCCGGTACGGCAGCCTTTGCGCCGCGTCTTGCCTGGGCGCAGGGACGCAGCGAGACGTTGCTGGTGGTGCAGGAGCTGGGGCCGAATTCGCTGGACATGCAGGGCGTCGGCTCCAACCAGACCGTGAACGGCCTGTCCTGGAATTGCTACGACCGCCTGCTCACCTACGCCTTCAAGACACTGCCGGACGGCACGTTGTCGTATGACCGCGAGAAGCTCGCGCCCGAGCTCGCCGAGAGCTGGGAGGTCGCCGCCGACGGCATGTCCTGCACCTTCAAGCTTCGCAAGGACGCAAAATTCCACGACGGCACGCCTGTGACCGCCAAGGACGTCAAATGGTCGTTTGACCGCGCCGTGAAGGTCGGCGGCTTTCCGACCTTCCAGATGTCGGCGGGATCGCTGGAAAAGCCGGAGCAGTTCGTGGTGGTCGACGACCACACTTTCCGTATCGACTATATCCGCAAGGACAAGATGCTGCTGTTCAACGTGGCCGTCGTCGTGCCCTTCATCATCAATTCCGAGCTCGCCAGGAAGAACGCGACGCCGGAAGACCCGTGGGCGCTGGCCTGGCTGAAGAACAACGAGGCCGGCGGCGGCGCCTACAAGATCGAGAGCTGGAAGCCGGGCAGCGAGACCGTGCTGACGCGCTTCGACGACTGGAAGAGCGGGCCGCTGCCGAAGGTCAAGCGCGTGATCGCGCGCGACGTTCCCTCCGCCGGCACGCGGCGTGCCATGCTGGAGCGGGGCGATGCGGATATTTCCAGCGGCTTTGCCCCGCGCGATTTCGAGCAGATCATCAAGGAGGGCAAGGTCAAGGTCTCGGGCGTGCCGATCCCCAACGCGCTGTGGTACGTCGCGCTGAACACCGCCAAGCCCCCGTTCGACAATGTCAAGCTGCGCCAGGCCATCGCCTGGGCCATGCCGTACGAGCAGATTCAGACCAGCGCCTTCTTCGGCCGCGCCGTTCCCATGTATGGCGGCACCGCCGAAGTCTCAAAGCCGGTGTGGCCGCAACCGTTTCCTTACGTCACCGATCTCGACAAGGCCAAGGCTCTGCTGAAGGAAGCGGGCTTCGAAGCCGGCCTGGAGACGACGCTGTCGCTGGACACAGGCACCGCCACCGTCGGCGAGCCGACCGCGATCCTGATCCAGGAGAATCTCGCCAAGATCGGCATCAAGGCGGCAATCGAAAAGATTCCCGGCGCGAACTGGCGCACGACGCTGAACAAGAAGGAGCTGCCGCTCGCGCTCAACCGCTTCAGCGGCTGGCTCGATTATCCCGAATATTACTTCTACTGGAATTTCCACGGCAACAACTCGATCTTCAACATCTCCTCATACAAGAACAAGGAGATGGACGCCCTGATCGACAAGGCGCGCTTCACCACCGATGCCGCCGAATACGACAGGACGGTGAAGGATTTCATCGCGCTCTGTATGCGCGACGTCCCCGTGGTTCCGCTCAACCAGCCGATCCACGACGTTGCCATGCAAAAGGGCATCTCCGGCTACGAATTCTGGTTTCACCGTGAACCGGACTACCGCCAGTTCGCGAAGGGCTAGTTCTGCCGGGCGACGCTGATGGCGCGTGAGGCAGCTCGTGCCTGCATGGTCGAAAAGCCGCGCTCCAGGCGCGCGGTGCTCGCATGCAGCATCGCCGCGTCGAGCCTGCCCTGTCGCGATCCTTCCAGGGCGCAGGCAAAGACACGGTAGAACTGCGCGCCGTCATAGGCGACCAGCAGCAGATCGACGCCGGCATTGATCGCCTCGACCACGGCCTTGCAGACGTCGTTCTGGTAGATCGCGCCCATGATGAGGTCGTCGGTCATCACCACGCCCTGGTAACCCCACGTCCCACGAATGATCCCATCGACAACGCGCTTCGAATGCGAGGCGGCGCGATCGGGATCGACGGCTGTGAGCGTGACGTGGCCGACCATGAGGGCGCTGCGCGAATGCGACAGCACCTCGCGGAACGGGAGCCAGTCGGTTGCTTCCAGCTCCTTCACCGGCGTGTCAAGATTGGCGCTGAAATGATGCGTGTCGGCGCGCACGCGGCCAATGCCGGGAAAATGCTTGAGCGTGGCGCCGACGCCCGTCTCTTCCAGCCCGCGCACATAGGCGCTCGCGATGGTGCTGACGACGGCGGGATCGCTCGCAATCGCGCGCTGGCCGATCAGCGTGTGAAAATCGAGGCGGTTGCGCCGCGCCGGCGGCTTGAGGTCGAGCACCGGCGCAAGATTGAGGTTGACGCCGACGTGGGCGAGCTCGCGGCCGTGGATGCGGCCGAACTCCTCGGCCTTGGCCTGCTGCTCATCGGAAGCCAGTCCCGTGAGCGTCGCCAGCGCCGGCACTTTCGTCAGCGGCGGCGCAAGATGCCCGACGATGCCGCCCTCCTGATCGGCGGCGACGATCAGCGGCGGCAGGCCGGCTGCGCGCCTGAGATCCTGCAGCGCCGCGATCTCGGCCCGCAGCGTCTCGATGGCACGGCCGCGGATGTTGTGCCGGGTGACATAGACGCCGCCGATCAGGCCCTGCCTGGCGAGACGCGCGACCTCGGGAAAGGAGGAATAACCGACCATGAAGTGCGGCCCGAGCTGCCGCGCTTCGACGGCGCTGGCGTTGAGAACGTCATGCTTGCGCAGCTCGAACTTCAGATGCGCAGCCGACATCAAGAGCGGCGGCAGGCACCAGAGCACGACGAGCGCCTTGCCGGCGATGGTGCGCCAGCGACCTCCGCACAGCAAAAGAGCGACGATTGCGATGCTTGTGACGACAAGGGAGATGTTTCCGGCGCCACGCAGCACGAGCAGATAGGGATCGTTCTTGTTCGCGGCGACAAATGCAGCGAGCGGCGCGGCGAGCCAGAGCAGGACGAGACCGATGCGGTTGAGCAATTGCATGATGCACCAGGTGCGATAGGCGATGAATGTTTCGCACCTAGCAAAGCGAATCACGCTGCGCGAGAGGCAAAAGCGCGCCTGCACGAAAACTGCAAAAAACTCCTGAAGCCGTGCAGACCATGATCCCGCCGTCTGCACAAGTGCCGTTCAGAATTCGTGATGCCACCACTCACGGAGACTCTCTGGACATGACGAGCCTGGCTTCGACGACGGATATCCAACCGATCAGGCCTTCGGCGCTGTCGGCCAAGCTCGCAATGGCGCTGCTGCTGGCTGGGCTCGCCGACTGGTTGTTCTACGGTCAGCGGATCGGGCTGTCGCTGACGCTGTTTGCGATCGCGACCGCCTGCGTGTCGGTGCTGTTCAATCACGCGGCCGTGGACTGGCGGCGCGCGGCGATCAGCGGCGCGATCCTCGTGCTCGGCCTTGTGCCGGCCATGGAAGAGCTCAACACGCTATCGTTCCTGATCCTCGTCGCGTCGCTGACGATTGCGCTGTTGCTTGCAACCAATCCCGATACGACCGGGCTCACCGACCGCGCCCGCGCGCTGTGCAATTTCCTCCTGCTCGGTCCCTTCAGGTTCTTCCTCGATGCGCCCCAAGCCTTCAACATGTCGGCCTTCACCCGCGGCATCGCGCTCTGGCTGATGCCCGCGGCGCTCAGCACCGTCTTCATCGCATTGTTCGCCGCCGCAAATCCGGTGATCGAGCAATGGGTGTCGCTGCTCAATCCCAAGGTCATGCTCGACTATGTCAACATGTGGCGCGTCCTGTTCTGGACCTTGATGCTGGCTCTGGTCTGGCCGTTCATCCATGTGCGCTGGCGGCGCAGGGCGGTCGTCGCCGCCGCCGTGGCCGAGGGCCCCGTGCCACCGCCGCTGCCGCCCATGGTCTCGGCGGAATTTCTCGGCCCCTCCACCATCCTGCGCTCGCTGATCCTGTTCAACCTGCTGTTCGCGGCGCAGTCCATTCTCGACGGCATCTATCTCTGGGGTCACGTGGCGCTGCCCGACAACATGACTTATGCGACCTACTCCCATCGCGGCGCCTATCCGCTGATCGCGACCGCCCTCCTCGCCGCTGCCTTCGTGCTGGTGGCGATGCGTCCGGGCGGGCCGGCCGAGAAATCGAAGGTGATCCGGCCGCTGGTCTATCTCTGGGTCGGACAGAACGTGCTGCTGGTCGTCTCCTCCATCCGCCGGCTCGATCTCTATGTCGACATCTACATGCTGACCTATTGGCGGATTGCAGCGTTCGTCTGGATGGGACTGGTAGCGATCGGCCTGATCCTGATCGTCGCGCGCATCTTGCTCGACAGGTCCAATCAATGGCTGATCGGCGCCAATCTCGCCGCATTGGCGATCGTGCTCTATGGCTGCTCGCTCGTGAACTTCGACGCCTTCATCGCCGACTACAATGTCGTCCACAGCCGGGAAGTTTCGGGAAAAGGCGTGCAGATCGACATCGACTATCTCCTGACGCTCGGGCCGCAGGCGGTGCCAGCCATCGACAAGGCGATCGCGCTACGGCCCGCCGTCAAAGAGGGCTGCCTTGTGTCACGCCGCGACCGCCTTGTAGAACAGCAGCGTCAGGACCTGGCTTGGCGAAGCTGGGGCTTTCGCAACTGGCGACTCCAGCGCAGGCTGGACGCCGAGGCGAAAGCTCAGGCCGGCAGCCAGCCGGCGAGTTGACGAGGACACGGAGAGTTTCTTGGCGCATCGCATTCTCATCGTCGACGACGAAGGCCACATCCGCGAGGTCATCCGCGTCGCCCTGAAGAAGGCCGGCATGGACGTGATCGAGGCCCGCGACGGCAAGGAGGCGCTTCTCCGCTTTGCCGCCGACAGGCCCGATCTCATCGTGCTGGACATCGGCATGCCCGAGTTCGACGGCCTCGACGTCTGCCGCGAGATTCGCAAAGGCTCCGACGTGCCGATCCTGTTCCTGTCGGCGCGCGACGAGGAGATCGACCGTATCCTGGGCCTCGAGATCGGCGGCGACGACTACGTCACGAAGCCGTTCAGCCCGCGCGAGCTGGTGGCGCGGGTCAATGTCATCCTGCGCCGCCTCAGCCCGCGCAACGGCGAGGCCAAGGCCGGGCCCACCGCGCTGACGCAAGGCGGGCTGTTGATCGATCCCGAGCAGCACGTCGCGTCCTTTGCCGGCACGCCGCTGAAGCTGACCGCGATCGAGTTCGGCATCCTGCGCGCATTCCTGACCCGGCCGACGTCGGTATTCAACCGCGAGCAGCTGATGCGGGCCGCCTACCAGCTCAACATCCAGGTTTCCGACCGCACCATCGACAGCCATATCCGCAACATCCGCGCCAAGCTGGCGGCGCTTTCCTGCGACAACGTGATCGAGACCATCCACGGCGTCGGCTTCAAGCTCGGCCGCTGCGAGAAAGAGGCATGAGCGCTGCGCCCGACAAATGGCGTCCGTCGCTCACGCTCGTGATCTTCACGGTGCTGGCGACGGTCGGCATATTGCCGCTGGTCGGCCTGTTCTTCTTCCGACTCTACGACAACCAGCTGATCCGCCAGACCCAGGCCGAGCTGATCGCACAGAGCCGCGTGCTGGCGACGATCTATGCGCAGGAGGTCGCGGCCCGGCTCGACAGCGGCCTCGTGCTCGGCGCCGAGGTGCCGCCGGGCGTGCTGCCCGATCCCGGTGACCAGGTCACGCCGATCCGCCCCGCGCTCGACCTCACCGCGAACGATCTGTTGCGGCGGCGGCCCGACGCATTGCCCGCGCCCGGGCAGGCGCAAGCAGCCTATGTCGAGATCGGGGCCAGGCTGACGCCGATCATCCGCGAGACCCAGAAGGTGACATTGGCCGGCTTTCGCATCCTCGATCCGCAAGGCGTGGTGATTGCCGGGCGGCAGGAGGTCGGGCAGTCGCTCGCCCATATCGAGGAGGTCGCGGACGCCCTGCACGGGCAATACCGCGCGACTTTACGCAACCGCGTGCCGGACAAGCCGCCGCCGCCGATCTATTCCTTCAGCCGCGGCCTCGGCGTGCACGTGTTTTCGGCGATGCCCGTCATCGTCAACAACCGCGTCGCCGGCGTGATCTACACGACGCGCACGCCGAGCAACATTTTCGACCATCTCTATCAGGAGCGGGCCAAGTTCGTGCTGGCCGGCCTTGCCGTCATCCTCGGCACCATCGCGATCGGCCTCGTGTTCTCACGCACCATCACGCTGCCGATGCGCGAGCTGATCGACCGCGCCGCCCGAATCGGCCGCGGCGACCGGGAGGCGTTCCAACCGCTGAAGCATTACGGCACGCGCGAGTTCGCCCAGCTCTCGCACAGCTTCCTCGGCATGGCCGAGCAGCTGGCGCGGCGCTCCGACTATATCGCGACCTTTTCGGCCCATCTCACCCACGAGCTGAAATCGCCGCTGACCTCGATCAAGGGCGCGGCCGAGCTGCTGCAGGATTCGGTTCAGGGCAAGGCCGAGGGCCTGACGCCGGCCGAGCAGAACACCTTCATCGCCAACATCCTGTCGGATACCCAGCGGCTGGAGGCGATGGCGCAGCGGCTGCGGGAGCTCGCCCGCGCCGAGAGCCTGCCGCAGAACGAGCGCACCGAGCTGGCACCCGTGATCGCCGATCTCAGAAGCCGGTTTCCGGCAAGCGCGATCGAGGCCAGCGGCAGCCTCGACCGGGCGATCGGAATGTCCTCGGAGAAGGCGCTGATCGTGCTGTCGCACATCGCCGACAATGCGGTGCGGCACAAGGCCGGCACGATCAGGCTGGAGGCGGTCGACGCACGGACGACCGTGCTTGTGACGGTCAGCAATGACGGCGAGCCGATCTCGGCGCCGAACCGCGACAGGATCTTCGATGCGTTCTTCACCACCCGCCGCGACCAGGGCGGCACCGGGATGGGGCTGGCGATCGCGCGCGCGGTGATGGCGAGCCATGGCGGCTCGATCAGGCTTAAGCCGACCGACGAGGGCGCAGCCTTCGAGCTCCAGTTTCCGGTTGCCTAGATCGCAAAGACCCAGACGGCGACGATGGTGCCGATGGTGGCGAGACCGGCGATAGTCCAGCCGGCGGCGTATTCCAACTCAGGATGACCGGTCGCCCGCATGATCTCAACCGGATCGGCGGTATGCTTCTCTGCCATGACAGCCTCGCACGTTTCTTCCCGCGTCATAGATAAGTCGCATCAGACGCCAACAGGTTCCATCACGGAAATGCGAGGCATGACGCAGCTAAGTTTGTTCGCCGACCCGCAGGAAGGCCCGACCGGCCTTCACTACACGGACGATTTTATCGATCATGCCGCCGAGCAGGATCTGATCGGCCGCATCGCAGCATTGCCGCTCCAGCGCTTTCAGTTCGGCGCGTTCGAGGGCAACCGCCGGGTGGCGTCGTTCGGCTATCGCTATGACTACACGCTGCAGCGTCTCGCCGAGGCCGATCCGATCCCGGACTGGGTGCGGCCGGTCGCGCGCCAGGTCGAGGCCTGGGCCGGGCTGCCGGAGGCCGGCGTCCGGCAGGTGCTGTGCACCGAATACGAGGTCGGCGTCGGCATCGGCTGGCATCGCGACAAGCCGCATTTCGACAAGGTGCTCGGCCTGTCGCTGGGCTCGCCGTGCGCTTTCCGTTTCCGCCGCCGCAACGGCGCCAAGTGGGAGCGCCATACGCTCACTGCCCTGCCGCGCTCGCTCTACATGATGGACGGCGAGGCGCGGTCGCAGTGGGAGCACAGCATCCCCCCGGTCGCGGCGCGGCGCTATTCCATCACCTTCCGGACGATGAAGCGGGCCTGACGGACCAGGCCAAAACAAAAGGTGCGAAAACAACCCCATGCACAGTAGAAAGCCGTTTCAGGCGCGAGCCTCGGCGGCGCTGGACAACGGCCTGACGGATCGGGATAAACGGCGGCTGCGCATCCAAGGTGCCGCGAATTCGCCTCAAGGCCGGCTGACTAATGAGATGAATTGAAAAGACGGGCCAGATCAGCGAGCCGATATGGAGCCCCGCAAGGCCGCCACATCCATGAAGAATTATCTGACATTTTTCCTGTTTCTGACCATGACCACGGCCTTCGCGCACGGACCCGTGCCGGGCCGGCTCCGGCCGCCCTCGGGTCTCGTGCAGGCGGGCCTCACCGATTCCGACACCACCGCAGGCGGCACCGCACGGCTATGCGAGCAGGTCACCTTCTCGCGCGGCCTGCGCTATGGCGAGAGCGAGGCCAATGTGCTCGATGTCGCGACCAGCGCAACCAAGGCCGACACGCCGCGGCCGGTGCTGCTGTTCGTGACGGGAGATACCTTCACCGGCGACCGCGGAGCGCCGGAGCTGTCGCGCCAGATCCAGGACCAGGCGATGTGCTTTGCCGCGCGCAACGGCATGATCGGGGTCCGCGTCGATTATCGCCTGGCGCCCGCGGCGACCTGGCCGGCCGGCGCGACCGATGTGGCCGCGGCGCTGTCCTGGGTTCATGGCAATATCGACCTCTTCAACGGCGATGCCCGCGAGATCGTCGCGGTCGGCTACGGCGCCGGCGCCTTCCACGTCGCGACCATGCTGGCGCATCCCGAGCTGCAGACCGCCGGCGCCGACGTCGCGGGCGTGGTGCTGGTGTCCGGGATCTACCGCGTCGGCAAGGACGCGAGCGACAGCGAGAAGGCCTATCTCGGCGGTGACGCCACCCAGTACGACAAGCGCTCGGTATTCCCCGGCATCCTCAATGTCGACGTGCCGATCGTGCTGGCCTGGGCCGCGGATGATTCCGCCGGCCTCGTGGCGCAGGGCGAGACGCTAAAGAAGACGCTGTGCGGCGCCGGCCATTGCCCGCGCAGCACGCTGCTGCGCAGCCGCGACGGCATCGCGAACGCCTTCGGCCTCGATGGTTCCGGCGACAGCCTCGCGGAGCCGACGCTGCTGCTGGTGCGTCAGCTGGAAGCGCGAGGGTTGCCGTAACGCGTTGCGGCAGCACGCCTGCCGCATTCATCGAAGCGCGACAGCCACACGATTGCCAAACGCTTGACCTAGATCAAGCGGCCTTGGTGGGGATTGAGCCGACCTCGTTGGGGGCCAACCACAAGGCATCGAACATGCGCGTCATCGGCAGGATGCTGTTCGTTTCCGTGATTGCCATCGCATCGCTGGGCGCGATGTCGCGGCAGCAGCACTCGGATCAACCCGCAAGCGATGAGGAAATCCGCATCGGCAATGTTATGCCGTATTCGGGGCCGCTCTCGGAATTCGGCGCGATCGGCCAGGCGGAAGCGGCCTATTTCGACATGGTCAACGCGCGCGGCGGCATCAATGGCCGCAAGATCCGCTTCATCACCCGCGACGACAATTCCGATCCGGCGACCGCGCTGGAGCTGACGCGCAAGCTGGTCGAGAAGGACGGCGTGCACCTGATGTTCGGCTCGTTCGGCACGCCCGGCAATCTCGCCACGCGCTGGTACCTGAACGAGAAGAAGATCCCGCAACTGTTCGTCGCCTCCGGCGACGAAGAGCTGAGCCAGCCGAGCGCGTATCCCTGGACCATGGGCTGGCAGCCGTCGTTCCGGTCGGAGGGGCGCATCTATGCCAACTACATCCAGGCCTCTTACCCGAGGAAGAAGATCGTCGTGCTCTGGCAGAACGACCAGTTCGGGCGCATGCTCTACAAGGGTATCCAGGAAGGCCTCGGCGATCTCAATCGTCACGTCCTGGTCGACATCGCCTTCGACCTTGCCGACGAGCATCTCGACGGGCACGTCTCGATCCTCAAGCGCGCCGGCGCCGACATCTTCGTCTTCCTCGGCGTGCCCTCGACCGCATCCAAGGTGATCAAGCTGGCAGCGTCCCTGAATTGGCGTCCCGTCTTCATCGTCAACGATGCCTCCGCCTCGATCGCCAACGCGATGGCGCCCGCGGGGCTGGAAAACTCTGCCGGCGTGATTTCGGCGGCCTTTTTGAAGGATCCGAGCGATCCCGCCTGGAAGGACGATCCCGGCATGAAGGACTGGTTCGCCTTCATGGACAAATACCATCGGGTCGAAAGCACCAACAACAGTGCGGCCGTCTATGGCTACGCCGCGGCCGAGGCGCTGACGCAGGTGCTGAAGCAATGCGGCGACGATTTTTCACGCGACAACATCATGCGCCAGGCGGCCTCGCTCAGGGACTATCAGCCTTCGGTCGCATTGCCCAACATCAGGATGAACACCTCGCCCAACCGCTACCTGCCGATCAGGCAGATGCGGCTGGTGCAGTTCGACGGGCGGTCGTGGCAGCCGTTTGGGGATGTGATCGAGACGGCGTTCACGGAAGGGGCGGCAAGGTGAGGTCACTTACCCTCCCCTGGAGGGGTCCGGGACGAGCGTAGCTCGCCCGTAGGTCGCTACGCATGTAGCGAAGCGGAATGCGTAGCGGGGTGGGGTGACGGTCTCTCCACATCCGACACCGCCCGAGGGGAGAGATCACCCCACCCCGCTCGCGCTACGCGCGATCGACCCTCCCCTTCCAGGGAGGGTAAGAAGCTCCCCTCACGCCGGCTTGAGCGAGGCCAGCGCGTTCTCCAGCAGCGAGCGCACGCGTGCGGCGTCGCCTGATTTCACCACGGCGGGATCGAGATAGAGCTCGAGGCCCGGCGCGCGTTCGGTGATGATGCCGCTGTTCTCCGCAGCTTTGTCACTCAGTGCATCCACCGAATAGGGGATCACCTCGCGGCTGATGCCCTTCATCGTGATCGCCGGCAGCGCATGCGCGCGGACGATGTCGCTGACGAGGGCGAAGGTCTCGTAGCTCAAGACGATGCCGCCGGGCTCAGCGATCGATTGCAGGCGCGCGGCGAGGTTCGCCTCCGCACCGATGATGGTGTAGTCCATACGGTCGGCGCTCCCGAAATTGCCGACATTGCAATAGCCCGAGTTGATGCCCATGCGCGAGCGGAACGGCTGCTCGATGCCGGACGCCCGCCATTTCGCATTGAGCTCGGCAAGGCGCTGCTGCATGCGCCAGGCCATCTGCAGACAGGCCTGTGCATCGGCGCGATCGCCCTTGGTCTCGGGGTCGCCGAAGAAGATCAGCATGGCATCGCCAATGAACTTGTCGATGGTGCCGCCATATTCGTGGGCGATCGCCGACATTTCCGTGAAATATTCGTTGAGGAGCTGGGTCAGCTGCTCCGGCTGCAGCCGCTCGGCGGTGGCGGTGAAGTTCTGGATGTCGGAGAAGAAGATGGTGAGCTTCTTGCGCTCGGTGTGGATGGTGACGTCCTTCTGGCCCGAGAAGATGCTCTTGTAGACCTGCGGCGGGATGTAGCGCGAGATCTTCATCGACAGCGAGGCCAGGAAGTCGTTGGCGGATTCGAGCTCCTTGTTCATGTTCTTGATGCGGCGCGCCTGACGTCGCTGCAATGACAGGAACGCCAGTCCGCTCCCGGCGGCGATCACGAAATAGGCCAGCAGGAACTTGAACGAGAAGATGTTGGCGGCGATCGGCTGGGCGATGATCACCTCCTGGATGCCGCGGACATCCCCCACCTTCCAGTCCTTCTTCGGGCTCTCGGGGTGGCTGTTGTGGCAGCTGACGCAGGCCGGACCCATCGTGACGGGCGCAACCAGGCGGACCTTGTCGTTGAACAGCGAGGTCTCGGTCTCCACGATCTTCTGCTCGGGATCCCGGCGCAGCGCATCGAGCGCGTCCTTCTCGAACTTGTCGAGCTGGTGCGGAGCGCGGTTCTGGAACGGGAAGTCCGAGACGAAGCGATAGGTGATGTTCTCCTGCTGGGCGCCGATCACCCGGCCGAGCTCCAGCGACAGCGTCGCCGGGATCGGGATCGCGCCGGGCACGGATTCGTAGTTGTGAACGACCTTGGTGCTGCCGTTCGGATTGGCCAGCACGCGGCCGACCACGTTGGAGGCGTAGTAGCTGCGCACGCTCGTGATCACCGAGTTGAGATCGATCGCCTGCCGGCGCAGCGCCGTCTTGCTGAGCTCGGTCAGGTCCAGCCACACCGCGACCGGCAGGGCGAGCAGGAGGAAGACGATCACGGCGCCGGTGAGAATGCCACTCTTGCGCTGTTGTTCGGAGATCTCTTGTTTCACCCTGTGGCTCCGTTCTGTGCGATTTTGTCGCAAATCCTTCCAGAATCCGAGACAATGCATGCGGCGGCACAGAGCCAAGAATTGCCGGCCGGCGCAACCCCATTTTATGGTGGTCGCAGCAAGCGCCTTTTCGTTTGATCACGGATGCTTAAGATCGGCGCCGACCTGCATCCGCTCCGCCGGGAGAGAGCCATGACCGAGACCGTCCGCATCAAGCGCTTCCAGGCACGTCCCGTGATCGTGCCGATGAACCTGCCGCTCCAGACCGCGACCGGGGCGGTCGCCAAGGCACCGCTGGTGCTGATCGACTGCGAGACCGACCACGGCGCGGTGGGTCATTCCTATCTGTTCTCGCTCACGCCCTCGGCCTTGAAGCCGCTGGCGGCGATGGTCACGGAAATGTCGGACCTCGTCGCCGGCGACGAGCTGCTGCCGTTCGAGATCGAGCGCAAGCTGAGCCAGCGCTTCACGCTGCTGGGCCTCGCCGGCCTGCAGCGGCTGGCGCAATCCGGCATCGACATGGCGGCATGGGACGCGCTGGCGCGCTCGCGCGGCCTGCCGCTCGCCCGCCTGCTCGGCGGCACGCCGAAGCCGGTGCGCGCCTACAACTCGAAGGGGCTCGGCATCATGCCGGCAGGCGCCGCGGTGGAGGAAGCCCACAAGCTGCTGGCCGAGGGGTTTCACGCCGCAAAGATCCGCGTCGGCCGACGCGATGCGCGGGAGGATCTCGCCGTCGTGCGCGCGGTGCGCAAGGCCGTCGGCGACGAGGTCACGCTGATGTGCGACTACAACCAGGCGCTGACGGTCACCGAAGCGATCCGCCGCGGTGAGATGCTCGACGACGAGGGCCTCAGCTGGATCGAGGAGCCGATCCGCCACGACGATCATGCCGGCTGCGCCCGCATTGCCGACGCGCTGCAGACGCCGGTCCAGATCGGCGAGAATTTTGACAGCGCGTTTTCCATGCAAGCCGCGCTCTCGGCAGAGGCCTGCGACTACGTGATGCCTGATGTCCAGCGCATCGGCGGCGTCACCGGCTGGCTCCGCGCCGCTTCGCTTGCCCATGCTGCCGGCATCGAGATGTCGTCGCACCTGTTCTCTGAAGTCAGCGCGCATCTGCTCTGCGTGACGCCGACCGCGCATTGGCTGGAATATGTCGACTGGGCCGACGCGGTGCTGGCAACGCGGCTGCAGATCAAGGACGGCTTTGCGCTGCCGAGCGAGGAGCCGGGCAACGGGATCGCGTGGGACGAAGCGGCGGTGAAGAAGTATCTGGTGGAGTGACGGGTCTCTCATCTCGCCATCGCAAGCACACGATCTCGTCCCTCGTTGCGAAAGCATGCGACACGGATTAACGATCCGCCATGACCACTTGGCGCCCACATCCCGGTATCCGCGTCGTCGCGATCGGCCTGCATTGGCGCGGCGGGCGGCTGCTGGCGGCCGAGGTGCGCGACGATGCGGGGCGGATCAAGGGGGTGCGCCCGCTCGGCGGCGAGATCGAGTTCGGCGAGAGCTGGCGCGCGGCCTTGGTGCGGGAATTCAACGAAGAGCTCGGCATCGACGTCGGCATCGTGGGTGAGCCCTTGATGCTGGAGAACATCTTTGTGCACGAGGGATCGACCGGGCACGAGGTGATGTACATCGCAGAGGTCGCGTTTCCGGATGGCGCATTCGCCGGCCGGGAGCGCATCGACTTCCGCGAGGACAATGGAGAGCAGATCGTCGCGCGGTGGTTCGACCTTGCCGATCTCGACCTGGACGGCGGGCCGAAGCTCTATCCGACCGGACTGAAGGACTTGCTGCTGCAGCCTGCGCGTCGTGCATCAACGGAAGAGTGATGCGTGATCCTTGTCGAGACGCCGACGACGTCGGTTGACAAGCATGGCGCTCTCAAGCAAAATTTCGAAAGGTTGATACCGCCGGCCGCTTGCGCCCTTCGGGGTATGGTGAAGTGTATCGGACCGCCGCCCGCTTCCTTTGCTCACGCGAACGGGTCAGTAACGCAAGCCCTGACATTCTCCGTTCATGTTGCAAAGGAACAGAGTATGCGCGATTTCCGCGACGCCAAAGCCATGGCGCAGACGCTCCGAGAATCCCTTAACGCCCGATCGGTCTCCCTCACCGTCAGCGAGAGCCTCGAGCTCATCGCGAGGTTATTCGGGCTGGCCGATTGGAATGTCCTGGCGGCCCGAATCCGTTCTGCGGAGCAGGCCGGCTCGGGCCGCAGCAACGAGGAAAGCACCAAGACCGATGCTGCGGATCAGCTCCGCTCGAGAGCCAAAGAAACTCAGTTGCCGCAGGCGGTGCTGGATCGTTATGCCGGAACATACCAATTCCATAGCGCCGTCTTCACCGTGACGCGTGAACAGGATCATCTGTCCGGACGGCTGAGCGGTCAAAGCTCGGCGCAATATTACGCGGTGGGCGAAACGGAATTCGCCGCGCGGGAGATCGATGTCGAGCTACGGTTTACCCTCGGGCCGGATGGGGTGCCTACCGCCGTGATCCTGCGCCAGCACGGCAACGATCACACCATGCCACGCATCGACACGAGCACGGCGCAAGAGCTCCAACGCGCGATCGAGTCTCGTATGAGCAGCCGGTCCGCCAATCCCGGGACCGCGGCCGCGCTTCGCCGTCTGATCGAGAGCGTCGCATCGGGCCAGCCCAATTACGGCGAGATGAGCGCCGACTTGGCCGAGGCGACACGCAAGCAATTGCCGCGCCTGCAGCCGGGCCTTGCCGAAATGGGTCCGATCACCTCGATCGAATTCCTCGGTGTGAACGCACAAGGACAGGACGTCTATTCCGTCTGGCATCAGGGTGGCGCAGCCTCGCACTGGCACATCGCGCTCGGCAACGACGGCACGATCATCTCGGCCTTCGTCACGCCGGGGCCATGAGCTCGGTCAGGCTACCACACCTCCGCGCCGGGAATTCTCTTCCGCACCGCCATCCGCTGGATCCAGATGCAGCGGCGGACGGACCTGCTGGAGCGGCCGACGGCGGAGATCCCCTCGCCGGCCTGAAGCAGCGGCGCCACGTTCTGGCGCAAGCTGCGGCAGCGCTGGAGCTCGGCTTGCCAGTCGACGATCGCGGCGTCGGCGCGCGGCGCCATCAGCGCCAGCATCGCCATGGCGAGACAGATCGTCCGCATCGCTCCTCTCACTGTGATCCGCCTCCATCCCGGCGGTAGCGGAAATCGCAATGAGAGGCGCCCTGCATGATGGTCTGCGTGCGCGTGAGCCTGACGTCGGGACCGAACCCCTCCGCGGTCGCAAAGTCCGCGGTGCAGATCAGCAGGAAGCCGAGTTCGGGCTCGCCCAGGGCCTTGTAGAACTCGGCATAGGCGCAGCGCGTCACGTCGAACGCGAAGGCGTCCGCCGTCTGTTCGATCACGTCATAAGCGAGCGCATCGTCGCGGGCATAAGTTTTGAAGGCCGACGACACGGCCTTGCCGAGATTGCTCTCGTTCTTGGCCTTCCAGAACGCCTCGCCGAAGCCGCGATAGAGATCGCCGAGCGCCTTGCGCACCAGCGCATTGGCGCGGGCTTCGCCGAGCTCGGCCTGCAACGTCTTGATCAGCGGCACCAGCACCTGCGCCTGGATCTTCGCTTGCTCGATGACGGACACGGTCATGGGCGGCCTCGTGTCGGAGATGTCATTGTAGCCCGGATAGAGTGCAGGGTCATCCGGGACAGCGGCCGGGAAACTGCGGCCGAGATTGCGCGTCGCTGCAACGGGCTAGAAGCTTTCGAGCAAGCCGCACCAGTCCGTCTTCGCTCTTCGAGCTGCGCCGGACACGCTTCGCCGCAATCTTCCAGGCTGTGCCACGCGAAGCCGAAGGCGAAGCGTGGTGGGCACGACAGGGATCGAACCTGTGACCCCTACCATGTCAAGGTAGTGCTCTCCCGCTGAGCTACGTGCCCTAAAGTCCACTTGTGTCGGGTGGGGTCCCTATAACGGCTCAGGGGAGCCGGCGCAAGGACGGAAGGAGGCCGATTCAGGCCGCCAGCATCTTGTTCACTTCGCTGACCAATTCGCGCAGATGCACCGGCTTGGACAGCACCTTGGCGTTCTTGGGGGCGTCCGAATCCGAGTTCAGGGCGACCGCCGCAAAGCCAGTGATGAACATGATCTTGATGTCGGGGTCGAGTTCCGAGGCTCGGCGGGCGAGCTCGATGCCGTCCATTTCCGGCATCACGATATCGGTCAACAGCATCTCGAACGGCTCTTCCCGCAGCCGCTGATAGGCGGCCATGCCGTTGTCGTGGGACGAGACCTGAAAACCGGCGTTTTCCAGCGCCTTGACCAGGAAACGGCGCATGTCGTTGTCGTCTTCGGCGAGCAGGATCTTTGGCATGGCAGGAAACGTCGAATCCCCAGAGGATATCAGCAGAGGTCACTAAGCCCGACAGAGGGTAAATTTGGGGTGAAAATCTTAACCCTGCGCCGGCCCCGCTGCCGGCTCTTTGTGGACCGGAACGAGGTCCAGATCAATCGAGCCGGACCGGCGCGTCCCCATCCCGATGCCTGCACGGTTAAGACGTGTTCCAAGGGGCCATGACATCTTTTCGCTTGGCAGAATGGTTGCGATTCCGGACAATGACGACACATAAGAGCCGCGAGATCGGCCGAATCATTGGACCCGGAGCTTGTCCGGATCGTGCGGCACGAAGGGACGAAGCCTGAGAAGATGACCCGCTTTGACGGCGACATGTCGCCAGCCTTCGAGATCTTCGAGCCTGCCGAATGGCGCGCGCCCGTCATCTTCAACTCGCCGCATTCCGGCTCGACCTATCCTGAAGAATTCCTGGCGGCGTCGCGGATCGACCTGCCCACGCTGCGACGGTCGGAAGATTCGTTCATGGATGAGCTGATCGGCCATCTGAGCGCGCGCGGCTTTCCGACGGTGCGGGTCAACTTTCCCCGCTCCTATGTCGACGTCAACCGCGAGCCCTATGAGCTCGACCCGCGCATGTTCACCGGCCGGCTGCCGAGCTTCGCCAACACCCGTTCGATGCGGGTCGCCGGCGGCCTCGGCACCATTCCCCGCGTGGTCGGCGACGGCCAGGAGATCTACCGCGACCGCCTCCTGGTCGACGATGCGCTGGGGCGGATCGAGACGTTGTACAAGCCCTACCATCGCGCGCTGCGCCGGCTGATCAACAAGGTGCACCAGATGTTCGGCACGGTGGTGCTGGTCGACTGCCACTCGATGCCGTCGGTCGGCGTCAGCAGGGACGAGCCGCGCCGGCCCGACGTCGTGATCGGCGATCGCTACGGCACCAGCTGCACGCCGCTCTTGCCCGATCGCGTCGAGGAGACCATGAGCGGGCTCGGCTATTCGATCGGCCGCAACAAGCCCTATGCCGGCGGCTTCATCACCGAGCATTACGGCAATCCCGCGAGCGGCCTGCACGCCGTGCAGCTCGAGCTCAACCGCGCGATCTACATGGACGAGCGGCGGCGCGAGCGCAGCGCTCGCTTTGCGCAAGTGGCCTCCGACTTCGGCGTTCTCGCCGACGTGCTGGCGACCACGATTCCGTTCGCCGATCTCGGCCCGTTCCAGGCCGCGGCGGAATAGGACGCAGCTTCTTCTCTGAAACGACGAGGCCTTGCGCGCGACTGCGTTTTCGCTTCGCAAGCTTGCGCGCCCCAAATGAAAACGGCGGGGCTCAGAAAAAAGGGCCGCTCGCGAATGACGCAAGCGGCCCAAGTCTAGGGAGGAAACGCCCAAGGAGGGCAGCGGTAACGCGAGGCGCTACCGCACCGCAACAATATGCGACCGCGCCGCACAAAGTGCAAGGGCTTTTGCGCGGTTTCCCATGCAAATCGCACATGGCTCAGTTGCTTCTATGGAAACCCAGATTCAGTTTCTTTGATAAGGGAATTCAATGGGTTGATAGTCATTTGCATACGAACAAGGCAAGGTCGGAACTAAGATTTCAACTCCATGATCGATATTTGGCCAGCAGATGACTGGAATGGGGCAGCCCGCCCCGGCATCCAAAATACCAGGGAGCAACATCAAGACAGCGCTGCACGCGGCAGTCGAATTGAGCTAGGCAGGAGGCAAGCTCTCCAACTTCGCTTCGAGGATTTCGCCTGTGACGGTGATCGACTTCTCCGCCTTCATCGGTCGGCTCGCCACCGCCTCCGGCGAAACCATCCTGCCGTTCTTCCGCACCTCGCTGTCGATCGACGACAAGAGCAAGACCAAGGATTTCGACCCCGTGACGGAGGCCGACCGCGCCGCGGAGGCGGTGATGCGGCGGCTGATCAAGGCCAACTTCCCCCAGCACGGCATCGTCGGCGAGGAATTCGGCAACGAGCGCGAGGACGCCGACTATGTCTGGGTGCTCGACCCCATCGACGGCACCAAATCCTTCATCGGCGGCTTTCCGATTTGGGGCACGCTGATCGCGCTGTTGCACAAGGGCACGCCGGTGTTCGGCATGATGCACCAGCCCTTCATCGGCGAGCGCTTTTCCGGCGACAACGGTTCGGCCAATTATAAAGGGCCGTCGGGCGAGCGCCGGCTCCAGGTCCGCCGCTGCGCCTCGCTGTCGGAGGCCACGACCTACACCACCAGCCCGCTGCTGATGAACGAGAGCGACCGCGCCATCTTCGGCCACATCGAGAAGAGCGCGCGGCTGTCGCGCTATGGCGGCGACTGCTACTCCTATTGCATGCTTGCCGCGGGCCACGTCGACCTCGTGGTCGAGACCGAGCTGAAGCCCTATGACATCGCGGCACTGATTCCGATCGTGACCGGCGCCGGCGGCGTCGTCACCACCTGGGAAGGCAAGCCGGCCCAAGGCGGCGGCCGCATCATCGCCGCCGGCGACGCACGGGTGCACGAGGCAGCGTTGAAGCTTTTGAACCAGTAGCGCGCGGGCGGAGGGCTTGCATCACCGACGCGGGAGCGGAGATGGCGAGGTAGGTGTCTTACCCTCCCCTGGAGGGCAGGGCTATCGCATATGAGATGCCGCTATGGCAGCGTCATGGCCGGGCTTGTCCCGGCCATCCACGCCTTTCCACGCGGCACAAAGAACGTGGATGCCCGGGACAAGCCCGGGCATGACGACCTCTGCAAAATTCAATTGCGATTGTCCTGACCCTCCAGGGGAGGGTAACAGGTCCTCACACCGCCTCGGCTCGCAAATGCTCCACCAGCAGCTTGGCCGGCCTTGGCAGCGCCTTGAAGCTGCGCGCGCAGATCACGAGACGGCGGTTGGCGAAGGCATCGCGCAGGCGGATCATGGCGAGCGGCATGGTCCTGGCGCAGCGGCGGGCGGCGGCTTCGGGCACCAGCGCCACGCCGACATCGGCCGCGACCATCTGGCAGATCGCGTCGAAGTCGCGCAGGCGCGCGCGGAAATGCGGCCGCATGCCGAGCCGCGCGGCGTGCTTCGAGATGTGCATCTGGAGCGCGGTGGCGCTGGTCAGCCCGACGAAGTCGCAAGCCCCTGCCTCCTGAAAGTCGATCTGGCGGCGGCCGGCGAACGGGCCGCGTTTCGACGTCACCAGCGTCAGGCGATCCTCGCTGAAGGGAAAGCGTTCGATATGGTCGGGCAGCGCGTGCTCGGCGGCGAAGCCGAGATCGGCGGCGCCTGCGGTGATCGCCGCCGCGATATCGGTGCTCTCGCGCTCCTCGATGTCGACGGCGACGTCGCGATGCTGGCGCAGGAAACCGGCGAGCGCTTTCGGCAGATGCTCCGACAGGCCCGACGTGTTGGCGAGGAAATGCACGCTGGCGCGCACGCCGCTGGCAAAGCCGGCGAGATCGCCGCGCATGGCGTCGATCTGATGGATCACGAGCCTGGCATGATCGAGCAGGCTCTCGCCGGCCGCGGTCAACTCGACGCCGCGGCGGCCGCGCTTGAGCAGCGCGACGCCGAGCGCATCCTCGAGCCCTTTGATGCGCGCGCTGGCCGAGGCCAGCGCGAGGTGCGAGCGCTCCGCGCCGCGGGTGATGCTGCGCTGGTCGGCGACCGCGATGAAGAGCTGGAGATCGACCAGGTCGAAGCGCATGCGATGTCTCCTTGAGCCTTCGTTGAAGCCGAAGGCTCTCTCCGTAACCTCCAGATTGTGCGCCGGCGCGGCTTCGGTCAATGTGCTGGCATGATCGACCCGCTGCTCATCCTCATCGCCGCCGTGTTCCTGCTCGCCGGATTCGTCAAGGGCGTGGTCGGGCTCGGCCTGCCGACGGTGTCGATGGGCCTGCTCGCCGTGAGCATGGCGCCGAGCCGCGCCATCGCCATCGTCATCGTTCCCGCCATCGTCACCAACATCTGGCAGACCTTCGTCGGCCCGCATTTGCGCGACATCCTGCGGCGGCTGTGGCCGCTGATGATCGGCACCGTGGTCGGCTGCTGGCTCAATGCCGGCGCGCTGACCGGGCCGCATGCGCGCTACGGCACGATCGTGCTGGGCGCCCTGCTCGTCGTCTACGCCGTGATCGGACTGAACAAGTTCCACTTCCGCGTCGCGCCCGAGAACGAGAAATGGGTCGGCGGCGTGGTCGGCGTCATCACCGGGGTGATTTCGGCCTCAACAGGCGTGCAGGTGATCCCGTCGATGCCGTTCATGCAGGCGATCGGCATGGAGAAGGACGAGCTGGTGCAGGCGCTCGGGGTGTTTTTCACCACCGCAACGCTGGCGCTCGCCTTCAACCTGACCGCGGTCGGATTGCTCACGCCCGCCAATGTCGTGCCGGGCGCGATCGGACTCGCCATGGCCTTTGCCGGCATGTTCATCGGCCAATCGGTGCGGGCGCGGATGCCGGCGGAGGCGTTTCGCCGCTGGTTCCTGATCGCGATGATCCTGCTCGGCCTTTACCTCGCCGGCAGCGCGCTGGCGAAGGAATTCGCTTAAGCGCCTTACGATTTCGGCCCGTAGCCCGGCACCCATTTTTCGTGCTGGGGCAGGTCGTCCTGGATTGTCCACCACGACGCGCGCGACGAGGTGAAAACGTGGAGGCGAGGCCGGACTTCCGGGTCGTCATCGAGCAGGCCAGCGGGAATGCTGACGGTCGGGAGATAGCTCGCCTTGCCCGGCGTCGGGCAGCCGCAGGTCCTGCAACGATAGCGGATACTGCCCGGCGAGGATTCGTAAGATGCCGTCATGTCCTCGCCCGCCACGAAGCGAAACTTGTCGGCATCGACATGCGCGTAGGTGGCGAAGGCCGCGCCGCTCAGCTTGCGGCAATTGACGCAATGGCAGTGCGTCAGCGCGCGCACCTTCTCGATCTCGAACCGCACGGTGCCACACAGACAGCTTCCACGGATCATCGAAACCTCCCGAGCGCAGCCTCGATCGGACCGCTTCTCATTCACTAGAAGGAGCTACCGTGTCTCCAGCATGGCGACGCGGATGCCGAGATAGATGAAGAGGCCGCCGAGCGCGCGGTTGACCCAGGCGATCGCGCCCTCGGACTTGCGCAGCCGGTAGGCGGCTCTGGCGGCGAACGCCGCCAGCACCAGGCACCACAGTGTCCCCGTAAAGATGAAGATCAGGCCGAGCGTCAGGAAGGCGAGCGGCTTGTGCGGGGCATCGGCTGCGACGAATTGCGGCAGAAAGGCGAGGAAGAACAGCGCGACCTTGGGATTGAGCGCGTTGGTGAAGACACCCTGGAGGAAGACCCGCTGCAATGAGCTCCGCGCCGGCTCGTCGATGCTTGCAGCCAGCGCCGGGCGCGACCACAGCATCTGGAGACCGGTCACGACGAGATAAGCTGCGCCGACCAGCTTCAGGATCGAAAAGGCCGTGGACGAGGCCATCAGCAGAGCCGAAAGCCCGATCGCCGCGCCCGCGACATGGACGAAGCAGCCGCAACTGATGCCCAGGGCGGCAGCGGCTCCCCCCCGCCAGCCCATCTGCATGCTGCGGCCGATCACATAGACCGAATCCGGCCCCGGCGTGATGTTGAGCACCACGCCCGAGAGGATGAAAAGCCCGATCTCGTGAATGCCCAGCATGAAGGTCCTCCGCTGCCGTCCTGGCGGTTCTGGTTCCGCTTAGTCGGTTCGCCCGTTCCCGTCCACCGCCGGGATTGCGCAGGATTTACCTCGAATTTGCAATGCGGATCATGCTTCCGCTGCGGCGCATCTGCTCTATAAAGGTGGGGTTCTTGAAATGCGGGATTCGCGGCAACCGCCACGCTGTGGCCGGTCATCTGGTCCCTTGGAGCTTTGAGGATATGGAAAGACGTCTGGCCGCCATCGTCTGCGCCGATGTCGCCGGCTATTCGCGCATGATGGGCAGCGACGAGGCCGGCACCCATGCCGCCTTCAAGGCCCATCGTGCCGCGATCCATCCGATCATCCTCAATCACGGCGGCCGCGTCGTGAAGAACACCGGCGACGGCTTCCTGCTGGAATTCGCCTCGATCGTCGGCGCCGCCGAGGCGGCGATCGCGATGCAGACGCTGATGGCCGAACGCAACCGCCATCTGCCGGCCGACCGCGCCATGCAGTTCCGGCTCGGCATCCACATGGGCGACGTCATCGCCGACGAGGACGAAGTCTTCGGCGACGATGTCAACATCGCCGTCCGCCTGGAATCGGTGGCGAGCCCCGGCGGCTTCGCGATCTCGGCCAAGGCCTACCGGGAGGCGGGCAAGCATCTCGCCGTGCCGCTGACCGATGCCGGCAACCATCGCTTCAAGAACATCAAGGATGCGATCGGGGTCTTTACCTGGACGCCCGAGGGCGCGCCGGCGCTTGCCCCCGAGCTCCGTGAGGCCTCGGCGCTGTCGCAGCAGTACCGCACGGCCATCGTCGGCGTGCTGCCCTTCGCCAATCTCAGCGACGCCCAGGACGAATATTTCTCCGACGGCCTCACCGAGGACCTGATCCACGCGCTGTCGCTGCAATCCTTCTATCGGGTGCTGAGCCGCAACTCGACATTCGCCTTCAAGGGCAAGAACGTGGGCACCCGGCTGATCGCGCGCGAGATCGACGCCACCTATCTGATCCAGGGCTCGGTGCGGCGCGCCGGCGCCAAGATCCGCGTCACCGCCGAGCTGATCGCGCCGGAGACCGGCGAGCAGCTCTGGACCGGCCGCTACGACCGCGACATCGGCGATTTGTTCGCGATGCAGGACGAGATCACCACCAATTTGTCCGCCGCCATCGCCACCGAGATCGTCCGTGCCGAGGCCTCGGCGCCGGCGCGGCTCTCGACCGACGTCACCGCCTGGGACCGCTTCCTCAAGGGGCTGTCGCATTACTATCGGCAAACCAAGGAAGATCTGGCCGTCGCGGTCGACCTATTCCGCGAGGCCATCGGGCTCGATCCCAAGCTGTCGATCGCGCATGCCTATCTCGCCACGATCCAGATCCAGAGCATTCAGTTCGGCTGGGTCAAGGGCACGCGCGAGATGTGGGCCGAGGCGATGAGCCTCGCCGAAACCAGCGTCCGGCTGGATCCGCGCTCCTCCTTTGCGTTCTCGATCCTGACTTGGGCGCACGCGTTGGAGGGTCATCACGAGGCAGCAATGGACGCCGCCAAGCGCGCAGTCGCGCTCAACCCTTACGACAATGGCGCGCGCGGCGTGCTCGGCATCTGCCATTTCATGATCGGCGAGCACCGCGAGGCGATCGAGCTGTTCTCGATGGCCGCGCAACGCGACAACAGCGACCCGCGCTATCAATGGGCGGCGCTGAACGCGTTCAGTCATTACCTTCTGCGCCAATATGACGCGACGCTGTCATGGGCGCGAGAGCAGCTCTACATCAACCCGAATCACATGCAGGCGCTGGCGATCCGCGCTGCGGCGTTGGCGCAGCTCGGGCGAAGCGACGAGGCCAGCGAAGCTGCCCGCGTGCTGATGGCAAATTATCCAACGCTGAATGTCGACAGGCACTTGCGCAACTTCCACTGGAAGCGGCCCGAGGACATCGCTCATTATCGCGAGGGGCTGCTGAAGGCCGGCGTGCCGCTCGGCAAGCTGACGCTGGTGCAGAGCGACGTGAAACGGGCCGCAGAATCCTGAGCGAAAGGGCCGCAGGCCCGACGTGGTTCCGGTGCGACCGCCTGCTCGTTGTTGACACGACAGTGAAATGGGCCACACTCGTCACACGCTGAAGTAGTATATCGTGCTGTCGGTTTGTTGGGACTTTCCGCGCTCTAACAGCGCGCCTGCTTTTTCAAGATTCGCTGCTTTCAGGATTTGGGCCATGCATCACCCCGCTTCGAAGCCGCCCCTCGATCCCTCGATTCCAGTCTCGCCGAACAATCCCTGCCCGTTCCTGCGCGGCCTCGTCGGCGAAGGCTTCGTCGAGGGCGGCACCGTCCCGCTCAACACGCTGTCGCAGACCATCGCCAATGCGACCGGTGAGACGGGGCTGAAGAAGGTCTCGGCCCGCATCCAGGTCCGCGGCGTCGCGATGATCGCCAACGGCGTCAAGCACATTCTGAAGAGCATCTTTTCGGGCGCGCAGCTCGACGCGCTGCGCGGCGGCCCGCTGGACAAGCGCGGCGCCGGCTCGCGCATCCTCGGCGTCGACGGCAAGATCGACGAGGACGAGATCGCGCGGCTCGCGAGCTTCGGCCGGAACTACACCGACCCGAACACCGGCAGCAGCGAGCCCGGCCTCAACGCCGCGGAAATCAAGACCTTCATGCGTGACAACCTCGAGCGCGCCGGCAGCGCCGCTCGCTGGTACTACCCGCTGCTGATGAAGTTCGAATGGCCCATCCTTTTGAAGATCATCGGCAAGGGCAAGCAGGGTGAAGAGCGCTATCTCAGCGTGGCCGACGTGCGCACGCTGTTCGAACAGCGCCAATTCCCCGACCGCATCAATCAGCGGATCGTATCGCAGCCGCTGCTGTCGTCCTGCCAGCTCCGCTTTCGCTGGGCGGTCGCGCTCACGGCGTTCGTCATCGGCCTCGGCCTCGTCGCCCTGGTCGCGGTCGCCGAATTCCCCAACCAGGTTCGTGCCATGCTGCCGCAGAAGGGCGTGCTGGTGAATCTCCTGCCGCCGCCCCTGCCGGCGATGCCCGAAACCAAGGCTGCCTATTGGCTCGAGCAAAACTGGTCGCTCAAGGACCGACATTGGTTCCACCACGCCAGCCAGGGCACCGCGACGTTCCCGGTGCCCTATGAGTGGTTCGTGGCGCTGGAGCAGCCGCAGCTCCACCTGTTCTCCAAACCGGGCCTGATCAAGGACAGCGCCTATCTCGAACGCTTCGGCTTCATCCCGAGCCCGCAGACGATCCAGACCGACACGGCGACGCTGCGCCGCTTCGGCTACGCCAATGTCTACGAGACCACGCAAGCGTCGGACTGGTCGACGCGCTGGACGCCGGCGGAGAACGTTGACGGCCTGCCGGTCGGCTTCGCGCGCATGACCGGCGTGGTCGATCCCGCGACGAGCCGCCGCGAGGACGACATGATCGGACTGACCTGCGCCGCCTGTCATACCGGCCAGATCCATTACCAGGGCATCGACGTCCGTTTCGACGGCGGCCCGGCGATGACCGACCTGAAGAAGCTCGAGCTCGCGACCGGCCTGTCGATCGCCTACACGCTGTACGTCCCGTTCCGCTTCCAGCGTTTCGCCGATCGCGTGCTCGGCCCCGACGCCAGCAAGGCGGACCGCGCCGCGCTCAAGCAGAAGCTGAGCACGATCGGCAGCTTCCTGATCGACTGGGCCAAGACCTACGAGAAAACGATCGAAGGCAAGACGACTTGGGACGGCAAGCAGCAGCAGGACACCGAGGAAGGGTTCGGCCGGCTCGATGCCCTCAACCGCATCGGCAACCAGGTGTTTTCGCAGGACCTCGCAATGAGCGGGGTCAAGGGATTCGAGAAGAACCTGCACGCTCAGGACGCGCCGGTCAGCTATCCCGCGATCTGGAGGGTGCCCTGGTTCAAGTTCGCCCAATACGACGCCTCGATCGAGCAGCCGCTGATCCGCAACGCCGGCGAAGCCCTCGGCGTGACGGCGCTGCTCAATTTGTCCGATGCCTATCCGCAGGACAGGCTGTGGCGCTCCTCGGTGAACATCAGGACGCTCGGCTGGATCGAGGACATGCTGAGAGGCCCCGATCCATTCAAGGCGGCTGATGGTCCGAAGTTCGGCGGTCTGCTCGCACCGAAATGGCCCTCGCACATCCTCGGCGATGCTTGGAAGCTGAAGCCCGATCGGGTCGAACGCGGCCGCGCCATCTACGCGGAGATGTGCTCCGGATGCCATCTGCCTGACATCAACACCCCGGCCTTCTGGTCGTCGAAGCGCTGGGAGCCGAGCGGCGACAGCAAGGTGCTGAATGCGGTGACGATCCCGCTCGACGAGATCAAGACCGATCCCGAGCAGTCCCTCGTTCTCAGCAAGCGGACCGTCGACGTGCCCGGCTTTCTGAAAGTCAACACGGCTGACCTGCAGACGTGGTGGCAGTGCGAGATCCCGACCGCCAGCAAATCGCCCAACGAGATGGTCTATGCACTCGGGCTCATGACGGTGGTCGATCTCGTCGCCCGCAAATGGATGGACGACGAGAAGATCCCGGAGGCCGAACGGGCGCAAATGTGGAATATGGCGCGCAAGAACTGTCTCAATCCGGCGCCCGATCCGCGCTATCGCGCGCGGCCCTTGAACGGCATCTGGGCCACTGCGCCTTACCTGCACAACGGCTCGGTGCCTTCGCTGTACTGGCTGCTGAAGCCGCAGAACGAGCGTCCGCAAAAATTCTGCATGGGCCGCCGCGACTACGACCCCGACACCGTCGGTTTCGCAGTCGCCGCCGACGAGCGCTGCAAGACCGGTGAAACGGAGTTCTCCGCGACCGGCTCCGACGGCAAGCCGATCCAGGGCAACAGCGTGCTCGGCCATTCCTTCGAGCGCAAGGACGGTGAGTCGAAGCGCCCCGGCGTCATCGGCCGCATGTTCAAGGACGACGCCGAACGCTACGACCTGATCGAGTATCTGAAGACGCTGTAAAGAATCTTGCTTCGTCATTGCGAGCGCAGCGAAGCAATCCAGGCTGTCGCCGCGGAGATAGCCTGGATTGCTTCGTCGCAAGAGCTCCTCGCAATGACGGAGAATGAGGACGCTCCTCGACTCCGATTCTCATCGTCCTCGTGGAGGCTCCCGATCTCTTCTCACTTGAACAGCGGCGTGCCCGGCACGAAGGCGTCGAAGGCGGCCCAGAACTGCGCGCGGTAGCGGTCCTGCTCCTGGAGGATCTCGTGCTTGGCACCGGCGATCACGAGATGGGAGCCGGCGCGCAAATGATAGGCGAATTCCTCGATCGCCGCGGTCGAGACCACGGTATCGTTGGAGGCCGCCAGCATCAGGATCGGCTGGCGGATCTGGGAGGGGTAGTTCACGCGCTTGAAGGTGTGCATCGCGCGGAAGGCGGTATCGGCCCAGGCGACCGTCGGCGAGGCTAGGCCAAGCGTCGGGTCTTCCTCCAGGATCGCGGCGTTGCGCGCATAGCGGACCGGATCGCTGGTCAAGGGATTGTTGATGAAGGGTTCGAGCCCGGTGAGGCGGTCGCTGCCGCCGGGAACGTAGCGGCCGCCCTGCCCGAGCAGGCGCATCGTCTTGAGCAGCGCACGCACCGGCAGCGAGGTGGTGCGCCCGGGCAGGTCGATCATCGGCGCAGACAGCACCATGCGGTCGAACCAGCGCTTGCCGGCATGGGCCACCCGCAGCAGCACCGTGCCGCCCATGGAATGGGCGAGCGCGAAGAATGGCGGCGGGCAATCCGGCAGCACCACCTGCTGCACGAAGGTCTCGACGTCGATTTCGAAATCGGCGAAGTCGCGCACATAGCCCTTGCGCGGATCGCGCAGGCGGCGCGACGAATGGCCCTGCCCGCGCCAGTCGATCATCGCCACCGCAAAGCCGCGGTCGCGCAGGTCGCGCACGGTCTCGAAATATTTCTCGATCTGCTCGCTGCGCCCGGTGAAGACGCAGACCGTACCCTTGCGGTTCGCCGGCGGCGCCCAGCGCGCAAAGCGCAGCTCGACGCCATCAGGGGTCTTGATGGTGCCGCTGACGACGTTTTCGGGGACCGGATTGGCGGGAATCGAGACCAGCGTCATTGGGCGTGCTTGGGCGGGAAGTGCTGCAAATCAAGGGGCCAAAGCGCCGAAAAGGCGCCTGTCCCGCCCTCTTGAACGCCGTCTCGTTCCACCCATATCACCTTCGTGCAGGCCGCTACCAGTGTTTCGGAACCGGAACATCAGGCTGCACACAGACTAAAGCCCGGCCCGATTGGCGGGCGGGTTACCAACAGTCGCTCAATGGAGGACTTGACCATGCGTAGCTACGATCTCACTCCGTTCTATCGTTCCACCGTCGGCTTCGACCGTCTCTTCAACCTGCTCGACCAGGCCAGCTCCGACGGCAGCCCCGGTTATCCCCCCTACAACATCGAGCGCACCGGCGAGAACGCCTACCGCATCACCGTTGCGGTCTCGGGCTTTGCCAAGGATGAGCTCTCCATCGTCGCCAAGGAAAACACGCTGACGATCAAGGGCGAGAAAGTCGCGAACGAGAACTCGAAATCCGAAGTGCTCTACCGCGGCATCGCCGCGCGTGCCTTCGAGCGCGCCTTCCAGCTTGCCGACTTCGTGCAGGTGAAGGACGCCTCGCTCGAGAACGGGCTGCTTCACGTCGACCTCGTCCGCGAGATTCCCGAGGCCAAGAAGCCGCGCCAGATCGCGATCAACGCCGGCGCCAAGGCGCAGGTGATCGAGAACTCCGCCGCGCAGGCCGCCTGAGCCAGGCGACCAAACCCGGCGACGTCCAGGTTGCGAAAACGCCCCGGTGCCCCGGGGCGTTTTTTTCGTTGCAATGCATCACAGAGCAGTGATGGCGTAACACCGTTGCCTCGCTCTCCGTCCTTTGGGCATCGAACCAAAAACACGGAGAAGATCATGTCACTCTGGCGCAGCCTTTTCGTCGCCGCGAGCCTTTTGGCCGCTCCTCTCAACCTCGCTCATGCCCAGACACCGCAGACGGTCAAAGCGAAGAACGTCGTGTTGGTGCACGGCGCCTGGGCCGACGGCTCGAGCTGGTCGGAGGTGATCCCGATCCTGCAGGCTGCAGGCCTGCATGTGACCGCCGTGCAGAATCCGCTGTCCTCGCTCAGCGACTCCGTCGAGGCGACCAAGCGGGCGCTGGCCGAGCAGGACGGGCCGACGGTGCTGGTCGCGCATTCCTGGGGCGGCACCGTGATCAGCCAGGTCGGCACCGACCCGAAGGTCACCGGCCTCGTCTACGTCGCCGCACGCGCGCCCGATGCGAACGAGGATTTCGTGGCGCTGTCGAAGCAGTTTCCGGCCGGGCCGGCGCGCGCCGGCATCGTCGAGCGCGACGGCTACACCAAGCTCTCGGAAGAGGCCTTCCTGAAGTACTTCGCCAACGGCGTGAAGCCGGCGCAGGCCAAGGAGCTCTACGCCGTGCAATGGCCGACGGCGGCCTCGATCTTCGCCGGCCGCACCACGGAGGCGGCCTGGCGCTCCAAGCCGAGCTGGTACGCGGTGTCGAAGAACGACTACACCATCAACCCCGATTTCGAGCGCTTCCTCGCCAAGCGCATGAACGCCACCACGATCGAGCTCGATGCCGGCCACCTCTCGCTGGTGTCGCATCCGAAGGAGGTGGCGAATCTGATCCTGGATGCGGCGGGGTATCCGCGGAGCTGACACGCGGTCAGTTCACGCAAAAGCGCCCGAGAGATTCTCGGGCGCTTTCCGTTCGCTGACGCTTAGTCCAGCCCCTGCGCAGCCGGCATGTCCTGCGTCGGCAGGATGGTCGGAGCCGGCCGGGCCTGACCGACGGTTGGTGCGATTGCTTGCGGGGCGGCCTCGGCCGGCTTGGCTTGCACCACGGCGGCCTGCTGCGCCGGCTGGGCCTGCACTGCCTGAGCCTGCTGCGCGGTGGGCGCGGCCGGCTTCGCGGCGACCGGCGTCTCAGCGCGCCGCGGGGCGGCCTTCGGCAGCGGCACGGCGCGGCTTGCCACATGCGGGATCGACGCCGGCGGGCGCGGCGGGCCGCCGCGGACCACGGTCGGCGGCAGTGCGGTTTGCGGCCCGTAGGGCGCGACCGCGCGCTCGTCATAGGCGGGCGCCATGCCATAGGCGTCAGGGGCGGGCATGAAGCGGATGATCCGCCCGTCGCGGGCGTCGATCACCAGCCGGCCATCGTCGCCGTTTCTGTCGATCACCGCGATGGTGTAGACGCCGCCGCGCAGGCGCGGAATGCCGAGCGGCGAGAAGCCGTTTTCGCGCAGCACGGCGTAAACCTCGGTCGGCGGCAACAAGGCCAGCGCAGGGCCGCGCTCCTCGTAGCCATAACCGTAGCGCGGCGGCGGGGCGGCTTCCGGCGGCGCATAGGGCCCGTCGAAATCCGAGACCGCGATGACGGCCCCTCTGGCGATACCGCTCGCGGGAACCTGGGCCTGCCCCGCACTGGCACCCAGCGCCAGCACGGCGGCGGCCACACATCCTGTGAAAAACTTCATGATCCAGACGCTCCTGTCAGGCCCTCCGGTGGCCGCCCTCTTTCGCTTCTCGCGGCGTGGCGCGCCTTCCGAAGGGTTGATCCGAAGCTTCATTTGGGATTTCGGCGCCGCCGGGGCCGGATCAGGGCGTGTTTGCCTCAAAACCGGGGCTGCGCAACTTTTGGAAAGCGATCGATTGACTTTTGCGGAATCGGGACTTCCGCGCGCTTGTGTGCTAGACAAAAATTTGGCAAGGTGATGGTTAGGACAGGAAGACTGTCTCATTTTGCTTGCGGTTCCGGCATAGGGATTGCAGCGAGAACTGGTGCTCTCGAGCGCCGGCAAGGTACCAGGCAAAGCCGTTCTCGGGGACGAAGAACGCCTAGGCCTGAATTTAAGAAAATGCGGCTCGCAGAGGACGAGCGGTGGCCCAGGAGCGGGTGCCGCGGGACGCCCAAGGTGCGCCGAAGATGGCGGTGAGGCAGCTTGCCGCATGGAGAGGACAGGAACAATGAACGGGTCGCAATTCGAGCGCGCAAACATCGTGGCAGAAGAGCTGTCGGCGACGGTCGCCTCGAAAACGACCGATCCGATCACCTCACCGATTCAAGAGCACAATTCGCGCCCCGAAGCCGAAGGCCTGTACGATCCCAGCCTGGAAAAGGACTCTTGCGGCGTCGGCTTCATCGCCAACATCAAGGGCAAGAAGTCGCACGAGATCGTCTCGGACGCGCTGAGCATCCTCTGCAACCTCGAGCATCGCGGTGCCGTCGGCGCCGACCCGCGCGCCGGCGACGGCGCCGGCATTCTGGTGCAGATCCCGCACGCCTTCTTCAGCCGTAAGGCCTCCGAACTCGGCTTCAAGTTGCCGGCGCCCGGCGAATACGCCATCGGCGCGTTGTTCATGCCGCGCGACACCGCCTGGCGCAACGTCATCAAGAGCATCGTCGCCGACCAGATCAAGGAAGAGGGCCTGACCCTGCTCGGCTGGCGCGACGTGCCGACCGACAATTCCTCGCTGGGCGTCACCGTGAAGCCGACCGAGCCCGCCTGCATGCAGGTGTTCATCGGCCGCAACGGCACCGCCAAGACCGAGGACGAGTTCGAGCGCCGGCTCTACATCCTGCGCAAGTCGATCTCGCAGGCGATCTACCAGCGCCGCGACCGCGGCCTCGCCGGCTATTACCCGTGCTCGCTGTCCTGCCGCACCGTGATCTACAAGGGCATGTTCCTCGCCGACCAGCTCGGCAAGTACTATCCCGATCTGCACGAGGCTGACTTCGAGAGCGCGCTCGCGCTCGTGCACCAGCGCTTCTCGACCAACACCTTCCCGGCCTGGTCGCTGGCGCATCCCTACCGCATGATCGCGCATAACGGCGAGATCAACACGCTGCGCGGCAACGTCAACTGGATGGCGGCGCGCCAGGCCTCGGTCAGCTCCGAGCTCTACGGCAAGGACATCAACCGGCTTTGGCCGATCTCCTATGAAGGACAGTCGGACACCGCCTGCTTCGACAACGCGCTCGAATTCCTGGTGCAGGGCGGCTACTCGCTGCCGCACGCCGTGATGATGATGATTCCGGAGGCGTGGGCCGGCAATCCCTTGATGGATGAGAAGCGCCGCGCCTTCTACGAATATCATGCCGCGCTGATGGAGCCGTGGGACGGCCCGGCCGCGATCGCCTTCACCGACGGCCGCCAGATCGGCGCCACGCTCGACCGCAACGGCCTGAGGCCCGCGCGCTATCTCGTCACCAAGGACGATCGCATCGTCATGGCGTCCGAGATGGGCGTGCTGACGATCCCCGAGGACCAGATCATCACCAAGTGGCGGCTGCAGCCGGGAAAGATGCTGCTGGTCGACCTCGAGCAGGGCCGCCTGATCCCGGACGACGAGATCAAGGCTTCGCTCGCCGCCAGCCATCCCTACAAGGAGTGGCTTGAGCGCACCCAGATCGTGCTCGAAGACCTGCCGAAGGTGCCGACGACAGGCGTGCGCTCCAACCTGTCGCTGCTCGACCGCCAGCAGGCGTTCGGTTACAGCCAGGAAGACATCACCATCCTGATGACGCCGATGGCGGCCACGGGCGAGGAAGCCGCGGGCTCGATGGGCAACGACACGCCGATTTCGGCGCTGTCGGACAAGGCCAAGCCGCTGTTCACCTACTTCAAGCAGAACTTCGCGCAGGTCACCAACCCGCCGATCGACCCGATCCGCGAAGAGCTGGTGATGAGCCTGGTCTCGATCATCGGGCCGCGGCCGAACCTGTTCGACCTGCAGGGCATGGCCACGACCAAGCGCCTCGAAGTGCGCCAGCCGATCCTGACCGACGCGGACTTGGAAAAGATCCGCTCGATCTCGGAGGTGGCCGAGTCGCACTTCAAGTCTCGCACGCTGGACACCACCTTCCACGCCGGCCTCGGCGCGGCGGGCATGGACCAGGTGCTCGACGAGCTCTGCGCGCGCGCCGAAAGCGCGGTGCGCGAGGGCGTCAACATCATCATCCTGTCCGACCGCATGGTCGGCACCGACCGCGTGCCGATCCCATCGCTACTGGCCTGCGCCGCCGTGCATCATCACCTGATCCGCACCGGCCTGCGCACCTCGGTCGGTCTCGTCGTCGAATCCGGCGAGCCGCGCGAAGTGCATCACTTCGCCTGCCTTGCCGGCTACGGCGCCGAAGCGATCAATCCCTACCTCGCGTTCGAGACCATCACCGCGATGAAGGACCGCCTGCCCGGCTCGCTCGACGACTATGAGATCGTCAAGCGCTACATCAAGTCGATCGGCAAGGGCCTGCTCAAGGTGATGTCCAAGATGGGCATCTCGACCTACCAGTCCTATTGCGGCGCGCAGATCTTCGACGCGGTCGGCCTCAAGGCCGACTTCGTCGCCAAGTTCTTCGCCGGCACGCATACCCGCGTCGAGGGCGTCGGCCTTGGCGAGATCGCCGAGGAAGCCGTGCGCCGTCATGCCGACGCGTTCGGCGAGGCGCAGGTCTACAAGACCGCGCTCGATGTCGGCGGCGAATATGCCTATCGCAGCCGCGGCGAGGACCATGCCTGGACCGCGGAGTCGGTGTCGCTGCTGCAGCACGCCGCGCGCGGCAATTCGCAGGAGCGCTACCGCGCCTTCGCCAAGATCCTCAACGAGCAGTCGGAGCGCCTGTTGACGCTGCGCGGCCTGTTCCGGATCAAGAACGCGGAGGAAGAAAAGCGCAAGCCGATCCCGCTCGACCAGGTCGAGCCGGCCAAGGAGATCGTCAAGCGTTTCGCCACCGGTGCGATGAGCTTCGGCTCGATCTCGCGCGAGGCGCACACCACGCTCGCGATCGCCATGAACCGGATCGGCGGCAAGTCGAACACCGGCGAAGGCGGCGAGGAAGCCGACCGCTTCAAGCCGATGCCGAACGGCGATTCCATGCGTTCGGCGATCAAGCAGGTCGCCTCGGGCCGCTTCGGCGTCACGACGGAGTATCTCGTCAACTCCGACATGATGCAGATCAAGATGGCGCAGGGTGCCAAGCCCGGCGAAGGTGGCCAGCTGCCCGGCCACAAGGTCGACGCGACCATCGCAAGAGTCCGGCACTCGACGCCGGGCGTCGGCCTGATCTCGCCGCCGCCGCACCACGACATCTACTCGATCGAGGACCTGGCGCAGCTCATCTACGACCTCAAGAACGTCAACCCGACCGGCGACGTCTCGGTCAAGCTCGTCTCGGAGATCGGCGTCGGCACTGTGGCCGCGGGCGTCGCCAAGGCGCGCGCCGACCATGTCACCATCGCGGGCTTCGAGGGCGGCACGGGTGCTTCGCCGCTGACCTCGATCAAGCATGCGGGATCGCCGTGGGAAATCGGGCTCGCCGAAACCCACCAGACCCTGGTGCGCGAGCGGCTGCGCAGCCGCATCGTGGTCCAGGTCGACGGCGGCTTCCGCACCGGCCGTGACGTCGTGATCGGCGCGCTGCTGGGCGCCGACGAGTTCGGCTTCGCCACCGCTCCCTTGATTGCGGCCGGCTGTATCATGATGCGCAAGTGCCATCTCAACACCTGCCCGGTCGGCGTCGCGACCCAGGACCCCGTCCTGCGCAAGCGCTTCACCGGCCAGCCCGAGCACGTGATCAACTACTTCTTTTTCGTCGCGGAGGAAGTCCGCGAGATCATGGCTTCGCTCGGCTTCCGCACCTTCAACGAGATGGTCGGCCAGGTGCAGCTGCTCGACCAGACCAAGCTGGTCGCGCATTGGAAGGCCAAGGGGCTCGACTTCTCCAAGCTCTTCGTCAAGCAGAAGGAAGAGAAGGGCCAGAAGATCTATCACTCCGAGCGCCAGAACCATCATCTGGAAGCAGTGCTCGACCGTACGCTGATCGAGAAGGCGCAAGCAGCGCTCGATCGCGGCGCGCCGGTGAAGATCGAGGCCGCCATCAACAGCACCAACCGCTCCGCAGGCGCGATGCTGTCCGGCGCGGTCGCCAAGATCTACGGCCATGCCGGCCTGCCGCACGACACGATCCATGTCAGCCTCACGGGCACCGCAGGTCAGGCCTTCGGCGCCTGGCTCGCCCACGGCGTCACCTTCGAGCTCGAAGGTGAAGGCAACGACTATGTCGGCAAGGGCCTCTCGGGCGGCAAGATCATCGTCAAGCCGCCGAGGAACTCGGCCATCGTGCCGGAAGAGAGCATCATCGTCGGCAACACCGTGATGTACGGCGCGATCGAGGGCGAGTGCTACTTCCGTGGCATCGCCGGCGAGCGTTTTGCCGTGCGTAACTCGGGCGCGGTCGCCGTGGTCGAGGGCGCGGGCGATCATTGCTGCGAATACATGACCGGCGGCATCGTGGTCGTGCTCGGCAAGACCGGGCGCAACTTCGCGGCCGGCATGTCCGGCGGTATCGCCTACGTGCTCGACGAGGCCGGCGACTTCGACAAGCTGTGCAACCTCAGCATGGTCGAGCTCGAGCCGGTGCTGTCGGAGGAGCTGATCAACGCCGGCACCTATCACCATGCCGGCGACCTCGAGGCGCATGGCCGGGTCGACGTGTTCAGGAACCTGCTCGCCTCCGACGTCGAGCGGCTGCACGTCCTGATCTCGCGCCACGCCAAAGCCACCGGCTCCAAGCGCGCCGCCGACATCCTTGCCAATTGGAAGGACTGGCTGCCCAAATTCCGCAAGGTGATGCCGGTCGAGTACCGGCGCGCGCTGCGCGAGATGGCGGCCAACGCGGACGCCGAGCCGAAAATCGCGATCGGGGCGTAGAAAAAACCCTCATGGTGAGGAGCGCGGAGCGCATCTCGAACCATGAGGTCACCATCCGGGCCTCCATCCTTCGAGACGCGGCGCGAAAGGCGCGCCGCTCCTCAGGATGAGGAGTGAGAGAACAAAGAGCTTAAGCGGCAGGGACTTCGGGTTTAATGGGCAAGATCACGGGTTTTCTGGAAATCGAACGGCACGACCGCAAGTACACCCCGGTCGCCGAGCGCGTGAAGCATTACAAGGAATTCGTCGTTCCGCTCTCCGAGAAGGAGGTGCGCGACCAGGCTGCGCGCTGCATGAACTGCGGCATTCCCTATTGCCACGGCACCGGCTCGGTCGCGCCCGGCACGCCCGGTTGCCCGGTCAACAACCAGATTCCGGACTGGAACGACCTCGTCTACCAGGGCAATTGGGAAGAGGCCTCGCGCAACCTGCACTCGACCAACAATTTCCCGGAGTTCACCGGGCGCATCTGCCCGGCGCCGTGCGAGGCGTCCTGCACGCTCAACATCGACGACAACCCGGTCACCATCAAGACCATCGAATGTGCGATCGTCGACCGCGCCTGGGACAATGGCTGGCTCCAGCCTGAAGTCGCTACGGTCAAGACCGGCAAGAAGGTCGCGGTGATCGGCTCGGGTCCCGCCGGCATGGCCTGCGCGCAGCAGCTGGCGCGCGCCGGCCACGACGTCCACGTCTACGAGAAGTTCGCCAAGGCCGGCGGCCTGCTGCGTTACGGCATCCCCGACTTCAAGATGGAGAAGGGCGTCATCGACCGCCGCGTGGCGCAGATGGAAGCTGAAGGCGTCACCTTCCACTACAACAGCCATGTCGGCGCTGAGGGCAACGTCGATCCGCGCGAGATGCTCAACGAGTACGACGCCGTGGCGCTGACCGGCGGTGCGGAAGCCCCGCGCGACCTGCCGATCCCCGGCCGCGAGCTCGCCGGCATCCACTACGCCATGGACTTCCTGCCGCAGCAGAACCGCCGCGTCTCCGAGGAGCCTCTCGGCGGCGTCCAGGAAATCCTGGCCGGCGGCAAACATGTCGTCGTCATCGGCGGCGGCGACACCGGTTCGGACTGCATCGGTACCTCGCTGCGCCAGGGCGCGCTGTCGGTGACCCAGCTCGAGATCATGCCCGCTCCCCCTGAGCGCGAGAACAAGGGCCTGACCTGGCCGAACTGGCCGCTGAAGATGCGGACCTCCTCGAGCCAGGCCGAAGGCGCGGTGCGCGAATACGCCGTACTGACCCAGAAGTTCTCTGGCGAGAACGGCCAGGTCAAGAAGCTGCACTGCGTCCGCGTCGACGACAAGTTCAAGCCGATTGCCGGCACCGAGTTCGAGCTCGACGCCGAGCTCGTCCTGCTCGCGATGGGCTTCGTCCATCCCGTGCACGAGGGCCTCCTGAAGCTGCTCGCGGTCGAGCTCGACCCCCGCGGCAACGTCAAGGCCAACACGCTGGACTACCAGACCTCGCGCCCGAACGTGTTCACCGCCGGCGACATGCGGCGTGGGCAATCGCTCGTCGTGTGGGCGATCCGCGAGGGCCGGCTGTGCGCGCGGTCGATCGATACGTTTTTGATGGGGAAGACGGATCTGCCGCGCTGAGATGTCATTCCGGGGCGCGCGAAGCGCGAGCTATGGTGCGCAATTGCGCACCTGAGAATCCATTCATCACCAACCCAGACGCCCGATGGATTCCGGGCTCGCGCCAAGTGGCGCGCCCCGGAATGACAATTGGAGAGAGCCGCGCCTTTCGGCTTCGTCTCGTGCGACGCGCTAACAAGCGCCTCAATTCTGCAGCCTCACCCCGAGCAGCACCACCGTGCCCTGCGAGCTCGAGCCCGGCTGGCTCGAATTCAGGATGTCGTGGCGCAGCGTGCCCTTGACCCAGATGTTGCGGTTGAGCTTGTAGATCAAATTGCTTTCGAACGAGTAGGTCTTGTCGTTGCGGTTCTGGCCCTGGTAGTCGAGCGTGCCGTAGGTGAACTTGCCGACCGCGGTGAGCCAGCGGCGGAAGTCGTGGTCGACTTGGGCGGAGTAAGTGCGCACCAGGACGCCGGATGAGCCGGGGACCGTGGTCTCCGATATCTGCGTGTCGGTGAAGAACTTCACCGTGGTGAGGCCGCTGGCGCTCCAGATCAGCGAGCCCGTGGTCAGAAACCCTGCGAGCTGGCTGAGGCGCGGATCGGTGTAGCTGCGCGCGGAATAGCCGACCGAGATCTCGCCGGTGAGGATGCGCGAGAACTCGAAGGACGAGCCGACCTTGGCATAGCCGCCGTTGGAATCGCGGAAATAGCCGTTGCGGTCGGAAGCCTGGTCGTGGACGCGGGTATCGCCCTGGATCTCGACGAAGGGTTTTAGGCCGGGCTTGAGGTCGTAGGAGAAGCGGCCGACGCCGCCATATTGGTTGAAGTTGCGGTCGTCGTTGCTGAAGGTCGAGCCGTCGGTGAGCTTGGAATCGGTGTAGGCGGTGCGATCGATGGTGGCGCCGGCGGCGACCTGGAAGCGGTTGAAGGTCTGGTCGAAGCCGAGCGTCGTGCCATAGGCGGCGTAGACCGGATATCTCTGCAGGCCGGCCTGCACGTTGGGGCTGCCGGGATTGTCGGTGGCGAGCCGCAGGCGCAGCTGCGAGGTCAGCTTGAAATCGCGGGTGACGTCGAGGCGGCCATCGACATGGCCGTTGAAATCGGGACGATTGGCCTCGACCGGCGACGGCGAGGCCAAGCCGTTGATCGTCGCCGGCATGTCCTTGGTGTAGCCCGAGAACGAGCCGCGCAGATCGGCGACCAGCGCGTGGCGCTCCCAATCCGACACCACGAGCAGATCGGGCGCGATGACATAGGCCGGCGAGCCGACGGGCCTGTTGAGGCGCGTCGGATTGCTGTCGTAGCCGGCGGAGAGTTCGAGCCCGCCCTTGATCAGGAAGCTGCCGGCGTAATCGCCGACCGCGCCGAACGGATCGTCATCGGCCCTGAGGCGGCGGCGCAGCGGCTGACCGGGCACGTTGCCCGCCATCGCCGCCGGCACCGGGACCTTGTGCGCGGTCTCGGAGGGCGGTGGCGCGATGCGCGGCGGGCCCAGCGTCGTGGCCGGCGTTGCGGGCGGCGGCGGTGAGCCGGGACCGGCGGCGCGCTTCGGCTTCGGCTGGCCCGGATAGAGCTTGGGCTGCTGGCGCTTGCGGTTGAGCGAGTCGTAGCCGGAGCCGCTCGCGCCGGTGGCGGCCGGCAGGCCGTAGGTCGGGACCTGACCGACACGCGAGCTCGCCGGCGCCTGCTGGCGCTGGCGCGGGTCGGCGTTGGGATCAGGCAGTTTCGGCAAGGCATCGGAGGGCGCCTGGGGTACGCCGGCGGTGCGGCGGGTCGGCAGCGTCTCAGGCGAGGCGAAGGCGCCGCGGTTGGGATTGAACAGGTCGGGCGTGAGCCCCTGGGCCGCCGCCGGGCCGCTTGCGAGGGTGGTCAGCGCGAGGCACGGCAAAGAGGCGCGCAGGAAATGCGCGACCTTGCTCCGGCCCCTGCCTGGAGACGACCCCACGATGGAATTACCCCAACGAAATCAAACACTTTCTCGATCATCCCCGCCGACTGGCGAGAACCATCGTTAATGGAGTTAAAACAATTATGGTTAATGACCGGTTGAGGGCATCCGGCCGCGCGTCGCCTCGCTGATCGGGGCGTGCTAAGCAGGCGCCAATGGGCGAACGCCCCTCCTCCCTGGACCCGACCATGCCGAGCTCGAAACCGCTGATGACCCAATCATCCGGCTCCATTCCCGATAGCGTCGAATCCGCGCTCCGCACGCTGGAGACGGAGAGCGGCGGCATCAATGCGCTCGCTAGCGCGCTGCGCGGCCCGCTGGGCGAGCCGTTCGCCAAGGCGGTCGAGCTGATCCGCAATGCCAAGGGCCGCGTCATCGTCACCGGGCTCGGCAAGTCAGGCCATATGGGCCGCAAGATCGCCGCGACGCTGGCCTCGACCGGCACGCCTTCCTTCTTCGTGCACGCCGCCGAAGCCGGTCATGGCGACCTCGGCATGATCACGCCCGACGACGTCATCCTGGCGCTGTCCTGGTCCGGCGAGCAGCCGGAGATGAAGAACCTCGTGAACTATTCGGCGCGCTTTGCGATCCCCATGATCGCGGTGACCTCGAGCGCGTCGTCCTCGCTCGGCCAGGCCGCCGACCTCGTGATCGAGCTGCCCAAGGCGCGCGAGGCCTGCCCGCACAATCTGGCGCCGACCACCTCGACGCTGATGCAGGCCGCGATCGGCGACGCGCTCGCGATCGCGCTGCTGGAGGGACGCGGCTTCACCGCGCTGGAGTTCGCGCATTTCCACCCCGGCGGCAAGCTGGGCGCGATGCTGAAATTCGTCCGCGACTACATGCGCACGGGCGCTGAGATTCCGCTCAAGCCGCTCGGCACCGAGATGTCGGAAGCCGTGGTCGAGATGTCGGCGAAGGGGCTCGGCTGCGTCTGCATCGTTAACGATGCGGGCGAGGCCGTCGGCATCATCACCGACGGCGATCTGCGCCGCCACATGCGGCCCGATCTGCTGACGGTGACCGTCGACGAGATCATGACGAAGCAGCCCAAGACCGTGCCGCCTTCGATGCTCGCGACCGAGATGATCGAGGTGCTGAACACCCGCAAGATCACCTCGCTGCTGGTGACGGAAGCTGGCAAGGTGGTCGGGATCGTGCATCTGCACGATCTGCTGCGCGCGGGCGTGGCGTAGGGCGCGCAGCCCGCTTCACCCGTCATTCCGGGGCGCGCCACTTGGCGCGAACCCGGAATCCATTTCACCCCGAGGTCGCTGCCCGATGGATTCCGGGCTCGCGCTTCGCGCGCCCCGGAATGACGGTAAGGATGAGACGCTCCTCGCAATGACGGCCGCTAGAGCGGCGCCGGAAACCGCGCCGCGTTCTCCTCCAGCGGCAAGCGCAGCCCGTTCGCCAAATACGACACCGTGCGATAGAAGCCGCACAGCAGCATGATTTCCAGGATCTGCGCCTCGTCGTGATGCGCGGAGAGCGCGGCGAATTCATCGTCGCTCAACGTCGCGCGATGATGCAGCGCGTCGACGGCTGCGATCAGCGCCTGTTCGGCCGGCGACCAAAGGGCCGAATTCGCATCACCCAGCACCGTCGCACGCACCTCCTCCGCGGTGAGCTTCGCCGGCCCGGCGAAGATCGCGACATGCACGCCCCATTCGTATTCGCATCCGTTCAGCGCGCAGGTGCGGTCGATGACGATCTCACGCTGCCGCAGAGAGAGCGGCCCCGGATCAAGCAGCCCGCCCGCGCGAAACTTGTCCCAGGCGCGGTCATGGCCCGCCATCACCCGGAACAGCACCAGCGGCGGCGCACCGCGCATGATGCGGTCGAACTGCGCCTGGATGCCCAGGGGATAAGGCGGCGAGAGCGGGGCGATGCGCGGTGAGGCCTGGGACATGAGCGATTTCCGTTGCTACATTTACCGTAGCACTACGCTACATTATCCGTAGCATGACGCAAGAGGTGACCATGGCGAAACGGGCGACAAGAGCAGAACGCCGCGTCCGCGGCTCGCGCACCGGACGGCCGATCATGGCTTTGCTCGACCTGCTCGGCCGGCGCTGGGCCTTGCGGATCTTGTGGGAGTTGCGCGGAGAGCCCCTCACCTCGCGCGCCCTGCGCAGCGCCTGCGACGAGGCCTCGCCCACGGTGCTGCAGGCCCGGCTGACCGAGCTGCGCGAGGCGGGCTTCGTGGAGCTGGGCGACGGCGGAGGTTACGGACTGACACCGCTGGGCCGGGAATTGTGCGAGACCTTCATGCCACTGCACAGGTTTGCGGAGCGATGGAGAAGGTGAGCATCACTCGTTGCCACGCGCTGGTGTTCCTTCTCCCCTTGTGGGAGAAGGTGGCGCGAAGCGCCGGATGAGGGGTCTCTCTCCACGAACTCAGCTTAGCTATCGCGGAGAGACACCCCTCACCCGTCTCGCCGCTTTGCGGCGAGCCACCCTCTCCCGCAAGGGGAGAGGGGAAAAGTCCTCACGCCGCGGCGACCGTCAGGTTCGCGCCGTCGACCTGTACCACCTTCACCCGCGTGCCGGCCGGCGTATCGGGCCCAGCCACGCGCCATACCGTGTCGCCGATGCGCACGGTGCCGGTGCCGTCGATGATCGGTTTCTCCAGCGTGAACTCACGGCCGAGCAGGGCTTCGGTACGCTTGTTGAGGAACGGACTGGCGCTGGCGTCCGGCTTCGGCTTGGCCAGGCGGCGCCAGACCGGCACGGCAGCGGCGGCAAAGATCGCGAACATCACGAGCTGGATCTGCCAGGAGATTGCAGCCGCGAACGAGATCAGGCCGACCAACAGCGCAGCGAGCCCAAGCCAGAACAGGAAGATGCCGGGCGCCAGCACCTCCAGGGCCATCAGGATGAAGCCGAGGATCAGCCAGTTCCAGTTGCCGAGCGATACGAACATGTCGGTCATGACAAGACCTCTGTGAATAGTCCCATTACTGCTGCGGCACGGACGGCGGCGTCGGGCCCGACGACGGTACCGAGCCGCCGCGGCGGGCCGCGGCCACCGCGCTCTCCCCGAACGTGGCCTTCGCAATTTCGCCGATGCCGGCGAGCGAGCCCAGCATGCTCATCGCTTCGACCGGAAGCATGATGACCTTCTGGTTCGGCGAGTCGGCCAGTTGCCCGAATGCCTTGATATACTTGTCGGCGATAAAATAGTTTAGCGCAGCGACATCGCCCTTGGCGATGGCCTCGCTGACCATTTGCGTGGCCTTGGCCTCGGCTTCCGCCGACCGCTCGCGCGCCTCGGCATCGCGGAAGGCGGCCTCGCGGCGGCCTTCCGCCTGGAGGATCTGGCCCTGCTTGGCGCCCTCGGCGCGCAGGATCTCGGACTGGCGTTGGCCTTCGGCCGCGAGAATGTCGGCGCGCTTGACCCGCTCGGCCTTCATCTGCCGCCCCATGGCTTCGACCAGGTCGGCGGGCGGCACGATGTCCTTGATCTCGATGCGGTTGACCTTGACGCCCCAGGGCGAGACCGCGGCGTCGACCACACGGAGCAGGCGCTCGTTGATTTCGTCGCGGTGCGACAGCACCTGGTCGAGGTCCATCGAGCCCATCACCGAGCGGATGTTGGTCATGGTGAGCACCGTAATCCCCTGGTTGAGGTTGGCGACCTCGTAGCTCGCCTTGGCGGCATCGAACACCTGATAAAAGGCGACGCCGTCCACCGTCACGGTGGCGTTGTCCTTGGTGATCACCTCCTGCTCGGGAATGTCGATCACCTGCTCCATCATGTTGATCTTGCGCCCGACGCGATCGAAATAGGGCACGATCAAATTGAGCCCGGGGCTCAGCGTCTGGGTGTATTTGCCGAACCGCTCGATGGTCCAGTCATAGCCCTGCGGCACCGTCTTCACGCCGGCGACCAGCGTGACGATGACGAGCAAAACCAGAACAATCGCGAAAATGTCGAAGCCGCTCATATCTCCTCCAAGCCGGGACAAGACGTCAGGAAAAAGCCCTTTCCGGCGCTGTCATTGGTCGGGATCACGATCCTACCGGTTCAGCGGTCGCAATTCACGTCGGTATCGGAGCAATTCCACACAAGACGCACAGCAAGAGAACGGTCGCGATATGTATTTGCGACAGGCTCTTGAAAGCGCGCGCGCGCAGGCCTGAACCGCGATGCGATCATGATGAATCGTCATCGCGCTTTAGGTCATTGTTTGAGCATGATCTTTTCGGAAAACCGCTTCACGCTTTTCCGGATCATGCTCTAGCGGCGGAGATTAACGAATTCGGGCGAGGCGTCCGTCACGGACGGGTTCATTCGATCACGTCATTCGCAATTGCAAGCAGGCCCGGGGAAAGCGTGATGCCGAGCGCTCTCGCCGCCTTCAGGTTGATCACCAGCTCGAACTTGGTGGGATTCTGCACCGGCAGGTCGGCCGGCCGTGCGCCCTTCAGGATCCGATCGATATAGTCCGCGGCGCGGCGAAGCTGCTCGACGCTGTCGGTGCTGTAGGACATCAGCCCACCTTCGTCGACGAAGGTACGGCTCCAGAACACCGCGGGCACACGCGCCTGTGCGATCGCCGAGAGCAGTTGCGCGCGGTTGGCCATGGTGAAGAAGTCCGGCAGGACCAGGATGGCGCCGTCTTGCCTGGAAGCCAGCGCCCCGATCGAGACGGCGTCACGGACGGGCGCGGGCTCGACCGTCAGGCGCAGCGTCCGTGCGGCGTCCTCGATGGTGCGCAGCATCAGGGGCGCGAACGGCGCGGTGGCGGGATTGAAGACGACCGCAACGCGGGACACCTTCGGCGTGACCTGCGTCAGCATCTCCAGCCATTTGCCGGCCAGCGGACCGTCGTAATCGGTAAAGCCGGTGAGGTTGCCGCCGGGATGCGCGAGGTTTTCGACAAAGCCCTGGCTGACGGGATCGGTGACGACGGCGAACACGATCGGGATCGTCGTGGTGCGCCGGCGCAGCTCTTCGACCGAGGGTGTGCCGACCGCAAGCAGGATGTCGGGCTTGAGCGCGATCAGCTCGTCGGCGAGCTGCGCGATGCGGGCGCGCTCGCCGCCGCCGTTGCGCCAATCGATCTTGAGATTGTCGCGCTCCTTCCAGCCTTGGCCGGCGAGCGCTTCGACCAGGGCGATGCTGCGCGTCTGGCCGATCGCATCATCAGCAGCCGTGACCGAGAGCACGCCGAGCCGCCGTGTCGCGTTCGGCTGCTGCGCCAGGGCCGGGGCCGGCAGCGCCGCGAGCATCCCAAGAAGCGCCAGGCACCGGCGGCGGTTCATGGGATGCCCATCAGATCCAGCCCTGGAGCTCGCGCAGCACCAGGGTGCGGATCACGTTCATGCCCGGTCCGCTGTCGTTGAGGCAGGGGATCGCGGAAAACTGCTCGCCGCCATTGTGCTTGAAGATCTCCGCGTTCTCCTGCGCGATCTCCTCCAGCGTCTCCAGGCAGTCGGCGGAAAAGCCCGGCGTCACCACTGCGATGCGGCGCACGCCCTCTTTGGCAAGCCGCTCCATGGTCTTGTCGGTATAGGGCTGCAGCCACTCGTCGTTGCCGAAGCGCGACTGGAAGGTCAGCAGCAGCTTGGTCTCGTCCATGCCGAGCCGGCGGCGCAGCGCCTCGGTCGTCGCGATGCAGTGCTGCTGATAGGGATCGCCCTTGTCGACATAGGCTTTCGGCATGCCGTGGAAGGATGCCACGATCAGCTCCGGCTTGAAGGACAGCGTCGCCAGATGGCCCTCGATCGAGGCGGCGAGCGCCTCGATATAGGCTTCGTCGTCATAGTAGGGCGGCGTCACCCGCAGAGTCGGCTGGTTCCGCAGCTGCGCGAGCACGCGGAAGACTTCGTCGCAGACGGTCGCCGAGGTCGAGGCCGAATATTGCGGATAGAGCGGCACGGCCAGGATACGCTCGCAGCCCTTCGCGATCAGCGCGTCGATGCCCGACTTGATCGACGGATTGCCGTAGCGCATCGCCCAATCGACAACGACGTTGTCGCGGTCCGACAAGGCGGCCGCGAGCTTGTCGCTTTGCGAGCGCGTAATGGTTTTCAGCGGCGACTCGTTCCGCTCATTGTTCCAGATCTTCTGGTAGTCGAGCGCCTTGGTGCGCGGACGGCTGCGCAGAATGATCCCGTTCAGCACCAGTTTCCAGATCAGGCCCTGGTCCTCGATGACGCGGGCGTCGCTGAGGAACTCCTTGAGGTAGACCCGCACGCCCGGAGCATCGGCCGTATCGGGCGTTCCGAGATTGATCAGGAGCACGCCGACGCGCGGTAGGGCGGATCGGGTGGCCGGTTTCGCGGTCTCGAGGGGGAGGACGCTGTTCATGACTGGTTGGGTCGCGCGTTGGTCCGAACTTGTCAAGATGAGCCGGGGTTCGCTAGGGTCGCACCCAAGCGGGGGGAGGCAGGATGACACTCGCGGAATGGTGCGTCTTCGGGGCGCTGCTGCTCTATCTGTCGACGATCGTCACGGTCAAATGGATCAGGTTTCGCCGCTTCGACAATTCCCGGCCGCGCGACCCCGCCTTCTATGAGGACGCCCTGTCGCAACGCGCGCTCGGCGCGCACCAGAACGGCATCGAGACGTTTCCGTTCTTTGCGTTCGCGGTGCTGCTCGCCGAATACAGGGAAGCGCCGCAGCGGCTGATCGACGAGCTCGCGGCGCTGTTCCTGATCGTGCGGATTGCCTATGTGCTGACGTATCTCGGCAACCGCCCGACGCTGCGCTCGATCCTCTGGAGCATCGGCTTTGCGATCAATCTCGGCATCTTCTTCATGCCGGCATTGAAGCGGTTTCTGCCGGTGTGAGCGGCTTCACGCCGAAAGATGGCGTTCTCGCGTCGCGATCAGTGCCCGCATTGATGCCGGGATCGTGACCGGACGATGGGTGTTCTGGTCCGTATAGACCCAGACGATCTCGCCGGTTACCAGAGCCTCAGTGCCGCCCTTCCGGAAGATGGCGAGCTCGAACAGGAGGCTCGAATTGCCGATCCGCGCCACGCGCGCGCCGACGTCGAGCTCCCAGTCGAACCTAACAGGCGCCTTGTACTCGATCAGCGATTTGACGACGTGGAAATCGATGCCGCTCGCCTTTGCATCCGCATATTGGTCGAAGCCGAGCGCGCGGAAATATTCGGTGATGGTGGTGTCGAAATAGGTCAAATAATGCGCGTTGAAGACGACGCCCTGGCCGTCGATCTCGGAATAGCGCACCCGGAACGGATGGAAGAACCAGAAGTGTTCGCGCGACATCTATCGCCTCAAAAACACGTGGTCCGTTCGGCGGCAATGTAGCCGAACAGGAGGCCGACGCCGAACAGCAGGACCAGACTCGCGGCGCCGAACTCGATGCCGCGCATAAACAGCGCGCCACCGCCGTCGCGTCCGGCGCTGAGGCGGGCGGCAATGTCCTTGGCGGAGACGGCGACGACAGCAATGGCCGCCACCGTGATCGCGGTGCCCAACCCCATCAGGAATGTCGCGGCGATCCCTGCCCAGAACAGGCCCTGCGCCAGCGCGAACACCAGGACCAGGATTGCGCCCGAGCAGGGGCGGATGCCGACGGTCAGGATCGCAGCGAAGCCGCGCCGCCAGCCGCCGGGGCCGGCGAGTTCGCTTGGCGTGGGTCCGTGGGAATGGCCGCAATGCTCGTCGTGGACGTGGTCGTGCCCGTGGTGATGGTGAGCGTGGCCGTGGCCATGGTGTTGATCATGGCCGTGATCGTGGTGATGATCATGCGCATCATGATGGTGGTGATCATGGTCGTGCGGCACGCCCGCCATCGCCGGCACCGGCTGGATGGCCTGAAATGCGCGGATGAAGGTGCGACCCTTGACCCAGACCAGGCGCAGGCCGAACAGCGCGATCAGGGCGTAGCTCGCAATCTCGATCGCGCCTTCCGCCTTGCACATCGTCTTGGCCGTCGCATTCAGCAGCCAGGCCGAGATGCCGACGATGAGGATCGCGACCAGCGACTGCATCAGGGCCGAGGCAAAGGACAGCGCGATGCCGCGCCGCGCAGTCTCGCGGTTGGCGACCACATAGGAGGCGATCACCGCCTTGCCGTGGCCGGGACCGGCGGCGTGGAAGATGCCATAGGCGAACGAGATGAAGAGCAGCGTCCACACCGCCGAGCCATCGGACTTCGCGGCGCGGATGGTTGCCGACATCTGCCGATAGAATTCCGACTGCTTGGCCAGGAGCCAGCCGATGAGGCCGCTCGCTTCAGGCTCGGCCACCTGCGCTGGTCGCGGCGCACCGAACGGGTTTTGCGCGAGAAGATCATGAAGCGCGGCATCAGTCACGGCCACGACCAGCAGCACAGCGGCAGTGGCGAGCAGCCCGCGCGCAAGCGGAGAGAGTTGCGGCTTCAAGGGCAATCCACCGTGATCTTGTTGGCGAACATCATGCCGAAATTCGAGTTCTCACCGTTCAGGAAGGTCTGCTCGTTCAGCTTCTGCGCGCTCGCGGTGCCGTCGTTCGGCCGCTCCAGCTTCATCTGGCACCCCGCGGGCGCACCGACCAGCTTAACCGGACTGTCCTTGGCCATCTGGAAGTCGATGAAGAAGGAGCGGTCGAACACTTCGAGCACCAGCTGCCTGGGCTTGACCGGATTCTTCAGCGGCAAGGTGAAGTGCAGGGTCAGCACCGTGTCCTTGTAGTCGAGGAAATAGTCGACCGGCTCCTGGAACCGCTCCTTCTTCCCGTCGGCCTTGGCGAAGGTGAAGTAGGCGTATTCCTTCAAGGACTCGACGTTGGTCTGCGCCAGGGGCTTCAGCTCCTCGCTTGTGTATGCGCCCTTGGTCTTGCTCTCGAGCCCCTGCACCGCATAGGCCGAGAACATGTCGTCGAAGGTCCAGGCGTGGCGCACGCCGGTGACGCTGCCGTCGGCAGCATAGAGCAATTCGCTGGTGGCGGTGATCCAGACATGCGGATGTGCATTCGCTGCCCCGGCCGCGAGCGTCATCGCGGCGGCGAGCAGGTATCCGAACAGGGCGCGCATGCTCATCAGGCTGCCCTGGCGTCTTCGAGCAGGCCGCGGCGGCGGAGCAGCGCATCCGGCTCCGGCGGGCGGCCGCGGAACGCCTCGTAGGCGGCTTCCGGATCGACCGATCCGCCCGACGAATAGATGTCGTCGTGCAGGCGCTTGGCCACGGCGGGATCGAAGATGTCGCCGGCTTCCTCGAACGCGCCGAAGGCGTCGGCGTCCATCACCTCCGACCACATGTAGCTGTAATAGCCGGCGGCGTAATGGTCGCCGGTGAAGATGTGGCCGAACTGCGTCGGCCGGTGACGCAGCGCGATCTCCTCGGGCATGCCGATCTTCTCCAGCTCGCGTTTCTCGAAGGCGCGGACATCCTGCGCGGCGGCGGCCGGCTGGGTGTGGAATTCCAGGTCGACCAGCGCCGAGGAGACGAACTCGACCGTGGCAAAGCCCTGGTTGAATTTTCGCGCGGCGAGGAAGCGTTGCAGCAGGTCGTCCGGCAGCGGCTCGCCGGTCTGGTAGTGGCGGGCGAACTTCTGCAGCACCTCGGGCCGCTCCTGCCAGTGCTCGTAGAGCTGTGACGGCAGCTCGACGAAGTCGGTGAACACGGAGGTGCCCGACAGCGAGGGATAGGTCACGTTGGAGAGCATGCCGTGCAGGCCGTGGCCGAACTCGTGGAACAGGGTGCGGGCATCGTCGGGCGACAGCAGCGACGGCTCGCCGCCGGCGCCCTTGGCGAAATTGCAGATGTTGAGAACCAGCGGCGCGACGTCGCCGTCGAGCTTCTGCTGGTCGCGCAGCGAGGTCATCCAGGCGCCGGAGCGCTTGGACGGCCGGGCGAAGTAGTCGCCATAGAACAGCGCCTTGTGCTTGCCGCCCCTGTCCTTCATCTCCCAGACCCGGACGTCCGGGTGCCAGACCGGAACGTCCTTGCGCTCCTCGAAGGTGACGCCGAACAGGCGCGTGGCGCAGTCGAAGGCGGCGGCGATCATGTTGTCGAGACCGAGATACGGCTTGATCGCGGAATCGTCGAAATTGGCGCGCTGCAGACGCAGCTTCTCGGCGTAGAAGCGCCAGTCCCAAGGGGCGAGCTTGAAATTGCCGCCCTCCTCCGTGATCAGCGCCTGCATCTCGTCGCGGTCGGCAAGCGCGCGGGCGCGGGCCGGCTTCCAGACCCGCTCCAACAGGCCGCGCACCGCGTCCGGCGTCTTGGCCATGGAGTCCTCGAGCCGGTAGGCGGCGTAGGTCGGATAGCCCAGGAGCCCGGCGCTCTCCTCGCGCAGCTTCAGGATCTCGACAATGGTCGCATTGTTGTCATTGGCGTTGCCGTTGTCGCCGCGCGCGATGAAGGCCTTGTAGACCTTCTCGCGGAGGTCACGCCGGGCGGAGCTCTTCAGGAACGTTTCGACCGAGGAGCGCGACAGCGTGACGATGGCCTTGCCTGCCATGCCGCGCTCTTCCGCCGCAGCCTTGGCGCTGGCGACGAAGCTCTCCGGCAGGCCCTGGCGGTCGGACTCCCCGAGCTCCAGGAACCAGTCCTGCTCGTCGCCGAGCAGATGGTGGCTGAAGCCGGTGCCGAGCTGGGCCAGCCGCTCGTTGATCTCGGCCATCCGCACCTTGGCTTCTTCGGAGAGGCCGGCGCCGGCGCGGTGGAAGCGGGTGTAGGTGCGCTCCAAGAGGCGGAGCTGCTCGGGCGTGAGACCGAGACCCGCGCGGTTCTCGTGCAGATGGGCGATGCGGCCGAACAGCACGGCGTTCATCATGATCGGATTCCAGTGCCGCGCCATCCGCAAGGAGACCTCCTTGTCGATCTCCAGGATGGCCGGGTTGGAATGCGCCGAGACGAGGTCGTAGAAGACCGCCGCGACCTTGCTCAGGAGCTTGCCCGAGCGCTCCAGCGCCGTGATGGTATTGGCGAAGTCGGGCGCCGCGGGATCGTTGGTGATCGCCGCGATCTCGGCGGCGTGGTCGGCGAAGGCCTGCTCGAAGGCCGGCAGGAAATGCTCCGGCTTGATCTCGTCGAAGGGCGGGGTCGCGAACGGTGTCACCCAGGCCTTCAGCAGCGGATTGGTCTCGGCGTCCGTAGTTTGGCGGGGTTCTGACATCACAAGTCCCGGATTTCGTGGCTCGATTGTTGCGGCCAGCTATAGCACGCGTGGGGCTTTTTTGGGCCGTTTGCCCTTGCCCCCAGCCTCCTTTTCGGGGAGATTGCGGCCCTCGAAGCCAGGACTCTCTGAAACCATGAACGCGCCTTCTTCATCGCCCCGCCAGATCGTCTGGTCCAGCGTCATCACCGTCATCAGCGCCGCCATCCTGATCGGCGCGGAGGTGTTCGGCGCGGCGTTTGCCGGCGGCTGGGCGCTCGCGATCCTGTTCGGGCTCGGCGACCAGGGCGCCCATATCCTGCAGGCCGTGCTGTTCGCACTCGGCGTGCTCGTGATGACCGCCTTCATCCGCGGCGCTCAGCGCATCGAGCCCTTCACCAAGCGCGGCTGACGCGTCTCGCGCGTGGGCAGCACGCGCTGCGCGGCGAAAACTTAACGCGCGTTCATCTTCCGCGTCGCTCGCGCAACAGTGCGCAAGCAGATGTTAGGCAATCCTGTCCGCAGCCTAAAAAAATTCTTGCGAACCAGAGTCAAAACGCTTATGTGCGGACTTGCCCAATTTCGCACGTGCCTGTGGTCGTGTGTCAGTCGGTAGGTATCCGGACAAGAGGCCGGACAGCCGCCAAGGGGTGAAGAAGCCGAGGGGCTCTTCGGAAGTGCGGAAGTCGAGACTGAAACGTCGAGCGACCGAAGCAAACCCGGAGCGCCCAGCATCTCTCTCAAAGAGATGCCATGTCGAAGGTGACTTCGCTCTTTGCAACCGTGACTGGCAGCCGGAGGCGAACCGGCGCACCCCGCTCTCAACGGGGGACGCGACTTAAAGCAACGACGGATCGGGCTTTTTTGGTCTCTACCGGCAGTCCAACGCCGGCGCGGGCTACTGAAAAGGCTTGTCCTTCATTGCCAGGTGAGCGGGCGGGAAACTCTCCCAACCAATCCACGGCAGCACAGTCTGGTTTGAGTTTTTTGGCCCCAGCGCGCCTCCATCGCGCGATGCGGCCGAAGCACTCTCATCAGACGTCACGTTGATACGGCTCCCGTCGCTGGGACCGTTGGAGAGTGCCATGACCGAACGTATCCAGGAATTCCTGCGCAACCGCCGCAACGAAGGCCTCGACACCGAGCCGTGCCTCGTCGTCGACCTCGAGGTCGTGCGCGACAATTACCAGAGCTTCGCCAAGGCGCTGCCCGACAGCCGCGTGTTCTATGCCGTCAAGGCGAACCCGGCGCCGGAAGTGCTGGCCTTGCTGGCGTCCATGGGCTCCTGCTTCGACACCGCCACGGTCGCCGAGATCGAGATGGCGCTGGCTGCGGGTGCGACGCCCGACCGCATCTCCTTCGGCAACACGATCAAGAAGGAGCGCGACATCGCTCGCGCCTTCGCGCTCGGCATTCGCCTGTTCGCGGTCGATTGCGCCGCCGAGGTCGAGAAGATCGCCCGCGCCGCTCCCGGTGCGAAGGTGTTCTGCCGCATCCTCTATGACTGCGCCGGCGCCGAGTGGCCGCTGTCGCGCAAGTTCGGCTGCGACCCGGAGATGGCGGTCGAGGTGCTCGACCTCGCCAAGCGCCTAGGCCTGGAGCCGTGCGGCATCTCCTTCCATGTCGGCTCGCAACAGCGCAAGGTGAAGGCGTGGGACCGTGCACTGGCGATGGCCTCGCAGGTGTTCCGCGACTGCGCCGAACGCGGCATCAACCTGTCCATGGTCAACATGGGCGGCGGCTTCCCGACCAAGTACCTGAAGGACGTGCCGCCGGTCGTCACCTACGGCCGCTCGATCTTCCGCGCGCTGCGCAAGCACTTCGGCAACCAGATCCCGGAGACCATCATCGAGCCGGGCCGCGGCATGGTGGGCAACGCCGGCATCATCGAATCCGAGGTCGTGCTCATCTCGAAGAAGAGCGATGAGGACGAGGTGCGCTGGGTGTACCTGGACATCGGCAAGTTCGGCGGTCTCGCCGAGACCATGGACGAGTCGATCCGCTACGCCATCCGCACCCGTCACGACGGCGCGGACATGACCCCGTGCGTGCTCGCAGGTCCGACCTGCGACAGCGCCGATGTGCTGTACGAGAAGACCCCGTATCCGCTTCCGGTGACGCTCGAGATCGGCGACAAGGTGCTGATCGAAGGCACCGGGGCTTATACGTCGACCTACTCGTCGGTGGCGTTCAACGGCATTCCGCCGCTGCGGACGTACCACATCTGATCCGCCTCTCTTTTCCAGAGGCCTGACGAACCCGGGAGCCGGTCCGCCGGCTCCTCATCCAACATCTCGATTTCTGACGACGTCTTGGACAGGCGTGCTGTGCGCACGCCGGTTCAAGCGGGGACTGACGTGCCATGACTGCTCCTCGGAAGCCGCAAGTTGCCCTCACCTCGAAAGCCGCTCCGTTCGTGATCCGTGCGGAACGTGCTGGAGACGTCGCGACGCGTGAAGCGCTGCTCGATGCCTGCTTTGGCGAGAACCGCCATGGCCGCACCTGCCAGCGCCTGCGCGACGGACGCGCGCCCGCTGCAGGCCTTGCCCTGTCGGCGATGCGCGAGGGCAAGCTCGTGGGAACCGTGCGGCTGTGGCATGTCAGCGCCGGAGGCAGGCCCGCTCTGGTCCTCGGACCGCTGGCGGTCGACCCTGCCTGCCGCGAGCTCGGGATCGGCGCCGCGCTGATGCAACAAGCGCTGGCTGCCGCCCGGGCGCGCGGGCATGGCGCCGTGATCCTGCTCGGCGATGCCCCCTATTACGCCCGCTTCGGCTTCACAGCCGAGAAGACCGCCGAGCTGTCGCTGCCCGGCCCGTTCGAGCGCAACCGCCTGCTGGCGATCGAGTTCACTGATGGCGCGCTTGATGGCGCCGCCGGGATGATCGTCCCGACCGGCGCGGCCCTGCCCAAACGGAGGTCGGTTCGCGCGCCTGAGGCGCACGCGGCCTGAGGGATCGCTCGTGTAGCGACGGACCGCAGCCGCATTGAGCGGCAACGCCCTGCCGCGCCTGCGCGAGGCCCGTTCCTTTGGGGTTGCGCAGGCGCCGGAAACGCCCTTTAACCCCGCGAAACACCCCCTTCAGTCGAGGCCCATGACCATGTCCCGTCGCCTGATCTCCACCGGCTCCCCGCTCGAGAAGTCCGTCGGCTACAGCCGTGCCGTGATCGACGGCGAGTTCGCCTTCGTCGCGGGAACGACCGGCTATGACTACACCACGATGACGATGCCATCAGATGTCACGAGCCAGTCACGCAACTGCTTCAAGACCATCGCCGCCGCCCTGAAGGAGGGCGGATTCGAGATGGCCGATATCGTCCGTGCGACCTATTACGTGACCGACGCCAGCTATATCGATGACCACTTCGCCGTCTGCGGCGAGGTCCTCGGCGACATCAGGCCGGCGGCGACCTTGCTGGTCGTCTCTGCCCTGGCGAGGCCCGAGATGAAGGTCGAGATTGAAGTCACCGCCAAGCGCCGCAGCATCTGACAAGCGCTGCAGCGCCTGATCCATCCCTCACTGCCAGCACGTTCCGGAGAATCCATCCCATGAGCCCTCCCTCGCAGATCTACGCGAAGATCACCGGCCCCATCGTCATGGTCGGCTTCGGCTCCATCGGCAAAGGCACGCTGCCCCTGATCGAGCGGCATCTCGATTACGACAAGTCCCGCATCACCGTGCTCGACCCCAAGGACGAGGGCCGCAAGGCGCTTTGCGAGAAGCACAATGTCCGCTTCATCCAGAAAGGGCTGACCAAGGACAATTACCGCGAGGTGCTGACCCCGCTGCTCACCGAGGGCGGCGGCCAGGGGTTCTGCGTCAATCTCTCGGTCGATACCGGCTCGACCGACATCATGGAGCTCTGCAACGAGCTCGGCGCGCTCTACATCGACACCGTCAACGAGCCCTGGCTTGGCTTCTATTTCGATTCCTCAAAGGGTCCGGAAGCGCGCTCCAATTACGCGCTACGCGAAACGACGCTGGCCGCCAAGAAGGCCCGTCCCGCCGGCTCGACCACGGCCATCTCCTGCTGCGGCGCCAATCCCGGCATGGTCTCCTTCTTCGTCAAGCAGGCGCTGCTCAATGTCGCCGCCGATCTGAAGCTCAATGCACCCAGGCCGAAGACCAAGGGCGAATGGGCGGATTTGATGCGGCAGGCCGGCATCAAGGGCATCCACATCGCCGAGCGCGACACCCAGCGCTCGAAGAAGCCGAAGGAGCCGGACGTCTTCGTCAACACCTGGTCGGTGGAAGGCTTCCTGTCGGAAGGCATGCAGCCATCCGAGCTCGGCTGGGGCACCCATGAGAAATGGATGCCCGAGAATGCGCACACCCATGAAGCCGGCTGCGGCGCTGCCATCTATCTGATGCAACCCGGCGCCAACACGCGCGTGCGCACCTGGTGCCCGACCCGCGGCGCCCAGTACGGCTTCCTCGTCACCCACAACGAGTCGATCTCGATCGCCGATTACTTCACCGTGCGCGACGCCTCGGGCAAGGCGATCTACCGGCCGACCTGCCACTATGCCTACCATCCGGCCGACGATGCCGTGCTGTCGCTGCATGAAATGTTCGGCCGCGCCGGGAAGATGCAGGAGAAGCACCACATCCTCGACGAGAATGAGATCGTCGACGGCATCGACGAACTCGGCGTGCTGCTGTTCGGCCATGACAAGAACGCCTATTGGTTCGGCTCGCAGCTCTCCATCGAAGAGACCCGCGAGCTCGCGCCCTACCAGAACGCCACCGGCCTGCAGGTGACCTCCGCCGTGCTCGGCGGCATGGTCTGGGCGCTGGAGAACCCGAACGAAGGCATCGTCGAGGCCGACGAGATGGATTTCGAGCGCCTGCTCGAAATTCAGCTGCCCTATCTCGGCCCGGTGAAGGGCTTTTATACCGACTGGACGCCGCTGACGGATCGTCCGGGACTGTTCCCGGAGGACATCGACACCAGCGATCCCTGGCAGTTCCGGAATATTCTGGTGCGGTGAGGCGGGCTCTCTCCGCCGGTCATTCCGGGGCGCGCCACTTGGCGCGAGCCCGGAATCCATCGGGCGGCAGACTCTGCAGGTAAATGGATTCTCCGGTGCGCAATTGCGCACCGTAGTTCGCGCTTCGCGCGCCCCGGAATGACCGGAAAAACTACTTCTTCTCCATCGGCGGCGCGATCTTCTCGGCCGGGGCCGGCGGCAGCGCCGGTTTGGCCGCACCAGCCGCGCCCTGAGTCCGCGGATCCGGCCGTGCCGGCTCGGGGGCCGGCGTGGTCGGGCGATCACCGCCGGGCTTCGCCTCCGCGGGCACCTTGCTCTGTTCGTCGGACGGGGTGCCCTGGAGCGGGGGCGTCGCCTGCGCCAGCTGCATGCGGCTTTCGGCGCGGATTTGCGCCAGGGACATCACCGACACCGCAACGCCTGCTGCGAACAGCGCACCGGCGATTGTCAGGTTGAGCTTCAGTCTACGTTTGTCATCTCGGCCGGGCATGTCGATCACCGCCTTTGTTCGCGGAATCAACGAAACTGGGGCGCGCCGGTTCCGGAACCTGAAAACGCGCGGAACCCACCCGCACGCGCCAAAACGCCGCGCTACTCCGTCGTGCTGACTTCCCATGTTGCATGCCGGACGCCTGGCAGATGCTGCAGATCGGTCGCGACCGCGTTCAGCTCGTTCGGGTCGACCGCGGTCGCAACCAGCTTGGCGGCGATCTCCAGAATGCCCTCGCTGATCTCGGCGACTTCGATATCGGCCACGGCATATTTCGCCGCTTCGAGCTTGTCGACGAGGCGGTCACGCATGTCGGGCAAGGCGTCGGCCGCAACTGCGAGCTTGAAATAGTAGGTCGCCTCCAGCGCCTTCTCGTTCAGCGGGATGCGGTTGATGGCGTTGACCAGCGGGCGCAGCATGGTGTTGCCGGCGATGACGAACACGGTCAGCGCGGCCGCCTGTGCGATCATGTCGGCGCCCGCACAGGAGCCGACCGCGGCCGAGGCCCACAGCGTCGCCGCGGTGTTGAGCCCGCGCACATCCATGCCCTGCTTCATGATGACGCCGGCCCCCAGGAAGCCGATGCCGGAGACGACATAGGCGATCACCCGGACCGCGCCGTCGGCGCCGTCCAGCTGCATGGCGAGATCGACGAAGGCGGCAGCGCCCACCGCGACCAGCACGTTGGTGCGCAGCCCCGCGGTACGCTGGCGGTATTGCCGTTCGGCGCCGATCAGTGTGCCCAGCACGAAAGCCGTGATCAGGCTGACCAGGGTGTCGCCAAAGTCGGCAAGCTGGAAGGTCGTCAGAAATCGCATGGTTCCCTATACGGCGGGAACCATGACAGATTAAAGCTCGAGCAGACCGCCGTCCCCATTTTCGTCGGCAAAGGCCAGCAGCGTGCCTTTGGCGTTCCAGGCGATCGCGGCCACCGGCGGCGTGCCATTGCGGCGGACCAGGATCTCCGCGCCATCCTCCAGACGGACCATCAGCACGGTGCCATCGCTGTAACCGGCGGCGAGGATGTCGTTCTTGGGATGACAGGCGACCGCGGAGACGCGCGCCTGCAGCGGCGCGAGCATCGCGGGCTCCTTGCCCATCGGGCCGTCCTTGCTGCCGAACGGCCAGATGATCACGGTGTCGGCGCCCGAGGTCGCCAGCCCCTTGCCGCCGGCGCTCCACGACATCGAGCGGACGCGGCCCGGATAGCCGGTCATGCGCATGTGCCTGTTGTCGGCGAGCCGCCAGCCGTGCAGCGCCGGCTCGTGCATGGCGGTGACCAGGAATTTGTTGTCGGGGCTGAAGGTGACCGCGTGATGCGAGCCGGCCCAGGGCAGGAATTCGGCCGATCCCGCCATGTTCGGAAACCACAGCGTCACGCCGTTGTAATGCGCGATTGCGAGCCGCAGGCCCTTCGGCGCGAAGGCAAGGCCGCCGACGGTCGAGGGCACGTCGATCGACTTCTCCTCGGCCTTGCCGCTCTTGACGGTCGCGGTCTTGCCGGCCGACCAGGCGAACGCGCCGTCGGCGTGCAGCGCCACCGCGTCGATCCAGCGCCGCTTGGGATCGGTGGCGAGCAGCGTCACCTCGCCCTTGGCATCGATCGAGACGACCTTGCCGTCGTCGCCGCCCATGACGAGGCGCTTGCCGTCGGAGGCGGTCGAGAGAATGCCGCCGCTATGCACGGCAACCGTGGTGATCTCGCAATTGGCATCGACGAATGCGACGTTCTCCTCGCCGCCGACGAAGGCGGCGCGATCCTTCAGGAAATGCACCGAGGTCACGGCCATGCCGAGCGCAATCGGCTGGACGCGGTCGGTGACGGAAACGATCGAAGCGGACTCGGGCGCTGGCGTAAACTCTTTCATCACGAGACGATGCAGCTCTCGAAACCCTTGCGGATCGCCTCTTCGGGCAATTCGCGGCCGATGAAGACGAGGCGGCTCTCGCGCGGCTCGCCCTCCTTCCACTTCCGCTGGTGGTTGCCCTCCAGCATCATGTGGACGCCCTGGAAGACGTAGCGATCGTCGTCGTCGAGGAAGGCGAGGATGCCCTTGGAGCGCAGGATCTTGCCGCCCTCGACCTGCACCAGGTTCTGCAGCCAGGGCATGAACACGTTGGGATCTAGCGGCTTGTCGGTCTTGAGCGAGAGCGATTGCATCTCCTCGTCGTGATAGTGCTTCAGGCCGTGGCCGTGATCATGGTGATGGTGATCGTGGCCGTGATGGTGGTGATGATCATGATCGTGGTCATGATCGTCGGCCTCCAGGAAGTCAGGCTCGATGTCGAGGATGCGGTCGAGGTCGAATGCGCCGCGGTCGAGCACGTCGGCCAGCGCCACCGCGCAGCGCTCGGTGCGATGCAGCTTCGCATAGGGATTGATGCCGCGGATGCGGGCCTCGACCTCGGCGAGCTCGCCCTTGTTGACGAGGTCGGTCTTGTTCAGAACGATGACGTCGGCAAAGGCGATCTGGTTCTTGGCCTCTGGTGCATCCTTCAAACGGTCGGACAGCCATTTGGCGTCGGCGACCGTCACGACCGCATCGAGCCGGGCGTTCTTCTGCACGTCCTCATCGACGAAGAAAGTCTGCGCGACGGGGGCGGGATCGGCAAGACCGGTGGTCTCGACGATGATGGCGTCGAACTTGCCCTTGCGCTTCATCAGGCCGTCCATGATGCGGACGAGGTCGCCTCGTACGGTGCAGCAGATGCAGCCGTTGTTCATCTCGAACACTTCCTCATCGGCGCCGATGATGAGGTCGTTGTCGATGCCGATCTCGCCGAATTCGTTGACGATGACGGCGTATTTCTTGCCGTGGTTCTCCGACAGGATGCGGTTGAGCAGCGTGGTCTTGCCGGCGCCGAGATAGCCGGTCAGCACGGTCACGGGAATCTTCTGGGAGGTCGCGTCAGACATAACAACTCCGGACTTCAAGGCTTTTTCGCGCGACGCGAGGCGGGGTGGCCCCTGCCCTAATGGTCAAGCGCGCTGGTCAGGGCCTTTATATTGTGCCTGACCATGTCAATGTAAGTGGGTGCAGGCCCCTTTTCGCCGGTCAAACCGTCCGAAACCAGGGTGCCACCGACCCTGGCACCGGTCTCGGCGGCGATCCGCCGGATCAGGCGATCGTCGCTGATATTTTCAAGGAACACGGCCGGGATTTTCTGGACCTTGATCTGGCCGATGATGGCGGCGATATCTCGCGCGCTCGGCTCGCTCTCCGTGGAGACGCCCCGGGGGGCGATGAACCGGATACCGTATTCGCTGGAGAAATAGCCGAAGGCGTCATGGGTGGAGATCACCTTGCGCCGCTCCGGCGGGATTTTTGCGACAGCGTCGCGGACCTCGCGGTCCAGTGTTTCGAGCTTTTCCAGATAGGCCTTGGCCTGGGCGCGGAAGAACTCTGCATCGTCAGGAGCGGCCGTGGCGAGCGCGCTCGCAATGTCGGTGACGTAGATCTTGGCGTTCGGGATGGATTGCCAAGCGTGGGGATCAGCGGCCGAACCCAATTTCAACGGCGCGATGCCGGCGCTTGCGGTGATCACCTTGGCCTTGCTGCCCGCGGATTGCACGAGGCGCGGCAGCCAGCCCTCCAGCCCGAGCCCGTTGACGATGACGAGCTTCGCCGCCGCGACCCGCTTGGCATCGGCAGGGGCCGGCGTATAGACGTGGACGTCGCCGTCGGGTCCGACCAGCGTCGTCAGGTTGACGCGGTCGCCACCGACATTGCGGACGAAATCGCCGAGGATCGAGAAACTCGCGACGACGTTGAGCCGCTCCGCGGCCTCAAGCGGCGAGGCGATCAGCAACAGCGCACAAACCAGGATGAGCCGCATCGTCATGCTTCCAGATGCCGGCCGGGAAACAGCTGCCGGACGATGCCGCCGACGCGGCCGAACAGGACGGAGACGATGTAGAGCACCGTCGCTACCAGAATGATCGCCGGGCCCGAGGGCACGCGGGTCTGAAATGAGAGCACGAGGCCGGCATAGCCGGACACCGCAGCAGCAGTGACGGCGATGCAGATCATCGCGGTGAGATCGCGCGACCAGAACCTTGCGATGCCCGCAGGCAGGATCATCAGCCCCACCGCCAGCAACGTGCCCAGCGCCTGAAAGCCGTTGACGAGGTTGATGACGACCAGCGCGAGGAAGGCGAGATGGGCGGGGCCACCGGCGCGGCTCACGGTGCGCAGGAACAGGGGATCGACGCTCTCGATCACCAGCGGGCGGTAGATCACCGCGAGCACCAGCAGCGTCACCGTGGCGTTGAAGGCGACCACCAGCAGGGTCTGATCGTCCATTGCGAGGATGTTGCCGAACAGCACGTGCAGGAGATCGATGTTGGTGCCCTTGATCGAGACGATGGTGACGCCGAGCGCAAGCGAAGCGAGATAGAAGGTGGCGAGCGAGGCATCTTCCTTCAGCCCGGTCGAGCGTGCGACCACGCCAGCGAGGATCGCGACGGCAAAGCCGGCGACCAGGCCACCGGCCGTCATCGCGAACAGATTGAGGCCGGAGAGCAGGAAACCGACCGCCGCGCCAGGCAGGATCGCGTGCGCCATGGCGTCGCCGACGAGGCTCATCCGGCGCAGCATCAGGAACACGCCGATCGGCGCCCCCGCCAGCGCCAACGCGATCACCGCGGCGAGCGCGCGCCGCATGAACTCGAATTCGGTGAACGGACCGATCAGCGCGTCATAGAGCATCGGATATCAGGCCGCCCGCGAGCTGATATCATCGGCCGCGCAGGCCGCGGCGCTGTCGTCGAAGGCCTCGCACATCCGCATCGCGACCAGCAGATTTTCCGGCGTCAGCACCTCCGCCGTCGGACCCCACGCGACCGGGCCGCGCGCCAGCACCAGCGTTTCGGTGAAATGATTGCGCACCATCTCCATGTCGTGCAGCGCGGCGAGCACGGTGCGACCCTCGCCATGCCAGCGCCTCACCAGCGCGAGCAGATCAGTGATGGTCTTGGCATCGATGGCGTTGAAGGGCTCGTCGAGCACGATCAGGCTGGCATCCTGGAGCAGCACACGGGCGAACAGCACGCGCTGCATCTGACCGCCGGAGAGCGTGCCGATCGGGCGGTTCTCAAAACCGCTGAGGCCAACTGCTCCGATTGCCCGGAGAATCTTGTCGCGCGCGGCCTTGCCGATGCCGCCGAACAGGCCTGTGCCACGCCACAGCCCGGTGCCGACGAAATCGAACACCGAGATCGGGAAGCTGCGGTCGATCTCCGCACTTTGCGGCAGATAGGCGATGTCGCGGGCGTCGAGCCCGCCGAGATGGATCGTGCCGTCGAGCGGCTTGAGGATGCCGACGATGCCGCGCAACAGCGTCGACTTGCCGGCGCCATTCGGGCCGATCACGGCGACCAGCGCGCCCGGCGCGACCTCGCCGCTGAGATGATGCACGGCGGGGTGCCGATCATAGCCGAGCGTGACGTTGTGAAAGTGCAACGCTGCCATCGTCACCTCATCGCCAGCAAGACGATGCCCCACAGCACGGCACAGACCGCGAGCGCGGCCGCGAGACGGCCCGCCATGGCCATGCGCAGGATCGACCAAGGCGCGGTCTGGGCCGGATGCGGCGAGGTCGCATCGTGGACATGGGCGTGGGCGTGATCGTGCCCGTGCGAATGTCCATGGCCGTGACCATGGGAATGGCCATGAGCATGGTCGTGCTGGTGGGCGTGGGACGCGGCGGGAGCCATTTGCGGACGTTATATTATAACATTACGCCTGTCCACGGCGGGACTGACATCGCGGCTCAGGGCTTGCCGATCACCATGGCGATGGCGGCTGCCACGAATGGGAACGGCACCGAGACGGCGCAGCGGAACCAGACGAAACGGGCGGGCATGAACGGGATCTCCCACAAGATCACCCGCTGGAAGGCGAACAGCGCCCAGGCGACGACATAGGCGACCACCTGCGGCACCCCGCCGCCCGACTTCAGCGCGACGGCGCCAATGGAGAAGCCGACCACGGGACCGCCGGGCGTGGCGGCGCCGGCGACCACGGCGGTGGCAACCCCGAGCCAGCCGCTATCCGGGCCGAGCCAGCCGGTGATCACCTCCTGCGGGATGATGGCCGCGATGTAGCCGGAGCCGATCACGCCAAGCGCGATCCGCGGCACGATGTTGACGAAGTCCATCGTGCCCTCGCGCAGCGAGGCCACGAACACCGGGCGCCCACGACGAAAGGCGATCAGCCCGACGCCGAGCACCGAGCTCCACAGCAGGATGTCGATCAGAAGCGCTGCGCTCAACTCTCGTCGTCCTTCGCGAGCGGCTTCGGATAGAGCCTGACATAGACGAAGCGGCCGAGCGCGCCGGCGAGCACCGGCAGCGGCAGCGAGATCACGATCCGCCACAGCGTGAAATCGGTGCCCATGATCGGGATTTCCCAGGCGACCGCCCGGCCATAGCCGATCAGCGTCCAGCTCACGACCATGGCGATGGTGGCGCCGAAATCGGCGCCGACCGCGAGCAGCGCGCTCGCCACCGGGTAGGCCGTGAAGGGACCGCCGGGCAGAATCGCGCCGAACGCCGTGCCGATCAAAAGGCCCATCAGGCCGGACTTCGGCCCGAGCGAGCGCGAGACTTTCTCGTGCGGCAGGATTTCCGAGATGAAGGCCCCTAACAGGCAGCCGGCGAGCACGCGCGGCAGGATGCCCGAAAACAAGGAGAGATCGTGGGTAAGGATGTCCAGAACGCCGTCGGTGCCGTCCCGCCGCCAGACCAGTGCCGCACTCACCGCCACCAGAGCTGCGATGATGATGGTCGACCAGCCGATCGGCTTGCGGACCCGGCCCGGCCGCGGCTCGGATTCCGCGTCGCCGGAAGGCGCTGGATGGTTCGGGGAAGGTCCTGACAACGGGCTGGGTCGCTCGAGGGTGATGCCCGTCCTGATTAAGGGCGGTGTTCCCCCGATGCAAACGGTGTGACGACAGACCCATGCGCGCGCCACGCAGGGCAATTCCGCACAGCAAAAAGGCGGTCGCGCCTGCGACCGCCTTTGTTTCTGTCATTCCGGGGCGGCGCGTCAGCGCCGAACCCGGAATCCATCGGGCGTCACCCGAGCAGACAAATGGATTCCGGGCTCGCGCTTCGCGCGCCCCGGAATGACACCTGTCACGCCTTCTCGAACAGGGACTCCACGTATTCCCAGTTCACGAGGTTCTCGACGAACGCCTTGAGATAGTCGGGACGGCGATTGCGATAGTCGATGTAGTAAGAGTGCTCCCAGACGTCGCAGCCGAGGATCGGTGTGGCGCCGTGCACCAGCGGATTCTCGCCGTTCGGGGTCTTGGAGATCTCGAGCTTGCCGTTCTTGACCTGGAGCCAGCACCAGCCGGAGCCGAACTGGCCGACGCCGGCCGCCTGGAAGTCGGTCTTGAACTTCTCGAAGCCGCCGAGGTCCTCGTTGATCTTCTTCTCGAGCTTGCCCGGCAGCTTGGTGCCGCCGCCATTGGGCTTCATCCAGCTCCAGAAGTGGATGTGGTTGTAGTGCTGGCCGGCGTTGTTGAACACCGCGGGGTTCTTGCCGAACGAGCCCTTGACGATCTCTTCAAGGGACTTGCCTTCCCATTCGGTCCCCTTGAGCGCGTTGTTGCCGTTGGTGACGTAGGCCTGATGATGCTTGTCGTGGTGATATTCCAGCGTCTCCTTCGACATGTACTGGCCGAGGGCGTCATAGGCGTAAGGAAGTGGGGGCAGCGTAAAGGTCATGGCTTCTTGTCCGCAACTGGTGGGGAACGAGTTCTAACGGTCACCCCTTATAGAAGGTTCCGCCGCCATTAAATACCTCAGAATTTGCGAAAAGGCGTGACTTGGCGCGTCCTGCTTGAATGCACAAATTCGCCGCAACCCGGCCGCCGTGATCAGACCTGCAGTTCGCTGTAAAATATCATTGCCTTTGAGGCGCTTAAGACAGAACAAACGCGCGAAGAAGCGGAGCTGTGGAGGACGAGGCCATGAGCATCGAGATCGACATATTGAACGGCGACGCCTCGTGGCCGAGGGCCGAGCCGCTACTTCAGGCGGTCTGGGCACCGCAGTTGGTCGCAGGCAAGCCCTGGGCTCATGTCAAATGGGCCAATGCCGATCTCCGCGTGCTGGTCGAGACGCCCGAGGATGGTCTCGTGTGCCATGTCGGCATCTACTTCCGCACCATCACCTGGAATGGACAGAAGGTTCATATCGGCGGCATCGGCGGCGTCTCGACGCGCGAGGACCAGCGCGGCCGTGGTTATGCGACCGTGGCGATCGACGCGGCGGTGCATACCATGCGCGCCAACGAGGCGGTTCGGTTCGCCCTACTGGTCTGCGAGCCGCACAATTTCGCGTTCTACGAGGCCCGGAGCTGGCTGCCGTTCAAAGGCGAGGTCTATTGCGAACAGCCGGAAGGGCGGATTCGGTTCACCTACATGGCGCCCTATGTCTTCCACATCGTGCGCGCGCCGACGCTGGGCACCATCGACCTATGCGGCCTGCCGTGGTGAGCCCTGCGTGAGCCAGGGCTGCGCCGGCCGGCTCATTCTCTTATAATATGTCGGTCATCATTTAATTTTCCGCCCGGTGAACATGACGATCGACGCCCCCGCAGATGCCGTCCCGCCGGTTGCGCCGGTCGCCTCCCCCATCGCGAGCCTCCTGACCGCGCCGATCCTGCCGACGCTGCTGCGGCTCGCGATCCCCAACATGATCGCGATGGTCGGCAGCACGCTCGTCGCAGTGGCTGAGACCTCCTATATCGGCCGGCTCGGCACCATCCCGCTCGCCGCGATCGCGCTGGTGTTTCCGTTCGCGATGCTGACGCAGATGATGAGCGCGGGCGCGATGGGCGGCGGCGTCTCGTCCGCAATCAGCCGCGCCCTCGGCGCAGGGGATCGCGACCGCGCCGCGACGCTGGCGCTGCATGCCGCCATCATCGGCCTTTGCGGCGGGCTGTTCTTCACGGTGATGATGCTCGCCTTCGGCCGCTCCTTCTTCGCGCTGCTCGGCGGACGCGAGCGCGTGCTCGAGGAGGCCAGCGGCTATTCGCAGGTGCTGTTCTCCGGCGCGGTCGCGATCTGGCTCGTCAACACGCTGGCCTCGGTGATCCGCGGTACCGGCGACATGCGCCTGCCTTCGATGATTCTGATCGGCGCGAGCGCGCTGCAGATCGTGCTCGGCGGCACGCTGGGGCTCGGCCTGTTCGGAGTGCCGCAATTCGGCATGCCGGGCGTGGCGAGCGGGCAGCTGATCGCGTTCAGCTGCGCGGCGATCTTCTTCATCTGGTATCTGTTGTCGGGGCGCAGCCGGCTGCCGCTGGATGTCCGCGCCTTTCATTTCGAGCGCGCGATGTTCCTGGACGTTCTCAAAGTTGGCGCGGTGGCCTGCCTGTCGCCGCTGCAGACCGTGCTCACCATTCTGATCTTCACGAAGATCCTCGCGACCTTCGGCACCGAGATGCTGGCCGGCTACGGCATCGGCTCGCGGCTGGAATTTCTGCTGATCCCGATCACCTTCGCCTTCGGCATCGCCTCGGTGCCGATGGTCGGCATGGCGATCGGCGCCGGGCATGTGAAGCGCGCGCGGCGTGTCGCCTGGACCGCGGCCGCCGCCTCGGGACTCACGGTGGGGCTGATCGGCCTCGTCGTTGCGCTCGCGCCGTCACTGTGGGTCGGGCTCTTCACCCGCGATCCCGGCGTCACCGCCGCCGCGCACAGCTATTTCCACTGGGCCGGTCCGGCTTTCGTGTTCTTCGGCATGGGCGTGTCGCTTTACTTCTCCTCGCAAGGCGCCGCACGCGTCGGCGGTCCGGTGCTCGCTTCCACGGCACGGCTTCTGATCGTTGCGATCGGCGGCATCGGACTGATGACCGCGCAAGCGCCGGCCTGGACCCTGTTCGCGCTGGTCGGCGGCGCCATGGTCGTGTTCGGGCTCTCGACCGCCGCCTCGGTCGCTTTCGCGCGCTGGGGCAAATGATCGCAGGCAAATAAGCGCAGGCAGATAAGCTCAGAAATGTGATTCCATCGGGCGTTGCGCGCGCTCGAATTGCTGCTATGGAGGCGCCTCCATTCCAGGGCCCCTCTCCATGACATTCAGATTCGCCGCTCTCACCGTCATTCTGGCTGCGCTGATCGGTGCGCCTTTCGCCCATGCGCAGAGCGCCGACGGGACCTGGCTCACCCAGGCGGGCGATGCGCGCGTCAAAATCAGCAAATGCGGCGGCGGCATCTGCGGCCACATCGTCTGGCTGCGCGAGCCCATGGACAGCGCGACCGGCCAGCCCGCCACCGACAGCAAGAATCCCAATCCCGCGCTGGCCAGGCGTCCGATGATCGGCCTGCCATTGTTCAGCGGCATGGAGCCGGCTGGACCGAACAAATGGTCGGGCCAGATCTACAATGCCGACGACGGCAGCACCTATGCGAGCAACATCAGCCTGACTGGCGCGGACGCGCTGCGGGTCGAAGGCTGCGTCGGCGCGCTCTGCGGCGGTGAGACCTGGACGCGCGCGGGGCGCTAACCCGCTGCCATCATCGCCTTCAACGCCGTCGCCGCCGAGGCATAGCCGCCGCGCGCGCCGTCGATGAAATGGACGTGATCGCTGCGCAGCGCCGACGGCGCGAAGCAGGTCATCATCGCAGCGTCCTGCTGGTAGAGGCCGTAGCGCACGATGCCCTCGCGCGCGGCGGCTTTGAGACGATCGTTCAAGGCGCGCTCGAGCTGCGGCGTGCAGTCCAGAATCATGCGCAGGCCGTCGTCGTATTTACGGAAGTCCGAGTTCTCGACCACCTGCCGCTTGTAGAGGCTGGGCACGAAACCGCCGATCTTGATGTCGAAGCGCATGATGAAATAGGCGAACAACGTATAGGCGAGTACGCTGGCTCTGCGCGCGAGCAGCGGACCCCCGCGCCTGGTTCGGGCCTCGAATTCCACGCCCTGCGGCGGCCATTTCAGCGGGGGCCCCTGCGGCGGCACCGGCCGGCCGCCCTCCGGGCTGCGCTCGACGAGATGAATGATGTCCTCGATCACCCTGCGGAAGGCCACCTGATCGACGCCGCGCGCCGGCATCACCAGCACCGACAGGATCAGGCCGCGCGCCGCCGGCATCACCTCGAAACGACACGACAGGCCCGAAAGGTCCGGCTGCGTGCCGGCGGGCGCCTCATCGACGGCAAACTCGCCGCGCTTCATCGCGGCGTCGGCCCAGGCGAGCCCGCCGCCCGAAAACATCGCATAGGACAGGTTGGCCGACGGCCCGAACCGGGCGACGCGCACATCGAGGCCGTGTGTGCGAATGACGCTGACCGGCACCAAGGCGACGCGCAGGGTCAGATCGAGGCCTTCGCGCACCCAGGTCGCGGTCGCAGCCAGCGCCTGGCGGGCAAGCTCGACGTCGTCTGGCGCCACCGCGAAGCTGGCGCCGTCGCCGCCGAACACGAAGGGAAATTCCCGCCCCTGCAGCGCATTGGTCACCGCCGCGATCACGGCGGCACCGGCCATGTTCACGGCCTTGTAGCGCTGCGCCGCGATCGCCTTGGTCGAATCGACGATATCGGCAACACCGATGCTCCAGTCGTCCGGCAGCGGCGCATAAAGCGCAGGATCCATCAGGCTGGTGAAGCCTCGGAAGACGGGAATGCCGCCATAGAAGGACTCGCCTGAGCTCATCGGGATTGCCGGACTGTTGGAATGCGAAGCAAGATACGTGGCAGGATCGATCCGGGTTCGCTGGCTCGCGCCCCCTTTCGATCATTGGCCGAAAGTGGCCCGGACAACAAGATGCGGCCGCCTTGCAATGCCTCGGCGGGATCATTGATCGGCATCAAACGGCCATCCGGGGAGAGCGGCTATCGTCGGTCGGCTCCAAGGGGTTGCATGGGAAAATCGAGGTGTCCGACTTCAGCAGCAAGGACTCCACCTCTCCGGTCCGCCGGCGCACGGGTGTCGACCCGATCAGCGCGGTGAAGATGCCGGAAAGATTGACGGAGGCGGTCGATGCCTGGGCTGAAGCTCACCGCCTGACCCGCTCGGATGCGATCTGCAAGCTGATCGAGCTGGGGCTGAAGTTGGCACTCCCCGTCTCCGCGCCCGCGCACCCGGTCGTATCGGACGCGACCAAGATCGAAGAGATCGCAGTGCATGAGATCGAGTTACTGCTCGATCCGGCATTGCCGCCAGACGAACGCGAGCGCCGCATTCGCCGCCTCACCGAAGGGCCGCCGGAATTTTCACAGGAACGATTCGACCTGCCGAAGCAGCGGCCGTGAGCGGCTAGTGCAGCTTCTCGTCCCGACGCTTGCGCAGCTGGGATGCAGGGACGTCGTGGCAGCCGATCAGGCGCACGAATTGCTGCGGATACGCCTCGTGGCCGTGATCGCCGGAATTCTGATGCGACATCGGCGGGCAGCGGACCTCATCCGACTTCACACGCACCGGCTCTTTCAGGGCTCGGCTTGAAGCGGTCATGTCTGAAGTGGCCATCGACTGCTCCCCTTCGTTTAGGGCAGATCGATTGACGTAAACCAATCGATTGCGGGGCATCTTACGACCAAATCCGGCTGGCTGTCATTGCGCACGATCAGCGCAATTGTGGCAGCCGGGTTCCGTCTACGCCGTGTTCCCGGCATCGATGGTGAACACGGTGCCGGTGACGTTGCGGCCGCCTTCGCCCAGGAGGTATTCCACCATGCGCGCGACGTCATCCGTCTCCGGCAGCCGGCGCAGCGCGCTGCGGCCCGCAATGCGCTTGCGGCCTTCCTCAGACAGATTGTGGGTGAGCTCGGTGTCGATGAAGCCCGGCGCGATCGCGTTCACGGTGATGCCGAGCTTGCCGACCTCACGGGCCAGCGAGCGGGTGAAGCCGGTCGCGGCGGCCTTGGTCGCGCCGTAGACGGAGAGGCCGTTATAGCCTGTCGTCGCGATGATCGAGGAGATGTTGATGATGCGCCCGGCGCCGTCGGCCATCATCTGGCGCGCCACATATTTGGTGAGGATGATCGGCGACAGCACGTTGAGCTGCACCAGCGCCTCGATCTCGGAATTGTGCATGGTGGCCAGCAGGCCTTCGGTGCCGAGACCGGCATTGTTGACGAGGCCGTAGATCGGGCCGAATTCGTCGCGCACGAGCTTTGCGAAGGCCGGGATTGCATCGATCACGGCAAGATCGCAGGCACGGAAATGCAGGCGCCCGTCGGCGGCTGCGATGGCCGCCTTGAGCTCTTCGCTTTCGCGCCGCGCCGCCGCGATGACGTTGAAGCCGGCCGCGACAAGGCGCTTGCCGATCGCAAGCCCGATGCCGCGGCTGCCGCCGGTGACGAGAACATTATGCATCGGTGCGCGCCAGTTTTCCGGCCGGGGTGACGTCGAGCGCCTCGACGAAGCGGAGGACCGCCGGCACCTTGTGGGATGCGAGCTGGGCGCGGCACAGATCCAGGATTTGGTCGCGGATCTCTTTCGCGCGCGCCGGATCGGTGCCCTCGGTGAGGATCACGTCCGCGACGACGATGCCGCCGGTGATCGGGCTCTTGCGCGACTTCGCGCGCGACATCCGCACATCCGGATGGCGGTTGATCACCGCCTCGATCTCCTCGGGGTGGACCTTCAGCCCGCCGATATTGATGATGCCGCCGCGCCGGCCGACGAAATAATAGCGGTTGCCGCGCAGCTCGACGATGTCGCCGCTGTCGACAAAGCCGTCGTCGTCGGTGAGCGCGGAGGCGTTGCGGCCGATATAGGCATGAGCCGTGCGCGTCGAGCGGATGCGCAGCGAGCCGTCGACGACTTTCATCTCGACGCCGTTGCGGTTGCCGAGATAGTCGGCCGGAAAGCCTTCCAGCCCGTCATTGACGGCGAACCCGACGCCGGCCTCGGTCGAGGCATAGGCATGGCCGACGGACGCATGGGGGAATGCCGCCTTCAGGCCGTCGAGCACGGCTTGGTCGGCGATCTCGCCGGAGAGACGGACGTAAGCCGGGGCGAACTGGGCGGCCGAGCCGCTCATCAGGAGCTTGCGCCAATGCGAAGGCGTGCCGGAGATATGCGAGACACCGCGCGCCTTCAGCCGCGCGACGTGATCGGCGAGCGCCTCATGGGGATCGGACAGCACCAACGAACCGCCGGAGAGGATGGCACGGAGAAAGATTTGCAGGCCGCCATAGCGGCGGATGTCGTAGAACGTTGCCCAGACCGGTGCAGGTCCGCGCGATGGGCCTTCGGCGACGATCGCGCCGGTCAGCGCTTCCAGCGTATGGCCGGCGATCTTTGGCACCCCCGAGGTGCCCGAGGTGAGCATCAGCCATTCGGTGCCGCGCGCGGTCTTGGCCGGCGCGGCGGCTTGCGGCGGCAATTGCGCGGTGACGACCAGCGGCACGCCGGACGCCGCCCAGAGTTCGGGCTCGTCGGTGACGACGGCATCGATCCCGGCATCCGCGATCAAGGCGCCGAGATGCGCCGGGTTGAGGTCCGGCGGACACAACAGCATGCGGCGGGCGATGCCGTCGAGCTCGATCATGGCAAGGCCGGACCGGAGCTGGTCCGACAGCTTGAGCAGCACGGCACGGCCAGAGAGCTCGTGCAGCCGCCCGCCCAGAACAGTGTGCGACAGGATGCCCGTCAGCGATACGACATCATGCGCATCGGAGATGGTGCGGCCTTTCAGCTCCGCGCCAAGATGGTCGCGAAGTGCAAAGATCTCACGCGGGGACATTTTCGTAGGCCCGCACGAAATCGCCCACCGTGGCGGGGAACGCTGCGTCCTCGGAAATGGTGAAGGGATCGACGCCGGTCTCGTCCTCGAGGCGGGCGACCAGGATGGCGAAGGCGAGCGAGTCGAAGCCCGTCTCATGCAGGGACAGATCGTCCGAGAGGGCGGGAAGCGTGACGTGCTGCTCCTTGGCGATCTGCTGAATCGCTTCAATGACCTTTGACCTTACCGACATGGCTGGCTCGCTTTGTTATCGATCTCGTTGTTGCGGCGGCTCTTGCTGACCGCCTCCCCATCGCGGTCTGTTTACCCGACAGAAGTAAATGGCTTCTTGGACAATTCAGATAAAATTGGACCTATCTCTCGATTTTGGTTGCCCTACAGCCTGATCGTACCGCCCGAGATGGCCGCATATGTCTCCGCGTCCAGCGCGACGTAGACGCCGGATATCGGGTCGAGCATGAACAGCGGATCGGCGACCGCGGCCGGGTCAAATCCCTCGCGGGCGAGCTCGCCCTTCTTCTGCTTGAAGGTCTCGGTGGCGTCGAGCTCGCGCGAGATACGGATGAAGAGCGGGCGGGCGTAGACCGGCAGGCGTTGCGCGAGATGGGCGGGCAGCGCGCTGATGTCAAAGCCCTCGTTCACGACGATCGCGCTCATCCCGGCCCGGCCGTCGGCGCCGGGAATGCTGACGCCATAGGTGGCGGCATCGACGACGCCAATGAAATCGCGCACGGCATCGTTCACCTCGGAGGTCGCGACATTCTCGCCCTTCCAGCGGAACGTGTCGCCGATACGGTCGACGAAATGGAAAAATCCCTTGTCGTCCATCCGCATCAGATCGCCGGTGCGGAACCAGGCATCGCCCTTGACGAAGACGTCACGCAAGACTTTTTTCTCGGTCTCACCGGCATCGGTGTAGCCCTCGAAGCGCCCACCGCCCTCGTCCGCGGTGCCGATGCGGCCGATCGCTTCGCCGGCCTCGCCGCGGCTGCAGGCGATGCAGAAGCCCTCTTCATTGCGCAGCGGCGCGCCGCTATCGGGGTCAAGCTTGACGAGCCTGGCAGGAAAGCGGTGCGCGAGCAGCGCCGGGACGCGGCCGATCGCACCCGGCTGGCCCTCGACGTTGAACAGCGAGAAATTGCCTTCGGTCGCGGCGTAGAATTCGAGGATGCGCGGAATGGCGAAGCGCGCCTGGAAATCCTCCCAGATATCGCCGCGCAGCCCGTTGCCGCAGGCGAGCCGCAGGCGATGCCGATTCTCGTATTCCGAGGGCGCGGCCTTGAGCAGGTAACGGCAGAGCTCGCCGATATATTGAAACAGCGTGCAGTCGTGCCGGACGATGTCGGACCAGAAATGCGAGGCCGAGAATTTCTCGGCGATCACTACCGAACCGCCGGCGGCCAGAATGCTGCACGGCGCGACGATGCCGCCGACCGAATGGAACAGCGGCAGACAATCGTAGAGCCGATCCTGCGGCGTCGCGCCGGTGAGGCCAGCGAACCAAAACCCCCAATTCAGGATGCGGCGGTGGCTGATGCTGGCCGCTTTCGGCAGGCCGGTGGTGCCGGAGGTGTAGATCAGCAGCGCACGGTCGTCGATGGTGACCTCGCCATGCTCCTCCGGCGATAGCGGGCCGTCGTCGAGAACGGCAAGCGCGACGTCGATCGCACGTTCGCTGCGGCTATCGCCATGCGTCCAGACTTTTGCCGCCGTCTTCAGATGAGGTGCCGCGCTGTCCAGCATCCCCGCTAGCTCATGCGCAACGATGACATGCATCGGCTTCGCGACATCAAGGCAGTGCGCGAGCGATTGCCCGACGAGCTTGGTGTTGATCAGTGCGACCACGCCGCCGACGCGGCTGATGCCGAGCCAGGCCGCGATATAATCGATGCCGTTCGGCATGATCAGCGCAACGGTATCGCCCTTGGACAGGCCGAGCGAGCGCGCCCAGCGGGCGTAGCGATTGATCCTCTTCGAGAGGCCTTCGTAATCGAGGCTTGCCTCGTCCGCCACCAGAGCAACGCGGTTAGGCTGGCGCTGCGCCCAATCGTCGACGACGTCGGCGAACAGGCGGCCCGGCAGCGTTTCGATCCGCGCGGTGAGCTCGATCGCCCTCAACCAGATCTTGGAAGCCGACGGTGCGCGCGCGGCTTTCGGCTTCTCGATGACGCCGGTGGTCATATTGTTTACTCTTTCGGGCGGTCTGCGGTTTCCGGCAGTTTAGCCCGCGCGCCCTGACCCAGGCGTTAAGAGACAAGGTAAAACCCGGTTAGGGCGCGATTAACTGTCGGCAGCGCGCAGCCAAGGTCGCACCCGCCGGCAGCGCGCCGACGGGTGTGACCAGGTCGAAAGAGCGATGAATGCAGAATTCCCGGCCTTGGTCCCGTTCGCCTCAGTGCACCTTCTTGGGACGCCGGCGCGGCGGCGGCGATTCGTTGAAGGCGTAATAGGGATTGAGGTCGCAGGTCGCGGCAAGGCCCGACGCCGTGGCGCGGCACTGCTCCAACGAGGTGAACGAGCAGTCGAAATAGTCACTGCCTCCGCCACCAGGGCCGCCACCGACGTAGCGGTGCATGCAGACGGGATAGGCCGGATCGTATCGCTGCGCGCTGGCATCCGCTGCGCCCAGCAGCGTGAAGACCGCGGTAAGAGTGAGGAATGACAAGCGCATGGGAAATCCTCGAACTGGTGACGTCGCTTCATATGACACAACATCTCGCCGTCCGCGACTGTTCCTGAGACCTGATGACGTCAAGGTGAGTGAGACGCGCAGCGCCAGAGGCGTTGCGCGATGAGCGATCTGACAACCTGGCGGTCCGAATGATGCTGCGAGGCAGCGCTAGCCGCCGAGCCCCTGCAACACCAGCCGGTTCAGCCGTGCCGCGAACGCCGCCGGGTCTTCCGGCAATTCGCCGTCCAGGATCTGCGCCTGCTCGAGCAGAAGCAGGCTGATATCGTCGACGACTGTCGAGCCAGCCTGCGCCTTGGTGACCGCGGTGACCAGCGGATGGCGCAAATTGATCTCGAGGATCGGCTTGGTCTTCATGCCGCGGTTCTGCTGCGACAAGATGCGCTCGAGCTCGCGGCTCGGACCCTGGCTGTCGGCGACGAGGCAGGAGGCCGAGCTGGTCAGGCGCGTCGAGACCTTGACGTCGCTGACGCGCTCGCCCAGCGCGGCCTTGATCACCGCGATGGTGGCTGCTTCGTCCGCAGCCGGCTCGTCCTTCTTCGCCTCGTCCTTATCGTCGATACGCGGAATCAAATCGAGATTGAGATCGCCCTGGCTCAGCGACTTCAGCGGCTTGCCTTCGAAATCCGAGGGCATCGAGGTCCAGAACGCGTCGACGGGATCCGACAGCAGCAGCACCTCGATGCCGCGCGCGGTCGCAGCTTCCAGCCGCGGATTGGACTTCAGCCGCTCAATGCTGTCGCCGACGAGATAATAGATCTCGGTCTGGTTCGGTTTGAAATCGGCGATGACCTGCTTCAGCGACCGCTTCTCGCCCGACGTGGTGGTGAAGCGCGACAGTGCGAGCAGCTTTTCGCGCCGCTCGAAATCCTCGTAGATGCCTTCCTTCAGCACCGGGCCGAAGGCGTCCCAGATCTTGGCAAAATTCTCGGGGTCCTTGTCGGCAAGGCTTTCGAGCTCGGACACCACACGCGTCGCCACCGCCTTGCGGATCTGCGCCAGCTGCGGATTGTTCTGGAGCATCTCGCGCGAAATGTTGAGCGGAAGATCCTCGCTGTCGACCACGCCGCGGATGAAGCGCAGGTACCCCGGCAAGAGGTCGGCATCGTCGGTGATGAAGACGCGCCGGACGTAGAGCTTCACGCGGCCCTTGCGGTTCGGCTCGAACAGGTCGAACGGCTTGGTCGAGGGCGCGAACAGCAGCACGGCGTAGGAGTAACGTCCTTCCGCGCGGTAGTGCAGCGTCATCGCGGGATCGTCGAAGGCAGAGGCGATCTGCTGATAGGCCTTCTTGTAATCGTCAGCCGTGAGCTCGGATTTGGAGCGCTGCCACAACGCGCTCGCCGAATTGATCTGTCGCGGCTCGCCGTCTTCGGGCACGAGCTCGATCGGAAACAGGATGTTGTCGGAATAGGCGGTGACGATACGCTCGATCTCGTAGGTCTCGAGATATTTCTTGGAATCGTCCTTCAGGTGCAGGACGATCTCGGTGCCGCGCGTCAGGCGCGCCGCTTCCTCGTCGCTGGCACGGGCGATCTCGAAGCCGGAGCCGCCGGAGGACGTCCAGGTCCACACATCGCTCTCGCCGGCGCGGCGGCTGATCACGACGATCTTCTCGGCGACCATGAAGGCGGAATAGAAACCGACGCCGAACTGGCCGATCAGGCCGAGCCCGTCCTTGGCCTCTTTCAATTTGGACACGAACGCCTTGGTGCCGGAGCGGGCGATGGTGCCGAGATGGTCGATCAGCTCCTGCCGCTCCATGCCGATGCCGTTGTCGGCGATCGTGAGCGTCTTGGCCGTCTTGTTCGGGACGATGCGGATCTTGAGTGCGTCGCCTTCGCCCAGCAGGGCGGGACTGGCGATGGCCTCGTAGCGCAGCTTGTCGCAGGCATCGGAGGCGTTGGAGATGAGCTCGCGGAGGAAGATGTCGGTTTCCGAATAGACGGAGTGCACCATCAGGTGCAGCAGTTCGGAAACTTCGGCCTGGAAAGGCTGCGTATGCACAGCCGTATCTGACGTCGTCATGCGCTTACCCGGTCAAACAAAAGCGAGGGAACCCGGATATAGCGCGAGGCAATGGCGGATCAAGAGGATGTGAAGTCTGGGTCCGCCAAACCACCCCTCGCGGAGAGGGGGTCAGGTCACGCAGCGGCCGGGCTGGAGCAGCCTTGCGACCTCGGTCAGGGAGCTGACCATCGGCTCACAGGCGATCGTCGGCTTGTTGCGAGGCTTCTTCTGGTTCTGGAGCAGCACCGGCGTCTTGGCATTGCCGGTCTCGATCACGGCGGGGACCCGCAGCAGCACCGACGTATCGGCGAGGTCGTTCAGCCGCATCGAGACGGTACGGGTGGGAACGGCTGCCGGTTTGATCTCTGCAAGCCGGTCTGCCTTGGCGGTGCGGTTGACGTTGTGACCCACCGCGACGGTGGAACCGTGGCTGGGGAGGTCGGCGACGGCCTGCCAGCGGTCTGCGAGATCATGCCCGGAGGCCAGTTGCACGGCACCGAGGGTGGCGACGACCGCAATTGCGCTCAAAAAAACCTTTTGAATCTGTGACATGGCTGCCGATCCCTCGCCCCATGGCGGGCACGGGAACAACGCCGCCGCAGGATCGGGGGTTCTCGACAGCTACGATCACTTAACCGTGTGCGAAAAATGCAGCAGACGGCAAAATATTTCGCGCGCCTTGGAACGACTTTCGCGCACAGGAGTCGTCTCAGCAGCCGGCTATTCCCCCCTGCCCCATAAGCCGGCGACGTAGGGCGCGACTGTGGTGATGCCAGTCGCGCCTTACTTTTATCTGGGGCCTACTTTCGCCTTTCCTGCCAGCCACTCCCGGCCCTCGCCATAGAGCTTCTCGACCTCGGGGCCGATCAGGCCCGGCATGTCGCGCTTCACGTTGTAGCCGATCAGCTCCTGCATGTAGGCGAGGTGGCGGTAGCCCTCGGGGAGTGCAGCCAGCGCATCCTGGTCGAGCCGAAGCGTCGCGGCGGGATCGACCGGGTCGATGCGGTCCTTCTCGTAGATGGGCTGGCGGCGGACGATGCCCCATTTGCCGATACCTGATGGGTCGTTCCGCTTCTCCAGGAAATCGTAGAAGCGTCCAGTGCAGACGACGTCGCAGAGCACGTCGTGCACGAGGCCGCGCTGCGAGATGGTCATCTTGGTCTGCGCGATCGCTCGCGCACCCGCAAGATCGATGCTGGTGCCGCCGAGGAAATGCAGGATGCGCACGCCCCTGGCAAAACCCTCCTGGCTGACCCGCATGAAATCCCGGGCCGGCCCCTGAAACCAGGTCGCGGACATCCAGCCTTCTTCGTGCCAAACCGTGGCAAAGCGCTCCCAGTCGCCGGCATCGCGCCACACCGCCCAGTTCTCGACGAGATCGCGGATGGCGAGACGATCGAGGAGTTGCTGGTCCATGGGCACGTCTCCGATTGGCGTGGTCGCACGCGCAGCTGCTACATGAGCTATGGGCGGCGAATTCAGCGCCCGTCAAGCGGGCCGGCGGCATGAAAAAAATCCGGCGTGCCTTGGGCACGCCGGACTTCGCTATTGGGACGGCCGCAGGCGCCTTGTTACGCCGCAGGCGCTTTGGGCGTGCGATTGCGCGAATTGCGCTGGAAGAACAGGGCCTGGCTCGCCACCGCCGATACCATCGCGGGCTGGAACGGCTTTGAGATCAGGAACGCCGGCTCGGGACGCTCGCCGGTGAGGAAGCGCTCCGGATAGGCGGTGATGAACACCACCGGCACCTCAAAGGTGCGCAGGAGCTCGTTGACGGCGTCCAGGCCGGACGAGCCGTCGGCAAGCTGGATATCGGCAAGGATCAGGCCGGGCCGCTTGTTCTTGGCCAGCGCCACCGCATCGGCATGGGTGCGCGCGACGCCGACGACGTTGTGGCCGAGATTCTTCACCAGGCTCTCGAGGTCCATGGCGATGAAGGTCTCGTCCTCGATGATCAGCACGTCGGTGGCGATCTCGGCGGCCATCTCGCGTCCGGCTGCGTCCGCAAGACGGCGCGTCTCGGCAACATCGGTGCCGAGAATGAAGGCGACTTCCTCTTCCGAAAAGCCCTCGAGCGAGAGCAGCAGGAAGGCTTGGCGCGGCAGCGGGGTGATGTTCGACAGCCGCCGTTCCGGCGGCATCGGCAAGGTCGTCACCTCGGCATCGTCGTTGATCGAGACTGAATTCCAGATCTGGGTGAAGAGCCGGAACAGGCCGGCCCGGGGCCCATGGTTCTCGTCGAGCACCGACGGATCGCCCAGCATGGCTTCCAACATGGCGGCGACATAGGCGTCACCGGAGGCCTGGCTGCCTGTCAGAGCCCGCGCGTACCTGCGCAACAACGGCAAGTGTTCAGCAACTACCTGTGAACGGGACATCCCCACTCCATTCGTCTTTGGGCCAACCTTGAGGTCCAATCCTGAGGTCAGGCATCACGCGGGGGGCCCAGGTTCCCCTGCTGGGCTGTCTACGCCTCACGACAACAAAAGTTCCGCCAAGCTGGGAACTTTTTGGCGCAGCTGGAATTGTGCCTATCCAGGGAACGGCTCCCGGTTGAGAAAACTTCTCGATTTTACAGTCACTTAACTCGGGGAAACGTGGAACAGGTCATGAAAGATCTCAAGTCTCAAGCCAGCAGAAGCACGAGCCCCGGCAAGGGAGGCCTGACTCCGGAGATTCAATCCCGGATCGGGCACCAGTTGCGCGCCATGTACGACGATGTCGTGCGACAGGGGGTTCCGGATCGGTTCGCAGAACTGATCAAGAAGCTTGATGCGCCGGGAGCGTCACCCCACGTAGAAAATGAGGGCGGATCCAACGACAACAACAATGGGAGGGATTAATGCCTCTCACGGACTCCCTGCGTAACGACATCTTGGCGGCCGTGCCTAGTCTGCGCGCCTTCGCCATCTCGCTCAGCGGCAATGCGGATCGGGCCGACGATTTGGTCCAGGAGACGCTGCTGCGTGCGCTCGCCAACATCGACTCGTTCCAGCCCGGCTCCAACCTGCCGGCCTGGCTATTCACGATCCTGCGCAATTTGTTCCGGTCGGACTATCGCAAGCGGCGGCGCGAGGTCGAAGATGCCGAGGGCAATTACGCCAAGACGCTGAAGACCCAGCCCTCGCAGAATGCGCACCTCGAATTCGAGGAGTTTCGCACCGCGCTCGACAAGCTTCCGCAGGATCAGCGTGAAGCCTTGATCCTGGTCGGCGCGTCCGGCTTCTCCTATGAGGACGCGGCCTCGATCTGCGGCTGCGCAGTCGGCACCATCAAGAGCCGCGTGAACCGCGCCCGCTCGAAGCTCGCCGCGCTGCTCTATGTCGACGGCGCCGAGGATTTTGGGCCTGACGAGACTGTGCGGGCCGTGATCGGCGGCAGCGGCGGCTGACCGCCGCCGTCAATCGCACCGGAACGAGACGAAGACGGCCGCTTCCACGGCTGTCTTCGCGCGCGATGCGTCCGGCTCACGTCGCGATCACACATCCACGAAGGTTGCGGTCTCGGCCACGCTCGCCCGCGAGGTGCGGTAGCTGTTGACCTTGTGCGCATGGTCCGCATAGCCGAACGAGATGCCGCAGACGACGCGGCGGTCATCGGGCAGATCGAAGTGGCGGCGGATCAGGCCGGAATGCCGCGCCAGCGCGGCCTGCGGAATGGTGCCGAGCCCGAGCGCCTGCGCCGCCAGCACGAAGTTAGAGACATAGGCGCCGCAATCGATCGCACCGTAGATGCCGAGCGGCTCGTTGGTGTGGATGATGGCGACATGCGGTGCGCCGAAGAAATTGTAGTTCTCCAGCGCCTGCTTGGCATAGGCCGCCTTGTCGCCGCGGGCGATGCCGAGCGTGTTGTAGAGCTGGAAGCCGCTCTCGCGGCGGCGATCGAGATAGACCCCGACATATTCGCGCGGTGGCGTGAAGTCGTAGTCATCGCCGAGGCCCTTCGAGGCCTCCGCGTAGATCGCCTTGCGAAAGCGCTCCTTGGCCTCGCCGCTGGCGATGATGACCTGCCAGGGCTGGCTGTTGCACCAGGACGCCGTGCGCTGCGCGGTCGCCAGCACATGCTCGATGGTGGCGCGATCGACCTCCTTGGGGAGAAATGCGCGAACGGAGTAGCGCTCGTTGAGGAGCTCTTCGAGCACCCCGATGCGGTCGTTCTGTCTCACTTGTGCGTCCATCACTCAGCTCGCCCTTTTTTCTTTTGGTTGGGCAGAGGCGCCAAGCGCCGTCCCACCACCATACTTACCTCGACGCACCTGCATATGGTAGGCATGCAATGTTTTGCCCACCCTGCACGAGCGGTGACCGTGACGACTACTTGGTCAGCAGGGCATAGGCGCCGGTCCAGCCCTCCGGCGGCGGATCGATCTGGAAATCCTTGATCCGCGCCTCGTAAAGCCTGAACAGCTTCTCCAGCGTGTCGGCGTCCTCGCTCTTGCGGCCGCGCTCGATGGCATCCAGGGCGCCCTGCCAGTCGCGGCTGCGGTAGCAGCCGAGCATCTCGATGGTGATGTTGCGCAGGCGCTGGAACGCGGCCGAATGCATCACGTCCTCGCGGCCGGCGATGGCGTAGATCACTTCCGGCTCGGTCTTGCCCTTGACCATGATGAAGTCGAGCTCGAGGATCGCGAATTTCTCCTTGGCAGCGAGTGCCGTGCGCGAGCCCACGATGATCGGAAATCCGTATGCCTTCGACTGGCCCTCGAGGCGCGAGGCCAGGTTCACGCTGTCGCCGAGCACCGAATAGTTCTTCTTCAGGTCGGACCCCATGTTGCCGACCACGCCGATGCCGGTGTTGAGACCGATGCCGACATTGAGCGGGATATAGACGTGGCCGCCGTCGGCGGCCTCCTGCTCGCGCTCCTTGTTGACCTCGTCGATCTGCTCGAGCATCTGGATCGCGGCTTCGCAGGCGTTGATCTCGTGCTCGGCGTCGTCGAGCGGCGCGTTCCAGAACGCCATGATGGCGTCGCCCATGTACTTGTCGATATAGCCCTTGCGGTCGATGATGACGTCGGTCAGCGGCGTCAGGAAGCGGTTCATCAGCTCGATCAGCCCCTGCGGATCGTGCTTGTAGCTCTCGGAGATCGTGGTGAAGCCGCGCACGTCGGAGAACATGATCGTCATCTCGCGTTCCTCGCCGCCGAGCACGAGCTTTTCCGGCGACTGCGCCAGCTGCTCGACCAGCACAGGCGACATGTATTGCGCGAATTGCCCGCGGATCTGCACGCGCTGACGCTGCTCGCGCACGAAGCTCGCAAAGATCAGCGTCAGGTAGACTGCGGTCGTCGACAGCAGCGGATAGGTGAAGTCGATGAGATAGCGGTGCTGCGTGTAGGAGAACCAGGACACGCCGATCAGGATGGCCGCGAAGGCCGCGCCCACCAGCACGAGGCGGACGGGGCCGAGATTCGGCGTGAAGATGATGACGAGCAGGCCGATGATCAGCGCCGCGATCAGCTCGACGCCCAGGGCATAGTTCGGCTGCGAGATCACCGCGCGGCTCAGCACGCCCTCCAGCACCTGGGCATGGATCTCGACACCCGGCATGGCCCGGGACACCGGCGTGGTCTTGATGTCGTTCAAGCCGCCCGCGGAAGTGCCGACCAGCACCAGCTTGCCGGCAAACCTCGTGGGCGGCACCGCATTGTCGAGCACGTCGACCGCGGAGACGTAGATCGAAGGATCCCGGCGGGCATAGTGCACCCAGAGCTGACCGTTCTTGTCGGTCGGAACCTCCAAACCCTTGAGGCGGATCGACTTGATGCCCGTCTTATCGGTACGGACCAGCAGGGTCGGCGTGCCCGTGACGACGCGCAGGATCTCGAGGCTGAGTGAGGGCATGATGTTGCCCTGGGCGCGCATGATCATCGGCACGCGGCGGATCAATCCGTCACGCTCGGTCCGGATCGAGAACAGGCCGCGGCCGGCCGCGGCCCTCTCGATGACCGGCACGTTGCGGAGCAAGCCGGGGAATTCGAACAGGAAACGCTCGGCCCCGTCCTCCCCCACCGTTGCAACCCCCGAGAACGGCAGCGACTTGTCGAGCTCGGACAAGACCTCCGGAAGCCCGGTCTCGCCCAGCACGACGTGCGAGCGCTTGATCGCGTCGGCGAGGATCTGATCGTTGCTCGGCAGCTCACGCAGCTTGGCGCGGGTCGCGTCGTCGAGATAGCGCATCTGGCTCGCGACCTGCTCCGGGTTGAGCCGGTCGGCTTCGGAGAAGACCATGTCGAAGCCGATCGCCACCGCGCCGTTCTTGGTGAGGTTCTGGACCATGTCGGCGATGCGCGTGCGCGGCCACGGCCACTGTCCGAGTCTGGTGAGGCTCTTGTCGTCGATATCGACGATGACGACCGGCCGCGCCGCCTTCTCGCGCGGATCGATCAATTGAAACATGTCGAAGGTGCGCAGCCGCAATTCCTGGATCGGCGGCGGATCCCACAGGCGCGCGCCCGCGAACAAGACCAGCAGCGCAAGGCAGATCAGTCGCGCAAGGCCGAACTTCTGCGCAAACCACCGCCGCAGGATTTTGAAACGCTTCATGCCAGTCAGACTTCCTGACCCAGATCATGCCGGGCGCACCGATCATGAAGCGTCGGCGTGCGATTGGCTATTCCCCGAGTGCTGAGGATTATGGATTTTTTGCCGCGGTCGAGGTGCAAACCGGAAGCGCCGCCTGCTTCCACTAGCCGACGTGAGTGCCGAAGATGAAATCGCTGGACTGGAGATTCGCGACGGCGACACCCTTGAGCAGGATCGTCTCGTGGCTATCCAGCGTAAGCAACGTGCCGCCATCCTGCGCGGCGGTCGGGGCAAGGTCGTTCAAGGAGCTGATGCCGCTGAACTGCCGCAGGTCGAGCTTGTCGAGGCCGTACTCGAAATCATTCACGGTGTGCTGAACCGAATCCTGCGACGAGGCCGGTGCGAATACGAACTGATCCTTGGCACTGCCGCCGATCAGCGTATCACTCGACTCGGTCGCGAAAATGACGTCCTTGCCCGCGGTACCTTGCAGGGTCATGCCCTGGCTCTCGGCTCCTTCGACGAAGATGAAGTTCACCGTGTCCGAGCGGCCCGCCGAATCGGCAACGGTCAGCGTGATCTGATCGGTGGCGGGCAGTCCCGCCTCGGGATCAGCGCCGGTCGGCTCGTAGACGATGCCCGCGCCTTGCGCGAGGGCGGTGTTGATCTGCTCGAGCGTGCCGGTCGTCGGATAAACACTTGCGAGGCTGACGTCCGGATTCGCGGTCGACAGCGTGACCGTGAAAGTGTCCGTCGCAGCGCCGGGATCGGCGTCCATGACGACGAGGTCGGTAATGATCTCGTTGCTGTTCTCGGTGATATGCTCGACCTGGAAGCTCTCGGTGTTGATGACCGGGCCCGCACCGTCGTCCGCACCGGTCACGTTCACCTTGAGCGTTGCCGTTTCGGTCGCACCATGGATATCCGTGGTCTGGACCGTGAACGTATCGACATACGATCCGTCCGCCAACGCATTGATCGCAGCATCATTCGGAACGTAGCTGTAGCTGCCGTTGGAATTGACCGTCAGCGAGCCGTAGAGTCCCGCGACCGTCGTGGCCGCCTGGTGATCTGAATTGAGGACGGCATAGGTCAGCGTCGCCGTCTCACCGCTGTCGGCGTCGGTCCCCGCCAGTTGCCCGGAGAGATTGGAGAAGGTGTCGTCGTCAGCGGTGTCCGTGAGCGGGCCGATGTGGAGATCGGACAGCGTCGGTGCGTCGTTCGTGCCGGTGATGTTGATGGTCACGACCGCGCTAGTTCCAAAGCCCTGAGCATCCGACGGAACGATGGTGTATTGCAGCGATAGCGTCTGACCGGCGGCGAGGAAGTCGAAGGCCTGGCCGGCCGAGTTGAATTGCCAGGTAAACTGGGCGTGGGTCGCCGTGCCGTTGAGAATGTCGCCGGACGGCACGGTCAGATAGTTCAGGAGATCGGCATGCGACAGCCCGCCGACACTGCCCGTTTGCAACACGTTGTCGAGCTTAACCTGCACCGCATCGACCGATACCGTGACGTGATCGGTCGCGTCGACGTCGGAGACCGCCAGCACGCCATGCGAGAGCTGGCCGCCATTGGTCTCCGTCAGATCGGCAAATGCGCCGCCCGGCCCGGAGGTCCCGCTGGCCCAATCCGCATCACCTTCAATGGCGAGGCTCTTGGTTGGGTTGACCGTGTTGGAGGCCGTGCTCCCGCTGCCGTCGCCAAGCGTATAATAGGCGGCCAGATTGGCCTCGTTGCCGGTGAGCGCGGTGAAGTCGTACGACTGGATTTGCGCCTGCGTGAGTGCGGTGGTCCAGACGCTGACATCGGCGATCGAGCCGGTGAAGCCTTGCGTACCGAAGCCCGGAGCGTACCTGCCGCTCGCCGCTCCGATCATCATGTAGGACGGCTCCTGAGCGCCAGCGATCGCGTTGACGCCGCCACTGTGGGAATAGACGGCGTTGCCATCGACATAAAGCGTGAAGATGCCGTCGTCACGCGTCAAGGCGAGGTTATGCCATTGCCCCGCAGTAAGCGCGAAGCCGGTATCCTGGATCTCGACGCCGCCCTCGAGAATCGCGATCTCCAGCTTGCCGCTGATGACAGTGCCCATGAGGCCGAAACCGGTGGTCGAGGTATTGCCATTGTAGAACAAGACCTGGCTGGCGGAGGCAGCGTCTCCGTTCCAGTTCACCCAGCCGTCCAGCGTCACGTCGTCGGTGGCGACCGTCGGTACGTCGCCGACCGCGATGGTCGCACCGTCGAAGTTCATGTAGTCCGACGTCACATAGGAGACGGTCGGCGCATCGTTGGTGCCGGTGATGGTGACAGTGACGTCTTGCGTGACAGTCGCGTTGTGATTGTCCTTGAAGGTGACGGTGTAGACCTGAGTTATGGTCTGCCCTTCCGCCAGCGACTGCAGCACGGGATCGTTGTTGTCGAGCGTGAAGTGCCAGTCGAGCGTCGCGCCGGTGCTGGTGTCGGCGTTGGATTCGGACACCGCGCCGATGGAGAAGGTGCCGATATTCGTGCTGTCGTCCTCGAATCCCGGCAGAGCCGAACTGACGGACGATGACTTGAACTGCACCTGCACCGTATGGGTGTCGATCAGGTCAACGTCCTGGATCGCCAGCGTACCGCTGGTCGTCAGCGAGGCGCCGTCATCCTCGGTAACCGCACCCGTTGCCGCCTCGGGATCGCTCGTGATCGTCGGCGCGTCGTTGGCGCCGTTGATCGTGACAGTGACGTCCTGGGAGACCTGCGCACCGTGATCGTCAGTAAAGGTGACGGTGTAGACCTGGGTGATGGTCTGGCCATGCGCCAGCGATTGCAGCACCGCATTGTTGTTGTCGAGGCTGAAGTGCCAGCCCAGCGTCGCGCTGTTGTCGGTATCGGTGTTGAACTCCGCGACCTCGCAATCGATCGTGAAGGTGCCGAGCGGCGCATTACCATCGAAGCCCGGCAGATGCGCGTTCGACGTCGCTGACTTGAATGCGGCCTGCGCGGTGTGGGTGTCGATCAGATCGAGATCCTGAATCGCGAGCGTGCCCTCGATCGACAGCGTCGCGCAGGCATCCTCGGTGACGCTGCCCTTTGCAGCGTCTGCATCACTCGTGATGGTCGGCGTGTCATTGGTGCCGGTGATGGTGACCGTGACGTCCCGGGTGACGGTGCCACCGTGATGGTCGTCGACGGTCACGGTGTAGACTTGGGTGATGGTCTGGCCTTCGGCCAGCGACTGCAGCACCGGATCGTTGTCGTTGAGCGTGAAGGTCCAACCCACTGATCCGCGCGTGCTGACACCCGGACTCTCGCTCACCGCGGTTAGCGCGAAGGTCCCGATATGCGAGGTGCCGCTGCCGAAGCCGGGCAGATGCGCGTTCGACGTCGTCGACTTCAGGACGTAACTGGCAGTGTGCGTATCCGTGAGATCGGGGTCGTTGAAGGCGACGCTGCCGTTCGCCGTCAGGGTTGCCGCCGTATCCTCTGTCACTTCTCCGGTGGGCGTCGTCGAGTCCTCGACGATCGTCGGCACGTCGTTGGTGCCCTCGACATTGACGTCCGCACCGTCGATGGACACGGTGATCGGCGTGCTGACGACGCCGCCGTGCCCGTCATCGACCTGCACCACGTAGTTGAGGATCAGCTTCTCGTCCTCGGCCAGGAAGTCGAAGAGATGGTCGGGAACGCTGTAGGTCCAGGTGGCCGTGCCGTTGTTGCTGTTTCCGGCACCCTGAACCACGGTCAGCGGCACTTTGACGGCAGCGATCGCCGCGAGTTGCTCCGGCGTCAGGGACGCAGTGATATCGTTGCCTTCGGCATCGAGATATTTGAACGGCTCGACGGATGAGAGCGCCGCGCTCACGATCGGCCGGTCCGTCAGATCGACGTCGGTGAAGGTGACCGTGCCCGTGATGATGTCCAGCGCCTCGTTGCCGGTCCCGACCTGTTCGATGACGGTGCCGCCTGACGTCGCAACGGTAGGCTTGTCGTTCGTTCCCGTGATCGTGATGGTGATCGGGATGAACCTGGACTCGGGGTTCACCGTGAAATTGGTGTCGACGCGGACCATGTAGGTCAGCGTCAGGGTTTCGCCGGCCGCGAGGAAGTCGAAAACGTGGTCGGGGATCGTGTAGGTCCAGACCGCCGAGCCGTTGTTGTTGTTGGCGGGGTCGGGGACGACGCTGATCTGGATCTGCGTCGCCGCGATGCCCTGCTTCTGGAGCTCCGAGAGGGAGCCGGTGACGTCGTTCTGGCCCGCGGTTTTGTAGACGTAGTTCGGCGCCTCGGCGAGGCTGATGCTCACCGTCGGCCGGTCGCCGAGGTTCTGATCGACGAACCTGATCACGCCGGAAATCGTGTCGGCGCGCGTGTCGCCGGTCGTGTCCGCACGCTCCGTCAACGCGAACGCCGTCTTCACGTTGCCGCTCGCGTCGAAGCTCTGCGCGATCGGCTGGCCGGGAATGCGTACGATGAGCGGCGTGGAGGTGGTGGGCGTCTCCGATCCCTGCGGATTGAGATTGACGAATGTTGCGGTGGCGCTAGGGCCGGACGACGATTTGAGTAACACCTCATAGCCGAACGGCGTGATCGTATCGGTGTAGTTCGTGGTCAGCTTGGTGTTGGTGTTGTTGTCGGTGAACTTCAGCGTGAACACGTCCGTGATCAGCTTCTGCACCTCCGGCGACATCAGTGCATTGGTGATCGAGACGTTGCCGCCGCTGATCTGGATCATCTGGCCGGCCTGGTTGACCGTCGCGATCGGCAGCAGCGTGACCTTGTCGAACAGGATGTAGGAGCCGGTCGTGCCGTTCGGCTCGACCAGCACCTGGAAGCTCGCCTGCGGCTGCGGATCGCCGCCGCCGGCGGGAACGACGAAGTTGATCTGGGTCAGCACCGCCGTGCCGCGGATGCCCATGGTGGCGACCGGCGTGTCGACCTTCATGTCGCCGCGCTTGGCGGTTTCGCCGGCGACGAAGGTGATGGTGCCCGCGACGAGGCTGAGCAGCGAGGAATTGTTCGACCCGTTGGGGTCGTAGACCATCTCGTTCAGCACCATCCGCGCGTTGGAGGACAGGCCGAACACGGTGCCGTCAATGAAGGTGATGCCAAGCGTCGAGTCGGCGCCGGTCGAGACCACGTCGCCCTTCTCGACGTTGTCGCCATTGTTCAGGATGACCGAGACGCCGTTGCGGATCGCGGTCGCGCTTCCCACGAGCTTGGTGACGTGACCGATGACCTGGCCCGCACCGGCACCGGGCGCGGCCTGGGCAACCTGGACATGGCCGGTGAGGGCGTTGACGACGTCGCCGCTGAGGTGGGCGCCGTCGGGCGAAGCGAGCGCGGCGCGCTTGTCGCCCCTGAAATAATCGTGAACGACGAACTCATGACCGTCGTGGGACGACACAAGGTCGAGCCCGGCACGCTTGAACTCGCCGTTGAAGATCAGATTGGGGTCGGGAACGACGAACGCGCCGTCGGGCACGTGACCGTTCGCCTTTGCGGTAAAAGAATCGATATTTGCCCCGACGGGCGAGCGGGAACCCTGGCCGTCCAAAGAAATCGCGCCGTCAAATTGGCCAGCGTAATTCAACCGGGCACCGTATAAAGGGTTAAAATTTAAGTAAGTATCGACCGCCTAAGCTTGCATAGCATTAGCAAGTCCTTAGCGATACCATCTATTGCTTGTGTGATTTCGCATCACTTGGCCCCGGGAGGCCCCACGGCGTGGCGCCGCGACAGAGGAGTGAAAGTAATTCCTCAAATATTCGTATGTCGAACTCAGCCTGTTTCCACGCATTTCCAGTCATCCAAAGTAACCTGCTGTATAGTTACGAAGCAGATACTTTCATCATCTTTCCTTCGCGAGCTCCCGCAGCATCCTGCGGCAAATACGGAGTTAAATCTGTGACCTATCTAACAGAACCCCATGAAATGGGGGTTGTTAGCCATAGGACCCAGATTCGGCACTGCCACAACCTGTGTCTGCAATTGGCTCCATTTCGCGGCAACGCGACACCTCCTAGCCGGCGAATCGTAAAATTTTACGCAATTTGGGTAGGCCCATTTCAGCCTGTCACCCGGTTTTGGAACCCCTGCCGGGCGCGTTAAGCAGAACAAAACGGCCCGTCTCGCACTATCTCCGCGAAAGCAACAAAGCCCGGCACGTCGAGATCGAGGGGGATCTCGTGAAGCCTGGGAAGGGGATGTCAGATGGAGACCGCTGCTCGCTCGCGCGCCTGGCGCGCAATCCTTGTCATGTGCGGCTTGATCCTGCTCGGATCGGCCGCCGAGCTTCGCGCCGGCACGCTGCTGTCGCCCGGCGCCGGCGTCCTAGTGCGCAAATCCGCCGAACCGTTCGGCGTGTTCGCCTTCGCCATCTCGTCCGGTAGCCTGCAGCAGAGATGGTCCGTGCTGAAGGACAAGCTCGACGACGACATGGTGCAGCTCGCGCTGTGCGACGGCGACCGGGACAATTGCGCTTCACCGGCAGCGCTCGAGCTGCTCGCCATAGTCGACCACGCCCGCGCCCGCGACGGTCGCGCGCGGCTCGGCGAGGTCAACCGCGCCATCAATCTCGCCATCCATGCCGCCAATGATGGCACCGACGACGTCTGGAGCTCGCCGCTTTCGACCTTCGCGCGCGGGACCGGCGATTGCGAGGACTATGCCATCGCCAAGCTGGCCGCGTTGCGGCTGGCGGGAATTGCCTCTGAGGACCTCCGCATCGTTGTGGTGCGAGACGTCAGGGCCGGCGAGGCGCACGCAATTGCCGCGGCAAAGCTCGACGGGCAATGGCTGATGCTGGACAATCGCCGCATGGCGATGGTCAAGGATGACGCGACGCGGAGCTATCAGCCACTGTTCGTGCTCCACCAGTCGGCCGTGCTGAAATATGTCGACGAGCCGGTGCAGGTCTCGATGGCGGCCGCCGAGGCACGTTGATTGTTCGTAGCTGGATAGAGCGCAGCAAAATCCGGGACTCTTACCACTCGCACCGGCCCCGGATTAAGCTTGCGCTCCATCCGGGCTACAGACCTTCCACTGCTCGTCCCCACAAACCCATTTCACCGCGCAAGACCAGACGCTAGCATGGCGCCTTCCGTGCGGGGGCGACTTGGAATGCGATTCATCGTGCTGTCTGTGCTTGCGCTGCTGGCATTGCCGGCGGTGCCCGCGTCCGCGCAATCCGACCGCGCGATCGCCGACAGGCTGCCGCTGTTTGCCAGGAACAACTGCCAGCCGATTCGCGACCCCGGCAACCAATTGTTCTGCGGTGATGCCGCGCTTGCCGCCGCCGCCGAGAAGCTGAGCATCGCGATCGAGGAGCGGCTCGCCCGCCTGCCGGATCGCCTGCCCGCTATCGAGGAGAATGCGATCTGGGTCCGCCAACGCAACCTCAGCTGCGGCATCGTCGGCCAGACCGCGATCCGCCCCGACCAATTCGAGACGGTCAAGGCGTGCCTGCTCAAGGTCACCGAGGAGCGCGCCGCGATCGTTCGCGATCCGGATTTCGACTGCCTTGCGGCCAACACTGCTGCGGGCGCGGTGATCTGCGCAGACCCCTCGCTGACGCTTGCCGAAACCGAGCTCAACGGCCAGGTGCTCGGCCTGATCGGCAAATTGGACCCGACTGCGGCACGCTTTGCCTTCGCCGAATATGGACGGTGGACGCGCGAGCGCGACCGCAAATGCAATCTGGTCGGCAAGGAGAACGTGCCGCTGCAGGAGCTGGAATCCGCGGAGGACTGTCTCGCCGACCATTTGAAGCGCAAGACAGATGAAATCCGCGCCGCGAAGGGCGATCCCAAAAAAGTGTTCGGCCGGCAGGTCGCGGCCCGCATTCCCGACGCCGACGCCGTCGATTTCTGCGCCGCGCGGATTCATGCGGCCAATTCCTGCGGCAACTTCCTGCGCATCAACCGCGTCTATGCGCTCGACAGCCAGGTGACCGACCAGGAGGCACAGGTCACGGGCGAAATCGAAATGGCCGTGCTCGCTCCCTTCACCGTGTGCAGCAGGATCGCCTCCATCTGCACCGGCACCTGCTGGGACGCCACGACGGGTCGGCCGCAGCAGGGAGCCGGCAACAAGACGCGCCCAGCAGACGTCTTCAACGTCACGCGCCGGCTGAGGGTCCAGCGAACCTTCGCCTTCGTCAAAGCCGCCGACGGCTGGCGCTGCCGGGAAGACGAGCTCGCCCCGGTGAATTCGGGCACCGCGGGCGGAGGATCGTAGGGTTCTCTCTTCCTTCTCCCCTTGTGGGAGAAGGTCGCGCCCGCAAGCGCGCGGGATGAGGGGTTCTCTCCGCACGCAAGACCGTGCGTGAAGGATAGAGACCCCTCACCCGGCTCGCCGCTTCGCGGCGATCCACCCTCTCCCACAAGGGGAGAGGGTGCACTGAGCTCGACGCAAGAGAGCCCGCATCAGAACATCAGATTGTCCTTCACCAGCACCCAGCGGCCGCCCTTGACCTGCTGCACCTGGGTGATGGTGTTGGCGAGGTGGTCGGTCTTGGAGAACTTGGTGGGGGGCGAGTTGAAGATGTCGAGGAATTTCTCGCCCGACTCGAGCGCATCGAGCATCTTCTGCCCGGTGAGATCCTTGCCGGCCTTGTTGGCATAGAACGCAAAAGTCATCATGGCATTGTAGCCGATGATGGCTTGCGTGTTGGCGTCGGCGTTGAACATCTTCTTGTAGTTGACGAGCCAATCCTTCACCTTGCCCTTGGCGGTGTCCTCATAAGGAATCTCGAAGCCGCTGGCAGCATAGAGACCCTCGACGGCGTCCTTACCCAGCGCAGGAACCTCCATCACGTTCGTGGGGGTGGCCCCGAGGAAGGTGACGTCCCAGCCGAGCTTCTTGGCTTCGGTCATCGCCCCAATGGTCTCGCGCAGCACGGTGCCGAGCACGACGAGGTCGCAGCCATCTGACTTCATCTTGGCGATCTGCGCGCTGAAATCGGAGGCGCCGCGCTTGTAGCTCGTGATCGAGGCCGGCTGCGCCTTCATGGCAGTGAGCTGCTGATTGAAGCCATCGAGCACGTTCTTACCGTACTCGTCGTCCTGATGCATGATGCAGGGCTTCTTGAAGCCCTTCCACTCGATCATGTATTTCACCGCAGCCCGCGTGCTCTCGACATAGGGCAGCAAATTGTTGAACTTCAGGCGCTCCTGCGGCTTGGCCGGATCGAACTTGAAGGTGAATTCGGCCGCCGTCAGCGGGAACAGCTGCAGGACACCGGCATCGAACAGGATGTCTTGCGCGGCGAGCACCGTCGGTGATCCCATCGGCCCCACCATCGCGAAGATCTTGTCGCGCTCGATCAGCTTTTGCGACGCCAGCACGGCCTTCTTCGGATCGTAACCGCTGTCCTCGACGACCAGCCGGATCTTGCGGCCGTGAATTCCGCCGGCCGCATTGATCTCCTCGGCCGCCATCTTCATGCCGTTCGCGACCGGAACGCCCCACCCCTTGATCGGGCCTGACAGGTCCTGGTGAGTGCCGATGACGATCTCGGTTGCCGAGATGCCCTCGTTGGTGACCTTGGTTTGCGCTGCGGCCGGCAGACAGGTGAGCACCACGGCACCCACAGCAAGGCCGAATGCGCTGAACGATTTCGACATTGACGTCTCCTCTCCTAAAGGCCCGTATTGCACGAAGGGCGGGGCCACAGCTCCTTCGCTTTCTCGAAATGGACCGACTCGTCACGCCACCGCACGCTCGCGATACATCGCCTCGATCTCGGCGGCGTAGCGCTTGTTCACGAAGCCGCGCTTCAGCTTCATGGTCGGCGTCAGCTCCTCGTCCTCGGGCGTGAGCTGGCGCTCGATCAGGTAGAACCTCTTGATGGTCTCGACGCGGGCAAAATTGCCGTTGACCTGCTCGATCTCGCGCCCGATCAGGTCCTGGATCTCCCTCGCCCGGCACAGGCTGGCATAATTGGTGAAGGGGATGTCGTGATCCTGGGCGAACTTCTCAACATTCTCCTGGTCGATCATCACGAGGCAGGTGAGATAGGGCCGCTTGTCGCCGATCACGACCGCGTCGGAAATGTAGGGCGAGAACTTGAGCTGGTTCTCGATCTCGGACGGCGTGATGTTCTTGCCGCCCGAGGTGATGATGATGTCCTTCATCCGGTCGGTGATGCGCACGAAGCCCTCATTGTCGATGGTGCCGACGTCACCGGTGTGCAGCCAGCCGCGGGAATCGATCGTCTCTGCGGTCTTCTCCGGCTGGTTCAGATAGCCCATGAACAGGAAGTCGCCCTTGATCAGGATCTCGCCGGCGGGCGACAGCGCGACCTCGCCCCAGGGCACCGCGGTGCCGACCGAGCCGAGCTTGATCTTGTCCGCGGGCATCATGGTTGCGACCCCGCAATTCTCGGTCTGACCGTAGACCTCGTGCATGTCGATGCCGAGCGCCAGATACCAGCGGATCAGCTCCGGTGCGATCGGGGCTGCGCCGGTGAACGCGATGCGGCAGCGGTCGAGTCCGATCATGCGGCGGATGTTGCGGAACGCGACCAGGTAGGCGATGCGGTTGGCGATGCGCAGCGATAGCGGCGGCGCCCTGCCCTCGAGCCGGCAATCGACCATGCGGTAGCCGATGCCGATGGCGCGGCGATAGACCCATTGCTGCAGCGGCGTTGCATCCTTCAGCGCGATGGTGATGGCGGAATAGAACTTCTCCCAGACGCGCGGCACGGCCAGAAAGGCGGTCGGCTGCACCTCGCGCAGATTGTCAGGCACGGTTTCCGGGCTCTCGGCAAAATTCATCACCGAGCCGAGCGCGACCGAGATGTAATAGCCGCCGATACGCTCTGCGACGTGGCAGAGCGGCAGGAAGACCAGCCGGTTCTCGTCCTCTCGCGCAGGTATGAAGTCGTTGGCGTGCCGCATCTGGTGGGTGACGCTGCGATTGGCGTGCATCGCGCCTTTCGGCGGGCCGGTCGTGCCGGACGTATAGACGAGGACCGCGAGATCGCCGGCACTGCGGCTGTCGATCATCTCCTGCCACAGCGCTTCGCGGCCGACCATGTGGTTGCGGCCGAGCGCGCGAAACTCGTCCAGCGACATCACCATGTCATCCGAGAAGCCGCTGAGGCCTTCCATGTCGAACACGATGATCTTCTGCAAGCTGGGGCATCGCGCGCGGCAGGTGAGAATCTTGTCGAGCTGCTCCTCGTCCTCGGCGAAGATCACCTTCGTGGCGGAGTCGTTGACGAGATACTCGACCTGGGACGAAGAATCGGTCGGATAGATTCCGCTGGAGACGCCGCCGGCGCACAATATGCCCATGTCGGCATAAACCCATTCGGGCACGGCATTGGCGATGATGGAGGCGACCTCGCCGGGCATGAAGCCGACGGCGCGGAGCGCGTAGGCGATCTCTTTGGAGATCTCCAGCCATTCTAGCCAGCTCGTCGGCTGCCAGATGCCGAACTTCTTCTCGCGGATCGCCGGCCTGTCGCCCCGCGTCTCGGCGGCGCGCAAGAAGCTCTTCGCGATCGTATCAGCGACCGTCAGCACCGCCGGTCGGGCCATGCACCTCTCCTCCTTGTCGCCTTCCCTCCGCTGCCTGCCTTGCCAGCCGGTCTTTGCTCAACGTTGGGCAAGCTCATCTTACTGCCAGCTCGTCCTCACCGCCACGTCTTCTTCTTTTTCCAGCGCCGCTCGCCGCGCGCGCCGGCTTCCTTGGCGCCAAGGTAGAATTCCTGGATGTCCTGGGAATGCATCAAGCGGTCGCAGGTATCGTTCATCACGATACGGCCGATCTCCAGCACATAGCCGTAATGGGCGGTTTCCAGCGCCACCTTGGCGTTCTGCTCGACCAGCAGGATCGACATGCCCTGCTCCTCGTTGACCCGGCGGATGATGGTGAATATCTCCTTCACCAGCAGTGGCGACAGGCCGAGCGAGGGCTCGTCGAGCAAGAGCAGCGTCGGCCGGTTCATCAGCGCGCGCCCGATCGCGAGCATCTGCTGCTCGCCGCCGGAGAGCTGGCCCGCCGGCTGGTTGATGCGCTCCTTCAGGCGCGGGAAATAGCCGTAGACGCGCTCCATGTCCTCCGCGACGCCGTCCCGGTCCTTGCGCGGATAGGCACCCATCATCAGGTTCTCGCGCACCGAGAGGAACGGGAACACCTCGCGCCCCTCGGGCACGTGGCTGAGGCCGAGCCGCACGATGCGGTCGGCCTCCATGCGCTGGATCGGCTTGCCCATGAACTCGATCGCGCCCTTCTGCGGATCGAGGATGCCGGAGATGGTCTTCAGCACCGTGGTCTTGCCGGCCCCGTTGGCCCCGAGCAGCGTGACGATGCGCCCGCGCGGCACCTCCAGCGAGATGCCGCGGATCGCCATGATCGGCCCGTAATAGCTCTCGATGTTGGAGAGCTTGAGGATGATATCCTGGGGCGCAGCGGCATCCATCGGTCAGGCTCCCAGATACGCGGCGACGACGTCGGGGTGCTGCTGCACTTCAGCGGGCGAGCCCATCGCCAGCACCCTTCCGTAGTTCAGTGCGATGACGCGATCGGAGACCCGGTTGACCAGCGACATGTCGTGCTCGACCATCAGCACGGTGATACCGAGCTCGGTCCTCATGTCCCGAATCCAGAACGACATGTCGCCGGTCTCCTCCACGTTGAGACCCGAGGACGGCTCGTCCAGCAGGATCAGCTTCGGCTCCGAGCAGAGCGCGCGCGCCAGCTCGATCACCTTGCGCACGCCGTAAGGCAGGCCCGAGATCAGCTTGTCGCGATAGGGTTCGAGGTCGAGGAATTCGATGACCTGCTCGACCCGGCGGCGGTGAACCTTTTCGTTGGCCCGCACGCTCGGCAGGAATAAGAGCTCCTGCCACAGCTGCGTGGTCGAATGGCGGTGGCGGCCGACCAGAAGGTTCGACAGCACGGTCGCGTTCTCGAACAGCTCGATGTTCTGGAAGGTACGGGCGATGCCGAGCTTGGCGATGTCGTAGGGCGGCTGCTCGGTGATGTCCTGGTCCTCGAAGAAGATACGGCCCGAGGTCGGCCGGTAGATCCGCGAGATCAGGTTGAAGATCGAGCTCTTGCCGGCTCCGTTCGGCCCGATGATCGAGAGGATCTCGCCCTTCTCCACCGCGAACGAGACCGCATCGACCGCCTTGAGGCCGCCGAAATGCAGCGACAGGTTCTCGGCGCGGAAATAGCTCATCGATTGCGCTCCGACTTCACGTAGATCTTCTGCCGCTTGAAGGTGGCGCGCTTGTAGAGAGGGAACAGCTGGAAGAAGAGCTTGATCTTGAGCCAGCGGCCGTAGAGCCCGAGCGGCTCGAACAGCACGAACAGCACGATGATGATGCCGTAGATCGCGCCCTTCAGGCCGTTGAGCGAGGCGAAGGCCGCGACCTTCGCCTCGATATTGCCCGCAGTCGCCGCGCCGGCGCCGAATGTCGCGGCAATGCCGGCGATGATGCCGGGCATGTCGTCCTTGAGATAGGTGAGGAACGGGTCGATCATCACGATGAAGATCGCGCCGAGCACGGCGCCGTGCAGGCTGAAGGTGCCGCCGATCAGGATCACGATGATGAACTCGATCGAGAGCTGAAGCGTGAACATCTCCGGCGAGATGAAGGAGAGCTTGTGCGCGAACAGGACGCCGGCAAAGCCGGTGATCGCGGCCGAGATCGCGAACGACTTCACCTTGTAGAGCGCGACATTGACGCCCATGCTGCGCGCCGCCGTCTCGGAATCGCGGATCGCGACGAAGGCGCGGCCCGTCGGCGAACGTAGTAGATTGAGCGTGCCGACGATGGTCAGCACCAGCACGGCAAGGCAGAGGTAATAGAAGGTCGGGCTGTCGCGCGGCACGGCGACGCCGAGCAGCGACAGCGTCTTGACCCGCATGCCCTCGTTACCGTGGGTAACGCTTTCCCATCGCGCCAGGATCTCCTCCACGATCAGGGCAAACGAGATGGTGGCGATGACGAGATAGATGCCGGTGAGGCGCAGCGCCGGAAAGCCGACCATCGCGCCGATGATGCCGGTCAACAGCCCGGCGGCGAGGAAGTAGACGGGGAACGGCACGTTGTATTTCTGCAAGTACGCCGCCGTGTAGGCGCCGATGGCGAGGAACGCCGCGTGCCCAAGCGAGGCCTGGCCGGTGAAGCCGGTCAGAATCAGCAGCGCCACGCCGACGATCGCATAGATGCAGACGAAGACGAGCTGGCTCATCAGATAGCTGGAGAGCACGTGAGGCGCGATCAGCAGCAGCGCGAGCAGAACGCCGTAGGTGACGACGTAGCCGGAATGCGGGAACAGCTTGATGTCGTCCTCGTAGTCGGTCTTGAACAGGAAGCGCATGGCGTTCAGACCTTCTTGCGGACGTGGAGGCCGAACAGGCCCTCGGGCTTCAGCAGCAGCACGGTGAGCAGCACGATGTAAGGCGCGGCGTCCTTCCAGCCCTCGGGCAGGTAAAAGCCGGCCATGCTCTCGATCACGCCGATCAGGACGCCGCCGACCACCGCGCCCGGGATCGAGCCGAAACCGCCGAGCACGGCGGCGGGAAACGCCTTCAAGCCGAGCACGAGGCCGACATTGGAGTGGATGAAGGTGATCGGCGCCAGCAGCACGCCGGCGCAGGTCGCGACCGCCGCGCTGATCGCCCAGACCACCGCCACCACGCGCTTGACCGGAATGCCCATGTAATAGGCCGCCAGCATGTTCTCGGAGCTGGCGCGCATGGCGGTGCCGAGCGTGGTCTTGTTGAAGAACAGCCAGAGCAGGGTGCACAGGATCATCGTCGCTGCGATCACCGAGAGCTTGTCGTAGGCGAGCACCAGCGAGCCCATGCGCAGCACGCCCTGGCTGAACGGCGTTTCGATCTTCAGGTCGTCGGTGCCCCAGATCATCCCCGCGACCGAACGCAGAAAATAGCCGAGACCGATCGTGACCATGATGATGGAGAACTGGGGATAGCCGAGGATCGGCCGCACGACCACGCGCTCGGCCAGCATGCCGAACAGCGCCATGGCGGCGACCGCACCGGCGAAGCCGATCCAGTAGTTCAGGCCCATCATGCCGATGAAGGTGAAGGCGAAGAAACCGCCCAGCATCATCAGATCGCCCTGGGCAAAATTGACGACTTCGGTGGCCTTGTAGACGAGCACGAAGCCGAGCGCGATCAGGCCGTAGACGCAGCCGAGCGCAACACCGCTGACCAGCTGCTGAACGAAATCCAGCATTGACGCGCGTCCTCCCCGATGCAACCGGCGTTCTTCGAGGCCGCCTTGCCGCATCTTGTGTCCAGTCGCTACGCAGTCGTTTCGCCGCGTTAGCGCCATTTGTCCGGAATCAATTCAGCCTGAACGCCCGCGCGCTGTCAACAAACGGTGACTTGTCGGGATGCCTTGCCTTTAGTCCAATCCGGTTGGCGGAATTTGCGGCAGTGCGATTCACGGTGCCGAAACATCTTCGGGTCATGGTCGCGGGCGATGCAAACCGGATGGTGTGGCCGTCATGAAGCCGGACAACTCGGCCCTGGAAGTCCGAGGGTTAACGAAGCGTTTTGACCGTCTGGCGGTCGACAGCCTCGATCTCACCATTCACGCCGGCGAATTCTACGCGCTGGTCGGCCCCAATGGCGCCGGCAAGACCACCACTTTACGCATGGTTGCGGGCCTGCTCAGGCCCGATGCCGGCGCCGTCTCGATCTTCGGCATCGATGCGCTCCAAGACCCCGTCGCCGCCAAGCAGGTGATGGCCTGGGTCTCCGACGAGCCCATGATCTATGACAAGCTCACCCCGCTCGAATATCTCGAATTCGTCGCCGGCCTCTGGGGCATCGCGCCGTCGATCTCGCAACCGGCCGCCGAGGAACTGCTCGATTCGCTCGGCCTCGAGGCGCACCGCCACGAGCGCTGCGAGGGCTTTTCCAAGGGCACGCGCCAGAAGGTCGCTCTCGCAGGGGCGCTGGTGCACGATCCCCGCCTCATCATTCTCGACGAACCCTTGACGGGGCTCGATGCGGTTTCCGCCCGCCATGTGAAGGGCCTGCTCAGCGCGCGTGTCCGCGCCGGCTGCACCGTCATCATGACCACGCATATCCTCGAAGTCGCCGAGCGCATGGCCGACCGCATCGGCGTGATCGCCTCCGGCCGCCTGGTCGCGGAAGGCACGCTCACCGAGCTGCGCCACCAGAACGGCCATGCCGACACCAGCCTGGAAGACCTCTTCATCGCGCTGGTGACGCTTCAGGAAGCGGCATGAGCTCGGCCACCGCGCTGTCCTGGTTTGCCCGGCACGAGCTGCGGCTCGCCTGGCGCGAATGGCTCGCCATGATGACGGGCGGGCGGCGCAAACGGGCGCGCGCCGCAATCATCGGCCTCATGTGCTTCGCCGCGCTGCTCCACCTGCCGGCCTGGGCGGTGATCGGCCGTTTCGCCGACCTGCAGTTGCCGCTCGACAAATCCTCTCTGATCGTGATTTCGGCGACGATCTTTCTCGCCTGGACCTTGATGCTGTCGCAGGCGATCGAATCCGTGACGCGGGTATTCTACGCCCGCGCCGATCTCGACCTGATCATGTCCTCGCCGGCGCGGCTGGCCAATCTGTTCTCGGTCCGCATCGCCGCGATCGCGCTGACCGTCACCGTGCTGGCGCTGCTGTTCTCGACGCCCTTCATCGACGTTCTGGTGATCGGCGGCGGCGCGCGCTGGCTGGCGGCCTTCGGCGTCGTCATTGCGATGGGCCTGTCCGCGGCGGCGATCGCGATCGCCGTCACCATTCTCCTGTTCCGGTTGATCGGCCCGGCGCGGACGCGCCTGATCGCACAGATCCTCGCCGCCATCATCGGTGCGGGTTTCGTGATCGCGCTTCAGGTCGCCGCGATCATGTCCTACGGCACGCTGTCGCGCTTCACCATCCTGACCTCGGGCAGCGTTGCCGCCTACGCCCCCGACGTCGACAGCATCTGGTGGTGGCCGGCGCGGGCAGCGATGGGCGACAGCGAGGCGCTAGCGCTGCTTCTCGCGCTCGCTCTGGTCATGCTCGGCGGCGTGATGGCGATCTTCTCGCACCGCTTTGCCGACACCGCGATCGATGCGGCGGCCTACGCCACGTCCGGCCGCGTCCGTGCCAAGGAGCGCCCGTTCCGCGGCGGATCGCGCCAGCAGGCGCTGCGTCGCAAGGAATTCATGCTGCTGTGGCGCGATCCATGGCTGATCTCGCAGACCTTGATGCAGCTGCTCTATCTGGTGCCGCCGGCGCTGCTGCTCTGGCGTAATTTCGCCGACAGCTCCGCGGCGCTGACACTGATCACACCCGTCATCGTGATGGCGGCCGGACAGCTCGCCGGCGGACTCGCCTGGCTGACGATCTCGGGCGAGGACGCGCCCGACCTGGTCGCGACCGCGCCCTTGATGCCGTCCGGCATCATCCGTGCCAAGATCGAGGTGGTGCTGATCGCGATTGCCGCAATCTTCGCTCCGCTGCTCGCGGCGCTAGCCTTTGCCTCGCCATCCCAGGCCGCAATCAGCGCGGGTGCGATCATCATCAGCGCGGCCTCGGCGACCGCGATCCAGCTCTGGTTCCGGGTGCAGGCAAGGCGCAGCCAATTCCGGCGCCGTCAGACGTCTTCGAGGCTTGCAACCTTCGCCGAGGCCTTTTCCTCGATCGGCTGGGCCGCCACCGCCGCACTGCTGCTCGCCCTTCCCGTGGCCGGCCTCATCAGCGGCCTGATTACCGCAGGCCTCGTCGCGGTCACCTGGAAGTTCAGCCCGAAGCGCGAGCAATAGGTGCGACACTGACGCGCTGTTGATCGCACCCCATTGGCGATGCTCCGCATTGCACGCTAGACTTCGCTGTGAAGTCATCGGGGACGGATCCATGCGACGACTGGTTTTGGCGGCTATCGCGCTGTTCGGCGCATTCCTGACCCCTGCCCTGGCCCAGCAACCACTGCGCAGCGAATGCCTGGCGATGGCCAACGCGGCGCCGCGGATCATGCCGGTCGTCTTCAGGCAGGCTGCAGCTGCGCCCGAGGTCGAGATCACCTATGCCGGCCATTCCACCTATTTCATCGACACGCCCGCCGGCTTGCGCATCGCCACCGATTATAGCGGCGCCTACCAGGTCGGGCGACTGCCCGATGTCGTCACCATGAACCGGGCGCACAGCACCCATTACACTCTCTTTCCGGACAAGCGCATTCCCCACGTGCTGCATGGCTGGAGCGAGGACGGCAAGCCGGCGATCGTGTCGCAGCGCATCAGCGACACCTTCATCCGCAACGTCACCACCGACATCCGCCGCTATTACGGCGACGATGCCGGCAGCGACATGATCCGCGACGGCAATTCCATCTTCATCTTCGAGGCAGCCGGCCTCTGCATCGGCCATCTCGGCCACCTCCATCACAAGCTCGACGACAGCCATTTCGCCCAGATCGGACGGCTCGACATCGTGATGGTGCCGATCGACGGCACCTATACCATGACGCTCGACGGCATCTCCGAGATCACCAAGCGGCTGCGCGCCTCGGTGGTACTGCCGATGCACCGCTTCGCCACTCCGCTCGACGACTTCATGCGCCGGATCGGCCAGCAATTCGAGATCGACCGGCGCGTCGAGCGCTCGTTCCGGATGTCACGGGATACGCTGCCGACGAAGCCGACGGTGATCATCCTCGACGGGGTCTAACTCAGAACCGGAACGCATCACCCGTCAACGACTTGGTTGCTCCAAGACCCACCTCAGTCGGAGCAATCATGAGCAGACGGTTCCTGGTCATCGGCTCGTTTGCGGCCATCTATCTCCTGTGGGGTTCCACCTATTTCGCCATCACGCTGGGCTTGCAATCGATACCGCCGTTTCTGCTGATGGCAGTTCGATCGTTATGCGGCGGCATGATCTTGCTCGCCTTCAGCGGCAGGCATGTCGCGAATACCCCGGGCCGGACATGGTTGCAGGCAGGCCTTTGCGGGCTGCTTTTCTTCGTCGGCTGCCACGGCGTTCTCGCCTTCGCACAACAATCGGTTCCGTCCGGCGTGGCCGCCATCGTGCTCGCCACGATTCCGTTCTGGATCCTTCTGGCGGACACGCTTTTTCCGGGCGATCAGCACCCGCGGCCGATCGCGCTGCTCGCGCTCATCCCCGGCTTCGTGGGCGTCGGGCTCGTGGCATGGCAAAACGCCCAGCAGGCCGGCATCAGCATGCTTCCGATCGTCTGGCTGCTCGCGGCGGCGCTGTCGTGGTCGATCGGCACCGTGCTGTCGCGCAGCATGTCGCATCAAGCATCCGCGATCGCGCTGTCTGGCATGCAACTGTCGATCGGGGGCGCCGTGTTGTTCGCGATCAGCTGGCTGACGGGCGAGCTGGAGAGTTTTAGACCGAGCGAGGTCTCAATGACGTCCGTTGCAGCAGCTCTTTGGCTGATCGTCTCCGGCAGCGTCATCGGCTTCGCCGCCTACAATTGGCTGCTCGAGAATGTCTCGACCTCCCTGGTCTCGACCTACACATTCGTCAATCCGGTCATCGCGGTGCTGCTCGGCACCCTCGTGCTCGGAGAGCCGTTCTCTCGCATGATGCTCGTGGGCGCGAGTCTCGTCATTGTCGCCGTTGTCGCCATCTGGCGTGCTGAGAGCTCGAGCAATCGGTCGACGCAGGCGGAGGCCGATCGTCCCATGAGACATCTGTCGCTGCGCAAGACCTGACGACGGCCGGCAATTTTCTCCAAGTCGCCCGCGGCTCATCCGTGCTGAATCCTCCGCAGCAGGAGAGCAACATGAACGACTTTGCGAGACTTCTTCACGCCAGCGCACCGCATCCCGAGCACGCGGCCGCGCTTCAGCTCTACGGCCGTTTCGTCGGCGACTGGGACGCTGAGATCACCGCCTTTGGACCGGACGGCAGAAGCCACACCGCGCCGGGCGAAATCCATTTCGGCTGGGTGCTGGAAGGCCGTGCGGTGCAGGACGTCTGGATCATTCCCCGGCCAGCGGGCAGCGCAGCCTTTCCGATCGCCGGCAATTGGTACGGCACCACGCTGCGCGTCTACGATCCGGCCATGGATGCGTGGCGGATTTCCTGGTTCGATCCGGGCCGCCGCGTGTTCCGGCAGCAGATCGGCCGTCCCCGCGGCGAGGACATCGTGCAGGAAGGCACGACCGAATCCGGCGAGCTGACGCGCTGGAGCTTTACTGAGATTACCGGGGACTCCTTCCGTTGGCGTGGGGAGGTCAAGCCGGCCACGGCAGTGGACTGGCGGCTGATGGTCGAAGTAAGAGCAAGACGGCGGACGGGCTGACGAGCATACCGCATTGCTCGTGATGATGGGTGCGGTTGCGCAAGGCGCGCTGCTGCATGCGGAAATGAGGTGCTAGGCTCCCGACACAAAACATCAGGGAGCGAAGGCCGATGGCAGCAAGCGGTGTGCCCGCCAACACGAGCGGGCTGTTCGTCGATCCGCGTGAGGACTGGCTCGCGCTGCATCGGGAGGAGACCATCGATCCCTTGCGGCCGATCGTCGATCCCCATCACCATCTGTGGAATCGCGGGCACCGCTATCTGATCGAGGAGATGGCCGCCGACGTCGCCTCCGGTCACAACGTCATCGCCACCGTCTATGTCGACTGCCGTTCGATGTACCGCGCGCATGGACCCGAGGCGTTCCGGCCCGTGGGCGAGGTCGAGTTCGCCAACGGCGTCGCCGCCATGAGTGCAAGCGGTGGCTACGGCAAGGCCGCGATCTGCGCCGGCATCGTGAGCCATGCCAATCTGCTGCTCGGCGACGCTGCAAAGCGCGTGCTGGAAGCCGAGATCGCCGCAGGCAACGGCCGCTTTCGCGGCATCAGGCATTCCTCGGCCTGGGATGAAGATCCTGTCGTCGCCGGCATGTATGCGAACAGGCCGAAGGGATTGTTGCAGGACCCGGCCTTCCGCAAAGGCTTTGCCTGCCTCGCGCCCCTCAAGCTCAGCTTCGATGCCTGGCTGTTCCATCCGCAGATCGGCGAGCTCACGGCGCTGGCGCGCGCCTTCCCCGACACCAGGATTGTGCTCGACCATTGCGGCGGCCCCGTCGGAACCGGCCGCTTCGCGGGCCGGCGCGAGGAGGTGTTTGCGCAATGGCGCGCCTCGATCCGGGAGATCGCCACATGCGAAAATGTGGTGGTGAAGCTCGGTGGTCTCGCGATGTGCCTGCTTGGCTACGACTTCCATTTGCGCGAGAGGCCGCCGACATCCGAGGAGCTTGCCGCGGCCTGGCGGCCCTATGTCGAGACCTGCATCGAGGCGTTCGGCCCGAAACGCGCGATGTTCGAGAGCAATTTCCCCCCGGACAAGGGCCAGTGCAGTTACCAGGTGATCTTCAACGCCTTCAAGCGTATCGCCTCAAAGCTGAGCGAGGCCGACAAGACGGCGTTGTTCTCCCAGACCGCGATCGACGTCTACCGGCTCGAGCTGCCGTCATGACGAAAAGAGGGGCCGGGACATGGATCCCGACCCCTCTTCGTCGTGGCCGCTGGGAAGCGTCCTTGAAACCTTTGGGTGTCCGCTTAGCCAGTGCCCATCAGCGAGGCGGGACGCGGCGCGGCGGTAGAGGTGAAGATCTTCTTTAGCTTGTTGACGACGCGGATCAGGAAACCGATCATCACCGGATTGGTCTTGCGGCAGAAGGCGATCTTCTTGACGTGGCCTTCGACATGCCATTTGGCATGCGCGCCGTCGCGGAAGAAAATGACGTCGCCGGGGCCGTAGCGCTTGGGCGGCATGCCGTCGCTCTCGAGCACGATCGATCCTTCCATGATCATGATCGTCTCGTCGATGTCGTAGTACCAGTTGAAGCGGCCTTCGGTGCAGTGCCAGATGATCGTCTGCGCGGTGCCATCGGCGCTGGTCGACAGCACCCGGGAGCGGGATACCGGATTGCCCTCGATGATCCAGGACGGCTCGATCGGCCGCAGCTCGAGGTCCACATTGCAACTACCGATTTCAATCAATGTGCGCGACATCTGCTTCCCCAGAAGATTTAAATATGAATGGCCGGGTCTCGGCCCGGATTGCTTCGAAAGAAGTTGGGACGCTAGTAGGCTGCTTTTAATTCTTTCTTACATGGCACTCGACAATCAGCCCCGAGTTGCGGGTGCGATACGGTTAACGTCACGATTTCCTCTGCGAATTCGCACATATGAACCTAGCTTGTCCGGGGTGCGACAAAGTGCGCGAAGTCTTGGGAAGGAGCCGCACCGATGCCCCTCACGCCGGAGATTCTGACAGCCAACAGCGAGGTCGTCGCCAGGCTCCGCAGTCTCGACGTCTCCTTCGAACCGGACGAGGAGCCCTGGTTCACCATCGACGGCGTCGAAAGCCCGCGGCACATCGGCAGTGACGGCTCCGGCAGCGCGTTCGTGCTGCTGCCGTCGCAGAATGTGCTCTATGTCTCGTCAGAGGGCCGCGCGGGCATCATCGCGGAAAGTTTCGATGCATTGATCCAGCTTGTCGTTGCCCGTCCCTACTGGCGCGACATCCTCAAATTCTCCGGGGGCGGCGACCTTGCAGAGATGCGCCGCGCGGCGGATGCGCTGGAGGAAAGGCTCCAAGACGAGGATGACGTCAGCGAGGCCCGCGAACAGATCCGCGGCGCGCTCGCGCTGCCGGACGCGGACGATCCGATTGGCGCGCTCTACGAGGCGGTGGCGGCGTCCGACGCGATCGTGCGGGCCACCGACGGCAGCCCGTTCACGACGCTGTTCAACCGCTTCAGCATCGACAACAGCCCGACCCAGCGCAACGCGGCGGCGTGAGGGGGAAGACTGACGCGAGGACGTTCACCTCTCCCCAGCGGGGAGAGGTTGACCACGTCCTGGACTGCCTATTGGACCAAAATCTAGATTACGACTTCGCCCATTCGCCCTTGCGGAAGACGGGCACCTTGCTGCCGTCGGCCAAGATGCCGTCGATGTCGGTCTCGGCCGAGCCGATCATCCAATCAATATGGATCAGGCTCTGGTTGCCGCCTTGCGCCGCGATCTGCTGCGGCGTGAGCTGGGCACCGTTGACGAAACATTTCGAATAGCACTGGCCGAGCGCGATGTGCGAGGCCGCGTTCTCGTCGAACAGCGTGTTGTAGAACAACAGTCCGCTCTGCGAGATCGGCGAGGAATGCGGCACCAAGGCCACCTCGCCGAGGCGCCGCGCGCCCTCGTCGGTATCGAGCACCTTGTTCAGCACCTCGGCGCCGCGCGAGGCCTTGGCGTCGACGATCTTGCCGTCCTCGAACCGCACCGCGATGTTGTCGATCAGCGTGCCCTGATAGGACAGCGGCTTCGAGCTCACGACGTGGCCGTAGACGCGGCGGCAATGCGGCGTGGTGAAGACCTCTTCGGTCGGGATATTGGCGTTGCAGCTGATGCCGTTCTTGGACAGCGAGGCGCCGCCTTCCCATTCGTGGCCGTCGGCAAGGCCGATGGTGAGATCGGTGCCGGGACCCGAGTACTGAAGCGCGCGGAAACGCTGGCCGTTGAGCCAGTTGGTGCGCTCGCGCAGCACCGCATTGTGGCTCGCCCAATTGCTGATCGCGTCCTCGCGATCGACACGGGACGCGGCGAAAATCGCGTCTGCGAGCTTGCCGACCGCAACGTCCTCGGGATCGTTCGGGAACACCAGCTTCGCCCAGGACGCGCTCGGATAGGCGATGATATTCCAGTTGGTGTCGAAATTGACGATCTTCTCCAGCGCAGGCTGATAGGCCATCGAATTGGCCTTGCTGGCGCGCGCCACCTTGGAAGGATCCTCGCCGGACAGCAACATCGGGTTGTCGCCGACGATGGCAAGCCGTGCAGTGTTGTCGGAGAACGCCTTGGCCATGCCCTCGTAGAGCCAGCCGGCGGCACGATCGAAACTGTTGTCGTGGCCGTGGCGGTAGCGCGCCAGCGTCATCTCCTCGTCCGACAGGATCGGCGTCACGAGGCCAGCGCCGGCCTTGTAGGCATGCACGGCGATCCGCCGCACCAGCGGCAGCGCGATCGCGGGCGCCGTCAGAAGCAGATCCTGTCCCGGCCGCAAGCCCAGGCCCACTTTCACCGCCACCTCGGCCAGTCGGTCGAGCTTCGCCGGATCGATGGGAGTGGAAGGATTGCGTTGATCAGTCATGCCGGGCCCTCTGCCGAAAGTCGCTCACACAATTTAAGTCTAGCATCGCGGGGCACAAGTATGCGAGCGTCTTGCGCCCTTGGAAAGATACGCAGTTTCACGCATTTTGGTTTTCAACGCGTTGCCGATGCCAGCACCCGGTCGACCATGGCGGGCGCAAGGCCGAGGTAATTTTTCGGTGAAGTGAGCGCCTCGATTGTGGCACGATCGATGTGGCTCGATATCCGTGAATCTGCGGATAGCGCGTCAGCAAGGGTCATTCCCTTCTCGTTGGCCTGACGGCAGGCGTCATAGACGACGTCGTGCGCCTCCTGCCGGCCGATCTGCGGGGCGAGGCCCATCATGACCGCTTCGGCCACAATCAGGCCGCGGCTGATGGCGAGATTGTCGTTCATCTTCGCCTCGTCCACGATGAGGCCCGCAAGCGCGAACTTCGCCTGGTGCAGCGCGCCGGCGGCCAGCACGAAGCTTTCGGGAATCGCCATCCATTCCGCGTGCCAGGGGCCGGTGGCACGCTCAAAATCCTGCACCATGGCGTCGAGCATCAGGCCGGCGTGCTGGCGCACCGCCTTGGAGGCCGCAAGCATCAGCTCCGAGGAGATCGGGTTGCGCTTCTGCGGCATGGTCGAGGAGGCGCCGCGCCCCTTGACGAAGGGCTCGTAGACCTCGGCGAACTCGGTCGAGGCCATGATCATGATGTCGAGCGCGATCTTGCCGAGAGAGCCGGTGACGAGAGCAAGGAAGTTCACGGCTTCGGCGAAGCCGTCGCGCGCGACGTGCCAGGTCGAGGCGGGAACGCCGAGCTTCAGCTCGTTGCAGAGCGCCTCCTGCACCTCGAACCCCCTGTCGCCGAGCGAAGCCAGCGTACCGGCCGCGCCGGCGAACTGACCGACCAGCACGCGCGGCTTCAGCTGCGCCAGCCGCTCGGCGTGGCGGTCGAACATCGCGAGCCAGATCGCGCTCTTGTAGCCGAAGGTCACCGGCAGCGCCTGTTGCAGATGGGTGCGGCCCGCCATCGCCGTGTCGCGATGGCGCTTCGACAGATCGGCGAGGATCTTGCGCAGCTCGGCGATGTCACGTTCGACGATCTCGAGCGCGGCGCGCAGTTGCAGCACCACGGCGGTGTCCATAATGTCCTGCGTGGTGGCGCCCCAATGCACGTAGCGGCCCGCCTCGCCGCATTGCTTCACCATTTGATGCACCAAAGGCAGGATCGGGTAGCCGACGACATCGGTCTCCTGCCTGAGCAGATCGAAGTCGAGCGCGCCGATGTCGGTCCGCGCCGCGATCGCTGCGGCCGCCTCGTGTGGGATCACACCGCACTTCGCCTCCGCCTTCGCCAGCGCCACCTCGACCTCGGCATAGCGTGCGACCGTCGCGACGTCCGAGAACACCTCGCGCATCTCAGGCGTACCGAAGGCGTCGCGAAACAGCAGGGAGTCGATCACAGTGCTGGCGGCAGGGAAAGCAGGCATGGGCGATTCTTTATGATTGGTGTTTTGTGTGGGCGACAGCTTACGCAGGCTGCGCAGCTCGGCAATGGACATTCGCAGTTTCGCCACACATTCGTCCTGCCCGGCAAGCGCGCGCCCATTGCCCGTTATCTTGGGTGCCGGAGCGAAGCGGAGGCCTCGGAGGCTGCTTCACAGCCTGCGTCCCGCACCTCAACATGACGGGATGATTGCGGTGGGAGATCTCGGCGGCCCCGACCGCAACATTCTAGCTGCGGATGTATTCCCCTCGGAAAACCACATGGCTGCCATCACGCGATTGCGATGAACCAAACGCCCCCTTCGGCAGACACACGATCTTTCGACCCAAATTTCATTTTGTTTGTTTGACCCGATTTCGCAATGAGGCCCGAGTTTTCGACGTGCAGTTTCTGTTCCGGGACCACCTTCTCGATACCGACCGGCGCGAGCTGAGCCGCGAGCAGGTTCCCATTGCCGTGGAGCCGCAGGTTTTCGACCTCGTCGTCCACCTCATGCAGAACCGCGACCGGGTCGTCAGCAAGGACGAGCTGATCGACAAGATCTGGCACGGGCGCAGCGTCTCCGAATCCACCCTGACCAGCCGGATCAACGCGGCGCGCAAGGCGATCGGCGACGATGGCGCGAGCCAGTCGCTGATCCGTACCATCACCCGCAAGGGTTTTCGCTTCGTCGGCGACGTCCAGACACAAATCGGCGCGGTCGCGCCGGAGCCGGTCCGGATCGCCCCGTCCCAGGCCACCTTCGCGCTGCCGGAGCGGCCCGCGATCGCTGTGCTGCCCTTCACCAATATGAGCGGCGAGGTCCAGCAGGATTATTTCTCCGACGGTATCAGCGAGGACATCATCACGGCGCTGTCGAAGCTGCGCTGGTTCTTCGTCATCGCGCGCAACTCCTCCTTCGTCTACAAGGGCCGCGCCGTGCACATCCACGAGGTCGCGCGGGAGCTCGGGGTGCGCTACGTGGTCGAGGGCAGCGTGCGGCGGAGCGGCGAACGGGTGCGCATCTCGGCCCAGCTCAACGACGTCTCGACCGGCAGCCATCTCTGGGCCGAACGCTACGACCGGGAGCTCGCCGACATCTTCGCCGTGCAGGACGAGATCACGGAAGCGATCGTCGCCGCCATCGAGCCGCAGCTCTATGCTGCCGAAAGCTTCCGGGCCCAACAGAAGCCGCCGGGCAGCCTGGATGCATGGGACCTCGTGATGCGCGCGTTGTCGCATTATTGGCGCATCACCCGCGAGGACAATGCCGCCGCGCAGAAGCTGCTGGAAGAAGCGGTGGCGGTCGATCCCGCCTATGGCAAGGCGCTCGGCCTGCTCGCCACCAGCCATATCTTCGGCGCGCATATGGGCTGGGCCGACATGGCTGCCACCGTGCCGGTCGCCGAACGTGCGGCGCTCGCGGCGGTGGAGGCCGATCGCGAGGATGCCTGGGCCCATCACGGCCTTGCTTACACCTATCTGTTCCGCCGTCGGTTCGACGACGCGCTGGCTGAATTCGAGCTGGCCTTGCGGCTCAATCCGAATTTCGCGATGGCGCATGCCTTTCACGGCGTGACGCTGTGCTATGCCGGACGATGGCAGGACGGCGATGCCGCCGCCCGCCGCGCGCTGCGGCTGAGCCCGCGCGACCCGCTCGCGGCGATCTATTGCGGGGTTGCGGCCTATGCCCGGTTCGTCGGCCGCGACTACGCGGGCGCCGTGCAGATGGCTCGGGAATCGATGCGCCAGCGCGGGGATTTCGTCGGCGCCCACCGCGTGCTGACGGCCGCCGCCGGCATGCTCGGCGATCCCGCCCTCGCGGCATCCGCCCTGGAAGGCCTGCGCCGCACCCAGCCCGAGGTCTCGCTGGCCTGGATCACGCGCGAGCTGCCGATGCTGCGGGAAGAGGATCGTACGCACTATCTCGAGGGATTGCGGCGCGCCGGAATGACGTGACGGTCGCTGGCGCGACCGCTCCGCTTGATCCCCGTGTCAGGTGCTAATCGTCGTCAGGCCCGAACAGCCTGATCTGCGGGAAGCCGCTGCGCGACCGCCCCGCGTAATCGCGCGCATCGGAATCCTCGCGGATGTTGCGCGCGACGTCATCCCAATCGGTGCGGTCGCGCATGCCGCGCGGCTCGCGGGCCTCGTAATAGTAGCGGCGCTCGGCCCAGCGCTCGCGACGCTCGGCTCGGCGCCGTTCGGACGCGGCGCGCTTCACATCGGAATCCCTCGCCTTGGCATAGGCGTTATTCGGTGAGGACGACGGCTCGGTCGAGGCCTGCTGCTCGGCAGGCCTTGCGGCCTGTGGCGCAGCGGCGGACTTGGGCGGCTCGACTGCAGCGGCTTGCGAGGGTTGCGGCGCCGGTGGGACATTCGCCTGCGTGGTTGGCGTGTCGGGTTTTACGGGTTCAGGCTTTGCTTCGGCCTGTGCGGGCGCGGCGATCATCGCACCGAAGGCTTGTGAGCCGGTGAGATAGTTCACACGCTCGGAGGGAGCGTTGGTGCTGGCCGGCGTGGGACTTGCCGCGCGCTGCGCCATCTTGCTGGTGTCCGGCCCCTGCTTGGACGCAACCGGATTCATGATGTTGCCGGCAACGATGCCGCCACCGAGACCAATGGCGATGGCCGCGACGATGGTTCCGGCACCGACAAAATAGGCTGTCGAGGCGCGCATTCATCCACTCCCTCTTTCGGAGCGGGCAACGCGTGGGGATTGCCAGATGTTCCTGATAAGCCGCGGCTCCTCGACGAGGAACCGCGTGCGTCAGATCTGCTGCGCGACCTTCTCAAGCCCGATGAGGCGAGCGAGCTTGCGCACTTCTTCCTTCTGGTCGTCGCGAAGCTGGAACAACAGCGGCATCGCGGCCGACTTCAGCTGCTGCACCTCGTCGCAATTCGGATCGATCTGCGCGCTGGGCGGCGCATTGGGATTCGACAGCCTGTTCGCCTGGATCTTGCGGGCGACGTTGCGCAGCGCGGTCTCGACCGAGGGCCAGTAATATTCCTGGGACGAGGAGAGTTTCAGGCGATCCCTGATGCCCGCGATCTGCACGTCGGACAGCAGCGAATAGGATTTTTGCGGCTGCGGCTTGGCGACGACTTTCGGCTTGGCCGGAACTTCGATGGCCGGAACCTCGGTCGCGGCGGGCGCCTCGTGCGCGCTCGGCTTCGGCATCGGAAAATCGGAGGGGGTGGCGGCGGCGAAGGCCTGACGCAGCGGCTCGGTCAGGACCGGTGCCTGCGCCAGCTTGTCGGCGGCAACCTGGACCGGCTCAATCGCGGCCGAGGCCAGCGCGAGCGTCGGAACCAGACGGTCGGCCTTGGCGGCGCGGTTGGTTGCGAGCGGCTTGGCTGGGGGCGTCTCGGCGATCATCGCGGCGCTGACGCTGGGAACGCTGTCGCGGCCGAGGATGGCGGTGGTGGCGGCGCCGAGGACGAGGAAACAGGTCAGCGCGACGATGGTGATGGCTTTGGACAAACGTCTCTCCGCGTCCGACTTCAAGTCCACGTGATCACTGCCCGGAAACTGGGCGATAATTAAGGCTGAACCGTGCTATTGCGGCGGCAATCGCGCGGACTAAGGCGACATCGCCCGGAAACCCCCAACGAAATCAGGCTGCTGCCGCAAGGTCATAGGCATCCTGGATGTCGGCGACGATCTCCGAGGCTTCCCAGACCGCGCGCGGCTCGACCGATTGCAGCGTCACCGTCCAATTGCCGCCGCGGCGGGTCCGGGGGACGCTGACGATGTCAAACCGGACGTTGCGACACAGCGGGTGGCGGGCCAGCGCATGGGCGACGCGGACGCGGATCTCGTCCAGGGTCGCAGCCGTTTTGCCGTTGAGATAATTGAAGTCCATCGCCTGTCCCTCTCGTCCTGATTGGCGGCCACAAGAAGGATTCTTGGCTGGCGATGGTTAATCCGCCGTTAAGTGGGATGGGTCGGAGGCATGCGGGATTAAACCTGCCCGATCCCCTGTGGGAGAGGCGACGACGCTACCGCCCACCCGCTTCCCGATATTCGGCGATGGTCTGCGCAACGAGATCCTCGACCGCGAGCACATCGGTGACACCCGAGGTCGAATGCCCCCCGCTCCAGATATCGCGCCAGCGCTTGGGGCGGCTGTCGCGGGCGGCGACGTCGATATCCTCAGTGATATTGATCGCGCCGCGCGCCGGCAGATTGTCGGGATCGAGCCCGGCGGCCGCGATCGATGGCCTCAGCATGCTGGTCTGCAAGCCCGTGAACGCGGTGGTGAGCAAGATGTCGTCGGCGCTGCTCTCGACCAGCATCTGCTTGTGACGCTCGTCCGCCATGCTCTCACGCGTCGCGATGAACTTCGTGCCCATATAGGCGAGCTCGCAGCCGAGCACTTCGGCGGCACGCAGCGCGCGACCGTCGCTAATTCCGCCCGCGAGCACGATGATGCCGTCGTAGAATGCGCGCACCGCACGGACGAAGGCGAACGGGTTGAGCCAGCCGGTCTGGCCGCCAGCACCGGCAGTGAGCAGGACCAGCCCGTCCGCCCCCGCTTCCGCGGCGCGTTCGGCATGGCGGATCGAGGCCACGTCCGCCAGCACCAGCGCGCCGGCGTCGTGCAGCGGCTTCAAGACTGGCGCCGGCGAGCCGACCGACGTAATGACGATCTCCGGCTTGTGCCGCAGCAGCACGGCGAGATCCTGCTCCAGCCGCGCATTGGAGCGGTGGACGATCAAGTTCGGGCAAAGTGGCGCTGCCTTTCGCCCGGTTTGATCTTCATGCTGCCGCAGCCGCAGCTTGATTTCGGTCAGCCATTCATCGAGCTGTTCCGCGCCACGGCAATTCGCGGTGGGAAAGCTGCCGATCACCCCGTTGCGGCAGGCTGCAACCATGAGCTCGACGCCCGATACCAGAAACATCGGCGCCGCGATCAGCGGCAGAGCAAGACGATCGCGGAAGCGTTGCAGTCGATCTGATGGCATGCATGCCTCCCTCGCGCGGGCTTTGTGGTTTCCTCCCGCAGTCTCTGTGCTAGCGTCGTCAGCAACATTGGCACGCCATAAGCCGGTGACAAAGCAACGAGGAAACATATGCCTGATCCGCTCCACGCATCATCCCCGGCTTGTGCGCAGACGCTACGGGCGCTGTCGCGCTATCCCGACCGCATTGCTTTCGCCTGGCCCGAGGGATCGCTGAGCTATCGGGGTGCCATCGACCTGATCGGACGGATCCAGGGCGTGTTCATGCGGCTCGGCTTGGAGCCCGGCGCCCGCGTAGCCTTCCTCACCGCGAACCGCGCCGACAGCTGGTGCGCCGGCGTCGCCGCCCAATTGGCCCGCCTCTGCATCACCTGGCTCCACCCTCTGGGCTCGCTGGAGGACCAGCTGTTTCAGCTCGAGGATTCCGAAGCCGAGATGCTGGTGGTGGATGCGGCCGCCTTCCGCGACCGCGGCGGCGAGCTCGCCGCGAAGGCCGGCCGGCTCAAGGCGGTCTTCAACATGGGACCGGCCGGCTACGGCGTCGATCTGCTGGCGGCGGTCGAGAGTGCGGGGCACGCCAGCGCACAGTGCCTCGCCGGCTCCGACGATCTCGCCACACTGAACTACACCGGCGGCACCACCGGAAAATCCAAGGGCGCGCTGCGCTATCACCGCGAAAATGCCGGCGCTGCCGGCGCGATCCTGGCCGACTTCGAGATTCCCGAGGCTGCGCGCTACCTCACGGTCGCGCCGATCAGCCATGTCGCGGGCACGAAGGTGCTGCCGACCCTGATGCGCGGCGGCACCGTGCACATGCTGAAAGGCTTCGATCCCGAAGCCGTGCTGTCAACGATCGCACGCGAGCGCATCAACTTCACGCTGTTCGTTCCGACCATGATCTATGTGCTGCTCGATCAGCCCGTGCTCGGCAAGACCGACCTCTCCTCGCTCGAGCTCGTGCTCTATGGCGCCTCCGCGATGTCGCCGAGCCGACTGCTGGAGGGCATCGAACGCATCGGCCCTGTGTTCTCGCAGCTCTACGGGCAGACCGAATGCTATCCCGTCTCGGTGCTGCGCAAGGCCGACCACGATCCCCAGCGGCCGGAGCTGTTCCTGTCCTGCGGCTTCCCGATCGCGGCCTGCGAAGTCAAGATCCTCGACGACAACGACCAGGAGGTGAAGACGGGCGAGGCCGGCGAGATCTGCGTGCGCGCGCCGCATGTGATGGCGGAGTACTGGAAGCGGCCCGATATCACCGCCGAGACGCTGAAGAACGGCTGGGTCCACACCGGCGACATCGCACGTCAGGACGAGCGCGGCTACATGTTCATCCTCGACCGCAAGAAGGACATGATCGTCACAGGCGGCTTCAACATCTTCCCCCGCGAGGTCGAGGACGTCCTGTCGCAGCACGCGGACGTGGCGATGGTCGCGGTCGTCGGCATTCCCGACGAGAAATGGGGCGAAGCCGTCACCGCCATCGTCGTCCGGCGCGAAGGGACGAACCCCAATCCGGACGAGCTGATCAACCTGGTCAAGACGCGAAAGGGCTCGGCGCATGCGCCCAAGCAGATCCAGTTCGTCAAGCAATTGCCGATGACCGGCGTCGGCAAGGTCGACAAGAAGGTGCTGCGCGCGGGCTTTTGGAGCGGGCGAGACCGGATGGTGGGGTAAATACTCCGGAATTCTACGGTGTCGTTGTTGCTTCGGCACCACAGCCCGCAACGGAGTCTGCGACGGCGATGCCCGCGCAATTGCCGGCGAATCAGGGAATCAACTAGACCGCTGACGGGGCTGGGAAGCGGAGAGTGAAATGAGAGTCGCTTCCCTGGAAAGTGCAGTCGCCGCGATCACGTTGATCACGGCCATCATCGTGGTGCTGTGGGGGATCAAGATCTTCTACGGTGTGTGAACTGGCAGGATGTCCTGGTCGAACACGACCTTGCATCCCTTCCGCGGCGGCGGAAGTCTGCCGTTCAATCCCGCGATACGCGAGAGAGCTCTCACACGATCGGTGTCATCGCCCGGCTGATCGCACATAGCGCCTCTCACCGCTTCTCGATCACGAGGCTCTGCACCGCGCGGCCGAAATAGCCTTGGCGGTCGGCGAGGCGTGACATCGCAAGGCCCGCGCCGTCGGGGCCGATCCAGGAATCGCCGTCGAGCAGGATCCACTCGCCGACCGGCTGGCGTGCAAAGCTCACGGTGAGGTCGGCGTTGATGTAGGTCCAGGCACGGAAGTCGAGCGTCGAGGCGGTGCCGTTGGAGAAGTCGGCGGCAACCACGGCGCGCATCGCCTGCGAGACGGCCTCGCCTTCGATCAGCGGATGGTCGACACGAAACCAGATCGCGCCGGCGCCGGCCTGGCCGAAGCGGCCGCGCGCGGCGCGCATCGAGACCGATCGCACGAACGGGCTGGTGGCGGCGTGACCGTCCTCGACCAATGAATCCTCCGGCGACGGCAACGTGACCGGAAGTTCCTCGACCTCGTCGGGCAGCGTCAGCGCCTGGCGCCTGATCTTGAGCACGGTGGCGCCGACCACCTGCACGCCGTCGGCGAGCAGCTTGATCCCGCAGAGCTGGATCTTGCGGCCCTCGCGCAAGATTTCGGTGGCGATCGTGAGCGGCGCCACCGGTACCGGGCGCATCAGATCGATGGTCACGCGCGCGACATCCATCGGCACCGCCGCAGGGATGCGCTCAGCCGCCCATGTCACCAGCGATGCCGGTGCCGAGCCGTGCTGCATGCGCCGGTCCCAGGGGCCGGCTGCATCGGGGCTGGTGACGACGTCGTTGCCGTCGACGCGGTAAATGGGGGGCATGCAGCACTCGATCTGGGTGCGATCACAACGGCGGATCGATCGCTTCGTCGTATTCCTTCTTGAAGCGCGCGATCAGCTCGGCCGCCGGCACGACCTTGTCGATGCTGCCGATGCCCTGGCCGCTTCCCCAGATCTCCTTCCAGGCCTTCGGCTTGGCGCGCTCGCCGGAGGCGTCGGTGCCGAAGTTCATCTTGGAGGGATCGGACGTCGGCAGATTTTCGGGGTCCATACCCGCCGCCAGGATCGAGGGCTTCAGATAATTGCCGTGCACGCCGGTGAAGAGATTGGAATAGACGATGTCGTCGGCGCTCGAGCCCGCGATCATCTCCTTGTACTTCTCGACCGCATTGGCCTCCTTGGTCGCGATGAAGGCCGAACCGATATAGGCGAAGTCGGCCCCCAGGATGCGCGCGGCGCGGATCGCCTTGCCGTTGCCGATCGCACCCGACAGCGCGATCGGACCGTCGAACCATTTTCGTGTCTCGGCCACGAAGGCCAGCGGCGAGATGGTACCGGCATGGCCGCCGGCGCCGGCCGCGACCAGGATCAGGCCGTCGGCGCCCTTCTCGATCGCCTTGTGCGCGAATTTCTGGTTGATCACGTCGTGGAAGACGATGCCGCCCCAGCCGTGCACGGCCTGGTTCAGCTCCTCGCGGGCGCCGAGCGACGAGATGATCATCGGCACCTTGTACTTGGCGCAGAGCTGCATGTCGTGGTCGAGCCGGTTGTTCGACTTGTGCACGATCTGGTTGACCGCGAACGGCGCCGACGGCCTGTCGGGATGGGCGCGGTCATAGGCCGCGAGCTCTTCGGTGATCCGCGCCAGCCATTCGTCCAGCAGCTCCGGCGGCCGCGCATTCAGCGCCGGAAACGAGCCGACCACACCCGCCTTGCACTGCGCGATCACGAGATCGGGCACCGAGATGATGAAGAGCGGCGAGCCGATCACGGGGATCGACAGGCGGCCCTTGAACAAGGCAGGCATGGACATTGCGGTACGATCCTCTCAGCCGGTCAAATTGAAGTTGGGAGCCATACCAACAAGGCAATCTTTCCACTGTCAAGTATTGCGTTTTGGCGCCGCAGCGGAGGCCATTGCCGCAATTCCAAGCAGCGGAATTCCTTCACCCGTCATTCCGGGGCGAGGCGGAGCGTGGAGCTATGATGCGCGATTGCGCATCAGAGAATCCATCGGGCGTCAGCACGCGCGGCGAAATGGATTCCGGGCTCGCGCTTCGCGCGCCCGGAATGACAGCGACCGCCTACCCGATCAAATCCGGATTGATCAGCCGCTCGAACGAGAACATCTCGTCCCACTTCTCCTGCGTCAGCAGCTTGCGTTCGGTCACGACGATCTGGTGCAGCGACTTGCCGGTCTTGTAGCCTTCGCGCGCGATCTCGGCGCATTGCTTGTAGCCGAGCAGCGGCTTCAGCACCGTGACGATGCCGAGCGAGTTCAGCACCATGTTGCGGGTGTGCTCCTCGTTGGCGGTGATGCCGACGACGCAATTCTCGCGCAGGCTGTTGACCGCGCGCTCCATGGTGCGGATCGAGAAGAACAGCGCGAACGAGATCACCGGCTCCATCACGTTGAGCTGGAGCTGGCCGGCGCTTGCCGCCAGCGTCACCGTGGTATCGAGGCCGATGACGAGGAAGCTGGTCTGGTTGACGACTTCGGGAATGACCGGATTGACCTTGCCGGGCATGATCGAGGAGCCCGGCTGAAGCTGCGGCAGGTTGATCTCGTTCAAGCCCGCGCGCGGACCGGAAGCGAGCAGGCGAATGTCGTTGCAGATTTTCGTCAGCTTGCTGGCCGTGCGCTTGAGAACGCCGGAGAGCTGCACATAGGCGCCGGTGTCGGAGGTCGCCTCGACGAGATCGCCGGCGAGGATGAAATCGACGCCTGTGAGCGCGCTGAGGTGCCGGACGGCGAGCTTGGGATAACCGACCGCCGCCGTGACGGAGGTGCCGATCGCGGTGGCGCCGAGATTGATCTCGCGCAGCAGCGCGCGCGCTTCCGAGATGCGGTCGACCTCCTCGCCGATCGTGGTGCCCCAGCCCCGGAATTCCGCGCCGAGCGACATCGGCACCGCGTCCTGCAGATGCGTGCGGCCCATCTTCAGCACCCGCTCGAACTCGCGTCCCTTGGCGAAGAAGGCTTCCTGGAGCTGACGCAACGCCGTCATGTAGCTCTCGAGCCGCAGGATCAGGGCCAGCCGAAAGGCGGTCGGATAGGTGTCGTTGGTGGACTGGCCGTAATTGACGTGATCGTTCGGACTGACGTGCTGGTAGTCACCCTTGGCAAAGCCGAGCGATTCCAGCGCGAGGTTCGCGATCACCTCGTTGGCGTTCATGTTGGTCGACGTGCCGGCACCGCCCTGGATGAAATCGGTGACGAACTGATCCATCATGTCGCCCGCGATGACGCGGTCGCAGCCGAGGATGATGGCGTCCGCGACCTTGGCGTCGATCGCGCCGAGGTCGCGATTGGCCATCGCGGCGGCCTTCTTGACGTAACCGAGCGCCTTCACGAAGTAAGGCTCCTGGTTCATCGGAATGCCGGTGATGTGGAAGTTCTCCTTACCCCGGATGGTCTGGACGCCGTAATAGATGTCGTCGGCGATCTCACGCTGTCCGAGGAAGTCCTGCTCCGTGCGGCTCATGGGCGCTCCTTGGTTCTCGCGCGCCGGCCTTCAGTTCTGGCACAGCGCGCTGGTCACGAAAGTGTCGGTGCGGCAGTCGTCCGGTTTACGTTGCCGGCCCGGGATCAGGACCTTGGCCGAGCATTTTTCCGCGGAGTCGGCGTTCAGGCTCTTGCCTTCCTTGTAGCCCTTGCCCTGGCAGAGCTGGTCGGCCGCCTGCTTGCAGTCGGGCGCGCCGTTCGCAGAGACCGGGCAGATCACGCGCCCCGACACCATGGTCGAAGGCTTGGCCAGCCGCGACAGGTCGTCCATGGTTTCACTGGGGCTTTTGATCGGCGGCAGGATCGAAGGCAGCTTGTCGAACAGCTTGCCCATTTCGTTGATCAGCCCGGGATTCTCCTCGCGCGCCGGCGGCGCCGAGGGAGCGGGCGTGGATGGCGACGGGCCGGCCTGCGCTCCCTGCTGCTGAAGGCCGAGCGCCGGCGGGGCGGATTGCGGCCGGGCCGTCCCTCCGGCAGCGAGCAGCAGCAGCAGCAGCGCTGTCGACATCAGCGTCCCATGCCGTGCCGCCGGATTGCCGGATCGAACCATCATGACGACAACCGTAGCCGAAGCCGGCGCGGCGGCAAAGCGCCGCGGCTCTAGATCAGCTTGATGGCGATAACGAAGCCGAGCACCAGCACGATCGCGCCGAGCGCGACCCACAATCCGAGATGCCGCTCGATCCTGACCCGGATCCAGTCACCGTAGCGGTTGAGCAGGATCGCGACGACGAAGAAGCGTCCGCCGCGCGCGACGATCGAGCACAGGACGAACAGGAGGATGTTGTAACCGGCAAAGCCCGAGGTGATGGTGACGAGCTTGTAGGGGATCGGCGTCAGTCCTTTGAGCAGGATGATGACCGCACCCCATTCCGCATAGGAGGCGCGGAAGGCGTCAACCTTGTCGGCGAGGCCGTAGACCTGGATCAGCCACTGGCCGACCGAGTCGAACAGCAGCGCGCCGATGGCGTAGCCGACGACGCCGCCGAGCACCGAGGTCACGGTGCAGATCGCGGCATAGAACCAGGCGCGCTGCGGCCGCGCCAGGGACATCGGAATCAGCATCACATCCGGCGGGACCGGAAAGAAGGAGCTTTCGGCGAAGGACACGATGCCCATGATCCAGAGCGCATAGGGCTTGTGGGCGGCGTCGATGCACCAGTCGTACATTCGTTTCAGCATGGCGCCGCGATGAAGCACCATGGGACGGATTTGTCCATCGCCAGTTTTTGAGCGATTTGTGACGTTTCTAGTGGCGCTTGCGCGCGGCACGGCCGTCGAGCGCGACAATAGGCCGCCGCGAGGCTATGCGCGGTGACGCGACTTTGGGCAATTTCGGCGGCGACTTCGGCAGTTTCTCGGCAATTCCGAGCATGTCCTCCCGCCGCGTCATTTCCCGCCAGACGTCCTCGGGGCGCACTCCGGCCGCAGCCCACAGCACGGTGAGATTGTAGAGCAGGTCGGCGCTTTCCCGGATCACGGCCTCGCTATCGCCATTGACCGCATCGATGACGACTTCGATGGCCTCTTCGGCGAGCTTCTTTGCCATTTTTGAGGGCCCACGCTGAAACAGCCGGGCCGTGCGCGATGTTGCCGGATCAAGGTCTCTGGCCGCGAGCACAGCCAGATATAGCCGCTCAAGCGAATCACTCATGGTACGCAAAACTACTCGAAACAAATGGCCGGCGTGTTAACACGCGGCAATGTAAGCAAAAAACAGGCCGCCGCGGCAAGCGCGACGGCCTGTTCGTCGATCAGAATGGCCGATCCGTCAATAGCAGCTGTAGCCGGAATAGCCGTGGGCGCAGGGGTTCTTGTAGCCGCCATAGGTGTAGCGGCGGCCCGAGTCGTAATAATAAGAACCATAGCCGGGGCCGCTGTAATAGGCCGGGCCGCCCTCGTAATAGTAAACCGGACCCGGATCATAGGCGTAGGCATTGCGGCTGGCTGCGATCGCGAGGCCGGTCGCGGCGAGGCCGAACATCGCGGCAGCAGCGGCGCCGCCACCACCGCCATGCCAATGACGACCGCCCGCGTAAGAGGCGGTGGGTGCAGCGGCAGTCAGGGCCACCACGGCGGCCGTGGCCAGAACGGCCTTGCGGCCGACGAACTTCGAAAGGCTGTCAAACATGATCTGGACCCTCCTTGGGACCTCGGATTGTGCCTGACGACAGGCTGATGTCAGTCAAACACTCACCACCTAAGTAGGTTCCCCAACCCCAACACAAGCTGAACGGGGTTGCGTAACGATGCCGCAAGCCCGCTCATCCGCCGTTCATGTTCGCGCGCGCACGTTCGTCGCGGGCCGGCGCTTGCCAAGCGTCACGAAACCATAACATTGCGGGGCCGGCGCGACCGATGTCCGGATTCAAGACGATCGCCCTTCAATACCTTTTGGCCCTTGCAATCGCGTTCACCGCATCGACGGTGCGCGAATGCATTGCGGCCGAGAGCGGCACTCCCTCGACCGCCATCCATTTCACCTTCGACCGTCCTATCGATGCGAGCATGGCGCCATTCTTCCTTGCGGCGAAGGACGGCAGGTTCGGCGCCGAGCATCTCAACGTGTCGTTCAACAGCGCGAGCGGATCGCCAGAGGCGCTCGCACGGCTCGCCAAAGGCGACAGCGAGCTCGCGCTCGTCGACATCAACGAGCTGATACGCTTTCGTGACAAGGACGACGCGGCGCCGGTCAAGGCCGTGTTCGTGCTGTTCGACCGCGCGCCTTACGCGATCGTCGCGCGCAAAAGCCGCGGCATCCGTCTCCTGCCCGACCTCGACGGCAAGACCGTCGGCGTTGCCGACGGCGATCTGTCGATGCGGCTGTGGCCGGCGCTGGCGCAGCAGAACGGCATCAAGGCATCGCACGTCAAATTCCACAAGATCAGTGCCGCGGTGCGCGAGCCGATCCTGTCCGCAGGACAGGTCGATGCCGTCGCCGGCTTCAGCTATCTCTCGGCGGTGAACCTGCGTGATCGCGGCGTACCCGAAGCCGATCTCGTCGTGCTGCGCTATGCGGACTACGGCTGTGAGGCCTACGGCTTTGCCGTGGTCGCCAACACCGCCTTCGCCGCAGCGAAGCCGGATGCCGTGAAAGGCTTCGTCCGCGCCTTGATCGCGGGCATCACCGCGACGGCCAGGGAGCCGGCGCGTGCGGCGGAGGAGGCCGCGAGCCGCATCGAGGACGGCGACCGCAATTTGGAGCTGAAGCGCCTGCATGCGGTCCTTGCCGACAATATCCTGACCGACGAGGTCAAGCGCTACGGCCTCGGCGGCGTCGAGCCGGCGCGCCTGGAACGTTCGATTGATCAGATCGCGCGGGACTTCAAATTCCGCAAACGGCCGACGGCTCGCGACGTCTTCGACGGCCAGTTCCTGCCGCCGCTGGCAGAGCGGCTGATCAACTGAGCAAAACTGAAAGCTTGCGCTGTATCTCGCGGCGGTCCCTGCTTAGAATGTGAGCTCCGTCGTCACCGAGTCCCCGCCCGCATGTCCATCCTCCGACTCTACACCCGCGTTCTCGAGTTGCTCGGCAAGGAGGCGCGGCTGGGCTGGCTGCTCGCGGTCGCCAACCTCCTGCTGGCGGGATCCCAGTTCGCCGAGCCCGTGCTGTTCGGCCGGATCGTCGACGTGCTCTCGGGTAAGACCGTGGCCGGCTCGAGCTCGGCCTGGCCGTTCCTGGTCGCCTGGGTCGCGTTCGGACTGTTCACCATCGTCTGCAGCGCGCTGGTGGCCTTGCAGGCCGACCGGCTCTCGCATCGTCAGCGCCAGGCGGTGCTGACCGACTATTTCGAGCACATCCTGCAGCTGCCCTTGACCTTCCACTCCGGCACCCATTCCGGCCGGCTGATGAAGGTCATGCTCAACGGCACGGACGCGCTGTGGCGGCTGTGGCTCGGCTTTTTCCGCGAGCATTTTGCCGCGATCCTTTCGGTCCTGGTGCTGCTGCCGTTGTCGCTCTACCTGAACTGGCGGCTGGCGATCCTCCTGTTCGTGCTCTGCATCGTTTTCACGGCGCTGACCACCTTCGTGGTGCGCAGGACCTTCGGCATGCAGATGGCGGTCGAGGAGCACTACAGCGAGCTCTCCGCGCGCGCGTCTGATGCGCTCGGCAACGTCGCGCTGGTGCAGAGCTTCGTGCGCGTCGAATCCGAGGTCAAGGGGCTGCGCTCGGTCGCCGACGAGCTGCTGGCCGCGCAGATGCCGGTGTTGTCGTGGTGGGCGCTGGTCACGGTGATCACGCGCGCCTCCACCACCATCACGGTGCTCGCGATCTTCACCCTCGGCATCGCGTTGCACGACCAGGGCCTGACCTCGGTCGGCGAGATCGTGATGTTCGTGAGCTTCGCGACGCTGCTGATCCAGAAGCTCGAGCAGGTGGTCAGCTTCATCAACAACGTGTTCATGGAAGCTCCGCGGCTGCGCGAGTTCTTCAATGTGCTCGACGCCGTGCCCGCGGTGCACGACCGGCCCGACGCAATCGATGCCGGCAGGCTGTCGGGCCTCGTCGAGTTCCACGACGTCACGTTCTCCTATGACGGCAAGCGGCCGGCGATCGAGGACCTCACCTTCACCGCGCTGCCGGGCCAGACCATTGCGCTGGTCGGCCCGACCGGAGCCGGCAAGTCCACCGCGATTGCGCTCCTGCACCGGGCCTTCGATCCGCAATCCGGCGTCATCAAGATCGACGGCATGGACGTGCGCGGCGTCACGTTGACCTCGCTGCGGCGGAACATCGGTGTCGTGTTCCAGGAAGCGCTGCTGTTCAACCGCTCGATCGCGGAGAACTTGCGCGTCGGCAAGCCGGATGCGACCGAGGCCGAGATGCGTAAGGCGGCGGAGCGCGCGCAGGCGCTGGAATTCATCGAACGCAGCGGCGGCTTCGAGACCAATGCCGGCGAGCGCGGCCGCATGCTCTCCGGCGGCGAACGGCAGCGGCTCTCGATCGCCCGCGCCCTGCTGAAGGACCCGCCGATCCTGATCCTGGACGAGGCGACCTCCGCGCTCGACGCGGTCACCGAGGTCAAGGTGAACGCCGCTCTCGACGAAGTGATGAGGGGCCGCACCACCTTCGTGATCGCCCATCGCCTCTCCACCATCCGAAACGCCACGCGGATCCTGGTGTTCGAGAATGGGCGGGTGATCGAAACCGGAACTTTCGATGAACTCGTGGCCAAAGGCGGCCATTTTGCCGAGATGGCCAAGGCCCAGTTCATGGTGCAGGAGAACGCACGGGCCAGCGTGACGGCCGCCGAGGCTGCCGCGACAGCTGTCAAATCCCCCTAGCAAGTCCCGAGAGGACCGTCGAAATTCGGCCTACTTCGTTGCGGAATACCGCGCCGATCCCCCTATTCTCGACGCACCAGCCGGTATAGGTTTGCGACGCCGCAAGCGGCGGCGCTGGATTTCAGAACCGACAATCAGATCACGAGAACCGGCCGTATCAGGCTGATCTCCAAGGACCGGAATCGGATAGTGCACGCCCTTCGCCCGCTGCTTCGCAAATCCCTGTTCAACCTGTTCGCTGCGACGCTCGCCTGTGCCGCGATGCTCGCGCCGCGCACGGCGAGCGCCGAAGCGCTCCTGCTGATCGAGGCCGACAGCGGCAAGGTGCTGCAGGCCGAAAACGCGACCCTTCCCTGGTACCCGGCCTCCGTCACCAAGATCATGACCGCCTATGTGACGCTGAAGGCGGTCAAGGACGGCAGGCTGACGCTCGACACGCTGCTCACGGTGTCGCCGACCGCGGCCTCGCAATCGCCATCGAAGATGGGGTTCCGCCCGGGAACCCAAGTCACCGTCGACAACGCGCTGAAGATGATGATGGTCAAGTCGGCGAACGACATGGCCGTGGTGCTCGCCGAAGGCGTCAGCGGCTCGGTCGACGGCTTCTCCGCGGTGATGAACGACACCGCGAGGAAGCTCGGCATGGCGCAGACGAGCTATGTCAATCCAAACGGCCTGCCCGCCGAAGGCCAGATCACCTCTGCGCGCGACCTCGGCATCTTGGCGCGGTCTTTCCTGCGCGACCTGCCGGAATACGAGTACTACATGCATATCCCGGCGATCCGCTTCGGCAAGCGCGTCACCGGCAATTTCAACAAGCTGATCGGCCGCTATCCCGGCGCCGACGGGTTCAAGACCGGCTTCATCTGCGCCTCCGGCTACAACCTCGTCGCCTCGGCCACGCGCAACGGCCGCCGGCTGATCGCGGTGGTGCTCGGTGCAAACTCCGGCACGGCACGCGCGGTGAAGGCGGCGCAGCTGCTGGAGCGTGGCTTCGCTCCGGACAACCTCACCTGGCTGCGCCCCTCGCTCGGCACGGTCGACAATCTCGTGCCGGTCGATGCCACGCCGCCGAACCTGCGCGACGAGATGTGCGGACCCAACCGCAAGCGGCCGGCCAGCGACGACGACGATGCGCTGATTGCGGCCAGTGGCGGCGCGACCGGATCGGGCTCCGCCACCGGCGGCGCGGCCCAGTTCACCTTCTTCACGGCAGGCCTGCAGCCGCCGCTGATGAAAGCTTCCGAGCTGATGGCCTCGGCTGCGGCTCCGACCGAGCCCGTGCTGGTCTATACCGGCCCGACCCGCACCGGCACCGCCCTGATTGCCGCTGTGGCAGCCGATGCCGACCAGCAGGCCGCGTCCAAGCCGCGCGCCAAGAAGCCGCGCGTCGCCAAGAAGCCAGACGCCGCCGACAAGCCGGCCGATAAGCCCAAGGACACCAAGACCGCGGCGGCCAAGCCGGATGCCAAGCCGACTGACGGCAAGGCGGCCAAGCCGGCCACGCCCCAACCGGCCGCAACCAAGCCGGCTGGCGCCAAGCATGCCGCGACCAAGCCGGATGCGGTGGCGAAGCCCGCCGAGAAGCCTTCGGCCGGCGGCGATCAGGCGGCGAAGCCCGCCAAGCCCAAGGCAGCGACGACCCCCGCTGCGACGAAGCCTCCCGCCGCGGCCAAGCCGGCCAACAACAGTTAACGCCGCTCGGCACTAAACCGCAGCCCCGCTTCGCACCTGCGGCAGCACCGTTTTGCGACGATTCCAGTAGCGACGGCCCGACCTTTGCCCTAAGCCACGACGGCTTGCCACCCGTTCCGGCAAGCTGGATACTGGCGACAACGAGGCAAGCCCGAGAACAACGGGCCCTGGTCAATGAGGGGAGTCTTCCATGGAGCGCATCTGGCTCAAGCAATATCCGCCCGGCGTGCCTGCCGATATCGAGCCGACGCAATACGCATCGCTGGTCGACCTGCTGGAGGAGAGCTTCACCAAGTTCGCCGACCGCAAGGCATTCATCTGCATGGACAAGTCGATCAGCTATCGCGACCTCGACCAGATGTCGGTCGCGCTTGCCGCTTACTTGCAGGGCCGCGGGCTGCAGCGCGGCGCGCGTATCGCCATCATGATGCCGAACGTGCTGCAATACCCGGTCGCGACGGCCGCCGTGCTGCGCGCCGGTTTCGCGGTGGTCAACGTCAACCCGCTCTATACGCCGCGCGAGCTCGAGCACCAGCTGAAGGATTCGGGCGCCGAAGCGATCATCGTGCTGGAGAACTTCGCCCACACCGTCGAGCAGGTGATCGCGAAGACGCAGGTGAAGCACGTCATCGTCGCCAGCATGGGAGACCTGCTCGGCTTCAAGGGCGTGATCGTCAACCTCGTCGTCCGCCGGGTCAAAAAGATGGTACCGGCTTGGTCGTTGCCGGGCTCGGTCTCCTTCAACGACGCGCTGTCCGCCGGCCGCGGCATGACGTTCAACAAGCCGAAGCTGTCGCCCGGTGACGTCGCCTTCCTGCAATATACCGGCGGCACCACCGGCGTCTCCAAGGGCGCCACGTTGCTTCATCGCAACATCGTCGCCAACGTCTTGCAGAACGATGCCTGGCTGCAGCCGGCGCTCGCTTCGCCGCCGCATGTCGAGCAGCTCATGATCGTCTGCGCGCTGCCGCTCTATCACATCTTCGCGCTGACGGCCTGTTATCTGCTGGCTGTGCGCGCCGGCGGCTGCAACCTGCTGATCCCGAACCCGCGCGACATACCCGGCTTTATCAAGGAGCTGGCGAAATACCAGGTCAACACCTTCCCGGCCGTGAACACGCTCTACAACGCCTTGATGAACCATCCCGACTTCAAGAAGCTCGACTTCTCCAAGCTGAAGATCTCGAACGGCGGCGGCATGGCGGTGCAGCGCCCCGTTGCCGAGCAATGGAAGAACATCACGGGCTGCAGCATCGCCGAGGGCTACGGCCTGTCGGAGACGTCGCCTGTCCTGACCTGCAATCCGCCGACTGCGACCGAGTTCGCCGGCTCGATCGGCATCCCCGTGCCGTCGACTTACATCTCGATCCGGGACGACGAGGGCAACGAGGTCCCGCTCGGCCAGGCGGGCGAGATCTGCGCCAAGGGCCCGCAGGTGATGTCGGGCTACTGGAACAGGCCGGAAGAGACCGCCAAGGTGATGACCGCGGACGGCTATTTCCGCACCGGCGACATCGGCGTGATGGACGAGAAGGGCTATATCAAGATCGTCGACCGCAAGAAGGACATGATCCTGGTCTCCGGCTTCAACGTCTATCCGAACGAGGTCGAGGAAGTCATCGCGAGCCATCCAGGCGTGCTCGAATGCGCCGTGATCGGCATCCCCGATTCCAAGTCGGGCGAAGCGGTGAAGGCCTTCGTGGTGAAGAAGGATCCGAACCTCACGGCGGATGCCGTGATCAAGTTCTGTCACGACCAGCTCACCGGCTACAAGGTGCCCAAGCACGTCGAATTCCGCAATGACCTGCCGAAGACCAATGTCGGCAAGATCCTGCGTCGGCAGCTGCGCGACGAGAAGAAGGCGGAGGCGGCGTAAGGCGCGCCTCCATTCATGGCTGACGCCCGCGACATCACGCCATCAGGCGTTCTCGCCTTCTGGCGAGAGGCCGGGCGCCAACGCTGGTACGAGCGCAGCGATGATTTCGATGCGGAGATACGACGCCGCTTTCTCTCGCTGTGGCAGAAGGCAGCCGCCGGCGAGCTTGCCTCATGGGAGACAAGCGACGACGGCGTGCTGGCACTCGTCATCGTGCTCGACCAGTTTCCCCGCAACATGTTTCGCGGCACGCCGCAGGCCTTTGCCAGCGACGCACAGGCGCGCGACGTCGCCCGCCGCGCCATCGCGCGCGGCGTCGATCGCAGGGTCGATCCCCTCCTGCTGGAATTCCTCTATTTGCCCTTCATGCATTCCGAGCACCTGGCCGACCAGTTGCATTGCGTCGCGCTGTTTCGAAACACCGACAATACCGAAAGCCTGAAATACGCGCGCGACCACGCCGATATCATCGCGCGGTTCGGCCGCTTTCCCCACCGCAACCGTCTCCTCGGCCGCGACACCACCGAGGAGGAGCAGGCCTTCCTCGACGGCGGCGGTTTTGCCGGCTGATGACATCACGGTGAACGGCCGCCATCCTCGCCGCTTCCGCCACTGGCAATATTGTGCAGGCCCGCCGCCCGGTCTAAAAAGCGGGACCGATTTTCAGGGAGACTGACGATGGCGATCCAGATTGGCGACAAGCTGCCCGAGGCGAAATTCCGCGTGATGACGGCGGAAGGCCCGCAAGTGAAGACCACCGACGACATCTTCAAGGGCAAGAAGGTGGCGCTGTTCGCGGTCCCCGGCGCCTATACCGGCACCTGCCACAAGATGCATCTGCCGAGCATCTTCCTCAACGCCTATGCCATGAAGGACAAGGGTGTCGACACCATCGCCATCGTCTCCGTCAACGACGCCTTCGTCATGAACGCCTGGAAGCGCGACACCGACCAGCGCGACGAGGCCGTCTTCCTCGCCGACGGCAATGCCGACTTCACCAAGGCGATCGGCATGGAGCTGGACGCCTCCGCCAACGGCCTCGGCATCCGCTCCAAGCGCTATTCGATGCTGATCGAGGACGGCGTGGTCAAGAAGCTGAACCTCGAGGCGATGCCCGGCAAGGTCGAGGTCTCCGGCGGCGATACGCTGCTCGGGCAGCTGTGAGGCGCCACCGGTCTTAGCCACACATGACGCTGTCATGCCCCGCGAAGGCGGGGCATCCAGTACGCCGAGGCTTCTCGGTTGAATCAGAAACGTATCGGAGTACTGGATCGCCCGGTCAAGCCGGGCGATGACAGTGGTGAATGAGGCGACGATGGCGCCCCCTACTCCCTCACCCGCTGCTGCAACCGCGCCATGACGATGCCGTCGCGCGCCAGCTGGTCGGCGCGCTCGTTCTCGGGGTGGCCGGCGTGGCCCTTGACCCAGTGCCAGCGGACCTCGTGCTGCTTCAGCGCTGCGTCGAGGCGCTGCCATAGCTCGACATTCTTCACCGGCTTCTTGTCGGCGGTGCGCCAGCCGTTGCGCTTCCAGCCGAAGATCCAGCCGGTGATGCCCTGCCGGACATACTGGCTGTCGGTGTAGAGGTCGACCGTGCACGGCCGCTTCAGCGCTTCGAGCGCCGAAATCGCCGCCATCAATTCCATCTGGTTGTTGGTGGTGTGCGGCTGGCCGCCGTTCAGCTCTTTCTCCTTGTCGCCGAACTTCAGGATCGCGCCCCAGCCGCCCGGCCCGGGATTTCCGGAGCAGGCGCCGTCGGTATAGATCGTGACATTGGGTAGCTCGCTCACGCCACCAGCCCCGACGGCATCAGCCCATAATCGCGCACGCTCGTCACGCTCTGATGGAAGCGCAGCTTGCGGACATACTCGAGAGGATCCTTCGGCTTGACCAGCGCGCCTGCGGGCACGTTGAGCCAGTCGACCAGCCGCGTCAGCAGGAAGCGGATCGCCGCGCCCCGCGCCAGCAGCGGCAGCGCGGCCTCTTCGGCTTCGCTCAGCTTGCGCACCCGGCCATAGGCGTTGAGGAAGGCACGCGCCTTGGTGACGTTGAAGGAATGATCCGGCTCGAAGCACCAGGCGTTGAGGCAGATCGCGACGTCATAGGCCAGCATGTCGTTGCAGGCGAAGGTGAAGTCGATGATCCCCGAGAGCTTGTCGCCGAGGAAAAAGACGTTGTCGTTGAAAAGGTCGGCGTGGATCACGCCTTCGGGCAGGTTGCTCGGCCAGACGCCGCTCGAGAGATAATCAAGTTCGGCGGCAAGAAAATCGCGCAGACCGGGCTGCACCTCGTCGGCGCGGCTTGAAGCTGCGTCGAACAGCGGCCGCCAGCCGGAAACCGAGAGCGCATTGGTGCGCTTGATCGCAAAATTCGCGCCTGCCAGATGCATCTTCGCCAGCCCCTCGCCGACCCCGGCGCAATGGGTCGCGTTCGGCTTGCGCGGCCAGACGCCTTCGAGGAAGGTGATGATCGCTGCGGGCCGGCCTGCCAGCTCGCGCAGCGCCTCGCCGTCTCTTGCCTTCACAGGCAGCGGACAATTGACGCCGTGCTCGGCCAGATGCGTCATCAGCGCGAGAAAGAACGGCAGATCGTTCCTTGCCACGCGCTTTTCGTACAGCGTGAGGATGAACGAGCCTTTGCTTGTGTGCAGCAGGAAGTTGGAATTTTCGACGCCCTCGGCGATGCCCTTGTAGGAGAGCAATTCGCCGAGATCGTATTGCTTCAGGAAATCCGCAAGCTCGTCGGCGGCGACGTCGGTGTAGACCGCCATCAAGGTCTACTCGGCGGCAGCTTCGGGGCGCACCTGACGCGGCAACGGGAAGAACTCGTTCTCTTCCGCGGCCGAGACCGTCTCCACGTGCAGCGTGTACCGCTCGGCGAAGGCGTCCATGATCTCCTCGACGATCACCTCAGGCGCGGACGCGCCAGCGGTGATGCCAAGGCTCTTGATGTTGCCGAACCTGGTCCAGTCGAGGTCCGCGGCGCGCTGCGCCAGCACCGCGATCTTGCAGCCCTCGCGCTCGGCAACCTCGCGCAGGCGCTGCGAGTTCGACGAGTTGGGAGCACCGACCACGATGAGCGCGTCCACCACCGGCGCCACCTTCTTCACCGCGAGCTGGCGGTTGGTGGTGGCGTAGCAGATGTCTTCCTTGTGCGGCCCGTTGATGTTGGGGAAGCGTTCCTTGAGCAGCGCGACGATCTCCGCGGTGTCGTCGATCGACAGCGTGGTCTGCGTCACGAAGGCGAGGTTGTTGGGGTCCTTCGGCGTGATGGTCTTGGCATCCTCGGCGGTCTCGATCAGGGTCACTGCGCCGGGCGGCAGCTGGCCGAGCGTGCCGACTACCTCGGGATGGTGGGAATGGCCGATCAGGAAGATCTCGCGGCCGCGCTTGAAATGGATCGCGGCCTCGCGATGCACCTTGGTCACCAGCGGGCAAGTCGCATCCAGCGAGAACAGGTTGCGGGACTGGGCGTCGGCCGGAACCGATTTCGGTACGCCATGGGCCGAGAACACCACCGGGGCGGTGGTATTCTCGGGGATTTCGGCGAGCTCCTCGACGAAGATGGCGCCCTTCTTCTTCAACCCATCGACGACGTACTTGTTGTGCACAATCTCGTGGCGAACATAGACGGGGGCGCCGTACTTATCGAGCGCCCGTTCCACGGTGTCGATCGCCCGGACCACCCCGGCACAGAAGCCGCGGGGAGAACAAAGCACGATCTTGAGGTCTGGTTTGGCTGACATTGAGCGATCTCGGGACCGAATCACCCGATCGCGTTCTGCCGGGGCGGTCGGTGGATGGGAATTTGGCTTAAAACTGTCGGCTTGAACCTTACAGCGGTTCAAAGGGAATTGGGCCCCCTTTCGGGCGGTGTCAAGGCACTATCTATAGCAGAACCATTGCATGGCTACCCCCTCCGGGCTTATATAGCGCGAATTCCCTGTCATCGCTGATGACCACCGGTTTCGCCTCCAGAGGGGTGGGCGAAGCACAAAGGAGATTTGCCATGAGCAACGCACCTCTGATGCCCAAGGCGACCGCCGTTTGGCTGCTCGACAACACCGCGCTGACCTTCGACCAGGTCGCCGATTTCACCAAGATGCATCCCCTCGAGGTGCGTGCCATCGCCGACGGCGACGCCGCCCAGGGCATCAAAGGCATGGATCCCCTCTCCAATGGCCAGCTGACCCGCGAGGAAATCGAGAAGGGCGAAAAGAACCCGGACTACCGGCTCCGCCTCCAGGAGAGCAAGGTGGTGCTGCCGCCCCAGCCCAAGCGCAAGGGCCCGCGTTATACCCCGGTCTCGCGCCGCCATGAGCGCCCGAGCGCCATCCTCTGGCTGCTGCGCAACCATGCGGAGCTCAAGGACGCCCAGATCATGCGCCTGGTCGGCACCACCAAGAGCACGATCGCGAGCGTGCGCGACCGTACCCACTGGAACACCTCGGCGCTGACCCCGATCGACCCGGTCACGCTCGGTCTGTGCTCGCAGATCGAGCTCGATTTCGAGGTGCAGCGCGCGGCGAAGGAGAAGCCGATCGACGCAGCCTATGGCGGCGCCACCCTGCTGCCGGCCTCCGAGACCACCCGCAAGGACGAGTACGAGCCCGCGGAGAAGTCCAGCGACGACCTCAACGTCGACGCCGTGTTCGCCAAGCTGAAGACGCTCGGCGGCAAGAAGCACGAGGACGAGGAGGAGTAATTCCTCCCGTTCATCCACCATCAACGCGAACGCGGCAGGAAAACCTGCCGCGTTTTGTTTGTACGCCCGAGCTGGGCTTCAGGTCAGAACTTGTAGGTCACACCCGCGCCGACCAGCCACGGATCGATATGCGCGGTGCCGGTGACCGGCAGGCCGGAGACGATGGCGCTGTAGTTCGGGCGCAGCCAGAGCTTCTTGACGTCGACGTTGAGACCCCAGTGCCGGTCGATCATGTAGTCGAAGCCGAACTGGACGGCGCCGCCCCAGGTGTTGCTGACGTGCAGGTTGGTGGTGGTGGCGACGATCGCGGGCGGACCGGCGATCGCGGAAGGCGCATTGGCCGCGGAATTGTTGAAGAACACGGTGTAGTTCACGCCCGCGCCGACATACGGCTTGAACGCGCCGAACTGGTCGAAGTGATATTGCAGCGTCAGCGTCGGCGGCAGCAGCGTGGTCTTGCCGATCGGCAGATTCGCGAGCGAGCCGGTGCCGCTGATCGAATGCCTGGTCACGCCCAGGATCAATTCGGCAGCGATGTTCTTGGTGAAGAAATAGCTGATGTCGAGCTCGGGGACGACCTGGTCGCTGATCGACAGGCCTGAATTCGGCGACGACAGCGAAGGCACGCCCGCGACATTGACGGTGCTCCCGCCCGCATCCGGCAATACGCCGAGCACCCGCAGGCGGATCATCCACGGATTGAACGCCTCCACCGGCACCGGCGCCTTCTTGTAGACCGGCAGATCTGCCGCCTGCACTGATGCAAAAGTGCCCAGGAGCATCGCGCCGAGCGTCGCGACCCGCGCCAAGTTTCTTATCGTTCCATCCATTTTCAATCCCCTTCAACCATGTCGACGCGTCGTTGCGCGACATCAGCGTCAGAGCAGAAAGAGAATGGTGAAGGATTTGATGCCGATCAAACCAGGACTATCGCGACGCGATTTGGCCCCCGGCGTTGCAGATGTGTCACGGAAACCGAGAATGCGAAGCGGGTGGCGCGGCAGCATAGTGCCGCAGCTCACATCACGGGCGCACGGGGTTGTTCAGCATGTACTCGCCGAGATCGCGCTGGCGGCGGTCGGCGCGCGCGGTGGCGGCGTTGCGCTGGACGTCGCGGTCCTTGCGGCAGGCCACGTAATCCGGCGAGCCCTGCGCATAGCCCCGGCTCTGGCAGACGGCATCGTCGTCGTCGCCGCCCACAGCTACCGGATTCTGGTAGCGCGCCGAGCAGGCGGAGAGAGCAATGGCGAGTGCTAACGCGGTCAGCAGGCGTGGCACGGCGGCAAATGGCATCGAGGGTCCCCTGTTGGCCCGCCCTGTTTAGCGTGGAATGAGGAGATTGTAAGTCGGCAGCACCGTCATTCCGGGGGGGGTCCGCAGGACCGAACCCGGAATCTCGAGATTCTCAGGTGCGCAATGCGCACCATAGTTCGATGCCTCGCATCGCCCCGGAATGACAGACCAAGTTCGCCTCACACCCGTCCCTTCAGCGCCTCGCCGATCTCGTCGAGCGCCTTGGGATCCTCGATCGTCGCCGGCATGGTCCAGGATTCGCCGTCGGCAATCTTCTTGATGGTGCCGCGCAGGATCTTGCCGGAGCGCGTCTTGGGGAGGCGGCCGACGGTGATGGCGAGCTTGAAGGCAGCGACCGGGCCGAGCTTGTCGCGCACCAGCGCGATGATCTCCTTCTCGATCTCGGCGGGCGGGCGCTTCACGCCCGCCTTCAGCACCAGGAAGCCGCAGGGCACCTCGCCCTTGATCGCGTCCTTGACGCCGAGCACGGCGCATTCGGCGACATCGGGATGCGAGGCCAGGATCTCCTCCATGCCGCCGGTGGAGAGGCGATGCCCGGCGACGTTGATGATGTCGTCGGTGCGGCCCATCACGAAGATATAGCCGTCCTCGTCCTTGTAGCCGGCGTCGGAGGTTTTGTAATAGCCGGGGAATTCGCTCAGGTAAGCCTCCTTGAAGCGCGCGTCCTGATTCCACAGCGTCGGCAGGCAGCCCGGCGGCATCGGCAGCCTGATGACGATCGAGCCCATGGTGTTGGGGCCGACCGGCTTTGCCGCTTCGTCGACGACATCGACCTGATAGCCTGGCATCGGCACCGTCGGCGAGCCGTGCTTCACCGGCAGCATGCCGAGGCCGACCGGATTGCCGGCGATGCACCAGCCCGTCTCGGTCTGCCACCAATGGTCGATCACCGGTACCTTTAGCTGCTGCTCCGCCCATTCCACGGTCGGCGGATCGGCGCGCTCGCCGGCGAGGAACAGGGTGCGGAATTGCGAGAGGTCGTACTGCCGGATGAATTTCCCTTCCGGGTCGTCCTTGCGGATGGCGCGGAAGGCCGTCGGCGCGGTGAAGAAGGCCACCGCCTTGTGCTCGGAGATCACGCGCCAGAACGCGCCGGCGTCGGGCGTGCCGACCGGCTTGCCCTCGTACATGATCGTGGTCGCGCCATGCAGCAGCGGGCCGTAGACGATGTAGCTGTGGCCGACCACCCAGCCGATGTCGGAGCCGCACCACCAGACCTCGCCCGGCTTGACGCCATAGAGGTTGAACATCGACCATTTCACCGCGACGAGATGCCCGCCATTGTCGCGCACGACGCCCTTCGGCACGCCTGTTGTGCCCGAGGTATAGAGGATGTAGAGCGGGTCTGTCGCGGCGACAGGCACGCAAGCCGCGCGCTTGCCGTCGTTCAGCGCCTTGCGGCGCAGGCTGGCCCAGTCGTAATCGCGGCTCGGCGTCATCTCGCAGGTGAGCTGCGGACGCTGCAGCACGATGCAGGCCTTCGGCTTGCTGCTGGCAAGCTTGATCGCCTCGTCGAGCAGCGGCTTGTACTGCACGATGCGGCCGGGCTCGATGCCGCAGCTGGCGGACAGGATCAGCTTGGGCTGCGCATCGTCGATGCGTGTGGCAAGCTCCTTCGCGGCAAAGCCGCCGAACACCACCGAGTGCACCGCACCGAGCCGCGCGCAGGCGAGCATCGCGACCACCGCCTCCGGCACCATCGGCATATAGAGGATGACACGATCGCCTTTGGCGACACCGAAATCCTGCATGATTGCGGCGAGCGCCTGGACCTCGTTCAGCAGTTCGGCATAGGTGAACTTGGTGACCGAGCCCGTCAGCGGCGAATCATGGATCAGCGCGACCTGGTCGGCGCGCCCCCGTTCGACGTGGCGGTCGAGGGCGTTGTAGCAGGTGTTGACGACGCCGCCGGCGAACCAGCGGCCGTAGGTTCCTTGCGAGGGATCGAAGATCTTCGTCGCAGGCTCGATCCAGTCGATCTCTTTCGCCGCCTCGGCCCAGAAGCTCTCGGGATCAGCCAGCGAGCGCGCATGGACTTCATGATAGCTGCTTTTGCCCTGGATATTCATTCCCGCGCTCCCGTTCCCTTTATTCACCTGGCTTGAACCTCGTGGCAGGACAGGCGCCCCGCCATGACAAGGATCAATTGCCGGCCTTGTTTGGAGCCATTTTCCCGGGAACGGGCCGCGGTTCAAGCTGAAAAGGATGGGTTTTTTTGGCGGAGGGGTGTGAAGCTTGCGCGGCATCGGCAGTCGGCCCCCTCTCCCGCTTGCGAGGGAGGGTTGGGGTGGGGGTGTCTCCGCGTTGGGATCGTGCAAGATTCATGAGGTCCCCAAGAGAGGAGAGAGCCCTCACCCGCCGCGCTCTCCGAGCGCGTCGACCTCTCCCGCAGGCTGGAGAGGTTACGGAGCCAGTCGCAAGGCTTCAGCTCCTTCGCCTCTCAGCTCTCCATCGCGTTCAGCCGCTGCAAGCGGTCCTGCATGATCCTCTTCAGATCGTATCCGGGGCGGCGGAAGCTCGCATTGCGCGTCGTGAGGAACTCGCGCTGGGTCTTGCGCAGGTCGCTAGCGGAACGTCCTTTGGAAGCCCTCAGCACGCGTTCATAGGTCTCGGCGATCTGACGGTCGAGCACGCCGAGCTGCGGATCGGCGCAGATCACTTTCTCGACCTCACGCTTGGCGGTGGCGCACTTGAAGGACGGACCGCTATCGTCGGCCGAGCGCGCATGCATTGGGCCCGGCGACGCCGCGCCGAACCTGGCGATCTCGGCAATCATGCTGCGGCGGCCGTTCGCTGCATTCTCGTTGCCGGGATCCAGCTTCAGCGCCGTCTCATAATCGGCAAGCGCCTTCTTGCGCTCGCCCATCTTCTTGTAGAGCACCGCGCGGTTGTTGTAGGTCTTCGCGAAATTCGGATCGAGCTTCAGCGCAGCCTCGTAGTCGCTCAGCGCCGCCCCGAGCTCGCCTTTGAACTGGTAGGAGTCGCCGCGGTTTGTCAGGAAGTTGGCGCGCTGCTCCCGCCGGATCGCCTGGTCGTAATCGGCAATCGCCTTGTCGTACTCGCCCATCGCAGCATAGGTCAGGCCGCGGTTGTCGTAATATTCCGGCACCTTCGGGTCGAGCCTGATCGCCTCGCCGTCGTCGGCGACCGCCTTGTCGAGCTGGCCGAGCTTCTTGTAGGCCGCGCCGCGATTGGTGTAGGTGCGCGCGCGGTCGGGATCGAGCCGCAGCGCCTCGTCGAAATTTCTGATCGCCTTCTCGTTGTCGCCGCCGAGATAATAGGCCACACCACGGTCGGACCAGGCTTGCGCATCGTCCGGCTTCAGCTTGATCGCCTGGTCGTAATCGGCGAGTGCGCGGTCGAGGCGGCGCTGATTGGTGTAGACGACGCCGCGCAGCTCGTAAGCTTCGGCATCCTGCGGGTCGAGCTCGATCGCCTTGGTCAGATCCGCTGCGGCGCGATTGAGATCGCCGCCGGCCTCGCGCAGGAGATCGCCGCGCACGCGCCAGGCCTTCGCGTTCTTGCCGTCGAGCGCGATGGCGCGGTCGAGATCCCGCAGCGCCTGTGACTGGCCTCCAAGGGTCTGCGCATTGGCTTCGGCGCGGACGACGAGGGCCGCGCTGCGTTCGGCGGCCGAATTGGCGGTCTGGTCGATGATGGCGCTGCACGCAGAGATCAACTCGACCGGGGCGGCCTTGCTTCCCAGCACGCACTCGGTGCTCGCCGCGGCGGGAGCCGCGAGAACGAAACTCATGGCCGCGCCGAGAAAGAGGGCGCGAAGCGAGATTTTGGCAGGCGAAAGCGCTTGCGCGGAGGCGTGAGTGCCGCACATGACATAGGGCTCCGTGACGTCGGGTTCTCACCGTTGTCGCAGCTGGCAAGCGATGGGTTCAAACCGGGCCTGGGAGGGACGGAGCGCTGCCGGCTCTCCCTCGCCCTGCTTGGGCAGGACTATCGCATATGAGATGTGGCTATGGGCACCGGCTGTCTCCACAGCGTCATGGCCGGGCTCGTCCCGGCCATCCACGTCTTTTCACACGGCACAAAGAACGTGGATGCCCGGTACAAGCCCGGGCATGACGACCCCTGCAATATTCAAATGCGATTGCCCTGCCGCTTGCCGGGAGAGGCGAAAATCTCAATATCCATCCACACCGTTCAGCCGCTGCAAGCGCTGCTGCATCGCCTTCTTCAGGTCGTATCCCGGCCGGCCGAAATCGGCATTGCGGCGCGCGATGAACTCGACCTGCTCGCGCTGGAGCGCTTTGGCCTCGGCCGCATTGCGCGCCTCCCGAATCGCACGGGCATTGGAGGCAAAGACCTCGCGATCGAGATCGGCGAGCTCGCGATTGCCGCAGATCGCCCGTTCCACCGCCCGACGCGCTCGCCCGCAATTGAAGCTGGGCTTGCCGGCGACCGCCATCTGCGCGCCGATCCGCTCGATCTCGCGCGCCATCGCCTTGTGATTGGCTTTGGCCTTCTCGTGGTTCGGATCGATCCTGAGCGCTGCGCCGAAATCCTGCACCGCCTTCGGCTTGTCACCCTTCTTCAGCCAGAGTTCGCCGCGCGCATTGAAGACGTCGGCAAGGCCGGGATCGAGCAGAAGAGCACGGCTGTCGTCGGCGATGGCATGGTCGACCTGATTGTGCCGCGCATAGAGCGCACCGCGCACGATCAGAGCCTTGATCAGATCGGCCTTCGTCGTCTTCTCGTTGTCGATCACTTCGGCGCAGGCCGTGGCGGCCTTGTCCATGTCATCGGCTGCGGCCGCGGCGAGGCAGGGCGCGACATCGACCTGCGTCACAGCCACCGGCTCGCCGCCGGTCGCGGCATCGGCCGGGGCGAACGATAGCGCATAGAGCAGTCCGGCGCCGATCAGCTGAATGAGAAAACGCATGCGTTGCAGTCGAAGCCTTGTCGTCGATGTTAAGCTCTTGCCTTGAAGCCGCACTATCCATCATACGGCCGGATTGGTGCTAGCTTGTGGCGCCGCTGAAATCGGCTTCGGGGATCATCGTGTCGACATTCGAATGGATCATTGTGTTGCTGCTCGGCGCGGTTGGCTTATCGGCGCTGGCGCGGCGGATCAAGGTGCCCTACCCGACCTTTCTCGCCATCGGCGGCGCGCTGATCGCCTTCGTGCCGTCGAGCCCGTCCTGGACGCTGGAGCCGGACCTCGCCCTTGCCCTTTTTGTCGCGCCGGTCCTGCTCGATGCCGCCTTCGACACGTCGCTGCGCGACCTTCGCAAGAACTGGGTTCCGGTCTCGACCCTGGTGGTGGCCGCGGTCGGCCTCACCACGGCCGCCGTGGCCTATGTCGCGCACCGGCTGATGCCCGACATGCCCTGGGCCGCCGCGGTCGCGCTCGGCGCCATCGTGGCGCCGCCGGATGCGGCCGCTGCGGTTGCGATCCTGAGCCAAGTCAAGCTGCCCCACCGCATGGTCAAGGTGCTGGAGGGCGAAAGCCTGCTCAACGATGCCAGCGCGCTGCTGATCTATCGCATCGCCGTCGGCGCGGTCGCCACCGAGCATCTGACCTGGAGCCAGGTCGCCCCGACCATGGCGCTGGCGCTGGTCGGCAGCGTCATCGCTGGTCTGGCCGCAGGCCGCATCATTCCGCTGTTCATGGAGCGGGTGACGGAGGCACCGAGCGCCATCATCGTGCAGTTCGCCACCACCTTCATGGTCTGGATCGCCGCCGAGCATCTCGGTCTCTCCGGCATCCTCACCATCGTGGTCTACGCCATCACGGTCGCGCGCACCGCACCGGCGCGCATCCCGGCGCGGCTGCGGGTGCCGTCCTATGCGGTGTGGGAGACGACCGTGTTCGTGCTCAACGTGCTCGCCTTCATGCTGATCGGCATGCAGATGCGGCCGATCTGGACGCGGCTGGATGCGGACGTGCGCTGGGAATATTGCGTGGCCGCCGCCTGGATCCTGCTTACGGTGATCCTGGTACGCCTGTTCTGGGTGACGTTCTATCGCACGAGCCTGCGGGTGCTGATCGCGCAGGGGCTCTATCATCCCAAGGATCCGCAGCAGGTGGCCTCGGCCAAGGGCGGGCTCATCATCTCCTGGTGCGGCATGCGCGGCCTCGTCACGCTCGCCACCGCCTTTGCCCTGCCGGAAAACTTTCCCTATCGTGACTTCATCGTCTTCATCGCGTTTGCGGTGGTGCTGGGATCGCTGGTGATCCAGGGCCTGACGCTGCGGCCGCTGATCCTCGCTTTCAACCTCAAGGACGACGATCCCGTCGGCATCGAGGTCGCCCGCGGCCGCGCCGTGGCCTATCGCGCCGCGCTCGATGCGATCGAGAGCGATCCGTCGGAGGAGGCGGAAATCCTGCGGCTCGAATATCGCGCCATCCTGATGCAGGCCGAGACCGATCCCAACGGCGGCATCAGCAACGGCGAACTGCCCGCCGATCCCCTGCGCCGCCGCGCTATCGAGGCCGCGCGCAAGGCGATCTTCGACCTGCGCGCCACCGAGGTGATCGGCGACGATGCGTTTCATCGGCTCGAGGAGGAGCTCGATCGCGCAGAATTGAGCGCGGGCGGATGATGTCTCTCCGCTGTCGTCCCGACAAGAGTTTGGGCGCTCTGCAATGTGCGCCGAGTCACACACAGCATCCCGCAGCTTGAACCAAACCCCGCCTCTCCAGACTCACCCCTGATGACGACCCTGATTGACGACCGTCGTGTACGCGCGCGTGATGCGTCGCCTGCACGATATTTTTATCTCCACATGGCGCTCGCCTGCGCCGCCACTGCCTTTCTCGGCTTCGCACCGATCTATTGGGTGCCGCTCGCTCACCGGACATTGTCCGCAAGCCCGGTGATCCATTTTCACGGACTCTTGTTCTTCACCTGGTCGCTTTATTTCGTGCTCCAGACCTGGCTCGCGGCCTCCGGCCGCGTGGTCAATCACCGCTCGTTCGGCATCGTCGGCGTCTCGCTTGCGACCGCGATGGTCATTTCTGGCTTCTTCGCGTCCGTGACCTCGATGAAGAACGCCGCGGCGCTCGGACAGGCCGATGCAGGCATCGCCTTCTCGATCGTGCCGCTGAGCGGCATCACATTCTTTGCCGTGGTGTTCGCGCTCGCCATCATGAACACGCGCAGGCTCGAGGTTCACAAGCGCCTGATGCTGCTCGCGGCGGTCTCGATCCTCGACGCCGCGATCGCGCGCTGGTTCCTGACCTTCCTCGCACCATCAGGACCGTCCGGCCCGCCGCCGGTGCCCGTGACGATCGCGCCTGCTGTGGTCGCCTCCCTTCTGCTCGTCGTCGCCATGGTGCGCGACTGGCGCGCCGAGGGCCGCATGCATCCGGTGTACATCACGGGCACGCTCGCGCTTCTGGCGGTGAAGGTGCTCAACTGGCCGGTCAGCGAAACGGCGGCGTGGCACGCATTTGCCGGCGGCATCCTGGCGCTGGCGCAGTAGGCGACCTAGAACCGCGGCAAATCCGGGAACGCCAGCTTGCCCGCGTGGACGTGCATGCGGCCGAGCTCGGCGCAGCGGTGCAGGGTCGGAAATACTTTTCCGGGATTGAGCAGGCCCTGCGCGTCGAAGGCGCATTTCAGGCGCTGCTGCTGGTTGAGGTCGATCTCGCTGAACATGTCGGGCATGAGGTCGCGCTTCTCGATGCCGACGCCGTGCTCGCCGGTGAGCACGCCGCCGAACTCGACGCAGGCGCGCAGGATATCGGCGCCGAAGGCTTCGGCGCGCTCGATCTCGCCGGGCTTGTTGGCATCGTAGAGGATCAGGGGGTGCAGATTGCCGTCGCCGGCGTGGAACACGTTGGCGCAGCCGAGCTGGTACTTTTCCGAGAGCTCGCGGATGCGCGCCAGCGCCTTCGGCAGCGCGCCGCGCGGGATGGTGCCGTCCATGCAGAGATAATCGGGTGAGATGCGGCCCACGGCGGGGAACGCGGCCTTGCGGCCGGCCCAGAACAGGTTGCGCTCGGCCTCCGAAGTCGAGATCTGGCAGGTGGTCGAGCCGCAGGCGTTCGCAATGGCCTCGACGCGCGTGATCAGCTCGTCGACCTCGATCTTGGGCCCGTCGAGCTCGATGATGAGCAGCGCTTCGACATCGAGCGGGTAGCCGGCATGGACGAAGGCCTCCGCGGCGTGGATCGCGGGCTTGTCCATCATCTCCATGCCGCCGGGGATGATGCCGGCGCCGATGATGCGGGCCACGCATTCGCCGGCCGCCTCGACTTGCGCAAAGCCGACCATCAGCGCGCGCGCCGTTTCCGGCTTCTGCAGGATGCGCACCGTGATCTCCGTGATGACGCCGAGCAGGCCTTCCGAACCGGTGATGACGCCCATCAGGTCATAGCCGGGATTCTCGCAGCCCTTGCCGCCGATGCGCAGGATCTCGCCGCTCATCAGCACGATCTCGCAGCCGAGCACGTTGTTGGTGGTCATGCCGTATTTCAAGCAGTGCACGCCGCCGGAATTTTCCGCCACGTTGCCGCCGATCGAGCAGGCGATCTGCGAGGACGGATCGGGCGCGTAATAGAAGCCGGCATGGGCGACCGCCTGGCTGATTGCGAGGTTGGTGACGCCGGGCTCGGTGACGACGACGCGGTTGTCGAAATCGATCTCGCGGATGCGCTTGAACTTGCCGAGGCCGAGCAGCACGCCGTCCTCGAGGGGCAGCGCGCCACCGGACAGCGAGGTGCCGGAGCCGCGCGGAACCACCTTGATGCCTTGCGCGGCACAATATTTCAGGACGAGCGAGACCTGCTCGGTCGTATCGGGCAGCACCACGACCATCGGCGGCTGCCGATAGGCGGTCAGCCCGTCGGATTCATAGGCCCGCATCTCGGCGAGGCTGTCGATCACGCCCTCGCCCGGCACGATTGCGCGCAAGGCGGCGACGATTTCGCTGCGACGCGCCAGCACGGCCTGGTCGCTTGCGGGCATCATGATGGCCATTTTAAGAAGCCTTCGTCCGACGGATGGAATTATCTCAGCAAATCAATCATGTCTTGCGGACTTTGGGTAGGTCCTCCGAAGGTCGCATTGCTTTGTTGCAGCGCAAGTTCTCTCTGGGGCAAGTCTGCTAGCAGGAAACCTGTCAGAGTTTCGCGGCTTGTCCACTTGCACCGGACCTGCCAAAACCACGACCCTCCATCTGACCCGGGAAGAGACGAAGAGCACACTTATGACAAAACTGACTTTCGGCGCGGTGACAATCCTCACCGTCATTGCCACCGCACCCGCCGCGATGGCGCAGGATGTCGCGGCCGGCAAGACATCGTTCAACAAGTGCCTGGCCTGCCACGCGATCGGCGAAGGCGCCAAGAACAAGGTTGGCCCGGAGCTCAACGGCCTCAACGGCCGCAAGTCGGGCGCGGTTGAGGGCTATAGCTACACGGACGCCAACAAGAATTCCGGCATCACCTGGGACGAGGCCACGTTCAAGGAATACATCAAGGATCCTAAGGCCAAGATCCCCGGCACCAAGATGGCGTTCGCCGGCATCAAGAACGAGACCGAGATCAACAATCTCTGGGCCTTCCTTGCCCAATACGACAAGGACGGGAAGATCAAGCAGTAAGCGCGCACGAGGCGGACGCTAGAGCTTCGGTTCTGATCGGACCAGAATCGAAGCTCTGGCTTTCTTGTTCTGACGCGTTTCTTCGCGCGAACCGGTTTCCACTTCGCTCGAAAAATGCTTTAGTCGGCGACCGCCTGCGCCGGGGCGATGTTTCCGATCATCGTCTCGATCTCCGCCTTCACGAGATCCGGCACGGCGTTCTGCACCATGTGGCCGAGATCGGGCAGCACGATCAGCTTTGCATTCGACACAGCCGCGGCGAACGGACGCGCGTGGATATTGGTTCTCACCGTCTTGTCGGGCTCGCCGGCGATGATCGTAACAGGCGCCGTAATCGCGCCATAGCGCGCGACTTGCGCGGCGACCGACTCCTTCAGCGTCACCAGATCATAGGCATTGGCGATGAACTCGCGCGGGCGCAGCAGGAGCGGTGTCGCGGAGTCCTGCACGAAACCATCCGGCATGATCTGCGGCAGGAACACGTTGCGGGCCCCGGCTTCGGTGATGAAATAGCCGAGCGGCAGCGTGATGGTGTAGGCGAGCAGCGGGCCGATCACGGGCGTTGCGATGATCTCGTTGTAGCGCCCGACACCGCCGCGCCAGGGATGCGTGACGGGCGCGAGCATCACGAGACCTGCCACGCGGCGCGGGTGATCGAGCGCGATCCGCGCGCCGAGGGCGCCGCTCCAGGAATGCACCACGAAGACCGCGCGATCGATCCCGAGCTTGCCGAGCGCCTCGTCGATCATGCGCGCCTGAATCTGCGGCGTCGAATCCTGCCGGCTTGCGCGCGTGCTCCAGCCATGGCCGGGGCGGTCGATCAGAATCACGCGATGATCCCGGGCGAGGAGATCGCCGAGCGGCCGCCGCATCGCTTCGAGGTTGGAGCTCGCGCCGTGCAGCATCACGATCGGCGGGGCGGCCTCGCGCGGGCCGATCTCGACGACGTGAAGCGCGGCGCCCTCGACCTCGACCATGCGCCCCTGCGGCGGAAAGGCCCGCTGCACGGCGACGATTCCGGCCTGCGTGAGCAGCGCCAGCAGGACCAGCGCCGTCACGACTGACATCACGATCATGGAGAGAATCCGGGTGATCCTGGGCACGGGGCAGTTACGGGTCTGCTCGGCCGGCAGTTTCGCCGCCGGCGGTGCGCGCTTCCACCAAAAATGCTGGGGCTGTGGATATGTGCATAATTGCTGATCGAGAAAACTCAATGAAATCAGAGCCATTCTAAGCCGCACGCAAGCTTCGGACCAGCTTCATGCGGGCGTCATCGCAGCTTCCATATAATCGCCATGGTCGGTTCCGCCATCTAGGCGCGGGTGGGCGCCGATCCTCCCCGCAACATCAGGGGGATGCGGGAAAGACCGGCAGGATTGTCCTGGTTTGAACCGGAGAATTTCGATGAGCTTCAGATCGAACGATACTGCAATCGACGAAATCGTCGCGAGCTGCAACGGCGACCTGCGCGGTGCGGTGCGGGCGCTGCTCCTGATCAACGAGCATCTCGAGACCGAGCTGGCAAAGGCCTACGCCGCAGCCGCCGACCGCGGCCTGGTCGAGCGCGGCAGCAGCGTGCTGCATTAAGCGCAGCCTAGTTCGCCCCCTCCTCCTGCTTTTCTTCCTCGGGCGTGACCGGGGGACAGACGCGAATCGTCGAGCGCGCAAGCTTGGCATCGGCCTTGGACTTGTAGGGACCGTCGCCGAACCAGATGTCGCCAATGATGACTGGATTGCTGGTCACGATGGCGCATTTGCCGGTGGCACGGTTGCCGACCACCCAGAACAGTCCGTCGGCGAAGCTCACCGTCCCCGACGCGAGCAGCAACGTCGCTGCGACCATCAAATGCTTCATGGCTTTCGCTCCTGCCATGCAGGTAGGCCTGCAACAGGCCTTGCAATAGTCCTTGCAACGTCCCGGCTCGGATCGTGGTTAATCCGCGGCGGCCGCGATCGCTCAAGATATGATCGAGTTATAGCTAGATGTCGCGGCCTTCGACCTTTTCGGTCAGCGCCTTGACCTGGTCGGGGATCTTTTCCAGGTGCGGATTGACGGCGAGCGCCTTGCGGTAGGCCTCGAGCGCGCGCCTCTCGTCCCCGACCTCCTGCATGATCATGCCGAGGCCGGCGAGCGCGCCGAAATGGCGGGGCTCCCGGATCAGCACTTGCTGAATGTCCGCGAGCGAGCGGCCATAATCGTTCTGCAGGTAATAGAGCGTCGCACGCCGGTTCCAGGCTTCGATGTAATCGGGCCTGAGCTTGATGATCGAATCCAGGAGCTTGATCGCGACGTCGATCTTCTTCGCATCGACGGCGGTCTTGGCGCGCGACATCAGGAGCGCGGCGGTGTCGCTCGGGGTCTGCAGCCAGATCGCCCAGATCCGCGCCTCGACATGCTTGGCGCTGGCCTCGTCGGGCGCCGCCTTCAGCGCGCCGAACAGGAAATCGAGATTCTTGCTGCGGTCGACCTTCGGCAGCTTCGACGGCGCCTCCGGCAGCTTCTTCTGCTTGCCGGGCGGCTCGACCTGCTGGGCCAGGGCGGCCGGCGCAAGGCCGGCGGTTCCCAGCACGAGGGCCAGACACAGGGTGCGCGCGAAACGAAATCTCACTGCCATGGTGGAAGTCTAAACGCGCAAAGCCACCCTTGCAAAGCAAAGGCGGCGTCAAACTCGTGTGAGACCGTGATCTTGCGGAGCGCGCGAAGGCGCCCGGCAGGGCGTGATCAGCCGCTCAGATCAGCCCTGGCGCGCCTTGAAGCGGCGCTGCACCTTGTTGATCACATAGACCCGGCCCTTGCGGCGGACCAGGCGGTTGGCGCGATGGCGACCGCGCAGCGATTTCAGCGAGTTACGGACCTTCATGGCAGAATCCTGAACGTTCGAAAGGCCGTGTTCGGCACTACCGTTTCGGCACGCGCGAATGTGGCAAAATGAGATTTTTCCCGCTGGCGGACCGACCGCCCGGGACGGAGCGGTTCTTAAGGCATGGCGGGAGGTCATGTCAATGTTAACTGCCCGGCTCCCAACGAGCAAAACCGCGAAAACAACCCCATGCTAGAAGCGGCCGGATCGGCCCGATCCGGCGCATTGGAGGTCAGGCCCGGCAAAGACAGTCGCTACCTGCGCTTTCGCCGCCACCAGCGCCTTGCCAAATTCGTTATATCCTATAATCAATTCGGCAACCCGTCGGGAGGACACCCATGCCGAAGCTGAAGCTGCCTGATATCGACAAAGTCGTCGCCATCGACATCCACACCCATGCCGAGGAGCCCTGCGGCACCCATCCCGACGACGGCTATGACGATTTCCAGGCGCAGATGGCGGAGTATTTCAAGTCGCCGCACAAGCATCCGCCGACCGTGCCGGAGACCGCGGCCTATTACCGCTCCAAGAACATCGCCGCGGTGATCTTCCCTGTTGATGCCGAGCGCGAGACCGGCTTCCGCCGCTACAAGAACGAGGAGATGCTGGAGATCGCCTCCGAGCATCTCGACGTGCTCATCCCCTTCGTCTCGATCGACCCGCACAAGGGCAAGCTCGGGGCCCGCGAGGCGCGCAAGCTGATCGAGGAATACGGCGTACGCGGCTTCAAATTCCATCCGACCATGCAGGGCTTCTACGCCAACGACCGCATGGCCTATCCGCTCTATGAGGAGATCAACAATGGCGGCGCGATCGCGCTGTTCCACACCGGCCAGACCGGCGTCGGCTCCGGCATGCCCGGCGGCATGGGCATGCGGCTGAAATATTCCAACCCGATGTACATGGACGACGTCGCGGCCGATTTCCCCGACCTCAAGATCATCCTCGCCCACCCTTCCTTCCCCTGGCAGGAAGAGGCGCTCTCGGTCGCGACCCACAAGCCGAACGTCTACATCGACCTGTCGGGCTGGTCGCCAAAGTATTTCCCGCCGATCCTGGTGCGCTACATCAACTCGATTCTCCAGGACAAGATGCTGTTCGGCTCGGACTGGCCGGTGATCACGCCGGACCGCTGGCTGTCCGATTTCGCCAAGATCGAGATCCGCGACGAAATCCGGCCGAAGGTGTTGAAGGCGAACGCGCGCAAGCTGCTGGGGATCTAGACGATCCGCTTCCATGAAACCGGCATGCAACTAGGTTTGGCCACGGGGTACATCTCGGCTGGCCCTGCCTAACGTATCCCTTCCATCTCTGGTCCGGATTCGGACGGCGCGTAGAGTACCTCGAACACGACGCGCGCCGCCTGCTCCGGATCCTCTGGGTACGTCAGAGCGACCGACATCGTACCCACAGTTCTTTCAGGCTGGCGGCCGGGCCGCGGTCCACATCGACCTCACGACGTTGTGTGATTCCACCCGATTCAAGCTTGGGCTGCTCACCAGCGGCGTCGAAGTAGGTGGATGGGGCGCGTGATACTCCGGCGATCCAGGACGCAAAAGCAGGTTGGAGGGAAACTTTCGGGTACCCGGGTCGTTCGCTAAGACACGTTGAGCAGCGAATGCCATGTCTCGCCCCACCGTCCTGATCACCGGCAGCAGCGGCTTTCTCGGCCAGGCGATCGCGCGCGGCTTGATGGATCGTTACCAGGTCATCGGCCTCGATGTCAGCCGCCCTAAGAAGCCGTTGTCCGGCATCGAGACGATTGAGATCGACCTCACCTCGGATGCAATCGTGGCGAAGGCGCTGGACCAGGTTCGTGCGCGAACAGGCCGTCGGATCGCCTCGGTCATTCACCTTGCCGCCTATTACGACACGACCGGCGAGGACAACCCGAGATACGATGCCGTCACCGTTCAGGGAACGCGCCGACTGCTGGCGGCCCTTCAGGCATTCGACACGGAGCAGTTCGTCTTCTCGAGCACGCTGCTCGTGCATGCTCCTAGCTCGGCAAAGGGAAGAAAGATCGATGAAGATTCGCCGATCGAACCAGCTTGGGCCTATCCGCAGTCAAAGGCGAAGACCGAGACCCTGATCCTGAACGAGCATGGCAACATCAAGGTCGCGATCCTGAGGCTTGCAGGTGTCTATGACGAGGATTGCCGTGCGGCATTCATCGCGCAGCAGATCGCCCGCATCTTCGAGCGCTTGCCGACCGCTTATCTCTTCACCGGCGACATCACCACTGGCCAGCCCTATCTCCACAAGAACGACCTCGTCGAGGCCGTGGTACGCGTGGTCGATCGACGCAATGATCTTGCTGATGAAACGACACTGCTCATTGGCGAAGAGGAAACGCCGAGTTACGACGAGATGCAGAGGCGGATTGGCCAGCTTGTGCATGGGGAGAGATGGCGGACGATGTCCCTCCCGAAAGAGATGACGAAGCTCGGCACTTGGATGCAGGAGAAGGTTCTCGATCAGGATACCGACATCAAGTCGTGGATGATCGAGAATGCCGACGACCATTATGAGATCGATACTTCGCGAGCGAGGAGCCTCTTGGGGTGGAAACCCCGACACAGTCTGACCGCCACGCTGCCCGAAATGATCCGGCGGCTTAAGGTCGACCCGACGGACTGGTACGAGACGAACAAACTTCATCCTGCGACGGTCGCCGCTTCCGAACCCGAGCTCGACCAGGCCGCGGAGAGACTGCGGCAATCGGTGGAGCCTTCGAAAGATGAGGTTGAGGCCGAGACGGAACGGCATCGGGCGCGCACGCTCTGGGCGCCGCTGACCAATGCAGCGATTGGACTGTGGCTCGTCGCCTCGCCTGTCACGCTTGGTCTCTTCGATCCATCCGCGGCGCCAATTCCACCGGCGCTGGGACATGAGATCGCTTCGCCCGAGACACGTGACGGCAGGCTCGGCATCAGCGAGATCGTGTCCGGCATTCTTGTCGTCGCGTTCGCACTCATCGGCATGCGTCGGCGCTGGCGCTGGTTGCAGTGGCTCACCGCTGCCGTCGGCATATGGGTCATGTTCGCACCTCTCGTGTTCTGGACCACGAGCGCTGGAGCCTACGCCACCGATACGCTTGCTGGCATGCTGATCGTGACGCTCGCGGTGATGGTTCCTCCAACACCGGGCATCAGCCGCCAAGCCCTCGCCGCCGACGATGATCGCCCCCTCGGCTGGACCTACTCGCCATCCACATTCAGCCAGCGCCTCCACATCATTGCTCTGGCCTTTGTCGGCCTGTTCGTCTCGCGCTATCTCGCCGCCTATCAACTCGGTCATATCGACGGCTTGTGGGATCCTTTCTTCGGCCCAGGTGATGCAGCGGTCGCCAATGGCAGCGAGGCGGTGGTGACCTCCTGGGTCTCGAAGGGCTTTCCGGTCGCCGATGCCGGGTTTGGCGCCTTCGCCTACGCGCTAGATGCCCTGGCAGGCGCGATCGGCGACCGTCGCCGCTGGCGCACAATGCCATGGATGGTGATTCTGTTCGGCCTACTGGTTATCCCGCTCGGGCTCGTGAGCGTCAGCTTCATCATTATCCAGCCCCCTTTGATCGGTGCACTGTGTACGCTCTGCATCATCCAGGCCGCGATCACGATAGTGCTCATCCCCTATTCGATAGATGAGGTACTGGCGAGCTGTCAGTATCTTTGGGGCGCGAAGCAGGCGGGCCAGCCGTTCTGGCGCACTTTCTGGCGCGGTGGCCCGGCGCTCTCCGAGAAGCAGGCGCCGACGCCCGATCTCGACCGCCCGTTATCGGCGGTGCTGCGCGATATCGTCACCGGCGGCGTCAATTTTCCCTGGACGCTGGTCGCGAGCTCTTTCCTTGGAATGCTGCTGATGATCACGCCGCTTGCCTTCGGCACGAGCCCGATCCTCTATTTCAGCGACCATATCACCGGCTGCCTTGTCATCCTCGTCGCCGTTACGGCGATGGCGGAGGTGGCGCGTGCCGCGCGGTTCGCCAACGTCGCGCTCGGAGCATGGGTGGCAATCTCCCCCTTTGTCCTCGACGGCGCCACGACAATCGCGACGATAGCCAACGTTGCAACCGGTGTCCTCCTCATCGGGCTGAGCCTGCCACGCGGCACCCGTAGCGCCGCGCATTACGGCGGATGGGACCACGCAATAGTATGACGCAACGGCGGGCTCTGCGTGGGCGCCACCGAAGATGATGCGGGGAGCTTTCTCATGACGCATCTGATCGGACCGCGGCATCACGTATGGCTCGCCGAGTGCTTGATCGCTGCAACAACAGAGGTGCCCTCTCTCCCGCAGGCTTGCGGGAGCGAGTCGGGAGAGGGTGCTTCCGCAATGGGACAATCCCCAAGAGGACAAAGCCCTCACCCGGCGCCATAGCCGATGCGAAGCATCGGCGTCTTAGAGAACGGCGGCCAGAGGCCGCCTATGCCTCTCCGCAAGCGGGAGAGGTGAACGAGCCCCACCGATCAATTCAACCTAAAGCCATTTCGCTCTAATCGTATCCTCATCGCAGCGCATGAGGGCTTCGATTCCATTGACCAAAGCCCTCGCACTCAGACGAAGGCTTCAGACTTGAGCCAAGCCTCCATCGACAAAGACCTCGCCGCCGGTCATGTAGCTGCTGTCCGAGGACGCCAGGAATGCGGCCACTGCCCCGGTCTCGCTGGGGTCAGCGACGCGCCCGATGGGCGTCGCGCTGCCGAGTGCATCGAAGGCTTCCTCGCCCACGACCTCCAGCGCCAGCTCCGTCTTGGTCGGCCCCGGCGACAGAACGTTGACGCGGATGCCGGTGCCGCGCAGGTCCAGCGCCCAGCTGCGCGCCAGATTGCGGATCGCGGCCTTGGTCGCGCTGTAGATGCTGAATTGCGGCGTTCCCATCACGCCCGTGCTCGAGCCGGTCAGGATGATCGACGATCCCCTCCGCATCAACGGCAGGGCTTTCTGCACGGTGAACACCAACCCCTTCACATTGACGTCGAAGATCTGATCGTAATGCTCGACCGTGATCTGGCCGAGCGGCGCAAACGCGCCGGTCCCGGCATTGGCGAACAGGACGTCGACATTGCCGCGTTCGGCTTTCACCGTCGCATACAGTCGGTCCAGGTCGGACAAGTCGGTGACCGATCCCCCGACGGCGCGCGCCGAGGACCCCAGCTGCGCGAGCGCAGCGTCGAGCGGCTCCTGCCGCCGCCCGAACAGATAGACGAATGCGCCCTCATCGACGAACCGTTTCGCGGCTCCGAGCCCGATGCCCGTTCCACCGCCCGTCACCACCGCCGTCTTGCCTTTTAGTCTGCTCATGATGTGCTCCTTCATTGAGGTTGCACTGAGCTGGCGGCGTACCCACCTATCGACAAGTATGCACCTTTTGGTAAGTACCCAAAAATGTCGTCAGATCGTTCAGACCTCATCTCCGCGCCGGCGCAAGCCCAAGCAGACGTCCAACGTTGCACGCCGAACCTGCCCGGCTTCACCTGCGGCCTGGATGCGACCTTGCGGGTGGTCTCAGGCAAGTGGAAGCCGCTGATCCTGTACTTCGTCGCCCAGGACGGACCGACCCGTTACGGCGAGCTCCGGCGCGCCATACGCGACGTCAGCGACAAGGTGCTGATCCAGCAGCTCAAGGAGCTGGAGGCCGATGGCCTGGTGAAGCGGACCGACTACAAGGAGGTGCCGCCGCGGGTGGACTACAGTCTCACGCCTTTGGGCCAGAGCCTCGCCGAAGCGCTGGTGCCGCTCTGCACGTGGGGCACCGAGCACATGGCGGAGGTCAGCCGGGTGTTCGCAGAGCGGGCGACCTGGACGCGGCCAGGACGTCAGCCGACCGGCTAGCTCGCGCTACTCGTCGTCCGAAGTCTGCTCCGCCCCTGATAGCAGCGCGTTGCCGCAACTCGACTTGCGTCCGACTTGGGCCAGGAGCGGACATCAGCCGTACTGATGCGATAGTTGTCATCTCGGCTACCAAGTTGGAGGTTGCGGCGCACGTTGAAGGGAGGCCAGAGCGAGCGTTTTCTCGTACTCGTTCAGATGGTGCTCTAGCGGCCACGCCGTAGCCCCGACTATACGAAGTTCTAGCGTATCCCTGTCCACAATGATGGGCGCGTTTCCGACAAGTGCTGCCGAATCGTCACCGATATCCAGAAACTGTTTCGCTTCATAAAAGAATATCCAACCGTAAGGCTTTGCGACTGTAGATTCGCGCACTATGCGAGCCTGCCCCTCGCACGTGAGTTCGACCCATAGCGTTGCCAATGCTGCCGCCTTTTCAAAGTCCAGTCGTCTTCATCTCATGCTCTCGTAGAGAGTCGTCAGTTCGGCCCAAGCGGTGGGCATGATCTCTCCAAATACGCGATAAGACCGCAAGGTGGCGATGTCTGCAATGGGTCACGCCCGGAAGAACTCAGGTCGAGCATATCGGGTCCGCTACACCCCGAGCAGCTGACATCCGACGGAGGTATCGCGTCGACCCCTTCGGGCTAGGAGCAGTCGTATGACTTCCGAACCTGCAAGGCGCGTTAGGCGAAATTGATCAAATCTAGCAGGTAATGCGCGAGTGCCACCGGCCATAGCACACCCGACCGCCGCAGCATTAACATGAGGAAAAGGCCAACAGTAGCCGTAGAAAGGACATTACCAAGGCCGGCCCACCAATGAATTGCGCCGAACAAAACTGACGTCGTGAGAACGGCAAAGATGCCGTCACCCAGATAAGGCCGGAATGCTAGCCGGATGTATCGGCGAAATATGACTTCTTCGCTGATAGCTACCAAGGCTAAGCCAAAAAAAAGATCGAACGCTTTTAGCCATCCGGTCGGGTGCGGATATGCGCCGAGAACGGTTGTAGGGAATGCCGCATTGAGGAAAGATTGCGGCAACTGGACAAAGCGATCTAGCAAGCAAATTCCGACGATCCAAAGGACAATCTCAAAAAGTGAAATTTGACGTCCACCTGTTCGAAATGCAGCGATCCGAGCAGAAGGCACTGCCGCCAAAATGGTGAGAGCAGTGATCCGACCCACATAGTCCCAGAGAAGCCAACTTGCCGCTTGATGTTGATGCAGCCGCATAACTTGCGACGCAACTAGCGCTATAAGGGCGAGGACGAACCACCAAATCAACGGGCGCGTATCGGAGCGATTGCTCTCACGCTCTTTAGGCACGACGAAAGAGTGCTCTTCCATGCTCGATGAGATATTCGCTTTACGTTTTTACGGTGACGAATCCTTCACTCCACGCGTCCTTGTCGATTTCCATCTCGCTGACTTGGAAATTATCGGGATAGTCGCGAAAGCCCTCAAAGCGCAGCTTGCGCAGTCTTGCTGCATCTGCTTCGGCCGCGCTGCTATAGAACCCGACGAGTTTATCTTCGGTATCATTCTCATCCAGAGCATCTTCGCGCGGATAGCTATGCCAGAGCAGGAAAACTGTGCGCATTTGTGTAAGGGCCATAACCGCGTGATTGCTTACGTCAGTTCGTCCAACCACCGCTGAGCCAATTTCGGCTCACCCGGAGTGTTTGAAAGGCGAGAGCCGATCTGCAGGAACCGCTCGTGGAGCTGGAAGGGTTCAATGCCGCACTTGTGGCGCAGGCGCTCGATTTTGGAGCCTAATTCAAGGAGCTCCTCCCGTGCGGGGTCGCGCAAACCAACTCGTTCGTACGAGCCGAAGAGTCCCCACTGTCCCTTAGCGCACCCCTGTAGTGCCGACAGAAGCAACTCCCTGTACGAAGCTTCAAGGGCCGCGAGCTGTCGTTCATACGAGGGTCTCATCGGCTCGAATAGGTTCTTGGGTCAAAGAATGCAGCGAGAGCGGAGACGACAGCGACAACCGCCAAGAACAGGACCGTGGTAGGATCGATGAACAGATACAAGACTGCCAGTATTCCGGCGACGGTCAGAGCTGGTCCAATGAGCGCAGGGTGCGTCTTAAGCCAGTTGATCACACTGTGGCGGACCTGAGGGACGTAGGCCGTAGCCGCGAGGAGAGCGACAAGTACAACAAGCCATTTCGGCATGGGACGAAGCGCCTTATTTGCCCTGCAACTACAATAGCTAAGCACGTCTGCATGAAGAATAGAGTTCAAATTATAGCGACTACCCGGCAATGTCTGTCTTGGGTCACAAGCTGCCGATCACACCTGCAGTGGCAGACGTCCGCTTTGCTCTGGTAAGCTGACGAATTATACGCACGCCCCAATCGGAGTTCTTGTGACCACAACCCCGGAAGGACAGCCGATGCCCATCAAAGCCGTCGTCTTCGACGCCTATGGCACGCTCTATGACATCCAGTCGGTCGCTGACGTCACTGAGGATGCGTTTCCCGGCTACGGCGAGATCATCACGCAGGTCTGGCGCATCAAGCAGCTTGAATACACCTGGCTGCGCTCGCTGATGCAAGCTTACCAGGATTTTGACGCGGTCACGCGCGACTCGCTCGCCTATACGCTGCGTGTGCTCGGACTCGCCTATGAGAGCGAGGCATTCGAGCGCGTCATCGAGAAATATCTGCATCTCGATCTCTATCCGGATGCGGCCGAAACGCTCGCGGCCCTGAGACCGCGCAAGCTCGCCATCCTCTCCAACGGCAGCCCGGACATGCTCAATGCGCTGGTACGCAATTCCGGGCTCGACCGCCTGCTCGATGCCACCATCAGCGTCGACGCGAAAAAGATCTTCAAGCCGAGCCCACAGGCCTATGAGCTGATCGGCGAGGTGCTCGGCACCGCGCCTGATGAGGTTCTGTTCGTCTCCTCCAATCCCTGGGACGCCGCCGGGGCAAAATCGTTCGGACTGAAGGTTGCCTGGATCGAGCGGGTGACGCCCGAAGCGATGGCGCTGGCTTGCGTCGAGAACGAACTCGTGGCACCGCTCACCATGTTCAAGGCGATCCGCACCCAGATGGACGAGCTCGGCTTTGAGCCGGATCATCGCGTCCGCGCCCTCTCCGAGCTGCCGGGAATCGCTTAGGGGTCGTCGCCCGCCTGTAAGATTGGAATGAGCTGCCCGGAATGAGCCTGGAATCCGTTCGCGCCTTCTTCGCCGAGAAAGCCCCCGACATCTCCGTCATCGAATCCCCGATCAGCTCCGCGACCGTGGCGCTGGCGGCCGAAGCCTATGGCGTCGAGCCCGGAATGATCGCCAAGACGCTGAGCTTGCGGATCGGCGAGCGCGTGATCCTGATCGTCGCGGCCGGCACCTCGCGCATGGACAACAAGAAGGTGAAGGCGCAGTTCGGCGGCAAGCCGAAGATGCTGGGTCTGGAGGAAGTCGCCGACATCACCGGACACGAGGTCGGCGGCGTCTGCCCGTTCGGCCTGAAGTCGCCGCTGCCGATCTATTGCGACGTCTCGCTGAAGGCCTTCGATGTCGTGGTGCCGGCCGCCGGCTCGACCCATAGCGCGGTGCGCATCACGCCGGAGCGGATGGCCGAGCTGACCGCGGCTGAATGGGTCGACGTCTGCGAGCACAGGCCCTGAGCGGCGCTATTCGTCCTCGTCGTAAGGCCGCTGTGGAGGCGGCGGAGCAATGTAGCGTGGTGGTGGCGCGGCGCGACCGCGCGGAACCTGTTGCTGCAGCGGCATCTGGTTGCTGGACTGGAACACCGCGCGGCAGCCGCTCGAGAGCTGCGGCGTGTTCTGCTGCAAGCAGGCCACAATGCGGTTCACATCGGGAATCTGATCGCTGCACAGGCGCCACACATCAGGTGTACATGCCATCTGCTGTTCCATCGTGCCGCGGTATTCCTGCGCGGATGCAGCGCTGTGCGCCACGATGCCGCCGACCGCAAGCGCCACACCTAGCGCGATCCGCTCTGTTCGCATGTCCAGATCCTTCCCAAGTCTCTCGAATTCTCTTCAATCAATGAGACGCGAGCTTGTTCTGGACCAACAACAAAATGTGAAAAGCGCGACTGGAACCATGGCAGCTCCCGCTGACGCCTTGGTCCGTGGCGCCCCAGCAACAGGGCAGAAGCAAACCGGCGTCTTGCGCGTTTCGCCATAAGGCATTTCGCGTGACGCCAAGAAGCATGACGGCGCTCCCGCTAGCAATGGGCTGCAATGAGGGGAATGTCGATGCCGACTGCAAGACCGGTCTGTGCGCAAAACGTCGCCACGGCCGCAATCTTTCGCCGCAAGCTGCTGGTCACCACCGCGCTGGCGCCCCTCGTGCTTGCCTTCCCGGTCCTGACGTCCAGCCCGGCGCGCGCCGCCTGCACCGTGGCAGGCACCGGCACGAGCGGCGCGCTCAATTCGGGTGATGTCGCAACCTGCACCGGCCTCGGCAACACCGATCACATCAACGCCACCGGCGGCACCAACGTCACCGTCAATGTCGGCGACGGCACCACGACATCGCTGCTGCCCGGCGCCGGCATACCTGCGATCGTTTTCGACGCCACCATCGCCTCGCATGTCACCGTCAACAATCAGGCGACAGTCTCGACCTCCAGCGGAGCGGTTCTGCTCTCCAACGGATCGACCCACAACAATGTGACGGTCGCCGCCGGTGCGATCGCGGAGGGTACGGGCAACGCCGAAGCAGCCATCGTCATCGACAATTCGAACGACAACCTCCTCAACATTCGCGGGACGGCCGTCGGCACCGGAGGAAACACGACGGGACTGCGGATCAGCGGGACGTCGAGCGGCAATGTCGTCCTCGTCTATGACAGCGGATCGATCGGCGGCGGCCATACCGGCGTGCAATTCATCGCCGGCGGCAATTCGCTCGTCAATGGCGGCACGATCTCCGGCGGCTTCTTCATCGCCATCCAGGGCTCTTCCGGCAGCGACACCATCTTCAACGCCGGCACCATCTCGGGCGGCGGCAGCGGAGCGATCGAGCTGAATGGCGGCGATGATCAGCTCGGCCTCGCTCCGGGGGCGACGATCACCGGGAATGTTCGCGGCGGGAGCGGTACCGACACGCTGAACTTCGGCAGCACTGGCAGCGCCACGTTCGACCTCGGCAATCTCGGCCCCGGCCTGCAATATGACGAGTTCGAGCAACTGAAGAAGAACGGCAACTCCGTCTGGACGCTGACCGGCACCACCGCCTTCAACGGCGCGACGACAGTGGACGCGGGCGGCCTGATCGTGAACGGCACATTGCCCTCGGTCGTCACGATCAATGGCGGCTATCTCGGCGGCACCGGCACCGTCGGCGGAATCGTCGTCAACAATGGCGGCATGGTCGCACCCGGCAATTCGATCGGGACGCTCAACGTCAACGGCAACGTCGCCTTCAATGCCGGCTCGACCTTCCAGGTCGAGATCAACCCCGCCGGCCAGTCCGACAGAATAGCGGCAACGGGCACCGCGACGCTCAACGGCGGCACAGTGCAGATCGTGCCGCTCGGCGCGGGCTTTATCGCCAATACGCAATACACCATCCTCTCGGCGGCGGGCGGCGTCAGCGGCACGTTCGCGGCGCTCACGAGCTCTGGCAGCCCGCTAGTCACAGGGCAGCTCAGCTACGACGCCAACAACGTCTACTTCCTGCTGCAGCAGATCGGCGGCTTCGGAACGTTGTCGGGGCTGACGCCGAACCAGGCCGCGGTGGCCGGCGCACTCGACCAGGCACAGCTCGGCGGCGCATCGGGATCGCTGGCTACCGCGATCAACACGCTCGCCGCGCTCAATACGCCGGGCATCAAGGCCGGCCTCGACGACCTGGCCGGTCAAATCCACGCCGATGGACGCCGCTTCGTCGCGGATCAAGCCGACATGTTCCAGAGCTTCATGTGGAATGCCGGGACGCAATCGCGCGGCGAGACCGTTCGGATGACCGCGTCCGCCTACGCGCCGGAGCCCACGGACCCGATCGGCAAGGCGCTGAACCGCCGCCGCGCGGCGCCGATGCAGAGCGTCTGGTTTGGCGGCTATGGCAATTGGGACAAGGTGGCCGCGAGCGACATTGCCTTCGGAACCAATTCAACCATCGCCGGCGCCGCGCTCGGCGCCGACCTCTGGCACATGCCGGGCTTTACGGCTGGCCTCGCGGTCGGCGCATCGACCGGCCAGCTGCGAATGGCCGGCCGCGGCGAGCGAATCGAGGCCAATGCCGGGCATGCCGGCGTCTACGCACGCAGCGAGGCCGGCGGCTTCAATCTCGCATCGGCGATCAGCTATTCCTTTGCGGCGCTCGACTCCTCGCGCACGATCGCGTTCCTCGGCGAGACGGCAACTGCCGCCTCGCGCGCAAACACCTTTGCCGCTTCGCTGGGCATCTCGCGGCCGTTCCAGACCGGATGGGGTCTTGTCGCCGAGCCCTTTGCCAAGGCTGATTGGTACGCGACACACCAGGGCAGTCTTTCAGAGGCCGGTGCGCCGGGGGTCAATCAGCTGGTGCGAGGCGGCAGTTTCGACCTCGGCTATGGCACGGCCGGCCTGCGCGGCAGCCAGCGCATGATGATGCCGAATGGCCACGCGGCACAGTTCGGCGCGACCATTGCCGTTCGTCATGAGTTTACCGGCAGCGCGGCGACCACGACGGCGGCGCTGGAAGGCGCACCCGGCATTCCGTTCGCGATCACCGGCGTCGAGCGCGCGCGCACGGTGGCGCTTGCCGGCGCCGAAATCCGGTGGGACCTGACGACCGCGACATCGTTCAAGGCCTCGTACGAGGGCGCGTTCGCGCCGGGATACGACCGTCACACGCTGCGCGGCCTGGTCCGCAGCGAATTCTGAACGGCCCTACTCCACCTTGCCGATCTTCTTCACCGCCGCGATCAGCCGCTTGCTGTCGGTCGCGACGAACTCAGAGAAGGCCGGCGCGTCCTGATAGGCGACGAGGCTGCCCGAGGTCTCGAATGCCTTGAGCACATCAGGACTCGTCATCACCTGTGCCATCGCCTCGCGCAGGCGAATCGCGATCGGCGCAGGAAGAGCGCTCTGCGCGAACAGCCCGGCCCAGATGTAAAACTCGACGTCCTTGTAGCCGAGCTCCTGGAAGGTCGGCACATCAGGGAAGCTCGCGATGCGCTGCGCGCCGCAATTGCCGAGCACGCGCAGCCTGCCGTCCTCGACCTGCGGTTTCAGCGTGCCGGGTGCAGCGGTGATCGCCTGCACGGTGCCGCCGAGGATCGCGGTCAGCGCAGGACCTGCGCCGCGGAACGGCACGTGCAGCAGTTTGATGCCGGCGCTGCTCGCGAACATCTCCATGGCCACATGCAGCGTGCCGTACGGCCCGGACGAGCCATAGGCGATCTGGCCCGGCCGCTTCTTCGCATCCTCGACGAAATCCTGCGCGGTTCTCCAGGGCGCCGAGGCCGGCACCGCGAGCAGCGTGGGATCGGCGAGCACGCGCGCGATCGGCATGAACTGCGAGACCTCGTAGGCGACGGGGCGGTCGAACAGCCGGTCGGCCTCGGGGAGCACCGCGAGCGAGGACAGCGTCATCAGCAGCGTGTAACCGTCGGGCTCGGCACGCGCGGCCGCGGCATTGCCGACCGATCCGCCGCCGCCTCCCGCCCGGTTGTCGACGATCACGGGTTTGCCGAGAATTCGCTCCAACGCCGTCGCGACCGGTCGCGCAGAGAGATCGGCCTGTCCGCCGGCCGGGAACGGAACGATCATGGTGATGTTGCGCGAGGGGTAAAGAGCTTGGGCAAAGCTTGATCGAGAGCAAGCGGCCTGTGCGAGGGGCAGCACGGCAGCGGCCTTCAGAAGTTCGCGGCGGTTCATTGGTGGGTACCTCCCCGATTGTTTTCGTGATTGGGAGGCAGCCTAACCGGAATGGATTGTGTTGCGATAGCCGTGCGCTTGCACCCTCCCCGGCGGGGCCTGGAGGGGGCGGCCGGTTGACCGCATCTCCCCAACTACTGCGACTGCAACAGGGTGGGCAGGCTCTTGTCGAGGACGTTGCCGAGCAGTTGCCGCGTCGACGCGCGCATCACTGGATTGTTGGCGGCTTCCGGCGGTTCTGGCCACTGCGCCCAATCGATACGCAGGGTCGGCGGCCCGGTCATAAAGTTGCTTCCGCTGATCGAGCCTTCGTCGCTCTTCAGAATATCGAAGCTTTGCCCGTCATGAACGTAGATCCGTATGACCGCGTAGATGTCGGCCATGTCGTACAGCGGGCTGACCTTCATGACACCGATGCCGAAGAATCCACCCTGGCGTATTCCCTTGATCACGACGACATAGCGTTTGCATCCGGCCTGACCGGCAACTTGGCGGACGATGGCGCCGGCCTTGTCGCTGCGAACGAACATGCCAAGCCCGGGATCGTAGGAACTGAATGCGGATCTATCGGCAGCGATCCTGCGGACGACAAAACCAGAGCCGACCGCGGCCCTCACACGTTCGACAACGAGGTCATCGAGCCCGAAACCGTCGACCGGAACCTCCTTGTTCTCGTTGCCGAACACGGTCACGCCGATCTTCTTCACGATGAAGCGATCGCCCAGCAGCGATATCACGCCGACGCACGGTCCTGCAGCTTGCGGCGTGGACTGCGAAGCAGGTGCCGGCTTGGGAGGCGCGTTCTTTGCCGGCTTGGCAACCGTCGCCGGCTGGTTGGTTTGCGCCTGCGCGGGGCCGGCCAGGCACAGTGCGAAGAGGAAGAGGCAAATAAGACGAAGCATCATGTAGCGGTCGTCGGGTTGTTGAGAAACGGGAAGCAGGAAACAGAACGCGGCGCGGGTATAGACAACAAAGTTCATGACCGCAACGCGAGGGCCCTAGCGTTTCTTCAACTTGGCAAACTGCCTGGGCAAAAACTCCGTCAGCGGCAATGCCGCAGCCGCACGCAAGAGACCGCGTCGATCCATGATTTGCCCTCGCCTGATTTTCTTGTTTCGCTGCCAGGCTAACGCGCCAGGCGGCAAGAACAAGACGTTTACGAAGCGTTAGCCATATCGGACTCCTTCAGGAACGCATGTCCGGGCCCGCTGTTGCCTTCCCAGGGAGAGTGGATGATGCGGAATCTGGCGACTATCGACGTTGCGCTGGACGAGATGCTGGTGAATCTCGCAGCGATCGTGTTGCGGCTTTCGACGCCCGAATTGACGGGAACGCCGGAAGCGCGGCGCGCGCTGGCGCGATCCGTCCATCAATATGGTGTGTGTGCGGCGCGGTCGAGCGACCCACGCGTTCACGAATTGAAGGCGCAATTGGAGGGGACGCTGAAGCCAAGCCTGCGCGTCGTCGCGATCCATGGCGTGAAGGTGTCGTAGTTCGTCATTGCGAGGAGCTCTTGCGACGAAGCAATCCAGAATCTCTCCGAGGAGACATGCTGGACTGCTTCGCTGCGCTCGCAATGACGGAGAGCGTTGAAGCCGCGCGCGCTCCTACGACGCTTTGCTTTTCCCGCGCGGCCGCCGCTTGCATGTGCCCGGCAGCTTCGCTGCCAGGAAATCGGCGAGCGCTTCGACGCGCGCGGGGCGGGGGCCGCCGGGCGGGGTCACGAGGTGCACGGCGCCTTCGGCCTGTTTCCAGTCCTTCAGGATGACCTCGACCTCGCCTGACGAGATCGTCTCGCCGACGATGAATTCCGGCAGATCGGCGATGCCGAGGCCCGCGATCAACGCCGGCATCACGGCTTCGCCGTTGTTGACGCGAAGCTGACCGCCCGGGCGCACGCTGGCCTGCTCGCCGGCCGAATTGGTGTAGTGCCAGGCATTGGGCGTGGAGAGATAGGCGTAGCTGAAGCATTTGTGCGCGGCGAGATGCATCGGGTGCGTCGGCCGGCCGTGTTTCTTGAGATAGGACGGCGCGGCGACCGTGTACCGCGGCATGGTGAAGAGCCGCCGCGCGATCAGCGAAGAGTCCGGCAGCCGCGCGATCCGAACCGCCATGTCGAAACCTTCGCCGATCAGGTCGACAGTCGCATCGCTCAAATGCAGATCGACGGAGACTTCCGGATAGGCCTGGAAGAACTCGGGCAGCAGCGGCGCCACCGCCTTGATGCCGAACGTCATGGGGACGGCGAGCCGCACCAGGCCGCGCGGCGCCACCGACTGCGCCAACGCCTCGTTTTCGGCGGCCTCGCCGTCGGCCAAGAGGCGCGTCGCGCGTTCGGCCAGCTTGTGGCCGGCATCGGTCAGCGCGAGCCGGCGCGAGGTGCGGTTGAACAGCCGCGCGCCGAGCCGCTCCTCCAATCGCGTGACCGCCTTGGACACCGTGGCCTTTGACATCCCGAGCTCGCTCGCAGCCCCCGCAAATGATCGCAGCTCCACGACTTTGGCGAAGATCGCGAGCGCTTCGAAATCTGGAAGTTTTGCCATGGCAGCCGGTCCTGATGGGGCATTTAAGGAAACAATGCGTTTCGACAGTTTCTATTTCTATACCACAGGCGAAGGCTTATCCAACAGGTCAATCCGACATCAAGGAATTGCACAGATGATCGAACTCAGACCTTTCGCGAAGCTCGGCGGCGCCGATCACGGCTGGCTCAAGGCCAAGCATCATTTCTCGTTCGCTGGCCATTACGACCCGAACAACATGGGCCACGGCGCCTTGCGGGTGTGGAATGACGACGAGATCGCGCCGAACACCGGCTTTCCCGCCCATCCCCACGCCAACATGGAGATCATCACCTATGTGCGCGAGGGCGCGATCACCCATCAGGACAGCCTCGGCAACGAGGGCCGCACCGAAGCGGGCGACGTGCAGGTGATGAGCGCCGGCAGCGGCATCCGCCACTCCGAGTACAATCTCGAGCCGACCAGGACGCGGATCTTCCAGATCTGGATCGAGCCGGCGATGCGCGGCGGACAGCCGACCTGGGGCTCGAAGCCGTTTCCGAAGGCAGACCGCTCCGGCAGGCTCGTCACCATCGCGAGCGGCTTTGCGGGCGACACGGACGCACTGCCGATCCGCGCCGATGCCCGGGTGCTCGCCACCACGCTGAAGGCGGGCGAGAGCGCGGAGTATGAGCCGCAGACGTCGCGGCATCTCTACCTAGTGCCGGCGGCAGGCGTTGTCGAGGTCAACGGCGTCCGCGTCAATGCCCGCGACGGCGCCGCGATCCGCGACGAGGCCAAGCTGAAGATCACGGCGCTCGAAGATTCCGAGCTCGTGCTCGTCGACGCGGCGTGACGAACAAGCAACCAATCACCTCACCCAATCCCAACGGAGACCACCATGACAAAAGTTCTCGTCCTCTATTATTCCGCCTATGGCCATATTGAAGCGATGGCCAATGCCGTCGCCGAAGGCGCGCGCGAGGCCGGCGCGACCGTTGACATTAAGCGCGTGCCCGAGCTGGTGCCGGCCGAGGTCGCGAAAGCCTCCTATTACAAGCTCGACCAGGCCGCGCCGGTCGCCAAGATCGAGGACCTCGCCAATTACGACGCGATCATCGTCGGCACCGGCACCCGCTTCGGCCGCATGGCCTCGCAGATGGCGAACTTCCTCGACCAGGCCGGCGGGCTCTGGGCCAAGGGCGCGCTGCACGGCAAGGTCGGCGGTGCCTTCACGGCCACCGCGACCCAGCACGGCGGCCAGGAGACCACGCTGTTCTCGATCATCACCAACCTGCTGCATTTCGGCATGGTCGTGGTCGGCATGAACTACGGCTTTGCCGGCCAGATGAAGCTCGACGAGGTCACGGGCGGTGCGCCCTATGGCGCCACCACGATCACCGGCGGCGACGGCAGCCGCCAGCCCAGCGCCAACGAGCTCGCCGGCGCGCGCTATCAGGGCCGCCAGATCGCGGAGACCGCCAAAAAGCTGCATGGATGATGCGACCCTGGGCGGCATTCTCAGCCGGGAATGCCGCCCCAATCCGGGATCGGGATACGGTCACCATTAAATCTGCGTGATGTCGGCGTGAGGCCGAACCGGCTCCGTCGGTAGAGGTGCGGGCACCGTCGAAAGCCACCAGCCCTCGCCGGCAAACCAGCATGTCTCGTCGGGGACGCCCTCTCTCCGCAACGACTGCACCCCTTCCCAACCTTTCGTGAACGCCTCGCCCAATCGCCGGCCGGCCTCGGCATCCTGCAATCCCGCGCAGCCGATGAATTGGGCGCGACTGAGGAATTTCGCCGGCCAGATTTCACCGTCATCCGGCCGCGTGATCATCAACATGCCGCCGTACATGCCTTCGGGCGCGAGCGGAAACACCAGCCGCCCGCCGGGCCGCAGCGCATCGAGCCATTCCGCCGCCGGCTGCGCCGCGCCCGCGCAGACATAGATCACGTCGGCCTCCGGCAGATCCGCCGCGATGCCCGAGCGTCCGCGCACGTCCACATGGGCGATGTCCTTCAGATTGTCGCGCGCAAGTCCCGCCAGACGTTCATCGATCTCATAGGCGTGAACGCGGCCGCCGGGACCGACGAGATGCGCGAGAATTGCGGTGTAATAGCCGCTGCCGGCGCCGATCTGGACCACGGTCTCGCCTTCCTTCACCGCGCAGCCGCTGAGCCAATAGGCGTGCGCTCCGGGCATGCCGATGTTGAGACCGCGCGCCGGGTCCAGCGCCAACAGCGCATTCTGATAGAGGAAGGCGGGATCATCGTCAGGCGTGACCACATAGGGATGGCCGCCGAGGCAGATCGACCACGGCCCGGGCCCGGCGAACGGCTCGCGCCTGACGGTCCGAAACGCCTGCTCGAGGCGAGGGTCTGCAGCCTTCGCAGCACCGCAAATCAACTGCGCATAGAATGCACGATATTTTGCCGAACGGTCTTCCATGTCGCCTCCGCGGAATGGAAGCGACGATAACACAACGAGGACGATCATCGGAAGGCTTGCGCAATCGCGGCCTTTTGTGACGGCGCCGTGACGTAGCCACGCCTCAACTCCGTTCCATTTTCTTCCTGACGAGGTCCTTGCCGATCGGCCGCACGGGTTCGCTCCGTAGCACCAGCGAGGTCGTCACAGCGCCAAAACCGGCGATGCGATCCACGATGGTCTCGAGATCCTCCGGCGCCGGAACGAGCACCTTGAGCACGAAACAGTCATCGCCCGTGACGCGATGGACTTCGATGATGTGAGGGATTTCGCTGAACCGCTTGAGGCAGGTCTTGATGTGCTCGTGCGAGGTGCGCAGGCGCACCAGCGCCATCAGGCCGAGCCCGAGAGCGCGCGGGTTGATGCGGGCGCCATAGCCCTCGATGATGCCGGCTTCCTCGAGCCGCTTGACGCGTTCGGACACGGCCGGCTGGGACAGCCCGACGGAACGGCCGAGCTCGGACAACGGTACGCGCGCATTGGCCTGCAGCGCCTCGAGGATCTTCAAATCCTTGGCATCGATGCTCCCGAAGCGATCCAAACTCAATTCTCCGTTCCACCTTGAGATCATCGGCAGATGGTCGATTTCGCCGATGACTTGCCATGTGATGCAGGACCGCGATCGGTCACACTGCGGTCAACTCAGATATCACGGGACGTTCATGCACGACATCATCACATTGCCCGGGCTCGGCGGCTCCGGAGATACCCACTGGCAGACGCTATGGGAGCGCGCTGACGCGCGCTTCACGCGATTCCAGCCGGCGAGCTGGGACCAGCCGGAGCTCGACGACTGGGAGCAAGCCCTGGAGCACGTGGTCGCGCGCTGCGCCAGGCCGCCCCTCCTGGTCGCACACAGCCTCGCCTGCCTTTTGGTGGCGCACTGGGCCGCGCGCTTCCCTTCCGCGATTGCGGGCGCCTTTCTGGTCGCCGTGCCCGATCCCGATGGCGGCCATTTTCCCGCGGAGGCCGCAGCGTTCAAGCCGGTCCCCGGCGGCGCGTTGCGCTTTCCCGCGCTGATCATCGCGAGCACGAATGATCCATATGGAGCGCTCGAGGTGACACGGCGGCGGGCGCAGGACTGGCAGTCCGGCCTGATCGTGCCGGGCGCGCTCGGCCACATCAATGCCGCGAGCGGGCTCGGCGACTGGCCGCAAGGACGCGCGTTGCTGGATGCTTTCCGGGCGGGCCTTCCGAGGTGATGGCGAAACAGACGGCGCCCGTCAGCGCGCTCCCTTGCCCATCGCCCTCGCCGCGAGGGAGGCGAGCTTCGGATAGCGCCGAAGGCCCTGCGCGGCGTGATCGCGCCAGGCGAAGGGCAGGCCGCGCCAGGACAGCGCGACGCTGACATCGGTCAGCGGCACCCTCTCGGCGCCGAAACGGCGCTTGTAGGCTTGATTGCCGACGCTGAGGTCGAAACGGCGCACGCCCAGTGCATGCAGCGCAGCCATGGTGCGCTCGATGACGAGCAGACCCGGCGAGCAGTTCGACCATGGATCGCCGGCATGGCTGATGCGCAGCAAGACATAGGTCGCACCGTGCTTGACGCCAAATGCGGTGGCAACGACGCCTTCGTCGCAGACCAGCGCCGACACCATGGCATAACCTTCCGCGAGCCCGTCGTGAACGACTGCGCGATAGAATCGCGCATGGGTCTCGTCGTTGAGAACGAACCGCGAGCCGAGCTTTTGCATGCGTGCCTGCTGCTGGAGATCCATCACGTCCAACAGCTCGTGCGCACGCCCGACATCGGCGGCGATCTCGAACCGCGCACCGGCAAGACGGCTGAAGACCCGCCAGCAGCGCGGCATCTGCAGGCGCTTGATCGCGGCCTGATAGCCGCCATAGTCGTCGCCCATCAACACGAGATTGCCGTTGAGCGAGGAGGATCCGATCCGGCCGAGCGATACCAGCGGGTTCGGCTTGCCGCCGACCTCCGCCGGCATCTTCTTCAGGCGGAGCAGATCGAAACGGTCGGGCAGAGCGCGTAGCGCGCCGATCAGCGCCGTGTTGATCGCGTCCGTCGCGCCCGCATCCAACGCGGCATCGAGCGCCAGGATCGGTGCGTTGTTGTCGGAGACGCCGAGGTCCGCGAACTCGACGATGCGGGTGCCGCGCCTGACATGGCTGATCATCGGCACGACCGCGATGTCCTTGCCGGTGGTAGCATCGGAGATCACGGCGATCAGTGGCGCGACGTCGTGAAACGACTCGTACCAGGCGCCGAGCCAGTTAGCATGCTGGAAGGCGGTGCGGTGCCCGGCGCTCAGGCGCGAGGCCGCGTGCCGCCAGTCACGCAGGAAATCGACCGCAATGGCCGACGCGCTGGACGCAAAATCGTCGGGCTGATCAACGCTGAGGAAGGTCATGCGCGGGGCTCGGTCTGCTCGATGCATTGGAACCTCGCCAGGAAGTGCAGGCCGGCCACCGCCAGCGCGAACATGAACCAGATCGGATTCTGTCGTTCGAGCAGGAAGGTCTCGGTGGCACCGTAGTACAGGCCGAACAGCCACACGGTCAGGAACAGCTTGGCCAGTGCGCCACTGCGGCTGTGAGCCTGCGCCGTCTGGAAATTGCGGAGCGGGGCGAGCACGAAGATGAGGATCACCAGCAGCAGCCCCGGCAGACCGATCGTGACCGCGAGATCGAGGTAGCTATTGTGGCTGTGCGCCGCCGATGTCGCCCATTCGGCTCCTTCCGCGGTGGCCCGCGCACTCACGTCGTCCCAGAACGCAGAATAGCCGTGGCCGATGATCGGCTTCTCGGCGACGGCCGCGAGCGCGAAGTCCCAGATCGCGGAGCGTCCGGTGAAGGTGGGATCGAGCGGAAGCAGCCGTGTCATCGCCGCCAGCACCGGACTGACGACACTGCCGACGGTCAACAGGTTCATCGCAATCAGCGGCACGAAGCAGATGAGCCGCTTCAGCCACAGGCTTGGCGTGACATAGACCAGCGAAGCGAACACGTAGATCGCAAGGCACAGCACCGAGGACGTCTTGCCGCCGGTGAAGATCAGGAAGGTGCCGGCCAGCACGGCGATCACAGGCCCCATCACGAACGAGCCGACGGCGGACAGGTAGATGCCGACATAGACCAGGATGGTCATCACGGCGGAGGCGATATTCTTGTGGCCAAAGCTGCCGCGCCAGTCGCCGGCAAGCTGCGGCTCGGTGACGTCGAGCGCCGTGTGGACCGCATATTGCGGCGCGAGGAAGACGCCGAGATAGCACAGCGCGAGCAGCACGAGCGCGGCGCCGCCCAGGCAAAGGTTGAAGCTGCGCCGCGTCGGCGGCAGCAACGGCAACACGATGGCGAGCGACGTCACGCTGACCGTGAGCACGAATCGCTGCATCGAAACGCCGCGGCTTTCCGAGAACACGATGTTGATCACAAGCCAGACCAGCAGGCAGAGATGCAGCGGCGTCACCAGGCTCTTCAGCGCGAGCGCATCGGTGGCAGCGACACACAGGATAGCGACCGCAGCCAGCAGGCCCCAGGCGATATACGTCAGCGCCATTCGTCCGCCGACGATCATGGTGACGTCGGGATTGCGCAGGTCCGGGAACGGATCGAGTGTCACCAGCACCAGCAGCAGCGCCCCGACCGCGACGAGGCAGCGCGCCACCTGCACGGCATCGACCCCTGCGAGGCGATCACGCAGGATATGGCCGAACGATCGGGCCCCGACGTCGGTCATGTTGGCGGCACTGCGGTCCATGGCTCAAGACATTCGGTAACGCCAGTGAAGCTTGGGGTCGCGGCTCAACCCTTCCGAGGCTTCGTCAACGGGTCTTGCGGAGGTCTGCGACATCGCGGGCTGCCGCATGATGCTCCGCGCGATCTCGTAATATTGCAGCGCCCGTTGCTCCAGCGTGAGATTGTCCAGGATGTAGCCGCGCGGATCGAACGCGCCCGCGGTGCACCCGGCCCAGAAATTGTCCCAGCCCGTCTCGAAGCCGGCGATGTCGGTGAACTTGACCCCGCAGCGTTCGTCCCAGTACGGCACCGACGACACCGGCGCGAACTGCACGCGATGCGGATAATAGTCGGGGTCGCGCCATGGCCCGCCCGGATCCCAGGCAAACACCGGCACGCCGCAGGACAAGGCCTGCTGATAGGCGATGCCCTGGCTCTCGCTTTGGCACAGGAAGATCATCGCGCGCGAACGCGCGAGCGCCGCCTGAAAATCGGCTTCCTTGTAGCTGCCGTAGCGCAGCTCCGTGAACGAGCGGCCTTCCTTAACGAGCCGGGCGCGCACGGGCTCAATCATCTCCGACGTGTAGCGCTCGCGGTCCCAGTGGACCTTGTCGTAGATCAAGACATCGACGGTCTTTTGCGCTCGAGCCGATGGCGCCCAGAGATTCGTGTCGATGCCGACAGGCCAGGCCTCGGTCTCGGGCCAATATGGCCGGTACATATCGACGTACCAGGGACCGGGCACCACGACCTTCTTCACCGGCAGACGCTTGAATAGATCAGGGTCGTCGAGCGGATGATTGTGGACGGCAGCGCCGAGCAGGATCGGGTTCTTCCATAGGAACTTGTCGAGCAGGAACGTGCGCCCGACGATACAGGCAAGCTCGTGGGGATGTTCCGCGATGTAACCGTAATCGTTGACGCGGTAGCGGATGCCGAGCCGGTCGAGCCCCGCACAGAGATTGAGGAACACGCGCAGCTGGCCACTCATGCGCGGCTCGCCGAGCAACAACCGGCGGGCGATGCGACGCAGATGCCTGTCGCCCGGAAACCAGCGGTCATCCTTGTCCTCGTAAAAGAGGTTCAGGATCATCGTATCGGGGGCGTGTTCGAACGTGTTTGCGGGCACGGGATTCCATCCGCGGCAGTCCGATGCGCATTCTCGCACGAGGCAGTCCGCCGCACTCTTCCAAATTTGCCACAGGCTTAATGCCAGCGGCTTAACGTTATTCTACGAAACCGGCGGCACACGGCCCTTCTCGGCAACGGTTCGAGCGGAATGCGAGTATCATGCGCGCACGCCGGACTTGCAGATCGCCAGCATTACCAGCGCGGCACATGGGGTCCTGGTTAACGGATCATTAAAGGCGAGCCGTAGCTTGATCACCGCTGAAGAGGTTCTCGAACTGCCAGCCGCCTCCCGCGCGGCAGCGCCGGCGCGCTTGCCGCTTCAGGTCGGCTCGACCACACCCATATCGGTCGTCATTCCGGCCAAGAACGTTGCGGCCTATGTCGGCGAAACGCTTGCCAGCGCTCTGGCGCAGCGCGAGGTGACCGAGGTGATCGTCGTGGACGACGGCTCGGACGACGAAACCGTTGCGATCGTCCGCGGCATGCGTGACCCGCGGCTGCACTTGTTCCACAACGATTCCGCGGGCGTATCGGCCGCACGCAATCTCGGCGCAAGACAGGCAAGCGGCGAGTGGTTGCTCTTCCTCGATGCCGACGACCGCCTGCGCCCAGGCGCGGTGGCGGCGCTGCTCGCTGCTGCGCGTGGCGCGCCGCGCGCCGTCCTCGTCTATGGCGATTACAACACGATCGACAGCGAAGGCCGCCAGATCGGCCGGCGCGGCCTCTTGAAGGGGCGCCGGAAGCCGTCCGGAGACGTGCTGACGCGGCTCGCCGCCGGCAATTTCATCGTCAATGGCGGCATCGCGCTCGCACGCGCGGAAGCTTTCCGCGCCATCGGCGGCTTCGATACGTCCCTCAAATATTGCGAGGACTGGCATTGCTGGTGCCGCCTCGCTGCGATCGGGGAGTTCGCGTTCGCGCCAGAGCTGCTGCTCGATTATCGTCTTCACACCACCAACACCATGAACGCCGCGATCCGGACGCCGAAGGACTTCTTCCCGGCCATCGCGCGGGTGTTCGATGACGGATTGATCCTGGCGAGACTGCCCGAGCACATGACAGCCGGGCTGCGCCTTGCCGCCGAGATTCATCTCGTTACCTACTCGGCGATGCAAGCGGTCCGCTTCGGCAGGTATCGCCAGGCGTTCGCTTATCTCGCGATGATCGGCCGGCAGTCGCTCAAATCGCTGCCACGCTCGGCAATCCGGGTCGCCCTCGCCCGTTTCGGTATCTAATCCTCGCCGCGTCAGGACGCGATCTTCGAGGCCTCGTAAGGCTTCGGCTCGAGGCCGAGGGCCGCCAGGGCGGCGCCAAACGCAACCATCACGGGATGCATCGCGACGACGGCTTTCGACGACGGCAACAAGGCGGCGGCGCGAAGCAGCGACAGCGGCAAGCGGCCCAGCATCTGCGCAAACACCCGCGCCCGCGCTGCTGCGCTCGGGGCGGCTTTGTACTGCACACGATAATTGATCGCGCCGATGCGCAAGCCGCGCTTTGCGATCCAGCCGAGGCTGGTGCGGCTACGCGGCACGGTCTCGGTGATGACGGCCTCCGCCGTCCAGTGGAACAGCATACCGGCGTCACGGCACCGCACGAAGAAATCGCAATCGCCGCCGCCAAGAAAATTGAAGCGCAGGTCGAACGCGGGACGGTCGAACCGCTCGAAGGCGGCCCGCGTGATCAGGCAATTGCCGCAGCCGTAGATCAGCGGCACCGCACCGCTGTAGTCGTAGGCGGGACAGAAGGCGGGATGACGCGAAAGCCAGGGCTTGCTGTCGTCGTCGAAGACCGGCAGCACCGGCCCGCCAACCACTTCGGCGCCGGTCGCCTCCGCGGTGCGGACCATCAGTTCGAGCCAGTCGCTTGATGCGATCTCGTCGTCGTCGATCATCAGGAAACGGGTGGCGGCGGGAAACAGCTGCTGCGCCGTCTCGAAGGCAGCATTGATCGCCTGGCAGTTCCCCTGCCGCTTCTCGATGAGGCAGACGCCCTGGAGCCTTCCACGGGCCAGAAACTCCACGGCAACCGGCGCGCTTTCACGCCGCACCGCATCGTTCTCGACCATGACGACGGCAAAGGAGCGCGGGGTGCGCTGGTTCGCGAGCGACTCCAGCGTCAGGCGCAGGTGTTGCGGACGACGGAAGCAGGGAACGCAGACGACGATGCCGACCGACAGGTCGATGACGCGAGAGCTCGCCACGATCTCGCGGTTGGGATCGCGCACGGCATCCGAGATGCGCGCCGCAGACAAGTCTGTCGGGATCAATGTCATGAGGTCTAGATGTCCGAGATGTATTGAAAAAGCCCTGCTTCGATCGCGCGTCCCACGACGGCACATCGCCGCGGGACAGATGCGTCTCAAAATGAACGGCTGCCGCGCGGTACATAGCCACCAAGTTCGCCGCGCGTCGTGCTGCAATTGGCGGTCCATGCGCCGACAACGCTCCAACATGAACAATACCGTAGTTAATGCGCATGCGCATTAACCGGGCCGTAAGCACTGCGACCGGTGAGACGGTGCGGCATCGGATTTGCTCTTCGGGCAGGCGCATTTTTTCCTGTAAATTTGAATAGAACAAGCGCGGTCAGAATCCATGAACAAGCCAGCCCCGATCGATTTCGCGACAGCCACGGCGATCCAATTCCCCGCGGCTGCACCATATGCCGAGGCGCTCCATGATCTCGTTCCGGGCGAAGCCCGCGACAGCCTGCTCGCCGTCCACGACGTGCTGTGCCGCGAGCTGCCGCAGGGCCGCCTCGCGATCTATGAGGCGGGCGGCGGCTCGTGCAGCGTTCTGCCACCGGAATTGCTGAGCCGCAGCAAGGTCACCGTGGTCGACATCGACGAGGACCAGGTCCGCAACAACACCTACGCCGACGAGGCGATCCTCGGCGACGTCCAGACCTACAGCTTCGCCCGCGAGACCTTCGATCTCGTGATCTGCTACAACGTCATCGAGCACTTGCCCCATGTCGACGCCGCGCTCTTGAACTTCCGCGATGCGCTGAGGCGCGGCGGGATGATCCTGATCGGCGCACCGAATCCGCGCTCGCTCTCCGGGGTCGTCACCAAATATTCGCCGCACTGGTTTCACGTCTGGTTCTACCGGCACGTCCGCGGCATCAAGGACGCCGGCCTGCCGGGCGAGCCGCCGTTCCCGACGTTCTTCCATCCGCTGGTGACGCTGCCCCGGCTGGAAGCATTCGCGGCCGCCAACGGCCTCGAGATGATCTATCGTCGTGAGGTCGAGAGTCCGCGCTATCCCGAGATGCGCCGGCGCAAGCCGCTGGTTGCGGCCCTGGTCGACGCCGGCGCCGCGGTGCTCAATGCCGTGCTGCCGCGCGGCACCGACGTCCGCCGCGGCGACTATCACGTCATCCTTCGGAGGATCTGACGGCGATGGCACGTGCGCGGCCCACCAACGGACGAACGACGGCTCGCAGCCATGCTGCGCGCGGTAACGAACCGTTAATTCCTGGAAGCGGCGGGTATCGCGGGCGTCATAGGGACGCGCCGAGGGATGGCATGCGCTTAAACGCTTTGTTTGCCATTTCGGTGAATAGTCCCTCAATGAGTATGGTTAATTTTCCCTGTTGCGTTGATTGGGCACCTATATCCCGGGTGCGTGGCGTAAAGCGAAGAGTAACCCCTCAGCCCGCGGCACTTGGAATGAAAGCTGGGGATCATGCTTGATTATAGCCAGCCGATCGATCGAGCCAGACCGGAGGCCGCGCAACGGAAGCCTCAGGCCGGCTTCAACGTGCTGGAGCTCGCCAATCTGCTCTGGCGGCGGAAGGTCGCGATCGCCGCGGCCGCCCTGCTCGGTGCGGCGCTTGCCGTCACGATCGGCAAGAGCGTGACGCCCCGCTACACCGCCACCGCTCAGCTCTATGTCGACCCGCGCGAGCTTCAGCTCGTCGACCGCGAGCTCACGCCCCGGGCCCAGGACGTCACCGGCATGGCCATGGTGGTGGAGAGTCAGGCGCGCCTGATCACCTCCAACAGCGTGCTGCTCCAGGTGATCCAGCAGGCCGGCCTCGACAAGGATCCGGAATTCGGAGGCGGTGAGGCTGGGAGCCTGATGTCGTCGCTGCTCGGCCTGATCGGCCTGCAACCGCGCGCGCCCTCCGCTGCGGAGAAGAGGGAAGTGGAGCTCGCGGCGCTCGATGCGTTGAACAAGCACATCGCGATCCGCAAAACCGAGAAGAGCTTCATCGTCGACATCGAGGTCTGGTCGACGGATCCCGCCAAGGCGGCGATGCTCGCCAACACGCTGACCAATGCCTATCTCGCCGAGTCCCGCAAGTCGCAGGCTTCGGCGGCACGGCGCGCCACCAACGATCTCTCCAGCCGTCTGAAGGAGCTGCGCGACCGGCTGCGTAACGCCGAGACCGCGCTGGCGACCTACAAAGCCCAGAACAATTTCGTCGGCACCCAGGATGCGCTGATCAGCGATCAGCAGCTCTCCGCCAGCAACCAGCGGCTTTCCGCGGCCCGCGCGGCGACGATGGACGCGCAGGCGCGGCTCGACCAGATCGAGGCGAGCCGCCGCACCGCTGCCGATGCCGGCGCGATTCCGGAGGCGCTGCAATCGCCGACCATTGCGAATTTGCGCGCGCAATATGCCGACGCCCGGAAGAAATATGCGGAGCAGGCCGGTGAGCTCGGCCCGCGCCATCCGGCGCTGCGCCAGACCGAGAAGCAGGTCGAGGACCTCAAGCGCACCATCAACGAGGAGATCGACCGCTTCGCCCAGTCCGCCAAGAACGATCTGACGCGCGCCCGCGACTTCGAGGCCTCGCTCAACCGCGCGCTGGAAGCGCAGAAGCGGCAGAGCGTTCAGCTCAGCCAGGCCGCCGTGCGCCTGCGCGAGCTCGAGCGCGAGGCCGACGCAAGCCGTGACGTCTATCAGTCCTTTCTCAAGCGCTCCCGCGAGACCGAGGAGCAGGAGAGCCTGAACACCTCGGCCGCCCGCGTCATCGGCGAGGCGACTGTGCCGCAGCGGCGCTCGTTCCCGCCGGCCATGAGCCTGTTCGCCATGATCGGCTTCATCTTCGGGGCGATCGCAGCATCGAGCTGGTTCGTCGTTGCAGATTTGCTTTTCGCCGGTGCAGCCGCGCCCGCGACGCCGACACCCGCCCGGCGTGAGCGCTCGCCAGCGCCGCAGGCGTCCCGAGCACCGGAGCTCCCGCGCGCTGCAGAGGTTGCTCAGCCGCGCCAGGCCCCGCGCGCTCCTGAAGCTGCGCCGTCGATGCCGGAGCTCGCCGCGCCCCCGCTGCAGCCTTCGATGGTCGAGCAGCCAATGATCGAGAAGCCGCTGATCGCACGCTTCCAGGAGGCCGACGTCATCCATACGCTCGGCGCCATACTTCCCACCGGCGGCGGCGTCGATCTCACGCGGCTGGGTTGGCCGACGCTGCGCCCCGGCTTTCCCATGACGAGCTTGCTCAACGCCTGGCGCGACATGCGCGCCGCGGTGACGCGGCGCGCCGGCGGCAACGCGATGCCGGTCGTCGCGCTCGTCGGCACCGGCAAGACCAGCGGCCGCAGCGTGGCCGCGCTGAACTTCGCGCTGGCGGCCGCACGCGACGGCGCCCGCGTGCTGATGATCGATGCCGACCATCAGGCGCGCTCGCTCACGAACAGGGTCATCCGTCCCGGCAAGAGCGAGCCGAGCAGGCTCGGCTGGCTCTCGATCGGCAGCAAGGACGCGCGCGAGATCAAGACGGTCAACGGCATCTCGGTGCTGCCGGCCGCCGAAGGCGACGCCGGCAAAGCCGCCGATGCCATCCACAAGGCGATTGTGCAGGCCCATTCCGCGGGCGGCTATGATCTCGTGATCCTCGACGGCCCGGCCATTCCGCTCGCGGCCGGCGGCCGCAAGCTGCTCGAGGACATCGACTCGCTGGTGGCCGTGCTGCCGACCAGCCTCGACGTCAACGACAGCCTGGAAGAGATCCTGGCCGCGCTCGGCCCGGCCGAGCGCAAGCTCGTCGGCGTCGTGCTCGACGAGCTCACCCCTGCAATGCAAACGCGCCAGCGAGGCAGACAATATGCTTGAGCGCCGCGTCAACCTCGACGGACGGGCAGCAACTGCCGAGGTGCCGAGAATCACCGTCGGCGGACTTCGCATGGCCGCGATCGACCTGGAAGAGACCGCCGATTTCATGATCGAGGCGACGAATCCCGACCATCGCATCGGCCGTCCGCTGTTCCTGACCTCGGCCAATGGCGAGGTGCTGGCGCGCTGCTCGACCGAGCCGCAGACCGAGCAGCTGTTCCGTGCCGCCGATTTGATCAACGCCGACGGACAGCCGCTGGTCGCCGCTTCAAAGCTGCAATCCTGGTTCCCGCTGCCGGAGCGCGTCGCAACCACGGACCTGTTCCACGTCGTCGCGCGCAAGGCCGAAGCCGCCGGCCGCACCTTCTACATGTTCGGCGCAAGCGAGGCCGAGAACGCCGCGGCGGTCGCGAACGTCCAGAAAATGTATCCACGTCTCAAAATCGTCGGGCACAGCCACGGCTATCTGCGCGGCGAGGCGCTGCGTGCCAAGGTCGAGGAGATCAACGCCCTGGCACCGGACTATCTGTGGGTCGCGCTCGGTGTGCCCAACGAACAGGCATTCGTGAAGGAATTCACGCCGCATCTGACCAATGTTGGCGTCATCAAGACATCCGGCGGATTGTTCAACTTCTTGTCAGGCAGTCGTTCCCGCGCGCCGCAATGGATGCAGAAGATCGGGCTCGAATGGGCCTGGCGCACCTTGCTCGAGCCGCGCCGTCTGCTCTGGCGTTATTTGACCACCAACCCCCGCGCGCTCTATCTTCTCTTCAGCCGCAACCGGCCCCTCCGTTAAGAGAAGAGCAGAATACGACATGACCGACCGACCGACCGTCCTCGTCACCGGGGGCGCTGGCTATATTGGCTCGCATGCCTGCCGTGCATTGTCCGCCGCCGGCTATCAGCCCGTCGTTTATGACAATCTCTCGACAGGTCATCGCAGCTTCGTATCCGGCCCGCTGGTGACGGGCGATCTGCTCGACGGCGCGGCGCTGGCGCGCGCCTTCGCCGACCACAAGATCGCGGCGGTGATGCATTTCGCGGCGGCGAGCCTCGTCGGGGAATCCATGACCGACCCGCAGAAATATTACATCAACAACGTTCAGGGCACGCTGTCGCTGCTGCAGGCGATGCGCAACGCGGGCTGCCATCGCATCGTGTTCTCCTCGACCGGCGCCGTCTACGGCAACGCCGATTCCAAGGCGCTGCCGGAAGACTTTCCTTGCGCGCCGATCAATCCTTACGGCGCGTCGAAATTGATGATCGAGCGCATGCTCGCCGACTACCGCACGGCCTATGGCTTCGGCGCGTTCTGCCTGCGCTATTTCAACGCCAGCGGCGCCGATCCGGCGGGCGGCATCGGCGAGCTGCGCGACAACGAAACCCACCTCATTCCCCGCGCGATGATGGCGCTTCAGGGCCATGTCGAGTTCGCGGTGTTCGGCGACGATTACGACACGCCCGACGGCACCGCGATCCGCGACTACATCCACGTCACGGACCTTGCGGCGGCGCATGTGGCGGCCTTGAGGCTTCTGGAGCAAGGCCATGCCGGCGGCAGCTTCAATCTCGGCACCGGCTCCGGCTTTTCCGTGCGCGAGATCCTCGACGCCATCAGGCAGGAGACCGGGCGCGAGGTGCCGCACACGATCAAGCCGCGCCGCGCCGGCGATCCCACCTTTCTGGTCGCCGATCCCTCTGCTGCAAGAAAGGTGCTGAACTTCGTTCCGCGTCACTCCGACCTACCGACGATCGTCCGCACGGCCTGGGCCTGGCATCAGAAGGCGCATCCGTTCAGGCCGCGTTAGGCAATCGCGGCTCCAATCGCTTGCTTGCCGTGCCCTGCAGCGCCTAGAATGACTTGTCGCGGCTGCGTCGGCACATTGCCGGCAGCCGCACGTTCCGCATTGCCGACGACGACGTCGGCCTTTCATGGTTCGGTTCGCTTGCACGAGCCGATTTCTCCGAGCGACGTGACGATCTAGTCAGCGTGTCGACCCGTCGTCGGACGCGATTCCGGGAGCATCGACCACATGCATCAGGCTGCCCGCCTGGAATTCGAGCGCGTGATGGAGGAGTTCGTCCGCTGGCATGTGGTGCCGGAGAACGAGCGTTCGCCCGCGCCCGCCTGGTGGTGGGGGCCCGCGATGGCCGTGGTCGACGACCAGGAGCCGATGAGCGCAACAAGCTGCTGCGCGTTGAACGTGAGCGAAGGGACGAGCTTCGCCGAGGGCGCGCGCGCCATTCTCGCGCTGTTCACCGAGCAGACGTCACTGACCGCTCCCCAGGACTTTCCGAGCAAGTCCGAGGGGGAAGAGCACGAGGTGCGCGAGCTGCACCCGCAGCCGTCAGACGACAGCGCGTTTCAGCCCTGAGGCTGCGTCTTCGTCGGCCGCTTCCGGCTGGAGCGGCGGCGCGACGGGCAGCGCCATGGGCCGCAGCAGCTCGCCCATCTGCCGCGCCGTCAGCGGCTTGGAGATCAGGAAGCCCTGCATCTCGTCGCAGCCATGGGCGCGCAGGAATGCCTCCTGCTCGGCGTTCTCGACGCCTTCGGCGACGACGGTCATGCCGAGGGCCTTGCCCATGCTGATGATCGCCTGCGCGATGGCCTGATCCTCCGAATCCTGCGGCAGGTCGCGCACGAAGGAACGGTCGATCTTGATCGTGTCGATCGGGAAGTGCTTCATCAGCGACATCGACGAATAGCCGGTGCCGAAATCGTCGATGGCGAGACGGATGCCGCGGCTCTGGATGGAGTCGAGCACCTTCAGCGCGCGGCCGACATTGCGCATCATCATGCTCTCGGTGACCTCGAGCTGGAGCAGCACGGGCGACATGCCGGAGGCCGCCAGCGCCTCGTCGACGTCCTGCAACAGATGCTCGTCGGCAAACTGCCGCGGCGACAGGTTGACCGCCATCGACAGCGGCAGCAGGCCGCGGCGCTGCCAGGCCATGGCCTGCGCGCAGGCCTCTTTCAGCACCCAGCGGCCGATCGGCACGATCAGCCCGGTTTCCTCCGCAAGCGGAATGAACTGTGCCGGCGAGACGCTGCCGAGATCGGGATGCGTCCAGCGCAGCAGCGCCTCGACGCCCGTGATCTGACCCGTCGCCATGTCCACCTTGGGCTGGTAGTTGAGCGAGAACTGCTCGCGCTCCAGCGCGCGGCGCAGCGCGCTCTCCAGCGACAGCCGCTCGATCGACTGCGTCTTCACCTCGTTGGAGAAGAAGCGATAGCCGTTCTTGCCGTCCTCCTTGGCGAGGTACATCGCCATGTCGGCGTTCTTGGTCAGCGTCTGCGCGTCGGAGCCGTTGGCCGGATACATCGCGATGCCGATCGAGGCGGTGGAATGGCACTCGTGGCCGGCCAGCTGCATGGGCTCGGCGAGCGCGGCGAGCAGCCCGGTGGCGATGCGCTGGACGTCCTCGATCTCGCCGCACTGGTCGAGGATCACCACGAACTCGTCGCCGCCGAGGCGCGCGACCACGTCGCTCGCCCGCAGGGCGCCGCGCAGACGGTTCGCCACCTCGAGCAGGAGCAGGTCGCCCGCCTCGTGACCCAGCGAATCGTTGATGACCTTGAAGCGGTCGAGGTCGATGAACAGCACCGCAAAGCGGTGATCGTGGCGTTGCGCCGCATCGATCGCCTCGCGCAGCAGGGCGTTGAAGGTCTCGCGGTTCGGCAGATCGGTCAGGCTGTCGTGCGAGGCGAGGTATTCGATGCGCTCGTCGGCCTTGTTCTTCTCGTCGGCGCGATCGAAGTTCTCCATCGCGAAGGAGACGTTGTCGGCGAGGCGCTGCAACAGCTCGACGAATTCGGGCGTGAAGGTCGCCGGTTCGGTCGACATGTAGATCATGACGCCGACCGCCTGGTCGTGCACGATGAGCGGAAACGCGGCGCCCGACCGCGCGCCGTCCGCGCGCACGATGGGGTGGAAGACACGGACGCGGTCGTCGTTGAGATAATCGTTGCTGATGCAGGGCTGGCGCGTGCGGAACGCCGTGCCGCTCATGCCGCGCCCTTCCGGCCGTTCGGGATCGACGGAAAGACGGACATTGCGCGTGGTGCCGGCGGAGGGACCTGCGGCGGCGACGATCTCGAGCTGGTCCGTGCCGGGTCTGGCCAGGGCAATCGTGGTCGAAGTGAACTTGGCGCCGTTCGACGCCGCAAGGCAGACGAGGTCGAACAGCTCGGCCCGCGACTTCGCGCGCATGATCGCCTCGTTGGTCGCGCTCAGCGCCGCGAACATGCGCGTCAGGCGCTCCTTCTGCGCTTCGGTGCGGGCCTTCTCCTCGGCGCGCTCGAAATTGTCGAGTGCGAAGGAGACGTTCTCCGCGAGCCGCCCGAGCAGCTCGACCAGATCGGGCGTGAACGTATTCTCTTCCGGTGCGAGGAAGAGCAGAATGCCGACCGGTTCCCGTCCCGCTCTCAGAAGCGGGAAGCTCGCCGCAGCCCGCGTTCCATCCTCGATGGCCTGCGCGCGCCAATATGCGGAGCGCGGCTCGTTCAGATAATCGTTCATCACACTGGGCCGGCACGTCCGCAGCGAGGTGCCGATGATGCCCTGGCCCTCGGGATGGTCGGCGGAAATGATGCAGGTACGCCCGCTCATGCGCTCCTGCAAGCGTCCCTTGACGGCAACGACGCGGACGAGTTCGCGTGCCTCGTCGATGATGCCGATCGTCGCCGAGGCGAACAGATCGCCGAGCACGGCCGCCTGGCAGGCCGCGTCGAACAACTCCTCGCGCGTCTTGGCGCGCATGATGGCTTCGTTGGTCGCGCTCAGCGCCTCGAACATTCCGCTCAGACGATTGCGCTGCTTGTCCGCCCGCGCCTTCTCATCGGCACGGTCGAAGCTTTCGAGCGCGAAGGCGACGTTGGCCTGAAGCTTGCGCAGCAGCTCGACGAGCTCCGGCGTGAAGGTGCCGCGCTCCGGGGAGTTGAACAGAAAGACGCCCTCGACCCGGTCGCCGTTGAACAGCGGCAAGGCCGCGGAGGATGCGATGCCGGTGCGGCGGGCGCTGGCCTGCCAGGGCGCAATGCGGTCGTCGGCGAGCACGTCGTTGCTGACGGCGGGCTGGCGCGTGCGAAACGCGGTGCCGGTCAAGCCGCGCCCTTCGGGCACCTGGTCGGAGGTGGAGAACGTGAAGTTGCGAACCTGATCCGCATTCGGGCCGTAGCAGGCGACGACGCGCAGCAGCCCGGTCCGATCGTCGACCAGCGCGACGGTGGCTGAGGTGAACTTTGCTCCCGTTGCGGTCGCCTCGCAGACGAGGTCGAACAGCTCAGCCCGCGACCGTGCCCGCAGGATCGCCTCGTTGGTGGCGCTGAGCGCTGCATACATGCGCGCCAGGCACTCTTCTTCGGCGGAGATCCGGGCTTTCTCGGCCTCGCGGCCGAAATTCTCGATCGCGAAGGAGACGTTCTCGGCCATGCGCAGCAGCAGCGCGACGATCTCCTCGTCTTTGGCCCAGGACCGGCTGATGAAGAACAGCAGCACGCCGACGCTCTCGCCGTGCCTGATCAACGGCGCGACCACGCAGGCGGCGACGCCGGTGTTGACGTTGGCCTGCTCCCACGGCGTGCCCCTGGTGCGGCTGGCGAGATCGTCCTCGACAATGGCTTTCTGCGTCCGGAACACCTCGCCCGAGATACCCTTGCCGTAAGGATTGTCCGGATCGACCGAATAGCGTGCCTGGGTGACGAGATCGAGGTTCTGCCCGGTGGCGGCGACAGGCTTCATCCAGTGCGAGTCCGGCTCGCGAAGTAGCACGATGGTCGCCAGCGACTTGCCGCTGTGGACCGAAGCGTCGCACACGAGCTGGTATAGCTCCCGCTCGGTCTTGGCGCGCAGGATAGCTTCGTTGGTGGCGCTGATGGCGCCGAACATGCGGTTGAGGCGCCGCGTCGCCCGCTCGCTGGTCTGCCGCGCGGTCTCACGGGCGAAATTGTCCAGCGCGTAGGAAATGTTCGCCGACATGCGCTCGAACAGTGACACCATCTGCTCGTTCAGCGAGTTGGCCTCGCCCCGCGTCACATACAATACGCCGACGCTCTTGCCATTGCAGAGCAGCGGCAGCGCCGCGGCCGCACCGATATGCGCCTTGGCGGCGCCTTCGCGCCACGCCAGCGAGCGCGGATCGTTCAGATAGTCGTTGCTGACGCACAGCTTCTGATCGCGAAACGCCTCGCCGCCGACGCCGGATCCTTCAGGCGTCCCGGCTTCCGTCGTGATCACGATCGAGCGGAGCCGCGCAACGTCATCGCCACAACCGGCCGCGTAGCGCAGCCTTCGGCCGTCCAGCTCGACCAGGAAAACGGCAACGGCCAGAAAATCCCCGCTCGAAAACCCGGCGTCGCAGACCTTCTGGTACAGCTCCTCCGGCGATCTCGCGTACAGGATCGCTTCATTGATGGCGCTCAACGCCGCAAAGGTGCGCGCGAGTGTCGTCGGCACGATCTCAGCTCCCAGGCATTTCTGCCTATTTTTCCCGGGACCTTTATGCGCGGCGATCGCCTAAGTGGTCGTTATTGCGCGGCGCAAACCGTCGATCAAAGTGAACGAGCTGCGAACGAGCGCGACAAAACTGACCGGAATACCGCCGCGACGCCGAACCGCCTACGAATGGCATGTTCAGTTACCACTTTGCAGCCTGTGTTGGTTTACGGGAGGTTGATATCGCTGTGCCGTAGCACCTCCTTCAAAACGGCAGCGCCACGCTGGTCTTGATCTCCTTCAGCACCACGTTGCTGCGGACGTAGCGGATGCCGGGGATGCGGAACATGAACTCGTCGAGGAAGCGGTTGTAGGCCGCCATGTCCTGCACGACGACGCGCAAATGATAATCGGCGTCCCCGGTGGTCGCAAAACACTCCAGCACCTCGCGGCGCTTGGTGACCCTCGCCACGAATTCATCGACGAACTTTGCATCGTGCCGCTCCAGCGAGACGTGGAGGATGGCGGACATCGCAAAGCCTGCCCGTTCGCGCGCGACCAGCGCCGCATAGCCCTGGATGACGCCGCTCTCCTCCAGCGCCCGCACCCGCCGCCAGCAGGCCGAGGTGGACATGCCGACCCCGTCGGCGAGTTGCTGATTGGTGGCGCGGCCATCTCGCTGGAGATGGGCGAGAATGCGGGTGTCCTGCTCTTCGATCATGGGAGGCTCCAGTTCGAGCAGATCTACCAGATTGGACGCCTGCATGCAAAATTGTACCGAATTTCCATAGCAGAAGGGATAAATAGGTAAGACCTACCAGCGGCCCGGGCATAGCCTTCCATCACTGGGCAGGATGCCGCGCGAGGTCCGCCATGGACGCCACTCCGTCACTCGACACGTACGAGCTCTCCGATCGCTATGAACGCGAGGAGGGCCGCGTCTTCCTCACGGGCACGCAGGCCATCGTCCGCATCGCGCTCGACCAGGCGCGACGAGACCGTGCGGCCGGGCTCAACACCGCCGGCTTCATCTCCGGCTATCGCGGCTCGCCGCTCGGTGGCATCGATCTCGAGCTCTGGCGCATCCAGCAGCGGCTCAAGCGGGACCGCATCGAATTCCTCCCCGCCGTGAACGAGGACCTCGCGGCTACCGCGGTGCTGGGATCGCAACAGGTCGAGACGCAAGGCGACCGCGAGGTCGATGGCGTGTTCGGGCTCTGGTACGGCAAGGGCCCGGGCGTCGATCGGTCCGGCGATGCGCTCAAGCACGGCAACGCTTATGGCTCCTCGCCGCATGGCGGCGTGCTGGTGGTCGCCGGCGACGACCATGGCTGCGTCTCCTCCTCGATGCCGCACCAGTCCGACGTCGCCTTCATGAGCTGGTTCATGCCGACGTTGCACCCCTCGGACGTCGGCGAATATCTGGCGTTCGGCGAATATGGCTACGCGCTGAGCCGCTTCTCCGGCATGTGGGTCGGCTTCAAGGCGATCTCCGAGATCGTGGAATCGGGCGCCTCCGTCGCGCTCCGCCCGCCGCGCCTCTTCCGCACGCCAGACTTCACGCCGCCGCCGGGCGGCCTGCACTATCGCTGGCCCGATTTGCCGGGCCCGCAGATCGAGGAACGGCTGGAAGCGAAGAAGCACGCGGTCTACGCCTTTGCCAAGGCCAACCCGATCGACCGGCACATCTACGATATCCCCAGCGCCACCTACGGCATCGTCACCACCGGCAAGGCGCATCTCGACCTGATGGAAGCGCTGCGGCTGATGGGCCTCGATGAAGCGGCCTGTCGCCGCATCGGCATCGACGTCTACAAGGTCGGCATGGTCTGGCCGCTGGCGCTGCACGACGCGATGGAGTTCGTGAGAGGCAAGCGCGAGATCCTGGTGGTCGAGGAGAAGCGCGGCATCATCGAGAGCCAGTTCAAGGAGTATTTTTACGACTATCCCGGCAGCAAGCCCGAGCGCATGGTCGGCAAGCACGACGAAACCGGCGTACGGCTGATCTCCTGGATCGGCGAATTGTCGCCTCGCGCGCTCGCGAACGTGCTCGCGCGCCGGCTCGATCCGATGTTTCCGGGTCTCAATCTCGCCGCGCGCGCGGCCGCCTTGATGCCGGAAGCCGCGCGAACGATCAATGTCAGCGGCGCGACGCGCACGCCCTATTTCTGCTCGGGATGTCCGCACAACACCTCGACCAAAGTGCCGGAAGGATCGAAGGCGCTCGCCGGCATCGGCTGTCACTTCATGGCGAGCTGGATGGACCGCGAGACCTCCTCGCTGATCCAGATGGGCGGCGAGGGCGTGAACTGGGCTGCTTCATCGCGATTTACCGGCCGCAAGCACGTGTTCCAGAATCTCGGCGAAGGCACCTATTATCACTCCGGCTCGATGGCGATCCGGCAGGCGATCGCGGCCAAGGCCAACATCACCTATAAGGTCCTGTTCAACGACGCGGTCGCCATGACCGGCGGCCAGCCGGTCGACGGGCCCGTCAGCGTCCATGCCATCGCCCACAGCGTCCGCGCCGAAGGTGTCGAGCGCATCGCCCTGGTGTCGGACGATCCCGCGCAATTCAGGCCGGCCGACCTGCCATCCGGCGTGACCATCCATCCGCGTGAGGAGATGGATGCCGTGCAGCGCGAGCTGCGCGAGGTTCCCGGCGTCTCGGTGCTGATCTACCAGCAGACCTGCGCCACCGAGAAGCGGCGCCGGCGCAAGCGCGGGCAGATGGCCGATCCCAAGCGCTTCGCCTACATCAACGACCTCGTCTGCGAAGGCTGCGGCGACTGCTCGGTCGAATCCAACTGCCTCAGCGTCGAGCCGAAGGAGACGCCGTTCGGCCGCAAGCGGCAGATCAATCTGTCGGCCTGCAACAAGGATTTTTCCTGCCTCAACGGCTTCTGCCCGAGCTTTGTCACGGTCGAAGGCGCGACGCGGCGGAAGAAGAGCGCGAGCCATATCGACGCGGCCGACCGCGCCGCCACACTACCCCTGCCCGCGCCCGCAACGCTCGAGCGGCCCTACGATCTCTTGGTGACCGGCGTCGGCGGCACCGGCGTGATCACCGTCGGCGCGCTGATCGGCATGGGCGCGCATCTGGAACGCCGCGGCGTTTCGGTGCTCGACTTCACCGGCTTTGCGCAGAAATTCGGGCCTGTGCTGAGCTACATTCGCCTGGCCGCGAGCCCCGAGGCGCTGCACCAGGTTCGCATCGACCAGGGCGCGGCCGATGCGCTGATCGGCTGCGACCTCGTCGTCAGCTCCTCGCCCAAGGCATCAGGCACATATCGCCGCGGCACCCGTGCCGCCGTCAACACCGCGGAAATGCCGACCGGCGACGTGGTCCGCTTCCGCGACGCCGATCTCGCTGCGCCAAGCCGCCTGCGCGCAATCGGTCAGGTCATCGGCGAGCACAATCTCGACAGGTTCAATGCCAATGCGCTGGCCGAGCGCCTGCTCGGCGATGCCGTCTACGCCAACATCATCATGCTGGGCTTTGCCTGGCAGCGCGGTCTCGTCCCTGTTTCGCTGCAGGCGCTGCTCCGCGCGATCGAGCTCAACGGCGTCGCGGTCGAGCGCAACAAGCAGGCCTTTGCCTGGGGCCGGATCGCCGCTGCCGATCCGGATTTTCTGCCGACCTCGGACAAGGCACCTGAAGCCGAGACGCTCGACCAGATCATTGCCCGGCGCGCCGAGTTCCTCACGACCTATCAGGACGACGCCTACGCGGCGCGCTACCGGGCGATGGTCGGAAAGGTCCGCAATGCCGAGGCCAAGCTGAACAGCCAGGCGCTGACCGAGGCGGTCTCTCGCGGCCTGTTCAAGCTGATGGCCTACAAGGACGAGTACGAGGTGGCGCGGCTGCACATGCGAAGCGGCTTTCTCGACGAGCTGAAGCGTGAATTCGAGGACGGCTTCAGCATCCAGTACCACCTCGCCCCGCCGTTTCTGAAGTCGCGGCGCGATGCACGGGGACGTCCGCGCAAACGCGCCTTCGGCCAGTGGATTCAGGTGCCTCTGGCCATGCTCGCGCGCTTGAAAGCACTGCGTGGAACGCCGTTCGATCCGTTCGGCTACACCGCGGAACGGCGCGCCGAGCGTGAACTGATCGCCTGGTATGAAGGCCTGGTCGATCGGATGCTGGGCGAGCTCGATGCGGCGCATCTGCCAAATCTCGTGGCGATCGCCAAAGGCCCGATGGATATCCGCGGCTATGGCCCGGTGAAGGACATCGCGATTTTGAAGGTGAAGGCCGAAGTCGAGCGGCTGCTCGCCGAACTGGACACGCCATCGCCGGCAAGGATGCACGCCACCGGTTGACGCGGCGCCGCGGACGCTTCAGCCTCTAAGGGGCGCTCTGATGGCCTCCTGCAATCGGGTGATGCATCATGGATTTCGACCAGTTGACACTGACGGAGGCCGCGGCCGGCCTCGCCGCCGGGACATTCACGAGCACCGCACTCACCCGGGAAGCCCTGGCCCGTGCCAAGGCCAACGCCGAGCTCAATGCCTTTGTCACCCTGGACGAAGCCGGCGCCTTGAAGGCCGCGGCCGCGTTCGACGCGGCAGGCGACAAGACAAAGCCGCTCGGCGGCGTACCTATCGTGATCAAGGACAATATCGAGGTCGCGGGACTGCCCTGCAGCGCCGGCACACCGGCGCTGAAGGATTACATTCCGAAGGCCGACGCGCCTGTCGTGACAAAGCTGCGCGATGCCGGGGCGGTCATCATCGGCAAGACCAGCATGCACGAGCTCGCCTTCGGCATCTCCGGCTACAACACCGCGTTCAAGACCGGCGCCGAGTATGGCGTGCGCAACGCCTATGATCGCACTTTGATCGCCGGCGGCTCCTCGTCAGGCACGGGGGCGGCGATTGGCGCACGGATCGTCGCCGGCGGGCTCGGCACGGACACCGGCGGATCGGTGCGGGTGCCTGCCGCCCTGAACGGATGCGCCTCGCTGCGCCCGACGGTCGGCCGCTACCCGCAAGACGGCATCGCACCGATCTCGCACACCCGCGATACCGCAGGCCCGATGGCTGCGACCATGGCGGATGTCGCGCTGCTCGACCGCGTCATCGCCGGTGGCGATGCGCTTGCGCCGGCGGATCTGACGCAGGTCCGCGTCGGCCTCGCGAGATCGATGCTGGCCAATCTCGATGCCGACACCGAGGCCGCGTTCCAGGAAGCCGTCGCGAAAATGAAGGTGCAAGGCGTCACGGTCGTCGGGATCGAGATGCCGCAACTGGCAGAGCTCGACGCCCAGGTCAGCTTTCCCGTCGCGCTGTACGAGGCCTATGACGATCTGGTCGCCTATCTCAGGCACACCGGCACCGGCCTCTCCATCGCGGCATTGGCGGAGCAGATCGCCAGCGCCGATGTGAAGGGCACCTATGACGGCTTGGTGATCCCGCGCAAGCTGCCTGGTCCCGACGGCACCCTGGTCGACGCCAAGCCGATCTACGACGCCGCGATCGAGATTGCGCGCCCCGCGCTGCAGGCGCTGTACACCAGGAGCTTTGCCGACAACCGGCTCGATGCGATCGCCTTCCCGACCACGCCGCGCGTCGCCATCCCCTCCAATCCGGAGTCCAGCAGCCTCGAGAATTTCGGCCTGTTCATTCAGAACACGGACCCCGGCAGCAATGCCGGGATTCCCGGCATCCAGATCCCGATCGCGCTCGGTGCCAGCAGCAGATTGCCGATCGGGCTTGAGCTCGATGGCCCCGCTGGTAGCGATTCCCGCCTGCTCGCGATCGGCATGGCGCTCGAGGCTGCGTTCGGCCGCTTGCCGCCACCGGCTCGCTGACGGACTCCCTCCGGAAATGATGGAAGGTGGCGCCTCGTTCGTTCGGCCGGCCGGACAAGGCGAGGGGAGGTCCGATCCCGTTCATCGTGGTATTTCGATGGGGGTGGGCGTACCTTCCTTATCGCTGTCGAATATGATCAGGACGCGCAATCCGGCGGAAGTCGCGCCCAGCGGCAGTAGTCCCTCCGGCTTTCGCTTTGGATCGAACGGGAGTTCCTTCAATAGCCGTACGGTCTCGGACGCTCCGTCCCAAGAATACATTGCGTAGGCTCCCGGCCCGTCCGCACCAGGACCGGCCAGGATGAGGGTGCGATCGCCGAACGCGGCGAGATCGCGTACACCCCTGTTGTCACCGAGCGGAAGTCGGAACAGCCGGTGAGACGTGCTTTTTCGATCACCGAACAGCGCGTCTATCTCTACCGACAGGACGACGGCGCGATTGTCGTTCAAGACGGGCCCCCGGAATCCCGCGAGCAACGTCCGATCGTCCTTGATCGCCACGCCCTCGATGGTCAAGCCGTTCTTCTCCAGCCTGATATCCATGAACTCGAGAAGCGCAGGTTCGGCCGCGATGACCTCTCGCAATTGCCCCGTACGCTCGATGCCCGACGCATTGCCATCTGCCCCCGTCGTGCGGAACCGAACGATCTGGCTGCTTGCGGCAATCCTGGCCCGAATCTTATCGGCATCTTTCTTGGGGTCGAGCTTGTGGTCCTTGTCCCGCGGATGACCATGCGAGCCGATGACGTAATACTGCCGTTTGGAGAAGGCGACGCCCTCGCCATCAAGTTCGAGCGCCTTGCCATTGAACGTGTTGTTGATCAACTTCACGGGGCTGCCGGCGACGAGCTTGCCGTCGGTCAATTCGATGAATTGAGCGCCCTGGAGATTGTCGTCGATAACGAGGCACGAACGGGGAAACCCATCAGCGGTCGTGCAGGCGATGCCGCTGACATCCTTCGACTTGCCTCCGTCCTTGCCGATCAGCTTGTTCTTGACCGGCCACGCATCGTCGGCCGCAGCAGGAGAAGGCTGCACGCCCCCCGCCATCACGAGGCCGAGCAGCAAAGTCGCAATCCATCCTGCTCTGGCAATGGTCATCGAAGCCTCCCTAGAGCGGCAGTCGGGCCAGATCAAGCCATCCAGCTCCATCACAGGATGATGCCGCCAATCCCTTGCGAAGCTCTCACGCAAGCGAACGTTGACCGGCTTGCCGCCGGTCGATCCGTCACACATGGAAGAGCAACAGATGGAAGAGGAGAAGCTAGAAACCTGGCCTGGACGAAACGTAATAAAAAAAATGGATCGAACCGATTGCCTCGGCCCCAAATACATCATTCATATCTCAGGTTGTATTGTTGCAGACAACTCGGCGTTGTCAACACGCTTTCTGCCGCACGTGGAGCCGTCGGTGAAAGGTCTCATGAATACGGGTTGATCAGCTTCTGCTGCTCGGCGCTGTGGTGCACGAGCAGGTCGATGAAGGTCCTCACTTTCGCCGACAGATGATGACGATGTGGATAGACCGCGTTCATGGAGAGCTCGACCGTCCGATATTCCGGCAACAGGCGCACGAGGCGGCCGGCTTCGAGATCATCCTGAATGAGGAACCCCGCCATCAGGCAGATTGCGGCGCCCTCCAGCGCGACCTCGCGCAGCGCTTCTCCGCTATTGGTGACGAAGCTGCCGGAGACGCGCACCGAGGCCGGCGTGCCCTTGCGATCGAGGAAGCGCCATTCGTCGCCGAACGGATAGTTCAAGTGCCGACCACAATTGTGCCCGGTGAGCTCGTCGAGCTTCTGCACCCGGCCGTGCTTCTCGATGTAATCGTGGGAGCAGCACAGCACGTGGCGCCAGGTGGCAAGGCTGCGCACGATCAGGCTTGAATCCGGTGGCTGTGTCATGCGCAGGGCAACGTCATAGCCTTCCTCGATGAGGTCGACCTCGGCCTCGCCCATGCGCAGATCGATCTTGAGCTCCGGATAGGTCGACAGCAGTTTGGCCGCAATCGGCGCGACGAACGGCACCATGTGCGTGGCGACGTGAATGCGCAGCGTGCCGCGCGGCACCGACTGCAATTCGCTCGCGATGTCGTCGGCCTGTTCGATATCGGCGAGAATCTGGACGCAGCGGTCGTAATAGGCCTTCCCGATCTCGGTCAGATTGACCTTGCGCGTGGTGCGGTGAAGCAGCCGCACCCCGAGCCGGTCTTCCAATGCCTGCACGTGATTGCTCACCATGGTGGTCGACATGTTGAGCTTGCGGGCTGCTGCGGAGAAGCCGCCGGTCTCGACCACCCGGCTGAACACTTCGAGGCTGGTCAATCGATCCATGGCTTTCCTTGACTGGGATGTGCGCCTCAGCAGCAATCGCGCTTGCGTAGCCGCTCGCCTGACCCGGTAGACATCACGAACCAGGGTGACCGGTCAGATTATCCACCTTGAATGGATAATCCTTCCAAAATCTAGCCAATTATCATCCGGGCCAGCAAGACCGATAGTCTCAGCGAGCCGACAGGAGACTGCAATGTCCGAAATGCCCCGCACCGAGACCTTCCAGCAAGCCACTGAAATCACGCGCGATTACGCCAAGGCGCCGCCCGCTATGCCGGCCCGGAACAGGGTCCGGCGCGCGGCCTTGGTGCTCGCGCTGCTCGCAGGCACTGCGACCATGGCCTACTACGGACACGATTACTGGACCAACGGCCGCTACCTCGAATCCACCGACGACGCCTATGTGAAGGCGGACTCCACGATCGTCGCGCCGAAAGTCTCCGGCTACATCGCCAAGGTGCTGGTCGGCGACAATGAGAAGGTTCGGGCGGGCCAGCTGCTGGCCAAGATCGACGACCGCGATTTCAAGGCGGCGCTCGACCAGGCGAAAGCCGACGTCGCTGCCGGCGAAGCCTCGGTCCGCAACATCGACGCCCAGCTCGAACTGCAGCAGCCGATCATTGAACAGAGCACCGCCGACGTCGCCGCTGCAGAAGCCAATCTGAAATTCGCGCAGGAGGAGCGCGCCCGCTACGACGACCTCATGAAGTCGGGCTCCGGCACGATCCAGCGCGCGCAGCAGACCGACGCGGCGCTGCGCGCCAGCAGCGCGCAATTGCAGCATGCCAAGTCCGGCCTCGTCGCCGCGCAGCGCAAGGTCGACGTGCTCACCACCCAGCGCGCCCAGGCCACCGCCCAGCTCGAACGCGCCCGCGCGGTCGCGCAGCAGGCGGCGCTGAACCTGTCCTATACCGAGATCACCGCGCCGGTGGACGGCACGGTCGGCGCCCGCAGCTTGCGTGTCGGCCAATACGTGCAGGCCGGCACGCAATTGATGGCGGTGGTGCCGCTCGACGCCGTCTACGTCGTCGCCAATTTCAAGGAGACCCAGCTCACCCATGTGCGGCCGGGCCAGCCGGTCGAGCTGCACGTCGACAGCTTCCGCAACATCAGCCTGCGCGGCCATGTCGACAGCCTGTCGCCGGCGAGCGGGCTCGAATTCGCGCTGCTGCCGCCCGACAACGCCACCGGCAATTTCACCAAGATCGTGCAGCGCGTTCCGGTGAAGATCGTCCTCGACGACCACAGCCTCACCGGCTTGCTGCGGCCTGGCATGTCCGCGGTGCCGACCGTCGACACCAAACAGGCGGTGCTGGCCGAGCGCGAGACGGCCAAGCGCCTTGCCGACAATACGTCCCGCGCGAATGGGGGTTGAAGCCATGGGCACGCTCCAACCGGCCCTCAACGCTACCTCCGCCAATCTCCCCGCCGCTGCTGCGCCCACGGCGGTGTCCACAAAGACCTGGATTGCGGTGATCGGCGCCACCCTCGGCGCCTTCATGGCGGTGCTGAACATCCAGATCGTCAACGCCTCGCTCGCGGACATTCAGGGCGCGATCGGCGCCGGCATCGACGACGGCGGCTGGATCTCGACCTCCTATTTGATCGCCGAGATCGTGGTCATCCCGCTGTCGGGCTGGCTCGCGCAGGTGTTCTCGATCCGCATCTATCTGCTCACCAACGCGATCCTGTTCCTGGTTCTGTCCGCGGCCTGCGCACTGGCGCAGGATCTGTCGCAGATGATCGTGCTGCGCGCTATCCAAGGCTTCACCGGCGGCGTGCTGATCCCGATGGCCTTCACGCTGATCATCATGCTGCTGCCGCGCGCCAAGCAGCCGGTCGGCCTTGCGCTGTTCGCGCTGTCGGCGACTTTCGCGCCGGCGATCGGCCCGACCATCGGCGGCTATCTCACCGAGAATTTCGGCTGGCAATACATCTTCTACGTCAACCTGGTTCCCGGCGCGATCATGGTCGGCATGCTCTGGTACGCGCTCGAGCCCAAGCCGATGAAGCTGGCGCTGCTTCGCGAGGGCGACTGGGCCGGCATCATCACCATGGCGATCGGCCTGTCCGCGCTCCAGACCGTGCTGGAGGAAGGCAACAAGGACGACTGGTTCGGCTCGCCGTTCATCGTCAAGCTCTCGATCATCGCCGCTGTTGCGCTGACGGCATTCCTGATTATCGAACTCACGGTGAAGAAGCCGCTGCTCAATCTGCGTCTGCTCGTGCGTCGCAATTTCGGCTTCGGCATGCTCGCGAACTTCCTGCTCGGCATTGCACTCTACGGCTCCGTGTTCATCCTGCCGCAATATCTGGCGCGTATTCAGGGCTACAATGCCGAGCAGATCGGCATGGTGCTGGCCTGGACCGGGCTGCCGCAACTCGTGCTGATCCCGCTGGTGCCGCGCCTGATGCAGAAGTTCGATGCGCGGATCATCATCGGCGTCGGCTTCGTTCTGTTCGCAGCATCCAACTTCATGAACATCAACATGACCAACGACTATGCCGCCGACCAGCTGCTGTGGCCCAATATCGTGCGCGCCATCGGCCAGGCGCTGGTGATGGCGCCGTTGTCGGCGGTCGCGACCGCAGGCATCGAAGCGGAGAATGCGGGCTCGGCCTCCGGCCTGTTCAACATGATGCGCAATCTCGGCGGCGCCGTCGGCATCGCGCTGCTGCAAACCGTGCTGTCCAAGCGCGAGCAATATCACTCCAACGTGCTGATGCAGTCGGTCTCTGTGTTCGAGGAGGCCACACGAACGCGGCTCGAGCAGCTCACGCAATATTTCGTCAATCACGGCGTTCTCGACCGTGCGGACGCCGCGCATCGCGCCTATGTCGCGATCGGCCATACCGTGCAGAAGCAGGCCTATATCTTCGCCTTCAGCGATACTTTCTACCTGCTCGGAATGGCGCTGATCGTCGCTCTCATCGCCGTATTCTTTCTGAAGAGGCCCGGCCAAGTCTCGGCCGGCGGAGCCCACTGACCCAACCAAAGAAAAGGAGAACGACCATGAAGCCCCGCATGAACTACTACCAGGCCGCGCCCGATACGATCAAAGCGCTGGTGGCGCTTGAGCAGCAGATCCAGTCGACCGGCCTGGAGAAATCGCTGATCGAGCTGGTCAAGATCCGGGCCTCGCAGATCAACGGCTGCGCCTTCTGCATCAACATGCACACCGAGGACGCCCGCAAGCGCGGCGAGACCGAGCAGCGCATCTACCTGCTCAACGCCTGGCGCGAATCCCCGCTCTATTCCGACCGCGAGCGCGCCGCGCTCGCCTGGACCGAAGCGGTGACGCTGATCTCAGAGACGCATGCGCCCGACGAGACTTACGAACAGGTCCGCGCGCAGTTCTCCGAGGAGGAGACGGTGAACCTGACCATGCTGATCGGTGCCATCAATGCCTGGAACAGGATCGCGATCGCATTCCGCGCCGTGCATTCGGTGAAGGTGAAGGCGTCAGTGGCTTAAACCGACGGCAACGGACGGTCTCGTAGGGTGGGCAAAGCGTAAGCGTGCCCACCATTCTTCAGCAAAAACGTGAGAAGGCGTGGGCACGGCGCAAGCGCGCCTTTGCTCACCCTACGACAGCTACCTATGCCGCTTACACCGCCGTCGCCTTGGCGAAGTCCACGTAGATCTCGCGAAGGCGCGTCGCCATCGGGCCGGGCTTGCCGTCGCCGATAGTCTTGCCGTCGATGGCGACCACCGGCTGCACGAAGGAGGATGCGCTGGTGATGAACGCTTCCTTGGCGGCGAGCGCTTCGGCGACCGTGAAGGAACGCTCCTCGACGCGGAGCTGGCGCTCCTCGGCAAGCGCGATCACGGCCTTGCGGGTGCAGCCGGGCAGGATCGCGTTGGAGTTCTGGCGGGTGACGATCACGTCGTCCTTGGTCAGGATGAATGCCGTGGACGAGCCGCCTTCGGTCACATAGCCATCCTGCAGCATCCAGGCTTCGCCGGCGCCGGCTTCCGCCGCGGCCTGCTTTGCCAGCACCTGCGCCAGCAGCGCCACGCTCTTGATGTCGCGGCGCTCCCAGCGGATGTCGGGCACCGTGATGACGTTGATGCCGGTCTTGGCCACCGCGGCATTGATGATGTCCTTCTCCGACGTGAACATCACCAGGCTCGACCTGACGTCAGCCTTGGGGAACGGGAAGTCGCGCCCCTTGTCGGCACCGCGCGTCACCTGGAGATAGACGAGGCCGTTCACGAGCTTGTTGCGCGCGATCAGCTCCTTCTGCAGCTCGGTGATGCGCTCGATGGTCTCCGGCAGCTTCAACTTGATCTCGCCGACGGACCGCTCCAGCCGCGCCAGATGCGAAGCATTGTCGACCAGCTTGCCGTCGAGCACGGCCGAGACCTCGTAGATGCCGTCGGCGAACAGGAAGCCGCGATCGAGCACCGAGATCTTGGCTTCCGAGAGCGGGACGAATGAGCCGTTGACGTAGGCGATCGAGTCCAAGGCAGGTCTCCTGGGAGGAAGGGATTTGGCCACCGGTATAGGAGATTTGGCGGGCTGGATAAACCCACGATCCGTCATTCCGGGGCATTCGCAAGGCGAATGAGCCCGGAATCCATCTCACCGCGGTACTGCCCCGCTTGATGGATCCCGGGCTCGCGCTACGCGCGCCCCGGGATGACGACGGGTTAATGCGACAGAATCTTCGACAAGAACTTCTGCGCGCGGTCGCTGCGGGGTTTGCCGAAGAAATCGTCCTTCGCTGCGTCCTCGACGATCTCGCCGCGGTCCATGAAGATGACGCGGTTGGCGACTTTGCGGGCAAAACCCATCTCGTGGGTGACGACCATCATGGTCATGCCCTCGCGGGCGAGATCGACCATGACGTCGAGCACCTCGCTGACCATTTCCGGATCGAGCGCCGAGGTCGGCTCGTCGAACAGCATCACGATCGGATCCATCGCGAGCGCGCGAGCGATGGCGACGCGCTGCTGCTGGCCGCCGGAGAGCTGCGCCGGGAATTTCTGCGCCTGCTCCTTCAAGCCGACGCGCTCGAGCAGCTGCATGCCCTTGGCCTGCGCCTTGTCATGCCCCCTGCCCAGCACCTTCTCCTGCGCCAGGCAGAGATTGTCGATGATCTTAAGGTGCGGAAACAGCTCGAAATGCTGGAACACCATGCCGACGCGCGAGCGCAGCTTCGGCAGATCGGTCTTGGGATCGTTGACCTTGGTGCCGTCGACCAGGATGTCGCCGCTCTGGAACGGCTCCAGCGCATTGACGCATTTGATCAGCGTCGACTTGCCCGAGCCGGAGGGGCCGCAGACCACGACGACCTCGCCCTTGGTGACATTGGTGGTGCAGTCGGTCAGCACCTGGAAGGTGGGGCTGTACCATTTGTTGACGTGGCTGATTTCGATCATGAGCGGGGAGCCCTAGCGAATGATGGCGATGCGCGCCTGGAGGCGGCGGACGCCGTAGGACGCGATACAGGAGATGGTGAAGTAGACCACGGCGGCGAACAGATACATTTCGACCAGGCGGCCGTCACGCTGCGCCACCTTGCTCGCCGCGCCCAGGAAGTCGGTGATCGACAGGACGTAGACCAGCGAGGTGTCCTGGAACAGCACGATGGTTTGCGTTATCAGCACCGGCAGCATGTTGCGGAAGGCCTGCGGCAGCACGACGTAGCGCATGCTCTGGGCGTAGGTCAGCCCCAGCGCACTCGCCGCGGCCGGCTGGCCGCGCGAGATCGACTGGATGCCGGCGCGCATGATCTCGGAGAAATATGCCGCCTCGAACATGATGAAAGTGACGAGCGAGGACGTGAACGCGCCGACGCTGATCGGACGCGAGGCGCCTGTCACCCACTGCCCGATATAGGGCACCAGGAAGTAGAACCAGAAGATCACCAGCACCAGCGGCAGCGAGCGCATGAAGTCGACATAGATGCCGGCGATGCGGCCCAGAATCTTGAATCCGGACAGGCGCATCAGGGCGAGCGCCGTACCGAAGATGAGGCCGCCGAGAGCTGCGAGGAAGGTCAGCGTCAGTGTGAACGTCATGCCCTCGTAGAACAGATACGGCAGCGCGCGGCGGATGACGTCGAAATCGAGATTGCCGAGCATCGCTTATTTCCCCGTGATGTAGCCGGGGATCGCAACCCAGCGCTCGAGGAAGCGCATCGCGGTCACGACGACGGCGTTGACGAGGAGATAGAGGATGGTCGCGGCGGTGAAGGCCTCGAACACCTGGAACGAGAATTCCTGCATCGAGCGCGCCTGTCCGGTCAGCTCGAGCAGGCCGATGGTGATGGCGACGGCGGTGTTCTTGATGGTGTTGAGGAATTCAGACGTCAGCGGCGGCAGGATGATGCGGAAGGCCATCGGCAGCAGCACGTAGCGATAGCCCTGCACGGTGGTCAGGCCGAGCGCAGTCGCCGCCATCTTCTGCCCGCGCGGCAGCGAGGAGATGCCGGCCTGCAGCTGCACGGCTACGCGCGCCGACATGAAGAAGCCGACCCCGATCGCCGCCGTCCAGAACGGCGCGTTCGGCAATTGCTTCAGCCACAGCCCGGCCGCCCTCGGCAGAATTTCCGGCAGCACGAAAAACCACAGGAAGAGCTGCACCAGAAGCGGCATGTTGCGGAAGAATTCGACGTAGGCGAAGCCGAACCAATTGGCGCCCTTCGACGGCAGCGTGCGCATGACGCCGACGATCGAGCCTGTGATCAGCGCGATCACCCAGGCCAGCGCCGCGGTCTTGAGGGTCAGCGCCAGCCCCGACAGCAGCATGTCGAGGTAGGTGCCGGTCCCCATCGGGTTCGGCTGGAAGAAGATTCCCCAGTTCCAGTTGTAGTTCACGTGTCCCCCGCGCGAACGCGCCCGTCATTGGACGTCTTGAGCGCCTATGCAAATGTCCGGCCACCCCAGTGTCAAGAGTGGCCGGACATGATCCCGATCGAAAGATCGAGGTTTTAGCTTACTTGTAGTCGTCCGGGTTCGGCGAGTCCGTCGGCTTGGCGAACTCGTTCTTCAGCTCGGCCGAGATCGGCGTGTTGAGGTTCAGTCCCTTCGGCGGGATCTTCTGGGTGAACCACTTATCGTAGATCTTCTGGGCCTCGCCGGAGGTGTAGAGCGCAGCCGTGGCCGCATCGACGACCTTCTTGAACGCGGGATCGTCCTTGCGCAGCATGATGCCGTAGGGCTCCGGCTTGGAGAACGCATCCTTGGAGATAACGTAGTCGCCCGGGTTCTTCGAACCGGCGACGAGGCTCGCCAGCAAGATGTCGTCCATGACGAAGGCGACCGCGCGGTCGGTCTCGACCATCAAGAAGGCTTCGGCGTGATCCTTGGCCGGAATGATGTTGGCGCCGAGGCCCTTGGCGGCGTTGGCTTCGGTGAGCTGCTTGATGTTGGTGGTGCCGGCGGTCGAGACCACGGTCTTGCCCTTGAGGTCATCGATCGACTTCAGGCCGCTCGACTTCTTGAAGACATAGCGGCTGGCGGTCAGGTAGTGGGTGTTGGTGAAGGCGACCTGCTTCTGGCGCTCGGCATTGTTGGTGGTCGAGCCGCATTCGAGGTCGATGGTGCCGTTGGCCATCAGCGGGATACGCGTCGCCGAGGTCACCGGGTTGAGCTTGACCTCGAGCTTGTCGAGCTTGAGCTCCTTCTTCACGGCGTCGACGATCTTGTAGCAGATGTCCATCGCGAAGCCGACCGGCTTCTGGTTGTCGTCAAGATAGGAGAACGGGATCGAGGAATCGCGGAAACCGAGCGTGATGGCGCCGGTGTCCTTGATGTTCTTCAGCGTGCCGGTCAGCTCCTGGGCCCCGGCTTGGCTGACGACGAGGGTCGCGGCGAGCGCGAGCCCGATGTGACGGAAATGTTTCACGTTTTTCTTCCCCTTTCGGATGATGCGGCCCGGATGCAAGCACAAATCGGGCCGGATTAGAATGTAACTTTCGGCTGGATTATCGGCTCAGGTTAACGGGCCAGTCGGTGGCTTTGGCAACTCGCCGAGATCCCAGAACAGCCCGGCCATCACCGTCAAGGCCTCTTCGGTCAATGGCAGCAGGATGTGCTCATTGGGCGCATGCTGGGAGCAGCCGGGATAGGAATGCGGCACCCAGATCGTCGGCAGTCCCAGGATCTCGGAAAACACGTCGTTGGGCAGCGAACCGCCGAAATTCGGCAGCACGGCCGGCGCCTTGCCGGTGGTCTCTCGCACCGAATCCGCCGCCCATTTGATCCACGGGCTGTCGAAATCGGTGCGCGATGCAGCAAAACTCTGCGCCGCGCGCACCTCGACCATCGGAAAACCGCGTCCGACCAGATGCGCGCGGACAGCGTCGATCAGCCCTTCAACCTTGGTCCCAACCACGAAACGCAGTTGCAGCACGGCACTGGCCTGGCCGGGGATCGCGTTGGCCGGCTTCTCGATATTGCCTGAGGACATCGCCAGCACTTCCAGCGTGTTCCAGGCGTAGAGCCGTTCAGCAGCCGAAAGCCCCTCCTCGCCCCAATTTTCGGCCAGCGCCGGCTCGTCGGCAGTCGGCACCACCTCGACGTCGGCGAGATAGGAGCGGATCTGGTTGGTCAGCCGCGGCGGCTTCAAGGCATCGAGCTGCAGACGGCCGTGGCCGTCGACCAGGGTAGAGATCGCGTTGACCAGGATGGTCGCGGGGTTGGCGAGCACGCCGCCCCAATTGCCGGAATGGTGGCCGCCGTCGCGCAAGTTCACGTCGAGGTGGATGCGGATGCCTCCACGACAGCCGAGAAACAGCGTCGGCCGATCGGCCGAGAGGCGCGGCCCGTCGGAGGCCATGAACAGGTCGGCCTTGAGCGCGTCGCGATGGAGATCGCAGACCTTGCCGAGATCGGGCGAGCCGATCTCCTCGCCCATCTCGATGATGAACTTGGCGTTGAAGCCGAGCTTACCGCCGCGCGCCTCGCGCACCGCACGCAGCGCGGCCATATTGATGCTGTGCTGCCCCTTGTTGTCGGCGGTGCCGCGGCCATAGAGGCGCGTCCCGGAAGCATTGGTGCGCCAGGGATCCCGGCCATCACGCCACTCGCCTTCCATGCCGTCGACGACATCGCCATGGCCGTAGACCAGCACGGTCGGCGCAGACGCGCTCTCGTGATGCTCGGCGAACAGGAACGGCGCCTTGCCGCTCGGGGATTCGACGATGCGGCTGGAAAAATCGAGCGCGGCGAAAGCCGGCTGCATCTCCTGCTCCAGATAGGCGCGCAGCTCGGGGCCGCGCTGCGGATTCTGGCTCTCGGTCTTGTAGGCGACGCGGCGGTCGAGTTCAGCGAGGAACGCGCCGGACTTGAAATCCTCACGGGCGCGGGCGATGGCGTCGGCTCTGGTCATGCTTGCTTTTCGAGATGTGAGACGAAGGACCTTACCTGAGGCGGGTTGGCCTTCGAAAGTGGCGGGGACTCGGATAGTTCTTGTAGTTCGCTTCTTGTAGGTCTCTTCTCGTGGTCCTCTTGGGATTTCGTTCTTGCTTCCTTGAGACTGGCTTGCCAGGCACAGCTGCGACGCTGACTTTGGCTTTGCCAAGCGCAAGCCTTCTATCTTGGCCCTTGCCAAGGGCCAATTATATGCAAGAACTTCGCCAAAGTTGGGGCGCACATCTATCATTCGAAGAGCGCTCAGTACAGGGCGCCGAGGGACCAGCATGGCCAAAGAGATCAGGCTCAACGCCTTTGCGATGAATTGCGTCGCACACCAATCACCGGGCCTGTGGACCCATCCGCGCGACCGTACCGCCGAGTATAACCGCCTGTCCTACTGGATCGATCTCGCCAAGACGCTGGAGCGCGGCCGTTTCGACGGGCTGTTCCTGGCCGACGTGCTTGGCGTCTATGACGTGTATGGCAACAGCCCTGACGCAGCCTTGCGCAATGCAGCGCAGACGCCGTCGAACGAGCCGCTGCTGCTGCTGTCGGCGATGGCGGCGGTGACGCAAAATCTCGGCTTCGGCGTCACCAGCAATCTGTCCTTCGAGCCGCCCTATCCGTTCGCACGGCGGATGTCGACGCTCGATCACCTCACCGAGGGGCGGATCGGCTGGAACGTCGTCACCGGCTATCTCGACAGCGCCGCGCGCGGTGCCGGCAAGGACAAGCAGACCGGCCATGACGACCGCTACGACATCGCCGACGAATATATGGAGGTCGTCTACAAGCTCTGGGAAGGCAGCTGGGAAGACGATGCCGTGCTGCGCGACCGCAAGCGCGGCATCTTCACCGACCCGGCAAAAGTTCATCGCGTCAATCATGCGGGCGCGAACTACCGCATCAACAACACCATTCACCTCAGCGAGCCCTCGCCGCAGCGCACGCCCGTGCTGTACCAGGCCGGCACCTCGCCGCGCGGCCGGCAATTCGCGGCCAGGCACGCCGAGTGCGTGTTCATGTCGGGACCGTCAGCCAAGGTGATCGCGCCGCGCGTCTCCGCGATCCGGCAGGAAGCTGCCGCACTCGGCCGCGATCCGGCGGAGATCCTAATGTTCTCGATGATGACGATCATCCTCGGACGGACGGAAGCCGAGGCGAAGGAAAAATACGCCGACTACCGCCGCCACATCAGCCCAGAAGGCGCGCTGGCGCTGATGTCGGGATGGACCGGCGTCGACTTCTCCGGCTACGACCTCGACCAGCAGGTGCGCCACGTCCAGAACGATGCCGGCCGCAGCGCGATGGACAACGTGACCCGCGCCGACCCTGACCGCGTCTGGACCGTGCGCGACGTCATCGAGCATGTCGGCATCGGCGGCGCTGGCCCGGTCGTGGTCGGCACGCCCGAGATGGTCGCAGACAAGATCGAAGCATGGTTCGAGGCGACGGATGTCGACGGCCTCAACGTCGCGTTCGCGATCTCGCCCGGCGATTTCGAGGATATCGCCGACATGCTGGTGCCCGAGCTGACGCGGCGCGGAAGGTACAAGAGCGAGTACGCCAAGGGCACGTTGCGGGAAAAACTGTTCGGCGAGGGCCGCGCGCGCCTCGACGCGCCGCATCCCGCGGCGGAGTATCGCGTGGGGAAGAAGGGGTAGGCGGAAGATCGCGCCACAGCCAGGCTGTCGTCCCCGCGAAGGCGGGGACCCATAACCACAGGAAGTAGTTTGGCGAAGACTCGGGAGCTCGATACGCCTACCAGCCGCAGTCGATAGATCACGCGGTATGGGGTCCCCGCCTTCGCGGGGACGACTGCGGGGCTACACCTTCCCGTCCACCATCACCTCGATCAGCTTGGTTCCCGGCCGATTGAACGCTGACGTCAGCGTTGCCTTCAGTTCGCTGACATCGCTGACCTTGATCGCCTCACAGCCGAGTGCCTTGGCGACGCCGGCGAAATCGACCGGCGGATTGACGAAATCCATGCCGACGTAATTGTCATCGCCGTGGAAGGCGAGCAGGCGCTGCTTGATGATGCGATAGCCGCCATTGTTGGCGATGACGACGTTGAGCGGCAGCTTGTGATGCGCCGCGGTCCAGAGCGACTGGATCGAGTACATCGCGCTGCCATCGCCGGAGAAGCACACCACGGGGCGATCGGGATTGGCAATGCTGGCGCCGACTGAGGCCGGCAGGCCCCAGCCGATGCCGCCGGAGGCGAGCCCGTGATAGCCGTAGCGGTCGCGATGCGGATGCAGGGCCGTGATCTGGCGGCTGGAGGTGAGACCTTCATCGACCAGGATGGCGTTGTCAGGCATCGCCTCGACCATTTGCAGCACGAGGAAGTCCGGATCGATCGGTGTGCGGCCGGCACTCTTGCCGATCTGCTCGACCAGCGCCGCGCGGCGCGCGGTCCAGTTCTTCGGCGCGAGCTCGGCGAGACGCTGCTTGGCGCGGCTCGCGAGGGCCGCGCCGCCCATCTCCTTGAGTACCGGGATCAGCGCGCGCAGTGTTTCCTTCAGATCCGCCTTCAGCGCGATCTCGGCCCCGTAGTTCTTGGCAATCTCCCAATCGATGAGACCGATCTGCACGATGCCGAGGCCCTCAGGCAGCGCGTCGACCTCGCTATAGACCGACATCCGCAGCGGATCGCCGCCGAGCGCGATCAGCAGATCGTACGGCGCGAGCGTATCGCGCGCGGCCTTCTGCACGCGCGCGAGCGTGCCGACGAAGCTCGGGCTTTCGGACAGAAAGTGCGAGCCGTAGGGCGTCGAGGACTGATAGGCCGCAGCGCCGAGCAGCTCGGCCAGTTCAGCCGCCTCCGTCAAAGCATCGCTCTTGACCACCTCGTCCATGGTGACGATCACGGGACGCTCAGCCTTGAGCAGGCGTGCGGCAAAGGCCTTCAGCGCCTCGTCCGACGGTTTCGTGCGCGCATCGATGCGGGTGGAGCGGCCGAGATCGATCCCGGCCTCGCTGTTGAGGATGTCGCCGGGCAGCGAGATGAACACCGGCCCGGTCGGCGGCGTCGTCGCAACCTTCGCGGCACGGCGCACGATGCGCGGCAGGTCCTCCAGCCGTGTCACCTCGACCGCCCATTTCACCAGCGGCTCGGCCATGCGCACCAGCGGACCATAGAGCACCGGCTCCATCAGACCGTGGCCCTGCTCCTGCTGGCCCGCCGTCAGGATCATCGGCGTGCCCGTGAACTGGGCGTTGTAGAGCGAGCCCATGGCGTTGCCGAGGCCGGGCGCGACGTGAACGTTGCAGGCGACGAGCTTGCCCGAAGCGCGGCTGTAGCCGTCGGCGATCGCGACCACCAGGCTCTCCTGCATCGCCATCACATAAGTGAGATCGGGATGGTCCTTCAGCGCATGCATGATCGGCAGTTCGGTGGTTCCAGGGTTGCCGAACAGATGCGTGATGCCCTCGTCCTTGAGCAGCGCGAGAAAGGCGGAGCGGCCGGTGATCTTGTTCTTCATGTTTCCTCCAGGAGCGGACCGTTGCCGCAAGGACCGAAAGCATGATGGCCGAGATGCTGGCAGACGCGCAAGGAAGCGCGGTCATGGCTGCGTTGCGCGGGAGAGGCGCTACATCTCCTCCCGCCCGAGTTCGAACGGGTCGTCCCCGCCAGCGCGCTTCTTCCTTTTCGAGCGCTGCCAGACGACGCCGGGAAAGCCCTTCAGCGGCACCAGGGGCTCGCCGGTATAGGCCCATTCCTGCAGCTCCTCGATGGCGATGTGATAGAGCGGCTGGCGGCCGGTGCGCTCGTTGAACAGGGCGCGCGGGATGTTGACCATGTGCGGCCCGCGCGGGCGCTCGTACATGATCGGCGTGCCGCAATGCGAGCAGAAGCTGCGCGCGATCTTCGTCGCCTTGTCCTCGTAGCGGGTCAGCGCGGTCTTGCCTGAGGTGATGCGGAAGCGCTTCTTCCAGCTTCCGACATAGGTGGCGTAGGCCGCGCCATGGGCGCGGCGGCTGGCAGCGGAATGATCGTGCCAGGCCCAGCGCGCGGGCACGTCGATCTCGAAGGCGACCTTGCCGCAGAGGCATTGGCCGGTGGCGATCCCTGCGGCGGCTGCGGCTTTGGCCATGGACGTCTCTCCGTCGTCATTGCTAGCGCAGCGAAGCAAGCTCGTCATTCCGGGGCGATGCGAAGCATCGAGCCCGGAATCCATCCCACGTCCAGGTATGCGGCCCGATGGATTCCGGGTTCGCGACTTCGTCGCGCCCCGGAATGACAGATCAAGCCGGCGTCAGCTCGTCATACACCGGATAATCCGTGTACCCCTTCTCCTCGCCGCTGTAGAACGTCGCGCGATTATACGGCGTGATCGGGTAGCCGTGCTCGAGACGACGCGGCAGATCAGGATTGGAGATGAAGATGCGGCCGAAGGCGATGATGTCCGCATGTCCGTCGGCGATCGCCGCATTCGCGGTCTCCCCGGTGAAGCCGCCGGCGGTCATCAGCACGCCGCTGTAGAGCGGACGGAACAGCACCATCGCCGATGGCACGTTCTGCCAGTTGACCTCGGCGCGGCCCGAGCCGCTGGAGCGCGGTTCGATGAAATGCAGGTACGCCAAACCCAGCTTCTCGAGCGCCTTCACGACATGGGTATAGAGCGGCATCGGATCGGGCTCGCCGGAATCATTGGCGATGCCGTAGGGCGACAGCCGCACAGCGACACGGTTCGAGCCCCAGACGTCGATCGCGGCCTGCGTGACCTCGAGCAGAAGGCGCGCGCGGTTCTCGATTCCGCCGCCATATTGATCGGTGCGCTGGTTGCTGCGCGATTGCAGGAATTGCTCGAGCAGATAGCCGTTGGCGCCGTGGATCTCGACACCGTCGAAGCCGGCGGCGAGCGCATTCTTGGCACCCTGCCGGAACGCCTCGACGATGCCCTTCACCTCATCAGTCTCCAGCGCGCGCGGCGTCTCGTAGTCGGCGATCTTTCCGTCGGCCGTCATCGCCTTCATGCCTTCGGCCTTGATCGGAATTGCCGAGGCCGAAACCGGCAGCTCGCCGCCGTGGAAGGAGGAATGAGAGACGCGGCCGACATGCCAGAGCTGGAGAAAGATGATGCCGCCCTTGGCGTGCACGGCATCCGTCACCTTGCGCCAGCCCGCGACTTGCGCCTCCGAATAGATGCCGGGTGTCGCCGGATTGCCGCGGCCGTGCGAGAGCACCGGCGAGGCTTCGGCGATGATCAGGCCGCCCTTCGTCGCACGCTGGCCGTAATATTCGGCGTTGAGTGGCCGCGGCGCGAAAGTGTCGCGCTCGGCCCGCATGCGCGTTAGCGGCGCCATCGCGACGCGATGCGCGAGCTGGTAGGGACCGACCTGCAACGGCTTGAACAAGGCTTCGAATTTCATGTGGTCCCCGGATGTCTTTGAAAGGATGCAGATGATTGTGAGGGAGACTGACCGCCTGAAGGCGGTGGTTGTTCTCCCTCTCCCCGTTCTTACGGGGAGAGGGTTGGGGTGAGGGGCTGCCTCGGCAATCGCGGTGAGAGTTGGACTCGCGGAGAGTCCCCCTCACCCGGAATCCGCGCGTTGCGCGAATTCCGGCCTCTCCCCGCAAGCGGGGAGAGGCGAAGGAGAGCCGGCCTTACGCCGTCTTGATCCAGACGGCCTTCACGTTGAGATATTCCTCGACGTGCTGCTTGCCGGATTCGCGGCCGTAGCCGCTCATCTTGTAGCCGCCGAACGGCACGGCCGGATCCATCGCCTGGTAGCAGTTGACCCACACCGAGCCGGCACGCAAGCGTTTCGCCACCGCATGGGCCTTGCTGACGTCGCGCGTCCACAGACCGGAGCCGAGGCCGAACGTGGTGTTGTTGGCGCGTTTGACCAGCTCGTCCATGTCCTTGAACGCGATTGCGGAGATGACGGGGCCGAAAATCTCCTCCTGCGCGATGCGCATGTTGTCCTCGACACCCGCGAACACCGTCGGCGAGACGAAGAAGCCCTTCGACAGCGCGCCTTCGGTGACCCGTCCGCCGCCGGCAAGCGCCTTCGCGCCCTCCTTCTGGCCGATGTCGAGATAGCCGGTGACGCGTTCGAGCTGCTGCTCCGAGACGAGCGGCCCGATCTGCACGTTGGGATCGAGGCCGTTGCCGACCTGCAGCTTCTTGCCGAACTCGGCGACGCGGCCGACGAACTCGTCGTAGATCGAGTGCTCGACGAACAGGCGCGTTCCGGCGCTGCAGATCTGCCCTGAATTGGCGAACACCGCCATCGCCGCGCCGGGCACGGCGGCGTCGAGATCGGCATCGGCGAACACGATGTCCGGCGACTTGCCGCCGAGCTCGAGCGAGACGCGCTTGAGATTGCCGGCGGACGCACGGATGATCGACTGGCCCGTGACATGCGAGCCGGTGAAGGCGACCTTGTCGACGTCGTGATGCGAGGCGAGCGCCGCCCCCGCGGTCTCGCCATAGCCGGGGACAACGTTGATGACGCCGGGCGGCACGCCCGCTTCCATTGCGAGCTCGGCGATGCGCAGCGAGGTCAGCGGCGCTTCTTCGGCAGGCTTGAGCACCACGGTGCAGCCGGTCGCGATCGCCGGACCGATCTTCCAGATCGTCGCAGTGAGCGGCCCGTTCCAGGGAATGATGGCGCCGACGACGCCGATCGGCTCCTTCAGCGTGTAGGAGAATATCTCGCCGGGTAGCGAGTTCTCGATGGTCTCGCCGTGGATCGCGGTGGTCTGGCCGGCGTAATAGCGCAGCATGCCGACGGCGCGCAGGCGGTAGGCACGGGTGCGGCTCAGCGGCGCGCCCATGTCGAGCGTGTCGAGCTGCGACAATTCGTCGAAATTCTTCTCGACGAGATCGGCGAGCCTCAGGAGCAGGTTCTGCCGCTCGAACGGCTTGACCTTACTCCACGGGCCTTCGAAAGCGCGACGCGCGGCCGCGACCGCACAATCGATGTCTTCCTTGTCGCCTTCGGCGACGGTTGCGAGCAGCTCGCCGGTGGCGGGATTGCGGGTCTCGAAGCGCTTGCCCGAGGCTGCATCGACCCACTTGCCGTCGATCAGCATCTGCTTGTAGGACCCGTTGGCGAACGGATGGCGCGTGATCGGAATAGCCTGCGACACAGCCATGGCTGCACTCCCTGTCAGTTGAATTGATTGGTTCGATCTGGGCGGGATCGTTCCGCCGAGGATACAGCCGCGCCTGATAGGCGTAAAGGCAGCGCGGAACGAAGACCTCCCATGCCGACTTGTGCAGGGTCGCATCGCTGCCATGCTATAGCTCGGCTGAAGGCTTTCCACGGAGACGCTCGATGTCACATCCCGCCATCGTCAAGAACAATGTTGCCGTGATCACGGGTGGCGCAGCCGGCATCGGATTTGCCGCCGCCGCGGCATTTGCGCGCGCTGGAATGAAGGTATGTATCGCTGACGTCGACGAGACACGCTTGGCAGAAGCTGCAACAAAATTGTCATCCGTAACATCGGCCGCAAACGTCATGACCTCGGCCGTCGATGTCAGCAAGATCGAGAGCGTGACGGAACTCGAGCGCGCCGTCCACGCGCGGTTCGGCGGCACCGATGTCCTCATGAACAATGCCGGCATTCAGCCCGGCAGCACGTTGTTCGACGCGCCGGATAATTGGCAACGCATCATCGCCGTGAACATGTGGGGCATCATCAACGGCTCGCGCATCTTCGCGCCAAACATGATCGCCCGTGGCAGGCGCGGCCTCATCATCAACACCGGTTCCAAGCAGGGCATCACCACGCCGCCCGGCGATCCCGCCTACAACGTCTCCAAGGCCGGCGTGAAGGCCTTCACCGAGGCGCTCCAGCACGAGTTGCGCAACACGAATGACTGTCGCGTCACGGCGCACCTGCTGATCCCGGGCTTCGTCTTCACCGGCCTGACCGCAAAGGGACGCACCGAGAAGCCGGCCGGCGCCTGGACGCCGGAGCAGACGGTCGATTTCATGCTGGCGCGGCTGGAGGCCGGCGACTTCTACATTCTCTGCCCGGACAATGACGTGCCGCGCGTGCTCGACGAGAAGCGCATGCTCTGGGCGGCCGGCGATATCGTCGAGAACCGCCCGCCATTGTCGCGCTGGCATCCGGATTACGCCGATGCGTTCGCGAAGTTTGTGGCGCGAGAGTAGGCCTGCACCGCTCTCTCGCTCGCCCCCAGGGCTATCGCATATGACTTGTGGCGGCGGTCTGCGCGCACGCCTCGTCCTTCGAGACGGCGCTGACGCGCCTCCTCAGGATGAGGCAAATCGGCGTCAGTGCCCGTTGAAACTGCTGCCGCGCACTCCGACCTCATCCTGAGGAGCCCGCCTCAAGCGGGCGTCTCGAAGGATGGCCGCAGGGAAAATCTCAAATGCGATAGCCCTGCGCTCGCCTCGGCCTCCCGGGAGGGTGGGGTCACGGCCACCTGGCCTTGCCCCACCTTGACTCCCCCAAAATTCGTTATACAACATAACTATTCTGACAAGGACGCAAATGACACAAGGAAACGCCGAGACCGCGAATGCGGGTCCCTCCGGGCTTTTGAGGATCGAGCGGGCGGACCGGGTTCTGACCGTGGGTCTGAACCGGCCGGCCAAGCGCAATGCGCTCAATGACGGCATCATCCTGGAAATCGGCGAGTGTTTTGCGAACCTGCCCGAGGATATCGGCGCGGTCGTCATCCACGGTATCGGCGACCATTTCTCCAGTGGCCTCGACCTCTCCGAGCTGACCGAGCACGACGCCACCGGCGGGCTCCTGCACTCCCAGATGTGGCACCGGGTGTTCGACCGCATCCAGTACAGCCGCGTGCCCGTGATCGCAGCGCTCCGGGGCGCCGTGATCGGCGGCGGGCTCGAGCTTGCCTGCGCGGCCCATATCCGCGTCGCCGAGCCCTCGACCTATTTCGCGCTGCCGGAGGGGCAGCGCGGCATTTTCGTCGGCGGCGGCGGCTCGGTGCGGCTGCCGCGGCTGATCGGCGTTGCCCGGATGATGGACATGATGCTGACGGGACGCGTCTACAGCGCGACCGAGGGCGCGTCCTACGGCTTTGCGCAATATCTGACGGAGGCCGGCAACGGGCTCGGCAAAGCGCTGGAGCTTGCGACCAAGGTGGCGTCCAACGCCCCGCTGACGAATTTTGCCGTGCTCCAGGCGCTGCCGATGATCGCGGAGGCCAATCCGCAGACCGGCCTGTTGATGGAGTCGCTGATGGCCACTGTCGCGCAGAGCGACAAGGAGGCCAAGCGGCGGATCCGCGAATTCCTCGAGCACAAGACCGCGAAGGTGAAGCCCAAATCATGAGCCTAAAGTCATGAGCGCCCAGCCGTCCTCTTCCGGCATCGAGCGCGGCGCGAGCAATTTCCCGCTGCGGCCCATCTCGTTCGGCGATCCCGTCGTCAACATCGAGCGGCGCGACGACGGCACGATTTATCTGCGGCCAAAGCAGCCGCTCGGCGACTATCCGGTCCGCATCACCGACCGCCTGCATCATTGGGCCACGACGACGCCGGACCGCGTCTTCATGGCCGAGCGCGAAGGCGGCCGCGGCTGGCGCAAGATCACCTATGCCGAGCTGCTCACCGCGAGCCGTCACATCGCCTCCGCATTGATCCAGCGCGGCCTGTCGGCCGAGCGGCCGGTCGTCATCCTCTCCGGTAATTCGATCGACCACGCGCTCCTGGCGTTCGGCGCGTTCTATGCCGGCGTTCCGTTCTGCCCGGTGTCGCCGGCCTATTCGCTGGTGTCGAAGGATTACGGCAAGCTGTCCTATCTGATGAAGCTGCTGACGCCGGGCCTCGTCTTCGCCGATGATGCCGACAAGTTCGCCGATGCGCTCGCCGCCAACGTCTCGCTCGGCACCGAGATCGCCGCGTCCTATGGCCACGTGCCGGGCCGCGACGTCACCCTGCTGGCCGATCTGATGGCGACGCCGATCCGTGGCGATCTCGACGACGTTCACGGCAGGATCGGCCCCGACACGATCGCAAAATTCCTGCTGACCTCGGGCTCGACCGGCAATCCCAAGGCCGTCATCAACACCCAGCGCATGATCTGCGCCAATCAGGTGATGCTGCGCGAGACGCTCGCCTTCCTGAAGGACGAGCCGCCGGTCATCATCGATTGGCTGCCGTGGAATCACACCTTCGGCGGCAATCACAACATCGGCCTGACGCTCTACAACGGCGGCTCGATGTATCTGGACGCCGGTAAGCCGGTGCCTGGGGGCATCGAGGAGACCGTGCGCAATCTCCGGGAAATTTCACCGACGGTCTATTTCAACGTGCCCAAGGGCTATGAATCGCTGCTGCCCTATCTGCGCGACGACCAGGGCTTGCGCGCCAAGTTCTTCGACCGGCTGCATGCGATGTTCTTCTCCGGCGCGGCGCTGTCGCCGTTCGTCTGGGACAGCCTCGACGAGCTCGCGGCGAAGGAGAAGGGCTATCGCGTGCCGATGCTGACCGGTCTCGGCGCGACCGAGACCGCGCCGTTCTTCATGTCGGTCAATCCGCGCACCAGCCGCTCCGGCCATGTCGGCCTGCCCGTCTCCGGCAACGACGCCAAGCTGGTGCCGAACAACGGCAAGCTGGAAGTGCGCGCCAAGGGGCCGAACGTGATGCCTGGCTACTGGCGCCAACCCGACATCACGGCAAAATCCTTCGACGAGGAAGGATTTTACAAGATGGGCGATGCGCTCAAGCCCGCCGATCCCGATGATTTCAACGCCGGCTTCGATTTCGACGGCCGCGTCAGCGAGGACTTCAAGCTCGCGAGCGGCACCTGGGTCAGCGTCGGCCCCTTGCGCGCGCGCCTCACCGCGGCCTGCGCGCCCCTGGTGCGCGACGTCGTCATCGCCGGCATCAATCGCGACGAGATCTCCGCGCTGGTCGTGCTCGATCTCGACGGCTGCCGGCTGATCAACCCGACGCTGCCGCCCGACGATCTCGTCGTCGCGACGCGCGACCGCCTGGTGCGCGAGGCGTTCCGCGAGCGTCTGACCCGTTTCCTCGGCCAGGCCACGGGATCCTCGACACGGATCACGCGCGCGATCCTGATGGACACGCCGCTCTCGATCGACAAGGGCGAAGTCACCGACAAGGGCTCGATCAACCAGCGCGCAGTGCTGGAGCATCGCGGCGAGCTGATCGAGGAGCTCTACGCTGCCAATCCGTCGAACCGTGTGATATCGGTCACCTAGAAAAATATCGCCAAAGGAGAACGCCATGTTGTTGAAGGATCAGGCAGCCATCGTCACCGGCGGCGCATCGGGATTGGGCGCGGCCACCGCGCGAAAACTGGCGGCGCAGGGCGCCAAGGTCGCGGTGTGCGACCTCAACACCAAGCTGGCCGAAACGGTCGCGGCGGAGATCAAGGGCATTGCCGTGACCTGCGACGTCTCCGATGCCGCCTCCGCTGAAGCTGCGATCGCGCAGGCCACCAAGGCCCACGGCCCGGCCCGCGTGCTGGTCAATTGCGCCGGCATCGGCGTCGCCAAGCGCGTGGTCGGCCGCGACGGCCCGATGGCGCTCGCCGATTTCGACAAGGTGATCAAGGTCAATTTGATCGGCACCTTCAACATGCTGCGCCTTGCCGCGGCCGAGATGTCCAAGCTCGAGCCGCAGGCGACCGGCGAGCGCGGCGTCATCATCAACACCGCCTCCGTTGCCGCCTATGACGGCCAGATCGGCCAATCCGCCTATTCGGCCTCCAAGGGCGGCATCGTCGGCATGACGCTGCCGATCGCGCGCGAGCTCGCGCAGTTCGGCGTCCGCGTGTTGACGATCGCCCCCGGCCTGTTCCTGACGCCGCTGCTGGCGAACCTGCCGCAGGAAGCGCAGGACTCGCTCGCCGCTGCCATCCCCTTCCCGCGCCGGCTCGGCCAGGCCGACGAATTCGCCGCGCTCGCGCTGCACATGGTCGAGAATGCCTACCTGAACGGCGAGGTGGTGCGCCTCGACGGTTCGCTGCGCATGGCGCCCAAGTAGATTCGTCGAGCAAGGCCAGCCAGATGTTCGTGAACCGGCGCGAGGTCCAGATCCAGTGGGGCGATTGCGACCCCGCAAACATCGTCTACTACCCGCGCTATTTCGCGATGTTCGACGATTCGACCTCGACCCTGTTCGAAGCCGCCGGCTTCTCCAAGCAGGACTTGGTCCGCAAATACGGCCTGGTGGGCATCCCCATGGTCGACACGCGGGCCAAGTTCTACATCCCCTCGACCTATGGCGACTGGATCACCATCGAGACCAGAATCGAGAGCATCAAGCGCTCGAGCTTCGAGGTGAAGCACAACGTCTACAAGGGCGAGGCGCTCGCGATCGAGGGTTTCGAGACCCGCGTCCTGGTCGGCCGCGATCCCGTTAACCCAGACAAATTGAAATCGGCACCATTCCCGGCGGAAATGGTAGCCAAGTTCACGGGGAGTTAAGTCCGGAGCTAAATCGCCGCATCACCAAAAGACGGGGCTGAATTACCCCGCGATTTCTGCTTTCAAATAAACACGTCAAGGGAGGAATAGATGAAACGCTTTTATTTGACCGCTGCCATCACTGCGGCCGCGCTGGCTCTGCCGGCATTGCCCGCGCTGGCCCAGACCAGCGAAGTCACCATCGGCATCACCACCACCACGACCGGCCCGGGTGCGGCACTCGGCATTCCCGAGCGCAACGCGCTGGAATTCGTGCCGAAGGAGATCGGCGGCGTGCCGCTGAAGGTGATCGTGCTCGACGACGGCGGCGATCCCACCACCGCCACCACCAACGCCCGCCGCTTCGTCACCGAATCCAAGGCCGACATCATCATGGGCTCGGCGCTGACGCCGCCGACCATCGCGGTCTCCAATGTCGCCAACGAGGCCGGTATCCCGCACTTCGGTCTGGCACCCTTCCCGATCACGCCGGAGCGCATGAAGTGGTCGGTGGCGATGCCGCAACCGATTCCGATCGTCGGCAAGGTGCTGTACGACCACATGAAGGCCAAGGGCGTGAAGACGCTCGGTTACATCGGCTATTCCGATTCCTACGGCGACCTCTGGTTCAACGATTTGAAGGCGCAGGCCGTGCCGATGGGGATGACCATCGTCGACGAGGAGCGCTTCGCTCGTCCCGACACCTCGGTGACCGGCCAGGTGCTGAAGCTCGTCGCCGCCAATCCCGACGCCATCCTGGTCGGCGCGTCCGGCACCGCGGCCGCGCTGCCGCAGACCGAGCTGCGCGAGCGCGGCTACAAGGGCCTGATCTACCAGACCCACGGCGCCGCCAGCATGGACTTCATCCGCATTGCCGGCAAAGCAGCGGAAGGCGTGCTGATGGCCTCGGGTCCCGTGATGGCCCCCGAGGAACAGCCGGACAGCGCGCTGACCAAGAAGCCCGGCCTCGCGCTGAACTCCGCCTACGAGGCAAAGTACGGCCCCAACAGCCGCAGCCAGTTCGCCGGCCATTCCTTTGATGCGTTCGAGATCCTCAAGCGCGTCATTCCGGCGGCGTTGAAGACGGCCAAGCCCGGCACGCCGGAATTCCGCGAGGCCATCCGCCAGGCGCTGCTGACGGAGAAGGAGCTGGCGGCGAGCCAGGGCGTCTACAACTTCACCGAAAAGGACCGCTACGGCCTCGACGAGCGCTCGCGCATCCTGCTCACGGTGAAGGACGGCAAGTACACGCTGGTGAAGTAGGCGTCGCCAAGATTCGAGACAACGAGAGCCGGCCCACTGGGCCGGCTCTTTGTTTTGGTTAGTGGAGTGAGCTGCAGCTCCGGCACCGGTGCGCCCCCTCTCCCGCTTGCGGGAGAGGGTTGGGGAGAGGTGCCTCCGCGTTGGGACCCTCCGAGACTTACGGAGAAAACCCCCTAGAGGAGAAAACCCTCACCCGGCGCTTCGCGCCGACCTCTCCCGCAAGCGGGAGAGGTTGCACCGAGTCAGCCGATGCACCGCGGCTACGCCGCCTGCCGCAGCGGCGTCCAGGCGAACTCGGGATAATAGTCGTCCATCATGCGGTCGACATAAGCGGTGAGGTTGGGAAATCCCTCGGCCCGCTCGCGCAAAGCGGATTCGAAGAACGGTGAGAGGACGCCGGCGAGCATACCGAACGCAGTGGCATCGACGCCGCAGGGCCTGTTGCCCATCAGGAAGGCTTTGTCGCCGAGCTGCACCGACAGCGCGAACAGCGAACGCACGGCAAGATCGACGTCGTCATCCGGCGCATGGCGGCCGAGGCCAGAGAGCAGATAGTTCTCGGCGACGCGGAATTGAGCGTCCTCGCGCAGCTTCTCGCGATTGTGCTCCGGCGCACCGTCGAAGAAATGCGCGGGCCCCTTGGCGAAATTGACCGGATCGACCCAGCGCGCGCCCACCAGCGCCCAATAGACGTGGTGCTCGATCATGCGCTCGAACGCCCAGGCCTGCGCACGCTCGGCCAAGGTGAGGCCGGCATCGAAATCGAAGCCGTAGCGGCGCTCGATATGGGCCCGGATGAAGGTGGAATCGGCCACCGCCTCGCCGCCATCGTCGATGAAGGGCAGCTGCCCCTTGGGCGAGGCCGGCGGCATCGCCCGCTCTTTCCGATAAGGCAGTCCCGCCATCTTGAGCTGCACCTCGGTCTTGGTGACGAAGGGGCTGATTTCCGGCAGGCCGAAGCCGGCGCCAAAACCGTAAAGCGTGATCATGCAAGCTCTCCTGAACCTGTCGAACGAGTGGAAGGAACCTAGCGGCCGGCTGCTGCCACCATGGTGGCAGCAGCCGTGATATCTTCTGCGAAGCGGGCCCCGCGCCAGGCGCGGCCCATCAGATGGCGGACCAGCGCATCCGCGGCATGGTTCAGCGAGCGTGTCACCACGCTTGCGAGCGCAAATCGGAGATCAACGGCCATGAGATCGAGCGGAACGAGGCGGCCAAACGCCCAAGCCCGCAACATTTGGCCGTGCCACAGCTGCGCCCGCCACAGTGGACCGGCCTGGCCGAAATGGGTTGGAATGATCATGGACAAATCCTCTTCAGTCGATGTGTTGTCCCGGTATAGAACCCCCCTGCTGCCAACATCCTGTCAGCAGCCGCGCGCCGATTTCTGATCCGTCGTTCGAGAAGAGAACTGTCATGAGACGCGCCGACCGGCTGTTTCAAATCATCCAGGTGCTAAGGCGCACGCGTAAGCCGCTGACGGCAGACGCGATCGCGGCCGAGCTCGAGACTTCGAAGCGCACCATCTATCGCGACATCGCAACCCTGATCGGCCAGCGCGTGCCGATCCGCGGCGAAGCCGGCATGGGTTACATCCTCGAAAAGGGTTTCGACCTGCCGCCCCTGATGCTGACGCCGGACGAGATCGAGGCGGCCGTGCTGGGCGCGCAATGGGTCGCAGGCCACGCCGATTCCGCGCTGGCGCGCGCGGCCGAAGACTTGATGGCCAAGATCGCCGATACCGTCCCGGAGCGCCTGCGCCCCTTCGTACTGGAGCCGGCGAGCCGGGCGCGTCCGAGCTGGAACCGGGAACCGGACCGCCTGGACATGGCGCGCACCCGGACCCAGATCCACGAAGGCAAGAAGATCATGCTGCGCTATCGCGACGAACAGGGCCGCCCCAGCGAGCGCATGATCTGGCCGATCTCGGTCGGCTATCTCGAAGCCGTGCGGCTGCTGGCGGCCTGGTGCGAGCTGCGCGGCGACTTCCGCAGCTTCCGCACCGACCGCGTGGTCGAGGCGACCTATCTCGACGAGAAATATCCGGAACGGCGCGACGTGTTGCGCGCGAGATGGCGGCAGAGCCTGGTCTGGGGTCCGCCGAAGGACACGTGAGAACGATGGACGAGACCGAGCTGTCGAGCTGTTGCCAGGGCTGCGGCGCCTGCTGCGGCTATTCGCAGAACTGGCCGCGCTTCTCGATCGAGAGCGACGAGGAGCTTGCGCTGATCCCGGAGGCGCTCGTCAACGACCGGCAATCGGGCATGCGCTGCGAGGGCGATCGCTGCGCGGCATTGCAAGGCGAGATCGGAAGGATGACGGCCTGCGGCATCTATGACGTGCGGCCGGAGGTGTGCCGCACCTGCATGCCTGGTGACGCCGAATGCGCGATGGCGCGGCGGAAGTTCGGCCTGCCCGTTATCGAGGCCGCTTAGGCGGGGACGGCTTCGCCGATCTCGTCGTCGAGCTCGTCATCGAGCGGTGCGAGCACCGAGAGCGGCTTGGTCGACAGCGTGATCGGCTTGCGCCCACCCGTCAGCGACGTCGAAGCTTTCGCGGTGCCTTCGCGCGACAGCGCGAAGAGCGTCGAGCCGACGCGGCCGCCATTCTCGATCAGGTCGCGCTCGCTGCAGCTCGCTGCGATCGCGACCGCCAGCGAGTGCAAATGGCTACGGCGGTAGCAGAACAGCGCCAGCCTGGCGCGCACGTCAGGGGAAACACTCTCAACCAGCCTCGGCAGGCCACTCTCGCTGGCGCGATACATCTCGCCAAGGAGCTCGTCGCGGACCGGGCAGAAATCGCTTTCAAAGGCGTCGCGGCTTGAAAACATTGCAGTTCTCCCTCGTGTAAGGAAGATGCAGCGCAATTCTCTAACGTAAGGTTAACCACGCTGCCCGGTAGTCACCCGGGGTGGTTGCGCGTCGGCCGCGAATCGGTGGGACGCCTTGGTGGGGTTTTCAAAGTCTTCCGCGGCGTCATGGCCGGGCTTGTCCCGACCCTTCACGGAAAGCCAGGAGGCACGAAGAACGTGGAGGCCCGGGACAAGCCCGGGCATGATGATCCCTCGTGCTGATGGCGATTGCCTCTCCCCGAAAGGCCCAAAGGCGACCTTCAGTTCGCCGCCATGAAGATCGCGAGGCCGAAGCCGGTCAGGTGGTGCAGCGCCTGGTCGACGCCGATCAGGGTCCAGAACCAGGGATGGGCGAGGTCGACGCCGAAATTGGCGGAGACGTATCCCTTGGCGCGGTCGATCGTGATGTGGATCAGGAAGTCGAAGAAGGCCACGAACCAGAATCGCGGCGCCACGATCACGATCAGCGGCAGCGCGACGGCAAGGTGGACCAGGCAGTGCACCAGGAGCGGCAGGGCCCAGCCATGCTTCTGATCCTTGCCGTGCGCCATCCAGGCGGTTTGAAGAACGAAATCGGCGATGACGTGCTTGAAGGTGAGCAGCAACATCCAGCCAATGAGCGCTTCAACCGGAATCGCCGATGACATGGGTGGAAACGACAAAGCTGACGCCCTCATTGACGTGACGAGAAGAATTGGAGCGTTCAGCGCAACTTCTTCTTGGACCGGTCAAATCGCCGGGACGCGCAATTTATGACATCTCCCGCGGCGGAATGCAGCCGGGTGGAACCGGAAAATCGCCAAGTGTGGCTAACCGGTGATAGGATGGCCAATCGCCGCGGACATATCGACTAAGGTTACCTCCGGCTCGAAATTTGCATTCCGCTGCCTTCGCGCTATCATCGGCGATCGGGAATATCGTTCTTTTTTCAGGCGTTTACGAATTACCGGGCCCGCCGCGCTTCCAAGCCACGCGCCGCCGCCAGCCAAACGATAAGGCCAGAGTGCCGCCATGAGTACCGAAGGCCCCATCGCATCGCCGACCATGCCGCCGCCCCGGCGCCCCAAGGTGATCAAGACCAACCAGCAGCAGGTTCTCCTCTACGTCGTGCTGACCCTGCTGCTGTCGTTCGCCACCGTCTGGGCCGGCCGCACGCTGGTGCACAATTCGGAGACGCTGACCTTTGCCGTCGGCGGCCCCAACAGCGATGAGGCGCTGTTCGCGGCCAAGCTCGCCGCCCTCCTGAAGAACAACGCATCGCGCTTGCGGATCAACATCGTCAACAACGCCGACAATGCCAAGGCGCTCGCACAGTTCGACCGCAGGCAGGCCGACCTCGCCGTGCTGCGCACCGACGCCAAGGTGCCGCTGCGGGCGCGCACGCTCGCGATCCTCGAGCACGATCTCGTGCTCCTGCTCGGTCCCGGCAACAAGAAGATCAAGTCGTTGGCCGAATTGAAGAAGAAGAAGGTCGCGGTCGTCGCCGAGAACGAATCCTCGCTCGCCTTCGTCCGCAGCATCCTCGACGTCCCCGATGGCCCTGAGGCTGCGAAGATCCAGATGGCGCCGCAGGGCGCGACGCTCGACAAGCTGTTCGCCCCGGCAAACGGCTTCAGCGCGGTGATCGCGATCGTCCACGCCTCGAAGGCGGTCCGGGACAAATCCTATGAGCAAGCCGCCAAGCGCGGCGGCTTCACACTGAACACCATCGAAGAAGCCAAGACGCTGGCGCGCAAATTTCCCGGCATTTCCGACGAGACCGTGACAGCTGGCTCGGTGTCGACATCCCCGCAGATTCCCGACGACGATCTCGACACGATCGGTCTCGAATGGCTGCTGGTCGCGCAATCCCGGATGTCCCCAAGCACGGCCGGCGAGCTCGCCCGCATCGTCTACGAGAACAAGTCGGCGCTCGGGCTCGACAACGGCTTTGCCACCAGGATCGAGCCGGCCTCGGTGGAGAAGGACGCCTTCGTGATCGCGCATCGGGGCGCCGCCGACTACATCAACGACGACACCAAGTCGTTCGTGGATAAGTACAGCGACCTGATGTATCTGGGCGTCGCAGCGCTCAGCGTCATCGGCTCGATCTTCGCCGCGATCTACGCCAAGATCACCCGCATCGCGCCGGAGAAGGCCAGCGAGCTCTCGACCGCCATCCTCGACATCGGCGAGCGGATCGAGCACGCCCATTCGCTGGATCAGCTCGAATGTCTCCAGGATGAGCTCGAGACCATCTTGCGCGGTGCCGTCATCGGCCTCAGGGACGGCACGATCAGTACCGACGGCCTCGACACCTTCAAGCTCGGCTACGAATTCGTCCGTGACGAGATCGGCATGCGCCGCGACTATCTGAAACGTCATGCCGGCGAAGCCGACAAGACGGTACGCGATGCCGGCCCGGCTCCGTCGGACGATAGCAATGTCGTGGTGGTGAAGACCGCCCAGAGCGCCTGACCCCGCCGGATTGAGCAACCCACCCACCACGCTCGTGTCCCGGACATGCCGCAATGCCGAAGGCGTTGCGGCGCTGAGCCGGGACTCAGAAGCCGCAGTTTCCGCTGCTCGATGGGCCCCGGCTCTGCAGCGCATCATCACAGCGCGTCGAAGACGCGCGTAAACGCGCTTGTGGTGCTGCGCTGCGTCCGAGACGAGAGTGAGGCTATGCTCCCGACCGATCGCTGCCGGTCGTCTGGAACCCTTCCCACCCGCAACCGTTGGTTTACGGTTGCAACCGGAGAACGCGGCATGCGTGCACTCCTCATCATCCTCCTTCTGGCAATGCTGGCGGCGGCCGGCTACTTCGCCTATTCCGCAATGGCGGTCGAAGGTGAGCCGATCCCGACGGAAGGCTATGTGGCACTGGCGCTGGGCGCGGGGTTTTCCGTCATTGTCGGCGTCGGGCTGATGGTGCTGCTGTTCTTCAGCAGCCGCCGCGGCTACGACGAGCCGCCACATTTCAGGTAAGGCACCCCGCCAGGGACGGCGGCGTGGACGGCAGGCCCGCTGCAGCGGCGCGGCAAACGACCGGCGCCGTCGTTGACGGCCTCCGCCCGGGCGGGCACTTTGGCGCCGACAACGGAGACGAGAATGTCGGACACAGCCGACGCAGCATCTAGCCCCCTGCTCGAAATCATCGGCGCCCGCGCCACCATCCGCCTCAACCGGCCGAAACATCTCAACCGGCTGCAGGCGGAGGATCTCGACGAGCTGACGAGACTGTTCGACCGGGTCGAGGCCGATCCCGATATTCGCGTGCTGGTGCTGACCGGAACCGGGCGCGCCTTCTCCGCCGGCTACGATCTCAATTCGGTCGCGGAACGCGCGGTCAGCGCGGGCGAGCAGCAGAGCGCGGGCTCGGCCTTCGAGGCCGTCGTCAACCGGCTCGAGGATCTCGGCGTGCCGACCATCTGCCGGCTCAATGGCGGCGTCTATGGCGGCTCGACCGACCTCGCACTCGCCTGCGATTTCCGCGTCGGCGTCGATACCGCGGAAATGTTCATGCCGGCGGCGCGCCTTGGGCTGCATTACTACCCGAGCGGCATCAAGCGCTACGTGACCCGCCTCGGCGTCGACAATGCGAAGAAGCTGTTCCTCACCGCGCAGAAGATCGACGCCCCGGAGATGCTGCGCATCGGCTATCTCACCACAATGGTGCCGCTGGAATTCCTGGACGAGGAGGTCGACACGCTCGCTGCGATCCTCGCCGGCAACGCCCCCCAAGCGATGCGCGGCATGAAGCGCGCGATCAACGAGTTCGCCCGCGGCGAGCTCGATGAAGGCGCCGCCGACCGGCGCCACCGCGACAGCATGCGCGGCGACGAGATCAAGGAAGGCATCAAGGCGTTCGCCGACAAGCGGGCACCGCGATTTTGACGCCCTCTCATCCACCCGCCGCGGCGGCATGCTGCGCCGCCATCTCCGCATCTGCGGCATTGATGCGCTGGAACGCCGGCCGCGCTGTCATGCGCTCCGCATAGCGGACGAAGACATCCTTCTTCGGCACGATGCCGAACATCATGGTCCAGCTGAACGCGACGCCCCACAATACGTCGGCCGCCGTCATGCGCTCGCCGAGCAGATAGGGCCCGTTCGCCAGCTGGGCCTCGAGCGCACCCAGCATCGTATCGTAATCGGCATAGGGCGATTGCGTGATCGGCGCCGGCTCTCGCTGCATGAACTTGTCGATCAAGGCCGGCTCGAACGACGACCCATAATAGGCGATCCAGCGCAGATAAGGCCCGCGCAGCGGATCGTTCAGGGCGGGGGTCAGCCCCGCTTGCGGGAACAGGTCGGCGAGATAGATGGTGATTGCGACCTGCTCGGTCACCAGCGCCTCGCCGTGGCGAATCGCCGGCACCTTGCCGAGCGGGTTGAGGGCGAGATAGGCGGGCTTGCGCTGATCCCCGGCCTTCATGTTGAGGACATGGAGCTCGTAAGGGGCTCGCAGCTCCTCGAGCAGCACGCGCGTGCCGGTGGCGCGCGTCTGCGGCGAATAGAACAGCGCGATGCGGTTTGGATCGGTCATGGCGGTCTCCATCTGGCCGGCTGGCGATGGCGCCGCTTGTAGCGGACCATACCTGACATCTTGTGTCAGGTATGGTCTAAGGGATCATGCGCGCGAGCCGGATGCTGTCGATCCTCACCACCCTCCAGGCCAGGGGACAGGTCACCGCGCCGGAGCTCGCGCAGGCCTGCGAAGTGTCGGTGCGCACGATCTATCGGGACATCGACGCGCTCGCGGCGTCCGGCGTTCCCGTTTATGCCGACCGCGGCGCGGAAGGCGGCTATCGGCTGCTCGACGGCTATCGCGTGCGGCTGAACGGGCTGTCGCAGAGCGAGGCGGGCGCGTTGTTCCTGGCGGGATTGCCAGGCCCGGCCGCCGCACTCGGGCTCGATGCTGCGATGATCGCCGCCCAAAACAAGCTGATGGCGGCACTGCCACCGAATTTGCGTGAGGATGCCGGGCGGATGCAGGAGCGTTTCCACTTGGACGCGCCCGGCTGGTTCGGTGAAGCGGAAGACCCGAAGCACCTGCGCACCATCGCCGGCGCCGTGCTGCGCGGGACGCTGATCAGGATCCGGTACCGGAGCTGGCGCGCCGAGAAGCAGCGCCGCGTCGCGCCGCTCGGCCTCGTGCTGAAGGGCGGCAGCTGGTATCTCGCAGGACAAGTCGATGGCAGCGTGCGTACCTATCGCGTCGCACGCGTGCTCGACTGCACAGCCCTCGGCGACCACTTCGATCGTCCCGCCGGCTTCGACCTCGCCGCCCATTGGCGGGCCGCGACGCTGCGGCTCGAAGGCGAGATGCACCCCAATGTTGCGATCGTCCGGCTGTCGCCTTTCGGCGTGAAGCTGCTCGACGCGCTCAGCCAGCCCTATGTCAAGGCACGCACACAGCTCGAGGAGACAACCGATGCAGACGGTTGGCGCATTGCGCGCGTGCCGGTCGGAAAGACATCGTGGCATGCCGCGGCCGAACTGCTGCGGCTCGGCCCGGAAGCCGAAGTCCTGGAGCCTGCTGATCTCCGCGACAAGATGGCCGAGCTGACGCAGGCGATGGCCGCGCGGTATCGCGCGGCGCAGAAAGCCTGATCGCGGCGCATTCTGCCGCAGCCGACGAAACATTCCTGAAACACGATTCTTCCCGCTTGCCATGAACGCGATCGCGTCTCGTCTCGACGGAAATGCAGGGACGCAACAATGGCCCTAGCGCCGAATGGAGAATGAAGATGTTTCGTAAGCTTGCACTTGGTCTGATCGCCGCCGGCACGCTCGGCGTTGCCGCTCTCGCCCCCACCGCGGCCTCGGCCGGCGGCTTCCATCACCATCATGGTCATCACCACTGGGGTCCCGGCTGGGGCTTTGGCGGTATCTACCTCAACACCGGCGTCAGCAATTGCTATCAGGAGCGCCTGGTCCGGACCCGTCACGGCCTGCGCGTGCGCGTCGTGAACGTCTGCGCCTACGGGATCTACTGATATCTCGATATCACGACAAAGCTCCGGTCGCATCGCGGCCGGAGTTTTGCGTTGAGCTAGCCGGCCTGCCGCTGCCGGCGAAACCAGGCCCAGGTTTCGCGCGTCGTTCTGATGTAGCCGCGGCCGCGATGGACGATCTCGCCGTCGACGATCGCGTTCAGCTTCGGCAGGGCGTGAAAGGGGATCGAGGGATAAGCGTGGTGCTCGACATGATACGGCATGTTCCACGCGAACCATTTGACGATGGCACCGGTGTAAGTCGTGCGGGTGTTCTGAAAGGCGCTGCGGGTGCGGTCGCAACCGGTATGCTCGGCGTAGAGATAGGGCCGCAGGAAGAACTGCCCGATCACGAGCGGCACGATCCAGACCCAGAGCAGCAGCGCTGAAGAGAACCACAGCGACAGCGCGAGCAGCAGGGCGTAGAGCGCGACATAGGCGCGCGCCTCGGCAACGATGGTGCTGCGCTTGCTCTCGGGAATCCATGGCACGACGACCTTGCCGGTGATCGCGTGGCCGAGCATCAGCCGCAGACGGCCGGCGACCTGGAGCAGGCCGCTATAGGCGAGCGCAAGCTGGGTGTCGGACGTCGGCTTCACGCCAACGATCAGCTCGGGATCCCTTTCCGGGTCCTGCGTGAAGCGATGATGGTCCCAGTGAAACAGACAATAATATTCGTAAGGCAGCCCGATGATGAACGCCGAGAGATAGCCGACGCCGAGATTGAGGCCCCGGCTCCTGAATGCCGTCTTGTGCGCGGTCTCGTGCACCGCCATGAACAGGAAGGCGACGACATAGCCCTGCACCACCATCAGCGGCAGCGCCCAGAGCGCGCCCCAGCTCGACGAAACCTTCCAGATCAGCACGCCCACCAGCACAATCACGCTGTAATGGCCGAGGCTCTGCACCGCACCTCTGATGTTGGAGCGAACCGACAATTCGCGCAGCGTGGTGGGCGTCAGGGGCTTCAGGCGATGGCCGGCGTCCGGAATGGTTGCGTCGCTCATGGTCGGTTGCGTGCCCTACTTGCGGAGAAGCTCGGCGATCTCGACCTTGATGAAGGCCTGGTCGCGGGGATTGTTGATGGGATTGCCGGAGCGATGGCCATGCAGCGACGGGATCGGATGCAGCACCGCCGATCTCGCGTTGACGAGCTTGCCGAGTTCGTCCTCGTTGTCGTGCACGTCGAAATAACGGTCAGTCGCGCCCGGCATCAGCAGCATGTGGGCCTTGATCGCCGCCAGCGCGCGATCGAGATCGCCGGCGAATGCCCCACACCGACTGATGTCGCCACGCTGCCAGATGCCGATCTGCGCCAGAAGATCGTTGGCATCGCGCCGCGCGAAGGTCGCATCCCAGGCGCGGACGAGATAATCCTCGAGTGAAGTGAAGCCGGCCTCGCGCCAGAGCTCGTCGCGGTAGAAGCCGTGCGACATCGCCCAGCCGGCATAGACGCGTCCCATGGCGCGGTAGCCGGCGACGGGTTTTTCGAGGAAACGACCATCGCGGAAGGCGGGATCGGCCGTGAGCGCGGCCTTCACGCTTTCAAGGAAGACGTAGTTGTAGGGTGCGCAGCGGGCGCTGCCGCAGACGACCGCGGCGCGCTCGACCATGTCCGGATGCAGCGCCGACCAGTGATAGGCCTGCATGCCGCCCATCGACCAGCCATAGACCAGCGCAAGCTTCGAGATGCCAAAGCGCTCGGTGAGCAGCCGGTGCTGGACCGCGACGGCATCGTGATAGCTCACTTCCGGGAAAGGCGCGGGCGTGTTCGAGGGCGACGACGACAGGCCGTTGCCGAACAGGTTCGGGATGATGATGAAGTAGTGCGTGGGATCGAGCACGCCGTCGGGCCCGATCAGCCATTCAATGTCGGTGTGCTGGGCGCTGAACGAGGTCGGATAGAGGATGACGTTGTCTTTGGCCGGGCTCAGCGTGCCGTAGGTCTTGTAGGCGAGCTTCAGCGCGGGAAACACGGACCCGGATTGGAGCGTGACGTCGCCAGCCTCGAAGATGTCGTAGTCGCGCTGCGCCGTCATGCACTCAGCTCCCGCTCACGGAGGCCTTCTCGGCGTCCGCGATGCATCGATCATGCCGGCTTTCGCCGGATGCGTCGCTTTACTTATAGTGTACTATTAGTACAGTTATTCGGCGCCGGCAAGATAAATCCGGTCCGCAACCCGGCTCAGGCGATGGCCGCGAGATAGCGCACGACCGACGCAGCAAACGCCGCCTTGGCACCGCTGGCGATGTTGCGGCCCCACCAGGCGCCATAGATCCGGTCGAAGGCGAACGGCTCGACGGCCGATGCAATCCGCCGCACCGCGGCGGCGTTGAGCGGCATGTAGTTCGGATAGGAATACATGAAGCTGACGAAGCGCCGGTCCATCGTCACCTGCGCGATATCCCCCGTGAGCAGTGCACCCTTGCCGTCCGCACCACGCGCATAATACAGCACGGTGGCGCCGGAGAAGTGGCCTCCGGTGCGCAGCAGCAGCACGTCGTCGGAGAGGCGATGGCTTTCGCCGGTCCAGTGCACGATCGCCGGATGAGGCCGCGTGACAAAGGCGCGATCGTCGGCGTGCAGATAGACCGGCACGCCACCGAACCTGTCGCTCCAGTCGGCGACCGCGCCATAGTAATGCGGATGCGAGATCGCGATGGCCTTGAGACCGCCGAGTGCTGTGATGTGATGGATGGCCTCGTCGCTCGCGAGTGGAATGCAGTCCCACATTACGCAGCCGCCGCCGTCAGGCACCAGCAGCGCCCGCTGCCCGATGGCAAAGCTCGGCTCTATGCCGATCCCGGTCAGGCCGAGATCGTCGCGCCCCACCAGTCGGTGCTTGCGCGCGAGCTCCTCGCGCGTGAGGAAAGCTTGACCATCCCAGCCGACGAACTGGCGCTCGTCCTCGCAGATCGGACAGGCCGCAGGGGGTTTTCCGCTATCCGGGAATTGAGCGCCGCAGGTTGCGCAGGTCCATAGGGGCATCGCGCTGATCCATCATGATCCAGTCTTGCAAGACATGACGTCGCACTCGCCGGATCGCAAGAGCAACCGGAACCAACGCCATGAGAGCAGGTTAAGGTCTGGTCCGCCCGGGCGCACCCGCAGCGCCCGCCGAGTCCGCCTCATGCGAGATCCGATTCGATCGGCAGCATCAAGTTCAGCGTCTCGATGACATCTCGCCCTTCAACGTCTCGCATCTGGCCCCTGTTCGCGCTCAATTTCTTCATGGCCGACATGCAGTCGGGCATCGGGCCGTTCGTCGGGGTCTTCCTTCAGGAACGCGGCTGGGCGACCGGCCTGATCGGCACGGCAATGACGATCGGCAATGTCGCGGGTATGCTGGTCACGACTCCGATCGGCGGCTTCATCGATTCCAGCCGCAACAAGCGGCTGTGGGTGATCATTCCCGGCATCTGCGTCGTCTCGGCGTCTGCAATCATCCTGATCTCGCAAAACTTCTGGGCGGTGACGTTCTCGCAAGTCGCGCAATCGCTGGCGAGCGCCGCAATCGTGCCGGCCGTCACGGGCATCACGCTCGGCATCGCCAAGCAGAAGGGCTTCAATGCGCTCAACGGCCGCAACCAGGCGTACAACCACGCCGGCAACATGGTCGGAGCCGCGCTCTCAGGCTATCTCGGCTACAAGTATGGCTATTTTGCCGTGTTCGCGCTGGCGGCCCTGTTCGGCGCCATCGCGATCGCTTGCGTGCTGATGATTCCAGCCAAGGCGATCGACGATCGCGCCGCGCGCGGCAGCAAGGAGGACGATTCCAAAGCGCCTCCGGATGCGATGACGATGCTGCTGAAGCACAAGGCGCTGCTCGTGCTGGCTCTCGCCCTCGCGCTGTTCCACCTCGGCAATGCCGCGATCGTGCCGCTGTACGGACTTGCCGCGGTCGCCGAGGGACAGGCCAACGGCCCGAGCTTCGTCGCAACCACCGTGGTGATCGCACAGGGCGTGATGATCGTGACCTCGCTGATCGCGATGAAGGCCGCGAGCAAGCGCAATTACTGGCCGGTGATCCTGGTGTCTTTCATGTTCTTGCCGGTCCGCGGCGTGCTCGCCTTCTTCGTCACGGGATGGTGGGGCGTCGTGCCGATGCAGGTGCTCGACGGCATCGGCACCGGACTGCAAACGGTCGCCGTCCCCGGCATGGTCGCGCGCGCGCTCAACGGCACCGGCCGCATCAATCTCGGCCAAGGCGCCGTGATCACCGTGCAGGGCGTCGGCGCGAGCCTCAGCCCGGCTCTCGGCGGCTGGATCGCGCAATGGATCGGCTATGGGCCGACCTTCCTGCTGCTCGGCGGCTTTGGCCTGGCGTCGATCGCGCTGTGGCTGGCCTTCAGTGCGGCGGTGAAGAAATATTGAGCGACAGCGCCGTATGGCAGTCGCGGCGCAACGTGCCCGCCTTCGATCTGCCCAATAAGCAGGCTGCGGCACCTCGTCGCTGGCTCAGCGCGTAGGTGCGAGTGGTTTTTTGCGCAATCTGGCGCTTTTCCAGTTGCCGCATCCCCGGCGCGCCGACGAAAGTGCGGACCGCAATGAATCGGCAATAGGCGTTCCGGCGATCGATGACCCAGCCGCAGCTCTCATTCGATGGCGACCCGAACGGTGCGGCCTATGAACAATGGCGCGAGCAGTTTTGCCGTCAGGTAGCGAACGTCGATTTCGTGCCGGTTGGTGAAGGGCGCGTTCACCGAACCATTGCGCCTGCCATTCTTCCCCGCCTCAGACTCTCGGCCTCGTTCGGCACGCCGATGTCCTTCGTGTCATTGGGAACGAACGACGAGTTGGTGATCACGACGTCGCCCAATTCGGCATTGCGTGGGGCCATGGGGAAACGGCCACTGGAGGTCGCCGCCGGCGACATCACGATCGGCGATCCCTCGATCAAGGGGGCCCAAATCACGCAACTGGCGTATGGTAATTTCCAGACCGCGCTGCTGCCGCGAAAGGCCCTGCTGCGCGCCTGCCCGAATGCCGAGGACCTGATCGCGGGGTCGATCTCCGGCGCCAACCCGATCACATCGATGTTCCTGCGATATTACGATCTCGCGCATGCGCACGCGGACAAGCTCGCGCCGGCGGAGCTCGATGCGGTCTCGCAGCACCTGTTCGACCTCGCCGTCCTGATGCTCGGCGCACGCGGCGATGCCGCCGAAGAGGCTCAATTGCGCGGCCTTGCGGCGGCGCGCTTCGAAGCGCTCAAGTCCGACATCCTGGCGCAGCTGGACAGCCCCGCATTGTCGCTGTCCGACCTTGCAGCCACGCACCGCATCAGCGCGCGCACGATCCAGTTACTGTTCGAGAAGGCCGGCATCACCTATAGCGGCTTCGTGCTGGAGCAACGATTGCTGCGCGCCGAACGACTGCTGCGAAATCCTGCGATGCGCAGCCGCAAGATCATCGAGATCGCGCACCTCGCCGGATTTCACGACGTCTCTTACTTCCATCGCGCGTTTCGCCGCCGTTTCGGAGCGACGCCCGACGACGTCAGGAAGCTGGCTGGCGAGGCCGAATAGGCGAGTTCGCCGCGACGGCGCCGGAACGGCGCCTGCTACGTCCCAAAGCTCTTTTGCACCGCCTTGTCGAGCGTCTCGCCGCCGACGAAGCGCTGGCGCAGCTCGCGCTTGAGCAGCTTGCCGCTCGGATTCTTCGGCAGGGCGTCCACGAAGATCACGCGCTTGGGCACCTTGAAGTGGGCCATATGGCCGGCGCAATGTCTGATGACGGTTTCTTCGTCGAGCTTTGCCCCGGTCTTGACCACGACGATGGCGGTCACCGCCTCGATCCAGCGCGGATCGGGCAGGCCGACGACCGCGACTTCGGAGACCTCCGGGATGCGATAGACCATCTCCTCGACCTCGCGGCTCGCGACGTTCTCGCCGCCGGTCTTGATCATGTCCTTGACGCGGTCGACCACGGTGATGTGGCCTTCCTCGTCGACCGTGGCGAGATCGCCGGAATGAAACCAGCCGCCGGTGAATGCCGCTGCGGTCTTGACCGGATCGTTGTAATAGCCGGAGAGCAGATGCGGCGAGCGATGCACGATCTCGCCGACTTCGCCGACCTTGACGTCCTCCATCGCTGTGTTGACGACGCGCGTCTCGACGTTGAGCACGGGCTTGCCGGCGGAGCCGGCCTTGCGGAGCTGATCCTCCGGCCGCAGCACGGTCGCGAGCGGCGCGATCTCGGTCTGGCCGTAGAAATTCCAGAACTTTACGGCCGGCAGCCGGCGCTGCAATTCGAGCAGCACCTCCACCGGCATGATCGAGGCGCCGTAATAGCCCTTCTGCAACGTCGACAGATCGGTCTTGTCGAAGTTCGGCGAGCGCAGCATCGCGATCCAGATCGTCGGCGGCGCGAAGAACGAGGTGATCCTGTGCGCCTGGATCAGCGCCAGGATGTTGTCGGCCGTCGGCTTGCCCGTGATCACGCCGGAGGCGCCGAGATACACCTGCGGGCCCAGGAACACATCCAGCTGCGCGCAATGATAGAGCGGCAAGGCGTGCAGGAACTTGTCGTCCACGCTCATGCCGCCGTCGATGATGCAGCTGACATACTGCCACATCACGGCTTCATGGGTCAGCATCGCGCCCTTGGGCAGCGATTCCGTGCCCGAGGTGTAGACGATCTGCGCTAGATCGCGGCTGTCGACCGAGGCGTCCAGGAACGAGCCGTCGGGATGCAGGAGATCGTCGAAGGTGGTGAGGTCTGCAGGCGGCGCGGCCGGATCCTCGCCCGGCAGCCAGATCATCTTCTCGACCGCGCAATCCTTCGCGCTCGCCGCGCGTCCCGGCCCGACGAAATCGGGTCCGGTCGCGAGCAGCCTTGCGCCGGAGCTCTTCAGGATGAAATTGATCTCGTCCGGATTGAGCATGAAGTTGATCGGCACCAGCACCGCGCCGATCCGCGCCGCCGCGAAGCGTAGCGCCGCAAAGGCGTGCGAGTTGCGCGAGAGCACGGCGAGGCGGTCGCCCTCGCCAACGCCGAGGCCGAGCAGGCCGCGGCCGAGCCGGTTGCAGATCGCATCCATCTCGGCAAAGCTCCAGCTGACATCGCCGCAGCTCACCGCGAGCTTGTTCGGCTCACGGCCTGCGGAGCGGCGCAGGAGATCGCCGATGGAATGCTCGCGCGCTTTCGAGATGGTGGCTGCAATGTCGCCGGTCATTTCTTCCCCGTGGAATTTTCGCTCGGCAGAAAGGCTGCGAGCTTTCGCGTTTCGCGGAACGTAGTCGGCAGTGTCAGCGACGTCAAATTGCACGCAGGCAAATCAAAACTCGCGAAAACAACCCCATGCACAGTAGACGGGGGTTGCAAAATCAATGGGTTAGGTGGGGAGTGGGATTGGGTGCGGGTTGGGCAGGATTTCAGGAGCCAGAAAGCCGAGGAATCGTGGTGACTCGCCCGTCCGGCTCGCCCAAGCGAGCCGAGGCGAATTGGCCGCGATCGTTGCCGCCATTCCGAATGACGCCTCCCGTGATTTGCTTCGTCGGGCAAAACAGGAGCATAGTGGCATCATCGCAGGAGGCCGAGCAGACCGTTGCGCGATCCCTCGGCGTGATCGGCGACTGATGGTCGCTGCTCATCATCCGCGATGCGCTGGCTGAAAGCGGCGCTTCGGTGAGTTTCAGAAAAGCCTTGGGATGGCAAAGAACATTTTGTCGGTCCGGCTGCAGAAGCTCGTCGAGCATCGCATTCTCGCCACCGCCCCGGCTTCGGATGGCACCGCCTACAAGGCGCAGGTCCTCACCCTAAGGGGAAGAAACGTTATCTAGCCTGGCTGCGCTCTGGTAGTGGGGCGAAGGATTTTGCTTAGCACCCGGCGGGCTCACCTATGACGTGGTCGACAGGGAGACGCAGAAGCCGTTTCGCCCGAAGTCAAAGGCGCGAGATGGAAGCGTGCTCGGACCGTGCGATATGCGCGCATTGCCGCGCCGGGCGCCAAAGGCGCAACGCAGCGCTTCATCGAGTCGACAAAGGCATGCCGCGCCTTCTGAGCCATCTAACTTCTGAACCATCAAAAACAAAAATGGCCCGCGTATTGCGGGCCATTTTCGTCTCTAATCCGGTCAGTCCGAATTTGGTGTCGCATCTTTCTTTTTGGCAAGGTCCTGGATCTGCCAGCCATCAGCCTCCAGCTTCTCAAATCCACTTCGCAGCACCTTGAGAACATCATTGGTGGTGTCGCAAATCTCTTGGCAGCGGCGGTCTTTGGTGAGGATTCCATCAAAGTACGTGGCGTACGTTGCGAATATGGCGTCCACCATCTGGCTGCCGATGTTTTCCGCCGAGGCGCCCTTTGCACCTCCCTCTTTGATGCAACGAAGGGCGACGACATAGCCCGCCACCGCAAAGCGAAAAAGGAAGGCATTTGGAAGAGTTTTAAAATCCGGAAGTTTCTTGAAGTAGTGGTGTGTGGCAACCAGTCCAACTAGGAGGCCGAAGATATGGTCCGTTATCTTTCTGAGAAGCTCAGGAGTTATCGGCTCGCCTTTACGTAGAATCTTTAGCTCCGCCTCAGTGTAGTCCTGGGCATGCTCAGCTAGGTTCGCTGTGAACGTTTCCTGGTTCTTCACAGTTTTCTCAAGGTCAAACGCGGCGGCTTCACACTTACCTTTCAACTGCTTCTGCAGAAGTTGATCGCCATTCTTTGCACCCTCCACCTTGTCACAGAACGTTTTGAAGAACGCCGTCTGCTTCTTATCGACCAACCGCCGCTGCAGCCCTCGACTTCGGCGGCGTGAACGGAGCCCAGCTACAGAGTACGTCGGCTGTAATATTTTGATCTGCTTCGGGCGTTCGGCGCAGACCGCAAGTTGATCTGAAATTCCTTGTGCATCACCGATCTTCAACATTTCCAATATTGCAAAGTCGGGTAGAACTGCCATGTTTGCTGGATCGGATAAGTATTCCTTCAGGTGGTCCGATTTGAGGCTGTTCGTATCGATCACCATCCGCTTCAAGTGCTACCCCTGTTTATCGGCCAATAAGGCTTCCCAAAGCTCGGTAACGGCTGCGTCTTCAAGGCCCGCCGCTCGCAGTCCCTCAAAATTCCTTTTCACGTAGTCGATGGCGCTTCCACTCGTGCCGCTCGCCTTGACGACAAGCGCAGCTAGCTCGGCGACGCTTTTCGACCGGTCAAACAAGTTGCGCCCGTTGTAGATATAGGTCAGGGCCTGAACGGCCCGTCCATCAGCCAATTCCACACGAAGTGACGTCGGCGTACACGCCTCTCGTTTACGCAAATATGATAGAAGAGCCATTGAGGTCCGTTCGTCGCCCGAAAATTCGAAGGCAACGCCTTCACATCTCTCACCTGATGCCCGCTTCAGATTCAGCGTCACGCCCGGGTTTTTTTCAGTACCCCAATTCACGACCGATTTCTTGTTAAACGCTCGCCGATACCCGTGAAGGGTTGCCCGTTGGAGGCTCAGACATCCGAACTCTGATTGCCAGCCGTCAAACGTGAGCGAGCCAAAGCCGAATATCCAGATCACACTCGAAATCCTCTCCTTTTATTTACAGGCTGAACGATGCCGCTGTGGATCTAACGGAGCGCCACTTGGATTTGCTGACAACCTGACGTAATTTAAACCCATGGAAAATCAACTTATTGTTGTTATTGATTACGAAAGTCCGCCGCGGGCCGAAGACATTGGCGCGCTCTTTTCAGCCCTCGCGAAGGACTACAAGACGGTCTCAAGGGGCCGGGTACTTGTCGTCGCCAACATCGAACACGGATCGATCGTCGCCACGCTCGTGGATTGGGCATTTCAGGCCCTCCCCTACGTCAAGGCATCGGTCGAGACGGCAAAAGGAGCCAAAGCCCTCGCAGACTTCGCCAAACTGCTGAAAGATAGTATCACAGCTGTGAAGTCGCCCAACCACGCAAAATCATTACCGCCTAGCGCAGGTAAACGGTCTGTTCATCGCACGATGAGAGCGATGGCCAAAACCGCCTCGGAAAACCATTGTGATATCCGCATCAAACATACCGAACCCGACGGAGAAACTTTGGAAGTTGAAATCACAGCCCGCCAGGCCGTTGAAATTCAACAGGTGCTTGATCCGCCGAGAGCCATTCAGGAGCACGCGACTCCGCAATTGCCGACCGTTCGCGAAGCAATTGGACGTCTTTACGGCCCTGGCGCTCAGGCTTACTCGGAATCAGAAGCCCAAACGATCGCAGACTCGCTCTTTGATGTACTAGAAAACGCGGGGCTCATGGAGATCGTTCCTCAACTTATCACGGGCCTTCGCCTGAAAGGATCGCATACTCTGGCCGAGGCTCTGGAAATTAAGCTGAATGAGCGAAGAGGAAAACTCGGGCCTCCATTGACGACCAGGTGACGGTTAATCGAGCGGCTCTATGCCGACTTCTCGGCATTGGCGATGCCAGATGACGGGACGCATACCGCTCATCTCTTCAAAGGACGTAATTCGCGAGAAAGATTGATAGCGAGGATGACGCAAACGAGATCGCTGGACCACGGCCCCGCAGAAATGTCCCTAAACGGGAAGGATACGTTCAAGCCCTTCAAAAATGTATCCGTCGTTGGTCTTTCGGTAAGGAACAAAAGCTATGCCGTTTTTCTTCATGACGCGTGCGAGACCCTCGCCATAGCCCGAGACTCCGGCTTTCGCGCTGACAATGACCGTCCGGTCGGCCTTGGCATGCTCGTTGTAGACGAGCACTTGTCCGCACGCGAGCATCAGGTCATGCGAAAGGGCCGAAGGCTTCACTTCGAAAAGAACTGACCTTGCATTCTTCTTAACCAGAAGGTCGGGTGTGACAACATCGCATGGGCATTTCTTATAACCGAGAGCTTCAAGCTGTTTCCAGAGCGCGATAGTGAGAGGATTGTGCTGCGCGATGAAGACCGCGCTTGATCGCTCGCCGCCGGCAGCGGGCCCGGCATCCATGCCGGTCCCCCTGCCTTTCGTGCCGCCACGGCCTCCGCCCGCACCAAGATCGACGTTGAGGCGGCTGAAGTGATATTCCAGAATGCGATCGAAGAAGTGATCATCATCGACATAGGCGATCCGGTAGTAAAGACGGCCATTGATCTGGATCATCGGCTCGTCGCGATGCGGCCGTGCGCGCCCGTCTCGCGCGTAAACGCGGCCGTCATGGTAGAGCGCGATTCCCTCGGGATCGCGTGCGAGGATCGCGGCTGTTCTGCCGATCCCCGATCTTGCGCTGTAGGTCGCGAAGCCAAGGACGTTCCTGTTGCCGTGCGATCCGTCGAGCGGAGGCCCCCACAAATTGACCCCCATCCATTTGAATTCGATCCAGAAATCGAGACCAAATCCGGCAAGGTCCTCTGCTCCTTTGTAGCCGCGCAGAAAGTATTTGTTGTCGGGTTCATGGCCCGTGAATTGCTTCTTCATGCGAGCGTGCAGCCGCTCGAATACTTCGATTTGCGCCTTCTTCGACTTGATGATGGCCGGTCGCATACTGCCCCTAGGATTGGCAAACGAGGTATCTTATCGCCGAATCAATTATCGTGACAGTCCAGTGCGGTCACCGTAATCCCTGGAAATCCGAATCGAAGATGGCGCCCTACGTGGAATTGGATCGTCAATTCGTTGATTACGACGAAGACGATGAAGCGGAAAATGAAAGCACATCTTTCGTCGACCTCTATTCGAGCAAGTCGTGGGATCAGATCCTCCAAGCTCGCTGCACGGTCGTCATGGCTGAGGCTGGCACCGGCAAATCAGAGGAGTTTCGGCAGCAGGCGCGCCGTCTCATCGCGGAAGGAAAACCTGCCTTCTACGCAGCGCTCGATCTACTGGCCAAACTTCCGTCACTACAATCCGCGCTGAACATCGGAACGGCAGAAGACCTCTTGACGTGGCAACGCGGAGAAGAACACGCCTACTTCTTCCTGGACGCCGTGGACGAGGCAAAGCTGGCAGATCCTCGCGACTTTACCATCGCGATCACGCAGTTTGCGGACGCGGTAGGCCCTAACAACACGCGGTATTCCCTCGTCGTCTCAACGCGTCCGCACGCTTGGCAGGCTAACGCAGATCGCGCAATGCTCGCCGAACGTCTCGGCTTGCAATCGGTCACCGACGTCGCGGAGGAAGCGAAGGACCCGGCGAGAACGACTGACGGTGGTGAAGAAGACGGGGTAAGTGACGACGACGGGTTAGATGGGTCGGCGACATCGGGAACGGAGAAGAGTCCGCCGGTCAACGTCGTTCGCCTGGCAGGGCTGAGCACTGAACAAGTCTCGAAGTTTGCAGCGGCCAACGGCGTTGATAGACCCGAAGCATTTATCGCTGCCGTTGAGCATGCGAATGCTGAGGTTTTCGCAACGCGCCCGGCCGATCTCCCTGGGCTTATTGCGCTTTGGAAGCGCGATGGAAGAATAGGTAACTATAGCGATGTCGTTAGATACAACGTCGAGATCAAGCTATCCGAGCTGAACCCCGCTTATAAGGGACGCGGCATTGCCTTAGAGCACGCTGTTCTAGGGGCCCAAGCCCTGGCCGCCGCCGCAACCTTGTCGGAACGAACTTCGTTCCTTCTTCCTGATGAGGGCACGGCAGAACGGGTTCGTTCCAACTCGATCGACCCCGGGACTGTGCTGCAGGGCTGGAAAGCAGAAGAGATCAATGCTCTTCTGTCCACGGCCCTGTTCGATGAATCGTTGTACGGCACCGTACGTTTCCATCATCCCACGGCCCGAGAATACCTTTGCGCCTGCTGGCTCGCCCGGCTGCTGGACAGGCGAAAGAACAGGCGGAAAGTCGAAGCCCTGCTCTTCGCTCGTCCGTACGGGACAGAGCACACTGTGGTCCGGCCCGCCATCAAACCCATTGCCGCATGGCTCGCGCTCACAGATCAGGATATTCGCGACCAGGTCCTCAATGCCGATCCTAAAGTCCTGCTGGAGAACGGCGACGCGTCCGCCTTGGATATCGGAACACGCGGCACCTTGCTTAAGGTATTCGCGGAACGGTACCAGGACCGCAATCATACCCCGATCAGAATTGACACGCGGGAGGTGCGTCGCTTCGCCGACCAACGACTTTCCAGTTCGATACGCGCTCTATTTGACCGATATCGCGAACACCTCGACGTAAGACAACTTCTGCTCAGAATCGTGCGCGAAGCGGCCATTCCAGGATTTCAATCCATCGCTTTCGACTATTTCAAGGAGCGGACGGCAGATTCTTGGACGAAAGCACTGTCGGTCCAGGTGATAGCGGCCACGGGCTCCGTTGCAGATAAGCGGAAATTGGCGCGCCTGATCCTGCGAGACCCTGCTGGCATTGCCCGCGACCTAGTGGGTCACGCGCTGGAATTCCTGGTGCCAGAGTACATCAGTTATGTGGATCTCGTGGACCTTCTACGAAAGCTGCCCGCCAACGCCGCCTACGATTCGGATCTGGTCAATCATGAACTCGAGACGATCCTCGCGAACATTCCCCATCAGCAGGAGAAGCTCGATATCCTTGAGGGCTTGAACGCGTTGCTGACTACACCGCCTCTACACGACGACGAATTCACTCGTATTTCTACCAGATATGATTGGCTCCTCCCCTCAGCAGGCGCACTAGCGTTTGACATCATAGGCGGCGGGGACGGATATTTCTCAAACCCAGCACTCCTGTCGGTCCTGAGCATGTGCCTGGAGGCGGGCCACATCTCCCGGTACACCGACAATGTCGAAGAGAAGGCCTCAAAAATCGTCGGGGAGACGCCAAAGCTGAAGCATGAGTTGTTCTGGCATGAAGTACGGCGCATGCGTCGGCGAGGCCAAGGCCCGGTCATCGAGTGGAGGCAGGTGTCTCCTTTTCAGTTGCTCGGCGTACTTAATTTGCGAGACTTCGAATTCTTCACGGCGGTTATCCGCGACTGTCGAAGTCTTGATGACAAACGGACGGCGGTTTCGGCCGCATTTGCGGCTTGGCATCACTCGGGCCGTCCGGAAGAGAAGCTTGAAGAGCTGAAAGCGGCGGTGGCCAGCAGCGAATCGTTATCCTCTGAGTTGGAACTATTGATTTCGCCGTCGCTACCGGACGAAGCCACGCGCCGGAGTATGGCACAGCTCGCCGCGAGGCGCCAAAGGAGCGATCAGGAAAGAGAGCGGCGCTCACGCGACAGGCAGGAGTGGATCGAAAGATTGAAGGGAAATCCGTCCCAGGTAGGAGATCTCTCCATCGCCCATGAAGGGAAGGTTTGGAACAATACTCGATGGCTATTTGATGAAGCCAGGAAGGCCGAAAAGAAGAATACGGCTTGGACAATGACTAAGTGGCAGGGCCTCATACCCGAATTCGGGGAGGAGGTCGCCGTGAAATTCCGCGATTTCTGTAGGGGGTTTTGGCGGCAATATAGGCCGCCAATCCGGTCATCGTATAAGGGGGCTGCACACTCGACGCCGTGGAATGTAATTATAGGCCTAAGTGGAATTGCCATGGAGGCCGACGGTTCAGCCGGTTGGGTAGAATCGCTATCGGGCGGGGAAGCGGAAGTGGCGGCCCGCTATGGTACGTGGGAACTCAACAGCTTCCCGCGGTGGTTCGAGGATCTTCGAAACGCCTATCCTGCAACCGTCGACAGGTTACTCTTGGATGAGGCGAAATGGGAGTTGACCACTCCCGCCGAGAGTTCGCGAGGTTACATCTTGTCGCGACTGCGGCGTAACGGTCAGCTCGGTGGCGAACTGAGCGGCAAAATCGCGACACTTGTGCGAGATCATCCGCATGGCACGCAGTATGCCGTCCGTGAGGCCATAACGATTGTCATGGCGGATGAGCGCCGCCCCCCAGATTCCTTCCTAGAGATCACGCGAGTTCGAGCGTCGATTGATTCTCCGCTGCGGGCCCTCTGGATCGCGGCATTGCTCGCCCTGGATGGGTCTTCTGGGCTTAAGTCGCTCAGGATCTGGGTTAAGGGAGGGTCAGACGATAGCGAGCGTGCGGCGCGGGCCAACGCCGTACTGCATGAGCTTTTCGATGAAGATCGGCGGGGCATTGCCTCTGCGCACAAGGACTTCGTGACGGTGCCAATCCTACACGAGATGCTGGGCTATCTGCATCTGGCACAGTTGATCGAGACGGAGGACGAAGATGAAGAAGGCGAAGCCCACTACCGCTCGCTGAGCTATCGTCAGCGACACGGTCGAGACCTCCTTTTGGAGTTGCTGTTCAACCTGCCGGGGCGTGAGACCTACGATGCCCTGATTGCCTTGGCGGACAACATCAAGGAGCGCCGCGACTACTTCCTTGTCTTGGCGGAACGTCGCGCAGAGCAGGATTCCGACGCAGGTCCATGGGCCCCCTCCGACGTCCATGCGTTCGCCGCCGATGTTGAACGCGCGCCGAGAACTGAAGATGATCTGTTCCGCATCGCTCTCTCGCGCCTCGATGATCTCAAGCATGAGTATGAGGAAGGAGATGAAAGCGAGGCCTCACTGCTGCGGAAGGTGTCCAACGAGGTGGAGCTTCGAAAGGTTATAGCGAACCGCCTCAAGCTTGCTGCACGATCGAGCTATACGACCGGCTCAGAAGAAGAGCTGGCAGACGGGAAGCGCACGGATATTCGCCTTCACCACCCGGCAGTCGAGCGCCGTATTCCGATCGAGATCAAAATCGCGGGTCAATGGCAAGCGCACGAGCTGAACGAACGCCTGAAGAATCAGCTGATAGGCCAATACATGCGCGAGGCGCGGCACGGGATATTTCTCCTGGTGAACCGTGGGGGTACAAACGACTGCAAGCGCTGGCGTGTGAACAATCGTCTGGTTGGACTCCAGGAGCTTGAATCGTGGCTGCGCGGCCAAGCCAAAGCCTACCAGCGGACCAATGGTCGCGTCTCCGGCCTGGAGATCGTATCGTTTGATCTGCTCAAACTTGGCTCATCAAAGCTTTCCCTCAAACCAGCGAAGAAGGCGGGCAAGCCGAAGAAGTCGGCCAAACGTAGTGCGAGAAGGCAACCTAGGTAGTCAGGTGGCCCTCCCAACGCAGGCCTCAACAAGCTACCCCTCCAAAATCGCGACCGCTCTTGTCCATCCCGCCGAGGCTCGCTCGATCTTCACGGGGAAGCATGACACCTTGAAGCCGGTTGGCGGCAGCAGTTCGAGATTGTGCAGCTTCTCGAGATGGCAATAGCCGATATGGCGTCCGGCCTTGTGGCCTTCCCAGATCAGGCTGGCGTCTTTCGTCTCGGCATATTTCTTCGCGGTGTGAACGAACGGCGCGTCCCAGCTCCAGCCATCGGTGCCGGTCAGGCGCACGCCGCGCTCGAGCAGGTACATGGTTGCTTCGTAGCCCATGCCGCAGCCCGAGGTGACGTAGTCCTGCTGGCCATATTTGGCGCCGGCGCTGGTGTTGACCACGACGATCTCGAGCGGCCTCAGCTCGTGGCCGATGCGCTTGAGCTCGGCCTCGACGTCTTTGGCCGTCGCGACATAGCCGTCCGGCAAGTGCCGGAAGTCGAGCTTCACGCCGGGCTGGAAGCACCATTCCAACGGCACCTCGTCGATGGTCCAGGACCGCTCGCCGCGATTCATGGTCGGGTGAAAATGCCAGGGCGCATCGAGATGCGTGCCGTTGTGGGTGGAGAGGCTGACCTGCTCCACCGCCCAGCCCTGGCCATCAGGCAGATCCTCGGCCTTCAGTCCATCGAAGAACTGCAGCATGCGCGGCAGGCCCTGCTGATGATTGATGTACTGGATCGTCGGATGATTGCCAGGCGGGTCGGCCGGCACGTCGTTCTGGAGGGGGACGGAGATGTCGATCAGCTTGCTCGTCATGGCGCTTCCTCGTTGATTGTTCTCGTTGGCGGCAGTCAGGCGTCGCTTCAAGCGCGCCTTCAGACGCCCCCTTCAGGTTTCTTGCCGCTCGACGCGATTCTTCAAAATGCCGATCTTCTCGACCTCGAGCTCGATCGTATCGCCATGCTCGAGAAACCAGCCGAGCTCGAGGCCGCAGCCATTGCCGACCGTGCCGGAGCCGATGAATTCACCGGGCATCAGCGTCTCGTCCTGGGAGACGTGCGCGATGATCTCCTCGAACGAAAACAGCATGCCCTCGGAGATGCCCTTGGAGCGGGTCTCGCCGTTGACGCGCGCTTCCATCTTCAGCTTGTAGGGATCACCGATCTCGTCCGGCGTCACGATCCAGGGCCCCATCACGTTGCCGCCGTCAAAACTCTTGCCCTTGGCAGGGCCGAGCCGCCCCTCCATCTCGATGCGCTGGGCGTCGCGCGCGGAGAAATCGTTGAAGATGGTGTAGCCGAAGATGTGATCCCCAGCCCTCGCAGGCGTGATGTTCGCGCCCTTGTTCTTGGTGATGATGCCGAATTCGAGCTCGTAGTCCATCACCTTGCTGTAGCGCGGCCATTTCACCGTGGTGTTGGTGCCGCGGACGCTGAAGCGGTTGGTGATGTAGTAGATCGGCTGCTTGCGATAGACCTCGGGCAATTCGCCGAGCGGCTCGGCGTCGATGCGCGCCAATTCCGCCATGTCGCCCTTGGCACGCGCGGCGAGCTTTTGCTGCCCGCGCGGCGCCTGCAGGATGTGCAGGGGGAACGACATGCCGTCGCGCATTTGCCTCGGCTCCGGCACCGGCGCGAGGATGTCGACGGTGGTGACCGCCGCCGACAGCGTCGCGTCCTTTCCGTGCTTGTCGAGCAGCACCCGGGCCCGATCGAGCGCGCGGGGCCCGGCGTCGATCAGCGCCAGCATCGAGCCGAAGGCCGGATCGGCTCCGCCGTCCCGTGCGGCCGCGGCGGCGAGGTCAAGCACCTGGCTGTCATTGCTATGGACGGCTCCGATCTTCTCCTGGCCGGCCGATCTGAACGTTGCGAGCTTCACCTTGGGCACCCCTTGTCATCGTTTCAAATATATGATCAGATAAAATATCGATGAACAAGACTGAAAAATACAAAACGGGGAGAGCGCAGTGAGGCGAACGAGCAGAACGATGTTGGCGGGCCTCGTGCTCGGGATGTCTGCTGGCCTGACGGCACCTGCGCTGGGCCAAGCCAAGATCCAGATTGGCTGCACCGCGACCTCCGACTGCGCCTCGGCCATGGTCGCGGTCGACGAAGGCATCTTCAAAAAGCACGGGCTGCAAGTCGAGATGACGCCGATCGCGATCAACTCCAACATCCCGGCGGCGATCCTGTCGAACTCGATTCAGGTCGGCGGCCCCACCTCCACCGTCTTCCTCCAGGCCGTCGACGGCGGCCTCGACCTCGTCGCGATCGCCGGCGCCTCGGTCATGAATCCGACCTCGAACACCGCCATCGCCGCCTTCGTCCGCAACGGCATCACCATCAAGGATCCCAAGGATTTCATCGGCAAGAAGGTCGGCGCGCCCGGCCTGAACGCCTTTCTCCATGTGCTGTTCGTGAAATGGCTGGTCGAAAAAGGCGTCGATCCCCGAAGCGTCAATTTCGTCGAAGTCACCTTCCCGACCATGGCCGACATCATCAAATCAGGCGGCGTCGATGCGGTGCTCACGGCCGAACCGTTCGTCACGCGCATGAGCAATGCGGGGCTCGGCTCGGTTGGCGCGCGGTACGGCGCCGAGCTCGGCCGCACCGATCCGATCATCTTCTATGCCGCATCGCGCGACTGGGCGGAGAAGAATGTGGCCACCGTGAAGAAGTTTCGCGAGGCCGTCGCGGAGGCCGCCGCGATCGTCAACAGCGACCGCGAGAAGGCCTCGGCCTCGATCGCCAGGTTCACCAAGCAGCCGCTCGATCTCGTCAAGGCAACGCCGCCGAACCAGTCCGAGCCGAACCTCAAGCCGCAAAACCTCAGCTGGTGGATCGAGGTGATGTCGTCGCAGAAGATGCTGCAATCGAAGCTCGACACCGCGAAACTGGTGCTGAACTAAGGGATATCGACGATGCCAGCTCCCGAGCGCACTCTCGAACGCCTGCCGACGGAAGCCGGCACCTTGAGCGAGCGTGCCGCAAACCTCATCGAGCAGGACATCCTGGCGGGAGATCTCGCACCGGGATCGCGGCTGGGCATCCTCGACCTCGTGCAACGTTACGATATCGGCGCCACGCCCCTGCGCGAAGGCCTTTCGCGGTTGATGTCGCGCGGCCTCATCGTCGGCATCGGCCAGCGCGGCTTCCGCGTCGCCGAGGTCAGTCGCGAAGATCTCGCCGACATCACCTGCATGCGGACGGCGGTCGAGATCGAGGCGGTCAGGCTCGCCATCCTCCATGGCGATGCTGCCTGGGAGGCCGGCATCATCAGCGCGCTGCACCAGATGCGCCGACACATCGAACGCACCGGCAACGAATTCCGCGAGGGCGCGGCGGAGTTCGACCGGCTGCACAAGGGCTTCCACACCGCGCTGCTCGCCGCCTGCGGCTCGCGGCGCATGCTGGCCGCCCACTCCGACCTCTACGACCAGGCCTACCGCTACCGCCGCGTGATGATGGGCGCCATCGACAGCGGCGAGAGATTCATCCGCAGTCACCAGATGCTCGCCGACCTCGTGCTCGCCCGCGACGTGGCCGCCGCGCAAAAAATGCTGGCGGCGCATCTGCACTCGACCATCGATTTCGTCTATCCGCAGGCGGGCGGGGAGCAATCATGAGCGTCGTTGCAAGGCTCATTGAGGCGCGCGCCGCGCGGCGGCAGAAACCGCTGATCGCGTTCAATGCCGCGACGCTGCGGCTCGGCGGCAAGACCATCATCGAGAATCTCGATCTTCAGGTGCGGCCGGGCGAATTCCTCTGCATCGTCGGCGCCTCCGGCTGCGGCAAGACCACGGCGCTGCGGCTCGCCGCAGGTCTCTATCGCCCCACCAGCGGCGCGGTGACGTTTGAGGGCGAAGAGATCACCGAGCCGCGGCGCGAGGTCGCGATCGTGTTCCAGGATTACGGCAAGGCGCTGTTGCCGTGGCGGACCGCGGCCGGAAACATCTCGCTGGCGCTGGAAGCCTCGCGCGTGCCGGCGCGCGAACGCGGCGCGCGCATCGAGGCGCTGCTGCGGAAGGTCGGACTGCCCGGCCATGCTGACAAATATCCGACGGAAATGTCCGGGGGCATGCAGCAACGCCTGCAGATCGCGCGCTGCCTTGCGCAGGAGCCGACCACGCTCTTGATGGACGAGCCGTTCGGTGCGCTGGATGCAATGACGCGGCAGGGTCTGCAGGACGAGGTCCTGTCGCTGACGCAGGCGAGCGAGACCACCGTGATCTTCGTCACCCACGATCTCGACGAGGCGATCTATCTCGGCGACCGCGTCATCGGCCTCTTGCCGCATCCGGGCCGGATCGGGATCGAGCTCGACGTCGACCTGCCGCGTCCGCGCGACCAGCTTGCCACCCGCGAGCATCCGGAATTCCTGCGGCTGCGCCGACAATTGTTCGACTTCATCAAGGCGACCGAACATTGAGCCTCGACCGCGCGAAGCCCTTGCTGCTGCCGCTGGCGCTGATGCTGGCCTTTGAGCTCTGGGCGCGCCTCACCCATCTGCAAAGCGACAGCCTGGCCCCGCCGAGCGCAATCCTCGCAGCGCTGGCCACCGCGCTCGCCGATCTCTCGATCCCGGTCGCGACCCGCGACACGCTGTTCGCCGCCTTTGCGGGTCTGGCCATCGGCAGCGCCATCGGGCTTGCGCTCGGCATCGCCTTCGGCATTTCGCGTCCTCTCGATCGGCTAATGGAGGTGACGGTCGAGGCGATCCGCCCGATTCCCTCAATTGCGCTGCTGCCGATTGCGTTGATCGCGCTCGGCTTTGGCTATCGCATGGAGATCGTGATCGTGGCGTTCGCCTGCGTCTGGCCGATGCTGATCATGACGCGCAGCGCAGTGCGCAGCATCGAGCCGCGATTGATGGAAGTGTCGCGGGCCTTGCGGCTGAGCGCGCCGCAACGGATCGCGAAGATCGTGATCCCGGCCGCACTGCCGCGGATCTTTGTCGCCTTCCGCCTGTCGGCCGGGATCGCCCTGATCGTCGCGGTCACCGTCGAGATCGCCATCAACCCGATCGGCTTGGGTGCCGGCATCATGCTGGCACAGCAGGCCCTGCGCGCCGACCTGATGCTCGCCTATCTCGTCTGGATCGGCGCGATCGGCTACGCGCTGAACATGCTGTTGATCGCCGCCCAGCGCCGTCTGTTCGGCCGCGCCGCGCTCGCCGGAGACAATCCATGAAGCGCACCGCGATCCTCTGGCGTTTGGCAAGCGCCCTCGTCGCAGCCGGCTTCATCGCGGCGTGGCAACTCGTCGCCAATCTGAAGCTAGTGTCGCCGGTGTTCCTGCCCGGTCCGGACCGCGCCTGGGCCGCTTTGGTGCGCGGCTTTTCCAGCGGCGATCTCGCGGGCAAGCTCATCGGCACGCTGGAGCACATGGCCTATGGCTGGTTCGCCGCCTCGATCGCCGGCATTGCGCTTGGCGCGCTGATCGGTTCGTCCCGGATGATGCGCGCCTATGTCGCGCCGTCGCTGGAATTTTTGCGGCCCCTGCCGGTCTCGGCGATCATCCCGGTCGCGATCGCGATGCTCGGGCTGACGCAAGGCATGGCGCTGTTCGTGATCGCCTTCGGCGCGATCTGGCCGATCATGCTCGCCACCATTCACGGCTTTGCCGCCGTCGAGCCGCGGCTCTATGAGGTCGCCCGCTCGCTGCAGATGTCGCGCACCGCAATCATCGCCAAGATCGCCCTGCCCTCGGCATTGCCGGATATCCTCGCGGGCATGCGGCTCAGCCTGACCGTCGCGCTGATCCTCTCGGTGGTCTGCGAGATCCTGGCCGGCCTCGACGGCCTTGGTCACTGGGTGCTGCTCTCGGCACGCGCGTTCCGGTCCGCCGACCTCTTCGCCGGCGTCATCCTGCTCGGCGCGACCGGATATTTGACGTCGATTGCGATGTCACTGGTCGAGCAGCGGCTACTCGCCTGGCAGACCGCGGCGAGGTAGCGCGGCGATCCCATCGCCAAACAAAAACGGCCCGCATCAAGCGGGCTGTTGTCGTCTCGGATCCGGTCAATCCGAATTTGGTTGCGGGGATAGGATTTGAACCTATGACCTTCAGGTTATGAGCCTGACGAGCTACCGGGCTGCTCCACCCCGCGTTAAACCTTTGCGCGCCTTCGGTTAAATCCTGGGGACGGTCGGTTGAGGCCGGCGCTGGTCGCGCTGGCTTTCCACTTCCGTCCCAAAGGCTTCCTTGGAAGGCGACCCCTGGGCAACGCCCGTCGGGTGCGGGGGGTATGTATCAAGGCGGGCTGCCTTTGGAAAGGGCTGCGGGAACGTTTTTTTCGACTTTGTGACAGGGGAATGGACGAGTTTCCGCGCCGTTCCGCGCGCTCTTGCCAGAAGTTCCACAAACGGCCAGCCTGCGGCAACAAGATTAAGGCCGAAAACGCCGGGGTGCCGTTCCGGGAGGCGAAGCGAACCTCGAGATTCCGGGTTCGCGCTTCGCGCGCCCCAGAATGACGGTAAACGGGGGAAATAACATTGACCGACACATTCGATTTCGTCGTCGTGGGCGCGGGCTCGGGCGGCTGCACCATTGCGGGGCGGCTGTCGGAGGATCCAGGGACATCCGTCGCGCTGCTCGATGCGGGGGGACGGAACGACACCTGGCGGATCACGACGCCATTCGGGCTCGCGTTGCCCTATGCCGCGGCCAATTGGGCCTTCGATACGGTGCCGCAGAAGGGCTTGAACGGCCGCATCGGCTATCAGCCGCGCGGCAAGGGCCTCGGTGGGTCCTCGGCGATCAACGCCATGGTCTATATCCGCGGCCACAAATGGGATTACGACCATTGGGCCGCGCTCGGCAATTCCGGCTGGTCGTATGCGGACGTGCTGCCCTACTTCAAGCGCTCGGAAGACAACGCCGATTTCGACGGCGAGTATCACGGCAAGGGCGGACCGCTGCATGTCAACCGGCTGCGCTCGGACAATCCGATCCATGACGTCTTCCATCAGGCCGCACGCGAGGCGCAGTTCCGCATCCGCGAGGACTTCAATGCCGATGACCATGAAGGACTCGGCAGCTATCAGGTGACCCAGCGGGGCGGCGAGCGCTGGAGCGCGGCGCGCGCTTATGTGGCTCCTCATCTGGGCAAGCGCGCCAATCTGCGGGTCGAGACCGGGGCGCAGGCAACGAAGATCCTGTTCGAATCGGGGCGCGCGGTCGGCATCGAATATGTGCAGGGCAAGCAGACAAAGCAGCTGCGCGCCCGCCGCGAGGTGATCCTCGCCGCCGGCGCCTTCCAGTCGCCGCAGCTGTTGATGTTGTCGGGCGTCGGCGACGGCGACGCGCTTGCCGCGCACGGCATCGGCGTCGTGCATCACCTGCCGGGCGTCGGGCGCAATCTGCAGGACCATCCGGATTTCGTGTTCGTCTATGCCTCCGATTATCCGCACTTCGTTCACGCCTCGATCAGTCGGCTGCCATCCCTGCTGCGCGGCATCCAGCGATATCGCCGCGAACGGCGCGGCGTGATGACGACGAATTTCGCCGAGTGCGGCGGCTTTCTGAAAACCCGGCCTGATCTCGACGTGCCTGATATCCAGCTCCACTTCGTCATCGCGATGCTCGACGACCACGGCCGCAAGAAGCACAAGGAGGCGGGCTTCTCCTGCCATTTCTGTCTGCTCAGACCGAAGAGCCGCGGCAGCATTTGGCTGAAGAGCGCCGACCCCCTCGCAGCGCCCTTGATCGACCCGAACTTTCTGGGCGAGGCGGAGGATCTCGAGGCGATGGTCGCCGGCTTCAAGACGACGCGGCGACTGATGGAGACGCCTGCGATGCGGGCGCTGCAGAAGAAGGACATGTTCACATCCGACGTGAAGACGGACGAGGACATCCGCGCCATTCTGCGCGCGCGTGTCGACACCGTCTATCACCCCGTCGGCACCTGTAAGATGGGCACCGACGCGATGGCCGTGGTCGATCCGGCGTTGAAGGTGCATGGCATCGGAGGATTGCGCGTCGTCGACGCCTCGATCATGCCGACGATGGTCGGCGGCAACACCAATGCGCCGACCATCATGATCGGGGAGAAGGCGGCGGATATGATCCGTGGAGAGATGCGCTAAGTCGTTTTCCGTCATTGCGAGCGCAGCGAAGCAATCCAGAGTCTTTCCGCGGTGGGATTCTGGATTGCTTCGCTACGCTCGCAATGACGACGCGGATAGAGGGGTCGTATCCGCGCTCAGCTCAGCAAAAACCCGCCGTCCACGGTCACCACGCTGCCCGTCATGTAGCGCGAGGCATTCGACGCCAGCAGCAGGATAGCGCCGTCGAGATCGGATTCGGCGCCTACGCGGCGTTGCGGGATGCGCTTGGCGAGGCGCTCGCCTGCCGGCGTCGACCAGAAGGCGTGGTTCATCTCGGTATCGATATAGCCGGGCGCAAGCGCGTTGATGCGGATGTTCTGGCCAGCGAGCTCGAGCGCCATCGCTTTCGTCGCCTGGATGATGCCGGCCTTGGAGATCGCGTAAGGCGAGAGCGCCTTCAAGACGCCGGTGCCGAGCACGGAGGCGATATTGACGATGTTGCCCGGCTGCTTGCGCGCGATCATGCGCCGCGCCACTTCGGTTGCGAGGAAATAGGCGCCTTTGAGATTGGCACCGATCACGGCGTCCCAATCCGCCTCGGTCTGCTCGGTCGCGAGCTTCTCGATGGCGATGCCGGCATTGTTGATCAGCACGGTGACGGGGCCCAGCGCGGCCTCAGCGGCATCGACCGCCTTGGCGATCGAGGCAGTGTCGGTGACGTCGAGCGCGACCGCAGCGGCGCGACCACCCTTGCCGCGGATCTCCTCTTCCAGGCCCTTCAATTTGTCGGTCTGCCGCGCAGCGAGCGCCACGGCCGCACCATGCGCCGCCAGCACCCGGGCAAATTGCCGGCCGAGCCCCTGGCTCGCACCCGTGACGAGGATGGTTTCTTTACTGACGTCGAATAGGTCTGACATGACGCGTTCCTTGCGCGGTTCCCTTAAGCTTGAGGCCACCAATACAGACGATTTTAGCGATCTGAAACCGGAATGATCGGCTCGGCGTTCATTCGTTCCGTCGAGGCAGGGCTTTCGCGCATGAACAGTTTCGATCTCGCCGTCTATGCCGCGCTGGCAGTCGCGGTCGGCTTGGGGTTCAGGACCGGGCTGCTACGCAGCGCCATGACCATCCTCGCCTATCTGCTCGCCGCCCCGATCGCGGTGGCGCTGATGCCGCTGATCGCACCGCAGATCGCCGGCAATCCGAACTCGCCGCTGCTGCAGAACTGGATCTGGTTCTTCGCCATCTTCGTGGTCGTCGGCATGCTGTTCGGCCATATCGGCCGCATCGCGCTGAACGACACGATCGGCGAGGCCGGCCTCGGCGACCGGCTCGGCGGCGCGGCGCTCGGCGCCGTCAGGGTCGGCCTCGTCGCCACCACCTTGGTGCTGGTGTTCGATCAGATCGTGCCGACGAACCGCCAGCCGCCCTTCCTCGCCGGCTCGCATCTGCGGCCGCTGTTCTCGACCGCGGGCCAGATGGGCTTCAAGTCCCTGCCGCCGGAGGCTGCCGCCGCGATCGACCGCCTCAAGCAGGAGCGGCGGATCTGATCTGGCGCATTTGCATCGCTAGCCGCGAGGCGCATGCATTTTGGTGCGGGCCGATCCCTTATCAGCGGCATCACAGTTGGCTAATGTAGCCGCCGTCCAAAACCTGCCTGACATTTACGGGAGTGAAACAGTGGATCTTGGGATCAAAGGTCGCCGCGCCATCGTCTGTGCATCCAGCAAGGGCCTCGGGCGCGCCTGCGCCTTCTCGCTGGCGGAGGCCGGCGTTGACGTCACGCTGACCGCGCGCGGCGCTGATGCGCTGAAGAAGACCGCCGACGAGATCCGCAAGGTCTATCCCGACGTGACGGTCACCGAGATCGTCGGCGACATCACGACGCCGGCGGGCCGGGAGGCGGTGCTGAAGGCCTGCCCCGAGCCCGACATCCTGATCAACAATGCCGGCGGCCCGCCGCCCGGCGATTTCCGCAACTGGACCCGCGACGACTGGATCAAGGCGATCGACGCCAACATGCTGACCCCGATCGAGCTGATCAAGGCGACCGTGGACGGCATGATGGCGCGCAAGTTCGGCCGCATCGTCAACATCACTTCGGCCGCGGTGAAGGCGCCGATCGACATTCTCGGCCTCTCCAATGGCGCGCGCGCCGGCCTCACCGGCTTCATCGCCGGCCTGTCGCGCAAGACGGTGATCAACAACGTCACCATCAACGGCTTGCTGCCGGGCCCGTTCGAGACCGATCGCCTGACCAGCACCGCGAAGGGCGAAGCCGACAAGCGCGGTGTCACACCGCAGCAGATCCTGGCCGAGCGCGCCAAGCTCAACCCGGCGGGGCGCTTCGGTCAGCCCGACGAATTCGGCTATGCCTGCGCCTTCCTGTGCGGCGCCAAGGCCGGCTTCATCACCGGACAGAACATTCTGCTGGATGGTGGCGCGTTCCCGGGGACGCTGTAGTCGCGTTTGCAGATGTACTCCCTCGCCCCGTTCTTACGGGGGAGAGGGTTGGGGTGAGGGGCTCTCTCCGCAAGCACGGTGACAGTCGGACTCGCGGAGACTCCCCCTCACCCGGCGCTTCGCGCCCACCTCTCCCCGCAAGCGGGGCGAGGTAAAATCATCACCGCTGCTTGGTCGGCTCGTCCTCATCCTGCTGGCTCGGAGCGGAGGAATCGGCGGTGGTGCGCTCATCGGTCCAGTCGATGCCGAATTCGTCGAGCCCGTTCGCGAGCAGATCGCCCAGCATGGGCTCGCCGAGCAGATAGTGCACCGTTTCGCGGCGTGGGCTGCCATATTCACGGCGCGCCTCCGACGCGCGGGCGCGCAGATCGTCCCAGTCATCGATCGTGCCATCGCCGCGTCCGAGCCAGGTCAGCGCGACGAGATCGAGCTGCTCGTCCTCGTTCAAGGCGATCATGAAGCTTCCGAGCTCCTGGACGACAGGATCGGAGCCATCGTCGTCGAGGACGTCCATCATATCGTCGTCGGCCGCGTTCGAGCCGGAGTCCGGATCAGAAGCCCCCTCCTTGACGTCGAATTCGCGCGCCTTCTCGATGATAAAGGCGACCTTTTCCGCGGAAATCGCAAGCTCTGGCATGGCGTCCTCTTCGGCTAGCATCCAGTTCCCCGCGATAACGCCACATCACCTCAGATGATCCATTGCGCCCGATGGCAGAAAACGTGCATGTTCCAGCGCAAGAGCAAGAAAATGGGAGGCGGCGGATGCAGTGGAAGGTCGGCAAGGTCAGGATCACGAAATTCGTCGAAATGGAGACGGTCGGCTCGACCCGCTTCATCCTGCCGGCAGCCACCCATGACGAGATCCAGAAGCTGCCCTGGCTGATCCCGCATTTCGCCACCGACGAAGGCCGGCTGAAAATGTCGATCCACTCGCTGGTGGTGGAGACGCCGACGCGCCGGATCGTGGTGGACACCGGCCTCGGCAACGACAAGCAAGGCCGCGGCGTCCCCACCTGGAACAACCGCAGCACGCCGTTCTTGGAGACCATGACCGCGGCGGGGTTTCCGCCTGACAGCATCGACACCGTGCTGTGCACGCATCTTCACGTCGACCATGTCGGCTGGAATACGCGGCTGGTTGACGGCCGATGGGTGCCGACGTTCCCGAAGGCGCGCTATGTTTTCGGCAGGACCGAATATGATCATTGGCGTGATTACACGGCCGAGCCGGACAAGGTCGCGGTGTTCAACGACTCCGTGAAGCCAGTGGTCGATGCCGGCCAGGCCGATCTGGTTCCGAGTGACCATCGGCTTTGCGAGGAGATCGAAATGATCCCAACTCCCGGTCACAGCCCGGGGCACATGAGCGTCCTGATCGAGTCCGACGGCGAGCAGGCGCTTCTGACCGGCGACGTTGCCCATCATCCCTGCCAGATGGCCCATCTCGACTGGTGCTCGACTGTGGATACTGATCCCGCGCGTTCGGCGGCAAGCCGGCATGCGGTGTTCTCGCGCTTTGCCGACACACCCACACTGGTGATCGGCGGTCATTATTCCGCCGGACATATCAAGCGAGACGGCGACGCATTCAGGTTCGTGGCGCTGGGGTGATGCCCGTTTTGGGCGGTTGAATTTCCAGCCGCCCTGTTCCATGAAGCAGTTAACCGATCGGTCCATTCCCAGGGAGAAACGAGAATGAAGCTTGTTCGTTATGGCGAGAAGGGTGCGGAAAAGCCCGGCCTGATCGACAGATCCGGCCAGTTGCGCGACCTGTCGGCGCATCTGAAGGACCTCACCGGCGAGGCCTATTCGCCTGAATCCCTGAAGAAGCTGGCCGCGCTCGATCCCGCCTCGCTGCCCGCCGTCTCCGGCAAGCCCCGGTTCGGCGCCCCCGTCACCGGTATCTCGAAATTCGTCGCGATCGGCCTCAACTATTCCGACCATGCCAAGGAGACCGGCGCCGAGATTCCGAGCGAGCCGATCATCTTCATGAAGGCCAATACCTCGCTGTCGGGCCCGAATGATCCCGTCGAGAAGCCGCGCGGCTCGACCAAGCTCGACTGGGAGGTCGAGATCGCCGCCATCATCGGCACCCGAGCCAAATACGTCTCGGAAGCCGACGCGCTGAACCACGTCGCCGGCTATTGCGTCTGCAACGACGTCTCCGAGCGCGCCTTCCAGATCGAGCGCCTGGGCCAGTGGACCAAGGGCAAGTCGCACGACACGTTCGGCCCGCTCGGGCCGTGGCTCGCCACCAAGGACGAGATCAAGGACGTGCAGAACCTGTCGATGTGGCTCGACGTCAACGGCCAGCGCCGACAGACCGGCTCGACCAAGACCATGATCTTCTCAATGGCGAAGTGCATCTCCTACGTCTCGCAGTTCATGACGCTCCTGCCCGGCGACGTCATCACCACGGGCACGCCGCCCGGCGTCGGCCTCGGCATGAAGCCGCCGACCTTCCTCAATGTCGGCGACGTCGTCACGCTCGGCATCGAAGGCCTCGGCGAGCAGCGCCAGGAGATCGTGGCGGCGTAAGCCTCCGCCCTCTCGCCGTCATTGCGAGCGAAGCGAAGCAATCCAGAATCCCTCCGCGGCAACACTCTGGATTGCTTCGTCGCTTCGCTCCTCGCAATGACGAAACAAAACGTTCATTTGTGGGATACTCTCCATGAAGCTCACCTTCTCCCCCGCCTCGCCCTTTGCCCGCAAGGTGCGCATCGCTGCGATCGAGCTCGGGCTGATCGACAAGATCGAGCTCGTGCCCGCGAGCGTCACGCCGGGCACCGCCAACGAGGATTATTCGAAGATCACGCCGCTGAAGAAGCTGCCGGTGCTGATCACCAATGACGGCGACGTGATCCTGGATTCCTATGTCATCGTCGAATATCTCAACGAGATCGCCGGCGGCAGCCTGATCCCGGATTACGGCCCGCGGCGCTGGAAAGCCAAGACCAATCACTCGCTGATCAACGGCATGCTCGATTCAATGCTGCTGTGCCGTTACGAGAAGATGGTCCGGCCGCAGGGCCTGCAATGGCAGGCCTGGTCGGACGACCACTGGAACAGGGCCTGGACCGGCATGGCGCGCTTCGAGAACATGCCTGACGTGCTGAACGGCCCGTTCGACATCTCGCAGATCGGCCTCGTTTGCGTGCTCGGCTATGCCGACTTCCGCTTCGCCGATTGCGGCTGGCGTAAGGCCTTTCCGAAGCTCGACGCATTCCACCAGAAGATGCTGGAGCGGCCCTCCGTCAAGATCTCGGTGCCGCCAGCGGCATAAGTCTCGGGAGTCCTCATGAGCCTCAGATTCTCGGTCGGCGATCTCACCATCCATCGCATCATCGAGCAGGAGACCTCGTTCGTCCCGGCGCTGGAGATGCTGCCGGGGCTGACGGCCGAGGTGCTGGCCGAGAACCGGGCTTGGATGCGCGAGGCGAAGGCACTGGACGATGAGGACGTGCTGCTGCTGTGCTTCCAGTCCTACGTGGTGAAGACGCCGCACCACACCATCCTGGTCGACAGCTGCATCGGCAACGACAAGCCGCGGCCGCGGCCGAAATGGAACATGAAGACCGACGACACCTATTTGCGCGGCCTCGGCGCCGCGGGGTTTTCGGTCGACGACATCGACTTCGTGATGTGCACGCATCTGCATGTCGATCACGTCGGCTGGAATACGCGGCTTGAGAACGGCCGCTGGGTGCCGACCTTCCCCAAGGCGCGCTATTTGTTCGCCAAGCAGGAATTCGATCACTGGTCCGCGCAGAACGAGAAGACGGAGATCCCGCCCTTCGTCGACAGCGTGTTGCCGGTGGTCGAGGCCAACAGGCACGAGCTCGTCGGCAACGACCACGAGATCGGCGACCACGTCCGCATCCTGCCGACACCTGGCCATACGCCGGGCCATATCGCCATCACGATGGGCCGCGGCAAGGACGATGCGGTGTTCTCGGGCGATCTCATGCACTCACCGCTGCAGACGCTCTATCCGGAGCTGTCGATCAAGTTCGACGTCGATCCGGCCGAAGCCGCGAAAACGCGCCGCAGCTTCCTGGAACGCTATTGCGACACCGACACGCTGTGCTGCACCGCGCATTTCCCCTCGCCGTCGGTCGGGAAGATCAGGAGCAAGGGCAACGCGTTCGAATGTGTGGCGGTTTAGTCTGGCTGTCGTAGGGTGGGTTAGCTCTGCGGCTGCGCGAAGCGCAGACGCCGAGCGTAACCCACCACTTCTGCCTCCGCGGAGAATAAAGAGGTGGGTTACGCCGCGCGGCTTGCGCTTCGCGCAATCCCCGGGGCTAACCCACCCTACGATACTGCCCGTGTGGAGAATACCATGACCGCACTCCCCGACATTCCCCTGCCCGCCGGCATCCGCTCGCGCACCGTCGAGGGCATCAACGGCTTGCGGATGCATGTGCTGGAGGCCGGTTTCGAGACCAAGGGACGGCCCTGCATCCTGCTGCTGCACGGCTTTCCCGAGCTCGCCTTCTCCTGGCGCAAGGTGATGCCGACGCTGGGCGCGGCCGGCTACCACGTGATCGCACCGGACCAGCGCGGCTACGGACGCACCACGGGCTGGAGCGCGGACTACGACGGCCCTCTCGCGCCGTTCTCGCTTCTCAATCTCGTGCGCGATGCGCTCGCCCTGGTGTCGGCGTTCGGCTACAGGCAGGTCGATGTGGTCGGACATGATTTTGGCAGCCCGGTCGCAGCCTGGTGCGCCTTGATCCGGCCCGACGTGTTTCGTTCGGTGACGATGATGAGCGCGCCATTCGGCGGACCGCCGGCGCTGCCGTTCGGCACGGTCGACAAACCGGCAAAGCCCGCGGTGGAGGACCCGGTGCATCGCGAGCTCGCCGCGCTGCCGCGGCCACGCAAGCACTATCAATGGTATTATTCGACACGCGAAGCCAATGCCGACATGCAGCATGCACCGCAAGGCGTGCATGATTTCCTGCGCGCCTATTATCATCACAAGAGCGCGGACTGGACCGACAACAAGCCTTATCCGCTACAGGCATGGTCGGCACAGGAGCTGGCGAAGCTGCCAACCTATTACGTGATGGACTTGCACGAGACCATGGCCGAGACGGTCGCGAAGGAAATGCCCTCGCCGGCCGCGATTGCCGCCAATCAATGGCTGCCGGACCACGAGCTCGCCTATTACAGCACCGAATACAGCCGCACCGGATTTCAGGGCGGGCTGCAATGGTACCGCTACGGCACGTCGGGCATGCTCAACAACGAGATGCAATTGTTTGCCGGCCGCAGCATCGACGTGCCCTCCTGCTTCATTTCGGGCAAGCAGGATTGGGGCACCTATCAACGGCCCGGCGTATTCGAGACGATGCAGCGCAGCGCGTGCACGAAGATGCTCGGTTGCCATCTCGTCGACGGCGCCGGCCATTGGGTCCAGCAGGAGCAGCCGGCCGCGGTGAGCAGGTTGTTGCTCGACTTCCTCGCCAAGGCGGGCGCGGCCTGATTTGACCGGGAACCACAATCTCCATCAAACAGCCGTTGCGAGATTCGGCCAGACTGCGCATCATCTTCGAGCAATCAGAGCGGGAGAAGCGCCGTGGCCGGATCGGAATGGAGTTTCAGGAGTGCGGTCGAATTGTCGGCCGCGTTGCGCGCGAAGAAGGTCGCGGCGGTCGAGCTGACGCAGGACGCGATCGCGCGTATCGAACGGCACGACGGCAGGATCAACGCGGTGTGCGTGCGCGATTTCGATCGCGCGCTCGTTGCGGCGCGCGAGGCGGATGCGGCGCTGGCGCGCGGCGAGCACAAGCCGCTGCTCGGCCTGCCCACGACGATCAAGGAATCCTTCAACATCGCAGGCCTGCCGACGACCTGGGGATTCGTGCCGCAGAAGGGCTTCAAGCCCGTGGAAGACGCGCTGGCGGTGACCCGCATCAAGCAGGCCGGCGGCGTGATCCTCGGTAAGACCAACGTGCCGGTCGGCCTCGGCGACTGGCAGAGTTACAACGACATCTATGGCACCACCAACAACCCCTACGATCTCGGCCGCACGCCGGGCGGTTCGTCCGGGGGATCGGCGGCAGCCCTCGCCGCAGGCTATTGCGCGCTCGCCACCGGCTCGGACATCGGTGGCTCCCTGCGTGTGCCGGCATTTCATTGCGGCGTGTTCGCGCACAAGCCGACCCTCAATCTCTGCGCGGCGCGCGGCGAGACCCCGCCGCCGTTTCCAGCCATTCCGCGCGAGGGCGACCTCGCCGTCATCGGGCCGATGGCGCGCAATGCGGCGGATCTGTCCTTGCTGCTCGACGTCATGGCGGGGCCCGATCCGCTCGATTCCGGTATCGCCTACAAGCTCGATTTGCCGGCCGCGCGGCATCAGTCGCTGCGGGATTTTCGTGTCCTGGTGATCGACAGCCATCCCCTGCTGCCGAGCGACCGGGATGTCCGCGCCGCGATCGACAAGCTCGCGGCCGATCTTGCGAAGGCCGGCGTCGCCGTCGCAGGGGAGAGCGCGCTGCTCCCGGACTTTGCGGAGACGTCGCGGCTTTACATGCGCATGCTGCTGGGCTTCCTCGGCGCGTTCTTGCCTCCCGACGAGTTGGCGGATGCGCAGGCACGGGCGAGTCAGCTCTCGCCGGAAGATCGCAGCCTCGGCGCGGAGCGACTGCGCGGCATCACCGCGAGCCACCGCGCCTGGGTGCTCGACGCAGGAACCCGCGCCGTCCTGCGCGCGCAATGGCGCGCGTTGTTCAAGAGCTTCGACGCGGTGATCTGCCCGATCATGCCGACGCCGGCCTTTCCGCACGATCATTCGCCGGAACAACGCCTGCGAACGATCAGCATCGACGGCAAGGATTACCCCTATTCCGACCAGCTCGCCTGGCCGGGCATCGCAACGCTTCCGGGCCTGCCGGCAACGGCCGTTCCGCTCGGCCTGTCGAAACACGGTCTGCCTGTCGGTGTGCAGATCGTCGGTCCCTTCCTCGAGGACAGGACGCCGCTCAAGCTCGCCGAGCTGATCGAGCGCGAGTTCGGCGGCTTCGTGCCGCCGAAGATGTTCGATGATTGATGCTTCGAAGTCCTGTAGCCCGGATGGAGCGAAGCGAAATCCGGGACAGCCGATCCGCGACAAAGATCCCGGATTGCGCTTCGCTCCATCCGGGCTACGAACTGTCATGCCCGGCTTGACCGGGCGATGACACCGTAACGGCCGCTAGCTATCGAACACGATCACGCTGCGCAGCGTCTTGCCTGCCTTCATGTTGGCAAAACCCTCGTTGATCTCGGAGAGCTTCAGCTTGGCCGAGATCCAATCTTCCAGATGCAGCCGGCCGCGCAAATAGAAATCGACCAGGCGCGGCATGTCGACGCGGAAATGGTTCGAGCCCATCGAAGAGCCCTGGATCTTGCGCTCGCGCAGGAAGTCGAAGCCGTGCAGCTCGATCTTCTGGCCGAACGGGATCATGCCGACGATGGTGGCGGTGCCGCCGGAGGCGAGCATGGCAAAAGCCTGCTCGGCCGTCTCCTTGCGGCCGAGCACCTCGAAGGAATGATGCACGCCGCCATTGGTGAGGTCGCGGACCTGCTTCACGACATCGCCCTCGGCCGGGTTGATGATGTCAGTCGCGCCCAGCTTGGTCGCGAGCTGGAGTTTTGCGGGATTGGTGTCGATGGCGATGATGCGGCCGGCGCCGGCGATCTGCGCGCCGTTGATCGCGGCCATGCCGACGCCGCCGCAGCCGATCACGGCCACGGTCTCGCCGGCCGTCACTTTCGCGGTGTTCACCACCGCTCCATAGCCGGTGATGACGCCGCAGCCGATCAGCGCGGCGAGATCGAGCGGCATGTCCTTGCGGATCTTCACGATGGCATTCTCGTGCACCAGCATCTGCTCGGCGAAGGAGGAGAGATTGAGGAACTGGTGCAGCTTCTCCGGCTTCGACCATTGCATCCGGTTGGAGACGCCCGGCAGCATCTTCACCGTCGCGTCGGTGCAGAGCACGGTGCGGCCGGTGGTGCAGTTGTCGCAGGTGCCGCAGAAGACGGAGAGACATGTGACGACGTGGTCGCCGGGCTTCACATAGGTGACATCGGAGCCGACCTGCTCCACCACGCCGGCGGATTCGTGCCCGAGCACCGCCGGCAGCGGATGCGGATAGAGCCCTTCCATGAAATGCAGGTCGGAGTGGCAGAGGCCGGCGACGGCGGTGCGGATGAGCACCTCGCGCGGTCCCGGCTTCGGCAGGCTGATGTCCTCGATGATGAGCGGCTGGTTGACTTCATAGAGGACGGCGGCCTTCATCGAACACTCCCTGTCGCGTTTTTTGTTTGATCGCAGCGCGCAGCCTACGCCGCCAGAACCAGTTCGCCAACCTCGCTCATGCCGGCTGCGCGATCGCCGAGCAGCAGTTCGGCCATCTTCGCCTGCGCGGCATTTTCCGTGAGCCGGAACGGATCGCTCGGCGTCACGCGGTGGTCGATCACGAGGCGCGACAGCAGCAGCCGGCGTGCATCGCCGCGCATCTCGTGAATGCGGTGTGCTTCCCAGGCGAACGCGACTGCGCTGGCGACGTGATAGAGCGCGCTGGTGGCGCGGCGCGCATCGGCTTCGTTCTCGGACTTGGCCGCGACTTCACGTGCGAAGCCGACGGCGCGGTCGGTGAGGCCACGCAAATTGTCGCGCCAGGCCTGCGGCACCGAGGCGCTGTCGTCGAGCCGGGCGTGCAGATCGGCCGCGAGCGCGGATTCCGCGCCGTGGCGGCCTACCGCGCGGCGGAGCGCATCGATCGCGACGATGTTGCCGGTGCCTTCCCAGACCGAGCCGAGATGCGCATCGCGCAACAGGCGGGCGGTGGCGAATTCCTCGATATAGCCGATGCCGCCGCGCATCTCGAGCGCATCGCCGCAAACCTTGCGCGCATCGCGCGTGGCGCGGAACTTCAGCGTCGGGGTGAGAATGCGCAGCAGCGCCGCGGCATCCTGGCTGCCGGCCTCGGCACGGTCGAGGGCATCAGCAGTGAGGAAGCTCATCGACAGGCCCTGCTCCACCGGCAGCATGATCTTCAGCATCTGCCGCCGTCCCAGCGGCAGATCGATGGTGCGCTGGCCGAACACGACGCGGTTGGTCGCCACCGTCATCGCATCGTGATAGGCGCGGCGCATCAGCGCGGTGGACTTGACACCGTTGGAGAGCCGCGAGGAGTTCACCATCTCGGCCATCTGCACGAAACCACGGTCGAGCTTGCCGACGGCGTAGGCGATCGCGCCTTCGAGCTTGATCTCGCCCGAGGCCATCGAGCGCGTGCCGAGCTTGTCCTTGAGGCGCACGATCCGGTAATGGTTCTGCGTGCCGTCGTCGAGGAAACGCGGCATCAGGAACAGGCCGACGCCGCGCGTGCCGGGGCCGGCGCCTTCGGGCCGCGCCAGCAGCATCACGACTTTCGCATCGGCATTCGAGCAGAACCATTTCTCGCCATAGAGGCGCCAATGGTCGCCCTCCTGCACGGCGCGCGTGGTCAGCGTGCCGACGTCGGAGCCGCCTTCCTTCTCGGTCATGAACTGGCCGCCTTGGGTCAGCTTGCTCATGTCGGTCGAGGTCAGGCCATCCAGATATTTCGCCTTCAGCGCCTCGCTGCCGAAATTCGCCAACAGCTTGGCGCAGCCGTCGGTGACGTTGATCGGGCAGCCCATGCCGAATTCGGTCTGGTTGAACAGGAAGGTGAAGGCGTGCTTGGCGACAACGGGGTATTTGTCCGGCCAGCCCATGATGCCCTTAGCGATCGACAGCGCGTGGATGCCGAACTCGCCGAATGCGGCGTTCTCGAGCTCGCGATAGGCCGGGTGATATTCGATCCATTGCACGTCGCGGCCGAACTTGTCGCGCTGGTGCAGGATGGGCGTGTGGCGGTCGGCAAGCCGCGCGCATTCGTCGAGATGGCCGCCGGCGAGCTCACCGAGGCGGTCGAGATGCGGCTCGATGTGGCGGAACAGATTCTCCGGCAGATGGATGCGCAGCAGGTCCGTGAGCGCGGGATCGGCGCGGTAGAAATTCATCCCCGACGTATCGGGCGCCAGCAGGCCGGAGGGTGCGGCCGCGATATCTTCTGGCTGCGCTTTAACCGGTCTTGGCATGTTCGTCCTCTTCGTTTCCGTCCGACGGCAATTCTTTGCGCTTGCCGCTTTGGATGATGTCGATCATGCTCCAGTCGCGGACAGCGATAAAGCCGCAAAATGTCAGGGCGGCATGATCGCCGCGAGGGAGCAACTCGCCCTGCGGAATTGTGACCGCGCCGGCTGGTTGTCCGCGCGGACCATGCATAGATCAGCGGCTCCTACTTCCGAGAGATCACGCCATGGAACATCCGAAATACAAGATCGCCCTCATCGTCGGTGTCGGCGAAGGCCTCAGCGCATCGCTAGCGCGCCTGCTAGCGGCGCAGGGCATCCGCGTCGCGCTCGCCGCTCGCAAGATCGAGAAGCTTGGCGCGCTCTGCACCGAAACCGGGGCCAAGGCCTATGCCTGCAACGCCACCGAGCCCGACGAGGTGGAGCGGCTGTTCGGACTGGTCGAGCGCGAGATCGGTACGCCCGATCTCGTTGTCTACAACGCCAGCGGCCGCACGCGCGGGCCGTTCGTCGACCTCGTGCCCGCCGACGTCGCGCAGGCGATTGCGGTCAGCGCCTATGGCGGCTTCCTGGTGGCGCAGCAGGCGGCCAAGCGCATGCTGCCGAACCAGCACGGCGCGATCCTGTTCACCGGCGCCTCCGCCAGTGTCAAGGGCTATGCGCAGTCCGCTCCCTTCGCGATGGGCAAGTTCGCGCTGCGGGGCCTTGCGCAGAGCATGGCGCGCGAATTGTCGCCGCAGGGCATCCATGTCGCGCATTTCGTCATCGACGGCGGCATCAGGAGCGCGGCGCGGCCCGACCCGGCGGATAAGCCGGATTCGATGCTCGATCCCGACGCGATCGCACAGAGCTATTGGAACGTGCTGCAGCAGCCGCGCAGCGCCTGGAGCTGGGAGCTGGAGCTGCGGCCCTGGGTGGAGAGGTTTTGAAGGCAAGCTGCCGTAGGGTGGGTTAGCGGAGCGTAACCCACCTCTTTTATCACCGCGCATTAGAGAAGAGGTGGATTACGCTTCGCTAATCCACCCTACTAGTCCAATAAGAGCAGGGAGAAACCATGACCACCGAAACCACCATCGACACCGGCACCAACGAGCTCCTCTGCACCATCCGCGACCGCGTCGCCGTGATCACGCTGAACCGGCCGGAGGCGCGCAACTCGCTGTCGGATGCGCTGACGCCGGCGCTGCGCGCGATGATCCGGAGCTGCGGCGAGAATTCCGATGTCGGCGCACTGCTGCTCACCGGCGCGGGCGAAGCCTTCTGCGCCGGCGGCAACGTCAAGGGCATGGGGGCGCATCGCGACAAGGCTAAGCTCGACATGTCCTTTGACGACAAGGTCGCCGATCTGCAGGAGCGGCAGCGGCTGCTCACCGGCGCGCTGGTGTCGGTGCGCAAGCCGACCATCGCTGCGCTGCCCGGCCCGGCAGTCGGCGCCGGGCTCGCCATCGCCATGGCCTGCGACATCCGCATCGCCGCGCAATCCGCCTTCGTCGCCACCGGCTATGCCCGCATCGCGCTGTCAGGCGATTACGGCATCGCCTGGCTGCTCACTCGGCTGGTCGGCACCGCGCGGGCGCGCGAATTGATGTTCACAGGCGACCGCGTCGATGCCGCGCGCGCCGAAGCGATCGGCCTCGTCAACCGAGTCGTGCCCGACGACAAACTGCAGACCGAGGCCTTCGCACTGGCCAAATCGCTCGCCGAAGGCCCGCGCCTCGCGCTGCGCTACATGAAGGACAATCTCGACGAGGCCCTGCTGTTCGACTTCGAAACCGCGCGCGACCACGAGGCCGAAAGGCTGGTCCGCCTCACCACGACCGCCGACCACAAGGAGGCCGTGCAGGCCTTCATCGACAAGCGGAAAGCGGTGTTCACGGGGAAGTAGCTCCGACACAAGCGCCGTCATTCCGGGGCGATGCGCAGCATCGAACCCGGAATCCATTGGGCCGCAAAACGCGCGGTGAAATGGATTCCGGGCTCGCGCTACGCGCGCCCCGGAATGACGATGGAGAGAGAGAGAGAACGCGAAAAAACGCCCGGCTCTGGCTTGGCCAGGCCGGGCTGCAGTCATGTTAGGCCGAGGCTGAGGGGCTGTCGGCCTGACGGGAAAGGGCGGCGAGGCGCCAACTCGCGCAGGGAATGTCTTTCGGTTCGACGCTGATCTCCTTGTCGAAGCGCACCAGCTTCCAATCGTCCGGATGGTTGACGAACGTGAAGCCGGCTTTGCGCGCGAGCGAGACCATGGTCTCGTTGGCGCGCAGCGTGTCGCCGTAGATGTGCTCGGCTCGAAGCGCGGCCGCGCGGCATTCGAGATTCTTCATCAGCGCGGTGGCGATGCCGTGGCCCTGCCAGCGGTCATCGACCGAGAGGCCGAACTCGAGCGTCGCGGTCTCGGCATGGAAGGCATAGCGGGCTTCGGCCACGATGGTCTCGAAGCCGTCGACCATCATGGTCGCCACGATGGTGAAGCGATCGCGCTCGCCGACCTCGAGGAAATCGTGCAGCAGGCCCTTCGGCAACTCGCTGATCGCACCGAAGAAGCGGTTGTAGCGGGAGCGGGTCGAGAGCGCGCGGAAATAGTGCTGCAGCTCGTCGGTGTCGCGCGGCTCGACGAAGCGGACATTGAGCCGCTCATCGTGCCTTGTGCGCAGCACGTCCGAATATTGCTTGAGGTCTTCGAGGCGAAGGGTGCTCATGACACGTGCCCTGCGGAAAGGGGACCGCCGGCGCCCCTGTGCTCAGGCGGCGCCGGCCTGGCGGCCTGTCAGGCCCGCCAGAAGGGTTTGTCGGCCTCGTAGGCAATGTCGGACCAGGACAGCCCGACGTCCTGGAGATCGCGGGCTGTCCAGTGGGTCAGCTCGCGCCGGGTCCGGTAGCGCTCGTGCCAGACGTGAAGGACCTCGCCGATCTGGTAGAGGACGCCCTGTGCATGATGATTTGTCATCGAATTGTCGGTCAATGTAGACATTTTCAGCTCCTGGAGCTAAGTTGACCGCTAATATCTGCCTTCTGCTGCGCCGCGACAAACGACAATTTGTACCTTTTCGCATGAAATAACGTCATGCATCCTGCTGCCAAATGACTGCCAGATTGCCCTCCCTGAACGGATTGCGGGCGTTCGAGGCCGCCGCGCGCCATCTCAGCTTCACGCTCGCAGCCAGCGAGCTGAACGTGACCCAGACCGCGATCAGCCATCAGATCCGCAGGCTGGAGGAGGAGCTCGGCATCCGCCTGTTCATCCGGCAGAACCGCGCGCTGGCGCTGACGCCGGAGGCGCGCGACTATTTGCCGGGCGTCCGCGCCGCCTTCAACGATTTGCGCCTCGCCACGGACCGTCTCCTGCGCAAGGACGACGACAAGGTGCTGACAGTGTCGACGCTGGCCTCGCTCGCCGCCAAATGGCTGCTGCCGCGGCTGACCGATTTCCAGGAGCAGCACCCCGGCATCGATGTGCGCATCACCACCTCGACCAGCCTCGTCGACTTCCAGCGCGACAATGTCGATGCCGCGATCCGCTATGGTCGCGGCCAATGGCCGGGCCTGCGCGCCGACTGGCTGATGGCGGACGAGCTGTTTCCGGTGTGCAGCCCATCGCTGCTGCGCGGCGACAAGCCGCTGCGCCGCCCCGAGGACCTGCGCAACCATCCGCTGCTGCACACGTCGAGCACCAACAGCGACGACTGGCGGCTGTGGCTGACCGCGGCGGGCCTGCCGGCCGATATCGCAAGGCACCCCGGCATCACCTTCGACATGATCTTCATGACCATCCAGGCCGCCATCGACGGCATCGGCGTCGCGATGGGACGGACCTCCTATGTGCAGGACGACATCGCCAAGGGCCGGCTCGTGGTCCCCTTCAAGATCGCGCTGCCGGCGGACGCCGGCTTTTACCTGGTCTCGCCCGAGGGCCGTCGTGAGGCGCCAAAGCTGGTCGCTTTTCGCGACTGGATGATCGCTGCAGCGCAAAATAAAGCCTGAAAATTCATCAGCTTCCCCGGCGAAATCGGTTGACTCGCCTCGCCCCGCGCGGGAAGGGGTATGGCAGATTGTCGCAGCATCAATCTGTCGCCTTGCCGAGAGAACGATTCTCGGCCGGCCACGCCTTTCCAAGGGGAGAACGCCATGGCTGGATCAGCCGCATCGACCAATCCACCCGCAATCAAATCGCGCATCGGCGCCATCCTGCGCGCGACCTCGGGCAATTTCCTCGAGCAGTTCGACTTCTTCCTGTTCGGCTTCTATGCCGCCGCGATCGGCAAGGCGTTCTTCCCCTCCACCAACGAGACGGCCTCGCTACTCAACACGTTCGGCGTGTTCTGGCTCGGCGCTCTCATGCGTCCCGTCGGCGCGATCGTGCTCGGCGCCTATATCGACCGCATCGGCCGCCGCCAAGGCCTGATCGTCACGCTCGGCATCATGGCCTTCGGCACCGTCGTCATCGCGTTCTGCCCGAGCTACGCGACCATCGGCATCGCCGCGCCGGTCATCGTGCTGATCGGCCGGTTGCTGCAGGGCTTCTCGGCAGGCGTCGAGCTCGGGGGCGTGTCGGTGTACCTCGCCGAAATTGCAACGCCCGGCAATCGCGGCTTCTACACCTCGTTCCAATCGGCGAGCCAGCAGGTCGCGATCTTCGTGGCCTCGATCCTCGGCTTCATCCTCTCGGAGGTGATGCCGGCCGACTTGGTGGCCGCCTGGGGCTGGCGCATTCCCTTCTTCGTGGGCTGCCTGATCATTCCGCTGATCTTCATCCTGCGGCGGACGCTGGAGGAGACGCCGGCCTTCCTTGCCATGAGAAAGCATCCGACGACGCGCGAGGTGTTCGCCTCCGCACTCACCAACTGGCGCATCGTCGTGCTCGGCATGATGATCGCGATCCTGACTACGACGACGTTCTATTTCGTCACCGTCTACACGCCGACCTTTGGCAAGACTGTGCTGAAGCTGTCGACGCAGGACGCGTTGCTCGTGACATTGCTCGTCGCAGTGAGCAACTTCATCTGGAATCCGGTCGGCGGCGCGCTGTCCGATCGCATCGGCCGCAAGCCGGTGCTGCTCGCCATCGCCGGCCTCTCTCTCGTCACCGCCTATCCGGCGCTGCACTGGCTGGTGGCCGCGCCGACGTTCGGCAAGCTGCTCGCGGTCGAGATGATGTTCTCGTTCTATTTCGGCGTCTACAGCGGCACCATGCTCGGCGCACTCGTCGAGATCGTGCCGGCGCATGTGCGCACCACCTGCTTCTCGCTCGCCTTCGCGCTCGCCGCCGCCCTGTTCGGCACCTTCACGCCGTTCGCCTCGACCTGGCTGATCGAGCGCACCGGCGACAAGGCCGCGCCCGGCTTCTGGCTGATGTTCGCCGCCCTGCTCGGCATCATCGCGGCCTCGACGGTGTATCGCGGCGGCGGCACAGTGCCGGCCTATGATGCGGTGCCGGAGCCGGTGGCGGGGCGCTAGACGGTGTCATTTCGGGACGCGCACTCTCTTCATCTCTCCCCGCTTGCGGGGAGAGGTCGAATTCGATCGCAGATCGAATTCGGGTGAGGGGGTACAGATATCTCGACGACCGCTCGTGTTGAGAGAGGCCCCTCACCCCAACCCTCTCCCCGTAAGAACGGGGCGAGGGAGCGCACCGCCGGTGCGGCTTAGATTTCGACCACCACGTAGTCGCTCTCGACTTTCACCGGGATGGTCTCGGCGACATACGGCCCCTTCACCACGCTGGCGCCCGGCTCGACATGGGCGGGATAGGCCTTCACGCGGAAACGGCGGGGGTCGCAATAGGATTGGCCGGTGCGGATGTCGAACTCCCAGCCGTGCCATGGGCAGCGGATGATCTCACCTAACTTGGTGTATTCGATCTCGCCGGGGTTGCTCGACTGTGCGAGACCGATCAGCGGGCCCTCACACAGCGCCGCGCCTTGATGCGGGCAGCGGTTCATCAGGCCGAAATATTCGCCCTTGATGTTGAAGACTGCGATCGGCCGCCCGTCGATCTCCAGGAATTTTCGCGTGCCGGGCGGAAGCTCGTCGACCGCGGCAATCACATGCCGCGCCATGCTATGTTTTCCGCATGATCTGACCGAAAAACCGCTTCACACTTTTTCGGATCATGCGGTTATCCCGTACAGCTTCTTTGCGTTGCCGAGATAGAACGCCTCGCGATTGTCCTCGCTGACTCCCGCCGGCAGCACGCGCGACGGCTCGTCATAGTCCCAATGCGGATAATCGGTGGCGAACAAGAGACGATCCCAGCCGATCCATTTGATGACATCGAACAGATCCTCGCGCCTTTCAGGATCTTCCATCGGCTGCGTCGTCCACCACACCTGCTCGCGGATATATTCCGACGGCGGCCGTTTTACATGCGGCACCTCGCTCCTGAGCCGCTGCCAGGCCTTGTCCAGCCGCCACGCCAGCGACGGCGCCCAGCCGAAGCCGGCCTCGATCATCACCATCTTCAATTTCGGGAAGCGCTCGAACACGCCCTCCAAAACCAGGCTCGCAAGCGCCGATTGCTGGCACTGCGAATGCCCGACCATCTCCTCGATGTAATAGGACGGCCAGCCTGAGGGTGTGATCGGATTGCCGCCGAAGCCGAAGGCGTGCACGCCGACGGGAAGGCCGGCTTCTTCCGCGGCCTGATAGATCGGCCAATAGCGACGCTGGCCGAGCGGCTCGACATTGCGGCTGAGCAGCAGCACCTGCACGAAGTTCTTGTCCCCGGCGCGCTCGCGGATCTCGGCGGCGGCCGATAGCCCGTCCTCATTGCCGACCACGATCGAGGCCTTCAACCGCTTATCCTTGCTGGTCCATTTGTCGATCTGCCAATCGTTGATGGCCGAGCACAGAGCGGCCGAGAGCTCGTGATTGCGGATGCCCTGCCCGGTGTTGAGTGGATTGAGCACGCCCAGCTGCACGTTGTTGGGATCGAGCAATTGCTTCTGCATGAAGGCGAGCGAGGAGCCTTGCGGGCCGCCTTCCGGCGGATAGGCATCCCGGCGCGAGGCGTTGGGCTGGGCTTTCGGATAGGGCGGGCCTTCCATCATGCCCTGATAGGCATGGACGCCGTAGACTTCGAGGTGATGCTGCCAGCGTTTGGCGAGGTAGGGGTAGAGCTCGGTGTGGGTCGTGCGCGCCGGATGGATGTCGCAGTCCGCGATTGCGGTTTTGACGTTCAGTGGGGAAGCGGCTTCTTGGTTCTCGCGGAACTGGATATTCATCGCCTTGCCTCCTTTGGCAGCGGGCTCATTTCAGGCGGGGATAGGTTGCATGCGGATTGTCGATCATGATCTTGCGCACGAGATCGGGGGACAGACCTTCGGGCAGCGCGTCCTGGCCGTCGAACTGCCAGTGCGGATAGTCCGTGGAGAATAGGACCAATTCGTCGGACTGCATATGATCAAACAGGCGAATTAATGTCTGAGGTTCCGGCGGCGCATCAAATGGCTGTAACGAGAAACGGATGTTGCTGCGCACAATCTCCAGCGGCGCGCGATCGACCCACGGCGTCTCCATCCGTACCCCGCGCCAGAACTTGTGCAGGCGCCACAGATAGGGCGCGATCCAGGACACGCCGGACTCCAGCATCACCATTTTCAGCCGCGGATATTTGGCGAACACGCCCTCCACGATCAGGCTGGTGAGCTGGGTCTGGAACGCCTGGGCCTGCCCAACATAATCCTCGATGTGATAGGACCCCCAACCCACGGCGGTCGGCGGATTGTGATAGGCGGAACCGGCGTGGATGCCGACCGGGAGTTCCAGACGTTCCGCGGCCTCGTAGATCGGCCACAGCGCGCGCTTGCCGAGCGGCGTATCGCCCATGACAAGCATCAGCACCTGCACGAAGCGCTCGTCCGGTGCACAGCGCTCGATCTCGGCAACCGCTTTCTCGACGCTTTGCGTGGGGATCACGATCGAGCCGCGCAGCCGCGAGTCGCGATCGAGCCATTCCTTCGCCAGCCAATCATTCAGCGCGCGGCAGAAGGCGGCCTGCATGTCTTCCGAAAACACCATCTGCACGCCGTAGAGCGGATTGCAGATGGCGTATTCGAGCTTGAAAGCATCGAGCACGTGACGCTGCATGTCCGCCAGACTCTCACCGGGCTTGCCGGTCTCGGGGCGCCAGTCCGGCCGCGCGGTAATCGGCGAGTTCTGCGGATAGGATTGCGAGATAAGGTCGACCATGCCGCGCGTCGTGACCTGATCGCGCCAATAATCGTTCAGGTACGGCAGCAGGCTGGTCAGATGCGGCACGGCCGGATGCACGTCGCAGTCGATGCCGCCGGCGATCAGGGACGCCATCACGTCTCCCTTCTCACGTTTCCTCGCATGTCTCTTCTTGTCCCCGCCATTCAAGCAGGCCTGCCCGCCGCCCGCAACTCGGCCAAGCGTCCTGTCATATGCTAGGAAGGCTGAGCTCGGTTGCGAAGGAATGAGGGGTTACGACATGAAAGAGCTCGTCGGCATTGCGGAACAGGTCGCCGCCAAACTGATCGCGCGCAAACAGACCATTGCGGTTGCCGAATCCTCCGCCGGCGGCCTGATCGCGGCCAGCCTGCTCGCGGTGCCCGGCGCATCCGCCTATTTCCTCGGCGGCGCGGTGGTCTATACGCGCGATGCCAGGCGCATGCTGATGGATATTTCGGACGAAGGAATGAAGGGCTTTCGGTCGTCGTCGGAGCCCTACGCGCAATTGCTGGCCGAGCAGATGCGAACGCGCTTCGACAGCGACTGGGGCCTGTCCGAGACCGGCGCCGCCGGCCCCACCGGCAACCGCTACGGCGATTCGGCGGGCCATAGCTGCATGGCGGTTGCAGGGCCCGCGTCAGAGGTGATGACGCTGGAGACGGGAAGCAACGACCGGTTCGGCAACATGCAGGTATTCGCGGCGACGGCGCTGAAGCTGTTGTTGAGAAAGCTTGAGGGATGAGCGGAGCCCACGCTCATCTCACCATCGATACCCCCGCTCAGGGGCAAGACAAGCTATTACCGGGTTCGCGGCACAGCTTCGCGCGGACCTCGACGACATCGATCTTGTTATCCCTGGCTCGCCGCAGGCGCGAGGCGTAAGCCGAGTAAACTCTGTCTACTGACAGCAGATTGAGCTGCTTCTTGATGGCCGCGCTGCACATCAAAGCGGGGTTGCCGCCGAGGTATCTCGACTCTGCCCCGAGCTCCTGCCGGGTGAGCTCCGCGAAAGGCCCCCGACGCAATTGCATCTCGATCGCTCCGAGCTCCTCGTCACCAGCCTGCACCCGGGCGACACCCTTTGTCTTGCGTTCGAAACCGTTCGCGATCGCCGCCCCGTGAGCCGCCCCGAGCTCTGCAAGCTCTTGTGCTGCGTCCGAAAACTCGCCGCGCTGGGAACCCGCCATGAGGAAGGACTTGCATGCCAATGGGTCGCTCATCAGCTTCAGAAGGGCTGTCAGCTCTGCCCGGTCCACCGCATTGATGTGTTCGTCATCGGCATAGGCTTCCATCTCGTTCGCCAGAATGATGTTGAGCACGCCATTCGCGGCGGGCCATCCGCCTTCATTGAACGCCGCCTCGGTCTTTCGGAGCAAGACCTCCCGGAGGGCGGGATCGCTGCGGGCGATAGACGCCGCCAGTGGGAATCGCGCGAGGTTCTGATCGAAATCGCGTGCAAACCCGCTGGGCCCGGAGAGGCTGGCATATGCCAGATTTCCGGCCAGCAGGGCGACGGCGACGAGCAGCAGGAGTGATCTTCTGGTCATGCGAGAATGTTGGCGTGAAATACCGCGAGACATCATCGCACGCCGGGGTCGGCGCCATCCATTGCAACTACAGGCTGCCGTTAACGAATCCTTTCGCAGCCCTTTCACCGCCTGGCGGATCGCATGCAGGCTGGCTTATTTTGCCAAATGCCGCATGAAAATGCGCACCACATAGCCCGGGAATCGCGGTGCCTCGTCGTAGAGGTCCGACGCGATCCGCTCGATGGTCTCGCGCAGCGACAGGAATTGCGCCTGCCGTGCGCTGCTTTCGGTGCCCTGCATGCCCGCGAGCTCGTCCATCGCGGCGTCGCTGATCTGGCACTGCACGACCTCGCCGTCGTTCAACATGGTGAAGCGAAAGGCCAGCCGTTCCAGATCATGGCCAATGATCTTGTGGCGCATGAGCGGCATCAAGTCGTCCCGGTCGAGCCCCGCGTCGGACAATGCTGAAAATCGCTGCGCTTGTCAGCAGCAAAGTGCGGCTTCGGCCCTACTGGAACGCCACTTCGGCAAAGCTGCGGAGCTTGCGCGAATGCAGCCGTTCCGATTCCTGCTGCTTGAGCCGCTCCAGCGCCTTCAGGCCGATCTCAAGGTGCTGGCCGACGCGGCGGCGGTAGAACTCGCTGGCCATGCCCGCGAGCTTGATCTCGCCATGCAGCGGCTTGTCGGAGACACACAGCAGCGTGCCGTAGGGAACGCGGAAGCGGTAGCCATTGGCGGCGATGGCGGCCGATTCCATGTCGAGCGCGACCGCGCGCGATTGCGACAGCCGGCGGATCACCTCAGGCCCGGAAATTTCCCAATTGCGGTTGTCGACGCTCGCGACCGTGCCGGTGCGCATCAGGCGCTTGAGCTCGAAGCCTTCGAGCCCGGTGACGTCCTCGACCGCCTCCTCGAGCGCGACCTGCATCTCGGCCAGCGCTGGGATCGGCACCCACAGCGGCAGCTCGCGATCGAGCACGTGATCCTCGCGCACATAGCCGTGCGCGAGCACGTAATCGCCGAGCCGCTGCGTGTTGCGCAGGCCGGCGCAATGGCCGAGCATCAGCCAGGCATGCGGCCGCAGCACCGCGACGTGGTCGGTGACGTTGCGCGCATTGGACGGACCGGTGCCGATGTTGATCAACGTGATGCCGCGATAGCCAGGTGCGACCAGATGGAAGGCCGGCATCTGCGGTGCGCGAGCCGGCGCGGTGCCGCTGATCGCGCCGCCGCTGTTCGTGATCACGTTGCCGGGCGCGACGAAAGCTTCGAGCCCGGCTTCGCCGGACTGCAGCCGCTGCTGGCACGCTTGCGCGAAGGCATCGACATAGAACTGGTAGTTGGTGAAGATCACGAAGTTCTGGAAATATTCGGGATCGGTGCCGGTGTAGTGATAAAGCCGGCGCAACGAGTAATCGACGCGGGCGGCGCGGAACAGGGACAGCGGCTCCGGCGTATCAGGCTGGAGCTCGAAAGTGCCGTCGGCGATCGAATCGTCCATGGTCGCGAGAACGGGCACGTCGAACGCATCGCGCAGCGAGCGTGTCACGGGCGAATTCTCGCTGGTGGTGATCGCGGCTTCGATATTGATGTCGCGCCGATAGGCGAAGTGGATCGGGATCGGCTCGGCGGACTCGCCGATCTCGACGGGCACGCCGTGGTTCTGGATCAAGAGGCCGATCTGCTCGGTGAAATAGCTGCGGAACAGATCCGGCCGCGTCACGCTGGTTTCATGCACGCCGGGTCCGGCGACGAAGCCGTAAGCAAGGCGCGAATCCAGCCGCGCATGCGTCGCAGTGGTGATACGGACGAAGGGATAATAGGCGCGAACCCGCATCGTGATCGCTTCCCCGCCGACATAGGCTTCGAACCGGTCGCGCAGGAATTTCGTGTTGCGCTCGTAGATTTCTTCGAGGCGGGCAACGGCGAGGGACGCGTCGGAGAAGGATGCGGTGGGGATGGAGGGTGGAGATTGCATGGTTCGACCGCCGGGTGATTGGGCCTGAGTCGAACTATAGCAAAGAAGGCGGTGTTGTAGGGTGGGTTAGCGCAGCGTAACCCACCACTTCCGCATCCTCGGTTAGAGAAGCGGTGGGTTACGGCTTCGCCTAACCCACCCTACGAGACCACGACGCGCTGTCGTGCGTCACTTCTCGCGGAAGGCGCGCATCAGCTGGTCGTGAAGCGGCTTCATCAGATAGGACAGCATCGTGCGGTCGCCGGTCTGGACGAAGGCTTCCACCGGCATGCCGGGGATCATCTTGACGTCGCCGAGCCTGGCGATCTCTTCCGGCGGCATCGAGACGCGGATGGTGTAGTAGCCTTGGCCGGTGCGCTGGTCGGTGGTGACGTCGGGCGAGACGCGGCTGACGACACCGTTGAGCTCGGGCGTGGTGCGCTGGTTGAACGCGGACAGGCGCAGCAGCGTCTTCTGGCCGATCTGGAGCTTGTCGATGTCGACCGGATTGACCTTGGCCTCGACCTGGAGATCGTCGGTCTGCGGCACGATCAGCATCAAGGTATCGCCGGCCGTGACGACGCCGCCGATCGTGTGCACCGTCGATTGCAGCACCATGCCATCCTGCGGCGCGCGGATGTCGACGCGGCGGAGCTGGTCTTCGGCCGCGACCTTGCGCTCGATCAGCTCGCCGATCTTGTCGTTGGTTTCGCGCAGGTCCTTGGAGACCTCGCTGACCACGTCCTTGTCGATCTGGATGATCTGGAGCTCGGTCTCGGTGATCTTGCCCTTGGCCTGGGCGCGCGCGGCGATGTACTGCGCGCGCTCGCCGTTGAGGCGGGCCGAGTCGCGCTCGAGCTGGGTCAGGCGCGAGATCTGCACAAGACGCTTCTCGTAGAGCTCACGCACGCCGGTGAGCTCGTTCAGCACCAGCGCGATCTCCTGGTCCTTGGCTTTTTCCTGGGCGCTGAGACCGGCGATCTCCTCGTTGAGCTGCGTGATGCGTTCGCGGAGCTGCGCCTTCTGCCCGGTGCGGCCATTGACGCGGACCTCGAACAGCTTGGTCTCGGCCGCAAGCAGCGCCTTGACGTCGGGATCGCCCGCCCGCTCGATGAGGCCTTGCGGGAACTCGATTCGGTCGAGGCCGCGCTGCTCGGCCTGCAATCGCGCCGCACGCACCTGCGCCGCATCGAGGTTCTTGGTGACGATGGCAAGATTGGCCTTGGTGACGGTGTCGTCGAGCCGCACCACGATGTCGCCGGACTTGACCAGGTCGCCGTCGCGGGCGCGCACCTCGCCGACCACGCCGCCGGTCGGATGCTGCACCTTCTTGACGTTGGATTCGACCACGATCTGGCCCGGCGCAATCAGCGCGCCCGAGATCAGGACGGTCGAGGCCCAGCCGCCGAGGCCGACGACCAGGACCAGCACGATCACAAGGCCGAGCATCAGGTGGAACCTGATGGAGTCGCGGACGGTCTTCGCGGCCGCCTTGGTGCCGCCGATGGCCAACGTGCTCATGGCTTCGTGCTCATGGTTTGGCCACTCCGCCTTCGCTGACGATCTTGATCGGCGCCGGCGGCGTCACGCGCGGCTGCAGCACCTGGGCGAGCACCTGCTCCTTCGGCCCAAAGGCCTGCATGCGACCGTCGCGCAGCACCAGGATCTGGTCGACCGCCTCGACGCCGATCGGGCGGTGCGCCACCACGACGACGATGGCACCGCGCTCGCGCGCCGAGCGGACGGCGCGGGTCAGCGCCTCGTCGCCTTCGGTGTCGAGATTGGAATTGGGCTCGTCGAGCACGATCAGGAAGGGGTTGCCGTAGAGCGCGCGCGCCAGCGCCACGCGCTGGGCCTGACCTGCGGAAAGCGCGGCGCCCTGCTCGCCGACTTGGGTGTTGTAGCCCTCGCGCATCTTGATGATCATCTCGTGCACGCCGGCCTCCTTGGCCGCGGCGATGATCGCCTCGGAGGTGGCCTCGGGATCGAACCGGCTGATGTTCTGCGCGATGGTGCCGCCGAACAATTCGACGTCCTGCGGCAGATAGCCGATATGGCGGCCGAGCGCGTCGCTCGTCCATTGATCGAGCGCCGCGCCGTCGAGCCGCACCTTGCCGCGCACCGGCTGCCAGACCCCGACCAGCGCGCGGATCAGCGACGACTTGCCGGAACCGCTCGGGCCGATCACGCCGAGGCCGTTGCCGGCGGCGAGCGCGAAGGTGACATCCTGCACCACGAGACGCTGATCGCCGGGCGGCACCATGGCGACGCCCTCGACGGAGAGCCGGCTGGTCGGCGCCTGCAGCTGGGTTGGCATCGCCTGCGCCGGCATCTGCTCCAACAGGCGCGTCAGCCGCTGCCAGCTCTGGCGCGCCGCGACGAAGGATTTCCAATGCGCGATGGCGAGATCGACCGGCGCGAGCGCGCGGGCGGACAGGATCGAGCCGGCGATGATGATGCCGGCCGTCGCCTCCTGGTGGATGACGAGATAGGCGCCGACCGCGAGCACGGCCGATTGCAGCATCATCCGCAGCACCTTTGCGACCGCGCCGAGACCACCGGCGACGTCGCTCGCCCGCTGATTGCCGGCGAGGTATTTTTCGTTGGCCTCGCTCCAGCGCTGGTTCATCCGGCCGGCCATCCCCATCGACACCATCACTTCGGCGTTGCGGCGGCTGGCCTGGGCGAGATCGTTGCGCTGGGCGGCGAGGCCCATCGCTTCCTTCGCCGGCTGGCGGGACATGAACTCGGTCACCAGCGTCAGCCCGACCAGGATGATGGCGCCGACCAGCGCGGTGACGCCGATCAGGACATGGAAGGCGAAGCAGATGGCGAGATAGAGCGGCAGCCAGGGCAGGTCGAAGAATGCGCTCGGGCCCATGCTGCCGAGGAAGGAGCGGACATTGTCGAGATCGCGCAGCGGCTGCAGGCCCTCGTTGCGGCTGCCGACCAGCAGCGGCAGGCGCACGATGGTATCGAACACGCGCTTGTTGAGGGCCTCGTCGAGCGCGGTGCCGATCCGCCCCAGGATGCGGTTGCGGATCATGTCCAGCACGCCCTGCGCCATGTAGAGGAAGCTGGCGAGGATGATCAGGCCGACCAGGGTGGGGATGCTGCGGCTCGGCAGCACCCGGTCATAGACCTCCAGCATGAAGATCGACCCGGTCAGATAGAGCAGGTTGATCATGCAGCTCATCAGGCCGACGCCGATGAAGGCCGTGCGACAAGCGCGCAAGGCGTCACCGAGCTCCGAACGGCGGACGCCAGGGATGGCTGCCATCAGTCTGATCTCTTTCGGCTAACGGGCAAAGCCCTGATTTCAAAGGCGATTCAAGGAGTACTCGCCTTGGATTAACATCTGTTTTCCGGCCGTCCAACGCGGTCGAATTTAATCCGAGGCCTCATGGGCCACATCTACCCCCGATAGCCTTCCGCGCAAGTCCGGAATTCCACAGGCTTGCGGCTTTTTCTTGCAGGCTTTCAGCCGCTTCCGCGAAAAGCGCGGCTCAAGTTCCGCTCAGCCGAATGCAGAGGCTAGAGCCGGCCCCCGCCGCGCACCAGGCGTACCACCAGCAGCAGGATGACCGCTCCGATGGCAGAATAGACAATCTGGGAGATCAAGCCGGTGCCGAGGCGGATGCCGAGCTTTGGAAACAGCAGGCTCGCCACCAGCGCACCGCAGATGCCGATCACGATGTCGCCGATCAGGCCGAACCCGGCGCCCCGCACGATCTTGCCGGCGAGCCAACCGGCGACGAGACCGACGAACAGGATGACGAGAAGGCCTTCGTTGGAAATGTACATCCGTGAGGTCCCTCTCCGTGAAAGGCGCCATGGAACGGGAACCGGAATGAACGGGGTGTGAATGCTGGAAAGGCTCGCACAGCCCGGTTCAACTCATCCGAACTATGACAGCACGGTGGCCGGCTCCGCCAGGACGCATCTGGCGGCCCGACCCGGCCCGACCGCGACATTCCCGGGCAATTGCTCCAGGCAGCGCGGCTCGGCGAGCTTGCAGCGGGGAGCGAAGGAGCAATTGTGCGGCTTCTCGGCCAGCGACGGCGGCGTGCCGGGGATGGTCTCCAACCGCTGGCCCCGCTTGGCACCGTGGATGGTGGAGGCGAGCAGGCCCTTGGCATAGGGATGCACCGGCGAGCGGACGATGTCGCGCAAGGTCCCCTGCTCCACGATCTGACCGGCATACATCACCGCGACGCGATCGCAGATCTCGATGGCGACGCCGATGTCGTGGGTGACGAAGATGACGGACATGCCGAACTCGCGCTGCAGCTCGCGCAGCAAGAGCAGAATCTGGATTTGCACGGTGGCATCGAGCGCCGTGGTCGGCTCGTCCGCCAGCAGGATTTTTGGCCGGCAGGCCAGCGCCAGCGCGATCATGGCGCGCTGGCGCATGCCGCCCGACATTTCGTGCGGATAGGCATCCAGCCGGCGCTTGGCCGAGGGAATACGCACGACCTCGAGCATCTCCAGCGCCCGCGCACGCCCTTCCGCAAAACTCTTGCCTTCGTGGCGCACCACGCTTTCGGCGATTTGCGCGCCGATCGTGTAGACCGGATCGAGCGCAAGCGCCGGCTCCTGGAAGATCATCGAGACGGTCTGGCCGCGGAACGACGACAGCTGCTCGTCGTTCATGGCCAGCACGTCCTGTCCCATGACGTTGACCGTGCCCGAAATCTGCGTGCGCTTCTTCGGCAGCAGCCGCATCAAGGCACGCAAGGTCACGCTCTTGCCCGAACCGGATTCGCCGAGCAGGCCCAGCACCTCGCTGTTCCCCAGCGAGAGACTGAGATCGTTCACGGCATAGACCGTGCGCTCGCCGGTGAAGCGGATGTTGAGGCCTGAGATCTCGACGAGGTTTGTCATGACGGCAGCTTCGGCAATCGGTCGTGATAGTCGGTGACGCGCTGGAACGCGGCGCCAATGGTCAGCAGGGTGGCTTCGTCGAAGGAGCGGCCGATCAGCTGCATGCCGACCGGCAGGCCGGTCGTGGTGAAGCCCGAAGGAATGGTCAGTGACGGCAAGCCCAGGAAATTCACCGGGCGGGTGAACAGCGTCAGCCGCTGCAACAGCGCCGGCGCGTTCGGGCCGCCGCCGACGTCGCTCTCCTCGATCGTCGGCGCCGGCACCGGGGACGCCGGTGCGATCACCGCATCGACGCCTGCCGTCGCGGCATTGTGGGCCGCGAGCGCCGGCCCGCGCCAACGCATCGCTTCGAGATAGGTGATGGCGGGAACGGCGAGGCCGTTCTGAAGCCGCATCAAGACCTGCGGGCCATAGTCCTGCGGACGCTCGATCATCCAGCGCTTGTGGAAGGCGGCAGCTTCCGCGGCGAGCACGAGCTGGCTGGCCGAGGACAATTGCCGCTGGTCCGGCAGCTCGACTTTGACGATGTCGGCGCCCTCGCGCTTGAGCACCGCGATGGTCTCGTCCAGCACGCGCGCGACCTCGCTGTCGAGATCGTCGACATAGAACGAGGCGGGCACGCCGATCTTGAGACCCCTCAGCGAAGCCTTGGTGGCTGCGACGTAGTCCGCGAGCGGCTCGTGGCTGCAGGTCGAATCGGCGGGATCGGGACCGGCCATCAGCGCCAGCAAGAGCGCGCAATCCTCGGCGCTGCGGGCCAGCGGGCCGACGGTGTCGAGCGATTGCGACAGCGGCATTGCGCCGGCGCGGCTGACGCGGCCGACCGTGGTCTTGAGCCCCGTGACGCCACAGAAATGCGCGGGCATGCGGATCGAGCCGCCGGTGTCCGAGCCGAGCGCCGCATAAGTCAGGCGCGCGGCAACCGCCGAACCGGAGCCGGATGAGGAGCCGCCGGTGATATGGGCGACGTTCCAGGGATTGCGCACCGGACCGTAATGGGCGTTGTGGCCTGTCGGGCCGTAGGCGAATTCGGCAAGATGCAGCGTGCCGAGCCGGACCTGGCCGGCGTCCTTGAGCCGCTGCAAGGCGGTGGACGTGACGTTCGGCACGAAATCGCGGCGGATCAGCGAGCCGCAGGTCGCGACGTGGCCGGCATCGTAATACATGTCCTTGTGCGCGAGCGGCACGCCATGCAGGGGACCACGGACATTGCCCTTGGCGAGCTCGGCATCGGCGGCATCCGCCGCTTTCAATGCAGCCTCGGCCTCGATCGACATGAAGGCGTTGAGATGCGGCTGCCACTGCGCGATGCGCTGCAGCAGCGCACGCGTCGCCTCGTGCGAGGACACCTGCTTCATCGCGATCGCGCGCGCGACCTCGGTGAGCGTCATCAGAGCGGGCTCACGGCTCATTTCGACACCTTCTGCGTCTGCGCGAGCACGTAAGTTGCGGGCTCCAGATCGAACGGCAGCGTGCCGGCGATCGCGGCGAAGCCTTCGAAGGCGGGGCCGATGGCATTGGAGATGCGGATCGCGATCTCGTCGTCCACAGGCACGCCGGCGATATGCGCGATCGGCTTGATCTCTTTCGGTGTCGGTCTCGTCATGCGGTTTCTCCCCTGGGGGCGCGGCTGTGGCCTGAACCCGGTATCGCCATGTAGCACGCGGCCTCGTGGCCCATATTATCCAGCGCAGTGAGCTTTGGTGTCGCATTTGCGCAGAGCGGCTCCGCAAACGGGCAACGGGTGTGGAAACGGCAGCCCGGCGGCGGATCGATCGGATTGGGCGGGTCGCCCGTGATCGGCGGCGTCTCGGTGCGCCTGTCGGGATCGGAGGACGGCATCGCGGCGAGCAGCGCACGGGTGTAGGGATGCGCCGGGCTGTCCCAGACCTGGTCGACCGGGCCGAGCTCGACGACTTCGCCGAGATACATCACCAGCACGCGGTCCGAGATGTAGCGCACCACGTTGAGGTCGTGGCTGATGAAGAGATAGGTGAGGCCGAATTCGCGCTTGAGATCGGCGAGCAGGTTGAGCACCTGCGCCTCGACGGATTTGTCGAGCGCCGAGACGGCTTCGTCCAGGATCACCAGCCGCGGCGACAGCGCCAGCGCACGGGCGATGTTGACGCGCTGGCGCTGGCCGCCGGAGATCTCGTGCGGATAGCGGTTGGCGAAGTTTTCCGGGCGCAGGCCGACCTTGCCGAGCAGCTCTCGCGCCAGGTTGCGCGCCGCGCCATCGGCCATGCCATGGACCTTTGGACCGAAGGCGACGGATTCCTCGATCGTCAGGCGCGGGTTGAGCGAGGCGTAGGAATCCTGGAACACCATCTGCATGCCGCGGCGCAGCTCGCGCAAGCTTAGCGACTGGCCGACGGTCATGCCGTCATAGATGATGTCGCCGTCATCGCGCGGCATCAGGTGCATCAGCAGCCGCGCGGTCGTGGACTTGCCGCAGCCGGACTCGCCGACGATGCCGACCGTCTCGCCCTTGGCGACAGAGAAGGAGACATTGTCGACGGCACGCACCGTGCGCTTGGCGGCGAACAGGCCGCCGCGCACCGGGAAATGCTTGGTCAGGCCGTTGACCTGCAGCAGCGGCTGCGCGAGCCCACCGCGGTCCTCGACCGGCTCCAGCATTTCGACGGAGGTGTTGGTTTCGCTCATGGCCTAGTTCCTGATGTCCATGGCGCTACGCAGGCCGTCCGAGAGCAGATTGAAGCAGATCGAGACCGCGAAGATCATCGCGCCCGGCAAGGCTGCGACCCAGGGATTGACGTAGATCGCGGTGCGCAGCGTGTTCAGCATCAGGCCCCATTCCGGCTCCGGCGGCTTGGTGCCGAGGCCGAGGAAGGACAGACCGGCCGCCAGGATCATCGAGACCGAGATCAGACTGGTGGCATAGACGAAGATCGCGCCGAGCACGTTGCCGAGGATGTGGACGCGCATGATGGTGAAAGCGCCCGCGCCGGAGGCACGGGCGGCCTCGACGAAGTCCATGTTGCGCACGCCGGTGGTGACGCTCTCGGCGACGCGGGTGATCTGCGGCACGAACACGATGGTGAGCGCCACGATGGAGTTGAGGATGCCGGCGCCGAGCGCGCCGGAGATCGCGATCGCCAGCAGCACCGACGGGAAGGCGTAGAACACGTCCACCGTGCGCATGATCGCGGTGTTGAGCTTGCCGCCGACATAGCCGGCAATGATGCCGAGCGAGGTGCCGATGCAGAAGGCCAGGATCACCGGCAGGATGCCGATGACCAGCGACAGCCGCCCGCCATAGATCAGCCGGGCCAGCATGTCGCGGCCGAGCTCGTCGGTGCCGAGCGGATAGCCTGTGGTGCCGATGTGGCGGAGGCGGCGGATCATCGAACCCTTGTAGGGGTCTTCGAGACCGAGCCACGGCGCGAGGATCGCGGACAGGAAGATCAGCAGCAGCACCAGAGCGCAGGCCATGCTGACCTTGTCGCGCATGATGCGGCGGCCGACGGTCGCCCAATAACCGCGCGCCTTGGTGGCGGGCGCGGCCTGCAGCGCGGCATCGCTGGCGGTGGCGGACAACGGAAGCTCGCTCATCGGCTAGCCCCGCTTGATGCGCGGGTCGATCGCGGCTTGGGCGATGTCGACCAGGAGATTGAGGAAGACGAAGAACAGCGCCAGGATCAGGATCGTGCCCTGCAGCAGCGGCAGGTCGCGCTGGAAGATCGCCGAGTTGAGCAGGAAGCCCGAACCCGGCCAAGAGAACACCGTCTCGATCAGGATCGAGCCGCCAAGCATGTAGCCGAGCTGAAGCCCCATCACCGCGAGCGCGGTGGGAGCGGCATTCTTGATGACGTGGCGGAACACGCCGGTTTCGCGCAGGCCCTTTGCGCGCAAGGCCTCGACGAAATCCTGCGAGAGGATGTCGCCGGTGAGCGCGCGCACCGTGCGGGTGACGATGCCCATCGGGATTACCGACGTCGTGATCGCCGGCAGCACGAGATATTTGAGGTGCGCCCAATCCCACGCCCAGGAATTGGAGCCGCTGGGGCCGGCGCCGACCGCGGGCAGCCAGTTCAGCTGGACCGAGAAAATGATGACGAGCAGCATGCCGAGCCAGTAATGCGGCACCGAGACGCCGGCGATGGCAAAGGAGGTCGCGACCTTGTCGACCCAGGTCTCGCGGAAATAGCCGGCGATCAGGCCGAGCAGGACGCCCATGGTGAAGCCGATGATGGCGGCGGCAATCGCGAGCGTGACGGTGTTGCCGACCGCGCGCATGACCTCGGCCAGCACCGGACGCCCCGTCGCGATGGAATTGCCGAGATCGCCATGAAGGGCACGCAGCAGCCACAGGCCGAACTGCACCGGCAGCGGCCGGTCGAAGCCATAGGCGGCGCGCAGCTGCGCGGCGAGCTCCTGCGACGCATCGGCCGGCAGCACGGCGACCAGCGGATCGCCCGGCGTGATGTGCACGAGCAGGAAGCACACCAGCGCCACGCTGATGACGATCGGGACGACGTAGACAATGCGTCTGGCGGTATAGGCGAGCACTGGTCTTCTTTCTTCCTTCTCCCCTTGCGGGAGAAGGTGGCGCGCAAGCGCCGGATGAGGGGTTCTGTCCGCGGTTACAGCATTATCAAATGGAGGAAGGATCACTCGCGGAGAGAGACCCCTCACCCGGCTTCGCTATCCGCGAAGCCACCCTCTCCCGCAAGGGGAGAGGGTGCACTGTGCGTGTGGCGCGAATTACTGCGCGATCGACACCGGCGAGAAGTCGATGAACCAGCTCTTCGGTTGCACGACGCCTGTCACCTTCGGGCTCATGGCGCGCGGGCCGACGTCGTGGGCGACGTAGAGGAAAGCGGCGTCGTCGACGGAGGCTGCGTGCAATTCGGCGAGTGCGGCGTCGCGCGCGGCAGGATCGAAGGTCTGGCGCGCCTTCTTCACCAGCTCGTCGAATTTGGGGTTGTTGATGAAGCCCCAATTGTTCGAGACCGGCGGCGCCATGCCCGACTGCAGGAAGCGCACCAGCGCGAAGAACGGGTCCATCGCCGCGTAGGTGACGTTGGTCGCGTGCGAGCCGTTGGCGCTGGGATCCTTGGCGCCGCGGCGCCAGTTGGTGAACAGCGTATTCCATTCGATGACGTCGAGCTGGACGTCGAAATAGCATTCGGCCAGCGCCTGCTGGAGATACTCGTTCATCGGCAAGGGCTGCATCTGGCCCGAGCCGGACGCGGACGTCTGCGTCTTCACGGTCAGCTTCTTGTTGGGACCGTAGCCGGCCTCCTGCATCAGCTTTTGCGCAGCCGCCTTGTCGTACTTGATCTGGAAGGTGGGATTGCCGCGCCAGGGATGGCCGGGCTCGAAGGTGCCGGACGCCGGCACCATCAGCCCCGCGAGCAGACCGTCCCTGAGGCCTTCGCGGTCGACGCAGAGGTTCGCGGCCTTGCGCACTCGGATGTCGTTCCAGGGCGAGCCCTCGACGCGCGAGAACTGCCACGGCCAGACGTGCGGCTGCTCGTTGGAATAGAGCTTGAAGCCGCGCTGCTTGAGCTCGGGCAGCGCGTCCGGTGCCGGCGCCTCGACCCAATCGACCTGGCCGGACAGCAGCGCCGCGGTGCGCGCGTTGGCTTCCGGCATCGGCAGCAGCACCATCTTGTCGACCTTGGGCACGCGCGCCTTGTTCCAGTAGCTCGCGTTCTTGACCAGCTCGAGCCGCTCGCGCGGGGTGAAGCTCGCCATCTTCCACGGCCCGGTGCCCGAGGCGCTCCTGGCGAAGGCGGTCCATGCGGCCTGCGATTTCGCCTTGGCGTCGGCGCCTTCCGCCTTGTCGTAGAAGGACTGCCACTTCGCCGGGCTTGCCATGAACAGATTGGTGAGGTTGATCGGCAGGAAGCTGTCGGGCTCCTTGGTGGTGAGCTCGACGGTCATGTCGTCGATCTTCTTCGCGGAGGCCAGCGTGGGCATGCGCGAGGCCGTGACGCCGACCTGGCTGGCGTCGAATTGCGGCGCATCCTGCTTCAGCACCTTCTCGACATTCCACACCACCGCATCGGCATTGAACGGCGAGCCGTCATGGAAGGTGACGCCTGGGCGCAGCTTGAAGGTCCATTTGGTCTTGTCGGCATCGTCGACCTTCCATTCGGTGGCAAGGCGGGGGATCACCACGCTCGCCTTGTCGGCAGAGGACAGGTCCCAGCTGGTCAGCGCATCGTACATGGTGAGGCCGGTGAAGCGGTTGCCCTCAAAACCCTGATCGGGCTGGCCGAGCGTGCGCGGAATATCGGCAGCAGTCATGCCGATGCGCAGCACAGTTTCGGCAGCCGCCACCCGCGGCCATGCGGCTGCGCTGCCAAGCGCCAACAGCGCGATCAGCGCCGCCCGTGTGTTGTTGTTCTTGATAAACATCGCCTCAGTCCCTTTCCGGCTTCCGATGATTAATTTTGATGCAATCGTATGCAATGGCTATGCCAAGGGAAAACTTTTTCTGCGAATTGCCCCTGCGACGACAAGTCCTTGTGATGACGCGCGGGCTAAATCGGCGTGCTGCCTATTCTGGCATCAAGATTGCAGGTTTGGTCCCAGATCCCCCTGGAGCTTTGGGCCATGCGTATTCGTCTATCGACCTGTCTCGCCGTGCTTGCACTTTTGGTGTCCGCAATCCCGGCGCACGCCGAAACTGTGGTGCGTTACGGGATCTCGATGGCGGATATTCCACTCACCACCGGCCAGCCCGACCGCGGCGCCGGCGCCTATCAGTTCACGGCCTACACGATCTACGATCCGCTGGTGGCCTGGGAGATGGACGTCGCCGACCGCCCCGGCAAGCTGGTGCCGGGCCTCGCCACCGAATGGAAGGTGGACGACGCCGACAAGACGAAGTGGCGCTTCACCCTGCGCAAGGGCGTGAAGTTTCACGACGGCAGCGATTTCAACGCCGATGCGGTGATCTGGAATCTCGACAAGGTGCTCAACGACAAGGCGCCGCAATTCGACAAGCGGCAGAGCGCGCAGGTGAAGACCCGCCTCCCCTCCGTCGCCAGCTACGCCAAGATCGACGACTTCACGGTGGAGATCACCACCAAGACGGTGGATTCCTTCTTTCCCTATCAGATGCTGTGGTTCCTGGTCTCGAGCCCGGCGCAATATGAAAAGCTCGGGAAGGATTGGGACAAGTTCGCCAGCCAGCCCTCGGGAACCGGCCCGTTCAAGCTGACGAAGCTGGTGCCGCGCGAGCTCGCCGAGCTCAGCAAAAATCCGGACTACTGGAACAAGAAGCGCATTCCCAAGGCCGACAAGATCGTGCTGGTGCCGATGCCGGAAGCGCTGACGCGCACCAACGCGCTGCTCGCCGGCCAGGTCGACCTGATCGAGACGCCGGCGCCGGATGCTGTGCCGCAGTTGAAGGCGGCCGGCATGAAGCTGGTCGACAACGTCACGCCGCATGTCTGGAATTATCACCTCAGCGTGCTGCCGGGCTCGCCCTGGACCGACATCCGCCTGCGCAAGGCGCTGAACCTTGCGATCAACCGCGACGAAGTCGTCGGCCTGATGAACGGCCTCGCCAAGCCCGCCAAGGGCCAGGTCGACCCGTCGAGCCCGTGGTTCGGCAAGCCCAGCTTCGAGCTGAAATATGATCTCGCCGCCGCCAAGAAGCTGGTGGAGGAAGCGGGCTATTCCAAAGCAAAGCCTCTGAAGACCACCTTCATCATCGCGCAAGGCGGCACCGGCCAGATGCTGTCGCTGCCGATGAACGAATTCCTGCAGCAGAGCTTCAAGGAGATCGGCATCGAGATCGACTTCAAGGTGGTCGAGCTGGAGACGCTCTATACGCATTGGCGCAAGGGCGCCGCCGACGAGATGAACGCCGGCATCACCTCCAACAACATCGCCTATGTCACCTCAGATCCGCTCTACGCCATCGTCCGCTTTTTCCATTCAGGCCAGATCGCGCCGGTTGGCGTCAATTGGGGCGGCTACAAGAACCCGAAGGTCGACGCGCTGATCGACGAGGCCAAGCAGACTTTCGATAGCACCAAGCAGGATCAATTGCTGGCGCAGGCGCATGCGCTGATTGTGGACGATGCCACGCTGGTGTGGGTCGTCCACGACACCAACCCGCACGCGCTGTCACCGAAGATCAAGCAGTTCGTGCAGGCGCAGCACTGGTTCCAGGACCTGACGACGATCGGGGTGGAGTGAGCAACACGCAAGGGTGGGCACGGCGCTTTGCGCCTTTGCCCACCCGAGGTGCATGCTCAGCGCGCGCGATCACCGCCCCTTGGTCGGGATCTTGTTGTACGGCACGTCCTTGTCGACGCGAATGTCGCCCGGCAGACCCAGCACGCGCTCGGCGATGATGTTGCGCAGGATCTCGTCGGTACCGCCGGCGATGCGCATCGAAGGCGAGGACAGCAGCATCTGCTGGAATTGACCCTGCGCGGTTTCCTCGTCGTTGCCGGTGAGAATACCGGCCGCGCCCTGCAGGTCCATGGCGTAAGTCGCGATGTCCTGCAGCATCATGCCCGAGACCAGCTTGCCGATCGAATTCTCCGGGCCCGGCCGCTCGCCTTTCGACAGCGCCGAGATGGTGCGATAGCTGGTGTATTTCAGTCCGTTCGACTTGGCCGCCCAGCTCGCGAGCTTCGAGCGCACGGCGGGATCGTCGATGGCGAGGCCATCCTCCAGCATCAGGTTCGAGCAGAGCTCGAACATTTCGGGCACGCCGGTCGCGAGCCGCGCACCGATCGACATGCGCTCGTTCATCAGCGTGGTCAGCGAGACGTTCCAGCCGTCGCCGACGGCGCCCAGCCGCTGGCTGTCGGGGATCACCACATCGGTGAAATAGACCTCGTTGAACTCCTGCATGCCGTTGGCCTGCTTGATCGGCCTCACCTCGACGCCCGGGCTCTTCATGTCCAGGAAGAACATGGTGAGCCCCTTGTGCTTGGGCACGTTCGGATCGGTGCGCGCGATCAAAAGACCGTAGTCGGAATAATGCGCGCCCGAGGTCCAGATCTTCTGGCCGTTGACGACCCAATTGTCGCCCTTCTTCTCCGCGCGGGTGCGAAGGCCCGCGACGTCCGAGCCGGCAGACGGTTCGGAGAACAGCTGGCACCAGATCTCCTCGCCCGATGCGAGCTTCGGCAAGTAACGGCGCTTGGCCTCCTCGCTGCCGAACGCCATCACGGTCGGGCCGCACATGCCCTCGCCGATCTGGAACGGCTGCGTCAGCTTGCCGTAGACGCCCTCCTCCTGCTGCCAGATCACCTTTTCGATCGGCGTGGCGCCGCGGCCGCCATACTCCTTCGGCCAGTGCAGGCAGGCCCAATTGCCCTCGAACTTCTTCTTCTGCCAGGCCTTGCCGACATCGACGATGTCGCGATTGGCAAGGCGGATGCGGCCGAGCGAGGACTTTGACAGCTCGGCCTGCAATTCCTTCGGCGCATTGGCCTCGATCCATTTGCGCGCGGTCTCGCGGAATGCGGCTTCCTGCGGGGTGTCGTCGAAATTCATGGCGGACCTCTACCCTCTTCCCTTCGTCGGGATCTTGTTGAACGGCACGTCCTTGTCGACCCGGATGTCGCCGGGCAGGCCCAGCACCCGCTCGGCGATGATGTTGCGCATGATCTCGTCGGTGCCGCCTTCGACGCGGGTGCCGGGCGCACGCAGCAACATGGCCTGGAAACGGCCCGCCAGCTCGCCATCCTCGCCGCTGACGATTCCGGACGCGCCCTGCAGATCGAGCGCATAGGTCGCAACGTCCTGGATCATGGAGCCCGCCACCAGCTTGCCAATGGAGTTCTCCGGTCCCGGGCGTTCGCCCCTCGACAGCGCCGAGATCGCGCGCATGCTGGTGTATTTCAGCCCGCTTGCCTTCACCGCCCAGTTCGCCAGCTTGGATCGCACCGCGCGATCCTCGATCGCCGGGCCGTCGTCGAGCATCAGGCTGGAGCAGTACTCGAACAGTTCGGGGAAACCGGTCGAGACGGCCGCGCCGATCGCACTGCGCTCGTTCATCAGCGTGGTCAGCGAGACGTTCCAGCCGTCACCGACCTCGCCGAGGCGCTGATGGTCGGGGATGCGGACATTGGTGAAATAAACCTCGTTGAAGTCCGAGGCGCCGCTCGCCTGCTTGATCGGCCGCACCTCGACGCCGGGGCTCTTCATGTCCAGGAAGAACATGGTGAGGCCCTTGTGCTTGGGCACGGTCGGATCGGTGCGCGTGAGCAGGATGCCGTAGTCTGAATAATGTGCACCCGAGGTCCAGATCTTCTGGCCGTTGATGATCCAGTCGTCGCCGTCCTTCTCCGCGCGTGTGCGCAGGCCCGCAACGTCCGAGCCGCCGGCGGGCTCGGAGAACAGCTGGCACCAGACCTTCTCGCCGGAGGCGAGCGGCGGCAGATAGGTCCGCTTATGCTCCTCGCGCGCGAACGCCATCATGGTCGGCCCGCACATGCCGTGACCGATGATGAACATGCGGGAGAGCTGGCCGAACGGCCCCTCCTCCTGCTGCCAGATCACGCGCTCGATCGGCGAGGCGCCGCGGCCGCCATATTCCTTCGGCCAGTGCAGGCAGGCCCAGCCGGCGTCGGCCTTTTTCTTCTGCCAGGCTTTTGCCACTTCGAGAATGTCAGCGTTCTTGAGCACGGTGCGGCCGAGTGAGGATTTGCGCAGCTCCTCCTCGTATTGCTTGGGCGCGTTCGCACTGATCCAGGCGCGGGCGGTGGCGCGGAATTCGGCTTCCTGCGGGGTGTCGTCGAAGTTCATCTTGCTTCTCTGTTTGTCCGTAGGGTGGATTAGCCGGAGGCGTAGTCCACCAATTCTGTCGAGCACTGCCGGTCGATGGTAGGTTACGCCTTCGGCTAACCCACCCTACGCACCTGTCGTTACGCTGCGTTCTTCTTCCGCATCCGGTCGATCAGCTGATCTTCCCAATAAGTGAGGCTGCCGAGCCCGAGCGCCATCGCGTTGGCGCGGCGATAGTACATGTGGCAGTCGAATTCCCAGGTGAAGCCCATGCCGCCGTGAACCTGGATGTTGTTCTTGGCGCAGTGCTGGAACGCCTGCGTCGCGCTGATGCGCGCCGCAGCGGCGGCTTCCGGCAGTTCGGCCGCATTGGTCGAGAGCGCCCAGGCGCCGTAATAGCTGTTGGAGCGCGCCAGCGTCGCCGAGACGTACATGTCGGCGAGCATGTGCTTGACCGCCTGGAATGAGCCGATCTGCCGGCCGAAGGCGATGCGGTCCAGCGCGTAGTCGCGGCCCATCTCCAGCGCGCGATCGGCGCCGCCGACCTGCTCGAACGCGCACAGCACCGCGGCGCGGTCGAGCACCTGGGTGAGGATGCTCCAGCCGTCGCCCGCAGCTCCGAGCGGCTCGGCTTTGACGTCCTTGAAGGTGATCTCGGCCTGTCCGCGGGTCGGATCGAGGTTGGTGAGGCTCTTCACATCGACGCCGGCGGCTTTGAGAGCGACCAGGAACAGCGAGATGTCATTGTCGCGCCCACTCGATCCCGTGCGCGCGGCGACCACCGCAAAATCCGCGATCGCGCCATCGGCGACCGGCTTCTTGACGCCGTTGAGCACGCCGTTCGCGGCCGTAAGCTTGACGTTCTTTGGCGCCGGGTTGCCCTTGCCCTCGAACAGCGCCAGCGTGCCGATGGCCTCGCCGGAAGCAACCGCCGGCAGCCATTTCTTCTTCTGCGCCTCGCTGCCGGCGATCAGCAGCGCTTCGGCGGCGAGGTACACGGTCGAGGAAAACGGCACCGGCGCGTTGGCCCGGCCCATTTCTTCCGCGATTACGCACAGCTCGAGATGACCGGCGCCGGCGCCGCCGAACTCCTCGGGAATCGCGACGCCGAGGAAGCCCATCTCGGCGAGGCCTTTCCACAGCTCCTTGTCGTAAGGCGCCTTGCCGTCGAGCACGACACGCACCGCCTTGGGCGAGCATTTCTCGGCGAGGAACTTGCGCGCCTGATCACGGAGCTGCTTTTGATCGTCGGAGAAGTCGAAGTTCATGGCGGGCTTACCTCTTATTCGTTGTCATTTATTGCCGTCATTCCGGGGCGCCGCGCAGCGGCGAACCCGGAATCCATTTCGCCACGCATATGCGGCCCGATGGATTCCGGGCTCGCGCTGCGCGCGCCCCGGAATGACGAATGGAGCGAGTGTCGTCTTCATTTCAGCACGATCACATCCTGATCCGGCTTGTCCGCATAGAGCCGCTCCACCAGCGCGGCGCGGCGTTCCAGGCCGGCACGCTGGTTGATGTAGCCCTTGTCGGTGAGCTCGTTGCCGTCGATCGAGGGCGGCTCGACCATCAGCATCGCGCGCGCGATGATACGGCTGCTGGCGCCTTCGCATTCACGGTTGTGGGCTTCCAGGCCGCGCCTGAAGCAAGCGATCACCTCGGGATGCTTCACAGCATCCGCAAAGCTGAGATCGGGATTGCCGACCAGCTGGCGGCAGGCGTGCAGGTTCGGCCAGGCCAGGAGGCCGATGAAGGGACGGTCCTGCCCCGCGACCAGCGCGTCGTGCACCACGGGCGTGGCGGCCGCGATCGCATCGGTCCGCAGCGAGCCGACATGTACGAATGTGCCCGTGGTGAGCTTGAAGTCCTCCACCACGCGGCCGGCAAAGATGATGCCTTGCACCGGATCGGAATCGTCGACGAAGACGCCGGCATCGCCGATGCAATAAAAACCTTCCTCGTCGAACATCTTCTTCGTCAGCTCAGGCTGGCCGAAATAGCCGGGCGTGACATTGACGCCGCGCAGGCGCAATTCGTATTTCGAGCCGCACGGCACCATCTTCAACTCGACGCCGGGGAACGGCAGGCCGATCAGGCCGACGCGCTCGGTGTCCCAATAGGTGCCGGTCGAGGTCGGCGCGGTCTCGGTCGAACCCCAGCCGGTGTAGAACACGATGCGCTCGCCTGTCGTCTTCACCGCCAGCGACTGCATGCGGTTGTAGAGATCGTCGGGCAGACGCGCGCCGCCATAGGCCATGATCGAGAGATTCTTGAAGAAGGAACGGCAGAGCGCGTCGTCCTTCTCCATGGCCGCTGCCAGCGCGGCATAGCCGGCCGGCACGTTGGCATAATAGGTCGGCGAGATCTCGCGCAGATTGCGCAGCGTCTCCTCGAACTGGCCCGGCATCGGCCTTCCGTCGTCGATATAGAGCGTGCCGCCGTCGACCAGGATCGGGTGGAACGCGGCATTGCCGCCCATGGTGTGGTTCCAGGGCATCCAGTCCAGCATGGTCGAGATCGGCCCGTTCGGATCGCGCGGCCGCACTTGCATCATCATCGCTGCATTGGCGCACATCATCTCCTGCGTGTTGATGACGGCTTTGGGCATGCCGGTCGAGCCTGATGTGAACAGCAGCTTGCCGATGGTCTGCGGCGTGATCTTCGCGATCGAGGCCTCGACATCGGCCGTGACACGCGTTGCTGCGAGCTCGGCAAAGCTGACGCTTTTGATGCCCTCGCAGGGCCGCGCGACGTGAACCACGGTGACGCCGCTGAGGTCGAGCGCCTTCAGCGCCTTCTCGAAGATCGGTCCGTCCTGCACCATCAGTACGGCCGGCTTGATCAGGTCGAACAGGTACTTGAGCTTGACGTGGTCGTGGCTCATCAACGAGTAGGCCGGCGACACCGGCGCTGCCGGAACGCGCGCCTGCATCGCGGCCTGCGTCATCAGCGCATGCTCGATCGAATTGCCGGAGAGGATCGTGACGGGCCGGCCCTTGAGCTCGAGATTGAGCAGGCCTTGCGTCAGCGCGTCCACGATGCGCTTGGCTTCGCCATAGGACACCTTGCGCCATTCGCGGTTCGGGCCGCCGCGCTGCGCCAGCCAGATGCGCTCGGGTGCTTCCTTGGCCCATTTCGCCAGCGAGGCCGGGATGTGCTTCTCATAAGGCTGCAGCGGAATGCGCGACTTCAGCACCACCGTGCCGTCGCCGCGACGCTCGACGTCGATGTCGCGCGCGAGCCACTGGACCTTGCGAAAGGCGGGCTTCGTCATCACTGCCGCCGCGCTTCCACTCATTTTGCGTCTCCCGGAATTACTGTCCTTTGCGGATCTTCATCGTTCAGCGCCTGATATAGACAGGCTTTCGCTTCTCAAGGAAGGCCCTGATGCCTTCCGAAAACTCTTCCGAGCGGCTGCACAGGACCTGGTTGCGATCCTCCATCGCGATCACAGCTTCCAGCGAGCCGGCATCGACGCTCATGTTGAGGCATTCCTTGGATAGCCGCAGGCCCACGGGCGAGGCCGTCATCATCGCCTCGACATAAGGCGCGGCCGCGTCATCGAGGTTGTCCTCGTCCACGACCTCCGAGACGAGGCCGACCGCGAGCGCGCGCTCCGCTCCGATGAAGCGCCCGGTGAGGATCAGCTCGGATGCGACGGAGACGCCGACGAGGCGCGGCAGAAAATAGCTGGTGCCGATATCGCAGCCGCCGAGCCCGAGCTTGATGAAAGCGCAATTCATCCGCGCCGATCTCGTCGCGATGCGGATGTCGGAGGCCAGCGCCAGCGCGAAGCCGCCGCCGGCGGCCGCGCCCTGCACCAGCGCCAGGATCGGCTGCGGACTGCGCCGCATCAGCATCACGATGTCGGCGATGCGCCGCTGCGAATCCAGCGACTCCGTGACGCCCGGCGGCTCCTGCTGTCCGGCCCGGCGCGCCATCGCAGCTTTGAGATCGAGCCCGGCACAAAAATTCCTGCCGGCGCCCTTGAGCACGACGACGCGCGTGTCGCGATTGCGTTGCAGGCCCTGGAAATAGTCGTTGAGCGCATCGATCAGCGCCGGATCGAGGGCGTTGAGGTGCTCGGGCCGATTGAGCGTCACCCGGTCGACGCCATCGTCATGCTCGATCAGCAGCGGTTGGGACATGGGTGCCTCGCACTTGCCGCGAGTCGCGGCGCCGATTGCTGCGCCCTCTCCCCTTGCGGGAGAGGGCATGTAAATCGCTAGCCGCACACTCGCTTGGGTGAGGGGTCTGCCTCCACAGATGAGATTGTGGAGACAACCCCTCATCCGGCGCCGTAGCCGAAGCTTCGCTTCGGCGTTCTTAAGAACGGCGGCCTAAGGCCGCCTATGCCACCTTCTCCCACAAGGGGAGAAGGAAGAACGAACCGCCTATCGCGGCGCCATGCGGATCGCACCGTCGAGGCGGATGGTCTCGCCGTTCAGCATCGGGTTCTCGACGATGTGCACCGCGAGCATGCCGTATTCGTTGGCATCGCCGAGACGCGAGGGATGCGGCACCTGGGCGCCCAGGCTCTTGCGGGCCTCTTCGTTCAGGCCCATCAGCAGCGGCGTGAAGAACAGGCCGGGCGCAATGGTGTTGACGCGGATCTTCTGGCTGGCGAGATCGCGCGCGGCCGGCAGCGTCAGGCCGACGACGCCACCCTTCGAGGCCGAATAAGCGATCTGGCCGATCTGGCCTTCGTAGGCGGCAACCGAGGCCGTGTTGATGATGACGCCGCGCTCTTCGCCGATCGGCTCCGCAGTAACGAGGCGCTCGGCGAACAGCCGCAGGCAGTTGAACGTGCCGATCAGATTGACGTTGATGATGCGTGCGAACTTTTCGAGCGGATAGACACCGTCGCGGCCGACGATGCGCTGCGAGCCGCCGATGCCGGCGCAGTTCATCAGCACGCGGGCGACGCCGTGTGCGGCTTCCGCCTTGGCGATCGCTGCCTTGATCTGCTCCTCGCTGGTGACGTCGGCGTGCAGCGCGACGCCCTTCACTTCGGCGGCCACCTTCTCGGCGTTTTCCTTGCTCTGATCGATCACGCCGATCTTGGCGCCCTTGGCGGCCATGGCGCGGGCGGTCGCGGCACCAAGGCCCGAGCCGCCGCCGGTGATGAGAACGGCTACGTCTTTTAATTGCATCGCTTGTACCTTTCCTTGAGCGTTTCTTCTCTAGACTTGTCACGTGTCGGCCGGACTATACGGCCGCAGCGGCTTCCCCGGCTTGCGTGAGGATGCCGCCGCAGATCAGCGTTTCCATGTGCTTGATGTATTGCCGGCAGACATCGTCAGTGACCGGGCCGACGCCGGTGGCGCGGGACATCGCGTGCCGGCCGAAGAACAGGTGATCGCAGGCACCGATCAGGCTGGTGTAGAACAGTACCGGATCAGTCGGGCGGAATTCGCCGCGGCTGACGCCTTCCGCCAGCAGGCGGCGGTGGAAGTCCAGCAGCGGGGCAACGAAGAATTTCGAGACTTCGTCGGCAGAGCTCGCGCTGGTTTCGTGCAAGAGATAGTGGATCAGCCGGTTCATGTAGGGGAACCGGTGATAGGCACGGATGATGCCGGCGATGTGCAGCTTCAGCTTCGCTGTCGACGTGATCGGCTGTGCCAGCAGATATTCGAGATTGGTCATCTCGGTCGCGGCATCCCGCGCCAGCAGCGCCAGCAGCAGGCCGTCCTTGTTGCCGAAGTGATATTTGACCAGGGCCGCGTTGGCGCCCGACTTCTGCGCAATATCGGACAGCGAGATCTCGATCGAGGAGCGTTCGATCATCAGCTCGCTAGCGGCCACCAGCAATTTCTCTGCCGTGGAATTTTTCCCGCTGGGGAGCCTGTTCGGTACGCTGGTCGCCACGGAGATCCCTGTTTGGCCGCTGGAAGCGGGGCGCAGATAAGCGCAAGCAGCGCCTCATCACAAGAGTTAATTGATCGATTGACTAAACGATGGTCCGACCCTTAAATCGCCCGACAACCCACCCAATAAAGAATTCAGGGAGAGACCGACATGGCCGAGGCTTACATCGTCGCCGCTGCGCGCACCGCCGGCGGGCGCAAGGGGGGCCGCCTCGCCGGCTGGCATCCGGCCGATCTCGCCGCGAAGGTGCTGGACGAGCTGGTCGACCGCACCAAGGTCGATCCGGCCCAGGTCGAGGACGTGATCATGGGCTGCGTGATGCAGGTCGGCGAACAGTCCAACAATGTCGCGCGCAACGCGATCATGGCCTCGAAGCTTCCGGAGAGTGTGCCAGGCACCTCGATTGATCGTCAGTGCGGCTCCTCGCAGCAAGCGCTGCACTTCGCCGCGCAGGCGGTGATGTCGGGTGCGATGGACGTCGTGATCGCGGCCGGGGTGGAGTCGATGACGCGGGTGCCGATGGGCCTGTCGTCGCAGCTTCCGGCCAAGAATGGCTTTGGCAATTACAAGAGCCCGGGCATCGAGAAGAAGTATCCGAATATCGTGTTCAGCCAGTTCACCGGCGCCGAGATGATGGCCGAGAAGTACGGCCTCTCCAAGGATGAGCTCGACGAATATTCTTACCAGAGCCATCAGCGCGCGATCGCGGCGACGCAAGCAGGTCACTTCAAGAAGGAGATCGTGCCGCTCGACATCACCCGCGCCGACGGCAGCAAGGACACTCACCACATCGACGAAGGCATTCGCTTCGATGTCACGCTCGACGGCATCAAGGGCGTCAAGCTGATCGCCGAGAACGGCAAGCTCACCGCGGCCAGCGCCAGCCAGATCTGCGACGGCGCCTCCGGCGTCATGGTGGTGAACGAGAAGGGCCTGAAGCAGCTCGGCGTCAAGCCGCTCGCCCGCATCCATCACATGACCATGACGGGCGGCGATCCCGTGATCATGCTCGATGCTCCCCTGCACGCCACCAAGCGCGCGCTGGAGAAGGCCGGCATGAAGATCGGCGACATCGACCTGTTCGAGGTCAACGAGGCCTTCGCCTCGGTGCCGACCGCCTGGCTGAAGACCACCGGCGCCGACCCGGAGCGTCTCAACGTCAACGGCGGCGCCATCGCGCTCGGCCATCCGCTCGGCGGCTCCGGCACCAAGCTGATGACGACGCTGGTCCACGCGCTGCACCAGCGGGGCAAGCGCTATGGCCTGCAGACCATGTGCGAAGGCGGCGGCATGGCCAATGTGACGATCGTGGAGCGGCTGTAAGAAAAACAAAAGCGAGTAGCGAGTGGCGAGTAGCGAATGGTGAGTAGGCGAAGAGCGGTTTGCCCTTCTTCCCTATTCGCCACTCGCTACTCGCCATTTCACGTTTTGAGGAAACGCCATGACCCACCCCTGTATCCACGCCAAGACGACGCCCGACAAGATCGCCTACCAGATGGCCGGGACCGGCAAGGCGATCACCTATCGCGAGCTCGACGAGCTCTCGAACCAGGGCGCGCATCTGTTCCGCTCGCTTGGCCTCAAGGCCGGCGACCACATTGCGCTGTTGATGGAGAACCGCCTCGCCTTCATGGAGCTGTGCTGGGCGGCACAGCGCAGCGGGCTCTATTACACCGCGATCAGCCGCTACCTGAAGCAGGACGAGATCGATTACATCATCGCCGATTGCGGCGCCAAGGTCGTGATCACGACGCCGAAATGCGCCGGCCAGATCAAGGGCCTGATCAAGGGCGCGCCCGGTGAGCCGATCTTCTACATGATGGACGAGCCGCTGCCCGGCTTCCGCTCCTACGACAAGGAAGCCGCCGCGCAGCCGACGACGCCGATCGCCGACGAGGTCGCCGGCTACGACATGCTGTATTCGTCGGGCACCACCGGGCGCCCTAAGGGAATCAAGAAGGCTTTCGAAGGCAACAGGATCGACGTGCCGAACGCCTTCCTCCGCGTGCTCTGCGCCGACATGTGCGGCATGAATGCGGAGAGCACCTATCTGTCGCCGGCGCCGCTCTATCATGCGGCACCCCTGCGCTTCAACATGATGGCGATCGTGCTCGGCGGCACCTCCATCATCATGGAGCACTTCGACGCCGAAGAGTTCCTGAAGCTGGTCGAAAAGTACAAGGTGACGCAATCCCAGCTGGTGCCGACCATGTTCGTGCGCATGCTGAAGCTGCCGGACGAGGTACGCGCCAAATACGACGTCTCCACATTGAAGGGAGCGATCCACGCCGCCGCGCCCTGCCCGGTCGACGTCAAGGCCAAGATGATCGAATGGTGGGGGCCGATCCTGATCGAGTATTACGCCGGGTCTGAAGGCAATGGCGTCACCGTCTGCAACTCGCAGCAATGGCTGGAGCATCGCGGCAGCGTCGGCCGCGCCGTGGTCGGCAAGATCAAGATTCTCGACGAGAACGACGAGGAGCAGCCGGTCGGTGAGATCGGCACGGTCTATTTCGCCGACGCGCCCGCCTTCACCTATCACAACGACCCCGAGAAGACGAAGAAGGCCTACAACGCCAAGGGATGGTCGACGCTCGGCGATGTCGGCTATCTCGACAAGGACGGCTTCCTCTATCTCACCGACCGCAAGTCCTACATGATCATCTCCGGCGGCGTGAACATCTATCCGCAGGAGACTGAGGACGTGCTGATCACGCACCCTGAGGTCGCCGACGTCGCGGTGTTCGGCGTGCCGAACGAGGAGATGGGCGAAGAGGTCAAGGCGGTGGTGCAGCCGCACGACATGAGCCGCGCCGGCAAGGCGCTGGAGGCCGATTTGATCGCCTATTGCAAGAGCCGCCTCTCCGCCATCAAGTGCCCGCGCTCGGTCGATTTCGAAGCCGAGCTGCCGCGCACGCCGACCGGCAAGCTGGTGAAGCGGCATTTGCGTGATCGGTATTGGCCGAAGACGGCGACGAAGATTTAGGGCGAGCGGCCGCTCTCAACACCGTCATGCCCGGGCTTGTCCCGGGCATCCACGTTCTTTGTACCGCAAAGGAACACGTGGATGCCCGGGTCAAGCCCGGCCATGACGCCGAGCAAGCTTTGGTATCTTCAATCGAACAAGCTCGGCGTGTGGTTCACCAGCGCGCCTTCGATCTCCAGCATCTTCAGCTTCGTGACCACGCCGCCATTCGCCGAGAAGCCGCCGGGCTTGTTGCCCGCGGCGAGCACGCGATGGCAGGGCACGACGATCGGGCACGGGTTGCGGCCGAGCGCCTGACCGACGTCGCGCGACAGCTGGACGCCACCGAGCTGCTTGGCGATGTCGCCATAGGTGACGGTCTTGCCGGGCGGAATCGCGCGGGCGATGTCGTAGACGCCGCGGTTGAATTCGGGCACGCCGTCGAGATCGAGCGGGATGTCGGTGAGATCATCCGGCTCGCCGGCGAGCAGTTTCGTCATGCGGTCGATCGCCTGTTGCACCTCGGCGGTCGGCTCGGTCTCAACGGCGTCGGCATGACGCTGGCTGATGCGGGTGCGGATCTTCTGCTCGCCGCCCATCGGCAATTGCGTGCCGTTGATGCCCCGCGGGCCCCAGGCGATGGCGCACAGGCCGATCCTTGTGTCGAACAGGGCAAAATGCTGGTCGGTCATGTCTAGGTTCCTGGCTTGCTTCCGTTGCAGGCCCCCACTTTGATGTCGTGCCAAATCTAGGCTTGGAAATAGTTGCGATCCACCCGGTTTCCGGGAATCTTGCACAGGCGTTCCAATCCTCTCCCGAGTCCATCATGCAGAGCCTCCACGTCAACGGTTACGACATGCCCTATCTCGATGTGGGCGAAGATAGGGGCCGTCCGCCTCTGGTCTGCGTGCATGGATCGCTGAATGACTTCCGCGTCTGGGGCTGCGTGCTGGGGCCGCTGACGCAGCGGCACCGGGTGATCGCCGTCAGCCTGCGGCACTTCTTCCCGGAGCGCTGGGACGGCGTCGGTGACACCTATTCGATCGCCCAGCATGTCGAGGACGTCATCGCCTTCATCGACAAGCTCGATGTGGGACCGGTCGATTTGATGGGCCATTCCCGCGGCGGGCATATCTGCTTCCGCGTGGCGCAGCAGCGGCCCGATCTCTTACGCCGGCTGATCCTGGCCGAGCCCGGGGGCGAGCTCGATGCGAGCCTTGATCCGGACTACGTCGGCGGCCCCTCGCCGCTGCTGGCGCGCTTCACGGCCTCGGCCGAGAAGATCGCGGCCGGCGATGTCGACGGCGGGCTCGCCGTCTTCGTTGACACGCTGGAAGGCCCAGGCACCTGGCCGCGATTGCCCGCGATGGTGAAGCAGAACCTGCGCGACAATGCCTTTACGCTGATCGGCCAGGTCCGCGACAGCCGCCCGCCGTTCTCGAAGGCGGATGCGGAGGCGATCAAGATGCCGACGCTGTTCATCCTGGGCGCGCGGACAAAGGGCCTCTTGCCGAAGGTGCTTCATGCGCTAGCCGCGCATGTGCCCTATTCCAAGACGGCGATCATCCCGAACGCGACGCATCCGATGTTCGAGCAGGCGCCGCAGAAATTCTCCGAAGTGGTTTTGGATTTTCTGGCGAGCTGACCATGCAAAGCATCCGCGTCAACGGTTACGACATGGCCTATCTCGAAGTCGGTGAGGGTCCGCCCCTGGTCTGCGTGCACGGCACACTCGGGGACTTCCGCACCTGGTATTCGGTGCTCGGTCCGCTGTCGAAATCCCATCGCGTGATCTCGGTCAGCCTGCGGTACTTCTTTCCCGAGCATTGGGACGCCGTCGGCGACGACTACAAGATGGCGCAGCACGTTGCCGATACGATCGCCTTCATCGAGCAGGTCAGGCCCGGCCCCGTCGACCTGATGGGCCATTCGCGCGGCGGACACATCGCCTTTCGCGTGGCGCAGGCGCGGCCTGATCTGTTGCACAAGCTGGTGCTAGCCGAGCCCGGCGGCGATCTCGACCCATCCCTGCCTGTGCCCGAAGGCACGCCCGCGCATCCGCCGCTGGCGGCCCGCACGGCGCGCTCGGTCGAGATGATCCGCGCCGGCGACCTCGAGGGCGCGCTGCAGAATTTCTATGAAGGCATCGAGGGCGACGGTTCCTGGCGGCGCGTGCCGGCGGCGGCGAAGCAACAACTCCGCGACAACGCGCTCACCTTCCTCGGCCAGATCAACGAGCAGCGCCGGCCCTACACCCTCAGCGATGCGCAGGCGATCAGGACGCCGACGCTGCTGATCGGCGGCGGCGCCACCACCGGCAGCCTGTCGGTGATGTGGCGCGTGCTGGCCGCGCACATCGCGGGCGCCGAGACGGCAGTGATCGCGAACGCCGGCCACTGGATGTTCGAGCAGGCGCCGCTCGAGTTCGGCGAGGTGGTGAGCAGATTCCTGACGGAGTAGCTCACACCTTCCACACGCCGACCGGCATCTTGATCGTCGCGTTCAGGCGGTTCCAGACGTTGATCGTCGCGATCGCAACGATCAGCGTGGCGAGCTCGCGCTCGTCGAAGTGCTTGGCGGCTTCGTTCCAGATCGCATCGGGCACCGGATCCTCGCGATCGGCGAGGCGCGTGACGGCTTCGGTCAGGGCCAGCGCGGCGCGCTCGGCGTCGGTGAAGTAGGGTGCCTCGCGCCAGGCGGATACGGCGAACAAGCGCTCGTCGGTCTCGCCCAGCCGGCGGGCGACCTTCGGGTGCATATCGACGCACACGCTGCAACCATTGATCTGGCTGGCGCGCAGGTGCACCAGTTCGAGGAGCTTTTCCGGCAGACCCTGCTTTGTCAGGTTCCCGAGGGACTGAAGGACCTTCATGGCCTCCGGCAGGACCATGACGGGATGATTCATGCGGGCGTGCATCATGTTGCGTCTCCATCTGTCGAATTTCGAAGGTTCCGGTCACATCGGCCGGATTGGCTTCGTCATGGGCATGACGGATCGCGACGAGGGAATGTGACCGATGACCGGAGAAAATTTTCTGACTGAAGAGTTCGAGGCGAGCAGGGACCATTTGCGTGCGGTCGCCTACCGCATGCTGGGCTCGCGCGCCGAGGTCGACGATGCCGTGCAGGAGGCTTGGCTGCGGGTCAGCCGCTACGACCTGTCCGACATCGCGAATTTGCGCGGCTGGCTGACCACGGTCGTGGCGCGCATCTGCCTCGACATGCTGCGCGCCCGGAAATCGCGTCGCGAGGATCCGATGGGTCCGCACGTACCCGAGCCGGTCGACGATACAAGCGAGCGAGAGGCGGAGATGGCCGATTCCGTCGGCGCGGCACTGCTGGTCGTGCTGGAAACGCTGCAGCCCGCGGAGCGGCTCGCCTTCGTGCTGCACGACATGTTCGCCGTTCCGTTCGAGGAGATCGCGCCGATCGTCGGCCGTTCGGTCGATGCCTCGCGGCAACTGGCGAGCCGCGCCCGGCGGCGCGTGCAGGGCGCGCCGGTGCCAGAGACGGATCGGACGCAGCAGCGAAGGATCGTCAATGCATTTCTTAAAGCCTCGCGCGAAGGCAATTTCGAAGGGCTACTCGCGGTGCTGGATCCCGACGTGGTATTCCGCGCCGATCAGGCGGCGGTGCGGCTCGGCTCGCTGGCGGAGGTGCGCGGCGCCGAGGCTGTCGCGCAGCTCTACAAGGGCCGCGCCCGGACGGCGCGCACGGCGCTGGTCGATGGCGAGATGGGTGCTGCCGTCATCCTCGGCGGACAGTTGCGGGTCGCGCTGCGCGTGACGTTCGCGGGCGAGCGGATCGGCGCGATCGAGGCGGTGGCCGATGCGGACGACATCGCCGCGATGGAGGTGCAGGTGCTGGATGAGTCAGATCCGGACCCCTTGTCGCGAAAACAACCCCATGCACAGTAGACGGACTTAGGAAAATCAACAGCTTACCCGGGTGACGTGAAGCCCTTGGGATCGCCCGAGATACGGCTTGACGCTCCACCTCGCCGAGCGTAAGTTCGAATACGGAATTCCGTATTCCTTCGTTATTCTGGAGCTGCCGGCGTGATCCCTCTCGACCCGCTCCCGAACCTGATCGACCAAGTCTATGCGCGGATCCTGGAGGCGATCTCCGACCGCACGCTTCGGCCCGGCCAGCGCATCCGGCAGAACGAGCTCGCCGATCGGCTCGGCGTGTCGCGCCAGCCGGTGTCGCATGCGCTGCATCTGTTGCATCGGCAGGGCCTGGTCGCCGAGAGCGGCCGCCGCGGCTTTGAAGTGACACAGCTCGATCCCGCGCGCATCCGTCAGCTCTACGAGGTGCGCGGCGCCATCGACGCGCTGGCGGCCGGGCTGGCCGCTCAGCGCGCGGCCAGCGACGCAGCGGGACGCGCGCGACTGGAGGCAGCGCTCGCCGCCGGGCGCCGCAGCGACCGCGACACCACGCTATCCGAGCTCATCACCCTCGATGTCGATTTTCACCGCGCGATCTATCAGCTCGCCGGCAATCCCGTGATCGAGGAGACCATGGCGCCGCAATGGCCGCACATGCGTCGCTCGATGGCGACGGTGCTCTCCGAGCTCGATTATCGCGCCAGCGCCTGGGCGGAGCATGCCGATATTGCCGCGCACATTTTCAGCTGCAACGCGAAAGCGGCCGAACGCGCCGCGCTCGCGCACGCGCAGACGGCGGGACGGATGACCGAGGAGAGATTGCGGGCGACGGAAGAGGCGGCGGCGTAGCGATTGCCACCGTCATTCCGGGGCGATGCGTAAGCATCGAGCCCGGAATCCATCGGGCGGCAGAGACTGCGGGGAAAATGGATTCCGGGCTCGCGACTTCGTCGCGCCCCGGAATGACAAAAACAAACAAAACCAAGGAGGACGACCCATGAAACTGTCTCAGGAGCAATTGGAGTTCTTCCACCGCGAGGGCTGGCTGTTCCTGCCCGAGCTGTTCGCCCAAGAGGAGGTCGACCTGCTCGCGCGCGAGGCGGTCGCCATCTATGAGGCCAACCGGCCGGAGGTCTGGCGCGAGAAGAGCGGAGCGCCGCGCACGGCCTTTGCCGCGCATCTCTACAACGAGGCGTTCGCGATCCTCGGCGCGCATCCGCGCATGATCGAGCCGGTCGAGCAGGTGTTCGGGGAGCCCGTCTACATGCACCAGTTCAAGATCAACGCGAAATCGGCCTTCACCGGCGACGTCTGGCAATGGCACCAGGATTACGGCACCTGGAAGCGCGATGACGGCATGCCGGAGCCGCGGGCGATGAACATCGCGATCTTCCTCGACGAGGTGATGCCGATCAACGGTCCCCTGATGCTGGTGCCGCGCAGCCAGAACGCCGGCGATCTCGAGGCTTCGCACGATCTCGCCACCACCTCTTATCCGCTATGGACGCTGGACGAGGATACGGTCACGCGCCTCGTCAAGCAGGGCGGCATCGTCGCGCCCACCGGCAAGCCCGGCGGCATGCTGATGTTCCACGGCAATCTCGTGCACGGCTCCAGCGGCAACATCACGCCCTATCCGCGCAAGATCGTGTACCTGACGCTGAATGCGGTCTCGAACCATATCCGCACACCGACACGACCGGATTACATCGCCCATCGCGATTTCACGCCGATCAAGACGGTGGACGACGATGCGCTGCTGCGGTTGGCGCGGGCACCACGGCAGGCGGCGGAGTAACCTGTCATTCCGGGGCGACGCGGAGCGTCGAGCCCGGAATCCATCGGGCCGCAGTGCTTGTGGAGAAATGGATTCCGGGCTCGCGCTTCGCGCGCCCCGGAATGACGAAGTTTGACAGTGTCACCTGACAGCCATAGCGATCTCGGACCCCCCATGAACCTCTTCCGCCTCCTGCAAGCCCGCGCATCCGCCGGCAAGCCCATCCGTGTCGCGCTGATCGGCGCCGGCAAGTTCGGCTCGATGTTCCTCGCACAGGTGCCGCACACGCCGGGGCTGGAGGTGCCCATCATCGTCGACATCGACCGCGACCGGGCCCGCGAGGCCTGCCGGACCGTCGGCTGGGATGCCGAACGCATCGCCGCGACCGTGTTCACCGATGACGGCGCGCGCGCCATTGCCGGCGACGCCATGGACGTGGTGGTAGAGGCGACCGGCAATCCCGCCGTCGGCATTGCCCACGCGCGCGCCGCGATCGCGGCGGGCAAGCATATCGTGATGGTCAATGTCGAAGCCGACGTGCTGGCGGGCCCGCTGCTCGCCGACGAAGCGCGCAAAGCCGGCGTGGTCTATTCGCTCGCCTATGGCGACCAGCCGGCGCTGACGGCGGAGATGGTCGATTGGGCCCGCGCCACCGGATTTCACGTCATTGCCGCCGGCAAGGGCACGAAGTACCTGCCGGCCTATCACGACGTGACGCCCGACGGTGTCTGGCAGCATTACGGCCTGACCGCGGGCGAAGCGCAGTCGGCCGGCATGAATCCGCAGATGTTCAACTCGTTCCTCGACGGCACCAAATCGGCGATCGAGATGGCCGCGATCGCCAATGCCTGCGGCCTCGACGTGCCCGCGGACGGCCTGGCGTTTCCGCCGTGCGGCGTCGATGATCTGCCGCACATCATGCGGCCGCGCTCGCGCGGCGGTGTGCTGGAGCGATCCGGTGTCGTCGAAGTCGTCTCCTCGCTCGAGCGCGACGGCCGGCCGGTGTTTCGCGACCTGCGCTGGGGCGTCTATGTGGTACTGGAGGCGCCCAACGACTATGCCGCCGATTGCTTCAGGCAATACGGCCTCAAGACCGATGGGAGCGGACGCTATGCCGCGATGTACAAGCCCTACCATCTGATCGGGCTCGAGCTGAACATCTCGGTGCTGTCGGCCGCGCTGCGGGGCGAGCCCACCGGGCAGCCTTACGGCTTTCGCGGCGACGTCGCCGCCGTGGCCAAACGTAACTTGCGTGCCGGGGAGATGCTCGACGGCGAAGGCGGCTACACGGTATGGGGCAAGCTGATACCGGCGGCCGCGAGCCTCAGGGCTGGGGCCCTGCCGATCGGGCTCGCACATCGCCTCAAGCTTAAGCACGACGTCGCCCATGGCACGTTGGTACGCTGGAGCGATGTCGAATTCGACCCGGGCAACGAAACGGTGAAGGCGCGCAAGGCCATGGAAGCCGCGTTCGCGCCGCAGCATTGATCGGCTTGGCAGGCGCACAACCAAAGCGAGCTTGATTTGCTGTTCCCCTTTGGTCATGCTGCCTGCGATCCGGGAACATTGAATTTCGGACACCAAGAAACGTCGGCCACCGGCGAAAGATGAAGCGGCGTCAAGACCGCGATCCCTCGTCGAGGACACGACACCGCAGGAGGGAAACGCATGGAACGTCGTAAATTTCTGAAGGCAGGCGGACTGGGCCTTGCCGCAAGCGCAATTGCAGCGCCGGCTGTCGCACAATCAATGCCCGAGGTGAAATGGCGGCTGGCGGCGAGCTGGCCGAAATCACTGGATACGCTCTACGGCGGCTGCGAGTATTTCTGCAAGCGGGTCGCGGAGATCACCGACAACAGATTCCAGATCCAACCCTTCGCGGCCGGCGAAATCGTCGGGGGCCTGCAAGTGCTCGATGCCGTGTCCAACGGCACCGTCGAAATGGGCAACACCGCGCTCTACTATTATTGGGGCAAGAACCCGGCATTCACCTTCGGCACCTCGCTGCCGTTCGGCCTCAATACGCGGCAGCACATTTCCTGGCTGATATGGGGCGGCGGTCAGGACATGCTCAATGATCTCTTGAAAGAGCACAACGCGATCGGCGTGCCGACCGGCTCGACCGGGGCTCAGATGGGCGGCTGGTTCCGCAAGGAGATCAAGACCGTCGATGATCTCAAGGGCCTGAAATTCCGGGTTGGCGGCTTCGCCGGCACCATTGTCGCAAAGGTCGGGGGCGTGCCGCAACAGATCGCGGCCGGCGACATCTATCCCGCGCTGGAGAAAGGGACGATCGACGCTGCCGAGTGGGTCGGTCCGTATGACGACGAGAAGCTCGGCTTCGTCAAGGTGGCGAAGTACTACTACTATCCCGGTTGGTGGGAAGGCACCGGCCAGGGCCACAACATCATGAACCTCGAGAAGTGGAATGGCCTGCCGAAGCACTACCAGGCCGCCATCAGCACGGCATCGATGGACACCTTCACCTGGGTGACCGGCAAGTACGATTCGGTGAACCCGCCCGCGCTGAAACGGCTGCTGGCGTCCGGCGCAATCCTGAAGCCGTTCCCGCAGGAGGTGCTCGAGGCCTGCTACGGCGCAGCCAACGAGATCTACGCCGATCTCGCCAAGAACAACCCGCATTTCGGCAAGATGTATGCGAGCCTGACCGCCTTCCGCAGCGAGTCGCTCGCCTGGATGCAGGTGGCCGAGCTCAGCTTCGATACCTTCATGATGCGGATGCGGACGCGGACTTAAGGCGACGACGGTTCGCAGCGCTTGAAACGACGAAAAGCCCCGGAGATGTCTCCGGGGCTTTTTGCCGTTGAACGGCTCTCGTAGGGTGGGCAAAGCGAAGCGTGCCCACGTGGAAGCTGAGAAGACGTGGGCACGGCGCGCATCGCGCGCCTTTGCCCACCCTACGAGAAGCGAAGGTACTGTCCAGAATCTTTCGCACTTTTGATCAGGCGACGGCTCCGGTTTCAGAGAGTTGTGGCTGATAGAGCGGTCGCATGTTCATGTAGCATTTGGTCGACCACACCGTTCCGGCAATGTGCCGCAGCCGGGCCGCCGCTAAGTTGAGACAGGATTGACCGTCGGGGAAGGCGCCGACGACACGGGTTCGTCGCCGGATCTCCTTCATGATGCGCTCGAGCGGATTGTTGGTTCGAATCTTCCGCCAATGGATGTCCGGAAAGGCATAGTAGGCGAGCGTCTCGTGAACCGCCTGCTCGACGAGATCAGC
>NZ_FMAE01000041.1 GCF_900094575.1 Bradyrhizobium yuanmingense | reverse complement strand
ACTCCAGGCCAGGACGCTGATATTGCCGCAGCGCCAGCCCTTTTGGAACTCGCGCCACCCATGTCTGCCCTCATTGGCGACAAAGGGTACGACGGCGATGGCTTTCGAGCCGAAATCGTCGATCGTGGTGCCAAGCCCGTCATTCCAAACAAATCCAACAGGGTCACTCTCCACAGCTTCAGCAAACGCGCCTACAAGGGGCGCAACGTCATCGAGCGCTGTTTCTGCCGCCTCAAGGATTTCAGGCGTGTCGCAACTCGCTACGACAAACTAGCCACGAACTTCTTGGCTGCCGTCCATCTCGCCGCCATCGTTGCCTATTGGATCAATTGAGTCCGAGCCCTAGCGTTTTTCTTCATGGTGAGACGATTGCGGCGATCATTCGTCTGCCCGTCCGCATCTGGCGCGGTATTGTTCGCAAAGACGTCGATTGCCGCTGCGGGCGGACGTCCGATTCGACGCCAAATAGACTTGGCGCGAATCCCTCTGTTGGCAGCTTGCACCGAGAGCGGTACCTTGTCCAGGATATTGACGGTGTTGTGCACCTAGCAGCGCGGGTGTCGGGTGACGGCAAGCCTTCCAGAAGCCGAGCGCGCCGTCGCCGACGCAATTTCCGGGCCGATCTGCAACCCGCGATTTGCTTGATGTCGATCAGGAGCTCGCGCCTGATGTAACAGTATTGGTAGTGTCATTCATGGCGTATCGCTCTTCTCTCGAGAGGTTTTGGCAGCGTTCGACAACCGCCTCGATACGCAACCTATCTCAGGCCCGTCATCACTCACATTCCCGCATAGTCTAGCGAAGCTCGAAGGTTCGGTCATCTCGGGCATCGGCCAATAAGTCAGCCGCCTTCTTCGACATCGGGAACCGGGAGCCAGGCTCCGCGAGGCGGTTTCTTCGCGATCATATAGGCTGGTGCCGGCGCCTGGGTCACGCCGTCCTCGTTCTTGAACGCATACTTGGTCGTCCGTTAGAAAGCCGATTTCAGCGGTGATGGCCGCTGAGGGCAACAATGATGGTGGTACGCCAAAGAGTACTCAGCCAGGTGAGGATGCGGCGGAAGTTGTGGCCGACGGCGGAGAGGGTGATTGTCGGCGCCGCCGGCGCGGCCTTTGAGGTAACAGCGGCCGAGGTGACCATCGGCCTTCAGTTGTCCTATGACGGGTTCGATGGCGGAGGGGCGGCGCAGCTCGCGTTTGATGATGCCGAAGACCCCGTGCTTTTGGCCGGAGATGAAGGCGCGACGCGGGTGCACCGAAATATCAGGTGCACTGGCGTCCCTCCATCGCCGAGGCACTCCACGTCCGAGGCGTTGAAAGAATGCAGCTGCAGCCGCGCTGGCGCTGCCGCTGCGCGCGAATCTGCGTGGCCCTTCCAAGCGGAAGGGTGAACGCGTTCTCGAGCGCAGACTGACCTTCGATCTTGCGGCGGATCTCGTGGATGATCCGGCCCAGCCGGCTGCGCAGGATGCGCAACTGCCGGTGATGCCGCTTGAATTGCTTGCAAGGGCCTAGCCAGAAGCCATCATTGCCGCGGTGTTGGCAATACCAACTCGACCCCGGGCTTGCTCGCCAGGCGGCTGATCCCCTTGATTCCCGGGGGCAGCAGCTTGGTCGGTTGGGAAGGTGATGGCCTTCGCTGCACAGTAGTGTCGACCGTGACCCGCTTGAGGTCCTGATTGGATAAGGTGCCGTCCTCGTGCGCCACCCGCAGGCGGTTGGCCTGCAACACCGCCAGCTTCTCGGCCGCTTGCGCCAGTGGCTCAGGTCCCCAGCGCTCGTGCGGGGAGGCGTGCTGAAAGAACTCTTCGCCGGCGAATTACTGGAAACACGTTCTTCGGCCGCATCGCCACCTTCGTGCGACGACGGAATTATGGCTGGCGACGATTCGACGGAACTGAAAATGAAATTCCAAGGCTCCGATGCCCGGTGCACTAAAACCCCGCATTTGCAAACCGGTCCACAACGACAAAGTGCGATTCTAACTCGTTCGCTTAGCCGTTCTTCACTGACGAGGAAGTATTTTTCGAAAGCTGAAGGCGGTGGTATCGATACTGAGGGAAGGTTCGAGTCGGATTCCTCAGACGATGAGCCTTCATGTTACTTGGAGCGCGCTCTTAGTAGGGCTCTTCCTGGAGTAAAGTGGCTGCAACAGCAGCTGCGGGCCGGAAATGACGGACATTTCGCCGTTCCACGCGCGGGCGCAAGGGCTAGCCTAAAAGGGGCGCACGTTCGCCGCGTGCTCCTCTCGCGGGCGGGGAGCGAGCGTTCACTTTCTGGAAAGGCACTTGCGATGCCGCGATGAATACGGTCGCAGGGCATCGGAACCGGGCCTTCCGCAGCGTGACGATTAGCGAGCAGCAACCAGCCATCGAGTTTAGCGGTCCGGCAAATGGTCCAGAAAGGTCGGAGCGCGAAAGCTGTAGCTGCGCAGCCCGGCAGGAAAGGGCAGCAAGGCTCAATGCTCCTGCGAATTGTTCTGAATTATGCGTGAGTAATGGGGTGAGCTGCAAATGGGCTTGCGCGTTGTTACCGCAGACGCGATCCGCGCCGGCACTTGTACAGTTTTTGCACGTTGATTGCACAACGACAATGAAAAGCGCCTTGCAATAAACGAGCGATGAATGCAGCCAAATTCCATCTATACGATTTGCGGCTTTAACGACATTCCAAGCCGCCAAGCCATGGGATTCCATCTTATGGTCGTCGATGATAATGGCAATCACCGACCGTGGTCCATCATTGTGGTGCGCTGGGGCAAAAAGGTACTTGGCTATGTCAATCAATGCCCTCACAACAGCGTCAATTTGGACTGGGAGCGGAACCAATTCCTGGACCCATACGGTATCCGACTGATGTGCGGCAAGCACGGTTCGACCTTCGAACTCGGCACCGGCCGGTGTGTCGAAGGTCCATGTGAGGGTAGAACGCTCACGCCGATCGCGTTGGCAGTTCTGGATGGTGATATCTGTGTCCTCGGCGTGCGTCTTGTCGAAGACGATGCATCGCCAGACAACTGAAGACCGCCTCAGACCGGGCGGTTCTCGTTGCGGTTTTTCACCGGCTCCATCCTCTTTAGCCCGCCGTCGTAAGAGATCTCCTCATAGGACAGATCGAGATCCTTTGCGGCATCGAGGAGGTAATCAAGCTTGCCGCGCGGATCGAGCTTCTTGATGTCGTCCTTGTTCAGACCGACCAGGTCCATCATCTCCTTCCAAACGGTGGATTCATCGCAGGGTAAGACGTGGAAGTTAATATCGCCGAACTTCACTCTGTACTTCGCCAGCAAATCGATGTTGTTGCAAAACATGAAGTAGCTTCCGGTTGGGCTTAAGGCGCCGTCAAGGACGGTTGCTACGTCAGCAAGATACGCGAAGGAGTGTAGGTATCCGGCCAGCACCGGAAAAGTGCGTTCTCCGTCCTGCGCGATCGTCAGAACCTGCTCGATCGAATAGTCCGGCGGTCGCTTCTCGTCGGCGACCTGAGTCTGGAACTTCAGTGCGATGTCGCCACGAAAGCCGAACCGGCCCGGCTTGGTAGTCGCGCCTTTGAGTACGGCGTTGAGCAGGCGGCCCTCCTTCTCAAATCTGCCGAGTGCGGTGTTCTCGATTGCAGTCATTAAAATCGTCCTCGATCTAAGCTCTTCACCGACCCGTTGGTCGGTGCCAGATGCGATGCAAATTGCCTGCCGCCGCAGCGTAGCAGCGCAACCTAAGAAGAAAACGTGTCATTGGCTGGCACCGCCTCATGTAAGCAATCCGACACCTGTTCCAAAGCCAACGTGCGAAGGCGCGCACCATTAAGTGTCTGCGCGCTGGCACGTGACTTGCTCTTAGCGACGTTCAAGCTGATGAGGGAAAGACGTGATCAACCTGACCGATAGCGCAGTGAATGCGATCAAGAGTGCGATATCATCGTCCACGCGCCCGTCCGGCGGTCTGCGCGTCATGATTGAAGCAGGCGGCTGCAGTGGATTCAAATACAAGATGGGTCTGGCCGAGGAACCGAAGCCTGACGACACCGTGATCGAATGCGATGGGCTGAAGGTGTTCGTCGATAGCAAGAGCTGCGATCATCTAGTCGGTACGACCATCGATTTCGTCGTGGCGCTGGAGGGCTCTGGATTTACCTTTCACAACCCGAACGCCACCGCAAACTGCTCCTGCGGGAAATCGTTCTGCTGATGAAAAACATTGTTCAGGTGATGAGAAGAAAACATCGAAGCGCGCCGGCCGAGCCAAAACAACTGAGGCAATCGTCGTCCACTACGACAAAGCGGGAGCGTCGCATTCGCGACGCGCTTGAAGATATCATGCCTCATTCTACAACTCCACGGTGGCGGCTGGCAGCTGATCGGCATCGATGGCAGCCTGTTTATGGCTAGGCTGGCCGGTGGCTGTACGTCGTGTAAGCTTTCGAGGGCGAGCGTGGGACGTACAGGCGCGGCTGTTAAAATCCGCGGATTTAGTCGGCAAATCCTCGTTGCTGGTACTGGTGAGGCAGTGGATTGAGCGAAGATCGAGCGCCGATTTACCTCGATAACAATGCAACGACACGGACTGATCCGTCCGTCGTGCAAGCGATGTTGCCGTTCTTCACTGAGAACTTCGGCAATGCCTCATCCAGGCATGCCTTTGGCAACGACGTCGCAGTTGCTGTGAGGCAGGCCCGGCGAAGCCTGAGGGACCTGTTAGGTAACGCATACGATCATGAAATCGTCTTCACCTCGGGAGGGACCGAAGCCAATAATGCCGCGATCCTCTCTGCTCTGGCGACGCAGGAAGAGCGAGACGAAATTGTAACTACTTCGGTTGAGCACTCCGCTGTACTTGCGCTGACTCAGCAATTGGCGGCAAGGGGAGTCAAGACGCACATAGTACCCGTAGATGCTTGCGGCCGGCTCGACATCGAGGCGTTTCGCTGCGCGCTTGGGCCACGCACAGCCATTGCCTCCGTTATGTGGGCCAATAACGAGACCGGAACGCTGTTTCCTGTGGAGTTTCTGGCCGGATTGACCCGTGAGGCGGGCGCGCTGTTTCACACAGATGCGGTCCAGGCAATTGGGAAGCTGCGTTTGAACCTAAAGGAAAGCGCGATCGACATGCTGTCGCTATCCGCGCACAAACTGCACGGCCCCAAGGGGGTCGGCGCGATGTATTTGCGCAAAGGGACTAAATTCCGGCCCCTAATCTGCGGCGGATCACAGGAACGAGGGCGCCGCGGCGGGACCGAGAATGTTCCCGGGATCGTCGGCCTGGGAAAGGCTGCCGGGCTTGCGGCGGAGCGGCTTGAACCCGAGCGCGTTCGCATTGGCGCTTTGCGCGACCGCCTTGAACATGGAGTTTTGCGCAATGGGGAGTGCGTTGTGCTCGGTGACGTCAGCAATCGGTTGGCGAACACGGCCAATATTGCCTTCGACCACCTCGAAGGCGAAGCCATTGCCCACCATCTCGATCGGGCGGGCATAGCCGTGTCGCTCGGATCAGCCTGCAACTCCGGTTCAATGCAGCCATCGCATGTTCTGTGTGCCATGCAGGTGCCGACGTGGCGGATGCACGGCGCCGTGCGCTTTTCTCTGTCGCGTGAGACCTCGTTGGCGGAGGTCGATGAGGTCGTGTGCGCTGTGTCCAACATTGTGGCTCGCATGCGCGCCATCTCCGGCGCCACTGTTAGGGAGTAGACCTTGTGAAGATCATGATCCGCCGGTCTCCGGAGGGCCTGTCCATCTACGTGCCAAAAAAGGATCTCGAAGAGCAAATCGTGGAATCCGAGTACGAGACGCTGTGGGGCGGCTGGATCAAAGTGGCTAATGGCTGGGTGTTCGATTTGCCTGATATGGCGAGCGACACCCGGTTGCCAATCACAATCAATGCGAAAAAGCGGGACGAGACCGGGCACGATCCCTGAAGACACTCCCCGCAGATCGACTTTGTCGTTGCGGCGGCTGCATGGGGCGCTCTCGTTGGTTTGAGGGCCCCGAGTATCGTTCCATATCGTCCTGGCCACGCTGAATGGCGCAGATCCGTTCTGCCGACAACGCCAGACGCATTGGCCGGCTTCTTCGCCAGAAAATTTGCGCCGCCGCAGCGAGTTACGGGCAATGCGGTCAGGGGCGACCCCAGTATATCCAAATTAGCAAACATATCGCTGTCGCAACGGAATTGATGACGCAGACAATCGCTCGCTCAGTTGAGCCGAGGCGGTTACACTCCATCCTGCTCCCGGTCGTTGGGCGTCCAGCAGGATCCGTGGTAGCCACTACTGGCCTTGTCGAGCCCGGATCCCCCCGCGTGTATCGGGCTTGCGAGAGCCGCAACGCGGCAAACGCGTTAGATGGAGCGGCGTTCGGGGGAGCTTAGCGCGAGAATGAATGCGCAAGGCATAAAGCTCTGGGTGAGAATGGCGACGTATCTGTCGTTTTGCTAACAAGCTCATCATGGCTGTTGTTGCATGCGCCAGTGCTAACGTCGCGCCAACTCGATGGCCTGCGGCTGCGATTGCATCATTCTGGCCATGGCATGCAAGTTGCTACCCAGCTTTATGAGGCTCGCTCAAGGATGGTCCTGGGAGAGCGACGATGCCTCCAGGGAAAAGCGAATGAACGCGGTCGTCGGACGCGGAACATATGTCAAAGCTGCAGTAAATCACGGCAAGATGATGCAGCCCACCACCGATCATAAGGGCTGCTGCGCTTCGGCCAAGACCGGGCAGGCGAGCTGCGGCTCGAAGGCCGGCCAAGGCGATCTGCCAACCGAAATCTGGGAAAAGGTCAAAGACCATCCCTGCTATAGCGAAGACGCGCACCATCATTACGCTCGCATGCATGTCGCGGTCGCGCCTGCCTGCAACATCCAGTGCAATTACTGCAACCGAAAATACGACTGCGCCAATGAATCGCGTCCGGGCGTGGTGAGCGAGAAGCTCACCCCTGAGCAGGCGGTGAGAAAAGTGCTCGCGATCGCGACCACCATTCCGCAGATGACAGTGCTTGGCATCGCTGGACCGGGCGATGCTCTGGCTAATCCAGCAAAGACGTTCGAAACGTTCGAGCTGGTCTCCAAGGCGGCTCCCGACATCAAGCTTTGTCTGTCAACCAACGGACTCGCACTGCCGGACTATGTTGATACCATTGTCAGGTCCAAGATTGACCACGTCACGATCACCATCAACATGGTTGATCCCGAAATCGGAGCCCAGATTTATCCGTGGATCTTCTTCAACCACAAGCGATACACGGGCATCGAGGCGGCAAAGATACTCACTGATCGCCAGCTGCAAGGCCTCGAGATGCTTAGCGAGCGGGGTATCTTGTGCAAGATAAACTCGGTGATGATCCCCAACATCAATGATGACCACTTGGTGGAGGTCAACAAGGCGGTCACGTCGCGCGGTGCCTTCCTTCACAATATCATGCCGCTGATCTCCGCACCCGAGCATGGCACAGCATTTGGCCGCAACGGTCAGCGCGGCCCGACGGCGCAAGAATTGAAAGCGCTGCAAGATGCCTGTGAAGGGCAGATAAACATGATGCGGCATTGTCGCCAGTGCCGCGCCGACGCGGTTGGTCTACTCGGGGACGATCGAGGCCCAGAGTTTACCACTGATCAGGTGATGAAAATGGACGTCCAGTATGACTTAGAGATGCGCAAGGCTTATCAGAAAAGAGTAGAGAATGAGCGCGTCTCCAAAGCCGAGGCCTGCCAAAAGGAGCTTGAGAAGCTTTCCGGAGAGATCAGCGCGATCACTCTTCTGGTGGCTGTGGCAACCAAGGGCTCGGGGTTGATCAACGAGCACTTTGGGCATGCAAAAGAATTCCAAATGTACGAGCTTTCTACATGCGGCGCCAAATTCGTTGGCGTACGCCGCGTGGAGGTTTACTGCCAGGGCGGTTATGGCGAGGAAGATAGACTTTCCACCATCGTGCGCGGCATCCGTGACTGCCATGCGGTCTTCGTGGCCAAGATTGGCGGCGGCCCCAAAAGCAATTTGATCAAGGCGGGCATCGAGCCGGTCGATCAATTCGCCTATGAGTTCATTGAGAAGTCGGCGATCGCTTGGTTCAGATCCTATCTCGACAAGGTGAGGCGCGGGGAAGTCCAGCATGGGGAGCGCGGCGACGCCGCGGTTCCGCTTCGGATCTCTGCGGCATAAGGAGATATGTGTGCCGTTCAAAATCATCGCCTCGCAGTGCACGGGCTGCTCTGCCTGCGAACCCTTATGCCCGAACGTTGCTATATCGGAGAAGGAGGGGAGCTTTGTCATTGAGGCGACGAAATGCACCGAATGCGTCGGCCATTTTGACGAGCCGCAATGTGTAGCCGCCTGTCCGGTCGACAATACCTGCGTGGTTGACACGTCCTTGCCCCGCTATCAAGCGCCAGGCTAAAGCGTGAGATCTCATGAACGGCATGCCAGGACCTAGTGCTGAATCCGTCGCAAGCGTCGCCCTCGGGCTGGCGGCGTTGCAGGCGCGGGCGTTCGTACCCTACGGCGACTGCTCTGCATTGTCCTGCGGTCGTGCTGTTGGGTCGGCAGCACGGCCTGGCGGCATCTCGGAGCTCCGAGGGCGCTTCGTGGTACGAGAGCGGCCTCCAAGGCAGCCCTCCCATCGTCGATGTGATTGACGATACGGCGGGTGGGCACGAAATGATGCAGAGTGTTGCCCGCGTGAGCTAGGCGGCTTCTCGGCATCTCTAGAGGGAGCGGCGCATGAGGAGGGGATAGATGAACAGCATTCTTCGCGACAGCGATATCGTCGAGCTCAGCGGCCCGCCCGTCTTTAGCTTTGGCCAAAAGCTTCGAGCCAATCGCACCATCCGAAATGATGGCACCTATCCCGGCAAGGAGATTGGCGACCTCTTAGTTAAGAAGGGGGAGGTGGGTTACGTCGTCTCGATCGGCACTTTCTTGCAGCAATTCTACATCTACGGTGTGGAATTTCTGGACAGCGGCCACCGCGTTGGCATGAAACGCAAGGAGCTAGAGCCGGTGGAGACCTGTGAGGAGATCGATGATCTGCCGTTACCGGAGGAGTCATGACTCAGCAAGGCGTTCCGAAATATCGACGGGGCCAGCGAGTCAAAGCCGCAGTCGACCTCACCAACGACAGCTCATTTCCGAACGCGAAGCCCGAGGGAGTTTTGCTCGCCGCCGGAGCGACCGGCGAAATCATCAAGGTCGCTATCCACACCGAAGCGAACGTGCCGGTCTATATTGTCGATTTTGGTGAGGAGCTGCTCATCGGCTGTCTTGAAGAAGAAATAACAGTGCTTTGAAGGAGGCTTTCGCCATGAATGCCGCGCTGATGAGGAAAGCAAAGGCGGGGTTGCTGCCTCACCCAAACGAGCTCGATCGCAAACGAATTGAGCGGGGCTTGAGCGCGCGCAAGCGCTATCTTTACGTCTCGCCGAAAGTGGGGCCGGTGAGGGGCGGCTACCTCGTCGAGAGCCCTTGTTGCTCGCACAACATCGACACGGATGGCGCTCTCATCGATGTCGCCCTAATTCTTTATGATACCGTGAGCGGGATCTGGAAGCTATTTCGGAAGAATCATGCCCAGGGAGTCTGGGAATTTTACAGCCTTTACCTCCGCTTGCCTTCTGCAATCGACGACTTGAACGCGGATCCTGAGCGTCTGTTTTGGCAATAAGGGACCACCCTTTAATTGAAAAGAAGCCACGATGGCGCTCACCGCGAAAGAATTGATCGAAATCGAACGACCGCTTGCTGCGGATGGCGCCGACATGGGTCCGTTTGTTAGGCTGCGGCGCCGTTTGCCGCAGCTTTCTTGGGACCGCTGTCATGCGTCAGAGTTATCGGATCAGCCGTTCCGAGTCGATCTTCATATGCTCGATCGATCGGATCGCTGCGTGCAGATTACGCCCGACCCAACTCGACCGACTAGCGTCCTTTTGGCCAAAAGGAACGGTGTGCGGGCACTGAAATAGCAGAGTTTTAGCTGGATGGAGCGCACACCTATCATCGCAAGAGATGAGCAAGCGGACCTAGGAGACGTGCTTTGTACATCGTGATCCACAAAAAAAGCAGGAGCGCGCTGGATGCCACCGGCGACATGTACTGGTCCAGGAAAGGGAAAAGAAATGTTCCAGGCGAGCGCGGAAGAAGGCCTGCTCAATCATAAAAAGTCTCGGCGTCCAAGGCTCGGCTTGAGGCCTGCGCCGAGTGCCCGAAGCCAAGCACGTTATAACCGAGATCGTCGGTCTCTTCGGCCCGTGATCGATAATGTTACCAAAATAGGAAACGTATGAACTCGCAATAAATCGTCATCCACGTCCGCTTCGCCCCGAACGGGAGGGTGATACAAATCAGCGAGCGTCCGGCCAAGCTCACGCCAGACCAGTGGTTTGATGTCCTCAACACCCGTGCCAGCTCGGCTTATCGGCCGCTCACTCGTGGCCGCGGGATTTTTCGGCTGAGCCGGACTGCGGTTGATATCTTCAAGCAGGAAACTGCGAGGCCGAGATGAGCGAACAAAACCTGGCGGGATTTGATGAGTGAATAGGTCCGGGGGTTTTGCCGTCTTTCCGGCCGATGCCATTGAACTGAACGAGGCCATGGGCTCTTAGCCTGTCGGGGACCGCTGATAGAAGCGAGAAGCGAACGACATTGCCCCTGCTTCGGCAATAATTGCGAGGCGCGCAGTCCAAAGCGAAGGATCGTTGCAGCAGCGAACGTTGCGCATCTGGTGTGCAACTTACCTTAAAGAATTTGGATCGTGAATAAGCGATGAGTGGATAAACAGGTCGAGATGACAGGAGAAGAGGTTGGAATTGATCAGGAGGCGGCTTCGGACGCGTAGGTATCTATTGCTCATCTTTGGCGACGACAACCACTATGACGCCCGCTCATTGCGCCTGTTTCGCAAGCGCGGGTGGGAATCATGGGACTTCAATAGTAAGAGACTGTTGGGCATGATGTGCTCGCACCTCATCCCTTCAGCACTATCACAGGATAGGCGGATGAACTCAGAAAGAGAAATGGAGCTCCCTCAGGTTTATCGGATCATGTCTTTGCCTGCAACACGCAGCGTCCGCCAGACCATCCCCACGGCAGTTGCGGCGCCTCAGGCGCGCAAGCCCTGTGGGACCGAATGGGCAAGGCGATCGAAGCGCAAGGCCTCAACGATATTGGTTTCACGATGGCGGGCTGCCTTGGATTTTGTAACTCTGGTCCCTTGCTGGTCGTCTATCCCGGCGGAATCTGGTACCGCGTGACCACGCCTGAGGACGTTGACCAGATCGTCAAATCCCACCTCAAGCAGGGCAAACGTGTCGACCGCCTTGTGATGTGCTCAAGCGAAGTTAGAGGCGTCGTGGCGACCACTTGACCGGACCAGCAAGCATGGACGGCGTGCTCGTCCATGAGCTGCCCGGCCTCTCGGAGCTCGGATCGTCTGAGGGTGACCGTCCAACTCGAGCTCCGGGTCGCTAACAGTGGGTCATTGACATGGGCGCGGCGCACCGCCTCTTGTGAGGCAAATAGGCAAATAGGCAAAGTGGCTCCTTTGCAACGCGCGGCGAAGCAGAAATATGATTATAACGCGCCGATCTGTTCGTGTATCGTCACTTACGTGCCGCGCGATCCGTGGCTCACAGCGATAGAAATGCTGCGAATGATTTCCTGCCTCTGGCCAGCTGACTCGTCGATGAGGCGTCAGCCGGCTCCCCACTGCAGACGGTGAGGGCAGGAGATGCGCTTGATGCGCTCGCAGCGTCCGAGTTGATCAAACGGTGTCTCCTTGACCCTGTTCTGCGTCAGAACCTGTAAGCGACGCCGCCGCTGACGAGCCATGGATCGATATTGGCGCGCCCGGTGACAGCAATCGCATTGTTTACGGTCGCGAAGTACTCCGGCCGCAGCCACAGCTTCTTCACGTCAAAATTGAGCCCCCAGTGACGGTCTAGCATGTAATCGAAGCCGAACTGGACCGCCGCGCCGAATTGGTTTTTGATGTGTAGATCCGTGACGGCAAGGCCGAATAGCGACGCATTGGCTGCCGATTGGTTGAAGAATGCAGTGTAGTTGATGCCCGCGCCGATATACGGCTTCAGTGGGCCGAAATCGGTGAAGTGATATTGCAGGGTTAGTGTTGGCGGCAACAGCCAGGCGGTGCCGATATCGAGGCCAGTGAGTACGCCATTGCCGCTGATGTGATGGCGAGTCGCGCCGAGAATGAGTTCAGCGGCTACGTTTTTTTGTGAAGAAGTAGGTGATATCGAGCTCTGGTATGGCTCGCTCGCTGAGCGAAAGCCCTGAACTCGGTGACGACAGCGATGGCGTTCCGGCAACGTTTACCGAGCTACCTGCGGTATCCGGCAAAACGCCGAGCACGCGCAGGCGGATCATCCAGGGGCTGGAGGGCTCTATTGGAGGCGCTTTATAGTAGACCGGCGCCGGGCCCAGATCCGCACCTCGTACCGAATTGCTGGCGAACGAGCTCGCAAGCGCGAGGACCGATGCCCTCGCCAGAACTGTTAGTACTCTCATCGAAGTCTCCATTCCAAAATTCGCGCGAGCAGCCGCGCGAGATCTGATAACGTACAGAGTCTTTCGCACTTTCAGGATTGACGGCTTCTTCTAGAATGAAGGAGCTTTGAATGAACGATGGGAATGCCATGGGTCAGGTGATCCAAATTGATGAGGCCCGGATTCGAGATCACCTGGGCGAGATGGTCCGCGGGACAGTGGAAGAGACACTGAACGCGATGCTGGAGGCCGAAGCGGACCAGCTGTGCGGTGCTGGGCGGTATGAGCGCAGCCCGGCGCGGCAGGACACGCGGGCAGGCAGCTACGAGCGAACGCTGCAGACCAAGGCGGGCGACGTCAATCTGAAGGTTCCGAAGCTACGGCGGCAA
>NZ_FMAE01000012.1 GCF_900094575.1 Bradyrhizobium yuanmingense | reverse complement strand
GCCGAGCAGGTGTCCGGTGGCGGCTACGACGTGGTCTGGAAGAACTCGGCCAATGGGCACTACTCGGTCTGGAGCACCGACAGCAGCGGCAATTTCGTGACGACGCTAGCCGCGGCTCCCGAGGTCCTGGGGAGCGATCCGACCCTGAAAGCACTGGAGCCGACGCTGCAGCAGGATCTCAATGGCGACGGCACGATCGGAGTGCCGATTGCCAGCCCCGTCACGATCGAGGCGTTGGGATCGACCAGCGTGGTGGTGTCCGGCGGCAATTACTATCTGACCAACATCTCGACTGGCGTCGGCCCAACGCTGAAATACCAAGGCAATGTGGTGGACACGGCCAATTACACGACGTGGTCCGTCATTGCTGCCGAGCAGGTGTCCAGTGGCGGCTACGACGTGGTCTGGAAGAACTCGGCCAACGGGCACTACTCGGTCTGGAGCACTGACAGCACGGGCAACTTCCTGACCACCCTTGCCGCGGCTCCGGAAGTGCTCGGGTCCGATCCGTCTCTGAAAGCGTTGGAGCCGACGCTCCAGCAGGACCTCAACGGCGACGGCACGGTGGGCGCTGCGCCGACATCCGGTGATGGTTTCGCGTTCGATTTCACCCAAAGCGGGGCGTCGCTGACTGCTCCATCCGAGCCGCCGGACTTTATCCCGGCACCAGCCGATCCGTGGACCGCGTCGGATCAGTGGACTTCACCGGCGGACAGTCACGGTACGGCTGCAATCGACATTCTGGCCGACTTTCTCCAGGCCCGTCACGATTTCGATTTCCAGCTGACCTGAAGGCGATGTCGTTTCCGTGAGGCTTCTCCGGCAAACATCTCTGTCTTGGTTCGCCGATGTCCCATCCTGGCGACTAAATTGCAGCTATCCGCAGTGACGGGAATGGCCCGCGAGCGGGATCAGGCGATTTCGAGCGAGTGCTTGAAGTAAGCGATCGTCTCCTTCAGCCCGTCTTCGAGCGCAACCTTCGGCTCCCAGTTCAGCACGGCCTTCGCCTTGGCGAGGTCGGGCTGGCGCTGACGCGGGTCGTCCTGCGGCAGCGGCTTGAACTCGAGCTTGGAGCGCGAGCCGGTGAGCTCGATGACCTTTTCGGCGAGCTCGCGAATCGTGAACTCGGAATTGTTGCCGAGATTGATCGGGCCGGTGACGTCTTCCCCAGTCACCATCAACCGCATGATGGCCTCGACGAGATCGTCGACATAGCAGAACGAGCGGGTCTGGCCGCCGTCGCCGAACACGCTGATCGGCTCGCCCTTCAGCGCCTGGACGATGAAGGACGAGACCACGCGACCGTCATTTGGCTGCATGCGCGGGCCGTAGGTGTTAAAGATGCGCGCGACCTTGATCGGCAGGCTGTGCTGGCGCCAGTAGTCGAAGAACAGCGTTTCGGCGCAGCGCTTGCCCTCGTCGTAGCAGGAACGGATGCCGATCGGGTTGACGTTGCCCCAGTAATCCTCGGTCTGCGGGTGGATCAGCGGATCGCCATAGACCTCGCTGGTCGAAGCCTGGAAGATGCGCGCCTTGAGGCGCTTGGCGAGTCCCAGCATGTTGATGGCGCCGTGCACCGAGGTCTTGGTGGTCTGCACGGGATCGCGCTGGTAGTGGATCGGTGAGGCCGGACAGGCCAGGTTGAAGATCGCATCGACCTCGATGTAGAGCGGGAAGGTGACGTCGTGCCGGACCGCCTCGAACAGCGGATTTGCGATCAGATGGGCGATGTTGCGTCGGCTGCCGGTGAAATAATTGTCCGCGGACACCACCTCGGCGCCGGCATCCAGCAGCCGCTCGCAGAGGTGCGAACCGATGAACCCGGCGCCCCCGGTCACGAGGATGCGGCTGTTCCTGTAGTTTTCAAACGGCATGATCGGTTCCAGATTGTCCGCGGGGAGCAGGCTGAGTGGTATCGGCAACGGCCGGACTCGCCAATAGCCAAATGGGTTTGGATGGAGGTGTTATAGTATCCCTACTGTGCATGGGGTTGTTTTGGCATTTCTTTCCAGCCGGGTCCCGCCATACCTCTAGAATTCCCGCCGTTTCAGCCAGGCCCGCGCCCCCCAATGGGCAAAGCACCAGGCGGACCGGGGCAAGGAGAGCTGCTCGACGTTGCGATAGATCTGCCAGACCCATTTGGCCGAACGCAGCGGACGACTGGAGACCGAGGAGCCTCTGACCCGGTAACGGGCCAGATCCTCGTTGAGGCCGTGTGCGGTATGGCCGCGCTTGAGGATCGAGAGCCACAGGCAGAAATCGTCGTAGCCCTCGTTCTTCATAGCGACGGGACCTGCGATCTCGCGGTCGACCATCGCGGTCAGCGTCGCGATCGCAGTGTTCTTCAGGAGCTGCCCATAGGCGAGCGAGGCCGGCACCTCGATCAGCCGGCCAGTCACCGTGTTGGTGTCGTTGATGCGGCGAAAGGCGGTGTAGCTGAGTGCGGCCTGCTTTGCCTTCGCGAAGGCGAGCTGCCGCTCGAGCTTCTCGGGCAGCCACAGATCGTCGCTGTCGAGGAAGGCGAGATAGCGGCCCTTCGCCTGGTCGATCGCGGCCTGTCGCGCCAGCGCCGGGCCGCCATTCTTCGCCTGCCGGATCAGCTTGACGCGCGGATCGCGCTCGCCGATGCCGGCGATGATTTGCGGGGTCTTGTCCGTCGAGCAGTCGTCGGCGATCAAGAGCTCCCAATCTGTGAATGTCTGGCTCTGCACCGAGCGGATCGTCTCCTCGATCAGGCCTTCGACGTTCCAGGATGGAGTGATGATCGAAACGAGCGGCATGACGGGTCCGTTCAGTTCGCGCGGTCAGGCGCGGCGATTGCGGTACGCAAGGAGGCCGCAAAGGTGTCGAGCAGCTTGGTGTCGCTGACATAGAGCTCGCCCGGATAAGACCGTCGCCAGGCCGACTCGAAATAGGGCGCGCCCTTGGCGGGATCGAACGGCCCGGCGGCGAGCGCCGCGCGCAACCGTGCGGGTACGTCGGCCAGACGATCGACCGCATAGACCAGCGGACAGGAGCGGTAGAATGCGTCGCCCATCACCACCACCGGCTTGCCGAGCAGTAGCGCTTCGGCGCCCGACTTGCTGTTGACGGAGACGACGGCAGCGGCGCGATCGAGCACCGTGTAATTGTTGGTCTGCGGCGGCAACAGCACGAAATTGTCGAACCGGTGCGCGAGCTCGAACAGGCGGGCGGCCGAGATTGCCCCGATCTGGGCAGGATGCTCCTTCACCACCAGCACATGCGAATCCGGGATCGTGCGCAGCAGGAAGTCGACGGTCGCGACCTGGTCGAGATAGTCCGGCGAGCGAAGCGTCAGCGCCATATCTGCCGGAACGTGGAACGGATAGTAGACGAAGGGCGTTTGGGGAAGCGGCTGGTAGAGCTTGCGCAACCGCGTCGCGTTAAGCGCCATCGCGGCATGCACCTGAGCGTGACGCAGATTGTGCCCGAATTCCTGGTGCTTGCCGAGCGCGAACTGGTCCCAGAGCTTTTCGACGAGACGATTGGCGTTGCGCAAATTGACGATCTTCTTGAAGGCCGCCGAATAATGATGCTGGTCCTTCTTGGGAATGACGATCGCGCGCTGCGTCAGCGTGTCGTCGAGATAGGCGCGGACCTCTGATGAAACCGTGTCCGCCGGCGTCGGCATCACGTCGGGCGCGCCGAGCGTGTCGGGCGTGAAATACATGCGGCCGCGAAAGAACGACGGCTCGATGAACCAGTTGCGGATGTTGCGGCGCCTTGCGGCGTAGAAGCTCGCGATCACCGAGAGAAAGCCGCCGAGCTCCTGCACCAGCTCCGCGTGCTTGCCTTGCCGCTCCAGCCGGTCGAGCACCGTCTCCATCGCGTTGGCGTAGATCATGAAGCGGCGGCGCAAGGCGGCGCTATCGCGGATCCCGAAGGTGAAGCGCTCATGGCTGAACAGGAAGTTCGTTCCGTCCAACCCGTAAGATGCGACGCGCGTATCGAAGGCGCCGCGATCGTCGGGCGAGGAGCCGGCCTTGAGGCCTTCGCGATACATGTTTGTGACCGGCACGCCCTCGGCTACCGACATCTCGGCACTGCGATCGTCGAAGGCAAGCAGCTCCACGTCATGGCCTGCCGCGCGCAAGCGTTGCGCCACCGGAATCCAGAACCGCGTCTGGTATTCGGCAAGCGTGGTGATGAGAATGGTCTTCGCAGATGCTGTCATGGCTCTATTGGGCGTGTTCGATCGCAATGCTCGCGAGCGGCAAGCCCGTCATCGCGCAATGTGCGCGCCTTGCCGTATATTGCGACGGGCTCGCCTGATCGTGCGCGGCAATGCGCTGAAGCAGGGGCTGGACGATGGACGGTGCGATCCGCTTGTCGCGACGGGCCGGATTGAATTGGCTGCGAAGCCGCTCGGTGACGGCCGAGCCGAGCGCGGCGCTGGCGGCGCCCTTGATGATCTGGCCGATGCTCGGCTTGTCGCGCGTGCCCTTCATGGTGGCAAGCAGCGATACGTAGGGCCGGCGCGCGTTCAGCGCGCGCGTCAGGACGTCGGCGACGCGTTCGGCGGCTTGCCCGTCGTTCAGGTGAAAGAATGCCTCGATATCGGCGGCGTGAACGCGGGCGAAATCGAAGGCCTCGGTCTCGCGCTCGATATGGTCGATGGCGCTAAGCAGCTCGTCGAACGAGGCGACCGGCCGGCTCACGCGTGCGGGCAGCGCGGCATGGCCGGCGGTCGTTGGCGTGTTCAGGTATTCGAGCTGGAGCGGGAGCTTGCCGAGCAGGACCGATTCCACGGCCGTTCCACAATTGAGATGAATGACGGCGGCCGCATTGCGGATGCGGTCGAGCACGCTGCCGGTGCCGTCGATCAGGACGTTGGCGTGGCGCGAGAGCGCGCTGCGGTAGACGTCTTCTCTCTCGAAGGGGTGCGGTCGCACGAGAATGTTGCGGTCGGGGCGCGCTGCGGCAAGCCGGTCGATCTCGCCGAGATAGCTCGCGAAGACCTGCTTCAGGTCCGCGATGAAGCGATCGACATAGGTGCCGTCCCAGCCGGCCCGCACCATCGCTTCGCGCTCGCCGCCCGGCCTGCCGGTGAAGCGTGAATTGACCAGCGGAAAGTTGGCGTTGACGAGCAGGTAGCCGCGCGGCTCGCCGTCGAGCAGCGTGCGCCAGCGTGGGGCTGCAAAGTCGAAGCGCGGGCATCCGGTGAGGTGAAGCTGCTCCGGCTTCATCGTTTCGGCGGCGAGAAAGGCGTCGTGCAGCCGGCTGCCCCAGAAGAAATAGCCCGTCAGGATGTCCGCGTAGCCGCTGCCCTTGATGTGGGCCGCCATAGCCGGTGGCGAATTGCCGCCTTTCTCGGCGAGCACGCCGCCCTCGGTATCGAGCACGTAAAGCGCGAGGCCCGCCTTGGCGAAGCTGCGCATCAGGTCGAGATTGACGGCACGCGCGTAGTTGACGACCAGTGCGTCCAGCCCGAGCCGTGGGACATCGACGGCCTGCTCGTACATCGGCACCAGCACGACCGAGACCCCGCGTCGCGCGAGTTGATAACCGAGCATGACCGCCCCCGGCAAGTCACGCTTGGGGTGATCGACCACCAGGCCTATGCGCAAGATGTGACTCCCGGCCGGCCGCGTCAGAGCCGCATTACTGCGCGCTCGAGCTCCGTCAGCGCGCCGGCCGCTCGGAAGCGCGGCGGCGGCTCGGGGAAGATGCGCGGCTGTTGGATGTAGGTTGCCGTGTAGAGGAGGCGGTTGTGATCCGACTGAATTCGGCTTCCCATGTGCAGGCAGCGGGCCGTGTTCACAATGAAGGAAGACAGGCGCGGCGCGATCATTTCCTTGACCGCGTCAGGACCGGTCTTGGCGAACACCTGTGCGTCGCTCATGTGGCTCTTCAGCGTGTTGCGGAAAGGCCTCGACGGGCCGGCCGGGATGAACGTGAACGGACCGTCGGCCGTGTCCCTTACATCGGTGAGATAGATGAAGAGCTTGCACACGCGCTTGTCGTCGTGATCCAGATGCCACAGCTGAGAGTAACTCAGTGCTTGGTTCGGAGTGGGTTGCGACAGCGTCAGCAATACGTCCGACAATTGTGGCAGATCGTGCATGAAGTCGCCGATGATGCGCAGTGCAGCCGGTTGTAGGGCGTAGCGCACGAAAGGATGGTCGGTCGCGAATGCGCCGTTGACGAGGTCTTCGTCCAGCAGACTGACCCAGAAGGACTTATGCCCGAGCTGCTGCTTGCCGGTAAGTTCGTTCAGCCGGCTCACCTTGGCCTCGCCCACCGCAGCGACCGCTTCAGCGAGGCTGCGGTCCACGAGCTCGGACACGTCGACATACCCGTCCGCCGCCAGCTTGCGGCTCGCCTCGGACCATTCGGGCTTCGAGGGAAGCCGATTGAGGAGCTCGATGCGTTTGGCGCGCGCTGGCAACTGCAAGGTGGTCAGAGCTGCCTTTATCGCCCATCCAAGATCAGTGCGATTGACATGCCACAGGAGGCGACGGAATTGGCTGACCTTTGGCTTGCTCGGGGCGGGCCGATCAGTCGTCGTGTCGATGGCTGTCATGTGGGCTCCCAGCAATACAAAAAACCATCATTGTGGATCGTCGGCGCGAACGGCATTCGTTCGCGCGCCAGGACGCGGAGGCGGCCCTGCCGCTCGTAATCGTCGAGCGTCGAGAACAGCTGCGTCTGGTAGTCGACCGAACGGATGTAGAGGAAGCTGACGATATCTCGGGGGCTCGAGAGATTCAGTAGCTCCGTCGTCGGCTCGATGTTGATGACGCGCTTTGGCCTCGCAGCAATGATGTTGTCCACCACCTTGCGCACGTCATAAGGGATTTGCTCGATGCAGAAGTACGTGAAGACGACCTGATCCTTGATGGCGGAATAGTTCGGGTCGTTGCTGTCGGTCAGGTCGATTTTGTCGAGCGATATCCGGTCCGAAAGGCCAAAATGTGCTGCGATCTCCCGGCCCGCAGCAATGCCGTTCGGCGCGATGTCGAACCCGCGGAGCCTCCAGTCGGGATGACTGAGGTGAAGCGACAGCAGATTGATGCCGCAGCCCGCGCCGAGTTCGATGACCTCCGTGGCGCCACCAGTATGCCGTGCCAGCAGGTCGGCGAGGGCTCTGGCGCGATAGCGATAGTAGTCGTCAGCCGCGGTCCTGCAAATCTGATTGTCCACCTTGCGAAGACCCAGCGCGGGGTTCTTCTGTATCAGGAACTCGTCGACGTTGGCAGCCTTGGTCCATTTCTTTTCTGACAGCATCCGCTGCCAATGCGTCAGATTATACTCGGAATCGACGATGTCGGCCGTGCGCTTCACGCGGCGCAAGGCAAGACGGCCAATGCTCCTTGCTGCGTCGATAGCATAGCTCATGGCCTTGTCCGACAAAGACGCCGGAGCGAACCCTGGAGTGACCGCTTTCGTATCTGTCGCGTGGATGTTCATTCAACTGCTTTTGGATGTCAGTCCCATCAATTGCCCGACGGCGGGAAATACACTCCGGTGCCGCTTCTCCAGCACCAGGAAGTATTGGAGCACCCAGGTCACCAGACAGAAAACCATGGAACCGAGCGCGAGCTTTAGCACGCTGTCGAACCGAATGTAACCTGCAATTGTTGCTAGAAAAACGCTTGCCAGGAGGAGGATTGCGAACTGGGTTCCGATCATCTTCGCGAACTGATTGCGATCGAGCTCGAGTGCACTGCGCAACTCTCTCAACTGCAAGGGAAGCACGGCGATACTGCCGATGACCTGGCCAAGTATCAGGGCGCGTTCCGCGAACAAATGCAGTGTCGCGGCGGAGATCGCCGCCCAGATCAGAAGCTGAACGGCCACCAGCCGGTTGAGCTTGGCCTGCACCTCGGGCCGCGTCAGGAAGATCAGGCTGCCGGTTGCCACATATTGCGCGCAGATCGGAACCAGGAAGCTGAGGCCCATCCAGAACGCGTAGGGCGCAAGAAGCGGGCCGATCCAGATCTCCATGATTTGAGGCGAAAGGATAGCGGTGCTGGCGAGCGGCGGTACGACGAACATCGGCATCATGACGACGCCGAGGTCGCCGAGGCGCTGGAACGACGCGGCGCTGCCGCGCTCGTCGAGCCGACTGGCAACCGGAAGCAGAGCGGAAGTCAGGAGACTGACCACAACCTTGGAGAGCCGCGACAATCGTACCAGCGCGTCGTAGGTGCCGACGGCCCTGGGGCCGAACAGCAATCCGATCAGGAACGGTTGAAACGGTCCGGAAATGCCGCCCATCAGCTTGCCTTGCAGCAGCAGCAGGCAACGATGCAGAATGTCCTTTCGGATGTCCCGGGTCCAGGGCAGCAATCGCACGTGCTTGTGCCGCAGGGCGACGAAGGCGGCAATACCGATGACGACGGCGCGGGCCACCAGGGTGGCGAGATAGATGTAGGCGACCACCTCGAAGCCTGCCGCCGCCCACGATGCTGCGAATGTCAGGCCGACATAGGCCGCCGTCGACGTGACCTCGGCGGCGCGGAGCAGGTTGTAGCGCTCGAAGCCTTTGACAATGCCTTCCCACACCAGCGCCGGAACGAAGATCAGATTCGCGAGGGCCGTGTAATGCATGATGCGGGCGAACGTATCGAGGTGTGCGGCGTCAACTTTCATCGCGATGACGAACAGCGGCGTCGCGAGCCAGATCGCGGCGCTGAGGATCAAGGCAAGAGCGATGGAGGCCGCGGCCAGGAAGGCGATCTGGCGGCTGGCCTGGGTCCAGTTACGGTGCTCGCGCGCGCGCGCGACGACCTGGGTGGCGACTTCGGACAGGCCGAGGTCCAGCACCGCCATCATGCCACTGGGAAGCAGCAGTCGCGAGATGACGATGAGGCCGAACTCGGTCACCCCCCAGGTACCGATGATCAGCGGAATGACTGCGAGGCCCAGCAAGGCGGCCACGCCGAAGGCAAACGCCGAAATCACCGTGTTCTGGATTAGGCGCTTGATCATCGGTGTTTGGTTACCAGGCGCTCAATCCGCCATCGACGGCGATGTTCTGCCCGGTCACATAGGAGGCCGCGTCGGACACCAGGAACAGCATTGTCCCCACCATCTCATCCGCCCGCGCCATGCGGCCAAGCGGGACGCGAGCACCGTAGCGCGCCTTGAAGGTCTCGTTCTGGCCGCTCTCCACCCCGCCCGGGGTGAGCGTGTTGACCCGAACGCCCTTCGCAGCCCAGTAAGTCGCGAGGTGCTTGGTCAGGCCGATGACGCCGGCTTTGGACGCCGTATAGACCGCCGGCGTGTTGATGGCGCGGCCGAGATATTCGGAGCCGTCGTAGATGCGCTGGTCGGGTGCCATCAGGCCGTAGATCGAGGCGGTCTGCACGATCGCACCATAGCCGCGCTCGGCCATCCGGCCGCCGAGCACCTGCGCGACGGTGAACATACCGTCGAGATTGACCGACATGATCTCGCGCCAGGTATCCTGCGAGAACGTCTCGACCGGGGCGAAGAAGGCGTCCACATCGCGGGTCTTGCTGGCGGCGTTGTTGAGCAGGATCGAGACCACTCCGAGGTCGGATTCGATTGCATCGGCCGTCTTGCGCACCGCATCGGGATTGGTGATGTCGCAACCGTAGCCCTTGGCCCGGACGGCATGGCGTGAGGCGACGTCGGCCGCCGCCGCGTCGGTCGCAGCCTGATCGAGATCCACGATCGCGACATTGGCGCCGAACTCGGCAAGCCCCTCGGCAAATCGACGTCCGAGAATGCCGCAGCCGCCGGTGACGACGGCCGTCCGCCCAGTCAGATCGAACAGAGCCTTGAAGCTCGCGGTCATCGCTTGCGCCTCCTCAGGCCGGCAGCCGCTGGCGGAGCAATAGTTCCACCAATGCAAAATCGAGATCCGAATCGATGTCGATCGAACGCTCTTCCGGCATCTCGAACAGGCGCGTATCCGGATAGAACACCGCGGGGTGCTCCAGGAACGGTGCGACCCGCCAGACATAGATCGACGCGTTCATGTCGAAGCAGCGCGGGGCGTCCTGCCGTCGGGTGATGGGCGGATTGGCGGATTTCGAGAGGCCGACGCTGCCGTCGGTGCGCTGCTCGACGAGGTTGAAATACGGCGAGCGCCGCGCCGGCGCACCGGTGATGACATTGCGCGCGCCGCTCTCGCGCAGCAACGCCACTGCACCGGTGATGTCCGAGGCCAGCCTGAGCGGGGAAGTGACGTCGAGATCGACGAAAATTTCCGGCGTCCGACCCATTTGCGCTATGGCCTGCTCGAGGCAGTGCCGGATCGCCGGCAGCTTCGGCGCGGTGTCGGTCGCCATCTCGTCGGGGCGTTTGACCGCGATATCGGCGCCGGCCTTCACCGCCGCATCGAGCAAGGCGTCCGAATCGCTGCTGAAGGCGATCGCGTCGAACAGGCCGGTCTCGCGCGCCTGCTCGATGCTCCACGCGAGCACGGGCCTACCCAGGAGATCGCGCGCGTTCTTGCCGACGACACCTTTCGAGCCGCCTCGCGCGCAGATGGTACAGACAAGGCTCATGGCGACACCCAGGTCTTGCTGCGCAACGCGCGCTCGCTGGCGTCGATCAGATGCATGACGCCGAGGGCCTCCGGCAGGGAGCAGGCCGGACTGGCGCCTTGCATCGCGGCGACATGCATGTCGCGGTAGGTCTGGTCGCGCTCGCTGGGAATCTCCCTTGCCTTGCCGTTGACGGCGAGGCGGCCGCCGACGAGATCGGCCTCGATGGTGTCGTCCTCGACATTGACGCGAATGCGGCGGACGCCCTGACGGTCGAGATAGTCCATGTGGACGTGGACGGACGGCGCCCGCTGCATATCGAGCAGCAGGTCAAGGTGGTCGTCGACGTCGATGTCGCGCGCACCGGAGGCGCCGCCAAGCGCAGCGACGCGATGCCATGGCCCGAACAGCCAGAGCAGATAGTCCAGCTCGTGGCTGAGATCCCGCAGCACGCCGCCCCCGGCATCAGCCGTGGCGGAGGCGGTTGTGCGGTGATCGCGGTCCGGTCGCCAGTCCCTGATGTCCTGGCCGACATAGGCGCCGACCGTGATCACGTCGCGTCCGCGCAGCGTGTCCGCCAGCGCCGTCATCACTGGGTGAAAGCGCAGATTGTATCCGACGCTGACATGGGCAAACGGATATTTCGGGGGCGGTGCCGGCGTTGCGAAAAGCGGCTTTTCGACGAGGACTTTGCCATGGAAGCCGGTTTGCGCCAGCTCTTGCAGATGGTCCGCATGGCGCGCCGTCTCGGTGGCAATCACCACGTAGTCCGGATGCGCCGCCGCGACGGCCTGCGCGATCGAACCGTAGTCGCCACCTTCGCGCCGGCTGACCGTTGCGACCCGAAGGCCGAGCTCGCGCAGGACGCGCGCATGCCTTGTGCCGATCGAGCCGAGGCCAACCACGACGGCTGTTGTCGAGATCACGGGAAGACCTCGTGAAACTCCGCATGCGCCTGCTCGAAATCCTCCAGCCGGCCGATGTCGAGCCAGTACTCGCGAATTGGATAGACCGCGACGCGTCCCTTGTCGGCGATCACGCGCTCGAGCACGGTCGGCATATCGATGCTGACGCCCCGCGTGACGTGGCGGAAGACCGACCTGCCGATCACATAGATGCCCGCACTGACGAACCAGCTCTCGGTCGGCTTCTCGCGAATGGTCTGGAGAAATCCGTCCGTGGTGGACACCACCCCATAGGGGACGTGCACCTTGTGCTCGCGGACAGCCATCGTCGCTTCTGCCGGCGCTCCGTTGTGGAAGTCGAGAAGCGCTCCGTAGTTGATCGTGGTGAGGATGTCGCCGTTGGTGACGATCATCGGCAGATCCGGCGGTGTTGCAAACAGCCCGAGCGCACCGGCAGTGCCGAGGCGCTCGGTCTCGTGCACGTACTGGATGTTAGCGCCAAAGGCGACGCCATCGGCAAAGTAATCCTTGATCGTCTGGGCCTTGTAATTCACCGAAATGAAGATGTTGCCGAAGCCTTGCTGGACGACGTTGCGGACGATCGTCTCGAGCAGCGGGCGGCCGCCGACATTGAGCATCGGCTTCGGAACGTCGCGCGTCAGCGCACCCAGGCGCTCGCCGAGGCCGCCGGCCATGATCAGCACCGGATTCTGATACTGGCGCGGCTCGAGCAGCTCATCGAGCGTCTCGACCACGACGAGATGGCCGCCCTCGTCGACGAGCGGGAGCTGCTTGATCGACCTCTGCCGCATCAAATGCAGGCGATCCTCACGGGGCAAGGTCGCAGGGGCCGACACCGGCGTCCGGTTCATGATGTCGGTCGCAAGCCCGGTGAGGGCGATGCCGCGCAGCAGTCCGCGTCTGACGTCGCCGTCGGTGACCACGCCGAGCAGCCGGTTCTGGTCGTCGAGCACCAGCGCAATCTGGATGCTTCCGCTCTCGATCGCGGCAATGGCCTCGCCCACACTGGCCTGGGTACCGACGATGGCCTTGCGCCAGGATTTCATGGCAATTCTGCCTCGTACACGCCGGATTTGTGGGCAGCCCACGGCTGAGCCTGCTATATCGCGGCTGCGAGAGGCGGCGTCAACCCCGTCAGGGGACCCGGGCTTGTCCTTGTTAATTCAAGCGTTTTCAGGCGCAATCGGTCGGTTTGAAGCGCCCGGGCCCGGCCGCTAAGATCGGTGCAGCTCAGGGGAATCGCGATGGACGATCTGATCATCATCGGCGGCGGCGAACATGCCTTCATGGTCTACGAGGCAGCGCTTCTGTCGGGCCAGTTCAACGTCATCGGTTTCCTCGATCGCCAGCCGGGAACGTTGGGCGATGCGCGCTATCTCGGAACCGATGATGTTGCGCCGAACTATCCCGATGCCGCCTTCGTGGTCGGGGTCGGAACGATGCAGGCGGGGCCCGCGCGCCGGCAGATGATCGGCCGGCTGCAGCTGACGCGCTGGGCGTCGGTGATCCATCCGCGCGCGTTCGTCTCGCCGTCGGCAACGATCGGTCTGGGCTGCGTCATCATGCCGGGCGCGATCGTCAATGCGCGAAGCATGATCGGCCATCACTGCATCATCAATTCGGGCGCGGTCGTCGAGCACGACGTGCGCATTGGACACTACACCCATCTCTCGCCGGGAACGGTGGTCGGCGGTGGCGCCGAGATCGGCGACAATTGCTTCGTCGGGCTCGGCAGCCGTGTCCGCGATCACATTTCCATCGGCAACGATACGCTGGTCGCGATGGGCTCTGTCGTCACCGGCTCATGGCCGTCCGGCTCGGTGCTGCGCGGGGTTCCTGCCAAGCCTCGCCGCTAGACCGGATCATCCGGCTCGAGCGCCCGCGGTGCCGCGGTCCCGATCAGGGACCAGTACTCGATCGGCGACCGCCCCGTGCCCGGCCGCTTGGCGGTGATGTCGGCCGGGCCGATGATCTCGCCGGCCTTCAGTGCGCGTGCCGCCACGATGCTCTTGCGCGCGACCGGCACATTGCCGACCTCGGACTCCCTCGGTGCCTTAACGCCGTCGCCGAGCGCGGCCTCAACATTGCGGATGGCGCCGACCATCCGCTTGAAATCATCAGGTTCGAGCGAGGCCGCGTGGTCGGGACCGGGCGCGCTGCGATCCAGCGTCAGGTGCTTCTCGATGACCGCCGCGCCGAGCGCGACCGCGGCGACCGAAACCTCGAAACCGTCAGTGTGATCGGAATAGCCGACCGGAAGCTGGAACGCCGACCGCATCGTCGCCATCGCAGCGAGGTTCACATCGGCGATGGGGCAGGGATATTCGGTCGTGCAATGGAGCAGGCTGACGTGCCGCGCCAGCGCGGCGCGCGCTGCCGGATCGCGCCACGCCGCGCGGAAAGATGCGAGGCCCGCAGCATCGTTGCGCTGCGCGTAGCCGTGCGCCAATACGCCGAGGGCTTCCTCGATCTCGCTGAGCGTCGCCATGCCGGTCGAGAGGATCAGCGTCGCACCGGCCCTCGCTGCAGCGTGCAGCAGCGGGGCATTGGTGAGATCGCCCGATCCGATCTTGATGCGCGGCAGTTCGAGCGACAGCAGAAAGGCGAGTGAAGCGTCGTCGAAGGGTGTCGACAGGAACTCGATACCGCGCTCCTCGGCGCGCGCGATCAGTGTGTGATGTGCAGCCTGCGGCAGCTCGAGACGTTCCAGCATGGCGAGCTGGCTCTCGGCGGCGTCCGTCGTGCGCTGCTGGTAGCCGGCCTTCTTCGCCGCTCCGCCCGCCAGCGCCTTTGCATTGAAGGTCTGGAACTTGACGATGTCGGCACCGGCATCGGCCGCAGCATCGACGAGGGCCAGTGCCTTGTCCAGGCTGCCGTCGTGATTGACGCCGGCCTCCGCGATGATCAGCGTGTGTCTCGTCATGGCCGCGCTCCGTTTGCGGGAGCTTCGTAGAAGCCCTTCTTCAGGAGCTGGCCGAAATCCGGGATGGCCGCGATGATGTCGGCAAAGCGCCGGCTGGAATCGCCGTCGCCATAGGGATTGACGGTGTCCTTGCGGCCCCGCTCAAGCGCTTGCGAGATCGCCGCGGCGATCGCGCCGCGCTCGGGCGTGGCGTGAAATACCGAGTCGGCGCGCTCGCGCCCCTTCTGACGGTCGCCGATGTCCACCGTCGGAACACCGAATGACGGCGCTTCGAGGATGCCGCTCGACGAATTGCCGATCACGACGTCCACCTGGCTCATCAGGCTGAGATAGCGGAGCTGCCCGAGCGAGGCGACCGCGATCGTGTTCGGCCGGCCGGCCGCGAAGGCCTTGGTCCGGTCGTTCAGCGCGCGCCCTTCGGCATCGGCATTGGCGAGCGTGAAGATGAGGCGAAAGCCGGGATCGAGCCTCGACAGCGCCGCGAACAGCTCATCCAGCTCGGCCACCGAGCGTCCGGCCTCGACCGTCACCGGATGGAACGTCACGAGCGCATTGCGCTCGCCGAGCGGCATCCCGATCGCGTTGCCGATGTCGTCGCGGTTCATCAGATCGAGATGCTTGATGGCGTCGATGCCGACCGAGCCGATGGTGTGGACACGGGTTGGGTGCTCGCCAAGCTGCATCAAGCGCCGCGTCGAGTCCTGATTGCTGGTGAAATGCAGATGCGACATCTTGCTGATGGCGTGGCGGACGGATTCGTCGACCGCGCCTTCGGTGACGTCGCCGCCGAACAGATGCGCCATCGGCAGCCGCATGAACATCGCGGCCTGGGCGGCCGCGAACATCTCGAAGCGGTCGCCGAGCACGACGACGAGATCCGGTTGCAGCCGCGTGAACGCGTCGGCAAAGCCGATCACGCCGAGCCCGACCGATTTTGCAACGCCCGCGCCGGTGTCGCTGGCAAGCAGCGTCTCGACGCGCTCGTCGACTTCGAAGCCCTCGTCGCGGATGGCGTTGAAGGTGTAGCCGAACTCGGGCGCGAGATGCATACCGGTGGCGATGAGCTGGAGCCTCAAGCCTGACGTCTCGCGGATCGCGCGCATCGGCCAGACCAGCAGCCCGAAATCGGCCCGGCTGCCGGTGACGAAGCAGATCTTTCGCGTTCCGCTATTCATCGCGGGCTCTGATGCTGGCGCTGCTCGGCAGGTTGATCAGGCGGCGCTCGATCGACTCGGCGGTGGCGAGATCGCCGCGCGGGCTGTCCGAGAACATCGGCAGGCGGTGCATCAGGGTCCAGGCCGGCCGCGCGCCGAAGCCGGCTTCGTTCAGCGCCGTCAGCAGGTCGTCCCGCCGTCCGGCATGGGCCTCGTCGAGCAGGATCGCGTTCAGCCAGTAATTGCTCGTGGTGCCCTCGGGCTCGCGCGAGAAGCATACGCCGGGAACGTCCGCAAAGACGCGCTCATAGGCCGCAGCCAGCCGGCGCTTGCTTGCCAGGAAACCGTCGAGCTGCTCGAGCTGGGCGCAGCCGAGCGCGGCGTTCAGGTTGGGCAGGCGGTAGTTGAAGCCGATCTCGTCGTGCACGAAGGCCCATTTGTGCGGCAGCTTCGCGGTGGTGGTGAGATGCTTGGCGCGGCGTCCGAGCTCCTCGTCGTTGGTGAGGATGGCGCCGCCGCCGCCTGTGGTGACGATCTTGTTGCCGTTGAAACTCAGCGCCGCGAGCCGCGCCTGCGATCCGACGGCGTGACCCTTGTAGGTCGAGCCCAAGGATTCCGCGGCGTCCTCCACCAGTGCGATGCCCCAGTCGCGGGCGATCGCGGCGATCTCGTCGAGCTCGACGGGATGGCCGAACGTGTGCATCGGCGAGATCGCAGCGATGCGGTGTCCGGTCTCGCGATTGACCGCGCCCTTTGGCGTTCGCTCGGCAATCCTCTCGAGCCGCGCGGCGAGGGCGCGCGGGTCCATGCCGAGCGTGGCGAAGGAGCTGTCGACGAAATGCGGCACCGCCCCGCAATAGGCGATCGCGTTCGTGGTCGCGATGAAGGTCAGCGCCGGCGAGATGACCTCGTCGCCGGGCTCGACGCCGGCGAGGCGGAAGCAGGCGTGCAATGCCGCCGTGCCGTTGACGACGGCGACCGCGCGTTTGGCGCCCGTCACCTCCTCCAGCATCCGCTCGAAGCGGTCGACGAACGGGCCGACCGAGGAGACGAAAGTGCTCTTGATGCATTCTTCGAGATAGGCGACCTCGTTGCCGGCAAACACCGGCTCGTGCAGGCCGAGGATGCCGTTGGGCGTGCCTGCGGCGCGCCGGACGGCATCGACCACGGCGTTCGGATCGAAGGTGCGCGTAGAGACGTCGGATCTGGTCGCGGCCGTTCCCACAATTGCCTCAGACATTGTAGACGTCCGCCTTGTAGCGGCCGAGATTGACGGGATTGGTGAACCAGTTCACCGTCTTCACGATGCCCTGGCGCATGCCTTCGATCCCACCGAATTCCGGGGCCCAGCCGAGCTGCTGGCGCGCCTTGGAATTGTCGGCCCAGAGGCGCTCGACCTCGCTATTGGCGGGACGCAGCCGCGCCTCGTCGGTCTCGATCTCGATCGTGGTCCCCATGACGTCGGCGATCATCTGCGCGGTGGCGCCGACCGAGATCTCGAAGCCGCTACCGAGATTGATGGTCTGGCCGACGGTCTGCTCGGCCGGTGCGGTGAGTCCCGCGATCAGGCCGCGCGCGGTGTCGGTGACGAAGGAGAAGTCACGGGTCGGGCTGACGGCGCCGAGACGAATCCTGCGCTTGCCGGTCGCGATCTGGCTGATGATCGTGGGGATCACCGCACGCGCCGATTGCCGCGGTCCATAGGTGTTGAACGGCCTGATCACGACGACCGGCATGTCGAACGAGGCGTGGAACGATAGCGCCATCTGATCGGAGGCAATCTTCGAGGCCGAGTAGGGCGACTGGCCGACCAGCGGATGGCTCTCCTTGATCGGAACGGTCTGCGCCGTGCCATAGACCTCGCTGGTCGAGGTCTGCACGAAGCGCCGCACGCCGGCCATGCGCGCGGCCTGGAGCACGTTCACGGTGCCGCGCACATTGGTCTCGACATAGGAATCGGGCGCGACATAGGAGAAGGGAATCGCGATCAGCGCCGCCAGGTGCAGCACGTCGGTGCAGCCGCTGGCGGCTGCGATCATGAAATGCGGATCGCGGATGTCGCCGGCGACCACCTCCACGGACTTCATGATGTCGGCGGGAACGGTGTCCAGCCAGCCCCAGGAGTTGAAGGAGTTGTAGCAGACGATCGCCTTGACGCGGGCCCCGGCTTTCACCAGCTCCTCGACGACATGCGAACCGATGAAGCCGTCGCTGCCGGTAACGAGGACGCGGGCGTCCCTCAGATCTGCCATGCCGGACCCCAAAAGGCGATTAAGCCAGTCTTCGCAACAAGATGGCGCTATAGCATACTGGCGGTCGCGCGCAACATAGCAGCGGTGCGAAAGCTGACAAATGCCCGGGAATGCAGCAGTTTTTGACGCGCCATCTAAGTGTTGCCGGCCGCGTTCAGGCGCGCTCTTACGAACGCCTCGAGATTGCCGCCCTGGAACAAATGGCCGGGAAGTCCGGCAGCCTGCGCGGCCTCGAGGTCGCTCGGCTTGTCGCCGATCACCATGCTGCGCGCCATGTCGATGGGGAAACGCTGCGCCAGGTCGGCGATCATGCCCGGCGCCGGCTTGCGACGGTCGCTGACGCGGCAATAGCGGGCCACGGTTCCCTCGGGATGATCGGGGCAATATTCGAAGGCGTCGATATGCGCGCCGACCAGCGCCATCTGCTCCGCCATCCAGCGGTGCAGGGTGACGACGTGATGCTCCTCGTAATAGCCGCGCGCGACGCCGGATTGATTGGTGATGACGAAGGCGAAATAGCCGGCGTCGTTGACGGTCTTCACGGCCTCGCGTGCCCCGTCGATCCATTCGAGCTTGTGCGTCTCGAATGTGTAGCCGGAATCATGGTTGAGCACGCCGTCACGGTCGAAGAACACGGCGGGACGCCGCAGCTTCTCGCGCAGCTCGCGGTCGGCGCGCGCGAAATCGTCGGGGATGCCGATGTCGATGAAATAGCCGCGATAGGCGGTGCCGCGCAGCTCGCCGCGCGCGGCAAGGCCGGGAAACACGTCCTGTTCGAGGGAGGCGGGAAGCTTCGCGATATCGGCGAGAACGGACTTGTCGACGACGTAGATCCCGGCATTGACCGGCCCCGTGGCGCCCGCACCCGGGGCGATGAAATCGCGCACCACGTCGCCTTCGAGCGCGACGCGCCCGTAGCGGTCCCCGACGACGCCGTCGCGCAATGCCATGTGAATCCGACCGTCCCGCGCACGCGCGATCAGATCAAGCAGGTTGAAGTCGAACAGCGAGTCGCCGTTGAGCAGCAGGAAACGGTCGTGCAGCAGATCGCGCGCGTTCACGAGCGCGCCGCCGGTACCGAGCGGCTCGGTTTCGCGCGACACGACGATCTTTGCCCGGCCCCGCGCCGCTCCGGCGTAGTGGCTCTCGACGATGTCGGCCTTGTGGCCGGCAAGCAACAGGATCTCATCGAAGGCCTGATAGCGGGCGAGTTCATCGATCAGCGTGTCGAGAAACGGCCGGCCGCCGATCTCGAGCATCGGCTTCGGCACGGATTTGGTGCGTTCGCCAAGGCGGGTGCCGAGCCCACCGACGAGGATGACGGCTTGTCTCAGCATGATTTGTCCCTCCGATGGCATGAGTGATGCAACACGACGCGCATCAGAGGGGCGATCAGGCTGCAAGTATCTGCAAGCCGCTGATCTCCTTCGGCCGGCTGCAGAGTCGTGCGTACGACCGATTTTGCACCTGTTGCGATCATTTCGTTCACGGTGTCCAGACTGGAGAACAGATGGGCGGCCGGCGCGCCGTTGGTCGCCCGGACGATGCCGATCGTATACGGGTCCGAGAGGATGTAGGTTCTGGCGGAGCCAACTGTGCCGAGCTGGATCAGGAAGAACAGCAAGGTCAGGACAAATGTGATCGTCCACATCGCGAGATCTCTTGGATGGGGCCCGTCGCAGCAGCCGAGAATTGGCGATCTTCAATTTCCTTTCGGCAGGTCAGTCGGGCGGCCAACGATCAGGGAGCCTAGCGTGAACAGATCCTCCGGAGAGAAATTTCGAAAGCGCGGTGCCAACCGTTCCAGGATCTGCTGCTCAGGTGGCCGGCGGTCTGGTTGGTCGCTGAGAAGTTCAAACCCGGCCTCTCTGAACAGCTGCAGATATTCGCTATGGCGCAAACGATTGACGTATTGGAAGCGAGACTGGAAGGGCGCCCAATCCTCGTCGGAATAGGTCAGGAAATTGAATGAGCTGATGGACGGATCGAAGCCTTTGAAGTGGTCGCCGTAGTCGATTTGCATGAGGATAAGCCCGTCAGGGCGCATGATGCGTCGCAACTCCTTCAGGATCGCCGCGATGTCGCTCTTGGGAATGTGCTCGAGCGTTTCGACCGAGACCGCGCAGTCGATCGAATCGGCTGGCAGGCCTGTCGTTCGGGCATCGGCCGGTGCGCGGTAGTCGATGTGCCAGTAACGTTCGAGGTCCTCTACGGACTTCAAGTCGGGGTGGTCGGTCCCGCTCAGTCGAGAAATCACGGCTGCGTTGGCGCGGATCAGTTCCAGCTTGGCCAAGCGCTCGATGTCGACGGTGATGAAACGTCGCGCCCCATGTGCACTGAAGGCGAGAGGAATGATCAGATCCCGCCCGGCGCCGAACTCGTAAAAAGTCGAATCCCGTAACGGTCGGATGCTGTACCTGTCGTGGACGCCCAGCAGCCGCTGCGCAAGCGTATAGATGGACCTGACCTGTCGTTCGGGGCGCGGCAGCCGTCGTGTGACGTAGCGCTGCAGGGCGTAATGCAGGTCTTCGCCCCAGGGAATGTTCGACAATACGGAGAACGCCCGCGCCTTTGTTTGCCAGCGCACGTCAGCATTTCCTCGCCGGAATGGCCACGATCGGAGTGATGCTGACGAGCGGTGGTTGAAGCACGGTGTAGGTCCAAGAAAGGCCGATGTTCTGCCTGTTTGAGGCAGATACCAACTCACATAGCTAGTTTCGGTCATACGGGAGCCGCAGCCCCAATGCAAGGACTGGAGCACAGAGATGGCGGCACTCGTTCCGGTAGCAAGAGCGCCCTCATGTCCAGCAGCCGCTTGGGCGACCAAGGCTTGAGCCTGACGAAAGTCGCGGGTCACCTTTGGTGGATCAGACGGCAGGACGGACCGAGGGCGGCCAGGGCCACAATGGTTCCTCGAGAATTTGGCACAGGAGCCGATTAATCAACCATAGATTGCTTAGTATGATGTCGACCGGGCGCCCCATTCACGGTATGGAGCTTTCCGTTCATATTGTGTCCGGGACAAGAGTACATGCCCATGATCGAGCGTGCGCCCCAAGCTTCAGTTCGTCCGCAGCTTGCGAGGTGGTCCGATGTCGCTATCCGAACAGTACGGAAGCATTGGGTTCTTTCGCTCGCCATCGGAGCCATGTTGTTGGCTGCTCTCGGTTCCCTGGACGTCGGCCGAAAGGTGGAATCCTGGACCGCAAGCGCGACGATTGCACTTGGTACAATGCCCAGCCTTGACGGCCTTCTCGGCCGGTCTGCGATGACCGTCGAACGCGTAGAGAGTGCCCGTGAGCTGGTGACACGGATCGGAGGGATTCAGTTCCAAGACAGTGTACTTGCCGATGCTCGCAAGGCACTTCACGACCGCCGGGGGGCGTTCGCCGGAGCTTCGTTGCGCGGGATCGTCATAGACGATTCCATCATCCGTCTGGAGGCAAGTTCCGCCTCGAAGGAGGAGGCGCTGATCCTGCTTAAACAGGCCGTTGCCGCAATCCAGGCCGTTCATCAGAAATTGCTTGAACCCAGAATGGAATTGTTGCGTTCCGTGCGCGACAGCCTTCAAGATGCAAAGGTGCGCCTGAGCGATTCGCTCAAGAAGGGCGACATATACGTTACGCCGGCTCGGCCGGATGGCACGGCCTTGATGTCGAGCCCCGGGGGCTCAGTTGATGGAATTCTCAACGTCGAAACGCGCATTGCGTTACTGACCTATAGCGAGCGCACCGTGAGGATGACAGGCCTGCAGGATGGATCATCTCCTGTGATGGAAGGCCCCAGGGAGGTCAATCTCGTGCAAAGAGCCATTCTGGCGGGCTTGGGCATCGTCCTTTTCATTGGCCTTTTGACTTTCCTTCTGAAGCGATCGGTCCGCGTCGGGTAGAGCTGGCCATGACCCTTTTGGCTGGTGTCTCGATACTGCTCTTCATCGTTTGGTTGTTGCGCTTCAGATCGACAATTTTCCTGTGCCTCGCCTTTCTTTTGTTTACCTTCGTGTGGCGGACGATCTCCTCGTTCTACATCGATCTCTCGGGGCCAATCCTTTCGTCCCAGCTTCAGATGTTCATTGGTCCCGGCGTCATGACTGTGTTCCAGTCGATCGCCTATTTTCTGACGCTTCTTCCATTCCTCTGGGTCTTCAATGCGCAGGCGCTGGATGATTGGGCTCGGTCGGCTCCAGTTCCCGAGCCGCATCCGAGCCAATCTCAACTGACTCTGTCGGACGTCACATTCTACGTGTCGGTCCTTTTCTTGATCCTGCTTTTCGGCGCTCTGATCCAGGGGGGCGTCATTCCACTGTTCGCCAAGATCGAGCGTTGGACCTTCAACGAGCAGGCCAATTTTCTTCATCGCTTTGTGATCGAGCGAGGCGACATGGTCTGCTTCTGGTGGGGGACCATGTTCGTCGCTGAGTGGTTGCGACGGCGGCGATACGATTATCGCTTTCTGGTTTTGCTGGCTGCAATGATCTTCTACATGTTTCTCGTAGGCGGGCGCTTCTCGCCCTTCTACCGATATTGTGGATTCTTTATCATACCGTTCTCGGCGGCTTTGCTCGTTCAGGCGCGAGGCTTTGCAGGCGGACGTTCGTTAAGCTTGCTGCCTCGGATCGCCGATCGCCGCATCGTGCTGGCGGGCACCGGCATCATAGCGGCGACGGTCGCGATGATTGCATTTGCGCTCTACTGGAATCTGACCAGGGTCAGAGGATACGAAGGAGAGGCCGCGCGGGGCGCTTTCGTGGAGCGCGCTCTCGTGCAGCCGTCAGAGATAGGATGGGCGTCCTATCAGCGTGTTCTGGTCAACGGAGATTGGGATGCACGCCGTGCCTTCGATGCCCTGTTCGGGCGTCCCATCGTTGCGGGACGAAACACGACACCGCAGTTCCTGATGTCCGAAACGATCGGTGAGCCACGGACGACGGAGCACATCACGGGCGGGTTTCAATTCGCAGGTGGATTTCCTGAAATCTTTTTCGAGCTGTTTGGTCCCTATTTGAGCTGGTTCTTTCTGCTGGGAGCCGGCTGGCTCACGGCGCTCATTTCCGCGATCATGATCCGCTCAATCGTTGCCGGGCGATATCTGACGGCAATGCTGTCGTTCTATGTGCTGTATGGCTTCTACGTCATGTACATCGGGGGCATGCTGAACTTTGCGGCGACGCCGACATATTGGATCAAAATTGCCGCGCTGTTCGCCGCGATCATTCTGGAGGAGCGTTGGCAGATGTTGGGCCGTCCCGTTCTCCCGTGGGTGCTCGCCGACAAAACTCGCTTGTTTCGCCGCTCTGCGGTTTCCAAAGTTTAGGAGCTACGTCCGGCGAGCAGCGCAGAGCGGTGTCGCTCTCGTCGTGAGCGGCGCGCCGCGGCTACCACACGCTTCGACCGCCATCCATCACCAGGTTCTGCCCGGTCATGTAGCTCGAGGCATCCGAGCACAGGAACTGCACCGCGGCGCGGTACTCGTCGACCTCGGCCATGCGGCCCATCGGGATCAGGCGCGTCAGTCGCTCGACGAAGGCCGGATCCTGGTTGTTGAAGACCCCGCCCGGCGAGATCGCGTTGACGCGGACGCCGTGATCGGCCCAGTACGTCGCCAGATATTTCGTCAGCCCGATCAAGCCGTGCTTGATCACGGAGTAGGTCACCGGCTTCACCGGCTGCTCCTCCTCGCGCGTCACCTGCGGTTGGCGATAGAGCCGCTGGTCCGGCGCGATCACGCCGAGATCGGAGGCGATGTTGAGGATCACACCGCGGCCACGCGATGCCATTGCGCCGCCGAACACCTGAGCGCATAGCATCGCGCCGGTCAGGCCCACGGCGATCTCGGTCTGCCATTGCGGCACCGGAAACGCCTCGAAGCGGGAGGAATGCATCACGCCGGGTGCGGAGGTCACCTTGGGATCGATGGCCGCGTTGTTGACGAGGATGTCGACGGAGACGCCGCGGCCGGAAAGCTGCTCGTGCGCAGCGCGCACCGAATCGAGTGTGGTGACGTCGATCGCAAGCGCGATCAGGTCGGCGGACGGCGCATTCTGCTTGAGTGCGGCAACGGCGGCTTCGGCCTGCGCAAGTCCGACGTCGGTGACGACGACGCGCGCGCCGGCCTCGGAGAGCGCGGCGACATGCTGCCGGCCGAGCAGGCCGCCTGCACCGGTTACGAGAGCGGTGCGGCCGGTCAGGTCATAGCGTGAGGACGGGCTTGGCATCGGGAGCTCCTGTTCAGCCGCGCAATTGGCCGCCGTCGGCGACCATGACGCTGCCGGTAATGAACGCCGCGCGCGGCGAGGCGAGGAATGCGACGAGGTCGGCGACCTCTTCCGGCTTGCCGAGCCGGCGCAGCGCCACCTCGCGCACAAGCATGTCCTCGACCGCGGCCCTGTTCTCGGCGAGCTTGCGCGCCCAGGTGCCGTCGGCGGCGAGGATGTTGCCGGGCGCGACCGCATTGATGCGGATGCCCTCGAGCGCCAGCGGGCGCGCCAGCCCGCGCACGGTGGCGTTCAGCGCCGCCTTCGCGGCATAGTAGGTGACGGGCGCGCCCAGCGCCGCCATGCCGGCGATCGAGGAGATACAGACGATCGACCGGTCGCCGCTGCCGCGCGCCATCAGCGGCCGTGCGGCCTCGATCATGTTGGTCGTGGCGAAGAAATTGAGATCCATCACCCGCGACCATTCCGCTGCATTCTCCTGCCCGGGCGGCACGGAAGCGCCGCTGCCGACGTTGCAAACGAGAATGTCGAGGCGTCCCCACTGCCGTTCGACCTCGTTCAGCAGCCCCGCTGCGGCAGCCGGATCGGTGACATCGGCCACGTGAACCGACGTGCTGCCGCCGACCGTAGCCCGCGCGGCATCGAGCGCATCTGCGCCGCGCGCCGCGAGCGCGACCCTGGCGCCTTCTGCGGCGAGCGTCGTCGCGATCGCGAGCCCGATGCCGCGGCTGGCGCCGGTGACGAGCGCGACGCGATCATCCAGCTCGAGCCTCATCGCGCGGCATCCTCGATCCAGCGAACCGTCATGTTGCGATATGTCGCCAGCGCGCCGGCGTGATCGCCGTCGCCGGCCCGCGCGGTTTGCAGGATGTATTGTCCCCTATAGCCGGAGCGCTCGATCAGCCGGATCGTCTTGGCGAGATCAGCGTTGCCGGTGCCGAGCGGCACGGTGGTGCCGCCGCGCACGCGGTCCTTGACATGGACGTTGAGAATGCGGGGCGCGTAGGCCTCGATCTCCTCGGCGCTGTCGTAGCCCAGCGAGGCGCTGTTGCCGCTGTCGTAGTTGATGCCGAAGACCTCCGCCGGAAACGCCTCCATGAAGCGGGCGAGGTCGCGCGGCGGCAGATCGGACTCGAAGACGATCTTGACGTTCTGTCTCACGAGCTGCTCGCGGCGGGCGATCAGCACCCGCTTGAGCGTGTCGCTCTCGCTCTCGCGCTCGATCTTGCCGTTGTCGACCAGCGGGACCACGATGAACGCGATGCCGATGCGGCTGCAGGCGGCAATCAGGAGATCGAGATCGTTGACGAGGGCATCGCGCACGACCGCATCGACCTTCCAGAACGGCGCTTGCATGAAGCAATCGCCGGTCAGGCTCGGGATGCGCACGCCATTTTCGCGTGCCAGCGTCAGAATCTCCTGTTGTCCCGGCTCGGTCATCAGCGGGTTCTCGCGCAGCCGCTCCTGGTCGATGGTCCATTCCATCCGCGTCAGGCCGAGCGCCTTGGCGCGGGGAAATTCCTCGCGCCATTCGTTCCACGGGAACGCCTGGATCTTGCCGTCGACCAGGGCCGACAGGCGTCCCTGCATGAAGCCGATGCGTTCGAGCGTTGCGGTCACGATGTGCTATCCGAACTGATGGCGAGGCCCTTGGCGATCCAGCCGCCGTCGACAAAGATCTCCTGGCCGGTCACATAGGCGGAGGCTTCCGACACGAGAAAGACGGCGGCACCCACCATGTCGGCGGGTTGCCCCCAGCGGCCGAGCATGGTGTGGCGGCGCCGATCCTCGTGCATGACGGGGTCGGCATAGCTCTTCGCGGTCATCTCGGTCGCGACGTAGCCCGGCGCAAGTGCGTTGACGCGGATGCCGTCCGGTGCGTAGTCGGCGGCGAGTGCCCGCGTCAGCCCGGCAAGCCCCGCCTTTGCCGCGACGTAGCCGGGATTGCCGGGGAAGCCGCGCACCGAATTGATGCTGGTGACGTTGACGATCGCCGCCGAGCCCGCGTTCTTCAGGAGCGGATAGGCGGCGAGGATGGTGGCGTAGACGCCGGTGAGATCGGTTGCGACCGTGGCACGGAAGCGTGCGAGCTCGCTTTCGCCGCCTTGGGCCGGAAGACTGATGCCGGCGGCGTTCACGAGTGCGTCGATCCGATTGCCTTTTGCCGCAATGGCGCGGAATGCGCCTTCGATCGCGCTGTCGTCGGAGAGGTCGCAGGCCATGGCGGTGACGCCCTGCGGCGCGGTTCCGGACCGGCTGAGGCCGAACACGGTGGCTCCGGCATCCTTGAGGCCGCTCGCGATCGCCGCGCCAATGCCGCGCGAGGCGCCGGTGACCACCGCGATCTTGCCTGCGAGCGAGAAGGCGCTGAGATCAGGCATAGCCGTAACTGCGCATGATGGCGGCGCAAAGCTTGACGTCCTCGGGGCGGTCGATCTGGAACATCTTGTGACGATCCATGACGTGGAAGCCGATCTTGCCGCCGAGACGATTGTTCTGCTCGCGCAGGAGGGATGGGATCAGGACGTAGAACGAGCCGTTCTCGAGGTAGCGCTTCTCGATCTGCTGGCGCATGCGGCGGTTGCGATAGTCGTAATTGATCGGCTCCGGGCCGTTCGCGCCGATCCGCCAGTTGAAGTAGTCCTCGACCTCGCAGACCGACAGCAGGCTGTCGAGATGGTCGCGATCGAAGGTCTCAAGTGCGTTCTCGATGTCGCCGGGCTCGCGGATCGGCGATGTGGCCTGAAGCGCGACCACGCGCTCGAACCGGCCCAGTCGCGCCTCGATCGCATCGAGGGCATGCAGCCAGGCGGATTCGGAGGAGGCGAGGTCGCCCGAAATGTCGTCCGGGCGCCGCACGCCGACCGCGCCGGCGGTCTCGGCCGCGGCGAGGATCGCCTCGCTGTCCGACGAGACGGCTACCACGTCGACGCCGCGCGCCGCGCGGGCCTGTTCGACCGTCCAGGCGATCAGGGGCTTGCCGCAGAGATCGAGCAGGTTCTTGTGCGGGATGCCCTTGGAGCCGCCGCGCGCGGCGATCACGGCCAGCGTCTTGCGCGCCATCAGATGTGTCCCTCCAGACGCTCGAGCGCGGTCCAGAAGCCTTCGCCCATGTTCTTGTGACCCTGCCATATTTCGGGAATGAACGATGCCGTCGGTGCATGCTTGCGCAACACCTGTCCGATCTCGTCGAAATCGATCTCGCCTTCGCCGATCTGAAGACCTTCGCCGTCGAGGCCCTTGGCGTCGCCGAAATGCAGATGCGCGGTGTGCGGCCCGAGCTGGGTGAGGCCCTGCGCGAAGTCGAAGCCGAAATGATTGGCGGCGAGCTTGGTGTGGGAGATATCGACGCACATGCGCAAATCATGCTTGGCGCAGAACGCGGCCGATTCCTCCGGGAAGATGAAGATGTTCTGGTGGCGCTGGCCGCCGAAATGCCAGGGAAACGGCGCCATGGTCTGCGGCGTCAGCTCGACACCCTCCATGTCGAGCTCGGTCAAGCTCTGCGCAAAGACGCGGTAGCGCTCGGCTTTCTCCTCCGGCGGCAGCGGCTCGTCCATGGTGAAGCCGCCGATATTGGCGACGATGGGCGGACGCTTGGTCTTGGGGAAGAATTTCTTCAGGCCGCGGGTGATGTCGATCACCGCCTGGGTCTGCTCCAGCGAGTAGCGCCGCAGCGCCTCGTCGGGCGTTGCGAGGTCCATCAGCTTGGAGCCGGCAAACAGCTCCGGCGCATGCACCACGAAACCGAGATCATAGGTGCCCGACAGATAGGCCGCCGGATCGCGCTCCATGTCGCTGTAGCTGAGATGGAATTCGATGATGTCGGGCTCGCAGATTTCCAAGAAGCGTTCGGTATCGTGATAGCGCACCGGCACGCCCCAGGGGCGGTCGAAGCGGTAGCGCCGCGCCTTCGCGGCGCCTTCATTGAGGTCGCTCTGGAAGAAATAGTCGTCGGCCGCCATCGTTCGCGTCAGCTTGCGGCCGAGCAGCGCCGGCATCTTGAGCGGCGACAGGCCCTGTCCCGGGCTCTTCACGGCGATGTCGCTTTCGGAGATCACGGTGCCGGCCGACAGGTCGCGCGCGGCCACCAGGCTCTTGGCGAGGTTTTCGCGGTTGATCAGCTCACCCTGGCTCAGCGCGCGCTCGGCGAGCTTCTCGCCGCGGGCCGCTTCCACCTCGCGAATGCCGGAGACGAGTGCCTTGAATTCCTCCGGCTCGAGACTTGCGGCATGGTCGGGACCTTCCATCTCGCGATCGAGCGTGATGTGGCGTTCGATGACGACGGCGCCGAGCGCGACGGCGGCCGTCGAAACGGCAATGCCGCGCTCGTGGCCGGAATAGCCGACGACCGGATGGATCTCGCGCAGCGTTTCCATGAAACGCAAATGAATGTTGTGGAGCGCGGCCGGGTAGGTGCTCTGGCAATGCAGCAGCACGTAGCTGGCATTCCGGTCGTCGAGGAACTTCGCCGCGGCCTTGATCTCGTCCGTCGTGCTCATGCCGGTCGAGACGATCAACGTCTTGCCGGTGGCGGTGAGGCGGGCGAGCAGCGGCAGATTGGTGAGGTCGGCGGACGCGACCTTGTAGGCCTCCACGCCGAAGCCTTCGAGCACGGCGACGCTCTTGGCGTCCCAGGGCGTGCAGAGGTACTCGATGCCCTTGGCTGCGCAATATTCGGCGATCTTCTTCTGCTGTGCGGTCGGCAGCTCGAAGCGGCGCAGAAGATCGAGCGTATATTCGACGGCGAGGTCGTCGTCTTTCCCGGACAGGCTCGAGGCGCGATAGACCTCGTCGAGCTTGCGCATCTGGAATTTGGCGCAATCGGCTCCGGCGGCGACCGCGGCATCGACCAGCGCAATGGCGCGGTCGAAGTCGCCATTATGGTTGTTGCCGATCTCGGCGATGACGTAGCAGGGTTCGCCATCGCCCAGAAGACGGTTGCCGATGCGGACCGGAGCAGGCTGTTTGGGCGATGTCATCAACATTCTCGTCTCATATGCGTCATGCTAGCTGGGCGGGAACACGGGACTTCCACGTCCGCAGCCCGTTCTCCTCGAACATGATGCGCGAACAGCTGTGCCCCTGCTGTTCCAGCGCCGCGATCAGCTGATAGCGCTCGAACGGGCGGACGAAGAACATGAAGTAACCGCCGCCGCCCGCGCCAAGCAACTTGCCGCCGACCGCGCCATGCTGCTTGGCAAAATCATAGATCGCGTCGATCGCGTCCGACGAGATCTTGGAGCTCAGCTTCCGCTTGGCGTGCCAGGCCTCGTCGATCAGCCGGCCGCATTCCAGCAGTTGACCGCGCAGCAGATGCCGCCTGATGTCGCGCGTCACTTCCTTCTGCTTGGCAGCTGCGGCCACCGCGTCGCTGGTCTCGTGCTGAGCCTTCTGGTCGCGATGAATGGCGCCGGAATCGCGCCCCGAGCCGACGTAGCAGAGCACCAGGCTCTCCTCGAGCTCGGCGATGATGTTGGGATCGAGGCGAAGCGGCACGATGGTGTTCTGGTCGGAGAAGAATTCCATGTGATTGAATCCGCCGAACACGGTGGCGTACTGATCCTGCCAGCCGCCGGGGATGTTGAGCATCAGCCGCTCGGCCTGGAAGGCCATCTCCGCGATCTCGTGGCGGTCCCACTGGTCGCTGCGAAATTCGTTGAAGCAGCCGATGATCGCCGACGAAACCACCGCGGAGCCGCCGAGGCCGGAACCGACCGGGAAGTCGGCGGACACTTCGAGCTCGAAGCCGTAAGTCGGCTTGATCAGGCGCACGACCGACTTGATCAGTGCGAGATCTCCGCCCGTTCCGAGCTCGGTGAGATTGTCGGCCTCGACCGTGCGGCGGAAGTCGTGCGAGTAGATACGGATGCTGGGATCGCTCCGGCGCCGCAACGTCGCGTGAGCGTACATCTTGATCGTGGCGCTGATGACCGCGCCGCCGTCATTCGCCACGAAGTAGTGCGTCAGGTCGGTGCCGCCGCCGGAGAAGCTGATCCGCACCGGCGAGCGGGCGCGCGCGAACACCTCGCTCTCTTCCGACAGGTTGAACAGTTCGCGGCTGAACACGTCGACCAGCCGTCCCTCGCCATCGAGGATCGGCACGACGTGGACGCGCTGGTCGAGCAGCTTGAGGATCTGCTCGCGTGGCCCGCCGGTCGGTGCCCAGACGAATTTGCGGTTGATGCAGGACACAACCCGGTCTTGGATCGTGATACCGGTGAGCATGCGCCTGCGGATGTCGCCGTCCGTTACGGCGCCGACGATTCGCCCACTCGCGTCTTGCGCGAACAGGATGCCGAGCATGTTCGCGTTCAGGCGCCGGAAGGCTTCCTCAATGGTCTCCGTCTCGGCGATCGTGACGAGGGTTCGGTCAAGCACGTTTGGGGTCCAGAAAGGGCCGATTCCGGCCATATCGCAGCGTGGTCTGGTAATACGGGAGCAGCCCGGACGATGCAAGGTTCCTGCGCCCGGCGGCATCGCAGCCATGGCCCGAAGGTCGGGCTCTACGCTCGTCATCTTCGTCGTGCCGCGAGTTCGTTCCGCGCTCCCGCATTCGCGGAGGGATGTGCTCAGCCCCGGCAATGACCTGCTGTCGAAATCGAGCTGAAGTTAGCGCTCGTCCACGATGACCTTGCCGTCATTCGGCAGCGTGCCGGGACCGACCAGCTCGACGGCTCCTCCGAGCTTCGTTATCGCGCGCAAGCTGGCCGCGATGTCGTCGCGTAGCGAGTCGCTAGGGGGCGCAGCTTCCGCTCTCAACGTCATGGCGTCGGTCTCGCCTTGGCGCGTGACGATGAGGCGAAGTCTTCCGAGCCCCGCGTGGCGCTTGCCGATCTCGGCGATCTGCTCGGGCCGGACGAACATGCCCTTGATCTTGGTGGTCTGGTCGGCGCGGCCCATCCAGCCTTTGATGCGCATGTTGGTGCGCCCGCACGGGCTCGTGCCGGACAGGGCCGCGGTGAGGTCGCCGAGCGCGAGCCGAATCCAGGGATGGTGCGGGTCGAGCGAAGTCACGACAATCTCGCCGACGTCACCTGGTGCGACCGGATCGCCAGTGCCGGGCTTGACGATCTCCAGGATCAGGTCCTCGTTCACGACCATGCCTTCGCGGGCCTCGGTCTCGAAGGCGATGAGGCCGAGATCGGCGGTACCGAAGGCCTGGTAGGCATCGATGCCGCGCCCCTTGATCTCGGCCTGGAGCGAGGGCGGAAACGCTGCGCCCGAGACCAGCGCGCGCTTGATCGAGGAAACGTCACGCCCCGAGCTTGCCGCGGCATCGAGCAGAATCTTCAAGAAGTCCGGCGTGCCGCTGTAGCCGACCGGCCGGTAGGCCTCGATCAGCTCGAACTGCTGTTCTGTGTTGCCGGGGCCGGCCGGGATCACCGCGCAGCCGAGCGCGCGCGCCGACGCATCGAAGATGAACCCACCGGGGGTGAGATGGTAGCTGAAGGTATTGAGGACGATGTCGTCGGGGCGGAACCCGGCTGCGAACAGCGCCCTTGCGCCGCGCCAGGGATCGGCTTGTCGCCCTTCCGGCTCGAAGATTGGACCGGGGGAGGTGAACAGGCGGGCGAACGAGCCAGGCGCCGCCGCCACGAAGCCTCCGAAGGGCGCGGAGGCCTTGTGCAGGGCGGGCAGTTCCGACTTGCGCAACACCGGCAAATCCGCCAGAGCCGCCCTGGAGGTCACGGCGGCGGGATCGAAGCCTTTCAGCCGCTCGGCATAGGCCGGGGCGGCCATCGCGGCTCGCAGCACCTCCGGGAGGCGGGCGAACAGGTCGGCCTCGCGCGCGGCTTGCTCACGCGTCTCGCGGGCGTCGTAATGGGCGGTCATGGCTGTTCTTTCCGTGTTGGCATCCGTTGCGCGCCGCCACCGGCATGGCTATCAGACCGCCAGTGGCGAGGCTTGAAAGGGACCCGATGGCGGACGAAGGAATCATTGCGGCGGACGAGGCGTCGAACGTCGTTGCGCGCCTGAAGCGCCGTATGATCGACGAGGCGCTGCCGCTGTGGTCGACGGTCGGCTGGGATCACGCCGCAGGCGGCTTCATCGACCGGCTGCACCGCGACGGTGCGGCGGATGCCGCCGCGCCCCGGCGCGTGTTCGTGCAGGCCCGCCAGATCTGGTGCTACGCCAAGGCGGCACAGATGGGCTGGTATCCTGAGGGGCGCGCGATTGCGCTGAAGGGGCTGGAGCACCTGCTGGCCAAAGCGAAGGCGCCCGATGGCCGGCCTGGCTATGTGCACCGGCTGACGCCGGACGGATCGGTGCTGGATGCCCGGCGTGATGCTTATGACCACGCCTTCATCCTGTTTGCGCTCGCCAGCGTCTATGCGCTCGACCAGGATACGCAGGTCCGCGCCGAGATCGATGCGCTGCTCGCCTTCCTCGACGGACACCTGCGCTCGCCGCATGGCGGCGTTCACGAAGGCCTTCCGGTCTCGCTGCCGCGCCGGCAGAACCCGCATATGCATCTGTTCGAGGCGATGATCGCGTGCTTCGAGGCGACCCACGATCTGTCGTTCCAGAACCGTGCCGGAGAATTCTTCGCATTGTTCCTCGCCAACCTCTACGACAAGCAGAGGCACGTATTGTCGGAATATTTCGAGGAGGACTGGTCGAAGATCGAGCCGGTCAGCGTCGAGCCGGGTCACCAGGCGGAATGGGTCTGGCTGCTGAAGAGTTTTGAACGCATCACGGGATGCCCGACCAGCCAGCGGCGTGCGGAATTGCTGGAGACCTCGCTGCGCTATCGCGACGAGGCGACGGGCTGCCTCGTCGACGAGGGCGATGCAAGCGGCAGCATCCGCCGCAGCACGCGCCGGCTGTGGCCGCAAACCGAGATCGCGAAGGCGTGGATCGCGCAGGCCGAATCCGGCGAGCCGGGTGCGGCGGACGAGGCGCGCGCGGCGCTGGTGCGGCTCGAACGGCATTATCTCAGCCATCCCGTCAAGGGCGGCTGGTACGACCAGTTCGATCGCGACGGCAAATCGCTGATCGACACCATTCCTGCGTCGTCGTTCTATCATGTTCTCTGCGCGGTCACGGAAGCCGAGCAGGTGCTCGGCTAGGCTCCTTGTGGATCACAGCCAGCGCTTGCGCCGCTTGAAGCTCTTGAGGTTCTTGAAGCTCTTGCGCTGGTCGCCGGCGCCGCCGAGGTAGAATTCCTTGACGTCCTCGTTGTCGCGCAATGCGTCGGCGCTGCCGTCGAGCACGACCTTGCCCTGCTCCATGATGTAGCCGTGGCTCGCCACGGAGAGCGCCGCGCGCGCATTCTGCTCGACCAGGAGGATGGTGACGCCGAGATCGCGGTTGATCTTCTGGATGATCGAGAACACCTCTTTCACCAGCAGCGGCGAGAGGCCCATCGAAGGCTCGTCCATCAGGATCATTTTCGGGCGCGCCATCAGCGCGCGGCCGATTGCGAGCATCTGCTGCTCTCCGCCGGAGAGATAACCGGCAAGGCCGGTGCGCTCCTTCAAGCGCGGGAAATAGCTGAAGACCATGTCGAGGTCGGCGTCGACCTCGCGGTCCCGGCGCGTGAAGGCGCCGAGCTTGAGATTCTCGAGCGAGGTCATGTCGGCGACGATGCGCCGGCCCTCCATCACCTGGAAGATGCCGCGGCGGACGATCTTGTCGGGATCGATGCCGTTGATCCGCTCGCCCTCGAACAGGATCTCGCCGCGCGTCACCTCGCCGTCCTCGGTCTTGAGCAGCCCCGAGATCGCCTTGAGCGTCGTGGACTTGCCGGCGCCGTTGGCCCCGAGCAGCGCCACGATCGCGCCCTTGGGCACGTCGAGGCTGAGGCCGCGCAGCACCAGGATCACATCGTCATAGACGACCTCGATGTTGCGCACGGCGAGGAGGGGAGCGGACTCCACGGCGGTTGGCCTGGCGCGGGATGCTTCGAGGGTGTCGGTCATGCTTCAAAACTCCGCTGTCATCGCCCGGCTTGACCGGGCGACCCAGTATTCCAGAGGCGCCTGAGATTCATCGAGAAGCCGCAGCGTACTGGATCCCCCGCCCAGGTGCGCAATTGCGCACAACGCGAGGGATGACAGTGTTCGCGTGGTGAAAGCAGGGCTCACCACCCCAGCCATTCCGGCTTGCGCGGCAGCTCGACGGTCTTGACCTTCTCGAGCTTGATCGTGCCGTTGGCCATCAGGTCGTTCAGGTCGGCATTGGTCGAACCGGAGACCTTGGTGCGATAGAGATCGACCTTGAGGGTGCCGCGATGGTCCTTGTTGGTCCAGGTCGAGGGATTGCAGACGCCGTCCATGCCGGCCGGCACCCAGTCCTTCTTCTGGTAGAAGCCCTTGGCGACGTTCTCACCGGTGGCACCTCCGTTCTTGGCGGCCCAGTCGAGCGCTTCCCTGGCGTAGAGAGCGCTACAGACGCCTGCGATATAGTGCACCGGTCGATAGGCCTTGCCGCTTGCATCCGATATTTTCGAGATTTCCATCACCGTCTTCATGCCTGGCGCGTTGCCGCCCCAGGTTACGGCCGTGCGTAGCGGGAAGACGACGCCGTCGGCGGCGTCAGCCGCAGTCTTGGCGGCGTTCTCGTCCATGCCCCAGACATTGCCGAGGAACTGCACGTCCACGCCGGCGGTCTTGCAGGCCTTGAGCACGGAGATGTTCGAGGCTGCGGTGTTGCCGAGATAGGCGTAGTTGGCGCCGGAGCTCTTCAGGCTGAGGCATTGCGCGGAGTAATCGCCGGGCGTCAGCGCGAACACGATCGGCGGCAGCACTTCGAAGCCGAGCTCATTGGCGATCGCCTCGCCGGCGGCCTTCGGCGCGTTCGGGTACGGATGATTGCCGCCCATATGGACGAATTTCGGCTTACCGCTCTTGCCCTTGGCCTTCCAGTCTTCCGCCGCCCAGGTCACCAATGCCCGCATCGCGTCCGAATAGCTCGGGCCGTAGAAGAAGTTGTAGGGCGCGGGTTTGGCCTTGCCGCTCACGCCTTCCGGATCGGTCAGCGCCGCCGCGTAGGAGGCGGAGATATAGGGAATCTTGTCCTGCGCGACAAAGCCGGTCAGCGCTTCGGTATCGGCGGTACCCCAGCCCATGATCGTTGCAACCTTGCCGTCCGGCGCCGACCACTTCTTGTAGAGCGCGATCGCGCGCGGCACCTGATAGCCGTAGTCGTTGGTATCGAGGTTGACCTGCTTGCCGCCGATACCGCCGTTCTTGTTGATCCAGGCAAAGGTGTCGGCGACGGCCTGGCCGTAGGGCGTGCCAACGTCCGACGTCGCACCGGAGTAGTCGGCGAGATGGCCGACGGCGATCTGGGCCTGCGCACTGGCCGCAAAACCAGCGATCGCAAACGCGAGCGACGCGGTGCTTAAAAGCGATTTGGTCTTCATGGGTTGGTTCCTCCTGTTATCGTTTAAGTGAAGTAGCCGTGCTCAATGCGAGAACGGGTAGAGTTTCCAATACGCCTTGATCTGTCGCCAGCGATGCGCGAGCCCATCGGGCTCGAACATCAGGAATGCGATGATGATCACCCCGATCGCGATCTCTCGCAGAAAGGTGATGTTGGTGTTAAGCGAGAGCGCCTTGTCGATCGCGCCGCCCTTCAAATGATGGCTGATGAACTCCATCGCCTCGGGCAGCAGCACCACGAAGGCGGTGCCCATCAGCGTGCCCATGATCGAGCCGGTGCCGCCGATGATGATCATGGCCAGGAACAGTATTGAGCGCTCGATGCCGAAGCCTTCCTGGGAGACCACGAGCTGATAGTGCGCGTAGAGCGCGCCCGCGATGCCGGCGAAGAAGGCGGCGAGACCGAACGACAGCGTGCGGTACCTGGTGAGGTTGATGCCCATGATCTCGGCGGAGAGATAATGGTCGCGGATCGCCACCAGCGCGCGGCCATCGCGCGTGCGCATCAGGTTGGTGACGAGGATGTAGCTCAAGAGCACATAGGCCAGCACGACGTAGAAATATTGCCGGTCGCCCCGCAGCGTGTAGCCGAAGATCGAGAACGGCTCGGCGCTCGCCGGCACCGAGCCGCCGGAGAACCACTCGGCGCGCGAGAAGAAGTCGAGCAGGATGTATTGCGCGGCCAGCGTTGCAATGACGAGGTAGAGTCCCTTCAGCCGCGCCGCGGGGATGCCGAAGATCAACCCAACCAGCGCCGTCACGAGTCCCGCGAGCGGGATCGCGAAGAACACCGGGATCGGCGCATTATTGGAGATGTAGGCCGAGGTGAAGGCGCCGAGCAGGAAGAAGGCCGCGTGTCCGATCGAGATCTGGCCGGTGAAGCCGACCAGGATATTGAGGCCGAGCGCCGCGATCGAGAAGATGCCGATCTGGATCAAAATGCTGAGCCAGTAGCCGCTGAAGAGTTGCGGCGCGAGGCAGAGCAGCGCGACGCCCAGAATCGCGAAGTTGCGGCTGGTGGTGGTCGGGAAGATCGTGGTGTCCGCGGCGTAAGTGGTGCGGAAATCACCAGCGGGAATGAGGGCAGGGCCGGCCATGGATCAGATCCGCTCGATGTCGTGGGTGCCGAACAGGCCGTAGGGCTTGATCATCAGCACGATGATGAGAACGTAGAACGGCGCGATCTCGTAGAGATTGCCCCAGTGCAGATACTCGCTGTCGACATATTGGGCGACGTTCTCCAAAAGCCCGATGATGATGCCGCCGAGCACCGCGCCGCCGACGGAATCGAGCCCGCCGAGGATCGCCGCCGGAAACACCTTGATGCCGTAGGCAGCAAGGCCCGAGGACACGCCATTGACGACGGCGACGACGACGCCGGCGACCGCCGAGACGGTCGCCGAGATTGCCCAGGCCATCGCGAACACGCTCTTGACGGAAATGCCGAGCGACTGCGCCACCTGCTGGTTGAACGCGGTGGCGCGCATCGCAAGGCCGTACTTCGACGCGCGGAAGAACCAGGCCATGCCGATCATCATCGCGACCGACACCACGAGGCTCATGACGTAGACGGTCTGGATCTGCAGTCCGAACAGGTCGACCGACTGGCTCTCGAACACGCGCGGGAACGGCTGCGGATTGACGCCGAACATCCATTTCAGCGTCGCCTGCAGCACGGTGGAGAGGCCGATCGTCACCATGATCACCGAGATGATGGGCTCGCCGATCATCGGCCGCAGGATCAGCACCTGCACCGCGATGCCGAACACGAACATGAACACCAGCGTGATCGGCATGCCGATCCAGAACGGCACCTGGTATTTCGCCAGCAAGGCCCAGCACACCCAGGCGCCGACCAGCAGCAATTCACCTTGCGCGAAGTTGACGACCTGCGTCGCCTTGTAGATCAGCACGAACGACATCGCGACTACGCCATAGAGCGTGCCGACCACGAGGCCGTTGACCAGGAGCTGGATGAGGAAGGCGGTGTTCATGTTGGGTGACTCAGCCCGTCATTGCCGGGCTTGACCCGGCAATCCATCGATGAGGAAGGAAGACTGTTCGGAAGAGGATGGATGTGCGGGTCAAGCCCGCGCATGACGAGGATCTGTATCACTCCGCAGCCTCCGCCATGTGCCCGTGCCCGCCGAGGTCCACCACGCGCAGCGTCGTTCGCACCCGCTGCGTGGTGCCGTCCTGGAAGCGGATCACGGTGTCGACGGGGATGTCGGAATCGCCGCGGTAGATGGCGTCGATGATGCCGGCGTATTTCTCGTTGATGACGCCGCGGCGCACCTTTCGCGTCCGGGTGAGCTCGCCGTCGTCGGCGTCGAGCTCCTTGTAGAGCAGCAGGAAGCGCGAGATGCGCTGGGCCGGCGGCAGCGTGGCGTTGACGGTCTCGACCTCCTTCTGCAGCAGCGCGTAGACCTCCGGCCGTGAGGCGAGGTCGCTGTAGGTCGTGAAGGAGAGGCGGTTCTTTTCCGCCCATTTCGAGATGATGGAGTAGCGGATGCAGATCATTGCCGCGAGCGCGTCACGGCCGGCCCCAAGCACCACGGCTTCGGCGATATAGGGCGAGAATTTCAGCTTGTTCTCGATGAATTGCGGCGAGAAGCGCTCGCCGCGGGAGGTCTCGGCGAGATCCTTGATGCGGTCGATCACGACGAGCTGGTGGTTGGCGTTGAAATAGCCGGCGTCGCCCGAGCACATCCAGCCGTCCTTGATATCGGCGACGCTGGCCTCGGGGTTCTTGTAGTAGCCGAGGAACATGTTGGGGTGCCGCACCACGATCTCGCCGACGCCGTGGACGTCGGCATTGTCGATACGGATCTCGACATTATCGGCCATCGGTACGCCGGTGGTATCAGGATCGACCTTGCCCTCGGGATGCAGCGTGTAGGCCCCGAGCAGCTCGGTCTGACCGTAGAGCGTGCGCAGCGGCACGCCCATGGCCTGGAAGAACTTGAAGGTGTCAGGCCCGAGCGCCGCACCGCCGGTCGCGGCCGAGCGCAACCGGGTGAAGCCGAGGCGATCGCGCAGTGCGCGGAACAGGATCGTGTCGGCAAAGCCCGAGCGCTTGCCCTGTTCGAGCGCGGCAAGGCCCGACTTCATGCCGATGTCGAACAGGCGCTGCTTGAAGGGCGTTGCGTCCATCACCTTGGCACGGACGTCGGCGGCAATCGATTCCCAGACGCGGGGCGCGAACAGAACGAAGGTCGGTGCGATCTCGCGCAGATCGTTCATCAGCGTGTCCGGCTCTTCGACGAAGTTGATCTTCATCCGGCAGAGCAGACCTTTGCCGAGCACGTAGACCTGTTCCATGATCCAGGGCAGCGGCAGCACCGACACGTATTCGTCATCGGGACCCTTGGGGTCGAAGGCGAGATAAGTGGCGCAATGGCCGAGCACGCGTCCGGCGGCGAGCATCGCGAGCTTCGGATGCGAGGTGGTGCCCGACGTCGTGCAGAGAATCGCGACGTCCTCGCCCTCGGTGGCATCGACCAATCTGTCGTAGAGTTCCGGCTCGCGTGCTGCCCGCGCGCGGCCGAGCTCGGCGAATTTCTCCGCCGGCATCAGGCGCGGGTCGTCGTATTTCCGCATCCCGCGCGGATCGGAATAGATGATGTGCTTCAGCTTCGGCACGCGCTCGGCAAGGATGAGCAGCTTGTCGACCTGCTCCTCGTCCTCGGCGAAGACCAACTGCGCCTCGCCGTAGTTGAGGAGATAGGAAGCTTCCTCGTCCAGGACGTCGCGATAGAGCCCGAGGCTGAGGCCGCCAATGGCATGCGTCGCAACTTCTGCCGCGACCCAGTCGGGCCGGTTGTCGCCGATGATGCCGATGACATCACCGCGGCCCAGGCCGAGCTCGATGAGGCCGAGCGCGAAATCGCGCACGCGGGCCTGATAGTCGTTCCAGGTGAAGATGCGCCAGAGCCCGAGATCCTTCTCGCGCATTGCGATCTCGTTGCCGTGCTCCCTGGCATTGAGCCGGAGCATCTTCGGATAGGTGTCGGCCTGCGCGACGCGGCCCGCATAATCCATCATGCCGCGCTCTCCTGCGCCGGAGAGGCATCATCGGGATCGACAAGCACCTCGTCCTCTTCGCCGAGATAGGCACGCCTGACGTGCGGATCGGCGAGCACGGTGGCCGGATCGCCCTCGGCGATCTTCTTGCCGAAATCCAGCACCATGACGCGGTGGGAGATGTCCATCACCACGCCCATGTCGTGCTCGATCATCACCACCGTCATCCCGAACTCCTCGTTGAGATCGACGATGTAGCGGGCCATGTCCTCCTTCTCCTCGAAATTCATGCCGGCCATGGGCTCGTCGAGAAGGATCAGGCGCGGCTCCAGCGCCATGGCGCGGGCGAGCTCCACGCGCTTGCGCAGGCCGTAGGGGAGGGTGCCGGCGGTGGCCTTGCGCACCGGCTGCAGATCGAGGAAGTCGATGATCTCTTCCACCTTGCGACGGTGCTCGAGCTCCTCCTTGCGCGCGCCGGTGAGCCAGTACAGCGAGCCCGTGAGGAAATTGTTCCTCAGCAGGTGATGGCGGCCGACCATGATGTTGTCGAGCACGCTCATGTGGTGGAATAGTGCGAGATTCTGGAAGGTACGGCCGATGCCGAGTGAGGCGCGGGCATTCGGCGTCAAGCCGGTGATGTCGCGGTCCCGATAGAACAGCTGGCCTTCGGTCGGCTTGTAGCGACCGGAAATACAGTTCACGATCGAGGTCTTGCCGGCGCCGTTGGGGCCGATGATCGAGAACAGCTCGCCTTCCCTGATGGCGAAGCTGACGTCGGTCAGCGCGCGGACGCCGCCGAATCGTAAGGACACGCCGCGCACTTCGAGACTGGTAGCCACCAAACGAATCCCTCCCGGTGATGGCGCTTGATTGGCGCTCTTCCGTTCCTGTCAGGCGATCCTAGTACGGTCGTGCCGGCCAGACCATGCAGCTATTGGTCTCGACCGCACCGGCGCCACCTTCGTTCCCGTGAGGGATCAAAAGCCGCATCGCCCGAGGTGGTCCTCAATAGGGGAAAGCGCTATTTTGAAATGTCTCCGGCCTGACAATTCTGCGACAAAGTTGTCGGGCCGAGCGGGTCTTCATCTTTCGTCGGATGGATGGCCGAAGCGATTCTGTTGCAGTGCAACAGGAGCATGGGGTGACTGAACGGTGCGGCTGGCTTCGAGATCATGATTTCAGAGGATCATCTGAAGCGCATTGCCGCCTGGTCGCGTGAGCTCACACCAGCCGAGATCGAGGTCGCGCGCGCCGGAATTACGGAACGGTCCTACGGCACCGGCGAGAGCGTGTTCATGCGCGGTGATATTTTTGCCTATTGGGCCGGCATGGTGGGCGGCCTTGCCCGTATGGGCGGGGTCTCGCGCGACGGCAAGGAGACCAGCCTTGCCGGGCTGACGGCAGGGGCCTGGTTCGGCGAGGGCAGCGTGCTCAAGAACGAGCCGCGCCGCTACGACGTGGTCGCGCTGCGCGACAGCCGCATCGCGCTGATGGAACGCAGCGCCTTCATGTGGCTGTTCGAGAACAGCGTCGGCTTCAACCGCTTCCTGGTGCGCCAGCTCAACGAGCGGCTGGGCCAGTTCATCGGCATGCTCGAGGTCAACCGCACGCTCGATGCCACCGCGCGCCTCGCCCGCAGCATCGCCTCGCTGTTCAACCCGATCCTCTATCCGGAATCGACCGCGCATCTGGAGATCACCCAGGAGGAGATCGGCGCGCTCTCCGGCATGTCCCGCCAGAACGCCAACCGCGCGCTGAACCGGCTGGAGAAGGAGGGGCTGCTGCGGCTGGAATATGGCGGGGTCACGATCCTCGATATCGCGCGGCTCGGGAGCTACGGGGAGGAGCGATGATCTGCGCATTCCCGGTGCTTCCGTGCTCATAGAGTTCGACCATCGCGCGTCGGACTCGCCTTACGTCGAGCGGGTATGGCGCAGCCGGAGCCGGCGTGGCGGCTCGTTCCTGTCGATGGCCGAGGGAAATATCGAGCTTGTGGTCACCAGGCTCCCGGAGCTTCTGGCGGTGACGCTCCGAGGGCCGGTCACCCGCGGGACACTCGTCGAATGTCCCGCGAGCGGCGAATGGCTCGCGATCCGGTTTCGGCTGGGAACCTACCTGCCGGAGATACCGACGAGCGCACTGATCGACCATCAAAACATGCAGTTGCCGGTGCTGCCCAACGGCCGTTTTCTGTTTTCGGGTCTGAGCTGGGACATTCCAGGCTATGACGATGCGGAAAGTCTCGTCGCTCGCATGGCGCGCGCGGGTGTCATCGCACGCAGCCACGCGACCGATGCTGCGATCGACGGCGACGTCGACTGGATGAGCCGGCGTTCGGTTCAGCGCCACTTTCGCCGCGTTACGGGCATGACGTTCAGCAGCCATCAGCAGATCGAGCGGGCGCGTCGCGCCGCGGCCTTGCTGGTGAGCGGCAGCTCCGTTCTGGACGCGACATCGGGCGCTGGCTATTTCGATCAGGCCCATCTTACCCGCTCGGTCAGGCAACTGATCGGCATGACGCCTGCGCGCCTCTCGCGCGAGCGGCCGCAATTGTCGTTTTCATACAAGACGACTACGTCCTGATCGCAATATGCCTGGATCGCTCCGGCCGCGCTGGTGGAGCAAACATCGGAGGAGCGCTGCGGTGAGTTTTAAGGCCTATCTCGACAATATCCAGGCCAAGACCGGCAAGAGCCCGGACCAGTTTCGCAAATGGGGCAAGGACCGGGGTTTTTCGACCGGGGCGGGATTGGCCGCCGGCGTGAAAGCGGGTGCCATCGTGGCCGCGCTCAAGGACGAGTTCGGCCTTGGCCACGGCCATGCGATGGCCATCGTCGCCCTTCTCAAGGGGAAGGCGTCGTAGGTGATGACGATTTCCAAGTCGAGACATGTGGCCGGCTGGGTCATGAGCGGGCTCGTGATTGCCTTCATGCTGTTTGATGCCGGGATGAAGCTCGTCCCGCTGGACGTCGTGATCAACGCGACCGCCGAGCTCGGCTATCCCCCCTCGGCCGATCTGGCGCGCGCGCTGGGCGTGGTGGCGCTGGCCTGCACCGCGCTCTACGGCTTCCCGCGAACAGCCGTGCTCGGTGCGATCCTGCTGACCGCCTATATGGGCGGCACGGTGGCGGTTCACTTGCGGGTCGGCAACCCGCTCTTCAGCCATATGCTGTTCGGCGTCTATCTTGCTGGTCTTGCCTGGGGCGGTCTCTATTTGCGCGATTCGCGGGTGGCGGCGTTGCTTCCTCTGAGATCGCCGCCGGTGGAGGTCTGACGTCGTTACGGGGACGCCGTCATCGCGCATTGGCCGGCGCGTGCGCCGGCCACAGATCGGCGCGCCAGCGGATCGCGATTGCCACCATCGCGACGAATCCTGCGCCGGCATAAAGCGAGCCCGTCGCGGAATAGCCGATGACGTCGATCAGGCTGCCGGCCGCGAGCAGTCCGAGCGGCAAGCCATAGATCACCATCATGCGCACGCCCATGACACGGCCGCGCAGATGTGCGCTCGCGGTGCGCATCAGGATGACGGCAGCCGAGATCATCGACATGCTCTGGGCGATACCGGCGAGGACGAGGCAGGCCATCGCCACCGGCATCGTCCTGACCTCGACGAACACCAGCAGCATTGCGTACCAGGCCAGCGTTGCGCCGATCAGGAGCCGGGCAATGCGTACGCCACTGACCAGGCTGAGCGTGATGGAGCCGATTAGCGAGCCGACGGCGAAGCTCGCCGAAAGATATCCGAGGCCGGTCTGATCAGTGTGAAAGATCTCCCGCGCGATGTAGGGCAACAATCCGCCCGTGAAAGGAAATGCGGTGAGATTCGCCAGAAAAGCGACGCACAGCGCCGCGCGCATTGCCGGCCCGTTCCAGGCATAGACGATCCCCTCTTTGAGGTCGCCAAGCAGCCGCGAAACGGTGTGGCTGCTTGCGGGAAGATCGCTCGTGGTGACGGTCCTTTTCGGCTGGGTCAGGCAGAGCATGAGAAGCGCTGCCGTGAAGTAAAGGCAGGCGATCGCCACATAAACGAGGCCGATACCGAGCACGGCGAACAGCCCGGCCCCCGTCAACGCTCCGGCAATGCGCGCGCTGTCCTGGGTCGTGCGCGCAACACTGATGGCGCCCACCAGCTGCTCGGCCGGCATGATATCGGCGAGCAGCGCGCCGCGAACGCCGAGATCGGAGGGGCGGATCAAGCCCATGATCGTGACGATGATCATGACGCTCAGCGGCGTCAGATGACCGCTCAGCGCGAGGACCATGATGGTCGACGACAGCGCCGCATAGGCAAGGCGCATGACAACCAGGAGATCGCGATGGCCGATCCGGTCGCCGATCATGCCGAACACGGGCGCGACCAATGTTCCGACGAACTGGAGTGAAGCCAGCAGCGTGAGCAGCAGCACCGAGCCGGTCTCGACGATGACGTACCAGCCGAGCACCAGCGTCTCGACCTCGAAGGCCCAGGAGGTGAGCAGATCGGACGGCCACTGGAAGCGGTAGTTGCGGATGCGGAATGGCGCGAGCGCCGAAGGTCGTGCAGTGGCGCTCACGACGCGATGACGCGTGTCACGGCGATTTCCTTAACCTTGTTGTTTCTTCTTGCTGTGGCGCAACCTAACGCTGGCGATGCCGGTGTCAATCGCAGTCGCCGCAGGCCGCCCCCGCGCTCGGCTCTTACCTCGCGGCGCTGGCCGCTTTCCTGTCGGCTAACGCACTTGCCATGGCCGAGATCAGAGGACGCATGAAATAGGCTTCGTCGGCGGGCGAGACGTCCGTGCGCAAGCCATGCGCTGCGAGCTCGCCGGAAACGGCCGGGCCGACCGATGCGATCAGCGTGCGTTCGAGACCTGCGCGCAGCTTCGTCTCGCTGCCGCGCGCCTTGGCAACCTCGATCAGCCGGCGGACCTGGCCGAGATTGGTCAGGGCGATCGAGTCGATGCGTCCCTCTGCCATGTCGTCAATGGCGGCGACGATGTTGGCATCGGCAGCCTTGGAATCGTAGACGTAGGGCAGCACCGTATCGACGTCGGCGCCTTGCGCGGCCAGCGCGCCGGTCAGCGCGCTATGATCCTTGTCGGGATAGAGCTGCAGACCGAGGCGCCGCCCCTTCAGGTCGAGTCTGGCCAGCATCTCGATCACGCCTTCGGTGGTCGGCTTCTCCGTGGTCTGCTGCGTCTCGAGGCCGATCTCGCGCAACGCCTTGCCCGGCTTCGGGCCTCGGGTGAACTTGCGCGCCTGGGCGAGCGCCGCGACAAGGGCAGCGTCGAGCCCGCGGGCGCGGGCGAGCTTCATGATGCGGCGCAGGCCTTCGCCGGTCATCAGCACGAGATCGTCGAAGGGCTTGTCGATGGCGCGGCGGATCCAGGCCTCGACTGGAGCCGGGTCCGGCGCATCATGGATGGTGAACATCGGGCATTGCACGACCTCGGCGCCTTGCTCGGCCAGAAGCTTGGAAAACTGCGCCTCCTCGCGCGTTTCCAGGATCAGGATGCGGTAGCCGTTCAAGCGGTCGGCCATGGGTATGCTCCGTTGAGAATTCGCAATTGTCCGTTCATCCTGACTCCGCGGTTGGGATTGGCGCAAGGGCGGGTCGGTGCTAGAGCAGGGCGCAATCCGCTGGATCGTTCCGCTGCACAAACCTTCATCAAGAGCCGAGCCTTGCCCGACCATCAATACGTCCTGACCCTGTCCTGTCCGGATCGCCCAGGCATCGTCTCGGCGGTCTCGACGTTTCTCGCTCATAACGGACAGAACATCCTCGACGCCCAGCAGTTCGACGACATCGAGACCAAGAAGTTCTTCATGCGGGTGGTTTTCACAGCGGCCGATCTTGCCGTGGAACTCGCGGCACTGCAGACCGGCTTCGCCGCGATCGCCGAGCGTTTCGGCATGGAATGGCAGATGCGCGACCGCGCTGCGCATCGCAAGGTGATGCTGCTGGTGTCGAAGTCCGATCACTGCCTGGTCGACATCCTCTATCGCTGGCGAACCGGCGAATTGCCGATGATTCCGACCGCGATCGTCTCCAATCACCCGCGCGAGGTCTATGCCGGGCTCGATTTCGGCGGCATCCCCTTCCACCATTTGCCCGTCACCAAGGAGACCAAGCGCGAGCAGGAGACACAGATCATGGACCTCGTCGGCAAGACGAAGACCGATCTGGTGGTGCTCGCCCGTTACATGCAGATCCTGTCCGACGATCTCTCGGCAAAGCTGTCGGGGCGCTGCATCAACATCCACCACTCATTCCTGCCGGGCTTCAAGGGTGCCAAGCCCTATCACCAGGCCCATGAGCGCGGCGTCAAGCTGATCGGCGCCACCGCGCATTACGTCACGCGCGACCTCGACGAGGGCCCGATCATCGACCAGGACGTCGAGCGCATCAGCCATCGCGACACGCCGGAAGATCTGGTCCGCAAAGGCCGTGACATCGAGCGCCGCGTGTTGGCCCGGGCCATCCGCTACCATCTCGACGACCGCGTCATCCTCAACGGCCGCAAGACCGTGGTGTTCGTGGATTAGCGAATGGGGGACGAATGGTGAGTGGAGGGGGAGCGCGTCCTATTCGCTACTCCCTGTTCGCCATTCGCTTCCTCAGCGCCCCGCGCCAGCCGACGTCGTCCCCGTCGCGCCCTTCTGGGCCTGTTCTTCCTTCTCGCGATCGGTCGCCGGCATCAGCCGCTTGCGCTCGCGCTCCTTCATGTAGGCATCGTATTGCGGCGTGCCGGGCCGCGGCGGCGCATCAGCGGGCAGGCCGCCGGCCCATTGCGGGACGTAGTCGCCCATCCCGGCGGAGAGCTTCTCGTTGACCGTCCCGCAGCCTGCGAGATTGAGCAGGGCGAGTGCGGCGGCGATCGAAAGCGAGCGAGAACGCATGAATATCTCTGGTCGTGCCCCCGACGGGGCGCGGATGGTGGAGCGCCATAGGCGTTAGCGGCAACCATATCTCTCAATAGGTAAAATTGGCCTATTCGAGGGAGGGCAAAGCTGTATACAGAGAAGGTATTATAATAGGCATATTTTGGACTTGATGAGGTCGCCGCTGTTGGTACGGTATACACCGGGTATTTGTCATTGGACGGATCGTAGGACGGGCATGCCACGGACGCACTTAAGGTGTCCGGATTCTGCAAATGAGAGACTGAATCCTCCATCCCCGGTGTGGTGCGGCCCTCGTAGGGTGGCAAAGCCATCGCCCTCCGGCCCAGTGTCACAGGGCTTTTTCGTTGACAGGACCATTTCATTTGTACAATCGTACAAATAGCTCTCCGCCGTTGTTGAGGCAGATTGCGCGGCTTGCGCCGAATGGTCGCCCAACGTTCGATTGACAACGGGGTTACAGAGGACGCCATGTGGCCGCACGGCATGGCTTGTCCGTGAGTGAAGCGCGGCAAGGACCGGGTACTCGGTCCGCCGCACAAGAGGTGAGGAATGAAGGGGAGGGACATCTGATGTTCGAACGCAGGATTTTTTTACGCACCGCAGCGGTCGTTGCGATCGCGGGCCTCGCGGCCGTCGCGCCTGCCAAGGCGCAAGACACGGTCAAGATCGGGCTGATCCTGCCGATGACCGGCGGCCAGGCCTCGACCGGCAAGCAGATCGAGAACGCGATCAAGCTCTACATGCAGCAGAAGGGCGACACCGTCGCCGGCAAGAAGATCGAAATCATCGTCAAGGACGACGCGGCGATCCCGGATAAGACCAAGACTGCCGCGCAGGAGCTGATCGTCAACGACAAGGTCAACTTCATCGCCGGCTTCGGCGTGACGCCGGCCGCGCTCGCCGCCGCGCCGCTGGCTACCCAGGCCAAGATTCCTGAAGTCGTGATGGCGGCCGGCACCTCCATTATCACCGAACGTTCGCCCTATATCGTGCGCACCAGCTTCACGCTGGCGCAGTCCTCGACCATCATCGGCGATTGGGCGGTGAAGAACGGCATCAAGAAGGTCGCGACGCTGACCTCGGACTACGCGCCGGGCAATGACGCCCTCAACTTCTTCAAGCAACATTTTACGGCCGGCGGCGGTGAGGTGGTCGAAGAAGTCAAGGTGCCGCTGCAGAACCCCGACTTCGCTCCGTTCCTGCAGCGCATGAAGGACGCAAAGCCGGACGCGATCTTCGTGTTCGTGCCGGCGGGCCAGGGCGGCAACTTCATGAAGCAATATGCCGAGCGTGGCCTCGACAAGGCCGGCATCAAGGTGATCGGGCCGGGCGACGTCACCGACGACGATCTGCTCAACAACATGGGCGACGCCGTGCTCGGCACGGTCACCGCGCATCTCTATTCCGCGGCGCACCCCTCGCAGATGAACAAGGATTTCGTCGCGGCCTACAAGAAGGCCTTCGGCAACCGTCCGGGCTTCATGGCCGTGGGCGGCTATGACGGCATCCACCTGATCTACGAGGCGCTGAAGAAGACAGGTGGCGACACCAACGGCGACAAGCTGATCGAGGCCATGAAGGGCCAGAAGTGGGAGAGCCCGCGCGGTCCGATCTCGATCGACCCCGAGACCCGCGACATCGTGCAGAACATCTACATCCGCAAGGTCGAGAAAGTGGATGGCGAACTCTACAATGTCGAGTTCGCGACCTTCGAGGCTGTCAAAGATCTCGGCAAGACCAAGAAGTGACGCGCGAAAGCGCGTCATCCCGGGGCTCTCCTCACCTCTCCCGCCTGCCCTGCGGGAGAGGTCGACGCGGAGCGCCGGGTGAGGGTTCTCTCGTCGTCGGGAATCCTCCAAGTGGAAAGACCCTCTCCCGCAAGCGGGAGAGGGAGTGCAGCACGGCCCTTGGCCACACTTGAGATGACCCTCGACTGCTGATGACCGCAATCCTCACCAACCTGTTCGATGGCGTCGCTTACGGCATGCTGCTGTTCGTGCTCGCCTGCGGGCTCGCGGTCACGCTGGGCCTGATGAACTTCGTCAATCTCGCCCACGGCGCCTTCGCGATGGCGGGGGGCTATATCTGCATGGTGCTGGTCAACCGGATGGGTTGGCCGTTCTTCGCCGCTTTGCCGCTCGCTTTCGTCTCCTCGGCTGCAATCGGCATCGCGCTCGAACGGACGCTGTACCGTCATCTCTACGCCCGCAGCCATCTCGACCAGGTGCTGTTCACGATCGGCCTGACCTTCATGTCGGTGGCAGCCGTCGATTACATCCAGGGATCCTCGCGGGTCTTCATCAATTTGCCCGCCGCGCTCCAAGGCCAGTTCGATCTGTTCGGCGTCGGTATCGGCCGCTACCGGCTGATGATCATCGTGATCTGCGGCCTGCTAACCATCGCGCTTCAAATGGTGCTGGCGAAGACACGTTTCGGCAGCCGCCTGCGCGCGGCCGTCGATGACCCCCGCGCCGCGAGCGGTCTCGGCATCAACGTGCCGCAGGTGTTCGCCTTCACCTTTGCCTTCGGTTGCGGGCTCGCCGGCCTCGGCGGCGCGCTCAGCGCCGAGATCCTCGGCCTCGATCCGTATTTCCCGCTGAAGTTCATGATCTACTTCCTGATCGTGGTCACCGTCGGCGGCTCCTCCTCGATAACGGGCCCGTTCCTCGCCTCGCTGCTGCTCGGCATCGGCGACGTCGCCGGCAAATATTACGTGCCGAAGATGGGCCCCTTCGTGATCTACACCATCATGATCGTGATCCTGATCTGGCGCCCGAACGGCCTGTTCGGCCGAACGGCCGCGCGTTGAGTTCACCGATGAGCGCTGCTTCCGACGTCGGCTACCATGCCCAGCGCCAGGCGCGCTGGCACTACGGCGAAATCGCCTTCTGGCTGATCGTGCTGGCCTGCGGCTTCGCATTTCCGTCGCGCTATCTGATCATGACTGACATCCTGCGCCTCGCGCTGTTCGCGATGTCGCTCGATCTCATCCTCGGCTATGCCGGCATCGTTTCGCTGGGCCATGCCGCCTTCTTCGGCGTCGGCGCCTATGCCGCGGGGCTGCTGGCGCTGCACGGCATCGTCAAGGAACCCGTGCTGGCGCTGATCGTCGCCGGCCTTGCCGCCATGGTGCTCGGCTTTGCCACCAGCTTTCTGGTGATCCGCGGCGTCGACCTGACGCGCCTGATGGTGACGCTCGGCATTGCGTTGCTGCTGGAAGCGCTCGCCGAGCGCTTCTCCAATATCACCGGTGGGACCGACGGCCTGCAGGGCATCGAGATGCAGCCGATCTTCGGCGAGATCCCGTTCGACATGTTCGGCAAGGCCGGCTTCTTCTATTCGCTCGCCGTGTTGTTCCTGCTGTTCCTGTTGGCCCGCCGCGTCGTAAATTCCCCGTTCGGCCTGTCGCTGCGCGCCATCAAGAACAATCCTCTCCGCGCCGCCGCCATTGGCATTCCGGTCAACCGCCGCCTGGTCGCGATCTATACGCTGGCTGCGTTCTATGCCGGCATTGCGGGAGCGCTGTTCACCCAGACGACCGCGATCGCCTCGCTCGACGTGTTCGCCTTCGAGCGCTCCGCGGACCTGATGCTGGTGCTGGTGATCGGCGGTACCGGCTATCTCTACGGCGGGCTGGTCGGCGCGGTGATCTTCCGCCTGCTCCAGGAATTGTTCTCGACCATCACGCCGCAATACTGGCAGTTCTGGATCGGCCTCGTGCTGGTCGTGATCGTGCTGGTCGGCCGCCAGCGCCTGCATCGCTGGGTGCTGTATGTGCCGAACCTGATCATCAGGCGGATTGCGGGGCGCAAGGCGATCGTTGCCGTGCCGGAGAGCGATTCATGACCATCGCGCTCGAAACCCAGAATCTCGAAAAGCAGTTCGGCGGCCTGCGCGTCACCCGCGATCTGTCCTTGAAGGTCGAGCAGGGCGCCCGCCACGCGCTGATCGGTCCGAACGGTGCCGGCAAGACCACGGTCATTAACCAGCTCACGGGCGTGCTGAAGCCGAACTCGGGCCGCATCCTGCTCGAAGGCCAGGACATCACCGATCTGCCGGTGCACAAGCGCGTGCTGCGCGGGTTGTCGCGCACGTTCCAGATCAACCAGCTCTACCCGGACCTGACTCCCCTGGAGACCATCGGGCTCGCGGTCTCCGAGCGCCTCGGCCATGGCGGCGACTGGTGGCGACGGATGGGCACGCGCAGTGACGTCAATGGCGAGACCGCCGATCTGCTCTCCCGCTTCCATCTGCTCGACGTCATGAACGAAGAGACCGTGACGCTGCCCTACGGTAAGCAGCGCCTGCTCGAGATCGCGGTGGCCATTGCGGCCAAGCCGCGCGTGCTGCTGCTCGACGAGCCCGCCGCCGGCGTGCCCGAGAGCGAGCGCCACGACATTCTCGCCGTCGTGGGCAGCCTGCCGCGGGACGTCACCGTGCTCCTGATCGAGCACGACATGGACCTCGTGTTCTCCTTTGCCGATCGCATCTCGGTGCTGGTCTCCGGCGCGCTGCTGACCGAAGGCCGGCCCGAAGAGGTCGCGCGCGATCCGCAGGTGAAGGCGGTCTATCTCGGCGAGGAGGCGGTCGATGTCTGACCTGCTCGCGATCGATTCGCTTCGCGCCGGCTACGGCGAGGCGGTGGTGCTGCCGAAGATGACGCTCCGCCTCGCCGAAGGACAGGTGCTGGCGCTGCTCGGGCGCAACGGCACCGGCAAGACCACGCTGATCAACTCCATCGTCGGCGTCACGCGCCGCTTCGCAGGCTCCATTGCGCTGGCCGGCACCGATGTCACGGCGATGCGGCCCGACCAGCGGGCGCGCGCCGGCATCGGCTGGGTGCCGCAGGAGCGCAACATCTTCCGCTCGCTGACGGTGGAAGAGAACATGACCGCCGTAGCGCAGCCCGGTCCCTGGACGGTCGAGAAGGTCTACGAGATGTTTCCGCGGCTGAAGGAGCGGCGGAGCAATTTCGGCAACCAGCTCTCCGGCGGCGAGCAGCAGATGCTGGCGATCGGTCGCGCACTTACCCTCAATCCGAAAGTCCTGCTGTTGGACGAGCCGATGGAGGGCCTTGCGCCCATCATCGTCGAGGAACTCTTGAAGGCGATCGGGACCATCACCCGGTCCGGAGGTATCTGCTCGATCATCGTAGAGCAGAATGCCCAAAAGATTCTGGGGCTCGCCGATCGCGTTGTGATATTGGAGCGCGGAACGATCGTCCACGACGCTCCGAGCGCCGCGCTGAAGACCGACCCCTCTGTCCTGGAGCGCCATCTCGGCGTCGCCGGGGCGGCGGCCCACTAAGATGTCCAGGGAGTAACACATGCAGCGAACCACAGCCCCCTTCCGCGCCGACGAGGTCGGCAGCCTCCTGCGTCCGCTCAAGATCAAGGAAGCCCGTAGCCGGCTGGAGAAGGGCGAGATCTCGGCCGACGATCTGCGCAAGATCGAGGACATGGAGATCGAGAAGGTCGTGCACAAGCAGGCCTCGATCGGGCTGAAGCTCGCGACCGACGGCGAATTCCGCCGCTCCTGGTGGCATTTCGACTTCCTGGCCAAGCTCACCGGCTGCGAGCTGTTTCACCCCGACACCGGCATCCAGTTCACGGGCGTGCAGACCCGTCACGATGCGGTCCGCGTCATCGGCAAGCTCGACTTTCCAGACAGCCACCCGATGCTGGACCACTTCCGCTTCCTGAAGAAGGTCGCCGACCAGGCTCACGTCACCGCCAAGATGACGATCCCTTCGCCGGCAGTGCTCCACTTCCGCGGCGGACGCAAGTCGATCTCCAAGGACGTCTATCCCGATCTCGACGCCTTCTACGAAGATCTCGGCAAGACCTACCGCAAGGCCGTGAAGGCGTTCTACGACGCCGGCTGCCGCTATCTCCAGTTCGACGACACCGTCTGGGCCTATCTCTGCTCGCAGGACGAATTGCAGAAGGCACGCGAGCGCGGCGATAATCCGGATGGGCTGCAACAGATCTATGCGCGCATCATCAACTACGCGCTGGCGGAGAAGCCGGCCGACATGGTGGTGACGACCCACGTCTGCCGCGGTAATTTCCGCTCGACCTGGATTTCCTCGGGTGGCTACGAGCCGGTGGCCGAGACCATGCTCGCCGGCACCAATTACGACGGCTACTTCCTGGAGTACGACAGCGACCGCGCCGGCGGTTTCGAGCCGCTGCGCTTCCTGCCCAAGGGCAACAAGGTCGTCGTGGTCGGCGTCATCACCTCGAAGTTCGGCGAGCTCGAGAAGAAGGACGACATCAAGCGCCGCCTGGAAGAAGCCGCCAAGTTCGCGCCCTTGGAGCAGCTCGCGCTGTCGCCGCAATGTGGCTTTGCCTCGACGGAAGAGGGCAACATCCTCTCCGAGGAGGAGCAGTGGGCCAAGCTCAGCCTCGCGGTCGAGATCGCGAAGGAAGTGTGGGGGCAGTAAGGCTCCGCCGTTAAGGCTCACCCGTGTCCCGGACGCGCAGCAACGCTCCAGCGTTGCTGCGCAGAGCCGGGACCCATGCTGCTCGACTTGCTGCGCGGAGCTATAGGCCTCAGCTCTGCAGAGCACCGCTGAGAAGCGCTGCGCTGCGTCCGGGCACGAGTCACTTCTCCGCCAGATAGACCCCCACAGAGAGGAGTTCGACCATGGGCACATGCTTGTTCTTCGGGGTCGAGATCACCTTGCCGCGCCTGGCCTTGCCGCGATTGAGCTCGTGCCGCTCGGCGGGCCGTGCCCCTGCACCTCCCACGCGATGATTCCTTCGCAGGCATTGATCATCTTGTCTGCGGCGTCGTGTCCGCCGTGCAGCTCGGCTCGAGCTGATTGCGCGTGCCTGCGCGACCGCGGGCGGACCACAGGAGCGCGGCGAGCAGGGCGACCGGGCAGGCGCGCACGGTAAGGAGGCGATCAGAGGAGAAGCGCCAGTTGTTGCTCGGCGGGGCCAGAGTGGGGCGCGGCTCGCGGCCGGAGCAAACTGTGAAGGAGGCGCTTGGATCCGCTATTCCCTCAGTGGGCAGATTTTGCTAGGAGATTGGTCCCAATCCGTCTGCCCACCGATTTCCCACTCATGAAGAACGACGAAATCCTGAGCCAGATCACCGACTTCTGCCGCAAGGCGGACATGGCGGAATCGACGTTCGGCCGGCGCGCAGTGAACGATGGGAAGCTGGTGCATCGCCTGCGCGAGGGAAAGCGCATCACCATCGACACGCTGGAGCGGATCCAGGCCTATATGGCGGCCTCGATGGCCGGCGGCGTGCCGCCGCCGCGGGGACTTCAGGTGCCGCCCGAGAAGCGCGATCCGCGCGGCAATTTCCGCTTCTTCGAGAACCGCCAGAAATATCTGCTGTTCGTCCACACCTGCAGCGAAAAGCGGGTGATCGCGGACCGCGTCGCGCTGGAGCTTGCCTCCATCCATCCGCGCCCGCCGGCGCTGCGCCTGTTCGACGCCGGCGTCGGCGACGGAACGGTGCTGGCGCGGGTGCTGCGCGCCACGCACCAGCGCTTTCCGCACATGCCGTTCTACGTCGCGGGCAAGGAACTCAGCCTGGAGGATTTGCGCCTGACGCTGGAGAAGGTGCCGGACCGCATTTTCGAGCACCCGGCATCGGTGTTCGTGTTCACCAACATGTTCTACGCCGAGGCGCCCTGGCTGACGCCAGCGTCGCCCGCGGCGGCGGCCGCCACCGTCTGGCATGAGGTGCCGCTCCGCGGCGCTTCGTCGGGCGAGTTCGAGCAGCAGATCGCGGAACTGAGGCCCTTTCTGGAGCAGAACTGGCGCGCTGCGATCAGCCCACGCACTGCCATGCCGCTCTACGAGCGGCCGGTCGTCCTCGTGCTCTATCGCGAGGATCACCGGTTCCTGCTCGATTCGACCATTCCGCGGCCAGGTCAGACTGAGGCCAATTTCGACCTCGTCATCGCATCCCAGCCGTACCGGGCCCTGTCATCGGTCAATTTCCGGGCCAAGCGGATCATTGCACCTCTGGCGCGGGCGCTGCGGCCGGGCGGCAGGCTGATCGGTATCCACTCCCATGGGCAGGATCCGGGCATGGAAATGATCCAGGCGATCTGGCCGGGAGAAAATCCTTTCTCAGTCAGCCGTCATGAGCTACTGCGTGCCGTTAAGTATGAACTTGGATCGGTGGGCCGCGACTTAAATTTTAATGCATACGCGGACAATCGTTCGATCTTCAGGTATGATATGGAAGCTCTGCCCAACGAGGTCACCGGCACCATCGGAACCTCGACGGCCTTTGCAGCGTGGAATGCGGCGGTGTATGTCGCTCAGATTGAGGACGACCGATTGACAGAAATGACTCAAAACGGCCGCACTCTGGATGCCGCCAGGGATGTGCTGCGGAAGTACAACGGGCTCTGGTTTCTCGACGAATCCTACGTCATCTCGCGCCGGCGTGATTGACATCATCAAAAGTAAACATCGCAAACGCCCGCCGGCTAGCGGCGGAACAAGGGGTTACTGATGCGCGCGTCCTATCTCTTCACCAGCGAGTCCGTGTCCGAGGGCCATCCGGACAAGGTCTGTGACCGGATCTCCGATGAGATCGTCGACCTGTTCTACCGTGAAGGGCCTAAGGCGGGCATCGACCCCTGGCAAATCCGCGCCGCTTGCGAGACGCTCGCGACCACCAACAAGGTGGTGATCGCCGGCGAGACCCGCGGCCCGAAGTCGGTGACCAACGAGCAGATCGAGGGCGTCGTCCGCGGCGCGATCAAGGACATCGGCTACGAGCAGGAAGGCTTCCACTGGAAGACCTGCGACATCGAGATCCTCCTGCATCCGCAATCGGCCGACATCGCCCAGGGCGTCGATGCGCTGCAGCCGGGCGAGGTCAAGGAAGAAGGCGCGGGCGACCAGGGCATCATGTTCGGCTACGCCACCAACGAGACGCCCGATCTGATGCCGGCGCCGATCTTCTACGCCCACAAGATCCTGCGCCTGATCTCGGAAGCCCGCCACTCCGGCAAGGAGAAGGTGCTGGGTCCGGACTCCAAGAGCCAGGTCACCGTGCAGTACGAGAACGGCAAGCCGGTCGGCGTGCGCGAGATCGTCGTGTCGCACCAGCATCTGGTTCCCGACCTCAGCTCGAACCAGGTTCGCGAGATCGTCGAGCCCTATGTGCGCGAGGCGCTGCCGAAGGACTGGATCACCGCGAAGACAATCTGGCACATCAACCCCACCGGCAAGTTCTACATCGGCGGTCCCGACGGCGATTCCGGCCTGACCGGCCGCAAGATCATCGTCGACACCTATGGCGGTGCGGCCCCGCACGGCGGCGGCGCGTTCTCCGGCAAGGATCCGACCAAGGTCGACCGCTCCGCGGCCTATGCTGCGCGCTACGTCGCCAAGAACATCGTCGCCGCCGGTCTTGCCGACCGCTGCACCCTGCAGCTCGCCTACGCCATCGGCGTGGCGCGCCCGCTGTCGATCTACATTGACACCCACGGCACCGGTAAGGTTTCGGAAGACCAGCTCGAGAAGGCCGCCGCCAAGGCGATGGACCTCACCCCGCGCGGCATCCGCACTCATCTCGATCTCAACCGGCCGATCTACGCGCGCACCTCGGCCTACGGCCATTTCGGCCGCACGCCCGACAACGAGGGCGGCTTCTCCTGGGAGAAGACCGACCTCGTCGAGCAGCTCAAGCGCGCGCTCTAATAAACGCGACATCCCGGGGCGCGTACGCGAGCGACCCCGGGATCCTCATCTATCACGTCGAGATTCCGGGTTCGCCTCTTGGAAGTGCCCCGGAATGACGAGTTCAACAACAGGACACTCGCCATGAACGCGAAGCCCGGCTTCACCGATTACATCGTCAAGGACATTTCGCTCGCCGATTTCGGCCGCAAGGAGCTCTCGCTGGCCGAGACCGAGATGCCCGGCCTGATGGCCACCCGCGAGGAGTACGGCCCGAAGCAGCCGCTGAAGGGCGCGCGCATCGCCGGCTCGCTGCACATGACGATCCAGACCGGCGTGTTGATCGAGACGCTCGCCGCGCTCGGCGCCGACATCCGCTGGGTCTCCTGCAACATCTATTCGACGCAGGATCACGCTGCCGCTGCGATCGCCGCCGCCGGCATTCCCGTCTTCGCCGTCAAGGGCGAGACGCTGACCGAGTACTGGGACTACACCGCCAAGCTGTTCGACTGGCACGGCGGCGGTCACCCGAACATGATCCTCGATGACGGCGGTGACGCCACCATGTATGTCCATCTCGGTCTGCGCGCGGAGAACGGCGACACCGCCTTCCTCGATAAGCCCGGCTCCGAGGAGGAGGAAGTGTTCTTCGCGCTTCTGAAGAAGCAGCTCAAGGAAAAGCCGAAGGGCTACTTCGCGGGGATCGCCAACAGCATCAAGGGCGTCTCCGAAGAGACCACCACCGGCGTGCATCGTCTCTATGACATGCAGAAAGCGGGCACGCTGCTGTGGCCGGCCATCAACGTCAACGACAGCGTCACCAAGTCGAAGTTCGACAACCTCTATGGCTGCCGTGAATCGCTGGTCGACGGCATCCGCCGCGGCACCGACGTGATGCTGTCGGGCAAGGTAGCGATGGTCGCCGGCTTCGGCGACGTCGGCAAGGGCTCGGCCGCCTCGCTGCGCCAGGCCGGCTGCCGCGTCATGGTCTCCGAGGTCGATCCGATCTGCGCGCTGCAGGCGGCGATGGAAGGCTACGAGGTTGTGACCATGGAAGACGCCGCGCCGCGGGCCGACATCTTCGTCACCGCCACCGGCAACAAGGACATCATCACCATCGAACACATGCGCGCGATGAAGGATCGCGCCATCGTCTGCAACATCGGCCACTTCGACAACGAAATTCAGATCGCGTCTCTGCGCAATCTGAAGTGGACCAACATCAAGCCGCAGGTCGACGAGATCGAGTTCCCCGACAAGCACCGCATCATCCTGCTGTCGGAGGGCCGCCTCGTGAACCTCGGCAATGCGATGGGCCATCCGTCCTTCGTGATGTCGGCGTCCTTCACCAACCAGACGCTGGCGCAGATCGAGCTGTTCGCCAACAACAAGGACGGCAAGTACGAGAAGAAGGTCTACGTGCTGCCCAAGACGCTCGACGAGAAGGTCGCCCGCCTGCACCTCTCCAAGATCGGCGTCAAGCTCACCGAGCTTCGCAAGGACCAGGCCGACTATATCGGCGTGAAGCAGGAAGGCCCGTACAAATCGGACCACTACCGCTACTGAGCCACCGGTTCGACCAACCATCGACGCAAAGCCCCGGAGCGATCCGGGGCTTTGTTGTTTCGGGGCATGGAATTCAACTCGCTTTGCAGTTGCGGCACGTTGATTGCCGATTGACGGCCAGCAGCGGCAGGCGGACAATCCGCCCCGGCGGAGGAAACCATGCAACAAGAACATTTCGACGTGCTGATCGTCGGCGCCGGGCTATCAGGCATCGGCGCCGGCTATCATCTGCAGACCAAGTGTCCGGCCAAGAGCTACGTCATCCTCGAGGGACGCGATTGCATCGGCGGCACCTGGGACCTCTTCCGCTATCCCGGCATCCGCTCTGACAGCGACATGTTCACCCTCGGCTATTCGTTCAAGCCGTGGACCGATCCGAAGGCGATCGCCGACGGGCCGCAGATCCTGAACTACGTGCGCGAGACTGCTAGCGAGAACGGCATCGACAAGCACATCCGCTTCCACCACCGCGTCAAGCGCGCGGCGTGGTCGACGCCGGATGCGCGCTGGACCGTCGAGGCCGAGCGCATCACGGGCGAGGGCGCGACCGAGCTGGTGCGCTTCACCTGCAACTTTCTATTCATGTGCTCAGGCTATTACAAATACGAAGCGGGCTATACGCCGGAGTTCAAGGGCGCCGCTGATTTCGCCGGCCGCATCGTGCATCCGCAGAAATGGACCGAGGACATCGACTACGCGGGCAAGCGTGTCGTCGTGATCGGCTCGGGCGCGACAGCGGTAACGCTGGTGCCGGAGCTCGCCAAGCAGGCGGAGCAGGTCACCATGCTGCAGCGCTCGCCGACCTATGTGGTGTCGCGGCCGGCGCAGGATCCCGTCGCCAACAAGCTGCGCCGCAACCTGCCGGCGAAGTTCGCCTATCACCTGATCCGCTGGCGCAACGTGATGTGGGGGATGTTCTTCTTCCAGCTCAGCCGGCGCAGGCCGGCGAAGGTGAAGGATCTCATCCTCAAGGGCGTGAGGATCGCGCTCGGCCCGGACTACGACGTCGCGACCCACTTCACGCCGCGCTACAATCCCTGGGACCAGCGGCTGTGCCTCGTGCCCGACGGCGACCTCTTCAATGCGATCCGCGAGCAGCGCGCCAGCGTCGTCACCAGCGAGATCGACACCTTCACGCATGACGGCATCCGCCTGAAGGACGGCCGCGAGCTGGCGGCCGACATCATCGTGACGGCGACCGGGCTGGTGCTCCAGGTCGCCGGTGGCCTCGAGGTCAGCGTCGACGGCCGCTCCGTCGATTTCGCCAACACGCTGACCTACAAGGGCATGATGTATGCCGACGTGCCGAACATGGCCTCGGCCTTCGGCTACACCAACGCGTCCTGGACGCTGAAATGCGACCTCACCTGCGAATATGTCTGCCGCCTCATCAATTACATGGACCGGCACAATTTCCGCCAGTGCATGCCGCACAACGATGATCCCACCATCACCGCGCAGCCTTCGCTCGATTTCACCTCGGGCTACGTGCAGCGCTCGATTGCCAGGATGCCGAAGCAGGGCTCGAAGCGGCCCTGGCGGCTCCACCAGAACTACGCGCTCGACATCGTCTCGTTGCGCTTCGGTCGGATCGACGATGGCGTGATGCAGTATTCCTGATCTTGCTACGTAGGATGCCGGGATAGCCTCGCGTTCGCTTGAGACGAATCGCGACTTGCGGTAGTATTTTTGCGCTGCAAGAAGTTTATTTCCGACAACGTCTAAGTTCCGCGTCGTTGCCGTCGAAGGGGAGCGCGGGACATGCACGTCCTTGCCCTGGTCACGCAAAAAGGCGGAAGCGGCAAGAGTACGCTGTCCGTTGGACTGGCGGTGGCAGCAATGCAGCAAGCTGAGCGCGTCGCTCTCATTGAGGCGGACGCGCAAGGTACGATCTCGAAATGGAAAGAGCGCCGCGATCATCCCTATCCCCGCGTCGAGCGCGTTGCCGATCCAGCCGAGATCGAACCGTTGATCGCGCGGCTGAAGGCCGAAGGCGTCTCGCTTGCCATCATCGACACAGCTGCCACGACCAACGGCTTGGCAATGCGCGTCATCGCCTGCGCCGATCTCTGTCTCATCCCGGCGCGCCCGAGCCCGGCCGATATCGAAGCCGCAATTCCTACACTGATCGCCATTCGCAGGCTCAACCGCCGATTTGCCTTTATCCTCAATCAGACACCGACGCGAGGGTGCCGGCTGAGCGAAGCTGCCACATCGCTAAGCTCGCTCGGCGTGCTTGCACTCCTGTTTATTGCGCAGCGTAACGATCACCAGGATGCACTCGGAGCAGGGTTGGGCGTGACGGAGTTCGCACCGGCGGGCAAAAGCTTCGGACGAAATTGTAAGTTTGTTGGTTGGATCGCGGCGCACTTGGCCGAGGAGTCGGATGATTATGGGAAAGGCGCGCTCAAAGCTGCCTGCTGACGTTGCACGCACCTGGCGTCGCTCGCTGCTGGAACTGGCGGCGGAAGTGAGCCGTGCGGTCGACGAGGGCTTGGCCATGCCGCCGGGCTCATTCGCCGTCTTCCCGCAAGATGCGCCGCAGGTCGCGCAAGGAGCCCCTGCTCCTATGACTGTTCCGGCACAACAAGCGGCCAGCGTCATTGTTGCAAGACCTGAACCTCCGAGCAGCACTGATCTCATCGTGGCCATGGCTAAGGGATATCAAGCCTGCGCTTTGGACGGCATGAGCGCTACGCTCAACTACGCCAACGACCTCGCAAAGTCACGGCTGGCCAGTGTGACATCAGAGGCCAATGAAACCGTCGTCGCGGAAAGCGATCTCATCGACGCGATTGGGACGGCAGCCGAGTGTCGCACCGTCGTGCTCGAACTGATGAAGGTCAATGCGGGCGCGACCTTGGAGTATGCGCGGGAGCTAGGGCGTGCAAAGACTCTGGCAGAGTTGGTTGAGCTGTCGGGCACGCATGCGCGAAAGCAATGTGAGTTGGTCCTGAAGCAAACCGAGTTGCTGAGGTCGCTTGCTCAAAGCATGACAAAGCCCAGTGCCAGGTGATGCAGCTCGCCTGCGCGAAGGGCGGGACCAAAACCCGAGCGGTCGCCGAGATGGTCGGCGACGAGCGGGCCGACGATCGTGCCGAGGTCATGTCATCCTCTTGCGCGCGACGGCGTGCAGATCATCCTGCCTGGGCGGCGCGGTGGCGGCGGAATTCCTGCACGGGCACGCCGCCCCAGCCCCAATTGTCGGTGTCGACCTCCTCGATCACGACGAAGGTGGACTCGAGCGGCTTGCCGAGCACGTCGCGCAGCAGCTCGCTCGAGCCCTTGATCAGTGCGGCCTTCTCCTCCGCCGTGAGCGACGCCGCAACCGGCGCCGTTCCCTCGCGGGTCACTTGAATGGTGACGATGGGCATTGTCGTTCTCCTCGCTCAGTGGCCGGCGCTCTGGCCGCCGTCGACATGCAGAATTTCGCCGGTGACAAAGGAGGCGCCCTCGAGATAGAGCACGGCATCGACGATGTCAGACATCTCCCCCATATGGCCGACCGGGTGCAATGCGTCGAGCTGGGCATGCGTCGCGACCGGGTGCATCGGCGACTTGATGATGCCGGGCGACACCGCATTCACGCGGATGCCGCGCCTGGCGTATTCGATCGCAAGCGACTTGGTCGCGGCGTTCAGCCCGCCCTTGCTCAGCGAGGCCAGCACCGAGGGCACATTCGAATTGGCCTGATCGACCAGCGTCGTCGTGATTTGGACGACGTGGCCAGACCCCTGCTTCTCCATTTCGGCGATGGCAAGCTGCGTGATGTTGAAGAAGCCCGCGACATTGGTGCCCATAACTGCGGCATAGTCCTCGGCCGTGTACTGGGTAAACGGTTTTGCGACGAAGATGCCCGCGTTGTTGACCAGCGTGTCGACTCGGCCGAAGCGGGCGATCGCTTGCGACACCACGCGCTCTGCGGTGGACCGCTCGGCGATGTCGCCTGCAACGGCGAGGACGTCGTCGTCACCCGACGGCTTGATGGAGCGCGCCGTTGCGACGACGCGATAGTTGCGATCGCGAAAACCCTGGACCAGGGCGGCGCCGATACCCTGCGATGCACCGGTGATGATGGCGACCTTCTGCTCGATACCCATGACGGGCTCCTGTTGTTGGCTTGAAAACCTGCGCCAGCGGCGGCTGGCTTGGGCGTTGAGGTACGCTGCGGCGGCTTGCTTGCGAATATCCGCTGCCCGGCAGACACTCTTTCGCGACGCGAACGAATGCCGGATCGATCCTTGCGGAGGTTGTCGCAGCCGGCGCAAACGCCTAGCTTTCAGCCGAAATCTCAGGGGGCTGCGGCGAGCGCATGGATCGTCTGGACGCGATGAAGGTGTTTGTCCTTGCGGTGGACGAGGGCAGCTTGGCTGCCGCAGGACGCAAGCTCGGCCGATCGCCGGCTGCGGTGAGCCGCGCCATCGCCTTTCTGGAGCAGCGGGTCGGCGCCGAGCTGCTGCACCGGACGACACGCTCGATCAAGCTGAGCGAGGAAGGCGAGCGTTATGTCGCGATCTGCCGCCGCGTGCTCACCGATCTGGAGGAGGCCGAGGACATCGCGGCCGGACCGCGCACGGCTCCGCGTGGTCTGCTCACGATCACCGCTCCGGTGGTCTCCGGCGAGATGGTACTGCGGCCGATCCTCGACGCGTTTCTCGACGCCTATCCGACCGTATCGGCAAAACTCCTGCTGTTCGACCGTGCGGTCAATCTGATCGAGGAAGGCGTCGATATCGCGCTTCGCATCGGTCCGCTGGCGGATTCGGCGATGTTGGCGATGCGGGTCGGCGGGATCAGCCGCGTCGTGGTGGCAGCTCCCCGCTACCTGAAACAACATCCGCGCATCACCGAGCCGGGCGATCTCGCCAAACACCAGATCGTCGCGATGGCGCATCTGCCCAATTCCTGGACCTTTGCGCCGCAGCCGGGCTCATCGGCGCCGCGCACCGTGCAGTTCACCCCGCGGCTCGTCGTCAACAGCACCTATGCGGCAGTGGCCTCCACTGTGGCCGGGCGCGGCGTGGCGCGGATGTATTCGTACCAAGTGGCCGAGCAGGTCTCGCGCCGCGAGCTCGAGATCGTGCTGGCGGACGACGAGGATCCGGAGATGCCAGCGCATCTGATCTGCCCGCAGGGCCGGCTTTCGGTGCCCAAGGTGCGCGCCTTCACCGACTTCGCCGTGCCCCGGCTGAAGAAGCAGTTTGCGCTGCTGAAGCAGAGCACCAAGGCGCGTTGAGCCGCTTCATGCCCGCGCAATGCGCGTTTTCGCGTATACGGCGGGGCGGCTGAATCGGCGATGGTTCCTGAACGGTTAACGCCGATTTAACGGATGAGTCCTAGCCTGTCTCGGCCGGGGTTACGCGCAAGGCCGAGGTGAACCCAATGGAAGCCCAGAGAATAGCGGTCGACGCCGTCGTCGCGCTGACCGATTGCGACCGCGATGCCGTCATCGCCTTCATCCGCCGCCTCTACCTCGCCGGCGTCACCGACCCCAAACGCCTGACCTTCAAGGGCCTGCAGGCGCTGTCGCGGGCCTGATTCGGCTCGTTTCGGCCGGTTTTGACCCCAGTTTCAACCCTTGCTCTCCCCGGCGTGATTGCAACCCACCGGCGAATATCTTGCCGCTCCGGCCGGGTCGAGCTACACGACACCCCGGCTGGGTCACTTGGGGGGTTGGGGAAATGTTGAAACAGCTTTTTGCGCCGCAGCTCGTCATTTTGTACGTGCTTGCGGCTTCGACGATTTACGTCCACTTCCGCGGCAAGCAGCGGCTGCGCTTCGCGCGCCAGCTCGGCGATCACTCGACCTATCTCGCACCTTACAATGTGCTGATGTATGCGGGCTCGGCGGTGCCGAACAAGCCGGTGATCTCGGTCGATCAGTTTCCGGAGCTGAAGCCCCTCCGCGAGAACTGGGAGACCATCCGCGACGAAGCCGTGCGCCTGTTCGATGAAGGTTTTATCCGCGCGGCGGCGAAGAACAACGATTGGGGCTTCTACTCGTTCTTCAAGAGCGGCTGGAAGCGGTTCTACCTGAAATGGTACGACGACTTCCTGCCGTCGGCGAACACGCTGTGCCCGACGACGGTGGAGCTACTCAAATCGATACCGAGCGTGCATGGCGCGATGTTCGCGATGCTGCCGCCCGGCGGCAAGCTCGGCGCTCACCGTGATCCCTTCGCCGGCTCTCTGCGCTATCACCTCGGCCTGGTCACGCCGAACTCGAACAAGTGCCGGATCCTCGTCGATGGCGTCGAATGCGTCTGGCGTGATGGCGAGGCCTTCATGTTCGACGAGACCTTCATCCACAGCGCCGAGAATGCGACCGACGTCAACCGCATCATCCTGTTCTGCGATGTCGAGCGCCCGATGAAGTACGGCTTCATGACCGCGATCAACCGCTGGGTCAGCCATCACATCGTCAAGGCGTCGGCGACCCAGAATGTCGACGGTGAGCACGTCGGCGTGCTCAACAAGGTGTTCGGCAAGCTCTACGAGATCCACCTCGCCAGCCGCAAGGTGAAGGAGTGGAACCGCAACGTCTACTACACGCTGAAATACGCGCTGGCGGCGCTGATCCTCGGCCTCATCGTGTATTCGGCACTGAACTGAGGCAAATGCGCGGGGCGGATCAGCGAAGCTTGGTCGGCCGTTGCCTCATCTCGATCCGCCCTAGCGCGATCGTCTGATCTCGGTCGGCATTGTCTAGTGATGGTGCTTGTGCTTGTGCCCTGCGGAGCCGTCGGGACGCTGATAGCCCCGTAACTCTGCATATCGCTGCATCTGGCTCTGATCGAGCACGGCAGCGGTTGAGAGGTGGTATTTGAGGTGGCTCTCGCGGAGCTGCCCCTGAGTTTCGGCAATGGCGCCAATGCTGGTCTTGAGCGCTTCCGATGTGACCCTGCGGGAAGAGAAGAGGTCTTCCAGCGCTCTCTCTTGCTCGACGAGCTTGTTACCCAGCGGAACGGCTTCCTGTTTCATGGCATCGAACAGCCGTTGAACCTCGGCGCGCTGATCGGCGGTCAGGCCGAGACGATCACTGAGCTCGAGGACGTGGCTGGGACCGGGATATCCATTGAGCTCCGCAGCGAGAGCCAGGCCCATACCGCGTCCGGCGCGGAGATCGTCGATCTGTTGCTGTGACAGCGCCTTGATGGGGCGCTTCTCAAGGCCGGCATAGGGTTGACTGGACTGCGCGCCGGCTGTGCTGCCCGTGAGGAGGAGGGAGGCTGCAAGCAGAAGGACGCGGTTCATGAATCTGGCTCCCACAAAATGGAGCCGGCCGATGTCGAAGCATCGAACCCGGCTGTGACGTGACACCTGTCGCGATCGAGTGATCCCGGAGCACAAATCTTGCTGGATCGTCCGGCCCATGGCAACAAAGATCGCCGTGATTGAGTTGCCGAATGTGGAGCAGGTGATGGCCTCTTTGCCGACCGCGAATACTGAGATCACGCAGTTCTTCCGCCGATGGCTGGACACCTTCGCGGGTTATGTCCGAGAGGTCGATTACGCCTCGGCGCGGCCGCTCTTCGATCCGGACGTGCTCGCCTTCGGCACCCATAGCGACGTCATCCCCGGCCTCGATCAATGGGTCAAAACCCAATGGGACAATGTCTGGCCGAAGACGACCGACTTCCGTTTCGTCCTCGATCAGACCTCCGTTCTGGCATCACCGGACGGTATGATGGCAACCGTCGTCGCGCCGTGGACGAGCACGGGCTATCATCCCGATGGCAGCACGTTCGCGCGCCCAGGCCGCGCGACGATGGTGTTTTCGAGGAACGGCGATGGCTGGCTGTGCGTGCATTCGCACATGTCGCTCAATCGCGGTGTGCCGCAGGCGAGCCACGCCAATCGGCCGGTAAAGGCCTGGTAGCTCGACCGCGTGCACGATCGACATGCAAAAGGCCCCATTCCGGGGCCTTTTGAGTTCGAGCTGCAGCGAGCCTTATTCCGGCTGGCCGATGCTGACCTTCAGCGTGCCGATGCCGTCGACGCCGCATTCGAGCTTGTCGCCAGGCTGGAGCTGCGACACGCCGGCGGGCGTGCCGGTCATGATGATGTCGCCGGCGGCGAGCTTCACCTGCTGGGAGAGCTGCCAGATGATCTCGGGCACGTTCCAAATCAACTCGGTGAGGTCGCCCTTCTGCGCTTCCTTGCCGTTGACCGTCAGCCAGATCTTGCCCTTGGAGGGATGGCCGATCTTCGAGGCCGGCTGCAGCGCGGAGCAGGGCGCCGAATAGTCGAACGACTTGCCGATCTCCCACGGGCGCTCCTTCTTGCGCGATGCGATCTGGAGATCGCGCCGGGTGAGGTCGATGCCGACAGCGTAGCCGTAGACGTGGTCCAGAGCCTTGTCGGCGGGAATGTTCAGTCCACCGCTCTTCATCGCGACGACCAGCTCGACCTCGTGATGCAGATCCTTGGTCAGAGGCGGATAGGGAATGGTGGCGCCGTCGGGCACCAGCATGTCGGCATGCTTGGCGAAGAAGAACGGCGGTGCGCGCTCGTCATTGCCCATCTCGCGGATGTGCTCGAGATAGTTGCGGCCGACGCACCAGATGCGGCGTACCGGATAACGGCCGCTCTCGCCGACGACGGGAAGCGAAGCCTGGGGCGGAAGCGGGATGACGTAGGAGGCGGCGTTCATGCGGGTCTCGCTGCTCTTGAGGTGGAACGAACTCTATGCGGTTGCGCTGATCGGCGCCAGAGCGCCGGCGTCGTGATGCTGCAGGCGGAAGAACGAGGCATAGCGGCCGCCGCGACGGAGCAGCTCGTCATGGCGGCCCTGCTCGACGATCTCGCCGCCTTCGACAACCAGGATGCTGTCTGCGTGCATGATGGTGTGCAGGCGGTGCGCGATCACGATGGTGGTGCGGTTCTGGCAGAGATGCTCGATCGCCTCCTGCACCTGCCGCTCGGATTCGGAATCGAGCGCGGCAGTGGCTTCGTCCAGGAGGATGATCGGCGCGTTCTTGAGCAGCGCGCGCGCGACCGCAATGCGCTGGCGCTGTCCGCCCGAGAGCTGGGTGCCGTGCTCGCCGACGGGCGTGTCGTAGCCGAGCGGAAAGCCCGTGATGAAGTCGTGCGCGCAGGCCGCCTTCGCCGCCTCGACGATCTCGTCCTCGCTGGCGTCCGGCTTGCCGAAGGCGATGTTGTTGCGAATGGTGTCGCGGAACAGATAGACGTCCTGGCCGACATAGGCGGTCTGGGCGCGCAGTGATTTGCGCGAGACCGACGAGATCGGCTGGCCGTCGATCACGATGTCGCCCTGCGTCACCTCGTAGAAGCGCAGGAGCAGGCCCAGCACGGTCGACTTGCCGCCGCCGGAGGGGCCGACCAGCGCAGTCACCTTGCCGGGCTCCGCGACGAAGCTCATCCGGTTGAGCACCGTCTCGCCCGAGCGATAGGAGAAACTGACATCGCGCAGCTCGATACGGGCATCTGTCAGCTTCAGCGCCGGCTTGTCATCGTCGGACTGCTCGCTCGCGGGGCTGTCGACGACCTCGAGCAGCATACGGGCGCCGACGAGCTGGCTGTTGAGATCGATGTTGAGCCGGGCCAGCCGCTTGGCCGGCTCGGTCGCCATCAGGAATGCGGTCATGAAGGAGAAGAACGCGCCGGGCGTGGCGTTCAGCGCGACCACGGCATAGCCGCCATACATCAGGCAGCCCGCGACGGCGAAGCCGCCCAGCATCTCCATCAGCGGGTTGGAGCGGTTGGCGACGCGGGCCATCTTGTTGGCGTTGCGTTCGACGACCGCGATGTTCTCGTCGATGCGCCTCTGCATGGTCTCTTCGAGCGTGAACGCCTTGACGGTGCGGATGCCCTGAAGCGATTCCTGCATCGTCTCCATGATGTCGGCGGTGCCGGTGAACTGGTTGAAGGCGAGGCCCTTGATGCGCTTGACCAGCTTGCGCAGCACCAGCATCGCCGGGGGCACTGCGACGAGGCCGATGAACGACATCAGCGGATCCTGCCACACCATCACGCCGATCATGGCGAGCAGCATCAGGAGGTCGCGCCCGACGGCGTTGACCAGCATGTTGAGGACGTCGGTGATCGACTTGGCGCCGGCGGTCAGCCGCGCCAGGAATTCGGAGGAGTGCCGCTCGGAAAAGAAGCCGACGCTCTCGCGCATCAGCTTGGCGAACAGCTGGCGCTGGTTGGTGGCGAGGATGGCGTTGCTGATCTTGGTCAGGATCACCATGTGGCCGTAGGTCGCCACGCCTTTGATGAAGAGCAGAACGACCGTGATCCCCGAAAACATCGCGATGCCCGGGATGTTCTTGTCGACATAGGCCTGGTTGATGACCTGGCCGAGCACGTAGGTCGCGCCTGCGGTCGCACCGGCCGCCAGCGCCATCAGCGCGAAGGCCACGAGGTAGCGCCGCCAGTAGATGATTCCCTGTTCCGTGATCAGGCGGCGAATCAGGACCGCTGCCGCGTAGGGATCGTCGGTGATTTTCTTTGGAAACTGGGCCATCCGGTGTCCATTGACGGCGCAGGACAAAAGCCTGCCCGCGCGTCAGGGATCGATGGGCCTCTGTGCCCGCTCAAGCCGGGTTTTTCAAGCCCAATTAAGGGCTTGCGCTTGGGATGATTCTAGGCGGAGGCGGCGTGGCGGAGCTCGCCGTGGCGCTCGCGGAACAACTTGTCCTCCCAGGCCAGCGCATGGGCTGCGATGGTCTCGAGGTCGTCGTATTGCGGCCGCCAGTCGAGCAGGCTGCGGATGCGGCTGGTGTCGGCGACCATGGTCATGATGTCGCCGGGCCGGCGCGGGGCGTATTGCACGGCGAAGCTGCGGCCCGAAACCCGGCGCACCGCGTCGATGGTCTCCAGCACCGAATAGCCGCGGCCATAGCCGCAATTGAGCGTGGACGAGGCGCCGCCATTGCGCAGATAAGCGAGTGCCGAGCGATGGGCCTGCGACAGGTCCGTGACGTGGATGAAGTCGCGGATGCAGCTGCCGTCCGGGGTCGGATAGTCGGTGCCGAACACGTCGATCTTGGCGCGCTGGCCGGTGGCGGCTTCCACCGCGATCTTGAGCAGGTGCGTGGCGCCGACGGTGGCTAGCCCAATGCGCGCCTGCGGATCGGCGCCGGCGACGTTGAAGTAACGCAAGGTCACGTATTGCATGCCGTAGGCGGCTGCAACGTCGTGCAGCATGATCTCGGTCATCAGCTTCGAGGAGCCGTAAGGCGACAGCGGCCGCGTCGGCGCGTGCTCGGGCACCGGCACCTGGTCCGGATTGCCGTAGACCGCAGCGGTCGAGGAAAAGATGAAACGGCCAATGCCGCGCTTGACCGCGACGTTGAGCAGGTTGCGCGCGGTGGTGAAGTTGTTGCGGTAATAGCCGAGCGGATCGCGCATCGAATCCGGCACGACCACCGAGCCTGCGAAATGGATGATGCTCTCGATGTCGTGCTGGGCGATCACGCCTTCGAGCAGGTTCTCGTCGCCGGCATCGCCGATGAACAGCGGCACGCCTTCGGGAAGGTAGGCCGAGAAACCGGTGGAGAGATCGTCGATCACGACGACGTCCTCGCCGGCTTCCGCCAGCGCCAGGACCGTATGACTTCCAATATAGCCGGCGCCGCCGGTGACTAGCACAGTCATGATCTCACCCGTCTTCGATCAACGCGCAAGGCTAGCGCTTGCGTGGTGAAGAGGGGGTATCGGAGCGGCTGAACTGGTCACTATGCTTAATGTTGCGTATAGGGACTTTGCGAAATGGAGTGTGACGTGGCGGGTTTCCCCGGCGATCTCGAATTGATCGTGCCAAATCTGCACAGGCGCTATTCCGGGGTCACCGCGACCAACCGGATGGTGGCGCCGCGGCTGGCAAAGCTGTACCGCGCCGCCTGGTTCGGCTCGGACGCGCCGGCGGGGATCGCGCGCCTGAGCATCGGAGATCTCCTCAAGCTCTGGCGCCGCAAGCGGCCTGTGATCTGGCATGCGCGCCGCAACAACGAGATGATCGCGGGCGTTGGCTTGCGCGCGCTCGGCTGGCCGCTCAAGCTCGTGTTCACCTCGGCGGCGCAGCGGCACCATAGCTGGATCACGCGCTGGCTGATCCGACAGATGGATGCGATCATCGCGACGAGCGACATCTCGGCCTCGTTCCTGAAGGTGACGGCGACGGTGATCCCGCACGGCGTCGACACCGACGTCTATGCGCCGCCCCAGGACCGCGCTGCGGCCTTTGCCGAAAGCGGCCTGCCGGGCCGCTACGCCATCGGCTGTTTCGGCCGCGTGCGGGCGCAGAAGGGCACCGACCTGTTCGTCGATGCGATGTGCCGGCTGCTGCCGCGCTATCCGGATTTCACCGCTGTCATCGTCGGGCAGGTGACGGCCGAGCAGACGCCCTTTGCCAACGACCTGAAGAAGCGCATCGAGGCAGCAAACCTGCAGTCGCGCATCGTCATCACCGGCGAGCTGCCGATCGAAGCAGTGCAGTGCTGGTATCAGCGCCTGACCATCTACGCCTTCACTTCGCGCAACGAAGGCTTTGGTCTGACGCTGATCGAGGCGATGGCGGCCGGCAGCGCGCTCGTGGCCGCACGCGCCGGCGCGGCGGAGCTCGTCGTCGAGGATGGTGTCACCGGCGTGCTGATCCCGACGGGAGATGCCGACGCGCTCGCTGCGGCGCTCGAGCCGCTGATGCGTGATGTGGCTGCGGCGACCGCGATGGGTGAGCGCGGGCGGGCGCGGGTGCTCGAGAAGTTCAGCCTCGATGCCGAGGCGGCGCGGATCGGCGCGGTCTATCGGCCGCTGCTCTGAGGCCGTTTTCGTCTGTCGCAAACAAAACCGCGAAAACAACCCCATGCACAGTAGCCGGGGTCAGCAAAATCAAGGAGTTGGCGGAGAGTTCGAGAGATTGCGGATTTTTCGAACGAATTTTGACTCGTCGGGCAAAACAGTGGCAGGATGTCATCATCGGCCCGAGCCACGATCGCCTCAGTTCGTCACCCGCTTCCCGCTTCCCCCAGCACCCTCTCCGCAATCCCCACCACCTCGCTTGCCGCAATATTCCGCATGCAGCGGTGGTCGTTCACCTTGCAGACCGTGCTCTGGCAGGGCTGGCAGGACAGCTTTTCCTTGTCCTGCACCAGTGTCGCGGCGAGGCCGTTCAGCGGGGCCCAGAGATAGGGGCTGGTGGGACCGAAGATGCCCATGGTCGGCGTGCCCAGGGCGGCTGCGATGTGCATCAGGCCGGAATCGTTGGAGATGGCAACGCCGGCGGCGGCCATGGCGAGGATGCCGTTGCGCAAGTCCGAGCCGGTGAGATCGCGGACGCCCGGGCCGCCGGCGGCGACGATCTCCTGGGCGAGCTCCTTTTCGGCGGGACCGCCGACCACCCAGACCTCGAGGCCGCGCTCGACCAGCAGGCGGGCGGCTTCGGGATAAGAGGTCCAGCGCTTGGAGACGCCGACCGAGCCCGGGGCGAGTGCCACCGCAGCGCCGGCACCGAGACCATTGGCCTCGCGCCACCGGGCGATCTCCTCGGCCGGGACGCGCAGTTGCGGTACCGGCCATTCCGCGGGCAGGGGCGCGCCGTCGGGCTGGGCGAGGGCGGCGTTCTTGTCGATGAAGCGGGGCAGCTTCTTCTCACCCCAGCGCCAGCGGTTGAGCAGGCCGAACCGGAACTCGCCGACGAAGCCGATCCGTTCAGGAATACCGGCGAGTGCCGGCGCGATGGCCGCTTTCCAGGTCCGGGGCAGCACCAGGGCAGTGCCGTAATTCTGTTTCCGCAGCAGCCCTGCCAAGCCGAACTGGCGTGCGACGGCCAGCCGGCTGCGCGGCATATCCCAGACGATGCCGGCGCGCACCCCGGGCATGTAGTCCACCAGCGGGGCGCACAGGGAGGTGGTGAGGAGATCGACCGGCCGGTTCGGCCAGCGCTCCTTCAGGACCCGCACGACGGTGTGATTCCGCACGAAATCGCCGATCCACATGTAGGGGACGATCAGGATCGGGCGTGTGTCGCTCCGATCTGCATCACTACCAAGTTGCGAATCAATATTCATTCGTTATGAGGGCCGACCACGTGCCGATATGGCGGCTCGGTTAGCCGCTCCGGGCCGGCAGGTAAAGGCGGCAGAAGAGCAATCCCAAAACAGCTTACACTTTGGCGGATCATGCGCTAGGGCAGGATCGGGCACCTAAAATCGGGCAGGTAGGTGGAATGTTGCTGGTGACCGGCGGGGCCGGTTTTATCGGATCGAATGTCGTGGCCGCGCTGAACGAGGCCGGTCGCAGCGACGTCGTGATCTGCGATCTCCTCGGAACCGAAGGCAAATGGCGCAATCTCGCCAAGCGGCAGCTTGTGGATATCGTTCCCCCGACCGAGCTGATGGACTGGCTGAAGGGCCGCAAGCTGGAGGCCATGATCCATCTCGGGGCGATTTCCGCGACCACGGCGACCGACGGTGATCTCGTCGTCGAGACCAATTTCCGCCTGTCGATGCGCCTGCTGGACTGGTGCACGATGAATGCCGTGCCGTTCATCTACGCGTCCTCGGCGGCGACCTATGGCGACGGCACGGAAGGCTTCGACGACGATTCCTCGCTGCCGGCGCTGAAGAAGTTGCGGCCTATGAATCTCTACGGCTGGAGCAAGCACCTGTTCGATCTCGCTGTCGCCGAACGTGTGGCGCGCGGCGATCGGCTCCCGCCGCAATGGGCCGGCCTGAAATTCTTCAACGTGTTCGGGCCGAACGAATATCACAAAGGCTCGATGATGAGCGTGCTGGCGCGGCGCTTCGACGACGTCAGGGCAGGCCGCGTCGTGCAGCTGTTCAAGTCGCATCGCGAGGGCATCGCCGACGGCGATCAGCGTCGCGATTTCATCTATGTCGACGATGTCGCGCGCGTGGTTCTTTGGCTGCTCGCGACGCCGTCGGTGTCCGGCCTGTTCAACGTCGGCACCGGCAAGGCGCGCAGCTTCAAGGACCTCATGCTGGCTGCCTATGCGGCGCTCGGCACCAGTCCCAACATCGAATACATCGACATGCCCGAGCAGATCCGCGGCGCTTACCAGTATTTCACCCAGAGCGAGGTCGATCGTCTGCTCCGCGCCGGCTATAACGGCGGCTTCACGACGCTCGAGGACGCGGTGAAGGCCTATGTCGGGGATTATCTCGACCGGCCCGACCGCTTTCGCTGAGGCCCTTTCGACCATGCCGACGCCCATTCTCGATTTCGATGCCCTCGCGCAAGCCATCTCAGGCCGTACGGTGCTGTGCATCGGCGACATCATGCTGGACGAGTTCGTCTACGGCGAGGTGTCGCGGATCTCGCCGGAAGCGCCGGCGCCCGTCATCGCCGCCCAGCGCAGCGAGATCCACGTCGGCGGCGCCGGCAACGTCGCGCGCAACGTCGCTTCGCTCGGCGCGCGCTGCATCTTCGTCGGTCTCATCGGCGAGGACGAGGCCGGCACGCGGCTCGAGGCCGCGCTCAATGATCAAGCCGGCATCGAGAGCGTGCTGGTGCGCGACGCCTGGCGGCCGACCACGCGAAAAGTCCGCTTCGTCTCCGAACATTTTTCCACGCACATGCTGCGCGCGGATTGGGAGCAGGCGCTGGCTGCGTCCGACGAGATCGAAACGAAGTTGATCGACGCGATCCTGCCGCAGATCGCGCGCGCCGACATCGTGCTGCTGTCCGACTATGCCAAGGGCGTGCTGACGGCTCGCGTGATCCGCCACACCATCGATGCCGCGCGCAAGCTCGGCAAGCCCGTCATCGTCGATCCCAAGAGCCTGAACTGGGCGATCTATCGCGGCGCCACGCTGCTCACGCCCAACCGCAAGGAATTCTCGGAAGCGACCCGCAGCCGCGCCGACACGGTGCAGAGCATCGTCGAGGCCAGCGAGGACGTGATGCGGCTCGCCGATTGCGAGGCGATCCTGGTCACCCAGGGCGAGCACGGCATGACCTTGGTGCCGCGGAATGGCGGGGCCGTCCACGTGCCGGCCGTCCCGGTGAAGGTGCGCGACGTCTCGGGCGCCGGTGACACCGTCGCCGCTGCGGTTGCGGTGTCGCTCGCGGCCGGCGCGGACTGGGACACGGCACTGCGCATGGCCAACGCCGCCGCCGCCGTCGCGGTCGGCAAGCAGGGCACCGCCAGCGTCAGCGCGGCCGAGCTGCGACGCAAGATCCTGCCGCATGCCACGCTCGCGGCCGAAGAGAAGATCGTGCTCGACCCGGCAGCACTCGACGCGCAGCTCGCCGAATGGAAAAGGCAGGGCCTGCGCGTCGGCTTCACCAACGGCTGTTTCGACATCCTTCATCCCGGCCACGTCAAGGTGCTGACCGCGGCGCGCGCCGCCTGCGACCGCCTGATCGTGGGGCTCAACAGCGACGCCTCGGTGCGGCGGCTGAAAGGTGCCGATCGTCCGGTCCAGGACGAGCGCGCGCGTGCCGAGGTGCTCGCCGCACTGGAGGCCGTCGATCTCGTCGTCATCTTCACGGAAGACACGCCGATCGACCTGATCACCAGGATCAACCCCGGCGTGCTGGTGAAGGGCGGCGATTACACACGCGAACAGGTCGTCGGCCATGAGGTGGTCGAGGCCGCGGGCGGGGCGGTCGTGCTGGTCGACATCCTCCAGGGCTTCAGCACGACGGCGCTGGTTCATCGCGCCCGGGGAGGGGGCAAGTGACGGCGCTCGCACGCGAGACCCCCGGCCAGATGTTGCGGCGGCGCCTGCGCAGTCCGGCGGCCTGGCGTGAAACAGTCGATCTGTTTGCGATCCTGACTGCGGCCTCGCTGCCCTGGTCGACATCGCTTGCGGGGATCTTCAACGCGCTGATGCTGATCTGCATGGTGCCGTTCCTCGATCTACGCGACTTCCTGCAGTCCTTGAAGCGTCCGATCTGCATTGCGCCGATCGCGCTGGTCGTTCTCGCGCTGCTGGGGACGCTGTGGTCGGACGCGGCCTGGGGTGCGCGCTTCTACGCGGTCAATCCGACCGTCAAGCTGCTCGTGCTGCCGGTCCTGCTCTATCATTTCGAGCGCTCGCCGCGTGGCCACTGGATATTCATCGCCTTCCTGGTGTCCTGCGCCTTGCTGTCGGTGATGTCCTGGCTGGTCGCCTTCTACCCGAACCTCGCGCTCAAGACCGATCCGCCCGAGCGCGGCATCTTCGTCAAGAACTACATTGACCAGAGCCAGGAATTCGCGCTTTGCGCGGTGGCGCTCGCCTATCCGATCGTGATGCTGTTGCGCGAGAAGCGATACTGGTTCGCCGCGTTGCTGACGGCGCTGGCGCTTAGTTTCTTCATCAATATGAGCTTCGTGGTGGTGTCGCGCACCGCGCTCGTCACCATTCCGATCATGTTCGGCGTGTTTGCACTGCTTCACCTCAAATGGCGCAGCATCGCGATCATCTCCGGCGCGCTGCTCGTCGGCGCCGTTCTCGCCTGGCAGGCCTCGCCGCAATTGCGCCACACCGCCGAGAGGTTTACCACCGATTACACCGGCTATGTGGAACGGGGCGAGGCAACCTCCATGGGCATGCGGCTCGAGTTCTGGCGGAAGTCGCTCGGCTTCTTCGCGGAGGCGCCGATCCTGGGGCACGGCACCGGTTCGACCCGCGGGTTGTTCGAACGCGTCGCGACGCCCGCCGGTCAGGGGCGGGCGTCAGCCGAGGTGATCGGCAACCCGCACAACCAGACGCTGAACGTTGCGGTGCAATGGGGCGCGATCGGCGTCGCCATTCTCTACGCGATTTGGATATTGCATCTGCGGTTGTTTCGCGGCGACGGGCTTGCCAATTGGATCGGACTCCTAGTCGTGGTGCAGAACGTCTTCACCTCGCTGTTCAACTCGCATTTGTTCGACTTCCACGAGGGCTGGATGTACGTCATTGGCGTCGGCGTCGCCGGCGGAATGGTGATCCGGGAACAACAGCTCGGGGCGAAGATGAGGGAAGCCGGTTCCTGAGGGGCCACGCGGCTGGCAAGTCTTGTCGAGATGGGCTATCAGCGCGGTCAAGTTGCATTTAACTGGGTTTTCATCGGTCGGCGGATGACGCGACTTTCGCATCTCACCTCGCGCAATTTCCTGATCGCGCTCCACGACCTGCTGGCGACCACGGCGGCGCTTTTTGCCGCCTTCTATCTGCGATTCGAGGGTGGCGACGATTTCTACGCTCGATTGCCGCTGCTGTTCCAGATCCTGCCCTACTTCCTCGCCTTCAGCGTGGTCGTGTTCTTCCTCTGCAATCTGACCACGACGAAATGGCGTTTCATCTCGCTGCCTGACGCGCTGAACATCATTCGCGCGGCGACCGTGCTCACGGTTGCGCTGCTCGTGCTCGACTACATCCTCGTTGCCCCCAACGTTCGCGGCGCCTTCTTTCTCGGCAAGGTGACGATCGTCCTCTACTGGTTTCTCGAGATCTTCTTCCTCAGCGCGCTGCGCATGGCGTACCGCTACTTCCGCTATACGCGGGTGCGGCGTCACGCGAGGGGCGGGGAGGCCGCGCCGACGCTGCTGATCGGCCGCGCCGCGGATGCCGAAGTGCTGCTGCGCGGCATTGAGAGCGGAGCGATCAAGCGCATCTGGCCGATCGGCGTCTTGTCACCATCGCCTGCCGATCGCGGCCAGCTCATTCGCAACGTGCCGGTGCTGGGCGGCATCGACGACGTCGAGGATGTGATCTCGGATTTCGCCAAGCGCGACAAGCCCATCGCGCGCCTCATCATGACACCATCGGCTTTCGAGCCGGAGTCGCATCCGGAATCGATCCTGATGCGGGCGCGCAAACTGGGTGTGATCGTGAGCCGGATGCCCTCGCTGGAGAGCGGCGATACGCCAAGGCTCACGGCGGTTGCGGTCGAGGACCTCCTGCTGCGTCCGAGCGAGAAGATCGACTATGCTCGCCTGGAGGCCTTGATCAGGAGCAAGGCCGTGATCGTCACCGGCGGCGGCGGCTCGATCGGATCCGAGATCTGCGAGCGTGTGGTCGCCTTCGGCGCGGCACGTCTCTTGATCGTGGAAAATTCCGAGCCGGCTCTCTACGCGGTCACCGAGGCGCTGGCCGCGCGTGGTGCCACCGCACAGATCGAAGGCCGGATTGCCGACATTCGCGACCGCGAGCGCGTCATGCGCCTGATGGCCGAGTTCAAGCCCGACATCGTCTTCCATGCCGCGGCGCTCAAGCACGTGCCGATCCTCGAGCGCGATTGGAGTGAGGGCGTCAAAACCAACATCTTCGGTTCCATCAACGTCGCGGACGCCGCCGTTGCCGCCGGCGCCGAGGCGATGGTGATGATCTCTACCGACAAGGCAATCGAGCCGGTGTCGATGCTCGGCCTCACCAAGCGCTTTGCCGAAATGTACTGCCAGGCGCTCGATCGCGACCTCGCAGCCGGAGCGAGCGGCAGCAAGCCGCCGATGCGGCTGATCTCGGTCCGGTTTGGCAACGTGCTGGCCTCGAACGGGTCGGTGGTGCCGAAGTTCAAGGCCCAGATCGAGGCCGGCGGGCCGGTGACGGTAACTCATCCCGACATGGTCCGTTACTTCATGACCATCCGCGAGGCCTGCGATCTCGTCATCACCGCGGCGACGCATGCGCTTGGGACGCAGCGTCCCGACGTCTCGGTCTACGTGCTCAACATGGGCCAGCCGGTGAAGATCGTCGATCTCGCCGAGCGCATGATCCGCCTGTCCGGGCTGCAGCCGGGCTACGACATCGAGATCGTGTTCACCGGCATGCGGCCGGGCGAGCGCCTGCACGAGATCCTGTTTGCCTCGGAGGAGCCGACCCGCGAGATCGGCGTGCCCGGCATCATGGCCGCGCAGCCGAACGAGCCGCCGATGCAGACGCTGCGCAAATGGAATGCGGCGCTTGAGCAGGCGATCGCGCGCGACGATCGCGCCACCATCAGGACCATCCTGAAGGATGCCGTGCCGGAATTTGGATCCACGGCGGCCTGACCATTGTTGCGCAATCCAGCGCTCGGGGAGCGACGATGAGCGAACGCAAACCGGTCGTGCTGGTGACAGGAGCGAGCGGCTTCATCGGCCGTCACCTCGGGCAGGCGCTGGTGCGCAAGGGATGGTCGGTCCGCCCCGTCGTCCGCAAGCGTCAGGGCATCGACGGCGAGGTCGTGATCGAATCGATCGGCGCCGACACCGATTGGCGGGCCGCGCTCGAGGGGGTGGAGGCGGTCGTTCACCTTGCCGCGCGCGTGCATCACAGGCGCGAGGAGCATGCAGCCCAGCTCTACCAGGACGTCAACACCGCCGGCACGGTGCACCTGGCGCGCTGCGCGGCGAGGGCGGGCGTGCGCCATTTCATCTTCATCAGTACCGTGCTGGTGCATGGCCGCAGCAACGAGGGCAGGGCCCCGTTCAGCGAGAACGACGTCCCGACGCCGCGCGGCCTCTACGGGACGTCCAAGGCGGCGGCCGAGGCAGGCCTGAGGACGCTCGCGGGCGAGAACGACATGAAGATCTCTGTGATCAGGCCGCCCATGGTCTATGGCGCGAGCGCCAAGGGAAGTTTCGCTCTGTTGACGCGCGCGATGAACCTTGGGGTGCCGTTGCCGTTCGCCGCGATCCGCAATCGCCGCGCCTTCCTTGCCGTGCAGAACCTGTCGTCCTTCATCCTGCACCGGCTCGCTCATCCAGATGCGGCCGGCCATTTCGAGATATTCCTGCTCGCCGACAGTGAGCAGTTCTCGACGCCCGAATTCATCGCGCGTCTGGCGAAGGCGTCCGGCAAGAGCCCACGACTATTCGGCTTGCCGCCGGGCTTGCTCAGCGCGCTTTTCCGAATGATCGGCCGGCAGGACATGCATGACAGCCTGATCGGCTCGCTCGAGCTCGACGTCTCCAAGGCGCTCGCGACCGGCTGGCGGCCGGAGGTTTCGCTCGACGAGGGGCTGCGGCTCGCCGTGTCGGCTCAGGACGCCTGAGGGCGGGAGAAGCGGCGCAGCAGGAGGGCGACCGCGATCGCGCCGGCGATCAGCGCGGGCAGCGTGACGGCCACCGTCGCGGCGCGAACGGCGAGGATCGCCAGCCCTGCGAGCACGAGGTTAAGCAGGAAGACTTCGCCGCTCACCCGGGACACCGAGAAACCGTTGTCGGTCGCGCGCTGATAGAAATGCGAACGGTGCGCCGACCAGAACGGCTCGCGGCGCGCGATGCGCCGAAACAGCGTGATGGTGGCATCGGCGAGGTAGTAGGCCGGCAGCAGCAGCGCCGCAGCCGCTTGTCCGTGCAAGGCGAGCTCGAGCAGGCACCAGCCGAGCAGGAGGCCGATCGGCAGGCTGCCGACATCGCCCAGGAAGACTTTTGCGACAGGACGGTTGAACGGCGCGAAGCCGAGCATGGCGCCGCACAGCGCGGTGGCGATCAGCACGGCCGGCCATGGGAGATCCCCGAGCATTCCCAGCAGCAGCAGCGCAGCGGTGACCGGAACGACTTCCGCCACCGTCATCAGGTCGAGCCCGTCCATGAAGTTGACGAGGTTCACGAACCAGACGCCGGCAAGGACGATGAGGCCGCGCTCCAGCGCGAGCGGCAGCGCCGGCACGATGCGCGCGGTGTCGGGGGCGGTGAACACCACGGCGCCGACGCAGGCGGCCTGCAGCACCAGGCGCACCAGCACGGGCAGCGATACGATGTCGTCGACGAAGCCGACCAGCGCGATCACGATTGTCGCAGCGACCAGCGCCGGCGGGATCGCGACATTGGCGGAGACCCCCCACAGCGAGGCAACGATCAGCGTCGCGGCGATCACCGCGATGCCGGCGCCCTGCGGGGTCGGCACGCGATGGGAGGACCGCGCATTCGGCCGCGCCAGCGCGTAGCGCTGCAGCAGGGGGCGACTGGTCCAGGTCACGAGCGCCGAGATCAGCACGGCCGCCGCAACGGCAAGCAGCAGGGCCGCGCCGGCGAGCGCATCGGCAGCCGAATTCACTCCGGCACTCCGATCGGGGCCGACCCTTGCGCGGCTTTCTCGGCGCTGAGGATCCAGACCAGGCCGCCGACTGCCCCGACCAGGAAGAACACGGCGCCGAACAGCAGCGAGACGTTGACGCCCTCGTTGGCGGAAAGTCCCGCGAAGCCGAACGCAAGGCTCATCGTGGCCTCACGCACGCCCCAGCCGGCGATCGAGATCGGCATCATCGAAATCAGCATCACCGGCGGCACGAGCAGAAAGACGTCGCTGAAGCGAACCGGGGCCCCAATCGACTGCACGACGCACCAGGCGATGACGACGGCGAGCACGTGAACGAGGACCGACAGGATCGCGACGACGGGGCCGCTTGTGCCGCTGAAGATCACGCGATTGGCGATGACGGCGCAGGCGTGGATGTGATGCGTTGCCCACCAGGTCTTCAGCCAGCGCCATTTCAGCGCGCCGAAGATCAGGAAGCCGAGGCCGCCGGCGAGCGCCACGAGGTCGATGAGCAGCAGCGCCGAGCGACCGTGCGGATCGGTGATGAGGGTGTAGCTCCAGGGCAGGCTGGCGACGATCAAGATCGCGAGCGCGACCAGGCCGATGGCGCGGTCGACGAAGATCGAGTAGGTCGCCGTGCGCCAGCCGGCGCCGGCGCGGGCGACCAGCCACAGGCGCACGGCATCGCCGCCGATCGCCGACGGCAGCGTCTGGTTGAAGAACGAGCCGATCACGTTGTATCGCATGGCGCGGCCGAGCTCGAGCGGCGCGCCGCAGGCGGCGCTGATCTCGCGCCAGCGCAGCACGCCGACGAAGATCTGCAGGAACGTGACCGCGATCGCCACACCTAGCCAGAACAGGCTGGTCAGGGTGAATCGGGAAAACAGCTCGGACAGGTCGACCTTGCGCAGCGCCAGATAGAGCAGCGCCGCGGAAATCAGGATCTTGGCCGTCGACAACAGGATTCGGCGCATCTCGTCCGCATGAACAGGGTTTGCTAAGATTGGAGGCAACCCGACGCGATGCGCCGAATTCGGCCGCTTTGGTATGGTTTTGGCGCCGATCTTGCAATAGCTCTCGTCGAGGAGCCGTCGTTAAGGACGCCATGAGGAGACCGCGTGAAGGAGCGGGGAGCCTATTGCGACCCCGTCGAGGTGGCGGCTAGACAGGATCGGGCGAGGGATCACCCAGGGAACAGGATGACGGATCGGGCGATTTTGGTCACGGGTGCGGCCGGCTTCATCGGCTTCCACGTCGCCCGGCAGCTCCTGGGCGAAGGTCGCGCCGTCGTCGGGCTCGACAATCTCAACAGCTATTACGATCCGGCGCTGAAGAAAGCGCGCCTTGCTCTGCTCCGGGACCAACCGCGTTTCTCGTTCGTCGAGGCCGATCTCGCCGACCGCGAGACCATGGCGGCGCTGTTCGCGCAGCATCGTTTTGCCAAAGTCGTGCATCTGGCCGCGCAGGCCGGCGTGCGCTACTCGATCGAACAGCCGCAGACCTACGCCGATTCCAATCTCGTCGGCTTTCTCAACGTGCTGGAGGGCTGCCGCAACAATGGCTGCGGTCATCTGGTCTACGCCTCGTCATCCTCCGTTTACGGCGCCAACACAAAACTGCCATTTGCGGTTGCGGACCGCACCGACCATCCGGTCAGCCTCTACGCCGCGACCAAGAAGGCGAACGAGGTGATGGCGCAGTCCTACAGCCATCTTTATCGCCTGCCGGTCACGGGGCTGCGGTTCTTCACCATCTACGGGCCATGGGGCCGCCCCGACATGGCCATGTTTCTGTTCGCGAGCGCCATCATGGCCGGCAAGCCGATCCGGCTCTTTAACCATGGCAAAATGCGCCGCGATTTCACCTATATCGACGATGTGACGCGCGTCGTGTCCAAGCTGATCGATCTCGTGCCTGCGGACGATCCGGCTGCCGCAAATGCGCCGTCAAAGCTCTACAATGTCGGCAATCATCATCCGGAGGAACTGATGCACGTCGTCGGTCTTCTGGAGCGGGAGCTGGGCCGGACGGCGATCAAAGAATTGCTGCCGATGCAGCCGGGAGATGTGCTGGAAACGTTCGCGGATGTCGAGGATCTCTCGCGCGACACCGGCTTTGCACCGTCAACGCCGATCGAGCATGGGGTTCATAACTTCGTCACCTGGTATCGGGACCATTTCAAGGTTTGAGATCACGATGGACAAACGCATAATCCCCCTGATCATGTGCGGCGGTGCCGGCACGCGGCTGTGGCCCGCTTCGCGCGAGGTTCGGCCCAAGCAGTTCCTGCCGCTGTTCGGCACGCGCTCGACGTTCCAGGACACGCTGCTGCGCGTGTCCGATCCCTCTTTGTTCGACCGGCCGATCGTCATCACCAACGCCTCCTACCGCTTCATGGTGCTGGAGCAGCTCGCCGAGATCGGCATCGAGGCCGACGTGATCCTCGAGCCGATGCGGCGCGATTCCGGCCCTGCCATCGCAGCCGGCGCGGTGTTTGCGCAGAACCGCGCCAGCGAGGCGATCGTGCTCGCGCTCGCCGCCGATCACGTCGTGCAGAATAATGCTGCCTTCGTCGCCGCCTGTCGCGAGGGCCTCACCGCCGCGAATGCCGGGCGCATCGTCACCTTCGGCGTCAAGCCGGAACGGCCGGCAACGGAATATGGCTACATCAATCCGGGCGAGGTGGTCGCGGGCGAAGTGCAGGCGGTGGCACGCTTCGTCGAGAAGCCGGATGCGGTGAAGGCCTCCGACTACGTCAATTCGGGCTATCTCTGGAACAGCGGCAACTTCATGTTTCCGGTGAGCGTGCTGCTCGACGAATATCGCAAGGTGGATGCGGCAAGCGTCGAGGCCGTTACCAATGCGGTCAACAATGCCGGCCGCGATCTCGGCTTCGTCACGCTGGAGCCCGAGGCGTTCGGCGCGGCCAAGGCGATCTCGATCGACTATGCGGTGATGGAGAAGACCTCGCGCGCCGCCGTCGTGCCGGTGTCGTGCGGCTGGTCCGACGTCGGCTCCTGGCATGCGGTGTGGGAGCTGTCGGAGAAGGACGCGCAAGGCAATGCCGCGCACGGCACCGCCGTGTTCGAGGATTCCCGCAATTGCAACGTCACCACGGATTCCGCGCTGGTCGCGCTCGAGGGCGTCGACGATCTCGTCGTGGTCGCGACCGCGGACGCGGTGCTGGTCTCGCGGCAGAAGGATGCCAACGGGCTGAAGCGCCTGGTGACGAAATTGAAGTCGGTCGCGCCGAAGGTCACCGAGGAGCATCTCAAGGTGCACCGGCCCTGGGGCAGCTATCAATCCGTCGACAATGGCGAGCGCCACCAGGTCAAGCGCATCGTGGTGAAGCCGGGCGGGCGGCTGTCGCTGCAAAAGCACCATCATCGTGCCGAGCACTGGATCGTGGTCCGCGGCACGGCGCAGGTCACCGTCAACGAGACCGTGAAGACGGTGCACGAGAATGAGTCGATCTACATCCCGATGGGCGCCGTCCACCGGATGGAGAATCCCGGCAAGATCCAGCTGGAGCTGATCGAGGTCCAGACTGGAAGCTATCTGGGGGAAGACGACATCATCCGGATTGAAGACGACTATCAAAGGTCGTAACCAGCAAACTCCGAATCACGCGACCCGGGCCGAGAAGCGGTATCTTTTTCGGCCTAAGGCCCGGGGAACGTGTAACTTTTTGAATCAAATCGTGTCCGGCCCGCCAGGGCGGCATTCGCCACAAATGTGGCGTCCGTGCTAGAAGCGGCCCGGGGATTTGCGTTGAATCGGGGTTTGCTCAGATGACTTCCAGGGGATCTGCACCGGCAAAGGCCGGCTTGCGCGTCGGTGTCATTGGCGCCGGCGTGATGGGCAGCAACCATGCGCGCGTGCTCAGCGGCCTGCCCGGCGTCAGCCTCGTCGGCGTCGTCGATCCCTCGCCGGCGCATCGTGCGCGGGCCACGGAGCTCGCCAATTGCGAAAGCTTCGAGACGCTCGACCAGCTGTTCGCCGAAGGCGTCGATGCCGTCACCATCGCGGCACCGACCCATCTGCATCACGAGGTCGCGCTCGCATGCATCGCCAAGAACATCCACGTGCTGGTCGAGAAGCCGATCGCATCCACCGTGGAAGAGGGCCGCGAGATCGTCGCCGCCGCGCACAAGGCGGGCGTCACGCTGATGATCGGCCATGTCGAGCGCTTCAATCCGGCGGTCGCCGCGGTCAAGCAGGCGATCGCGGGCGAGGACATTCTCTCCATCGCGATCACCCGCGTCGGCCCGTTCCCGCCGCGCATGTCCAATGTCGGCGTCGTCATCGATCTTGCCGTGCACGACATCGATTTGATCCGCTGGTTCACCGAATCCGACATCGTCGAGGTGCAGCCGCAATTGTCGAGCGCGGTCGCCGAGCGCGAGGACATCGCGCTCTTGCAGTTCCGCACCGAGAGCGGCGTGCTCGCCCACATCAACACCAACTGGCTGACGCCGTTCAAGGCGCGCAGCGTCACGGTCGCAACGCGCGGCAAATACGTGATGGGCGATCTCTTGACGCGCCAGGTCACCGAATGCTTCGGCTTCAAGCCGGACGGCAGCTACTCGATGCGGCATCTGCCGGTCGGCCATGACGAGCCGCTTCGCGCCGAGCTGATCGCATTCCTTAAGGCGGTGCGCAACGGCGAGACGCCGGCAGTGACGGGCGACGAGGGCGTCGCCAGCCTCGAGATCGCCACGCAATGCCTGGAGAGGCCCTCGCGTCCTGCGGCGACGTCACCCGCGCGCAAGGGGCCGCGCCGCGTCGCCGGCTGATCCCTTCCATGTCGACCGCTCAAACGTCACAAGGCGTCATGAACCAGCACTTGCGTTCCGAACCCATTCCCTTCATCGACGTCGCCTCGCAGCGCCGCCGGCTCGGCGCCTCGCTCGATGCCGCCGTGAAGCGCGTGATGGACCATTGCCAGTTCGTCAACGGGCCGGAGGTCTTCGAGCTCGAGAAGCAGCTTGCGGCCTACTCAGGCGCCAAGCACGTGATCGGCTGCGCCAGCGGCACCGACGCCATCCTGATGGTGATGATGGCCAGGAATGTCGGGCCCGGCGATGCCGTGCTGTGTCCGTCCTTCACCTTCATCGCGACCGCTTCGCCGGTGGCGCGGACCGGCGCGACGCCGGTCTATGTCGACGTCGACGAGACCACCTTCAACATGAGCCCGGAATCGCTCAAGCGCGGCATCGCCACCGCCCGCAAGGCCGGTCTCAAGCCCGTCGCGGTGATTCCGGTCGATTTGTTCGGCCAGCCCGCCGATCACGACGCCATCGCCGAGATCGCCAGGGCCGAAGGCCTGTTCGTGCTCGACGACGCCGCGCAAGGCTTTGGCGCGAGCTACAAGGGCCGCAAGCTCGGCACCTTCGGCCACGCCACTGCGACCAGCTTCTTCCCGGCAAAGCCGCTCGGCTGCTTCGGCGACGGCGGCGCCATCTTCACCGATGACGACGAGCTCGCCGCCACCTTGCGCAGCATCCGCGTGCACGGGCAGGGCGTCGACAAATACGACAACGTCCGCCTCGGCCTGACCGGCCGGCTCGACACTATGCAGGCCGCGGTCCTGATCGAGAAGCTGAAGATTTTTGACGACGAGATCGCCGCCCGCAACAGGGTCGCGGAGCGCTATGCGCGCGGCCTGTCCAACGTGGTCACCGTGCCGCGCATCGCGCCGGGCAATACCTCAGTCTGGGCGCAGTACACCATTCGTCTTCCCAAGGGTATCGACCGCGACGGCTTCGCTGCCGCGCTAAAAGCCCAGGGAGTGCCGACCGCGATCTATTACGGCAAGTCGATGCACCAGCAGACCGCCTACAAACAGTACCCGGTCGCCGAGGGCGGATTGCCGGGTTGCGAGAGCCTGTCGCAGGACGTCATCAGCCTGCCGATGCATGCCTACCTGACCGAGGCCGATCAGGAGCGAATCATCGCCGCCGTCCGCGGCGCGCTGGCGGGCTGAGTTCTTCCCTCTCCCCTTGCGGGAGAGGTTGGCTTCGCGAAGCGAAGCCGGGTGAGGGGTCTCTCTCCGTACGGCATGCGCTGAGAGATACCCCTCACCCGATTGAGTCTGTATCTGCCTGCGGTGCTGCCCTCTCCCGCAAGGGGAGAGGGCGCAGTAATGCGCATCGCAAGATGCATCGACCTCCGTCCGATAAGTCTCTACAACAATCCGCATGCTCGGACGCATCTTCACGGTCGGTGGTTACACGCTGCTGTCGCGGCTGACGGGGTTTGCCCGCGACATCATGCTCGCGGCGATCCTCGGTGCCGGGCCGGTGGCCGACGCCTTTTTCGTGGCGCTGCGGCTTCCCAACCATTTCCGCGCGATCTTCGCCGAGGGCGCCTTCAACGCCGCCTGGGTGCCGGCCTATGCCCATGTCCATGGCGAGAAGGGGGAGGCGGCCGCACATTTGTTCGCCGACCGCATCTTCACGCTGCTCCTGGCCTCGCAGGTGGTGCTGCTGATCGCCGCCTGGCTGTTCATGCCGCAGGCCATGAGCATCCTGGCGCCAGGCTTTGGTGAGGATGCCGAGCAGCGCAAGCTCGCGATCGAGCTGACCCGGATCACCTTTCCCTATCTGCTCTTGATCACGCTGGTGACGCTCTATGGCGGCATGCTCAACGTGATGCAGCGCTTTGCCAGCGCCGCGGCCGCCTCGATCTTCCTCAACGTCGCCATGATGATGACGCTGGCGGTTGCCGTCTGGTTTCCGACCGCGGGCCATGCCGCGGCCTGGGGCGTGCTGATGTCCGGCTTCCTGCAATATTTCCTGCTCGCAGGCGATCTCGCCCGCCATGGCGGCCTGCCGCGCTTTGCGCCGCTCAAGCTCGACGAAGATGTCCGCGGCTTCTTCAAGGCACTGGGGCCGGCAACATTGGGCTCGATGGGCACGCAGGTGGCGCTGTTCGCCGACACCATCATCGCGACCTTCCTGCCTGCCGGCGCGTTGTCCGCGCTCTATTACGCCGACCGGCTCAACCAGCTCCCGATCGGCGTCATCGGCATCGCCATCGGCACGGTGCTGCTGCCGGAGATGTCGCGGCGGATCACCGCAAACGACCACGACGGCGCACTGAGCGCGCAGCGCCGTGCCTTCGATTTCACGCTGCTGTTCTCGATCCCGTTCGTCGCGGCCTTCCTCACCGTGCCCGATGCGATCATGCGCGCACTGTTCGCCCGCGGTGCGTTCTCCAAGGCCGATGCCGCCGCCGCCGGTGCGACGCTCGCGGCCTATGCCATCGGCCTCATCCCGTTCGTGCTGATCCGCAGTGCGGTCGCGACCTTCTATGCCCGCAAGGACACCGCAACGCCGGTCCGCGCGTCGCTGACCGGCATCGCGGTCAATGTCGCGCTGAAGGTCGCCTTGATGGGATCACTCGCCCAGATCGGCCTCGCGCTGGCGACCGCCGTCGGCGTCTGGACCAATCTCTTGCTGGTGCTGTTCTTCGCCGTGCGGCGCGGCTTTCTCGTGCTCGACCGCGCCTGGCTGCTGTCGCTCGCCAAGTTCTTGCTAAGCGGCCTCATCCTCGCCGCCGCGTTCTGGCTGATTGCACGTTTCAGCGGCCCCTGGTTGGGCGCGATGCACTTCCGGGATGAATTGATACTGATCCTGCTCGCCGTCGGCGGCACGATCGTCTACGCGCTCGCGATCCTCGTATTGTTCGGACGCAAGTGGCTGGTCTCGCTGGTGCGGGGTTAGAGAGCACGGCATTCGCCTCCAAGCTGCAGCCAACATCGGCACATCTCTTGATTTTGCGCGATTGCGGTGGTAGGAGTCGCTCATGATCAAATGCTCGCGCAAAGTCTCCCGCAATCACATCACCCGCTTCGGCTGGGCGGTGGGAGGAGTCGTGCGCTAGGATTTCGACGACATCTTTTCCACCAGGCCCCGCCGGCATCGGACGGGGCCTTTTGTTTGGCCACGCTCCCTGCCGGCTCAACAGCAGGAGCGTCCGATGCCACCACAACTGACGAGCATTTCATCCGAGGCCGAGCACGATGCGGCGGTGCTTCGCCTCGACCAATCCATTGCGCTCGCGAAGCAGGCCATGGACGAGGTTCTGGCGGCAGCGGCTCGTCTCAACGTGTCCGTTGCAACGCCGGGCCAAGCCTTGTCGGGGAGAGAAGCTGCCGCAGCCGCGCCGGCGCAAAGTCTCCTGGGCCTGCTCAAGCGATATTGGTCTGCTTTTGGGACGTGGCGCCTGCACCCGCGGGTCAGTTTGATGGATCTGAGCGACAGGGAGCTGACCGACATCGGCCTGACGCGCGCCGAGATCAACTATCTCGCACCTGGGCGGGCGATCGATGCGCTCAGAGATAGTACGAGGTATCTGTTGAGCCGCGGGATGTGAGTAATCGACGATCCTCACGCTGGCATATGACCTGACGCGCGCGGCTTGAACTCGGCAAGGTCTGGCTCAATCCAGCCGTGCCGCGCCTCCCGCGAGAACAGCGCTTCGCGGCTCCAGAAACGCAACAGTGCATCCTTTTCGGTTGCCGGGGACGCAAGCACCGCGTTGCAGGCGGCGACAATGTCGCGGCGGCCGACCTCCGCAAGAATTCCTTCGATGATCATCAAGAAGGCCATCGTCATCGTGTGGTGATAGCCACGCACATCGTCGTTCACGCCGCCAGCGGCAACATTGTAGGCGCGGATCATCTCGGGGAGTTCGACCCGCCAGTCCCGAGCCGGATCAGTGGCGAGCAAGTAGCTCGTCACGATCAGATGTTCACGATGGCTGAAACGTGCCCCGGGAAGTGTACGCGCGAGGAAGCCCTCGCTCAGTTCGGCGACCTCTGCAGCATCCGTGCAGCAAATTCTGTTGCTCATGGCGGCGTCCTATGTTACCTTGGTACCAAGGTAACATTCTAGAACGGAAAAGGCAAATTGGGATCGGTCAACTCGGCCGCCCAGGCTCTGCCTGTGTGACAACAATCGTTCCGCGATCAGAGCGTCGACCCCGCAGGCGTCCGAACGAATCCAAGATTCACCTGGTCTCTGAGGACGTGAGTTGCAGGGCTGGAGACCGATGCCCGAGCAAGTCCGGCAATGGCATGATGCGACTAAACCCCCGTCTTCCGATCGAGGTCACACATTATGAACTCAGAAGCTCACAAACATTCAGTCCAACGCGTACAGACGGGAGTTCGGATCGAGAAGCGCATTCTCAAGGTCGCGAAGGGCCTCGCCGAATACCTGGATATGAGCCTGGGTGATTTGCTGGAGGGCGTTCTCCTGCATTCGTTCGAAGGCAAGACTCCGTTCGAGCCTGCGACGCTGCAACGCATTTCGACGCTGAAAGATTTGTACGGGCTGACGCTCACGGCCTCCGATGCTCATCAGCTATTTGAAGCTCGGGGTGAGCACGAGAACAGCTAAGTGGGAGCGCTTGGCTCTCGCCGTCAACGTCACACGATCACGCTGGGACCTTGCCGAGCATTCCCGTGAGGCACGCGTGGCGCGATTGAACCTGCGACCCCTGCGCCCGCCTAAACCCGTTTGCCTTGCCAGTTTTTCCACGGCAATATGCCCACAAAACAACCATGAGAACGGGAAGATAAAATGGCGGCTCCCATCAAGTTCGGCGTTGGCCAAAGCGTGCTGCGCAAGGAGGATGACGCGCTCATCCGCGGCAAGGGCCGCTATACCGACGATTACGCGCCGCAGGCCGCGCTCCGCTGCCTGGTGCTGCGCTCGCCGCATGCGCATGCCAAATACAGCATCGATGCGAGCCGCGCGCGCGGCCTGCCGGGCGTTGCGCTGATCCTGACGGCCGACGACGTCGGGGATCTCGGCAATCTGCCCTGCCTGTTCAACCTCGAGACCGATCCCTTCACCGGCCCGCCTTACCCGATCCTGGCCAAGGACGAGGTGCGCCACGTCGGCGATGCCGTCGCCTTCGTGGTCGCCGAGACCATCGACCAGGCTCGCGATGCGATCGAGGCGATCGAGGTCCAATGGTCACCGCTGCCCGCGGTGACTGGCGTCGTCAACGCCGTGAAGAAGGGCGCAGCCTTGGTCTGGCCCGACAAGCCGGGCAACGTGCTGTTCGACGTCTCGATCGGCGACAAAGCGGCGACGGAAGCTGCCTTCGCGAAAGCACATGCGGTCGCCGAGATCTCCATCGTCAATCCGCGCGTGGTTGCAAGCTTCTTGGAGACCCGCGCGGCGGTCTGCGAATACGATTCCAAGCGCGACCATCTGACGCTGACGGTCGGCAGCCAGGGCAGCCACCGCCTGCGCGACATCCTCTGCCAGAACGTGCTCAACATCCCCACCGACAAGATGCGGGTGATCTGCCCCGACGTCGGCGGCGGGTTCGGCACAAAACTGTTTCCGTATCGGGAATATGCCCTGATGGCCGTCGCTGCGCGCAAACTGAAGAAGGCGGTGAAGTGGGCGGCCGACCGCTCCGAGCATTTCATGGGCGATGCGCAGGGCCGCGACAACGTCACCACTGCCAAGATGGCGCTGGCTGAAGACGGCAAGTTCCTCGCGATGGATTGCGACCTCATGGGCGACATGGGCGCGTATCTGTCGACCTTCGGGCCCTACATCCCGCATGGCGGCGCCGGCATGCTGCCCGGCCTCTACGACATCCAGGCCTTCCATTGCCGGGTGCGCACGATCTTCACCCACAGCGTGCCGGTCGACGCCTATCGCGGCGCGGGCCGGCCCGAAGCCGCCTATGTCATCGAGCGCCTCGTCGATGCCTGCGCGCGGAAGCTCGACATGACGCCGGACGCCATCCGCCGCAAGAATTTCATCCCTCCGAAGGCGCTGCCCTACAAGACCGCGACCGGCAAGGTCTACGATTCCGGCGACTTCGCCGCGCACCTGAAGCGCGCGATGGAGATCGCGGAATGGAAGGAATTCCCCAAGCGCGCCAAGGCGGCCAAGAAGGGCGGCCTGATCCGCGGCATCGGGCTTGCGAGCTATGTCGAGATTTGCGGCGTGATGGGTGAAGAGACGGCCAACGTCCGCCTCGATGCCAATGGCGACGTCACCGTGCTGATCGGCACGCAATCGAGCGGGCAGGGCCATCAGACCGCCTATGCGCAGATCGTCGCCGAACAGTTCGGCGTGGCGCCCGAGCGCGTGCATGTTCGCCAGGGCGACACAGACGAGATCGCGACCGGCCTCGGCACCGGCGGCTCGGCCTCGATCCCCTCCGGCGGCGTCAGCGTCGAGCGCGCCACGCGCGAGCTCGGTTCGAGGCTGAAGGAGATCGCGGCACAGGCGCTCGAAGCCAGCGCAGGCGACCTCGAAATCTCCGAAGGCGTGGTGCGGATCGCCGGCACCGATCGTTCGATCTCGTTTGCCGATCTCGCCAAGCGGCCCGGGGCCGATCCGTCGAAGCTGAACGGCAGCGCGACCTTTGCCAGCGCCGACGGCACTTATCCCAACGGCACCCATGTTGCGGAGGTCGAGATCGATCCGGCGACCGGCATCATCAAAATCGTCAACTACGTGATCGTCGACGATTTCGGCAAGACGCTCAATCCGCTGCTCTTGGCCGGCCAGGTGCATGGCGGCGCCATGCAGGGCATCGGCCAGGCCTTGATGGAGCAGGTGGTGTATGGACCGACCGACGGGCAGCTCATCACCGCGACCTTCATGGACTATGCGCTGCCGCGCGCGGCGGACGGGCCGGCCTTCGTGTTCGAGACCCACAACGTGCCCTGCAAGACCAATCCGATGGGCGTGAAGGGGGCCGGCGAGGCCGGCGCGATCGGCTCCTGTCCGGCCGTGGTCAACGCCATCGTCGATGCGCTCTGGCGCGAGTACAAGATCGACCACATCGACATGCCGGCAACGCCCGAGCGGGTGTGGGTTGCGATCAGCGAGCATCACCGCCGTCACAGCTTGTGAAGCCGCGCTTCCCGCGCGCACGGGAATAAACCCGCCGCGCGGGGTTCTACCCATGATGGGTCCCGGCTTCGCGCGAAGCCGGTGACGTCTCATTCCCTGAGGGTCTCGATAGCCGGAGAAACCAACCAATGAAACGGACGATGATTGTCGCGGGCGTCCTCGTGCTGGGCGCGGGCGCCGTCATGGCGCAACAGGAGATTGCCGTCCAGCAGGACAATCTGATGCGGGCAATCGCCAAGAATCAGTATGGCGTGCTTCAGAAGATGAGCAAGGGCGATATTCCCTTCGACAAGAAGGCTGCCGATGAGGCCATCGCCAGCATCGAGGCCGATGTTGCCAAGATCGCCAAGACCTTCGAGATCAATCCCAAGCAGGATGTCGTCAACGCGACCTACGGCTCGTCGCCGAAGGTCTGGCAGAACAAGGCCGATTTCGATGCCAAGATCCCGCCGGTGCAGAAGGCGATCGCCGACGCCAAAGGCAAGATCACTAATGTCGCGGGCCTGAAGGCGGCCTACACGGCGATCAACGACCGCTGCAATGATTGTCACGAAACCTATCGTGTGAAATTGAAATAGCGGGGCGGTCATCGTTTGTAGCCCGGATGGAGCGCAACGCAATCCGGGAAGACGGCGTGATGGACTTGTCCCGGATTGCGCTGCGCTCCATCCGGGCTACCAAGGACTTCAGAAGGGCGGTTGCGAAAGCAACCGCCTTTTTCTTGACCGCGGCCCGCAGGAACTTCCGTCCGCAAGGCCTGACGGATTGCCGCGAGAGCGGCTATCCTTGCGCCAACGGCCGTGCGCTCACACGAGTCTCCTCCCGGCATCCTCACGTCGGGATTCCCAGCGCGCGGCGAGCACCTCGATCAACCGCGAGACAGGCCATGGCAAAACCGTTCCCCTCCAAGACCCATATCGGCAATCATATGCTGCATCCGGAAACCCTGATGCTGACCTATGGCTATGATCCGCAATTGTCGGAGGGCGCCATCAAGCCGCCGGTGTTCCTGACCTCCACCTTCGTGTTCAAGACCGCCGAGGATGGCCAGGACTTCTTCGACTACGTCGCCGGACGGCGCGAGCCGCCGGAAGGCATGGGCGCGGGCCTGGTCTATTCGCGCTTCAATCATCCCAACAGCGAGATCGTCGAGGATCGGCTCGCGATCTACGAGCGCACGGAGAGTTGCGCGCTGTTCTCGTCCGGCATGGCGGCGATCGCAACCACGATTCTGGCCTTTGTTCGCCCGGGCGATGTCATCCTGCACTCGCAGCCGCTCTATGGCGGGACGGAGACGCTGCTGACGAACACGCTCGCGCGCCTGTCGATCGGCGCCGTCGGCTTTGCCGACGGCATCGACGAGACGGCGGTCAAGCAGGCCTCGGAGGAGGCCATGGGCAAGGGGCGGGTTTCGATGATCCTGATCGAGACGCCGGCCAATCCGACCAACGGCCTCGTCGACATCGCAATGATCCGCCGCATCGCCGATTCCATCGGCAAGGCCCAGGGACATACGCCGGTCATCGCCTGCGACAACACGCTGCTCGGGCCGGTGTTTCAGCGGCCGATCGAGCACGGCGCGGATCTGTCGCTGTATTCGCTGACAAAGTATGTCGGCGGTCATTCCGACCTGATCGCGGGCGCCGCGCTCGGATCGAAGGCGATCATGAAAGGCATCAAGGCGCTGCGCGGCGCCATCGGCACCCAGCTCGATCCGCATTCGTGCTGGATGATCAACCGCTCGCTCGAGACGCTCAGCCTGCGGATGGAGAAGGCCGATGCGAATGCGCGGCTCGTGGCAGACTTCCTGCGCGACCATCCGAAGGTCGCCAGGGTGCACTACCTCGGTCACCACGAGCAGGGCTCGCTGTCCGGCCGTGTGTTCGCGCGGCAATGCCTGGGCGCGGGCTCGACGTTCTCGTTCGACATCGTCGGCGGCAAGGAGGCGGCGGTGAAATTCCTCAACGCGCTGCAGATCCTCAAGCTGGCGGTGAGCCTTGGCGGCACGGAATCGCTCGCAAGCCTGCCGGCGACGATGACCCATTCCGGCGTTCCCGCCGACATCCGCCGAAAGATCGGCGTGCTCGATTCCACGATCCGGCTGTCGATCGGCATCGAGAACCCGTCGGACCTGATCGCCGACCTCGCGCAGGCGCTGAACGCGGCTTGAGCACGGTCAGAGTCGTAGCGTCGTAGCCCGGATGGGGCGCAGCGAAATCCGGGGACCTGTCCGCAACGCGCAGGGCTCCCGGATTGCACCAACGGGCGGCGCTTCGCGCCGACCGTTGGCTCCATCCGGGCTACGAAGTTGCTTGGAATCGAAAAGGCCGGACGCTCCCTCCTTGCGTCCGGCCTTTCCGCGACGAAGCCCGCGTTTTCGCTTTACTTCGTCACCTGACCGCGGATCTCGCCGGCCGGGTTCGCCGCGGTATGGATGTTGATGTAGTACTTGCCGCCGAGCAGATCGGCGGCCTGCGCGTCGGTGAGCGTGGCTTCGCCCTTGACCGGGCTCGAGGCTGCATTCGGGATCGGGACCGCGACGCCGGCGTTCTTGCCGGCTTCGGCAGGCCCGTGGAAATGCGCGGCGGTGGCGGGGCCCGAGAGGCCGGAATAGGTGACGGTCCAGGACAGCTTCTTGCTGGCAGCGTCGTAGTCCAGATCGGCCGTTCCGGTCGCGCTGCTGGTGTTGGCGGGGACTTCGGATTTGCCGTCCAGCGTCGCCTTCAGTTTCTCCGCGCTGGCCGGGGCGGCGAACGCAACGGCAGCTCCGAGTACCAGTGTGGCAAAAACGGCTTTGGTCATGGCTTTCTCCTGTTGACGCCTGATTGCTTTTCAAACAGTGCGTCATGCGGTTTATTCCGGCATTACAGCCGGGCCGTCTAAAATATTCGTGGTTGGATCGAGCGCGGCATGACCCTTAAGTTCGCGCGTTCACGATGGAATGATCGAATGTTGCGACGAACGCTCCTTGCCGCCCTGATCGCCGCCGTCGCGGCGTTCGCCCTCTATTGGTGGTTGACCGCCCCGGCCGTGCTGGCCGTGCCGGCGCCGATACGCAACCCCGATCTCGCCAACGGGCAGGAGCTGTTCCACGCCGGCGGCTGCTCGTCCTGTCATGCCACCCCCAATCAGCCCGATCGCCTGCGGCTCGGCGGCGGGCTGGCGCTGGGCTCGCCGTTCGGGACGTTCTACGTCCCCAATATTTCCCCCGATCCCGCCTACGGGATCGGCCGCTGGAGCGAGGCCGATTTCGTCAACGCCGTGATGCGCGGTGTCTCGCCCGCGGGCACGCACTATTTCCCCGCGTTTCCCTACACGTCCTATCATCTGGCCAGTGTCGACGACGTCCGCGATCTCTTTGCCTATCTGAAGACGCTTCCGTCGGTGTCCGGCACAGTGGGCGACCACGCGCTGCCGTTTCCGTTCAACATCCGCCGCAATGTCGGCATCTGGAAGCTGCTGTTCATGGACACCGCGCCGTTCGTCGCGGACGCCGCGCGCTCGCCGCAATGGAATCGCGGAGCCTATCTCGTGAACGCTTTCGGCCACTGCGCCGAATGCCACAGCCCGCGCAATGCGCTCGGCGGCATCATCGCCAGCCAGCGCTTTGCCGGTGGGCCCAATCCCGAAGGGGAGGGCTGGGTGCCCAACATCACGCAGCAGGGCATCGGCAACTGGAGCGAGAAGGATATCGCGGATTTCCTCGAGACCGGCGACCTGCCCGAGGGCGACAGCGCTTCGGGCGCGATGCGGGCGGTGATCAAGAATCTGGCGCAACTTACCGCGGAAGACCGCGCCGCGATGGCCGCCTATCTGAAGTCGCTGCCGCCGGTGCAGGGACCGACACCGCCCAAGCGCAAGGAGGGCGGCTAGCGCTGCCGGCGCTTCGGCCGTTGTTTTGCGCGTGATCTAAAGCGATGAGATTGGGATGAATCATCATCGCGCTTTAGGTTGTTGTTTACGCATGATCTTTCCGGAAAACCGCTCCGCACTTTTCCGGATCATGCTTTAGCCGGTGCCGAACGCCTTGAAGGTGATGATGGTGAGAGTGTCCTGGATGCCCGGCAGCACCTGCACCTTCTCATTCACGAAGTGGCCGATGTCGGTGTCCTTGTCGACGTAGAACTTCACCAGGAGGTCGTATTGGCCGGCCGTGGAGTAGATCTCGGAGGCGATCTCGGCTTCGGCAAGCGCATTGGCCACCGTATAGGACTGGCCGAGCTTGCACTTGATCTGAACGAAAAAAGGAACCATCGCGGGCACTCCGAAAGCGTATTCTTCCGGCTAATAGGCCAAAACCGGCTGGATTTAGCAAGCGAACTTGCTGGATCATCCGAGGTGCATTCGGGCGCGATGCTAGGATGGGACCACTGCGGCGGCCAATGCATCCCTCAGGCGCTGGGCGAGCTCGACCTTGCGGTAGGGCTTGGTCAGCACGACCGCTCGCGCCTGCGCGCGGCCCTGCTCGACCAAGGTCTCCAGCGCGTAGCCCGAGGTGAACAGGACCGGCAGGCCGGGACGCACCCGCCGCGCCTGATCGGCGAGCTCCCAGCCGCTCATGCCGCCCGGCATCACGATATCGGTGAACAGCAAGTCGATGCCGGGATCGCCCTGCAGCTGCTGCAAGGCGTCCTTGCCGTTGACCGCGGCGACGACGCGATATCCGAGCGCTTCCACCCTGCGAATGACGGAGGAGCGGACGAACGGATCGTCCTCGACGATCAGGACCGTCTCGTAGCCTCGCGGCGGCGTGTCCTCGCCGTCGGGAAGATCGGCTTGCGACCTACCGGTGCTCGCGCGCGGCAGGTAGATCCTGGCCGTGGTCCCAAGGCCAGCCTCGCTGTAGATCGAGACATGGCCGCCTGATTGCTTGGCAAAGCCATAGACCATGCTGAGGCCGAGGCCCGAGCCCTTGCCGACCTCCTTGGTGGTGAAGAACGGCTCGAACGCGCGTGCGGCGACCTCCGGCGTCATGCCTTCGCCGTCATCGGTAACCGCGATCAGGACGTAGCTGCCGGGTGCGACCTCCCGGTGAACGGCACCGTCATCATCCTCGATCGTGATCAGCTCCGTGGCCAGCGTGAGGTGGCCTCCCGATGGCATGGCATCCTGCGCGTTGAGCGCGAGATTGAGCACGGCGGATTCGAGCTGCGCGCGGTCGGCAAAGGCCAGGATCGTGCCGGGCCCGGAGGTCGTCCTGATCTCGATGTCTTCGCGCAAGGTGCGCTTGAGCAGCTTGAACATGGAATCGAGCAGGCTCCGGCAATCGATCGTCTGAGGCCGCAGCAATTGGCGGCGGCTGAAGGCGAGCAGGCGCTGCGTCAGCTCGGCACCCCGTTCGCCCGATTGGCAGATGTCGTCGGCAAAGCGCCCGAGGTCGGGCCTCGCCTTGAGCTGCTCGCTCAGGTGCTCGGCATTGCCGATGATGACGGTCAGCAGATTGTTGAAGTCGTGCGCGATGCCGCCGGAGAGCTGACCGACCGTCTCCATCTTCTGCGCCTGCTGAAGCTGCTGCTCGGTCAGCTTGCGCGCGGTGAGGTCGTGGACGATGCCGACGAAGATCAATTCGCCGTCCTGCCGCGCCTGGCCGACCGACAGCTCCATCGGAAACGTCGTGCCGTCCTTGCGCAGGCCGACGGCCTCGCCGCCGGTCGCGAAATGCCGCGCCTGGCGCTCGGATGCTGCATCCGCCTCGGGCATCAGCATGCCGACATTGCGGTTCATCACCTCGTCGGCACGGTAGCCGAACAGGCGCTCGCAGGCCGGATTGAACAGCAGGATGCGGTCCTGCGCATCGAGCAGGATGACGCCGTCGACCGCGGTCTCGACGATCGCGGTGAGGCGCGCCACGCTCTCGCGCATCGCGCGCTGGGCGTCGCGGACCTGCTGCAGCAGCAGCGTGGCGTCGCGGCTCTTGATTTCCTCCTCCTCGAGCGCGGCCTGGACCTGTCGCAGCTCGAACGGCGAGGGGATCGTGAGGATCTTCGGCAGCAGCGGCCAGAGCGCGGCGGCGGTGAAGACCGACGCGACCGCCGTGGCGGCCTTGAGCATGCCCTCGATGCCGTAGATCGGAACCCAGAGCGTATAGATCGACAGCACGTGGGTCAGGCCGCACGCCATGATGAAGATCGCGAACGCCCAGTAGACCCAGCCGAACTTGAGGTCGCGCCGCTTGGTGACGAGGATAGCGAGGGCGAACGGGATCGAGAAATAGGCAGCGGCAATGCTGGCGTCGGAAACGACGTGAAGCCAGATCAGCTCAGGCTCCCACAACAGGCAGATGCCGTGCGGCGACAGCATGGACGAGTCGAGGAGACGTTCGAAGAAGGCCCACATCGTTCCACCCCAAGGAGTCTTGTTCAGGTGGCTTGCAGGGCCGGCGGCCCGCAACATGGGGGCGCTGGACGGTTCCACCACCTGACGTCTCGCGTAACCGGCGAAGCACGCTAAGGTACGCGACTATAGCAAGGGTCCGGCGCCGTTGCATTTTCAAGCCCGCATCATTGCGGGCCTTGGTCCGCGCGGTGTCCGACTGATTCGCAAGGCGCGCAATCGGTTCGCGAATCACGCCTGGCGGCGGCCCGGCGCGCTTGCTGACGTTCCACGGTCGCGCTACGAGAGGCCATGGCGGCCTCCTCAAGCACATGTCTCCCGCGATGACGACCCCGGTCGCACTCACCATCGCCGGTTCCGATTCGAGCGGCGGCGCCGGCATCCAGGCGGACCTGAAGACCTTTGCCGCGCTCGGCGTCTATGGCGCCTCCGTGATCACGGCGCTGACGGCGCAGAACACGCGCGGCGTGACCGGCATTCACGCGGTGCCGGCCGGGTTCGTCACCGAGCAGATCGACGCGGTGTTCTCCGACCTCGACATCGGTGCGGTGAAGATCGGCATGGTGGCCCAAGCCGCCAGCATCGATGCCATCGCGGCCGCGCTTTCGCGCTGGGCGCCGCGGCATGTCGTGCTCGATCCCGTCATGGTGGCGACCTCCGGCGACCGCCTGCTCGCCACTGAAGCCGTCGACGCCCTGCGCACCAGGCTGATGCCGCTGGCTGCCGTGATCACGCCGAACCTGCCGGAGGCTGCGGCCCTGCTCGATGCGCCGGTGGCGGCGAGCGAGGCCGAGATCGAAAGCCAGGGACGCCGCCTGCTGGCGCTGGGCTGCCGCGCCGTCCTGATCAAGGGCGGGCACGGGGAGGGCGCCGAGAGCACCGACTATCTCGTCACTGCCGAGACCGCGATCGCGCTCGCCGCGCCGCGTGTGGCCACCCGCAACACCCATGGCACCGGCTGCTCGCTGTCCTCCGCTATCGCGGCAGGGCTGGCCAGGGGCGAGGACCTCGAGGCCGCCGTGCGCAACGCCAAGGCCTGGATCAGCGCCGCGATCGCCGCCGCCGACCGCTTCAGCGTCGGCCACGGCCATGGGCCGATCCATCATTTCCACAAGTTCTACTGAGGCGGGCTTGCTTCGCCTCCCCCGCAAGCGGGGGAGGGAGCGCCCCCACCCTGCGGCGCCATGTCGCCTGATTGTCGCATGCGACTGATATTCGCGGGGAGGGCGAGGCAAGGCGTGATTCGTATTTGAAGGTGCCTCAAGGGTTCAATCGGTCATCCCCCTGTCACGGGACATTGTTACAGGCTGGCGCATGGGAAGTTACGATGTGAGTGACGAGAGCCCGGAGCGGCGCTTTCGCACGTTGTTCATCTCCGACGTCCATCTCGGGGCCCGCGGTTCACAAGCCGATCTTCTGCTCGACTTCCTGCGCTACCATGATGCCGATACGATCTATCTCGTCGGCGACATCGTCGACGGCTGGGCGCTGAAATCGAGCTGGCACTGGCCGCAATCGCATAACGACCTCGTCCAGAAGCTTTTGCGCAAGGCGCGCAAGGGCGCCAAGGTCATCTACATTCCCGGCAATCACGACGAGTTCCTGCGCAACTATTACGGCACGCATTTCGGCGGCATCGACGTGGTCGAGAACACGGTTCACACCGGCGCCGACGGCAAGCGCTATCTCGTCATTCACGGCGACATCTTCGATCTCGTGGTGCAGAACGCGCGCTGGCTCGCCCATCTCGGCGACAAGGCCTATGACTTCGCGATCCAGATGAACCGCCTGGTCAACTTCTTCCGCCGCATGTTCGGCGTGCCCTATTGGTCGCTGTCGCAATGGGCCAAGCAGAAGGTCAAGAACGCCGTCAACTATATCGGCGCCTTCGAGCAGGCGCTCGCCGCCGAGGCGCGGCGTCACCAGGCCGACGGCGTGATCTGCGGCCACATCCACTACGCCGTGATCCGCGACGAGGCCGGCATCCGCTACATGAATTGCGGCGACTGGGTGGAGAGCTGCACCGCCCTGGTCGAGCATGACGACGGCCATTTCGAGATCATCACCTGGGCGGATCAGTTGCGGAAGCCGGAGCGGGTGCCACAGGTCGCAGCCAGAGCTGCATAACAAGGACCACTTGATGCGCATCCTGGTCGCGACCGACGCCTGGCACCCGCAAGTCAACGGTGTGGTTCGGACGCTGACCAAGCTCGCTGACGCTGCAAAAGCGCTCGGCGTCGAGTTCACGTTCCTGACGCCGCAATCGTTCCGCACCTTCGCGATGCCGAGCTATCGCGACGTGCGCCTCGCCATGCCGCGCCCGGCCCGGATCGCAAGGCTGATCGAGGAGGCACGTCCCGACAGCATCCACATCGCGACCGAAGGGCCGATCGGCCTGATGGTCCGCCGCTATTGCCGCCAGCGCAAGCTGCCGTTCACGACCAGCTTCCATACCCGCTTTCCCGAATATGTCCGCGCCCGCGTGCCAGTGCCGGGCTCGCTGATCTGGCGGGCGCTGCGGCGCTTCCACAGCGCCAGCCGCGCCGTGATGGCGGCGACGCCGGCGCTCGCGCGCGAATTGACCGCGCGCGGCTTCGACAATGTCGTGCTGTGGCCGCGCGGCGTGGACACCACGTTGTTCCACCCGCGCGTCATCGATCTCTGCCTGCCGGCACCCGTGTTCCTGTCGGTCGGCCGCGTCGCAGTCGAGAAGAATCTCGAGGCGTTCCTCGACCTCGACCTACCCGGCACCAAGGTGGTCGTCGGCGACGGCCCGGCGCGCGCCTCGCTGGAAGAGGTCTACCCCGATGCGATCTTCCTCGGCGAGAAGCACGGCGAGGAACTGGCGGATATCTACGCGGCCGCCGACGTGTTCGTGTTCCCGAGCAAGACCGACACCTTCGGCCTGGTCCTGCTGGAGGCGCTCGCGAGCGGCCTGCCGGTCGCGGCCTTCCCCGTGAAGGGTCCCCGCGACGTGATTGGCGATGCGCCGGTCGGCGCGCTCGATCACGATCTGCGCAATGCCTGCTTCGCCGCGCTCGATATCTCCCGGCAGGACTGCGTCGCGTTCGCCGCCAACTACACCTGGGAGGCCTCGGCAACGGTCTTTATCGACAGCATTTTGGCGGTCGGGGCGGTGCTGCCCGGCCGGACCGGCGCGGAACAGCCGCGTTTCGTGGCTTGAGGCAAGAAATCCTCTCGCGGAGGTGTCTTGCCCGGGCCTGATTGGCCGCGATAGCATTCCGCCATGACCGAACAGGCCCTTCCGGTCGGCCCTGCCGACATCGATGCCGCAGCGCGCGTGATCGCGCCTTACGCCATCCGCACCCCGCTGTTGTCCTTCCCCGTGCTCAACGAGCGCGTCGGTGCGAAAGTGTTCCTGAAGCCGGAGATGCTTCAGCGCACCGGCTCGTTCAAGTTCCGCGGTGCGTTCAACAAGGTGTTCTCGATCCCGCAGGACAAGCGCGCCGGCGGCGTCGTCGCGTTCTCCTCCGGCAACCACGCCCAAGGCGTGGCGGCGGCGGCAAAGATCCTCGACATGCAGGCCACCATCGTGATGCCAGCGGACGCCCCGCTGTCGAAGCGCGAGCGCACCAAATCCTACGGCGCCGAGGTCGTGCTGTACGACCGCGACAAGGACGACCGCGAGGCGATCTCGCGCGGCATTGCCGAGAAGCGCGGCGCGACGCTGGTCAAACCCTACGACGATCCGTTCGTGATCGCAGGGCAGGGCACCGCCGGCCGCGAGATCGCCGAGGACATGGCAACGCTCGGCCTCGGCCCCGACATCGTGGTGGCGCCGGCCTCCGGCGGCGGCTTGATCGCGGGTGTCGCGACCGCCGTGAAGGCGCGCTATCCGCAAGCCGAGATCGTGGTCGCCGAGCCCGAGGCCTTCGACGATCACGGCATTTCACTCAGCGCAGGCCATCGCGAGCCGCATCCGCCGGCCGGCCGCACCATCTGCGATGCGCTGATGGCCCTGATGCCGGGCGAGATGACGTTTGCGATCAACAGCAAGCTCTTGGCGCGCGGCGTCACGGCGTCGGACAAGGAAGTCGGCGCGGCGGTCGCCTTTGCCTATCGCGAGCTGAAGCTGGTGGCGGAGCCCGGCGGCGCGGTGGGGCTTGCTGCGCTACTCGCGGGCCGCCTTGATGTGGCCGGCAAGAACGTCGTCATCGTGCTGTCAGGCGGCAATGTCGATGCGGATCTGTTCGCGGAGCTGGTGGCCTGATCGTCATTCCGGGGCTCGCGCAGCGAGAGCTATGATGCGCAATTGCGCATCTGAGAATCCATAACCACGATCGGGAGTATGGATTCCGGGCCTGCGCCTTACGGCGCATCCCGGAATGACCAAGAACAGACATGAAGAAGGGGCAGAGCGTTTCCGCTCTGCCCCTTTGTCGTCTCGCTCGCCGCAATCAGTGCGTGAAGCCGCCGCGACGGTTGCCGCCATTGTTCATGCTCGGCGCTTGGTTCATCGACTGCCGGAAGTTGTTGTTGCTGCTGACCATGCGGTTCGGCACCGTGTTGAGCTGCGGACGGCTCGTCTGCACGTTGGTCTGCACCTGCACCTTGTTGACCGGGCTAATGTTGGGCCTCACGATGCCGGTGTTGCCGTTGTTGACGCGGATCGGCTGGTTCTGCGTCTGAACGTTGGCCGGCTTCACGTCGATCTTGGTGCTGCCTTTGCCGACATTCACCGGCATGCTCACGATCTTGGGCGGAGAGCCGTTGCCGGCATTGTTGCCGCCGTTCTGCGGCTTGCTGGTCGCAGGCAGGGTCACGATCTTGCCGATGCCGACCTTGCCGTTGACCGTGTTGGTCGGCGCAGGCAGCGTGACGATCTTGCTCGGGGTCTGCGGCGGCGTGCCGTTCTGCGGGTTCGGCTGGTTGTTGCCCGCAGGCAGGGTGACGATCTGTCCGCCATTGCCGAGCTTGCCGACGACATTGCCGTCGAGCGGCTTCTGCACGACCGGCAGATTGCCGTTCACCTGCGCGCCATTGCCCTGCTGCATCAGCGGCATGTATTTGGGCTGGCCGAGATTGCCGATCTTGATCGTCGGAGCAATGGTCTGCGGCGCCAGGAACTTGGTCGCCTGCATCAGGGGGATCTGCTTCGGCTGCACCTGCAGCTTCAGCGCGACCTGCGCATAGGGACTGTTGCCGTAGCTGTCATAGAAGCTCTTGTAGGCGAGCGGCGAGTTGGCGAGCACCGCCTTGTGCCAGGCCTGCGAGATCAGGATGTTGTTGAGCAGCCAGCGGATGTGGTCGCACAGCGGGTCGTGCGGGTACATCCGGATGAACTCCTGATAGTACTCCGGACGGCCCTCGGACACGACGTAGTCATAGGCCTGGCGGGTGGAGCGGCTCGGCAAATTGGAGGCCATCTGCACGACCGGCGCTTTCACCGGCGCGCGGTTGGCGGCAACGGCGGTGTCACCGAAGAAGGTGAAGTCGCTCGTCAATGACGAGCTCTCCCACGGAATCTGCGCGCCGCTGGTGGTCTGGTTGACCTGCAGGCGCACGCGCTTGAACAGCTGCTCGATCGGCACGTTGGGCTCGCGCGCGACGTTCAGGAACGCCTGTGTGTACGGGCTGTGGCCATTGGTGCCGTCGAGCGCCTCGGCACCTGGCGCGGTCGAGTAGCCGACGATCGAGCCGTTCGGCGCATCGACGATTGCCAAGCCTCGGCCGGCGTCGTTGATTTCAGGGAAAGGGTTGTTGCGGCAGGCATCGAGGATGACGATGCGCATGCGGCTCGGGATCGTCTCCAGCGTCGACATGACGTCGACGAGGCGCAGCGAATTGTTGACCAGCTCGGTCGGGCTGGAAACCTTGGCGTCGACCGGAACGAGATAGTTCTCGCCGGCGAGCTGCACGCCGTGACCGGCGTAATAGACCATCGCCACCGTGTTCGGACCGCGCGAGGCGACCTTGGCGGAGAAGTCCTGGACGACGCGGAGCATGTCGTTCTGGGTCAAGTCGGTCGCGGCGACCACTTCGAACCCGGCGGAGTTCAGGAACTGCGCCATCGACTGGGCGTCATCGTCGGGATTCGCAAGCTGCGGCGCGTTCTGGTAGTTCGCATTGCCGATCACCAGCGCCACCCGCTGCTCCGGGCCTTGCAGGGCGGTGGGGGCAGGCTGAACCGGGGCGACTTGCGCGGAAACGGGCCCGCAGGCGAAGCCGAACAGGCTTCCCAGCAGGCTCGCCGTCATGAAAAAGGGCTTTAGGCGGAACATGGCGTGCTCCTTTGGCACTCATCTCGATGCGAGATTGGTTGCGCGCAAGCTTGGCCGCGTTCGAGCCTTGCGGTCCGTGATCCCTGTCACCATGCTGGCCTCCGTGATCTGAATCACGCTCGGAACCTGCTATGGTTAGCGATCGATTGGGAGGACGTCCGCCACATGCTGAAATCGATCGATCCGATCCTCACCCCCGATTTGCTCTGGCTGCTCGCCGCGATGGGCCATGGCGACGACCTCGTGTTCGTCGACGCCAATCACCCCGCCACCCGGATCGCGCAGAGCACCTCATCGCAGCGCCTGATCCAATTGCCGGGCATGACGATGGAAACTGCCATCCGGGCCATCATGTCGGTCTATCCGCTCGACGATTTCGATCCCGATCCGGTGCGTGTGATGATGCCGGTCGACGATCCCGACCGCGTGCCCGAGGTGCAGCGCGCCGTGCTCGCGGAGATCGCACGTGCGGCTGGCCGGCCGGTCACGCCCGGCAAGCTCGCGCGTCCCGATTTCTATCGCGCGGCAGCGGCAGGCTTTGGCGTCGTGCAGGTCGGTGACAGCAGGGGCTATGGCTGCTTCCTGATCAGGAAGGGCGTGATCAGTTAGGAATATCATGAAGCATCCATCCTCACTGATCGTGTTCGGCGGCCTTCCAGGTACCGGCAAGACGACGATCGCTCGCGAACTCACCGCCAGGCTGGCGGCGACCTATCTTCGTATCGATGCGATCGAGCAGCCATTGCGGGACGCAGGTTTCATCGTCGGCGCAGCAGGCTATGCCGTTGCCAACACGCTTGCCGCCGAAAACCTCAAGCTCGGGCGCATCGTCATCGCGGACTGCGTCAATCCCGTGCTGGCAAGCCGCGCCGGATGGCGGCAGACTGCCTTGCGAACCGGCGCAGGCATCGTCGAGATTGAAGTGATTTGCAGCGAACCGGCGTTACACCGGCAGCGCGTGGAAAACCGGCTGCCCGACATTGACGGTCACAAGGTTCCAACCTGGGATGACGTCGTGAGCCTGACTTACGAGCCGTGGGATCGGGAGCACTTGGTGCTCGATACGGCCGAGAGTTCGCTCGACCATGTCCTGGACCGCGTTGAAGCGCATGTGCGCGACAAGATCGGCTAGTCGTCTTACTGGCGTTTGGTGGGACGAAACGCCTCGCACTCGAATTTGAGTGGCCTTCTCGCATCCGCCTGTCTATCGTCGATTCATGTCTCGCCTTCTGTGTCTCTTCGTTGCTGTCGTTCTGTCGCTGCTGCCCGCCGTCGCGCCCGCCGAGCCCGTGCAAAAGCGCCCCAAGCCGGTCTGGAAGGGCTACGGCTTTCTGCCGGGCTATCGGCAGCCGCTCAGCAACAGCATCCCGCTCTACAAGCAGAAAGACGCCATGCGCCGCCTGTCGCGCGCCGACCGTCGCCATTGGTACATCGACCCGGTTCCGCAATATTATCGCTGGGACGGCGAGTGGCACTATTTCGGCCGCCCCGGATTCAACGGCGGCCGCTACAACGGCGGCAGCTATGGCCCGTGCTGGACGCGCACGCCGATCGGTCCGATCTGGAATTGCGGGTGAGGCGCTGACGTCGCCTACGCGTCATTGCGAGCGCAGCGAAGCAATCCAGAATCCTCCGCGGAGACAGCCTGGATCGCTTCGCTGCGCTCGCAATGACGGTGTGGGGGGAGTGCGCGCCCCTTACGAAAAGAACGCGATCTTCTCGGCCTGGGTCATGCGGCGGATCGGGGCGAGCGGGTCGTTGGCCGGTGCGCGGGGTTTTTGCAAGATGCCGCTGGCGAGGATGGTGGCGCCGAGCGAGGCGTCGGACATGGACGCGGACATGGACGCGGGCAGGGGCGAGGGCATCGGCAGCGTCGCGGTCGGGGCTGCCGCCAATGATGCTGCGGCCGCCACGGCGGGCGCCTGCTGCTCCATCACTTCGGCGGCGGCTTCCGCGATGGCGTCGGTGAGGCGCGCGAGCGAGTCCAGCGCGATCGGCGCGTCCGCGGCGGGCTCTTCGGCGATGGCTGCGAGGACAGGCTCGGCTGCGACCGGCTCCGGCTGTTCGGTAGCAATGGACGCCACGACATCCGAGGGCGCGGGCTCCGGCGTCGCGGCTGCCATCTCCACCGGCTCGATGATCTCGTCAAACTCGGGATCGGGCGCGGCCATCTCCATCGCGATGGCCTCGAGGATGGCTTCGTCCTCGGCCTCGGCTGCGGCGTCGAGCGAGAACTCCTCGCTTGCTTCCGTCAAGGCCTCCGGCTGAGCGGCCGGCTCTTCAAACGCGACGGCTTCGAGCTCGGCATCATCAGGCGCGAGGTTTTCGAGCGCCGCGCTTTCGGCAGGGATTTGGCTTTCGGCCGCGATCCCCTGTGCGGCAGCCGCGTCCATGGCCTGCTCGGCGATGGCGGAGGTTTCAGCGACGGCCGCTGCTTCGACGGCCGCATCGAGTTCCGGAGCTGCCGCGATCTCTTCGCGCGTCTCCGTAAAAGCCACGGATGCATCGCCCGCCATCGCCGCCATCTCGACGGGCGAGGCTTCTGCGACTGATGACGGCGCCTCCTGTGCCGGAGCAGGCGCGGCCTGCGGCGTTGCGTCGCCGTCGAGCTGCTCGACTCGATCCTTCAGCAGATCGAACGCGGCTTTGAGCTCGATGCGGGGATCGAGGGTCGAGATCTGCCCGCAGGCGGCCTCGATCGAGGCGAGCTGCGAATCAATGAGGTCGCAGATTCGCCCGTCGGCGCCGATCTCGCGCCAGCGCCAGGAGATCTCCTTGATGATGCGTACCCCGCGCGGGATCGGCGCGAGACTCGCCTCGATCGCGCCGGCATCGACCGCGGCGAGCGCGATCGTCTCGGCCTCGCGGATGGCGCGGCGGATCTCGACCAGCGCCTCGGGCAAGCGGTCCTCGACGACCGGTTGCCGCTGTGCCGCAAGGGTTTCCTCGATTTTGGCGACCGCATCCAGCACCATGCTTGTGTCGGCATTGCGGTTGCGCTTGGCATATTCGCCGAGGAACCAGCGGCCGCGCGCGGTCTCCATGAAGGCTTCGCGGATCGCGTCGTAATCCTGCTCGTTCGGCGCGGCCGCGCGGGCAGACATGGGCGAGAGGGCGAATGCTTCGTTGGCCATGACAATCTCGTCGCGCAAATCAGTGCGCGTTACTGTAACGATCACCACGATATCGACCGAATCGCAATTGGTTTGATGCAGTCCGAATCACAAATCCCCATCGCGGCAGCGACGAAGCGGCGATTCGCCGTGAGCCTCGCCGTGTTCTATTCGGCCTTTTTTGCGGTCCTGGGCACGCATGTGCCGTTCTTCCCGGTCTGGCTGAAGGCGATCGGCATCGACGCTGTCTGGATCGGCATCATCGCCGCGCTGCCGGCGATCACGCGCTTCACCACGCTGCCGCAAGTGACCGCTTTTGCCGAAAAGCGGCAGGCCGTTCGCGCCGCCATCATGGTGTCGGCGCTGGCCACCGCGATCGGATTTACGATGGTCGGCCTGCAGCAGCAGCCGCTGGCGCTGTTCCTGATCTATGCGCTGACCTGCATGGTGTGGACGCCGACGATGCCGCTGACTGATGCCTATGCGTTGCGCGGTGTCGCTCGCTACGGGCTCGATTACGGACCCCTGCGGCTGTGGGGGTCGGCGGCGTTTGCCGCCGGCTCGCTCGCCTGCGGCTATCTCGTCGACGTCATCGCTCCGCGCGACCTGATCTGGGTCATCGTGGCCTGGGCCGTCGTCGCGGTCGCAGCCAGCCTGCTGCTGCAGCCGCTCGACGATCTCAGGCGGAGGACGCCGGAGCGGCATGCCGGCAAGCCGCTGCTGCGCGATGCAGACTTCTGGGCCGTGATCGCGTCGGCGGCGCTGATCCAGAGCAGCCACATCGCCTTCTACACCTTCTCGGCCATCAACTGGCAGCTGCAAGGCATCAGCGGGCTGACCATCGCGGTGCTGTGGACGCTCGGCATTATGGCAGAGATCGTCGTGTTCGCGCTGTCGCCGCGCTTCTCGCTGCAGCCGTCCACGCTGATGGCGATCGGCGGCGTGGTCGCCGTGCTGCGCTGGATCGTCACCGCGAGCGAGCCGCCGCTCGTGCTGCTCGCGATCGCCCAGCTCGGCCACGGCTTCAGCTTCGGCCTGACCATCGTCGGCACCATGAACCTTTTGGTGCAGCGCGTGCCTTCGCATCAGATCGCGCGCGGGCAGGGCTATTACGCCGCCTGCAACGGGCTCCTGGGGGCGGCGACGTCGATCGCATCAGGCGCGATCTACGCCCGCATCGGCGACAATGTCTATTACGTCATGGCCGCGATGGCCGCTGCCGGCGCCATTCTGATCTGGTCGGCGCGGCATCGCCTCACGGCTCAGCCCCAGAGCGAAACATCCGGCGGGTAGACCAGGCTGCCGTCATAACGCAGGCCGTGGTCGCGGTCGCGCGCCAGCAGCAAGGGGCCGTCGAGATCGACGAAGCGCGCCTGCGGCGTCACCAGCATCGCCGGCGCCATCGACAGCGAGCTCGCGACCATGCAGCCGATCATGATCTCGAAGCCGAGCGCCCGGGCAGCATCGGCCATGGCCAGCGCCTCGGTGAGGCCGCCCGTCTTGTCGAGCTTGATGTTCACGGCGTCGTAGCGTTCGCGCAAGGGCGCAAGCGAAGAGCGGTCATGCACGCTCTCGTCGGCGCAGACGGCGAGGGGGCGCTTGATGCGCGCCAGCGCTTCGTCGGGGCCTGCCGGCAGCGGCTGCTCCACCAGGGTGACGCCCGAAGCGGCGCAGGCGGCGAGATTGGCCTCCAGATCGGCCTCGGTCCATGCCTCGTTGGCATCGACGATCAGCTCGGCCTCAGGGGCGGCCTTGCGCACGGCCGCGATGCGCTCCGGATCGCCGTCGCCGCCGAGCTTGATCTTGAGCAGCGGACGGTGCGCCGCTTTGGCGGTCGCGGCGGCCATGACCTCGGGGGTCGCTAACGAGATCGTGTAAGCCGTGGTGCGCTCTTCCGGGGCCGGGCGGCCCAGCAGGTTCCAGGCGCGCAAGCCCGCCGCCTTGGCCTCGAGGTCGATCAGGGCGCAATCCAAGGCGTTGCGGGCCGCACCTGATGGCATTGCGGCCTGCAGGGTCTCTCGCGTCAGCCCGCCCGCGACGGCCTCCTGCATGGCCTGGATCGCGGCCAGCGTCGCCTCCGGCGTCTCGCCGTAGCGGGGATAGGGCACGCATTCGCCGCGGCCGGTCAGGCCGCCCCGGCTGACCTCCGCCACGACCGTGACGGCCTCGGTTTTGGCGCCCCGACTGATGGTAAAACTGCCGGCGATCGGGAAGCGCTCGATTCGCGCCGCCAAAGCTGCAAATTTCATGGAAGTCATTTTGAACTCTGGCGAAATCTGAACCTGCTAGTTACCTCTAGCAACTAACATTAACCCCTTGGGGATACCTTCTCTGGGTAAGGGCGCGTGCGCAACCATCTGATTTTCTCCGCCCCGGCGCGGGAGCGGACATGAGTGGCGATCCGAAGCTGGAACGGATTGCCAAGGGCAACGCGCTGGCACTGTGCGCCACCGGCACCTGGACCGCGAGCTTTGCGCCGGTCCTGGAGCGCATGGTGGCGGACGCCGAGAAGCTCGCAGGCACCCCGCAAAGCATCTTCATCGACGTCTCCGAGGTCGCCAAGCTCGACACGTTCGGTGCCTGGCTGATCGAGCGGCTGCGCCGCAGCCTGACCCAGGGGGCCGTCGAGGCGCAGATCGCGGGGCTCTCCGCCAATTATTCCAGCCTCGTGGACGAGGTGCGGCGGGTCAGGGGGGCGGCCGTGGTCGACAGCGACCCGATCACCATCTCCGGGATGCTGGAGCAGATCGGCCGGACCGTGGCCGGCGTCGCCGGCACGGTGGCAGGCCTCGTCGACATGCTGGGGGCCGTGCTCGCGGCGTGGTTTCGCGTCCTGATTCATCCGCGCTCGTTCCGCCTGACCTCGACCGTGCATCACATGGAGCAGGTCTGCTGGCGCGCGGTGCCGATCATCGTGCTGATCACCTTCCTGATCGGCTGCATCATCGCGCAGCAGGGCATCTTCCATTTCCGCCGCTTCGGCGCCGACATCTTCGTCGTCGACATGCTCGGCGTGCTGGTGCTGCGCGAGATCGGCGTGCTCCTGGTCGCGATCATGGTCGCGGGCCGTTCGGGCAGCGCCTACACCGCCGAGCTCGGCTCGATGAAGATGCGCGAGGAGATCGACGCGCTGCGCACCATGGGGTTCGATCCGATCGAGGTCCTGGTGCTGCCGCGCATGATGGCGCTGGTGCTGGCGCTGCCGATCCTCGCATTCCTCGGCGCCATGGCCGCGCTCTATGGCGGCGGTCTGGTGGCCTGGCTCTATGGCGGCGTCCAGCCCGAGGCCTTCCTGCTGCGCCTGCGCGACGCCATCTCGATCGACCATTTCATCGTCGGCATCGTCAAGGCGCCGGTGATGGCCGCCGTGATCGGCATCGTCGCCTGCGTCGAAGGGCTCGCCGTGCAGGGCAGCGCGGAATCGCTGGGTCAGCACACCACCGCGTCGGTGGTGAAGGGCATCTTCTTCGTCATCGTCATGGACGGCATCTTCGCCATCTTCTTCGCCTCGATCGGGATGTGACGATGGCAAGAGAAACTCAAAGCGAGATACAGGACCCGATCATCCGCGTCCGCGACATCACCGTGCAGTTTGGCTCAACGCGCGTGCTGGACGGGCTCAACCTCGACGTCAAGCGCGGCGAGATTTTGGGATTTGTCGGCCCCTCGGGCGCGGGCAAGTCGGTGCTGACGCGCACCATCATCGGCCTCGTGCCGAAGGTCGCGGGCTCCATCGAAGTGTTCGGCGTTGACCTCGATTCATCGAGCGCGTCGCAGCGGCGCAATGTCGAGCGGCGCTGGGGCGTCCTGTTCCAGCAGGGCGCGCTGTTCTCCTCGCTGACCGTGCGGCAGAACATCCAGTTTCCGATGCGCGAATATTTGCGCGTCTCGCAGCGGCTGATGGACGAGATCACCATGGCCAAGCTCACGATGGTCGGCCTCAAGCCCGAGGTCGCCGAGCGTTTCCCGTCCGAACTCTCCGGCGGCATGATCAAGCGCGTGGCGCTGGCGCGTGCGTTGTCGCTCGATCCCGACCTCGTCTTCCTGGACGAGCCGACCTCCGGCCTCGATCCGATCGGCGCGGGCGACTTCGACGAGCTGGTTCGGACCCTGCAGCGCACTTTGGGGCTGACGGTTTTCATGGTAACCCACGACCTCGACAGCCTATACACAGCATGTGACCGCATCGCCGTTTTAGGGAACGGTAAGATCATTGCGGCAGGGTCGATCGCCGACATGCAGGCCTCGCAGCATCCCTGGCTGAGGCAGTATTTTCATGGCAAGCGCGCCCGCGCGGTCATGGGTTGAGAGCTGGGTTGAGTAGCCGGAGCACCTGATGGAAACGCGGGCGAACTACATTTTGATCGGCTCGTTCACGCTGGCGGTGATCGCCGCCGCGATCGGCTTCGTGCTGTGGTTTCAGTCGCTGCACACGACCAAGCAGCGCAGCCCCCTGCGCGTCGTGTTCGAGGGCCCGGCGGCGGGCCTGCGCAACGGCGGCAGCGTCAATTTCAACGGTATCAGGGTGGGCGAGGTGGTCTCGGTGAAGCTGGACAACCCGCGGCGGGTTGTCGCACTCGCCATGATCGAGAATAACGCCCCGATCCGCAAGGACACCCTGGTCGGCCTCGAATTCCAGGGTCTCACCGGCGTTGCGGCGATCTCGCTGAAGGGCGGCGAGGAGGCCGCGCCGGCTCCGCCGCTCGACCAGGACGGCATCCCGACGCTCACGGCCGACCCCAACAAGCTCCAGGATGTCACCGAGGCGATCCGCGCCACGCTGCAGAACGTCAACAAGATCGTCGCCGACAATCAGGAATCGGTGAAGAACTCGCTGAAGAACCTCGAGACCTTTACCAACTCGCTGGCGCGCAATTCCGAAAAGATCGACGCCGTGATGGCCAAGGTCGACGGCGTCATGCTCAAGGCCGACAATCTCATGCTCGGCCTCAACACGCTGGCCGGCGGCAAGGACGGCGGCGAGCTGTTCCAGGCGGTGAAGTCGATCCGCGAGCTAGCCGAAGATTTCGACAAGCGCTCGGGCGCTCTGATGGCCGACGGCCGCCGCACCCTCGGCGACATTAGCCGCGCCGTGAACAATTTCGACCGCAACCCGACCCGCGTCCTGTTCGGCGCCAGCAACTCGTCGCAGCCCGCCCCGCCGCCCGAGCCGCCGAAGCCTGCGGCAGCGCCGAGGCGGTAGGCGGTAGGAAAGCGCGAATGGGGAGTGGCGAATAGCGAGTAGCGTATACAGCCTTCCTCACGGATCGATCCCAAACAAAAACGGAGCCCGCGAGGGCTCCGTTTTCATTCGCTATTCGCAATTCGCCATTGGCGAGCTTCCGCTCACCCCAGCCGGCCCGCCGCGTGCGCGAGCAGGGTGTAGACCAGGCCCGTTTCCGAGATCAGGTGGCTGCGCAGCTCCTGCGGGCCGCGGCCGTCGCGGGCGACTTCGTCGAGCAGGCGCTCGAACTCGGCGACGTAGCGGTCGACCGTGCCCTTGAAGTTGCGGTCGGCGCGGTACTTGCGGGCGACCTCGTCGAAGGCCTTCTGGCCGGCGGGCGTGTACAGGCGCTTGGTGAAGGCCTTGTTCTCGCCGCGCTGGTAGCGGTCCCACATCTCGGCGGCGAGGTTGCGGTCCATCAGCCGGCCGATGTCGAGCGACAGCGATTCCAGCGGATTGCTGCTTGCCTGCGGCGCCTGCGGCTGCGGCGCGGGCGCCGCGCGGCCACGCGGAGCCTGACCGGCCGGTGCGCCCTGATTGGCGTCGGTGCGGTTGAGCAGGTCCGACAGCCAGCCGTCACGGCCCTGGTCGTTGCCACCGGGCGCGACCGGCGGCGCTTCGGTGCGGCGCCCGGCCGGCATGCCGAGGTCCGGCGGCGGCAGCGTCGAGGCGCTGCCGATGTCGCGCATGCGGGTCTCGGGAGCCCGGCCGCCGACGGCGGCCAGCACCGGCTCTTCCTGGCGTTGCACGCTGGCGCGGCCCGCCGTGGTGACGTCGAGCCCGCGGCCGTGCTGGGCCACGATGCGGTTGAGCTCGGCGAGCGCCTCGATCTGGTCGACGATCACCTTGCGCATCTGCGCCGTGCTCTCGGCGGCCTCCTGCGGCATCTCGAGTACGCCGCGGCGCAGCTCGTTGCGGGTGGCTTCGAGCTCGTTGTGCATCTCCAAAGCCATCTGCTTCATGCTGGCGACGAGGTTGGTGAACTTCTCGGTCGACTGCTTGAACATCGTATCCGCCTCGTCCGTGGTCTGGCGGTAGATGTCGTGCATGGCCTCGATGGTCTGCCGGTGCTCCTCTTCAGACGCCGCGCGCACCGCCTCGAACTGACGGGTGATCGCGGCCGAGCCGGCGCCGGCGGTCTCGGCGACGACGCGGGCGATGTCGCGGGCGCGCTCTTCGGCCGCGGCAAGCGATTCATCGAGCAGGCCGGTGAAGCGCGACAGCCGCTGGTCGAGATCGGCCGTGCGCAGGTCGATCGTGGTGACGAGCGATTCCAGTGCCTGCTTGCGTTCGGCGAGCGAGGCAGTGGTGTTCTTGTTGCTCTGCTCGACGACCTGCGCGGCCTCGACCAGCGCCTGGCCATGCTTGTCGAACTGGGTCGACAGCTCGCCGAGATCCTGCAGCGCCTTCGTGGTCTTGCTGTTGAAGACGTTGAGCTGCTCTTCCAGGTTCTGCGTCGCCGCGCCGTTGCGCGAGGTGACGTCGTTCATCGCCGAGACGAAGTCGGCGACGCGGGTCACCAGCGCCCGCTCGAGCGAGTTGAGGTTGTCGTGCGCACCGGTCAGCACCTCCTGGAGCAGGATGTTGCCTTCGCGCAGGCGCTCGAACAGGGCGACCGTGTCGGTGCGCAGGATCTTGCTGGTCTCCTGCATCTCCGTCACGGCCGCGATCGAGACCTGGCGCGACTGGTCGATCGCGGAACGCGAGGCCTGCTCGAGGTCCTTGAGCGACTTGCCGACGGCGCTGGTGGCGACCTCGCTCGCCGCGTTGATGGTGCGGGCGACTTCCGAGCCGTTGCCCATCATGGTCTGCGAGAAGGCCTGGCCGCGCGTCTCGATCGACTTCAGCGCGTCGGAGGTGACGCGGTCGATGTCGAGCGTGAGCTGGCTGGTCTTCGAGCCGATCGCGTCGACCAGTGCGCCGCGCTTGGCGTCGATCATGTTCGACAGGCGGTCGGCCTGCTGCTGCACGTAGGTGACGATCTCGTCGGTCTTGCCGGTCATGGCTTGACCGAAGCTGGAGCTGGCGGCGAGCACCGAGCGCTCGACGTCGGCCGAGCTCGACTTGACGCGCGAGCTCGCCTCGTTGGAGGCGGAGATCAGCGCGTTCTGGGCGTTGAGCGCGCTGGTCTGGATATCGTTGGTCGCGTTGGCGGCGGCCGCGCTCAGCGTACGCTCGATCTCGGTCGAGATCGTGCGGATCTGGCTCGCGGCGTCGGCCGAGGTAGAGGTCAGCGAGATCTGGGCTTCACGCGCGCTGTTGAGGATGGTCGAGGCGGTGTCGGCGCCGACCGCGGTCAGCGTGCGCTCGATGTCCGTCGTCAGCGACTTGATCTGGCCCGCCGCATCGGTCGAGGCGGAGATCAGCGTGCCCTGGGCCTCGCGCACGCCGCTGGTGAGCGCCTCGATGGTGGCGCCGCCGGCTGTCGCCAGCGCGCGCTGCATCTCGGCCGCGAGCGAACGGACCTGGCTGGTTTGTTCTGCGGAGACAGCAAGAAGGGTGCTCTGGGCGTCGCGGGCGCTGGTGGTGATCGTCTCGGCGGTGGTCTGGCCGACCTGAGAGAGCGAGCGATGCACTTCGGCCGCGAGCGACTTGACCTGGCTCGCCGCGTCCGAGGACGCCGTCACCAGCGTGCTCTGGGCCTCGCGGGCGCCGCTCATGATGGTCTCGGCCGTCGAGGTGCCCGCCATCGTCAGCGAGCGCTGCACGTCCGAGGACAGCGCCTTGATCTGGTTTGCGGTCTCGGTCGAGGCCGCGATCAGCGTGCTCTGCGCATCGCGGGCGCCGGCGGTGATCGACTCCGCCGTGGCGGTGCCGGCCATCGACAGCGAGCGCTGCACGTCGGCGGTGAGGGTCTTGACCTGGCTCGCCGCATCCGAGGACGCGGTGACAAGGGTGGTCTGCACCTCGCGGGCGCCGGCCAGGATCGAGGCCGCGGTGGCGGAGCCCGCCGCCGACAGCGTGCGCTCGACATCGGCCGCGAGCCCCTTGATCTGGGTGGAGGCTTCGCCCGAGGCCGCAACCAGCGTCGACTGCGCTTCGCGCGCGCTGGTCAGGATCGAGTTCGCCGCACCGGTGCCGACTGCGGTCAGCGCCTGCTCGACCTCGGCGGAGGTCATCTTGAGCTGGGCGTTGACATCGGAGGAGACCGTCAGCAGCGACTGCTGGGCGGTGCGCGCGCCGGTCTGGATGGTCTCGCTGGTGTTGACGACGAGGTTGGTGAGCGAGCGCTCGGCGTCCTCGACATGCGAGCGGATCGCGGTCGAGATCATCTCGGCGCGGGACATCATGTCCTCGCTGGCCTGGCGTCCGCTGCTTTCGATGCGGCCGGCCACGGCCTCGACGCGCGAGCCGAGCAGATCCTCGAACTGAGCCACGCGCACGTCGATGTCGCTGGCGACCGAGCCGACCTTGGTCTCGATGGCCTGCTGGATCTCCTGGAAGCGTGCCGTGACCGTGTCGGTCAGATGCGTGCTGCGGCCGTCGATGATCTCGGTGACGCCGGTGATGCGGCGGTCGACCGCCTCGATCGCCTGCGCGGTGCCGTCGGTGAGCGTCGAGGTCAGCAGCGTCAGGCGCGTGTCGATCGACTGCACGGCCTGCGATGCGCCGTTGGTCACGGCGGTGGTCAGGTAGGTGAGGCGGGAGTCGATGGATTCGAGCGCCTGCGTCGCGCCACCCGTGAGCGTGGTCGTGAGGTGGGTCAGGCGGGTGTCGATCGACTGGATGGTCTGCGATGCGCCGTCGGTCAGCGAGCTCGTGAGGTGGTTGAGGCGCGCATCGATGGTTTCAATGGCCTGCGAGGCACCGTCGGTGAGCGAGCTCGTGAGGTGATTGAGCCGTGCATCGATTGTTTCGATGGCCTGCGACGCCCCGCCGGTCAGCGACGTCGTGAGGTAGGTGAGGCGGGAGTCGATAGACTGGATCGCCTGCGCGGCACCGTCGCTCAGCGACGTCGCCAGCGTGTTGATGCGTCCGTCGATGGTCTCGGTCATCGACTTCGCGCGGCTGTCGAACGACAGCTCGAGCGCGGCGACGCGGCCGACGAGCTGCTCGTCGAAGGTCCTGATGTGGCCTTGGATGGTGCCGTCGAGGCTGGCGATCTTGCCGTTCAGCGAGGCGTCGATATTGCCGACGCGTTCGCCGATCGTGGTCTCGAACTGCACGAGGCGCTGGTCGAGCACCGCCGTGATCTGGCCGCCGTTCGACGTGAAGCGGGTGTCGAAATCGTCGACATAGGTCTTCAGTGTCTCGGCGATGTCCTGCGTGCGCTGGCCCATGCGCTCGACGATCTCGCCGCCGAAGGTCTTAACGGTGCGGTCGAATTCGGAGATGTGGCGGGTGATCAGCGCGCCCAGCGTGCCGGAGTCGCGGGCGAACTTCTCGACCAGCTCGGTGCCCTGGTTCCTCACCAGCTCGTCGAACGCGCTCATCTGCAGCGACAGCGAATCGTGCGCGGTCTCGGTCTGGCTGACGACCTTGGCGACCAGGGCGTTGACGGTGGCGTCGAGCGCCTCGCTGGCCTTGTCACCGCTCGTCATGATCTGGCCGGCGAGGCGGTTGCCGGCGTCGTCGATCTTGGCGGAGATGTCGTTGGACCGCAGCTCGAGCTCGAGCAGCAGCGAGTCCGACGAGTTCTTCAAGGAATCGTGCACCTGCTCGGTGCGCTCGGAGATGCCGTCGACGATCGCGGCGGAACGCTGCTCGAACTCGCCGGTGATGCGGTCGATGCGCTCGTTCAGCATCTCGTGGACGCGGTCGGCGAGGTCGACGAACTCGTCGTGGACGTGGCCGGTCTTGAAGTTGAGGCTGGTGGTCAGCCGCTCGCTGGCGTCGAGCACGGCGCGCGTGGTCTCGTTGCTGGCCTCCTCGAGACGGTCGAGCAGGTCGCCGCCGCGCTCGCCGAGCGCCAGGATCATGTTGTCGCCGGCATTGCTCAGCGCCTGGGTGATGTGGGCGCCGCGCTCTTCCAGAGCGCCGGTGATCGACTTGGCCACCTCGTCGACGCGGGAGGCGATCGCGTCCGAGATCAGCGCGATGTCGTGGCGCAGGTCGATCTGCACGCCGGAAATGGCGCTGCGAACCTGCTCGGCCTGGCCGACCAGGTTGTCGCGCTGATGCGCGATGTCCTGGAGCAAAGCGCGGATGCGCACCTCGTTGTCGGAATAGGCGCGTTCGAGCGCGGCGACCTCATTGGCGACCAGCGTCTCGAGCTCACCGGCGCGCGCGATCGCACGCTCGATGCCGTCGCCCATCGCCGCGACCTCGCGGCGGATGGCCTGGCCGACGGTGACCATGGAATCGGAGGCCGAGCCTTCCGGCTCGGAGAAGCGGATCGCGACCTGCGCCATCGCCTGCGCGATCATGCGCATTTCCTGGCCGCGCCAGACGAGGCTCGCGAGGAAGTAGAACAGCATGACCGGTGCGAAGAACATCGCGACGAGGCCGGCGATCACGAGCACGCCGCCGCTCTGGCCCATGGCGGCCTGGATCGAGGGCAGGAAGCCGAAGGTCAGCGCAGCGCATGCGGCGAGCCAGATGCCGGCGAAGATGGTGGCGAAGGTGTAGACGCTGCGGGCAGGGCGGCCCTTCTGCAGCGCCTGGAGCAGCTGGCCGATGGTCTCGCGATCGTCGTTGGCGGCGCGGCGCGCGGTGCGCGGCTCCTCGACCGGGTCGAACACGGTCGAGCGCTCGTTGGCGGCGGGGCGCGGCTCGAAGCTCGGCTCGTCGAAGACCGGAGGCGCGGCCGGCGGCACCGGGGGCGCCGTTTCGTTGCGCATTGCGGCGTTGCGGCTGGTATCGGCCGCGGTGTCGCTGATGTTCAGAGCTTCCTGGATTGCAGAAAGCGCAACTTCTGTAGGGTCTTTGACCTTTTTCGGAGTGTTCGCCATGTTCAGTCCGAGCCCTCGTTACTTGTACGCGTCCCCCCGCGAGCCCTGCGCGCGACGCAAGCCCACAGACCGGATCATGCCGCTTGCGCGGATCTCCGAGCCGTCCCCACCCGGACGGCTTGTCCGCCAATTTCTGCAACATCCTATTGGCAGAGCGTCGCGAATGAAATGCCCGCGATTAAGACATTCTTAATCATCGTTAACAGGATCGCGCCGTAACGCCTTAGCAATCAACGCAATTCTCAACCGGACTCGGCCAATTGCGGCAACTTTTCGTCAATAAACCGGCGGATCTGCGTCAAATCCCCCAAACATTTCGTTAACCATTTCCATGCTTGGGTGAGGGGAATCTGACCGCCGGACCGGCGGCCGTCGCGCGAAGCCGGGGCCTGCGCCATGACGCCTGAACTGCAAGGGATGGACTGGATGCCTTCGCCCCCGCTTGCGCCCATCGACAGCCCGCTCGACCTCGATCACCTCTCTCGAATGACGCTCGGCGACGCTGAGCTGGAGCAGGAAGTGCTGGCCATGTTCGCAGAGCAGGCGGCCCGTCTGCTCGCGGCGATGACCGCATTGCCGGCCGAGACCGGCACGCTTGCGCACAAGCTCAAGGGTTCGGCGCGCGGGATCGGCGCCTTTGCGGTCGCTGATGCCGCTGCCAGCCTGGAGACTGCGATCCGGACCGGCCATGGCCGGCCCCACGCCTTCGCCGCGCTGAAAGAGGCGGTGGCCGAGGCCCGCGCTGCCATCGCGGCGATGCTGAAGCGTTGAGCCGATACGTCCGGAGCCGGGCTCTAGTCGCTTGTTTTGACGCGTTTTCTTCCCGCAAAGCGGGAATCATTTGACTTCAAAACGCTATGGCGCCGGGCTGACCGACCCGTTATAGGACAGCCGGGACCCTCCTTCATTCAAAGCACCGCGGCAGCACGAGCACACATGGCCAAGATTCACTTTGTCGACCACAAGGGCGAAACCCGCACGGTGGAAATCGAGAACGGCGCAACCGTGATGGAAGCTGCGATCCGCAACAGCATTCCCGGCATCGAGGCCGAATGCGGCGGCGCCTGCGCCTGCGCAACCTGCCATGTCTATGTCGACGAAGCCTGGCGCGAGAAGGTCGGCAGCCCGACGCCGATGGAAGAGGACATGCTCGACTTCGGCTTCGACGTGCGCCCGAATTCGCGCCTGTCTTGCCAGATCAAGGTCTCCGACGAGCTCGACGGCCTCGTCGTGGCGACGCCCGAGCGCCAGGCCTGATCCGTCTCCAAGCAGACTGTCCAAGTCGACTAAAGCGCGATGCGATTAGGATGAATCGTCATCGCGCTTTAGGTTATTGTTTGAGCATGATCTTTTCGGAAAACCGCTACACACATTTCCGGATCATGCTCTAAATGCTCGGCGGCGCGACCTCGATGCCGCGCTTGTGCCAGGGTCTGAGCTTCTCGATCACCTCTGCGGTCAGCGGCGCCGGTCGGCGCGTCGCCTCGTCGAGCAGAACGCCGACCGACGTCGCCGACGCAATGCACGTGCCGTTCGAGAACACGACCTGCTCGAATGTCACCGACGTTCGCCCGAGCTTGACCACGCCGAGGCCGAGCTCGATCGAGCCGGGCCAGTGCAGCTCGGCGCGAAAATGCATGTCGAGCCGCACCATGATCCAGGCGAGCCCCGGCGGGGTCAGCCCGTATTCGGGAAGCTTCATCAGCGTGACACGGCCGGTCTCGAAATATGTGGCATAGACCGCGTTGTTGACGTGCTGGTTCGGGTCTAGGTCGCCGAACCGGACGTTGTCGCTGAGGCGAAACGGAAAGTCCTCAAGGCGCGGGGTCGTGTCGAGGCGGGCTGGTGCGTTCACCGATTGATCTCCGTCATATCCATCCTCGTTACAGCCCAGTTATTTTGGCCCGGCAAGTGGGCGCGGCTGCGGGGCGATCCCGCTTTTATGCCTTTCCTGTTCCATCCCCGTTGGCTAGACAGGCAGGGTCACCTCTGCCCAACGGGCGCCGTCCAACCGATAACGATCGATAAAGAGACGACATGAGCGACGTGATCAAAACCGATGTGCTGATTATTGGGGCCGGGCCGTGTGGTCTGTTCGCCGCCTTCGAGCTCGGCCTTCTCGACATGAAGGCGCATTTCGTCGACATCCTCGACAAGGTCGGCGGCCAGTGTGCCGAGCTCTATCCGGAAAAGCCGATTTACGACATTCCCGGCATTCCCCAGGTTTCGGGGCAGGGGCTGACCGACGCGCTGATGGAGCAGATCAAGCCGTTTCATCCGACCTTCCATCTCGGCGAGATGGTCGAGACCGTGGAGAAGATCGGCGATCCCTTGTTTCGCTGCACCACGGATGCCGGCAAGGTGTTCGAATGCAAGGTGGTGGTGATCGCGGCCGGCGGCGGCTCGTTCCAGCCCAAGCGCCCGCCGGTACCGGGTATCGAGGCCTATGAAGGCACCTCGGTGCATTACGCCGTGCGCAAGATGGAGACGTTCCGCGGCAAGAGCGTGCTAATCGTCGGCGGCGGCGATTCCGCGCTCGACTGGACGCTCAATCTGCATCCGATTGCGAAGCGCATCACGCTGCTGCATCGGCGCGACGAGTTTCGCGCCGCGCCCCATAGTGTCGAGCAGATGCGCGCGCTGGTTGCCGGCGGCAAGATGGATCTGCGGCTCGGCCAGGTCACCGCGCTCTCCGGCGCTGACGGAAAGCTCACCGGCGCGACCGTCAAGGGCAACGACAACAGCGTCACCGAAATCGCCTGCGACACCATGCTGCCGTTCTTCGGGCTGACCATGAAGCTCGGCCCGGTCGCGAATTGGGGCATCGCGCTGGAGAACAATCTGGTGCCTGTCGAGACGTCCGCGTTCGAGACCAATGTGCCGGGCATCTTCGCGATCGGCGACATCAACACCTATCCCGGCAAGATCAAGTTGATCCTGTGCGGCTTCCACGAGGGCGCGCTGATGTCGCAAAAAGCCCATCGCTATGTCTATCCGGAGAAGCGGCTCGTGTTCCAATACACGACCTCGTCCTCCAGCCTGCAAAAGAAGCTCGGTGTCAACTGACGGAAGCGTTCGGGGCGGCGATGCCCCATGTTTCTGGTGCTGGAACCGTTCGTGAAATCGCCGTAGTCTGCGGCCATTCCGGTCATAGGCTTGGCCAGGTTTTTGGCTTAGCACAGTTTGGCTCTGCGAAGTCTTGGCTCAGCAAAGGTGATTGGCTCAGCAAGGTGATCATAATGCGGACTCTCGTTTCCAGCTTTCGGCTGCCCTCCTTCCTGGCGCTCGCATTGTCGCTCGCGATCGTGACGCCGTGCGCGGCGCAGACCGCCGAGCCCACTGCGGCGGGCCTTTGGCAGAAGGTCGAAGACGGCAGGACGGTCGGATGGTTCCTCTTCGTAGATCGCAACGGCGTCTTCGAAGGCGTAATCGCAAAGACCTTCCCGCGGCCAACCGACGACCCGAACGAGGTCTGCTCCAAGTGCACCGACGATCGCAAGAACGCTCGGGTGCTCGGCATCTCCTTCGTCCGCGACATGAAGCGCGAAGGATTGAAGTACGAGGGCGGCAACGTGCTCAATCCGCGCGACGGCCAGATCTGGAAGGCCAACATGCGGGTCAGCCCCGACGGTCAGACCCTGACGTTGCGCGGCTATCTCGGCATCGCGCTGCTCGGCAAGGACGAGACCTGGACGCGCCTGCCCGATGCCAACATCGCGCAGGTCGATCCTGCCATCGTCGCAAAATACTTGCCCGCGCAGGCTGCTGCCGCCAAGCAACCGACGCCCGCGGCGAAGAAGGGCGGCGCGATGATGGCGCCGGCAAAGCAGTAAGGGCGCAAGCCGCGCGCTGCGCGGTCTCAATGGTCCTAGCGCAGCGTCTCCAGCCTGTGCGGCCACCTTCGCCGAAGGGCGAACGTGCCTCGGGCGCCCTCCAGTAGTTCCCCGGAATGCGCGCTGGCGCTGGATTTGCATAGCTGTCGGCAAAGCTGCTGGGGGAGCGAGTCGCCGTCTCCACGCCTGCCGCGCACCATGCGGAAGGCGGACGGCAGCGTTTGCCCCGCGGTGATCACTTCGACCGCGGAGACCACATGAAACGTGCAAGACAGTGTGCCGCCGTGCTGCTGGGGCTGGCGGTTCTGACGCATGCGGCGCTGGCGCGCGACGACGGCCGCTTCGCCAACTCGCCCCTGAAACCCTGGTTCGAGAGTCTGCGTAGCGAGTTCGGGCTATGCTGCTCGGATGCCGACGGCTACGTCATCGCCGACGTCGATTGGGAGTCCGATCGCGGTCGCTACCGCGTGCGCATCGACGACGAGTGGGTCGTGGTGCCTGACGGCGCCGTGATCACCGTCCCGAACAAGATCGGCCGCACCATGGTGTGGAAGCACTATATCGACGGTCATCCGCGCGTGCGCTGCTTCATGCCGGGCAGCATGACGTAGAGGCGCGTGGCCATTCCGGCCGGCGCGGAGCGCCGAGCCGGAACGACAACGCCAAGCTTAGCGCGCCTGGTTGTTCGAACCCGCGCTCGCGAGCTGCTTGATCCGCGGCGACAGCACGGCGACCTGCACGGGCGAGGCCGGCATGCCGGCGACGATCATCGCGGGGCTCGCAGACTGCTCCTGGACGCCGGCGCCGCCGAGCACTTGCACTTGCGTTGTCGTGATCGGAAACGACGTCACTTCGTAGGAGGGAAGCTCGCTGGCGAACGCGGCGGCCGAGCTCGCAATCATGGCGCCGGCAACGGCAATCATCGAGAGAACACGCATTGGAAAATCTCCGTGGAAGATGTCAATCGGAGGTTTGGTCGCCGCGATGGCAGAACAGGTTCGCCCGCGCGCGAACATTCCCGTTGTCTTCGGCGCAGATATTGATTGCGTGATGCGAAGGGACGAAACGCGGAAGACGTTTTCCGCGCCAATGTTTCCGGACGGTTTCGCGAAAAGCGCGCGATGCGCCCGCTCAATGCTCTTGCAGATCGAACTGCGCAGATCTCGCCGGCGCGGCGGCCGCGGCAAAGCGCAGGCGCATCGTCGTGCCGTAGCCGGGCGCGGAAGCGACGACCAGCTCCCCGCCATGCGCCGCCATGATCTCGCGGACGATCGACAGGCCGAGACCGGCGCCTGCACCTGCGGCGTTGCCGGTCTGAAACGGCTCGGTCAGCCTGTGTTCGGCGCCGTCGGGCAGGCCCGCGCCATCATCGTGAATAGCCACGCCATCGCAGCCGATCGTGGCGACGATGCGCCGCGCGCCATGGGCGTGGATGAGCGCGTTGCCGACGAGATTGGCAAGTGCACTTCGGATCGCAGCGTCTACGCCCTGCACCACGAAGGGACCTCTTCCCTCGTGCTCGAGCGCAAGCTCGATGCCGGCGTCCAGCGCCGACGGGCTGAAATCGGCCAGCACGTCCAGCGTGATCTGGGCAAGATCGATCGGCCGCTTCTCGATCGCATGATTTTGCAATCGCGCCAGGTCCAGCATCGCGGAGACCAGCGAGGTCAGCCGGCGGACGTCGCGCACCAGCTCGGCCTTCAGGGCCGGCTCGGGCACGTCCTCGATCTTGGCGCGCAGCAGCGTCAGCGGCGTGCGAAGCTGATGGGCGGCATTGCCGAGGAAGCGGCGCTGCATCCTGATATAGGCGTCGATCTCGCCGAAAGCGCGGTTCAGCGCCTCGACCAGCGGCTTCAACTCGCGAGGGACCTCGGACAGCGATATCAAACCTTGCGGCGCCGAGGGGTCGATCGCGAGCGCGCGACGCGCCACCCGCTCGATGCTGCGAGAGACGAAACGTGCGGCAAGCGCTGAACCGATGGCGACGGTCGCGGCAAAGGCCAGCGCCACCAGGGCGATCGAAAAGACCCTGCGGAGGAGAAAAGTCCTTGCAATCCGGCCAAAGCGAACCTGAGGCTCGCCGACCATCATCGCGAGCCGCAACGGGCCCCGTTGCACGGCGGAAAGACAGAAGGTGCTCTTCTGGTCGAGCGTGCTGAAAACGGACGAGCCGATGGGCCCGTGGTAGGGCAGCACGAAGGGAAGGGGAGGCCGGTGTTCGCTGCCGTACTCGCTGAGCAGGTCGCCCGCGGACACCACGTACCAGAGGTTTGGGCTGTCCAGCTTCAATTCCTCGAGCGCAGGAGTCGAGCGTATTATCAGTCTTTGCCCTTCGATCACCGTCGCGCGATCGAGAACGGCCGCCACGACCTGGCAGGCCCTGAACTCGCGCTCCTCCGTCGGGTAACGCCATATGAAGAGGCCAAGCATGATCAGGAAGATCGTGGTGGCGGCGATACCGAGCGAGAACGCAAAGGTTCGGGCGATTGACTTCATCGCGGCGTTGCCAGCCGCAGGATGTAGCCGATGCCCCGCATGCTGCGGATCTCGACGTCGCCGCCAAGTTCGGCCAGTTTCTTGCGCAAGCGCGAGACCTGCGCCTCAAGCGTGTTGGACTCGATCTCGTCGTCGAAGCCGTAGATCTCCTCGATCAGGGCGGCGCGGGTGATGACGCGGTCGCGCCGCATCAGCAGCGCCCCCAGGATCAGCGCCTCGCGCCGGCGCAGCAGGATCCTGGTGTCGGCGACTACCGCCTCGTTGCTGCCGAGGTGCAACTCGACGTTGCCGAGCGACAGCACCGATGGGGCCAGCAGCCGAGGCCGGCGCAGCACCGCGCGCACGCGCGCAAGCAGCTCCTGCGGCTCGAACGGCTTGCCGAGATAATCGTCGGCCCCGCCATTGAGCCCTTCGACGACATCCTCCTTGGCGTCCTTGGACGTCAGCATGATGATTGCGGGCCGCTCCGCCGATTGGCTCAGCGCCGTGACCACCTGGAGCGCATCTCCGTCGGGTAGCATCCGGTCGACGATCGCCAGATCATACTTGAAATTGTTCAGTGCCTGGCGGGCATCGGCGATCGAGCCGACGAGGTCGACGATGCCGTGCAATTGCCCGAGCAGCCGGCTGACATAGGCGCCGATCTGTGGTTCGTCTTCGATCACGAGGGAGCGCACGCGGGTCGTCCTTGACTCTGCTGGGGCAACAAAACCCTGACCGTGACGCTCCCTGGCCGAATTCTGGCGCTTCGGCTCGTGCGCGAGGGTTCCCTTAAAGGCAGCGAGCTTGGCGAATAAAAGGCAGGACCGGGTGAGCGCGCGGGCACGGCCCGTCACGTTTTTGAGGGCGTGATCGCGGCGGTGCAATGTTGGGGCAATGTTGATCCGGCGGGCGTGCCTGCCAGCGCCGGACATGGCCCTGGGGAGCATCCGATCGCACCTTGCAATCTTCGGGCAATTTAGCCGGACCAGATGCTGTGGCTCCTAACCACAACAATCGACTCGGCCTGCAAGGCCGGTCCGGGGCCCCGCAATGAATGATTTCGAAGAAGCCGCTCTCCGCCTCGCGGCGATTGTGCGGCGGACGACCGCCTGTCTCGCCGCACTCGGTGCGATCATGGCGACTGCGCCATCAGTCTCGGCGCAGACCGCCTTCACGCTGCCAGCGCCGCCATTGGAGCTGCCGATGCTGCCCTCGCCGTCGGGAAACTGGACCGTCATGGTCGGAATCGGCGGCGAATACAGGCCCGAGTTCGTGGGATCGAACAACGGGAAGTTTCTTCCGATCCCGATCTTCTCCATCCGCCGCGCCGGATCGATCGACCAGTTTCGCGGACCGCGCGACAGCGCCAGCATCGCGCTGCTCGACATCGGCCATTTTCGCGCCGGCCCCGCGTTCAAATACGTCGCCTCAAGGAAGGCCGACAAATATGCCGAGCTGACCGGCCTTGGCAATGTCGACGCCGCCTATGAGCTCGGCGGCTTCGTGGAGTATTATCCGGTCGACTGGCTGCGCCTGCGCAGCGAGTTGCGCCAGGGCATGGGCGGCCATACCGGCACCGTCGCGGATGTATCTGCCGACGTCATCGTGCCGCTGATTCAAAGGCTGACGATCTCGGCCGGCCCGCGCTTCACCTGGAAGAGCACCAATGCCACTGCGCCGTATTTCGGCGTCGATGCCGTGCAGGCGCTGGCATCGGGGCTTCCGAGATACGATGCCAGAGGCGGTGCGCACTCGGTCGGTTTCGGCAGCCAGATCTCCTACCGCATCAACCCGCAGTGGGAGGTCCACGCCTATGTCGAGTACCAGAAGCTGCTCGGCGATGTCGCGGACAGCCCGCTGGTGAAGCTGCGGGGATCCTCTAACCAGACCACCGTCGGTCTCGGTGCGTCCTATTCGTTCGATTTCAGGATCCGATAGACCATGCGCGGCAAGATCATCCTAACTCTCGCCTGCGCGATCGCCAGCGTCGCGCTCGGTGCCGCCGCGGCGTTCGAGACGCGTGCGAGCCGGCTCCAGGCGATCAAGACCGTCGGCATCATCTCGGCGATCGGCGAGGAGATCAGCCTGACGCGAGCCGGCCTGACCGGGCTCGACAACGCCGCGCGGACCGCCTCGATCGGCGCATGGGGGCTGGACGAGCTGATCGTCCAGCAGGCGACGAAGCTGCTGAGCGGACGGTTTCATGTGCAGCCGGTGAGCTACCGGCGCGCGGCCTTCGCCGCAATCAGGGATTCGGCGGTCGCGCCGGTCAATCTGCTGCGGAGCGACCCGTTCAAGGAGCTGGTTCGCAGCGATGTCACGCCGCAGGGACTGGACGCATATATCGTCATCACCCGGGCGAGATCGAAGCTTGGAAACGGCCGCAATGTCGAGGGCGTCGGGTTCGCCGAATATCGGACGCTGCTTGCGGATTACGGACTGATCCACGCCTTGTACGAGGTTCGCATCATCGAGGGCAAGTCGTTCGACGTGATCGAGAAGAGGGCGGCCGCGCCGCTCGACAACACTGGAACGGTACGGATCGCCGGCCCGAGCGGACCGATCGAAGCGACGTTCGAGGACGCGGGTTCGAGCGAACGGCTGCGTGCGGCGATCGCGAACCTCATCGTCCGAAGCCTGCCGCTCACGCTGGGCGACATGCACTTGATCGAGGGACAGTGACGGTTCTGTTTTGACGCGTTTTCTTGACGCGAACCGGGACCCACTTCGCTCGGAAACGCTTTAGGTCACCGGCGCGGGATTGAACAGCGTGAGGTCGTTGTGGATGCCCCAGCGGTCCGACCAGGGTTTGGTTCGGCCGCTGGCGACATCGAGGATCAGGCGGAACAGGTCCCAGCCGGTCTCCTCGATGGACTTCTCGCCGGTTGCGATCTTGCCGGCGTCGAGGTCGATCAGGTCTTTCCAGCGCCGCGCGAGCTCGCTGCGCGTCGCGACCTTGATCACCGGTGCTGCCGCGAGGCCATAGGGCGTGCCACGGCCGGTGGTGAAAACTTGCAACGTCATGCCCGAGGCGAGCTGCAGCGTGCCGCAGATGAAGTCGGAGGCGGGTGTCGCGGCGAACAGCATGCCCTTCTGCGTCGCCTTCTCGCCGGGCGAGAGCACGCCGGCAATTGCGCTCGAGCCGGACTTGACGATCGAGCCCAGCGATTTCTCCACGATGTTGGCAAGGCCGCCCTTCTTGTTGCCGGGCGTGGTGTTGGCGCTGCGGTCGGCGCCACCGCGGGCGAGATAGGAATCGTACCAAGCCATCTCGCGCACCAGCGCGCGGCCGACGTCCTCGTTGATGGCGCGGCGGGTGAGCAGCTGGATCGCGTCGCGCACTTCAGTCACTTCCGAGAACATCACGGTGGCGCCGGCGCGCACCAGGAGGTCCGCGGCGAAGCCGACGGCGGGATTGGCAGTGACGCCGGAGAAGGCATCGCTGCCGCCGCATTGCAGGCCGATCACAAGGTCGGACGCCGGGCAGGTCTCGCGCTTGCGGGCGTTGAGCACCTTCAGCCGCGCCTCGGCCTGGGTCATGATCGCCTCGACGATCGCGCCAAAGCCGTCGAAAGCCTCGTCCTGCATTCGCACGATGGCGTCACCGACGCCTTCCGGCACCAGGCGTTCGGGCGCGAGCTTCTCGCAGCCGAGGCCGACAACGAGGATCTCCCCGCCGAAATTCGGGTTGAGCGCGAGGTTCTGCAGGGTGCGGATCGGCACCACCGCGTCGGGCGCGGTGATGGCGACGCCGCAGCCATAGGCGTGCGTCAGCGGCACGACGTCATCCACGTTCGGATATTTCGGCAGCAGCTCGGCGCGGATGCGCTTCACCGCATATTCCATCGTGCCCTTGACGCATTGCACGGAGGAGGAGATGCCGAGGATGTTCTTGGTGCCGACCGAACCATCCGGATTGCGGTAGCCCTCGAAGGTGAAGCCTTCGAGCGGCGGCAGCGGTGCGGGGACGGCGGTCGAGATTTCGAGCTTGTCGAGGGCAGGGGCCTCCGGCATGCGGATGCGCGCCTCGTCCACCCATTCGCCGGCCAGGATCGGCGACAGCGCGTAGCCGATGATCTCGCCATAGCGGACGATCGGTTCGCCTTCCGCGATGTCGACCAGCGCGGTCTTGTGTCCCTGCGGCACGAAGGCGCGCAACGTCAGGCCGCTGGCAAAGCGCGCGCCGGCGGGGAGCCCGAAATCATTGACCACGATCGCGACATTGTCGCGCTCGTTGAGCTTGATGTAGCGGGGCTGCTCTTTCGCTGCGACGTCCTGGTCCATCGAGGACTCCGAAGTGTAGGGTGGGTTAGCCCCGTGATTGCGCGGAAGCGCAATCACTCGGCGTAACCCACCAATGTCTGTATCTGCGGAAAGCAGAAGAGGTGGGTTACGCCAGCGGACTGCGCTACGCGCAGCCGCGGGCTAACCCACCCTACGATATCTCAGCCCGGGAACGTGTAAGCCGTCTTCACCGTGGTGTAGAACTCGCGCGCGTAGGAGCCCTGCTCACGGGCGCCGTAGCTCGAGCCCTTCCGGCCACCGAACGGCACGTGATAGTCGACGCCGGCAGTCGGCAGATTGACCATCACCATGCCGGACTCGCTATTGCGCTTGTAATGCGATGCGTATTTCAGGCTGGTGGTGCAGATGCCGGAGGCGAGGCCGAACTCGGTGTCGTTGGAGATGGCGAGCGCCTCTTCGTAATTCTTCGTACGAATGACGGCGGCGACCGGGCCAAAAATCTCCTCACGCGCGATGCGCATGTTGTTGTTGGCTTCGGTGAACAGCGCCGGCTGGAGATAGTGGCCGGGATTCTCGCGCTTTAGCAGCTCGCCGCCGAAGGCGAGCTTGGCGCCTTCGTCCTGGCCGATCTTGATGTAGCGGAGGTCCTGGTCGAGCTGGTTCTGGTCGACCACCGGGCCGATATGCACGCCGGCCTTGAGCGCATCGTCGACCGACAGGCTGTTCAGGCGCTCGGCCATGGCGGCGACGAAGCGGTCGTGGATGCCCTCGGTGACGATCAGGCGGGACGAGGCGGTGCAGCGCTGGCCGGTCGAGAAATAAGCGCCGTTGACGGCGACCTCGACGGCAGTCTTGAGGTCGGCGTCGTCGAGCACGACCAGCGGGTTCTTGCCGCCCATCTCGAGCTGGAACTTCTTCATGGGGTTCGAGAGCACGCAGGCCTGCGCGATCTTGCGTCCCGTCTGCACCGAGCCGGTGAAGGAGATCGCGGCGACGTCCGGATGCTCGAGCAGGGTCTGGCCGACCACCGAGCCGGAGCCGACGACGAGGTTGAACACGCCAGCGGGAATGCCGGAGCGGGTGATGATCTCAGACAGCGCATGCGCCGAGCCGGGCACCAGCTCGGCCGGCTTGAACACCACGGTGTTGCCGTAGCAGAGCGCCGGCGCGATCTTCCAGGCGGGGATCGCGATCGGGAAATTCCAGGGCGTGATCATGCCGACGACGCCGACCGGCTCACGGGTGAGCTCGACGTCGAGGCCGGGACGCACCGAGGCGCCCTTCTCGCCGATCAGGCGCAGCGCTTCGCCGGCGAAGAACGCGAAGATCTGGCCGGCGCGGGCGACCTCGCCGATGCCTTCGGGGAGGGTCTTGCCTTCCTCGCGCGCGAGCAGGCGGCCGAGCTCTTCCTTACGGGCGAGGATTTCAGTCGAGATCTTGTTGAGCGCGTCGTAGCGCGCCTGCGGGGTCGACTGCGCCCAGGCGGGGAAGGCGGCCTTCGCGGCGGCGATCGCCTTCTCGGTCTGCGCCTTGTCGGCCTTGGCATATTCGCCGACGAGATCATTGGTGTTGGAGGGATTGATGTTCCTGGTGACGCCGGAGCCGTCGACCCATTCGCCGCCGATGAAGTTCTTCAGGATCGCTGTCATCTTTTTCCTCCAGGGGAACGTTTCTAACGCACGAGGCAGGGACGCTTGTCGTCAAACGTCCAGCCGGGGATCAAGTCCTGCATGGCCATAGCGTCATCCCGCCCCCCAAGTCCATGCTTCTTGTAGAGCTCGTGCGCGGCCTCGATGGCGGGGCGGTCGATCTCGATGCCGAGGCCCGGGCGGTCCGGGACGGCGATCTTGCCACCCTTGATCTGGAGCGGCTCCTTCGTCAGCGCTTGACCGTCCTGCCAGATCCAGTGGGTGTCGATCGCGGTGACCTTGCCGGGGGCGGCGGCGCCGACATGGGTGAACATGGCAAGCGAAATGTCGAAATGGTTGTTGGAGTGCGAGCCCCAGGTCAGGCCGTTGTCACGGCAGGTCTGGGCCACGCGCACCGAGCCTTGCATGGTCCAGAAATGGGGATCGGCCAAAGGGATGTCCACGGCCCCGAGCCGCAGCGCATGGGAGAGCTGCCGCCAGTCCGTGGCGATCATGTTGGTGGCGGTCGGCAGGCCGGTGGCGCGGCGGAACTCGGCCATGATCTCGCGGCCGGAGAAGCCGGCCTCGGCGCCGCAGGGGTCCTCGGCATAAGCGAGGATGCCATGCATGCCCTTGCAGAGGCCGATCGCCTCATCGAGCGACCAGGCGCCGTTGGGGTCCAGCGTGACGCGCGCGCTGGGGAAGCGTTTTGCGATTGCGGTAACCGCCTCGATCTCCTGCTCGCCGCGGAGCACGCCGCCCTTGAGCTTGAAGTCGGCGAAGCCGTAATGGTCGTGGGTCGCCTCCGCAAGCCGCACCACGGCCTCTGGCGTCATCGCCTCCTGGTGGCGGAGGTTGAACCAGTCGGGCTTGCCGGTCTCGCCAGTCACGTAGTCGAGCTTCGACTTACGGCGGTCGCCAACGAAGAAGAGATAGCCGAGCGTCTCGACGCTGGTGCGCTGCTGGCCTTCGCCAAGCAGTGCTGCGACGGGCAGTCCGAGATGCTGGCCGAGCAGGTCGAGCAGCGCGGATTCGATCGCGGTGACCGCATGGATCATCACGCGAAGATCAAAGGTCTGCTTGCCGCGTCCGCCGACGTCGCGGTCGGCGAAGGCGGTACGGATATCGGCGAGGATGTTGTTCATCGCGCCGACCGTCTTTCCGATCACGAGGTCGCGCGCGTCCTGGAGCGTCTGCCAGATCTTCTGCCCGCCCGGCACCTCGCCGACGCCGGTGTGGCCGGCATTGTCGGTGAGGATGACGATGTTGCGGGTGAAGAACGGCGCATGCGCGCCGCTCAGGTTGAGGAGCATGCTGTCGCGGCCAGCGACCGGGATCACCTGCATCGCCGTGATAACAGGTGCGCCGGAAATCTCAGTCTGGGCCATCGCAGGCTCCTCCGTGTCGTCTTACTATTCTGCAGCCTGTTGTGACGATCGTGCGGCGGGCAGCTTCTGCACCAGTGCGGTCAGCTCCGCCATCTCCTGCTCGGTGAGATCAGTCAGCGGCGGACGGACCGGGCCGGAATCCCGGCCGATCACCTTCATGCCGGCCTTGATGATCGAGACCGCGTAACCCTTCTTGCGATTGCGGATCGCGATCAGCGGCAGGATGAAATCCTTCAGGCCGGCCTGGATCGTGGCGTGGTCGCGCTTGCGCACCGCGGCGTAGAAGTTGGTGGCGAATTCCGGCACGAAGTTGAACACGGCCGAGGAATAGGTCGTCACGCCCATGTCGAGATAGGGCAGCGCGAAGGTCTCGGCGGTCGGCAGGCCGCCGACATAGGTGAGACGATCGCCGAGCTTGGTGTAGACGCGGGTCATCAGCTCGATGTCGCCGATGCCGTCCTTGTAGCCGACGAGGTTGGGGCAGCGCTCGGCAAGGCGCGCGAGCGTGTCGGGCTGCAGGATCGCGTTGTCACGGTTATAGACGATGACGCCGATCTTCACGGCGGCGCAGACCGCCTCGACGTGGGCGGCAAGGCCTTCCTGCTCGGAATGGGTGAGATAGGGCGGCAGCAGCAGGAGGCCGTCGGCGCCGGCCTTTTCCGCACCGATCGCGATCTCGCGGGCGATCGCGGTGCCGTAGCCGGTGCCGGCGAGCACGGGCACGCGGCCCTTGGTCTCGTCGACGGCGACCTTCACGACCTGCGGAACTTCTGATGGCGTCAGCGAGAAGAACTCGCCGGTGCCGCCCGCGGCGAACAGGCCTGCGACGTCATAACCGCACAGCCAGTCCATGTTGGCGCGATAGGTCGCCTCGTCGAAGGAGTAGTCCGCCCTGAACGGCGTGACGGGGAAGGACAGGAGGCCCGATCCGATCTTCTGGGCCATTTCCTGCGGGGTCATCTTGCTCATGGGCGCTCCCTTCTCGTGTTGCGGAGGACGCAAGCAGAGGCCGCACGTCCATGCGCCGTGGTTTAGGAGACCGTTCGATGCGCGTCCAAGCCAAAGCCTATATCGACCGATGCGGATTGAGCATCAATCCTCCGCCACCTCCGCGGAGGACAATTCGCCGGCGATCTTGACGAGCGCCGACAGCAGCGGGTTCTCGTCCTCGCGCCGCCACACCATGAACAGCTCGACCGGAACGCGCGTGCGCAGCTTCAGCGGACGCAGGCGGACGTCGGAGATCTTCAGGCTCGCCGCTGCCGCCGGTACGATGGCGAGGCCGAGGCCGGCGCGCACCATCGCGAGGATCGAGTGGATCTGGCTGAGATGCTGGACGTAGCGCGGCAGCACGTCGGCGCGGGTGAACAGCGCCACCAGGAGATCGTGGAAGTAGCGGCTCTCATAGGGCGAGTACATCACGAAGGGCTGGTCGTCGAAATCCTTGATGGTGATGCCGTCGGCATTCGCCAGCGGATGCTTCTTCGGGATCGCCGCGAGCAGCGGCTCGGCGACGACGCGGCGGCTGGCAAGCTCGGGCCGCGCGATCGGCGGCCGCAGCAGGCCGGCATCGATCTGGCCAGAAGTCAGAGCCTCGAACTGATCGCCCGATACCATCTCCTTCAGAGAGAAATCGACCTCCGGCAGCTTGGCGCGGCAGGCGGCGATGAGTTCGGGCAGGAAGCCATAGGCCGCGGCCGCGGTGAAGCCGACCTTCAGCGAGCCGGTCTTGCCGAGCGCGATGCGGCGGGCCACCTGCGAAGCGCTTTCGGCAAGCTTGAGGATGCGTCGCGCCTCCGGCAGGAAGCTGCGCCCGGCCGGGGTGAGGCGCACCGAGCGGCTGGTGCGCTCCAAGAGCGGCGCGTCGATGATGTGCTCGAGCACCTGGATCTGCCGGGACAGCGGCGGCTGCGTCATGTTGAGCCGCACGGCGGCGCGGCCGAAGTGCAATTCCTCCGCCACCGTGACGAAACAGCGGAGCTGGTTGAGGTCGAACATCGATACATGCCTTAGATGAATAAGGCGTTTCCCCGGCACTTCTAGCATCGATCACCCCCAAAACAAAGACGGCGGCCTTGTGGGCCGCCGTTGAGTTGCCTGGTCAAGCTCCCATGGGAGCCCTCAGGAGGAACAGGCTGACGCGAGACAGCCTCACGTCCGCTGCGGACGCCACTGCGCTCATCACGCGCCACTCTTAGGCCTCGGCCGTTTGCCCGACACGAGTCCTAGAGGTGCGCGCGGCGAAGTGTCCAAGTTCAAGGCAGTATCGATCGATGCTGTTTTTGGATCGATGGAACGGCGAAGTGGGGGATGATCGGTGTTGGGAAACCCTATCAAACCACCGCTGTCATTCCCCGCGAAGGCGGGGAATCCAGTACGCAGCGGCGTCTCGATTCAATCACTGCTGTCACGGAGTACTGGATCGCCCGGTCAAGCCTGGCGATGACGGTGAGTGTGTGGAGACAGCGCGCGCTATTGCTGCGCGCTGGGCAGCAACTGCGGCAGCAGTCCGCGCGTCACGTTCGGCGGCACGGCGTCGAGGCCGAGCACGGCGCTCGCCGCCGGCAGCGCCGCATCGGCCATCGCGGCATGGCCCTCGGCGCTCGGATGCACCGCGCCGCCATAGACGGCGGAGAGCACGCCCCAGGTCGCATCGTGGATGTCGGTCGGCTGGCTCGCCGCCGGCAGGCCCTGCGGATAGGTCATCGCGGCGAAATAGCTGTCATTGGCGTCGCGGACCCAGCGCGCGCGGGGCAGGTAGGCGCGGTACTCCGAGGCGCCGCGGCCGCACAGCATCGGCTGGCTCGCCGCGCTGACGATGTCGGGATCGAAGCTCTGGCCGTTCGCGGCAAAGCAGCTGCGGTCGAATTCGGGATCGTTGCCGGAACGGGCGCAGAAGCCGTGCTCGGCGAACGCGGCCTGGTGCGCATCGACGAAGGTCATGCGGTCGGCTTCGGGATCGCGGCACAGCGCACCGCGGGTGCAGGTGGCGAGCCCCTTCAGCTGCGGCAGGAATTCGCTGTCGACGAAGGCGGAGACGCGGGAAAGGCGCTGCGGATCGGCATTGAAGGACGGGTGGATGTCGAAGCCGGCCCGGCCGCCGCGGCAGGGCGCGCCGCCGTCGGCGAGCGCAGGGTTGGCATAGGAGACATAGACCACGTGCGAGAGGTCGCCGCCGACCAGCGGCTTCAGCGCCTCGCGCAGCTTGACGAAATTCTGCGGCAGCTCGCGCTGGAGCGCATCGCGGGAATCGTCGACGCTCGCCAACACGCCGGAGCGGCGGAACAGCGCGCGCTCGGTCGCGGTTTCGACGATGACGTCGGCGACGAGGCCGGAGAAATAGACGTCGTTGGCACCGACCGAGAGCAGCACGAGATCGAGCGTGCGATCGGGCTGGCGCTTCTTCGCCGCGGTGACGGCTTCCCGCAGCTCGGCGACCTGCGCATTCACGCTGGTGTTGCAGACGCCGGTCTTGCCGGGCGGGCATTCGCGGGCGCGCTGCGAGCCGAGCAGCCCGTCGCCGATGCTCGCGCCGGTGCAGGCGAGCGGCAGGAAGGTCACGGCGATGTGGGTGTAGCGCACCGCGAGCGCCAGCGCGGTGCGCGCCTGATAGCTGTAGAGCGATCGATGGCACGGCGCATTGAACCAGAGCGCGCTGTAGCGCTGCCAGTTGGCGAGCGTATCCGGCGCCTCGCAGGCGCGGCCGCCCTTGAAGCCGTGGCGGCTCGGCCGGTAGTACTGCGCGCCGGCGGTGCCGAGATAGGAGCGGAAGCAGAAGCCTTCGTCCGACAGCGCCAGCGGCCGGTCCGGATTGCCTTCGCCGGAGGCGATGCTGTCACCGAGACCTGCGATGAAGATGTCGCGGACCTGGATCTCGGTCTGGATCCGCTGGGTCGGATCGGAGCCGGCCGAGACATCGACGGTCGTAACCGTCGGCTTGCCGTAGCGGACACGCAAATTGATCGGCTCGGCGCAGTCGAAGGTCGAGCTCTGCGGGCCATCGCCGTCATCGAACGACCAGGCGCAGGTGGCGCCGACCGGCACCGCGCCGGTCAGGCGCACCGTCACGGGATGGTCGATCGGCGTGATGTAGTTCTCTTTGACGTTGTCGCGGGTGCAGGGCTGGTTGACCCGGCCCTGCAGGTCGATGCAGAGCCGGTTGACCATGTTGCGGGCCCAGCCGCGGCCCTCGCTCTGGAGCTCGAGGGACTGTTCGGCGGCTAGAATGCTGCGGTTACGCGCGTTCTCGACATGGAGCAGGAAGTCGCGCTCCTCGCGGAAGAGCCGGAAGCGGTTACGCACCTCCCAGCTGATCTGCATGGTGCCGGCGTCCTGCGCGGCGGCGCGCTCGGGCAAAGCAAGGATGCCGGCAAGCAGCACGGCGCCGGCCGAGAGGGTGCGAAGGAATACGGAAATCATGGCCCGCGTCTTCAACGGCAAAGTTGAGGCGGAAATAAGAGAGGATTGTGCGCCTGCCCGCAACCTTTGCCTGATGATTCCGAGGGGCCTTGATTGCCGGCGGCGGCTTGATTGCCGGCGGCGCCTTGGGCGGCTCAGCGCTTGCCGGCCTGCCGCAGCAGCCGTTCGCGCTCCATCGGCGTCACCTCCTTGGGCAGGTTGGCCTGCGCGCAGGCTTCCGCCAGCCGCCGCCGCTCCTGCCACGGCGCGACCACATTCGTCCAAAGCTCGCGCGTGCCCATGATGGAGATGGCAAGGCCGAACGGGATCACGAAATAGAGAATACGGAACACCAGCAGCGTGGCCAGAAGCTCCTCGCGGCCGAACTGGGGCAGCGCCACGAGCATGGCGGCATCGAACACGCCGATCGAGCCCGGCGCGTGGCTGGCAAAGCCGATCAGGGTCGCCAGGATGAACACGACCGCGAGCGACATGAAGTCGATCGGCGGGTTGGCCGGCATCAAGAGGTACATTGCCGTGGCGCAGAAGCCGAGATCGACGACGCCGATCAGGATCTGCACCAAGGTCAGCGGCGCCGATGGCAGCACCACCTTCCAGCCCTTCTGGCCGAGCTCACGGCGCTTCTCGCCCATGCAGAGCCAGACCAGATACGCGCCGATCGATGCGAGACCGCCTAGGGCGATCAACCGGTTGAGCGAGGAGGGCAGCTGATCCATCGAGGAGGCCGCGTCCGGATGGATGGCCATGCCGATCGAGAGCACGAAGATGTTACCGAGCCAGAAGGTCAGGCCGGACAGGAAGCAGATCTTCGCGACGTCGATCGCGTTCAGGCCGTAGTCCGAATAGATCCGGAAACGGATCGCGCCGCCGGTGAAGACCGTGGCGCCGATGTTGTGCCCGATCGAATAGGACGTGAAGCTGGACAGCGCCGCGATGCGATAGGGCACGTGCTTCTTGCCGATCGTTCGCAGCGCAAAATAGTCGTAGAAGGTCAGCGTACAGAACGCGAAGAAGACGCAGATCGCCGCCAGCCCGATGTTGCCGCGGGGAATCTCCGTCAACGCGGTCAGGATGACCCCGGTATCGATGCCCTTGAGCGTCCGCACCAGCGTCGTGATCGCAAACGCGATGATGAAGATGCTCGCGGCGACGCCGAGCCGTCGCCAGCCGATCCATCTATTGAAGCCGCGTTTCAACGCGGGCAGCAGTCCGTGCATTCATCCTCCCGGCGGGGGGCAAGACCGACCGGGCCAGACATTGGCCGGTCGGGTGCGATCACGGCCAAAGGCAGGCATCGATCGCTAGGCATGATCCAGCTCATTTAAGGCAAAATCAGCGGCTTGTGCAGCCCTTGACAACAATAGGTTCTGCGTTCGGCGGGCAACTTTGTCATACGCGGTTCATATCGGCGGCGCGTTAAGCATATGAGTCGCGAAACCAGGCTCCATCCGCGCGCTCACCGTGCCGATACGATCTCAGATCCCGGCGCCGTCCGCATTGTTCCAACGCAGAGCCGTATCGGCGTTTTTGGAACGTCGATGCCGCGTGGTCGTTAGCCTCCATCAGCAATCGAACATGGCGGAATACGCGGCTTTTTCGTGCAAGCCGGCGCCTCCGTGTTCCCAAGACCCGAGAGGATCGGAACGATGGGACTGTTCACAAAAGACATCAAGACCATGAACGACCTGTTCGTACATCAGCTCCAGGACATCTATTACGCCGAGCAGCAGCTCACCAAGGCGCTGCCGAAGATGGCGACCAAGGCCACTGATCCGCAGCTGAAACAGGGCTTTTTGACGCACCTCGAGGAAACCAAGCAGCACGTTGCGCGGCTCGAGGAGGTCTTCAAGATGCACGGCGTCCCCGTGAAGGCGGTCGACTGCCCGGCGATCGATGGCATCATCGAGGAAGCCGACGAGACCGCCGGCGAAGTCGCCGACAAGGCGGTGCTCGACGCGGCCCTGATCAATGCGGCGCAGGCCGCGGAGCATTACGAGATCGTCCGCTACGGCAGCCTGATCGCCTGGGCCAAGCAGCTCGGCCGCAACGATTGTGCGGCGGTGCTCGCCAAGACGCTCGAGGAGGAGAAGGCGACCGACCAGAAGCTGACGACACTCGCCGAGAGCAAGGTGAATCTGCGCGCGGCGAGCTGAGTAGAGGAAACTACGAGCGCCGCGCGACGGTCCGCGCGGCGCTTGTGCTTGTTCGCTTCCCGCTGCCGTGGTGCTGCTTCGGTGCGCCGTCGCCAGGATCAGCAATGTCAGCGAACTCGCTCATCTTCCATTCACCACGTCCGGAGCAGGTTTGTAGCCGGTTACCGATCGTCCACCACTGTCGGCTCAAGTGCGGGTCGATAGGGGCCGGCAATGTATCAAGTTCTCTACTGTCTCACCGACGAGCATGACTGGCGACTGGTGGCCCTTGGGGGCGCGGTGTGCCTGCTCGCCAGCGCCGCGGCGATCAGCCTGTTTCAGCGCGCACGCGCGACGCACGGAGCCGGGCGCCTGGCCTGGATCGCCCTGGATGCGGCCGTGAGCGGATGCGGCATCTGGGCGACGCATTTCATCGCGATGCTGGCCTATGGCCCCGGGAGCGCCGGCGCCTACAACATCCCGGTGACAATTCTGTCGCTGATGCTTGCGATCTCCTTGACCTTCGTGGGCCTGAGCATCGCCGTGGCGTCCTCGCGCCCGGTGTGGATCGTCGTCGGCGGCGCCATCGTCGGCCTTGGTGTCGCGGCGATGCATTACACCGGCATGGCGGCGCTGGAGATGCCGGCACGGCTGGATTGGATCGGGAGCACGGTTGCCGCCTCGGTGCTGTTCGGAATCGTCTTCGCAGCGCTCGCGCTGTTCGTCGCCGCGCGAGGTGACGGCATTCGGCATGCGCTGAGCGCGACTGCTCTGTTGACGCTCGCGATCGTTGCCCATCATTTCACCGCGATGGGCGCGGTGCTGCTGACGCCGGACCCGACGATCGCGATCAGCGGGCTCTCGGTCCCGCCGGCCTCGCTGTCGTTCCTGACTGCCGGCGCCGCCGTCGCGATCATCGCGATTGCGCTCGTGGCCGCGCTGCTCGACCGCCGCGCCAAGGGCGAACTGGGCCGCCAGCAGATCGTGCTCGACAGCGCGCTGGAGAACATGTCGCAGGGGCTGTGCATGTTCGACGCGGAAGGCAAGATCATCCTGTTCAACGAGCGCTATGCCGCGATGCTCCGTCGAACCGACGTGCCGCTCGCCGGCCGCTTGCTGGTCGACGTGCTCAGGGAAGAGCAGGCGAAGGGCCAATGGCAGGGCGACGCCGATGAATTCTTCGCCCGCCTCGTCGCCGACGCGCGCGAGGGCCGCACCACGACCGACGTCGTCAACCGGTTCGGCCGCTCCATCCGGGTCGTCAACCAGCCGATGCAGGGCGGCGGCTGGGTCGCGACCTTCGAGGACATCACCGAATGGCTGGAGGCGCAGGCCAAGATCTCGCACATGGCGCGACATGACGCGCTGACCAGCCTGCCGAACCGCGTGCTGTTCCACGAACAGCTCGAGCAGGGACTGCGCCAGACCAAGTCGGGCGACCAGCTCGCGGTGCTTTGCCTCGATCTCGATCACTTCAAGGACATCAACGACTCCCTCGGCCATCCCATTGGCGATGCGCTGCTCAAGGAGGTCGGCCGCAGGCTCGAGGCCACCGTCGGCGAACAGGACACCGTGGCGCGGCTCGGCGGCGACGAGTTCGCGGTGGTCCAGATCGGACGCTCCGAGGAGATCGCCGCGCGATCGCTTGCCGGACGCCTCGTCGAGGTGATCTCGGCGCCTTACCAGATCGACGACCATCAGATCGTGATCGGCGTCTCGATCGGCATCTCGCTGTCGCCGCAGGACGGCAGCAATCCGGACGAGCTGCTCAAGAACGCGGATCTTGCGCTCTATCGCGCCAAGGCGGATGGCCGCGGCACCTACCGCTTCTTCGAGACCGGCATGGATGCGCGTGCGCAGGCGCGGCGCCTTCTGGAAATGGATCTGCGCGCGGCGCTGCAACGCGACGAGTTTGAGGTCTATTACCAGCCGATCCGCGAGGTCGCCAGCGGTCGCGTCGTCGCCTTCGAGGCGCTGCTGCGCTGGAACCATCCGCAACGCGGGCTGATCGCGCCGATCAGCTTCATCCCGCTGGCCGAGGAGACCGGGCTCATCGTTCAGCTTGGTGAGTTCGTGCTGCGCTCCGCCTGTGCCGACGCGTCCACCTGGCCCGACGATGTCGACGTCGCCGTCAATTTGTCGCCGGTGCAGTTCAAGAGCCCGAACCTGATCGCGGCGGTGACAGAGGCGTTGGCCATATCGGGACTCGGTGCGCGCCGTCTCGAGCTCGAGATCACCGAATCCGTCCTGCTCCAGAACAGCGAGGCGACGCTGACGACCTTGCACGAGCTGCGTGCCATGGGCGTGCGGATCTCGCTCGACGATTTCGGCACCGGCTATTCGTCGCTGAGTTATCTGCGCAGCTTCCCGTTCGACAAGATCAAGATCGACCGCTCCTTCGTGTCGGAGCTGGCGACGCGCGAGGATTCCATGGCGATCATTCGCGCCGTGACCGGCCTCGGCCGCAGCCTCGGCATCGTCACCACGGCAGAGGGCGTCGAGAACGACGCGCAGCTCGAGCTGCTCCGGCGCGAGGGCTGCACCCAGGCGCAAGGCTATCTGTTCAGCAAGCCGCGGCCCGCCTCGGATGTCGCGATCATGTTGGAACGGCCGCGGCTGCGCGCGTCGGCTTGAGAGGTCAGCTTCGGCGCAGCGCGAAATGCGCGCCGCAGAACGCCATCACGGCGCCGAGACACAGGGCGGCAAGCCCGGCGAGCACGCCCGAGACGGTCGGGATCGGGCTCGGCGCCGACGCCGCCTGACCCGCTCCCGCAAGCAGCAGCACGCCGACCGCGATCAGGAATTGCCGCATCCGCTGCGGGATCTGTCCGGAGACGGCGCTCTGCATCAGGCTCGCCGTGAAATAGCCGCCGGAGAAGCCGACGGTGGCGATCAGCCACCAGGCGATGGCGGCGCCCGCCGGAATGAACTCATGCGTGTCGGAGCGCCAGAGGCGGCCGAGATCGAGACCGTAGCGCGCGCCCAGCATGTGCACCGCGAGCGCCAGCAACACACCGGAGATCATCGCGGCGCCGAGAATCAGGCGGCGCGGAAAAAAGGTCGTCTCAGCCATGTCTCGCTTGTAGGATGGCCGGGGGCGATCGCGCAAGCCGATCGCCCAAGCGATCGCCCATGGGTTCGTTGACGACATGCCGGGAGCGGAAGCGGGTTCGACCACGAGCTATGCCTACAAGGCCTCGTTGATCGGCTCGGCGCATCGCTTCGAGCTGACGGAGCAGGGGCTGTCCTGGCACATCGCCGGCCGCTCCGGCCTGTGGCGCTATGACGAGATTTCGGCGATCCGGCTGTCGTTCCGCCCGGTGTCGATGCAGCAGCACCGCTTCCGCGCCGATATCAGCCGCACCGGCGGCGGCCGCATCGCGATCCTGTCGACGAGCTGGCAGACCGCGGCGCTGATGGCGCCGCAGGACAACGGTTTTCGCGATTTCCTGATCGAGCTGCATGCGCGGATGGCCAAAGCCGGCAGCCGCGCCGAATTGACCGCGGGCCTCGGCCGCAAAACCTATGCGGCGGTGCTGGCGTTCCTGGCCGTGCTCGCTGTGGCAATGGCGGGGCTGTTGATCCGCGCGCTTCTGACCGGCGAGCTCGCGGGCGTGCTGTTCATCCTCGGCTTCGCCGCGCTGTTCGCCTGGCAGGTCGGCGGCTTCGTGCGGCGCAACCGGCCGCAGAGCTACAGTTTCGATCGCGTGCCGAAGGCCCTGCTGCCCTAAAGCGTTTGCGAGCGAAGTGGGGTCCGGTTCGCGTGAAGAAAACGCGTCAGATGAGAGCTCTACTCGGTCGAGTCGAAATCGTCCTCCTTGGTGCCGAGCAGCGAGACGATGGTGCGCAGGCCGGAATCGAGCTGCTCGGGCGAGGGCGGGGCGAGCGCGAGCCGCACCGCGTTCGGCGCATGACCGTGCGCGATCGCGAAGGTCGAGGACGGCGTCAGCGCGATGCCGCGCCTTGCTGCTGCGGCGACGAAGGTCTGCGAGCGCCAGTGCGGTGGCAGCGTCAGCCAGAGATGATACGAGCGCGGATCGGCGGCGAGCTGGTAGCCGGAAAGCAGCCGTGCGGCGGTCTGCTGTCGGCGCGCGGCATCGATGCGTTTCAGCCGGGTCAGCTCGGCGACGGTGCCGTCGGCCATCAGCCGCTGCCCGGCCGCGAGCGCATGGCCGGAGGCGATCCAGCCGCCGGTCCGCACCGCGCTCATTACATTCTCGCGCAGATGCGGCGGCGCGACGAGGATGCCGAGCGCGAGCCCCGGTGCGACCTTCTTGGACAGGCTGTCGAGCACGATGCAGCGGTGGGGCCCGAGCGCCGCCAGTGGCGTGTCGTCGGCGAGGAAGCCGTAGACGGCGTCCTCGATGATGGTGAGATCGAGCTTCTCGGCGACGCGCATGATGTCGGCGCGCCGCGTCGCGTTCATGGTGACGCCGAGCGGGTTCTGGATGATGGGCTGCAGATACAGCGCCGACAGATGCGCCTCGCGATGGGCCTTCTGGATGGCGTCGGGCCGCGCGCCGAACTCGTCCATGGGGATCGGGACCAGCGTCACACCGAGCCGCGCGGCGATGCTCTTGACGTAGGGATAGGTCAGCGCCTCGACGCCGCAGCGGCCGCCGGTGGGCACCAGCGCGGCAAGCGCGGCCGCGAGCGATTGCTTGCCGTTGGCGGTGAAGAAGATCTGCTCGGGCTGCGGCGAAAAATCCTTGCGTGCGAGATAGGCAGCGGCGGCAACGCGGGCGCTCTTGGTGCCGGTGCTGGTCGAAACGCGCAGCGCGGATTCCAGCGCGTCGATGCGCTCGAGCCCCGCGAGGCTCTTGGCGATCATCGCCCATTGCTGCGGCAATAGCGGGTAATTGACCTCGAGATTGATGCGCGCGTCGGCCGGCTCGCGCATGGTCTCGACTTCACGCCTGACGTCGCCGGAGATGAACGTGCCGCGCCCGACCTCGCCGACCACGAGGCCGCGGCGGAGCAATTCCGTATAAACCCGGCTCGCGGTCGAGACCGCGATGCCGCGGTCATAGGCAAAATTGCGCTGCGGCGGCAGCCGGTCGCCGGGCCTTAACGTGCCGTTAGTGATATCGGCCGCAATGGCATCGGCGAGCTTCACGTACTCGAACTTGGACATATTGCACCGAGAGCAATGTTTTGCTTGCTCCGAGGAGTGTACTGGAGCATTTAAGTTCCATCAAGTTCCGCGATTGCGCCGAGGAGAGCGAGAGCAATCCGACGGCAAATGAGGTGCAGGCGCCCGCAAGCGTCCGCGCCAACGGCACCTGCTTCGCCGCGCGGGACGATAGGCCGGAGAAGAAGAATGACCACGATCTCGCAAACTGCCGGGCGGACCTTACGCCCATCCTCATCGGGCGGATTTTTCAGTGCCCTAGCCCTGCGCCTCACCGCGCTGTTCGACCGCCTGGAGCGCCGCTCCGCCGTCAAGACCCTGAACGAGCTCGACGACCGCGCCCTGCGCGACATCGGCATCACGCGCAGCCAGATCGAGGATGCCGTGTACGGACAGTTCAAGACCGAGCTGTCGCGGTATCTGTGATACTCGCGTGTCCCGGGCCGCGCTGCAGCGGGAAACGCTGCTGCGCAGAGCCGGGACCCAGCGGATCGCACTCGCTGACGCATGGGCCCGGCTCTGCAGCGCATCACTTCGTGCTGCGCAGCGTCCGGGGCACGGAAGCGCGAGTGTGGCACGCAGCTGCCTCTCCGTCATTGCGAGCGCAGCGAAGCAATCCAGGCTGTCGCCGCGGAAAGATGCTGGATGCTTCGCTGCGCTCGCAATGACGAAGTCTGCTGCCCTTCAATGCCTCACCACCAGCACCGAGCACTTGGCGTAGCGCACGACGTGGCCGGCGTTGGAGCCGAGGAAATAGGTGCGCATCGCCGGCCGGTGCGAGGTCATCACGATCAAGTCGGCCTTTATGTGCGCGGCTTCCTCCAGGATCTCGTGATAGATGCCGCCCTGGCGCACCACGCTGGAGATGCGGGAGGGCTCGATGCCGGATTCGCGGGCGACGATGGCGAGGGCCTCTTCCGAGGTCTGGCGCTGCTGCTCGTCGAAATCGGCCGGGACGTACTCGGCCAGCATCACCGGCGTCATCGGCAGCACGTTGAGCAGGCGCACGGTGCCGCTCCAGGTCTGCGACAAAGTCGCCGCGGTCGCGATCGCCGGCTTGGCGAGATCGGTGTCGGCGAGATCGATGGGCACGAGGATGGACTTGAACATCTGCGCCTCCCTGTGAACCAGGCTGAACCAACCGGTCGAGACGGCGCCCGCGCGTCTAGCCCGATCGAAGCAGCTTGGGGCTGACGAACAGCACCAGCTTGCCGCGGCGGTAGGCCACGTCATCCCAATCCTTGACGTCAAAGTCGAAGATCGCAAGCCCCGCTGTGGGCAGGTTGTCGCCGAGGGTCTTGGCGCCATCGGGATCGCCGCCGCCGATCAGCATGAGCGCGACCTCGTGCATGCCGGGATTGTGGCCGATCAGCAGCAGCCGCTTCGGATCGGCCGGGGCGGTTGCGGTGCGAATGGTGTCCAGGATCTGCGCGGGATCGGCGCCATAGAGTTCCGGCAGGACCTCGACCTGCGGCGCCGGGACGCGGTCCTTCATCGCCTCCCAGGCGATGTCCCAGGTCTGACGGGCCCGCACGGCGTGGGAGACCAATACGGTATCGGGGAAGGGCGGATGGGCCGCGATCCAGTCTCCCATCCGCGCGGCATCCTTGTGGCCGCGGTCGTCGAGCCGGCGGTCCTGGTCACGGCCGCTCGGTGCGTCGGTCTCGGTCTTGGCGTGACGCAGCAGCATCAAACGGCGCATGGCATTCTCGAATCGTTCCACGTCCAGGATAATCTACAGGCGCCGGTTGAGGACAAGGTGACAAGGGCCCGCACAGTCCTCTAAGAAAACTGCATGAGCGAGACTTTCACAAGCGTGTCCCAGGAAGAAGCCGGCTTTCGCGACCGCGTGCGGCTGTCGTTCGATCTCGATGCCGACATTTGTGTGATCGGGGCGGGCTTGGCCGGGCTTACCGTGGCGCTGGAGGCGGCCCGGCTCGGGGCCAGTGTCGCGGTGCTCGAGGGCCGGCATATTGGCTGGAACGCCTCCGGAAACCAGCTCGGCACCGTGATGCCGGGCTTTGCGCTGCCGCTCACGGACCTGATCGAGCGCATCGGCTTGGAGGACGCCCGCGAATTGTGGACCCTGTCGAAGCAGGGCGCCGAGTTCGTCCGGGCCAACGCCAGCGAAGAGAGCATGCCGGGGATCGGCCTCAGCGACGGCGTGCTGGAGGTCTCCAATGTCGATGCCGGCGACCGGCTGATCAGCCGGCTGCAGATGCTGAACGAGGATTTCGATACCGAGGTCGAAGGCTGGCAGGTCGACCGCGTGCGCGAGGCGCTCAAGTCCGATCATTACTTCCACGGCGTGTATTATCCGAAAGCGTTCCAGGTCGACGGCCGGAAATACGTGCACGGCCTTGCGGCGCTGGCACGGCGGGCAGGCGCCCGCATCTTCGAGGACACGCCGGTCGTCAGCATCGATCATTCCGGCATCCGCAAGCGCATCGTCACGCCCTCGGCGCGGCTGCGGGCGAGCCACATCGTGCTCGCCGGCAACATTCATCTCGGCGCCCCCTCCAAGCGCCTGTCGGAGACGTTGCTGCCGGTCTGGCGCTATGCCGGCGTGACCGCGCCGCTCGGCGAGCGCCTGCACGAGATCATCGCCTTCAAGGGATCGGTGATGGATTCCGACGGTGTCGATCATTTCCGGCTTGTCGACGGCGACCGGCTGATGTGGGAGAGCCCGGAGACCACCTGGGCCGCGCGTCCGCAGCGCTTCGCCGGCGACATCAAGCGGCGGATCCGGACGATCTTTCCCGAGCTCGGCAATGTCGAGATCACCGACATCTTCGGCGGCGCCACCGGCCAGACCGTGCACGGCATGCCGCAGATCGGCCAGCTGCGCAAAGGCTTGTGGGTGGCGAGCGGGTTCGGTCGCCAGGGCATGAACACCTCCGCCATGGCCGGACAGATGATCGCGCGCAGCATTTTGCGGGGCGATGAGCGCTGGAAGCTGTTCTCGCCGTTCGAACTGGTCTGGGCGGGCGGCGCCACGGGGCGCGTCGCCGGCCAGCTGGTCGGGATCTGGGGCAGGGCGAGCTCCGCCGCCGCAGGTGCGCTCGCCCGCTATCGCGAGCGCGCGAGGGTCAAGGACAGGCAACGCGAGGCCCGCCTCGCCGAAGCCAACCGCGCCGCCGGCACCGGTCCGCGCCGAGCGCCGCCCGGCGTGCGACCCCGACCGGCGCCACCGCCGAAAGCCGCGGTCGGCGCTGCGGAACCGGTCGTGCACGAGGACCGCGTCTCGCAATAAGTTGAGCGAAATTCCGCTCCGACGTGTAACTTCGGCCGGCAGAAGCCCGTATCTCAGGGCGTGGACTTCCCGCGCACGGAGAATGACATGCTTGACCGCCGCATCCTGCTCACGACTGTCGCCGGCCTGTTCGGCCTTTCCGCCTTGCGCTGGCTGAGAGGAACACCTGCCGAGGCCGGCGAGAAGGCCGCGCAAAAGTTCGAGATCACGAAGACGGAAGCCGAATGGCGCGCCCAGCTCACGCCGCAGCAATATGAGATCCTGCGCAATCACGGCACCGAGCGGCCCGGCTCCAGCCCGCTGCTGAAGGAGAAGCGCAAGGGCATCTTCGCCTGCGCCGGCTGCGACCTGCCGCTGTTTACGTCGGAGACCAAGTTCGAGAGCGGCACGGGCTGGCCGAGCTTCTATGCGCCGATCGAAGGCAATGTCGGCAAGACCGAGGACCGCAGCTACGGCATGGTCCGCACCGAGGTGCATTGCCGGCGCTGCGGCGGCCATCTCGGCCATGTCTTCGACGACGGCCCGAAGCCAACCGGATTGCGCTATTGCATCGACGGTTTCGGCTTGGTCTTCCACCCCGCGGCGGCGTCGGCGACGTAGGTTTCGCGGGAGTCATTCCGGTCCTGCGGACCGCTCCGGAACGACAGGATGCCCCGGCAATTGTTGCCGGTCCCGGCAAATGTGCCCCGGTCGTCAGACCGGGGCTTTTTCATTAAGTCATTGATTTCCTGAAGATACCCGCATTGGCATAGGCCTTGCGACGTCTCTTTCCGATTGCGGCCATGGTCGACCGGCCGCCGAGATCGGATTTGGAGACAAAGTTATGGGTATCTTCGATGCAATGAACACCTCGGTGGGTGGCCTGCAGGCGCAGTCCTTCGCGCTGCAGAACATTTCCGGCAACATCGCGAACTCATCCACCACCGGTTACAAGGGCATCGGCACCAGCTTCGTCGACCTCATCCCGGACTCCTCGGTCCCGAGCAAGCAGGTGGCAGGCGGCGTGCAGGCCAACGCCAAGGCCACCATCACGACGCAGGGCACGATCTCGTCCTCCAGCGTCGCCACCAACATGGCGATCACCGGCGACGGCTTCTTCTCGATCCAGAAGGCGAGTGGCGTCGTCGACAACGTGCCTGTCTTCACCGGGGTGACCTACTACACGCGGCGCGGCGACTTCCAACTCAATGCCAACGGCAACCTGGTCAACGGCGCCGGCTATTACTTGATGGGCGTCACCGTCGACCCGAAGACCGGCAACCCGACCGGCAGCGTGGCAAACGTCCTGCAATTCCAGAACAACTTCATTCCGGCGCAGGCGACCACCTCAATCCAGTACGCGGCGAACCTGCCGACCCAGCCGAACACAGTGGCGAAAACCACGGCCTCGACCGGCACATTGCTCGCGGCCGGCGGTCTCAACCCGTCCGATTTCGCCGCCAACCCGCTGCCGGTCGGCACGCCGCCGGCGCCCTATGCCAACGCGACCGTCTCGGGCGCGGCCGCTACCGGCAACATCCGCTCGGCTTATTCGTCAACGACGGCCACCGGCACGGTTGCGCTCCAGAACAATTCCTCTGCGGTCGCCTCGACGACCACGTCGCTCGACAATACCGCCGGCACGCATCTGGCCTCCAGCATCCTCACCGCGCTGAGCGGCCAGACGCTGACAATCAACGGCAACACCATCACCTTCAACGGCGGCACCACGGTCTCGACCGTCGGCAACAACACCACGATCGGTCTCGGTGCGGGTACGACGGCGACTGTGGCCGACATCCTGAACGCGATCCAGACGGCCGGCGGCGCCGGCGTCACCGCTTCGCTCTCGGTCAGCGGCAATATCCAGATCGCGACCGGCACCGGCACCGACGTCGCGATCGGCAGCGGCACGGCCGCCACCGCGCTCGGCATCAGCAGCGTGACGCGTGGCGGCAACGTGCTGTCCTCGCCTGCAATCTCCGGCGCGACGGTGCTGAGCGGCTCGGCCACCGCCGGCGGTGCCCAGGTGCTCACGTCGGGCTTTTCCCCCGGCGACACCATCACCGTCAACGGTCAGACACTGACCTTCATGGCCTCGGGCGCCTCGGGTGCGAACCAGATCAACGTCACCGACAACGTCACGACCCTGCTCGGCAAGATCGATGCGCTCTCCGGCGCCTCGGGATCGTCGGTCAGCAGCGGCGGCGTGATCACGCTGAACACCGGCACCGTCTCCAACCTGACGGTCTCCAGCTCCAACAGCGCGGCCTTCTCCGCGCTCGGCTTCACCTCGACCATCACCAGGAATCGCGAGGGTGGCGGCACGGCCGGCACCGGCGGCGTGATCGGCAACGACATCGCCACCTTCACCAAGGAATCGATCAGCGGCGGCGCGGTGACCGCCTACAACGCCGCCGGTACGCCGGTGAACCTGCAATTGCGCTGGGCCAAGACCGACAGTGCCTCGCTGGGCGCGGGTCATTCCGACAGCTGGAACCTGTTCTACCAGACCGACCCGAACGCGACCGGCACGACGGTCGGATGGGTCAATACCGGCCAGACCTTCACCTTTGCCGCCGACGGCTCGCTGACCTCGCCGAGCGGCTCGGGCATCACCATCAACAATGTCACCGTCAGCGGCCAGTCGCTCGGCTCCGTCGCCTTCAACATCTCCTCCGGAGGGCTGACGCAATATGCCAGCACCAGCGGCGCGGTGACGATCAACACCATCACCCAGAACGGCTACGCCGCCGGTCAGCTCCGATCGGTCGCCGTCAACAACAACGGCGTGGTGGTCGGCACCTTCTCCAACGGCCAGAACCTCAACCTCGCGCAGGTGCAGCTGTCGCATTTCAACGGCACCAATTATCTGAAGGCGATGGACGGCGGCGCCTATGCCGCGACCGAACAATCGGGTGACGCCATCGACGGCGCTTCGGGCACCATCAGCGGCTCGTCGCTGGAGGGATCCAACACCGACATCGCCGACGAATTCACCAAGCTGATCGTGACCCAGCAGGCCTATTCGGCCAACACCAAGGTGATCACGACGGCAAACTCGATGGTGCAGGATCTCCTCAACGTGTTGCGCTGATCGGCGCGTGACGTAACAAAGGCGGGCCAGTGATATGGGTTTGAGTTCAGCCCTCGCCAGCGCGATGAGCGGTCTGCGTGCCAACCAGGCCGCGCTCTCGATCGTCTCCTCGAACGTCGCCAATGCGCAGACGCCGGGTTACGTCGTCCAGACGCCGAACCAGATCGAGGTCACCACCGGCGAGTTCGGCGCGACGGCGATGACGACCGGCGTCAGCCGCCTGCTCGACACCTATGTGCAGAACCAGCTACGGACCGAGACCGGCGGCGGCGGCTACGCCGACCAGATGGCCAACATCCTGAAGCAGCTTCAGAATGTCTACGGCACGCCCGGCAATTCCGGCACGCTCGAAAGCGCGCTGAACAAGTTCACCACGGCGCTGCAGGCGCTGTCGACCAGCTCGGGTGCGTCGTCGGCGCAGACCGTGGCGCTCGGGGCGGCCCAGGCGCTCGCGACGCAGCTCAACGTCACCACCAAGGGCATCCAGTCGCTGCGCTCCAACGTCGAGCAGGATCTCAGCAATTCGGCGCAGGCCGCCAATGCGGCCATGAAGCAGATCGCCGACATCAACACCAGGCTCCAGGGCCTATCGGCCAACGATCCCTCGGCCGCAACGCTGATGGACCAGCGCGACCAAGCCATCAACACGCTGTCGAAATATGTCGACGTCCGTGTCACCACCGACAACTCGAACCAGGCCAACATCTACACCACGACCGGCATCCAGCTGGTCGGCGCCGGGCTCGCGTCCGAATTCTCCTTTGCCTCCGCCGGCGCGCTGTCGGCGACATCGCTCTACAACATCGACCCGGCCAAGTCCGGCGTCGGCGCGTTCAACATCAAGCTGCCGAACGGCTCGCAAGTCGACGTCGTCGCCAACAACGTGGTGTCGTCCGGCCAGATCGCGGCCGACCTGAAGCTGCGCGACGACATTTTGGTGCAAGCGCAGAACCAGATCGACCAGCTCGCCGCCACGATGGCGAGCGCGCTGTCCGATAAGACCACGGCGGGCAGCACGGTCACCGGCCCGCCGGCCGGCTTCGATCTCGAGCTCGCCGGTGCGCTGCCGGGCAACACGGTCAACATCACCTATACGGACACGGCGACCAACACGCAGCGCCAGATCACGCTCGTCAACGTGACCGACCCCGCCGCGCTGCCGCTCCAGAACGCGACCAACGCCAACCCGATGCGAATCGGCGTCGACTTCGCCGGCGGCATGGGCGCGATCGCCTCTGCGCTGAACACCGCGCTGTCGGGCACGCATCTGTCGTTCTCCGCCGCCCCGTCGCCGGCGACCGCCACGACGCTGCGGGTGACCGACGACAACACCGGGCTTGCCAAGGTCGGTTCGGCCTCGACCACCAAGACGATCTCGTCGCTGACCTCGGGCAATCCGCAGCTGCCGCTGTTCACCGACGGCGGGCAGGCGCTCTACACCGGCGCAATCACGGCGTCGGGCTCGCAGATGACCGGTCTTGCCGGGCGCATCGCCGTGAACACGCAGCTCGTGACCGATCCGACCCGGATGTCGGTCTACAATACCTCGCCGGTGACGCCCGCAGGCGATACCACGCGTTCGGACTATCTCTACTCGCAGCTCACCAGTGCAGTGTTCTCCTATTCGCCGCAGAGCGGCCTCGGCTCGGCGAGCCAGCCCTTCACCGGCAGCGTCTCGAACTTCCTCCAGCAGTTCCTGAGCGTGCAGGCCAACGCCGCGACCCAGGCCACCCAGCTCCAGCAAGGCCAGAGCGTCGTGGTCTCGACGCTCCAGGCCAAGTTCGACTCGACCTCCAAGGTCAACCTGGACTCGGAGATGTCGAACCTGATCCAGCTTCAGAATGCCTATGCCGCCAACGCCCATGTCATGTCGGTGGTGCAGACCATGATGAACACGTTGATCCAGGCTCAATTGTAAACAGTAACAGGGCTCAGAAAGATGGCGATCAGCAGCATCAACTATTCTTCGTCGATCCTCGGCGCGCAGATCCGCAACATCAATCAGCAGCTCACCGACCTCTCGACGCAGCTCTCGACCGGCAAGTTGTCGCAGAACTATGCCGGCATGGGGACGAACGAGGGCTTTGCGATCGCCGGGCGCGCGCAGCTCTCCAACATCGCCGGCTATACCGACACGATCACCAACGTCAACGTCAGCATCAACCTCGCCAACACCGCGCTGCAATCGCTGACCAAGATCCGCAGCACGGTGCAGACCGGCTCGGCCTCTACCGCGCAGGACCTCAACGTCAACGGCCAGACGATTGCCCAGAACACCGCCGCCGCCCAGTTCGGCTCGATGGTCGGTGTCCTCAACACGCAGACCGGCAGCCGCTATCTGTTCTCCGGAACGGCAGTCAATACCCAGTCGGTCGCCGATGCCGGCGACATCATTAACGGCACCACGACACAGGCCGGCTTCAAGACCGTCATGGCCGAGCGCCAGGCCGCGGACCTAGGGACCAGCGGCATGGGCCGCCTGGTGCAGACGCAGCCGACGGCAAGCTCCGTGCAGGTGTCGGAGGACGTCGCCGGATCGCCATTCGGCCTCAAGATCAAGGCGGTGTCCTCGACGCTGACAGGCGCGACCGTCACCGGCCCGAGCGGCTCGCCGGTGTCGTTCTCGGTCGATCTCAACGGCGTCAATCCGAACAACGGCGACAAGCTCAGCATTCAGTTCACCCTGCCGGACGGCACGACCGAGCAGATCGACCTGACGGCGTCCTCGGCAACGCCGACGCCGCTCGGCAGCTTCGCGATCGATGCGAGCACGCCCGTCAACCCGAACAATACTGCTGCGAATCTCAACACGGCGCTCAACACCGCGATTCAGAAGCTCGCCAACACCTCGCTGGTGGCGGCATCGGCGATCGTTGCGGGCGACAACTTCTTCAACACCGCGAGCTCTGCGATCGGCACCCCCGTCAACAACCAGACGGCGCCGGCGGCCCCGGTCACCGGCGCGACGGCGCTATCGGGCGCGAGCCCCTCGGACTCGATCTCGCCGGGCTTCGTCGCAGGCGATACCATCACCGTCAACGGGACCACGCTGACCTTCGTGGCCTCGGGCGCGACCGGCAACCAGCTCAATGTCACCGACAGCATCCAGACCCTGCTGAGCAAGGTCGACGCGATCACCGGGACCTCGAAGCCTTCGACGGTCCATGGCGGCTCGATCACGATCAACACCGACGATGCGGCGAGCCTCAACATCACGACGTCGAACACCGGCGCGCTGAGCGCGCTCGGGTTCAGCTCGACGCCGGTGACCGCCACGCAGCCGCCGCTGCGCGTCGGCTCCTCGCCTGCGAGCTCGGCGACCACGCTGGTGAACGGCTCGGCCAATACGGTGAAATGGTATTTGGGCAATGACGGGCCCGGCTCGGCGCGCTCGACCGCGATGGCGCGGGTCGACGATGCCGTGACGGTGCAGTACGGCGCCCAGGCGAATGAGGATGCGATCCGCCGGCAATTGCAGGCGATCGCGGTGTTCGGCACCTTCTCGACCTCGCCGACCGGGCAATATTCGGGCGGGCAGGTCTCGGCGCTCAGCCTGCGCACGACCCAGGCGCTGACCCAGCAGCCCGGACAGCAGCGCATCGAGGACATCCAGACCGACATCGCGATGGCCCAGAACACGATGAAGGACGCGAGCACGCGCCAGACCCAGGCCAAGGCGCAGCTCCAGACCATCATTGACCAGGCGGAATCGGCTTCGCCCGACCAGGTCGCGAGCGAGATCCTGGCGCTGCAGAACGCCTTGCAGGCGTCCTACCAGGTGACCTCGAACCTGGCGCAGCTCTCGCTCGTCAAGTTCCTGTAAGGAGGCGTTAAGACGCCGTTAACCATGCCTGTTTACCTCTTGGTGAGGATTGCAAGCGGGGGCGGAGCGGTCGATGTCGGACAAGTTGCAGCTGGTGGTGGCGACGCCTTGCTTCGGCAGGCAGGTGTCGAGCATCTATGCGAGCTCGATCTTCGCGCTGCAGCGGGCCGTGCACGGCATGTCCAATCTTGAGCTCAAGGTGCTCCTGCGCGACGGCGACGCGCTGATCACCCGTGCGCGGGCCAACCTTGCCGCGATGTTCCTGGACGATCCGAAGGCGACGCATTTCCTGTTCATCGATGCCGATATCGGCTTCAAGCCGGAGCAGGTGTTCCGCCTGATCGAATGCGGCGCGGACGTCGTCGCCGGCTGCTATCCGATCAAGCGGGTCAACTGGGACAAGGCCGCGCGGGCGATCCAGTCGGGTCGGGCCGACGTGCCGGCCGCCTCGCTCGACTACGTGCTCGAGATCGAGGATCCCGACCGCATCGTGGTGGTCAACGGATTCACCCGGGTGCGCTATGCCGGCACCGGCTTCCTGATGATCCGGCGTCACGTGCTGGAGGCGATGTGCCGCCACCCCAACTACGCGAACCTCCAGTTCTTCCGCGAACATTCCCATGATGCGCTGGCGGCGAGCCGGAACCGGTTCGCGCTGTTCGAATGCATGATCGATCCGGCGACCGGCACCTATCTGTCCGAGGACTTCGCCTTCTGCAAGCGCTGGACCGATATCGGCGGCGAGATCTGGGCCGACATCCAGAGCCCGCTCGACCACGTCGGGCCGTCGGTGTTCCATGGCGACATCGCCTCGCAATTCGCAGCTGCGCCTGCGGCGGCCGATGCCGCGGCGTGAGCCTTTCGGGATGAGCGGCGGCCCATCCCCTCGGCCCGAGATGCAACGCGCCGCCGACGGCGGCTCGCGTTATCGCCTGCGCGACCTCTTCACGCCGCTCGACACGCTGCTCGTTTCCGGCGGAGATCCGCGCCTGGCGCTCGATCCCACCGGCCGCGCCAACGCCTATGGCTGCCCGGCTTCGCCGGAGCCGGAGGTGTGGAATTTCGCCTCCTCGACCGCGTCGACGATCTCGCAGGCGGCCTATGACCGCGCCGCGCTGGCGCGTGAAGAGCTGATGCACAAATGCCTGCTCGACGAGGTCGAGCTCGCTTTCGATGCACGCTGCGAGGACATGCGCCACGAGCTGCGCGGTCATCTCCAGCTCTCGCCGCGCGTCGACGTGGTGTTCTCGCCGTCCGGCACGGACTCCCAGCTCCATGCCCTATTCCTGGCGCGCACGATGCTCGGCGCGCGGCCGGTGACAATCGTGGTCGGCGCCGACCAGACCGGCAGCGGCACGGCCCATACTGCGCGTGGACATCATTTCAGCACCCTGACGGCGAGCGGCTTTGCGGTTCGCAAGGACGGCGAGGTCGCGGGGCTGGCCGGCGCCAGCATCTCGCTGCCGTTGCGCGCGCCGGGGGCCGGGATCGCGATGCGCACGGATGCCGATGAAGCGGTGCTGCATGCGGTCGAGGCCACGATCGCGCAAGGCGCGCCCGTGCTGCTCCAGATCATGGATTCCTCGAAGCTCGGATGGCGTGCGCCGAGCACGGCCTGCCTCGACGAGATCGCGCGGCGCTGGCCGCGTAAGGTCCAGATCGTCGTCGACGCCTGCCAGGCCCGGCTCGGCCGCCGGCGGCTGCGCTCCTATCTCGACCGCGGCTATATGGTGCTGATCACCGGCTCCAAATTCTTCGGTGGACCTGCCTTCAGCGGTGCACTGCTGGTGCCGAAGGGCCTGTCGCGGTCGCTCGACCGCGTCGAGGGGATCGCATCTGGAATCCGTGATTACGCCGGCCGCTGCGATTGGCCGATGGCCTGGACGGCGCTGCGTTCGCGCTTCGAGCGCCGTCCGAATTTCGGTCAATGGCTGCGCTGGGAGGCGGCGCTGACCGAGATCGGCAGCTACTACGGCGTGCCCGGGGCCTTCCGCGCCGGGATGCTCGCCGAGCTCGCTGCCGGCATCGACAGCATGATCGCATTGTCGCCGTCGTTGCACGCTGTTTCGGCCGCGACCCATGTGGCCGGCATCGACGACGAGGAATTCGCGCAACCGACCATCTTTCCGTTCACGCTGCTGCGCGACGGCAAGCCAGTTTGTGTTGCCGAGACCGCTTCTGTTCATCGCGCGTTGGCGCGTGATGTCAGCGAAGAGATCAACGGCAGCACGGAGGACCGTCAGGTCGCCGCGCAGCGCTGCCTGATCGGCCAGCCGGTGCGGCTGGAGCGGCAGGACGAGACGCCGCAGGCCGTGCTGCGCCTCTGCGTCGGCGCGCGGCTCGTGACTGAGGCCTGGTCGCCGGACAGGGCGGAGGCGCAGCGCAACGTGCAGCACCTTCTCGACCAGATCGCCCACGTCCTGGTGAAGATCGAGCTGCTGCTCGCCGGTGGCGCAGCGGCGGCCGTGTCGGTAAAGCCCGCGTTCGAGGTGTGAGATGCAGCATCCGGTTTCCGCGCCGATCGGCTTGACCGCGGCGAACTATGCCGACCGCATCGGCTTTGCGCAGCTGACGCGCCGGGCCTTCGAAGGCGTCGATCTGCATCCGTTGCGCGATCAGCTCGTCGCGCGCATCGCGGCGGGGACCGCGCTGGCGGGCGAGGGGCTGGACCTGTCGTTGATCACCCAGCTGCTGGGTGACAAGGATCGGGGGCTTGCGATCCAGTCCGAGGTGCTGGCCTTCCATCAATTGTTCCGAACGCCCAGCGCAGGCCCGAAGCCGGGCTTGCGCCTGCTCGCGCTTGCAGCCGACATCGACATGGGCGGTAACACGCCGATTGATTTCCTGCTCGAGGGCTCCGATGTCGAGCTGTTGACTCTCTACGTGATCAAGGGCGTCGGGTTGCCCGAGACCTTGCCGGAGCACGACGTGGCCATCGTGGTCGCATCCGATTCCGAGGAATGCCGTGAGGCGCTCGCGCTGATCGAAGCGGCCGCGCCGCACTGGCCGCGGCCGCTGCTCAATCGCCCCGATCGCATCGGCAATCTCGATCGCGACAAGCTGTATCGGCTGCTGATCGACGTGCCCGGCCTCGACATTCCCGCGACCATCCACGCAACACGCGCGCAATTGTCGGACCTCGCGCAGGGGCGGATAGCAAGCGAAGGCATCGCAAGCGAATTGCACTTTCCAATGATCGCGCGGCCGCGCGGCTCGCATGCCGGCGTCGGGCTCGCAAAGCTCGATGATGCGGCGGCGCTCGCGGCCTATCTCGCCGACCGGAAAGAGCAGGACTTCTTCGTCGCACGCTTCGTCGATTATGTGAGCCCCGACGGGCTCTACCGCAAGTATCGCCTCGCCATGGTCGACGGCAAGCCGTACGCGTGCCACATGGCGATCGCCGACCGTTGGGACATCTGGTATCTCAACGCCTACATGGCCTTCAGCGAGGAGAAGCGGGCCGAAGAAGCCGTCTTCATGCGCGACTTCGATCATGCTTTCGGCGAGCGCCACAGAAACGCGATCGAAGAGATGAGCCGGCGCGTCGGCCTCGACTATTTCATCGTCGATTGCGCCGAGAACGCGGCCGGCGAGCTTCTGGTGTTCGAGGCCGACAACACCGCCGTCGTTCACAACATGGATTCGCCGGTCGTGTTTCCTTACAAGCCGCCGCAAATGCGCAAGATCTTTGCCGCGTTCACGGCGATGCTGTCGCGGCACGCAGAGGCGGGCAGGGAGAGCGCAGCATGAACGAGATCATCCGCCATACGCAAAGCTCCATCGCGAATACCCCGCTCGATCCGCAGGACTGGAGCGAGTTTCGCGCGCTGGCCCACCGCATGCTTGACGAGACGATCGACGGTATCGCCAACGTTCGGGCGCGCCCCGTCTGGCAGCCGATTCCCGATGACGTCCGCGCGGCATTCAGGTCGGACGTGCCGCGCGAGGCGAGCGACCTTGCCGAAGTCTATCGCGAATTCTCGGAGCATGTCGCGCCCTATGCGACCGGCAACGTCCATCCCGGCTTCATGGGCTGGGTGCATGGCGGCGGCACCGCCGTCGGCATGCTCGCGGAGATGCTCGCCGCCGGCCTCAACGCCAATCTCGGCGGACGCGACCACATGCCGATCGAGGTGGAGCGCCAGATCGTCGACTGGATGCGCCGCCTGTTCCTCTTTCCCGAGAACGCGAGCGGCATCTTCGTCACGGGCACGTCGATGGCCAATCTGATGGCCGTGCTGGTGGCGCGCACCACCGCGCTCGGCACGCTCGCGCGGCAGCACGGCATCGGCAATGACGGTGCACTGCTCACGGCCTATACGTCGCAGGCAGCGCATGGCTGCATATCGAAGGCGATGGACATTGCCGGGTTCGGCACCGATGCGCTGCGCAAGATCGCAGTCGATGCCGATCATCGCATCGACGTTGCCGCATTGCGCGCACAGATCGCCGTCGATCGCGAGGTCGGCTTCAAGCCTTTTCTGGTGGTCGCATCCGCGGGCACGGTCGATATCGGGTCGATCGACGACCTCAGGGCGATCGCTGCGTTGTGCCGCGAGGAAGGAATCTGGTTTCACGTCGACGGCGCTTTCGGTGCGCTCGCAATCCTGTCGCCGGAGCTTGCGCCGCTGCTCGGCGGCATCGAGCTTGCGGATTCAATCGCACTCGACTTCCACAAATGGGGGCAGGTGCCGTATGACGCTGGCTTCCTGCTTGTGCGCGACGGCGAGCAGCATCGGCAGGCCTTCGCGCAGCCGGCGGCCTATCTGAGCCGCGAGGCGAGGGGGCTTGCGGCGGGCGCGGTCTGGCCCTGCGATCTCGGCCCTGATCTGTCGCGCGGCTTTCGTGCGCTGAAGACGTGGTTCACGCTGAAGACGTTCGGCACCGACCGGCTGGGCCGGGCAATCGCACGAAGCTGCGCGCTCGCCAAATACCTGGAGGCGCGTGTGCTGGCCGAACCGCGGCTGGAATTGCTGGCACCGGTCAATCTCAACATCGTCTGCTTCCGCTATCGCAGCGGCGATGCGGTCAATCGCGAGATCGTCGCCGACGTCCAGGAGTCCGGCATCGCCGCGCCATCGAGCACGACACTGGACGGAAAGTTCGCGATCCGCGCCGCGATCGTCAATCACCGCACCGAGGAGGCGGACATCGATGCGCTGGTCGCAGCCGTGCTGCAGTTCGGTGGACAGCGGAGCGGCGGAGTGATCGAAGTCGACGCGCCACCGCTCGTAGCGCAATAACTTGACGAACGTCTGAAACGACAACGGCCCCGGAGGCGATCCGGGGCCGTTGTCGGTGCTGCGAACGGTGTATCAGGCGGCGGTGCTGACGTCGTCCTTGTCGGCTGCCGCCTTGGGATGAGTGGCCTCGAACTGGTTGCGCAGCTTCTCCTCATAGGCGATCAGCTTGCGGGCTTCCTTCAGCGCTCGGTAGAGGTCGCCGTTCAAGATGTTGTTGTTGATGCCTTCGATGATCGGCCAGGAGCTCGGCACCGCGGTGACGATGTCCCGCACCAGGTTGAAATAGGTGCCGTGCTGGGTCTGCGGATCCGGGGAGATGTACATGAGCTGGACCGCCAGATAGACGAGCTTGGCGGGTGTGTCGGCGGTCTCCGGCGTGAGGATGTCGCGCTCGCGCAGGATCGGCACGTTCTCGCCATCGATCAGGAGGCGGGCCCGCTGGTCCGTGTTGGTGATCACGGAATTGCCGACGATGATGCGTTCGTGCGGTTTGAGCTCGACCTTGAGGGCCATTCCTGTTCTCCATCAACGCTTTCGTAACCGAGCGTTCGTTGCGGCCTATCAGGACGTGATTCTCGCTCGCAACTAGTTAACGAGCTGTAAATTTGAGCCATGCCCGCCAAAAAGCTCAATGCTTTCAAGGACAGGATTGGCGCGGTGGTGCTGCTAGGCGCGTCGCTTCCGAGGCCGAATCACGTGTGACCGGGCAAAAGCGCGGGTTTCATTTCATGTTTCGTTAGAGGTCTCGGCGGCACGGTCCGCCGTCGCTGGGTCCATCGCGATCCAAGCAGACGTGTAACAGTAGCGTCGTTTACCAGAAAGGTAACAGAGTCATGTCAGGCATCGTCCTCTCCGCATCGGTTCGTCAGAACCTGCTCTCCCTCCAGTCCACCGCTGATCTTCTCGCCACCACGCAGAACCGTCTGTCGACCGGCAAGAGCGTCAACTCGGCCCTGGACAATCCCACCAACTTCTTCACGGCCCAGTCGCTCGACAACCGCGCCAGCGACATCAACAA